>NZ_CP138959.1:0-2520369 GCF_047304515.1 Prochlorococcus sp. MIT 1306 | reverse complement strand
CTGACCTGACTCAGCCATGCAGCAAAGCCTCTCCCCAAGAGCGCAAACGCTGCATTTCTGCAGGGGAACCAGTCGCTAAAACAGGAAAGTCAGCAGTAGTCAAGTCTTGCCCGGGATGCAGCTGAGCAGGATCTGCAGCCAACCATTGAATGGGGCAATTGAGCTCATTGAGGACTAACCAAGCCGCAGCAAGGTCCCAGATCTTCGGCGTGGCTTCCAAAGCAGCAACAGTTTGCCCCATGGCCACACTCACCAGATTAAGGCTGGCCACACCGAGGAGTCGAATTTTACCGGGGAACGGTTGATCAGCCCTGCGCTGCAGGACCCGAATGGAACGACTACAAAGGGAGACACAGGCACTCCCAGTCGAACGCGTTTCATTCGTCAGCCGCTTGCCATTACGCCAAACACCCTCACCTCGAATAGCCACAATTCTCTGATTAAGGGAAGGAACATCCAGAAAAGCCTCCACTGGTCTTCCTCCCACAAAGCGAGCCATGGAAATAGCCCAATAAGGTATACCGGCTGCAAAATTCGTAGTGCCGTCCAAAGGATCAACCACCCAATAAGCCGGTGAATCAGGAACGCATTTGGAACCCTCCTCACTCAACACACCCTCCTGTTCCGCAATCTGAGCAAGACCAGCGACGATGGCTGCATCACTCCAACGATCACAAGAAGTAATCAAGGAACCGTCAGGCTTGAAATCGGAAACGATATTGCCAAAGTCTTGACGTTGACGATCTGCAACTCGATCAAGGAGTTGATGAACTGCGCTCAGTTGCAAAGAACCAAGAGATTCAGGCAAAGGCCCACTACTCATCACTCAGCTTGCAGGATGGAAGCCTTGCAGGCTGGATTGAGCGGAGAAGGTTTGATAGGAACTTCGGCCGAGTCAAAGAGATCATCTTTCGGCTTCTTATTGGAAAGCTCTAAGGAATCACAAGCCGCAATCTGATCCAGACCTGTACGGCGACTAAGCTGGATCATGCTTTGATTGTATTTCAGCATTGCATCTGCATAGAGAGTCTTGGCCTGTTTAAGATCACGCTGATTATTGACAACCTCTCTTTGCGTTGTCACTCCTGCCTGGAATCTCAAACGCGCCAATCGGAGTGATTCTCTTGAAGATAAAACTCCAATACTCGTTGTCTTGATATCTTGGTTAGAGGCACGAAGATTAAAAAAACTTTGCTCAACTTCTAGGCGAACCTGATCACGCTTTGCTGCGAATTCAAACTCACTTTGCTGAGCCTTCTGTTTGTTCTGGCGATATTGAGCCCATGCTTTCCCTCCATCAAAAATATTCCAGGTGAAGCCCAAGCCAACTGTGTTGGCAGACGTCCATGAATGCTGAGTCCAGTCGACAGAGTTATCAATAGTTACGCCAGCTTGACCCTCTCTTCGAATGGCTTGATAAGTGTTAGTGAGATTAATGACTGGCTGCACTGCCGCAAGAGCAGCATTGGCATTACTATTATTAATAGAGATGTCAAGTATTAAGCTATCAAGTTCCTCACGAAAGGCATAAGCTGCAACAATGCTCTCCTCAAGCGAGGGTTGCCAGATACCAATAATTTGAACAGGATCAGCCGCTGTAGGAGTTACATCTTGCGGCAAGTCTAACAATTGAGCAAGAGTTCTGCGTGACGTATTCTGTTGAGCCAGAGCAAGAGTCAAAGACTGAGTATCTCTAGCAAGCTGAGTTTCCGCCTCGAGCACTTCAAGCTTGGTCGCGACCCCTGCCTGCAGGCGTGACTGAGCATCACGCAAACTCACGAGAGAAGCACGAACAGCATTTTGACCAATGCCCACACCTTCATCAGCTCGCTGCAATCTAAAATAAAGATCTGCGGCATTTAAACGTAAGTCGCGAAGTGCAATCAGGTAAGCATCTCTCTGCTTTTCAAAGCTATCTCTAGCTGATGCAATTTGAGGAACTCTTGCAGGATCAATAAGATTCCAGTTCAAAGTGGCATCAAAATTTGTAATCCATTCCTCCCTAAAAGTATATTCCTCAGTGATTTGCTGATAATTCTCAGAGTTGCTGCGCCCCTCATCCCCTGCGAAACTAAGACGAGAGTTAAGACTTAAAGTTGGATACCAGGCTGAAAGAGCAGCTAAAAGGTTTGATTTTGCTTGCTCGACAGCACTAGCTGCAGATTTGAGGCTGGGACTATTGACTTCAGCTAATTGCTCTACTTCAGACAAGCTGAGAGGGCGAAGCTCCCTAATCCTCACCTCTGAAGTTTTATTTGGAAGCGCAAGACTTGGCGTGGCCCCAAGCGAAGAAAGCGGCTCAGGCAAACTAGTTGCTGCAGGCTTCACTACGGAAGGGTCAACCCTGGGGCGAGATCCCTTGAGCTCAATGGCGCTAGGAAGCGTCGACTGATCGATTAAAGCTGAGCTATCAGCCTCTAGCGAGGCAGGTTCTTGATCAGTGCTGCCATGCTGTTGAACCTCAAGCGAATGTTGAGCTCGAACACCAGTGCACCCTTGAGCCAATACGCCTGCAAGGAGACACAGTCTTGCGGTAATCAGACGCACAGCAATTTGAAAACTGCGGGGAGCTTAATGAATTTCCTGGCCATCTCCCATCGCAGCGGCCACGATGTCAGCCGCCCCATGCACGATACGTATCGAGATCTGCAGCGCCTCACTTAGCTGTTCAAGAGTCATGTCATCTAGGAAAACAAGCTCACCCTGACGCAGCATCACTGAAGGCAGGAGTAACTGATCGCCAAGATCAAGAGCCTTCAATCCCTCAAGCAAGTCATGACCAGTGAGCAAACCGGTTACAACCTGATCCTGCCCCCAATAAGGACTCGGCAGCCCATGTAACTCAACTGCCAAATCTTCAACCGCATTGAGTCGTTCACAAGCAGGACCAAGAGCCTGTTCGACCAAGCGACCTACCACCCAACTGCAGCGCCTGGGCTGCCTTAATCGCTTGGGAAGAATAACCGTGGCCTGGTCCAGAGCTTCCAAAAAGGAGCGAATACTGCCAACGCCATTTTCTTGTTGTGGGAGATCCTCGTAGGTACTGCGAGGGGGAAGAGGCGCACCTGCAATCAGATACCACTCATCCGAAAGCCACGCGAAACGGGTTTCCATAACAGCCTGAAACTGATCCTGAAGAAGCTCCACCTGGCTAATCACACGCCTTGCACAAGCAGAACCAACAGGCAACAATCCATCTTCTGCTGGACGAAAACGGGTCAATCCCACCGGCACCACCGCCACTGAAAGCACAGCAGGCCAATCACCCGTTCCAAAATCAGCAAGCTCACGCAGGGTGCGATCTAGAGCCAAACCGTCATTCAAGCCAGGGCAAACCACCACCTGGGCATGGACCTGAAGATCGCGCTCACTGAACCACTCCAACTGCTCAAGCAGAAGTCCCGCGCGGGGGTTTTTGAGTAACTGAGCCCTCAAGGATGGCTCAGTTGCATGGACAGAAACAAAAAGAGGTGAAAGGCGCTGTGCCTCGATCCTTTGCCAATCTGCCTCTTTAAGATTGGTAAGAGTCAGATAAGACCCATAGAGAAAACTGAGGCGATAATCATCGTCCTTGAGATAGAGGCTGTTGCGCCGGCCAAGTGGCTGCTGATCAATGAAGCAGAAAGGACAGTGGTTGTTGCACTGGCGAAGCCCATCAAATAAGGCTTCTGTAAAAGCCAAACCCAAACCATCATCAGAGTCTTTCTCAAGATCCACTTGATGGAATGCCCCGGTTGCATCCCTGACTTCGAGATGAAGCTCCTCCTCAACGATGAGGTAGCGATAATCAATCAGATCCCTTGGTCGCACCCCATTAACACTTAAAAGTTGATCGCCGGGCTCAAAGCCCAATTGCTCTCCGATCGATCCCTGTTCAACCGATGCAACCACTGCAGGTCGGGGTTGGCCCGCCGCAGATTCAGGGTCCAATGCTGACACCGCAACACCAGCGGAGGGCTCATTCCACACAAATGAGGAGGGCGGTTTGTTTTAGTTTGATGTGTCGCTCAGCCACCAGGCGAGCACTAACACCCCAAACAACAAGCGATAGGCCACGAAGATCCAAGTGCTGTGCCTTTGAAGGTATTTGAGCAACCAATCAATCGCCAACCATGACACGAACGCCGCAGAAACGATTCCAACAAGCAGCGGCAAAACTCCTTCCAAAGAGAGCTCAGCAAAGGCATCTTTGAGTTCAACCAGACCGGCCAGAGTGATCGCCGGGATACCAAGTAAAAAAGAGAAGCGAGCAGCGTCTTGACGCTGCCAGCCATCAAATAGCGAGGCCGTCAGAGTGCTACCCGAGCGCGACACACCCGGAATTAAGGCCAGCGCCTGAGCTAAGCCCACTACAAAGCCATCACGCCCCTTGACTAGATGCATTTGCTTCAGCCGCGGACCGATGCGCTCAGCCAATGCCAGCAGCAAAGCCATCACAATCGAAACCACTGCGATTGAAGGCAGACTGCGAATTGAAGAGGCCTCGTAACCAGGCCAGAAAAGCTTGATCGCCATACCCGCCAACAGAATCGGCATCGTCCCTATAGCAATCGCAAGACCGAGACGAGCCTTCGGTTCACGCCACTGACCATGCTTAAACGCTAAAGCGATGCTCTTAAGGACCTCAGCAAGATCCCTCTTGAAATAAGCGATCACCGCCAAGATGCTGCCTAGTTGGATCACGGCTGTCGCAGAGACGCCGGGGTCACCCCAACCAACCAGCATGGGAACCACCTTCAAATGAGCTGTGCTGCTAATCGGCAAAAACTCCGTAAGGCCTTGCACCACTCCCAGCACCAAGTTCCTCCAACAAGCGGCCAGCAGTTCAGAGGTCGAAGCCAGGAGAATCATCGAGGAAAACAGGGGACCCATGGAGGCTATTGCCCCCATGGATCCAATGCCAAAAGCAGCGTAATTCCAGAGAGTCTTATAAGGTTCAATGTCTTGACTGCATAGTGAGGGGGTGCTTTGTCCAGCGGCTTAATCAAAAAAAAACAGCCCGACAGCAGCACATTTGTACGGAACCAACCCCTGAGAAAGGCTGTCGAATCGCAAACATCTGAAAAGAATTTCGACGCCAATCTTTCAGACCTTCAGCAATTGCAACTTTGGGCAGGTGCCCTGGTGGTGCTGCCTGTTTTTGTGCAGGCCCCCTGGGTACGCCTGAATCCATTATCAGCCTGCTTATTCACACTGTTCCTGCTAGCTCTTGGCATTCCTCTTGCCCTCATCGGCCAACGGGGATGGGCGGTGGCTGGCGAGCTTTTGGTAGGGGTTAGCGGCAGCTGGCTCGCGGGATGCCTCTACTGGGGATGGCTCAGAACACAGCCCTTGTGGCACTTACCCGTTGAATCTCTAGTGCTGCCTATTGCCCTGTTGGGGCTTTCGAGCCGTTGGAGATTGAGTTCAGGTTTCTATTTGGCCTCCCTGCTTGGAACGGCCTGCACGGATCTGATGATGGTCATGACCGGCGTCATGAATCAATGGCCTGTTGTGGTGATGGCTCCACTACAGCAAGCACCAAGGTTGCTTCACGAAACTGCTCAGCAGCTTCTTCATCCCCTACCCCTTATCGCTCTGGTCTGTGCAGCAACGCTGATCGTGCTGCTGGCGCAAGCTATGCAACAAAAAACCCGTCTGGCTTCAGAATTTCGCAGCACATGGGCTGTAGCCAGTGCAGTACTAGTGACAACGGTAATAATCGATGGACTTTTCCTGATTGCAGCCCTAATCAACCCAGGGCTGAGCGGCTTGATCTGAAACGAACTGCAAAAGCTGATCACAGTCCTGGGTTAAGTTCCTGTCCAAACTTGTAAAGTTGGTAGACCGGCATAGCCGGAAGACCTGTTCCGATCCACTGCGGAGTATTTGATGAAGCGCCTGTTGTCCTTGCTTACTGGGGTTCTGGTGATGACAGGCCTGCTAATGGCCCTGATATTTCCCCAGTCCGCCTACGCCAATGTCTCTGACGACAAACTCGGAGATAGAGGCGACAAGGTGGACTTAAACAACTCATCAGTACGAGCCTTTAGGCAGTTCCCCGGCATGTTCCCAACCATCGCCGGGAAAATTGTTGTCGGCGGTCCTTATTCCAGCGTGAGTGATGCCTCATCAGTTCTGGATGCCTCACAAAAATCTGTTTTCGACAAGTACAAAGACAACTTCACTGTCACAGACCAAGAAGTTGCTGTGAATGAAGGTTTCGATCGGATCAACGACGGTCAGTACAGATAACCGATTCCTCACTCAACAATCAGCTAAACCGCAAGCCGTCGGTCCATCCGGCGGCTTTTTTGTAGGTTTCATGAGTCTCTCTAACCCATCCACGCCCATTCCTAACGGTCCCTGGGATGTCGTTGTGATCGGCGCAGGGGCAGCAGGACTGATGACCTGCCTTGAGCTGCCTGCTCAGCTGAAGGTGCTTTTGCTGAACCGCAACACCAGCCGCCACTCCTCCAGCCGCTGGGCACAAGGTGGCATCGCCGCAGTAACAAGACCTAAAGACAGCGCCGAGAGTCATGCAGAAGACACTCTCAAAGCAGGCGCAGGACTCTGTGATGCTGACGCTGTCAGACAACTTGTAGAAGAAGCTCCCCACTGCGTTCAACGTCTCCAAAAGCTTGGGATGGCCTTTGACCGGGAAGGTGATGCGCTAGCCACCACCTTGGAGGCAGCCCATAGCCATCGAAGAGTGCTGCATGTTCAGGACCAAACGGGCCGCGCCTTGGTTGAAGCACTGCAAGAGCAAGTGGAACGGCGCCCCAACCTCTTGCACCGGCGAGGGGTACGCGCCACCCAGCTTTGGATTGAGCACAATCGCTGCTACGGGGTACAAGTTCTCGACGGAACGCTGCTCCATTGGCTTTCAGCCAGAGCCGTAGTCCTGGCAACTGGTGGGGGTGGCCATCTGTTCGCAAACACCACCAATCCGGCTCAGGCCTGCGGAGAAGGCTTAGCCCTTGCCTGGCAAGCAGGCGCCACGATCGAGGATCTTGAATTCGTGCAGTTTCATCCCACAGCTCTGAAACTGGAAGGAGCTCCATGCTTTCTGATTTCAGAAGCAGTCAGAGGCGAAGGTGCCGTACTGGTTGATGCCCAGGGGCAAAGTCCTGTAAAGGAATTGAGCGCTGGTGATCTTGCTCCCCGCGACCAAGTCAGCCGGTCCCTCATCCAAACCATGCATCACCAAGGGGTCCAGCATCTTGGCCTAGATCTCACACCCATCCCTTCAGGGCAGGCCGAGGTCCGTTTCCCCACCATCCTGGAACGCTGTCGGGAATTAGGTTTAGATCCACTCAACCAACCGATCCCGGTAGCCCCAGCAGCTCACTACTGGATGGGAGGAATCGCCACCAACCTTCAAGCCGCAACCAATCTTCCAGGGCTCTATGCGATTGGGGAAGTCGCCTGCACCGGAGTGCATGGAGCCAACCGACTCGCTGGCAACTCACTGATGGAATGCATGGTATTTGCCAGACAAATGGCCACAATCGAACTGGGCTCTTTGCCTCGTTTGGGTGTTCATCAAAGAGATTCTTCCCCCGAGCCTTGCTGTCAGCAACTCCATGGAACTGAAAGTGCCGAGTCTCTAACTCGCGCCATCGCAGATCTTCGAGAGCTTTGCTGGCGAAAGGCGGGTGTAGATCGCTCAGCAAAGGGAATGAAACAAAGTCTCGCGAGCATCCGTAAGGATCTACAGCACATTGGTGAACAGCCTTTGCTCAAGCTGGTAAGCCATCAGCCTCAAGAAATTTGCCATCGCCTCGATGACACGACCAGAAGGGACCTCAACTTGCTACTTGACCTCAACCATCGCCAGTTGACCAGCTCCTTACTGCTTGAAGCCTGTTTGTTCCGCCGCGAAAGTCGCGGCGGACATTTCAGAACTGATGCCCCTGCAGCAATGCCTCAGTGGAAACGCCACTCACGCCAAAAACGAGGAGAAGACCTCTCCACACGGCCAGTGAGGTCCTAACTGGGCTGCTTCAGAACTGCTTCAGAACTGCCTCCCGCCCTGATAGCCACTCAGATCAGCAAGCTTATTGAGCGGTTTCACGCCGGATTCGAGCTCCCCGTTAATTTCCCAGGTAGGGAAGGCATCAATCCCTTTGCGTTCACACAGATCTCTTTGGCTGTTCTGACCATCTAACGCACACTCAACGACCTGCAGTTGCGCGGCGCCCTCTTCACCAAACATCTCCTTCTGCTCGTGGCAATGAGGACACCAATAAGCGCTATAGAACACTGCACCAGTCTCTTTGAGATGTTCAGCCAAAGCCAGCGCAGATGGCGTACTCCTCGTCTTCACAACTGGGGGGACCCCTGGCCCCCCTACACCAACGCCAGGACGGCTCGGATCAACAACCGAAGACCAAATCAAACCTCCGAGCAACACTGCCAAGGCAAGCAGAACTCCCCGAAAAATCAACTTTCCAGGGTCATCCCAACCTCCTCCAATCAACGACAAGACCAACATGCATATGGATAGGGCAGCAGAAAGAACACAGAAGAAACAAAACGCATCGATCTTGAACACCATCAACCCGATCAAAATCAGGCTGAACACGGCCATACCGCAAGAGAAGGCAAACAACCCCCACCATGTGCGACGGGACAGGTCTGCCCGGTTCTCTGAAAGCCCTGGCAACAAGGGCAGCACAGCCATCACCAAAATGGCGAGGTAGGCCAAAAAGCCCAGCAATGAAAGTGGAATCGATACGCCATCTCCCTGAAAAAGCGTTCCCCAGGCGCTATTGAGAACTTTGTCGCAACCTTCATTTCCCCCAGGACAAGTGAGAGATCCAATCCATCCCCAGCGATTCAGAGTGATTGAACCTGTATCGATCAACCCAACGGTGGCAAGCACCGCCATCGCAATCCGAGGCCACTTCAACCCCTGATCCTGACGGCGGCGGCTAGTGAGGCGAGACGAACCCATTTCGGCTACACAGATCTAAGAATTGTGGCAGCCCTGGAAGAAGCCAGCCTCTCTTTAGGGTGGCGCCTAGCAGGAACTGCCTAGGCAGCTCAGAAATCAACCCTTTCCATGACCAAGCCTGCGTTGCGATCCGACATACCAATGAAGCCCACAGCCCACAAACAAGAAAAACCATCGGTGGCCTTTGCCCATTTGGGCTGTGAGAAAAATCGCGTTGACACCGAGCACATGCTGGGACTGCTTACAGAAGCGGGCTATAGCGTCAGCAGCGATGAAAACGATGCCGCCGTCGTGGTGGTCAACACCTGCAGCTTCATCCAGGACGCGCGGGAGGAATCGGTGCGGACGTTGATTGGACTAGCAGAACAGGGCAAGGAACTGATCATCGCCGGATGCCTTGCACAGCATTTTCAGGAGGAACTGCTCGAGTCAATCCCGGAGGCAAAAGCAATCGTCGGAACTGGTGACTATCAGCACATCGTGGATGTGCTGAAGCGAGTAGAAGCGGGTGAACGGGTGAACCGTGTCAGCGCATTCCCCACGTTTGTTGGCGATGAGACTCTCCCCCGGCAGCGAACCACTGATCAGGCTGTGGCTTATCTGAAAGTTGCTGAGGGATGTGATTACCGCTGTGCCTTCTGCATCATCCCAAAGCTGCGTGGCGACCAGCGCAGCCGACCGGTGGAGTCGATTGTGGCAGAGGCGCACCAGCTGGCTGAGCAGGGGGTGCAGGAACTAATCCTGATCAGCCAAATCACAACCAACTATGGCCTTGACCTCTATGGCAAGCCCAAATTTGCAGAGCTGCTACAGGCGCTGGGGGAGGTAGACATCCCCTGGGTGAGGGTGCATTACGCCTACCCCACTGGCCTCACTCCAGAGGTGCTGGCGGCCTATCGGGAGGTACCAAATGTGCTTCGCTATCTCGACCTTCCACTGCAGCACAGCCATCCAGAGGTGCTACGGGCTATGAACCGTCCCTGGCAAACGGATGTGAACGAACGGCTATTGGATCGGATTCGTGAGCAGCTACCAGACGCAGTCCTGCGTACCACTCTCATCGTCGGCTTCCCCGGGGAAACTGAAGATCACTTCAATCACCTCGCCGCCTTCATCGAACGGCAGCGTTTTGATCACGTTGGCGTGTTCACCTTTTCTCCAGAAGATGGAACCGCCGCAGCCGATCTGCCAGACAGGGTAGACCCGTCAATCGCCGCAGCCCGCAAGGATCGATTGATGGCGCTTCAGCAACCCATCTCAGCGGAAAGGAACCAACGATGGGTTGGACGCACCATCGATGTACTGATCGAGCAGCACAACCCCGAAACCGGAGCGATGATTGGCCGCTGCGATCGTTTCGCTCCGGAGGTCGATGGCGAGGTGTTGGTACTGCCTAGTGAGAAAGGTCTGCAGGCCAGTCCAGGAACGATGGTTCCTGTCTTCATTACCGGCTCTGATGTCTATGACCTCACCGGCCAGCTGGTAGACACCAACGCCATGGCGGTCACAGCCCAGACGTCTAAGTGAGTCCATTCCCCTGTTTGCGAGCCCATCAACGCAACATCTTTCTGACAGCCTCTGGCATCAGTACAGCAGGCTCGTTCGCTGGAATGACTGCAAAAGGCTGGATCCTCATGGACGGCACCAACAATCCAATGTTGCTTGCCGCCCACTTCGCCGCCCTTTCCCTGCCAACCCTGCTGGTCAGTGGAGCAGCCGGTACCTGCACAGACCGATTCGGCTGTGAACGGGTTCTTGTGCAAGCCCAGTGGGCCCTTTTAGCAGCTGCGTTACTGGGAGCACTGGCCATTCCTCTGATGACAGGAACCGCGCTAGTGACAATGCTATTAACCAGCACGTTGCTTGTCGGGATAGCGAGTGCTTACGAACTCACTGCCCGCAATAAATACTGCGCCCTATTGATCGACGAGCCCAATCAACTGGCCCCCTATCTCTCTAGTTTTGCGGTTGTGTTCAACGTCGGCAAACTCCTTGGGCCGCCCATAGGAGGATGGTTGCTGGTTATCACAGGACCTGCTGCTGCTCTCAGCATTGATGCCGCAAGTTACTTACTACCGATCGCCAGTCTCCTCTGGTTACTAGATCCAAACCGCAGCCAAGAACAACGCAGCGTTCCTGGTAAGCAATCAACAATGCTCTATGCATGGCACAACAGCGGCTCTTCGCTTCGACATGTGCTGGGCTTCACCGCAACACTCTGCTTGGTAGGTTTTTTCCACCCTGGTCTAGCCCCTCTAATTGCCGACCAGGTATTAGGTTCAGATCCAAGAGATCTTGGAGTGTTCACCAGCGTGCTTGCAGCAGGGAGCATTGCTGGAGGGGTGGTACTACAACGCAATAGCCACCGATTCTGTAGACGCCCATTTCTGACTCTGAGTGGGTTCGCTCTCATCACTGCCATCGCCCAATTGGGAATGGCTCAAACTGAAAACACGCCACTAGCATTCAGCCTCACAATGACCCTGCTGATTGGAGCTGGGACTGCAGGCCTATTGAGCAGCTGCAACATGATCACCCAAGTGGGGTCCCCTCAGGTCTTGCGTGGGCGCATGGCAGGGCTAAGTCAAATCGCCTTCCTTGGGGGAGGAGGGCTAAGTGGCCTTCTTGCCGCTCAGATGGTGATTTCAACGGGCTTATCCACGACCTTCGCCACCGCAGGTGGAATCGGACTTGGCCTAGCCCTCTGGGGGTTCTGGCAAAAAGGCAGAACCGTCCTAGAGGAGGTCAGATCAGCTTGATGCCTTTAAGAACCTTGGTTAGTGCGAATGCCGCCACCAAACCAACTGCGACGAACACCAAATAAAAAACGACGCCCATGTGCAACAAATCAGGTGAACACCATTAGATCAGAAATCGGGCCGGCACTTCCTCAAAGCGCCTAAGGTTTCAGCAATTCCCTATCCAACACTCGGAGAGGTTTCAGCCCCGAGTCGACCTTCCCCATCTCTTCTCTGTCGCATAGATCTGCATGCGCACTCTCTTTATCTACCCAAAGTTCCCCAAAACATTCTGGAGCTACGAGAAGATCCTCGAGCTGGTGAACCGCAAGGTGCTACTTCCACCTCTCGGACTAGTCACCGTGGCAGCCCTGCTGCCTCAAGAATGGGAGATGAAGCTCGTTGATCTCAACGTCCGAGAACTCAGCGAAGCCGAGTGGCAATGGGCCGAGCTTGTTGTGATCTCCGGGATGATCGTTCAAAAAGACGACATGCAGCGGCAAATCGCTGAGGCCAAACGACGTGGTCTTTCGGTTGCTGTGGGAGGTCCATTCGCCAGCTCTACGCCAGAAGCTCCTGAAATCGGTCTAGCAGATTTCAAGGTGCTGGATGAAGGAGAGATCACCCTGCCAATGTTTGTAGAGGCCATTCAACGCGGTGATACCAGCGGCCGCTTCAGTGCTGAAGGGGACAAGCCGGATGTGACCTCAACTCCCATCCCCCGCTTCGACCTTCTAGAGCTGGATGCCTACGACTCCATGTCCGTTCAGTTCTCAAGGGGTTGTCCATTCAATTGCGAGTTCTGCGACATCATCGTGCTGTATGGGCGCAAACCACGTACGAAAACACCAGAGCAATTAATTGCCGAGCTTCAGTCGATTTACGACTTGGGCTGGCGACGCTCGATCTTTCTTGTGGATGACAACTTCATCGGCAATAAACGCAATGCCAAGTTGTTACTACCAGCCATTCGACAATGGCAGGAAGAAAAAGGCTATCCCTTTAGTTTCGCTACTGAAGCTTCTGTAGATCTCGCCGATGACGATGAGATGATGCGAATGATGCACGAAGCGCGTTTCGAAAGTGTTTTCTTGGGGATTGAAACACCTGATGAGGCCAGTCTAGAAACAGCTAGAAAAATTCAAAACACACGTCATCCTCTCGATGAAGCTGTCGACAAGATCACCGCAAATGGGATCCGAGTGATGGCAGGCTTCATCATCGGATTTGATGGTGAAAAAGATGGAGCAGGAGCTCGGATTGTTGATTTCGTAACCCGCACTGGCATCCCCGCCGCAATGATGGGAATGCTCCAGGCCTTGCCAAACACAGCCCTATGGCATCGACTAGAGAAAGAGGGTCGCCTGATTGAGGACAAGGATGCTGCCAAAGGAGTCAATCAAACCAATCTGCTGAACTTCCAGCCCACCAGACCCATCCGAGACATCGCCAACGAATACGTCGAGGCCTTCTGTGCTCTTTATGAGCCCAACGCCTATATGGATCGCGTCTACTCCTACTACCTAAAAATGGGAGCTCCTCGTTGGCAAGGGACAGCAACATTACCCAGCTGGATCGATCTTCGCGCTCTAGCCATTGTCATCTGGAGACAAGGCCTCAAACGCAACACCCGCAGCCGTTTCTGGCGCTACATGCTGGGCATGGCACGAAACAATCCAGCCATGCTTGAACAGTTCTTAGTTGTACTGGCCCACAACGAACATTTCATGGAATACCGATCAATTGTGCAGCGAGAGATTCGCGAACAACTTGAATCAATTCCACCAGAGGAGCCCAGCCCCCAAAAAACTTTGCAACCTGTCTGAATTGAACCTCAAAGCTCAATCTTGAACATAAGGCGTACCGCTGAGAAGACAGCTCTCAGCGCGTTGCAGTTCCCGCCCCAAATAAAGAGCATGATCAAGCTTGCTCAAGGGATATGGACCCTGCCCTTCTGTGAGCTGAATCCCTAGCTGCTTGGCAGTTCTTCCCCTGTATACAGTCGCCGGGGAGAGTGTGCCTCCACGACAAGCAAGGACCTCACCAGTCACAGGGTCGATGGCTCGGCCCAGTTCATCAACATCGTTCAGGTAATGCTCCACGACCAGCTCTGCAGCTGAAGCATCCACCCGTATCAAGAAATAGCCACTTGGATCAAGCGCAATAAAGCGCTGCGAAAGCTGATCATCTATGGCACTGATGGCATCAGACATCACTGTGAGGTCAATGGTTCTCTGGACTATTTCTTAAGCCTACAAATCAGAGCCTTGGATTACAAGCTAGAAGCATGGAATCTGCTCCTGACAATCCTTAAGAAGCCAAAGATAACAATCAATCCACGCTCCTCTTCACCATTGGCCTCCTCATGCGCAAATCGAAATGCAAGCCTTCCAAGATCAGTTAGAACATCACCGCATAGGATCATTCATCAACACCTCCGAAGTAGAGGCAAATTCATCAAAGCCTTAACGTTGGCGGCGAACCCAAGATCATGATACTGAATAATGCAGGAACAAAGGCATCATCATTCCTGCTACAAGGCAGTAATAACTACATTTTTGGTAAACATAAAGACCAGCCAATAATCACAGACTTGGCAGCCCAAATTTACATTGTGGATATCTCTTTGCAGTTCGCTCAATAACCCATGCATACATATCAGCCCCATGCTCTTTTTCGATTTCTTCTGTGATCACCGAAATACTTGTCTTGGTATTCTCAAGACTAAGATGACCCCATCCAAACCAGGAACAAGTTGCATCTATCCAACCAATATCTCGTCCTATATTAATCATCTCAGTGTCTCTCGTGATCTCAGTTGAGTTTTCTTTACTCTCCTCGACTCGAAGCTCAGGCCTAGCATCCACAGGCAGAGAAGTGAGAATCAGTTGCAACAAGAACAGCGAACGTATCATCGAACAGAAGACCATCGTAGGCGCTCTTAGTATTCTAGCTTAACAACATCTGTGATAATCGATTAACAAGAATTGGGCTCAAGCAATCGCAATGAGGGCTGGGCCAGATGCATGGAGCATGAGTGAAAGTTATTCCACAATTAACTGAGGGGCAGGCTCAACCCGAAACGGCAAATCAGCATTCACCGACTCAATCTCCTCGAGCATTAGAGGATTGACCTTCCTCAACCATCCACGGATCAAAGCATCCATACGCGGTTCATACCAACGATGCAAGCTGGCATGGGGCTTCGCCACAAAGCCCCTACGGCGCTTGTGTTGACCGCCTGCGCCAGGATCAAAATTCTCTAAACCATGTTCCAACGCCCAGGCAATCGGCGCGTAATAACAAACCTCGAAATGAAGGCAATCGATCTCCTCCTTGCTACCCCAATAACGCCCCCACAACATTTGTCCATCCTGTATACAAAGAGACATCGCTACAGGCTCTCTAGGACTCTCACGATGGGCACTAAACAACACCACCTGATCTCTAAGAGACGAATCTGCCAAAGCCTCAAAAAACGCTTCAGAGAGATACTTGCTTCCCCAAGGTCCCCAACGAGCGCAATGCTGCTCATAAAAGCCATGCATGCACCTCAATAGCTGCACATCAAGTTCTTCTCCTGTCAACGCTGAAACCGTGAGCCCCGCCTGCTGGACGGCCTTGCGTTCACGCTTGATATTGCGTCGCTGATTGGCATTGAAGCTATTGAGATAGGCAGAGAAATCAGACTGCCCATCTGCTGACCAAAGGCTCTGCTGGTTCAACCAAGTGGCACAGCCCGCAGCTTCCGCCAAAGGCCGCCAATGCGGATCAACATAAAGAAAGTTACAGCTGAGAATCTGGTTGCGACGCGCAAAAGCATCGATGGTTTCCAGCATCAAAACTGTCAACTCTGCCTCGTCCTCCCCTGGCGCCACATAGAAGCGATAGCCCTGCACAGGGCTCACAGGACTCATCCCCAGCAGTTTTGGGTAATACCCCAAACCAAGATCACCTGCCAGGCGAGCAAAGGCCTGATCAAAAACAAATTCGCCATAGCTATGCCCCTTGAGATAAAGAGGGGCAACCGCTACAGGCGTGTCGTCTCGCCACAGGGCTAAGTGCAGTGGCTGCCAACCATGTTTGGCAGAAATGCTGCTTGAGTCTTCAAGAGCAGCAAGCCACCGCCAGCGAAAGAAAGGAATCGCCTGCTCACCAACCAGGCTTTCCCAGTGATGCAATGGGATCTCGTGAATGGAGCGGTGCCAGCGGGCTGAGAGGTTGGCGATGTGAAGCGCGCCTTAAGCAAAGACTCAAACGACCATAACCAGCGGCCGCAAAAAGATGAAGCATGTGGCTTCGGCGTTGTTAACCATTAATGATCGACTCTGTGCATCAAAAGTTTTTATTCATAAGACTGAGAAACATAATTACTGATGTTGCACTGACATCCACGCTAAAGACATCCCATAGGGAGGATTAAAGCCATTGCAGGAACAAGAGGAGGTGCAAAAAGTTAGGGTATTACATCACCAGTCGAGGTAGAGAAACAACCATAAGCCTGCCAAATAGGCAAAGAGATAGGCCCTATAGCAGTACCAAAAGATACAGGCAAGGGTTGACATAAGAGGTGTCTAACCTATGTTTCATTACAAACAATCCTAAACTGACTTACCCTTGAATAAGCCTGTACAGAGAATGAAATACCTGACGGCATCATTCATCTAATCCTTCCAGCTAACCTTGCTGCATTTGATTAAAAAATGAAGACAATTTGACAAATTCTCATACAATTACTAATCCTATAAAGGGCAAAATAATTTCTCGGCCAGCCGAAGACTCGTAAGCATTGAAGCTACCCAGAACTAAAAGCAGGCATGAAAAAGCCCTGCCGAAGCAAGGCAAAGCATGGTTCACGCTAACTCAGAAAAGATGTGTTGTTGCCTGCTGAACTCCTACGAACATTGGCATTTGATGGGCTGAAACATCAATTTCTTCGATGTGATTGGTAGCCAGTGTCTCTGGAACTAGGTCATCAACATACGCATAAATTCGCCCCATTCCCTTCCCAGCTTCTGATTCATGAGTGATTCCATTTGTATCATCATCACCTCCAGTCAACCAATCCCATACTTTACCCCAGAAACCGCCGCCGCCATCATCATCATCACTGGAATTTGAACTTCCATAGCTAGGAGTATAATATTCTCCATTATCATCTGCTGCTTTTGCGGCCTTATATTCTTCCTCGGTAGTTTCTTCTCCATTATGAGTCCAATAAGTGTCGAAACCTTCTCCTTCCCACTGTGACCAACTATCGCCTGCCTGAGTCTCACCCGTAAAAGGGCCATCCCAAGTCGTGCCGTGATTGCCTTCCCAACCAGCTCCAGCCGTACTCATGGCCATATCTTTAATTTCATTCATCATATTGATCATATCTTTTGCATCAAAAAGCATGCTCTGATCAAACTCAGTCAACAAATCATGCTCACGGATTGGCGGCTGAAGGTTCTCTAATGGCGAGATATCAATCATATCAAGATTAACGTTGATATCATCAGCATTAAAGCCAATGTCAACAAACAAGTTATCTTGAAGCTGATCAAGCAATGGCTGGTTTTGTTCAAATGTGTTTACGAGTGGATCCTTGAGCTTGAGATCAGAAAAGGCTGCTTCAACTTTTGGAGAAACTTCCTGACTCTCAATACTTGGCGAGGTCAAAAAAGCATTGTCAGACTCAAGAAGAGTGGCGCGAGTACTTGCCTGGTTCGTAAGTTTCATTTGAATAATGGTGAAAATGGATAAGTAAAGAGGCTAGTTGTGATCTCCTTACCTCCAAATCATGACTTACAAAAGTCTTCTAACAGTAATCTCGGGCAAGCAAATCAGTGACTTTGATCACAGACCTTCAAGCAGAAGGGACAAATCATGAGGAGCCTTAACCTCTCAGCAACTTCATCGGAAATCACACCAAACTTAAAGCTATATGGTGTGATTCAAATCACAGGCTTTAGTGATCTTCGCTGACGTGATCAAAAAGTAGAGAAAGCCAAAAAAGCAGACTCACCATTCTTCATTAAGACGAAAAAATGCATCTCAAATCATCAATGCAATCAAGGCCAATGAATGCTTGAAACTGTATGCCCACATTAATTATGTTTGCGAAAATTTCACGGCTGTTGCACATGCACCTCTGTCTTAGTGACTTCATTAGGCTGCTCTCACCAGCAGACGCCACTGCGGATCAAGATAAAGAAAGTTACAGCTGAGAGTCTGGTTGCGACGCGCAAAAGCATCGATGATCTCCAGCATCAGAACTGTCAACTCTGTCTCATCCTCCCCTGGCCCAACCTAGAAGCGATAGCCCTGCATAGGGCTCATAGAACTCATCCCCAGCAGTTTTGGGTAATACCCCAAACCAAGATCACATACTAAACGAGCAAAGGCCTGATCAAAAACAAATGCGCCATAGCTATGCCCCTTGAGATATAGAGGGGCCATCGTGAGCCAGCTCCACTGAATTAAACAGGCCGGTCCGCACGGGAACCTTCAACGCGCTTGCGCTCGTAACGCAGCAGTAGTTCATTGTCAGTTAAGGGCTCAACGGTTTGCAAATGCCAAGCCTCAGCGTCGCCAAGATCATCTGGCAAACCACCGCCTTCAAAGGGAACCCATGCATGCATGCCACCAAGCAATTTTGGTGTAAGCGTGAGTTGCAACTCATCGACAACATCCGCTTGCAATAGCGATGCCGCCAGCTGAGCTCCACCCAACAAAACAAGTCGAAACAGCCCAAGCTCAGCCAAACGATTGAGCGCCTGAGGCCAATCTTGCTCAAACAACACCTGACGCTCGTAACCAACAGGAAGCAAAGGATCTTTCGATCCCTTTGCTTTAGCGAAATGGGGGCTCAACAACCAACGCTCAATCGGCTGTTGAAAGAAAGGCACCTCTGCTGCATACCACTGCTGACGACTAACAACCACCGCCGTGGGCTGCGCACTATGCCCGGCAGACTTGCGCTGGTTCAGCAAGTCCTGATCACGAATCAAACATGTGCTGCGATGGGTACGCAACGTTCCCGCTCCGAGCAAGGCCCCATCAGCCCAAGCCAAAGCCTCTTCTAAAACCCGTCGATCCCCAACTCCACCCAATTGGGCCGGCCCGCCGATCGCAGGTGCCAGCCGGCCATCCAAGCTGATTGCTAGGACAAGACGAAGCCAAAACTGCTTTTGCAAATGCTTGGCTAGTGAGCCGCCATAGCATGCAATACCTCAGGGATGGCTTCAAGCCTTGGGGTTTCCGCATAGACCTCAGCTGCATTATTCGGGCTTTCCTGCAACCGCACCTTGTGGAGATGGGCTCCGATCGCTCGGATCGGTTTCGCTAAACAATCAGAAATGTACAAGGCAATATTCTCTGCCGTTGGCACACAGTTAGCGAAATGGGGAATGTCTTTATTTAAGAAGGTGTGGTCAAAAGGTTCCACAACAATGCCATTCACAAGGCTTTGCAAAGCACCTAGATCACAGACCATGCCTGTTCGGGGATCAATTTCTCCGCGCACGGTGACATCCACAAAATAATTATGACCATGCCCATGAGGCCGCGCGCATTTGCCATAAATACGTTCGTTTTCCTCCTGACTCAGTTCGACCCTGGCAAGCCGATGGGCAGCCGCAAAATGGGTACGGATCGTTAGATAGGCGTCCATGGCATCTCCGTGATAATCAGCCCAGAGGTTTTCTTGTTCGTAAAGCCGAATGGCCACGATTGGAAGATGAGCAATTAAACGAGTCCAGATGATTCTTAGCAGAGCCTCCGTGGTCGGCAGGCAGCCCTCTGGCCTGGAAAGATCAAATTCCGGCCAAACATCGTTAAGGAAGCGAAAGTCAAGCTGATCGGTTACCTCAGAACTGATGGCGTGCTTCACCTCAGAGAGGTTCAACACCATGCCATCGACATTAAGCCCGCCAGCCATGGCGACGATCAGCTCATAATTATGACCATGCCCAGCAGGCAAAGCACAGAGTCCAAAACGAGCCGCATTGTCAACGCTTGACAGTTCCGGTAAGTAATAGCGATGGCTAGCACTGAACCTAGCTTTGCGAGTGATCACACAGCCGCGGCCATGACCATGGCGTTCCAAATCGGGGACGTCAGTCATCGCTCTCTCGGACTAGAAGTCATCCTAGAGATCTATAGACATTTACGAACCAATGAACGAAAGCCCAGCCCCTCATCCTCTCAAGCAAAGGCTTGGCGGTCGCAACCTCTATTTGGTGGGAATGATGGCCAGTGGCAAGAGCAGCACAGGCAGGCCTCTAGCCGAACAACTCAGCTATGGGTTTGTGGATACAGATGCCGTCATCGAACAACTTGCTGGCCAACCAATCCCGAAGATCTTTAACGAAGAAGGAGAAGAAGGATTTCGAGCAATGGAGTCTCAAGTACTCAATGCCATTGGCCAACGCCATTCCCTTGTTGTTGCTACTGGCGGGGGGATGGTGAGTAAGCCAGAAAACTGGGGGATCTTGCATCAGGGCATCGTGATCTGGCTAAACCCTGGCCGAGAAGAACTACTCAGACGTTTACGTGCTGATAGCGGCAATAGGCCATTACTACAAACAGAAGATCCAGAAGCAGCCTTCGACTGTTTATTTGCCGAACGCTTACCGCTTTATGCCGAAGCAGACTTGCATGTGGAAGTGGGAGTAGAGGAACCAGACGGGATTGCACTAAAGATTATTGAGTTCCTGCCCCAGCTGTTATCGCCCCCTTTACAAAGGAATGGTTAAAGCAACTATTTTGTCAATACTGAAAGAATAGACCATTTAAGTCCAGAGGGTTGGCCTGATAGCCAATACCAATCAAAACAGACGATCCATTAATGACTTGATAATAAACTAAAAGCCTAAGTGACTGATAGATAGTATATTTCAAGCATCTTATATGGATTCATTTTGCTAACACATCTAAATCAGTTGGCCAGGCAGACATTACTCTCTTTTCTAGTTGCCAAAAAACAACCGTAAAACAAGCAAAGAACTATAACTAGGTGCTCATCCCTATCGGAGATCTAGTCAATACAAATAGGCAAAATAATGAAATCTAATCAAAGCAGAATAGGCCAGATTGAAAGACTCAAGCATTGCAGCTAAAAAGAATCATCAAGAAGATAGACGACTATTTTCGAGGAAAGATAGAGATATCAAACTATAGATCGCGTATTCAGATTGAATGAGCCTCAGGCCTATCAGGGTGAGAATCAGCTTCCGTTCTCAAGCTAAATACACAAGGCCCAATAAATGCAACCAAACCAAAGGCCGTCAACAATACAACCAGCAGAAGGAATGAGGAAATCAACCTGTCAGATTCAATGAACAACTACTAGTGGTTCATTAGAGGTTATGGCTCATCAAGATGCGATAGATAACAAATAGCGTTTTCTAAATGACAAGAGGCAGCTAGAAGAAGTGCGATCTCTAAATAGAGGCGATTCTGCGACAAATTCAGCCTACTGAATTGAAACATAAACTCTATTGCAGCGAAGCTGATCTACTACAGGAACAAGCCAAGAAGGCCACCAGAAGCTTTATCGGATTTCAAAGAAAGTTTATTCAAGCAAGAAAATAGCAGCCCGAGAGGCAGTACATCAGCATCCAGGACAACCCAGCAAGGCTAGCGTCTAGGTATAATTACCTAGACGCTAGCCTTGCTGGGTTGGGTCTCCAAAAAACAACTGGCGCGAAT
Organism: Prochlorococcus sp. MIT 1306; assembly: GCF_047304515.1. NCBI lineage: Bacteria > Bacillati > Cyanobacteriota > Cyanophyceae > Synechococcales > Prochlorococcaceae > Prochlorococcus > Prochlorococcus sp. MIT 1306. Next base: position 2,499,000 of record NZ_CP138959.1, on the reverse strand, counting down.
TAGTGCCAAGCTAAGAAAAGACAAAAAGTACTCGAAAGGGAAGGCAACATACACAACATGAGAAATAGTCAAATAATAACTAGCAATATCTTATTAAGAAGAATACTACTGAACTGGAGATCCTCCTAAAGCAAGGCCTAAAATGAAAAGCCCAAACAGGAGTGGCATTTGATATGCATATATAACATTAGCGCTAGGCATACTAAATATAATTAAAAGCTAATTTCGAGCAAAGAAGGGATTTAGATAAATAAGATAAGATCTATAGCAAAATTCAACTAAATATACACAGCATCCTAAAGCATAAAGCAAATAGATTGAGCTTCTCTATATTGAAATTATCCCATAATGTCGATATAGAGTGATATATCAATCAAAAAATTCCATTGAGGACCTTGCCTGGAAACCATAAAGGAAGACTTCAATAAGTTGGCCCAAGGAAAGCAAATCTAGGCATTCTCAGATGTCTCTTCCAGCGAATAAACTCTGGAGGCGGACGAATGATGGCCTGGCGAAGTAGTTCAAAAATACTCCATTTGAACGACTCGTTCAAATGCGCTAGGGTCCGGATAGCGGAGTGTCTCAATGACTGATTCAGCGATCGACTTCAAAGTCATCTCGCCAGATAGGCACAGTGCCGGATCTGAGTCAATCGTCCTTCCCGAGACGCTTACGGAAGGGTTGAATGATGTCCAGATAGGTATCATGAGAGATACGGTTCATGCTGTCAATATCAATTCAAGGATTGCGGCAGAGCTAGTTCGAAGCACTGCGGCTGAGCTCCACCGGCTTAAATGTGTTCTTAAAAAACAACAGCAATGGACAAGGTTCAGGGAATCTGGTGTCATCCCAATGACTGCAGGCCAGATTAGAGACCTAACCTCGGCATGGGAGTCATGGCTCAAGAATACCGATGTTACCGACCAAGAACTGGTTGGAACTAGCATGAGAACGCTAGCAGCAATTGGAAAAGCTGATCCTGGAACTCGAAAAGATGCAGTAGGTAAAATGAAACGAGGCGAAAAGGTTACAGAGAAAGAAGTCAGCGATAAAGCCATTGAGGAATTGGTTAAAGGCAATAAGGAGTGGGAAATAACCACATCAATGAAAAGGACAGACCTAATGAAAGTATGTACAGCTCTAAGAGATGAGAATAAAAAGCTAAAAGTTAAGATCAAAGAAATGCAAACCGTTACAATTTAAGGAAAACATGATGCCAAATACTCCTACGATTCAAGCTGCTCTTCACGAACTAAACAAGCAGATGAACGATCATTGCTTAAAGGATATTATAATAAATGGGAACATTGGACTATTGAGAGATGGCAATCCAATGCAATATACAGAGAAGGAATGGAATGCAATCATGGACTATCTAAAGGAAAATATCAATATTGAGATTATCGCTCGGGTCAATTAGTTGGCAACAAATGCGAGATTCTATACTGATGCATAGCAAGAGATTGGATTGATGTTTACAAGAAACGTACGCCCAAACAAAATTAAAATAATTTCACCACTAAAATAACTAATCAAGGGGGAATCTGTAGATATAAATGATACATTATCTCCCAATACAACCAGTAATTTTTCCCTTTAAATTAAACTAGAAAGCTGACATTAGTCAAATAGTCCTTATTGGCTAAATATGTTATTTGATTCTATTTATAATCTTAGCAACTCGTTGCTTGATTCTCTAAAAGGTGTTCGGCTGACTAACAAATTAAGAATTATATGACTAAATCCATGAAAGGATCTGTTATAGTTATTTCAGAACACTCAATGAAGATTGAGTCAGCAAAAGCTCCTAAGACCAGACTATACTTATTGTTTTTCTACTATTCATTCAGATAAATATATTTGAAAAAGCAAGTATTTTACAGCTATCGAAAGCTATAATAGTCAATGGATAAGACAAAAAGGTTTGCATGCCTTGTCTGTTTTTTCCACAGGGCTGCCTAAATTACAGTCTTTTATTGATAACCTGAACAATACTATGCTCAGACTATAATAGATCATGTATATTTATTATGCTTTTTATTTCTACACCATCAAGATAGGCATGTGTCATTGCTTAATTATAGAAAAAGCTATAGAAATATAGTTGCAAAGATTGTAAAAAGATATCAGATCTATAAACATTTCACCTGTCTGATGGTGCTATCTTAAATATTCATAAGCCCTGATGAATAAGGCTATAATTCTTATAAAGGCTAGAGATCATGCTACCACTGCCCATCTTTTTTGATCTGCCTCCTATCTATCTTCAATATCTATTAGCAGCCTCAGTTATAGCTTTAGGGATGCTGATTTCCAGTATATTATATGTGAAGACTAAAGATCGACTATGAGCAGTAATCTATCAAGAAACCCTTCTATAAAACCAGTCTCTAATGTGAATATAGATAGAAAAACTATGTATCAATGTGTGAAAGAAGTTGACAAAAGGGAATTAGTGTGGATTGCTGAAGATATTTATACAAATATCAAAGATTTAGGCAATCCCATTATATCTCTTATGAGCCTTGGACAGTCATCGCCCAAAATCTGATGGTTAATCAATATATAATGCTCTCTGATTTTCATAAGACTTGAGAAGTATATATTCAACTTGTATAGAATAGCGCGCGAAAGATCAATCACTATTGATTTTGATATTATTGATCATTTAACATCACGAAATACATGAACATTCATTTCGATTAAAAGCGTGAGCTAGGCTTTACACACGAATCAATCGATATGATAAATTTATAAGTGATGATGTACGAGCCGATCTCTATAGGAATACATCAATCTCTTCTTAATCATCAACTCACATCTAACTGGAACAACTAATGGTCTTAACAAAGGATGGTACTCTTTCAAGTTGTGTGATCCCTACCAACTGTGTGCTTATCGAATGGAATTTTGATAACGTAAAGAAGTCATACGACAAGCTTATTGACATTGCAGAATCCCTACCAAGGGTAAAAGTAGTAGAAAGAACAGAAAGTTATTGGCATGGTATTGTACGTAGCCTAATCTTTAGGTTTCCAGATGATCTTGAGATTCTAAAAATACCAACGAAAGGAATTATTCAAGTGAGGTCTGCTTCTAGACTAGGACTTGGAGATCTAGGTGTTAATAGAAACAGAATTGAAAACCTTTACTCGCAATTATAAATGGTTAAAGGCTTAAATTACAACTCCAATTAACTCTTACATGAAAAGTCTAGATCCTGAAAGCCATATATAATCATCTCAACCTTCTAGTAGTTTATCCATAATAGCCGTCACATACTCATGCCATTATTAGGGACTAATAATGGCATTATAGCCTTCATGGGAAGCACTTAACATCTACTGTTTATCGAGAAGAACCTTGTGTATGTCAAGCAGGCCTTAGCACTTAAATTTAAAGATTCACTAGAATCTGGTTCTGATTTTACCAAATTCCTTCACCATTTCTTTTCTCCCACTCCTTCATCGATAATCCTGAGCCAGAGAGTTGTGCATCCTTAAGTGATTTACATCTTTCCTGGCATTCAGACAAAGTCCATTCTCGTGTAGCCTCATTTCGATCTTCACTTGAAAACTCCTTGCTCATTTCATCTGACGAATTGTCAATATCTGAGTTGGGTTCTTCTGGCTTAGGCATAGGTCTACTTAATCTTTTTATAATCTAACCAGACTATAAAAATTCAGGGTAACTACTACATCCTATCAGCTTGCCTATATATAATGTAGAAATTACTTATTTACAATCACATCGCTTCTATGCCAATTTTCTACTATGCATTAGCAAAACATACTTGGATATAAGGAGCACAGATATTGTCGGACATCGGCAAAATGTAATCAATATAAAAATCACGTGATACATGTATTTCTTCAATTATTCTTCAAAATATCCTGAGTGGCGGCTTATATAAAAGATTTTCTAATTTTACAATAAAATTAGTAATTAAAGCAATGAGTAAATTCAATATACAATCATTATTAAAGTTATTTTGAAAAGTAACGTAGAGATATATCTTTTTTATTTCAGCTTGCCAGTGAATCCCTCACCCACTCAGTGTATGCTATGCGCAGATCATCAGTCGTAATCGAAAAACCAGCTGCCTTAGCGATATGCACTAGGTCAGCATTTTCTATCTTAACTTGATCTTGCAGAGTTTTGTCTTGTTTGACTTTAGCCACAAATGCTTTCAGTTGCTCATAAGACATTGAATCTGGGCAAGTTTCAATAAACTAGCAGCTCAGCAAGTATAAAGATACATTCTTAATTAATCAAGATGATCAGTGAATATGTATTCAAAAAAGCTAGACTTAGCGAGCATATTCTTGTTTCACAGGTTTAGTACCTTTGTTCCAGTCGAAAGGCTGTTCATGCTATTGCCTTGCTCTTTTTTTAAATCCTTCAACCTCATGCCCTGAGCTACAGCTTATTGTTTTGAAGAAAATACTTACTGGTCAGAACTTGCAGTTTTAGATCGATTCTGACCAGTTTTCTAAAAGTAAGCTCGTAAAAGTTCAATCATCAAATGCTATTTGCTAGCCATCTTATTCTCTTGAACCGGGATCTCAAGACTTAGTTATTCTGAAGTTAGCTTATGCATAGTTTTGCTAATGATAATCTAGCCATATTACCAATAAAATTCCAAGTAATGATAGAAATCCTTCGAACCATGGTACCATAAGTAGATTTTTCTATTGAATGGCATGCAACCCTTGACTGAGGCATAGAATAGATAAGAACAAGCCTACCTACGATGTTCTCAGATTTTTTTAGTCAGGCGAATCTTATGACGATGGCTTGCAATGCACTTCTAACGCTCATCATAGGATTTATGATCATCACAGGTCAACAAAAGGCACACTAGCTATTCAAAGTCAAATTTGAAATCAGAGTAATGAGCAGAGTATTCGACTAAACTGATCAAATAAATGCACACATGGCTAGATGACTTAATTATTAACTAGAAGGTTGATCGATAATGTCAGTCACAAGCGTAATGAAGACAAGTTGTTATGAAGACATGCTGAAAAATAGAGTTGGTCATTTGAACCAGATGTAGCTATCCCAAGATAAGTTTTGATTCTTGAATAACCACCCGTCTCAAGATTTCGAATAGTAAAACTAAAAAGCTCAACTTGTAGGCATACGGTTGCAATAGATCATTATTAGCGCATTATATCTCTCCATCACTAGCAAGATTTACACTTTTATCCTAAAAACCAAACCCTAAATCAGTTTTTGAAGGAGTATTGTTAGAAATAAGTGGTGGCTTTACTGATTCAGGAAAGCATAAAACTGCTTGTGAACCTGCCAAGCAACCGATCAAAAAGATGCCGAAAACCTGTAAAAGCTTCATAGCTTAAGGATTGAGCTTCCCAATAATAAACACTATCCAATGCATTGCCAATATCATCAAGCAAAAATGTCTAAATCCAATTATTACTAGGATTAGATACCCTAATCTATCCATTGAAATTGCCCTAGACTACATATCTTTCATCTCTAAAGTGATTATGAATCAGCTTAACGTCCCATATTTCTAATCATCTCAGCTCTCACTGTGACTCTTTCTCTTAAATACGGTATTTTTTTAGCAGTTAAGATTGCCTAGGCTAATTATTTACCACCTTTAATAAAGTTCTTGCCCTGAGAGTTAAAATATTTAACACTTTAAGCCTTCAGTAGATGTCCTAGAACACTGATGAGTGATTGATTTGACAAAAAATCATAATCTAAACAATCAATTCGCTAGCCCATACAACAGCCCTAGCGCAAACAATAGGTATAAATACTTGCCAGTAGAGCTATCTTGCCGCCATGCCCTAGGCGTCGGCACCCCTCTTCTAGGGTTTTGCGCAAGTCCTTGCGTGGCTGAGGCTATAGCGATAAAAGCAACTTACTGAGAGGCAGGATCCCATCAGCAGTCAATTAAGCATCGTCAAATTAAAAATCAGGCCCGGCAAGGATACATAGCGCTTCGCCAACGTTGAAAATGATCACAACAATTAGCGAATGAGTTGGCAGCTAAAAGATAAGTCTCAGATTAATTCCTGCAGCGGAAATCAATCCGCCAGATGTGTTGACCAGAAAATTCTCAATAAAAGTAAAATTACTGGGCTATAGTTTTTGCAAGAGTCAAATCTAAATACCCAGTCATGCAAAATATATAGCACCAAGCGAGAAGCGATCAGACCTTAAAGCAGATCGCTATTGCCTTTTTAAAGGTTGGCAATAGGAATGGCTTTAACGCAAAAATCGTTGACCATCTATTCATGCTTGCCTATAAAAGAAAAACCTTATAAAGGCGAATATTCTAGAATTCTAATGTTTTTTCATTGCATCATGGCCAATTGCATTCTCTATGCAGATTCACATAAGAGTCAAGCAAGTGATAATTTGATTATTTCACCCTTCTAAGCTGGCAACTCAGCTTTCCCTTTACTTTTTAGAGATTTTTCGAGACCTTCGAGATCCTCATCCGTAATTTTGGTCTGCATTGGACAATGCTTTGGACCACACATTGAACAAAACTCAGCTTGCTTGTAAATGTCAGCTGGCAAAGTTTCATCGTGATACTGCTTGGCTCGCTCTGGATCAAGTGAAAGCTCAAACTGTTTGTTCCAATCAAAGTTGTACCTTGCTCGGCTTAATTCATCATCGCGATCTCGAGCACCCGGACGGTGACGAGCGATGTCAGCGGCATGTGCTGCAATTTTGTAGGCAATCAAGCCCTCACGAACATCCTCAGGGTTTGGCAGACCCAAATGCTCCTTCGGGGTCACATAACAAAGCATGGCTGTTCCATACCAGCCTGCCATCGCCGCACCGATGGCACTCGTGATGTGGTCATAACCCGGTGCGATGTCTGTCACCAAAGGGCCAAGCACATAAAAGGGTGCCTCATTGCACTCTTCCATCTGCTTGCGCACATTGAATTCGATCTGATCCATTGGTACATGACCAGGACCCTCGACCATCACCTGCACGTCATGTGCCCAAGCTCTCTTAGTCAATTCTCCAAGGGTCTTCAACTCGGCAAGTTGAGCTGCATCAGAAGCATCGTGCTGACAACCAGGGCGGAGAGAATCACCAAGTGAAAAACTGCAGTCGTAGCGCTTGAAGATCTCGCAGATGTCGTCAAAGCGGGTGAAAAGAGGGTTCTGTCTGTGGTGATAAAGCATCCACTGAGCAAGAATTCCACCCCCGCGACTGACGATGCCTGTCAGGCGTCCCTTCACCAGCGGAAGGTGCTCAATCAACAAACCGGCGTGAATGGTTTGATAGTCGACACCCTGCTGGCAATGCTTCTCAATGATGTGTAGGAAGTCATCTTCGTCGAGCTTCTCAATCGAGCCATGCACGCTTTCCAACGCCTGATAGACAGGCACAGTGCCGATCGGCACGGGTGAAGCATTAATGATCGCCGTGCGCACCTCATCAAGATTGACCCCTCCAGTGGACAGATCCATCACAGTGTCTGCGCCATATTTAACTGCCAGCTCGAGCTTCTTGAGCTCTTCAGCTACATCACTGGCGTTAGGTGAGGCGCCAATGTTTGCATTCACCTTGCAGCTGGAGGCGATACCAATCGCCATCGGCTCTAAATTTGCATGATTGATGTTGGCAGGAATAATCATCCTGCCCCGGGCCACCTCCTCCATGACAAGCGATTCAGGCAAGTTTTCACGCTTGGCCACGTAGTCCATTTCTTGAGTGACAACGCCCTGTCGAGCGAAATGCAATTGCGAGACATTGGCCTGACCCTTACGGGCAGCCACCCAAGAGGCGCGCATGATCAAAAGGCGAAATGGATACCAGGGTTTGGCGAAAAACCAATGATCACGTCATTTCACTTCCCTGCGCCGGCACAACCCGTATCAGGTTCGGAGGGTGTGATCTCAGCCACTCAGAGATTGCTGAGTGGCACCCCTAGTGTTTTGCAAAACCTAGCAGTGGTTTTTGATCCGAGCCGCAATCCATTCCACTAAACGTGCAAAACCGCATGGATCTTGTCCTGCAGCGCTTAAAGGTGCAACTGTGATAAAGGCATGGCTGTGTTCAACATGAAGTCAGTGCTCCTGCTCCTCCGTTTGGGTGCTGTGAAGTGCTGCAAGCAACTTGCTGCGGCGACGGCGGCGGCCCACAGCCCCGCTGATAATTAGACCAGCACCCACCAAAACTGCTGGTATTGACTGCAATCGATCGCTGCCCTGCCGATGCATCAAACAGAGCATGGCCAAGACGATCAGCAAAGGAGCTGCAAGAGATAGCAAGGGATAGCCAAGACGCTTCATGTGCTCTCCAAAGCCAGCCTTGAACGCTCATCCATCCAGGCCAATAGGGTCGCGGTCAGCACCCGAATACCAACTCCAAGACTGCTCTCCTCTAAGCAGAACTGACCATTGTGTAAAGGCGCGCACCCATTAGGACCGCTAACCCCTAATCGGAACATTGTTCCACGGACCTTTTGCAGTAGTTCTGCAAAGTCTTCAGCACCAAGCGAGGGTTGTTCAAGCCGCAACACACGCTCTTTTCCTATCTGAGAGATAGCACAACTTTCCAATAGGTCTGTGAGTTCAGGATCGTTGTAAACAGGCGGCGTAATGCTGCGATAGCGCACGATCGCCTCTGCCCCAAAACTTCCACAGATGGCCTGAACAATCTGCTCGATCCAAGCTGGGAGCTTGTCAAAAACAGCCCCGTCCAAACAGCGGACCGTACCCAGCAGCCGAACTCGATCTGCAATCACATTGAAAGCCTGACCACCTTCGATCTTCCCGAAACTCACCACCACAGGATGCAAGGCATCCAAGCGACGACTGATCGCCTCCTGCAGTCCACAAACAACTCGCGCGGCAAGCCAAATGGCATCCATAGCCTGATGAGGCCTTGCACCGTGGCCTCCTTCACCGATCACTTCGATATCCAGCTCTCCCGCCGCAGCCGTCAAGCACCCACTGCGTACACCAATACTTCCAGTCGGCAATTCCGGACAAACATGAACCCCAAACAGGGCTTCGAGGCCATCGGTCGCCCCGTCCATACGCATCCAACGAGCCCCTTCGCACAATTCTTCTGCCGGTTGAAACAACAGCCTTACGCCTATTGGCATCGACTCCTCTTTGGCCAAAACCCTTGCAACCCCAAGTCCAATGCAGGTATGCAGATCATGGCCACAGGCATGCATCACCCCCTCTCGCCGTGAGGCATAAACAAGCCCTGTGCGCTCTTCCACTGGCAGAGCATCCATATCCACCCGCAGGCCCACAAACGGACCACCGATTGGCCCCAACTCCGCCAACACACCTGTGCGCCCCACCCCCTCAGAAACCCGCCAACCATCCCCCCGCAACTGACCTGCTACAAGGACTGCCGTCTGATGCTCCTCACCACTCAGTTCTGGATGAGCATGCAGATGGCGCCGCAACTCAATCAGCTCGGGCAAAGCTTGATCAAGACGCTCGCTCCAATGAAGAAGAGTCATGGAGCCTCCAATAAAGCAAGAAAATCCATCAGATCAGCTGTGGGCTGTGGTGGCCATCGGCGGATCTGCAACAACCAATCCCGTTGGCGATAGCGGTTATCCAGCCCGACTGCGGCAGCCCAGTGGCTTTCAGCTTCACCAAATGAACCGTAATGCCATAAAAGACCGCTAAGGGCCGCACGGGGATCGGCAAACATGGGATACCGGCGAATCAATGCACGCAGTTCCTTCTCCGCCAGATCAAATTCCCCCAGCTGATAAACCGCTAACGCCTTGCTGGAGCTAGCCATAGCAAAGCCTGGGCTGGCGTCAGAGGCCTTTCTGTAAAGAGCTTCTGCCTGCAACCAGTCGCCCTGAGAGCCCAAAACATTGCCCAGGTTGTAAAGAGCCGATGCATTGACAGCATCGCGCTCAAGAATCCAGTTGTAATCGCTAGCGGCTTGCTGCCAATGATGCAATACCTCCTCAGCAATACCACGGTTGAGATGAGGGTCAATCTCTGCTGGGGCCAATTCCATGGCCCTAGTCTGATCAACGATCGCACCCTCGGGATCACCCAAAATCAACCTCACATTGCCGCGATTGCTCCACGCCGCAGGCTGCTCGGGCGCAAGCTCAAGAAACTCATCCCAAAGAGGTAGGGCTGCTTGAAAATCACCCTGTCGAGAAGCCTCGAGTGCCTGCTCAAAAAGAGGCTGAAGTGCTGGGGTAGCTGCTCCAGTGACGGGATCCATGACCAGCAACAGCGCAACTAAAAGCAACCCTGACCATCTAGGCACCCAGTTTTTCAACCCCTGGAGAACACTCATGGCAACTCCGGCCAACCAAGATGGCGCCGCCCCGCGCCAGTCACCACGCGCCCACGCGGAGTTCGCTGCAAAAAACCCAGCTGCAGCAGAAATGGTTCTACCACTGCTTCAAGAGTGGCTGGATCCTCTCCCAAAGCGGCAGCCAAAGTCTCCAAACCGACCGGGCCACCGCCATGAGACTCCAGCAACAAATCCAACAAGCGCCGATCACTGGCATCAAGACCCCGAGCATCGACTCGATGCAAAGTGAGAGCCTCATCCACCAATGCAGCATCGATCAAGCTCTCCTCGCCACAGACACTCGCTACATCACGAACCCGTCGCAGCAATCTGTTGGCAATCCTCGGTGTACCCCTACAGCGACGAGCAATCTCCTGGCAGGCTTGCGCAGTTAACTGCAACCTCAGCAGCCCCGCCGCCCGCTCAACAATCGCTTGCAGATCCTCCAGGCCATAAAACTCCAATCGTTGAATAAGACCGAAACGATCACGCAGCGGCGAGCTAAGGGCACCAGCGCGAGTCGTAGCACCCACCAGAGTGAATGGAGGCAGCTCCAATGCCCTGGTGCGAGCGGTACTGCCCTTGCCCACGGTGAGATCAAGACGCCTATCCTCCATTGCTGGATAAAGCAATTCCTCAGCCACCCTTGTGAGCCGGTGAATCTCATCAATGAATAAAACCTCGCGAGGTTGCAGATTCACCAACAGACCAACGATGTCACGAGGGCGCTCGAGAGCCGGCGCACTGGTAACCCGACACTTAACCCCCAATTCTTCAGCCAAAACCATGGCCATGGTGGTTTTGCCCAAGCCCGGAGGGCCGTAGAGCAAAACATGATCCAAAGCATCGCCTCTGCCCATGGCCGCCTTGACGGCAATCCCCAACACCTGCTTCAACTCACGCTGACCGATGTAGTCCTCCAAACGCTTAGGTCTAAGCCCATCTTCTCGAGCTGGACTGGCCTCTTCAGGCAAAGGTGAAGCATCTACCACCCGAGACTTTGCTGCTGGCGGCTGGGAATCAGCTCGGCCAGCACTGGAAGACACAATCGCCATGTTGGAAGAGTACCGATCCCTGGATAGGGTCGAAAGCATCGGTAAACGCAGATGGCCAAGGGAGGAAACAAAAAAGCGACTGCTGCAGCTCGAGCCGCGGCCAACCGTCTACTCGCGGACAACCGTCTGGCAAGGCATCAATACGAGATCCTCGACACCCTCGAAACTGGCATTGAGTTGGTGGGAACCGAAGTCAAGTCAATCCGGGCCGGCCAAGCCAATCTCCGCGATGGCTTCTGCCTGATTCGCAAGGGCGAACTACAGCTCCACAACGTTCATATCTCCCCTCATAGCCATGCAGGCAGCTACTTCAATCACGATCCACTACGAACACGCAAACTGCTCGCGCACCGCCGTGAGATCGATAAACTTCGCGGCCAACTCGACAGAAAAGGGCTCACACTGATTCCCCTCAACCTTCATCTGAAGGGTTCATGGATCAAACTCACAATTGGGCTGGGCAAAGGTCGCAAGCTGCACGACAAACGCCAAGAAGAGAAACGCAAACAAGCCGATCGAGAAGTGAAGTCCGCTCTGGCGCGCTACTGATCAGCCAAGGGGGTTAATGAGACTGAACACAGTTTTCTTTCGCCGAAGCACGAGGCGAGGCAATGTCGGCGTTCTAGAAGGGTGTTCTGACCGACCAAGGAAGCCATGAGCTGAATCCGGCAACGGATTCGGATTCAAAGCTGATCAAGGCATAGAAGCTTGCTGATCGGCACGACAAGAGAGGGTAAATAAAGCTGTTGCCAAACCCTCGTTGGTCACCAGCACTTGCACAGGCGAGCCTGCTTCTGGCTCAAGGGTCACCACGCGCAACGATCCGCGCTCGGCAATGACATCACCCTGCGAGCCATAGACGGTCATCTGCATCAACGGAGTGCCCTTGATTTCTAGTACCAGTCGATGCCCAGCAGGCACCTGAATAGACATCAAGCGCGCAGCCCCAGGAGAAACCCTTGAAGAAAACACAGTGGGAGTTGAAGGTCTGGCCTTGAGGGTTTCGATCTGCACATCAGCCAGGCTGCGCAGAGCTGCCGCATACCAAAACTGCAAATAGGGCTCTGGAGGCTTCTGATCATTGAACGAACCCAAAAGCAGTTTCTGTGCTCCTGCTGTAACCAACTGCTCAATCACACGGCCATGCACCCCCAATTCGCTCAGACGTTCACGCTGCTCCTGCCAGTCAGTGTTCTTCAACTCACCCAAACGCCTACGCAGCTGAGGTGATAGCTGTTCGATTCTGACCAACCATTCCTCAGCCAAGTCATTCCAGGCCTGGCGCAAGGGAACATCATCCAGAGCCTCGGAGGGGAAGCGACCACCTCTATGAGGGAAACGAGCTAGCACACTGGCATCCACCAACTGCAGAAACCAACTTTGTTTGACCTGCAAAGCCCGCAGCCGACTCAATAACTGCTGCCGATGATCCATCTCTACTGCTGATGGGCTCTCCACTGGGACATTGCCCGCGAGATCTCTATCCCTGACAGGATCCATCCCTAGCGGGGAACTACGACTGAGAAAGAACCAGCCAATAGCCGTGCCTACCAATGCAGACGCCAACAAGGCACCTACAACAGACCAAAGTCTGCCTTCAGCAGCCTGCTCCCGTTCTTCAGCCCGCCGCCGCCGCCGCGGCTGATTGGCAGAGCGATGTTCCGTCAAGAGTGATTGAGACGTACGCGAGGGGTGATCGGATAAAGGCACTGCTTGAGGCGCAAGTGCCAGAGTGCCATCTGCTATGGGCTTAGGAGCGATCCTTTCGGGCATGATCACAGCTTGAAGGGCACAGATCACATCCGATGCCTTTTCAAAACGCTGGTCAGGAGCCTCACTCAACATTCGCTCCAACACGTGGCGAAAAGACCCATCCACCTCAAAAGACTCTGGCCAGACCCAAGACCGAACATCACTATTCCAAAGTGCCTCGGGGCAACGACCAGTCAGCAAAGTCAGTGCTGTAACGCCCAAGCCATGCAAATCCATCCAAGCTTCAGCTGGTTCGGTGCCGCTCTGTGCAATTGAGGCATAAGCTGAAGTAACACCACCCCAAGGGGTAGTCCCTTGGGGCAGCAGTAAGCCAAAGTCCAACAAAACCGGCAAGCCGTCCTGATCACGCCTCAACAGGGCGCTGGGATTGATATCACCATGCACCAACCCCTTGGCATGCAACGCAATCAAAGGAGGTAGCAGCTGCAAAAGTAACTGCAACACTTCTCCAGCACCGAAGAGCAACTGACGCTCGGCCCGTTGCTGCTGAATCTTTCGGTAAGTAACACCCTCCTGCCAGTAACGCACCGCCCAGAGGCTGACCTCCGCCTCGAACAATTCACCACAACGCGGCAACTGGGGATGGGAAAGGGATTGAAGCTCAGGCCAAAACTTCTGAAAGTGCTGCCTTGTAGAGGCATCGCTGATTTGGTGGAGCACCACCGATTTGTCACCTTCGAGGATGTCGACCCCACGCCAAAGCACACCCTGGATCGGCTTCGACTTCTGGATGGTCGCATCCAACCGATAGCGCTGTGCCAGCACAGTGCCGGCAACCACGGCGCTGGGTTCGCTCACGTGACGCCGAAGCATTGATGGGCTGATCGTACTGATGGCCAACCCATTGCAACCGCTTCCGCAAAGCCAAACAGCAGAATCGACTCGTTTCAAGCAGAAAGATTGCCTTAAAAATAATCTTTATCGCTGAAGATTAAATCGACATAAACCTGCAGAAAAGGACCACGACTGTCAACAATAATATGGACCAAACTACATCTGAAGCCCCATGCATGAAAACAGCTGCGATTGACCCAAGAGCAGTAACCGGTCCCCAGCAAAAATTTATCAGCAACTTGGCTTCATAACTCACCTGACAACGCATTAGGAAACCATCGTCAACGAGTACCAAGCATGGGCCCGCCACCGCCAATATGAATGCAGCTGCAATCGCGACTAGAATGAGGGAAGTCAACTTCAAGGAATCAATCACGATAAGAGTCAAAGCAAATACAGCCGTGAGAGGCGCAAGAAGCGATGGCCTATGCCTACATGTCCTATCACTCATCCAACAAAATAGGGTGCTGCAAATACACTTGAAATTGCAAACTAGATGATTGCAAGAGCAACTAAGACAAAATCAGCACCTACTTCATAAGCCTATAAGTACTCGACACGGCAAGAACTCCAATCGTAAATCCTGGGAGTGAAGCAACTCAAAACTCTATTGCAACCTTGCTCTATCTAAGTAATGCCTTGACATTCGCCGAGATTGTGCCGCCTAAGAAAAGCCCTTGAAAATATCAAAAACAAGACAACCATCAAAAGCTAACCAAAGCCAAACATTGAAAAAGCAAGATTATTCCAAGCTCAAGAGCTAGAACAGCAATAATCGGACCAAATGCTATACCCGCAGCCGCACGGATATAGATGATTGCAATCGCAAAACCGCGCTTACCAGAACCACAAAAAATTCTGCTCTACTGAACTAACCTGAACAAACAACTGCACTAGAAACAAGCCAAAAAACGAGACCACCTTAGCCAAGAGAAATCATCACAAAAAGAGAAAATAGAACGCCCTGTCATTAAATAACTTATGGCAATTAAAGACTACTCATACGCACATCTAAGAGCAACAAGCTTGCATCCAGAATCAACACCCAACCAGGAGCCAAGTGTGCCCAATAGCGGATTATTCAGCACAAATTAATATTCAAGGACAGCAAATTGCAATACCACAGCTATACGAAAGATCGCCTCGTATCAAGCACTAAGAGCACAAATAGCAGCACGAAGCCTAGAGACTGAATTACAATGAACGCGGAAAACAATGGATTCGACTGCCCCCAAACTTTACATTTTCATTTTCATTTTCAAGTCGAAACAGAAACTTAAACCGCCCTGACTGATGACCAATTCAACCCAAGCAGAACACGTGAACCCAACATATTTTGCGACCAGATCGATCGATGCCACTCAGTAGATTGCCTGGATCGTTTGTCCAAGGGAACTTTCCCTATCAGGGCCCTTCGGTGACCAAGAGCTTTTCTATGACCAGATCCATTCGGCCGTGGTGCTTGGGCGCACAAGTGGGGATCAGTAAAACCGTTTCCTCATGCTGAA
The DNA here is from genome assembly GCF_047304515.1 of Prochlorococcus sp. MIT 1306. NCBI lineage: Bacteria > Bacillati > Cyanobacteriota > Cyanophyceae > Synechococcales > Prochlorococcaceae > Prochlorococcus > Prochlorococcus sp. MIT 1306. The sequence continues at coordinate 2,483,537 of NZ_CP138959.1, read as the reverse complement.
GCTGCTCTTGGCAGTGCGTCAGCGCAGTGAATCGCTGGTTGCACCCCTCGAACCGGAAGATCTCTGCCTTCAGGGCATGGCAGATGCAAGTCCGCCGAAATGGCACCTTGCTCACACCACCTGGTTCTTCGATACCTTTTTGCTTCAGCCCTATCTCAAAGGCTACGAAGGCTGTGATCCACGCTGGAATTATCAATTCAACTCCTATTACGAAGCGGCCGGGGCACGCCATCCAAGACCCTCACGGGGTGTCCTGACCCGGCCGACAATCAGGGAGATCTTGGCGTGGCGGCAACGGGTGGACGCTGCATTAACGCAACTCCTGACCTCTCCGGACGCTGACCAAAAAGACATCCAGCAACTGGCAGAACTGGGTCTACATCACGAACAGCAGCATCAGGAATTGCTGTTAATGGATCTCTTGGATGGCTTCAGCCGACAACCGTTAGAGCCTGCTTATAAAACTGGCGCCGATCATCATCTGGGACCTTTAGAGCCAGCCCAAGCCCGCTGGATCTCCTGCGATGGAGGTCTCTATGAAATCGGCCATGCTGGCGCGGGATTCCATTTTGACAACGAGGGGCCGTCGCATCGCATCTGGCTGGAGGCCTTTGCCCTGATGGATCACTTGGTGTGCAACGACGACTTCAGGTGCTTTATCGCAGATGGGGGGTATCAGCGCCCAGAACTTTGGATGAGTGAGGGCTGGGTCGTACAACAACAACTGGGATGGCAGGCTCCCCGGTACTGGCGCGGCGACGGGCCTGCAGATCAATGGCAGGAAGAATTCACCCTGGGAGGAAGACGGCGCTTGAATCCACAAGCACCGGTGCGCCATTTGAGCTGGTTCGAAGCCGATGCCTACGCAAGGTGGTCTGGTGCTCGATTGCCCAGCGAAGCGGAATGGGAAGTTGCCCTACAACAGCATCAACCTCTGATCCACGATGCTCACGGCAAGCTGTGGCAATGGACGGCAAGTCCTTATAGGCCCTATCCGGGATTCCTTCCCGCCCCAGGCGCTGTGGGTGAATACAACGGAAAATTCATGAGCTCCCAGTTTGTTCTTCGCGGCAGCAGCTGGCTCACACCGGAAGGCCATGGGCGCGACACCTACCGGAACTTCTTTGCACCAGCAAGCCGTTGGATGGCCGCAGGACTGCGCCTGGCCCGATGAGCATCGAGCTGATTGACCTACATCCCGCCCCTGCGGATCTGAAACAGCTGGTGCAGTCAGGCTTCAAATGCCAGCCGCGGCAACTGCCAGCTTGGGTGTTGTACGACGCGAAAGGATCACGCCTATTTGCCCAGATCTGCGAACAACCTGAATACGGCCTAACCCGCATAGAGATCAAGCTGCTGGAGGAGAATGCACCAGCCATTGCCAAAGCCATAGGAGATGGCGTCATCGTGGAATTCGGCATCGGCAATGCCCGCAAGGTTTCCCCCCTACTAAACGCAATCCGACCGTCAACCTTTGTGGCCCTGGACATCAGCCAAGCAGCTCTAAGGGATTCGCTAACCAGACTCGCCAACACCTATCCCATGGTGTCAATGCTAGGTATCTGCTGCGACCACAGCAGCATGCAAGCGCTACCGCCCCACCCCCAGCTCGAGGGTGTGCGCTGCATCGGCTTTTTCCCCGGCAGCTCCCTAGGCAACTTCACACCAAAAGAAGCAGTGGCAGTGCTTCGTCGGTTCCGAAAGCTGCTTGGAGGTGGTCCCCTGCTGCTCGGTCTCGACCAACCCCGTGATCCAACCCAGCTCGAGGCTGCCTACAATGATGCGGCAGGCATCTCAGCAGCTTTCGCGCGCAACCTGTTGCATCGTCTCAATCGTGAGCTGGAAGCAGATTTCAGACCGGACCACTTCTCTTATCGAGCCCGTTGGCAAGAGGAGTTTCATCGCATCGAAATGGCTCTAGTGAGCCACTGCAGTCAAACAATCGTGATTGACAACAGCACCTGGTCATTCAGCGCCGGAGAACCACTCATCACCGAATACAGCGTCAAATACAACCCACAAGAGGCAGCCAGACTGGCTGAAAAGGCGGGCTGGAGAATCAACCAAAGATGGCACGACTCTGCCGATTCACTCTCGCTGCATCTGCTGGAACCGTCAGACTGAGCTGAGCAGAAAGAAGAAGTGCTAAATGAGCCGAGAGCAGCAACGCCAGAACGTGCGACAAGAACGTGAAAGCCTGATCCTGGAGCTAGAAGCAATCTACCGAAGGGCTTTTGAACGACTGACAGTGCTTGACCTAGGGGAAGGAAGCTTGGCAAGACTCACCCAACTGTTACTGCACTCGCGTGAGGGCGCTATCAAACCCCTGCAAGAAGAGATCGAAGCCCCACTGATCACTCGTGCCCCAGATCAGTCATGAGCGCAACCTGGCTCGATGAACTGGAACGAGTCTTAGAGGAGAGGTTGACCGACTTCCTCCGAGAGAATCCATATCAGGAGTTACTCCTCCACCAACAACACCAAAAAGACCATTACCAAAACCTGAAAAGGCAGCGACAGCAACTTCAAAAAGAAGCAGAGGAACTTCGCCGGCAACTCCTCACCCTTGCCGGCACAGTTCGGGAGTGGAGGACTCGATCGAATCGAGCCAGAAAGGCAGGAGCCTCGTCCCTGGCCGATCGGGCCGATCAACACATAGCCGATTTAATGGAGCAGGGTCGGCAACTATGGTCCGATTTGGATCAACTGGGCAATCGCTTCAAAGACGTCGAGCAGAAATTTTGCGCACTTTCTGAACAGTCAGCAAGAAATAGCTCCACTCTTGAAGAGGACTGGAAACGATTCGCAGCCCAACAAGAACTGCAAGAGCTCATGCGAAAACGCGACAAGACTAATTAAGTCAGGCTTTTGGGGCCGGCGGCTCAAGACTCACGTTCTCCGGAGGAGGAGTTGGATCTGGATCAGCAATCAGCATGTGCTGAAGCACAATTTCTGGACGCTCGCTATCACGCCAGCGAATGCGATAGGCGGGCATCTTGGTGCCGCGACTGGTGGTCTGCTCAACGGGTTCCATCACCCACCCTCGCCTGGATCGACCCTGGGGATTGCGCTTGACCACCGCATCGGCGTGTTTGAAGCGGAAACCTACGCGCTCGCCACTCATAGAAATAGGACCATGCCATTGAGTTAATTATCCACTGCGGCGGTTCCCGACGTTGAAGATTAAGTTTTGAGCTCCGGTCGAAGCAGAGGGAAAGCAATCACATCACGTATTGAAGGGCTATCGGTGAACAACATCACTAAGCGATCGATGCCAATACCCAAGCCGCCGGTAGGGGGCATGCCCACCTCAAGAGCCTGAAGAAAATCCTCATCAACCCCATGAGCCTCCAGGTCCCCAGCCTGACGACGTGCTTGCTGAGCCTCAAGCCGCTGACGCTGATCAAGGGGATCGATTAACTCACTAAAAGCATTGGCTGTTTCCCGACCCACAATGAACAATTCAAAGCGCTCGACCAATCCTGGTTTGCTGCGATGTTGTCGGGCAAGAGGCGAGATCTCAATCGGATAATCGAGCACAAATGTTGGCTGGATCAGACTTACCTCCACTGCTTGTTCAAAGGCCTCATTAAGCAAGCGGCCAACACTATCGGCCTTAGACGGAACCTCTAGACCTGCCCGCGCCATAGCCGAAGCCGCTACCGCACGGTCAGCAAAACCAATGAAATCAAGCCCCGTCGCCTCTTGCACCAGTTCGTGCATGCTGGCTCTCCGCCAAGGGGGCGTTAGGTCGATTTCTATACCTTGATAAGTGATCCTCGTAGACCCACAGATCTGAGTACAAACTGAGGAAATCAGCTGCTCAGTAAGGACCATCATGTCGATGTAATCCGCATAGGCCTGATAGACCTCTACAGAAGTGAATTCAGGGTTATGGCGAGTACTCATCCCCTCGTTACGAAAGATGCGCCCAAGCTCATAGACCCGCTCAAAACCACCAACCACAAGCCTCTTGAGATGCAGCTCTGTGGCAATACGCAGATAAAGGGGAAGATCGAGTGTGTTGTGGTGAGTAATGAATGGCCTAGCTTCAGCGCCACCAGCCTCAGCCTGAAGCACCGGTGTTTCGATTTCCAAGAAGGCGCGATCATCGAGCCATCGACGGATTGCACTCACCATCAATGCCCGGCGGCGAAAAGTCTCACGCGACTGAGGCGACACGATCAGATCCAGATAGCGTTGCCGATAGCGCTTCTCCACATCAGCTAAACCGTGCCACTTATCCGGCAAGGGTTGCAATGATTTGCTCAAGATCTGCCACTGCTGAACCTTCACCGAAAGCTCACCACGGTCAGTGCGACGAAGCACGCCTGTGACCCCAATCCAGTCGCCCGCGTCAACAAGAGTGGTGAGCTGAACAAAAGTTCCTGAAGCCAGCTCATTTGATGCAGCCGCATCAATAGTGGCCTTCTCCAAATACAACTGAATCGTGCCGCTCTCATCCGCCAAGGTATAGAAAGCCAACTTGCCCATGACACGACGGGTCATCACCCGACCAGCCACAGACACAGTGAGAAGCCTCTCCTCCCCCTTGGCTAAATCAGCATGATCCGCCTGCAAGTTAGCGGTGCGATGGCTTGACTCAAAGCGCAGGGCATAAGGCCCATTCCCCAGCTCTTTGAGGGCTTGTGCCTTTTCCAGGCGAGTCTCACGCAGCTCAGACAAGGCACTCAGGACTGACCTCGCCATCTTGCCGGTCGATGGAGTCGTTGCTCTACTCACCCCATCGACTTAATCAACTTGCAACGGCAACCGAAGCAGGAGCAGGAGCAGGAGCAGAAGCAGAAGCAGGAATATCCCCAACGCGCTGGGAGGAGTAACCAATTCCACGAACCGTAAGGATTAGCTCTGGATTGCGCGGGTCTGGCTCAAGCTTGCCACGCAAACGAGCTACATAAACATCGACCACACGCAAGTCGGCCGCCCGGCGAGGGGGATAACCCCAGAGCTGCTCCAAGATTTCGGCCCTGGGTACCACCCGTCCAGGTTCACGGAACAACAGTTCCAAAAGACTGAATTCGGTGTAGGTGAGGCCAATACGCTCTCCTGCACGACTCACCTGGCGGCGATTGGTGTCAACCACCAAATCACCAACTCGCAGAACACCCTGCCCAACTGGCAGATCTCTGATTTCAGACGTAGCGGACCCTGGACCAACCCGACGCAGAATCGTGGCAATACGAGCCTCAAGTTCCTTGGGACTAAAGGGCTTAGGAATGTAATCATCTGCCCCAAGATCAAGTCCAGCCACACGTTCAGAAATCGCCTCTAATGCTGAGAGGAAAATAATCGGCACACAAGACTCAGCCCTAAGCCTTCTACAAACAGCAAAACCATCGAGCCTGGGCAGCATCACATCGAGCACAAGCAAGTCAGGCTGTTCTCGATGAAAAATCTCAAGAGCCTCTTCCCCGTCCTCGGCACAAATCACCCGATAGCCAGCCAGTTGAAGTCGCATGACCAAAATCCGGAGGACTGCTGGCTCATCGTCAACGACAAGGATGGTTGCCTTCGGATTCCCGGGAGCCTGCGTCTCAGACCCATCATTGCCTTGGAACTGAGATAAACCCCCCGGATGTGACATATGAGCGTTTCCTCATGAAGAAACACAACCTTAACCTTCCGCCTTAAGCAAAAATCGCTAACACCCTTGAGAAATCGCAGTTTTTCTATTTATTTAAGAATTAAAAGGTACTTATACTTAAGCATCAATTACTAATTGATAGCGCTTTAGGGCCATCTAGCTTCTGCGTAGCGGTTCCACTGACGAGCAGCCTCTTCCACAGCCTCATCGCTGCTGATTTGATCGAGCATCGCCAGCTGTAACTGGGTATAAATAATGCTCTGCAGACGCTTGATCCCAGGTAAAGCCGGAACCAAAACTTTCGCCCGCTTCAAAGTCTTGGCAGACAATGCTCTGGCAGAGCGGATCTGAGCAGCCTCACGCGACTCCGGACGCTCAGCCTTAAGAGCAATCTGAATCTGTCGCAAGGCGTTTCTAGACGATGGCAACACCTTGGCTTGCTGCGCAAAAGTTGCCTGATTAACCCCATTGGTTAGAAACAAGGCAAAATCAACGGCTTCCTGCTGGCGCCTGCTCTGACGAGGCACAACCAACGTCATCACAGCGACATTCGCATTGCCATCACCACCGACAAGCGGTGGATAGGAGTTAGTAACCCTGGCCACAGCCGGAGCGTTTGTCTGGATCGTGCGTAGGAATTCAGCACCGCTCGCCAACATGGCCAACTCACCGCTCTGATAAAGCTCTATCGCTCGCTTCTGACCCTGGCTTATCACCTCTCGAGGCAGGAGACCTTGCCGATAAAGATCGGTCCAGAAGGCAAAAGCACGTTGACCCTGTGGAGTAGCAAAACCAGCCCGCCTCCGAGAATCCAGCAAAGTGACTCCCATCTGAACCATCGACTCAAGCAGTTCAGTCGAATCGTCAGGGACCACAGTGACAAATAGGCCATAGCGACCTGTGCGCTCACGAATGCGGCGCGCATAGGAAGGTACATCCTGCCAACGTCGCGGTGGAGCATCAAGTTCGGCTTGTCGCAACAACTGCTGGTTAACCAAACTCAGCCGTACCGTGAGATACCAAGGAATGGCGATCTGTCGCCCCTCAGCATCCAGGCCAGACTCCCAAACCGATGGAAGGTAGCGGTCGGCTATATCGTCTGGAAGCAAAGGCGTCAGATCACTAATCCCCCCTTTGCTGGCAAGATTTGCAGCAAAGGGGGGATTGAGATTGACCACGTCTGGTGCGGTGCGCGCGAACACCGCAGCCAATAACTTGCGCTCCACTGATCCCCAGGGGAGATCTGTCCAACGCACCAACGCGCCGGGGTGATTCTGCTGCCAGTTTTTGATGACCCCCTCCATATAGGGGTTGAACTTCGGCGCCAGTTGCAACGTCCAGAGCTGCAAATCAGGTGAAGATGCCTGCTTCGGTCGACAACCCCAACCAATCAAGGCTGCACCAAGCACCACGAGGCCTGCAACAAAAAACTTTCTTTGTGACCGCAGCATTCTCATGACCTGTTCAAGCTCGAGCCAACCTCCGCCAAATCAACAGCATCCATGACACCAGCAGAGGAGCAACCAAACCAGTAATCAACGACTGTGCCAAAAAGGTATGCAACCCCCAGGACTGAAGCCAAGACACCGAGCTATCAAACTGAATCAAAAGCGTTTGCAGCCAAAGACTCAAGCCAACCAGAGCTGTACCTATCCATGCCAATAATCCGAGATTGAAACTGCCCTGAATCGGTGGAGCACGCCTACCTAGCCGCCCCCACCACCATCCAAGCGCCATCAACGCCGGCAGTTGACTCGCACCACCAAGGCTGATGCCATCCAACACCAAGCCAAGACAAAGTCCAGCAGTGAGTCCAGAGACAGGTCCATCAACAAGGGCCCAAGGCAACAACCACAACACCGCCCAGCTCGGACCCACCCCAGAAAGGCTCAACCAGTTCGGTGCAGCGAGGGTCAGCCAAGGCACGAAGAGGCTTGAAGCCAAGCAAATCGGTTGCTGATGAAGGCGCGCCATCAGCGAATCTGTACCTGCACCCAATCGATGGCTTCTGGTGCAGCGATTAACTGCACAGCTGCACGAGGAGCCGGAACTGCTCGGTCATCCACTTTCTGAATCACCCCTACAGGCAGGCTGGCGGGCAACAATGTGCTGGCAGGCGAGATGCTGACAAGATCACCTGGCACTGCATAGGGATTCTTATCGAGAAACTCCAACTGAGGCCTACTCGTACCCAAACCAACCAAGAGTCCATGACGCTTGGTTCGCGGTATCCAAACTCCAACCCGACTACCTGGCGCAGTGAGCAGTTGAACGCGTGCAGTGGCAGGGGTGACACTTTGAATTCTCCCCAGTAATCCTCCTGGCCCCATCACAGCATCACCCTGAGCAATGCCATGCAATCGCCCCTTGCCCAGTTCCAGTTGCTGCCACCACCCCTTCGGGGTACGGGAAATCACAGCCGCGGAAATGCGACCAGATCCTGAAGCCTGACCAAGAGCAAGCAACCCGCGAAGTCTTTGATTGTCCTGCTCAAGCAACCGAAGTTTGCTCTGTTGCTCGAGCTGAATACCAGACTGGATCCACTCTCGCTGGGCTGATCCAGGCCAAAACGGCCTACTCAGGAAGGCATAAGCATCGGCAAAACCGGCGCCTTTACTCCAACGCACCAAACCAAGCGCTGCCACTAACAACAGCCAAGGCAAAACTCCACGCCAACGCCACCAACGGAAAGATGCCTGCCAAGGGGAAACCCCCATCGATTCAGGCCGTCATTGAAGAGCGAGTGAATTCCGGAGTATCAAGCACCCTGCGAAGTCGCTTGTAATCCTCGAGTACCTGACCACAACCATTGACCACACACAACAATGGATCCTCTGCAACATGAGTAAAGATGCCTGTCTCATGGCTAATTAAATCGCTTATCCCGCGCACCAATGCTCCTCCACCAGCAAGCATGATGCCACGGTCAACAATGTCAGCAGCTAATTCTGGTGGTGTGCGCTCAAGGGTGCGCTTCACGGCCTCCACAATCACGTTGAGGGGTTCTGCTATCGCCTCGCGCAAGTCTCCAGCCTGCAAATTGATCGAACGTGGCAGACCGGAGAGCAGATGCAGACCCCGCACATCCATGGCCTGCTGATCAAACTCGTGATTGGGGAAAGCGGAGCCAATGCGGATCTTGATCTCCTCGGCCGTGCGCTCACCAACGACAAGGTTGTGAACCTTCTTCAAATAAACCCCAATGGCATCACTAATTTCATCACCGGCCACACGAACCGACTCACTCAACACAGTTCCTCCCAAGCTGAGCACCGCCACCTCGGTTGTGCCTCCTCCTATATCAACGATCATCGTTCCAATTGGCTCAGTAACAGGAAGACCAGCTCCAATGGCAGCTGCAACAGGCTCATCAATCAGATGAACTTCCCGAGCTCCTGCCATGCCTGCCTCCCGCACGGCACGCCGTTCGACACCGGTCACTCCGCTCGGGATACCTACCACCAAGCGAGGAGCCACAATGCCTCGACCTTCATTGCCCTTCTGAATGAAGGTCTTCAGCATCTGCTCAGCTGCATCGAAATCGGCGATCACGCCATCGCGCAGTGGACGCACCGCACGAATATTGCCAGGGGTGCGGCCAAGCATCAACTTGGCATCGTCACCCACCGCCAGAGGCACACCGTTCTCCAAGTCCAGGGCTACGACAGAAGGCTCCTGAAGCACAATCCCTTTGCCTGACACGTAAATCAGGGTATTGGCCGTACCAAGATCAATGCCGATGTCGCGTGACAGTTGAAAGCGACGAAAAAACACAAGCTCTGGACTCAAGTCGGCGAATCATAGGAGTCGTAGCCAATGCAGCTTGTTACACCCAGCGATGAGGGTGGAACTCCTTATAAGCAGCCACTTAAACCGTGGCGCATCATTGACCAAACTCAAACAGATAGGTTTCATTCATGAGCGTAAATTCCGTCACACTCGTCGGCCGAGCAGGCCGTGATCCAGAAGTTCGCTACTTCGAATCGGGAACGGTTGTCGCCAACCTCACCATGGCCGTGAACCGTCGCAGTCGCGACGACGAACCAGACTGGTTCAACCTAGAGATCTGGGGCAAACAGGCTCAAGTCGCGGCGGATTATGTCAAAAAAGGATCTCTTCTGGGTATCATCGGTAGCTTCAAACTGGACCGCTGGACCGATCGCAACACCGGAGAAGAGCGAACCAAGCCTGTTGTGAGGGTGGACCGTCTAGAACTTCTAGGTTCAAAACGTGATGCAGAAGCGAGCACCTTTGGCGGAGGGGGATTTGGGGACGGCCCAAGTGAAGAGGAAGTCCCCTTTTAAGACTCATTGATCAATGAGTGTGATGACGCCTGCGCCAAATGCGCAGGCCCAGCCACACCACTGCAGCCAACACCGCAATAACCAGGCCCCCCTTTACAACCTTGGAGACAGGATCTATCCACAGCTCAATATTGCTGTAACTCTCACCAAGAGCCAAACCAGCACCAGTAAGTAAGAGAGTCCAGATCAAGCTGCCAGCTGTTGTCCAAATCAGGAAAGGCAGCATTGGCATCAGCTCGATGCCCGCCGGCACAGAAATCAGTGTGCGGATGCCTGGAACCAATCGCCCCCAAAACACCAATGCTGTCCCATAACGACTAAACCAACGGCGACTGCGCGCCAATTCCTCAGGGCTGATGCCAATCCAGCGACCATGTCGACTCAGCCAAACTTCGAGCCGTTCTTCATTGATCAATCGGCCAATCCCATACCAAGGCAAGGCTCCGATCACTGTGCCCAACAAACCGGCAAAAACAACAGGCAAAAACTGAAGTTGCCCCTGCTGTACGTAGAACCCGCCAAGAGGCATGATCAACTCGGATGGAATCGGTGGAAAGAGATTTTCCAAAAACATGGCCGCGAATATCGCGCAATAACCCATCCACTGGTTGGCCTCCACGGCCTGGCCGATCCAGTCGGGCAGCTGGGTGATCAGTTCCGACAATTCCATGGAGAATTTTGAAGGCGAAGTAAGTGTTTCACAACTCAATTAAGTGCTTGGTCGTATGGGTGCGGGATCAGGCGCTAGATCTAGGTACAACGTATCGGGAGCAACTTTATGCAAAGAAAACTCACTAGTACAAATTGAATCACTCAAAAACTGACAAGAGGGTGAAAAGTAATTCTCTGCATCATCTAAATTGCGTTTTTTTAAGTGCAGGCCATGCAACTGAAGCTGACTAAATGAGAAGGTCTGATTGCCATCTAACAAAGGAGGAATCAGTCGATCAATAAGCGGAAATTTACGCACAGTATTTTGCAAAACAGGCGAACGAGGCATGGTGCCTTGCACCATCAGAAAACGCAAAGTCTGATCCGAATGCTTGGCTTGGAGGAAAGATGCAGCCCCCACAATGCGTGAAATGCGACCCTGCTCAAAACGTGCCTGAGCGGCAAACGAATGGCCATAGGCATAAGACATAACCACTATCAACCAAATTAAAGGCAGCACTGCAAGTCGCCAAATTGGACGTTTCAAACGATCTGAAAGCGTCAGCAACTGAAGCATTAGACTTGTGACAAATGGACCGAAATAGAGCATCACCCGAGGGTGCCTCACAAATGACTCTCGCAGCAGCAACATACCGCCAGGAGCCAACACCAAAACCATCAATAATCCCGCCAATGTGCTTACAGCTACAGGCAAGGATCTCCACTGAATGAGCAAGGCCGCATAGCTGACGAAGAACAGCACAAATGGCAACAAAACAGGCAAAGAGCTGAAATCTTTGGCCAGCATCTGGAGCGGCTCACAGGCTGACATGAAGAGCTTCAATGCCAGGGCACTATCGAACTGTTTGAGCTCAGCAGCACCGACAGCGTATCCATTTAATCTTTGTTCGAAGAACAGTGCTACCACCAAACGATAGAGGCCATAACCTCCTGCATAAATCACCGCACTGATTAACAGACGCCATCGCAGAGAAAGCACCTGCCAATCTCGATCAAGAACTTCGATAGATGAGCCAACACAGAGACAGCCTGTCAACACCAAGAAGCCATTGGCTGCTGGTTGATAGAGGTTGAAAGAGAGCAACAACAACGCCAGGGCAACTGCAATTATTCGCCAGCTTTTGCTCCGATGTACAAGAATTGCAGCCGTAATGGCAGAAGCCAAAGCCACTGCCATGAAGAGTGCATCGAAGCCGTAGGACATGACCTGAAGCGCATAAGGCTGTGCCATCAGAGGCAGGCTGGCAATAGCTGTCCAAAAAGGCGATCGGATGCCATAAGCCCTTGCACAGGCCACACCGACTAAAGACAAAATTGCAATAGCTACCAGGGTGTACAGAGGTGAAACCGCCGTAGCCGGGCGACCAAAATTGAGCCATCCAACCAGTACATCAGCCAAAGGTCGGCCAACCTTGACCCAGCCACGATTGCCATTCATGGCTCTCTCGATGTCATCGATGTAGAGATCGACTGCGAGAAGCAATGGCAAAAGCGTGAAAAATCCTGCTGCAAAAACAGACTTCCAATGACGCTGGAGTTGTAAATCCTGCACAAGATAAGAGCACGGCTGCCGAATCATGTATGTAACCAATTTCGTCAAACTAAACATAAAAAAGCCAGGCCTGAAAAGGACCTGGCAACACTTCTGAAGTAAGTGGATTAATAGCGATAATGGTCGGGCTTATACGGACCTTCAATAGGCACACTGATGTAATCGGACTGCTGTTTGGTGAGCTCAGTAAGCCTCGCACCGATCTTCTCCAAGTGAAGGCGAGCCACCATCTCATCTAGGTGCTTCGGCAACACATACACCTGATCGGCATACTGATCACCTTTCGAGAACAACTCAATTTGAGCTAATACCTGATTGGTAAAAGAATTACTCATCACAAAGCTCGGGTGACCGGTAGCACAACCAAGGTTCACCAAACGCCCTTCAGCCAGAAGAATGATCTTATTTCCGCTGGGAAGAGTGATGTGATCAACTTGAGGCTTGATGTTCTCCCAGGGATAATCCTTCAAAGATGCAACATCAATCTCATTATCAAAGTGACCGATATTGCAAACAATAGCTTCATCTTTCATCCGGATCAGATGTTCATGGCGAATCACCTGAAAGTTGCCTGTGGAGGTCACAAAGATATCGACATCGTGAACCACCTCATCCAGACGCACCACCCGATAGCCCTCCATCGCTGCCTGAAGAGCACAGATGGGGTCAATTTCAGCAATCATCACTGTGGCACCAAGGCCCCGTAGCGATTGAGCTGAACCCTTACCCACATCGCCATAGCCCATCACCAAAGCCACCTTTCCAGCAACCATCACATCAGTGGCCCGCTTGATGCCATCCACCAAGGATTCACGGCAACCATAAAGATTGTCGAACTTGCTCTTGGTTACCGAGTCATTGACATTGATCGCAGGGAAAGGCAATTCACCGCTCTTTTGCATCTGATACAGACGCGCGACACCCGTTGTTGTCTCTTCTGTTACCCCCTGAATATTGCTCTTTATGCGGGAATAAAAATTGGAGTCCTGGGTCAACTTGGTACGAATCGAGGCAAACAATGCCGTCTCTTCCTCGTTTCCAGGGTTATCCAGTACAGAACGATCGCTCTCGGCCTTGCTGCCAAGCATCACCAAGCCAGTTGCATCACCACCGTCATCCAAGATCATGTTGGGAGTGCCACCATCACCCCACTCGAGAATGCGATGGGTATAGGCCCAATACTCATCAAGAGTCTCGCCTTTGGTTGCAAACACAGGCACGCCGCTAGCGGCAATAGCAGCAGCAGCGTGATCTTGAGTAGAAAAAATGTTGCATGAAGCCCAGCGCACTTCAGCACCGAGGGCCACCAGCGTCTCAATCAACACACCCGTCTGAATGGTCATGTGCAGACTGCCAGCAATGCGAGCCCCCTTGAGAGGTTTTTCGCTGCCATGCTTGACCCTGAGGGCCATCAAACCTGGCATCTCAGTTTCAGCAATGCTCAATTCCTTACGGCCAAAATCCGCTAGGTCGATGTCTGCTACGACGTATTGAGGGGGGGCCTGCAACGAGGCCGTTGATGTGGGCACTGCCACCATGGTTCAAAGCTCCCTTGGGGGAATCGTGGACGGAAATCTCAGCGAAGTCGCCGAGACTTCGGGATCGCTTATGGGGCAATCTACAGATGACTCATGGATTCTTGAAAATCTTGATGCCACTCGATGCCTAGGAATAGTCGTTGTCCAGCGGCTACCTGCTTTATCAGTGCTGTTGCTAGAAGGGCCCCTGGGAGCGGGCAAAACCTCTCTCGTGCAAGGCATCGCAACCGCTCTCGGCATCCGTGAGCCGATCACATCACCTACATACGCTCTTGCTCAGCACTACCCGGACGGGAATCCTCCTCTGATCCATCTGGACCTCTACCGCTTGGAGCAACCCAGCACTGCCAATGAGCTATTTCTGCAAGAGGAAGAAGAAGCCCAAGCACTAGGTGCCCTCATGGCCGTGGAATGGCCTGATCGATTAAGCCTGAACTTGCCTGAAGCCTGGAGATTGCAATTGCAGCATCGAGCTCAAGGAGGTCGTCTGGCTCAGTTCACCTCACCTGCGAACGACCCCAACAACTCCTCCACTTGCATCTGAGACGGCTGCGGATCGATACCACCAGCCCCTCCACAAACAAGCGCGCCACAGGCTGCAGCAAAACGAACCATCTCCCGGGCCTTGATCAGATCTCGTTGAGATGAGGCATCCATCAAAAATTGATGCAGCAATCCTGCAGTGAAAGCATCGCCAGCACCGGTGGTGTCGATAACTGAAGGGGGAGAAAGCGCTGCAAGCTCACCAACACAACCCCCTATCCACCAACGCACCGGACGCGCCCCATCGGTCACAACCACATCCGGCTGCTGCTGAAGGGATCGCGCAATCACTGCAGGGTCGTCAGTGTCAAAGAACCAAACGGCCTCTTCCCTAGCCAGTTTGAGCAAAGAAGCACGCTCAAGAAGTGGCGCAATCGCCTGCAAGGCCTTCTCCTCAGGGCCACTATCGGGAGAACGGCCAGGATCCCAGAAGGTTGGACGCCAGTTGACATCCAGGGCTATCTCAAGGCCTGCTGTTTGTGCCTGCTCAACGCACCAAAGCAAGGCTTGGGCGGAAGCTGATGTGGCCAAAGGAATGGAGCCGATCAACAGCCAGCTCGCCTTACCTACCAGCAAAGGCCAGCTGGCCGCCAACTCATCTAAAGACAGAGCCTGATCAGCAAAACCGTCTCCGCGGTCGCCTGCAAAACCCTGGAACACCCGCTCCCCATCGAGATCACGACGCACCAACACAATGCGACTGGGTCGGCGCTGATCGGTCTGCAGTCCAGCAAGGTTCACGCCTCGAGTATCAAACAATTCTCGAAACCTGGCCCCGATGGCATCGTCTCCAAGACGTCCTAAAAAAGCCACTTTGTTGCCAAGCCGAGCTAACCCACAAGCAACGTTGGCAGGGGCTCCACCTAGGCAATCCTCCACAGGCTGATCCACAGCTGGATCTCCCCCCAGCGGTCCAAGACGATCCACCAACGCCTCGCCCAAGCAAATCACCTCAGGCTCATGGCTGTGAACAGGATTGGTCCCCGTCATCAGTTAGCAGCTACTGAGATGAAGCTAGGAACACTGGCTAAGCGTGTCTGCGCGAAGATGATCTATCAACGCTGCAATCATCCGCGCATTGGCTGCCGGGAAGGGATAGTCAGAAAGATCTTCAGGCTTCACCCAGCACACCTGCTGACTTGCCAAAGGCTTGGGTTCTCCTGAACTCCAGCGGCAGAGATGAACAACAAAGCGAAGCTTCTTATGGCTGTAGGCATGGTCAAGAGCAATCAGCTGCTCACCCACCTGCACTTCAATCGCCAATTCCTCCCTGAGCTCGCGAGCAATGGTGGCTTCGATGGCTTCGCCTAGCTCCTGCTTACCACCAGGGAATTCCCACATGCCGCCCAGTAAACCCTCATTAAGCCTCTGATCAATTAAGACCTCACCCGCTTCGTTCAGTACGACCCCCACACCAATCACCTGGAAGGGAATGGGCTTGCTCGCATCCTTCACGGGGAAGTGGGTGGGCTCTCCAGCAGCGTAGGCAGCACAACTGCTTTGCCAAGGACATAACTGGCAACTTGGGCTCCTAGGAGTACACACCAAAGCACCCAGATCCATCAAGGCCTGATTGAAATCTCTTGGCCGCAAAGGATCGAGAAGAGTTTCACTCCACTGCCAAAAACTTGCCTGAGCTCTTTGGGGTGAATCCAAGCAAGCATGAAGTCTGGCCAGCACACGACGCACATTGCCATCAAGGATTGGCACTGGCCTATTCAATGCACTGGAAAGGATGCTCCCTGCTGTGGTGCGACCAATACCCGGGACAGCCTGCCAAGCCTCAAGAGAGGAGGGCAGAGGGGAAGCTGCCAATTGACGCGCCGCCTGATGCAACCTGCGGGCACGAGAGTAATAGCCAAGGCCTTGCCACAGCAACAACACTTGGCGCTCTTCAGCAGCAGCCAAATGCTGCACCGTTGGCAACACCAACATCCACTGCTCCCAGTAGGGACGCATCACCCTCAACTGGGTTTGTTGGAGCATCACCTCAGCGATCCAGCACTCCAGGACATTGAGATGTTCATGGGGCTCTGGCCACCTGCCGTCCTTGGTGAACATCCACGGCTTCAGCGCAGGATCCTTGCGGCCATGGACTTCCCACCAAGCCAAAAGCTGCTGACGCATCTCAGGCCAACGTTTATCGAGCAACTCTCTGCACTTTTAACTCGAACCTTCTAACCTCCTGAGCCATGAAGTCGCCAAAATGAATAAAAAACTGACCACCAACCTCTCAAGAGTGATCTGGGCTGCAACGAGTTTTTAAGGCACCATTTCAGCGTTCGTTCAACCAGGCCATTGCTTGAACCAAACGATTCTTGATGTTGACCTACTGGCTTTTGAACAGGGCACGAAACGTCAACAAGCAGCTGTTGTTGACGGATTGATGCGCAGCCTCGGCACAGGCTTTGTGGTGACCACAAGTGATCTGCCTTCGGCGCTTCTCGATGAGGCCTACGGGATGTTGAGCCATTTCTTTGCTCTGGAAACGACAACAAAGCGACAATTCAACATGCCCGAAGCTTTTGGCCAGACGGGCTATACAGACACACTCGTCGAAACAGCCGCAGGCGAAAAGCTGCCCGACTGGAAGGAAATGCTCAACTGGGCATTACCGCTCCCAGACAACCACCCCTTACGCCAACATTTCCCCACGCTCTATCCAGAACAACTCCTACCAGAAGTAGCCGTGCCAGGAATCACTGGAGTGCTGCAAGCCTTCCACCAAACCATCGCCGAGTTGCAGCGTCGCGTGCTGCGAATCATCGCTACTGGCCTTGGTTGCCATCATGATTTTTTCACTGATCTGGTACAAAACGCACCAACGCTCACCAGAGCAATCCGCTACCCACCCATGAAAGAAGCCCCTGCTGCAGGGCACATGTGGGCCGCCGCCCATGGCGACATCAACCTGATTACAGCCTTGCCGCGAGCCACGGCCCCAGGCCTGCAGGTCTACATCGATGGCTCTTGGGTTGATGCCATCGCGCCTGAAGGGCAAGTGATCGTCAACAGTGGTTTGATGCTTGAACGGATCAGCAATGGGCTCATCCCAACAGGCTGGCACCGAGTCTTAGCGCCGAGCGAATGGGATCGTGAACGCCTAAGCGTTGTGCAGTTCTGTCACCCCAAACCATCCACCCTGCTCACTCCACTAAGCAGCTGTATCGATGCGGAACACCCCCAACGATTCGCCGGCATGATGGCAGCCGATGCCTTAGAAGAAGTGCTTTACCAAATCAAACTGATGGCTTAATGGCTCCAATCAGTAGATGAGCACCAGATGTCAACGTGCCTCGCGATGCATCCAACTGATCCAGTCAGCTGAAATTTGCTTCGGGCACACCGCCTCACACTCCAAATTACTACTGACAAAAAGACGGTCAATCAGGGAAAACAAAAGTCTTACCTGTCACATCAAAATTACTCAAGCCAGCCAAACAACCTTCTGGGAAGTTTAAAATAAGATATCTTAGCATTGAGTTCTCTGAGAAACTAGCTTTTACTTTGACAGTCGATTCCGATTCACTTGATATTTTCGAATAAGTGAGTTTACCTTCTTCTTTTGCACTCTCGCTGCATAACCCCCATACCTCCCAACCATCCAAAGAAAAGTCTCCGGCTATAAATTCAAGCTGTAAAGTACAAGACATTAAATTCAGGCAGGCTGCAAAATCTAGAACAATTGACTTTTTAGCCTGAGACAAAATCCTCAGTCTTTCTTCGGCGGAAGGAATCTGACCCAGAAGACAAAAGTAAGGAATGCTTGATACAAAAATATCCAACAAACACAAGACATCACTTTTAATAAGCGAACTTTCTCTTAAAGTAGGGGGAGCCAATCGACCACAAGCCTCTTCACATTGATTAAGGGACTCGAGCATACGGGAAAGAATCATAGACTTAATTTCTAGGGGAATTTCATCCGGGTGCCCATAAAAATGCATGCCACTATCATCAAAAAAGTCAGATCTTGTTGTCTTAGCAATATGGTCACTAAAAACGCTAGACAAAGAGAAGTAAGGGACATCATTTTCAGCAGACTTTTGAGACAAGAGTAATTCAAGGCAACGTGACGAGTAATACCTCTCTTGCATTGACCCTTGATTGTCCTGGTCACATCCAGAGCCCCAAGGGCCATAAATAATCACCCGAAAACCCATAAGCAATATTTCATCTACGAAAGAAAAGTAACGTGACACTAAATCAAAACAAACCTCCTCAATATTTCGATCAAATCTTATACAGTATTTCAGTATATTTGCGCGAATATCTACTTCCCCAAAAGAAAGCAAAACTGCATCACTTTCTGGGCGAGCGACATTCAATCTTGCTAATATTTTATTTCGACCTCCAGTAGAAGTTCGCGATTCAGTTAGATTGTAAGCTGTAGCTGCGCCAACATGAATAACCTCGAAACCTTCTATATCATTGAATGCCATCACATGGCAATCACCAAAGCAAATACATTTTTCTAAAGCAAGTACTTTAAGAATTTGTCGAGAGAGGAGAGAAAGGTAATCCTTAGACGTTGTGTCAGTAAATTGAGAGTGGTCATAGTTTTGGAACAAATAGAAGAATGCCAAAGTGGAGTCTGGCATTAATTTAAGTGATTCAAGAAGAGCAGAGCGAGCGGCGTCGAACTCACCTCGTTCTTGCAAGACAATGCCAAGATTTAAATAGGCATCTGAGAAATCTGGTTTTAAATCAATGGCCTTACGATAATTTTCAATCGCCTCATCAACAAAGTTCTGCTCTTTTAATGCATTGCCAAGATTTAAGTAAATATTAGCATCATCTGGGTTCATATTGATAGCCTGTTGATAATTTATAATTGCTTCCCTTAGCTGGCCGCATTCCTTAAGAGCATTGCCAAGGTTCAACAACACTTCTGGATTATGAGGAGCAAGAGATAGAGAAGTCTCGTAGCAATTGATAGCTTCCTTCCAGAAGCTTGCATCCTTATATGCATTCCCCAAGTTGTAGCAGGAATCCGGATTACTTGGTTGTAGCTGAGTCGCCCTTTTCAGGAAAAAAATGGCTTGTTCATATTCCTTCTTTATTCTTTTCAGGCAACCCAAGCAATTAAGCGCATAAAAATTATTATCATCTGCCGCAAGTACTAAATTATAAATCTCTTCTGCCTTGTCCAGATTGCCCTGCTTATGCAGTACTATTGCTGTTTCCAACTTTTCTATAACCTCCTGCTCGTTCATTGCACTCTCCAAAGACAGGGAATGAATCTAGGTCAACTTTCGCTTTGAAAGCCACTTCAATGCATGAAACAAAGTAAAGGGAGTTGCAATAGAGATGGATACGTAAAAAAAAGACTCACTAACTATACCCAATAACATTTGGAGTCAAAACTTAGGCAATTTATCAAACGTCCATTGAAGCCTGATCACAATATCGTAAGGCACCATTTCAGCGTTCGTTCAACCAGGCCATTGCTTGAACCAAACGATTCTTGATGTTGACCTACTGGCTTTTGAACAGGGCACGAAACGTCAACAAGCAGCTGTTGTTGACGGATTGATGCGCAGCCTCGGCACAGGCTTTGTGGTGACCACAAGTGATCTGCCTTCGGCGCTTCTCGATGAGGCCTACGGGATGTTGAGCCATTTCTTTGCTCTGGAAACGACAACAAAGCGACAATTCAACATGCCCGAAGCTTTTGGCCAGACGGGCTATACAGACACACTCGTCGAAACAGCCGCAGGCGAAAAGCTGCCCGACTGGAAGGAAATGCTCAACTGGGCATTACCGCTCCCAGACAACCACCCCTTACGCCAACATTTCCCCACGCTCTATCCAGAACAACTCCTACCAGAAGTAGCCGTGCCAGGAATCACTGGAGTGCTGCAAGCCTTCCACCAAACCATCGCCGAGTTGCAGCGTCGCGTGCTGCGAATCATCGCTACTGGCCTTGGTTGCCATCATGATTTTTTCACTGATCTGGTACAAAACGCACCAACGCTCACCAGAGCAATCCGCTACCCACCCATGAAAGAAGCCCCTGCTGCAGGGCACATGTGGGCCGCCGCCCATGGCGACATCAACCTGATTACAGCCTTGCCGCGAGCCACGGCCCCAGGCCTGCAGGTCTACATCGATGGCTCTTGGGTTGATGCCATCGCGCCTGAAGGGCAAGTGATCGTCAACAGTGGTTTGATGCTTGAACGGATCAGCAATGGGCTCATCCCAACAGGCTGGCACCGAGTCTTAGCGCCGAGCGAATGGGATCGTGAACGCCTAAGCGTTGTGCAGTTCTGTCACCCCAAACCATCCACCCTGCTCACTCCACTAAGCAGCTGTATCGATGCGGAACACCCCCAACGATTCGCCGGCATGATGGCAGCCGATGCCTTAGAAGAAGTGCTTTACCAAATCAAACTGATGGCTTAATGGCTCCAATCAGTAGATGAGCACCAGATGTCAACGTGCCTCGCGATGCATCCAACTGATCCAGTCAGCTGAAATTTGCTTCGGGCACACCGCCTCACACTCCAAATTACTACTGCAACTACCAAAACCCTCCGCGCTCATGCGCTCTTGCAACGTCTTCGCCCGGTTTTGCCGATCCGGTTGCCCCTGAGGCAACTGACCTAAATGGGCCAGTTTGGCCGCAACAAACAAGCTTGCCGAGGCATTACGACAACTGGCCACGCATGCGCCACAACCTATGCAAGTGGCAGTTTCAAAGGCAGAAGCAGCTTGATCCTTACCTATCAGCAAGGCATTACCATCTGGAGCCTGGCCCGTATTCACCGAGCAAAAACCACCAGCCGCAATCAAGCGATCAAACGAGGCACGATCCACCACCAGATCTTGAATAAGCGGAAAAGCATTGGCCCGCCAGGGCTCCAAGGTCAGCGTGTCGCCATCAGAAAACTGGCGTAGATAAAGCTGGCACAAGGTGGTAGCAGCTTGCGGTCCGTGAGCCTGTCCATTGACCAGGAAACCACAGCTGCCGCATATGCCCTCACGACAATCATGGTCAAAATGCACCGGTCGTTCTGATTGCGTAATCAGCTGCTCATTGAGCTGGTCGAGAACCTCCAAAAGCGACAAATCAGCCGACAACCCCTCAAGTTGGTAGCGATGAAACGCACCAGATTGATCCGAGGACTCCTGGCGCCAAATGAGCAAGGTCAGCGAGAGCAGTCGGCTCATCGATAGCTACGGGCTGTGGGCTTCATCGCCGTGAACGACAGCGGCTCGATATGTCGCAACGGCTCAGCATGCTCGCGATGCTCCCAAATCGCGATATGGGCAAATTGTTCATCGTTGCGCAGGGCCTCTCCATCGGCTGTCTGGTGCTCTTGGCGGAAATGAGCGCCACAGGATTCCTCTCTAGCCAGAGCATCACGCAACATCAACTTGGCCAACCCAAAGAAATCGGCGACCCTGAGCGCCTTCTCCAATTCAGGATTGGGCTCATCTGCACCACCAGGTACACATAATTCCTGTTGGAAACGTTGCTCAAGCTCTGCTACTTCCTTCAAGCCAGCACGCAAACCCGCAGCATCGCGGCTAATGCCGCAGCGCTCGATCATGGCAACACCAAGCTCACGATGAAAAGCATCGACAGGAGTGGAACCATCAACCTGAAGCAAAGCCTGGATGCGTCCACGTGCCCGATGCCGTGCATCACGACAGGCTGAATGATCCTGCGCAATGGCATCGGTGTCATTGCCAGATAACCAAGCCGTGACGGTTGCGGGCGCAATGAAGTAGCCATCGGCCAAGCACTGCATCAGGGCACTCGCTCCAAGCCGATTCGCACCATGTTCAGAAAAATTGGCCTCACCCAACACAAACAAACCAGGAATTGAACTCATCAACTGATAGTCAACCCAGAGTCCTCCCATCGTGTAATGAGGGGCCGGATAAATACGCATCGGCGTTTGATATGGATCGTCTCCACTAATCCGCTCATACATCTCCAGGAGGTTGCCGTAACGCGTCTCAATCGCATCCCTGCCTTCACTGGCAATCGCATCACGCAGATCGAGATAGATCGAGCGGCCACCGGGCCCCACCCCATGTCCAGCATTGCAACGTTCACGCCCCCTACGAGAGGCAACATCGCGAGGGACCATGTTGCCGTAAGTGGGATACTGTCGCTCGAGGAAATAATCACGCTCTGGCTCAGGGATTTCATTGGCAGAGCGCCCGTCTCCCGGCCGCAATGGCAACCAAACGCGGCCATCATTACGAAGGCTCTCGCTCATCAGCGTCAATTTGCTCTGATACGTTCCGCCGCTAGGAATGCATGTGGGATGGATCTGTGTAAAACAGGGGTTAGCGAACCCAGCGCCCTGGAGGTGGGCGCGCCAGATCGCACTGGCATTTGATTTAAGAGAGTTCGTCGAAAGAAAGTAGACGTTGCTATAGCCACCACTCGCCACTACCACAGCCTGAGCGGTATGCACTTCCAACTCACCGTTGAGCAAGTGACGACAAACGACACCGCGAGCCACACCATCTACGGTGATCAACTCCAAGACATCGCGTCGGGTCAGCAGCTCAACTCTACCGGCAGCCACTTGACGCATCAGCGCCTGATAGGCGCCATAAAGCAACTGTTGGCCAGTCTGACCGCGAGCGTAGAACGTGCGACTAACCAATGCACCACCAAAACGACGGGTGGTCAATTGACCGCCATACTCTCGAGCGAAGGGAACCCCTTGAGCAACGCACTGATCGATGATCGCGCTGCTGATCTCAGCCAAGCGCTGACAACCAACCTCGCGCGCACGGAAGTCACCACCACGGACGGTATCAATAAAAAGACTGTTAATGCCAGCAGCATCAACGCCTAATGCGCGAGCCGCGTTAATACCACCTTGAGCAGCAACAGAATGAGCCCGGCGAGGGCTGTCATGAAAGCTGAGCACCCTGATCTGATAACCCTGTTCGGCCAGAGTGGCTGCTGCGGAGGCACCTGCCAGGCCAGTACCAACAACCAAAATCTTCAATTCGCTCTTGCGCTCTGCACTGACTCCTGCAAAGGATTCACGGGTTCGCTCCCAGGAGTCAGCAATCGGGCCTGCAGGCAACTTTGGATCGAGCAACATTGGCTAGCGCCCTAAGCCTGAACAATAAGGATTCATACAGTCCACGAGTGTCTAGCGAAATGTGCCCATAGAAAGCTGTTCTGAAGCCAATCAGCACCAATGAGCTGCTCATCTCGCCTCCTGAACAGGCGCAGGCTCCTTCCGCTCAGAAGAGATATCGAGTGTTCATAACTCCCAAGCCGCGCGCGAGCCTGGAGAAGCCACAAGCTCAGACTGCTGAGGCAACCAAGAGAAAACATCAGGCACTGGCCTAGACCTTCTTAATAATGAGCTGCTAATAGCAAGGTCACCAGGCTGAAGCCTCCTAACACCAACCAGGCCATCCCACGTGCAGCCTTGCGAATGCGAACTGCATTCACGGGATCTAACAGACCCAGGCTGCGGTGGACGGCCTCGCCTCCATGAACAAGGTGTAGACCCACCGCCAAAGCCGCAGCTAGATAAATAGCCAGGTTGAAAGGCTGCGACAAAACGACTCGCAAAGCAACCAACTCCTCACCAGCCTCAGGGCGAGGCCAGCGCAACTGACTGAGATGCAATCCCAGAAACAGCAAAAGCAACAAACCACCGATGGCCTGATTCGCTGCAGCGAAAGCAGCCAAGGGGTCTTGACGACGGCTGACGAGGTTCGCGTGATTACCAGCTAATCGATTGCTAATGGCCTTCTTCAGGCTGAAGCCCACATGGCTCAATGCTGCAACCAACAAGCCAATCTCTAAAAACGGCAAGAGAGCAACTCGATGCAAAGACGCTGCATAGCTTTCAAAACTAGCCGGAGCCAAAGCTGCCAAAAGCACTCCAGCCAGATGCACCAGCACAAAAACCACCAACATCGAGCCTGACAGCGCAACCCAAAAACGAACCACAGAGACCCCCATCAGTTCGGCGTCACAAACATTGTCAAATCCAAAGGATCTTGATGACAAGAGCGTGACTGCTCTAGCCCCTAGATAGCGTTATGTTGCTACAAAAACTAATTGTCGAATGGCACCTCGCCCAACCTCCATTGTGTTGCTGGCAGTCATGGTGATGATGGCAGGCTGCAGCCATGGACAGAAGAAGGGTCAGAACTTACTCACCATCCAAACAAGCCAAATCAAGCTTGCCGATTTTGCACCGTCGATCAACGCCATCAGCATGCTCGAGTCGAGCACAAACGTTTCGTTGACTCCCGAGACGTCCGGCTCAGTCGTCAAGATACTCGCCAAAGAAGGCCAGTCGGTTAAGGCTGGTCAAGCCATTCTAGTTCTCGACAATGTGCAGCAATCTGCAGCTCTTGATTCTTCTAAAGCCGACGCACTAAAAGACAAACTAAATGCTGAGCGCTTTGAATACCTTTTCCAACGAGGGGCAACATCCGCGAAGACTCGCGATCAATATGTAACCAAGGCCATCCAATCTCGCGACAAGGCAAGAGCCGATCGCGCCACACTCAACTACAAATTTGTACGCTCGCCAATCAATGGCATTATCGGAAATCTAGACAGCGTAAAACTCGGCGACTACATCAAAGAAGGCCAAAGTATTACAGGGATCGTTGACAACTCAAGTATGTGGACACTGATGGAGATTCCAGCGACTCAGGCCAGCAAAATCAAACTTGGGCAACCCGTCGAGGTCATTTCACAATCCACTCCGCCTATCAAAAAAAAGGGTTCTGTCGTTTTCATATCCCCTTATTATGCGATCAATGATGAGAAGCAATCACCCAACACCCTATTAATCAAGGCAGTATTTTCAAATCTTACAGGCGAACTTAAAACGGGACAATTCGTACAAAGCCGAATCATCACAAGTCAAAAGAAAATTCTTGCCGTACCTGTTCAGGCTGTATTAATGCAGGCCGAACAACCCTTCGTCTACAAAGTTTTACCTCTTAAAACAATCCTGCCAAAAATCAAAGCATCAACAACTATTCCAAAGAAAAACAAGACATCGCTAGAAAGGTTGCCATCGAACACGCCAGTCGTTGTGCAAACGCAAGTGAAGCTTGGTCCTCTGCAGAACAACTACTACCCAGTCACCTCAGGCTTAAAGCAAGGCGAAACAGTCGCCATCAGTAATACAAGCCGGCTCCGCAGTGGGATGCCTGTTCATGTGCACTCCCCAAATGTCTCAAACACAACAAAACAAGGAGGCAGGCAATAACACGCGATGTCTTTTTCCGACAAGTTCATCAAACGCCCGGTTCTCACAACCGTTTGCAGCATCCTGATCGTGCTGGTGGGAATCATCGCTATTCCCAGCCTGCCGATTGCCAACCTTCCCAACATTGCCAACCCCCTCATCCAAGTCTCAGCGGTTTATGGGGGGGCAAACGCGAAAGTCACCGAACAAGCAGTCACCAATCCACTAGAGCAGCAGATCAATGGTGTGCCTGGCATCAGCTACATCTCCTCGAATAGCGATATGGAGGGTAACAGCACGATCAGTGTCTATTTCGATGAGACGACAGACATCAATATCGACCAGGTAAATGTGCAAAACAGGGTGTCCCTGGCGATGCCCCAGCTGCCTGAGCAAGTCTCTGAATCAGGAGTTGCTGTCACACAAAGCACCCCTTCGATCCTGCTTGCTTATCAAGTCGGATCCACGGAAGGGCAATTTGATGCTGCGTACCTGAATGGCCTGATTTACGAACAACTTTATTACCCGCTCTCACGAGTTGAAGGCGTTGCCCAAGTCACGGTCTATGGCGGAGCCAATCCCGCCTTCTGGTTATTTGTTAATCCTGAGAGACTTGCCGCCTACCAACTCACATCTGAAGATGTGATCCAAGCGGTGCAATTACAAAACAGCGTTGCTGTTGGTGGCCTCGTTGGCGGTCCGCCAGCATCTGGTGACCAGAAATACACCTATCCAATACTGGTTGAAGGCAATGGCTTTCTTACTTCAATTGAAGACTTCAACAACCTGATTATCAGTCGAACACCAAGCGGCAATCTGCTGAAACTCAGAGATGTTGGTGAAGTTCGCTATGGCACCGACACCTACGCGGTCGACGCGATCGATAAAAACAGTTTGCCGGCCATGGTCGTGGGTGTTTATCAGACACCATCCAGCAATGCACTGGATGTTTCCCAGGCCGTTGTTGAAGAGATCAATAATTTTGCCGAAGTGCTGCCCCCAGGCGTCACCGTCTCAGAGATTTATAACATCGGTCAATTCATTGAATCCTCCGTCGAGGGAGTCATTGACGCACTTGGCCTTGCGATCGTGTTGGTGTTGGTGATTCTGTTTGTGTTCTTGCAGAACTGGCGGGCCACAGTGGTGCCCAGCCTGGCGATTCCAATTTCTCTCATTGGCACCTTTGCCTTTCTGAAAGTCTTCGGTTTCTCGATCAACCAACTCACATTGCTGGGCCTGGTTTTAGCCACAGGCCTTGTCGTTGATGACGCGATCGTGGTAATTGAAGCGGTTTCGAGCAACATCGAGAAGGGCATGAAGCCCCGCGCTGCCGCACTGGAATGCATGGGCGAGCTGTTCGGAGCGCTAGTCGCCACAGCCTTGGTGTTGATGGCGGTGTTCGTGCCGGTGGCCTTCTATCCAGGTGGTATCGGCATCATTTACAAGCAATTTGCTCTCACCATTGCCTTCTCCATAGCCATCTCCGCATTCAATGCCCTGACCTTCTCTCCGATGTTGTCTGGGCTGATTCTTCGCCAAGAGAAAGCTCGCGAGCCACAGGGTTGGAGCTGGATCGTCGCTGGAGTTCTAACAGGATTGGCCTTCGGTCGCTTTAGTGCCGCATCATTTGGCAACTGGACTTACATCCTTGGCATGGCGGTTGGTGCCTACGCAGGCGCCAATTTGACCACAATTTTCAGAATCTTCAATAACAACTTCGACCGCTTGCAAAGCGACTACGCACGTCTACTGACCCGCCTAATCAACATCCGCCGCTTGATCATGGCTGCCCTGATCGGCGGCATTGTGCTCACCAGCCTGGCTTTCACAGCCATGCCGACAGCCTTCATTCCCGAGGAAGACCAGGGCTATGGGATTGGCTTCTTCCAACTTCAAAATGGTGCCTCACTCGTCGAAACGCAAAAACTTGGCGCAGAAATTGCCAAAGTCTTGAGTGAAGAGCGCGACGTGGCCAATGCCGGAGTGATCAGTGGTGCCGGCTTCAATGGATCCAGTCCAGACCAGGGGCTCTTCTTTTATGGATTCAAACCCCTGGCAGACCGCAAAGGCAATGACAACAGTGCAGATGCCATCATCGCCCGCCTAAACGAAAAGTTGATCCAACTCAGTAGTGGCCTGGCTGTCGCGGCGGTGCCACCAGCCGTGCCGGGCTTCTCCTCTCAAGGTGGCTTCTATTTTCAGTTCAATGATCTCAGCAACGGCAGCTACAGCCTCAATGAACTCTCCAACATGGCTGGAGAGCTGATCAAAACCGCCAATGCGAGCGGGGATTTCTCCAGCGTCTACACGCAATTCAATCCCAGCTCACCAGCCATCGGCTTGCAAGTGGATCGCGATGTCATGGGTGCTCTCAACGTTGACTATCAAGAGGCCATGGATACCATTGCCGCTTTAGCTGGCGGCAACTACAGCGGCCTTACCTATGAAAGCGGGCAGGTGCGCAATATCTACCTTCAGGGTTCCGCCGAACAGCGTTCAACTATTGACGACATCCTCAGCTACTACGTCAAAAGCAAAGATGGCCAGATGGTGCAAGTTTCGCAGTTCGCAGCAGCAGAACTAAGTAGTGCCCCAACTGTAATCAGCCACTACAACCTTTATCGGACTGTGCTGATTCAAGGAGCAGAAGCAATCGGCAAGAGTAGTGGCCAAGCTCTGCAGACAATCCAACAACTCTTCAACCGTCAAAATTTCACCAACATCGGCTCCGCCTTCACCGGCATGGCCGCACTGCAAATTTCGGCAGGTAACGCTGGTGTTCTGGTGTTTGGCCTCGGGATTTTGGTGGTTTATCTAGTCCTTTCAGCGCAGTACGAAAGCTATGTCACGCCAGTGATCATTCTGGCGACAGTACCCCTAGCAATGCTTGGAGCCCTGGCCTTCCTGGCCTTCCGCTCCATTGATCTGAACATCTATGCACAAGTGGGTTTGGTCACCTTGATAGGTCTGGCAGCCAAAAACGGCATCTTGATCGTGGAAGTCGCCGAACAAAAGCTAGCGCAAGGTAAAAGTGCAAAGGATGCAGTTATCGAATCTGCTGAATCACGACTGCGTCCGATCCTGATGACCGCCATTGCTGCCCTAGCTGGCTTTCTGCCATTAGTGGTCGCCAACGGTGCTGGAGCCCATAGCCAACAATCTCTGGGCACCGTGATCTTTGGGGGGCTCGTGGTTGCCACCGTGCTGTCCCTAGGCGTGGTGCCACCGTTTTATGTCGTAGTCAAAAATCTGGAAGAGCGCTGGTTTGGCAGCGAAGCAAAAACTTGAACTCATCACCTCAGCAACATATTTGGCGATGGCATGGGTTGGATGTGGCCTGGAGTTCGCATGGCCCCGTCAATGCATCACCATCGACTACAACCACGTCTATAGCAACCGTTCTCATCCACGGTTTTGGGGCCAACAAAGACCATTGGCGACACAACCAACCGGCTCTGGCCGAGGTCTCCACTTGCTACGCCATTGACCTAATCGGCTTCGGGGGGAGCAGTCAACCACGCGCACGACTAACTGACGAGTCACACCATCCAGATCATTTCAGCTACAGCTTCGATAGCTGGGGCAGCCAGGTCGCCGACTTCTGCCGCGAGGTTGTGAAGACACCTGTGGTCCTAGTAGGCAATTCCATTGGCGGCGTCATTGCTCTGCGCACCGCACAGATCATCGAAGAGTGTTGTTCCGGTGTTGTCCTGATCAATTGCGCCCAACGCACAATGGACGACAAGCGGTTGCATGAGCAACCCGTCATGATGCGCTGGCTGCGACCCTCACTGAAGACCTTAGTTCGACAGCGCTGGCTAAGTCGAAGTCTGTTCCGCAATGCCGCCAATCCCAGAGTGATCCAACAAGTTTTGAAGCAGGCCTACCCCAGCGGCTGCAATGTGGATGAATCGCTGATGAGCTTGCTACAAAAACCAGCCCAGCGACAAAATGCTTCTGAGGCATTCCGCGGCTTCATCAACCTCTTCGATGACTACCTGGCGCCAGAACTGATGGCTGATCTAAACATGCCAGTGGATCTGATCTGGGGGGCAGCTGATCCATGGGAACCTTTGCAGGAAGCCCGTCGCTGGGCTGCGTTGCTGCCTTGCATACGCTCCCTATCAGTGGTCGATGGTGCAGGGCATTGCCCACACGACGAAGCTCCTGAAGAGGTCAATGCTCTGCTGCTAAGAATCATTCAGCAAGCTGCATAGGCCTCAACCGTTTCACTCTACTGGCGCAGACCATTGAATCCATGACGCTCCAGATTGCGAACTCGGTCACGACTGATATCGGAGGATGCGACCAATCCCGGTGATATTCATCGGCGAATTCTGTAGCTTGATTAATAACCTTGCATAGTGATCACCTCCTATCCTGAACATTCAAACCTCCCGCTTTCACTGGCCTTAAGGCAGGAAAACGATCGTAGCGATATGGATATTAGGAGAACAGCAATAAGTAACCAACCACTAAATAGATCTATGAAACATAAAAGCTTTACTGGACACGCAGATTCGAGAGAGCCATGGGCTGGATCAAATGGTGCCCAAAACCTTATAATAGAATAGAGCTTCAGTACATTGAGGGGAAATGACCAATACACATGCTGAAATTCACTCCATATTTCCAACGCCAATAGGCAGTTACAAAGGATTTAATCAACAAGAAGAGTTGAAGCTTTATCTTATTGATTTACTTCAGAAAAGCCAGGCCAGGGAAAATAGTCAAGATCAAAGACTTCTTCATTACTTCGATACGAATAACAGCGGGATACTTACACTCAAAGATCCTTTATTGGAAGCTTTAAAGCTTTGGGTCCTATCTTGCGGGAAAGATTTCATTACTCGCATACAAGGCTATCAATGCGAAGATCTTCAAGTAATTAGTTCTTGGTTGAATTGGGCCAATCAAGGAGGGGCTCAATCAGTTCACGCCCACGAGAACAGCTTTATCAGCGGAACTTATTACATGTGCTTTGAGCAGGGCCATGCTCCAGTTCGGTTCTGGAAACCTGCATCACATTCACAAGCGAATACTCCATACATGTCTTTGTTGAAAACTGAAACAGAGACAATATTTAGTAGCAATGAAGTACAGGTTGCCCCTGCAGAAGGAACTTTACTGCTATGGCCATCTCATTTGCTGCATGGACATAGTGGAAATGCTCGAGATGGACGTTTCAGCCTTTCACTCAACCTCATGCCAACCAAGTTGATTGGAAGCAGCTACAGCCTTTCGATTGCACCACTAGCAAGCAGTTAATATTACCAATACTAGATTTTGCTTACAGAAATTTTCCCAGATTGATGGCATTAAAATAATCAAAAATAGTAAGTCAATATCTCAACTCTCCACGAGCTGCTGACTCAATTTTTATTGCAAAACAGCTTGCTTTTACAAATCATTCAGCAAGCCGCATAGGCCTCAACCGTTTCACTCAACTGGCGCAGACCATTGAGTCCATGGCGCTCCAGATTGCGAACACGATCACGACTGATGTCGAGGATGCGGCCAATCCCGGTGAGGTTCATCGGCTCGCCTCCGTCTATCCCATAACGCATCCGCAGCACCCGACCCTGCAGCTCAGGCAACTTTTCTAGCAAGGTACGTAAATCGCCTTTCATGCAATCCACTTCCACCTTCTCGCTCGGCAACTCCTCTTCCCCAGCAAGCAACTCAAGCAACTCCGTTTCATCACCATCTCCCACCTTCATCTCCAAACTCATCGGCTGACGTGCACGGCACATCAG
Organism: Prochlorococcus sp. MIT 1306; assembly: GCF_047304515.1. Lineage (NCBI taxonomy): Bacteria > Bacillati > Cyanobacteriota > Cyanophyceae > Synechococcales > Prochlorococcaceae > Prochlorococcus > Prochlorococcus sp. MIT 1306. The sequence goes on along the minus strand of NZ_CP138959.1, from coordinate 2,452,360 downwards.
ATCCTTCACCTCCTCCTCGGGCAACTCCACAAACTCTGCAAGTTCGCTCACTGTTGGCGTGCGCCCCATCTCCTGACTTAACTCTCGCTGGCCTTTCTTGAGCTTGTTCAACATCTCCGTGATATGGATCGGCAGACGGATCGTCCGGCTCTTCTCCGCAATCGCACGCGTGATCCCCTGACGAATCCACCAATACGCATAGGTCGAAAACTTGTAGCCACGGGTTGGGTCGAACTTCTCCACTCCCCTCACCAAGCCGATCGTTCCCTCTTGGATCAAATCAAGCAGCTCCATATTCCTTTTGGTGTACTTCTTGGCAACACTCACCACTAAGCGCAGGTTCGCCGACACCATCCGCTCCTTCGCACGTCGTCCGCTCTGCAACTTCTTCTTGAGCTGCAGCTCACTCAATCCAGCGGCCTTCGCTAACTCTTTACGACTCGCTGGCTCACCTGTTTGACCTTCCAATTCAGACTCAAGCTGCTCTAAAGACATCAACTGCTGCACCTGACGACCCAGCGTGATCTCCTGCTCATGGCTCAGCAGCGGCACTCGACCGATATCGCGCAGGTATGAACGCACCAGGTCGACATCTGCGGGCAACTGACGAGCAGGCACAACCGCTGATTTAACAAGGGATTTGGAGGCTGCGGAGTCGGCCACGACAACTCTATTGCGTTTTGTAAAGCTTACCCCCCAGGCGGCCCAAAAGACCCTACGGGAAACCCACCTCGTCAGAATGCATAGGTAGGAATGCCTAGAACGCTATGCCATTTGTTTGCTCAAGCAGCCAAGCCGCTGTCCGCAAATAGATAAAGACCCCAGCCACATCAGTTGCTGTCGTAATAAAGGGAGCCGACATCAGGGCGGGATCCAGGCCCATTCGATCGAACAACAAAGGCAAAGCCGCCCCAGCCGTAGCAGCCAGGGTAGTGATCGCCATCAGACTGATCCCTACTGCTGCACCCACAAGAAGACTTTCACCCCGCCACCAAGCAAAGGGAACAACCACAAGCAACATCAACAAACCCAAAAGCCCGCCCGCCATTGCCTCACGCAACACCGCTTTCATGCGACCAAGAGCCTGGATGCGCTGAGTACTAAGACCTCGAATCACCACAGTGGAACTCTGAGCGCCAACGTTGCCGCCCGTACCGATCAACAACGGGATGAACGCCGCCAACAGCACAACATGCTTCAGCACATCGTCGTTCATGGCAATCACTTGACTAGTAAAGCCATTCGCTACCACCAATACAGCCAGCCACACCACTCGACGGCGCGCAACAATCAACAAATTGCTCTGAAAATAGTCGTCTTCATCCCCCGCCTGCACAGCTCCAGCGGCATAAAGATCGCGTGTGGCCTCCTGTTCAATCACGTCAATCACATCATCGACGGTGACGATCCCTACCAATCGCTGTTCTCGATCCACAACTGGGACAGCCAAAAAATCGTATCTCTGAATCGCTCGGGCCACCTCCTCTTGATCTGTGTCGGTGCGCACATTCACCACATCGCGGGTCATCACATCCCCGATGCGTGCCTCCGGCTCAGCAGTCACGAGATCTCGCAATGAAAGGATCCCGGTCAGGTGGCGCTCGCCATCAGTCACATAGAGGCTATAAATCGTCTCCGTGTCAGGAGCTCGACGCCTCACGATCGTGAGAGCCTGAGCTGCACTGTGAAATTCCTTGAGATCAATAAACTCGGTGGTCATCAAGCGACCAGCGGTTTCAGGCTCGTAACCAAGCAACTGAGCAGTGACCCGTCGCTCTGCTGGGCTCAGTTCTGCCAGCAATCGTCGCACCACCTTGGCAGGCAGCTCATCAAACAATCGCACCCGGTCATCGGGGGACATCTCCTCCACCAACTCGAGCACCTCACCAGAGCGAAGGCGTTCCAGCAGACTCTGCTGAACAGCAGGCTCTAGGTATTCGTAAACCTCAATGGCCTCGTCCTTGCTGAGCAAGCGGAAGGCCAGAGCCTGCAGGGTACGAGGCAAAATGCCAATGGCTTCAGCGATGTCAACCGGTTGCACCGGTTGAAGCAACATCTTCACTGCGTCATAGTTTCCTGCTGACAACAGCGCTTGCAGCTGCTGGGCCACCAAGTCCACCAGGTCAGAGCCGCTGACGACGGCCGCCTCCGGACTGTTTGCCCCCGTTGCCTCGTTCATCGGCCCGCCGTCAAGGCGAGCACACTGTATGGCGTATGGTCATCGCTAGGGTCTTGAAGACAAAATCGAATATCCATGGCCATCAACATCAGCCAGATTGTGGTTCGCACTCCAGAGGGTGCTGAGAAATCTCTAAGCGAATACAACGGCACGGTGCTGTTAATCGTGAATGTGGCCAGCCGATGTGGATTCACCAAGCAATACAAAGGCCTGCAAGCGCTGCAAGACACATACGGCCCTAAGGGACTCAAGGTGCTGGGCTTTCCTTGCAACGACTTCGGAGCCCAGGAGCCCGGCACCCTCGAGGAGATCAAAAGCTTCTGTTCCACGACCTACGGCGCCAGCTTCGAGTTGTTTGACAAGGTGCACGCCATGGGCCAAACCACCGAGCCCTTCACCACCCTCAATCAAACTGAACCAGCAGGAGATGTGGCCTGGAACTTCGAGAAATTCCTTGTTGGCAAAAACGGCAATGTCCTGAAGCGCTTCAAAAGTGGAGTCGAGCCTGAGAGCACTGAGCTCAAAACAGCTATCGACCAAGCCCTGATGGCCTGAACTGCCGACCAATCAAAAAACCAAAGGCTGCAACACCAAGACCTAAGCCCATGGTTAGACCAATCAATCCCAGCGCTGACCACCAAGCTCCCTGGGAGATCAGGGTGCTGCATTCCACCATCCAGCTGCTGAAAGTGGTGAGAGAACCACAGAAACCCACCCCCAGCAACAACTGACGGCTTGGACGGAACGGCAAACCAACCACCAACCCCAAAATGGCAGCTCCAATTACATTCACCAGCAAGTCGTTCTGAACTTGCCAGCGAAGCAAGGCTCCAGGCACAGCCCCAAGAGCCACCAGCCACATCTCATTCAATTCATTGTGCAAGGTCGTTTTAGCCATCAGCCAACCCAACGCCTGCAGCTACAGCCAAGAGACCTCCCAAGATCGAGCCCACAGCAAGCACAAAGCCCTCACTCCAGTGATGCTCTCGCAAGGTATTGAGCACCTCTACAGCAAAAGTCGAAAAGGTGCTGAGAGAGCCGAAGAAGCCCACACCAATCAACAAGATCAAAGGCGATGCTCCACTTGCTGGTGCACATTTGGCCTGCAAGGCCAAGACCAAGCCAAGAGCGAAAGCAGCAACCATGTTCACCGCAAAAGTGCCCCAGTGCTTGCTCGGCACCATCGGCTCGAGGTGGTTCACCACTCTGAGGCGCAACCAAGCTCCTGGCACAGCGCCTATGGCTACAAGTGAAGCCTGCCATGCTGGCAAAGCCAGATCAGACATTGAGCCAGCCACGCCTAACAACCCCGGCCAAGCACTCCCCGCTACCCGAGGCGATCTGTACTTGCAGCCAGTCCTTACCATCGTCGCCATGCCAACGACGGAGCACATTCAAGGGGGTGCCAACGGCCAGTCTTCGCAAGCTGGGAGCTACAGCCAGAGGGCTAACTCGCAATTCACAGCTTGTACCAGCAAACAAAGGTCCTGAAATATCAGAACGACGAATTTCTGGCTGGCGACGCTCACCCCCACCAGCCGGCAAGGCTGCAGGAGCTAGCAAGGCCACCACTAGGACCCACCCCCAACGGAGCACAACACCCATCAGATATCTAACGCTGCCATATCGAGCTCAGCGCTGTGGGTTTCAATGAACTCCCGGCGGGGAGCAACCTTGTCACCCATCAAAATTGTGAAGATACGATCAGCCTCTAATGCATCCTGAACCTCCACCCGCTTCATCATCCGGGTAGAAGGATCCATGGTGGTCTCCCATAACTGCTTTGGCATCATTTCGCCGAGACCCTTAAAGCGCTGAATGGTGTAGTTGGCCTTCTCGGGGAAACCTGAGAGTGTCGTCTGTAAATCAGCCTCGTTGTAGCAATAGGTATGGTTCTTACCTCGCTCAACCTTATAAAGAGGAGGGCAAGCAATATAGATATAACCACCTTCCACTAATTCTTTCTGGTAGCGGTAGAAAAATGTAAGTATCAGCGTACGAATATGAGCACCGTCAACATCAGCATCAGTCATGATCACCACACGGTGATATCTAAGGTTTTTTGAATCAAATTCTTCTCCTTTGATACCTAATCCAAGCGCAGTAATCAACGCCTGGATCTCCGTATTTTTATATATTTTAGCATCATCTGTTTTCTCAATATTTAGGATCTTACCGCGCAAGGGAAGAATTGCTTGAAAGCGACGATCTCGGCCCTGCTTTGCAGAGCCACCAGCGGAGTCGCCCTCCACGATGTAAATCTCTGATTCCGAGGGGTCCCTAGAACTGCAATCAGCCAGTTTGCCTGGCAACGTAGAACTCTCAAGTACGCTTTTGCGGCGCACTAATTCTCGAGCACGACGTGCAGCTTCAGCTGCATTGAATGCCTGGATGGCCTTCTCAAGAATAAGGTCAATCACCGCAGGATTAAATTCCAAGTACTGACTCAATGCTTCACCCACCAAGCTGTCGACAATGCCGCGGACTTCGGTATTGCCCAACTTGGTTTTTGTCTGCCCTTCGAATTCCGGATCGGGCACCTTTACAGAAAGAACAGCCGTAAGTCCTTCACGAATATTTTCTCCAGCCAGATTAGAATCGGCTTCCTTGCGTTTGCCACGCTTACGGGCAAACGTATTGAGAGTGCGCGTAAGGACTGTCTTCAGCCCCTCAATATGAGTACCCCCATCTACAGTACGAATATTATTAGCAAATCCGAGAATGCTGTCTGAATAAGCATCAACACACCATTGCAGTGCTGCTTCAACCTGCACATTATCCTTTTCGGAATTCACATAAATAATTTCGGGATGAAGAGCGTCCTTTTCCTCGTTCATATAGGTGACATATTCTTTGATACCGCCCTCATAAAAATAGACCTCCTCATGAGGAGCCCCTTCAGCATCTAAAACAGACTGACGCTCATCGCGGAAAACAATCCGCACCCCACCATTGAGATAAGCCAGTTCACGCAAACGAGCAGACAGGGTGGCGTAATCGAAAACAATGCCAACAGTAAATATCTCTTCGTCCGGCTTAAAACAAACGCTCGTGCCAGTGCGCCCTTTTTCTGAAGCAGGCTGGGCTTCGGAACGAAGACTACCGATCGCAGTCCCACGTTCAAAGCGCTGACGGTGCACCTGTCCTTGACGCCGCACCGTCACTTCCACCCATTCACTCAGGGCATTGACGACAGATACACCAACTCCGTGCAAGCCGCCAGAAACCTTGTAACCGCCACTGCCGAACTTACCGCCAGCATGAAGCACGGTGAGCACCGTTTCCAAGGCACTCTTGCCTGTCCGGGAATGAACGTCGGTGGGAATGCCACGGCCGTTGTCAGATATTGATGCGGAACCATCTGGCCCAAGCACCACGAGAATCTCGTCACAGTGCCCGGCCAAGGCCTCATCAACAGAGTTATCGACAACCTCAAAGACAAGGTGATGCAACCCCCTTGGCCCAGTGGAGCCGATGTACATCCCCGGACGCTTCCTAACGGGCTCTAGCCCTTCCAGCACCTGAATTTGTTCGGCGCCATAGGCAGCCTGGACTTTGGAGTCTTCGCTCATTCAATAAATCCGCAGCCAGGAAGGGTTGTTCTAAGAGGCCTCATCGGCGAGAAACCTCGACCTGGCATGCTCATTTTACCACTGGCTCACCACTGGCGCATACAACGGTCACTGAAGCGTCATTGCCCAAAAGGGACCACCTAAACGTTGCTGACATGACACTCATCACGGCTGCTCATGCCCGCCTCTAAGCCGCTTCTGGTTGCGCTGCTAGGGCCAACAGCAAGCGGCAAAACATGCCTGGCCTTACAGCTGGCAGAACAGCTGAAGCTGAGCGTGCTCAATGTGGATTCCCGCCAGCTCTACATCGGCATGGACGTTGGCACCGCCAAGCCAACCAAAGAACAGCAGCGGCGCGTGCAACATCACCTGATTGATCTTCGTCGCCCAGATCAACCGATCACCCTGCAGGAATTCCAGGCAGCCGCGCAACTGATCCTTGCGCAAAAGCTAAGGCAACAAAACATGCCATTTCTAGTTGGCGGCAGTGGTCTTTATCTCAAAGCTCTCACTTGTGGGCTGCGCCCACCAGCAGTGCCACCCCAACCAGAGCTCCGCAAGCAGTTAGGCGAGCTAGGACAACGCACCTGCCACCACCTACTCCAAGCCGCCGATCCCACCGCTGCAAGCCGAATTGCCCCTGCTGATGCCATGCGCACCCAACGGGCTCTGGAAGTGGTTTATGCCACTGGCAAACCGATCACCACTCAACAAGGCTCAAGCCCACCCCCTTGGCGCGTGCTGGAACTAGGCCTCGACCCACACAACCTGCGCGAACGCATTGGCCAACGCACAACACAGCTCTATGCCAATGGTCTCATCGAAGAAACCGAACACTTGAGTCATTGCTACGACACCAATCTGCCCTTGCTGCAAACAATCGGCTATGGGGAAGCACTAAAGGTGATTCAAGGCCTACTCAACCGTGAAGAGGCCATCGCCCTGACCACACGTCGTACCCAGCAGTTCGCCAAGCGTCAGCGCACATGGTTCCGCAGACAACATCACCCGTATTGGCTCAAAGGTGAGGAACCGCTGAGCGAAGCGCTTTCACTGATTCAAGCGGGTCTAAGGTGAAGGGTGCAGACATAAAACCTTCTGGTCTCCTTGTCGTCTGCTCTATTCCCTTATCTCACTGAATGCCACCACGTCCTCGTTTTGACCGTCGCGCACCCGTCAGGGAGCTCCCCAATATTAATGACCGCATCAATTATCCCAAGTTGCGGGTCGTTGACGCAGACGGAACTCAGCTCGGGGTGATCAACAGGGAAGAAGCCCTTGATGTAGCAAAAGATAGGGAACTCGATCTGGTCCTTGTCAGCGAGAAAGCGGATCCACCCGTTTGCCGAATCATGGATTACGGCAAATTCAAGTTTGAGCAGGAGAAGAAAGCCAAGGAAGCCAAAAAGAAGTCGCATCAGACCGAAGTCAAAGAAGTCAAAATGCGCTACAAAATCGATCAGCACGACTACAACGTGCGCATCGGCCAAGCCGTGCGATTCCTCAAGGCTGGTGACAAAGTCAAATGCACCGTTATCTTCCGGGGTCGGGAAATTCAGCACACTGCCCTTGCTGAAACGCTGCTACGACGTATGGCAAAAGACCTGGAAGAACAGGCCGAAATTCAGCAAGCTCCTAAGCGTGAAGGTCGGAACATGATCATGTTCCTTACACCGCGCAAAACACCGCTGATCAAAACAGATAAGGAAAACCAAATTCCTACGCGTGCGGTTCGCACCATCACAGCCCCACCTCGAGCCACTGCTGCTGCCAAAACACAGCTCAACAAGGATCAATAAATCCCTAACTTCAGAGGAATCAACCACCTGCTAGCCCTTGAGAGCAACCTGAGCCACTAAGTGTGTGCTGGTCTATCAATTCAGAGGGGTCGACCCCTCTGAATTCCCGGTAGCAACAACGCTTTTTCAAAAACATGCTGTATCCAGTACAAGCCTGGATAGCCCGCCTAAACATCTCGCCAGGCAGAGAGTCGTCCGGACGAAAGAGATATTGCCACTCCACACTGCAGCCAGGCAAAACATTCGACCTGAGAGCAGCAGCAAGGCGGGCCTTTATGCGGATTCTCTAAATGAGCTCAACAACAAACCACTGTCAAGCTCAGCCATGCCAAGGCCACAGTGAACTGTCACAGCATCACAGGACACACGCGCGATTGTCATGAAGGCCTCCTGCTCTTTAAGGTGGCCGCATTGCAACCTGGCCTACCGGCGTGCGATTCCATATTCAGCAGGAAAGCGACATTCCGGCTTCGGCCCAGCTTTACAACCAAATTTGTTTCGCAATCGCCGCACGTCATTACCCACCTGGCCACAGACTTCCCAGCACTCGCCAGTTAGCCATGCAAACTGGCCTTCATCGCAACACGATCAGCAAGGTCTATCGACAGCTGGAAACAGATGGGGTCGTCGAAGCCATGGCTGGTTCAGGTATCTACGTGCGCGACCAGCAAAAGCCGCGCGAAATCAAAACCCCTCCCCATATTCGCAATCGAGGCACCCCTGACCTTGACCAGGAAGTGCGCAAGTGCGTCGATGGTCTGCTCAATGCTGGCTGTACTCTCCAGCAGACTCGAGAACTCTTAACCCGCGAAATTGACTGGCGCCTTCGCTGCGGGGCGAGAGTGTTGGTAAGCACTCCGAGAGAGGATATTGGCGCCTCCATGCTGATTGCAGAAGAGCTGGAGCCCCACCTTGATGTTCCAGTTGAAGTGGTACCGATGGAGGAGCTGGAAAGCATTCTTGAAAGCTCAAGCAACGGCACCGTGGTAACCAGTCGTTATTTCCTGCAACCGCTGGAAGAGCTAGCTAAACGCCACGGAGTTCGGGCCGTCGCAGTAGACCTCAATGACTTCCGCCAAGAGCTCGCCATGCTTAAGGAGTTGCGACCCGGCAGCTGCGTGGGGCTGGTAAGCATTAGCCCAGGGATCCTACGAGCTGCCGAAGTAATCCTGCACAGCATGCGCGGCAATGAACTCCTGCTCATGACAGCAACACCGGATGTAGGCAGCCGCCTACTAGCCCTGCTCAGAGCAGCCAGCCACGTGCTCTGCGACCGCCCCAGCCTGCCCCTCGTCGAGCAAAGCCTGCGCCAAAACCGTTCCCAATTGATACGCATGCCCCAACTTCACTGCGCAGACAGCTATCTCAGCACCAACACGATCGAACAACTGCGCAAGGAGATCGGCCTACTCAGCGCCTAATTAAGCTCACTAATCTGGGCAAATGCTCACAGCCATAAAGACCGACCTAGCAATCATCAAAGAGCGAGATCCAGCAGCCCGAGACCTGCTTGAGATCCTGCTTTGCTATCCGGGCTTTCAGGCCTTGACACTGCATCGAATCAGTCACCGACTTTGGCGCTCCGGATTACCTTTGCTGCCACGACTACTCAGCCAGATCACACGTGCCCTGACTGGCATAGAGATCCATCCAGGCGCCCAGATCGGTCACGGAGTATTCATCGATCACGGCATGGGTGTTGTGATCGGCGAAACAACCGAAATCGGCAACCGCTGCCTGCTCTATCAAGGCGTCACGCTCGGTGGCACAGGCAAAGAGCACGGCAAACGCCATCCAACCCTGGCAGAAAATGTGGTCGTTGGCGCGGGCGCCAAAGTTCTTGGCGCAATTCACGTGGGGGCCAATACGAGAATCGGTGCCGGATCAGTCGTTGTAAGGGACGTTGAAGCCGACAGCACGGTTGTGGGTATCCCAGGGCGAGTGGTCCATCAAAGCGGTGTCCGTATCAATCCATTAGCCCACTCAGCACTACCAGACTCAGAGGCCGATGTCATACGCAACCTGATGGAGCGTATCGACCAACTAGAAAATCAGGTGACAGCGTTGCATTCTTTCCTACAAGAGCTAAGTACTGATCGTGTTCCTCAAGATCTTCAAACCGGACAAGCTCAAAACCTCAAAGACAGGGAAATCATTGAGTTCCTAGGGGATACTCCCAGAAGCTGACATTAATTTAGACAAGCTTTTCAATAAAATCAAACCTTAGCGGCCTCTTGAGCAGGAGCAGGCTGGAACATAAACATCGAATAAATCACATTGCGACGCATATTTGCCATCATCTCAAGAAACATATCGTAGCCCTCATTCTTGTATTCAATAAGCGGATCTTTTTGCCCATACCCTCGCAACCCTACAGATTCACGCAGAGCGTCCATCGCCTGCAAATGTTCCCGCCAAAGTGTATCGATCTGCTGAAGGATGAAGAAGCGTTCTGCCTCCCGCATCAACCCTGGTCGCTGCTGCTCAATCTGACCTTCCTTAATGTCATAAGCATTGCGCAGTTGCTCCTGAAGGAAAGACTTAAGTTCCTCCATACTTAGCCCCTGCAACTGCTCAGGCTTGAGATCCTCAAGCAGGTAGACAAATTCCTGAACCTTGCTAACCAGTTGGCCTAAATCCCATTCTTCAGGGGGCAAATCAGGATTCACATATGCCTCAACAACGTCGTCCATTGTTCGCTCTCCATAACCAATCACCTGCTTCTTGAGTCCGCGACCCTCAAGGACCCTGCGACGTTCGGCATAAACGGCACGACGTTGATTGTTCATTACCTCGTCGTACTCAAAAACCTGCTTACGAATGTCGTAGTAATAGGTTTCTACCTTTTTCTGAGCCCCCTCTAAAGAACGGGTAAGCATGCCCGACTCAATGGGCATGTCCTCCTCCACGCGGAAAGCATTCATCAACGAAGCCACCCGTTCGCCTCCAAAGATGCGCAATAGGTTGTCTTCCAAAGAAAGGAAAAAACGGGTACTACCTAAATCCCCCTGACGGCCGGCCCGACCACGAAGTTGATTGTCAACCCTGCGAGATTCATGACGTTCTGTACCAATCACATGAAGACCTCCTGCTTCCCTCACTCGAACCTCCTCCTGGGTCACTACCACGTCGTATTCAGTCTTTACTCTTGCGATCGACTCTCTTAAGGCAGCAATCTGCGCATCATCGGTAGGTGCTTTTTCAGCAGCAGTGGAGATGCGATCCTCTAATTCGATCACGCTCAGTGCCCTATCTCCCCAAACCTTCACAAGGTCCCGAGCTAACTCCGCAAGGAACTGATCAGTGTCATCAGTGAGCAAGCAAGGATAGAGACTCCCGATTGCACGGGCCTCGCTCAAGACATGGCCATGAGATCCATTCGAAGCAGCGGCCTTGGCAGCGAACCCACCACCTGTCTCGGCAGCCCTCTGTAATGGCACTGGTGGACGATGACCCTCCTCAGGCCGCACCAATCTTGGCAGCAAAACCTCACGCAACTTGAGGCGTGCCATGTAATCGCTATTTCCGCCAAGGATGATGTCTGTCCCACGGCCAGCCATGTTTGTGGCAATCGTCACAGCCCCTGCACGGCCAGCCTGGGCAACGATCTCCGCCTCACGTTCTACATTCTCCGGCTTGGCATTCAAAAGATTGTGGGGAATCTCTTGTTCTGAGAGCAGAGAACTCAACAATTCGCTTTTCTCAACACTGGTCGTGCCAACCAGAACAGGCCTTCCCTGCTTATGAATTTCGGCCGTTTCGTTGGCCACGGCCCGCCACTTGGCTGATTCAGTCTTATAAACCTGATCCACCCAATCCGCACGAGCCCGAGGCTGGTTGGTAGGGATCACTGAAGTCTCAAGCTTGTAGGTCTTCTCAAACTCCACCTCTTCGGTTTTAGCGGTGCCGGTCATGCCAGCCAAGCGGGGATAGAGCAGAAAGAAATTTTGATAAGTAATCGAAGCCAGAGTCTGAGTTTCAGGCTGAATCGCTAGCTGTTCCTTGGCCTCAATCGCCTGATGCTGTCCGTCGCTCCAGCGCCGGCCTGGCATCACACGACCTGTGAACTCATCGACAATCACAGCTTCACCATCGCGCACGATGTAATTCACATCCCGAACAAACAACTCCTTGGCCTTCAATGCATTGGTGATGTAATGGGCCCAGGGATCAGCGGGGTCAAACAGATCCCTCACTTTGAGGTTCTGCTCAGCCTTGGCAAAGCCTTCATCTGTGAGTGTGCAACTGCGTTGCTTCTCATCAACCTCGTAGTCACCCTCAGGATCAATGCCATCCTTACCCTGTTCGGCAGCCCGCTCCAGAGCAGCGGCCACATCTGCAGCCTGCTGATACTTCTCCTGGGGACGCTCCACCTGTCCGGAAATGATCAAGGGAGTACGCGCCTCATCGATCAGGATCGAATCCACCTCATCGATGACGCAGTACTGAAACTCCCGCTGAACCACCTCACTCAGATCGGTGGCCATGTTGTCACGTAGGTAGTCAAAACCCAACTCTGAATTGGTTGCATAGGTGATATCGCAGGCGTAATTGCGCCGCCGCTCAGCAGGGCTCATGTCCTGCTGGATCAAACCAACACTGAGACCGAGAAAACGATGCACCTGGCCCATCCATTCAGCATCGCGCCGTGCCAGGTAATCATTGACCGTAACCACATGCACCCCACGGCCAGTGAGGGCATTGAGGTAGCTAGGCAGAGTGGCTACAAGAGTCTTCCCTTCACCGGTCTTCATCTCACCAATCTGACCCTCATGCAGCACCATGCCGCCGATCAGCTGCACATCGAAATGACGCATGCCGAGCACCCGTTTAGCAGCCTCACGCACAACAGCAAAGGCTTCTGGGAGCAGCTCATCAAGTAAAACTCGCTGCTTAGGAAAACTGACGACAGTCTCAAACTGCTGGCGAAAATCGGCCGTTTTAGAGCGCAGCTGGTCATCGCTGAGCAAGGCGATGTCCTCTTCGAGGATATTGATGTCAGTGACGATCGGCTGGTAACGCTTCAGCTTGCGGGCATTGGGATCACCCAGCAGGAGCTTGAGCATGGAAGGAGGCAGTCGAACTCCTCTAGCCTATCTACAGCCACTACAAAGGCAGCTCTCAAAGCATGTTCGCAAAGTTCTAGCAGTCAGCAGAAGCCGCAAGAACGACAATTCAGAGGTAACTCTGGGCAACCTTTGAGAAATCATTCCCTTGCCGACTCAATCAGATGGATCCTGGTCAATCAGGAAGCCAATTAAAAACCCCTTGGAACTCCACATCGCTGCTAGCTGAGAACCAACCATCGAGCTATCTACAACAAAGGCTGCTGGCAAAGAGAGCCTTGGTACGCCGCTAAGTCAGAGAAGCGAATAGGGCTCGAAGAGGCGTATCCAAGATCCAATCCTGAACAAACAACCTTCTTTCTATCCTCAGACTGGTTAGCCAAGGCCAGGAAAGATACCAATATGCTGTACCTAAGTAGAGGTGTTGAACGCCAAGGCAGCAACTCTTGCAGCAATAGCCTAAAGTTACTCAATGCTAAAAGCTGCGGTGGTGTGATCAGAATCAAAGATGGGCAAATCTGAAACCACCAAGCAGAACAACTGATCTCAACCATGAAGTGTTCAGTGACATTTTATAAGCACTTAAAAGCAATTCACAACATGGGCACATCCTCGAACCTGACAATTACGCCTTGCAGAGTGTCCTAAGCAAAGCTCACAGGCCTTCTGATGCAGAGGGGTTGAAGCGAACATCTACACAGAAACATCAAGACCACAATCTTATTAAACAAGATTCCAAACCTTCTCCAAACTCCCATCAGACCCATTAATAATATAAACCATCATTTAAAATCACATGCCTTACGAATTATGATCATTTCAAACAGCCCGAGCTTAACAACCTGAGGCAGGGAAGATCTACTAAGCGCTTATAATCATCAACTAATCCCTGGCTATGGCAAACGATTACTTCCCATCCATCAGTTGGCTGATGCCTCTAGCACCTAGCGAGGCTCCGGAATTACTGAAAGCAACGTTGGATTGCCTAGAGAAACAAACACTGCAAGCGCAGGAGCTTATCATCGCCGCTGACGGTCCATTACCCCTCGATCTTTGCCAGGTCATCGAATCCTGCCACCTACCAGTAAACTTAAAGCAACAAAAGCAGCCTCAAGGGATAGGCGCGATGCTTGAAATTATAGCTCCTTTCTGCAAAGGAGATGTGATTATGCGTATCGATAGTGATGATCTATATGCAGCTGATCACACCGAATTAATGGCATTAAGTTTAATCAATAGGCCAGGCATAGGAGTTTTAGGTTCTCAACTTTTAGAGTTGGATACAACCCGTGCTTATCAACAGTCTGCGCGCAAAACGCCAACATCAAAAAGTGATGCTCAGCGATGGCTGCCTTGGCGTAATCCACTCAATCACCAAACAATCGCGATCCACCGTCACGTTCTGATCGAGGCAGGAGGCTATCGCCATACACCTGGCTTCGAAGATTGGGATCTATGGATCAGAGTTGCAGCTGCTGGCTACGGAATCGTGAGTCTTGCGAGCTGCACAAGCGCAGCTCGAGTCAACGATCGGCATCGAAAGCGACGAAGAGGTCTTCAATACATCCTGCAAGAAGTCAACTTTTATGCACGGCAGGTAAGAGAAAGAAAGATCAACCCTTGGATAGCCATCATTGCTTGCCTGAGCAGGCTGCCTTGGCGTCTACTTCCTGCGAGAGCATTGCGATGGTGGATGCAAAGCAAGTGGCGAGGCTCACCAACGTTCGATACTTCCTGGGTCTCCGAGTTTGTTCCTGAGGGATCGAGGCCACAATCGATAAGGTAACAACAACAATGGCCATGAAAGTAGAAGAGCTTGTAGGTAACTTGTGGAGATCAAAGCGAGGTGAATATGAATGCGCCAAGTGTTCAAGCCAAGTCTCTGATCACCATAAAATTGCTGCACTCGCAGACACTTAGCAATATTTCGTCGCCAATCGGAATGCAAGAGCAGCTTCAACAATGCAGATCGATTTTGGGCATCAATGAAGCCACTGAAACTCGCCAGAGTGGTCACCATCTCAAACCAAGTCGCTGCCTTGGGCCAGGAGGCCTCCGAGATGCCATGCTCGACTGGCTGCAAATGTGAAAACATCAGCTTGGCATCATCCCGCACACAAGCCTGCAAAGCCGGAAACAAGTGAGAGATTTTGCTGGAATAACCAAGATAAGCGCTAGCCAAATATAGTCTATAAGAGTCAGTACGGAACAACCAGTTTGATATTAAGCATAGATTGTTGAAAGCATCAGGGTAATTACGAGGTGAGAGCTGCTCTATATAATCACCAAGTCCTGATGAAACACATTCAGGCTGAGAACCAAACAAGCTTGAATCAAACTTCACTGCAGCGATGTCGTCTTGAAGTGAAGCAATAAGATCCAAAATTTGATCAGCCGCTCCAAACTTAAACAAGTCATCATCCCCTACAATCATTAACCAAGGGGTTGTACAGCATTCAAAAGCCCGAAGAAAATTCACACCAGCAGATAAATTAGCAGCGTTACATCGATAACAAACATTAAGCGGCAGATCACCATCACCCTTCGCCATGGTTTCTGCCAATGGCCCCTCAGGATCATTATCAGAAATCACAACCTCTGCAAAATCAATGATCCCAAGCTGATCAAAATTCTTTAAAAGTTGAGAGAGCTGTCTTGGCCTACGAAAGGTAGGAATCCAAATCGTCAGAGGCTTACTCAATAAACTCATTTCATACTTTAGGTTTATTTGCTAAGACATTAATTCCAGTGATTCGATTAAAGCTAATGAGTCGATTAACTAAAAATCTAAAAACGAAAGCGAAGCCAAGCTTTTTCCATAGCAACAAACTAGGTCGTAAAAGCTTAATAGATGCCAATAAATCCGCGAAATCATCTAGTCTAATCAACCCATTACAAAGCATTGCATGCGCCCAAAAAGGGTATTTAAAACTATCTACATACTCACCTAAAAAAGCTGAAGAGAATGACTGCCCATCCTTAAGAGCTTGAATGGTACGGCTACTCATAAGAACACTTCGATATTGCTCTATCTGATCAAGAGTTATTTGACTAACTCTGTATGCCATCGCAGAAAGAGGCGGAGGATCCGACAAAAGCAAATCGAATATATCAACAGATGATCTACTTTTAAGTATCAAAGCTGATAGCGGAATCTGCTTCAACGGACTATTACTGCTGAGGCGAGCAATAAAAGCTCCTGGAGAATCTGTAATCAAAGAAGTAAGATCGACTGGGAAGTTGCGAAAACATCGAGCAGGGAAAGGATTGCCAGTAAGATAAACAGGCAAACCCAATATGGCGGCTTCCAGATTCAGATTAGTCATCGGATCACAGCTAATCAAGCCTTTAGAGTCAATCAATAGTTTTGTCAGTTCTGACTTTTTGGAAGGCCAAGATCTAGTAATCAAAATAACTTTATAACCCAGCAAGTAGCGATGCAAGCTCCTTGGTAAAGCTTTAAGGCGTCCTTTTCCGGTATACAAAAGAATCTGTTTTTTCTTGGCTGGTTGGTGACGATATTTAATCAAATAGCTAGAGAAAAGAGGATCGTTTTCTGAGTCAAGCTCTGGTTGGACGAAAAGATACTCTGTTTGCCCTGGCAAAGCGAACTCTGAAAATCCAACCAAAAAATCTCCAAGCCGAATATTAGGACGGAATTCCGTAAGCACTCCAGCAGGGGCTAGCAACCACCAAATCAGTTTATGAAAATATGGTCGTAATCTTTTGATCAAAGCTTTAGGTGCTGATTCTGGGACTAAAAGCACTGCTCCTAGCAATTCTTGCGGATCAGAAATAAAAGACAACACTTGAAATTTCTCTGGCAATTCGGAAAAGTAATCTCGGAAAAATGTAAGTGGCTTAAAAGGTAGAAGATGAACAGTATGTCCCATCTCCTGCAAATGCAAAGCCAAGGTGAGAATACATGCATGCCCATTACTACGGGCATTAAGCTCTGTTGGGGTCAATATCACCAAAGGTTTTCTCAAAAGATCAGGCAATAGGGAAAGAGTGGAAGAATCACGACTTAGTGCCTTTAACTGATTAGCATGAATCTCTAAAGACAAAAAATACTGAACTACTAATGGATGTACTCTTGCGGTTGAATGAAAGAAAGTTCTTTCCAGCCAATATGAATATTTAGCGTTATGAGAAGTTTCGGTGGCACCTAACCAGTGTGGAGATTGGATCGCACAAAGACCTTGATTTCGATGCACTGCAAGTTGTTGGTGCTCTGCTTTTGCAAGATCAGCATCTAAACCAACAAAGACATCAGAAATACAGCAACAGTCCCAATTTAGCTCCAGCAAACAAGCCCACCATCTAGCCGTTACTTCTATCTTCGGATCCCATCTTGAAGCAAAAGCTGCCAAGGTCTGCCTTACCACAGAAGAACACAACAGCTGAACAGCAGGTGATGGGAGATCTACAGGACGAACATGAGAATAAGTCGCGAAATCATTGTTATAGTTATTTTTACTAAGGTGTTGGCCTAAGGGAATGTAGACATCTGGAACTGATGGCAACATTGCATATCCGGCTGATATGCATAACTCTGGCTCTTCCAATGTGAAGCAGGGAAAAGTAATCTCCTGCCAACGGGATGTACGCTCCAACCAAGCAATTAAATCTGGGTTAATCTGCTCCTGCAATGAAGCGCCAACTTGCAAAACTAGTAAAGGTTGATCATCAGGTATTAAGTCATGAAGTTCCCCTAATCCAACCTCATTAGTAGACAAACAATCTATCCTTACCGCAGCTGAAGCTGGAGAAGAATGATCAGACAAGCGAATGCTAAATATTTGATCAAAAAGAATTTCTGAACCTTGAATCGATTGAAGCGTACGTTGCAAGCGGCTTTCAATCTTCAAGTTGCCTAAAAGCAGAATATTGCATCGCCTCTTTGCAACACAATCATCACTACGGTCAATGCCAAACTTATAATAACTGGTAGTTTTTTCTTCTAGAGCTACACGTGTACTCTCTCCTAGTTGCTCGTGAGCATGGCCCAAAAATTCCTGCGCTTTCTCTAGCAACTGCAGTTTTGGAGTTGCTGAAGACGCAACAGATTGATCCGAAAGTCGCCAGGCATAAAGAGGCAGAGGCAAGTATCCAACCTGTTCAGGTCTCAATACTTTTGACAAACGAAGATAAAAGTCCCAGTCTTGAATTCCGTCATACTCAGAATTCATCCCGCCACAGGCTTGGTATGCTTCAGTCCTGATCACTGTCAGGTGAATTAAATAATTAAATTCCAACAGCACCGCTGGGTTCCAAGGGAACTTAGGGATATATTGGCACCTAGTCCTGTCATCTTGAAAGGCAATATGATCGGTGTAGAGCAATCTGCATTCCTTATTCTCAGTAAGATGCCGATTAACGAAAGCAAGTGCTGCAGGATGCAAGAGGTCATCTTGATCAAGGATGGCTATATAGGGGGTCTGTAACTGTTTAACGGCAAGATTCAATGCTGATGAAATACCTTGATTGGCAGGCTGATGCAACACTCTTATCCATGGATAATCCTCAATCAGGCGCTCTATATGTCTCCAAGAGTCTGCGGTCGAGCCATCGTTGATGAGCAATAGATCAAAACGCTGATCACTTTGCTGTTGCAAAGAAAGCAACAATTGAGCAAATTGTTGTGGATCGGGGTTAAAGCATGGAACCACGACAGAGACCAAGTAACCTGACGGATAATCACCTGCGAGATCGTGTGGTCGTATAGGCGCACGCTGCCAATCTGCGACAACTCCTCTGACTTGCTCTGGCAAATCATCAATAGAGAAAGGAGGCCAAAGCTTTGCAGAAAAAGTTAGGTTAATCATCTGCTATTGGTTGCATGCTCAGGGTTAGTCAATCCCTTAGCCGTGTCAATCACCTGCTGCTCCATCGTCATTGGCAATAAATTTTGCTCATTCATTGCAGTCAGGAATGATTCGGAATCTGCGATATAGCAGTTGGGTACCGCAGCAGGGTCAATAGTGGATTGCACAGGAGGCAAGTCGTAAATACGGGTGATCAGGCTGGCGAGGTCAAATAAATTGGTTGTGCAACTCGTCGCGGCCAAAACATTGCTTGAGTTATCAACATTATTATTAAATAGCCATCGCCAGACAAAGGTGGTGATATCGCTTGCATTGGCATAACTTCGTAGAACAGGGTTGGGTGAATCCAAGCGAATCGGTTGCTTGCGAAGAGCTTTAAGCAAAAAGTCCCCCAGTGCAAAGCGAACAGGTTCACGAATAAACCGGCCCGATAGTGCATAGAGGCGCAACACCAAGCTTCCTGGAACCAAGTTCGACAAAAGCTGCTCCTCTTCCCATTTAAGGACTCCATAAGGGTCTGAAGCTAGATCAAGCCCTAGCTCCTGATCATGAACAGCGGCAGCTCCAGATGAAATCACAACAGCACGAGCTTGAGGGGAAGCTGTTAAAGCAGAGGCGACCTGAGCAGTAATCCAACGATTGGTCGCCACGTAATCATCCTGACCGACTTGTGCAACACGATCTCGTGTCAAAAAAGCTGTGTGCAGAACAGCGCTCAAAGATTCAGAGACTGCTAGATCCGGCAAGTCCTTAAGAGGGAAAACAGGAATACTGAACGGAGGTAAATCGGTGTAGCCTGTAGATACTATGGATCCAGAGCGGCTCGCAAATAGACGAACACGCTCCAAAAAATTCTCCGGTGTCAACAAGCTTTGCAACTCCTCGACTGCTGTGCGACCGACCCAACCAGTAGCGCCGGTAATAACCAATAAACCATGATCCTTGGCAGAGCTATTCATCGATGGACATCACACTGAAAAACACGTCAACCGTGCTCTAAAACCTTCCAGCGACTTTCAAGCATTTGGATGCGAGTCTGGTCCTCATGATGCATCAACCCGTAGTAATCGCGCTTATTGAGAAGCCAAAGCAACTCAAAATGTACAGCCTGCCGTAAAGCATCTGGCAAATTCTTCTCCCCCAGCGCTGCAGCATTAAAAACAACCTTACGAGTTTCGAAGCGATCAAGATGAACATCATTGAATCGCCTCAAACTCACCAATGCATCACTAGAGACAGCCCCTCCGACAACAAATTCGAGGCCATGATCCTTGCACAAGCGAGCGACAACTTCACCAGCAGAAGTGACCTGCTCTGTTTCAATTCCTTGTCGCCCTAGGCCTAACGATCCACTAAAATCAACACGACCAAAAACAACACCATCACAACCAGGATTCTTTGCTGCAAGTTTAACCATGGCTTCGATATTTTCAAAAGCTGTCGATGTCTCAACATTAAACAAGAACGTAACGTCTTCACGTTCAAGATCTGAATAGATCTTCCCTTTGGCTGCAATATATTTCGAGAGTGCATAAGGTGTTTCCACCATTGGAGCAATGATATACCTCACACCAAACTGTTTGGCCTCAAGCATGTCACGAATAGCCTCACAGCCACCAATCTTCAAAGCCAAGCCAACATCAGCCTTGTTAGCAATTTCTAATAGACGCAATAACTCATCAGTTCGGGTTCCTTCCGCCTCGAATTCAGCCTTGGCTGCTACGACGCCAAACTCTTCGCGTCCTTGGCGCAGGATATCAAGCATCTTGCGCTCATGAACGTTCATGCCAAAAGCAATCCAGAATATAATTATTATATCACAATTAAAATGAGCGCAAGGGAGTCAAGAAGCTTTTTTTGGAATAAAGCGTGTCACAAAATCCTCAAGCTCTTGATCTAAATCCGGACTCATTCGATGCAAGGGATTTGATTCCATGCCGCCATTAGCACTAATGCGACTAACGATCTTAGGAGAATATGTCTGTTCAGGATGCAATGGGACCAAAAACAGAGCAGGGCCTTGGTGATTCCACAAATGATCAAACCGTTCAGCATCCCACCAATCATCGCCTAACTCAAAGCAATCAATCCCATAAGCCTCGGCAAGTTTTGACCAATCAGGAAAGCCTAAGCCCGAAGAAATATCACAACCCATATAAGCGCCACCAAAGTAATTCTTTTGTGTCATCCTGATCGATGCATAACCATTATTGCAAAACAGGAACATCTTTAGATTGAGATTATTTACCGCCACAGTTGCTAACTCCTGAAGGTTCTGGGTGAATCCACCATCGCCCTCAACTAGCACTGTACGCACATCAGGATCAGCAATCGATGTTCCGATAGCACCTGATAAGCCATAACCCATGCTCGCTAATCCCTTATCAGTAATCATTGTCTGACCCTGCTGCAGCTCAAAAGCCTGCATCATTACAGTGAATGCTCCTCCACTGCTGCAAGGGACAATGTGATCAGAAGCATTGCAAAGCTTGGATAGCATGATTACCATCTCAAAGGGATTGAGATAACCAACGGGTGTGAAATTGCAGGCTTCAGAAATCGGCAATCTGGTTTTAACCTCAGAACAGTAAGCAAGCCAATCAGGGTGAATACCCAAGTCAAAACTGAGCAACTGTTGTATAAAATCATTAGCATTCGCTTCAATGGCTAGATCAAGTTTTGGATTGGGCTTCGCCAGCTCAGCTGGATCAATGTCAACCTGAATAACTTTCCCAGCTGGCACAAATTCTTGCCAATTAAAGCCTGTCTGCTGGAGCCCAAGCCGGCTGCCGATCGCAACCAAAAAATCTGATTGCTGAATCAGCAGATTGCTGTAGCGCTGTCCCCAGGTATTGGGCCTGCCAAAATAATTGGAATGCTCTGCGCCATAGCGATCGGCTCCATTCCAGGTCGTCATTACTGGCAAACCAAGCGAAGCAAGCTGGGGCTCTAACTGCTGAGCCGTTACACAAGAGATCCCCCCTCCAAGCAGCAAGACAGGACGCTCAGCCGCGGCTATAGAAACTGCTAAGGAATGAACCATGTCACTGTCGATGACAGGACCAGCGCCATCAGCCTTGTTGATATTGGCTTCATCGATGCCAGCGACCCAAGCATCAGGAACTTGCATTGCTTGAACATCAAGCGGAAACTCTAGAAATACAGGGCCAGGACGAGCCTGCCAGCATGAAGAGACTTCAGCCAAAAATGCTTGTTGCTCTAATGGCTCTCGCAAGCAAAGGCTCCTTTTGCAAACGGGAGCAGCCATGGCAACACCATTCACCTCCTGAATGCCCAATTGGCGCAAACCAGACGAAGCAAGATCCGCCACTTTCGCCTGACCACCAAGGAGGAGTAGCTCACGGCTTTCTAACCAAGCCCCAGCGAGGCCCGTCAGAGCATTCGTTAATCCAGGGCCTGCTGTGACAAGAGCAATGGCTCGACCCATTGGCTTGGTCACCTTCCCAGATGAGACGGTTGCATTGTGATACTCAGCAGCCACAACTGCTGCAACTTCATGAACCACAGGCACACAATGCATCGTCTGCCTGGCTGAATTTAGGAGGTGCATAATATTGCCACCCGCCACAAAGTAACAATGGCTATAGCCACTCCGCTTAAGCCATTGAAAAACAACATCTGAATATTTCATCATAATCGATTTGCTAAAGACTTTTTATCTGATATTTCATCAGAAACAATAGCCAAAACCTCTTGCATCGCCTTCAAAATACGAGCCAAGGAATCATCATCAGATCGCAAGCGAATCTCCTCAACACCCAATCCAGAATCAGCCACAGCTGTAGGAACAATCAAGTGAAAATGGCCTGGAGAGTGTTTCTTGTCAGCCCGAAAAGCTTTGACAAAAACATCGGCTTCAAAGACAGTCAATTGCTTAAGTAACAAGATAGGCTTCAAAAGATTCATGCAATGTTGCCAGAGCAAAGAGTCGGTTATCTCTGTACCAACAAATCGTATGGCTGCCATCATCCCAAGACCCACTGCCAAGCCATGGGGAATGGCAAAGGCTGTTGCAGATTCAAGGGCATGGCCCCATGTATGGCCAAAATTAAGTAGCCGCCTCTCAGCCTGATCAAATTCATCTTTTTCGATAAACCACTTCTTAACGGCCAAAGTTGCATGAAGTAATTGAGCGAGTTCTTCTTCTGTCCAAGCTCCAGCAACAACTGGAGATGCTAACTGCTCATAATTCTCAAAAGTTGTCTTGCCTCTACAAAAAGAAATCTTTGCGGCCTCTGCCGCTCCACCTGCCATCTCGACCATCGGTAAAGAGCGGGCAAAAATAGGCAAAATATCAATACGGCGCGGCGGATGAAAGTTGCCGACAAGATTTTTATATGGACCAACATTAATAGAACTCTTGCCACCTAGGCAGGAATCAACCATGCCCAAAAATGTAGTTGGGACGTAACTCCAACCAATTCCGCGCATATATAAAGACGCCACAAAGGTTGCAATGTCTTGAATGACTCCACCGCCGATCGCGATGAGATGAGAACCACGGCCGAGTCCTGCTTGTTTGAGAGCGACAAACACGTCAATGGTGGCTGGCAGTGCCTTGGCATCCTCATTCGCCTCAATCCAGACCACAGGGACATTTGCAGGCAATGGCAGGCGATCACGAAAAAATGCATCCACCAAAAAGGCGTCAGCTTCAAAGCAACATTCGCTCAAATCATTGAGATCCGAAAAAGCAACCTTGTAATTGGCATAAGAGCTTTGGATGTCGAGGGTTAAGAGATCAGCCATAACGGTTCTCAAGAATGCTTCACACCAATGAACCCAGCATCAACTGTAAGGAACTGACCTGTGATAGCCCGGTTGGAGGGGTCCGCCAAGAACGCTACGGCAGAGGCGATGTCTGCCGGTTCAGCGAGGCGACGGAGTGCTGACTGATCAATAATCCCTTTAATCTGCTCAGACGACAAGTTGGCGCGAGTCATCGGCGTATCAACCACTCCTGGCAACACAGCATTAATCAAGATGCCACGCTCACCAAGATCAAGCGCACACGATTTGACCAAACCATGCAAGGCAGCCTTGGAAATCGTGTAGGACATTTTTCCAGGACGACTTTCTTGCTGCCAAATCGAGCTGACGACAACAAGGCGGCTACCACCAAGCAATTTTCCGGCTTTCAATAAAGCCGATAGACTTGAGGCAATAAACACCACATTGGATTGCCAGAGACGTTCTAGATCTTCTAAATCAAAATCAGCAATCACATCGCTACAGTTCAAGCCATGCGCCCAAATCACGACATCCAAACAAGGTAAGCGAGAAAAGACACTTGCCTCTTGTGGCCGCTGATAGGCAACCTGCAGATGATTGTTGATAGCATCATCATGTCCTGAGCCAGCAGTCAAAACACTAAAGCTTTTCTGCGTCATTACCTTTTCAATTGCAGAACCTAAAGCGCCGCGCGCCCCAAACAGAAGAGCATTCCCACTCATGAGATCGCGGTATTGGGTTGGCTAATATTATATTTTTTCTCCGCAACAAAAGCAGAAATCAAAGCCAATTCTCGATCGATCATTTCCTCTGAGAGGCCTGGATAAGTTCCCAGGAACAACGCTTCTTGCATCAATTGATCTGCCCCTGGCATCTCAGGCATAGCCAATCGCATGGCATCGGGTCGGTCCTTACGCAATTGCACAAAGGCAGGCTGCTTTAACAAATTCCCGCCAAACAACATCCTTGTACCCACTCCATTGTCAGCAAGATGGCGACCAAGCTCTGAACTGGTGAAAGGCGCCTCTGAGCGAACAAGAAGCAAAAAGCCAAACCAACTGCAATCAGTGCTTGCTCCACTACTGTCCCAAGCGAAAGACCCACTAGAGGATTCAAATCTCGTGGCATGTGTCGGCAGGCAAAAATTAAAGACATCATTCAAGTGATGTAATCCTTGTCGCAATCGCTGCCAATTGCGTTTACGCATCTCAATAAACTCTGGCAAGCGACGAATCTGAATGCGGCCGATTGCAGCCTGCGGATCTAGTGGTTTGAGGTTGTAGCCAAAGTGGGAATAAATGTACTTATGGTCATACCCCTTAGGAAGTTCACCCAATTGCCAGTCATATCGCTTGGAACATGTGTCATCACGTCCACTTGGGCACCAACAGTCACGACCCCAATCACGAAAACTTTCAACGATGCGCCTCAGTAAAGAACTTTCCACGATGTTGACTGCTCCCCCTTCTCCCATCGTTAAGTGATGGGGTGGATAAAAACTCTGAGTACTGATATCTCCCCAGGTACCTGTCCAACGAATCACATGGGCATCGCCAGCATCTAATCCTGGACTGTTCTGATCAAATCCAAGCTCTTCTGCCTGCTCTCTCGGCATGGTGTAACTGCATCCAAGGGCATCGCAGTTGTCCTCAATAAGCCATAGATCATGTTGACGACAAAATGACAACACACCTCCCAAATCAAAGGGATTACCAAGTGCATGAGCAGCCATCACGGCCTTGGTTCGCCCAGAAACAAAGGCCGCTTCAAGCTGATCAACATTCAAATTGCCTGTTAAAGGATCGTTATCAATAAAAACAGGAATACAACCGTTCTGAAAAATTGGGGTCACGGTCGTTGGAAAACCGGCAGCACAAGTGATCACTTCATCACCGGGCTGCAGCCTCTTCGACGCAGGGAGCAAATGTGATGTCAGCGCAGACAAGGCCAATAGATTGGCCGAAGAGCCAGAGTTGACTGCTAGACAAGCCCGAACCCCCAAAAAACCAGCGAGTTCTTTTTGAAAGGCCTCTCCCTCATTGCCAAGAGTGAGCCAAAAATCAAGAGTGCTGCTGACTGCAGCCTCCACCTCATCTTCAGTAAACACACGGCCTGCATAGGGAATGGATCCTCCTTTTGAATCAAAGGCAGGTCTTAAGGGATCTCCAGCGGGACGAAAAGCACGATGAGCAGATGCTGCATAACGGCGCGTCAATGCAAGGATTTCTGCTTTGAGAGCTTCGAGTTCTGCTGGACTCGCCATTGATTCAGCGCTAATGGGAACAGACAACAACAGCAACCATTACTAAGGGCAAATTATCAGCCCTTCACGTAGCGATCGATCTGTTCAATACATAATTGGCGCGCATCTTCTCCAGCATGAAAGCGGCTATACCAATTCACCGTTTCCGCAATCGTGACCTCAAAACTCCAACGAGGGCTCCAACCAAGCTGATGGAATGCTCGATCGGTGGTTAGATCTAGGCGCCCAGCTTCATGTTTGGCCTTGGGATCGGATTGATCAAGCCATGATCCAGGCCAATGGCTGAGGATTTCTTCTACAAGGGCTGCCACTGGCCGGTTGGCGCTTCGTTGCGGACCAAAATTGAAGGCGGTCGCAAGATTGGGATTCTCGTGCAGCTGCTCAGCCAAGGCGAGATAGCCACCCAGAGGCTCAAGCACATGCTGCCAAGGCCTTGTCGATTCAGGCGCACGCACGACAATTGGCTCTGCCTTGATCAGAGCTCGTATGGCATCAGGAACAATGCGATTTTCAGCCCAATCACCACCGCCAATCACATTGCCTGCACGCGCTGAAACCAGCTTCAAATTGGGCACTTGATGGGGCAAGAGACCACAAAAACTTGCTCGCCAACTAGCAATCGCAAGTTCTGCTGCTGCCTTACTACTGCTGTAAGGATCATGACCTCCGAGGGGATCATTCTCCCGATAGCCATAATCCCACTCTTGATTGTCGTAGACCTTGTCGGTGGTGATCATCACCGACACACATGGATGATCCAATTGTCGCAAAGCCTCGAGCACATGGCAGGTACCAATCACGTTGGTATTCCAGGTCTGCAAAGGTTCTCGATAACTTCTGGTCACAAGAGGCTGGGCAGCAAGATGAAAAACCACCTCGGGCTGAAAGGCGCTCAGCCGCGTGACTAGATGATCAGCCTGCGCCAAATCAGCGCGCTCATCACGTGACAGATCAGCCGCGATCTCAAGGCTGTCGAATAGGGAGGGTCCACCAGCCTGGTCTGGATCAAGGGCATAGCCTTCCACAACTGCTCCCCAATGCAGCAACCAAAGAGCCAACCAGCTGCCTTTAAAGCCTGTGTGGCCACTGAGCCAGACGCGTCTGCCACGCCAAAAATCTGGATTCCAGCTCTCAGCCATCACCATGTTTTCCATGGGGCGCGATCATCCTTCCAGAGTTCTTCAAGCAGCTGACGATCGCGCAGGGTATCCATGGGTTGCCAGAAGCCATGGTGCTGAAATGCATTGAGTTGGTCTGCCGAAGCGATAGCTGGCAAGCAATCCCTCTCCCACACGCTTTCGTCGCCATTGATCGTGTCCAAAACCTCTGGCTCCAGAACAAAAAAGCCACCATTAATCCAAGATCCATCACCCTGTGGCTTCTCCTCAAAACCCAGCACCCGCCCCCTTTCAAAAGCAAGCGATCCGAAGCGGCCAGGAGGCTGAACAGCGGTGAGTGTGGCCCAGCGAGCCTCAGTGCGATGGAACTCAATCAAGGCCGTTAAATCCACATCAGCAACTCCATCACCGTATGTAAAACAAAAAGATCCGCCATCTAAATAAGAAGCAACCCTACGTAAACGACCGCCGGTGAGAGTTGATTCCCCAGTGTCTACAAGGGTGACTTTCCAAGGCTCAGCATTCTGCTGATGCACCTCCATTTGATTCGTACTCATATCAAAGGTGACATCACTACTATGAAGAAAGTAATTAGCAAAGTATTCTTTAATCACATAACCTTTGTATCCACAGCAAATCACGAAATCATTGATACCATGCTGCGAATAAATCTTTAGAATATGCCAAAGAATTGGACGACCTCCGACCTCAATCATCGGCTTTGGCTTGAGGTGCGTCTCCTCTGAAATCCTCGTACCGAGACCACCAGCAAGAATAACGGCCTTCATTTCCTAGACCCAAAAAGGCATATTGTAGCGAACGCGCTTCAGCCAATAGCAAACAATCCATATTAAAATTATATTCACAAAGAGCGTCGCAAATTCGGCCCTAAAATAAACATCTCCATCGATCAAAGCTGTACGCAAAGGAGCAAGGACACGATAAAAAGGATTGAGGTCTGCAATTAATGCCATTTTACCCAAGCCTTCTTTCTGATACAGGATTGGAGAGAGCAAAAAAGTTAATTGCATCAAGATCGGCATCAGCTGAGCAACATCCTTAAAGCGAGAGCCCAACACAGCCATCAAAACCGTTATCCAAAAACAAAAAAGCACAACATTGATGAGTGGCAACCAAACACTCGTTAATGCATGCAGCCAAAGCACCGGCTTAATAAAAAGGATCGGAATCATGACAATCGCCAAGCTCTGTGCAAATGTCTGAACCTGAAAAGCCCATTCTTCAAGGCAATAAAAAATTGCTGGCAGAGAATTATTGATCAACTGATCACTACGCATAGTAAATAGCGTGCTAGCACTAATCACAGTCAAGCTAATAAAACCAAAGATCGTATAACCCAGTCCCAGATAAACAACATAGTCCCAAGGATTGGCAATATTAAAAACCGCGCCATACACTGCTCCCAAAAGGGCCACACTCAAAAGATTGCTTAATCCAAGCCAAAAGCTCCCAAGATAAGTGCGACTAAATCGCGCCAAGGTTCGCAGCCAGGCGCTATACCACCAGGCCCGAGCCGTGCGCAACACAAAAACAAAGCCAAAACCTTGCGCAGGAGCAGTTTCAATAAGAGCTATCTGATCTTCAGCAGGAGGCACTCTCATGATGCTGTCACCCCTTTTGAGTAATGAGTCAAAGCCTCATGCAAAGGCCCATCGAACACAACCCGGCCATGATTAAGAACCAAGCCCCTGTTGCAAAACTGACTCAACAACTCCACCGAGTGAGACGCCAAAATCAACGTGCCCACCTGACCGAGAAATTCACTCAATCGCTGACGAGCTCGAGAAAGGAACCACTGATCCCCTGCTCCCATGCCCTCATCGAGGGCCAAGGCCTCATGGCGAAAAGCAGTTAACAAGCCGAATTGAAGACGAGTTTTCATGCCGTCGCTGTAGGTACGAATTGGTAGATGAATGAAATCAGCGAGCTCAGTAAATTCCACAAGTTGATCAAGAAATTGATCAAAACCATCAATGGTGTTGCGATTCAATAGGTACTGAGCTCTTGCTGCATGACGACCACTGAGGTCCGTATCGACCCAGAAACTTTTATTAATCAGCGGGGCAATGTGTCCATTACGCCTGATGCGCCCCTGGCTTGGCGCATAGACATCGGCAAGCAAGCGCAACAACGTGCTTTTTCCTGCGCCGTTATGACCCAACAAAGCCACCCTGTCGCCCTTTTGAATGGTGAAGTTCAAGTCAGAAAGTGCTTGAACCGTTAAGCCGCGAGTACGGCTGCGATTGAGCAAACCCCCTGTCAGCCCGCCAACGAAAGCCGACTTCAGAGAGCGACTGCCCACTCCATCAACAGGAATGTCCAGACAAACATGCTCAAGTTGAACCAGGGGATCGTTGACTGCACTAGTCAGAGGAAAACCTTTCTTGATCCAACAAATTTAGCGGCCTTGGTCATCTGGTTCCAGTTGTGCCACCAACACAAGTCAACCAAGGATGCCGTTCCTTAAGCAGATGCTCCAGACCGCGCACATTGGGCAAAGCCGTGACCGCAGTCATCGAATCTTGATGCACGCTGTAGCAGCCAAGGGGCTGAGGGCACTGAACTCCACTCCAACCGGCATCAATTAAAGAACACCAGAAGTCATAGTCTTCCCAGCCGCCTGGAATGTGGACATAACCGCCAACCTCTTGCCAGGCCGAACGCCTGATCAACGCCATCGCATCGACAGCATTGGAGGCCGCAAAAATCGACTGTTGCCAAGGGCGCCCCTCGCCTTGAAAAACCTGCGGCGAGGCCATTGGCGGCACTGTGAGCAACAAGGGGTGCACAACTGCAACCTGATCATCCACACACTGAGCTAAACGATGAGATTGCTCGAGAGCTCTTGGCGCTAAAGGGTTATCGGCATCCTGCACCCATACCCATGCAGTTGTCGTTGCAGCGAAGCCCGTATTGCGAGCAGCTGCCAAGCCACCATTGTGCTGATGCTGGAGCAATCGAACACTGCAGAAGCAATCCTGATGTTCCACAAGCCACCCTTCCACCCTTGCAGCACCCAAATCAGTAGATGCGTCATCCACCACAACCAACTGAATGCCTTCGAGAGTTTGCAACGCAACCGTTTCAAGAGTCTCAAGAATGCAATCGGCATAGTTGTACAGACTGACCACAACTGCCACCAAAGGCCTCTGGCCAGATCGAGAGGACAAATCCAACAGAATGTTGCAAGCAGGTGATGGTGTGATCAGAGACGAAGCAACCATCAGCGGCAACGAAATTCCCATTGCAGAAGCAAATCAAGCTCTACTTCTGGAGCCAACACAACGGCTTCAGCTGACAACTGACAAGCACCTTGCTGTATTGGCTCAAGCCAGAGAACCCTCTTACAACTCTGAGCCAATTTATTGAGCCAAGCCTGCAACGCCTTGAGCTGATCAAGGCTGGCAATTTCAATCTGAGGCAAACGAGGCAACAGCAACAATCCAGCAGCTTCTAACTTCAGGCCCACCTCTCCCCAGCGCCGTTCCTGGGTCGGACCACTGCTGCCAATGACAGCGAGCTCAATGGAAGGATCAAACCAACGGGGATCTGGAAGGCCAAGTTTGAGCTGTGCCAACCGCAAGAGAGCCTCAGTACTACCAGGTGCCAGCTCCAAAGGTTGAAAAGGCTGATGAAGAGCCTTTACGCCAAACAACTGCAAAAAAGCTGTTCGCTGAGGATCTGGATCCAGCACTGCTTCCATCCCGCGAAGGCCCTGGATCCAGCTAGCGAGACTTTTAGTAGCAGGCCAGTAAAGATTGATCAGCCAATCTCCAGGGGAACTCGTCCGTTGCCAAATAAGACAGTCATCAACATCCTCCAACACATGCAGCCTTACCGAGGCGGATTTTGTAATGGCGAGTTGATCACTGCAACCAGCCAACAACCGCTCTGCACGCCAAGGCAAATCATGGCCAAAAGCTAAGGTTTGGGGAATATGCAGACTTGAAGCAGCAGTCAGTTGACCTTGCAAGCCCAAGGCAAACAAAGATGCCTGCTCAGTATCAAAAAGGTTGAAACTTGGCAGCAGTTTCTGCATGGCGTTGGGCTCAAGCCAACGTTCGGCTGGCCATAGTCCTCGCTGGTTCCAAAGTCTCAGCAGATCAACAAGGGCAACGGGCAGGCGAGTGGAGCACACTGGCTCGGCTAGAGCCGCCCCATAAAGATTGCCGCAGGGATGTGTGAGGCCAGGATCAGTGGGATCTCCCCCATCGAGAATCAGGGCCATCAGTGGTTCACCTGGCAAGCCATGCCGCCTCTTC
This sequence comes from Prochlorococcus sp. MIT 1306, assembly GCF_047304515.1. Classification (NCBI taxonomy): domain Bacteria; kingdom Bacillati; phylum Cyanobacteriota; class Cyanophyceae; order Synechococcales; family Prochlorococcaceae; genus Prochlorococcus; species Prochlorococcus sp. MIT 1306. The sequence goes on along the minus strand of NZ_CP138959.1, from coordinate 2,421,500 downwards.
ATCCAGAGTGGATCGACAGCTGGATGCGGGGCCAGGCCTTGCTGCCAACCCTCGACTAAATAATGCTCCAAAGGCGTGGGTTGAGCCGTGCAATCTGCCTGCCGACATTGCTGCCTGTAATGCACAGAGTCAAAGCGTGGATGAACCTGAATGTCGTCATGAATGGCCTCTCTCCGATAGAGGGCAACAGCCTCTTTACGCAAGCCCAAATGGGCCCACATCCTTGCTGACTCCAGCAATGGATGTGGGTTCACACCCAAACGCCAACCAACGCGTTGATACCAAGCCAAGGGGTCGCGATGTTCGCGCAACAAGCTTGGCCTTTGCCGCGTAATCCAAACGGGAGAGACCAAAGGACCACAACCAAAAGCTTGGAGAAAGCTTTTGCGATAAGACCACAAGCCACCCTTCTCGAGCAGAGGGGAGCCCAACAGCCAAAGCCAATCAAGAGAATGGGCAAGCTGCTGGCGCAGGGGACGCCGTGGTTTTAAGGGACCCTTGAACAATTTGCGCGGGAGGCGAACGGTCGTGCGTTGATGCAGCCAATGATGAAGTTGCTTGAGGCGAGGATCCAAGGACGGCGCTACATCAGGGAGAGGCTGTTGATGGCGATGCTCTGGCTTGATTGCAGCTTTGATGGCATTCAGCTGTTCAGGCTTGGGCTCAGGCAAACCAAGATCAACAGCCAACAAGCGTGCCTGGCACTCAGGATTTGTAAACCAGGCTTCGTAATGAAGAACAAGAGGGTCTGCTTCATCTGCCAAAGGCGATGACGTCAGCACAGCCGAGTTGAAACGCCACCACAACTGTTGAGCACGCCACCAGGTCATGCCTGCAAGCCGTTCATCTCGTGCCATCACCGAGGCCACGACTGCTTCTGGATCACGAACCGCTAAAACCAACCGCAATGGAATGTTCAGTTCCTTGCACAGCTGCCGCCACAACGGCAGAAAAACACTGCTGCGAGGATCCTTAATCGCCCAGGGCCCCTGCTGGCGAAAAGCTTCCTCCTTCAAAAGTGAACGCAAACCTTGCTCACAATTCAGCGTCGCTGGATGAGATCTCCATGCCTCAGGAAGAGGGTGGGCTCCTCGAGGTCCTGCCCAAAAACGATCCAGCTCTATGAGTAACTGCTCTTGTAATTGCGTGACATCGTGACGCTCAAAATAACCCTCAGGATTATGAGCATCCCCAGCAATCAAATCCCCAGGCATACCAACGCCGAGCTGTGGCAATACAGAGCCCAACAAGGAGGTGCCGCTACGGTGCATTCCTACCAGCAAGAGCAAGGGAGCTGGGCGATGCATGGATCAAAATGATTAGGGAAAACCTAAGCCAAACCAGTCCTTTACTTGCCTAGGTGTGATGGTTCAGGTTTTTGATACCTCAATTCGCAAGCTGAAGCAGCAATTCGGCTTACGTGCCAAAGAGCCCCTTCCTCATTTTTTGGTCATCGGTACCCAGAAAGGCGGCACCACAAGCCTCCACAAGCTTCTTTCTCTGCATCCCGATATCTTCCTGCCCAAATGCAAAGAAGTTCAATACTTCAGCTTGCATGCTGACAAGCCAATCAGTTGGTATGCCAAACACTTCAATGCAGCAAAGCCTGGTCAACGCCGTGGCGACATCTCCCCTTATTACATGTTTCATCCAGAAGCACCAAGGCGAATCAAACAGTTGTTGCCAAAGGTTCGCTTGATTGCCCTGCTTCGTGATCCTGTGGAGAGAACCCTCTCGCAATATTTCCATGCTCATCGCCATGGATTTGAAGAGCTTGAACTTCACGCGGCACTAGCAGCAGAACCAGCAAGGCTTGCTAGTGGCAACCATTACAGCTTGCAAAAACACAGTTACCTCAGTCGCAGCTACTACCTCGAGCAGCTTGATCGTTACGAAGCACTCTTTGCAAAGCGCCAAATCCTTGTGCTCCGCAGTGAGGATCTGTTCAACAACACCGATGCGATATGGAAGCGAATTCAGCAATTCCTACATCTTCAAGATCAGCCTCTACCCATGCCGCTGCCTAGAGCCAATGCGGGCCAAGGGGAGGCCAAAGACGTAGATCCCAACGTACGGGCCCAGCTCAGACGCGAGCTAGCCAAAACGGCCGAAGGCATAAAAAACCGATACGGCTTCAACTGGGGCTGGTAGACACTGAATCCATGGACTTCCTCTTCATCCACGGAAACTACCCAGCGCAGTTCCGACATCTAGCATCGCTGCTGGGACAAGAACAACAGCATCGAGTCGTTTTTCTGACAGCCCGCCAGGACGCCGCAAATGAACCCGTCCCTGGCATAGAAACCCGCACGTTTGCATGCCACCGCAGCCCACATCCAGAAACGCACCATTACCTAACAGCCACGGAAGACGCCGTACTACAGGGTCAAGCTGTAATTAAAGAAGTTCATAATCTTATCGAGGAAGGATTAAGGCCACGTGTGGTGGTGACCCACTCAGGCGTAGGGGTTGGTCTATTCATCAAGGATTTGCTTCCAAATGCTCTGCATGTGGGTTATTTTGAGTGGTTTTTCCGACCAGCCACAGCAAAGCACCTCCTCAAAAATTTCGATCTCGATAATCAGCTGAGAATTGGCCTTCGCAATCTTGTGATCCTCCACGAACTGGAGAACTGTGATCTGGGAGTTGTACCAACTCACTGGCAAAAAAGCCAATTCCCAAACACCTATCAACAGAAACTCTCGGTGATCTTCGATGGTATTGACACAAATTTCTTTCATCCTTGCCCCACAGGTCTTTCCCTGGAAGAGAAAGACCTCGCGATCGCCAACCGCGAAAGCGGCGAAACTTTCCACTTGACAGCAGGGAACAAGATCATCAGCTATGCCACACGCGGTATGGAACCACTGCGTGGCTTCCCAGAATTCCTCAGGGCATTGCCAACGCTATTGAAGGAGGATCCCATGCTGCAAGTGGTGATCGCGGGAGCAGATCGCCGCGCCTACAGCTACGACGCACCAAGCCACAACGGCAGTTGGAAGGAGCATCTTCTCGATGAACTCGGAGAATTCGCTGGCCGAGAACGCATCCTTTTCACAGGCCTGTTGAATTACACCGATTACAGAGCACTACTTTGGCGCTCCAACCTACATTGCTATTTCACGCACCCTTATGTGACCAGCTGGAGCCTGTTTGAAGCAGCTGCCTGTGGGGCCAAATTGGCAGTGAGCCGCAACCCAGCAACTGATGGTATAGCAGAAGATGAAAGCGTTACATGGTTGAATCTCGACTCTGAGCAAAGCCTGAGCCCCATTTTGCGAAAAGCCTTGCAGGACAAAAACCATCCCGCAGCACAAATCAAACCTGGCTTCGAACTCTCACGGTCACTGCAGCTGTGGGAACAATTATTGAATCAAGGTCTGCGCAGCAGCTGACTCACTAGCGAACGTAGACGACTGGAAAAATTCGGAGGATTTGGAGCTCTAACAGACACACCCCTAACCCGCAGCATTAATGGAACCGTGAGAGTAGCCGGATGGCTAATTCCGTGTTCCCAGAGTCCATCTTCACCCCAGCAATCTCCGTGATCAGCGCAAACCAACACAGTTCCATCGCAAAAGCGCTGCAATAGTGGACCAATCTGTCGATCCACCCATTCCAAACAGATGCGTTGGCGCCTAGCACTTTCAGCAGCATCGCAATATGAGCCGCCAAAGGGTACACAAGGGCTTGGCCACCGCTCCCAAGAAGCTCCTTCGTGCCAATAAGGCACATGGGTCTCGCCAACGTTTAGGAAGCAAAACACAGGCTGGGCCAAAGGAGTCAAGGCCAGTTCAGTGGCTATCCAAGCCAACTGGTTGCTCAAACTCCAAGTGTTGCCTGAAAAATGGAAGCGTTCGAAAGGCGCTCCAAGTACGGCGCCAGTATCAGTAGCGGGATTGAACCAATCAACAGAAGCGCTGCCGATCGTTCGATAGCCGTTACGACGAAAACCCTCGATCATATTTGCACCTTCAAGCCTGAAGCCCTCACCATCTCTGCCCTGAGAGCCAGAAAATGCCATACGAAATAGCTTGCCAGCCTTTGGATTCAACCAGGGTTCTGTACTTGCCACCACACCTGGGGTAAAACCCATCCAAAAGGCGGCATGACTGCCATAAGTGAAATAACTAGGAGATTGAGCCCGATGAAGTACTCCGACACCAGCCAGATTAGGTAGGAAGCCAGCCTGATGAGCTTTAAAAAACGTGTCAAAGCGACAAGAATCAAGACTGACAAAAAGCACGTCGTCTCCTGCCATGTGAATTGCCAGACTCAACGAGTAGGGTAAGACGATGATTTTTCCAAGGATCCTTGAGTAGTAGGCAGAAGCGTCGCTTCATGCTCCTGCCGCAAGAACACACTGTGATGGTGAGGCAGACCTCCAAATGGGGACAGATCTTTCTACTCTCACTTGTGGGTTTGGGGGCAACTGCCTTCGTCACAGCTTGGTTCTACCGGCTCGATGAGGTGATAACTGTGCAAGGGCGATTGGTGCCTCAGGAAGGTGGCGTCGAAGTCAAAAGTCCCTTGAGCGGCCAGCTAGATGCTGTTCTGGTCAAAAATGGGCAACAGGTACTTAAGAAACAAGTTTTGCTGCGCTTTGATGTAAAAGCATCAAAGGCTGCAGAAGAAACTCTTATTCGCCAGTTAAACATTGAGGAAGATCGATTAGAAGATCAACTCAACAGCAGTAATCAGAGGCAGGAAACGCTCAAACGAAATCTCAAGCTCAGCGAAGATATTCTAAATAGGTTGAAGCCTCTTGCAGATTCAGGAGCTATTAGCGAGTTGCAGATCTTGCAACAGAAAAACCAACTTGAGGGTCAGCGTGATGAATTAAACCAACAACTTAACAGACAAGAAGAGTTGCAAAATGCAAGCAATAGCCGAACTGCTAAATTGCAAGGGGACTTGCAACAAGTTCAAAATAGATTACGAAATGAACTCGTCGAGGCCCCCATCAGCGGGACAGTTTTTAACTTAAAACCTGACAACGATCGCTATGTAGTGCGTAATGCCGAGCCCCTACTCAAAATTGTGCCTAAAGGCGAGCTAGGGGGAGAAGTGAATATCGACAACCGAGACATAGGCTTCATTCAGCCTGGTCAACCCGTCAAGGTGCGAGTAGACTCTTTCCCCTACACCGAATATGGGGAGATAGAGGGAACTATCAGCCGTATCGGTGCAGATGCCTTGCCACCAAACTCTCTAATATCTAGCTACCACTTTCCTGTTGATTTGAAGCTTTTAGAATCTCATCTAAAAACACGTGATGGCACCACTATCCCACTACAAGCAGGCATGACGATCACAACAAACCTGAAGCTACGTGATCGTCGCCTAATTGAACTACTCAGCGATCTCTTTACTAATAGGGGAGAGAGCCTCAAGCGCCTTCGTCAGCCTTAGACCATGCCTCTACTAAGACTTGACGAACGTCTCATCAGCGACGAGGAAATCTTCAATGTTCTTCGACGTAATTACCAGATACCCATGGTAGTTCGAGAGCTGATCCTCGAGCAGGAAACGGCATCGATAGCTCTGGAAACGGGTTTGGAAGAAAAACTGCTGAATGACTTCTGCAAGCAGCGTCAGCTGGAGAGCCCCGAGGCCTTGCAAGGTTTCCTCAGGGCAAACCATCTAGACGAAGCATTACTGAAGAAAATGGTTAGTCGCCCAGAGCGAGTCATGCGATATCGAGAAGAACGCTGGGGCCCAAGGGCAAACTCGCTTTATCTAAAGCACAAGGATCGCTATGACATGGTGACCTACCGGCGCCTGCAATGTGGCAATGCTGATTTGCTACAGGAAGTGTTCTTCAGGATTAAAGACCGTGAAGAAAGCTGGGAGAGCCTTGCCCGACAGTTCAATCCAGGTGATCCCCAAGCCAATGCTCGAGTGGGGCCCGTGCCTGCAAGTCAACTGGAACCACCCTTGCTCGAAGCTCTCCGTCAGTCAGGAGTCGGAAAGGTGATAAGACCAATACAACTTGATCATCAGACTGTCTTGGCCGAACTAGAAGCCTTTGAGGCCAGCCAGTTCGATAACAAATTGCGCGAACAAATCCTGCGAGAAGAATTTGACGCATGGTTGAAAGAAGCATGCAGCAAGATGCTTAACAAGGTGACCTTCTCTTCATGACGATCACGTCAAGCACCCAGGACTGGTTGGTTAAACTTCAGTCAGTGCCTGCCCTCGCAGAGGCAAGCAAGAAAAGCCTTGAGCGATTGGCCGAAGCCAGTGAAGAACTAAGCCTTAATCAAGGACAAACTCTCCTGCGTGCAGGAACTATCGAGACCCATGCATTCCTGCTCCTAGACGGCGCCCTACGGCTACTAGCGGAGGATCCCTTCAGCAAAGATCTATTCACAGTCGGCAGATTAGAAGCGGTTGAACTGGTGGGAGTGGTGGACCTGTTGCGCCAGGCACCCTGTGAAGCAGCCATCGCTAGGCGCCCCTGCAAGCTGCTGAGCTTTCCCTTGACGTTAATGCTTGAACTGTTCCAAAACGATCCAGGCCTTCGAAGTGGCCTCCAGCAGCTAGAAAGCCCGTGCGAAGGAGCCATGATTCTTCAAAAGATACTTGGCGAACTCAACCCACCACCGGCAAACTCACAGCAGTGGATCCTGGACCAACTCCAGAAACGCCAGAAAGACAGCGAGCAGGTAATAGAACTACTGAGTTCCGTTGTGGCTGGAGGAGAAACCTGGGTTGGCAAAGAAATTGACGACATTCAGCTAAAGCAGTTCGAGCAGAACAGCTCGCTACCCCTGCGCTTCTGGCGCTGGTCACCAACATCCGTCAAAGCAACAGCCAAAGCTTCTGCTTTAACCCCCAACGTTGCAAATACCACCAATACAAAAACATCAGCAGTCAATACTTGGCGACCTACAGAAGAACTTGACCTCACAGCTGTCGGACTTCGGGAAGCGACATCCACAACGGATCTTCAGGGTTTCAAACTCATTCGAGGAAAGGGTGCGGTGGCTGCAAACTTGGCATGTCTACGCATGGTGGCATGCGCATACACCACTCCCTGTCCAGTGGATGTGCTGGAAAAAATTCTGACGGGCTCCGTGGAGCGCTCTGGATCGGTGCCGATTCAGGGCATGGGTCAGCTTGCAGAATCAATGGGACTCCAGACCCAGATGGGGTCGGTGAAATTCGAGCAACTGCATCGACTCGAACTACCGGTGGTGGTGAATCGGGGGGCCCACTTCGCGCTCATTACCGAAGTTTCCAAAGGGCATGTGCTGCTGGCCGACCCAGAGCGTGGCTGGCAGAAACTGGAATTTACCGAAGCCAGAAAAGAATTGGGTGAAGAAGTGCCCTTATTACTTCTCAAACGCCTTGATACCACAGCGAAGCGTCAGTTCGGCTGGGGGTGGTTCAACCCGGTGATTAAACGATTCCGTTGGCCTCTGATTCAGGTGCTTCTTGCATCTTTGTTCATTCAACTATTCCAGCTAGCAAACCCACTGCTGCTACAACAGATTATCGATAAGGTTATCAATCAGAGCAATCTATCTGCCCTACAGGTGCTTGGAGCTGCCCTGGTGACCGCTGCACTTTTCCAGGGCCTGCTAACGGCCGTCCGCACCTGGCTGATGATCGACACCACAGACCGAATGGACCTCTTACTTGGCAGTCAGGTCATAGACAAATTGCTTCGGCTGCCTCTGCGCTTCTTCGAACAGCGTCCAGTAGGTGAGCTCTCTCAACGACTAAGCGAACTAGGCAACCTGCGCTCTTTCCTCACAGGTACTGCTATCACTAGCGCCTTGGACCTTCTGTTCGCAACTATCTACATTCTGATCATGCTGCTCTACAGCCCGCTACTCACAGCGGTTGCTCTTGGCACAATCCCGCTTTATATCCTGCTGATTCTTTTTATTGCGCCGGTATATCGAAATCTGATCCGCCATCAGGCTCAATACTCAGCCCGCACTCAAAGCCATCTAATCGAAACGCTAAGTGGGATCCAAACAGTGAAAGCCCAGCACTTCGAGCTGAACTCACGCTGGAGATGGCAGGAGCGCTACTCCGGCCAGATTGCCGAAGGCTTCAAAAGTGTGATACTCGGCAGCACTGCCGGTGAAGTGGGAAATTTCCTAAATCAACTCAGTTCGCTACTGATCATATGGGTGGGTGTCTACCAGGTCGTTAATGGCGACCTAAGTCTGGGTCAATTAATCGCCTTCCGGATCATCGCAGGATATGTAACCGGACCGATTCTGAGACTCTCAAGCCTTTGGCAAGGCTTCCAGCAGGTGGCCATCTCTATGGAGCGTCTAGCCGATATCGTTGATCAGGTGCCTGAAGCAGGCGAAAATGATGCGGAACAAATCTCCCTACCACCAATCATTGGCAAAGTTCACTTCGAATCGCTGAAATTCCGTTTCGGCAGCAAAGGGGCTTATCAGATCAACGAGCTCGACCTAGAGATACCTGCCGGCAGCTTTATAGGCATCGTCGGCCAGAGCGGCAGCGGCAAGAGCACGTTAATGAAACTACTGCCGAGGCTGTATGAACCAGAGCAGGGTCGAATCCTGATAGACGGCTACGACATCAGCAAGGTGAGAATGAGCAGTGTGCGTCAGCAGATCGGATCCGTCCCACAGGACTGCCTTCTGTTTGATGGAACGATCAGGGAAAACATTGCGATGAACCATCCAGAAGCCGATACGGAATCGATCATCAATGTGGCGCGTGCAGCAGCAGCCCATGAGTTCATCATGGAGCTCTCAGATGGCTATGCAACGCATCTGGGAGAAAGGGGAGCTGGACTGAGTGGCGGCCAAAGGCAGCGAATCGCAATTGCGCGAACACTACTTCAGAACCCAAGCCTGCTTGTGCTTGATGAAGCCACCAGTGCCCTTGATTACGACACTGAAGCGACAGTATGCAGGAACCTACAGAATGCTTTGCAGGGGAAAACGGTATTTTTCATTACGCACCGCCTGAGCACAGTACGCCATGCCGATAGGATAGTACTGTTGCATCAAGGGAAAATCGCAGAGCAAGGCACCCATGCCCAACTTATGGAGATGGGCGGTCGCTACGCAGCTCTTTATGCACACCAGGGTGATACCTAATCAAGCTGAATCAGTTCAGCTCAGGCTGCCTGAGGCGACAAGATGCATAAGCGACAACTGAAGGGGAACACACTGCTGCAAGCTGAAGCGTTCCATCACCAGCTGACGGGCACGCTCCCCTAGATGCGTTGCTAAATCCCTATCTTTAAGCAAAGTGCTTACAGCATCAGCCAGAGCGTTTGGCGAAAAGAAATCCACCAGCAAACCTGTTTCGCCATGGCGAATAACTTCCTGCACTGGCGCTGTGGCAGATCCGACAATCGGCAACTGCGTACTCATCGCTTCTAGCAGGCTCCAACTGAGCACAAATGGATAAGTTAGATAGACGTGGCAAGAGCTAAGCTTAAGCAATTGCAAAAAAGTAAGATATGGAAGTGAACCAGTGAAATGAACTCGATCTGGATTGTATTTGCCTTCGATTTCAGCAAGAAAAACATCACTCCAACGATTATTAGGAGCCGGTTTCCCATAACTGACCCCTTCGTTAGAACCAACAATCACGATGCGTGACTTAGGATGAAGACGTTGAATCTGAGGTATTGAACGAATAAGAATGTGACAACCTCTATAAGGCTCAACGCAGCGATTTACAAAGGTAATTATTTGCTCTCCGGCACTGATAATTGTGCCATCGGGAAGCTGCAAAGGCTTCACATTGGAATCTGGAGATGCTAAATCAGTATCAATTCCATCGTGAATAACACTAATGCGTTGTTGCCATTCCGAAGGGAAAGTACTGCGCTGAAACTTGGTCGGAGTAACATTCCAGCTGCTTACCTGAAGCATAAGCAGCGGATTGGCATTTTTCAAACGAACCCGCGCACAAGACCTCCAATCAGGTACTCCCTGTAATTCTTTGTCAAAGTCATAATCAGTTCCATGAGTTTTATAAAAAAATTCCTGATAACACAGCAAAGGGACGTTCGGCCAAACATCCCTGATAAAAAGAGCTTCCCCCCAGCCTGGATGAGCACAGATCAAGTCGGGCACAAAACCCTGAGACCTCAACTTAACTGCAGCTTCAGAGCAAGCTTCACCGCGAATTAGTTTGCTATCAACGTCAAGCAACCATTCGTGTACCCCAGGGGTATTGCCACGAGTGAGGCCGTAGCGCTGATAGGTAACACCCTTAGGCAAAGCTTCAGTGAGCTCAGCAATGCCCAGGCCTACCAGACAATGACGATCCTGCGAGGCCAAAGCCCGGAGAATGTGTCGATACTGCCCAGGAAAACCCTGATGAATAAAGAGAATATTCATAGCTCAGCCCAAAAACAGTGATCGAAATCCACACTTACTGGCAAGAGAGACGCTTGAAGCTGAAGTACCTGCCAGTAAATGCAAAACACCTCCCCTCCAGAACGAGATCTAGATCGCTGATTGTGACCACTATAATTAATCAAATAGAATGCCATGGAGCCATTCAAAGCTGGCTTGGGTGAGATGCGAGCCAGTGCTGAAACCGCTCTGCGATGCGCTCCCAGGCAGCGGCAATCGATGCTCGCTCCTGCTCCGCGCTGTAGAGCGCGCGCACTGCCAAGGCCTGACGCTGCAAGCGCAAGGCCGTTTCACGCGGAGCGCGTGCGAAGTTATCGAGAGAGCGCTGAATCGCTGCAACAAATCCGGGCCAATCACCAAAGGGCACTTCCTCAGCAGCCCCAAAGCGAAGCAGTTCACGACCGCCACCGCCGCTATAGCCGACCACCCAACACCCAGCAGCCATCGCTTCGGCAATAGGCAGGCCGAAACCTTCAGGATGGCCAAAAGCCAGAAAGAGGCGTGCACCGTTAAGCCGCTCAGCCACCTGAGCGTGGCTGAGCTGCTGCAAAGGCTCTCCCGTCCAGCCCATGCTGTTCTGCAGCCCAGCACGTTGCATCCCCTGGATAACTGCCTGCACGTGCTGGGGGTTCTTGCGAGGCATCCAATGCATACGATTGGACTTGGGTTGTTCGCTAGAAAAAATCGTCTCAATCGAATTAATAATTCGACTTAGACGCTCATCTAATAGGCCAAGATTGCGAGCCATGAAAGTGTGGGTATCTTCAGAAATGCTGAGCACCTGAAGCACCGCCGGATCATCGTAGAAACACTGCAACGCCTGGCTGGTATCAGGACCAAAATCACCATAGGAATAATAGGCGTTCTGGTTAAACACCACCCTGGCCAAGGAAGAAAGATTCAGGCCGCGGACAGCGGACAAATCCACTCGTAAATAGGTCTCAGGCAGCAAGAGGATCGAGCGCTGCTGCTCCAACTCACCTAGCTCATGGCTCCGTTGAAGAGAAAGTGTCATCGCCGAAGAGGCAAACCATGAGGGACGAAACCCCTCCGCCTCAGTCAAAACAGCAGCATCCCAACCCAAGGCCAGCAGATGCTCAACATGGCGATAGAGTTGCTTAACGCCACCAATGGCAGAATCCACATCCGGCAGACAAAGCACCCGCACCAGCGGCCTGTTGGAGGATTCGCTGGTCACGGTCTTCATCAGAAGTCAACAACTCTGATAATGGCTCAATGCATACTCTCAAGTTGCTGATCAAGCAAGAGGCCTAAGGCCGCACTACTACCGACCTCTCGGGCTTCAGTCTGCCGGAGGCATGTTTACTGCACTGATGCAATCGGCAACAACAGATCATTTTCACTCAAGGCCAATATGGGCACTGGTTCAATCAGCTGGCCTAAAAGACAACCATCAGGACCAGACAGTGATGCACCAAGTCAAGCTATGGGGAGACGGAGCAATCAACAAAGCTGTTATCCATCTTCCACTTGCTGGAATATATAAATAAGCCTAAAAACTAATACCTTGAAGAAAGGGGCGTTCTCTCTTGTTGGACTCGTGCATACCCTATGCATAAATCAGATGTAGTGGAGCCTAGACCAGTTCGCAACATTAACGGCGCGATCAATTGTTCTTCATCTCTAGAACATCAAGAAAGTGTTGGAAGCATTTTTTACGCGCCAAGAAAATCAGTGCGCAATCGCTTAGGGGCACGAACACGCTTAAGAAAGTATAAATACCTTTGACCCCGATAGGAGTGCAGGCGATTCAATGACAGGCTAAGGAAGGAATCAAAGGCACGACATGGAGGATTGATAAACACCCTTAGCCTTCCCAGCAAAAAGACAAATGGCCATGGCGCAAGCCAATACAAGCAATTGTGATTTAGGGATAGGGCTTACCTTCAATCAATCACAGAGCAACCTCCTGTGATGAAATAATGAGTGCTTACTTCAACCATCTATTCCTTAGCAAGGTATATCTACAGCAAGGAGAACTTCCTTTCCACTTCTTTTAACTTAATCAGTTATCCGCTTTAAAAAAGCTTTTTGGCCTCCATGGCTCACCACAAAAACGCCAATGATTCAGCATGAGCGGGGGGGGGAGGTAACAGCCACAAGAGTCTCTAGAAATGAAAGTACGCTTAAGCAGGCTGATCTTTAGCATTTATGGATGCATGGTATATATGGACTAGTGCTTTTTAAGCAAGGCATGCGCAATTAAAATCATTGCAAAAGCTGAAATTTCCAAAGACAGGCCAGACTTCGAGACGGTGGACAGTTTTCTGGATTGGCTACACACATTGACATTGGCCGTTTAAGCGGTATCATTCCTTTTGACTTGACCGTTCCAATTTCTCGTGACTTCGAAGACTCTTACTGGCACCACTGGGAATGACATCCTTAATGCACCAGGCTCTGTTGCCACCCTGGTCCAGGCGTTGGAGGGGGGCTGACACGATCACATTAGCTGGAACAAATGATGTTGCCCAGGCAGGCAAAGGCGATGACACCATCAACCTAGCTCTAACTGGAGGGTCGGTTAACACTGTTTATGGTGGAGAAGGCAAAGACTCAATCACACTGGGAACCGCGGTATCGGTTTTCAGTGGATATGCTCAAGCAAATACCGGCAATGACGTCATTGATTTCAACGGCAGGACAGTTTCTGCTGCCACTGTTGGAGGTAATGCTGGCAATGACACCATTACCGCAACGGCGAATACAACCTTGTCCTACCTCGGTGGTGGTCAGGGTAACGACCTAATCGACTGGTCTGGTGCAGGATCAAACACAACAGTCAAAGGCGGCAAAGGTAAGGACACAATCTCCATTGTGGGAGCTGCAGGTACTTCAACGATCCTCGGCAACGAAGGCTTTGACACCATCAGTGCAACTGCACTTACTGCAAACACAACTGTCTATATAGGCGGTGGTAAGGGTGGAGATAGCATTTCATTAGCTGCTCAACTCGGCACAGTTGTTGGTGGTTACCTCGCCGACACCATTACGGCACGCGGTGCATTTGGTGGTGGACTTATCTACGGCGACAAACTTAACGAGTCTGTTGGTGGTGATGGCACCGATTCTCTCGCTGATGGTAATGACTTAATGTCCTTTACCGCAGGGATCCTTGCGGAAGGAACAACCATCTACGGAGCTGGTGGTAATGATACTGTTAAATTCATCAATGGTTCTGCTGCAGCTAGTGCACTGCTAGTTGATACGGGTAAAGGTGCAGACTTTATCGGGCATAGCACCACAAACTTCTTCTCCATTGTTGGTCACGGAACGCTAAACGGCGGATCTGGTCACGATACGATCAAGTTCAATCAGGCACTTAGCGGCATAATTCTTGGTGGTGCTGGTGCCGACAGCATATTTGGTGTAGCCGTTACAGGTGGTGGAAGCATCGATGGGGGAGCGGGTAATGACACCCTGAACTTCACGAATGGAACTACTTTCGGTTCTCAGCTCACCCTCATGACCACCATCGATGCTGGTGCAGGGTCCGATTCCATCATTCTGGCGACCTACACAGCAATCACTTCTACTCGTGCTGGTGTGATTAGTGGAAGCTTCATGGGGATAGTTGATGGAGTATCCGCTGGTGATGTGATCAGGCTTACTAACAACCAGGCAGTTGCTGCAACAGCTAACTGGCTTGGACAAACCCAGATCTATGTAGGCGCAAACGCAGCTGGTGTTACTTCAGCTGTTGCCTCTGGTAATGGTTCCATTGCTGTCTACGCGAGTGGCAATGACATGGTTGTTGGAATCATGGCTGGATTGAATCAATCAACATGGGCTAAGTTCGTTGTTAAGGATGGAGCCGGACACATCAAGACCACTCTTACTGCGCAGGATGTGACAATGAGTTCTAGCAACTTTGGATTCTCAGTCGGGTCTACCAACAACAACGTTGGATTGACATTTGCCTGATACATGAATCTTTAAACACAAGAAGGGGGGGGTAATACCCCCCCCTATTTTTATGAATGAAAACCTGTTCCAAAAAAATATAAAGTTCTTGGAGGAATCAAATCCAGAATTTTTAAAAACAAAAGAAATAGACCTTGAAAAAGCAAAAAAGAAAGCAAGGAAAGCTAAGGAATCACCAGAACATGAATATTGGCTAAAATTAGAAAAGAAAGCTGTACATCTGCCGTGCCAAATACCAAGGAACGATGAATCATTTGAATTTATCAAAAAAGAAGTAAAAAAGCATAAAATTGAAAATTCAATCGAACCTATTATAAATAGACAGATAGATCTAACCCTGTGGAGATTTTTGATAGAAATCATAGAATTGATAGAACAGACTGATATTGATCCAAACAAAACAATTACAACCATGGGTAGTGGGGGGATAGGTTTAATTGGGTTTGGTACAGGTTCAGGAGAATGTCTTTTAAGTCTTATAAAAGGCTTTCAGCCATACAAAATTGCATTACTAGTCTCAGATTGGCATGATTATGTATCCAGCTTCTGGGAAATAGACTGGGATGATCTCTATCAAGAATGCAGTAAGATGGGGACAGACCTAAGTGTCACGAGGGTTGAAAATGAATGGAATTTATTAGCAACCCTATGTTCAAAAGGATTACTTTGGCTTGATCACGCATATATATTTGAATCACCGTCAACTGACGAGAAGTTACTGAAGTGGAGTGACATACTACACAGGCACGAATGCAGCAATCTTGTACATTATCTTGGTTATACAGTTGATGAATTTAATATGATGATACAGAGTACACAAACACTGCTAAGACAACCTAAGTTATTCACAAAACCCTCAGAAAAGCTTGGTTGCGACTTTATAATATGCGGCAGTGGTCCTTCTCTTGACAAAAATATTAAT
Organism: Prochlorococcus sp. MIT 1306; assembly: GCF_047304515.1. Lineage (NCBI taxonomy): Bacteria > Bacillati > Cyanobacteriota > Cyanophyceae > Synechococcales > Prochlorococcaceae > Prochlorococcus > Prochlorococcus sp. MIT 1306. The sequence goes on along the minus strand of NZ_CP138959.1, from coordinate 2,406,260 downwards.
CGTTTGAAAGAGTTGCAGAAAAACCATATTATTGTGTGCGGAGGAAGCAGCTACAAGGCATTAAAAGACAATGGAATTCGCGTCGATTATCTAACATTAATGGAGCGTGATTATGATATCGGCAATGATGACTATGCCGGATACAATAAAGAGCTGTCAGGTTCAAAGAGTGACACTCGGCTTGTAATGGCTGATGTTTGTTGGCATGAAATGCTGGATACATTTAATGAGTCATGTGTATTTTTCCGAAGCGCGTTAACTCCATTATCAATATACTCTACTAATCCTGGAGAGGTTCTAGGTTTTGAAGGTCCTGAAGCAGTTAATGCTGCTGTTTCGTTTTGCGCAACATTAGGGGCAGCCAAAATTGTTCTGTTTGGTGTTGATCTAGGTTCAAAATATCAGGATGAAACACGGAGTAAGATTGTTTTAGGGACCAGCAATCGTATATTTGACCAAGAAGGCGAAGGCAACCTTTGCGATAAAGTTATGACCTGTAGCAGCATGATAAATGTACAGCAAGTCCTGGAGGCTCTGGTAAAAGGCAAAAAGAAAGAAGATGAGGGATTGAAAGATACATTCAAGACAAGGTTTATTAACTGCAGTGACGGACTTAAAATAGCTGGATTCGAGCAGGTAGATCCCGAAAAATATGAAGCATCGACGATCGACAACAATACAAAGGGATGCTTAGAAATTGATGAATGGTGGGAATCACTACAGACCTATAGTCATTATAAAATTAGGTCACAATGGAAGTATAGAAATGCGAGAGGCCAAACGTTTAAACTCTGTAGAGAACTGGAAAATTTGTACCAGGGAGAAACTTCGTTTTATCCAGATGTTTTAAAGGAAACAGAGCGTTTAATGGATATAGAAGGAAGTCTCGAAGTACAGTTCCCTAGGAGAATGATGCGTGGGACAATACTTAAATCAGTTCTTGCCGTAAGCCAACAACTGCAAATTCTAAGAGGAAATAAAAGCAAATACGTTGCATGGTTTGGCGGTAAAGCAAGAGAGCGATTATGCAGCCTGACAAGAACCCTTGAAGAAGAGATCTATCTTCTTCTGGACTATATAGAAAACACATTATTCGAGTGATCGTGAACTATTTCGAATCAAACACATCTTGGCTCATCAAAGAAGGTTTAAAGGAGTTAGGCAACAAGGTAAATAAGGCCAGTCAAAATATAAATATAAAGAATGATGAGGATCTTTATATAGACAACAAACTTCTCTATAAAGACATAAATAATGAGGTGTTCACAGCAATTGTAAAGCAGATTATAGACCCACAATATGTTCGTCTTGCAAGATTTTTTCATGAAAATCCACCACGTAGCAATAAAGAGACAGCCAAAGAAATAATAGACACAAGAGAGCTAGAGATATTTTCAAATATGGCATGTAACCATAAGTCAAATACTGAAAGAATAAAGAATAGCGTAAGGGATTATATCTTGCTTGGGAGTCTATTAATACCAGCATTTATAAGATGCCTCAATGAAAATGTAATAAATTCAGAAGAAATACTGTCAATCACGGTAATTGAAAGTAGCTACAAGCGACTTACCGCTTCGCTAAATCTATACGACCAAAAGAATTTTATAAAGCTATGCAAACAAAAGAATATCGGATTACACTTTATAATTGAAGAGGATGCATCTGAGCTGTTAGAAAAAACATACACTTATTATTCAGAAGTATTGCCTACTGCCATATACGGTTTGTGTGTACTAAGAGAGCCAATACAAGATGAAAGAGTTGCTGATTTGGATTCGTGGTTATTCAGTCAAACAGGATTTTCATCCAGGCTTTTGGCTGGATTTGGATTTACATCAGACGAAACAAATCAAATCATACAATACTCATTGAACTATATAAATTTGAAAGAAAGGATGATGTTGAGACTAAATAAACCCAGGGAGGAAAAGCAAATATGTACTATTGCGGCAAGTGGCCCAAGCATTGACGAAACAATAGATTATATAAATGATCAAAAAACTACAATTATTGCAACTCATAGTTCGATAGGAACCTTGCTGAAAAAAAATATATTACCAGATTATCTGGTTGTTGTAGAAAGGAATTCTACAGTTGCTGACTTATTAAAAACATTGATGGAAGAGTATCCCAGACTTAAGAATGTGGTCTTAATTGCGGCACTTACAGTAGATCCGAGAATATTAAGAATGTTTGATATAAAATATTTATTTCTAAGGCCACGCTCAACAGCGGCAGCACTAGAAAAAGATATGGACAATTACTATCTTCCAACTGCAGGGCCAGAGTCTGTTAATTGTGCGATAGAAGTTGCATACTACATTGGATTCAGAAGCTTACTATTAGTGGGTGCGGACTGTGGCGCAAGGAATCGAAAATATCCTAGATCAATAAATGCGCTAGGAGATTCGCCAAGAATACTTGATTTACCGATCTCTGGAAATAAAAAAAGGACGATCTTTTCACAGCCAAGTTTAATATTGGTGCGTGATACTATTGAATGGTTTTCAGAATTATGTGTAGATTTAAAGATTTACAGAATAGGCGAGGGGGCAAAAATTAAAGGTACAATTGAACTCGAAGTCGATTCTGATGAGCTGAGAACTCTTCAAGAAAACAGTTATAAAGAATTTGACAAAATTAGAAAACTAGATTCAGACCTGTTAGACGCAGGCACCGATCGAATTCGTTTGGAGCTTGAGGAATTCAGGGAGTCACTAAAAAATCATATAAATAACACTCTAAATATAGTAGATAAAAATTATTTAACGATCCATACGATTCGTGAATTATGTCAAATGCTAGATGGGTCACAGAAGGACTCGGAAACAAACTACCAACTAGCGGCAAGAAGACTTTTGAGACAAGTATTGTTCCTTTCATCATCGTTGTTATATGACTGCTCTACAGACTCAAAGGAATACAGATATCAATTTCTTCTATATAAGCAATCGTGCATGGCAATGCTTGAATCAATAACATTGATTATAAATGCGCTGATAGAGGCATCAAAACAAGGGTTGAGATTCAGTAATTCATGGAAAAAAGAATTAAAAGAATATATAGAATAAATAATATCAGCCTGGGCTTGGAAATAGCAAGGTGGCCAAGGAAGTAGTGGTATTAATTATACTGAGTATATTTTCTTTCAGATTAGTAACAAGGCAATAGGTTTAGACAACGTAAATTTCCAATTTATGTAACGGGGCCGGCATGGAGTGTAGTAAGTATAAGTGGTGGTACAACTGATTTAAAGTAGGACTAGTATTTATAGATTAAATCTATCTGTTATGCAGTTTTTGATCTGCAGTTACAAAGAAAATTAGCGGATTAAATGTAATATAATTATCAACCAAGAGTACGCCCGAATACAAAAGAATTTATTAAGAAGCCTGGATCGCGAGAGGGATTGTGATTCCTGACTGCCAGAGGCTAGAATAAAAGGGGGAAAGTTGAAAGAGGGAAAAGACCCTGATCATGATTGAAACAAAAGGGGTCATAAAACCCTTGAAAGCAATTTTGTTAGCTGCAGGCTATGGTACAAGGCTAAGGCCCATAACTTATGTAACGCCGAAGTGCCTGGTACCGGTAGGTGAAAAGACATTACTTGATAGATGGATCAATAAATTACAAGAAATAAACTGTAAAGAAATAGGAATCAATTTACATTACCTTGGAGGAATTATAGAGAAGCACCTATTAGAAAAAGCTGGTAAAGAGAAGCTTCGCATGTTTAAAGAAGACGTGCTCCTTGGAACCGCAGGTACGATAAAAGAAAATTATAGATTTTTCAAAAATTCAAGAGGGATCATAGTACACGCGGATAACATTATGGAAGAAAGTCTAAGAGGATTGGTAAATGCTCACGAACAGCGTCCAAGTCATTGCATAATGACTATGCTTACATACACAACAAATGTGCCTGAGTCCTGTGGAATAGTGGTTAAAGATATGAAAGATGTAGTCATAGGGTTTCACGAAAAAAAGAAAGAAGATTATGGTACATGTGCAAATGGAGCTATTTATATAGTAGAGAATGAGTTTTTTGATGAAATCAAAGGGATGGACCAAAACCAAAGAGATATAAGTATTAACATTATTCCAAAATTGATTGGAAGGATATACACCTATCATACTGATATGTATTTTGATGATATTGGTAATAAAGAAAGACTGCAAAAAGCAGACAGGTATTTTTCAAAACTTGAAGGTTGATATGGGCAATAAATTAAATTTTGAAATTTTCTGTAAAGCATACATCGAAAAATTGACGAGTATGTTTAACGATGACTATTTTGGCTCAATAAAGATGCTGGCAGACTCACTAGAGCAGACATGGTTAACCAAAAAGACTGTGTTTATCTGTGGGAATGGAGGTAGTGCTGCTAATGCAATGCATATAGCTAATGACATGCATTTTGGGATAGGGAGTTGTGATCAAAACACATCATATCCTGGACTTCGTATAGAAGCTCTGCCAACAAATATTGGGGTAATAACATGTCTGGCCAATGATTTAGGTTATGAGAACATATACTCACAACAATTACAAGTAAAGGGTGAGAAAGGTGACCTATTAATAGTATTATCAGGAAGCGGAAACTCCCCTAACATCGTAAAAGCAATAAGAATAGCTAAGAAATTAGAGATAAAAACAATAGCTATTACTGGTTTTGATGGGGGGTTGAGCAAAAAGTTGGCTGACATATCAGTACATTTTGAAATCAACGATATGCAAATTGCTGAGGATATTCAAGTTATTGTTGGTCATATCTGTATGCAATGGTTGGGAGAAAAAATGAGAATTAAAAGACTCGAAGAGGAATCCTGTAAAAATGGGTGATGATTTGAAAACAACGATAATCAAATTAAGGGACGCTAAAAAGGCTGAGAATTGTACATTAACATTTGGACATTTTACGACTATACATCCAGGACATATACGTTATCTTAAGCATGCTAAAACATTAAGAAGAAATCTGTATATTGCTGTCCAAGGAGATCTAAGTCAAGATCTCCCAAGCTCTTACCACTTTACACAGAAAGAAAGGGCAGAGTCATTGCAACTACTAGGTATAGCAGAAAAAATAATACTACTAGAGGCTGACGAAATTGAAGAGGCTATTAAGCTAATTAAACCCGAGTTACTAGTCATAGGTGATCAACATAGAAACCTCAACAGTCTTGAAAAGGTTGTAAATTTAAACGGGGGCAAGCTTATCCTTCATGCTGGAGACAATATTAGTGCTTCTGTCGAACTGTTAACAAACAATGTAAGGGATTTGGATAAAAAAAGGTATGAAGAATTTGCCAAGTCATGCGCAAGACAAGAAATACAATATTCAGATCTTATTGATGCTATTGAAAATATGAGAAGAGCAAGATTGGCTGTTATCGGAGATACGATTGTAGATCAATTTGCTGCCTGTGAAGCACTTGGTATGAGTGCTGAAGCTCCTGTAATTGTGGTAAAAGAACTGGAAACGAAGAATTTTATTGGTGCTGCTGCTGTAATTGCTGCACATGTAAAATCAATCGGTGCTGATTGCAAGCTGATATCTGTGGTGGGAGAGGACTCTGCTGGAGAATTTGTAAATTCGTATCTGGAAAAATTAAAAATCAATAACTTATTGGTTACAGATCAAAGCAGACCTACGTCATTTAAAAAAAGGTATGTCGTGGAAAGTCAGAAATTATTTCGTGTAAGTAGGCTTGTAGAACATTCTATAGATACAAATACAGAAGACAAAATAATTGCTCATATAGAAAATTGTGCAAAATCGGTTGACGGGTTAGTCATATCAGATTTTGTCTATGGAGTAATAACGCCACGAGTTTTAAGCATGATCAAGATAGTGGCGAATAAACACAAACTAATGTTATTTGGTGATGTTCAATGCAGTAGTCAAATTGGTTCCATTTTAAGATTTAACGATTTTACGCTTTTATGTCCAAATGAAAGAGAAGCTAGGTTGGCTCTAAGAAATAAAGAGGATGGTTTAGAAAGTATAAGCTATGAAATCATGGAAAAAACCCGGTGCAAGAAATTAGTAATGAAATTAGGGTCTGCTGGTTTGATTACTTATGATAAAGGTGAAGGTACTGAATTGATCAGTCAACATTTCCCAGCATTATCTGGGAATCCAGTAGATGTCTCAGGCGCAGGTGACTCAGTTCTGGCAGTTATTGCTACTGGTCTGAGCAGTGGCCTCTCATTAGCAAAAGCTGCCGCACTAGCTTGTTGTGCTGCATCGATTGCAGTTGAAACGATGGGGAATGAACCTGTGGGCATAGACAAATTAAAAAAACGTCTTAAAGAGATCTTTAACAAGAAATAAGATTAGAAAACGTAACGAATATAGTGTTTTGAGTTAATAGGGCAATCAATATACTTGTCAAGCTAGATGAAATATAAGTGAACACATCAATAATCTTCTGCTAGAATAAAGTTAATCAAAAAAGAGGCATGAGAGCAGTTGTAACTGGTGGGGCAGGATTTATAGGAAGCCATCTGGTATCTAGATTACTAGAGGGAGGTTATGAAGTTAGTGTTATTGACAATCTTTCTACAGGCAGACTTCAAAATTTATCAGAATTCGAAAAAGACATTAGGGTGGAAATTGCTGATTTATCCAAAGAAGGAACGTGGATGAATCTAATTAAAAGTGCAGACGTTGTTTACCATATGGCAAGTTTGGCTGATATAGTGCCAAGTATAGAAGATCCTAAAGCCTATTATAATTCAAATGTAACATCAACGCTTAACATTGCTGAAGCTGCAAAGGATAATAAAACTGTAATAATATACGCAGCATCATCATCATGCTACGGGTTGCCTAAAAATATTCCTACAACTGAGAAAGATGAAATAAAAGCAGAATATCCATATGCAATGACAAAGAGACTCGGAGAGGAAATAATATTACATTGGGCGAAAGTGTACAATTTCAGGGCTATATCTACAAGATTTTTTAATGTATATGGAACAAGATCAAGAACATCAGGAACATATGGCGCAGTATTCGGAATATTTTTGGCCCAAAAGTTGGCTGGTAAGCCATTTACAATTGTTGGCGATGGAGAACAGACAAGAGACTTTACATATGTAACTGATATTGCAGAAGGTTTGATCAAAGCGTACGAATCAAAAGTGACTGGAGAGATATTTAATCTAGGCTCTGGCGATCCCAAGTCGATTAATTACTTAGCGAAACTGTTAGGGGGTGAAAAGGTTTATATTCCAAAAAGGCCTGGAGAGCCAGATGTTACACATGCAGATATCTCAAAGGCGGAGCAAATGCTTGGATATAGTCCAAAGGTGTCATTTGAGGATGGAGTTAAAAAAGTATTGGCCGATATAAGTTATTGGAGAGATGCTCCTGTCTGGACACCTGATTCAATAGAAAAAGCGACACGTGCTTGGTTTAATCACTTGGGTTAGTGCTAAGATGGTTTAGTATGATTTGACCATGAAAATGGATAAGTTCAAAATTGACAGCCACAAATATGCTTATCATCCGGATCATAGTGCTAATGTAATTAATTATATACGCAATAAAGATGACAAACAATACATAGAAGCATTTAAAAATCAGCATCCGCTATATATGGAATTGTCTCCAGTTGGAGCTTGCAATCACAGGTGTACATTCTGTGCTGTTGACTATATTGGATACAATTCAGTATTCATGGATTTAGAAGTCTACAAGAAAACAATTGATTCAATGAAGACGAAAGGTTGTAAAAGTATAATGTTTGCTGGTGAAGGTGAACCGTTGCTGCATCCTGAAATAAGTGAATTTGTTAACTATACAAAGATTGAAGGTGGAATAGATACATCCTTTACAACAAATGCCTTCAAGCTTAGTGAAAACTTTGTAGAAAAGTCATTGTCAAATATTGCCTGGGTCAAGGTTTCTTTTAATGCAGGAACTAGTAAAGCCTATAGCGAAATTCATAGGACAAAGGAGAAAGACTTTGATGTTGTATGTAATAATCTGAGATATGCAGTTGAATATAAAAACAAACACGGGTTGAAGGTGGCGTTGGGTATGCAAATGCTCTTACTGCCAGAGAATCAAGAAACCCTGCATGATCTTTGCAATCTTGCAATTGATATTGGCCTGGATTATGTTGTTATCAAACCATATTCACAACATAAATTTTCGAATACGACCAAATATAAAAACATAGACTATACACAGTATCTAGGCCTGGAAGAAGAGTTAAAGCAGTACAATTCCAAGAATTTTAATGTAGTTTTTAGGATAAATACAATAAACAATTGGATTTCACAAAATAACGAAAGGTATTGTCATTGCATGGCAACTCCATCAGTGTGGTCATATATAATGGCTGATGGCGAAGTTTATAGTTGCAGCGCATATCTGCTAGATGATCGATTCAAGCTTGGCAATATAAATGAAGCAACATTTCATGATATATGGAGTTCAGAGAGAAGAATGAAACATGCACATTATGTTATGAATGAACTTGACATAAATGAGTGTAGAGTAAATTGTAGAATGGATCAAGTGAATAGGTACTTAGACAATGTAGTAAATGAAAAGATAGATCATATTAATTTCGTATAAGATGGTTAATCGCAAAACCAGACTTTCGAAAGATTTTTTGAATGAGTATATTTTATGTGGAAAAATGAGAGGTCTACAGGAGGCAATATCAGAAAGATATAATCTGCAATTGATGAGGTGTCCTATGCACTTATCTATAGGGCAAGAATACTGGCTTCCACTAGTAGGGAAATACTCTCAAAAAGGAGATAGATTTTTTTCTTCACATAGATCGCATAGTATGTATATGGCTTTAAGAGGAAGCGTAAGAGCAATGATTGCTGAATTATACGGATTAGAAGAAGGCTGTACAGGTGGAAAAGGTGGGAGTATGCATTTGAAAGATTTGGAAGTTGGTTTAGAGGCTTCTGTCCCAATCGTAGGTAGTTCTATACCACTTGCTGTTGGAAGTGCTTTATCAGCAAAACATTCAAAAAAAAATATACTCTCTGTAGCATACTTTGGAGATGGGGCATGCGAAGAGGGTACTCTGCATGAATGCCTAAATTTTTGCAGTGTCCAAAAGTTGCCAATACTTTTTCTGTGTGAAAATAATATGTATTCTTGCAATACTCGTATAGAGAGGAGGCAGCCTACAAAAGATATGAAAAGATTTGCTAAAGCAGCACTGATAAAAAGTTACGAAATAAGGGCAGACAACACATACTCAAAGATGAATGGTATTCTAAAAGAATGTTTTTCAGAGGCAAGAGAAAAGCCTATATTTCTCGAGATAAATTCATACCGATTATATGAGCATTGCGGAAACAAAAAGGACGAGAGTAATGGAGATAGAACAATAAGTGAATACAAAGAATACGAAAAATATGACTTAGTCTCTGAAATGATTAGGCAATTCAAAGAGGTGAAGAATGCATACACTGATAGGATAGAAGATGTGCATCGAATATGCAATGAGATGGAAGGAGTAATATAATTAAATGAACAATCAAGTAAATCATTTACAAGAGCTCCTAAATGGTACTGATAGGTTTTTAGCTGAATCGCGAAACAACATCCTTTTTTGTGAAGGCATCGATGATGGCTTTTACGAGACTATCACTGGCCTGTCTAAAAAATATCCACGACAGTGCTACGAATTACCATGTTCAGAAAATTCAATGGTAGGGATGGCACTGAGTGCATCTAGTTACGAAGTTACGACAATCCTTTGTTTTCAAAGGGTTGAATTTGCACTTCTGGCAATTGAGCAGTTCGCAAATAATTCATGTAAAATAAATTTTTTATCTAATGGGAAAAGGGCAAATCCATGCCTTTTTAGATTAGTCATAGGAAGGGGGTGGGGGCAAGGACCTAGTCATTCACAAAGCTTTGAAACTATGTTTGCTCAGATACCACAGTTAAATGTGTTTATGCCTGCATTCCCCTCTGACTCAAAATATATATTAGAAAACTTTAATATGTTTATCAATCCAACCATATCACTAGAACACAGATGGATACATTATTCATACGATATTGGCAGGAATCAACTTTGCGATGGAAACTCTTACATTGTAAAAGAAGGAAAAGATGTGACAATTATTGCATATTCATATAATGTCCTCTTAGCGTATAAAGTATCCGAAATATTGTTGGGCTTTAGCATTAATATAGAAATAGTTAACTTATTCAAGGTATCAGGTTATGATTCAACCATGATTAAAGAGTCTGTCAAAAAAACAGGAAGGGTCATTGCAATTGATCTAGACAAACGAAATTTTAGTATAAGTGATCAGATATTCTCAGATCTATTCCAAGTATCTGACATTAGGCTTAAAAGTAAGCCTATAAAACTAGCGAATAGAGATGGTTATTCGCCTTCTTCACGCGAACAAGCAAAAGAGTACTATTTGACGATTATTGATATAGCAAAGGCTATCATCAGTACACTTAATATAGAGTCTGGAAAGGCAAAAGAAATAGAAGAGTTGGTTCAGGCTAAAGAAAGTCAAAGGCCTAGTGACGTGCCTAATTCGGAATTTTTAGGGCCATTCTGATATAATTGTTGAAATTTTGTTCTAACCATGGAACTGCCTGAGAGGTACTCAAAATTGATGAACATTATTGATGATCATGTTGATATCGATGGTATCCGTAATATTGAAGTGAATTTAACAACTGCTATGAAACCTAGGGAGCGCGGTGAAGTGCTTTTAGATCTTGAAGATGATTTAATCAAAAAAGATCCAAGAGTTAGAATATGGCATTCCCCATTAGGCGATAAGAATAGTTTAAGAAATCTCAGAGGAGTCGAGCTATGACATTAGAGAAAACAAAGGTAGAGGGCGTACAAACAAGTGAGGGCAAACTAGTTCTTGACAATCACAAGCTTGCATACCATTACCCTCGATTTGAATCTTGGCTTCAAGGAAACAAAACAGCACCTATATCAGTCGACATGGCATTGACTCGTTCATGCGGTGCAATGTGTAAGTTCTGCTATGCAATGGTTCAAGAACCTCAAGAGAGAAAAGCTATTAAAGTTAAGGATGCACTTAATTTACTAGATGATTTTGCGGAAATTGGTGTTAAAGGTGTTTCATTAATATCTGATGGGGAGAGTACTTTATCTCCTGCATACGTACCTTTCATACAACATGCAGGAAATGTGGGAATTGATGTTGGTAATGCAACAAATGCCTGGGATTGGGATGAAGAAAAAATAGAGAAAGTTCTTCCTAATTTAACATGGGTTAGGTTTACAGTGGCAGCTGGTACACCATCAAGATATGCAGAAATAATGTATAAAAGCAAAGACGACACGCAAGTCTTTGACAATGCAATGAAAAATATTAAATACGCAGTAGAATTGAAAAAACGACTTAATTTAAATGTCACCTTAGGTATTCAAATGGTGCTTATGCCTGAGTTCAAGGATGAAATTATTCCTTTTGCAAAGCTTGGTGTGGATTTGGGTGTAGATTATGCTGTGATAAAACATTGTTCAGATGATACAGAAGGTTCACTGGGAGTTGACTATACAAAGTACGCAGAGCTCACAGATAAACTTCTGGAGGCAGAGGCATTATCTAATAAAAAGACGAAAGTAATTGTTAAATGGTCAAAGATTGAAGAAGGCTCTGATTGTACATACACAGCGATGTATGGACCACAGTTTTTGTTACAAATTAGTGGTTCCGGCCTGGTGGCTCCATCAGGAATGTTTTTTAATGCGAAATATTCTAAGTTGCACATAGGTAATTTTACAGAAGAGCGGTTCAAAGATATATATAGCTCTAAGCAATACGACCGAGTAATGAATTATCTGACTTCATCTAGATTCAATGCGAAAACGATGATGGGGAGTTTGCCTATACAACATTATTTGAACAAGTCAATTGATAATCACATCAATGGTATTGAGTTAATTAAGCCATCAAGCATAGAAGAGCAAAGACCATTGCATGTTAACTTTCTATAGATTGATGTTTTTTATAAAAAATTCCAAGACTTAAGTCCAGAAACTACTATGGAATGTGTTTTACGATTCTAATTACTTATAAATGTTAATGCAATAGTTAACGAGAAAAGAAAGGGTGTTTAAAATTTATTTCAAGAGAATTAAAAGGCAAGTGATTAATCACTAATGAGTAAATATGCGGAGTATAATAAATAATCAATTGGCAAGTTATTAGGTAGATGACTCTTGGTAATATAGTTGAGGGTATCAGCAGTAAAAGAGCTTCAATAAATTGAATCAAAGGAATAGGCGATAATATAACAAGGTAGGATATTACACAAAAGGGCACACTGTTTGTATGATAACTAGCAGGGCTATACCTGAATTGAGAAAAATGCCTGTGGGTTCTAAATTGTAGGGTATAGGTTTAAGGAAAAGATATAGACTAATTAGGAAGTTTTATACATTAAGCTGGGGTCAAAGATATTCAGAAGCATAACATAAGTAAAATGGCAAAGGTTAATGCTAGCATGTATAAGTGAACCTTTTAAGAATATTTATTGCCAAATTATAAGAGTTTTTGTAGTTTATAGAATATTAACTCGAGGGAAGTCTGAAGCAGATATACAAACTAAAAAGGAATAAGGTTTGACTGTATGGCGATCTTAAATATTACAGCTTAGATATATATTACAATGATAGGTAAATTGAAAAAACAAGAAGTCTTACCAATAAATAATTATTATTTTATGAAACAGATTAGTCAGAAATGACCTGAGCTAGAAGATAAATATATAGAATATACGATAATAGCCAGTAAGGAATAAAAGAAATAGGAATTTGATTAATTGTGCATTTCACAAGCAATTTCGTAATCCGATGGTCTTCCAATATCTATCCAGTTTTCATGAAGTGGAAAAACCTGCAAATTTAACCCTTTTTCTAACCCGAAACCAAATAAATCGGGCATATCACAGTAACTATTAGTGTTCAACAACTCTAGTAATTTGGGTCCGATCACATACATTCCCGCATTGACTTGATTTCGATAAATAGGTTTTTCTTCTAATCCTGTTAAAATATTACCTTTGCTTCTTACAACTCCAAATGGGTTTTGTATCTCGTGTGATCTAACAGCAATAACTCCATCAGAATCATCTCGTTTCGCTTGTAGCACCAGATCACCAAATGAAACATTGGTGATCACATCCGCATTGGTAACTACAACGTGATTGCTTCTAGTATGGTCTGGCAGGGATGCAAGGGAGCCAGCCGTACCCAGGGGTTTACCCTCATGAATATAATCAATTTTAACGTCTAGGTTCGAACCGTTCCCAAAATAGTTTGTAATAACATCTGAAAGGTAATTAACGGAAATGACAATATTGGAAAAGCCATCATATTTAGCTCGATTAATAATATGTTCTAAAATAGGTCTGCCTTGCAAGGGCAGCATAGGTTTCGGTACATTAGCAGTAAGTGGCATTAGTCTCTTGCCACGTCCTCCAGCCATAATTACAAAAGTCTCAGAACGTTGTTCAGAAGTGCAAAGGGTTGGAGATACATGTACACCAACCAACATCCCAAGAGCGTCAACTATTGGAAGGTGAAAAAAATGATTTAGTTGCATTAGATTAATTGCTTCATTATCGTCTAAATTAGGGGAAACAATAAGAGGAGAAGTATTCATGACTTTCCTTATTGGACTGTCTAAATTAACCCCATTCAATAGAGCTTTTCTGATATCACTGTCAGTTACCATACCAGCTAGTTTCCCGTCATCCCCTCGAACCAATGCCAGTTGGTAACCTCCCTTATTGATTACTTGAAGGGATGAATTAAATGAGTCAGACTCAGATACTGTAATTTTATGCCAATCATTTATTCTGGTGTACATTAAACCCTCTCCAAAAGCTGATAGCACATTGATTGAAGAAGCTCTAAGCCTTTAAGACCGCTTCGTTCAGGATGAAACTGAAATCCAGCTATTGATTTCTTTCTTACACCTGCTACAAAAGTTACATCGTCATACTCGCAATTAAATATGATTTCGGATTCTTTAACATTAGAGGCGACATAGCTATGTACAAAATATTGACTTATTCCTTCGAAAGATGAAAGGTTAGCAGACATTCTAGTTGAAATTAAATTATTCCAGCCTATATGAGGTAATTTTAATGTATCAATATTAAGGTGCAGAGATGATAGCAATCTAACATCGCCATCTATAAATCCCAGGCCCTTGGTAAATTCAAATTCATCACCTTGTTGAAATAGAAGTTGCATGCCCAGGCAAATACCGATCAAAGGTCTATCATGATTTATCCAATTAGCTAAAAATTTATCGAGTTTTAAGTCTGTTAGGTTTGACATTGCTTTTGGGAAAGATCCGACTCCAGGCAAGGCTAATAAGTCACAATCTTCAAGTTTATTTATTGTATTAGAAAGAAGTGTCTGATAGCCAAGTTTCTGGAATGCATTGATTAAGCTCTGTTGATTGCCCATATTATAGTCAATAATGCCTATCAGTTTAGGCTTTAACTGAGGTTTAGTCAGTCTCGGATGAGTTAGAACTGGATTCCTAATAGGTAACTCTGGGGAAGAAGACTTAATATTATCTTTTAATCCCTGAACATTGATAATTTGTTTATGAAGTGCTGTAGCTATGCTAACAGCCATGATATTAGGTTGCTTTAAACAATCAATGATTTCCTGATCCTTGCTCAAACCTCCACCATAAATTAGCGGTATCTTTGCTACCGAACCGGCAGAAATAATGAGATCATTGTCTGGGCCAAGACATGTACCATCCTGGTCAACTGAAGTCAATAGAATTTCACCAGCTCCATTATCCTGTACAAATTCTATCCATTCGATTACAGATTTTCCGGTTCTCTCTCTACCGGCTTCTGCCATAGCTTCCCAGTGTTCATTGCCAATCTTCCTTGCTTGAACAGAAGCAACTACAGATTGACTACCAAAGGTTTTTGATATTTGACTGATAAGGCCAGGATTCTGATGTGCAGCCGTGTTAATAGCAACTTTATCTGCACCAACTGCTAATAATGAAGCAGCATCATGAACTGATCGGATTCCCCCCCCAGCTGTGATGGGGATAAAAACATCATGACTTGTTTGCCTGAGGAGTTCATATAGACTATTTCTACCATATAAACTTGCTACGGCATCAATATATAAAATTTCATCCACACCAAAGTTTGTATAATTAATTGCCGCCAAATGTGGATCTCCTATTACACGTAATCCTTCAAATCTAACCCCCTTGATAAGTCGACTTCCTTTGATATCGAGTCTAGCTAGAATTCGTTTTTGTAAAGTCATTATAAGTAGATAATATTTATATATTACCAGCCCACTCATCAGCAACAAATTCTTGACTGTCGCTACTTCCGTCAAAGATACTATGCCTTAACTTCCAACCTGATATCGAATCATATTTCCACAAGTGAGGAGATCTAAAACTTTCGCATAAGTTAGTGTAATAAGTTTTATCAAATATTGGATTTTCAAATGCTCTAGAAGCGACTGGAAAATCACTCTCAGGTAGGCTTAAGTAATTGAAAATTTCCTCTGACCATCTTTGGGGAAACTCACCATCATACTTACGGATTAAAGCTATACCTTCCTCTCTGAGTATATCTCCAGAACGAACTTCTTGTGCAGCATCATATGTTGCCCTTCCTATTCCAAATTTAATCCATGTTGTATGATAATGAAAGTCATCAATTCGATCATCAATCGAATTGTATGTACTGTATGTACCAGCAGTTCTCTCAGGTGCACTTTGGAACCCACCATGGGCAATTGAATAATAATAAGCATTTTGTGGGTGCCATTTTTCATAATATCCAAGATAGTGAACTTCTATCTTCTTTTCCTTGATTAAAGATGGATTAATGGGAACATATGGATCCCAGTCAACTGGTTTAAGCCCCAAATTTCTGAGTTCAGATAGTGATGCACCTCCTAAATAAATTTGATCTTCGCTAGCAGCCGAAAAGTAATCCCAGCTACGTTGAGCTTTACTCATGTCTGCCTGTGGATTACCATACTCAGCTTCATTTTCACCATAGAATATAAGCGGTATATCATATAGTACTGCTAATTTTGGTCCTAAGTTTTTCTGGCCAAGTATAAATGGTTGAAAAGGATGGAGCAAGTTCTCTACTGCTAATCGTGTTATTAATCTGTGAACTCTACCATTTGGAGTAAACAGAATATTGTCGAAACCTGCATGAATCCATGCTTGATGATTCTTCCAGCCCCAGTCGGTATAAATATGGGGGGCCCATGTACAAGTTAGAGGATTCATTCGATATTTTGTTTTTAGCAAGTGTGCTTGCATAAAACTGTCTTTCCCGCCACTCCCAGGGACTAGACAATCGTAACGACCATCTTCTCTTCGATATCTATTACAAAGTTCTTGGAGTTCTTTCTCTCTTTCTTCCCAATCTATATCATTTTTTTTATGTGCGACATTACATGCATCACATATTTGATTTTCGTCAAAATTAATTGTTTGCTTTGGTGACTTACCGTCATTCTTAAATTCAGGCGTACTGGAAGGGCGTTGATTACTTATTACACATGATTTGCAAAACTTAACTTCACTAGGCAGGCCGTATAAGGCTTCTGAAGAATTACCTTCAGAAAACCTAGACTTGTCAATAGGCCTAGGGTATGGATAGATCACCATGTCTTCTTGGCAAACGAGTTAGGTGCTGGTGTGGAAATTGAATTAATTTTGGAATTCAGATTTAAGCCACTTTACAATAAAATCGGATGGACTGGCAAGCATAGTGTTTTGAGTGCTCTGATTTGTGCTATGTAAGTTTTGCAAGCAGACTTTATTGAGTTTCTCAAGTATCTCTTCTTTGTCTGTACTGGTATTTGTTACATCGCCGAAAGGAATTCGGCCAGACTGCCTATTACCAATATTTAAGACTTTAACTTGAAAATATGCTGCTTCAATTAAACCGCTTGATGAGTTACCTGCCATAACATCAAATAACCTCAGTGAGTTAATGTATAGTTCATGCCCAAGAGAAGGAATACACCAAGAACGGTGGCAGTTATCATTCACAAAAGAAGTCATCAACTTGAGAATTTCTTCACCGCCTTTATCTATATTGGGATGAGTGAACAAAACATTGCAATCGATCTGCTTAATTGCTTCTAATAAATTTTTAAATCCAATGATACCTTTATCAGGTGATAGAGTTTCGGAATGGTAGGTTACAAGAAGATTTCTATTTGTAAAGCGATATTTTGTAAGATTCTCAAACTCATCTTTTGAAATTATACGGCATCCCATTATATTGTCTAATGCCATGGGGCCAATATTGAAGACATGAGTTTCTGGTTGGCCCATTTTAATGACTTTATCACGATAATGTTCATGAGAAGTAAAGTGCCAGGTGCTTAGTTGAGTTATTGCATGTCTTAGCTTGTTATCTATAGCACCTTCTGTAGTTTCTCCTCCGTGTAAGTGTGCTATTGGTATGCATTCTAAATGTGCTGCAGTCGCAGCTGCATATGATTCATAGCGATCTCCTAAAATTATAATCATGTCAGGTTTACTAGTGAGAAGACATTTACTTGCTCCTACAAGAGTCTCTGCACATAACTGGGCCATACTAGGCAATGGTAATGAATCAATTAGTAATGGAATTTTGAAGTCAACAGATATATTATCATTTATGATTTCCTGAACAGTAAAGCCATGTCTAGCACTAAGATGAGTTCCACTAACAATTAAATTGAGATCAATTTTTGGCTCTCTGTCTAATTTCATTGCAAGATGTCGAAGCAACCCATACTCGGCTCTTGTGGCAGTAAATATAGCGACTATTGGATTGTGATTAACAGTCATGAGCTCAATAAGAAATTAATTCACCTGCATTAAAATCCCGGATTGCTTTTGTACCAATGATTTTTTGTATAAGCATTGGACTGAGTCCATCGGCAGGTCTTTGACAGATTAAATTATCTTCTGTCAATACACTATTTTTTTTAATAAATTCTGCCGCCCTGACGCTTCTCCGTGCAACATATTTTGTATCTTGCTCAGATGGCTGAGTAACTTTAAATCCATCACCTAGCATTTTTTCACATTTGCGTATACTAGTTACCATTTCACTAAACTCCTTAGGGTTCAGACTGGATGCATGATCAGGCCCTTCCATCCGTGTATTTAATGTTATGTGCTTTTCAATAACAGTAGCTCCTAAAACCACAGCTGCTATTGGTGCAATAATTCCAAGAGAGTGATCTGAATATCCAATAGAACAGCCGAAGGAATGCCTAAGAGTCTGGATGGCATGCAAATTTAACTCAATTTCAGGAGCTGGATAAGAACTTACACAGTGCAACAAAGTAATGCTGTTTCGGTTGATTCCTGCTTCTAAAAAAATGTTAAATGCTGATTCTATTTCTCCTAAGTTAGTCATGCCGGTACTCATATAAATGGGCATTTTATGCTTTTTAGCACAAGAGGCCATTGCTATTAATAAGGGAAGATTTGTAATTTCACCTGAGGCTACCTTGATAATTCCAACGCCGAGGGTAACTAGCATATTTAGTTCAGGAATTCCAAATGCTGTGGAAAGGAAGCTTATCCCATGATCATTGCAATGATTTGCTAATTCGTAATGTTGATTTGTAGTCAACTCAAGTCGACTAAGCATTTTATTTTGGGTTTCATCAAGATTACTATTTTGCTGATAATTGGCTTTTATTGAATCAGGGCTTGCTAAATGGTTTGCTCTAAATGACTGAAACTTAACGGCATCTGCCCCTGCTTTGGATGCTTCATAAATCAACTCTTTAGCCAATTGCAAATCTCCATTATGGTTAACTCCAGCCTCTGCAATTATGTAAGTGGACATCACATTACTCGTTTACCAGCACTTATAATAGACCCAGGTGGTATTACGACGCCTTCTCGTATAATTGCTCCACTACCTACAAAACTTCGATCTCCTATTTTGACTGAGCCATTAATTAGAACGCCTGTACTGATGTGGCAAAAGTCTCCAATGGAGACATCATGCTCAATTAAACAATTGCTATTAAGGATACAGTGCCTTCCTACATGAGAATCTGCATTAACGATAGTGCCATGAGACACCAGGGTGCCCTCACCTATTTTGCAATGTTTGCTAACATATGAATTCGAAGATACTATGATGGGGATATTAAATTTTAGGGTTTTAATCAATTGTGCAACCTTAATGCGCGGTGTCGGGTCCTTAATTTGCCCTATCCCTATTATAATTGAATGACATATTTTGCTAAGATTTTCTAGATCATCATCACAACCAACAACTGAATAACCCATCAAAGTTTTGTGTAATTCCTCTTTTGTTCCGACAAGCCCTTGAATTTTCCATATATCTTGAGATTCAATAATATCTATGACCGACTTCGCATGACCACCACATCCTGCAATCAGTAATTTATTCATAACTATCTTTTCTGAGAATCTGAGGGCTGCTGGGGAGACATATAAGACGATCTGATTGATCTTCTGTGACAAATAGTTCACCTTTTGGGACATTCTTATACATAGGTAGCTTGTGAAGAGGCTGCCAGGCTGGCCTAAGCAAAATTCCTTTCTGATGAGATACTTCGAGTAAGTTAACTTTTTGTCGGCAGGCTTCTTCTCTATTTGTATCAGTAAATCTTACAGAAATGAGCCAGTTATTACTTTTGCCATGTCTAGTTGATTCAATAAATTGTATGTTTTTAATATTACTGAAGGATTTTCGGTATTTATTAGCGAGGTTATATTTCACTTTTATTAGTTCCTTAAGATTTTCCAATTGTGCAACTCCAAGAGCAGCATTAATATTAGGCATACGGTCATTCCAACCTATTTGATCATGGAAAAATTCCCATGAATGGGGTACCTTTGCTGTGGTAGATATATGCTTAGCCTGACGTGCTATATCAGAGTCATTTGTTATTACTGCACCCCCTCCACCTGTTGTGATTAACTTATTACCATTAAAACTAAGCACTCCCATTTTTCCGTACATACCGCAGTGAATATTCTTATACCAACTTCCGAGTGCTTCTGCTGCGTCTTCAACAACAGGCAGATTCCATTCATTTGCAACTGCACAAATATCTTCAATTAAAGCAGGATTGCCAAATACATGCACAGGGACTACACATGTAATTCTTCTACCGGTAATACGATTTATCGTCTGATTATCCTTTCTGATTGCAATGTTTTGTAGCTGTCTTTCAAGAGCCAGAGGACTCAATCCTAATGTATCTTGGTCTATATCAACAAAATGTGGAATTGCTCCAAGATGAGAGGCTGCATTTGCTGTAGCCACAAAGGTTAAGGATGGCATTATGACTTCATCGTTAGCTTTAACATCTAAAAGATGCAGTGCTAGCCTGAGAGCTACTGTTCCATTACAAACCGCTATAGCATGCGATGCTCCTGTTTGGTTACATAGTTCCTCTTCGAATCTGGTAACCCATTGCCCAGCGCTACTGACCCATCCATGATCTATACAATCTTTAACATAGGCCAATGCATTCGTTTCTCCAAAATCTGGTTCATGTAATGCAATTGGACAAGAAGCTGAGGAGTAACAGCAAACTTCCTCAATTGCATCAAGTAATTCTAAGTTCATATAGTGTATAAATTCGATTTATAAAGATCCAAGTTTGATGGCTCCTGAAACCATTCAGCGGTTATTTTTATACCTTTACGAAAGCCATCAATACCTCCATATTGAGGCACCCAGTTACTAATACTCTTCAGTCGACTGTTATCTCCAAACAATCTATTTACTTCGGAAGCATTTGGACGCATTCTAGTTTGTTCATGGTTTATTGTAATTTCAGCATTCATTACTTCTGCAATAAGGTGTGCAGTTTCTCCGATTGAAATTTCAAAATTACTTGCTGCATTAATTACTGAACCGATAGCATCGGGGCTTTTTGCTACCTCAATAAAAGCTGAGCATGTATCAGTTACAAAATTAAAATCTCTTGTAGGATTAAGTGCTCCAAGTGATATATTTTTTTGTCCGGAAGCAATCTGACTAATAATTGTAGGAATAACGGCTCTCGTACTTTGCCTAGGCCCATATGTATTAAAAGGCCGTAATATTGTCACAGGAGTTTCAAAGCTTCTCCAATAGCTTAATGCAATCTGATCTGCACCTATCTTACTAGCAGCATAAGGAGATTGAGCAACTAGAGGGTGGTCCTCCGTAATTGGAACAAACTGAGCTGTTCCATATGTTTCTGAGGTTGAAGTATGAACTACTCGATCAATTTCTAATTCACGTGCCGCCTGTACCACATTCAGTGTTCCATGGATATTTGTATCTATATAGCTACTCGGTGCTTGATAACTGTAAGGAATAGCAATTAATGCAGCCAAATGAAAGGTTTGCTGACAACCCTTCATCGCATTCTTTACACAGAGAGGATCTCTGATATCTCCTAAAACAATTTCCAGTTCCGATTTTACAGCTTGGGGTAGGTGTTCAAGCCAACCCCAATTCCCCTGTGAATTATAAAGACAAAAAGCTCTGACCTTATAACCTTCTATTAATAAGCATTCAACCAGATGGGAGCCTATAAATCCATCTGCTCCAGTAACTAATACACGAGTCATTGAGTTGTTCATAGCGACCAGCCATCATCTACAATGATATTTTGTCCGTTTATTGCTTCAGCATAATTTGACAATAAAAAGATTATAGAAGGACTAATCTGTGAAGAATCTAATAGTCCTATGTTGCTACAACTTCTCCTATATTCTTGTATAAAGGCTTCTGGTTGGTTGTCAAGAACTCCGCCTGGACTGACACAATTTACTCGAATATTTTTATTGGAATACTTTTTCGCTAACCAGCGTGTAATTGCAATGACTCCTGTTTTGATCGCGGAGTATTCAATGGGTGAATTCATTTGTGTGTCATCATAATGATGAAATTTTGGTGCTGACACGCCTTGGATAGACGAAATATGAACCAGTTTGCCCCCAGAATGCTGCAGAAAATGGTCAAGAATTTGTTGAGAAAATAAAATCACTCCTCCCAATTGATCTCCTAGATCTTGCTTTAAAAACTTTTCTTCAAGACTATCAAATGCTTCACCCCATCCTTGAGATGTTGGATATGCACAATGAACAGCACCAGTAATTGGCCCAGCAACATCAAAGGCCTTGCCAATAAGCTCTACAATATTAGTTTTATTAGTAATATCTGCAGGAATGGCATAGATTTTATTCTTAAAGTTAACTGACATTTGATGTTCAAAATCGGCCAGCTTTTTTTCATTGATATCCGAGATCACTACAGTTGCTCCCACCTCCAGCAATAATGTGCTAACTGACATGCCTATTCTTCCAACACCTCCTGTTACCAGTATAGTTTCAGAACTAAGGTCAATTTCCATAAGTAGATGCCTATAAAGTGAGCAAATTGTCAAAGCTTCTGCTTTCTATTAGAAACTTTGCGATCTTAAAGTCAAATTCAGAATCTATATCAATGGCTCTCTCCTCAGGGACTTGTGTTACTCCTACGCTACCATCCCATATGCTATTTGATTGCACTATATAGGAGCATTTTGCCGCATAGGCTACAGTAGTAATATCAAAGCATTTAGGAGCATCTTGCCTGCGAGTAATCGATTGACTTGAATTGATTAGTTTAACTTTGGATCCTTCATATTTAACCATATTAAACCAGGGGTTTCGCTTTGATTCTGTAATTGCAAAAACCATATCATTACAATTTTCCAACTCTTTAATACAATCTAAAACATCATCTACTATTCTACATGGAGATGTAGGCGGCAGGCTAACGAATATGTCAAATTCACCATAATTTTCATAGACATTTTTAATGGCATGCTGCCATGCCAACCACTCTGGCGCATCATCATCTGCAAGCTCCTCAGGCCTCCAGATTACTTTTGCGCCATAAGATTGGGCTATCGTGCCAATCTCACTGCAATCGGTTGAAACGAATATATCTTTGATGCAACTTATTTGCTGTGCAATTTTAATACTATGAGCGACAAGAGGATGACCTGCGATAGGAAGAATATTTTTGCGTGGGAGACCTTTAGAGCCGCCCCTTGCAAAGATAAATGCATTAACTTTCCCAGGCATTAGGAACAAGCAATCTGTTGAATCTCTGAAATTCGCCTTAGCACAGTCAAAGCCTCTGCGACTGTACACATTTTAGTACTTGGATTCCATTTGGCAAGCCAAAAATCCTCTAATTGACGCAGCAATCTCTCCTGAGCGCCTGAAAATAAATAATGTACTTCTTGATCTTGTTCAGGCCTTGTAATTACTAATTTGCCTTCAATCAGATCCCAAGTAATCTCTCCTTTTGTAAAGCGAAAATTGTAAATTCTTTTAGCCTCAAAGGTACAAAAGTCAATTCTGATTGTCATTCCAAGGGAGTGTTGTGTCTTTGCTAACACTATTGCATGATCTTCTACATTTATATCTAAAGTGTTTGAATTATTTGTTATTGATGAAATAATTTTAATCGGTCCTAATAGCCATTCGGAAATGTCGATTTCATGACTTAACTCATGTAAAACTCCTCCGCCTAAGCAACTTTTAGCCGAAACAGATTGTCTATAGTCTTTTCCTTTCCTCCAGTCAGGCAACCAAGATCCACAATAAAAATCAGAGATTATTAATTCGCCAAGTTCCTTAGACCTAATATAATCTTTAACTAAAGAAGCACCTGGGTCTTGCCTGAGCAAGTATCCGATATAAACCAATGTATGTTCCTGCAGATCCAGTAATTTCAACCATTCTTGCTCGCTTTCATTTCCAACTCCAATTGGTTTCTCAATTAAAGTGGGAAAACCCCTACTGGCCGATGCCAGGGCTTGGCTTAAATGCAAATTTGCAGGCGTGGCAATAATTACTGCATCTGGATTCCAACTAAGTGCATTCTCCATCTGGTCATATATCATTTTAATACCAGCAATACTTTGGAGATTCCTTTTGCTGCTGCACAGCACACCAATATCCACATCTTTCCATAAAGACTGAATTGCTGAATAATATTTCTTACCCATGCTGCCAAAACCACATATAAGAATTTTCTCGGGACTTTCAATAATCATTAATTGAAAAGTATAATAGTTTTAATTTAGCATAGTCTAATTCAATGCTGGAGTTAGCCTCAAATTATTGCAATGGTACTAGTCAAGTATCAAGCAGAAATCTCATTTTTTTAAATTATCATCGCTGGTCTTTATCTAAACCAGCACACCTTAAAAGACATTCCAATGTCACGTAAATGTATAGTGTACGAGTATCCATGAGTGAATTTGTTCACCAGACCATTCGCAGATGAGTTTGTTAGTATCTAAGCTGAATAGAACGTTATTATGATAAGCCATATAGATGGAAAGGCAGTACTGAGAATAATATGAACACCAAAACTTCATTCATTGTTTATGGGTGATACGCCCCTCTAGAGGACACAATTACTGGAGAGCCCTATAATTACCAACAAACTCCAAAAAGAGCTGGACATTGAAAATAAGATCATATCATCTTTTTTCCGCAAGCTATAAAATTAAATTAAAATTTTTTTCAAAATCTTTCTGGGTAGTCATTGACGCGACTATCTTCAATCTCACAAGATTTTATAATCTTATCTTATCCCATTTATTTAGCGATTGCCAGATAATATCACCCCTTCCCTATGCGATTGGCAATCAGGCAGAAGAGATTAAATTTCATGCTCTATTATGTGCAATCAACGAAAAAAAACCTGTTATTCTATTCCCGGCTCATCATTTACAAAGACTTCTACAATATAAGCAATGTAATTTATCTCTAAGCAGTGCATGCCAAAACTATTCCAAAGAAATGATAGGCAGCGTGAAGTACAACAGCATTTGGTTAATTTTCAATGTAATCTTTATAGTGCAAAGGTTTACATACTTACTGGTGGGCAAATATATAATTAAGAGAATCAATATACTCTCGGGAAACAATGTATCTGGCCTTTCATACTATTGGTCATTTCCAAGAATTGGCATAGATAATTTATGGAAAGAGTTAAGTATTCATACTATTGATGACATCAATAGTAAACGCCTTCAATTACTACAACGATTATTAAATGCTTCTATTGAGAAAATATTTCATAAATCTATTTTTTCAACATGCAGTCATCTAAACGATTTATTTTCAGGAGAAATAATTATCTTTCATGTAAGATCTAGTGTTTATCATAACGATGCAAATAGACGGAATCGTAATTCCAATGTAAATAATTTTATTAACAGCCTAGAAAGCTTATCTATGAAAACCGCCTCAAAGGTTATAATTATTGGTGATCGCAACTCATTAGATTTTACTATTAGAAATTCAATCATTAACTTGCCTAATCTTCTCAAAGATGAGTCTTTAAGACGAGTATTAGAACTTGAACTGATTCGAAAATGCTTTCTATATATCGGTACGCAATCAGGTCCGATGGACGTCGCAAATCTCCTGTCAAAACCAACAATATTATTTAACTGCATTGACTTATCAACTGCTAGTGGGCACTTGTGGTCAGAACAGCTAATGTTTACGAAGCCGCCAAAACTAAACACAACTATAGAAGCATGGATTGAGGCTTATTTTTGTGATTTAAATGGTGATTATCAAGGCGAAGATTTTGAATGTCATAGTTCAACTAATTTTATCGCAACTGCACTTTGCGAAGTTAAGGCAATGATACCTGAATTAAAAAGACTTAATCGTGATTATTACAACAATACTAGTCATTTCTCTCACCGTCAATTAAATTCAATCAAGACAATAGCGACAATGGTTCCCAATAGAACAATAGACCGCTTCATTAATGATTTAGTTAGAAACTGGGAAGACAGGGCAGCAGCATCGCCTTTTAGCAGCTTTTCCTCATACTTACGTGACGAAATTTTACGTTTATGTATAAAAAATAAGTTTTCCAATTTAAGCAAAGGCTATGCATTTATTGATAGTGAAAATATCAGCGTATCTAAAACCTCGTGATGCAAAAAAGTCGCGAAGTTAAAGTATATAAATTTAAAGTGTTAGCTCTTCTCAGAGCCTCACTGGTCATCCCCTTCAACCAGCTCGTCAGCTTCAGCCCAGACGCCCCCCGCTGTAACCGGCCTGCTGCAGGACCGCTTGACACCAGTCCAGATTGCTGAGATACCAGCGCACCGTGGCCTCCAGACCCTGCTCTAAGCCATGGCGAGGCTGCCAACCCAACTCGCTGCTGATCCTGGAGGCATTGATGGCGTAGCGGCGATCATGGCCAGGACGATCAGCCACCAGAGTAATCAAACCCGCATGGGGAGCACCCTGAGGTCTCAGTTGATCCAGCACGGTGCAGATTGTCTCCACCACTTGCTTGTTCGTACGCTCTCCATGGCCGCCAACGCAATAACTGTGACCCAGCTTGCCCTTGGTAGCAGCCAACAGAAGCGCATCCACATGATCCTCCACGAATAGCCAATCACGCACGTTGGCACCATCTCCATAGAGGGGAATCGGCTCACCGGCCAGCGCCTTGAGAATGACCACAGGGATTAACTTTTCCGGGAACTGCCAAGGGCCATAGTTATTGGAGCAGTTGGTTAAGACAACAGGCAATCCATAGGTGTGATGCCATGCGTTCACAAAATGATCACTAGCTGCCTTGCTCGCTGAATATGGGCTGCGTGGATCGTATGGAGTGGTTTCTGAAAAGCGTCCACTCTTACCAAGTGACCCGAAAACTTCATCCGTGCTGATGTGATGAAAGCGAAATTGCTCTTGGCGTTCCCTTGGCAATGCCTCCCAATGCTTCCTAACAGCCTGAAGAAGATTAAAAGTGCCGCTCACATTGCTAGCCAGAAACTCCTCAGGCCCAGCAATCGAGCGATCCACATGACTTTCAGCAGCTAAGTGGAGTACAAGATCAGGATCCGCTTGCTGTACTGCTGCGACTGTGGTCTCCGCATCAACAAGGTTGACCTGTTGCAACACGTGACGCTCAGCAACGCTGCCAACTAATTGCTGCTGAATACCGGTGAGATCACTTGCATAGCCAAGCTTGTCGAGGTTAAAGACGATGGTGCCACTATCTGCCAGCAGGCGTCGCACCACTGCACCACCAATAAATCCCGCTCCACCTGTCACCAAAACCCTCATCATGCTTCGGTTAATTGCGATATTCTTAGTCGACTGGGTGAACCTAGTCAGAAGCCAACACGGCGATCACCGCTTTTAAGGCTTCTCTCCAGTGCTGTGGTTCGAGTCCAAGAGCAGCCGAACTGCTACTGCAAGCAAGCAATGAATAACTAGGACGCTTGGCAGGAGTGGGGTACTCGGCAGTTGTAATGGGTATGACAGTCGCTGCTTGTTGAAGCAGCCCTGCATCAACACCCAACTCACCAATAGCTACAGCAAAGTCATACCAACTTGCAGCTCCTGCATCACTCCAATGAAGAATCGATGGCAGCTGCTGCTCTTCGATCCCTTCATCTTGCACTTGACTAGCCCGCTGCATCAATCGCCAACAGGCTTTGGCCAGGCCCAATGTGCTGGTCGGGCAGCCAACCTGATCAGCAACCACCGCCAATGGCTCCCTGGCCGCAGCTTTCGTCTGATGAAGCCTGAACATCGTGAGCAAAAAATTGCTGCCAACCGGTCCATAAAGCCAACTGGTACGCAGCACATGTGCCCGGTCTCCCAAAACGTTTAGTACTTGTTCTTCACCAGCTGCCTTACTGGCGCCATAAATACCCAGTGGCGAAAGAGATTGCTGAGGATGATATGGGGTACCCTGCTGGCCATCAAAGACAAAATCAGTACTCAATTGCAACATCCGTCCGCCATGAGCAGCCAGGCCCACTGCCAAGGCCTGCGGCCCGTCAGCATTCACAACATGAGCGAGCCTAGGTTCCTTTTCTGCTCGATCCACGGCGGTATAAGCACCAGCATTAAGCACCCAATCAGGGCGATGTGTGTCCACAATCGCTTTGCAAGCATCAGCATCGGCAAGATTCAACTGTGAACGATCAAAAGCAAACAACTCAACATCTGCTGGACAAGACCGAATCAACTCCTGACCCAACTGACCCGTGGAGCCGGTTAATAAAGCCCGCAAAGGCATAGAGGAGAAAGCGAGAGGCTAAAGATTAATGATCTGAGTATTGACATCAAATTCAGTAATATTGATGCCCATTAGCGTGATCGTGCCAAGAGAAGTCTGAACAAGCAGATCGTTGCCCTGCTGAGCAATGGAATAATTCAAACCAGCTTCTAAGCCAAGGCGATCAGCATCAAAAATATTGAAATCAAATACCGTGTCATTACCTGAGGTGAAGCGAAATAGATCGGCTCCAGAACCACCCCAATAAAGGTCATCACCAACTCCACCGGTGAGCTGGTCGTGTCCGCGCCCTCCCCTCAACGTATCGCTACCACTCCCTGAATACAACTGATCTGCATTCTTGCCTCCTCGAACAACATCATCGCCAGGGCCACCGCGTACAAGATCAAAACCTCTACCACCCAAGAGATCATCATTGCCACCAGCACCAAACAATGCATCGTCCCCGCCAGCCGCGATGATTACTTCGCTGTAATCTCCACCAAAAATCTGTTCTGAGTGATTAGAGAAAACCTGCGTTTCAGCGCCCCAAATCGATACCAAAGCCTCTAAATCATTAACGGTATAGGCATTCGGCCAACTCCCCGCAGAAGGAGAGCGATAGGCCATCACAGTCTCTTCTGGATAAGCACTGGTCCATGGATCTGAAATCCCATTGACCGCATCACCATCAGTGATATCAAAAGGATGCTCAAGGCCTAGTGAATGCCCTAATTCATGGATGAGGGAATACCGCAAATATTTCAAATCAGCACCAAAAGCCGGCGCATTGATAAATAGCTCCCACCAATCACGACCCGCCTCATTATTCGTCGTGGCGAGACCCAGAATGTCGCCACCAAGGTTGATCTCGCTATCATAATACAATTGAATATCGCTAACTTCTTTATCGCTTGTGAAGCGAAACTCAGCGTCCAAGCGCTGATCAAGGAATCGCACAATCTCCTGAAGAAACTGTTGATCTGCTGCACTAATTGGCAGGCTAGAAATTGTTTGGCTACCGAAACTCCCTCCTCCTACCGTCACTGCACCACCAGGAGTATGCAAATAGATATCGATGAAGCCATCACGATTGAGCTGACCCCGCGTAAAGGTCGCCAAATCTTCACCAATCAGCTCATTCGCCGCAATTGCCCTCATCGCAGTACTGCGATAGTTATAGCCACCTGTTTTGAGTTCTATTTGCCGATTAAATTCACACAAGAAACACATAATAACTTGCTAGATCATGCTCAAGCCTCTCATTCAGACTAGTCAAAACAAGGTGTTTGTATACCCTTCATCTGAAGGTTTCAGCCGTCTCTCAGCTGATGTTAAGGCGCTTGTATGCCCTTCATCTGAAGGTTTCAGCCGTCTCTCAGCTGATGTTAAGGCGCTTGTATGCCCTTCATCTGAAGGTTTGAGCTGCAGACAACTCCTCCATCAAAGGAGCAACAGCATCCTTCTGAGAAAGAGATGCTGGAATCTGATCTCCATCCACGTGCAGAACTGGCCAGGCAATGCCTAAACGTGGATCATCCCAGCGAATCGCACGCTCGCACTCCCGACTCCAGAAATCCGTGGCTTTATAAAGCACCTCAGCACTCTCTGAGAGAGTCAGAAAACCATGGGCAAAGCCAACCGGTATCCAAAGCTGCTGATGGTTCTCAGCACTCAAACGCGCGGCCACCCAATGCCCATAAGTGGAGGAATTGAAGCGCAGGTCAACTGCAACATCAAAGATCTCACCTACCACGCAACGCACCAGCTTGCCCTGGGGATGCGGCGGCAATTGATAGTGAAGTCCGCGCAGCACACCACAAAACGAACGCGAGTGATTGTCTTGGACAAACTCAGGCGCTTCCTGCCCATGACTTGCCAAAACGTCCTGCCAACGACGCTGATTCCAACTCTCAAAGAAAAATCCCCTCTCATCGCCATGCACCTGAGGAGACAGCAACAAAGGTCCCTTTAGATGGATCCCTGCCGACGTGGTCAGGACTTCAGCTTGCATTGATGGATCCAGATTGAGGATTCTCAAGGACTTGCAGGAGGTAGTCGCCATAACCGCTCTTGCATAGGGGAGCAGCCAAATCGGCCAACTGCTCAGCCGTGATCCATCCCAACCGCCAAGCCACCTCTTCAGGGCAACCAACCTTGAGACCCTGTCGATGCTCCAAGGTGCGGATATATGCACCCGCCTCATGCAACGAATCACAGGTTCCCGTATCCAACCAAGCCATGCCACGACCCATTAATTGCACGCGTAGTGATCCTTCGCTCAAATACTGACGATTGAGATCAGTAATCTCAAGTTCTCCACGCAGCGATGGTTCCACGCGCCTAGCACGCTCAACCACCGTGGAGTCATAGAAATAAAGACCGGTCACGGCATAGCGACTCCTGGGCTTTGCAGGCTTCTCCTCAATGCTCAACACCCGCCCATCAGCAGCAAACTCGACAACGCCATAACGCTCTGGATCACGCACCGGATAAGCAAACACCGTGGCACCAGCCCCAAAAGCATTACTAGCCAAAAGCTGGGGTACCAAATCATGACCGTGAAACAAGTTATCTCCGAGCACTAATGCTGCTGGTGCTTCAGCTAAAAAATCAGCACCAATCACAAACGCCTGAGCCAAACCATCAGGACTGGACTGCACCGCATAGCGAATCTCCATCCCCAAGGCACTGCCATCTCCAAACAAGCGCTGAAAAGCCGCCTGATCATTGGGAGTGGTGATGATCAATACCTCCCTAATACCCGCCAACATCAGCGTGGTAAGCGGGTAATAGACCATTGGCTTGTCGTAAACCGGCAGCAACTGCTTGCTCACAGCCTGAGTGATCGGATGCAGACGCGTGCCACTGCCCCCAGCAAGGATGATGCCTTTGCGCATCATTGAACTCTGTCGCTGAGAGGATGCTGCC
Source organism: Prochlorococcus sp. MIT 1306 (assembly GCF_047304515.1). Classification (NCBI taxonomy): domain Bacteria; kingdom Bacillati; phylum Cyanobacteriota; class Cyanophyceae; order Synechococcales; family Prochlorococcaceae; genus Prochlorococcus; species Prochlorococcus sp. MIT 1306. The sequence goes on along the minus strand of NZ_CP138959.1, from coordinate 2,375,199 downwards.
ATGGAGCTCGATCAATGGCAGCCATCCGCCTAATCCAACACGCCCCTGGAGCTCCTGGGCTGCGTTGGTTTGGCCTGGGACCAGGCCTACGACCAACACGCGGCTTACTGAAGTTGCAGCGCTTATTCAATAAGCACGCTTTCTGGGCTAGTGGACGCAGCATCGCCCAACTGCGCCGCCTCCTTGCTGGCAGCACTGTAGTGATAACCCTCTGGCATGACAAACGCATGATCGGCTTTGGCCGGGCTACCAGCGACGGCATCTACCGTGCCGTGCTCTGGGATGTGGTCGTCGCCGGCGACCTTCAAGGGTGTGGCCTAGGCCGCCAAGTTGTGGAAGCCCTGCTCACTGCACCCACGATCAGCAATGTTGAGCGGGTCTATCTCATGACAACCAAAAGTACAGACTTCTACAAGCAACTCGGCTTCCAAAAAACCAAGAAACAGAAATTACTGTGTTTAGAAGAGGTCTTGAACAGACCTTAAAAAAACCTTGGCAAGCGGATGAAGAGATTCGAACTCTCGACCCTCTCCTTGGCAAGGAGATGCTCTACCACTGAGCTACATCCGCAATTCATGCCTTAGGGATGTCTCCCCTTGGACAAAGACAGCATGCACCACCGAAGGGGAACTGGTCAATTCCAATCAATCAGCTGGCGGAAGTGACTGAGCGAAGCACTGCCATCAGCGAGCCCATTTCTAAAGCCTGTAGCCCATAACTCCAGCCCAAATTGCTCTTGATGCCAGCCCGTTCAAGCGCCTGCTGCATCGTGTCGGTTGTTAAAACACCAAAAATCACCGGCACACCTGTCTCCCTTGAAACTGATGCAATGCCCTTACTGGCCTCAGCAACCACCACATCAAAATGGGGCGTGTCACCACGAATAACCGCACCAAGAGTGATCACCACTTGATATTGACCACTGAGTGCGAGTGCCTGAGTCACGATCGGCAACTCAAAGGCTCCAGGTACCCATGCCACATCGAGTTGATCGCTGTTGAACGATGTGTCGACACCATGGCGAGCCAAACAATCAAGACAGCCACTTAAAAGCTTGCCAGTCACCAAGTCGTTAAACCTGGCAACAACAACAGCTATACGCAGAGCTTGTGCATCGGTATAACGCCCTTCATATGTGGCCATCATTCAGTGGCAGAAACTGCCCACATGCTCTCATCACAGCAAGTGAGTGATTGGTTCAAACCACCAAAAAGCTGATTGCTCCGTTGAGCAAAACGAGATGGAACCAAACCCCGCCAATGATTTCGATCTTTTTGATTTCAGGGTTGCGGCGATCGCCAGGATTTTTTTGGGTTGCATAAAGCACCGGAATCCCAACAACCAAAAGCAATGATGCGAACAACAGGGCGTTCACAGCGATGTCGGAAATGATCTGCATGGAGTTGAGGCGGCGGAGCCAATGCTCTGATCTTTGAAAATTCTCCCACGAGGCCGAGGCTTCTCATGAAAAGGCCGCCATGGGTGTCGCGAGGCTTCACATCCTGCCCAGCACACCAGACTTACGATGCCATCTCTTTGCTGGCAGGATTATCCAATGACTGCCAACGCTGAGTTATTGCAAGGCAGTCTGTTTGGTGATCTGGAACCGCAGGCAAACGCTGAAAGCTGCTCAGAAACGATTACACGGGCTCTGCGTAACGATCTCTCTGATCAAGAACTCGTCGACGAATCCCTAAAAAGGCCCCGCAATCGACATAAGCCAACATCCGTTCCAAGCATCCCACTTGATTCTGAAAGCCAAGAGCAACTCGAAACAGCCGATAAAGACAACGACCTGCCCGCCTGGGCACACCACAACCTCGTTGACCCTGAGCAGCTCACGCCAATGCTGCGTCACTACGTGGAACTCAAGGCCAAACATCCCGAAAGGATCTTGCTCTACAGACTCGGCGATTTTTTTGAATGCTTTTTTGAAGATGCCATTCAGCTCTCAAGGCTGCTGGAGCTGACTCTCACTGGCAAGGAAGGAGGTAAAGGGATCGGCCGTGTGCCAATGGCAGGCGTCCCCCACCACGCTGCAGAGCGCTATTGCGCCGAATTGATCCGCCATGGACTAAGCGTTGCCATTTGTGACCAACTGGAAACAACTCCAAGCAAAGGCGCACTGCTCAAACGCGACATCACCAGGGTGCTCACCCCAGGCACGGTGCTTGCCGAAGGCATGCTGACAGCTCGCCGCAACAATTGGCTGGCAGCAGTTGTAGTTGAGCCAGCACAAGGCAACCAACCGTTTTGCTGGGGTCTAGCCAACGCCGATGTCAGCACAGGCGAATTCCTTGTCACGCAACAGGAGGGGAGCGATGAGCTGCACCAACACCTTGCTCAACTCGAGGCTTCGGAACTGATCATCGCTCAAAAGATCGGAGAAAGCAGCAGGCCTGCGTGGTGTCCGGAGCAGCTCTTCCTGACAACGATGGCTACTACACCCTTCAGTCAGCCAGAGGCCGAGCGCACGCTGCTCAATCATTACCGGCTCAGCACCCTTGACGGTCTAGGGCTGCAAGAGGTGCCTTTGGCACTAAGGGCCGCCGGCGGACTGCTGACTTATCTAAGGGACACCCAACCCCTTGCTGAAAACGTCGATGAAGGCATCGCCCCGATGCCCCTGGAACATCCGCTCACAGTGTTCGCAGGCGATGCCTTAGTACTCGACGCTCAAACCCGACGCAACCTAGAACTCACTAGCACCCAACGGGATGGCCAGTTTCAAGGGTCACTGCTGTGGGCCGTAGACCGTACCCTCACTGCCATGGGAGCCCGCTGCCTGCGCCGCTGGATCGAGGCCCCCCTCCTAGACAGCAAAGCCATCCGCGCCCGGCAAGCGGTGGTGAACCATCTCGTGGAGACACGCTCGTTGCGGCATTCACTGCGACGCTTGCTACGACCGATGGGAGATCTCGAACGGCTGGCCGGCAGGGCAGGCGCCGGTCATGCTGGTGCCCGCGAACTCGTGGCTATCGCCGATGGCATTGAACGATTACCACGGCTAGCAGAGCAACTACACAATGCATTGAGCTCTGCCCCACACTGGCTAGACAACTTGCTGACTCTGGATAAGAGCCTGCCAAAGCTGGCGGCGAGTATCCGCGAGCAATTGATCAATAACCCACCGCTCAGCCTCAGCGAGGGAGGCCTCATGCACGACAACGTCGATCCGCTGCTGGATGGCCTGCGCAATAAAATGGATGACCAAGACACCTGGCTTGCAGGTCAGGAAATCCAAGAACGGAAACTCAGTGGCAACCCTAATCTGCGCCTGCAATATCACCGAACCTTCGGCTACTTCCTAGCCGTAAGCAAAGCCAAGGCTTCCATGGTGCCGGACCACTGGATCCGCCGGCAGACCCTGGCCAACGAGGAACGCTTCATCACTCCAGATCTCAAAACCCGGGAAGGACAGATCTTCCAGCTCAGAGCAAGGGCCTGCCAACGGGAATACGAACTATTCTGCCAGTTGCGCGAGCAAGTGGGAAAACAGGCAACTTCAATCCGTAAAGCAGCCCGGGCAGTGGCAGGACTCGATGCGCTAGTGGGCCTAGCAGAAGTAGCCGCCACTGGAGACTATTGCTGCCCAGAAATCGATAACAGCAGAAAACTACAGCTCAAAACCTGCAGACACCCAGTGGTGGAACAACTACTGGTAGAGAGATCCTTCATCCCTAACGATGTAGAACTTGGCAAGGACATCGACCTCGTCGTACTCACAGGCCCAAACGCCAGTGGCAAAAGCTGCTACCTGCGTCAAATCGGCCTCATACAGTTGCTAGCCCAGGTGGGTAGTTGGGTGCCTGCAAAGCAGGCCCGTGTTGGCATCGCAGACCGCATCTTCACCCGTGTCGGCGCCGTCGATGACCTAGCGGCAGGACAATCCACCTTCATGGTGGAAATGGCAGAAACGGCCAACATTCTCCATCACGCCAGCGATCGTTCCTTGGTGCTTCTCGATGAGATTGGACGTGGCACCGCCACCTTTGATGGCCTTTCGATTGCCTGGGCGGTGAGCGAACACCTGGCAAGAGATCTAAGAAGCCGCACTGTGTTCGCGACCCACTATCACGAACTCAATGGGCTGAGCCAAGAGCTGACCAATGTCGCCAATTCTCAAGTTTTGGTGGAGGAAACAGGCGACGACCTGGTGTTCCTGCATCAGGTGGCCGCAGGCGGTGCAAATCGCAGTTACGGCATTGAAGCCGCCCGTCTAGCTGGTGTGCCTGACGACGTGGTGCAACGAGCAAGGCAGGTGTTAGCTCAGCTTCAAGACGATGGCTCATCTCTGCCAGCCCTGCCAAGCGCGAAAACAATCAAAAGACAATGCTGAGAACCTTTCGCCTCACACCGACCCACTAGCCTCAATTGGCACCCAAGAACATCGTGGACGACCTCCAAGAGAACGTTCGGGAGAGCCTCAACAAGCTCCCTGAAGACATTGTGATTCTGCTTCGCAGTCAAAACCTGTTGAGGTCACTCGTGCAGAGGATGGTCATTGATCAAGCCTGCGCAGCTGTTCAGTTACCCGCAGAAAAACTGGATCAGGCGATTGCGAGTTTCTGCGAGCAACATGGACTAAGTGATGAGGAACGTCTCGAGCGATATCTCTCTCATCAAGGTCTGATCAAGCCAGACCTCATTCATCAACTCGGGATCCCTTTAAAAGTTCAATATTTAAGTCTGAAAGAATTCAGCGCCAAAGCCGAAGCGCACTTCCTCAAGCGCAAGGAAGAACTCGATCAATTCACCTACAGCTTGCTCCGAGTTGAGGATTCTGATCTGGCCCATGAGCTTTACCTTCAGATCGAAGCCGGAGAAGCCGATTTCACGGTGCTGGCAACCGAACATTCCCAGGGCCGAGAAAGAGCGTCCCACGGCCTCGTAGGGCCTGCAAGCCTCGGCAGAGCCCATCCCCTCCTTCGCCAGCGCTTACGCACAGCAACCCCAGGGGTCTTACTGGAGCCTTTCAAAATCGAGCAATGGTGGGTCATCACGCGGCTTGAAGAGCGGCAACTCGCCACATTTGACTCCAACATGCAAAAACGCATGGCGATCGAATTATTCGATGGCTGGATTGAGCAACAAACCAATCAACTGATCTCAGTTGTTCGCGGCGATCAATTTGAGAATGGTGCCCTCACATGACACTGGCGAATCTGAATCACCCCCTTGCTCCACTGCAAAACGCTTTACAGACCAAAGGTGAGCGGCTGAAGTTTCAAATCGGTCAATCCCTATGCGAAGAAAATTATCTCCCTGGTCATGTGTTGCTGATCGAAAGCGGCACCGCCCGTCTGCTTGGTAACAGTGATGGTCGCTTGACCACCCGCATCAAACTTGAATCCGGCTCCTTAATCGGAGCAGTCTCTCTACTAAGAGGTGAATCTTGCGAAGCCGTGCGAGCTGCTACAGAGCTTGTGGCTTGGAGCATCACAGACGCAACCTTCCAACAGCTCTACAACTCTGAAAAAGACATTCGAGACTGTTGTGAGGCTTACCTCTGGGACGCTGAAGTCGCTGCACTTCTCCAAGGGATCCGTGCAAGCACACCCAAGAGCCACCATTCCCTGGAGGCATGGCTGAAGATACTCGGCCCTCTGGCCACATTGATGCGCGCGAATAACGATGAAGCAGAAGCAGCCCTAAACAATGGCAAACGTCTATTCCTCGCCTCGTCGATACCCAGCTGCCAGATCAACACTGAGCTGGACTCAATCGCAGCAATTCGTGAGTTAAGCAAACCCCAATCTGGTTTCTGCCTAAGGCTGATTGCCCTACCAGCCGACTCGCTAGCCACTCTGCTCAGACCAGCAGTCGATAGCAAGAGCAATGCAGCTCTGCAGAACGACGAAGAGACCCCTGAGACAACACTGTCACTCGCACCATCAAGACCACCCGTCAGCAGCCTCAATAGCCCCTCAAGCTCCGAAGACTTCTTCATTGGCGGTCAAGGCCCTCTCCAAGAAACCCTGGCCTGCTTCCAGATGCTGGCCAAGCTGATGAAGCTGCCATTCAGACGCGACTCGATCGAGAAAATTCTGCGTGACAGTCTGCGCCGCGGCCAAACTCCCACCCTGCGAATGTGCGGCCAGATCGCAGCCGGACTTGGCTTACACGTTGCCGGAGCCAAGGTACCAGCCTTGATGGGCACTCGCTTACAGACCCCCACCTTGGTGCCATGGAATCAAAGCTTTGCTCTCGTAACACGCAGCGATCAACTAGGCCTCACCCTGGCCTCACCAAGCGAGGGTTTTATCAAGCTAGATCCGAGTCAGCTGGAGGAAGCCTTTCCTGAAGGCATCGAACTGCTGCTCCTAGACCGTTCCAACACCACTCCTGAGCAGGCCTTTGGTCCAAGTTGGTTCTGGCCAGCACTGCAGCGCTATCGGGGTGTCTTAATCCAAGTTTTGATCGCCGGTTTCGTGGTCCAGCTCTTCACGCTGGCCAACCCGCTGTTGATCCAAGTCATCATCGATAAGGTCATCAATCAACGCAGCCTCGACACACTGCAGATCCTTGGCTTTGCCCTTGTCATCGTGACTGTGCTTGAAGGTGTGTTGGGCAGTCTCAAAACCTTTCTCTTCGCTGAAACCACCAACCGCATCGACCAACGCCTAGGCGCTGAAGTGATCGACCACCTACTTCGACTACCACTGGGCTATTTCGACAAGCGCCCAGTTGGCGAATTGGGCTCAAGGGTGAGCGAACTGGAGAAGATCCGCAACTTCCTCACCGGCCAAGCATTGACCACCCTGCTTGATGCTGCCTTCTCTGTGATCTATGTGGTGGTCATGGTGATCTACAGCTGGCTGCTGACCCTGATTGCCTTGGCTGTATTACCGATTCAGGTCGGACTCACACTGTTGGGAGCACCTCTTTTCCGGCGTCAATTCCGACAAACTGCCGAGGAAAATGCCAAGACTCAAAGCCACCTGGTTGAGGTGCTAACAGGCATCCAAACAGTGAAGGCTCAGAACGTAGAAATGATCAGCCGTTGGAAGTGGCAAGAACGTTACGGCCGCTACATCAGCCGAAGCTTCGAAAAAACAATTAGTGGCACGGCCCTAAGCCAAACCAGTCAGGTGCTACAAAAAATCTCCCAATTACTTGTGCTTTGGGTAGGCGCAAGCATGGTTTTGGCTGGAGACCTAACCCTTGGACAACTGATCGCCTTTCGCATCATTTCCGGCTATGTCACCCAACCGCTGCTAAGGCTCTCAACGATCTGGCAGAGCATCCAAGAACTGAGGGTGAGTTTTGAACGTCTTGCGGATGTGATCGACACCCCACAAGAATCAAATGACCTCGATAAAGGCAAAGTTCCACTGCCACCGCTTGAAGGAGATGTGAGCTTTGAAGATCTCAGCTTCAGCTTCAGCAAATCAACAGCACCAGTACTCAAAGACATCAGCCTCAACATCGAGGCTGGCACCTTTGTGGGCATCGTGGGTCAGAGCGGAAGCGGCAAGAGCACATTGGTCAAGCTGCTGCCTCGTCTCTATTCACCAGATCAAGGTCGCATCCTCATCGACGGCTATGACATCGACAAAGTGGAGCTCTACTCCTTACGACGCCAGATCGGGATCGTGCCGCAAGATCCTCTGCTGTTCTCAGGCTCGATCAGCGAAAACATAGCCCTCACCCAGCCTGATGCCGATAACGACGAAATCATCATGGCTGCAAAGTTGGCAGTCGCCCACGATTTCATCATGACGCTACCGAGCGGCTACAGCACGCCGGTGGGTGAACGAGGCTCCTCCTTAAGCGGAGGTCAACGTCAACGGATCGCTATCGCTCGCACGCTCTTAAGCAATCCCAAACTGCTGGTGATGGACGAAGCCACCAGCGCCCTCGATTACGAAACCGAACGCAAAGTTTGCGACAACCTCGTCAACGCCATGCATGACTGCACGGTTTTTTTCATCACCCACAGGCTCTCCACTGTTCGTCGAGCCGACGTGATTGTGGTGATGCATCAAGGGGCAATCGTGGAAATGGGCACTCACGAAGTCTTGATGGAAAAACGAGGTCGGTACTACGCCCTCTATCGCCAGCAGGAGTCGAGCTGAAATGAACAACAAGCCTAACCCCGTCGGCGGACTGATCCGCAGAGCTCAGAACCAACTAGAGCAGAAAGTGACCTCTGTGTCACACGATGAAAGCGTGCTCCAGCAAAGCCGCTTTTGGATGCGTGCCGTGACCTGGAGCCTGATCGGCACGACTGCCTTTGCAGTGGGCTGGTTGGCCATCGCGCGCACGGAAGAAATCGTTGTCGCACAAGGCAAACTTGAACCTTTAGGCGATGTCAAAGAGATTCAAATCCCAGTGGGAGGAGTCGCTAGGGACATCCTTATCAAAGGAGGTGATCGCGTCAGTAAAGGTCAGATTCTGATCCAGCTCGACACTGAAACATCCTCAGAACAAGTGAACTCCTTAGAAGCTCAGTTCGCAAAAAAACAGCAACAACTTAAGCTCAAACTTGAAGAACAACAGGGAACCCTAGATCTCAGCCGAGAACAAGTCGCCACAACCAGAGATAATCTGGCCCTTGAACAACAAATCCTTAGCCGGTTTGAATTTCTTAGCGCACAGGGCGCTTCCTCTGAGCTTCAGTATTTACAGCAACGCAACAAGGTACGAGAACTACGCGGAAGGGTCATCAAAGAGAAATTGGATGGCGCTCGTCAACAATCAATCCTCAATCAAGAAATTGAACAGCTCAATTCCCAATTAGCCCAGCTTAAGGCTCAACTCACTGAAGCAAAAGTAACGCTGAAATACCAGTCTTTGCGTTCTCCAGTGGATGGGGTGGTTTTTGATCTCAAGCCAACCACGCCTGGCTTTGTCGCCCAGTCAAGTGAACCGGTGCTCAAGATCGTGCCCTTCAACAACCTGGAAGCCGATGTGGAAATCCCCAGCAACAAAATTGGTTTCGTTCGCGAAGGCATGTCCGTTGACATCAGTATTGACTCCTTCCCCGCTACAGACTTCGGGGTACTTGAAGGCAAGGTGACCTCGATTGGCTCCGACGCACTTCCACCCGATCAACAACAACAACGACAGGAATACCGCTTCCCAGCCACCATTCAGCTCGACAGCCAACAACTCAAACTCAAGAACGGCACCACGCTTCCCTTACAAGTAGGAATGTCGCTCACTGCAAATATCAAACTGCGCAGTGTGAGCTATTTACAACTACTGCTTGGCCAGTTCCAGAGTAAAACCGATTCACTCAGGCAACTATGAAGCACACAAGAGACCATTAATATTGAATGTAAAAACGCCAAAGCAACAACAAGCGAAGATTGAACAAATCTAATTATTTGCTAAAAAAGTCAACAAGAAAGCAGCATCAAAATAGAGAGATAAAAGCCAAGGCTTTTGCCTTGAATCAGTATCAAGGCTGATCTAAAAAAATCTAATCACAATCCATACCTCTTCTAATCAATCGTTCTGCAAAATAAAGATGTGATCTAGGTCACGATTAAATGTGAGCAAGTGCTCTACTCAAAAAGTTCTAGATCACATCTAAATTCATGACATTGATGGAACTTGATTCAGCCATTCAAAAGGCATTGCCTTTTTTGTAGTCATGAAACGACTTTTCAGAACTATCGACACAAATAACAAGCAATCAAAGAGCAGAGACTTTATTAGTGAATCTCTAAATTTAGCAAAGCCAACAGAAAACCAGAACAATCAAATTGGCGAAGGGCACTCAAGCCACTATTACAATAATAGCGAGATGCCTGAACGAGAACAGCCCTTTGAACTCGAAGCTAGGGAAGCATCAAATGCAAGCAACAAAAGCGAAGATCCTAATCACGACAGCAAGCTATCTTTTGGCAGGCAAGAAAAATTTAATGTTCATAATACAACGAGCCTAGAAGATCCGATTCTAGGAAATCAGCCGGCTCAAAACACATTTGGCCTACGCTTAAGACAGCCATTTGGTTCATTCAATCATAGAGGCTTCTCTTCCAGGGACAATCAGCAGGATCAAGCTAAATCAGATCATGATTCTATTCACCAGGAAAATTCCTCGTTCAGGCGCAATCAAAATGCTCACCATCAATCACCAAATGATTTCAATCATCAAGGACAATTCACAAGAAAATCAAATGGGTTTAGCATAGGAAAGTTTAACTGGATCGCAAGAAAAAATCAAAAGGAGTTACCGGAAGATCGTACAAATGGCGAACATGAAGCTGGCGAAGAAGGTGTTTCACAGAACCCATTTGGCCAAAGTTTTCAACGGCAAGCTTTCAACAAAATCCCACAAGCCTACGATGTCGACCTAAGCATAAGCATCAAACCATGGGACTTGAGTGTAGAAAGTCTATTTGATTATGGTTATACCCGAATTTATGATGCATCACACGACGGCACGAAAAAAGAAGTGTTTGAAGATGGTGCAATCAGAATCAATTATGATGGTGATTTCCTAAATGATAATAGGTTGGATTTCTCAGATATTTTTGGCTGGAGTTGGGACCCATTCTCAACAATAAAGATTGGCAATGTTGAAGCTCAAGTCAATGCAACCCACACCACTACAGGAGAACGTATTGATCTAGGCGCATATATATTAGACCTCTCAGAAGATCGTTTCCTTGTCGATCTTAACGACAAGATCGATGCTGCGGAAAGCTTCTTCGATAGACGCAGTAACTGGGACTTTGATGTAGATATTGATGCTGTGTTCGGTGGCATGAGGGAAAACATAGAAGACTTTGATGAAACACTAACAATGATTGATGCGCTTGATTGGAGTACATTTGATGGTGATATTGAAGCCAATACTTTTAATTATTATGATATGGATACCTTGGGGTTGGTAGGTTCTGAATATGATTCAGGTAGAATTTACAAGGCTCGTGGTGGAACCGACGAACTAATACTCAATGGTATTGATAGTGCAGACATCAAGAGCTTCAATGGCGAAAGCTTCAGTAGTCTTACTGATTACACAACGATCGGCGAACAGGCCATTTATCAAGGCACAGCTTTCGACATCTTGAGCCTCACCAATGGGGATGAGATTTATCTGCAAGGTTTTGAGAGGATTTCCACCGAAGACGATAGCTACCGCATTAGAGAAGGAATGAGCGACAGCACAAAAGAACAATGGAATCTAAATGCTATGGATGCTGCAAGTGCATGGCGTTTCAACAAAGGTTCTGACAAGGTCAAGCTTGTTTCTCTAGATACTGGTCTTAATGACGTTGCAGGAAGTGTAACTGATGCTCATGATGAAATTAATCATGTGCAAAATCAAAGTGCAAAATCAAATAACTCTCATGGTCATCGAGCGATGAGTGTGATGGGCGCTAAGCATGACAGTGAAAACCTTGCAGGGATTGCTCCAGGGAGCCAACTTGTTGCCTATAATGTTTGGAGTGATACTTTTTATGAATCAATTGAAGATGCAAAAGATCAACGCAATTGTGATGAGCGTCTAGTATTTCAAAACGCAGCCTGGCTCACTAATCCTAGTTCTAACTGGCCTAGCGCAGAGGCAATGAAAACCTCTTTTGAAGAAACTCAAGAATATGCCTTCTTCTCTATTGCCGCAGGTAATGACTGGAATAAAGACACAGTTTGGGCTGCTGGGCAACAACCAGATGATTTAATTCCAGATGAAACAACTGAACTGGATAATATTGCCATCGTTGGTGCTCTGAAATTCACAGGCACAGAAGAAATCGATGCTATTACTGGTGGTTCACTTACTAATGTGACAGGAACTGAACTTGCTGGTTACTCAAATGCTGGTGATGGAATGACGATGGTTGCACCGACAGACAGCCAATCTATTGATGCCAATGGAACAGTAAGTTCTTTTGGCGGCACCTCTTGTGCAAGCCCTAATCTTGCTGGTGCAGCCGCATTGGTCTGGAGTGAGAATTTAGCTCTTACGGGTGTAGAGGTTAAAGACATCATCACGACTAGTGCTATGGATCTGGGAGACCCGGGGACTGATGCCACCTACGGTGCAGGCACAGTCAATATTGACTCAGCTGTCCGTCGTGCTCACGCCCTTTCAGTCGATCATGAGTTAGCCAGTCTCTACAGCAATACGGATTTTCTAGCTTGATTCACAACGCTTTCTAAGCTCATCTACTTTCATTGCCCTGGGCATATGTCCAGGGCTTTTTTTAGGACTTCAATCTCATTGATCCAACCAAGCACGACGTAAAAGAGCATTCACCGTCGCTGCAACCAGACCAGCCCCACCCCGACTACCCATTAAGCGAATATGAGCTAGTCCGCTAACAGCTAACCGCCGCTTGCTGTCAGATACACCGACAAAACCCACAGGCATGCCGATGATCAAACTAGGCGGAGGTGAACCTGATGAGACAAGCTCCAGCAATGCATCCAGGGCCGTAGGTGCACTACCAATCAACACAATCGGCGCTTGTTGATCCACATATTGAGTCGCCAATTCTTGCCATGCGCATCGCAAGCCTTCGGCTGTTCGCGTGGAACCGTTTGGTGCCTCATCCGGCGCCCACTCCAGCACACTTCTTACAGATGACTTCAACGTTCGCAACGCCATCGGACGCACTGCTACAGCCGCCATGGCCGTATCGGTGAGAATTGGCGCTCCGGCCTGCAAGGCAGCCAGCCCAAGCTCACAAGCCTCTGGACTAAAGCGCAGCAAAGGAGTTAGGCCAAAATCACCACTGCTGTGAATCAAACGCTCCAACACCTGCTGCGGCAAGGGATCCAAACCCGTTACGCCCAAATGCTCCCGAATGCGGCGAATGCTTTCCGTGAAGATCGGATGATCAAGCGACTTCACGTTTCTGCCTTAAGCCCGATAGACATCAAGCATCATCAGATAACGATCTTCGGTCTGCCGCTGCAATGCCGATCCATCTCATCTGGGGCGATGATGCCGCCGCCCGAGACCACGCCATCGAGGCTCTGATCGGCGATGTTGTCGATCAAGCATGGAGCAGCATCAACCTCAGCCGCCTCGATGGAGCTGATGCTGGGCAAGCAAGCCAAGCCTTGGCAGAAGCACGCACACCACCCTTCGGCAGTGGCGGACGACTGGTGCTGTTACAGCGCAGTCCATTCTGCAACGCTTGCCCGAGCGAACTCGCCAATCGTTTCGAAGACGTGCTGGATCTGATTCCAGAAACCAGCCACCTGGTGCTATGCAACCCCAACAAACCAGACGGCCGACTGCGAACAACGAAGGCCTTACAAAAGCTTGTGAAGTTGAAGCAAGCCAGCGAAAAAAGCTTTGTCCTGCCGGCGATCTGGGATGGTGCCGGTCAGCAGGAGCTGGTGGAACGCACCGCCCGCGACTTAGGCCTGCAGCTGGAGCCTGAAGCCACTACAGCGCTGGTGGAAGCCATCGGCAATGACAGTACGCGGCTTAACGCAGAGCTGCAAAAACTGGCTCTCCATGCCGACATTCGCCAAGAACGCGCAAATGCTAATCAATCACAAACTTTGATTAAAGCCGAAAACGTAGCCGCGCTGATTGAGGGAATGGCCACCAATGCACTACAGGTTGGCGATTCACTCTTGGCAGGCCAAGCCGGAGAAGCGATCGCCCGTCTGGATGCACTACTGGATGCCGGTGAACCAGCACTTCGCATCGTGGCCACCTTGACAGGCCAAATCAGAGGCTGGCTTTGGGTGAGTTTGCTGGAGCAACAAGGGGAACGAGATGTGAATGTGATTGCCAAAGCAGCAGGTATTGGTAATCCCAAGCGGATCTACGTGATGCGCAAACAACTACAGGGGCAGCCACCGCAACGATTCCTCACCCTGCTGAGTCGCTTGCTTGAAGTAGAAGCCGCCCTCAAGCGAGGTGCAAAACCTACTGATGCCTTCCGCGACGGGTTACTCAGCACTCCCTAATCCAGTGACGACACGCTGAAATAATCAGAACGTGTGTCAAAGGCATGGATGACGTTGCTGGTGCAAAAATTCGGCGGGTCATCCGTCGGAAACGTCGAGCGCATCCAAGCCGTCGCTGAGCGGATTGCGACCAGCAAAGATCTCGGCCACGACCTGGTGATTGTGGTATCCGCTATGGGCCAAACCACTGATGAACTCACAGCCCTAGCGAAAGTGATCAGCAGCAATCCCCCTCAACGGGAAATGGACATGCTGCTAGCCACGGGAGAACAGGTTTCGATCTCCTTGCTTTCAATGGCACTGCATGAACTGGGCATACCAGCCATTTCGATGACTGGAGCCCAAGTGGGCATCGTGACAGAGTCTGCCTATGGCCGCGCTCGAATCCTAGACGTCCGCACTGAGCGCCTGCAATCCCTGTTAAGCACTGGAAAGGTGGTAGTCGTGGCAGGCTTCCAGGGCACAAGCCTGAGCAGCGTTGGCACCGCAGAGATCACCACCCTCGGCCGCGGTGGTTCAGATACATCTGCAGTTGCCATAGCAGCCGCCCTAGGAGCAGATGCCTGCGAGATCTACACAGATGTACCAGGAGTACTCACAAGTGATCCACGTCAGGTCAGCGATGCCCAACTGATGCAAGAAGTGAGTTGCGACGAGATGCTTGAACTGGCCAGTCTGGGCGCCTCCGTGTTGCACCCCCGTGCGGTCGAGATTGCACGCAACTTTGGAGTCGCCCTGGTCGTGCGTTCTAGCTGGAGCAACGAAGCCGGAACCAAGCTCACAAGCAAATCAAAGCGCCCCCTCGGTCGAGAAGGTCTAGAGCTTGGTCGGCCTGTGGATGGCGTTGAACTTGCCGAAGGTCAAGCGGTGATCGCCCTCTCTCACGTGCCCGATCAACCGGGTGTGGCAGCCACACTTTTTGAGAACCTCTCTAGCGATGGCGTGAATGTGGACCTAATCATCCAATCAACCCATGACCGCAACAGCAATGACATTGCCTTCACAGTGGCCGAAGCCGACTTAGCTAAAGCCCACTCACTTTGCGAAGGGCTGCTTAAAACCGTCGGTGGCCAACTCTCAGCTGAAGCCGGAATGAGCAAACTAAGCATCAGCGGAGCAGGAATCATGGGACGCCCCGGTATCGCCGCAAGCCTTTTCGACACGATCTCACGGGCAGGAATCAACCTACGGCTGATCGCGACCAGTGAGGTGAAAGTAAGCTGCGTAATCGATGCAACGCTGGGAAGCAAAGCCCTGCGTGCAGTCAGCACAGCCTTTGAACTCAGCGACAGCCAAGTACGCATCAATCCTTTGGTCAACGGCAAAGGTGAACCAGAGGTTCGAGGGGTGGCACTCGATCAAGGTCAAGCCCAGCTGAGTGTGCGAGGGGTGCCAAATCGGCCTGGGACAGCAGCAGCTCTTTGTTCAGCGATGGCAGAGGCAGGAATCAGCCTCGATGCGATCGTGCAATCAGAGCGACAACATGAGGATGGAAGCCGGGATATCAGCTTCACCCTCAAGCGCGATGAGCGAGAGCAAGCCAATAAGACTCTTGCCCCCTTACTTGCCCAATGGCCAGGAGCCAATCTCGAAGACGGTCCTGCAATCGCCCGGGTAAGCGCAGTGGGGGCAGGCATGCCAGCCACCGCCGGTACAGCAGGGCGGATGTTCCGAGCTCTCGCAGATGCAAAGATCAATATCGCCATGATCGCCACCAGTGAAATCCGCACAAGTTGCGTGGTGGCTGAGCCCGATGGGGTCAAGGCGCTGCAATCAGTGCATAAAGGCTTTGGGCTGGGTGAAGAGACTGGTCATCCAGTACAAAGCAACTCGTAATGGCTGAAAAGTTCAGCTAGGCAATCATTCAGCAGAAAGACATCCGGTTTTAATGGATTGATTCAGCTTCAAATCAACGTTGCGACACCCTTCCAGTCTTGTTCTGAATGGGTATAGGCCTCAGCTTCCTGCAATGAACCAAAACAGCTAACAGCCTCAGCAGAGACGAGCCCTCCCAATGGCTCAACACCCTTTAGATCACCATTCAGATGCTGAAGCGAATGGATGAACTCATTACTAATCAAGAGGCAGGGCACCTCTATAGACATCGGCCTTCACCGCAATCTAATCGTGCCCAATGAGCCATTTAAAGCCCTATGGCTGGCATTCTTACGAGCTAATCAGGTGCACCGCTAAGCACCCTTACTCCAATTCGCGGCCCTGCCTCAATGAACTCATGCGCGAGCTCAATAGGCTGCCCAGCACAAAGTTGTTTCGAGCTTATTTCGGCTACAGAAAAACTCGCTAAAGACTCCTCAAGTCGTTGTCTTGGTTCAAAGAACCGCGCCATTCAGGCTAATGAACAAGGATCAAACTTCCGACAACTACAAGTATCAGATGGAATGCAAACAAAAGGTACTTTCTACAAAAGGGGATCGCATGAACAATGGCACATGATCAAGTATTGCGAATCAGCTTCTGCCTGAACTTCTTGATGCGATCGCGCAGGCTTGCTGCTTCCTCAAAATTAAGATTCTTGGCAGCTTCTTTCATCTTTGTTTCGAGCTGATCAATCAACTCAGGCAAAGCATCAAGGGCTAAGCCAGCATCCTGATCTGAATCAAGCGCATCAACAGCCCGCCCAGTAATCTGTACCAAGTCAGCATCTTTACCATCCGTCTGTAAGCGCCTTGATAACTCGAGAAACGAGAGGATCGAATTGCTCGCTCTCTTACCCGCTGGCGTTGGCACGATGCCATTCAATTCGTTGTAAGCCTTTTGAATCTCGCGTCTTCGCTCAGTTTCACTAATCGCTCTTGCCATCGAATCTGTCAAGTTGTCTGCATAAAGAAGTGCCATCCCATCCACATGCCTAGCCGCACGACCAATGGTCTGAATCAGCGACCGCTCTGCTCGCAAGAAACCTTCCTTATCAGCATCAAGAATGACCACTAACGACACCTCCGGAAGATCCAAACCTTCTCGAAGAAGATTGACACCCACAAGAACATCATATTCGCCTAATCTCAAATCCTGAATAATCTCAATCCGCTCGATTGAATGGATTTCCGAGTGTAGATAACGAACGCGCACATCATTCTCAGCCAGATAATCGGTTAGATCTTCCGCCATACGTTTGGTCAGGGTGGTGATTAACACTCTCTCCTGCTTCTTTGCTCTTATACGGATTTCCGCCAACAAGTCGTCGACCTGGCCTTGCGTCGGTCGCACTTCCACCAAGGGATCAAGAACCCCTGTGGGCCGAATCACCTGTTCAGCCAGCTGACCATCACTCTGCGTGAGCTCCCAATCACCTGGCGTCGCACTAACAAATACAGTTTGCCTCGCCTTCCTCCAGAATTCCTCACTCTTGAGAGGACGATTATCAGCAGCACTAGGCAATCGAAAACCATGCTCAATTAAAACTTTCTTACGAGCTTGATCGCCGTTGTACATCGCCTTAAGCTGAGAACATGTCACATGACTTTCATCCACCACCAGTAACCAGTCATCAGGGAAATAGTCAATCAAGCATTCAGGAGGCGTTCCCGCGGAACGGCCAGCAAGATGGCGAGCATAGTTTTCAACACCATTGCAATAACCAACCTCCCGCAACATCTCCAAGTCGTAGGCAGTGCGTTGCTCTAAACGCTGCGCTTCCAAAAGCTTGCCTTGTTCATTGAGCACCTGCAAACGCTCACGCAGTTCATCACGAATCGCTTGAACTGCAACATTCAATCGCTCTTTAGGAGTCACAAAATGTTTGGCCGGATAAATATTAATGGCTTCCAAGCTTTGCAAAATCTCACCTGTTGTTGGGTCCAGATAACGGATTGCCTCTACCTCATCACCAAAAAGCTCAATCCGTACTAGCCGATCTTCATAAGCAGGGCCAATCTCCAAAACATCCCCTCTCACTCGAAAACGACCCCGAGTAATGTCAAAGTCATTTCGACTATATTGATTATCAACCAACTCCCTCAATGAACTGCGAAGGTTGAGTGTTTCGCCAACTTTAAATTTAACAGCAGCCTTTAGATATTCGCTAGGAATGCCTAGACCATAAATGCAGCTGATTGAAGCTACTACAATGACATCATTACGCTCAAATAAGGAACGCGTTGCTGAATGACGCAGCATATCAATCTCTTCATTGATTGAAGCTGTCTTGGCTATGTAGGTATCACTAACAGGCACGTAAGCCTCTGGCTGATAATAATCATAGTAAGAAATAAAATATTCAACAGAATTATCAGGAAAGAACTCCCTAAACTCATTGCAAAGTTGTGCAGCAAGCGTCTTGTTATGAGCCAAGACAAGAGCCGGACGGCCAGTCTGAGCAATCAAATTGGCAATCGTGAATGTCTTACCCGTACCGGTCGCTCCTAAAAGCGTCTGGTAACGCTGGCCCTGATTGACCCCCTCCACCAACCGAGCAATCGCAGTGGGCTGATCCCCCTTCGGGCTATAGGGCGCCTTGAGGTGATACTTCGGCATTAGGGCCGTAACGGGCAGCTGCTTAGCCTATGAGCAGATGCCATGAACGGGCTATTCCAGACTTTCTCAAAACCTGATGACCTTCTAAGCAATGCCTTGAACTCTCAGGCTGAAAGCAAAGCAGCTCTAGTGAACTCAATATCAGAGATGCCGAGAGATCGCAACACAATCGTGCTCACAACGCTGTAAAAGACAGCGCCGCAGATGGCACTAAGCAAACCGTTCTTGAGCCGAAAACCATTAATCAGCCATGCTGCCAGAGCAAATAAAAGGATCGTGATCAACCAGTTGAACAAAAACGACACTGGCCAGATCAGCCCCCCCAACGACGTAATTGCCCAGAATGGAGCCAACAGCAACTTGAGAGGCACGATCAACAACGTACCCAATAGGCCAATCATCACAGCCGACCAAAATGCTGTGCTGAAATTGGCCATCTCAATGCCAAGGGGCAACGCAGCAACCAACAACAAAATGAGGGCCCGAATGGGCCATTGCAGCAACCAGCCGAGCGATCCCAACATTTAAAACAACCGACGCAAAGCAGCTGACTAGACAGTAATTAACGCTATTAACGCTAGTGAATTACTGCAGATTTGGGCGTACTGAGAGCTTCACGCAAGCCCCGCACAACAGCAATCATTGCCAGCTCATCATTGAGACGGTTCACCGCAGATCCAACACCTACACCAGCGGCACCAGCAGCAATAGCCATGGGCACCGTCACTGCCGATAAACCAGAAGCACAAAGCACAGGAACTACCCGCTCAGCAGCCTTCAGTGCTGTAGAAATGCTGTGTGCAGCAGCCAAAGTGGGAGCAGCTTTCTCAATCAAGCCAAGACTTCCAGCACTAAATGGTTTAGCGCTCGTGCCGCCCTCCGTCTGAATCAGATCGGCACCGGCAGCAACCAAATCCACTGCCAGTTGCTCCTGCTGATCC
The DNA here is from genome assembly GCF_047304515.1 of Prochlorococcus sp. MIT 1306. Taxonomy (NCBI): domain Bacteria; kingdom Bacillati; phylum Cyanobacteriota; class Cyanophyceae; order Synechococcales; family Prochlorococcaceae; genus Prochlorococcus; species Prochlorococcus sp. MIT 1306. The sequence goes on along the minus strand of NZ_CP138959.1, from coordinate 2,355,871 downwards.
ATCGGCAACACATGGGGCACAGTCACACTCAACACCACCTCAGGCAACAACACCCTGGTTAAACGAGTCAGCTCCAAGACTTCGGCGACACCAAAGATCCGGCCCTGAGGATAAAAAGCATCGAAATTTCCAATTTCCACCATGGCAGCACCAGCTGCAACAGCTGCAGGGAACAGCTCAGGGTCCACTGCTGACACACAAACCGGAACTCCAGCGGATTCCCGGATCGCCAGTTGCACCAGCTCTGGATCACAAGCCACATCAATCAGATCAGCGGCACCGTGGCCAGCAGCCCGCGCCACCTGCGCCACCGAGAGGGCCTCGAAATTCATCAAACCAGCGATCACCTTGAGGGCCGAGCGCTGCTCGAGACGCTGACGCAAGTGTGTTGGCAACTGAGCGAGGCGTGTCATTTAATCAACGATCTGTAGATCCATACTCCCATTTGCCAGGCTCCTGCACGGCAGACTGGCCTCAGCTGAATAAACCACTGCGCTATGGCCTCATCCAGCTCAGCGCAGCTGCCCTGGAGCGCCTGGCACGCACGTCTGCATCACAAACTGCTAGCGAATCCAGATCTACTGCCAGCAGAAGTCTCACTCTTGATCGCCGTCTCCGGTGGTCAAGATTCAATGGCCCTACTTGGCCTATTGATCGATCTCCAACGAAAACATGGCTGGTCTTTAGAGGTGTGGCATGGCGACCACAACTGGCATGAACAATCAGCAACGATCGCAACTGAACTCAAGGATTGGTGTGAAGCACACAACTTGAGCTTCTGGTCTGATCAAGCCAAACCTGGACAAACCAACAACGAAGCCACAGCGCGACATTGGCGATATGAACAACTGACGCTTCACGCAGAACGTTTGTCATCCAAAAACCCAAACCATCCATGCCGGTATGTGCTCACAGGCCACACCAGTTCTGATCGAGCTGAAACCTTGCTACTCAACCTTGCCCGTGGTGCGGACCTGGCGGGACTGAGCAGCATGCGCCAATGCAGGCCCATCAGCAAAGACAACCCTCACCAAAACGTGCAGCTCATACGCCCTTTGCTGGGGTTCTCGCGTGAGGACACCGCCCAGATTTGCAGCGAGCTGTCCTTACCTATCTGGCTTGATCCTGCCAATTCCAATCCAGACTTCAGCCGCAACCGAGTCCGCCAAGAAGTGCTACCAGTACTGGAATCTCTCCATCCGGGCTGCAGCCTGCGCATGGCCGCTCTCGCCGAAAGGCTCAACCATCACCATGCGGACCAGCAAGCCATCGCCATGCTGGCTCTAAACAACCTCAGCAAGCAAAACGGCCTCTGCCGACAGGACCTAGCCCAACTACCGATCACAGCAAGAACAACTCTTTTGGCCTATTGGCTAAAGCGATCAGGAGCACCAAGCCTGCCAGCAGTCCAACTTGAACAGATCAGCCAAAGCATTGGCCCCGGAAAACCACCTGGATCTCTACATCTCGCGCAGGGATGGAAAGTCCAATGGCAGCGAAACTCGGTACAACTAGAACATCACGACTGACTCCGGTGGACGGCGACTTCCAACAGCAGTACCTGGCCGCCGAGAAGGCCTATGGGGCAGGAAATTACGAAGCAGCGCAATCAATCTGTGAACGCCTGCTAGGCCAACTAGAGCTGCAGCAGCAAGGACCTGAGCAAGAAGCAATGCTGGCCTGGCAGGCGTTTGTGGCTCTGCTAATGGGCCACGTCCAGCTCTACGGAATAAACGATGTCCAGCAAGCCCAACACCACTACAACCTGGTTCTAGATAGCCAACCACAAGAGACTTTGAAAGAACTCGCCGAACAAGGCCTAGAACGATGCCAAGGCGAATTGCAACGAGAGCCTGCAGATACAGAAAAACATCCTCAGAGCCCTACCACTAAACAATCCACAAAACACAAGCCACTGGCTCTAAAAGCTGAAGTCATAGAACCACGGCAGAGCCTGATTAACGATCCCTTCCTATCTACAGAGACCCCAAACATTAATGAGGCCAACAAAGGTAAACATCCTCAATCTGATCAGCAGGCTAATCAACAAGAGACAAGGAAATTGAGCAATGAAATGTCAGAGTCTCTGACTGATCTGGTTCGTGATCCCTTCCTATTCCCAGCCGCCCATACTGCAGCCACAGAAGCAGATCACTCTCAATCGAAAACCAAACTGGAATCAACATTCATTGCAGATAGCATGAAGCCTGAACAGATATCTAAGCAAAAAAACTACTCACAACAGACTGATCTTCAACAAAAGGTTCATGCGAAACAAGAACCATCGGCAACAACGAAAGCTCTAGAAATAAAATCAGAACTCAATACAGAAACCGAAATAAGGCCAACAGCGAAATCAGGAACAAACCCAATCACACAAGAAAAACAGGACACTTTTAAGCAAGCAAGAGCGACCACAACGGCAATCTCACATGCATCAACCAATGACCTCCTCAATGATTCATTGTTGCGCGTGACCATGCCCCCTTGCGCTGGCCTTTCCAAGCAGGAGACCAGTCAATTGCAGTCAAAGAAGCGAACATCAGCAACGCTGACAGCTCGCCTCAAAAACTTCTGGATGGTCTTAAGCCGCCGCTGAGCGGCGACGGCGTGTGCGACCGGAAGGCACCTCTGCTGACTCAGGTTCAGATTGAGTCTTGACATTGGCTTGATCAGCAACCGTCTTAGTAGTCGACGTTGCTGACACAGCTGCCGCAACCTTGACAGGAGCCGCAGCTGGAGTTCGGCGTCCGTTACTAGCCAGATCACGATCACCACGAATGCGGGTCACCGATCGATCCTCAGGTTCAGCATCAGCCATACCCTTATAAGCAGGTGTTCCGCCTGGTGCCGGCTGAACTAAGCACAGAAGCAAGGGCTCAACTTGCAACTCACGACGCATACGACGACCCAAGCCCACTTCCACTTCTCGCTGCAAACCCATCCAATCGACTTCAGGAGTTTTGCCATCTGTTTGACGAGAGAACTGCTTCCAGCGGTTTTCCAACACCCAGCTTATTTCCCGTTCAGTCCAAATCGACATCTTACGGGGGTCAGCAGCGGTCACGACACCTCGCAAGTTCACTCTTGGCGGTGCAACCATCACTCCATCGGTACTGATTGCAGCCAGCACAGTGACAACACCATCTTCAGCAAGTTGCTGGCGCTCTTTCAAAACACGAGCATCAACAATGCCATTGCGAGAAGCATCGAGAAGTTCAATTCCTGCTTTTACTGAGTCTCCTTTACTAATCGAATCAGCTGAAAGTTGAACGACATCACCATTATCAAGAATCAAAATATTTTCGCTAGCTACGCCCATAGACTGCGCAGTCTTGCTGTGGCAAATAAGCATGCGATGCTCACCATGTACAGGCACAAAAAACTTTGGCTTTGTTAAAGCCAGCATCAACTTATGGTCCTCCTGGAAGCCATGCCCAGAAACATGGATACCCTCTCCCTTGCCATAGACCACCTTCGCTCCCAGCATCATCAAGCGGTCAATGGTATTAACAACTGAGATCGTATTACCCGGGATCGGACTCGCCGAAAAGATAATCGTGTCAGAGTTCTTGACCTGCACATGTTGATGCTCACCGCGTGAGATGCGACTTAACGCAGCCAACGGCTCGCCCTGACTCCCTGTCATCAACAACAAAGTCTCGCGATCAGGCATATCACGAATCTGTTTGATCGGTACGAACAGATCATCAGGAGCACGCATATAGCCAAGTTCACGCGCCTTAGCGATCACATTGAGCATCGATCGCCCAAGCAAACCAACTTTGCGTCCGTTCTTTAAAGCCAGCTCCAATATCATTGAAACGCGGTGAATAGAGCTCGCAAAAGTTGTGATAATCACTCGACCATCAGCTTGAGCAATATGGCGATCTAAAGCAGGAAATACCGATCGCTCAGGTGGGCAGAAGCCAGGCACCTCAGCATTGGTTGAATCACTGAACAAACACAAAACACCTTGCTCGCCGTGATGTGCAAGGCGAGCCATATCAAAATTTTCGCCATCCACAGGAGTATGGTCAAACTTGAAGTCTCCTGTGAAGATCACCGAGCCAACAGGAGTGGTGATGGCAAGCGAAAAGCTATCTGCCATCGAGTGGGTATTGCGGATAAATTCCACCGAAAAATGTTGTCCAACCTTGACAACATCCCTTGGACTCACGGTCTGGATCGTGGTGCGATCTGTAACACCAGCCTCTTCCATCTTTCCCTGGAGCATTGACATGGCCAGGCGCGGGCCATAGATCACTGGAATATTGAAGTGCTTGAGGTGATGAGGAATCCCACCAATATGATCTTCATGACCATGGGTCACGATCATGCCGCGGATGCGCTTTTGGTTCTCGCGTAGATAACTGGTGTCTGGCATCACCACATTGACGCCATGCATCCCATCACTGGGAAATGCCAGGCCAGCATCCACCATCATGATGTCGTCGCCGTACTCGAACACGCAGGTGTTCTTGCCAATCTCATGGAGCCCACCAAGAGGAATCACTCGTAAGCAGGGCTCTTTGGCTTTACCGTCTCTAGAAGAGGTGGATCTGGAAATGGTGGAACTAGACGTCATGACAAAAGCGTACGAAAACTATTTGGGGACTGAAATGAAGCGAGCGCTCATGGCGAAAAGCTAAAGCGACAAGCCATCAATTTGGGAAACAGCCGTGGCGTCAGGTCTGACACAAGGCAGTCAAGGTGTTTGAAAGAGCATCTCGCATAACGGGATCAAGAGGAAGCAAAGGGAGGCGGGGGGATCCGACCGGCCAACCGCTGAGCTCGAGGGCTGCTTTAACAGGAATCGGATTGGTGGTGACAAATAGAGCCTTGAACAAAGGTTGCAACTGCTCGTGATAACTGAGGGCAAGAGCACCCTGACCATTGAGATAAGCCTCAATCATCGCCTTAAGCCGACGACCTACAAGGTGACTTGCGACACTAACCACCCCAACAGCCCCCACCGACAACATGGGCAAAAGCAAGCCATCGTCGCCGCTGTAAACAGCCAGTTTTGAACCACACTGCAACCTCAACTGCGTCACCTCATCCGTGGTGCCACTAGCAGCTTTGACACTCACCACATTCGGACATTCCATCAACCTTGCAACTGTTGCTGGAGCAAGCGAACAGCCAGTCCGCCCAGGAATGTTGTAGAGCATCAGCGGCAACTCAGGGGCAGCCTGAGCAATAGCCCTGAAATGGGCTTCAAGACCTTCCTGCGGAGGCTTGTTGTAATAAGGAACAACCACCAATGCCCCATCAGCACCCACCGCAGCTGCCTGAGTGGTGGCCTCTATCGCCTCAGCGGTGCTATTGCTACCAGTGCCGGCAAGAACCTTCACACCTGGCCCCACTGCCTGACGGACCACCCCAAGCAATTGATGCTGCTCCTGCCAGCTCAGAGTGGGCGATTCCCCAGTCGTGCCACAGACAACCAGCCCATCAGATCCCTCATCCACGAGATAGCGAGCAAGACGACCAGCCAAAGCCAGATCAACGCATCCATCAGCGTCAAAAGGTGTAACCATGGCCGTCAGCAAACGGCCAAAAGGAGTTGGAGACAACTCAGCAGCAGAGCTCATGATGACGACAACAACAATTCTGCAATTTGGATCGCATTTAGAGCGGCACCTTTACGGATCTGATCCCCGCATAGCCAAAGCTCGAGAGCATTGGGATCACTGATGTCCTGCCGAATGCGACCCACCGCAACCGGATCGCGATCAGTGACATCGGTAGGCATGGGAAAGCGATTCTGCTCAAAATCTTCGATTAACTCGAGCCCCGCTGCCACCTTCAGCAATTGGCGAGCTTCTTCCACTGGAAAAGGCTCGTCAAACTCAATATTCACAGCCTCCGAATGGGCTCTAAGTACAGGCACCCGAACACAAGTTGCGGTAAAGCGCAAATCAGGAAGGCCCATAATTTTGCGCGTTTCATTGACCATCTTCATTTCCTCCTCGCAATAGCTATTGGCCATCAATGGAGAGTTGTGCAGGAACAAGTTGAAGGCAAGGGAATGAGGAAGCACTTCACTACAAGGCGTGTCGCCCGCTAAAACAACCTGAGTGAGCTGCTTGAGCTCCTCCATAGCGCGTGCACCTGCACCACTCGCCGACTGATAGGTGCTGACAACAACGCGACGCAAAGCACGTCTTGCAGCCAAAGGTGCCAGCACCAGAGTTAACAAAATCGTGGTGCAATTCGGATTTGCAATCACCCCCTGATGCTCTCCAACCGCCTCAGGATTGACCTCTGGCACCACGAGTGGCACGTCGGCATCCATCCTGAAGGCACTGGAGTTGTCAATCATCAGCGCACCGGCTGAGTTGATCACCTGCCGCCACTGACGCGATACGGATCCACCAGCTGAGGCCAGCACCAAATCAACCCCCTCAAAAGCAGCTTCGCTCACCTCCTGAACGACGAGGCTGGAGCCATTCCAAGGTTGAACATGGCCCGCAGAACGCGCAGATGCCAATAAGCGCAACTCACCAATGGGAAACGAGCGTTCCTGCAGCAGCTGAAGCAGCTCCTGACCCACTGCGCCACTGGCACCAAGCACAGCAACTGTGAGGGGACGATCGGGAAAAAACGATATGGGAAGCAAGCGGTGAGATCAGGTTATTGACTGAGTTCAGGGGTTCGATCTCAATAAAAAATTGAACCCAGCTGGGATAAAGCCCTACAGCCTCAATCAGGCAAGACGTTGAGACCACAATACGTGTTGAGAGATGAACTGACGCTTTCTTAGGGTGGTCTTCTGCTCGCAGTCGTCCGTCCATGAGTGCCACAGCACTACAGGTCAAAACCACGCAGAAACCCAATAGTCGGCTTGCTCTGGAAGTAGCGGTACCAGCAGAGCGCTGCCAGGCCAACTATGAGGCCGCTGTCACCCGCTTAAGCCGCACCATCAATCTTCCAGGCTTCCGCAAGGGGAAGGTTCCACGTGCCGTTCTGCTGCAACAGATCGGCCTGGTAAGAATCCGTGCAACAGCCTTAGAAACGCTCGTCGATGCTGTCTGGCGTGAAGTCCTCGAACAAGAATCAATCGAGCCACTTTGCGAACCCGAACTCAGTGGCGGCTTTGACGCTCTTCTGGAAAGCTTTCAGCCCGGCGAGGCACTGACCCTCATCCTTGAGACAGACGTCACCCCAACCCCAAAACTTAAGGCCACCAAAGGGCTCCAAGCCGAAGCAGAAGTGGTGACTTTCGATCCCACCAAGGTCGATGAACTGATCGAACAATCCCGCAAACAACTAGCAACCCTTGTACCCGTCGAAAGTCGCCCAGCAGCAATCGGCGATATCGCTGTGGTTAGTTTCAGCGGCACCTACGACGACGACGGCAGCGCAATCGAAGGCGGAAGTAGTGAGTCCATGGATGTCGATCTTGAAGATGGACAGATGATCCCCGGCTTCGTGGAAGGGATTATCGGTATGAGCTTGGGCGGTGAGAAAACTGTTGATTGCCACTTCCCAGACGACTACTCGAAAGAGGATGCTCGCGGCCGCAAAGCCAGCTTTGTGATCAACCTCAAGGAGCTCAAAACCCGCGAGTTACCTGATCTTGACGATGCCTTCGCCCAGCAGTCCAGTGACAAAGCAACTCTGGAAGAACTTCGCAACGATCTAGAACAACGTCTTCAGGAAGACGCAAAGCGTCGTGATCGCAGCAATCGTCACGACGCACTGCTGGAAGCATTGACTGAGCAGCTGGAAGTAGATCTACCAAACACCCTTGTGCAGCAAGAGATACGCAACCTTGTTGAACAAACTGCCAGTCAATTCGCCCAACAGGGGATGGACGTGAAATCCATGTTCACCCCAGAGCTTGTGCGTTCCTTGATGGAATCATCACGCCCAGAAGCCGAAGAGCGCCTACGTCGCAGTCTTGCCCTCACTGCACTAGCTGAAAGCGAAGATCTCAAAATAGAAGAGAGTGAAATCAGCGCTAAGGTCAAGGAAGTAAGCCGCGAGCTTTCTGGCGAACGCGATATTGACCCGGCAAGGTTGCGTCAAGCTGTTAGCGACGACTTACTCAAAGACAAATTGCTGGACTGGCTCGAAAACAACAGCACCATTACCGAAAAGGTGCTTGAAAGCGAGGCAAAAACCAGTAAGCCCGCTGCAAAATCCAAAGGCAGCAAAACTAAATCCACAAAAACCAAGACCAACAAAGCCAAGACTGAAAAACCTGCCTCGGACAAAACCAAGTCCTGAATGGCACCAATAGATTGATAGAAGTGCTCCCCTAAAGCCCAAGCGAGTGATCGATTCCTGCTGCTACCACCCCATCCACAATCGCTGGCAAGGCATTCGTCCTGTCTCATCACCAGGGATCCTGCCCACAGTGGTGGAACAGTCGGGCCGAGGAGAACGGGCATTCGACATTTACTCGCGCTTACTACGTGAGCGAATCATTTTTCTTGGCACTGGTGTTGACGATCAAGTGGCAGATGCCCTCGTTGCTCAGATGCTCTTCCTTGAAGCCGAAGATCCCGAGAAGGACATCCAGATCTATATCAACTCCCCAGGTGGTTCAGTGACCGCTGGTTTGGCTATCTATGACACCATGCAGCAGGTCGCTCCAGACGTCGTGACCATCTGTTATGGCCTTGCTGCCAGCATGGGGGCTTTCCTTCTCTGCGGAGGTACCAAAGGCAAGCGACTGGCACTACCCAATGCACGGATCATGATTCATCAGCCCCTGGGTGGTGCCCAGGGCCAAGCAGTAGACATCGAAATCCAGGCCAAGGAGATCCTCTTCTTAAAAGAAACCCTCAACGGCCTTCTCGCCGAGCACACTGGCCAACCCCTTAACAAAATCGCTGAAGACACTGACCGCGACCACTTCCTTTCTCCAGCAAAAGCGGTTGAATACGGACTGATCGATCGGGTTGTGGATAGCCTCACGGGCGGTGGAATCGTTACGGAAGGGTGACGCAACCCTGATCTGACACGATCCTGAGCGTTCAGGCTGGCCAACATTCGTCAGATCCTGTCTGCCCGTTTGCAGTGATCACAGCCCGATGGCCAAATTCGACGCCCATCTAAAGTGCTCTTTCTGCGGCAAGTCTCAGGACCAAGTACGCAAATTGATTGCCGGGCCAGGTGTCTACATCTGCGATGAATGCATCGATCTCTGCACCGAGATCCTGGATGAAGAACTTGTCGATAGCCAAGGCAACCCACGTCACAGCAGCGAGTCCAATCGCAAGGCTGCAACTGCTTCCCATAAAAGTGGAAAACCAGCACCCACACTCGCCACCATACCCAAACCTCAGGAGATCAAAAACTTCCTAGATAAGCAAGTGGTGGGGCAAGAAGCTGCCAAAAAAGTACTTTCAGTCGCCGTCTATAACCACTACAAACGCCTGGCTTGGCAAGGTGACGGCCAAGGCGAAACCGATCTCTCTGCAACCAGGCTCCACAAGTCAAACATCCTGCTCATCGGTCCAACAGGCTGTGGCAAAACCCTATTAGCCCAGACCCTGGCCGAACTCCTGGACGTGCCCTTCGCCGTTGCTGATGCAACCACACTGACCGAAGCCGGCTACGTGGGCGAGGATGTCGAAAACATTTTGCTGCGGCTATTACAAAAAGCCGACATGGACGTGGAGCATGCCCAGCGCGGCATCATTTACGTCGATGAGATCGATAAGATCGCCCGAAAAAGTGAAAACCCCTCCATTACCCGCGACGTATCCGGTGAAGGAGTACAGCAAGCCCTACTAAAGATGCTCGAAGGCACAGTCGCCAACGTGCCCCCCCAAGGAGGGCGTAAACACCCCTATCAAGACTGCATCCAAATCGACACCAGCCAGATCCTCTTCATCTGCGGTGGTGCCTTCATTGGCCTCGAAGATGTGGTGCAACGGCGACTAGGCCGTAATGCCATCGGTTTTATGCCCAGCGATGGTCGAGGGCGCAGCCGTGCCAATCGTGATCTAAAGGCCTCACAGGTGCTTCACCACCTTGAAGCCGACGACCTCGTGCGTTACGGCTTGATCCCTGAATTCATTGGCCGCATTCCCGTGAGTGCAGTGCTTGAACCCCTTGATTCACAAGCACTCGAATCGATTCTCACGGAACCTCGTGATGCACTGGTCAAGCAATTCAGCACCCTGCTGAGCATGGACAACGTGCAGCTTGAGTTTGAATCAGATGCCGTAGAAGCTATCGCCCAGGAAGCACATCGGCGCAAGACCGGGGCCCGAGCACTACGAGGCATCATCGAAGAGTTAATGCTGGATTTGATGTACGACCTTCCCTCAAAGAAAAACGTGAAGAAATTCACCGTGACCCGCACGATGGTTGATGAACATACCGGCGGCAAGGTGCTGCCTCTACCAGCCAACGACGAGCGATCGCATCAGGAATCAGCCTGATCCAGTGGCGACGGCTGACCACCTAAGGGTGCCCCGCCAGCACGGACTTTTTTTACATCACGGAATTGATCTTGGAGATGGCAGCGTGGCCCACTATCTAGAAAATCAGTCAATGCTTCCAAACACCATCAAGGTCTTCAGCTCCGTCAAAAGAACTTGAGCTATGCCAAATAGCTCAGCAGAATCACAAATACCCATGTTCGTCAGCATAGATAACGCTTTTGCTTGGGATGGGTACATCCGCGAACAACACCTGATCTAGGCAATCAAGCAGCAGCTTTCATCCGCCGAACAGATATAAGCCCTGAGCATGATCCATGTCATATCAAGGGGAAGAGCAAACATACATATCCACGCTTATACAGATGTGAGGAAAAGCACAGTATTTCGTGATCAAGAACAATATCTAACTAAAAGCTAGATGCAATAACAGATTAGTCCAAAAAATCTCATTTTTAACCCCGCTAAAAGACAATGAGAAAACAAGAAACTGCCAACAAACAGCTCGTGACCTCGCGATTTGATCGCTGGCAAGATGCGCTCAGCAAACCAATTCAACAATCAATCGCATTTTTCTCCAATCCTGAAAACTTAACCAACAAGGATTCAAGCGATGTATTGCGCTGGGTGATTGCCGGACCAACTCAAAAAAACCTTTCTGCATTTAAACAACAAGCAGCCAGGGTCGGAATCAAAATTCAAGATGAGAATCTGAGCAATGCAGGATTCGGAATTGATGAGCTACAACTAATCGCCTTCGAGCCTGGTTCCTTATCAGATTTTCAAAGGTTGCAAACAGCAGCGCAGAAACTTGACCTGGCACTCTGGCAAGAAGTGGTTCAAACACACTCCGGTGATGGGCCTATCGACACAGCTGCCATTACAGAAGGAACCTTCGACCTCAACCTTAACGACAATAATACAGCCACTGATGTCAATGGTGACGGCACTCCAGACCCTCTCTTTCATCTATTAGCAAGCAATGATGCTAACGGTAGTTATGGCGTCAATGCTGTTGGAGCATGGAGCCAAGTCAGTGGTGAGGGTGTCACTGTTGGAGTTCTAGATACATTCTTTGATCTAAATCATACAGATCTAAATGCGGCTATACCAACAAATTTTGACTGGGACAATGATGGTCAAAATGATGGTGTAGACAACAACAACAACAACATTCCAGATCTCTTCGAAAGTGAGCAATTCACCCATGCACTAGGTTCACCTAATTGGCCCGTAAATAACCCACCACAACCAACACCCCCTAATCAATCTCATGGTACGGCTGTTAGTGGAATCGCGGTAGGCAGAAGCAATGGAAACTCAGGCATTGGTGTTGCTCCTGAATCCAACTGGATCCCAGATGGCTTTCTTGACCATCAAAATCTATGGCCATCTCAGAATTACTACAATTACGCTGATGTCGTTAACAATAGTTGGGGGATTCCGAATACAGCCGGCGTTTTCCAAACATGGACTCCCCAACGACTTGCCAACTGGCAACTTGCCACAGATGGAGCTATTCAAGTTGTTACTGCAGGCAATGACAGAGACCCAGGCAATACAGCAAATCAGGGATGGAGCAATACAAACAATTCTGAAAAGACTAGAAGAGAAAATATTGTTGTTGCAGCAACAATGCGCAATGGTGAAGTAGAACAATACAGCACACCTGGCGCCTCAGTTTTTGTCAGCGCCCCTGTAAATGGATCAAACTTCAGGTTTGCAAACTCATTTTTCGCCAACGCAGGAGTCCAACGCACAACAACAGCGGATGTCACAGACAATGTGGCGTCCAATGCAGACAATTCGGGTTACATGAATGGACCCACTGACACCAGATTCAATGGCACATCAGCCGCAGCACCGATGGTGACAGGAGCTATCGCCTTGATGTTAGAAGCGAATCCAACACTCACTGTAAGGGATATTCAGCACATCCTTACTGAAACATCAGTCAAAAATGGCCTGATAGATAGTGATGGAGACGGTTTACTCGATGCCATTAACCCCAATGCCGGCGGCAATGCAGCGTTCCCAGGCGCAGCAGGAACAATTGAACTAAGAAATTCACTAACAGCGGGTGTTAACTCGACTTTTAACATTGCGGATGGTCACAACACAGGCTGGTTTCAAAATGGTGCCGGCAATTGGGTTAGTGATTCCTTCGGTTTCGGCATCGTTGATGCAGGAGCAGCTGTTGCATTAGCAAACAACTGGACAAATGTAGGAGATGAGCTCAAAGTCACCACTGACACGATTTTAAACAACCCATACACCATTCAAGAAGGCACTATCTTTTTAGGTGGACTCAATGCACTCACAAATGCAGGCTCTTGGAATGTCAACAACCACATCGAACTGGAATGGGTTGAACTCACTCTGAACTTGAACCTGCCAGAACAAGATGAGGTGATGCTGGCGATTCAATCACCATCTGGAACCAGATCAGTGTTGATGGCTCCTGGTGGAAACGATGCAACCGCATTTAATGGTCAGCGCACCCTGATTACAAATCAGTTCTGGGGTGAAAGCGCAAATGGACAGTGGAATATCGAAGTTCTTGATGTGAACAATGATGGTGATAATGCCACCATCTCAAACGCAACTCTGGACCTCTACGGAACCTGTAATCAAACTTGCCCCCTTGAGGTTAAATCCTTCAAAGAACTATCAAACAGTGGCTTTGGTCTCGGCCAGTTAGCCAATCAATTCCTGCAAGATGGTGGTGCAAACCAAGGCAGCTATCAACTTCACTCAGTGATGCCGATTGGCGATTGGGAATCCTATGGAAATTTCACAGAAGGCTACAACACAGGCCTGAAAATTGATCAAGGGTTGATCTTCACCAGTGGTCGCGCCAAAGATGCTATTGGACCTAACTCATCACCTAGCACCTCAACAAATTGGCAAAATTTTGGCCATCCACTACTAGGTCCAAATAGCAAGGATGCTTCAGGAATCGAGATTCGTTTCTCCCCCAATCAAGACATGGTCTTGGATTGGAATGCACAATTTGGTTCAGAAGAATTTGACGAGTATTCGCCCAGTATTTTTGATGACAAATCCGGCATCTTCTTTACTGAAATTACTAATCAAAAGGACCCACTAGTTGGATACAACCCAACAAACCTCCTCTCCGGTCCTAATCAAGGTCCCTTCTCAGTGAATGGCTTCAGCGAAAGCCCTGGCATCTTTGAGAAATGGATGAATATGACCGAGCCTTGTGGACCAGTGAGCTGGGAATATGATGGAGGAACAAACTTTGCAATCACCTCCAAAAAAGCGGTGCTGGAAAAAGGCAAGACTTATGCACTCGCACCAATAATTGGTGATGCAACCGATCATATCTATGACAGCGGCATCATCATCGGTCCAAACAAGCCAATTTTCAACTTACCCAAGCTCCCGAGGTTATGGGAGCCACGGAAAAAATCTCTTCCATTCCGCAAAGAAGATCTTATTGAGCTTGACATTAAGCCCGAAAGAAATGGAGCCAATAACAATTTGGATGCTCTCAGCAAACTGGGCCAAGTCTCCTTCGCTGAGGCCTCTGCACGTGGTCTCGAAGACATCGACATCTTCACCGATCGTTCGCTTGAGGCCTTCTTCACAGGTAACAACCTCTCCAGAGAGCAACTCAAAACCATGCTCACTGGCCTCCATTCCGAAGACGCCATGGACAACCAGCTCTTGAGCAACCACTTCGCCTCTGAAGTTGCAAGAGTGATTTGATGCCTTGACTTCTTGAACCAAAAGCCCCGCCAAATTGACGGGGCTTTTTTTCATTCCTTTGCAAGACAAAATAGATACAAAGATAATTGTTCTGGCAATGGCCGCCGCCGACCACCTAAGGGTGCCCCGCCGTCACGGACTTTTTTTGCATCACGGCATTGATCTTGGAGATGGCAGCGTGGCCCACTATTTAGAAGGTCGGTCAATCCTGCGCAGCTCCCTTGAAGACTTCTCTCGCGGTGCAACTGTGAACGTGGTGAATCACACACAGGCCTCTCCCTCAGGCGTGACCCTGAGACGAGCGATGAGTCGCATTGGAGAGCAGCGCTACAACCTACTTTTCAATAATTGTGAGCACTTTGCCAACTGGTGCAAAACCGGGCGACATCGAAGCAGCCAGGTCGAGGACTGGATGCAAACCAGCAGCCTAGGAGCACTGGCACTGGGTCAAATCATCCCTGCTGCCCTACTGACAGGATTATCACTACTCCTTCGGCGAGGATTGGTGGATGAAACCTCGCGGGAACGTGCAAGGCAAGCAGTAGCTCAACTGAAAAGTCTGCGAGTGAACTTACTCAACAAACTGGAAGCAACACTTGAGCAAGCAGAGGGATGGCTTCATGGCGAACCAGACAACAACTTGATCGATCACCACAACTCCCGCAGCCGTTCTTTGCTGTTAAAAGGTCAGACCCTTGCCGATGAACTAGCAGCAATAGAAGATCTAGAAGCCCGCATCACTGCATTGCTCGACGAACCAAAAGCCAAGCCTGAGTAACCTCAACATCCCGCCAGCAGCGCATGAGCCAGGCCTACCAGCCGCTGCATCACAAATATCGACCACAGCGCTTCGATGCCCTGGTGGGGCAGGACGCGATCGCCGCGACCCTCAGTCATGCCTTGCGCAGCAGCCGGATCGCACCGGCCTATCTATTCAGCGGTCCACGAGGCACTGGTAAAACCTCCAGTGCTCGCATCCTGGCCCGATCACTCAACTGCTTGAACTGCGACCAGCCAACACCCGAGCCATGCGGAAACTGTGAGCTCTGCAAAAGCATTGCCGCCGGCACAGCACTAGACGTAATCGAAATCGACGCCGCCTCCAACACCGGCGTAGACAACATTCGCGAACTGATCGAACGCTCCCGCTTTGCCCCGGTACAAGCCCGCTGGAAGGTGTATGTGGTGGACGAATGCCACATGCTCTCAACCGCCGCCTTCAATGCCCTACTGAAGACCCTTGAAGAACCACCGCCACGGGTGGTGTTCGTACTAGCAACAACCGATCCACAGCGAGTGCTGCCGACCATCCTCAGCCGTTGTCAGCGTTTTGATTTCAGGCGGATTCCACTGGAAGCGCTTGAAAAACACCTAGAGATGATCGCCACTCGTGAAGCCATTCCAATTGAGCCCGAAGCCCTGCATGTGGTAGCCCAGCGAGCCCAGGGAGGGCTTCGAGATGCGGAAAGCTTGCTTGATCAGCTCAGCCTGCTGCCAGGACCCATCAAAGCAGAAGCTGTATGGGAGTTGATGGGAGCCGTGCCAGAGCAAGAGCTGCTGAAACTAGCCGCAGCCTTGGCCCAAGCCGATCCACTCTGCTTATTGGAAACCTGCCGAAACCTGCTGAATCGAGGCCGTGATCCAGGTGCACTTCTGCAAGGGCTGGCAGCGGTGTTGCGAGATTTGGTGCTCATGACTGCCGCACCCGATCGCCCTGAACTCACAAGTGTTTCTCCACAATTCCGCAATCAATTGCCGCCCCTAGCCAGCCAAATAGGTCGTCAACAGCTTTTGCAATGGCAGGTCCAACTCAAAGGAAGCGAAAGCCAGCTGCGTCACAGCGTTCAACCCCGTCTCTGGCTTGAAGTGCTTCTGCTGGGTCTGCTGGCCGAACCACCTTCCAGTGAAGCTGTAACCGCAGTGCCAATAACAAAGACAGCTCAACCAATAACCCCAGCTGCGCAGGCGATCACTGCCAACGCATTGACCCCGACAACACAAATCCAACAACCCCCTTCTGGATCAACGACGACCCACGATCCAGTCTCAGCAATCACCCCAAACGCAGAACCCGATCCACCCCCGGCTCCAGCCCAGAAAACCCCTAACAGCAATCTGCAGGAGTTATGGCAACAAATACTTGGCAGTTTGGAGTTACCTTCCACACGCATGTTGCTCTCTCAGCAAGCCCAGCTAGTGCGCCTTGATGACCATCGCGCCGTGGTTCAAGTTGCCGGCAACTGGATGGGAATGGTGCAAAGCCGTGCAACCCTCCTGGAACAAGCAATAGCAAAAGCCCTGGGAAATTCCAGACAGCTTGTTCTCGAAAGCCAAAGCGGAAGTGCCACACCAATGCCCAGCCCACAAAAAACGGGTGCGGCACCAACACCAAACACATCCGCTTCCACTGCTGAACCATCACCACCACCACAAGTTCAATCCAGCTCTACAGGCGCTTATCCCCCAGATCCTGCAACCAGCGCCGCCATCACAGACCAGCAAAAGCCTCTAGAGGAGGATTCGCCTACGCCTCAGCCCACTTCCTCTTTAGAACCCATCGACAGCAAAGCAAAGCGACTAGCTGACTTCTTCAACGGCAAAGTGCTGGACGTGGACCTTTAAACATTCAAACCTGAACAGGCTGTTGGCCATGATGACTGGTCTTGGCCCACACCAAACTCTTCGGGAACAGTGCCATCCGTACTGTCACCCAAGGGATAACCACAAACCAGTGAGACAAATAAGCAATCGCCACCACAAGATTCCACGGGGTTGGCGATGGCAAAGCAGGCCCATCACTGATGCTCCTACAACCGCGCCAGTAAGCCATCCCTGAAATGCTGAAGGCCACGATCGAAAGGGGCCAATAGGTTGGGATAGTGCGTGTAAATAATGTGGTGAACAGATCAGCGAAAGACACCACTGGGAGGGCGTATTGAAGGAGAAAAAAACAAGCCAAATCACGACGCTGAGCCAGAGTTAACTTGCTGGACATCAAGACTGGCCAGTAGTCAAAAAATCGCTGCAATCCACCCTCGGCCCAACGTTGTCGTTGTCTCCAAAGAGCTGACAAGCTCTCCACTGCCTCCTCCTGCACTGGAGGGTTCCAAACAATCCCGACCAAAGCTCCAGCTGTCAGTAAACGGAAACTCAGATCAAGATCATCTGTGACCGTATTTTCATTGAATCCCCCACAAGCCTCCAGCGTGGAGCGTTGAATCAACTGGCCATTTCCACGCAGCTCTACCACGCCTCCCCCCGCTAAGCGTCCTTGTTGAATCAAGGCATCCATAGCCATCTCCATCGCCTGAACCCTGGTGAGCAGATTGTGCTGAGAGTTGATCACCGCCTTACGCAACTGCACAGCAGACCACCCACCCTGTTGGGCAAATAACACAAGACGCTGGAGCAGGTCATCCTGCAACTGGGCATCAGCATCAAGAATCAAGAGCCATTCCCCCTGAAGCTGCTGGAGTGCTGCATTAAGAGCTCCAGACTTTCCGCCGCCTGCTCCAGAAGGACGATGAATCACGTTTAAAGAAGGAAACTGCTGCTGCAACTCATCCAGTAGAGCTGGCGTTCGGTCCTGACTACCATCATCAATAATCCAAGTAGACAGCTTGCCCTTGGGATAGTTCAGACCGGCAAGACGTTCCACCAACCGATCAACCACAGCTTCCTCATCCCTGGCAGCGACCAAAACATCAACGCTGGGCCAGACAAACTCAGCAGAGGGCTCAAGCCCTATTTCATTGGCATTGGCAAACGAGTGCTGCCGATCGCGCAAAACCGTGCGCAGGCCATACCCTCCCAAGACAAAAGCCAGCGTAATTGCAGGCAAAAGACTTCTACTTGCTTCCAACCAAAGGTGGGGTGCGGCACCAGCCCAACCGCAAGCAATCAAAAACAGGGCTGTCTTGCCGCGTCGATGATCCCCAATGACAGCGGCGGCGGCCATGCATAGACCCGAAGTCCAGCGACTCTAAGGGGCATCCTTCATCTCAGGCAAAGGTCCATAGATCGTTCCTGGGTAGTAATGACTAAGAATCTGTTCAGTTGTCCAGCCTCGACGGGCCAGATCAACTGCTCCGGCTTGTGAAAGCCCAGCCCCATGGCCAAAACCACCGCCAGAAAGCTGCCAAACTCCGACACCAACTTCCTCAACCACGAAGAGAGTGCTTGGTAACTGACGCAAATGACGCCGAATACCGTCTAATCGAAGCACCACAGGGGACTGATGGCCTTCATCAAGTATCTCCAAAGACAAGACCCGACCACTTGGACCCCGTTCAAGAACAGTCAATCGCTGAGGCATTGACAAGCTAGGCGCCACCAAAAGCAAAGCTTGTTGCAACTGTTCAGCAGTCAAAGTACGGGTCCAACGAAAACGGGGATGACCCTGGCCATAAGCACCATCGGCATTATCCAGCAATGACTTCACGACAACTCGTTCTGTGAGTGGCAAAAGGAAGCGATCTACCCATCCAACGGATCCATCCAACTGAGCCCTTAGGTATGGAACAGACTCCATGGACCAAGCTTCAGAACCAGCGGCCATCACACCACCATTGCTGGCGTGATACACAGCATTGATCGGTTGCTCCTTCCAGCTCAACACCTTGCCAGCAGTGCTCGCAATCGCCTGGCGGACACCAAAACTGGCCTGCCTTGGATCGCTGTAAACCTGGCACTGAGTGTCACTGCACAGATGGTATCCATCAAGGGCAAACCGATGGCTATTGGCAAGCGCCCATGTCCTAGCCAACACCGTCTGAGCAGCTAAGGCTGCTGATGGAGCGCCCGCTCCAATCTCATGGGGCACCACTCCTTCCAGATACCTCTCCAGGGGAACATGTTCCACCAAAGTCCAGCTTCCGTAGGCATCAACCTGCAGTTGAAACGGCCCCAAATACACCCCACCCTTCCAACTGAGGCCATCCGGAGCATCAATCTGAATCGGACCCACCAAGCTGCGATCACCACTGTCCCCCTGAATCACAGGCTGCACAGCTGTAGAAACGATGCCCTGCCAAAGACGAATGTCCACTCCTGGGAGAGGTTGTACCCCTTGCGGTGCCCACACTTCCCATTCGCTTGGATGAGCCACCACGGCCGCAACGCCCAGCTCTCGCCACTGCGATGCAACCTGCTCCGCCGACTCGAAACTGGCGAATGGACCAGCCACCTGACGTGACAACTGCAGGGGCTCCTCGAGAGCTACCAACCGCCAGGTGATTGTGATGACTGGAGCCCGCTGCACATCACCGCGCGCATCTTTGAGCAATAAGGGCTGATGCCCAGCACTGATCAAACGTAATGATGGAGCTGAGCGACTAGACGTCGTGCCCTGCCCTAAATAAGGCTGCAAAGCCACCCACAACAAAGACCTACCTGAACTAGGAACCGGCGGAGCTTGTACCGCCTGATGAGTAGGCATACCAACAGAACCAACTGGTGGAACCACCTCTTGGGCGTCACAGCCCACCGTGCACACACCAAGCAAGACCAGGGCGCCACTCATGACTTGCTTTGAGCGAATCAGCGAACGATGAAAAGTCTTGGCCAATGCTGCCCCCTCGGCAAACACCCATCATGCGAAATTTGGCTTCTGGCAGGTCTTGATCGTATGGTTATCGTTTGTGCGCAGACCGTCAGAGATGCCTAAGCTCAAGACCCGCAAAGCTGCTGCCAAGCGGTTCAAGGCAACTGTCACTGGCAAATTCATGCGCCGTCGTGCATTCCGCAATCACCTGCTGGACCACAAAAGCCCGAAATTAAAGCGCCATCTCGCCACCAAAGCCGTTGTAGATGAACGCGATGCGGAGAATGTGCGTCTGATGCTCCCTTACGCCTAAAGACCAAGCTCAAGCTCAACTAACAGGTCTTATACAAGCTCTGATCTGATTTCTTTCCCTTCTTGATTTCTTAAACCATGGCCCGCGTCAAAAGAGGCAACGTTGCCCGCAAACGCCGCAACAAAATCCTGCGCCTAGCCCGCGGCTTTCAAGGCAGCAATGGAAGCCTCTTCCGCACAGCCAATCAGCGGGTCATGAAGGCTCTTTGCAATGCCTATCGCGATCGGCGGCGGCGCAAACGTGATTTTCGTCGTCTCTGGATTGCTCGCATTAATGCAG
Organism: Prochlorococcus sp. MIT 1306; assembly: GCF_047304515.1. Taxonomy (NCBI): domain Bacteria; kingdom Bacillati; phylum Cyanobacteriota; class Cyanophyceae; order Synechococcales; family Prochlorococcaceae; genus Prochlorococcus; species Prochlorococcus sp. MIT 1306. The sequence continues at coordinate 2,335,599 of NZ_CP138959.1, read as the reverse complement.
CCGCTCGGATCAACGGAGTCAGCTACAGCCGCCTGATTGGTGGCCTTAAAAAAGCCGACGTACGCATCAATCGGAAAATGTTGGCCCAACTGGCAGTAATGGATCCAAAAAGTTTCACTAGCGTGGTTACCTCCGCCAAGAGCTGATTCACTTTTTGGCTTATCAACACACATAGTCAACAGAAACTCCAATCTGAAGATCTTTCAGGATGCCTAGCCAAAAAACTTTCATCTCTGTTTGATGAACAGAGCATCTTGAACTCTTGATAGGGCTTGTTTTTCTCTAGCGTCTATTGCTTTTGAGAAGAGTCCAATCCATCAAAGCTAAAAAATCAGTTCTGGCTTGATAGCTGAGCAAGCCTTAAACCTGACTCCAAGGCTTGTCGTTGCGCTGACGGTTCCAAGCCAATGTTGGCAGTACACCTGTACGCACGAGAGCGCGGTCTTCGCTGATCGGCTTGCTCCGGCTTTGCCTTCGCAGCCGATGAACCAAAAAATTGACTGATTTCAACAACGGAGACCTTCAACCCACAAGCTCAGGCAAAATCTCAATGGCCTACCCACACTTCAGACATACAGCCACTAAGACTGTCATCACGCTGCTGAACTGAGCAAGCCTGTTCAGAAGCACTGGACTTCCAAAAAGCAGAGAACAACCATGAATGTGCCGGTGATGGAAGGTACTGCAACAGGGGCTAGAAGTCGGCTGATGTTCTGAAGCCAAGGGATTTGCAGCGATGGGTCCACAACAAACAAGCAGGACTAAGACCCTCCGCTACGTCTCTCTCATGCTCGAGAGCAATGAATCTGACGTGCTGATGCGCGCAAAACGTCCTATACCTGATCTGCTATTCCAGCAAAGACTCGTTCTCGTCTGAGAAGATATCAAACCATCAAATGGTGGAAGCTACTTTGAAAAGATGGTTGGAAGCCTCTAACCCCTCAGTGCTGATCTCTAACGAAGCGCAAATTTCCCGCAAGTGCCTGAACTCAATATCGATGAACCTCCAGAGCAAACTCTTTGAGCCATTGAACAAATGGTTTTTCAACGAGAAAAGCAGATGTTAAAAGTTCAAAGTCAATTCGACTACTTCCTCGATTTGACTGCAAATGCCAACTCATCACTAAGAACTGCCCCTAAACCATGAGCGCCTTCCTGCCAGAAACGCAAACCTACCTAATTGGCCTAATCGGTTTGCTCGCAATCGTGGCTGTCATCGTGGGCAGTCAAGTTTTCAAGACTCAACGCGACGAACGGGCACTGATCCGACTTGAAAAAAGTGGAGCGGGCTCTTCCAAAGAGGCATCCAAACTCTATGAACTGGCATCTGTACAGCTGCGTAAAAGGCTCTATCCCCAGGCCATAGCATCCCTGCGCAAAGCCTTGAAGCAACTGACTGGTGAACCAGATGAAGCCAAAGCTCTGATCGAAAATGCCCTTGGGTTTGCACTCGCAGCTCAAGCAGATTATTCATCTGCAGTGAGTCACTACCAGTCAGCCCTAAAAGCCAAGGCTGACTACCCCGTAGCACTCAACAACCTTGCCTTTGCTAAAGAGCGCCTTGAGCAAGATGCTGAGGCCTACGAGCTTTATCAAAAGGTGCTCAGCCTGGATCCCAAGAACAAGACAGCGCGCAAAAACCTCAAGCGATTGGCAAAAACACAACCAACAAACTCACCAGAGCCCGCGGATGGGCAAGGGTTCTGATAAGGGTTCTGATGCCTGTACTGAACAGGAGCTGTTTAAGTCGAGCATGCCTCCCGTATTGGTAAGACGAGGTGCCTGCCAACCCACCATTGTTAACTCCTGAAGGCCGATAAAAAAACCACCTGGCTCCACTCCAGGAATCAACTGATCTGAAAGGGGTAGCAACTCCAGCTGATCTGACTTGGCATTCAAGTTTCCCTGCACAGGAGTTGTAACGCTGCCAAGACGCATCTCTCCACGCAGATCAATGATCTGACCAATCGGTGTGAGCTTGGACAGATCCAAGTTCACATCAACATTGGAGCCATCTCCAAAAGACTTGTAAGTGCCACACCACTGGCGTGGCATTGTCTCAGCAAGATCAACGGCGCGCGCTACCGGATCAAATCTCTGAACAGAGCCCTCCACGACCAGCGGCACAGCCAATTGAGAGGAATCCAAGGGCATAGTGAGCTCGAAGGGAACCTGACTGTCAATCGAGAGATCCATGGCGAGCAGGATGGGCATGGAAAAACATGATGATGGGCACAAGCTAAGGCCAATCGGCTCAACCGGGACACTCCGCGATGACGTTCCAACAACCTCAACAGCGCCAATGGTTCTGACGCACTCCTCACCTGACCTACTCACAATCGGCAAACGCAACTTCCACAGCCGACTTTTTGCAGGCACAGGGAAGTACCCAAGCCTAAAAGTGATGCAAGAGAGTCTGCGCTCTTCAGGATGCGAAATGGTGACGGTTGCAGTCCGCCGTGTACAGACAATGGCATCAGGCCACGCCGGCCTGATAGAAGCCATCGACTGGTCAAAAATATGGATGCTGCCCAACACCGCTGGCTGTGCAACTGCAGAGGAAGCCATTCGTGTAGCCCGACTCGGCCGCGAACTCGCCAAACTGGCAGGCCAGGAGGACAACAAGTTCGTCAAGCTCGAAGTCATCCCCGACAGCCGCCACCTCCTACCTGACCCTTTCGGCACCCTTGAGGCCGCTGAACAATTGGTAAAAGAAGGCTTCGAGGTCTTGCCATACATCAATGCCGATCCCCTCTTGGCTAAGCGCCTTGAAGAGGTGGGCTGTGCGACGGTCATGCCACTGGGCTCACCGATTGGATCAGGTCAAGGTCTGAGGAATGCCGCCAACATCTCCCTAATCATTGAAAACGCCCGAGTGCCAGTCGTTGTGGATGCTGGCATCGGTGTCCCCAGTGAAGCTGCACAGGCCTTGGAAATGGGTGCCGACGCAGTGCTGGTTAACAGCGCAATTGCCTTAGCCGGAGATCCAATCACCATGGCCGAAGCAATGCGTTGGGCGATTCAGGCCGGTAGGCAGGCTTACAGATCAGGTCGCCTACCCGAACGCGCCGCAGCCTCGCCAAGCTCACCGACAACAGGGATTATTACGGAAGCCAAGACTAAATAATTATGAAGGAACGTAACGGAAAAGTTCCTGCAAGCAATCCTGTCCATAGGGTCCGCCGAGTTGTAAGTGTTACATGCAAGTCACCGAGGAAGAGGGTGGTCGACTCAACGCCTTTGCAAGAGAACCCCGTATGGAAGTGATAGCTGAAAAAGGCAGCAGCAACGCCAACACTCGCCTGCTCCTCATCGGTGGAGCCCTGCTTGTGACATCCCTAATCATCGTCAGGATCGTCATCAGCTGAAAAACCTTGTAGTAGCTTGCCCTGACTGAGCGAATTGCTCGTTCCTGCAGGAGTTTGAGTTGAAAGTTTTCGTTCTCGGCGGCGACGGCTTCTGCGGATGGCCTTGTGCAGTGAACCTTGCTGATAGGGGTCACGACGTGTTGATCGTCGACAATCTCAGCCGCCGCAAGATCGATATCGATCTTGAAGTCGAGTCACTGACACCAATCACCAGCATTGGTGACCGCCTTAAGGCCTGGCGAGAAATCGGAGGCAAGCCAATTCGTTTTGAGCACCTAGACATCGCCCATCAGTACGACCGATTGGTGACAATGCTCAAAACTGAACGACCCGATGCGGTGGTTCACTTTGCCGAGCAGCGTGCAGCTCCCTACTCGATGAAGAGCAGCTCCACCAAGCGCTATACCGTCGATAACAACGTCAACGGCACTCACAATCTGCTCGCGGCCATCGTTGAAAGCGGCCTCGACATCCACATCGTGCACCTGGGAACGATGGGGGTGTACGGCTACGGCTCGCACCGCGGAGCCACCATTCCTGAGGGATACCTCAAAGTGGAAGTGCCCCAGCCCGATGGCAGCCGTTTCGAGGAAGAAATTCTTCACCCAGCCAGCCCTGGAAGCGTCTATCACATGACCAAGACGCTCGATCAACTGCTTTTCCTCTACTACAACAAGAATGACCAAATCAGGATCACCGATCTTCACCAAGGCATCGTCTGGGGTACCAACACTGAAGCAACCGCTAGGGATCCACGCCTAACCAACCGCTTTGATTACGACGGTGACTACGGCACAGTTCTCAACCGCTTCCTGATGCAGGCAGCAATCGGTTATCCGCTCACTGTCCATGGAACAGGAGGTCAAACCCGTGCCTTCATCCACATCTGCGATTCTGTGAAGTGCGTACAACTGGCTCTTGAAAACCCACCGGCCAAAGGCGAACGAGTCAAGATTTTCAACCAAATGACCGAGAGCCACCAAGTGGGTGAACTTGCCAAGAAGGTAGCTGCCCTAACCGGCGCCGAACTAAACCATCTTCCAAACCCACGCAACGAAGCAGTGGAGAATGATCTGATTGTGGATAACCGCTGCTTCATCGAACTTGGACTCAAACCAACCACCCTCGACGATGGCCTACTTGCTGAAGTAGTCGATGTGGCAAAACGCTGGGCAGACCGCTGCGACCGCAGTCGTATCCCATGTGTATCGGCCTGGACTTCGACCCAGGCTGAGGCCATCAAGCACCCCTGCTAAACAGCCTGCCCACACCACCCGCTGAACCAGTGAAGATCGCCTTTTTCACAGAGACCTTCCTCCCAAAAGTGGATGGAATCGTGACACGACTCACCAAAACGGTGGAGCACCTGGTTGAAGCCGGTGATGAAGTGATGGTGTTCTGCCCGGAAGGCTGTCCTAGTGAATACATGGGAGCCGAATTGATAGGAGTGCCAGCGATGCCACTGCCGCTCTATCCGGAACTGAAGCTTGCCCTGCCCAGACCAGCCGTTGCCGAAGCCCTAGAAACCTTCGAGCCTGATCTCGTACACGTTGTCAATCCAGCTGTACTAGGCCTTGGGGGAATTTGGCTAGCCAAAACCAACGGAATCCCTCTAATCGCTAGCTACCACACCCACCTCCCGAAATACCTAGAGCATTACGGCATGGGCATGCTGGAGCCCTTGCTCTGGGAACTTCTCAAAGCAGCCCACAATCAAGCAATACTCAATCTCTGCACCTCAACAGCAATGGTGTCTGAATTGAGCGAGAAAGGGATCCAAAACACCGCCCTGTGGCAACGCGGCGTGGATACCGAACTCTTTCGACCGGAACTGCGCAACGAAACCATGCGCTTACGCCTTTTGAACACAAGCGACGATCAAGGTGCCCTGCTTCTCTACGTAGGGCGGCTCTCTGCCGAAAAGCAAATCGAACGCATCAAACCTGTTCTCGATCGCATACCCGAGGCACGATTGGCCCTAGTAGGCGATGGACCTCACCGCCAGCAACTGGAAAAGGCATTTGAAGGCACTGCTACAACATTTGTGGGCTATCTCGAAGGGGAAGAACTAGCCAGTGCATACGCAAGCGGGGATGCCTTTCTATTCCCCTCAAGCACCGAAACCCTTGGGCTCGTTTTACTGGAAGCAATGGCAGCAGGTTGTCCTGTAGTGGGAGCCAATCGTGGCGGAATTCCAGACATCATTACCGACGGAGTCAACGGCTGTCTCTACGAGCCGGATGGAGTGGATGGAGGGTCCACCAGCCTCATCAATGCAACCCGACGACTGCTCGGCAACGATCTCGAGCGTCAAGGTCTGCGCAAAGCAGCCCGTCAAGAAGCCGAACGCTGGGGATGGGCCAGTGCCACGCAACAACTGCGGAGCTACTACAGAACAATCCTCGGCCAACCCCTCAACCTGGCCGCCTGAGACCAAACATCAGTGTTTTCTGAGAGTCAGTGAGTTCAACTAGAGCGTGTGCGATTCCAAGCCTGAAGCACCTGCCGTGCCATAGGCAACGCATGGACCGAACCGCCACCAGGAGTGTTCTGGGCAAAAGCAACAACGACGATTTCTGCTGACTGATATGGCGCAAAACATGCAAACCATGCGTGATCAGAGCCACCGGTACTGTCCTCGGCAGTGCCCGTCTTGCCGGCCACTTGCGGAAAGTTGGGCAAATTGAGACCTGAACCAGTCCCATCCTGCACAACCTTTCGCAAACCACGCCTAATCGTCGCCAATGTGGATGGCTTGATATCGACCTTGATGCGTCGCAGTGATGAAGTCCAGTCGATCGCACCATCTGCCAGATGAGGAGTGACCAAAAACCCCCCATTGGCAAATACTGCATAAGCGCGAGCAAGTTGCAAAGGAGTGATCTGAACTACAGATTGACCAATCGAGGCGCTGGCCATGTCCTCGGGAATCCAAGGAGTCGTTCCAGCTTCAGCCCAACCCCGACCTTTAGCCGCCCAGGCCTGATGGCCCACCAAACCCTTGCTTTCCTCATAGCCAATCTCAATCCCAGTACGGGCATCGAAACCAAGCTTGATGGCGGCCTCATAAAGCGCCTTAGAACCCACACCCACACCCACCTGATAAAAGAAGGTATTGCTGGAGAAGCGCAACGCATCCTCATAACCGATCGTGCCAAATCCGGCACCGTTGTGGTCAGGAAAACAATGCCCCCCATAAGTGATGCATGCCGCCGTCTTTAAACGAACATCAGGCAGAAACTTGCCACTCTCCATGCCCGCCATACTTGTAACAGGTTTCCAAGTACTCCCCGGGTCATAGGCATTCATGGCCCGACTGAGCAATGGCTTGCTCGACGAAGCAAAAAGCTTGTCGTACTCCTTCTGCGTGGTGAAGAGTTTTGAGAAAAAGTTGGGATCAAAGGCAGGGCGACTAGCCATGGCGCGAATAGCACCGTTACGAGGATCGAGTGCTACAACTGCACCGCCAGGCTTATCTTCAAGAGCCTTTTCAGCAGCCAACTGCAAATCAAGGTCAAGTGTGAGGAGGAGATCTTTACCCGCCTGTGAAGGCTTGTCACCAAGACTGCGCTGCACCTCTCCCATAGCGTTGACTTCAAGCATCTGACCACCCCACTTCCCTCGTAAATGAGGCTCATAGGCCGCCTCCACTCCAATTCGGCCAATGCGATCTCTAATCTCATAACCCTGATCAGCGAGAGTCTTAAACTCATTTTCAGTAATTGGCTGGGTATAACCCAAGACATGGGCGGCCAAAGTGCCGTGCGGGTAGTGACGTAGTACATCCACATCGACCTGGGCCGCTTCAAAACTGCGAGCCTGCTCTCGAAAACGCAGCACCTGCTCAGGTTTCAAATCAGTTGCCAAAGTGATGCGATAGCCATCCGTGCCAACCCCCTGTCGCCTGCGTTGATCTAAATCCTGCTTAGGAAGATTGAGCAACTGAGAAAGACTGTCACGAAGCCCAGGCCAATTACCATCACTAAGCAATCGAGGCTGCAAATAAAGGTTGTAGCTGAGCTTGCTTGAGGCAAGTACACGTCCTTGACGATCGAGCAGCCGACCACGAATCGGTGAACGGGGTACCAAGCGAATCCGATTTTCATCTGCCAACTCTCGGTATCGAGCCCCTTCCAACAGCTGTAACCAGGTCAACCGCGCCACCATGGCGCCACAAAACAAAAGCACCAGAGCAAGCAAGACCTTGGGCTGCTGGCCTAAACCACTGTGCCGCTGATTGGCACGTCCCAAAGGCCGCGATCCAATCATCAACGTCAGCTTTGTTCCACGCCTGATGTTGGCGATAAATCGCCAACATCTGTCTGCAGGTGAAGCTGAAGAGCATCAAGCCGTCCCTCAATCCTGGCCAGCACCTCCAGCAAAATCTGCTGATCCTGAGGGTCTGGGGAATTCACAACGACATCATCAACGGCCACATTCACTGCCATCACAGGATTCCCCAACCCTGGACTGACTTGATCTAATCGATCACGTACTGATCGAGCAGCAGCTTCTCCTTCAACACGAAGCTCCTGGAGGGGATCACTTGAGCCCGTAAAAGCTTCCACCATTTTTCTCGCTCCACCACGACGGACCCGATCAACCATCGCCAAACCCACAGGAAGAGCATCCTGCATCAGGGAAAGGCGAAGGCTGTCGAACGAATCGTCGGCCATGCAAGCTTCGAAGGTCTACCTAACAACAGTTTGCTCGGAAGGGATCAAAAGTGTTGGGCAAGACGTTTGAGACATTCCCATCGACCAGCCCCCAAAACCTGCCAAAACCAATAACGCCACCATTGGTCCCACAGCATGATGCGTTGTCTCCAAGCTGAACCATTCCCTCCAAGACCGCCAAAAACGCTCACGAGCAAAGCGCTTCCGCTCACGAGACTCTTGTTTGCAACGCCTGCGAAACGACTTCTCGACCCAGCGCTCAAAAGACTGCTTCTTTGTGACCGCCATCTTGCGCTCGACCTCAAGCAACTGGCCAGCTGTAAGTTCAGGGTGAAAAGTGCCGATCAGCTCCAAACTTTTCAGGAACATCTCAACAGCAGCATCCTTGATATCCCTTTGGCTCTCATCCAACAGAGCCCAATCAAGCTCAGGGTAAAAGCGACCACGATTGAGGCTGATCTGGTCTTCACCCAACTGACCGGGCTCCCTTAACCAACGATCGGTGTTGCTGTCAAACCTTCGCCAGTACAGGAAAGGGTTGATATAAACGGTCTTACCCGCAAACTGAATGCTGTCCTGTTGCAAACGGCGGTCTAGCTGTATGTCCTGCTGTTGGGCGACGGTCAAAAGTCTCTAGGCCAGTGGCCCAGGCTATCGAGTCATTCTGAGCTTCACCAGTCCCTCATCACCTCAACAGAATCGACTTTCACTTCAAGGGTGCGAATCAAAAATGTTGAGTGATTCAGATCGCCACAACAAATATGATAAAGGAATTCACAAAATCCCTGGCAAGGACGACTCAGAAAGAATGGTTGATGAGTTCAGCCTTCAGGCATTAAGATATTACAAATAAGCATCTTTGCCATCAACAATAATCAGAAGATAGTTATTCATAACCTCAAAACTTCTGCAAGCTCATTGAAAGCCAATACATTCAAGTGAAGCACCTAAATCAATAGACCTCTTAAATGTATTGATAAAACGAGCATTGCCCAGCTATAACAAAAACTGTTGTGTAATCCCTATGAATATCATCAGACTTGCCAGGAGCATAATCAAAAGTAGGAACAATAAATTCTATATGTGAATCACCTTCTGAATTAAATGCTGCTGCCATATAGGCATGCACCAAAGTGCCCTGGATCTTAAACAAAACAGATCCATTAATTCCTTGCAAGTATTTATTTTCTACACTAAGGTTTGAAAAATTTATATAGCGCATGCTTGAATATAAAGCCACATGTTCATTTTCTGTGGGCTCCAAATACTCGAACTTTAAAAAAATCTTATTAATCCTCAAACATCTATTTGTACACATTTCATAAACCTCATCAAAAGCCAATATTCGCACTTGTCTTTGTTCACAAAAAGCTTGGGAAGTCCAACCAGTCTTCGAAACTACTGGCAAGAATAGCTTTCTTTCCCCAAAGAATACTCCGTATTCTCTTATGAAATCATGTACTTGTTTATTATTTTGGAGGAAGGTATCTTCCGTAAGTTGTGGGAAATTATAGAATAAGCCTGCATGAGATACGGTCAGCCACTCATATTCAGAAATTACAGCCTGATTTAGGATGTTACAGAAAATTCCTGGATCTCTTTCCTCAAGATAATGAATATTTTCGGACCTGCATTCCTGAGAAAGATAATAGCAATCATCCCCTGAAGTGAGTACAGATTGGATTGATGTTATCCAGCAATTTTGACTATCCAGGCCGTTGACAACATAGCCATCGAGCAAATCAGGTGCCAAGCAAGTCTCATACATGAATCAGTAAAGAGATGTTCATAGCTGATTAATCAAATAAACTACATATCTATTCCCACTCTATCGTTCCAGGAGGCTTGCTGGTGATGTCAAGAACAACACGGTTGACACCTCTCACTTCATTGACAATTCGATTGGAGATACGCTCCAAAAGCTCATCAGGCATGCGTGACCAATCCGCTGTCATGCCGTCCTCACTGGACACGCAACGCAAAACAATCGGCCAAGCGTAAGTGCGCTGATCCCCCATCACCCCGACAGAGCGCACGGGCAGCAACACAGCAAAGGCCTGCCATATGTCGTGATAGAGACCTGCATCACGAATTTCTTCGCGAACAATCAAATCGGCATCACGCAAACAATTCAACTTCTCGTCGGTCACTTCACCAAGAATGCGAATCGCCAAACCTGGGCCAGGGAAGGGATGACGTTGCACAATCTCCTTAGGCAGCCCCAAAGCACGGCCTACTTTTCGCACCTCGTCTTTAAACAATCGCCTCAGCGGCTCCACCAATTTGAACTGCAGATCCTTTGGTAGTCCCCCCACATTGTGATGGCTTTTGATCTTCACAGCCACCCGTTCACCGGTCTTTAGATCAACGTTAGTTCCAGCACTCTCAATCACATCTGGATACAGAGTCCCCTGGGCGAGGTAATCGAATGGACCAAGTCGAGCACTCTCTTCTTCAAACACTCGAATGAATTCGGTACCAATAATTTTACGTTTCTCTTCCGGATCAACAATGCCATTCAACTTAGAAATAAACCGTTGTCTTGCATTGATATATTCAACATTAATATTAAACTTACGGTCAAAGAAATCCATCAAAAACTCAGGCTCGCCTTTACGCATAAACCCCTGATCAATAAACATGCACGTGAGCTGATCTCCAATGGCCTTTTTTAAAAGAAAGGCAAGAGTGGAAGAGTCAACACCACCAGACAAAGCAAGCAACACCCTTTTATCCCCGACTTGAGAACGAACCTGGCTAACGGCTTCTTCAATAAATGCGGTCGTAGTCCAATCCGGTTCACAGCCACAAATGTGATAAACAAAATTTCTAATCAACGACATCCCATCAGTGGAATGAACCACCTCAGGATGAAATTGCACGCCATAAAGAGAACGCGTGTGGTAAGCCACAGCCGCATCTGGTGTATTCGCTGTATGAGCAAGTCGCACAAACCCCTCAGGCAAGGCGCGCACGGAATCACCATGGCTCATCCACATGGTGGACCCATTCTCAACATTGGTGAGCAGATCCGTCGGGTCATCAACTTCAAGAGGAGCCTTGCCGTATTCGGCCTTGCCCGTTGCCATTTCCACCCGACCACCCAGCTGCTGCACCATTAGCTGCATGCCGTAACAGACACCAAGCACAGGAATACCCAAGTCCCAAATGTTCGGATCACAAAGCGGCGCTCTCTCGGCATACACAGAGCTAGGTCCGCCACTCAAAATGATGCCCTTCGGGGCAAGCTGGCGAAGCTCATCGGCTGAGGTGCTATAGCTCATCACCAATGAGTAGACCTCTGTTTCTCGCACCCGACGGGCAATCAGCTCTGAATACTGAGAGCCAAAATCGAGAATGACGATTGCCGGCTGGCGCTGACCTTCAGACTGGGAATTGGACATATCAGCGAAAAAGCTCCTCTGGAGTCAACCAACAGAACGTTCAGGGTAGAGAAAGGCTTATCGGTGAATCCTCAGGGGTCACTCCCAAGACAGCCAACTGTTGAGACCCTTGGGGACCAGCCCAGCGCAACCGTCGCTGACGATCGAAAAGAGCTGCCCCAATAGCTATTGACCATGATCCATAACGGGCAAGGTAGGCAGCGCTGCGATGCTCCACTGTTGCCGCCAGCCGATACCAAAGCTTGCTTACCAGCCCTGGATCTTGAGCTTCCAGCATCTTCAATGCTGCCTCCATGGAATCAGCCTTGCCAAGTTGCCGGATCAGATCCAACGGCAATCCTTCACGCACAGCCATGGCCGTAAGCACCTCCAAACGACCATCTGCCAGATGGTGATGAGTATGAAAAATCCCCCCTGCCAACTTCACCAACTTGCCGTGATACCCCAACAACAACAATTGCTCCACCCCAGCCTCTGCCGCGGCCACGATGACAGGCCCCAACCAATTGCCAATCTTGAGGAGCGGCTGAGCAGCCAACCCCAACTGTCGAGCTAGATCAAGACCATTCTCACCAATCACCAAAGTCATTGCTCCACAAAAATCTGAAGCGGCACTTTGCCGACGTAGTTGCTCAATGGTCTGCTGCAACTGATCAGGAGAGGCGCTGACCTGCACATCCGCCTGGGTACCAATCAAGGCCAAGCCATCCACAACCCCAAAAGCTGCATTACTGGTACGTGCTGCCAAATCTCTACCCCTAGGCAACACAACTTCCAACTGCAGCCCTCTACCCGAAGGCACCAGCGGGTACAAATTACGACTCAAAAGCTCGCGTGCAAATCGAGACACACACGCCTCTCCACCGGACCCCAGCCTGCCAACACCCTTGCCTGCCACGAGATTCAGCCAGGCCTCTGAATGAACATTCAACTCATCATCAACACCAACAACCAACTCCTGCCACTGAACACACACCCAAATCTCCAAACCTCTTGTGAGATCCAGACCTGGACCTGGATCGCAATGGCTGATTGCCAAAGCCTGTTCACCTCCAGCCAAAACCGCTGCAGAGGTGACTGACACAGCAAAAGGTTCGTCGCGATCAGGCAATTCAAGCAACTGAAAACCACTGAAAGGCCTACCAAGCAAAGCTTCGGTAGCAGCTCGGGCCGCAGCCGCAACCCAAACCGGGAGCGTCAACCCCCTTGAATCAGCATCGGCGTGATCGATAAAAAACCCTTGCTTAGGTATTTTTTAGGATGGTTCATTACTAAGCCTTAGGCCGTGCAGGACAAACTCACCCTGATGATCCCGGGTCCTACACCGGTTCCCGAAACAGTACTCAAAGCCATGGGTCGCCACCCCATCGGCCATCGCAGTGGAGAGTTTCAAGCCGTCGTTAGACATACCACCGATCAGCTGCGCTGGCTGCATCAGACCAAATCAGATGTTCTAGTCATCACTGGCAGCGGCACCGCTGCGATGGAAGCAGGAATCATCAATACCCTCAGCTACGGCGACAAGGTTCTCTGCGGCGACAACGGCAAGTTTGGACAGCGCTGGGTAAAGCTGGCTAAGGCTTACGGCCTGGACGTACAAGTGATAAAAGCAGACTGGGGACAACCGTTAGACCCAGAAGCCTTCAAAAGAGCACTGGAAGCAGACAATGGCAAAACAATCAAAGCCGTAATTCTCACCCACTCGGAAACCTCAACTGGGGTCATTAACGACCTTGAAACCATCAGCAAATATGTCCGCACTCACGGCAAAGCACTAACCATCGCTGATTGCGTGACAAGCCTTGGGGCCTGCAATGTACCCATGGATTCTTGGGGTCTAGATGTGGTTGCCTCCGGTTCCCAAAAGGGATACATGATGCCTCCAGGTCTCAGCTTTGTGGCCATGAGTGAACGAGCCTGGCAAGCACATCAACAATCGGATCTACCGAAGTTTTATCTCGATCTGGGGCCTTACCGAAAAACTGCCGCTCAAGACAGCAATCCATTCACCCCTGCTGTGAATCTCTACTTCGCACTGGAATCTGCGCTCGGAATGATGCAGTCAGAAGGACTAGAAGCCATCTTTGAACGTCATGCCCGCCACCGCGCAGCTGCTCAGGCAGGCATGAAGGCCATCTGCCTGCCACTGTATGCAGCTGAAGGACACGGCAGCCCAGCGATCACCGCAGTCGCACCTGAGGGAGTTGATGCAGAGCAACTGCGCAAAACTGTCAAAGAAAAATTCGACATCCTGCTAGCAGGTGGACAGGATCATCTAAAAGGGAAGGTCTTCCGTATCGGCCATCTTGGATTCGTATGTGATAGAGATATCCTCACTGCCATAGCTGCCATCGAATCCACCTTGCAATCTCTTGGCTTGCATAAAGGCAACATGGGAGATGGCCTAGCTGCAGCAGCAGCAATTCTGAGATAACAGTGCTCGCCAACAAAACGAACTAAAGCTGATCTAAACTGATAAAATGCGGGTGTAATTCAGTGGTAGAATGTCAGCTTCCCAAGCTGAACGTCGCCGGTTCGAATCCGGTCACCCGCTTATCAAAGGATTAATCAAAGTTCATAGAATACTCATTGATATTTAACAAACCAAAAACCCTATCTAATGAAAAATAGGATTCAAAACATTATTCAATCCCAATTCAGGATCTGGGCTTGATTAATTGAAGAACTTGTGGACCAACCACTCCTGCACGACGCTCCTGATCTAATGCCTTAAGAATCAAACTGCCAGCAGCCTGAAAATCTCCCGCTTCAGCCTGTGCAGAAGCTCGGTCAAAAAAACCACTCGCGGCTTTCAAGTAAACCTCGCGTTGAATAGAAGCGGAATTCGTGCCCGCTGTTGTTCTCAAAAAAGTAGACGTCAAGACTGCTCAGCTGAACCCCTTGATTGAAAGTTTAACGCGAATTGTCTAGTACAAGCAATATCGAGCATCAAAACAGCAAATGTTGTTGTCCAAATCAGCCAATTGATATGTATAGAAAATATAAGGGGGCTAAATCAGGTTCCTGGCTCCTCAATGTTGCCTCCCATAGTTTCGATCTGAGCTCTTAAGACTGACGCACGAGTCTGGTCACCACGTGTTTCGGCAACAGCCAATGCAAATTCAAGCTTCTCGAGCTGATGCCCCCCCTCATGGAAGGCCTGAAGTCTGATAGAAGATCTCGCTAACGGTGAAAATACTGAGCTGGTAACCCCAGCTTTGCCTGAGGCAGAAATGGTTAAAGCCATGGATGCCTTTCTTTTTATTGTGCACCCGATGCCACCCTCATGCCGCAAGAGTGTCTGGTTCCCCTGACCAAGACTGAGGTTCTTCTCGGGCTTGATCCTCAGCTTGATCAGAACTATCAAGAAGTTCCTGGCACTCTTTTAAGAGCTGCTCAACCCCATCGAGCATCTCCATTTCCTCTGCGGGAATCCTCTGAGATTCGCTCTGCTGTCTCAACTGAAACTCCAAAGCCTCCTGACGCTGCTCCAATTTAACGAGCCTCTGCGATAAAGCAGTGATCGTCTGAACCAGGTCTTCTGCAGTACGAGTAATTCGAAAAGAAACTGACGAGGACATAGCCACAAACAAGTACTTTGTCCCGATGACAACACATGAGGAATAAAGGCTCAAGTCATTAGGCAGATGGTGAGGAGAATCATTTGCGCTCAAAGTATCTGTACTTTTTCAAATCGATCCCATGCCTTCTCTGGCAACGTTGCTGATTTATCTCATGGCAGGAACAGCATTGGGTCTGCTGACATTGCGCACTGGCATTCCAGCAGCACCCCTTGCAGGTGCTCTTTTAGGTGCAGGGCTCGTGAGCATGAGCGGTCGCCTTGATATTGCTGAATGGCCCTCAGGAACACGCACCGCAATTGAAATCGCCATCGGCACGGTGATCGGTACCGGCCTGACCAAAAGCTCCCTAGGGGAGCTGCAAAGCCTCTGGAAACCAGCCCTGCTGATCACTCTGACCCTTGTACTTACTGGGATCGTGATCGGTCTTTGGAGCAGTCGATTACTAGGTATTGACCCTGTGGTTTCACTCCTCGGCGCTGCCCCAGGAGGCATCAGTGGTATGAGTCTGGTAGGTGCGGAATTCGGCGTCGGTGCTGCAGTCGCCACCCTGCATGCTGTGAGATTAATCACCGTACTTTTGGTACTACCCCTTCTGGTGAAGCTATTGGCCCCATTAGGACTCATCGATTCCTGATTAAACCTGGACAGGACTGTTTCAATCGATAAGTTGATCAATACTGTGTTGACTTGCAAGCGATGAATCGAAATCGAAATCGAGTTGCCCTTTCACTCACACTGCTAGGCCTTGTGGGAATCAGTCTTTCTGCCACAGCTGCCCAGTCAGCAACAACTGACGCCGCAAGTAAAGGAGCCCAGATCTACTGCTTCATGCGTAGTAATGGCAATAACCATGAGGTGAGCTGGACTGCCTCTTATGCCCTGATCAAACGCCAGGGAAATAGCCTTTTCAAGACCTCACCAAATCATGCTGCCGTATTAATTACTGAAGCAGTGGTCAACGAACCCAGCAGTTACCCAAACTGCGGTCAATACCTTGGCGATCTATTCGGAAATAGCAAAAACACTTTGTCAGTCGCTGATCAAGAAAGTGGTGATGAGACTGTCATCGACTCCTATAGCTCTGGCAATACCAACACCACCACTCCTTCAAGCACAGATCATGAGCAGCACTACAGCTATTAAATTCCCTCGTTTCCTTGCCAAACTATTTCTGAGCGGGTTGCTTCTTTCCGGTCTGAGCTGCAACAGTCGCTCAGCACCAACCAATCCATCTGCTGACTCGAATATCTCGTCCCAAGCTTGCTTGGAAAATCTTGACCTCAAAGGACTCGACCAAGCCCTACTGCGCTGCAATAGCGTAGTGAGCCAACATCAAAACGACCCTGAACCACTCAACGACCGGTCCCTGATCTACACCCTGCTTGGCCAAACCAATTTGGCTTGTCAAGATGTCTCCAAAGGCTTACAGCTTCTGAATCAACAAGGAGCATCAGCTGATCCGATGGTGCGTCACGAACTAACCGTACGTAAAGACTCCTGCATGCAACATCTCAACATGACTGGCAAAGGCTGACGCTTGAGGCCAACACGACGAGAACCAAGCAATACCTCAATCCGCTCGGCCTTACTAGCTATCAGAGCATCCACCAGCTGATCTGCAAAACCCAGTTGGAACCAGTGACTCGTGAGTCCGCCATCCATCCCCAATCGATGGCAACGATCCTCAGCCTGATCCACATCACCAGGTGTCCAGTGACGTTCAAGCAAAACCACATGCCTGGCGCGATGCAAGGTGTAACCAAGCCCGCCTACTGCATAGGTTGCCAACAAAAGAGAACTCAGCCCTGATTGAAAACGATTCACAGCTTCCTGACGCTGGCCTGAACGCTGACGACCAGTTAACAACTCACCCCCTAAGCGTTGCTGCAAAAGCAACAAAGGACCAACAAAACTGCTGAAAAGGACAACGGCTTGCCCCTCAGCAAGAAGTGCTGCCACAACTGTCTCCACTGCTGGCAGCTTGAACTCCGCTGCGATCTGGCGCAAAGCCGTAAGCACCGCCAGCGATTCCGCATCTGAACGCACCAAACCCTGTTGAACACGATGGCGATAGTTGTCAGTCACAAGAGCTAGACGATGGTCAAAACCACGAGACTCTGGCTCTGTAAGGACAACCCGATGCTCTTGACGACGTTTTGGGGGCAAGCTAAGCAAAGTCTGCTTGCGTCGATGCAGAACCAATGGCCGTGTGAGCTTCCCTAGAGCATCGAGATCACTCGCACCACGTGAATACCAGCGTCGCTGTCCACCTTGATCTCGCCAGTGACCCTGACAAAAACGCTCTTCAAACTTACGTTGATCTCGAGCCAAAGGATGATCAATGGCAGCCAGCAATGGATAAAGCTGATCAGGACGACCATTTTTCATCGGCGTCCCGGTGAGTAACCAAATAGCCCTTAAACGCGGATGCCGCGCAAGCCTTAAAAGAGCCTGAGTTCGTCTTGACTTGATGGACTGGCCGAAATGCGCTTCATCCACCAACAGAAGCGTTCCCGCCGCCGGCAATTCCCTAGGCAGACGAGCCCAGCTATGGATGCATACCGGCAAATCAAGACTTGCAGCTTCGATGCGCCAGTGGTCATGAAGACCCACCGGCGCCACCACCATGACCCGTACATCAGCACATCTCACCATGGCGCGAGCCGCCAAAAGAGAGGTAAGAGTCTTACCAAGACCCATTTCATCAGCCAAGACTGCACCGCGCCGCGCCAACAACCAACGGGCTCCAGAGCACTGATGAGGAAGAGGTCTACGACCATCTTTCAAAACAACCTCAAGGTCTGCATAGCTCACGAGATCGCGATGGGGCGGCATCGGTGGCAAAGGCTGTTCGAACCAACTCAGCCACTGAGCCAAGTCGTCCTGCACCAAAAAACGTGTGCCAAACTGCCTCTGCAAATGTTGAGCCGCAACCAAAGGAAATTCCCAGCCCTGGCGAGTACCACGCCAAATTCCACGAGGCCTCACTTTGCGAAGCTGAGCCTGAGTAACCGCATCGAAAGGGAACACCACCTTGACCAAACCCGCCGCAGTCAGACCCAAATAACAGCTGGAAGACGATTTAGGCGTGAGCTTCACTGCTCAAGGAACACCTAATTTACGCCCCATTGCCTTACTAGCAAGAGCGAAAGCGACCACTGTAAAAAGCAGCGCAAAGCAAGCCAAAATAGATATTTAGACACATTGACTCAAAGAGCATTCGCGGCACACTGCACAAAATCGAGGCACTCGGATGCACAATAGGGACGCGGTTTTCCTCGAAGATCTCTGCCCCAAGTCACGTGTCCGAAGATGGAGAAAATCCCTTCACAACTATACCGCTCAAAGTTGTATCTATTGCGGCAAAACTTCTGAATCAATTGACCATATTTTGCCTCTCAGTCGCGGTGGCTTAAGTATTACTCAAAACTGCGTTCCAGCCTGTCTCTCCTGTAACGGTGACAAATCAGATGCCCATGCCTTCGAGTGGTATAGGCGCCAACGTTTCTATGATCCGCGACGCGCAATGGCCATCCGCGCCTGGATGGATGGCGATCTCAGACTGGCTTTAAGGTTGCTTCAATGGACCCAACCCAACCATAGAGAAGCTCCTGTTATCAGCCAAGATGAAGAATGGATGCCCCAGCTGGCCTAAACCAATCTCACCAGACCTGACAGGCCACCACAGGGTGATGTCTTTGGCAAATAGAAGCCTGCTGCTCAGGTTGCTCCGGAGCGAGAAGCATCGCACCTGTCAACAAAGCCAAAGGCAAGACAAAATGAAAAACCGAACTGATCTGCCGACCTTGAACGATCCTTGGACATGCCCGACGCGGCAGCATGGACACTGAAATCGCGGAAGCACGCAAATAGGAGCTCGCCATGACCAAACCTGGAATATAATACATTTGTACTCATGCTCACAGAACTTGTCAAGCAGAGTCCGCCTCTCCCCACCGGCTCAAAGTTGCTGGTTCTCGGTGGAGGATTCAGTGGCCAGCATGTAGTGGCTCTGGCGAGAGCACTTGGCAGTACTGCTATCTGCAGCCGCAGAGACATCAACAGCCCAGGCGCAGACATGGCATTTGATAGTGCCACCAAGCTGTTGCCAACCACGAAAGTTCTAGAAGGAGTCACTCATTTACTCAGCTGCATACCGCCAGCAGCCGATGGGAAAGATCCAGTACTGACATGCTTGGGCGACCAGCTCAAAGCGTTGCCATTGCAATGGGTTGGCTATCTCTCCACCACAGGGGTTTACGGAGATCGCCAAGGACGCTGGGTCACAGAAATCGATCATCCTCAGCCTCAGCAAGCACGGAGCAAACGAAGATTGGCTTGTGAAGAGGCCTGGCAAGCTTCGGGATTACCCCTGCAGATTCTGCGACTGCCTGGCATCTACGGACCAGGCCGCTCAGTGCTTAAAAGCGTCAACACGGGTCAAAGCAGAATGATCCACAAGCCCAACCAGGTGTTTTCAAGAATTCATGTCGATGACATCGCAGGCGCCATCCTGCACCTAATCCAATGCGCTGCTGATGGACAGCGACCCATCGTGATCAACGTCACCGATGACATGCCAACAGCTTATACAGACGTACTCGGGTTCGCCGCCCAACTACTTGGAAAGTCCCTACCCGAAATTGAGCCGTTTGCAGTTGCCGCTGCACAGATGAATCCCATGGCTCTCTCCTTCTGGCAAGAGAATCGCAGGGTCAGCAATCAGCTCCTATGCCGCGAGCTTGGCTATTCCCTGATGCATCCCAACTATCACTCCGGCCTTAGAGACTGTTATCTGGCAGAAGGTTTCAAGGTCTCACAGACGAATTTTCCTTAGTTGTTGACCGTTCCCGATCCGGACCACCAAGAATGAACTCGTTCCAATTGAAGGGCTTCTCTGGATCGATAAATGTCAACCCGGCATCGCGCAAAAACTGACTCCAATGCACCACCAACCAACCATTCCGCAACCCGGTACCAAAACCAAACAACATCAAACCAAGCAGCAACCAGCGCATCATGGCTATGCCTTCTGAAGGCTTTGACGCTAATCAACTGATCGTTATCGCCATCGGCGATCCCGCTGGCATAGGGATGGAGGTCACCCTAAAGGCCCTCGCTTCACCAAGCTTGCCATCAAAGCTGCATCCCCAGGTGGTTGGCTGTCGAAAAAGCCTGGAACTGACCTATGCCCAATTACAAGCTCAAGGAATCTCTCCCCTAGCCAATCCAAAGAACCTCGATATCAAAGACCTACCCCTGAAGAGCACACTTAAGCCTGGATACCCCACAGCACAGAGTGGAGCCGCAAGCTTTCTATGGTTGACAAAGGCAACAGAACTCCTCTTGACGGGTCGAGCCCGCGCCCTTGTTACCGCTCCCATTGCCAAGCATGCCTGGCATGCAGCAGGCCATCACTATCCCGGTCAAACCGAACGACTTAAAGAACTGGTGGGCGCTGATCAAGCCTCCATGCTCTTCACCGCGATCTCACCTCAAAACGGCTGGCGGTTAAACACTCTGCTAGCAACAACCCATATCCCGCTAGCAGCAGTCCCAAAAGTGCTTACCCCTGAGTTGGTTAGAGCGAAGCTCAACGTACTCAAGGCATTCTGCCAAAGATTCAAAACCGATCCATCCATTGCAGTCGCAGGCCTCAATCCCCACGCTGGCGAGCAAGGCCAACTTGGCCATGAAGAGCTGAAATGGTTGATCCCATTGCTGAACAGATGGAAAACCGAGCACCCTGAGATCCAACTAGACGGTCCTTTACCTCCCGACACATGTTGGCTTTCAGCTGCAAAGGCTTGGCATGGCAACCCATGCGCCCAAACCCCAGACGGCATCCTGGCCTTGTACCACGATCAGGGTCTAATTCCAATGAAGCTGCTGGCTTTCGACTCTGCCGTCAACACCACCCTTGGGCTTCCATTTCTGCGTACCTCACCTGATCACGGCACCGCCTTTGACATTGCCGGAAAGGGATGTGCCAGAGCCGACAGCATGTTGGCCGCCCTCAAAGCAGCCTGGGAACTCACGGAATCTCGCTGATCAGCCAGGCTTAACACGCATCAAAACCTGACCGAACTCAACTGGTGTGCCGTTATCTACAAGGATTTCAACCACCTCGCCACTGACTTCAGATTCCAACTCATTCATCAACTTCATGGCCTCCAAAATACACACGATCTGACCAACACCGATGCGACTGCCGACTTCTACAAAAGAAGATTCCCCAGGGCCAGGAGCCCGATAAAACGTTCCGACCATCGGTGCCGTTACCTCCAGGAAATCAGTTCTGGAACCTGGTACCGCTGGAGGCGGAGTACCAGGTCCGACCATCTCAACTCTCGGTTCTGGAGCCGGTGACGGTATCTCAACGGTCGAAGACAACGGCATCACCGGGGCCACCACTGATGCTGCAGGGATGTTCCGCCTGACCTCAAGACGAAAATCATCGCCCTCAAGGCGAAATTCCTGGATGTCGCTTTCCGCCAAGGCTGCAAGCAACTGGTGCAGTTGATCATGATCGAGCTGCATAGCCATTAGTTCTCGCGACCTAGGTAGCTGTCGTTACGTGTATCAACTTTAATTTTCTCGCCCACAGAAAGAAACAAAGGAACCATCACCTGAGCACCAGTCTCAAGGATGGCGGGCTTAGTACCACCGGTAGCGGTATCACCCTTGACACCAGGATCAGTTTCAGTGATTTCAAGCACCACAGAATTGGGGAGCTCCACCTCAAGAGGATTTCCGTTCCATGAGACCACATTCACCTCCATCCCTTCCTTGAGGTATTTACGACTGTCACCGATCTGCTGCGCTGTAAGCCTGGTTTCCTCATAACTAGACATGTCCATAAAGACATAGTCACCGGACTCCATATACGTGTGTTGAAGGGTCGACTTCTCAAGCAAGGCCTGCGGAAGCATCTCCCCAGCCCTAAAGGTTTTTTCCACCACGCTGCCGCTCTGCACCGCCTTCAACTTGGTACGCACAAATGCTGAACCCTTGCCCGGTTTCACATGCAAAAACTCGACTACACGCCAAACAGAACCGTCTAATTCAATCGAGGTGCCAGTGCGGAAGTCGTTACTTGAGATCATTCCCGCTGAACGGATCAGAGGGATCATACGGCTGTGCCAAAGTCCCAGCACAAGAAGAGTTCCACATGCCAAATACTCCTCTACTGACCAGCCTGGTCACAGTGCTCGCAGTACTTTTACTGAATTGGGGTGATCCTGTTCTCGCTGCTCTGCCAGCTGGAAGTGCAGTGACGGATGGTGCCGCAATCCTGCGAAATGCCCTACCAATCGAACAAAAAGATCTCCGCCAAATGCAAGCCACCCTTGAAGCCACTAGCAAAGTGGTTGGCTCTTCAAAGGGCAATCGCTGGGTTGCCCTAAACGAAGCTGCTGCTTCTAGTCAGTTCCTAGTAATAACCCGCAAAAAGAGCATCCTCGCAGCCATCCCAAAAGCATCTCGAGAACAGGGTGAGGCCCTTTTGGAATCGTTGGGAGAAACGGTCCAGGCCCTGGGGGATGAAGCAAGTAACCAAAACATAGATAGCTTCATCGACCTACGTCGCAAAAGTCTCAAGCAGATCGGTGATCTAGAAGCTCTATTGGTGAATGATTTTCCTTACACCATCCCTGAGGAATTCAACTCACTACCGCGGCTTCTTGGACGAGCAACTGTATCGATCAAAACCACAAAAGGGAATATCACTGCTGTCATTGATGGCTACAACGCCCCGCTAACAGCCGGCGCCTTCGTAGACCTAGCTCTCAAAGGCTTTTATGACGGATTGCCATTCACACGCGCTGAAGACAATTACGTACTACAAAGCGGTGACCCCACAGGACCTGAAAGCGGATACATCGACCCAACAACCAAGAAAGAACGTCAAGTGCCTCTGGAAATCCGTATTCCAGAGGAAGCAACTCCTTTTTATAACCAAACCTTTGAAGACATCGGTCTTTACAAAGCGACACCAGTCCTCCCATTCGCCGCCCTTGGCACACTCGGATGGGCCCATTCCGACCAGGCTATAGACGACGGTTCCTCCCAGTTCTTTCTATTTCTTTATGATGCAGAATTAACTCCAGCGGGTCTCAACTTAGTGGATGGCCGCAATGCAGCCTTTGGCTATGTCGTTGAAGGTACCGAGTTACTTAAAAAACTCGAAGTTGGTGATCAAATCTTATCCATCAAAGTTGTCGATGGAGCCGATCGGCTGAAGCCCCACGCTTGAGGACTTGTGTATGGGCGAAAACCTGGGCCAACTTGGTGAAAACGAACTACTACATCGACTCGCCCGCTTTGCTCCTGCTGGCCAACTTGACGACGACACAGCGCAAGTCCACACCAATGAGGGAGAACTCCTCATTAACACCGATGTCATGGTGGAAGGCATTCACTTCAGCGAAGACACCACGACTCCAAAAGATGTGGGTTGGCGTTGCGTAACCGCCAACCTTTCCGACCTAGCAGCCAGTGGCGTTGATCAGATTCTGGGTATCACTGTCGGACTTGTAGTCCCTCCAGAGACCCCCTGGAACTGGGTAGAAGGCGTTTATTTAGGCATAGAAGCCGCATTGAAACAGTTTGGGGGGACCTTGCTAGGAGGCGACTGCTCCCGAGGGGATCAACGACTACTCGCAATCACCGCCCTGGGCACTCTCGGGCCATTACGGTTGCACCGCTCCCAAGCCCAACCTGGAGATTCTCTTGTCGTCAGCGGTCCCCATGGCCTCAGCCGCCTTGGCCTGGCCCTACTACGCTCAGATCCACTGATAGAAGCAGCCCTGCTGCCAGACAAACTCAAACAAAAAGCGATAGAAGCCCATCAACACCCTCAACCATGTTTGCAGGCGCTCCACGCTCTTCAAACATGTAAGCCTGAACAACTTCCATGGCGAGCTGGGGGCACCGACAGTAGTGACGGACTTCTGGCAGCGGTTCAAGGCCTTTGCAGAAGCAGCGGTTGCCGGGCGATTCTTGATCCAACAGGCCTACCCAAAGACCCTGACTGGCCAATAGGTCAACACTGGGATAGCTGGTGTCTAAACGGCGGAGAAGACTTTGAACTTATTCTCAGCCTGCCACCTCAATGGGCCACCGCTTGGCTGCAAGTTCTTCCATCAAGCCAAGTCATTGGGGTCATGGAAAAAGGCCCACCTCGGGTGGAATGGGCGCATGGCAGAGGAGAAGTAAGCAACTCCTCAAGCTTCAAACATTTCCAATAAAGAAAGACAAAAACCCCTCGCTAATAGGAGGGGTTTGTTACTCAAAAAGAAGCTAGAAGCTCAGAAACAAGTAATCCTCTGAAAGATCACTTCCAATTCTTGGCCACAATCTCAGCGAGATCGACAACCCTCTGGCTATAACCCCACTCGTTGTCATACCAAGCAACCACTTTCACCAAATTGTCGCCAATAGTCATCGTGAGATCCTCATCAACGATGGTGGATTCATTAGTACCGGCGTAGTCACTAGAAACCAAAGGAAGATCACCATATTTAATGATTCCCTTCATGCCACCCTGAGAAGCCGATTTGAGTGCAGCATTCACTTCTTCAGCAGTCGTGGAACGACCGGACTCAAACACCAGATCTACCGCTGAAACGTTTGGGGTTGGAACACGCATGGCAATACCCGTGAGCTTGCCCTTCATCTGTGGATAAACCAAAGCCACAGCCTTGGCAGCGCCAGTTGAGGTCGGAACAATATTCATGGCTGCCGCACGAGCACGGCGAAGATCGCGATGGCTGTTATCGAGGATCCGCTGATCACCGGTGTAGCTATGAATAGTCGTCATCAGGCCCTTATTGATCCCAAAGGTCTGATCAAGCACCTTCACAATTGGTGCCAGGCAATTGGTTGTGCAGCTGGCATTACTGAGAACATTGAAATCACCGTGACGGTACTGATCAGCATTGACGCCCACGACATATGTGCCAACACCATCTCCTTTCCCTGGAGCTGTGAGGATCACTTTCTTCGCACCAGCCTCGATGTGTTTACTAGCCCCGACATCAGTATTGAAAACCCCGGTGGACTCGATCACAAGATCAATACCCCACTCCTTCCAAGGAAGATTCAAGGGGTTGCGATCTGAAAAACACTTAATGGTTTTGCCGTTGATAACAAAAGTGTCATCGGTATAACCGATCTCCGCATCCTTGATCTGTCCAAGAATTGAATCGTACTTAAGCAGATGAGCATTGGTCTTAGGGTCAGAAGTGACGTTGACGCCAACCACTTCAATCCCAGTATTCGCACCACGGCTTAGCCAACAACGCATGAAGTTGCGACCGATTCGGCCGAATCCATTGATCGCAACGCGCAGAGTCATAACAAAAACGGGGAAACCGCAAGGGAAGTGGCCGCCGATCATACAGAAATAGGTTGCACTTTCCGCTGTTCCGGATGAGGAGGCGGCCCATACCTGGCACAAGGTCAACCCCGGCTGGACCTCTCCAAAACATAAGAATCACGGGCTTTCAGCCCAAGACTGGCTTATCTTTTGAGCCTATGGTTTTGCCCATTGACCAGCACGCTCAGCCGCCAGCAACCCATCCACTTCATAGGTGTTGGCGGCATCGGCATGTCTGCCCTAGCTCTCATTCTGGTGAATCGAGGTCATATTGTCTCCGGCTCAGACCCACGCGAAAACACTACCGTTGAGCGCCTGCGAGCTCAAGGAGTAAGAGTCTTCCGCGATCAGAGCGCCGCAAACATCAATGCCATTTGTAGCAACGTAGATCTCCTTCCTTTGGTGGTGATCAGCACAGCCATTCCCAAGAACAATCCTGAGCTCAAGGCAGCCAAGCTGTCTCAATTGAAAATCTTGCATCGCTCAGACCTCCTTGCTGCCTTGATTCAGGCACAACCCTCCATCGCAGTAGCCGGGAGCCATGGCAAAACCACAACCAGCACCCTGCTCACCACACTGCTGGCCACAACCGATCAAGACCCAACAGCTGTGATTGGTGGTGTCGTGCCTTACTACGACAGCAACGGCCATGCGGGCAAAGGGCGACTGCTAGTAGCAGAAGCTGATGAATCTGATGGCTCTCTCGTCAAGTTTCAGGCAACGCTCGGCGTGATCACCAACTTGGAGTTAGATCACACCGATCACTACGCCGATCTTGATGAACTGATCAACACCATGAAGCGGTTCGGCCGAGGTTGCCGACGACTGCTCGCCAACTTCGACTGCCCAATCCTCAAGGAGCATTTCGATGCCACAGCTTGGTGGTCAGTCAAAACCTCAGCGGGTGTTGATTTTGCAGCTTTACCAATTTGCCTCAATGGCGATCAAACAATTGCGGACATTTACGAGCAGGGCAAACGGATGGGTCAAATCACACTGCCGATGCCCGGACTTCACAACCTCAGCAACGCTATGGCCGCCATAGCAGCCTGCAGACTCGAAGGACTGTCCTTTGAGGACGTGCAACAAGGTCTGGCTGACCTGCAGCCTCCTGGGCGCCGTTTCGACTTCCGAGGCACCTGGGAGGGTCGCCAAATCGTTGATGATTACGCCCACCATCCAAGCGAAGTCAGCGCCACACTCTCAATTGCGCGCCTGATAGTAACTAGCGGTCGTAGCCAACTACCGAACCCACCCAAACGCATTTTGGCCGTGTTCCAACCTCATCGATACAGCCGTACAAACGAATTTCTCTACGAGTTCGCAAGGGCACTCGGTGAAGCGGATGCTGTTCTGCTAGCACCCGTTTACAGCGCCGGAGAGAACCCTATTCAGGGAGCCACGAGTGAGAGCCTGGCTAAAGCGATCAGAATCCAGCACCCCAACCTGCCAGTCGCCGTAGCTGAAAACTTTAATCAGCTAACCCTATTGGTGCAAAAACACAGCCTCAAAGGTGACCTAGTCCTCGCCATGGGTGCAGGCAATATCAACAATCTATGGAGACAACTGACACGTCTTGACAACGCAAAGACATGCCCACCCTCCCTGGCCGCCTGACCCTAGTGAAGGGGATCAAGCCCCAACCACTGGTTTCTCTTGCCAACTTCACGAGCTGGCGCGTCGGAGGGCCTGCGGAATGGTTTGCATCGCCCAGCAGCGTGGAGGAACTACAGACACTGATTGCTTGGGCCTATGAACAGAAGATGCCCTGTCGAGTCATCGGAGCAGGATCAAACCTACTGATCAACGACGCTGGCTTGCCGGGCCTGAGCCTTTGCATGCGCAAACTCCAAGGGAGCGACCTAGATCCAAAGACTGGCATTGTCGAAGCCTTGGCCGGTGAACCAATCCCCAACCTTTCCAAACGCGCCGCAAAGGCTGGCCTGCATGGCCTGGAATGGGCCGTTGGGATTCCTGGAACAGTTGGTGGTGCAACCGTCATGAATGCTGGAGCCCAGGGCGGCTGCACAGCCGACTGGCTGGAATCTGTACAAGTCATCGACCTCAATGGCGAGGGCCCTTTTGAACTGAGCCGCCAAGAGCTTGACTACGCCTACCGACAAAGTCTCTTGCAGGAAAAAACACTCGTCGTGCTCTCAGCCAGATTCCGCCTAGACCCCGGCCATGATCACAAAGAGCTCAATCAAATCACACATAAAAACCTCACTCATCGCACGACCACCCAGCCTTATCAATTGCCTAGTTGCGGAAGTGTCTTTCGCAACCCAGAACCCCTCAAAGCTGGTCGTCTAATCGAAGCGCTGGGTCTGAAAGGTCACCGCATTGGAGGAGCTGAAGTCTCACCCATTCACGCAAACTTCATCGTCAATATTGGTGGAGCCACGGCTGCCGACATCAATCAAATGATCAACCTCATTCAGCAACGGGTGCAGATGGCCCATGGAGTGATGCTTCATCCTGAAGTGAAACGACTTGGATTCGAAGCGACCGCTTAATCTGCCCATTCCTCCAGCAACGCAATGGCAGGGTTCGGACTTCCCAATTTCGGCCAACTCACCGAAGCCTTCCGCAAGGCCCAACAAATCCAACAAAACGCCCAAAAACTGCAGGAAGAGCTAGATGCCATGGAAATTGAGGGCAGCAGCCCAGATGGCAGAGCAAGTATCTGGCTATCTGGCAACCAGCAACCACTGCGTGTGCGTCTTGAACCCTCACTGCTTGCCGAAGGACAAGATGCCAGCGAAACCGCGATCTTGGCCGCTCTTCAATCCGCCTATGAGCACTCCACCACAACCATGAAAGAGCAAATGGAAGAACTTACAGGAGGCCTGAACCTGAACCTCCCCGGGATGAGCGACTGAGGCACTCCATCTCCTCCAAAAAATGCTTATAGATTGGATATCGTTCCCAACTTTTGTCGACCCCACAACCGGGCTCATCACGATGGAAACAATCCCTAAATTTGCAGGGATAATCTTCAATTTGTCCATCAAATTCAGGGAACAACACCGCAAGCTTGCGCGGATCAGCAGGAAGTTCCGGTCGATTAAACCCTGGTGTATCTGCAACAAGAGATCCTTCGCACAGTCGAAAGAGTTCAACATGACGAGTCGTATGCCTGCCACGTTGTAACCGTCCAGAAACAGCGCCTACGCGCAGGGATAGCTGGGGTAAGAGATGATTGAGCAAGCTGGTCTTACCCACACCTGAAGGACCACAAAAGACAGCAAGTCGTGTACTGCTGAGTTTGTTTTTTAGGGCACCCAACCCCTCTCCGGTCTGCACAGAGACCGCCATAGGCCGATACCCCCAACCCCTTAGCCGCACTAGCTGCTGCTCGAGCTGATCCGAAGTGATCAGGTCGCGTTTGGTGAGGATGAGGTGAACATCAACACCAGTCTGCTCAGCGGACAGCAGAAAACGACTCGCTTGGTCAGCGTCAAAGCAAGGCTGCTTGACGGCCAAGGCAACAACAACAGCCGTAACGTTGGCGACTGGAGGGCGGTTGATCCAACTCTGCCTAGGTTCCACATCACCAACTACAGCTCGACGCTCCTGCCAATCGATTGCTTCCACCCAAACTCGATCCCCCACATGCACTGCAGCCCCGCGATGGTCAAGACGCGTTCGACGAGTACAAAGCAAGCGCAATGGTTCAGCATCAGTTGATCGTGACCAGCTCACCAATGAAGACGGATTAAAAGTCTCGAGTTCTACCTCGAGAAAATTGGCTTGTAAGGCCACCACCATCCCTGCAAGCCGAGGCGCCTCAGCCGCCGCCACAGGTCACCATCAACCTCAACCAAGTGTTTTCCTGAGCAATAATCTCGACGCGATGGCCTGCCTCTACTAACCCTGGCACCACCATTGCCTCAGGTTCCCCACGATCAAGATCCACCTGAAGACGTTCCTTGGCCTTAAGACCCTCGAGAGCCAAGCGACAGCGAATAAAATTGATCGGGCAGGGAGTGCCACGCAAATCAATCTGCTGATCAGGAACAAGCTGGGCGGTCATCCTTTCTGACCAAACAAACGAGCAAACAAACCACTGTTGTGGTGGTGATGCTGCCTACCTTTAGCGGAATGATGGCCAGCTAGATCTTCAAGCAAGCCCCTCTCCTCATCAGAAAGACGAAGCGGCAACTTCACATTGATAGAAATGCGCTGATTACCTCTTGCTACTGGGTTGCCTAGCTTAGGAATACCCTTGTTTTCAAGGGTGAGTACAGCATTGGGCTGAGTTCCAGCAGGAATCTCAAGACTGGTATTGCCATCAACCGTATCAACCTCAATGATGTCTCCAAGGATTGCTTGGAGATAACTCACGTTGACTTCTGAAAGCACCGTAATCCCATCACGTCGCAATTGGGGATGGGATTTCACCGTCAAAAATACGTAAAGGTCTCCAGAAGGTCCACCCCGCAAACCAGCATTTCCCTCACCGGCAACTCTCAGACGAGTTCCGGTATCAACCCCAGCGGGAATATTGATGCGCAATTTCTTGCGAACCTGACGTACACCCTGTCCAGCACATGCACCACAAGGATCTGAAATCACCTGTCCAGTACCTTCACAACTGGGACATTCCGCCACCTGAGTGAAGCTCCCGAAAGGTGTTCTGGTCGCTCGTCGCACCTGACCAACACCACCACAAGTGGAACAGGTCGTTGGTCCACTACCCACCTTGGCTCCAGTGCCGTTACAGGTGTCGCAAGTTTCAAGATGGGGAATTTTGATTTCTCGTTCCTGTCCGAAAACAGCTTGCTCAAAATCAATCTTCAAGTCGTAGCGAAGATCATCTCCTTGCTGCGGTCCCCGTCGTCGTGGACGACCACCACCAGATCCACCAGCCCCACCAAAACCACTAAAAAAGGTCTCAAAGAGATCGGCAAAGCCACCCATATCTCCCACATCGGGCATGCCCCCTGCACCCCCAAGCCCAGCCTCGCCAAATTGGTCATAGCGGCCACGAGTCTGAGGATCGCTAAGCACCTCATAAGCACGACCGATCTCCTTGAAACGATCCTCTGCCCCAGGATCCTTATTGATATCTGGGTGATACTGACGTGCCAAACGGCGATAAGCCCGCTTCAGGGTATCGCCATCAGCATCTTTGCTGACCCCTAGCAGGTCGTAATAATCAGCCATCAGCTCGTCAACACTCCTTCACCCTAAAGGGCAACAGCATGCAATCAGACCCCTGGCTCGGCAGGATCTGCCTCACCTTGAAAAGTTGCAGTGGAGTCATCATTGGATTGAGCTGAAGAAGGAGAGGCGCCACTCTGCGGGCCTGGTCCCATAGACACCTTCACAAGAGCATGGCGAAGCACCTTGCCATTGAGGTGATATCCACGCTGAAGTTCCTCTGTGACTACATCCTCTGGATGCTCCTCACTGGGCTCTCTTGAAACAGCCTCATGGAGCGTGGGATCAAACGCCTGTCCAACAACCCGCATTGAAGCAACGCCCAATTGCTTGAGCACCTCAACAAGCTGTTTATAAAGACCCTGATAACTGCGATGAAGAGCCTGGGCCTCCTCTCCCTGAGGCTCTAATTGCTGACGAGCTCGCTCAAAATTGTCCACCACCGGCAGAATTTCACTCAAAGTAGTACAGATGAGCTGCAATCGCAGATCGTCCTGATCGCGACTCTGACGTTTGCGGAAATTATCGAAA
The DNA here is from genome assembly GCF_047304515.1 of Prochlorococcus sp. MIT 1306. Lineage (NCBI taxonomy): Bacteria > Bacillati > Cyanobacteriota > Cyanophyceae > Synechococcales > Prochlorococcaceae > Prochlorococcus > Prochlorococcus sp. MIT 1306. The sequence continues at coordinate 2,304,492 of NZ_CP138959.1, read as the reverse complement.
TCTGCAGCAATCCGCATGTACTGACTACGAAGAGTTTCGTGCTCTTCCCGCAGGCTGCTGTGCTCCTGCTCCAACTGCTGTAAGCGAGCCTCATTATCCGCTAATGGTGCAGATTGAGCTGAAGGCTGACCCTCGTCGGAATTCATCGATGCCACTGATTCCAGAGGCACGGAAGCCTCTAAACCCTCAGCAGCAGGATCGTGAGCTGGGGTAGGGGCGTCGCCACTCATGCTGACCGTTTGCAAATTCACGTCTAGACATGTTGATGGGAGTAGCACACCTCCCACAAGCGGCGGAAGCCCGCACCTCCAATTTCATTTCTTCTTCGTGACCCAGGGCCGACCAATCCCCAAAGCAACCAACAGCATCCAGCAGCGACTGGAACTGGAACTGCTCCTACAAGTCAGTGTGCTTAGCCAAGAAGAACTTGTTGTCGGAGTGGAGCTAATGGCCAACCACACCACTCTTGACATCTCAACGTGGCAACAATTCCAGGCCCTGCCAATCAACATGCACAACCAACATTTGGTTGTAGCCATCTCGGACCAATGCAATGAGCAAACCAAAAATCAACTGATCTCAGTGCTGCAGTCGCAAGGCTTCAGCACAGAATTACGTCTCGCGCTGGCATCCGACATCAGCCAGCTGGTTGCACCAATGAGATCTGAGCAGCACGTTGAATCTGCATCCAAGTCAAAAGCAACAAAGCCACTTGCACAAACACCAACCTCCCTGCTGGCAGGATTTAGTGCCGAAGGCGTGCTCGAAGAAGAGCCTGAAGAACAAGCCAGACTTGCTAGTTCCGTAGAGGATTTGGAGTCCAGCTTGATGGACTCAGACAGCTCACCAGTCATCAACCTGGTGGACCGCATACTGCTAGAGGCACTGCAAACAGAAGCCAGCGACGTACACGTTGAGCCGCAACAAGACGGACTACAGATCCGCTTCCGTCAAGACGGTGTTCTGCAGCGCTATATCGAACCCCTCCCGAGCCGGTTGATCCCTGCTGTTACCTCACGCTTCAAGATCATGGCCGACCTAGACATCGCAGAACGGCGCATGGCTCAGGACGGTCGCATTCGTCGCACATATCGCAATCGTATGGTTGATTTCAGGGTTAATAGCCTGCCAAGCCGTTACGGGGAAAAAATCTGTCTGCGACTCCTCGACAGCAGTGCTCCACAACTCGGGCTAGACAAACTGATCAGCAACCCAAGTGCTCTCTCTCTCGTACGCAACTTGGGCTCTAAGCCCTTCGGCATGATCCTTGTGACAGGTCCAACAGGATCAGGAAAGTCAACAACCCTTTACTCCCTACTGGCAGAACGCAACGAGCCTGGTATCAACATTTCCACCGTAGAAGATCCCATCGAATACACCCTCCCTGGGATTACCCAATGTCAAGTGAACAGGGAAAAAGGCTTCGATTTCAGTACTGCACTGAGAGCCTTCATGCGTCAAGACCCAGACGTTCTGCTGGTCGGTGAAACCCGTGACCTAGAAACCGCAAAAACCGCCATCGAAGCCGCACTGACTGGTCATCTGGTGCTAACCACACTGCATTGCAATGACGCATCAAGTGCGATCGCCCGCCTCAACGAGATGGGCGTGGAACCATTCATGGTGAGCGCCTCGTTGATTGGCATCGTCTCTCAACGACTTCTACGAAGAGTGTGCCGTTCTTGTCGTAAGTCCTATCACCCAACTGAAAAAGAACTGGGGCGATTCGGATTGATGGCCCATACAGAAACTGGCGTGACCTTTTTCAAGGCCCACCATCACGGTCAAGAAAAACAGCCATGCCCCAACTGTCAAGGCAGCGGCTACAAGGGCCGAGTTGGTGTCTATGAAGTACTGCGCATGAATGAAGAGCTCGCTACAGCCGTCGCCAAAGGTGCCACTACTGATTTAGTAAGACGTCTGGCGCTCGAGGCTGGTATGAAAACTCTGTTGGGCTACAGCCTTGACCTGGTGCGAGAAGGCCACACCACCCTTGAGGAAGTAGGCCGAATGATCCTCACCGATTCCGGATTGGAATCAGAGCGCCGCGCCAGAGCGCTTAGCACTCTCACCTGCAACGTCTGCGGGGCAGGCCTCCAAGACGGCTGGCTGGAATGTCCCTACTGTCTAACCGCTCGCCAATGAAGGACCCGTCATGGATCTAATGATCGAGGACCTGATGGAACAGCTGGTGCAAGGTGGCGGCAGTGATCTGCACATTGCTACCGGCCAGCCCCCGTATGGACGATTCAGCGGTGAATTAAGGCCAATGACCAATACCCCCCTATCCGAAGAAACATGCAACAAGCTGATTTTCTCAATACTCAACAACAGTCATAGAAAGACTCTTGAACAAATCTGGGAGCTTGACTGTGCCTATGGGCTAAAGGGTGTGGCGCGCTTTCGTGTGAATGTCTATCGACAGAAGGGAAGTTACGCCGCCTGTCTACGTGCTCTTGGCAGCACTATCCCGAGTATTGAAAGTCTCAACCTGCCATCAGTAGTCATAGAAACCAGCAAACGACCAAGGGGATTAGTGCTAGTAACAGGACCAACCGGATCAGGCAAATCAACAACCCTTGCTTCCCTGCTGGACCACATCAATCACACCAGAAGCGAACATATCCTCACGATCGAAGATCCAATCGAATTCATATACAAAAGCGATCTCAGCCTTGTGCACCAGCGACAGCTCAATGAAGACACACGCAGTTTTGGCAATGCCCTGCGTGCGGCACTACGCGAAGATCCAGATGTGATCCTCGTGGGCGAAATGCGCGACCTCGAAACCATTCAACTGGCCATCAGCGCCGCCGAAACCGGTCACCTCGTATTCGGCACCCTGCACACCAGCTCAGCGGCACAAACGGTCGATCGCATGGTTGATGTTTTCCCCCCAAATCAGCAAACCCAAATCAGAGTTCAACTCTCAGGAAGCCTGCTAGCCATTTTTTCGCAAACCCTCTGCCGTCGCCTCAATCCACAACCAGAACAATTTGGGCGGGTCATGGCTCAAGAAATCTTGATCAACACCCCAGCCACAGCAAACCTGATCAGAGAAGGCAAAACCGCACAGCTCTACTCCCAAATTCAAACCGGAGGAGAACTAGGGATGCAAACACTAGAAAAAGCCCTTGCGAATCTGACTAAACAGGGTGAAATTAGCCGTTCAGAAGCCATCGCCAAAGCCAGTAAACCCAGCGAACTGGAGCAACTCCTCAACGATGGCTAAGAGACAGGCCTAAGCGATGACGTCCTTCGTCGCCACCTACGAATCCGCAAGTGGTCAAACACGCACAATGACCATCAAAGCGGCCGACCTAACAACCGCAAAAAAGTTACTACGTCGTCGTGGAATACGAGCAACTGACCTAAAAGCAGCTCTCAACAATAAAAGACAAGAAAGTAGCAAAAAAATTGACCGCCAAAAGAACACAAAATCATCAAACCTTGGACTATTTTCCATCGATCTAACTGCCGCTTTCGAAAAGTCCCCAGGTGTAAAAGACAAAGCAGTTTTCGCAAGCAAATTGGCAACTCTGGTGGATGCAGGCGTTCCGATCGTGCGCAGTCTCGACCTAATGGCTAGTCAGCAGCGCTTGCCTATGTTCAAACGTGCACTGATGAAGGTGAGTCTTGATGTAAATGAAGGCAGTGCCATGGCCACTGCTATGAGCAAGTGGCCAAAGGTATTCGACCAACTCAGTATCGCGATGGTGGAAGCCGGAGAGGCTGGTGGTGTTTTGGATGAATCTCTCAAGAGACTCGCCAAGCTATTAGAAGACAATGCCCGACTCAAGAACCAAATCAAAGGGGCCCTTGGTTACCCAATCACCGTGCTGGTAATAGCCATCCTCGTCTTCCTAGGCATGACACTCTTCTTGATCCCGACCTTTGCAGAAATCTTTGAAGATTTAGGCGCCGAGCTGCCCCTGTTCACCCAGTTCATGGTCGACCTAAGCAAATTATTGCGTTCCTCCTTTTCCTTGCTATTAACAGGTGTCCTACTGGTGTGCGCTTGGATTTTTAACCGCTACTACTCCACTCACCAAGGACGCCGTCAGATCGATCGACTGAAGCTGAGGATCCCCCTATTCGGCAATCTGATCATCAAAACTGCCACCGCTCAATTCTGCAGAATCTTCAGCTCATTGATCAGAGCAGGCGTACCAATCCTGATGTCACTAGAAATTGCCAGCGAAACCGCTGGCAATGCGATCATTTCCGACGCCATTCTTGAATCACGCACCCTTGTCCAGGAAGGGGTGCTCCTTAGTGCTGCCTTGATTCGCCAAAAAGTACTTCCAGACATGGCCTTAAACATGCTGGCCATTGGCGAGGAAACCGGAGAGATGGATCAAATGCTCAGCAAGGTGGCTGATTTTTACGAGGATGAGGTCTCTACCTCGGTGAAGGCTCTTACCTCAATGCTTGAACCCGCGATGATCGTTGTAGTGGGTTTCATCGTGGGCTCCATCCTGCTAGCGATGTATCTCCCCATGTTCACCGTGTTTGATCAGATCCAGTAGCGAGCTGCAAACCCTTTGCAATGGCCTGACCAGCAAGCCAACCACTGGTCCAACAATGCTGGAAGTTGAACCCCCCCGTCAGCCCATCCACATCGAGAAGTTCCCCAGCAAAATAAAGACCTGGACAAACCCGACTCTCCATCGTCGCGAGATTCACCTCGCCCAACTGCACTCCCCCAGCCGTAACGAACTCTTCTCCAAATGGCCCCTTGCCACCGATTGAGTAACAGCTGGCAACCAAAGCTTCAAACAAAAGACGTTCCAAGCGGGCAGGACAATCCGCCCAACGCAAATCCGGAGTAGCACCCACTTGAGCCAACAAGGACAACCAAAGACGACGGGGCAAGTTGGACACAGGACGAGCTGATCCCAGAGTGCGTCGACCTTGGTGATGACGTAGGTCACGCAGTGACTGCTTCACCAGATTGTGACTACTCATGCCAAGCCAATTGACAAAAAGTTTTCCCCGATAGTGATCGCCTTGCAAAGCCCTTGCAGCAAAAGCAGTAAGCCGCAAAATGGCGGGCCCACTTAATCCCCAATGAGTAATCAACACCCTGCCGGCCTGCTGAAAGTTTTGACCTCCAGCCTTAAGACTGAGATGAACGCCATCGAGAGCCAAACCAGAACAGGCGATTAACGCAGGTGCCTCCAGAGCAAGACTGAACAGAGAAGGAACTGACGGCACAAGCTGATGACCCATCGCTGCCGCCAAGCGACGACCACTGGGATGACCACCCGTAGCCAATAAAACCCTTTGAGCCTGAAAAGAAGACCCATCCCGACATTGAACTAAGAACCCTGCAGCACCCCTACGCTCCAAGCTCTGTACAACCTTCTGACTGCGCAAGCTGACTCCAGCCAACACTGCTGCCTGCTTCAGACACGCCACCACTGCAGAGGAGCAATTAGCCACAGGGAACATTCGCCCATCCGGCTCTGCCACAAGCTCCAGGCCCCGATCGGCAAACCAAGCCACCGCATCACCGGTAGCAAAACGGCTAAAGAGGCCCCGCAATGGGCGGCCACCTCGGGGGTAATTGGTCACCAAATCACCTGGCTCCCAGCAGGCATGGGTCACGTTGCAACGGCCGCCACCACTGATCTTCACCTTCGTCAATGGCTCAGAGGTGGCCTCCAACACATGCACAAAAGCCAAACCCTCCTCAGCCGCGGTGATTGCCCCAAAAAAACCTGAGGCACCACCACCAACAACGATCAAATCAACTGGCGGGTCGGAAAGTAAGGGCAACTCCGTTATTGCAATAGCGCTTGCCGGTTGGCCTGGGACCATCATTGAAGACATGTCCCTGATGACCACCACAGCGCCGGCAATGATATTCGCTGCGAGGAATAATCAATTTGAAATCTACTTTCGTTTGAATAGCCCCAGCAAGGGGCTCCCAGAAACTTGGCCAGCCAGTACCACTATCGAATTTCGCCGCAGAAGAAAACAACGGCAGATCGCAACCTGCACAGTGATAGATGCCCACACGCTTCTCCTTGTCTAGAGAACTCGTAAAAGGGCGCTCGGTTCCCTCCTCTCGAAGCACCCGATAAGCCTCAGGGGAAAGACGCTGTGCCCACTGCTCATTACTAAGCGACCAAGCAAGATCCTCAGCCCTCGTAGCAGCAAAGGCTGCTGCAGGTCTCCTATAAACACCAAAGACTCCTGCAATAGTGGCTATCAGCAGAGAACGACGACTCAATAGCAAAGCAGTAATGGGCATAAGCGCAGCCAAAATCAATGACCTTCTTTCTAGGAAAGCGCAACACAGCTATGAAGGCAGCATGAATCAATGATTGCTCCTTTCACGCCACAGGTTGATGGTGCTTATCGGTTCAGCGTGGCTCCAATGCTCGACTGCACAGATCGACACTTCAGGGTCCTAATGCGACAAATCAGTCGCCGGGCGTTGCTTTACACGGAAATGTTGGTGGCCCAAGCTCTGCATCACAGCAACCGTCTTGATCATCTGCTCGATTTCGACATCATCGAGCATCCCCTGTCTCTACAAGTAGGGGGCGATGATCCAAAAATGCTTGCAGAAGCAGCGCGCCTGGCCGATGCCTGGGGCTACGACGAAATCAACCTCAACGTGGGATGTCCCAGCTCAAGAGCAAAAGCAGGCAACTTCGGTGCCTGCCTAATGGCTAAACCTGATCAAGTCGCACGTTGTGTTGAAGCGATGGCGATGGCGAGCCCTCTTCCAGTCACCGTGAAACACCGTCTAGGAATTGATGATTTCGATAGCGACGCTCTACTCATGAGCTTTGTCGACCGAGTGTCCCTCGCAGGAGCCACTCGCTTTACTGTGCATGCACGAAAAGCCTGGCTAGAAGGGCTTGACCCCAAACAAAACCGCACGATTCCACCACTTCAACATCAACGAGTCACCCATCTCAAGCAACAACGCCCGCAGCTCACTATTGAAATCAATGGAGGACTAGAACACCCTGCCGACTGCCTAACAGCGCTGCAAACCTGTGATGGGGCAATGGTGGGGCGAGCAGCGTATGCGCATCCGCTCCGCTGGCAGAGCATGGATGAGCTGGTCTATGGAGAAGAACCACGCTCAATCAATGCTTCTCAAGTCATAGGAGGATTACTCCCTCATGCCGAAACCCACCTGAGCCGAGGTGGCCGGCTATGGGATCTTTGCCGACATCTTTTACAACTCGTTGAAGGGGTACCGGGCGCCAAATCCTGGAGGCGAGACCTTGGCATCAAGGCTCAAAAAGCCGATGCCGATCTAACAGTGCTGCAAAAAGCAGCCCAGCAACTTGAAGATGCCGGGCTATAAGGACTTCACTCAGCCCTCCGCTCCCCCATATCCGCTGTAGCTGTCACCACCTTCACCCTCAGGTGCAGCTCCTCCCCTACGACGACGAGTGCGACCCTCGTCATAGGAACTTGTTTCAGGAGAAGCTCCGCCATAACTGCGATCTTCCCAACCACGAGCTCCGGAACCACGATCTCCGCCACCGCCGCCGCCGCCGCCATATCCGCCGCCACCGCCGCCGCCATATCCGCCGCCACCGCCGCCGCCATATCCGCCGCCACCGCCGCCGCCATATCCGCCGCCGCCACCACCGCCGCCATATCCGCCGCCACCACCACCGCCGCCATATCCGCCGCCGCCATATCCACCGCCGCCGCGACGGGGCGCACTGCCACGTGGCTCTGCCTTATTAATCCTCAAAGGGCGACCCATCATTTCCGCCCCTTGAAGAGCCTCGATAGCCGCGGGCTCAGCTGACTCATCAGCCATCTCAACAAAAGCAAAGCCCCTTTTGCGTCCTGTGTCGCGTTCCAAGGGCAAAGCACAATTCGCAACCTCACCAAAAGGTGCAAACAATTCAATAACGTCTTCCTGCTCAGCGCGGAAGGGAAGATTGCCGACGAAAATACTCACTTTCCTTGTGGACCGTAAAAAAAGTAGTGGACCAATTGGCCAGGTATAGCCATTAGTTCATGATTCGGGAATGAATCAATCCACCTTTGGCGCTATCAGCGTAGACCCGCCGAGGCATTTCGATCATGACAGTCCGGAATCAAGGCGGCTACGCCAGTGACGCAGTTGCTCCTCAACTCGATCAAAACCAGTGCCACCTTCACTAATCCGCACAGCCACAACCCGCTTTGGAGCCAATGCTTCATGCAAATCCTCAGCAATAGCGGAGTGAAATTCCTGCCATTGTTCAAGGCTTAGATCACAAAGCAAAATCCCTTCGTCTAAACAACGCTTCACAACCGCACCCACCAATTGGTAGGCCTCCCGAAAGGGCACTCCTTTAGCAACCAGGTAGTCAGCCACATCAGTGGCATTGGAAAAATCGGATTCAACGGCAGCTGCCAAGCGTTCCGAACAAAACTCCAACCCTTGCTCCATCAAAATCGACATGGCTTCCACACAATCTTTAGTAGTGCAAACGGTGTCAAAGAGAGCTTCCTTATCCTCCTGAAAATCCTTGTTGTAAGCCAATGGCAATCCCTTAATCATGGTCAGGAGACCCTGAAGGTGACCAAACACACGACCACATTTGCCTCGTACCAATTCAGGCACATCAGGATTCTTCTTCTGAGGCATCAAGCTGCTGCCAGTTGCACAACGGTCGCTGAGACGCACAAATGCAAATTCCTCAGACGCCCAGAAAATCACCTCCTCCGCCAGGCGACTGAGATGGACCATGACCAACGAAGCCGCCGCTGTGTACTCAACAGCAAAATCGCGATCACTTACCGCATCCAGACTATTCGCGTAAATACACTCAAAGCCAAGCGCTGCTGCTGTATTTTTGCGATCAATAGGCACTGATGTTCCTGCAAGGGCAGCCGCGCCAAGCGGCGAAATATTGACTCGTCCGCGAACATCTTTAAGCCGATCTCTATCCCTTTGGATCATCTCGATATAAGCCAAAAGATGATGGGCCAAGCAAAGCGGCTGGGCACGCTGTAAGTGGGTGTAGCCGGGAATCAAAGTTTGACGATGGGATTCTGCCTGTGTCAAAAGAGCATGCTGAAACCGTTCCAGTTCACAATCCAAATCATCCAAGCGACGCCGTAACCACAAGCGCAGATCCGTGCCTACCTGATCATTGCGACTTCGGCCGGTATGAAGTTTCTTACCGACAGGCCCCAATAAAGCGATCAGGCGCCGTTCAACAGCGAAATGAACATCTTCATCAACAAGTCCTGGCTGAAACTCTCCTGCCGCTGCCTCTGAGCGGATTTTCTCAAGGCCGCCCTCAAGCTGAGCCGCCTCTTCAAGACTGATCACTCCACATTCTCCAAGCATGCGTGCATGAGCGATAGACCCATCTAAATCTTCTTGGAGCAGAGTGATGTCAAAGCTGATGGAAGCATTGAACCGCTCAATAACCGGATGCAATCCCTCTTCAAACCTTTTGCTCCAGCCTTCTGCAGAACCACCGGTTACTCCACCTGCCATCCCTTCATGAGTAGCGAGTCAACAGCTTGTCAGGCCAGGGACACAGAAGGCAGCGTTACCTCCTCTGGCACTTTCAAAACCACCATTGAGGCATCATCTTCCAGTTGATGGTCCACACCAACAAACCGATCCAAACGGGCAAATAACTGATCAAGAATCCCCTGTGCGCCTAAACCACTTCGACAAGATCCCTCCATTGTGCGAATCAAGCGAGCTTCATCAAAACGATCTCCGGTGATGCCAGAAGCTTCGGTAACACCGTCTGTGTAGTAAATAATCACGTCACCAGGCTTGAGCAAAATTTCACCACAGCTGTAATCCGCCTCTGGCTGAAGTCCAATCAACAAACCAGGCACATCAAGCCGACTCACACTGCGTTGCTCAGCTCGCCAGATCAGAGGAGGATTATGAGCAGCATTTGCATAGCGAAGACGACGCGTGCGCGGATCGTAGTCAGAATAAAAAAGAGTCACAAACCTATGGGACTGAGCCAAGTCCTCTTGAGCTAGCTGATTGAGATCATGGAGAATCCGATTGGGCGGCAGACCACTTAACACCTCTGCACGCAACATGCCCCTGAGCATGGTCATTAATAAACCAGCAGGTACACCCTTACCCATCACATCTCCCATCACAAGACCCCAACGACCTCGTTCCTTGCGTCGACCGATCAGTTCTGGACGGGTAGGGATAAAATCGTAATAATCGCCGCCGACCTGAAAGGCGGGACGGCAACGAGCCGCAAGCTCGACACCTTCAATCACAGGACAACGATCCGGCAAGAGCTGAGCCTGAATCTCTGCCCCGATACTGAGTTGACGGTCCACCCGCTCGTGAAGACGAGCCTCCTGAAGCATCAGATCGTTCTCAATAGCCACCCCAGTAAGGTCAGCCACCAACTGCACATGGCGACGGTGAACATCACTCCAAATCAGAGCTGCTTGAGGATCAAAAACATAAAGCCTGCCACGCTGCTGCCCGCGAGCAACTAATGAGGTGGCAAACATCCCGGCCCTAGCCAAATGGCGCTGAACCAACTGATCCATAGCAAGAACCTGTGCCTCATCAGTGCCGAAACCTGTGGCAAAACCTGCTTCAAATGAAGCCAACTGCCTCACTAATTCCTGACTCTGATCAAATGGCACTGCCTGAAGCTGCTCTCTCCACAAACGACCATCAACCTGAAAAGGCACAAGCAATGCTCCTTGTACGCCGACCAGGCGGGAGGCCACCACAGGGACCAATTCGAGAAAACGATGCAGATTGGTGAAACTGCGCAGGGCAAAACCCAACGAAACCAACAAGTCCTGATTTCGGCGCTGCTCCCTCGACAAGCTATCAAGCAATTGCCGCAACGACGTAGAGGCTGACACCTGCTGAGAAGCGCTACGAAAAGAAGGAGTCTGATGTCGCCGTGGCGGCTTACTGCTCACAGCAACGGCACAGCAGGGTTAGAAAGTTAGCAAGATCAACTGCTTCAGGCAGCCGCCAGAACATCAATAGTTAGCCAAGAGTGCCTCAACAAATTCAAAACTATTGAACGGTCGTAAATCACGGATCCCTTCACCAGCGCCGATAAAACGAATCGGCAACCTCGCTTCTGAAGCCACCGCTAAGGCCACTCCACCACGAGATGTGCCATCCAACTTGGTAATCACTACCCCTGTAAGAGCGGCCGCCTGGGCAAAAGCCATGGCTTGTCGCAATCCGTTCTGACCTTGACTGGCATCAAGTATCAAAAGAGATTCAACCCTGGCTTCAGGTGCTAAACGATCAATAATTCGTCGAACCTTCTGTAGCTCCTCCATCAAATTGTGCTTTGTTTGCAAACGACCAGCTGTGTCAACAAGCACAAGGTCTGTTGATTTAGATCGGGCCGCACCAATTGCATCAAACACAACAGCAGCAGGATCAGCATTGGCAGTGGAATTGGCTATGACCGGAACACCACTGCGAGCACCCCACACCTTTACCTGTTCAACAGCAGCGGCCCGAAAGGTGTCAGCAGCAGCAATCAAAGCGCTGTAACCACTGCGTACTGCCAAGTTTGCCAACTTGCCAAGAGTGGTGGTCTTGCCAACACCATTCACTCCCACAAATAACCAGATATTGAGACGACCCCGTTCTGGCGCCAAAAGATCAGTGCCAGTGTCCTGAATCGGAGCCTCCAAAAGATTGCAAAGTTGTTGTTTAAGAAAGCGAAGTCCTTCAGCAGGATCCACAACTTCTTCGTTCATTCGGCGACGAAGCGCATCGAGAACTTGATCCGTAGCTTCAACTCCCGCATCAGCTCTCAAAAGTAATGTTTCAAGGTCATCAAGCACCTCAGGAGTAAGGGGGTCATCCCCGAGGTTTTCCAAAAGGCCTTTGACAAAACCTTGACGGGTCTTTTCAAGACCACGCCTGAGTCGACCCAACCAATCAATCTCCTCTAAAGAAATTTTTTCCGGCTTACGCCCCTGTGCGGCAAGCACTTCTGCAGACCACGCAAAGGTTTCGTCAAACTCACCAAGCTTGGGTTCAGGCGACGTTTCCGAAAATTGAGATTGCTGAGCTAGTTGAGGCGAAACCTCCTCAACCCTTGCTTCAAGCTCTTGTTGACGAGACTGCCTCTGGAGCGCAGCTTGCTCCAATAAAGAACCCCCAGCCTCAAGACTTGAAGACTGAGCACTCAATTCAGGTTGAACATTCGCAGTAAGGGCTGTTTCGCTAGCAGAGTCAATCTCAACTGAAGCCTGTGACGTTTTCTGCTGCTCTTGCTGTGCTTTTAAGCGGGCATAAGCACTGCGAGCCCACTCCAAAGAGGATTCCTCCTGGTTCATTGGAGAAGATTCCTCTTGATTATTAGACGAATCGGAGCTGAGCTCCTCAGAGCCTTCTGCCTTCTCCTCTAAAACTTTCTCAGTAGAAACATCGTCACTGGCTTGACGATTAAACCAGTCGTAAACCATTAGGCCAACGTCACAGTGGAGGCATCATGCAAGCGTCTCAAGACACCATTAATCATGCGACGACCTTGATCATCGCTGTAGCGATGGGCCAATTCAACAGCTTCATTGCAAGCCACAGCAGATGGAGTCTGAAGAGCAGTCAAGTCCACCACGGCCAACCTCAAGATATCCCGATCAATACGAGGCAAACGACTCAAGCGCCAGCCCTCCATAACAGCATCAATACTTGCATCAATGCTGTTGCGTTTTTCTATCACCAGCCTCACACGCTCTAGAGCCCCAAGCCGAATCTGCTCCTGGTTTCCTAACGCCAGCAAACGTGGGATTTCCAAACTTGTTGAAACACCATTAATAACCTGTTCTGCACCAATAAGACAAGCCTGTAAATGCTCACGAGCCTGACTCGTAGAGCTCGCATCACGATCTTGAAACTCACTATCGAGTAAATGCTGTTGAGCAGTCTCAAGCTCAACAGCACAAGTATCAAGACCCTCTCTCCAATGCTGACTCAAGGTATCAAAAGCCTTCTGAAGAAGACTCTCCAAAGATATTGTTTTCAACCTCGAAATTTCACGTTCGGGAATCTGACCAAGCACCAAAAGAGCCAGTTCTCGAGAAAGTGATCTGGACTGCATGATCGACACAAGAACGGGAGGAGACGAACTCAAACCTGGGTCGTAGTCGTAGAAGACGGGGCAGTATTAGAACGCAATTGAGTCATCAAACTTGAGAAACTGCGATTCATAGGAGGCTCTTGTTCATCAGGGTTCACAATTCCTGCTGAAATAATTGTGCGGAAAGCATCCTCCACGGAAATATTTAAATTGCGAACCGAAGATTCCGGCACCAAGGTATACCAACCCGTGGTGGGATTAGGGGCAGTGGGAATAAACACACTCAGCAAGGGCTGATCAAGCTCAGCTTGTAGTGAGGGACCTACCAAACCGGTCACAAACCCAACACTAAACAAGCCCTCACGGGGATATTCCACCAACACCACTCGACGAAAACGCTTCGAATTATCTCTTAGGAAAGTTTCCAAAAGCTGCTTAAGGGTCTTATAAACCGAACCAGCAAGAGGTATCCGAGAAAGAGTTCCCTCACCAAACTCAAGCAGCCAACGTCCAACAATATTGCGAGCCATCAAGCCAATCAAAAGGATGCCAAGTAAAGGCACCGTAAGGCCCAGGCTCAAATTAATCAGATCCTGAAGAAGTGGATTAAGGGTGATGAACGGATTGACCTGTTTGGGGATCGACGTAAGAAATGCCAGTACAAATCTGCTGACAGTGGTAGCCAACCAGATCGTTGTCGCCAAAGGTATGACTACCAACAACCCTGCAATGAGATCGTTCTTGAGATCCTGCTGAAGCCTTGAGGTCAGCGGAAGATCTGTTCTGGGATTGGACTGCACCAAGGAAAGTCTGAGGCCAAAAGCGGACTTGATTGAACCAACCTAACCAGCTGTCTGACTTCTGCCGAGTTTTAAAGCACGGCTGTGAGCGCAAGCAACACAAAAGCCACTGCAAGCACAACCGCACTAAGGGTGCCACCAAAACGACGCTGATTCACTGCAAGATTGCGCTGCCGCTCCATTTGCTGGATCTGCTGATCCATCTGAGTCAATTGACCAGCGACGAAATCATTGGCTGCCTTTTGCTGATCTTCATCTGTTGCAGTAGCAGGCAGCTGACCAGCTTGTGCAAGCTGAGCACCAAGGACCTTGAGAGCTTCAGGGTTCTGAGCCTGTCTACGGGCTTCCTCAAGCTGATCTCGCCTTTGCTTCAAAGTTTGATTTGCCTGTCCAGCGAGGGTCTGATTACCGGAGATCGCCATTGGAATCACTGCGATCATGGCAATAGCAAAAAGACTAGAAAAAGCACAAATCAGCCAGCGAATCGGCAGTTTTGCTTTGCCTGGATGATCCAGCCTGGAACTGATCAACATCAGCAACAGACCTATAAATCCCATCGGAGAAAGCGTAACCAAACGCTGAACCATCACTTGCTGAAACTCCGCCGAAGCCCAATCGCTTGCACCAAGCAAGACAACCATCTGCAACAGCAGCAAAATCACCAGGGTGAGTCCAAGCCAGCGCATCAACGGAGTTAAACGACCGGCTGAACTTGATCCCAACTCAGAAGCAGGCAAGGCACGATGCCAAAAGGTAATCAAGTGTACGGTTGATGGTTGTGAAAATCTGCGCCAACCAAGATCAACTCAGCTATGAGCTCAAAGAGCAAGCAAAAAAACAAGGTTTTGATCCTGTAGGAATTGCCAGGTTCCCGGGTAGTGACCGACTCCAACTTCGCTCCGCTGCTCTACAGCGCTGGCTAAAAGCTGGTCATCAGGCCGACATGGCATGGATGGCCTCATCGCAAAGGCAACAGGCGGACCAACTACTCGAAGGGATGACAAGCCTGCTGGCGGTAGGTCTGAACTACTTCGTCAATGTACAAAGAGCTCCAGGCAAATTATTAGTTGCTCGCTATGCATGGGGACGGGACTATCACCGAGTGATCAAGCAAAGGCTCCGAAGAGTAGGTCGCTGGCTTGAACAACAGCGACCTAACTGCCGCTGGAAAATCTGCGTAGATACCGCTCCATTACTCGACAAAGCCTGGGCAGAAGAGGCCGGTCTCGGTTGGATCGGCAAGCACAGCAACCTGATCAATACCCAGCGAGGTTCATGGATGGTGCTGGGTCATCTTCTTTGCACCGAACCACTCACCCCAGACCAACCCGCACAGTCCCTGTGCGGCAAATGCCAATCCTGTCTGGAGATGTGTCCCACCGAAGCCATCACCGAACCCTTTGTGATCGATTCACGTCGATGCCTGGCATACCACACAATCGAAAACCGCAACCCTGACTTACCAGAAAACATTGTGAGGTCCTTGGGGGATTGGGTCGCCGGATGTGACATCTGTCAAGACGTCTGCCCATGGAATCAACAATCTCTTCCCCATAGCAATGATCCTGATGTACAGCCTCGTGATTGGTTACTCAAGCTGACGCGCAATCAGGCCCTCTCATGGAGCGATACAACTTGGAGTGAACAGTTACGCGGATCTGCTCTGAAAAGAATCAAACCATGGATGTGGCGTCGAAATGCAGCCTCAACGCAAACCAACAAACCTCCTACGCTGCAAAAGAACTAAATCCATGGAATGAAACTGAACCAGCTGCGATATAAACCGCTTAACGGCTGGCTCAGAGGAGCTGTTCTAGGGCTCATCACCACAATTGTGGCAACACCTCCTACTCATGCCCTCATTCCCTACGTCTACGAGCCAAGTCCTCTTGAATTAAAAGGAGCCAGCCTCGGCATTGGACGCACAGCCGCCCAATTGCTGCAACTGGGTCAACCAAAAGAGGCCGCGCTATTGGCAGCACTTGCTGTCCGACTGCAACCAGAAGATGAGCGTCTCTGGTCAATTTTTGCAGAAGCCCAACTACGCAGCGATCAACTTGATGCTGCAAGCCATTCTCTAGCGCGAGCAAAACAACTCAACCCCAAGAAAGCAGGCCTTTGGTTCGCTGAAGCTTCCCTTGCCCTGCGCGATAACCGGCCTGCAGACGCCGTGAGCCTCCTCATCCAAGGTCTAGAACTCGACCCAGACAATGCTGGTGCTTACTTTGATCTAGGCAACGCAAGAGTGATGCAAGCCAATCTTCAGATCGCTCTCGAGGCTTTTGAAAAAGCCTCCGGCTTGCAGCCAACATTCTGGGAAGCCGTTAATAACCAAGGAATCGTGTTGTTTGAAATGGGCAAAATCAAACCTGCCATCAACCGCTGGCGGCGTGTACTACAAATCAAACGCAATGCTGAACCAATGCTTGCCCTTGCGGCTGCATTGAATCAAATCAACCCTGGCAACACAGAAGCACTCGCACTTGCCAACCAAGCCCTCGCAGAAAATCCAAATTACGTCTTACCAAGACACCAGAAAGAGCAGCTCTGGGGAGAACGCCTTCGCCAAGCCACCAGTCATTTACTGACAAACCCAAATCTACGATCAGCCGTGGAACGAGCTGAAGCCAACGCTGATACAAACCAATAGGCACTGATCAACAGTGCTGGTATCCGCTAAGTAGATCTGTAGGCTGAGCGCTTTAAGCCCTCTAATCCCAAATCTGGATGGCCGAGGAGCGCCTTCAACCAATCGCGTTGCATCAAGAGATGCAACGCTCCTATCTCGAATACGCGATGAGCGTAATCGTAGGAAGAGCATTGCCCGATGCCCGGGATGGCCTCAAGCCAGTTCAGAGGCGCATCCTATTTGCAATGCACGAGCTAGGCCTGACGCCAGATCGTCCCTATAGAAAATGCGCCCGTGTTGTTGGAGATGTCCTAGGGAAATATCACCCTCATGGCGATCAAGCCGTTTACGACGCACTCGTTCGACTCGTTCAGAACTTTTCAAGCCGTTTCCCAGTGTTGGATGGACACGGCAACTTCGGCTCCGTTGATGACGATCCGCCTGCGGCCATGCGTTACACAGAAACGCGTCTGGCTTCAATCGCCCATATGGCGTTGTTGGATGAAATCGGCGAGGAAACAGTTGATTTTACTGCGAATTTTGATGGCTCCCAACAGGAACCCTCAGTACTGCCAGCCCAACTTCCCTTCCTACTACTAAATGGTTGTTCGGGAATCGCCGTGGGTATGGCGACCAGCATTCCACCCCACAACCTTGGCGAAGTGGTCGATGGATTGATTGCCCTGATACGCAAGCCCGATCTCAGTGACGACAAATTACTTGGTCTAATTCCTGGCCCAGACTTTCCAACTGGTGGAGAGATCCTGCTGGGCACTGGCATCCATGAGACCTACCTCAAAGGACGCGGCAGCATCCCAATGCGTGGCGTGGCCCATGTCGAAGAAATACAACCTGGAAAGGGTCGGCACCGCCGAAGTGCTGTTGTCGTCACTGAATTGCCCTATCAACTCAGCAAAGCTGGCTGGATCGAAAAACTGGCAGATCTTGTTAACAATGGAAAAATCGGTGGCATTGCCGATATTCGCGACGAAAGCGACCGAGAAGGAATGAGGATAGTGGTGGAACTGCGCCGAGATGCCAACCCAGAGAATGTTCTCGGCGATCTGCATCGACGCACCTCCCTACAAAGCAATTTCGGCGCAATTCTTCTGGCTCTTGTTAACGGCCAACCACAACAACTTTCGCTGAGAAAATTGCTACAAACCTTTCTCGAGTACCGAGAACTCACAGTTATCCGAAGAACCAACCATGCCCTAGGAAAAACAAAAACTCGCCTGGAAGTGGTGGAAGGATTGATCACAGCATTGAACGCACTACAAGCTGTCATTGCAATGATCCAAGAGGCTGCCGATGCTGCTGCTGCAAGAGCCCGTCTGATGGTGCAATTAGATCTAAATGAAAAGCAAGCCGACGCTGTTTTGGCAATGCCACTACGACGACTTACGAGTCTGGAACAAAGCAGTTTGAGGCAAGAAGCCAAAGAACTACAAGGCAAACAAGAACAACTTCAATTCCTTCTCGAAAATCGAGAAAGCATGCTGGAAGTACTCATTCAAGAACTTCGACAGCTCAAAAAGCGCTTTAACAACCCCCGCCGAACTCGCCTTGTGGAGGGTGGCGATGATCTGGTCGCTGAGCGAGCGGCAAACCAAAGACCGAATGCTGAAGTTCAACGACAACAAGCACTATCAGCCCTGCCAAGTGATGGACGAATACTCATCCAACAAGACAGCCAGGTCAAGGTAATGAGCCCACAAATCCTCGGTCGACTTCACCTCAACGAAGCCTGCAAACTCGGCGATGGACCTTCGCCAGCCAGATTGATCTTGCCAATTGAACCAGCCCCACGTCTACTTGCGGTGACAAACAATGGTCGAGTAGCTCTAGTCCGCTGGGAATTTGCAGGGCAACAACCCGGGTCGCTGGAACGCTTCCTACCAGGAGGATTAGAAAAAGAAACATTGATCAACATATTCCCCTTGCCCGTAGATCAAAACCTAAGCCTAGGTCTACTGAGCAGCGATGGACGCTTCAAACGATTACCCTTAGAAGAAGTGATGGAACTTTCCGGAAGAGCAGCAAGCATTGTTAAACTAAAAGATGGTGTTGTATTAAAATCAGCATTCATTTGCAAAGCAAATGATGATGTCATTTTAGCAAGTAACATAGGAAGAGTAATCAGAATTAATGTTAATAACGACAGCATGCCATTGATGGGAAAATTAGCTCAGGGGCCTATGACAATGCGACTATTACCAGAAGAAATGGTCGTTGGAGCAATTTCTTGTCCACCAAACTGTGAAAGCACTGTATTACTTGTCACACGCCTAGGTAAATTCGCCAAGCTATTGGTCTCTTCGATAAGAGTCTGCCAGAGAGGAGATTTAGGCGAAATTGGGTTAACAATAAAAGATTCAAGCCGAGATCAAGATCGAGTCGTTGACATCTGTAATGGCAATAGGTTGGTCGGCCTAGTAAGTAGCCAAGGTCGCCATGGCCGTATCGAAGCTGGAGAACTGGAACTGACCATGCCTATCAAACCAAATCTAAACATTATGGAATTAAAAGACAACGAAGAAATTCAAAAACTCGTGCCACTAATCACGACTAATAATATTATAGATTAAGCATTTAACACTTAAGGCCTTGATAATCACCTTTATTAAGACAATTGTGTGCGTTCTATCCAATCGAGATATTCAGAAGTAACTGTCCCTGTAATATACTCTCCGGTAAAACAAGAAAGCTCAAGTTCAGAAACACCTGAACCTTCAACAATTGCTGCTTCTAGATCAGCAACCTCTTGATAGACCATGTGATCAGTGGAAAGTTCAGAAGAGATTTCAGGAATAGTGCGATTATAAGCAATCAGCTCATGCCGATTTGGCATATTTATGCCATAAACATGTGAATATCGCACTGGTGGTGCTGCAGAAGTAAACGTGACTTTATTCGCACCGGCAACTCGAGCCATTTGTACTATCTCCTTCGAAGTCGTGCCACGTACAATTGAATCATCCACAATTAAAACATTCTTACCTTTAAATTCTGTTCCCATAGCATTTAACTTTTGTCTAACAGATTTCTTACGTTGAGCTTGTCCAGGCATAATAAATGTACGGCCTACATAACGATTTTTAAAAAAGCCCTCACGATATTCAATCCCAAGCTGTCTAGCCACTTGCATAGCAGCAGGCCGTGAAGAGTCAGGAATTGGCATCACAACATCTATATCGCCAGATGGCGTGTACTTTGCAATAGTTTCTGCAAGTCGATCCCCCATCCTTAATCGAGCCTCGTAAACCGAGATTCCACTCATCACTGAATCAGGTCGAGCAAGATAAACATACTCAAATGAACATGGCACAAGACGCGGATTCTTCGCACACTGACGTGAATAAAGCTCGCCATTTTGAGTAATAAAAATAGCCTCTCCAGGATCAACATCCCTAACAATCTCATAATCACCATTCTCTAATACCAATGACTCACTAGCCACAATCCACTCATCAGCGCCTTCTAAAGACTTACGTTTACCAAGGACCAATGGCCTAATCCCAAACGGATCGCGAAAAGCAAGAAGACCGTGCCCTGCAATCAAAGCAATAGATGTATAAGAACCTTCTACTCGTTGATGTACAGACGTTACAGCATCAAATACCTGATCTGGAGTAAGATCACTACCATAAATTTTCAATTGCAATTCAGTAGCTAAAACATTAAGCAACATCTCCGTATCACTCTTTGAATTTGTATGGCGACGATCAATATTGAACAAGTCGCGATCAAGCTCTCGAGTATTGGTAAGGTTACCGTTATGAATAAGAATAATTCCGTAAGGAGCATTCACATAAAATGGTTGTGCTTCTTCTTCCCGCTCAGCTGCACCCTTAGTTGCATATCTGACATGACCAAGACCAATATTACCGATTAAGGAACGCATATCACGTGTGCGATAGGCCTCCCGCACTTGCCCCCTTGCCTTATGCAAGTGAAAAACACTGCCATCCATGGTGGCTATGCCAGTAGAGTCCTGACCCCGGTGCTGTAGAAGCAGCAAGCTGTCATAAATCTGCTGATTGACCAGCGCAGTAGAAACAATGCCAACAATGCCGCACATGTGAAGCTCAACTCCTCAAATGCATAAGCCAAGGAAGACATTTTGCACCAAAGCTCAACTCAGACGCTTGAAGAGAGATCCAAGCCCATACGACGAGGGATTGCCTGCTCAAAGCACTCCCTCAGCTGATTCAAAGGAAGCTGAACCAAGCGATTGCCAGCCTGAGTGATCAGCAACTCCTCATCAGCCGTAACAACACCAAGGTACTGATCAAACACTGCGCCAGGGGATGCGGTCTTTGCCTGATTTAAAACCTTTTGCCAGGCAACAGCCTGCGTCGACGGAACACTCACCAAGATGCGTGAACCACCTTCCGCAAATAACAACCGATCCAATCGAGCATCGCTGGATGGTAACTCAAGATGTGCACCCAAGTTTCCAGCGATACAGCACTCAGCAACTGCAACTGCAAGACCTCCATCACTTAGATCATGAGCAGAGCGAACAAATCCCTCGGTAATAGAATTGCGTAGGAAAGATTGAACTAAACACTCAAGTTTCAGATCAATCTCCGGAGGCCTACCAGTAACTAAACCATGAATACATTCAAGATAACTACTACCCGCAAGGCTAACGCGAGGATCAACCGCAACTGTTGTATCGATAGGCACGCCTAAAAGCCAAATCAAATCACCAGGCTCAAGCCAAGCCTGACCACAAACATTTGCAAGATCATGAACTAACCCAACCATTCCAACAACTGGTGTTGGGTGAATAGGTTGTATTTCTCCATCAGCTAAGCGAGTCTCATTATATAGAGAAACATTTCCTCCAGTTACTGGTGTTGACAAGCTCTTACAAGCCTTAGAAAGACCACGACAAGCTAAAGCCAATTGCCAATAACCAGTAGGCGTTTCCGGAGAAGGAAAATTGAGATTATCCGTGACAGCCAAAGGCTCCGCACCTACACAACTAAGATTACGGGCCGCTTCTGCGACAGCGGCGATAGCACCACGTTCTGGATCAAGAAAAACCCATCGATTAGGACAATCAACAACTGCCGCAACTCCCCGATTCACCACATCTACAGAGCCTTCACCTTGCTGTGGACGTAATCTCACAACAGCAGCATCAGAAACTCCTGGAGCTGAAACTGTATTGGCTTGAACCTGATGATCATATTGACGAAAAACCCAACGTTTTGAAGCAATCGTAGGGTCATCAAGTAACTTTAAAAGAATTTCATCCCATGATAAATTACTACCAAAATGAGATTGTGAATTTAAATTGATCCCTTTTAAACCAACAACTGGTAATAGATCCTCCTGCCAATCCCATTTAGCCTGAATCTCTAGCGGAGGATCACTAACTAATTCATGTCGATCAATTGGAGTATCATCAGCTAACGCATTAGCAGGCACCTCAGCAACAACTTTACCTTTTTGCAAAACACGAACCACCTTCTTTTCAAGAACGCAACCAACAATTGCTGCTTGCAACCCCCAACGGATAAATCTCTCCATCAAAGATTGCTCTTGTCCAGGCTTCACCACAAAAAGCATTCTCTCTTGAGATTCCGAGAGTAAAAACTCATATGGAGTCATGCCAAGCTCACGAGCAGGAACTCGATCAAGATCAAGTTCAATACCAAGACCACCCTTAGCAGCCATCTCCGAGCAGCTGCAGGTAAGACCAGCGGCACCCATGTCCTGAGCAGCAACAACATCGCCACTCTTAAAAGCTTCAAGACAAGCTTCAATTAAACCTTTTTCCAAAAATGGATCACCAACCTGAACCGCAGGACGATCATCCAGAGAAGCTTTTGTGAGCTCTGCACTAGCAAAACTGGCACCACCCATACCATCACGACCAGTTGTACTACCGACATAAACCACCGGATAACCAACACCATGAGCCCCAGAACAGACAATCTCGTCTGTTTCCATCAGCCCAAGAGCCATTGCATTAACTAACGGATTGCCGGAATAACTGGAATCAAACGCCACCTCACCACCAACGGTAGGAACTCCCACGCAATTGCCGTAATGAGCAATACCTTCAACGACCCCCTCCATAAGACCAACATTACGTTCATCTTCAAGAGGTCCAAAACGCAAAGCATTAAGGAGCGCAATAGGCCTTGCACCCATAGTAAAAATATCTCTCAAAATTCCGCCAACACCTGTAGCAGCTCCTTGAAAAGGTTCCAATGCAGAAGGATGATTGTGGCTTTCAATTTTGAAAGCCAAGCTCTGTCCATCTCCTAAATCCACGACCCCAGCATTTTCTCCAGGACCAACCAAAATCCGATGACCACTTGTAGGAAAGCTGCTGAGTAAAGGCCTTGAATTGCGATAACAACAGTGTTCAGACCACATCACACCAAACATGCCCAGCTCAACTCGGTTAGGTGCACGTTGGAGACGACGACAAATCTCGTCGTAATCATCTGGTTTGAGACCTTCATGACGTAAAGCCGCAGCCACGTCATAATCAACTCTCAAATCGGGGCCCTCACACACGAGATCTGACTCATCTCTTCCCAGTTTTACTTATAAAGCTCAAACCCAAGGATCATCCTGACCATCGCCTCTACCGTCCGGACGCCGACGGCGGCGTAACTCTTCAGTTGATTGGGAAAAATTATCAGTCTGTTGATCATCCCAACCTTCTAAGGGATCCATTTCAGCCATATCAGAAGACTTCCAAGAACGCTGAACTGGTTCTTCCCAGGGAGGATCCTCCAACCAACCTTCCAAACGATCACTAGCCCGGTCACCCATCTTGTGAAGTTGATCACGCCAATGACGGGAACGCTTGATTAAACCCTGCCGAACACTGGAATGAACCAAGGGAAGATCATCTAAACCACGCAAAGCAGTAGAAACCATTCCTGGTTGCTGATCAACAATGCGATCAGTTGTTAATCGCCATCGACTGCTGCCTGGAAGGCGAGGATCACTGCGAGAGACCAAATAATGAAGAATTTTGCCTGTTGTGGGAATAAAAACAAAATCAGCCACCAAACCAAGGCGTTCCCCATCGCGATCCAACAAATCAGCATCTAACAAAGTGGGAAGACGCTCAAGCGTGATCTGATCAGAAACAGCCGGTTGCCCTTTAACAAAAACCTCTTGCTCATTAATCCCACGAGACTGATCCAAACGCCAAACATCCCTCGACACTCGAAGTGCTGATGGACGACTAACCCAACCAAGTAAACGATGAACTGGAGGATGCATCCAAGGCATTACTCCAGGCCCATGATCTAATCCCTGATCACAACGTACACGATGATGCAACAGATCACTCAATAAAATCTGATCAGGAAGATTCAAAGTTCAAGAACGAATTTGTACTGGCATCACCAAATACGTAAAGCCAATATCATCATCCTTTGGTGAAATAATTGCAGGTGTGGTTGGAGCATTACAACGCAGTACAATACGATCACTATCCATCACCTTCAAACCATCTAGTACATAACGAACATTAAAAGCAATCTGAACAGAATCACCAGTAAATTCAGCCGATAGCGATTCAGAGCCACTGCCTACATCCTGAGCATCAGCACTAATTTGTAGAAGCTCAGAAGTACTGTCACCACTAACCTTTACAACATTGTTATGTTGATCAGCTAATACAGCTATCCGTTCCAAAGCTGAAATAAAAGCACGCCGATCAACATCAAAGCTCCGAGCAAAACCATCAGGAATTAACTGACGATAGTTAGGATAAGTTCCGTCTAATGTTCGACTAGTTACAACTTGATCAGCAGCTAAAAATACCACCTGACCCTTATCACAAAACAAACTCACTTGATCATCACTACGCCATCCGGCGATCAAGCGCTCCACTTCCCGCAAAGAGCGAGAAGGAAGCGTTACCGCAAAATTCTCACCTTCATCATCCGTGTCAGATGAAAGCGTAGTCTCAACATCTAAGGCATCTGCCAAGCTTAAAACTGCAAGGCGATGACCATCAGTTGCCGCTGCTTCCATCGCTTTACCATCAAAATGCAAATGAACTCCTGTTAGTAACTGTTTGGCTTCATCTGAACTGCTAGCAAAAAGAGTTCCTCGAAGAGCTGTCAAAAGAGCCCTCGCATTCACCTTGACAGCCTTACCACTTTCAACAAGAGGTAATTCAGGAAAATCATCAGCAGACATCCCACGCATCTGATAACTCCCGCTTAAACTTTTGAGCTCTACCTGTTCACCAGCCTCATCAGTGGCCAAAGTGATAGGCGAATCACTTGAAAGCCTTGAAACAATTTCCCCTAATAGGCGCGCAGGCAAAGTAATCGCACCACTGGATTCCACCGAGGCAGTCAATGCCGTTTGAATACCAAGGCTCAGATCAAAACCCGTGAGGCTGAGACGATCAGTGCCAGCATCAGCAGTGAGAAGCACGTTAGCTAGCACCGGATGAGTGGGTCGTGAGGCCACGGCTCTGCTAACGAGCTGTAGTGCTGTATTGAGTTCAGCCTGTGAACAAACCAGTTTCATGGAATCAATGTCACGACTAGAACGAGAACGCTGAAGAGGTCTCCCACAATTTCACAAGCCAGCGAGAAGTGCAATGGCAGATCATTCTCATTCACAACCTCCCGGTTTTATTGATTAAATTATTAAAAGAAATTAAAAGAACCGTAGTAGTAGTGCTTGAGGAAATCGTGGAAAATTGTACAAATCCTTTACGACGACTGGACTCTAATGGTTAGAGACTTGTGGAAAGGATAGTTGGGCATGTGGAGGCATGGCTTTCTTTCCACATTTTAATCAATTGGGGAAAATGCTGAGCTCTTTAAATGGCTTGGTTTTGGGTCCTTTTCCCCAGCTTTAAATATGGTTTTAATATGATTTCCACAGTCAGATTGTAGATAGTCTATTTGAGCTGCTAGTGGTTGTTTGATCCTTAAAAGCCCATGACACGAGCCACAGTGGTCAGATCTGGATTTAGATCTGCATGAAATGTTGCATCGTTGTTATTGATGGCACAATCTGGATCTTTTAAACCGTTGCCAGTAAGGACACATACAACAGTTGCCCCTGAAGGGACTTCAGAAGCACGTTTTAATAATCCTGCTACAGAAGCAGCACTTGCAGGTTCACAGAAAATGCCTTCCTCTCGACCAAGCAATTTGTAAGCTTCTATTATTTTTTCATCTGAAACATCAAGAAAGGCTCCATTGCTGCTTGATTTTGCGGCAATAGCTTTTTCTTTGTTGACTGGGTTGCCTATTCTAATTGCCGTTGCGATTGTATTTGGATTGTTTACGGTTTTATTGAAAACTAATGGAGCAGATCCACTTGCTTGGAATCCCATCATTTGTGGTAGAAGTTGACATTTTCCGGCTTGTTTGTACTCTTGAAAACCCATCCAATACGCAGTGATATTGCCTGCATTCCCCATTGGGATGCAAAGCCATTCCGGTGCTTCTCCGAGAGCATCAACAATTTCAAAGGCTGCAGTTTTTTGACCTTGAAGCCTGTATGGGTTGACGGAATTCACTAGAGTTACTGGGTATTTCAAGGCCATTTCTTGAACAATGTCGAGAGCACGATCAAAATTGCCTCGAATTGCTAGCACCTCGGCGCCATAAACTAAAGCTTGAGCTAACTTTCCTTGCGCTACATAACCGTCTGGAATTAATACAAAAGCACGCATGCCAGCGCGTCTTGCATATGCAGCAGCAGCAGCAGATGTGTTGCCTGTACTGGCACATATGACTCCTTCACAATTAGCTTCTTTGGCCTTGCTGATTGCCATCGTCATGCCTCGGTCCTTAAAGGACCCTGTGGGGTTGAGGCCGTCGTATTTCACGTAGACCTTAACTCCCCTGCCAATCCGTTCAGCTATGGAGTTGACAGGGATCAATGGCGTCGCTCCTTCTTTGAGAGTCACGACAGGTGTGGTATCGCTTACGGGCAACCAGGATCTATACGCTTCTATTAGGCCAGGCCAATCCTGCATCACAGGGGCTGTGGCGATAGCTTGAGGGAGGTTCTGGCTGAGTGACACCTACAGAGAGCAGTGTTTAGAAGGAATCTAAGCCTTAAGGCTTAGATTCCTTAAGGCCGTCTAGTGGGGAATCGGAAAAGAATTTCACCAGACCAGCGATTGACTCAGCTTTTTGCATGATTCCAAACAGAGCCGGTAGGTTTACTGTCATTGTTTGGTTGGGATAGGCTTTTAGAAAGTGGATGGCATTAAGACCGCCCTTCCCTAATTGCATGCCATTGATTACTCCAGATCTGAATGCTGGAACGCTTACCGAAGGGTTTGGCACGTTGAGAGGGTAGATGATTTTGGATATGCGGTTGATGATTACGTTGCCAATGCGGGTGGTCATCAATCGACTGGTAAGCCCTATAGGAAGTTCTACCTTTTTATTGAGGAGCTTGGAAACAGTTTCAGGGTTTTGTCGACTGAATTTCAGGGCATCTTTTAAAAGGCCTCTGGCTTTTCCTGTTTTTGCTAGATATTCCAAATTTGACACTGAGATTGAGCGGCGGAAGGCACCACTCACTAAGGCCACTTCTTTGGCTGCTTCTGCTTTCGGCATCGTTGAAAACAGACTTAATCCCAAACCTAGGCAGAGAGCCATCAGAGACCGGTAAGAATGTTTTTTGGATTGATTCATTAGTGAACCCTTTAGTCACAGAATTTAGGGTGAAACTCCTGCTGCTACCTTGACAAGACGGACAACACCACGTTCGGCGAGACCCTGCGCAACTTTTATACCCATTTTGTGGGTGTCAGGTTCGCGGATCAGTCTTGGTAGGCGGCTGAGGACTAGTTCAGGAGTGAAGCCGGGCAGGTTTTGCAAGATAGCGATCAGTTGCCGAATTGGTTCTAAATCAAGCAGTGAGCCATCGTCAGAATTTTCAGACTCCGAACCAATGGCTATAAGTGGAGGTTGCAAGGATCGCGGTAGGTTACGACCCAGACGTTGAAATGTTTGCCAGCCAAAGGCGTCAAGGCGGTTGATTAGTGCTTCAACAAGTTGGTCTCTCAAGAGACCACCGTTGATTGAGAAGAGGAAATCGATGACCTGATCCATTAAGCTGTCCAAGTCAAGCTGGGCTTGGCTTGCAGCACTTGCTACAAGGTTTTCTAGTCGAGTCCAGCGGAAGATTTCTCCGTCAAATAGCATTTCTTTGAGGCTTTGGCGTAATTGAGGGTCGGGATCTTCCATGAGTCGCCGAGCGAAGTAAGGATAAGCAGCACCAAGAATTTTGAATTCTGAATCTACGCTTAATGCGATGCCTTCAAGTGTTATTAGTGAACGAATAATTAATGCGTAGTATGGAGGTACCTTGAAAGGGAACTTGTACATTACGCCAGAGAGGTCATCAGTTACGCTTTTGAAATCAAGGCGACTTACACCCATCTCAAGAGCTTGGCTGAAGACACTTTCAAACGCAGGTACAATTGGTTGGAGATTGACATCTTCTGCTAGAAAACCGAGTTTTACAAAGTCACGTGAAAGGTTGTTGAAATTACGGTTTACCAGATGTACCACTGCTTCAATTAAGCCTGTACGTGATTCTCGGCTCACCTCACTCATCATTCCGAAATCTAGGTAGCAGAGCCGCCCATCGGCCATAGCTAGAAGGTTGCCTGGATGTGGATCAGCGTGGAAAAAACCGTGTTCCAGCAACTGTTGCAAGCTGCAGTTAACTCCGACTTCAACCATATTATTGGGATCGATTCCTAGCTCTCTCACTGCCGTTAGATTAGTGAGTTTTACGCCATCAATCCATTCCATTGTAAGTACTCTACGGCTAGTAGCTTGCCGATAGATTATTGGTACAGCGATGCGTTGATTATGGCTGTGAAGAGTGCGGAAACGCTCTGCATTGGCAGCTTCATTGAGATAATCCATCTCTTCAAATACTCTTCGGCCTAGCTCATCAATCAGCGCCACAAGATCACTACGTATCAATCTCACATTGCTTTTTAGCCATGCGGCAATGTTCCGTACGATGTAAAGATCAAGGGTGATTTGTTCACGAAGTCCTGGTCGTTGTACCTTGACAGCCACCTGTTGACCTCCTTTGAGTACGCCTCGGTGGACCTGTCCTAGAGAGGCGGCAGAGATGGGCTCTTTGTCGAGTTGTTCGTAGATCTCTTCGATTGGTGCTTCAAGGTCTTCTTCTATGCAGGCCATAGCCATGACACTGTCGAAGCCTGGCAATTGGTCTTGTAGTTGTGAAAGCTCTTCCAGTAGAACTGGTGGTACCAGGTCTGGTCGACTGGAAAGAGCTTGTCCGGCCTTAATGAAAGCAGGGCCAAGCTCTACCAAGAGTTCCGCGAATTCTCGTGCTCGGGAACGAGCACGATTTGCATCGTTGAGTAAGCCAAAAACTTTGTCCCCTGCTAAGCCAATCAGGAAAAGACCAATGGGTAGAAGTGTTTGCCATAGTCGGCGCAAAAGGCGCTGTGGATGACCGGCATAAATTCTGGTAATTGCAGCAGGGTCGTATTCAAGTAGGCCTGCCGCCTCGATGAAATCCCCGAGTTCTGTTTCCATCCTGAGTGGGGTCTTGATCATCCCCCCCTTCTAAACGACTTTGATAGCCGCTACCGTCGGTCGACACTGGGGGTCGGCCGTGTTAATTGGTCTTCGACTTCAAAACATTGCTTTGATCGACAGCCTGGATCTGAGCTTTGATCAAGGTTTTACGGTGCTTACGGGAGAAACAGGAGCGGGAAAATCGATCCTGTTTGAGGCATTGGATGCTCTTTTGGGAGGAGCGCAAGGAACGGCGGGAGTTCGCTTACTTAGTTTTGGTGAGGAGCGTGGTCAGATTGAGGCAAGTTTCGCGCTTGATTCAGCAGTAGAACATTGGCTTAAGGATCAGGAGTTTGATTCAGAAGATGCGGAACTGGTCCTTTGTAGGGAGTGGCGTCGTCAGGACAATCGAGTTAGCAGTCGTTTTCGACTCAATGGGGTGACGGTTAATCGGCAGCAGATTCTCACTTTGCGACCGTTGTTGATTGATCTCACTGTGCAGGGTCAGGCTCAGCAATTAGCGAGACCTGGTCAGCAGCGTTGGTGGTTGGATCGTTTTGGTGGTGTTGTTTTGGAACGTACTCTTTTGCAAGTGAAGCAAAGCTGGTCTGATTGGCAACAGAACTCTTTAAGGCTTGAGCAGGCTCAAGCCAACTGGCAGCAGTTGCAACGGCAGAGACAGGAGGAGGAAATGCAGCTTGAGGAACTGGAGCTTGCTCAGTTAGACGATTGCTGCGAAGACAAGACTCTTCAGCGGGAGCAGGATCGACTTGTTCATGGCGTGAGGTTGCAGGAGGGCTTAGGTGTATTGATCGGTCGGTTGAAACTGGGTGCTGATCAAGTGCCGTCTGTTCTGGATCATTTGGCTGCCTGTGTTCATCAACTTCAGGCAATGTCTTTGCTGGATTCTTCTTTGGCCACTCAGCTGGATCAATGTCTCGATTTTGAGGCCGGTTTGCAGGATTTGATTCATCAGCTTGAGCATTACGGTTCTGTTTTGGAGAGTGATCCAGAACGTCTTGGTCAGTTGCAGGAACGGCTCGCGTTTTTGAAGCGATTGGAGAGACGTTTTGGTTTGGATTTGCCGCAGATGCTGGTTCGTCGGGATGAATTGAGGAATCATTTGGCAGTCGGTGGGGCAGAAGCTGCTTTAGAGAAGTTGAAGAAAGAGGAGGAAAATGCCCGGAATTGTATGGATCGAGCGAATCAGTCTCTAACAGTTGTTAGGGAGAAAACGGCGCGCCAATTAGAGCAGAAGTTGATGACATATTTGCGTCCGATGGGTCTGGAGAATGTGCGTTTTAAGGTTCAGCTCAACTCGTCTATGCCTAGTGAAAATGGTGCGGATGCTGTTCAATTTCTTTTTTCCGCTAATCCTGGTCAGCCGTTAGCTCCTCTTGCTGAAGTGGCGTCGGGTGGTGAGATGTCTCGTTTTTTGCTTGCCCTTAAAACAACCCTCAGTGCAGTGGATGGACGGAGCACCTTGCTGTTTGATGAGATTGATGCAGGAGTAAGTGGTCGGCTGAGTGGCGAGATTGCCAGTCTTCTAAAGGATCTAGCTCTTCATCGACAAGTCTTTTGTGTTACCCATCAACCATTGGTGGCGGCAGCTGCAGACCATCATTTCCGTGTCAGCAAATTAGTTGAGCAGGGTTTGACACGATCGCGAGTGTCCCAACTGAGGGACACTCAGTCTCGAATGCAGGAATTGGCGGATTTGGCTGGCGGGGATTTGGCTGAGGCGCGGGCCTATGCGGCCAGCTTGCTGGACCATCAAGTGGCCTAATTGACAGCTGGTTTTCGTAGACTCCCTTGCTATTGATTGATGCCTCATGGGGCGAGATGCCGCCAAGGTCAAGGATCATCGTTTGAGTAAGCAGCTGAATCTGAGTGGTGGCTCATTGGAGGATGTGATTCGCGTGCGAGGTGCGCGTCAGCACAACCTCAAGAACGTTGATATCACCCTTCCACGCAACAAGCTGGTGGTTTTAACCGGAGTAAGTGGAAGCGGAAAGAGCTCTTTAGCGTTTGACACGATTTTTGCTGAGGGTCAGCGTCGCTACGTCGAGAGTCTTTCCGCTTATGCCCGTCAGTTTTTGGGTCAGGTTGATAAGCCTGATGTCGATGCTATCGAGGGGTTGTCACCGGCGATTTCCATTGATCAGAAGTCGACGAGTCACAATCCTCGTTCAACCGTTGGAACGGTCACGGAAATTCAGGATTATTTGCGCTTGCTATTCGGACGTGCTGGAGAACCGCACTGTCCGCAATGTGATCGGCTAATCCGGCCTCAGACCATCGATGAGATGGTGGATCAGATCCTAATTTTGCCTGAAGGAACGCGTTATCAATTGTTGGCACCGTTGGTTCGTGGAAAGAAGGGTACTCACGCCAAATTGTTGAGTGGCCTTGCGGCAGAGGGATTTGCGAGGGTTCGGATTAATGCAGAGGTTAGAGAGCTTGCCGACAACATTGAATTGGACAAGAACCATCTGCACAGTATTGAGGTTGTGGTTGATCGTCTGGTGGCTCGGGAAGGGATTCAGGAACGATTAACTGATTCATTGCGTACCACTTTGATGCGCGGTGATGGCCTTGCTTTGGTGGAGGTTGTACCTAAAGCTGATCAAGCTCTCCCCGAGGGTGTGGAGCGTGAGCGGCTCTATTCCGAGAATTTTGCATGTCCAGTGCATGGGGCGGTGATTGAGGAACTTTCTCCCCGGCTATTTTCGTTTAATAGCCCTTATGGTGCTTGTTCTGATTGTCATGGCATCGGCCATCTTCGTAAGTTCACTTTAGAACGGGTTGTGCCTGATCCCTCCCTGCCTGTTTATGCCGCTGTGGCGCCTTGGAGTGATAAGGACAACAGCTATTACTTCTCATTGCTGTATTCAGTTGGTGAGGCCTTTGGTTTTGAAATTAAAACGCCATGGAAGAACTTAACGGCAGATCAGCAACATGTATTGCTTTATGGAAGTTCTGAGCCGATTCAGATTCAGGCTGATAGCCGCTATAAAAAGAGTACAGGTTATATGAGACCTTTTGAGGGTATTTTGCCCATCTTGGAAAGACAATTGCGTGATGCAAGTGGCGAGTCTGTTAAACAGAAACTTGAGAAGTTTCTTGAGTTGGTCCCTTGTGGAAGTTGTGGTGGGAAGAGATTGCGTGCAGAAGCTCTGGCGGTGAAGGTGGGTCCTTATCGGATTACTGAGCTCACTTCTATCAGCGTGGCGCTGACTCTTGAACGCATCGAAAAGCTTATGGGCGTTGGAGCAGCCAATGGATCTGAGCCTTTGCTCAATTCACGTCAGATCCAGATCGGTGATTTGGTCTTGCGGGAGATTCGTATGCGTCTTCGCTTTCTTCTTGATGTTGGGCTCGAATATCTCAGCTTGGATCGACCCGCGATGACCTTATCTGGCGGTGAGGCTCAGAGGATTCGTTTGGCGACACAGATCGGCGCTGGTCTTACGGGTGTGCTTTATGTGCTTGATGAACCAAGCATTGGTTTGCATCAGCGGGACAATGATCGTCTGTTAGCCACGCTCAGGCGTTTAAGGGATCTGGGTAACACTTTAATAGTGGTAGAACACGATGAGGACACCATTCGCGCCGCTGACCATCTTGTCGATATTGGTCCAGGCGCAGGGGTGCATGGGGGTCATATTGTTGTTGAAGGATCTTTGGATCATCTGTTGATGGCTGAAGAATCTTTGACAGGTGCATATCTCAGTGGCCGCCGCTCTATTCCTACACCTAGAGAGAGGAGAGAAGGAAGCAGTCGCAGGCTTCGTTTGATTGATTGTGATCGCAATAATCTTAAAAATCTCACCGTAGATTTTCCTTTAGGGCGCCTCGTTGCGGTCACAGGAGTCAGTGGTAGTGGTAAGAGCACTTTGGTGAATGAGTTACTTCATCCTGCCTTAGATCACAGTTTGGGTTTGAAGGTGCCTTTCCCTCAAGGCTTGGGCGAGTTGCGAGGTGTCAATGCGATCGACAAGGTGATCGTGATTGACCAGTCTCCAATCGGCCGTACACCGCGCTCTAATCCAGCCACCTACACCGGTGCGTTTGATCCGATTCGTCAGGTATTTGCTGCTTCCGTTGAGGCAAAGGCTCGTGGTTATCAGGTTGGTCAGTTTAGTTTCAATGTGAAAGGTGGTCGCTGTGAGGCTTGTCGTGGTCAAGGGGTGAATGTGATTGAAATGAACTTTTTGCCAGATGTTTATGTTCAGTGCGATGTCTGCAAAGGTGCTCGATTTAATCGGGAGACCTTACAGGTCACTTACAAGGGCCACACCATTGCAGATGTTTTGCAGATGACGGTTGAGCAGGCTGCAGAGGTTTTTTCTGCTATTCCCCAGGCGGCTGATCGATTGCGCACGTTGGTTGATGTGGGACTGGGATATGTGAAGTTAGGTCAGCCTGCGCCCACGCTTTCAGGTGGTGAAGCTCAACGTGTGAAGCTTGCTACCGAGCTCTCAAAGCGCGCTACTGGCAAAACCCTTTATTTGATTGATGAACCAACCACTGGCCTCAGTTTTTACGACGTGCATAAGTTGATGGATGTTATGCAGCGTCTTGTTGATAAAGGCAATTCAATTATCGTGATAGAACACAACTTGGATGTAATTCGTTGTTCTGATTGGATTATTGATCTTGGCCCTGAAGGAGGAGATTGTGGTGGCGATCTTCTGGTCACGGGGACTCCAGAACAGGTTGCATCCCATCCCACTAGCCATACGGGGCATTATCTCAAGAAGGTGTTAGCGAAGCATCCTCCTGAGACTGTGTCTGTTGCAGCTTGATGATGTTTTTTCGTTCCCGTCTTTGGCTGTTTGCAATCAGTTTTGGAGCGGGGCTTGGACTTTTTCCAAGCTCTGCTCCTGCACTTGAACGCTTGGTGTTTGATCTGCCTGTACTGGAAAGTCAGATTGATTTTGAGCTTGGCGCTGCTCAGAGCGCAGGCGATCTAATTGATGCCAATCCCGATTTTGTGGAGTTGGATCGGGCTACGGATGGTGCTTTTGAGCGACTTCTCAATCAGGTCTTTAATGCTCCCCTGCCAGCGCAGATTGAGAAGGTGATTGAGAAGTCTGTCGGGCAGCCTCTTTTGGAGCAGGCTCTGATCGCCGTATCCAAGTTGGTTCAAGTTGAGGGGCTGCCCCAAGACACCAGTGGAAGGATGTTGCTTGAGGCGCTTTCGCGTGCTTCCAAGAGTGGTCAGCCAACTGTGCTTGGTTTGTTGCGACAAATCCCTGGTCAAGCTGCATCCATCAACTTGTCGAAATTGGCCAGCTATGTCTCACGGCTTCAACGCAATCAGCTAGCAGCAAATCTGCTTGTGGAGAAAGAGGCTTCTGTTCAGATTAAAACTGGATTACGCATGCCGCTTAGCGGGTTGTGGTTAAGTCAGCAAGTTGATTTTCAGGCTTCCCATCGCTCGAAACCGATACGGGTGGTGGTGATAGAACCAAAGTCTCGCTCAAATGGTCGCTTGGTGGTCATTTCACATGGGCTTTGGGAGTCTCCGAGAGATCTTCAGGGTTGGGCTGAATATCTTTCTGCTAACGGTTATACGGTGTTGCTCCCGGAGCATCAGGGCAGTGATGCTGATCAGCAGAAGGCGATGTTGGCGGGTGATCAACCTCCGCCGGGACCTCAAGAGTTGCGTCTTCGTGCGATGGATGTGACTGCGATGCTCTCTGCTGTGGAGTCAGGTGGTTTGTTGTCAAGACTTTCCCTCAATACAGATGAGGTCGCTGTTGTTGGTCATTCATGGGGGGCGACTACAGCGATTCAATTGGCTGGGGCACGCTCAACGGATGTGAAGCTCTCTGCTCGTTGTCATAACCAGGATGACCCTGAGCGCAATATCAGCTGGATACTGCAGTGCAGTTGGCTTTCCAAAATGAATGAGTCTTCTGTTGAAGACTCACGGGTCAAGGCAGTTGTGGCGGTGAGTCCGCCGTTACGTCTTCTATTTGATCCAAGGAGAACTTCAGTTTTGACAGCCAAGGTTTTGTTGGTTAGTGGCACTCGTGATTGGGTCGTGCCTCCGGTGCCTGAGGCTCTGGTGCCCATGCGTGATAGTGGTGCTTTGGAGTTTGGCCATCGCTTGGTGCTTGCCCAAGATGGTGGTCACTTCAACTTGATGGCACCTGCAAATCAGCTTCAGCCGGCCACTTTGGCGCCCCTCATTCTTGCTTGGATTAATGAACAGCTTGCAAATCCTGGTGTTGTCACCTTTAGTGGCGGCGGTTGGGGTGATGCTGTGCATCCTTTAGTGGATGTGACTGATGCGGCTCTGAACCTGTATCGCTGAGGCTTTTTGGCCTGGCTTGTTGCGAGCAAGAGGCTTCATTATTCTGTCTTTGAGGTTTGTATTTCTCAACGATTCGTTCTAGGATTTTTCTTTTTAAAAGAGAAAACACATAGAGGGAATATATTGTTGTCGTTTCTAGTGAGCTGGGAGGTTTGGTTCTCATCCTTTCTTTAGGCTTATGAGGATGGAAGTTCCTTGATTATTTCTTGATGGCCATCCGCATCTGGATGGTTTCGTTGATCGCCTTGGAGGCATCAGATGGGTTTGAGATTGCTTCATCTGCATCTTCATGGACTGTTTCGATCTCACGACTTGGAATTGGGTCGCGATGCTGATACAGGAGGCCAGGCTCTTTATGTGCTCGAGCTTGTCAGGGGCCTGGCTGCGCGTTCGGAAATTGAGCAGGTTGAGGTGGTTACCCGCTTAATTCATGATCGTCGTGTTTCTACTGACTATGCCAATCCCATTGAGGATATTGCTCCTGGGGCCAAGATCATCAGGCTGCCTTTTGGACCAAGACGATATTTGCGCAAGGAGTTGTTTTGGCCCTATTTGGATGATTTAGCGGATCAGACCGTTAGCCATCTCCAGCAGCAAGAACATCTTCCTGATTGGATTCATGCTCATTACGCCGATGCAGGCTATGTGGGAGCCCTTGTGAGTCGCAGGCTGGGTGTTCCCTTGGTGTTTACAGGTCATTCCTTGGGCAGGGAAAAGTTGCGGCGTCTGTTGGGAGTTGGTGGAGACCATGAACAGATCGAGCAAACATATGCCATTGGTCAACGCATTGATGCTGAAGAGTTCACTCTTGCTCATTGCAGTTTGGTGATTACGAGTACTCGCCAGGAAATTGATCATCAATACGCTCGCTATGGGCGTTTTGTTCCGGAGCAAGCGGAGGTGGTGCCTCCCGGCGTTGATTCCATTCGCTTCCATCCACTCCAATCTTCTAGTGAAACGGATGTTGTTGATGGATTGCTCGCGCCCTTTTTGAGGAAACCTTCTTTACCTCCTCTTTTGGCCATTTCCAGAGCTGTGCGTCGTAAGAATATTCCTTTTTTGGTGGAGGCTTACGGCCGCTCGCCTGTGTTGCGTCAACGGCATAATCTTGTGCTTGTACTCGGCTGTCGGGATGATCCTCGTCAGTTGGAGAAGCAACAGCGGGAGGTGTTCCAGCAGGTTTTTGATCTCGTGGATCGTTACGACCTCTATGGCCGGGTGGCTTATCCCAAACAGCACCGTCGTGATCAGATCCCAGCGATTTACCGATGGGCAGCCTTGCATCGTGGTTTGTTTGTGAATCCAGCGCTTACCGAGCCCTTTGGGCTCACTTTGCTTGAAGCGGCGGCCTGTGGCTTGCCGATGGTGGCGACTGATGACGGTGGTCCACGCGACATCCTTGCTCGTTGTGACAACGGCTTGTTGGTTGACGTTACTGATCTGGAGGCACTTCAGGATGTAATGGAGCAGGCTGGTTCAGACGCAGATCAGTGGCGTCTTTGGAGTGATAACGGGATTGAGGCGGTCAGTCGGCATTTCAGTTGGGATGCTCATGTTTGCCATTACTTGGCATTGATGAAGCAACGTCTTGAATTGTCTCAGCCACGAATCTGGGCCACAGATAAAGAGTGTCTGGGCAGTCCACTGGGGCAGAGTTTGTTGTTGCTTGATCTTGATAGTTCTCTCGAAGAACCCGAGGCAGAGGGTTTGGCTTCGCTGCGGGAGGGATTGGAATCCATTGGCTCTGGCGATGCGCATGGTCTGGGAGTATTGACGGGTCGTTCTGTGCAGGCTGCAAAAAAGCGTTATGCAGAGCTGAATCTTCCTTCTCCTCGGGTTTGGATTAGTCGCGCGGGTACTGAAATCCATTACGGATTGGAGGATCAGTCGGATCGCTTTTGGCAGGCCCATATCGACGTTGATTGGCGGCGACAGGCAGTGGTGTCTGCTTTAGCTGATCTCAAGGACCATTTGACGCTTCAGGACGATCAGGAGCAGGGTCCTCACAAGGTGAGTTATCTATTGAAAGAGCATGGTGAGGCGATTTTGCCACTCGTCCGTCAGCGTTTAAGGCAAAGGAGTCAGGCGGCACGTCCTCATTTGCGTTGTCATTGGTTTTTGGATGTGGTGCCTTTGCGAGCTTCCCGAAGCGAAGCCATTCGCTATCTCTCTCTTCGTTGGGGATTACCTCTTGAGCAGATTTTGGTTGTTGCCAGTCAACAGGGCGATGCTGAATTGGTAAGGGGATTGACTGCTTCAGTAGTCCTTGCAGAGCATGATCCTTGTCTGGATGGTTTGCGACATCAGCAACGAGTGTTTTTTGCTAGCAGCCCGCATTTGTTTGGACTTTTAGATGGCTTAAATCACTATCGGTTTTTCTGAAAGTCTTAACTGACACTCTTGCCCTTTATTACCTGGATGGATGCGGCGGCTCGATCAGCTTTAGAGCGAACTGCTTCCAGAGACTTGCCTTTGGCTAAAGCAACCCCCATGCGACGCCCTGGTCGAGCATTGGGTTTGCCGAACAGTAATATCTGGGTGTCAATTTCTGAGAGGGCTTTCTCCACTCCTTTGTAGGAAATGGATGAGAGATTGTCTTTTGCCAGGATCACCCTGCTTGCTGCTGCATCTGCAGTTTGAATGGTAGGAATAGGTAATTTCAGCACTGCGCGCAGGTGTAATTCGAATTCACTAAGGTTTTGGCTGATTAGGGTGACAAGTCCGGTGTCATGAGGCCTTGGTGATAGTTCAGAGAAAATTACTTCATTGCCACATAGAAAGAACTCCACCCCGAACAATCCCACACCACCAAGATTTTCGGTAATAGTCAGAGCCATTGATTGGGCTTGCTTGAGTTGTTCAGTAGAGAGTTCTGCTGGTTGCCAGCTGCATTGATAATCTCCTCCAATTTGTTCATGCCCGATTGGTTCGCAGAAGAGGGTGGAGCCATCCTCTTGGCGAATTGTGAGCAAGGTAATTTCTAGATCAAAGTGAAGGAACTCTTCCACGATGACTCGCGGTGAGTTGCCTCGGGACCCTGCCATAGCGGCTTGCCAGGCTTGCCGAAGGCCTTCAGGATTGCTAACCACACTTTGGCCTTTGCCGGAGGAGCTCATGACTGGTTTGACCACCACTGGCCAGCCCAGGGGCTCAGCTGCATGTCTGAGTTCTTCGGCACTGCCGGCATAAGCAAATTTTGGGGTCAGTAGAGCCAATTCTTCGCTGGCGAGATCTCTGATTCGATCGCGATTCATTGTTACGGCTGTGGCTCGGGCCGTAGGGATCACTGTGATTCCTTCGTTTTCAAGCTCTGCCAGTGCATTGACTGCCAATGCTTCGATCTCTGGAATGACTACATCCGGTTGGTGATGCCTGATGATGGCTGTGAGGGCTTCTGAATTGTTCATGTCCAGAACCTCTGCTTGGTCTGCTACTTGCATGGCCGGGGCTCCGGAGTATCGATCACAGGCGATGACATGGCAGCCCAACCGTTGAGCGGCGATTGTTATTTCTTTGCCGAGTTCTCCGCTGCCAAGTAACAGCAAGGTTTTTGGTAAGACAGTCATCATGAAGGTGTTGATGATGAGTTGATCTTCGCGCTCGGCTGGTTAGGGGAATTGCCTTAAAAGTGGTATTTGAGATCCCTTTACATTTTGAGATCAGGGATCAGCGTGAGCTGTCGAAAGGCTGGTTCTTCGCTGATGAACCCCCAGGCTTCGAATACACCGGGATCAGGATGAGTGATGCGTTGTTTTTTCATGTTCTGTTCCAGCCGAAAGCCTTCTCGGGCCATGCGTCGCATCAGACTTGCAGCCTCTTCGAAACGGGAAGCCATGGCTTCAAGGCTTGCGCAGTCGCTTGTGAGACCAGCCTCTTTCCAAGTGAAGTAACTCATTTTTTTAATACACCAGATTGATGGTGATGACGACTGGGTGTTTGAAGCTTCGAGGTTCCGCAGACCACATTTGCTATTGGGTTGGTATGGATTTTTCTCGTTGGTAGTTTTTCTGTCTCAACAGTTCAATCATTATCGGCGCACAAACCTGCCCGATCGAGAGAGGTTGTTCTCAATAAGCGCGACACAATTGAGAATTGCTGGCCTTTGCCCCCATTGGCTTTGTTTGCACCAGCAAAACGCTCACTTTGCCTGATAAGACTTGGATTTTAGTGAGTTAAGGATGCTGCTCCGTGAAGTGCTTTCGGGGGTGTGTGCTTGATAAGTCTCAAAGGAAGCAAGGCCAATGTGTAAACAAGGAACGGGATGTAGAACTTTGGATCTTCACGTGTGTGTCCAACGTAGGTGAGCAGAAAGACGGTCCAAAGCCAGTGGCTGCCAATCAAATGAAGTCTCTTCCAATTTTTCATACCCATCCATTGCTGGGCTTGATCAGTGGAAGTCAAGGCCATCAGGAAAATAAACACATAACCAATACCACCGAAAATCCACTTTCCCATCGGCTGATCTTCGAGAAAAGGTTCTGGGAAGTTCAAAGAGATCAACACAATCAGGATGAGGTGAATGAAGTGCGAGGCTGCAAAGCTCAGTCCGATGTAGCGCCTGTTGTGAAGAGTCCAGGTCGTAAAAGGTGTTTTCCAGAGGGAATAGACACTCGATGCGGTAAAGGCAATGGAGAAGAGAAATAGAGAACTTCTGCCGGTGTAATCAATGCCTGCGGTGATCGTTTCGGCACTCCATCCGCTCAAAACGAAAAAGATGGTAAGCATCAGAAGGATCATGCCAGCGACCCAAGCAGTGATATTCCAGCCCTGTAGTTTCATGATCTTCATTTCGGTATTGATATTCTGAAACTGATACGAGTTGCTTGCAAGAAGTGAGTTTAAAAGTGCATCTTTATTTCTTATAGAAGTAACTCATGCCAGCACTTATGCAGTGGGGCGTAATAGCAGACCTAGTAGCACTAAGCCTCCAGTGCTCAACCAAAATCTTCGCACCACCATTTGCTCGTCGGCACCTCCGATTTCATAGTGGTGGTGAAGCGGCGCCATACGGAACACGCGTCGTCCAACTCCGTCAGGTCCTTTGGTGGCTTTGAAAACCCATACCTGAATAATCACAGAAAGGGATTCAGCCAAGAACACACCACCCATGATCAATAGCGGCCAGAGGCTGTTGGAGAGGATTGCGACTCCACTCAAGGCGGCCCCCATTGCTAGTGAGCCTGTGTCGCCCATGAACACCTGGGCTGGGTTGCGGTTGTGCATCAGGAAACCGAGCCAGGCCCCTGCCATTGCCATGCAGAAGCCTGCCAGTACAGGATTGCCATCATTACCTCTGAGCATCAGTTGCACGGCTAGCCCAGTGAAGACAAGCGCCCCGCAGCCACTGGCTAGCCCATCGAGTCCGTCGGTGAGATTGGTGGCGTTGCTTTCCGCTAGGAACACGAACAGTGCTAGTGGCCAGATCATGAATCCCATCTGGATGGACATGCCAAGGGGCAGGGCGATGCTGGAGTCGATCCAGTGTTGCCAGCCCGCCCAAGCGAGAAAGATCAGGCCGGCTGCGGTTTGAAGTAGAAGTTTTCCCCGAGGGGTAAGACCAGTGTTGGTTCCGCGCGTGAGACTGCGCCAGTCGTCGAAGCCACCGATCACCATGTAAGCCAGGGTGATGCATGACAGAGCTAGCAGTTGCTCGCTGCTTTCGCCATTCACACTGACGAAACTTCCGATGATGAGCCCCACTGGCACGACTAGCAGCCCACCCATGGTTGGTGTGCCAGATTTGCGCTGATGAGTCTGTGGTCCGTCTTCTCGAATCACTTGCCCCATTTTTAGGGCCCTTAACTTCGGGATGCCCCAGCTTGCGATCAGCACTGAAATCAGTGTTGAAATCATCAACGGCAAGCTGAGCAGACTGTTGGC
Organism: Prochlorococcus sp. MIT 1306; assembly: GCF_047304515.1. Taxonomy (NCBI): domain Bacteria; kingdom Bacillati; phylum Cyanobacteriota; class Cyanophyceae; order Synechococcales; family Prochlorococcaceae; genus Prochlorococcus; species Prochlorococcus sp. MIT 1306. The sequence continues at coordinate 2,263,270 of NZ_CP138959.1, read as the reverse complement.
TATGAAGCGGTCCGATGTGAAGCTTGCAGCAAAGATAACGATCCCGAGCAAGCTTGCGGACGTTGTCCCTTTAGTCCACCACCTTTGTGTATCCGTATCAGCCAATGGCTTCGGAGAGTTGCTCACGTCAGGGCTTGATTGGCGGTGCGTAATGAAGTGAGCAGGCTTCTTCGGTTTGAGAAAATGGCTATTCTTCCCAGTTTTCTTCTGTTTGTTCGTCGTCGGCTTTGTAATCTTCTTTCTCTCCCATCAAGGCCGAAAGCTCCTCTTCCTCTACTGTGCTGACCTCTGGTGAGGTGGATTCTTCATCGGCGACTAGCCTTCCACTTGCTTCGAGCCAACTCAGCAGATCTGGTTCTTCGCGTAGGGGCAAAACAGGGGCAGGTTCTGTTCTTCTATAGCGCGTAAGAGCAGGGTTGATGCCGTCGAGTGCGCTCAGGTTGATCGTATCGAGGGCGCTCATTTGTGAGGACATAGACCAATCAGCCAACATAGTTCATTGACTTCCTTTGATCAGGTGTTTTTTTCTTCCAAGCTGATCTTGATGGTTTTTGCCTGGGGCTTGGCCTTACTACTCAGCTTTGGCTTGCGGTTTTGGGGTCTGTTGCATCCTGAGCCTTTTGTAATTCGGCCCCTCCTGGTGGCGTTGTTGCTCTTTGCTCCTGCGGTTGGCCTCGGTATTTGGGTCATGCGGGAGGGATTTCCTACGACTGATTCCGGGTCTTTGGTCAACGGGAAGGGAGAATCTTTGAATTGTGATTCGGAGTCCAGTTGATGGGGCGTGCGAAGAAGGTGGTGCTTGCTTATTCCGGTGGTGTTGATACCAGCGTTTGCATCCCATATCTCAAGCATGAATGGGGGGTAGACGAGGTGATCACCTTTGCTGCCGATTTAGGTCAGGGCGATGAGCTTGATCCCATCCGCCTTAAGGCTCTTGATGCTGGTGCTAGTCAGTCTCTGGTGGGAGATTTGATAGAGCCTTTTGTAGAAGAGTTTGCTTTGCCGGCGATTCGTGCCAATGCTCTTTATGAAGGTCGTTATCCACTGTCTACGGCTTTAGCTCGCCCCCTGATTGCTCGTCGGTTGGTAGAGGTTGCCAGGGAGGTCGGGGCCGATGCGGTTGCTCATGGCTGTACGGGTAAAGGCAACGATCAGGTGCGTTTTGATTTGGCCATTGCAGCACTAGCACCTGATCTCAAGGTGCTAACTCCCGCTCGGGAATGGAGCATGAGCAGAGAGGAGGCGATCGCCTATGGCGAACGTTGTGGGATCCCTGCCCCCGTGAGTAAGAAATCGCCTTATTCGATTGATCTGAATCTGTTGGGTCGAAGTATTGAAGCGGGTCCTCTTGAAGATCCGATGGTGGCTCCGCCCGAGGAGGTCTTTGCCATGACCTCCTCGATTGACGCTGCACCCTCTCAGGCTCAGGACATTGAGATCAGATTTGAAGCTGGTAATCCTGTGGCTATTGATGGGGTGCGACTTGATTCGGTGGGTTTGATCAAGGAGGCGAATCGTCTTGCTGGACGGCATGGTTTCGGTCGCCTTGACATCATTGAGAATCGGGTGGTTGGTATCAAGAGTCGGGAGATTTATGAAACTCCAGGGTTACTTTTATTGATTCGTGCTCATCAGGAATTGGAGAGTTTGACACTTGCTGCGGATGTGTTGCGCATGAAGCGTCAATTGGAGATGCAATGGGCTGAGCTGGTCTATCAGGGTCTTTGGTTTTCCCCTTTGAAGGATGCTCTGGATGGATTCATGGAGCGCACTCAGATTTATGTGAATGGCTTGGTGCGGATTCGTCTCCATAAAGGCAATGCCATGGTGATTGGCCGGAGCTCTGACACCAACAGCTTGTATATATCTGAGATGGCTACCTATGGCAGCGAGGACAACTTTGACCACAGGGCTGCTGAAGGATTTATCTACATCTGGGGACTTCCAAGTCGCCTTTGGGCAGCAGCTCGGCGAGGCTAAGTTGTGATCTTTTGATTAGTTTTCTTGTGGAGATTGTCCTCTGCCTCCAAGCCATCTTGTGCGAAGCAGGGAAGGCACTTTTAATGTGTGAGGCTCCTCAAGCATGATTGACTCTGTTTGAATAGCAGAGTTTTGAGTATGCGTGATTAGGCGATAGCGCTCTAGTAGGGGGATGAGTCGTTGTTGAAATTTTCGTTCGAAAATATCAGGGAGTTCCTTTAGGAGGGCTTCGTATTCCTGAACTTGCTCCTTAAGGTCTTTGATTTGACTTTTAAGTAGTTCTTGTTGGTCATAAGGATTGTCTTTGCAGTTAGATCTGATCTCAGCCTTGGTTAGCAGCAACTTGCCTGTTGATTGTCGCCATTGTTGGATGGCATCACGTCTGGTTATTTTTTTATTTTCTTGTTGTGTTTCCTGTTTCTTCCAAATTGGAAGAGGGCTTTGATGGTCTTGATGGGCAGCGCGCATGGCAGAAAGCTAACGCCAAGCAGCTTTTTCAACAATGGTGTTGATCAGGCTTCTACGGCTGCGGCTTCCTGCTGTTCTACTGGCTCAGGTTCACTCCCTGGGACGATTCTGGGAGCGGGTAGAGGACCTTCCTGCTTCACAGTTAGGTAGCGAATCACGTCTTCACTGAGACGCATGGCTTTTTCCAGCACGGCCACTTGTTGTCCATTGCCGTTGTGGCTTAGCTGCACATAGATGCCTTCCTTGTGATTTGAGATTGGATAGGCCAGGCGTCGCTTGCCACGCATTTGATTGTCGAGGACCTCTGCCCCTGCTTCAGTCACCATCTCGCGGTACTTGGTGACATGGGTTTCTACTTCCTCTTCCGGGATGTCCGGCCGGAGGATGTACATGGTTTCGTAATAAGGTTGTTGACTCATCAGTTGTTCCGACAGGGACTTAAAGGCTCACGGCAGTGAGCGACGGAGCGACCAGCCTATCTCTTTGTGGTCATTGTTTTAGGAGAGCTGCATGCGAACGGCTTGGCTGATACCTGGCAGGTCTGGTTCACGTCCTCTTAGGCATTCGATGAGGGCGAAAATCACGATGGCAAGCATTGCTACCAGCACAGTGCTGGTTAGCGTGCGCAGCATGAAAGCACCACTAAGAGGTTGTAGAAGGATTTGGAAGGCATAGCCCAGCAGTACGACAACAATGTCTACTAGTAGTGCTTGCAGTGTGTTGAAGCGAAGAAAATAGGGAACTTTAGGGTTCCTTACAACGGCAAGAAAGAGCAAGAAAAATATTAGAAGACTTCCGAACGGGATCCCTTGTTCCAGGATCATGAAGGGTAGGGCTGGAAGTGCAAGCAATTCAAGCAATGGAAATTGCACAAATAAACTTCGCCCAAATGGAATGGTGTCGCTCCAAGGGAGCATGTAAATCAGCACTCCCAGCAATCGTTGCCAGATAGGGATCAGCATGGGGGTCAGATCACTGCTATGACGCTAAACCGTGAGCCAGCCCAGAGCAGCTTTTCTCATCTCTTCGACAGGCACCTGGTTGTTGCCGCTCCAGAGCCTTAGAGAGGCAGCGCCTTGTTGAACAAGCATTTCGAGGCCATCTATGCAATGGCAGCCATGTTCAGTTCCTAAGGTCAGCCAGGCGGTTGGTTTTGGTGTGTAAATAAGGTCATAGAGAGTTGTCTTTGGGCTTAGGTTTTGCCAAATGTTCTTCCCCAGGGGCATTGGCGCTCTAGGAGTTGATGTTTCTGAACGGTTTTGGGACATGCCTACTGGTGTGGTGTTGACCACCAGATCGGCTTTGGTTAGCTGTTCAACCAGAGCAGGGTCCTGTTGGAGAATTCCTTGCAAGAGCACTTGGCAATCAGATTCGGAGCTGGCTGGGTTGGGCTGGAGATCATCGAGAAATCTCTTCAGCGCATCAGATCGGCGGCCAACCACCATGATTTGAGCCAATTTTAAATCTTGCAGACCTGCAACGACTGCGCGGGCGCTACCACCGCAACCGAGCACGACGGCACGACGCCCATGCCACTCGCACTTGCTTTCTTGAAGGGGTGCAATAAAACCGGCCACGTCTGTGTTGGTGCCTGTCCAGCCGCCGTCGACATGAGGGATCAGAGTGTTGACGGCTTTAAGTCGTTTTGCTAGTGGGCTGAGCTCTCGACAGGTTTTGGCCACGTCTTGTTTGTGGGGGATGGTGATGTTCAGGCCAAGGCAGTTGATTGAACGCAGAGCGCAGAGCACATTGGCCAGATCGTTGGTTTCGCAGGGCATGGCCATGTAGCACCAGTCGAGATTCATTGCAGTGAGGGCTGCGTTTTGCATCACTGGTGAGAGGGAATGGTGCACTGGTTGGCCGAGCAGGCCTATTAGGGAGGTTGTGCCGCTAATCATTCCCATTGCTTGATCGGTTCTGTGCCCAGCCTGCCGGGCGAGCTGTTCGGGAACCACACCTCGCCTCTAAGTGGCCTCACTGCCGAGGATGCACCTGTTCAAGACAGAGATCTTTAGGAGGTCGGCACGAATGGGAAAGGTTGTTGGCATTGACCTTGGAACCACGAACAGTTGTGTCGCCGTAATGGAGGGTGGCAAGCCCGTCGTGATTGCTAACGCTGAAGGGTTTAGAACAACTCCCTCCGTGGTCGCGTATACCAAAAATCAGGATCAATTGGTTGGCCAGATCGCCAAGCGCCAAGCGGTGATGAACACTGATAACACCTTTTATTCAGCGAAGCGCTTCGTTGGTCGTCGGGTTGATGAGGTGAACGAAGAATCGAAGGAAGTGAGTTATGAGGTTGAGAAGTCTGGCTCTAATGTGAGGTTGAAGTGCCCGGTTCTTGATAAGCAGTTTTCTCCTGAGGAAGTAAGTGCTCAGGTGTTGCGCAAGTTAGCTGAGGACGCTGGTAAGTATCTCGGTGAGAACGTAACCCAGGCAGTGATCACGGTGCCTGCCTATTTTAATGATTCACAGAGACAGGCCACCAAAGACGCCGGCAAGATAGCTGGCTTAGAGGTGCTACGCATCATTAACGAGCCAACCGCGGCTGCGTTGGCGTATGGCCTCGATAAGAAGAGCAATGAGCGAATTCTGGTGTTTGACCTGGGTGGTGGAACCTTTGATGTTTCTGTGCTCGAGGTAGGTGATGGTGTTTTTGAGGTTCTATCTACCTCTGGTGACACTCATCTAGGCGGAGATGATTTCGACAAAGTGATTGTTGATCATCTGGCTGCAACTTTTAAGGCCAATGAAGGTATTGATCTGCGTCAGGATAAGCAGGCTCTTCAGCGGCTCACTGAGGCGGCAGAGAAAGCCAAGATCGAGCTTTCCAGTGCTACGCAAAGTGAGATCAACCTGCCATTTATTACTGCTACCTCTGAGGGGCCTAAGCATCTCGATCTAACCCTGACACGTGCCAAATTTGAGGAATTGGCTTCAAAGCTGATTGATCGTTGTCGTGTACCTGTGGAGCAGGCTCTTAAGGACGCCAAACTCTCTTCTGGTGAACTTGACGAAATCGTGATGGTGGGCGGCTCCAGCCGCATGCCTGCAGTTCAGGAACTTGTTAAGAGGGTTACGGGTAAAGATCCCAATCAGACTGTCAATCCTGATGAGGTTGTTGCAGTAGGCGCTGCCATACAGGGCGGGGTATTGGCTGGTGAAGTTAAGGACATCTTGCTGCTTGACGTCACTCCTCTCTCCTTGGGTGTGGAGACTCTTGGTGGTGTGATGACCAAGATGATTACGCGTAATACGACTGTTCCTACGAAGAAGTCGGAAACGTATTCCACGGCGGTTGATGGACAAACCAATGTGGAGATTCACGTGCTTCAGGGTGAACGTGAGATGGCCTCTGATAATAAGAGCTTGGGAACATTCCGTCTTGATGGAATTCCTCCTGCCCCTCGTGGTGTTCCTCAGATTGAGGTGACTTTTGATATCGATGCTAACGGTATCCTTAGTGTTAATGCCAAGGATAAGGGTAGCGGTAAGGAGCAAAGTATTTCGATTACTGGTGCTTCAACCCTCTCTGAAAATGAGGTTGAGAAGATGGTTAAGGATGCTGAGACCAATGCCTCAGCTGATAAAGAAAAGCGTGAGCGCATTGACATTAAGAACCAGGCTGAGACTCTTGTTTATCAGGCGGAAAAGCAGCTCGGAGAGTTGGCTGACAAGGTTGATGCTGATTCAAAGGCAAAGGTGGAAGATAAGCGCGTCAAGCTTAAGGCTGCCATTGAGAAAGATGACTTTGATGCGATGAAGTCACAATTGGAGGAACTGCAGCAGGAGCTTTATACCTTGGGCGCTTCTGTTTATCAGCAGGCGGGTGCTGCCGCGGCAGAATCCGGCGCTGATGCTGGCGCGGCTGGTGCTGGTGCTGGTGATTCCAGTAGTGGTGATGATGTGATTGACGCAGAATTTACTGAGTCGAAGTGATTGGATAGTTAGCTTGTTGATGCCATAAAGTATCATTTGTATGCTTCTCAATAGTCATAAAGTAGTCTTGGTCAACATTGGCCTTACTTTTGATATATGGTTAGCCTATATGGCATGAATGCTTGTATCTTTTCAGTGGCTAAGAATGGATCAAGCAACGAAGGATTGTTTAGGTTTTGTTGATCAGCGATTAAACTTGATCAGAGTTGATTGAAATGAGTGGATGTCTTATGTAAAGTCCCCTGTCTTATATATAAAATGGTGACATCTCTTTCAGTGTGTTGCTTGACTTTCACTGGTAATTAGCGGCTTCTACATCACCTTGGGCTGGCATGACAAAATATTCTCTGGATAGACTGAAGATCCAAAATTTACAAAATAGGCCAAATGACTTCTAGCCTTGAGAAAAAATTATATTGATTAGGCGATCAACTTTGAGAGCTGATTATTTTCTATGCATGAGTTCAATTGAGAGGCAAGAGTCTGTTGGAGGCTGATGGTTTGCTGCCTAATGATTTGCTGTTTGATTGTCTTGTAGTAGTCAATTCAATCAATATTGAGCCACGTGATTACAGAGATTTAGCAGATGGAGATGCCCTGCTTTGATTTCTACGAATATGATGACAGGAAGAGGCCATCTTCTGCAATGCTGAATACATTGCTACTTATTTAGCGATAGAATTGATCGAATCAATCTTTTTACGGGTTGCTGGGAGTCTATCAATGATTTGATGGTAGCACTTGAATCGTGCTTCAAGTGTTTGAAGAGTTGAGGAACTCTTTATTCATTTTTTTGGCCTAGTTACTTCAATTTTTATAAAATGCCTCTAGGGTGATTCCGCTATATTCTGAATTTCTGGGGTTTATCCCTTGCCTCAAAAGAATCAACGCAGAAAGCTCTTCGAAGCAGGGATTACTGTTGTGAAGGAGAGTCTATAGTTTTCAGCAAATGTTAATTTCAGTAGGATTGCTTATTTTTTGATGTATGACAACTGCAAGCAGATTCTGGCCGAATTGTCATTTCATGACTTGGAATTATGCCGTTAAGAGTTCTGCGACCTTGCAATATATTATGCTCAGGAAATTGCGGAAATTAAGAAGCTCAAATTTTTTGAATGGCAATCTTATGATGATTGGATTAAGGATTCATTGATTGACACGATAAGGCTTTTTATGTGTAGGCGTTCATCGGCCACGTTTAGGGTAAATCAAAGCCTTTATGCCCTTCCCTTTCAGTAATTTTGAAGGTTCAATCTGCATTTATTGAAGCAAGGACTTGCTTGCAATGACACCTGCATATGAATTTCTAATGAACTTTTCCGACTTGTTGATGCGGATTCCACTGTCTTCCGGCAGTGATCTGTGTTATAGCTTGAAGGATACAAAATCCTATTTGCCAAAAGTTTATGGAAACCCTTGGAACCATTTTCGCTTTTCTGCTGGCCGTAGTTCCTGTTGGTCTGTTATTACACTTTTATGCCAGGCACCGAGATAAAGAGATAACTCTGAAGTGAAATTTCTTGCTTTATTTCTTCAGCATCTATAAAGCAGGTGCCTCTGACGCATTGAGTACGTTTAAAAAGCGTTTTAGGCACTTCGTCAATTTAGATGGGCACTGGTTTCTCGAGGAATTCAGACAATCAAAGTGCGCCTCAACAGGCTCATAGAGATCTGTTTTACGCAGCTAACTGGTGATCTTTGGACGCCCCCTTTTTAGATGATTGAAAATTGATCAAGAGTCAAGTCAAGATCTTGTCTCGTTAGTGAGTTGCTCTTTGACCCATGCAGCGCTGGCCGGGGCGAGCAAGACGCCATTTCGGTAATGGCCTGTAGCCACGATTAGCCCGGGCTCTAGTTTTTCTAAAAGAGGTGCTGGACGTTCGACAGGTCGAGCGCGCAATCCATGCCATTGGTCTTTCACAGTCGCGCTTTCTAACCAAGCCGGGGCATCTCCCTCGAGGTGTTGCATGGCCTTTAGGTGGCTCGCTATTGGTTGCACTCCTGGCTCGAGAGTGGCACCTATCCAGATCTGATTGGGTCCGTGGGGGATCAGGTTGATGCCATGGCTCACGAGTACTGCAGGCCAGCCGCTCCAATTGTGCTGATCTGAGATCAGCTCTAGATCCAGCACTTGTCCAAGCACAGGGGTCATGGGAAGACTGTGGCCTAGTGGTTCCAGCAGGGCTTCGCTGCCCAGTGCTGCACAGATCACGACAGCCTCTTGGTTCAAATTTGTTCCTCCCGCAAGTTGAAGGCGCCACTGTTTGTCTTCGACAGATGAATTTCGTTCCAGCGAGACGACTGGCTCTTGGATTTGTTGTACGCGTTGCTCTTGAAGGGCGGCCCGTAGGCATTTTTGTAGGGCGATCGGGTCTAGATAACCGTCTTGATGAGAGATCAGGCCCCCATGTTGTCTGTTTGGCCATGATCGGCCCATGCAGGGATTCGAGTTTGGTGAGATCAGCTCAAGGCCGAGATGTTGCCGTTGTTCTGTGAGTTGCTTCATCAGGGTGGCTTCTGCTTCGCTACTCGCAAGTTGAATCAGAGGCGTGTTGAGCTTGAGCGGATGCTCTTGACTGCTCAGTTCTGCAACCCACTCTGGCCAGAGGGTCATGCTGTGTTGTCGGAGTCGCCAGGCTCGTCCACTGCTGCGCCTGAAAACATGCCCCATGAGTACCCCTAGAGAAGCAGTTGTTCCCGGGAGGGCCCCTGATCTGTTAATCGGTTGATCCAGTTTTGGATCAATCAGCATCACTTGGTGGCCATGCTTGGCTAAATACCAGGCTGTGCCAGCGCCAACCGCACCGGCGCCAATGATTGCAACAGTGGAAGCAGTCATTCTTGATATTGACGAGCAATGCATCTCACTTTGAGGTGTTCTTGGTGCTGACGTTCGTCAAGACAGAATGAGTTTTTGCAATCAGGTTGAGTGAGCTCCCCTCTTGGTGCTGTATGGAATCCTTACGGTTACAAGCTTCGTGTGATTCTGCAGCTCATCTGTCCAGATCGGCCTGCTTTGGTGAGTGAGTTGTCGGGATGGGTGGCTGTTAATGGAGGCAATATTCTTCATGCTGATCACCATACGGATGTTGGGGCTGGACTGTTTCTGAGCAGGATCGAATTTGGAATTGAGGGCTTCGGATTGCCTCGAGAGGCGATAGCACCAGCTGTAAATGCCCTGGCAGATCGCCTCGGGGGTCAGGCGCAATTGCATTTTTCGGATGAGATCCCTCGGGTGGCGATCTTCGCCAGCAAGCAGAGTCACTGTCTGTTGGATCTGCTTTGGCGCACTCGCAGTGGGGAGTTGCCGATGCAGGTGCCGCTTGTGATTGCAAACCACTCTCAATTGGAGCCTTTATGCAGGGAGTTTGGTGTTTGTTTTGAGTGTGTTCCTATGACGCCTGCCAGCAAGCCTGAGGCGGAACAAACCATGCTGGATTTGTTGGCTGAGCATCGGATTGAGCTCGTTGTGTTGGCCAAGTACATGCAGGTCCTTAGTGGTGCTTTTCTAGAGCGTTTCCCCACCGTGATTAATATTCACCATTCCTTCCTGCCGGCTTTTAAGGGGGCACAGCCCTATCACAGGGCCTGGGATCGAGGGGTGAAAGTGATTGGGGCTACCGCCCATTACGTCACTGAAGATCTGGATGACGGGCCGATTATTGAGCAGACCATCGAGCATGTAAACCATCGTGATGAGGTGGAAGATTTGATTCGTAAAGGACGTGATACAGAACGTCTCGCTTTGGCAAGGGCCTTGAGATTGCATCTTTGTCGCCAGGTGATGGTCTATCGCGGTAGAACCGCTGTTTTTGCATGACGGTGTTGGCTTGGATGGCTCGATGTCGCCCTGCTGCTGCGACCTCCATTGGATGGCTTGCTTTCCAGTGGGGGCTTTTTTTGTTGCCTTCCAGTGCATTGTTGGCAGGCTTGTTGCTGCTTACGGCCCTGGTGCTTGGTAGTTGTCAGCGACAGCAACCGTTTTGGCGCGATCCCTGGAATTGGCCTTTGCTGATTGCCGCACTGTTGATGCTGGTTGGTTGCGTTCAGGCCTATTCGGGTGGACGTGCTTGGGTTGGTCTGGGGAATTGGTTGCCTTTCTTTTGGGCTTTTTGGGGTTTTCAGCCTTATTTAGTTAGTGATGAAGCCCGACGACGTTGTGCCCTTTGGCTTGTCGCTGGCACTTTGCCTGTGGTGATTACCGGTCTCGGACAGCTCTGGTGGGGATGGCAGGGGCCATGGCAATTGTTCGGTGGCTTAATCGTCTGGTTCATGGCTCCAGGGGGTGAGCCTACTGGCCGTTTATCTGGTCTATTTGATTACGCAAATATTGCTGGAGCCTGGTTGGCCTTGGTTTGGCCATTCTGTTTGGCAGCTCTGCTTCAGCCTGCCCTCAGTCGTTTTCAACGCAGTGTGGCTTTTGGGGTCGCTATTGCTGTTGTGGCTGCATTGGTTCTCACCGACTCACGAAATGCTTGGGGAGGGTTGATGTTGGCGATTCCCTTTGTTTTTGGGCCCGCCAGGTGGCCCTGGTTGTTGCCGTTGATGGTGTTAGCGCTGTTACCAGTGACCCTTGCAGCATTACCAGGCAGTCCTTCAGGTTTGCAGCAGTGGGCACGCACGTTTGTGCCTGAGGGTATTTGGGCGCGTCTTAATGACATGCGCTATATCCAGGATCGTGAGTTGATGTCAACTCGCATGAGCCAGTGGGGGGTGGCTCTGCAGTTCATTGATTCTCGTCCTTGGCTTGGTTGGGGGGCTGCTGCTTTTTCAGTGCTCTATCCGCTGCGGACTGGTCAGTGGCATGGCCATGCCCATAACCTTCCTCTTGAACTTGCTGTGAGCCATGGGATACCCGTGGCTTTGCTAGTGGTGGGGACTGTTTTAGCTCTCTTGATCACAGTCTTGCGACGTGGTGTGTTGACTGGTGGAGTCTTGATAAGCCGAGGTTTGAGTAGCACGGTCTTTGACCGTGCTTGGTGGACGGCAAGTTTGATCCTGGTGGTGATGCATGCTAGTGATATGCCTTTCTTTGATAGTCGGCTCAACATTGCCGGCTGGATTCTTTTGGCTGGATTGCGTTGCATCATTCTTCCCCAGCAGTCACTCCACCATGCTCGTTTAGGGCTTGATGATGATGTTCGATGAGTTGCTTTTGGTTGAGGGGTCCTTCTAGATGGGTCCAGGGAAGTGTTCGTGATGGCTCCCATGATTCATGCACCACTTCTTCCCAGGCGGGTGGGCGGGGCAGTGGTATGGCTTGTTCAGTCGTTGTACTGAGATCCCCTTCGCGTGCTGCTTTGTAAGCCTTTCTCCAGCTGCCTAGTTTGTTGTGTGAGCCCCGGACAGATGCAATCACAGGGGCGAGACGTCGGTCACTGCGTGACAGCAGAGCCTGGATCGTGCTCCATCCGAAGCTTTCTGGTCGCACCTCAATGCCTTTTGGTTTCAGTTGTTTTGCTAGTTGTTTGAGTCGTTTCTCCGCTTTACGGTTGATCCCGTGCCATTGAAAGGGAGTATGAGCCTTAGGGACAAAGGTGCTGACTCCCAGAGTGAGGCGTAAGCCTGGGGTTGTTTTTTTGAGGTTCAGTAACAGATTGCTCGTGTCGTCTATATCGGAGTCTTCTTCGGTAGGCAGTCCAACCATGCCGTAGAGCTTCAGGCCCCTGAGGCCGCCTTCAAACGCATATTTGGCAGCCGCAAAAATTTCTTCTTGAGCAAGCTTTTTATTGATCATTGCGCGAATGCGCTCGCTGCCGCTTTCGATGGCAATTGTGAGTGATTTACTGCCGCGGCGGTTCAGGATCCTGGTCAATTCTGAGTTCACTGTGGCTGCCCGTACAGAGCTAACGCTGAGGCGGATGTCGTTGAAGCGATCTTTGTCTAACCATTGCAGTAGCTCACCAAATTGAGGGTGTTGGGTAACAGAGGCGCCTAGTAGTCCAAGTCTCTTAGTGGCGGTGAGTCCTTTCTCAATGGCAGGGATGAGTCCATCGTCTAAGGATGGACTGCGGAAGGGCAGTGTGAGATAGCTGGCAAGACAGAATCGGCAAAGTTCTGGGCAGCTGCGCACCACCTCAACCATATGGATGTTTGGCCAGGCAGCATCTGGCGTGATCACTGTGGAATGAGTGAGGGTGTTGCCGCGCCAGGTTTGCTTCGCGATTGAGGGGGGTAAGTCGGATTCGACGGGCTTTACTGTCAGCAGGGTGTCGTCAGCGTCGTAGATGGGTTCATAGAACCTTGGTACATAGACACCTGGAATCTTTGCCAGAGCTCGCAGGCGATCAGTTCGTGGCAACTGTTTCACTTGTTGGAGCGTATCGATGAAGGCTGGCAAAAGTTCTTCCCCGTCTCCCAACAACACCACATCGAAAAATGGAGCTAGGGGTTCGGGGTTAGCTGTGAGTACAGGACCACCACCAAAAACAATTGGGTTGTTGTCTCCGCGTTGATGACTCCATAGCGGGATGCGTTGTTGCTCAAGTAGATCCAGTAATACCGGACCATCCAGTTCCCAGCTCAGGGAGAGTCCGAACAGGTCGCAGGTGCGATGGGTGATGTCCCCTTGATCGGTAAATAACCGCCTTACATCGATGTCTTCACGTTTAGCGAGGGTGGCCCAGATAACTTGATATCCCAGGCTGGTAATCCCAATGCTGTATGTGCTTGGGAACGCCAGCACGGCTCGGAGCGCTCCAGGTTCGGGAACGGCGGGGGTGAATAGGAGCGTTTCCTTGTTCAGGAGGTCAACCTTGGCAACATCAGTTCATCCTGAAGAGGCTATTGGCATCGGGTGCAAAACCATCTGATTTACGTCAATAAATCAATGATTAAGGAATCAACCCTGCATTATTGGGTTGATTGATCTTGCTTGATTATATGTTTTGACCTGCCAGCTGTCTTTAGCAAATTCCTTGCTTCACTTTATATTGATAGAGTAACAATTTATATGACTACCTGCCTTTTAGGGATCTAGGTTATTGTGATATTTAATGGCAATATTGGCTGAAGTCTTGAGCTCAGGAGCGGATATTTACGAGTCTTATTATGCAGATCATGAGGATCCAAATAATATGGGTTGTCTTGATTCTCTTTGCATAATTTTTCTAGAGGATAGATTTGGGCTGTCTGCAAATTATCCAGTTTATTTAGATATTATAAGTAGTAGATTGCTTCTTTCGATTGGTTACTCTTTGTATTCCATTGTGATTTGTCTTTCATAGATTGAGTGTTCATTAAAGAGGCGAGATACGAGAAAGCTTGATAGGCATGCCACTAGAATTGGTTTGAGGATTAGCAAATCTTTTGTTAGTGCGAAGGCTAAAAACATGGCTGTGATCGGTGTGCGTGAGCAGCTGGCTACGAACGCTCCCATGCCTGCAAAAATGAAGGTACTGGGTGCGTGGCCAGTGAGCATTTCTGCCCAGTCTCCACAGGCCAGGCCGATTGCTCCTCCTAGGGTCAGCATCGGGACAAATAAGCCTCCTGGTGCTCCTGAGGCAGCTGCTAGCCCTGTAGTGAAAAACAGCACGACGAAGGTGCTGAGAGCCATCAGAGGACCAGCTTCTCCTCCACCGACCAGATCTTGGAGGTTATCCAAATTCCTAAAGCTCTCAGGAAGAGATGCATAAACCCCTCCGAGTACACCACCACTGAGCACCATCCTTAAAACGAGTCGATTGCCGAACCAGGTTTTACCTTTGCGTTGCATCGCTAGGACGTAGCGGCAGTAAAACTCCGCCAAGACTCCAGTGACCAACCCAAGGGCGATTAGGTAGCCCAGGTCGATTGGTAGAAAGTGCACTAGGGGTGTGTATTCACGTTCCAGTTGAAAGCCCACGCCTTTGCTAAGACTTCCAGCTGATGGACTTAGCCCTAGAAATCCGAACACATCGGCCCAAGTATCAGCCCAGAAGGTGGTGACAACCACCAGCAACAAGACTGCAGGTTTTGCAGAATGAAGTAGCTCTTCAATTACATAAACAAAGCCTCCAATTGGCGCACTGAAAATAGCGGCCAGACCTGCCCCACCTCCAGCAGCGACAATGACTCGGCGAAAGGCGATTGGTGCCTTTAACCATTGAGCAAATTTCCAAGCGACAGAGCCTCCCATTTGCACTGCTGGTCCTTCTGGACCAAGTGGAAAACCACTGCCGATGGCGATCACTCCTGCGACTAGCTTGACCATCCCAACCCTCAATCCCATTGGTACGGATCGATGGCGTAAAAATGCCATGATGTGGCTCACCCCTGAACCGCTCGCAGAGGGGGCTAGACCAGAAACAAGCAACCCAGAAACCAAGCCTCCTGTGGCACCAAGGGCTGGTAGAACGATCCAAGGCGGAAGAAGTTCAAGAAGTTGGAATCGCCACTTGGCGAGGCTATAGATACCAGCTTTGAAAAGCACTCCTGTGAGGGCAGCTCCAAGGCCCGTAAGCATCAGAGCCAGCACAACCACAAACCAGCGCTGTTCTAAGAGTTTGCGGATGCTGCGACTGGACTGCATCAGATTTTGTTGCTGGTTTAGATCATTCGGCATGGCCATGGGTGGGTGAAAACTCTGCAAGAACTTCTGCTTGTATGTCGTTACTTACCACGCGCCCTTGATCTGCAAAGCCATCAATCTGGTTGAAATTTAGATAGCGATAAAGCTCAGATGAGAGGGGATCGATTTTTTCTGTTGCGATCGAAAGATATTCTTTTGGTGTAGGGATTCTGCCTAATAATGCACATACTGCTGCCAACTCAGCACTGCCTAAATAGACCTGGGCTCCTTGGCCTAGTCGATTGTTGAAGTTTCGAGTGCTTGTGGAGAAAACGGTTGTGTTGTCTTCCACGCGTGCTTGATTGCCCATACATAATGAACAACCAGGCATTTCCATGCGGCTCCCTGCCGCTTCGAAGATTTTGTAGTAACCCTCTTCTTGAAGCATGGCTTCATCCATTCTTGTTGGTGGGCAAACCCATAGGCGAGCTTTGCTGGTTCCAGACCCTTCAAGAATTTTTGCGGCAGCTCTGTAGTGGCCGATGTTGGTCATACAGGAGCCGATAAAGACTTCCTGCACTGGATTGTTTGCAACCTCACTGAGTAGTTTTACATTGTCGGGATCGTTGGGACAGGCCAGTACGGGTTCTTTGAGTTCGTCGAGATTGATATTGATGATTTCGGCATACTCTGCGTTTTGATCAGCGCTAATTAATTCTGGTTTTGCCAGCCAAGCTTCCATGGCTTTGATACGTCTTGCCAGGGTGCGAGCATCCTGATAACCGCGGGCAATCATGTTTGTTAGCAATGCAATATTGCTGCGAAGGTATTCAGCAACCGTTGATTCAGAGAGTTTGATCGTGCAGCCAGCGCAGGAACGTTCAGCAGTGGCATCGGTTAGTTCAAAGGCTTGCTCCAGCTTCAGATCAGGTAATCCTTCGATTTCCATGATTTTGCCGCTAAAGACATTGAGCTTTTTGGCTTTTTCTACGCTGAGTAGACCTTCTTGAATCGCGATCCAGGGGATGGCATTGACGACGTCACGCAGTGTGATGCCGCTCTGTAGTGAGCCGCTGAAACGAACCAGTACAGATTCCGGCATGTCTAGTGGCATGGCACCGATGGCTGCAGCAAAAGCCACCACGCCAGAACCTCCGGGGAAAGAAATACCTAAGGGGAAACGAGTGTGGCTATCGCCGCCTGTTCCCACTGTGTCTGGCAGAAGCATGCGGTTCAGCCAGCTGTGGATGATCCCATCGCCTGGATGAAGTGCTACACCACCACGCTGGGCGAAGAAATCGGGAAGTTCTTTCTGGGTTTGTAGATCTACAGGCTTCGGGTAGGCAGCGGTGTGGCAGAAGCTTTGCATGACTAGATCTGCTGCAAATCCCAGGCAGGCGAGCTCCTTCATTTCGTCTCTAGTCATTGGTCCAGTTGTGTCTTGGCTGCCTACAGTTGTCATCAGCGGTTCGCAACTTGTCCCAGGTCGTATTCCTTCGAGCCCACAGGCAAGACCAACGATTTTTTGGGCCTGGGTATACCCCTTGCTCGTTTCAGGAGTGTCTCCTGGGCGGACGAATAGATCGGATGTTGAAAGTCCAAATTGAGATCGCACTTTGTCGGTTAGTGCTCTGCCGATCAGTAGGGAGATACGCCCACCCGCGCGCACTTCGTCGCTGATGGTGATTGGTTTGAGCTTGAAGTGAGCAACGATTTCGCCTGCTTTGTCTTCTCCGAAGGCCCGTTCGATGGTGCCGGCATGGGGACGGATGGTGATCACATCGCCACTTTGCAGCTGACTGACATCACATTCGATTGGGAGGGCGCCGGAGTCTTCCGCTGTGTTGAAGAAAATGGGAGCGATTTTGCCGCCAAGGATGACGCCGCCGGATCGCTTGTTGGGTACGAAAGGGATATCGGCTCCTATGTGCCAAAGCACCGAATTGATTGCTGATTTGCGAGAACTGCCCGTACCCACCACATCGCCCACGTAGGCAATGGGATGGCCTTTTGCCTTCAGGCTGATGATCTTGGCAAGGGCATTGGGATCTCGTGTTTCCAGCATGGCCAGAGCATGCAGGGGGATGTCTGGTCGGGTGGTGGCATGGGTGGCGGGGGATAGATCGTCGGTATTGGTTTCACCATCAACTTTGAAGACTGTGACTGTGATCTCTTTGGCTAAGACTGGTTTTGAGGTGAACCATTCAGCGGCGGCCCAGCTTTCTACAACTTGTTTGGCGAAGCGATTGGTTTCAGCTAGCTCGATAACGTCATGCACAGCGTCGTAGACGAGCAGGGTGCGACTCAGGCCTGTAGCGGCGCATTCAGCTAGCTCGTGGTCATTGTGTTGCAGCAGCTCAATCAGAGCTGCAACGTTGTACCCCCCAATCATCGTGCCAAGCAGTTTTGTGGCTTCTAATGGAGTAATGAGTGGGCTCTTGCTGTTTCCCTGGGCGATAGCACTCAGCCAGGTTGCTTTCACGTAGGCAGCTTCATCGACTCCTGGAGGGATGCGTTCACGCAGCAGGTACAGCAGTTCAGAGCTGTCTCCTGCTGGTGGATTCTGTAAAACCAAGGTGAGTGCTTGGGTTTGCTCGGCAGTGAGGGGCAGGGGAGGGATGCCCTGGGCGTCACGTTCGGCGGCGAGCTGGCGATAAGCACTCAGCATTTGGGTGATTCCTCGGCAGCGGTCATGGCCCTTCTATTGTTATTTGCCGTCGATCCCTCCTGGAAGGAGATCGATATTGAAATGCAATTACCGGATGCTGTCACCTTGCTGGTTTCCTAGCCTGGGTTGTCATGAATTCTGGCGAAATGACCACCACCTCCGACTTGCATGTGGTGGATACGCGGCCTTTGGTGTCACCCGTGTTGCTTCATCAGGAGCTGCCCCTCGATCTAGTGGCTCTCAAAACCGTTGCAGACACTCGTAGACGCATCCAGGCAATTCTGCGTGGTGAGGATCCCCGCTTGCTGGTGATTGTTGGTCCCTGCTCGGTTCATGACATTGCCTCTGCAAGGGACTATGCCCGT
This sequence comes from Prochlorococcus sp. MIT 1306, assembly GCF_047304515.1. Taxonomy (NCBI): domain Bacteria; kingdom Bacillati; phylum Cyanobacteriota; class Cyanophyceae; order Synechococcales; family Prochlorococcaceae; genus Prochlorococcus; species Prochlorococcus sp. MIT 1306. The sequence continues at coordinate 2,245,362 of NZ_CP138959.1, read as the reverse complement.
CAGTTGGAGCCATTGCGACAGCGATATGCTGCCCAGTTGGAGGTGGTTTTGCGGGTCTATTTCGAAAAACCTCGCACCACCGTTGGCTGGAAAGGTCTCATCAATGATCCCCATCTCGATGGTTCCTATGACATCAACACTGGCTTGAGGCGTGCGCGGTCGTTGTTGCTCGACCTTGCCCGCGAGGGTATGCCGACGGCCACTGAATTGCTGGATCCGGTTGTTCCTCAATACATCGCTGATTTGATCAGTTGGACGGCGATTGGAGCCAGAACCACTGAGAGTCAGACCCATCGGGAGATGGCTTCTGGATTGTCAATGCCCGTTGGTTACAAAAACGGTACCGATGGCAGTGCCAAGATTGCGATCCATGCGATGCAGGCAGCATCTAGGCCGCATCATTTTCTAGGGATCAATCGGCAGGGTCAGGCTTCGATTGTGCATACCACTGGAAACCCTGATGGCCATCTCGTGTTGCGGGGAGGTAATGGCTGCACCAATTACCATCCCGAAGCTGTGGAAGGGGTTGCAAAAGAATTAGTGAAGGCTGGCTTGGCTGATCGGTTGATGGTGGATTGCAGCCATGACAATTCGAATAAAGATTTTCGGCGACAGTCAGAGGTGCTGCAGGCTGTTGCTACTCAGGTACGCCAAGGATCAACCCACCTGATGGGTGTGATGTTGGAAAGTCATCTTGTCGAGGGCAATCAGAAGTTGCCTGAAGACCTCTCTACTCTTGTCTATGGTCAAAGCATTACGGATGCTTGTATCGATATAGAGACAACGGCAACTCTCCTTGAGGATTTGGCGGCTGCAGTGGCTTCAGTGACGTTGTCACCAATAACTTGAAGAGTCTTTAGATCGCTGTCATCCATGACCAGGCGACTGCAACTCCCATTGGCACAGTGAGGTTGTCGATACCCCAACGACTTAGTTGCTCTAGTCCAACGGCAAGGCCTGTGACGGCGAAGATGCGTAGGGGATGGAAGCTAGCGTCAATGAGCAGGCTGAGAGTGAAAAGAATGATTAGGGTTATCACAGCCATGGTAAGAGTGCCTGCGATTGATTTGCGTTGACCCCATATCAACCAATTGGGTGAGCGTACTTTGCGACCGATGAGGCCAGCTAACCCATCGCCGAAAGCCATCACAAGCACTCCGGAGCAGACCGCTGCAGCATTTTCTGGCCAGAAGAAAATCAGCAACAGGGTGATTGTTAGAGCGTATGCCACTGTGCCGTAGCTGTTTCGATTGACGTCTTCAATAGCTGGTAGTAAGCGCCAGCGGTGGTTGATGAGGATCACAATGGTAATGAGGATTGCCATTGGAATTGCCCAATTCGATGGGATCCCGAGCCACCAGGCCAAAGGGATCACTGGGCCAGTACCGATGTGAACGATCTTGCGACTTAGTTCTCGTTGGTTAGGCCAGCGGACCCTGCAAACCACAGCAGCTGAAAGCACAAAAGCTATCCAGCATGCAATGGCAACCAGAGAGTTGATATACCCCAAGACTTAACTCATGCAGCTTGTTGATGGTTGGTCATCATCCGTAGCTTGAGAATGGCTTTGGCCTCCAACTGTCGTACGCGTTCTCGTGAGACGCTGATTTGCCGACCAATTTCAGCGAGGGTCAGTGGTTCTTCACCATCTAGACCGAAGCGCAAGCGCAGGATTTTCTGTTCACGTTCATTGAGCTGAGATAGCCAACCTCCTAGGTGTTCCTTTTGGATGCTGCGATCTAGGCCTTCCATTGGTTCGGCCCCATTGGGGTCGGGTATCAGTTCACCTAGGGTGCTGCGGTCTTCTTCTCCGCGGGCATGGGCATCGAGAGATGCGCAAGGAGCGCTTTGAGCGATGAGATCCTCAAGGTCTTGGGGTTGAATGCCCATGGCATGGGCTAACTCCAATCGATTTGGTTGACGGCCGAAACGATGGGAAAGCTCTCTTGAGATGCGTCGCATCTTGGAGAGTTTTTCGCTGATGTGAATGGGTAGACGGATGGTGCGAGCGCTGTTGTCGATGGCCCTGGTCATCCCTTGACGAATCCACCAATAGGCGTAGGTAGAGAACTTATAACCCATGGCTGGATCGAACTTGTCGACAGCACGTTCGAGACCAATGGCTCCTTCTTGGACTAGGTCAAGGAGTTCAAGGCCCTGATTCTGATATTTTTTGGCAACGCTAACCACGAGCCGGAGGTTGGCTGACATCATGCGGTCACGGGCGCGTTTGCCCATGCGAATTTTGTGGCGTTGTCGTGGAGTGTGGTCTTGCTCTGGTAACTCCAGCAATTCCTTCATCGCTTGCACATGGTGTGCCAGCTCAATTTCCTCAGCTGCGGTCAGCAAAGGGACGCGTCCGATGCTGCTCAGGTAGAACCCGATCGCATCAGTACCCAAACGACCACCTTGGCGATTTTGGTTACGGGATGTCTGCCCGTTACGGCCAGCTCGATTCGCTTGTTCTGAAGGTTGCTTAGATGTAGACGGTAATACAACTTCTGACGAAGGCGTGAGTGAAGCACCCTTCGCAGATTCCAGAGGGATCCCCATCACCCTGGCCTCCTAAATTAGATTTGCGCGGAATGTAGCACTCACAGAGCTTAGAAACTTGGTTGAAGCAAAAAGTTTTTGTTAGCCTATGCGAGTGATCAGTTGATTGGTCGCTTCTAAGTAAAAAAACTGTTTTGCATGCTGATCATTCCTTTTTAGGTAGCAAAGAGCACTTTGCTCACAGTTATGGTGTCGTGAGGCACGGAGTTTCACCCTGCAGGGATGGCTTGTTGCCAGAGGTTGATCAGCTGTTGCTGTGCACGATGTTCTTCACTATTGGGATTGGGTTGGCGCTGTAAAAAGCTGCCATCGCTCTGCATATCCCAGGCTTCCCGGTTGTCGTTTAGGTAGAGGTTCAGCAGTCGCTCTAGGTGTTCCTTTTGCTCTGGTTCTTCAATTGGAGTAACGGCTTCCACGCGTCTGTCTAAGTTTCGAGGCATCAAGTCTGCGCTGCCGATATAAACCTCTGGGTTGTTGTCATTGGCAAACCAGAAGATACGGGAGTGTTCCAGGAACCGGCCGATGATGCTGATCACGCTGATGTTTTCGCTGAACCCTTTTCGCCCTGGGTAGAGACAGCACATACCGCGGATGATCAGTTCAATGCGAACTCCAACTTGGGAAGCTTCGTAGAGCAGGCTAATGATGGCTGGATCCACCAGAGCATTCATCTTGGCGCGGATGTGTCCGCCTCTACCTTCGCGGGCGTGTTCGATTTCGCGGAGGATCAGTGATTCCATTCCCTTGCGTAGGGTGACAGGCGCCACCAGCAGTCGACGAAAACTTTGTTGCTTTGAAAAGCCAGTGAGATAATTGAATAGTTCAACTAGATCTTGGCTGAGTTCCGGTCGTGCAGAGAGCAGGCCAAGGTCGGTGTAGAGACGTGATGTCTTCGAGTTGTAGTTACCTGTGCCGATGTGCACGTAGCTGCGTAGGCGCTCTTTTTCTTTGCGAACGACCAAGATGGTTTTTGTGTGTGTTTTTAGTCCTAAAACGCCATAGACAACGTGAACGCCCGATCGCTCTAGATGACGGGCCCATTGAATATTGTTGCCTTCATCGAAGCGTGCCTTGAGTTCAACCAGAGCCATGACCTGCTTACCGTGTTCGGCTGCACGGATCAGGGCCGCAATGATTGGGGAATCCTTGGATGTCCGATAGAGCGTGATCTTGATTCCCATGACGAGGGGATCGTCTGCTGCTTGATTGATGAATTCCTCTACAGAGGTCGCGAACAGTTCGTATGGGTGGTGAAGGAGAATGTCTTTGCGGCGAATCACCGAGAAGATGCTTTTGAATTCTTCTTCTTTGATTGATTCTTCTTCAAGCATTCTGCGCTGGCTGCGGGAGAGAACTTTGGCGGTCAGGCCAATGTGGGGTTGGTCTTTGAGTTGCTCCAGGGGCAAACGCATGAGACCGAATAGATCATCGAGGCCTAGTAGTCCCTCGATGCGATAAAGGTCGTTTTCTTCAACAGCCATACCTTCAATCAGCATCTCAACGACTCTCTGGGGCATTTCGTTTGTCACTTCGAGTCTCACCACTTCTCCGCCCATCCGCCGCTTGTGAAGGCCCTGTTCCATGGCGCTCATGAGATCGTCGGCTTCTAGGTCTCTGAGTTCAAGGTCAGCATCGCGGGTGACTCGGAAGAAGTAGTGCTCTTCAATCTTCATTCCGGGGAAGAGCAATTTGAGGTTGAAGGCCACCACTTGCTCCAATGGAACTGCTGTGTGAACCGGCTTGGGATTGATGCCACTTAGATCAGGAGGTATCTCTACAAAACGAGGCATCGTTTTTTGTGGAATCTTGACCCGGGCGAATTGTTGTTGGCCTGTTTCCGGATCGAGGATCAGGGTCGCAATGTTGAGGCTGAGATTGCTAACGAAAGGGAAGGGATGGGCTTGATCCACGGCTAGTGGTGTCAGCACCGGGAAAATGGCTGTCTGGAAATAATTGTCAACCCAGAGGCGTTCTTTTTGATTGAGTTGCTCGTAGTCGAGTAGGTGAACACCTTGCTCGACTAGCTGGTTTTTGAGGTGTTTACGGTAGTGATCTTGTTGTTGCTCGATGAGAGGAACAAGGTGATCTCGGATCGTGAGGAGTTGCTGAATAGGGGTTAGACCATCTGCGCTGGTTTTGGTAATGCCGGCTTCCACTTGAGCTTTGAGGGAGGCCACGCGAACCATGAAGAATTCGTCGAGGTTGTTGCTGAAGATGGCACTGAACTTGGCTTGTTCCAGCAGCGGGGTGCGCGTATCCAGTGCCTGAGCAAGGACCCTTTCGTTGAAGGCGATCCAGCTGAGCTCGCGGTTGATGTAGTGCTCCGAAGCTACCGCTGGATTACTCATTGAAGGCCAGTTTGTTCATCCACTATCCAGGCAAAGTAGCAATCATGATTGTTTGATTGTTGTGTTCCTTGTGCTTGCAGGTAGGCCTCCTGCAACAAGGGCAATCACGCCCACTAGTACGAGGCTGGCCAGCCAGAAGGGACTGCGAGTGCCTATTTGGTCGTAGGCGAATCCTGCGGCGGCTGCACCAAGGAAGGTCCCTAGACTCTGAAGACCTTGAAGGCTACCGAGCACTGCCCCTTGGCCAGCGTTGTCGAGGCGTCTGGAGACAAGCGCTCTCAAGCATGGCACGACTAGACCTGTGCCAAGGGCTAGTACCGATACGGCAGTGAATACAACAGAAATCGAATTCTGCTGAGTGGCCATGGGCAATAGCAGACAGCCTGCAATGACGAAGCCAATGCCAGCAATGGTGAGCCGCCATTCGCCGAAGGATTTGACCAGTGGACCGATTAGCAGCCCTTGAACCACCATTGCGATCACGCCTACAACTGCAAAGGTCAGGCCTGCCAAACTGACTGTCCATGAGAAGGCTTGCTTCAGGTAAAGCACCAGCACAGCTGTGAAACCGTTGAATGCCATGAAGAACAGGAAGAAGGCGAAACAAAGGCGGCTTACTAGTGGATTGGCAAAGATCTGTGCTAGCTGGGTGATCGGGTTGAGTTGTCTTTTGCTTGGTAGGGAATTGCGAGCTGCTGGCGGGTGTGTTTCGGGAAGGATATAGATCACAAGGAGCAGGTTCGCGACTGCGAAGGCTGTGGCGGCTATCCCGGGTAGAGCGATATTGATCTCTGCTAAGCGGCCACCGATATAAGGGCCCAAGATGAACCCGAGGCCGAATGCAACGCCAATAAGGCCGAATGCCTTTGCTCGGTTCTCAGGTGTTGAGATGTCGGCAAGCACTGCGGTGGCGCTACTTGCTGTGCCACCGCTAACGCCATCGATGATTCTTGCTGAGAAGAGAAGGATCAGGGGAACAATGCCGATCCAAGCGGCTGGAAGTATGTTCCAGTCAATCCATATTGTGATAGCGAATAAGCCAAGGCCTGCTACTGAGCCAGCAACGCAAGCGGTTAAAACTGGTTTGCGGCCAAAGCGATCACTGAGAGCGCCAATTAGGGGAGCCACGACGAATTGAGCCAATGCATAAGTACCTCCCAGTAGCCCCAGAATTGTGCCGCTGTCTGTGAAGCGTCCTGGGAGGTATGGAAGTAATGGCAGTAAGAGGGTTTCACCTAGGCGATCGTTCAACAGAGTGACAAAGGCACAGAGAAAGATGGGAATCTGTGGTCGGCGCAATTGGGAATGAGTCAGGATGAATGTCACGATCCCATAGAGACTTGACGCCATTGATCTAAATGGCAGGCTCTTGTGACTTGTCGCCGCTTAAGACCCCTTACAAAAACTGATCATTTTGTTGTCAGGGAGATTTATGCCGATGCGATTGAATCTCAAGGGGGAGGCTTGTATTCCCCTGTTCAGATCAGTGCTTGGGCAGCCTTGGCCTGGTTACCAGGAGTTCTGGATAGGCCACTGATCGAAGGACGAGGTTGGTTGAGTCTTGAGAACGACGAGGTTGAGGCTTTCGCTCTTCGTTATCCCTCTGATCGTTTGGCGTTGCTTTATTGCCGGGGCCGGTCTGCTCGTTGTGGCCATGCCACTGCGCTGCTTGAACAGGTGGAAGCTGAAGCCTTGCAGGAAGGACAGCTAATCTTGGTTACGGAAGCCAGTTTGTGTAGTCACCCTTTGCTGTTGAAGTGGGGCTGGATTGAAATGGCTAAGGAAGTGATTCAGATCGGAGGTGTGAGTTTCGATCGTTATCGCATGGCGAAAAACCTACAGGCTCGCTTCAAATGATGGTCTCTCTCCAAGCAATGAGCTGCTCAAGCGTGGTTTGGGCTAAGCCTGATTGCAGACACTTTTCAGCATGAGCGATACCTTCATCGAGGTTGTCGGCCAGGCCCGCTAACCATAGGTAGGTACCAGCATTCCAGAGGAGGGGCTGGCTTAATGCCCCGCGATTGTGCAGAGCTTCCATTGCCTGCTCGCGCCACTCCGTAAGGTTGCTCCACTCAACGTCTTGGCTAAAGCAGCCGTGGTTACGGGGGTGGAGGATGAGTCGTTCTGGCTTGCCGTTTTGAACTCGGGATGTGATGCAAGTTCGACTGATGGGAAGGTCTGTGCTTCCTTCGAGCCCTTTCACAGTCACGAGATTTGTTTCACCTGCTAGCTCAAGGGCTTTCCAGGCCCGGTCTTCGGTGGGTGGATGCACGAAGCCGCTGACGAGTAAATGCTGTCCTTGATGTGCTGTCCAAAGCAGCTCCAAACTGGCCACAGGCGGTCGCTTGCCGATGTCGTCGCGATAACTGATCAAGCTTTCGGCCAGCGGGAAGTGATCTGGCTGGTAGATCAGTGCCAGACCATGTTGTTGAAAGCCAGCTTCTAGGTTTGCTATTGATAGGCCTTGGAGTTGTAGCCCTAAGGCTTTGAATAACTCTTCTGTGGTGACGCCATATTTGATTGGCATACGTTGCCCCCCTTGCAAGACGACGGGTTGACCAGCGTTGAGTAGGACCAGTGCTGTGAGCGGATAAATGGGGGCTGTTCGCTTGCGGCCGTCGAATGGCATCCCAAAGCAAATGGGTCGTTTCTGGCCATTGGCTGATTTCAGTTTGGGTCCAAGCACTCTGTATGTATCAAGCATGCCGGCGAGTTCCTGGGGCTCGGGTCGACGAATGCGATGGGCGATGAGGAAGGCGCCAATTTGAGCAGGGCTGGCTTGGGCTGTAAGGATGAGATGCAAGGCATCAGCTGATTCTTCACGGCTCATGCCACGACTGGTTTGCTCTCCACTTCCCACTTTCCTGAGGTGGGCTTTGAAGCGTTCACGGCCGGATAATTCGGGGCATGTGGTCACGATTGATTGCCGGAACTCATTGGATCTTTCTGTAGTCATGTAGCTGCGTGGAGTAGCGATTAAGACATCCTTGTGACATGTCTGCTTGGCACAGGCCTAATTGGCTCCGTTGGGCTTTAGGAATCACTGCAACGATAAAGCGAGGCTGTTTGCATTTCAGCGTAGTTATATTTTCTAAGTGCAATGTTCGAATCTCCAAAGTTTTTGCGCTGGGGTATTGGGGTATTGATCAACGTCGAGACTGGTTTTATGCTATTGTTTTATTTGATTACCGGGCTTTTGATTGCAAGGGCTCGGCATGCATCTTGCATAGAAGATTCATCTAAGAGTAAGAGTTTTTTTGGCACCGTAGTTCTGCTTTTCAGTAGTTGATTGGTGTCAATGAAATGAATCATCAGATACGATTGCTTTTGCTTGGATTGCAGTTTTCATTTATTGCCATCATCCTCTTTTTGATTCAATAACCCATATTTGCGTATCCGTTGGCTATGGACTCATTGCCATGATCTGTATTGCTGAGCAAGTTGTTTTTTGGCTAGGTCTCGATGGAGATCAGTCGGCAGACTTTGGCTGAGCTTGAACAGGTTTGATTGACTGCTGGATGTGCCGATGCAGCCCAGGGCTAGTAATGCTGCTCGTGTTGTAGCTTCGGAACCTTTTCTTGCCACTTCGGCAATGCGGTTGCTGATGTCGACACCATCGCGTCGTTGCAGAATTCGAATGGTGCTTAACACCACTGGATCGCGTATGTCGTTGAGGAGGTCGTCAAGGAGGTTCAGCAGCTCGTCATCGCTAAGTTGGTATGCCTTGAAGTTCAACAACTCCAGACCAGCCATGCGCATTGCTTGGGAAGGTTCTCTGAAAATCCTTTTTATCAGCAAAGTTGGCACTATGGCTCCCCAGCAGGCCATTGCTTGCAGTACCTCGAGCTCCAGTTCTTCTTGATCACCAAGTTGTTGGATGAGCCAGTCTCGAGCCTCAGGTTGATGGCAGAGGCCAGCTGCATAGATGAGTTCAGACTGCTTACCATGTTGCTTAAGCAGGGTTTTTAATATTCCCCAGCCATCATCACCAAGCAAGCCCAGTCTTTCGGCTAAGGCTTTACGTAGATCAGCAGAAAGGCTGGGGCAGTAAACATTCCCCAGCCAGTCTGGTTCTAGAGGAGTCTTACCTACTTTATTGAGACGTTCCCAGAGAACGGCTTCATCGAAGCTCATGAATGTTCTAGATCAGCGTGCCCCTAGTTCGGCGGCGAGTTCACGTTCCAGCTTCTCATCGTGAACCGTAGGCAGTACGTTGCTCATTTGGGTGCGATGGGTGCTGTAGAAGAGCATGCCGATAAACACCATCCCGCCAATGATGTTGCCGAGGGTGACTGGAATGAAGTTCCAAACGATTACTTGGCCAAAGGAAACGCCTGAACCAAGCATGGGTCCGGCGGTGTGCAGGAACATGTTCACCACGATGTGCTCCATTCCCATGGTTTGGAATGCTGTGATCGGCAGCCAGCAGGCCAAAATTTTGCCAGGTACGCTCTTACTAACTAGGGCCATGGTCACACCCAGACAAACCAACCAGTTCGCGATCAATCCGCGCAGGAAGGCCAAGAAGAAGCCAAGGGATTGAAGGTTCTCGTATTTGCTAACAACGTTGGTTTTGTTGAGGGCAATGATCTTCGCTGCTACCTGTTGCCACATGCCGCCACCATCGGCAGCGGAGGCGGGATCCACGGTGCCACCGCTGGTCAGGCTGATTGCCATCAATAGGGCAACCACAGCAGTGCCGATCCAGTTGCCGAGCCAGACCCAACCCCAGTTGCGGAAGGTGGCTCCCCAGGTGCTCTTGCCGGCCCATGTGGCCATAGGCAGCAGAGCGAAGTTACCGGTGACCAGTTCCATGCCGAATAGCACGATGCTGGCAAAGCCGAAGGGGAAGAGCAGGGATCCCAACCATGGTTGACCACTCTTGAGACCAACTGTGAGTGCAAGGATCACAGCAAGGCCGAGAATGGCCCCGGAATAGAAGCCACGCACCAGCAAGTTCTTGACGCTGACAGTGGCTTTTTTGCCGCCGGCGGTAATCATGCCGTCGACAAGTTCGTTAGGTAGGACGTAGTCCATTTGTGACGCCGTGGCGCTCATGTTGGTAGATGCGTAGGTTTAACGAGAGGAGGATTTTTAGCCACTGATGGTGTTCATCAGGCGTGAGAAGACATCTCGGCCACCTTCTTTTTGATTGATTGCAGGCTTGTCGCTACCGCTGTTGCTTAACCAGTTGACAAAGCGAGAGAAAAGATCACGTGCTTGGGAAGTCGATTGCATGGTGGGGCTTGATAGGTGATTGATTTAAGAACGGTGGTTTAGCGATCGCAGCTCAAGGGGATGGGCTGCTGTTTTCGCCTAAATTGCTGAACCAGTTCATGAAGTTGGAGAAAGGGTCGCTGTTCTGCTTCGGTTGGCTACGAGGTTGAGCACCGAAGCGTTCGATCAGTAATTCCCGCAGTACGTCTTTCAGTTCGCTGCCAGGAATGCCTTTGCGATGCAGTGTCCCGATTCGGGCATCCGGCCCTTGCCGGCCTTCAAGGCTGAGGTCATAGGCCTCAACCATGCCTTGGCCCCCGTTCGGTGCACGGGCTTTGGTTCCTGTGAGGCCGATTGCGCCCATGTAGGCCTGGCCACAGCTGTTGGGACAGCCAGTCCAATGGACTTTTATTTCCTCAGGGAGGATGAGTTCTGCATCCAGTTGATGGGCCATTGCCATGGCCTGATCTTTGGTGTTTGTAAGGGCGAAGCTGCAGTACGTATTTCCTGTGCAGGAGACAGTGCCGGCGGCAAAGGAACCGGGTTCAAGTGGAAAACGCTGTAGCAGTGGATCAGCTTGAAATTTGTCGAGGTTGGTAGTTGATAGCCCCACCAAAATGATGTTCTGGTCTTCAGTAAGACGAATTTCACCACTGCCATAGTTAAGACTGGCGCTAGCAAGATCCTGAAGATCTTCTGCGCGTAATCGTCCAACGGGTACATGCATGCCGGCGTAGTGAAGTCCTGTTTGTTTCTGAGGGTGGATTCCGTAAAAAGAGCGAGGCTTGTCGTCAAATACAGAACCGGGATCAGGAGTTAGCGGTCCAAATTTTTCCGCCACCATGGTGCGAAACGCTTCGATGCCCACGCTGTCGAGGTACATGCGAAACCTGCCCTTAGGGCGATTGTTACGCTCACCGTTATCTCGCCATAGCGTTAGAATAGTGCCGGTGAGCCGACAGATTTCATTGGGTTTAACCCAGGCATTTAAAGGCAGCGCATAGTCATTCATCTGCGAGGAGAGGATCCCTCCGAGCCAGACGCCGAAACCCATCACCCCATCGTGTTCCACTGGATGGAAGATGATGTCGTTATGGAGCAGGAAATTATCGCGGGCCCCTGCAACTGCCGTATTCCATTTGCGGGGAAGGTTGGAGAATTCATGGTTTCCTTTTCCTTGATTCGTGAGGAAATTTTGTAGTTCAGTTGTGTAAGGGCGAGTATCAACAATTTCAAGAGGGTCAATCCCAGCCAGTGGATTTCCTGTGACATTGCGTGGGTTATCAAAACCTGATTGGATTGTGTTGAGACCTGCCTCTTCAAGACGTCTGAGGATTTCGGGAAGATCACTCAGTAAAACACCACGAAGCTGTAGGTTTTGGCGTGTTGTGATGTCGCAACTGCCGTCTTCTCCGTAGCGACCCACGATTGAGGCCACTACTTTTATTTGGTGGCTATTGAGAACACCATTGGGTATCCTTAGCCGTAGCATGAACTTGCCAGGAGTTTTGGGTCGCCAGAACATTCCATACCATTTCAGGCGCAGTTCGAGGTCTGTTTTATCGACCTGTTCCCAACCAACCTGAGCAAAGGTTTCAAGTTCATCACCAACATCTAAGCCATCTTTAAAAGCTTTGTTTTGCTCAATTTTGTTGAGCTTCTTTCCTTGGAGAAATTGTTTAGCAGGAGAGCTAATAACCATGACATTTTGTTGAAATTAAACTTGAAAAGAAGTGATCATGTTTTTCAAACTTTATTTGCTTATTCGATGCCCATGGTTTTTAGACTCTGCCATTATTGAAGTAAGGGTAAGTTGCGAATGGAGTCATTAAGCCTGATGGAAGAGGGCATTGGCGGTATCAGATTGAACAAAACTGAGCATTTGTGTGAAATTAAAGATTTGGTGTCTTTGTATACATTCTGAGCCCGGCTGATGTTGGCTGAGCTAGGGGTGTTAAGGAGTCAGGCCACGCTGCGAATGGAGTCATTAAGCCTGATGGAAGAGGGTATTGGCGGTATCAGATTGAACAAAATTGAGCATTTGTGTGAAATTCAAGATTTGGTGTTGATCGATACATCTAGGTGCACAAGTTTCCTTCTTTATGGTTGCTGTGTATAAATTTTAAGTGATTTCAGTATTGGCGGCCTATCTCTCCCAGCCAACGGATTGTGCCTTGTCTGAGCATTTTCCACACACGGTTCATGGCAGCTAAATCCCTTTCGAAGTCACTGTTAAAGCGTTTTGAGCGGTTTGCACCCTGTCTGCCTTGGCGACCACTCGTCCTCAACCGAGTTTGCGACTGTGTGCGATAGCGACGGGATGCCATGGTTGCAGTCGACTATTAAGACTGGAATGACTTCACCAGTTTCGGATGTCTTAGATCCGTGGCCGTTGTTACGAAAGCATGAGGAGGTTGGTTGTAAGCGCGCTTTGCGTTTGATCGTGCATGGCCGTGCTGGTGGGTATGTTCCTTCTTGTGTGCGTTCTTTTGCTCTGCAGGTCGCGCAACGTCGAGGCACACCTGTGCTGGTAGAAGCCTTAACGGCTACTGATCGCCATGAGCAGAGTGCAGATCCTATTTGGCTGGTTCCTTTGTTGTTGCTGCCTGGTTCTCATGTTCGAGAGGATGTGCCGTTGATTCGTCAGCGACTTCAGCAACAGGGTGTGAACATCAGGTTGGTGCCTTTCTTGGGTGCCTGGCCCTCTTGGTGGCGATTGTTACAGGAGTGGGTGCAGCGTCAGGATTGTCGTGATGGCTCTCTTGTTTTGGTTCACCATCCCCTTCGCCAGGGTGTTGCTCATCGCTATTTAAGTTTGCTTCAGCAGCGGCTGGCGTTGCCCATGCTTTCCTGGGACGACTGGCATGCTGATCTCGCTGCAGCGAAGGAGGCATCCAAGCCTCTTTTTCTCGCCTTGGCGCCAATCCAGATGACGCAGACGCTGCGCGATTCTGGGGTGATGACTTCCCTACTTGAGATTGAGTTATTTCGATTGGGTTTGATTGATTTGCTGGCTGCATTGCCATGAGCTCTTTGGACTTTGGCACTGTGTATTTGGTGGGTGCAGGCCCTGGTGATCCTGATTTGCTCACACTGAAGGCTTATCGTCTGCTTCGCCAGTGCGGAGCCTTGGTTCACGATGCTCTGGTGCCTAAGGAAGTACTCGAGTTAGTACCCGAGTCTTGTGAACGGCATTTTGTTGGTAAACGTCGAGAACGTCATTGGGTCCCACAGTCCAAGACAAATGAGTTGCTTGTTGAATTGGCTCAGCGTCATTCCTGTGTAGTACGCCTAAAAGGTGGTGATCCTTTTCTGTTTGGGCGGGGTGGTGAGGAGGCCGCCTATTTGCAGAGTCATGGGGTATCGGTGGAGGTGGTCCCTGGGATTACAGCGGGGATGGCTGCGCCGGCCTATGTGGGTATTCCTCTGACCCATCGTTGTGGTGGTAGTTCTGTCACTTTTGTGACAGGTCACGAGAAGATCGACAAACAGCGCCCTTCTGTGAATTGGAAGGATCTTGCTAGCGCAAGTGACAGCCTGGTGATTTATATGGGTTTGCATAACCTTGCTTATATCGTCGAAGAGTTGATTGCCGGTGGACTCGATCCAGCTACGTCCGCAGCAATCATTCAACAGGGCACTGTCGTAGGTCAGCGCTACCTCAAAGCTCCCTTGGAACAGTTGGTTCAAAGGGTGCAGAGCGAAGGGTTTGCAGCGCCGTCGATTGTGATTGTGGGTGCAGTAGTTGATGAACAGGTGGCAGCGTGTGCTCCTCAGCCGGCTGAGGTTGTGATGCCGATCAAGTCTTGATCTATGACTTAGCAACCTAAAGGTAGATGTTGAATTTAGCGTTTAGATTAGGAGATATCGCTGGGCCATTGGTAGTTCTTCTGCGGGGTCGCATGTGAGTAAATCGCCGTCGGCGAACACCTCGTAAGTTTGTGGATCTACCTCTACTTTTGGTAGTGAATTGTTGTTGTGCATTTCTGCTTTGCCGATCGTGCGGGTGTTCAGAACGGGAATGCAGGCACGTTGCAGCCCCAGCTTGTTGGGAAGATCTGTTTCGATGGCCGCTTGGCTCAGGAAGGTGAGGCAGCTGGGGGCAAGGGCTTTGCCGAATGCTGCAAACATTGGTCTGCCATGGACTGGTCCAGGTGTTGGAATAGAGGCATTAGCATCGCCCATTTGCGCCCAGATGATTGAGCCGCCCTTGATGACAAGTTCTGGCCGCACGCCGAAGAAGCCTGGCTTCCAGAGCACCAAGTCTGCCAGTTTGCCTACCTCTACTGAGCCAACATGGTTGTCAATGCCGTGGGCAATGGCGGGGTTGATCGTTACTTTGGCGATGTAGCGCTTTAGGCGGTTGTTGTCGTTACGAGTGCCACGTGGATTGGCAGCATCTTCTGGCAGAGGGCCTCTCTGAACTTTCATCTTGTGAGCGGTCTGGAATGTTCTGCTAATCACCTCTCCGACTCGTCCCATCGCTTGGGAATCACTGGCAATGATGCTGAAGGCACCGAGGTCGTGGAGAATATCTTCCGCGGCGATCGTTTCGCGACGGATGCGCGATTCGGCAAAGGCCACATCTTCAGGAATCGCTGGATCTAGGTGGTGGCAAACCATGAGCATGTCGAGGTGCTCTTCCAGGGTGTTGCGGGTGTAAGGCCGGGTTGGATTTGTGGAGCTGGGCAGCACGTTGCTTTCACCACAGATACGGATGATGTCTGGTGCATGGCCTCCACCGGCCCCTTCGGTATGGAAGGTGTGGATGGTGCGTCCGCCGATGGCTCGGATTGTGTCTTCTACAAAACCTGCTTCATTGAGCGTGTCTGTGTGGATGCAGACCTGGACATCAAAGCGATCGGCTACCGAAAGACAGCAGTCAATAGCTGCTGGAGTGGTACCCCAGTCTTCGTGGAGTTTGAGGCCGCAGGCACCGGCTAGTACTTGCTCCTCGAGAGCTTCAGCTGTACTGGCATTGCCTTTACCAAAGAAGCCAAGATTCATCGGCAATCCTTCGGCTGCTTGCAGCATGCGGCTGATGTGAAAGGAGCCAGGTGTACAGGTAGTGGCATTGGTGCCTGTTGCTGGACCTGTACCACCACCGAGCATGGTGGTAACGCCGCTAGCCAGGGCAGTCTCGATTTGCTGTGGGCAGATGAAATGGATGTGGCTATCGATGGCGCCGGCTGTCACGATGTGACCCTCTCCAGCAATGGCTTCAGTGCCTGGGCCGATCACAATGTCAATCTCGTCAGTGATGTCGGGATTGCCAGCCTTGCCGATAGCAACGATCCGTCCATCTCGCAGGCCGATATCTGCTTTGACGATCCCCCACCAGTCGAGGATCAGGGCATTGGTGATCACGGTGTCAACAGCACCATTGGCGCGGGATTGCTGGGATTGCCCCATGCCGTCGCGGATCACTTTCCCTCCACCGAATTTGACTTCTTCGCCGTAGGTGGTGAAATCGCGTTCCACCTCCAGGATCAATTCGGTATCTGCCAGGCGCATGCGGTCGCCTGTGGTTGGGCCGTAGGTTTCGGCGTAGGCCTGGCGATCCATCCGGTAGGCCATAGCAATGCAGCGAAAGGGACGAGGTGTAGAAGCTGTTCAGTCGAGTGGTCCGTTGACCAGACCGTTGAAACCGAAAACCTTGCGGTCACCAGCAAGGGCAACCAGGCGGACGTCACGTTCGTCGCCGGGCTCGAAGCGGATCGCTGTTCCAGCAGGGATGTCCAATCGGTGCCCCCGTGCAGCATCACGATCAAAGTGCAGAGCTGTATTGGTCTCGAAAAAGTGAAAGTGGGAGCCAACTTGAATCGGTCGATCGCCACTATTGGCAACGCGCAGGGTGAGGGTTGGCCGGTTGCTGTTGAGTTCAAGCGTGCCCGGTTCAGGAATCAGTTCACCGGGGATTAGCGGAGGCATGGGGATTTTTTAGCGGATGGGGTCGTGGAGGGTGACCAATTTGGTGCCGTCCGTAAAGACAGCTTCAATTTGTACCTCCGGGATCAGTTCGGGAACACCGTCCATCACCTGGTCGCGACGCAGCCAGGTGCTGCCTTCGGCCATCAGTTCCGCGACGGATTGGCCGTCACGAGCGCCTTCGATGACAAGGAAGCTGAGCCAGGCCACGGCTTCAGGGTGGTTGAGCCGCAGGCCGCGCTTGAGGCGTCGTTCTGCAAGCAGGGCAGCGGTGACGATCAGGAGTTTGTCTTTTTCCTGGGGGCTGAGGTGCATGGAAGCCAGGATTTCATTTCAGTGTGGCGAGGCAACAGGCGGCTGATGGTTCTTTGTGAACCTTTCTTTTGAGAACATTCACTCCTCTTGCAGGGGCCATTCTCTGGGCGGTTGAGGAGTGCTGAGCCGCCGCAGCTGGCGTGTGCGGGCCCAAAGGCGGGTAAACCATTGACGTGCGGCTTGGCTTGATGGCCCTATATATCGGGCCACTAAGCCTTGATTGAGACCACCACAAGCCATGGAACCTTCTAGGTTTGCGCGGTCTGTTCGACAGTTCCGCAGAAGTGTCTCCATCACTTCGGCAGTCAGGGGATCCGGTGCGGCCCAAACAAAAGATCCGAACACGGGTTGTGTTCCCATGCCGTGCAAACTCTGCAGCACGTCGCTGTTGAGCTCGAGTTGATCGACTAGTTCCCATTGACGACCAATCGCGGTTTGTCGGCAGATCTCCAGGCTGGACCTCCAGCAGCCTTCGTTCAGTGTTTCTCCAGCAGCTGTGCGACCTAGGCGCACCACTTCGGCGGAGAGAAAACTGGCTTTTGGTTGCAGTTCGACTTGCATCCGTTGCTTGTAGAGGCCTCCTTGAAAAACCACGAGCTCTTGGGGTAACCATTCCAGGTCAGCATTTGTTGCTAGTTCGAAGTGACACTCTTGACTTGCCCAGCGGCCTTTGGGGTGTTGTTTGGAGCGGCCCACGGAGCCATAGACCTTCTGGGCAGCCACACTCGTGACCAGGCCGCGGCTGCTTGCTCCAGCTTTGACATTCACACTGAGTTGATCTCCTCCGACCAGACCCCCTGCGGTGTGGAGTAAGGGCAGTTGGCAGCGGCCGTCGTCATCAAGATTGGCACGCTGAATCTTGAATGGAGCCGTGCATTGGCTCTGATGCACGGTGAGCCGGGATTGAAGATCGTCTGCCGCAGTTTTGCTGATCAGTTGCAGGGAACATTGGCCGTGCCAGGGTCTATCGCCAGTCATCGGAGCACGCTGTGATCGAGCACGGTTTAACTCTTTAGCAACACTCACGGATGGAGCAGTTGCCGTTTGGCAGGCTTATGGTCATGAGCTTGGTCGATTTTCCTTCGCGCGACACTGTTCCGGTGCTCACCCGCAGGCTTGATGCTGTTGGGGTTGAGGCTTGCATGCAGTTGCCTCTCACTGCTGAAGAACGCACCCGTTTGCGGGGGCTGCGATGCACGGCTTGCGGTCAGTCCGTCTTATTGCAATTGCCGCGGCAGGGCCCATTGCAGCCTGGAGAAAGTTTGGCTGCGGCGGAAGGTTCTGTTTTGGTGAGGGTGGTCGCTGCTTCTGAGAAACTGTTGTTGGTGAGGGCTCCTTCAGAACTGGCTCTGCTTGAGGCGGCTTATCACTTGGGCAATCGTCACGTAGCACTAGAGCTACGCACGAAGCAGTTGCGTTTGCTAGATGATCCTGTCTTAGCCGATCTGCTGCGGGTGCGTGGCTTGGCTCTGGAGTCTGTGATGGAGCCATTTTATCCAGAGCCTGGGGCCTATCAAGGCGTCCATAGCCATGATCAACAGCCCATTGATGGGCACCAACAACGTCATCACTGATGAGCAGTCTCGCTTTGCTTCAGCTTGTTAGCCCGGCTTTGCCGGTGGGTGCGTTCAGTTATTCGGAGGGTTTGGAACTGCTGGTGCAGCGTGAGCAGCTTCAGGATCGAGCAACTTTGGCAAGTTGGTTGGAGGCGGAGCTCAGTCGCGGGCAGGTCATGATCGAAGCTGCTGCTTTGCGTCCGCTGCGTCATTCCCTCAGCCAATGGAAGGTGAGTGCTGAGCAGGGCAAAGTTGACCATGGCACTGCTGTGCGGGATTGGGCTCAATGGTTGATTGCACTGCGAGATGCGGCTGAAGTAAGAGCGCAGCAGCAGCAGATGGGTCGATCTCTTTTGCAGTTATTAGCTGAGCTGGGTCATCCTCTCCCTGATGGAGGAGTGGATTTTGGTTGGCCAGTGGCGTGGGCTTGGGCTGGTTTGGCTTGGGAGATAACGCCTCTGGAGGTTGTGCAGGGTTACCTGTTTGGTTGGGTGGCTAATCAGCTCAGTGCGGCCGTGCGTCTTGTTCCGCTGGGGCCAACTGAGGCACAACGGTTGCAGCGTCAGCTTCAGCCGCTCATTGAAATGCAGGCCATTAGCTTGCTTGATGTGGATCCACAGCAGCTTTGGTGCGGAGGAGTGGGTTCTGCTATTGCACAGCTCTCTCATGCTGAGCTTTATTCCCGATTATTCCGGAGCTGATGAGTAGCAAACTGCGCTTAGGTGTGGCTGGCCCGGTGGGTTCGGGTAAGACAGCACTAGTGGAGGCAATTTGTCGCCGTCTACGAGATCAGTTGCAATTGGCAGTTGTCACCAATGACATCTATACCCAGGAAGATGCAGAGTTCTTGACGCGTGTGGGAGCTCTCGAGCCAGAGCGTATTCGCGGCGTGGAAACAGGTGGTTGTCCTCATACTGCTATTCGTGAGGATTGTTCGATTAATCGCGCGGCCGTAGAAGATCTGGAGAGGAATTTCCCAGATCTTGATGTTGTTCTTGTTGAGAGTGGTGGCGATAATCTTGCCGCCAGCTTCAGTCCAGAATTAGTGGACCTTTGCATCTATGTGATTGATGTGGCGGCTGGCGACAAGATCCCTCGTAAGGGTGGTCCGGGGATCACACGCTCGGATTTATTGGTGATCAACAAGATTGATCTCGCGGATCATGTCGGGGCTGATTTGGAAGTGATGAAGCGCGATGCGACGCGGATGCGGGGAGAGCGCCCTTGGTGTTTCACCAACTTGCACAGCGGCGACGGCCTGGAGAGTGTGCTGCAATTTTTGTTGCAACAGATACCAAATTGCCCTGAGCAATGATCGGCGCAAAGGGCTTTGTATCATTCACTACAGAATCATGCCTGGCTGATCTTTACGTTCGCCAAGCCGCCCGAATAGGCGTGCTCCATATTCTGCCTATCTACGGTTTCAATGAACGTTTCATTCTCAAAGCGCCTTGTGGCTGGCTTCGCCGCAACCGCCGTTGGTGTCAGCATTACGGCTTGCGGTGGTGGTAGTGATAAAACCGCTAATACCGATTTCGACGATACGGTCACGGTTGGTATCCTCCATTCCTTAAGTGGCACCATGGCCATCTCGGAGTCCACCCTTGTGGACACAGAGAAAATGGCGATTGAAGAGATCAACGCTGCCGGTGGTGTTGAAGTTGATGGCAAGAAATACAAGATCGACTACATCGTTGAAGATGGCGCTTCTGATTGGCCAACCTTCGCTGAGAAGTCCAAGAAGTTGATCGATCAGGATAGTGTTCCTGTTGTCTTTGGTGGTTGGACTTCCGCAAGCCGTAAGGCGATGCTGCCGGTTTACGAATCGAAGAATGCATTCCTCTATTACCCGATTCAGTACGAAGGCCAGGAGTGTTCCAACAACATCTTCTACACAGGTGCGACTCCGAATCAGCAGTCGGAGCCTGCAACCAAGTTCATGTTCGAGAAGTCGCCTGCTGCTGGCAAGCCCTTCTTCCTTGTAGGTTCTGATTACGTTTTCCCTCGCACCTCTAATACCATCACTAAGGAGCAGGTCAAAGCTCTGGGTGGGAAAGTTGTTGGAGAGGATTATTTGCCCCTCGGCAACACTGAAGTGGCGCCGATCATTGCCAAGATCAAGAAGGCATTACCTGATGGTGGTGTGATCATCAACACCCTCAATGGTGACCAGAACGTCGCTTTCTTTAAGCAGATTCAGGATGCCGGACTGACTCCTGAAAATGGCTACTACGTGATGAGCTATTCCATCGCGGAAGAAGAGATCAGCACGATCGGACCTGAGTTCCTTGAGGGACACTATGGGGCTTGGAATTACATGATGTCGATTGATACGCCTGCTTCGAAGAAGTTTGCATCTGACTTCAAGGCCAAATATGGCAATGACCGTCAGGTTGCTGACCCTCAGGAGTCGGCTTACAACATGGTGTATCTGTGGAAAGCTGCGGTCGAGAAGGCCAATAGCTTTGATGACGACAAGGTACGTGAAGCTTTGATCGGAATTGAGTTTGATGCGCCTCAGGGCCCTGTGAAAGTGATGCCAAACCATCACCTGTCCCAGACAGTACGTATCGGCAAGATCACCAAAGATGGTCAGTTCGAGATTCTCGAAGAGACAAATGGCCCTGTGGCTCCACAGGCTTGGAATCAGTTTGAGCCAAGTTCCAAGGGCTATGCTTGTGATTGGACTGACGCCAATAAAGGCGAGAAGTACAAGCTTTGATTACCTTGTCAAGGCGTTTTTCCGCTTTGGCATTGTTTGGGAGGAGTCCGGAAACGGGCTCCTCCTTTCGTCGTTTTTCCGGTCTCTGATCTTCGCCCGTGCAACTGCTTCTTGAAAGTCTTTTCAATGGTGTGGCCATCGGCTCGGTGCTGCTGGTTGCTGCCCTCGGACTGGCGATAGTCTTCGGCCTGATGGGTGTCATTAACCTCGCCCATGGCGAGTTGATCATGCTCGGGGCCTACACCACTTATGTGGTACAGCTGATCTTCAAGCTGCCTGCTCTGCAGCCTGTCTACAACGCTTACGTGTTGGTGGCGATTCCTCTGGCCTTCATCGTTAGTGGTGTGGTTGGTATCTTGCTAGAGCGCACCGTGATTCGTCGTCTCTACGGCAACCCGTTGGAGACATTGTTGGCGACATGGGGCGTCAGCCTGATTCTGCAGCAGTTTGTGCGCAGTTTTCCATTGGCTTATGCGGCTGGCTTGGTGCTGGCGTTAGTGCTTGGCTTTAGTCTGCCGATCATTCTTCCTGACAAGCTTTTGCAGGGGCCGCGAGCCCGCCTGGTGCGTGCTGGAAGCTGGCTTGTGTCGGCTCTGGCTGGGGTGTTACTGGCGGGTGGCTTGGCCTCTCAGATCAGTCGTATCGCTCGTGCGACCTCTCGCAATGTCGATGTCACGGCACCTAAGTGGATGCGTGGGGGGATTGAACTGTCGGGCATGACCTTCCCTGTGCCACGCTTGGTGATCATTGTGATCACGATCCTCGCTGTCCTCGGTATCACCTGGTTCTTGAATCGCAGTGTGTGGGGGATGCGCATCAGGGCAGTGACTCAGAATCGCTCCATGAGTGATTGCCTTGGTATCTCAACCGATACCGTGGATGTGCTTACCTTTGGTATCGGCTCTGGTTTGGCTGGGATCGCGGGGGTAGCGGTGTCTCTGTTGGGATCCGTGGGACCCAACGTCGGCACTTCTTATATCGTTGGTTGCTTCATGGTGGTGGTTCTTGGCGGCGTGGGAAATCTGTTCGGCACCGTGTTGGCCTCCTTTGCTATTGGGGTGCTAACAGACCTGATCGGTGCTGGCCGTCTGCTCAGTATCTGGCCTTCGATGCCTGCGCCTTTGGCGAGCGTGGTTGATTTTTTTGCTACCACGAGCATGGCCCAGGTGATGGTGTTTGCGCTGATTGTGGTGTTCCTTCAGTTCCGTCCTGCTGGTCTGTTTCCCCAGAGGGGACGCATGGTGGAGGCTTAAATCAATGTTGAAAGCGTTTCAACAACGCCGTTGGCCCCTGGTGATTGTCTGGGTCTTGATCATTGCTGCGATTGTGGCGGCGCCTGCAGTGGTGTCGGTATTTGGGCTCAACCTGCTTGGTCGTTTTCTCTCTCTCTCGATCGTGGCCCTCGGCATCGATTTGATTTGGGGTTTTACAGGCTTATTGAGCCTGGGCCAGGGCATCTTCTTTGCGCTCGGTGGTTACGCAGCCGCAATGTATCTGCAGCTCAACAGTTCGAGCGAACAACCCAACGGGATTCCAGAGTTCTTCGGCCTGTATGGGGTGGATCAACTGCCTGGATTTTGGCAGCCGTTTCATTCGCCTTGGTTCACGCTGATTGCCATCTGGTTGATCCCTGCACTGCTTGCCGCGCTGTTAGGCAACTTGGTGTTCCGCAACCGGATCAAGGGAGTTTATTTTTCGATTCTTACCCAGGCCGCCTTGCTGGTTTTCTTTAATTTCTTCAACGGACAGCAGAAACTGATCAATGGCACCAACGGTCTTAAGACCGATGTCACAGAGCTCTTTGGCCAGCAGGTGGGCTCTGCATTCATGCAGCGAGGCTTCTTCTGGTTAACGGCCGTGATGGTGATCCTGGCCTGGTTGGCTGTGCGCTGGGTGGTGCGTGGCCGTTTTGGTGAAGTGTTGATCGCCATTCGCGATGATGAGCCGCGTTTGCGTTTTGCTGGTTACAACCCCACCTTGTTTAAAACCATCGTGTTTGCGATGGCTGGTGGCTTGGCCGGCATCGGCGGTGCTCTTTACACCGTGCAGTCCGGTATCGTCTCGCCGCAATACATGACTGTTCCGTTCTCAATCGACATGGTGATTTGGGTGGCAGTTGGCGGACGCGGAACTTTGATTGGTGCCATTCTTGGAGCCCTAGTCATTAATTTGGCGAGGAGCCAAATCAGCACGTTTTGGCCAGAAGGCTGGCTATTCATCCTGGGAGGCTTGTTTATTCTCGTCGTTACGGCACTACCAGAAGGTGTTGTGGGCTGGTGGCAGGCGGGTGGGCCACGAAACCTGCTTACTCGCTTGGGTGTCGCGCGCAGGATCGGTACCTATCCACGATTGGAAATGGATAGCAAGGAGGAGGTGAAGTCATGACAACTGCTTTGCTTGAGCTGCGTCAAATCAGTGTCAGCTTTGATGGCTTTATGGCACTGCGTGATCTCAATCTCAGCCTGAAGCCAGGAGAATTGCGTGCCGTGATTGGTCCCAACGGTGCAGGCAAGACCACCTTCCTTGACGTGATCACTGGCAAGCTTCGACCAACGGCAGGTGATGTTTTGTTTAAGGGCCAATCTCTTTTAAACAAGCCGGAACACAGGATTGCGCGGCTTGGGATTGGTAGGAAGTTTCAGAGCCCGAGAGTCTTCGAAAACCTCACTGTTGAGGAAAACCTCGCCTTGGCGGTCAGTCATCCAAAGCGTCCTTGGCCACTTTTAAGCGCAGGTCTTAGTGCTGTTGAGCGCGATCGCATTGCCCATTTGATGGGTATCGTTTCGCTGCAGACACGTGCGCATCAAGTTGCTGGATCGTTGTCTCATGGGCAGAAGCAGTGGTTGGAGATCGCCATGCTTGTGGGTCAGTCTCCTGACCTGTTATTGGTTGATGAACCAGTTGCTGGTTTGACGGATGAGGAAACTGATCTCACCGCGGATCTGCTTAAGTCTCTCGTTGGTGATCACACTGTTTTGGTGATTGACCATGACATGGAGTTCATCCGGCGCCTGGAGAGTCAGGTTTCTGTTCTTCATCAGGGGCATGTTTTGTGCGAGGGCTCGATGGATCAGATTCAGTGTGACCCACGCGTGATCGAGGTGTATCTAGGTCGTAATGAGGAGGCTGCTTGATGCAGAGATTTCTACCTATGTCGTTCATGATTTGGTTAAGCCGATGACCATACTTGAGATTCGCGGTTTAAACACCTACTATGGAGAGAGTCATATCCTTAGGGATGTCGACCTCACCGTGAAAGCTGGTGAGATGGTCTGCTTGATCGGCCGCAACGGTGTAGGCAAGACCACCTTGTTGAAATCATTGATCGGTCTGTTGCGTCCTCGTAGTGGAGAGATTCTGTTTAACGGTGAAGGTTTGGATCGCCATCCTCCGCATCAGCGGGCACGGGCTGGCATTGGTTATGTGCCTCAGGGGCGAGAAATTATTCCCCATCTGACGGTGGAGGAGAACCTGATGCTGGGGATGGAGGCATTGCCTGGCGGCTTGGCGCGAAACCACAGCATTGACCCGCTTGTTTATGAGTTGTTCCCGATCCTGCAGGAGTTTTTGCCGCGTAAGGGCGGAGACCTCAGCGGTGGGCAGCAGCAGCAGCTTGCGATTGCTCGGGCTCTGCTTGGTAAGCCGAAATTGCTCCTGCTAGATGAACCGACTGAGGGTATTCAGCCCAATATCGTTCAAGACATTGAACGAGCTGTTCGACGCATCATTGCCGAGACAGGGATTGGCGTTCTTTTGGTAGAGCAGCATCTGCACTTTGTTCGTCAAGCTGATCGCTACTACGCCATGCAACGAGGTGGCATTGTGGCCAGTGGTCCGACCAGCGACCTTAGTCAGACAGTGGTGGATCAATTCCTGAGTGTATGAGTGCGTATGAAGATGTTTAGGGGTGGGGTATTAATCTGCATGCCTGGGAGAAGTGTCAGTGTTGTTGGCTTTTAAGAGGGAGTACCAAAGGCCTTCAGGATCCGACCATGCTCTGAGCAGATGATCATTGAGCTTCACGATGGGTTGGCAGCTGAGGCTATTAATCAGTAGCCATTGATCATCTTTTTCTGGTGTGGCTTCTAGTTGAGTTTCTTGCAGCCATCCATGTTCGAGGCCCTGTTGTCGCATGACACCTGGTAGACAGCCACTAGCAAGGCGTGGTGTGAGCCAATGATTGTTTCGTCGCACGATGAGGTTGGCGGTACTGCCACAACAAAGTTCACCGTTTGTGCTGAGCAGTATGGCCTCATCGCAATTCGCTTTCTGTGCTTCGTGGCGGGCCTGTATCGCTTGACCGTAGGCGAAGGTTTTGCAACGATTCAAGCGACTATTGGCGTTGCGACGCTCATGGCAACTGATCATCGTCGTAAGTGGAGTAAAGCAGGGCTGCATTGCATTCAGCTCTAGCCAGAAGCGATGGGTTGTTGAACGCGGGTTGTCCTGGGGCAGGCTGATGCCTCGGCTTGAACTATCGCCACGGCTCCAGTTGAGGCGTAGGGCCCCATTGCCATTGTCCAAGTTGCATTGTTTCAGGCCCTCTTTGATCACAGGTGTCAACCATTGCGCTGTAGGCGGGGGGGCCATCCCTAGCAGGCATGCGCTGGTCTGCCAGCGGCTGAGATGAGCATTGAGGAGTTGTGGATGTCCATCAAGGATCAGAATTGTCTCAAAGATGCCATCGGCAAGCTGCAGGCCTCGATCTCTTAGAGGAAGAGCGAGCTCGGCAGTGCTACCCCAGTTGCCATCGATCCAGGCAATCTGGTTTTTCATTGCAGTGCCTCCAGTAGTGGCAGCAGTTTCCAGTTCAGCTCATCAGCTTCGCAATAGGGGTCGGAACCGGTCACGATGCCGCAGCCGGCATGGGCTCGTACCGTGTTCCCCTCGAGCAACATCGAGCGAATCAGAATGCTGCTGTCGAGTTGTCCATCCCAGTTGAGATGCAACAACGAGCCGCAATAGGGCCCGCGTGCTGTTGGTTCCAGGTCGTGTAGCCGCTGACAGGCGCGCAGCTTGGGGGCACCGCTGATGGAGCCTCCAGGCCAACAGGCTTGTAGTAGGTCCACCCAAGATTGGTCTGATCGAAGCCGTCCTTGCACTACTGAGGTGAGGTGATGCACATGGGGATAACTCTCAAGGCCTACCAATTGAGGCACTGTGATGGAGCCGGGCTGACAGACTCGCCCTAGATCGTTGCGCAATAGATCGACGATCATCACGTTTTCAGCTCGGTCTTTGCTGCTGCAAACAAGATCAGCTGCCAGATCAGCGTCTTGGCTTTGGTTGTGGTGGCGAGGTCGGGTTCCTTTGATTGGTCGCGTTTCAACTTCTCCTGTGGGGAGTGCTTTTAGGAAACGCTCTGGAGAGGCGGAGATCACGGCTTCACCGTTTGCAAGGCCTGCAGCTATCATTAGGCCGGCAAAGGGAGCTGGGTTGTGGTGGCGAAGTTTTAGGAAAAGATCAACGGCGAAGCTTCCTGAAGGGATCGTGGTGGTACAGCAAGCGCTGAGATTGGCCTGGAAAATATCGCCGCTGGCAATCCAATGTCTGATCTGTTCCACATCACGTGCATAGTCAGCTCTAGTGGTGAGCCATTGCCATGCATTGACGGGAATGTTGAGGTCTGTTGTTGTAAGTAACGACTCATCTTTGCTGTTTTCAGATGCATTCTCAGATGGGTTGGCTTCTAGCCAGTTAGCCAGTTCTTGCAGTCGTTTGGGATGACATCCTTCGATCCAGAGTTGGCGTTTCTGAAGGTCGAATCGCAGGATGGGATCGTGACGCGCCATCCACAGAGTCGCCATGGAATCTGCTTTCCAGGGATTTTTGGGTTCTATCCAGGCTGCTGCCTCATAGCTAAGCCAGCCTGTCCAATGGCCTGGCTCTAGATCACGCAGTGCTTCAAAAGGGTTACTGGCGCCTTTTTCGCCAGGTATGCCTCGGCAACAAATCTGATTAATGGGATCGACTGCCAGAGTCGCCCAACGACCCAGGCCACTGCCGTCTCCATCCAGCCACACAAGCCCAGCTTCTCCCCAAGTTTTGGTGAGTTGTTTTGCCAACTTCGCTGGTTCTTGCCAGCGGCAAAGTCGCCGCTCCAGAGAAGTCATGGTGTCGGCTTGCTGCAGAGATCTGATCTGCCAGCCTCGCTCAAAGCTGCATCGCGGATGCGGCAGCTGTCGCATATACCGCAGGCATGCTCGCCTCCGCTGTAGCAGCTCCAGGTTTTATCGATCGGAACTTTTAGTCGAAGTGCTTCTTGCACAATCCGTTTCTTGTTCCAATGCATGAGTGGAGCCCAGAGTTTGATCCCATGTCCCTCACGGCCAGCTTTATTGGCCAGATCCGCCAAGGCCTGATAGGCCTTGAGATAGTCAGGTCTGCAGTCTGGGTAGCCGGAGTAGTCCATTGCATTGACCCCTAACACCAGCTGATTGGCATTGCGAGCCTCCGCAAGACTGAGGCCAATGGCAATGAAGACCGTGTTGCGTCCAGGTACGTAAGTGTTGGGGATCACTCCGTCAACGACTCCTTCACTGGGAACTGTTTGCGTTAGATCGGTGAGGGAGGAGCCTCCCCAACTTCCCAGGTTGACACTGATTACATGGTGTTCCGTTAGACCCATGTGGGCCGCTAGCGCGTCAGCGGCTTGCAGTTCTTTGCGATGTCGTTGCCCGTAATCAAAGGAGAGTCCAATCACGGTTTGACCTGCTTCCACTGCCAAGGCAGCTGCAGTGGCGGAATCAAGACCTCCAGAGAGCAGGGCAATGGTTGTTGAGTGGATCATGCTGGCCATTCTCTTGCGCTTGTTGCTATGCAGGCATCAATTCAGAACAGAATCTTTTTCGGGCTGGTTGTTTTGTTGGCGACGACAGTGCTGGAACCCCTGCGGGCAATACCACGGCTGGATTTGAATGATTATCCGCAGCCGATTGCTGGACAGCAACGCTGGGTGATTCAGCTCCCAGGGTTGCTAGCAAAAAGTCCTGATCCTGTCCTGTCCACTAATGCTGTGGATTGGCGGGTCCAGTTGATTGTGGGTCGAACGAGCCAATTGGACTGCAATCAGAATCACTTGGCTGGTCAAGGGCTGAGGATGGAGCGGCTTCAAGGAGCTGAGCAGCGGATGCTCTATAGCGTTGCAGGTGCAGTCAAGGTGATGTCCACCCGCATGGTTTGTCCTCCTGATGAGCCGATGCGTGAGAGCTTTCTTGGTCTTGGCAGTAAGCCCTATTTGGTGCCCTATAACGCCTCCTTCCCGATCGTAGTTGATGTACCTGGTGGCTTAGAGGTGCGTTGGTGGTTGTGGAGGGCTGAGATCACTCGGCGGGAGGCAACCAAGCTTTGAGCTTCAACGTATACCAAGCCACTTGTGGGTTTGCATGCTGAGCCTCCAGTAGGGATGACTTTGTACGTGCTCGAAAGCTAGTTGTTGACCTGTTGTTGTTGCCCAGCCAGGTTGAAGGAAGAGTAGTGGTTCCTTTGATGTGTTGCTGAGGCGTGATTGTGAGGCGTTGTCGTTCTTTCTCGCTTCTAAGGCAGCTTTGGCCATGACTTCGGCGAAGTTCAGATCGTCTGTTTCATGAACTACAACTTTAAGCTCATGACAAGCTGCTAATAAGTCTGTGCGAGGTGGCGCATGGCGCTTTGGCGAGAGGGTGATCCATGTGGGAACACCGCTGAGCTGATTGACTCCGCTGGTTTCAAGATGGATTGCTAATGGCCCGTCGGGGTTTGTTTCTGTGGCCCTGTGTAGGGCTTCACATAGGGGAGCGATGTTGTGTTGCAATGGCTCACCCCCGGTCAACACCACAAAGGCCGCACCATCTTTTGCTGCTGTTGCTGTTTCCACTGCTAGTTGTTCAAGCGTGATTTCCGGATGGTTCCTCGAGTTCCAAGAGTGCTTGGTGTCGCACCATGAACAGCCGACATCACAGCCGGCGAGCCTGATGAAGAAGGCGCTGCGACCGACATGGGCTCCTTCCCCTTGAATGGAATGGAAGGTTTCTACTACCGGCAGATTGCCGGTCATCCAATCCGGCTGGGTTGCTCCTGCACGGAGATGTTGGTCTGGCTTTGTCGGCGTAGGGCTTCGTCAGGTGAGGCTGGTAGCCGTAGTTGAGCTGCCTCGATTAATCCTCGGAAGAGGGGATGGGGTTTTCCGGGTCGGGAGAGAAATTCTGGGTGGTATTGGCAGGCTGTGAAGAAGGGATGACCTTTCAGCTCGATCAGCTCCACGAGTCGCCCATCGGGTGAGCTACCGCTGATGGTGTAGCCGGATTCAATAAATAGGTTGCGGTAGGAGTTGTTGAATTCATAGCGATGGCGGTGGCGTTCGTAGACGACTTCTTCGCCATAAAGCTTCTGTGCCAACGTGTCTGGTGCTATGCGGCATGGATAGACCCCAAGCCTCATTGTGCCGCCTAGATCGACTACGTCTTGTTGCTCTGGCAGGAGGTGGATAACAGGATGGCTGGTGTCGGGTTCCAGCTCGGCACTGCTGGCTCCAGTGAGTCCTGCCTGGTTGCGTGCCCACTCGATCACAGCGCATTGCATGCCTAGACAAAGCCCTAGGAATGGCACTCGTTGTTCTCTCGCCCAGCGAATGGCTGCAATTTTGCCATCGACGCCACGGTTGCCGAAGCCTCCTGGTACTACAACAGCATCCATTCCTTTGAGTAGGTTTTCAGGACCATGCGTTTCGATCTGTTCTGCGCAGATCCAAGACAGCTCGAGGGAGGCATCTTGGGTTAGGCAGGCATGGCGCAGGGCCTCCACTACTGAAAGGTAGGCGTCGTTGAGTTGCACATATTTTCCGACTAGGGCCACCTTCACAGCGGGACCAGGGTTGCGCAGCTTATGGACAAGCTGAATCCAGTTTTTCATGTCACTGTCATGGTCAGTCAGGTTGAGTACATCCAGCATTTCTAGACAGAGGCCCTCTTCCTCTAATGAGATGGGGACGGCATAAATGCTGTCGGCATCAAGGGCAGGGATGACAGCCCGGTTTGGTACCCCGCAGAAGCCCCCGATCTTGCGCTTTAGTTCTTCATTGATTGGGCGGTCGCTGCGGCAAACCAGTACATCTGGTTGTATGCCGATTGCGCGCAGCTCCTTAACGGAGTGCTGTGTGGGCTTGGTTTTGAGTTCACCGGATGTGCCGATGAACGGCAGTAGGGTCACATGGATGTAGGCGAGGTCGTTGCGTCCTACGTCACCACGGAATTCACGGATTGCTTCGAGGAAGGGCAGAGATTCGATGTCTCCGACAGTGCCGCCGATTTCTGTGATCACGACATCTGCTCCACTATTGGCTGCTACTCGGTGGATGCGTTCGCGAATCTCGCCAGTGATGTGGGGGATCACTTGCACAGTGCCGCCGTTGTAGTCGCCGCGCCGTTCCTTATTGATGACTGCTTGATAGATCGAGCCAGTGGTTACGCTATTGAGGCGTGACATGGCTGTGTCAGTAAAGCGCTCGTAGTGCCCAAGATCCAAGTCGGTTTCGGCGCCGTCTTCGGTGACGAACACTTCACCATGTTGAAATGGACTCATGGTGCCTGGGTCCACATTGAGGTAGGGATCCAGCTTCAGGATCGAGACGCTGTAGCCACGTGACTTGAGTAGGCGACCAAGGCTCGCTGCCACAATTCCCTTGCCGATACTTGATACGACTCCACCGGTAACAAAGACGAACTTGGCCATGAATTTCAGGGTGATTCTTTAAGTTACCTCGGCTTTCTCATGCTTCCAGCAAGCTGCGCAGCATCCAGGCGGTTTTTTCGTGAATCTGAAGCCGCTGGGTTAATAGATCGGCGGTGGGCTGGTCATTGGCGGCTTCAGCCAGCTTGAATATTTCCCGAGCGGTGCGTGCCACCTCTTCATGACCATCAACCAGCTCGCGTACCATGTCGAGGGCGGCGGGATGTTGCTCGGCTTCCTTGATCGAAGCGAGCTGTCCGAGGGTATTGCCACCGAAGGGTGCCAGAAAACCAAGGGCACGAATGCGTTCGGCGATCACATCGAGGGCATTCCAGAGCTCGGTGTATTGATCCATAAACATCAGGTGGAGCGTGTTGAACATCGGGCCGGTTACGTTCCAGTGGAATCCGTGGGTTTTGCCGTAGAGCACATAGGTATCGGCGAGAACCCTTCCAAGGCCGTCAGAGATTGCCTGTCGTTTGTCCGCTGGGATGCCGATTTCAATGAAGGAGGTCTGAGGCATTGAAGTTCAGTGCGTTTGTGAAGTGCTAATCAGGAATCGAGATTTTGAATGTAGTCCCGTACCTTGCAGCGACGTTGTGGTTGACGCAATTTCAAGAGGGCATGGGTTTCGATCTGACGAACTCGTTCTCGCGATAGATGCATTGCCTCGCCAATTTGCGTCAGGGTTTGAGGAGTGTCGTCTTCCAGTCCAAAACGTCGTCTGATCACTGTCGCTTCGCGGTTGCTTAGTTCATCCAGCAAGATTTCAAGGTCGTTGTGCAATTGATCGCGGGTGAGTTTCTCCTCTGGGGTCGCGTTGCTGTCTTCCAGCAGATCGCCTAGTTGGCTGTCTTGTTCTTGGCCTATTCGAGTGTCCAGGGAGATCGAACGGGGGACCCTCATTAGGGTTAGGCGCACTGTTTCTTCACTAAGGCCAAGTGCCTTGGCAAGATCGGCAATCGAAGCTAATCGTCCTTGGTTGCTAGCAATCTCCTGTTGAACCCGTTTGATGCGGTTTAGTTTTTCGGTGATGTGCATCGGTAGTCGGATCGTCCGACTTTGCGTCGCAATGGCCCTTGTGATGCCCTGACGGATCCACCAGTAGGCGTAGGTGCTGAAGCGGAAACCTCTGGTGGGGTCGAACTTCTCTACTGCGCGTTCTAAACCCAGGGTGCCTTCTTGCACCAGATCCAGCAGCTCTATGCCCCGTTGTTGATATTTCTTGGCTACAGCCACCACAAGTCGAAGATTGGCCTGGATCATCTGATCTTTGGCACGCCGACCAGTTCGCAAACTTCGCTTGAGTTCCAAGGGGTCAAGACCAGTCAGGGCTCCCCAGGTTTTGTAACCAGTCTCGATTTTCTCTTGCAGCTCGGCCAGGGTGAGCCCAGCAGCCATAGCCCATTCCTGTTTGGTGGGCCAGTGGCAGGAATGGTTCGCTTCTCGTTGCTGCAGCTCCTCCAGTCTTTGTAATTCTTTGATCGCTTCTTGGTTGGAGGCCAGTTTCCTTTCCTGTTTGAGTAGGGCTTCCCTGCGCTGCACAAGTCGCGCCAGGGTCACTTCCTCTTCATGGGTCAGTAGCTCTATGCGTCCAATGTCCTGTAAGTAGAGACGCACAGGATCAGTGCTGCCGCTTCTGCGGACTCGGGAAGTCTTGGTTTGCTGGGGGCTGCTCTTCAAGGGTTGCCCGCGAAGATATGCCTTCAGGGTTAATGAAGACGCCCCTTGTTGTCTGGAATCCGCTGAATCTATTCGGGATCGACCCAGGTACTTTCTACATGCAGTTCCTCTAATTGATGGTTGGAGACACCTGCGGGGGCTTGGGTCATCAGGCAGCGAGCTTGTTGGGTTTTTGGGAAGGCAATCGTGTCGCGGATCGAGTCTTCTCCTGTGAGCAGCATGACGATCCGATCCATCCCGAATGCCAAGCCGCCATGAGGTGGGGCTCCCATCTCAAGGGCATCGATGAGGAAGCCGAATTGTTGATTTGCTTCTTCTAGGGGCAGACCGATTGTTTGCAGCACTTGTCGTTGGAGTTCGGCATTGTGGATGCGCAGTGATCCGCCCCCAAGCTCCAGCCCATTCAAGACAAGGTCATAGGCCTGAGCACGGGCTTGAGGTAGGCGCTCCATCCAGGTGTGGGGATCGTTGCCTAGATCGTCTTTATTTGGTGCACAGAAGGGGTGATGGAGAGCCTCAAGGCGGTTTTCTTCTGCGTTCAACTCGAACATCGGGAAGTCCACGACCCAGAGGAACTGCCATAGCTTGTTGTCTTGGTCTGTGGGGATCAGGCCCAGCTCGCGGCCCAGGAATTGCCGCACCCGGTCAAGGGCGCTGTTGACGGTGGCCGTCTTGCCGGCTCCGAACAAAATCAGGTCGCCCGCTTTGGCTCCAGTCTGTTTCAGCAGGGCTGTCTTTTGTTTGCTGTTGAGGTTGTCTTTGATCGCACCGATGCTGTCGATCTCATCGGAATCGCGTACACGGATGAAAGCCAGGCCACCGGCCCCAGCTTTTTGGGCTTCGTTGAAAATGTCTCCGCCGGGTTTGATGCGCACGTTGCTGATCAGGTCGTTCCCGTTTGGCACAGTGATGCACTTGACGGAGCCTCCAGCGGCTATGGCCCCGGAGAAGACTTTGAAGCCCATGTCTTTGAGGATGTCGCTGACATCATTGAGCTCCATTCCGTAGCGGGTATCGGGTCGGTCGGTGCCGTATCGGTCCATGGCCTCATGCCAGGTCAATCTTGGGAAGGGAAGTGGTAGGTCGATGCCCTTCACTGCTTTCCAGATGGTGGCGATCAGTCGTTCATTGAGATCGAGTATTTGCTCTTGATCCATGAAGCTCATCTCGATGTCCAGCTGGGTGAATTCAGGCTGCCTGTCGGCGCGTAGGTCTTCGTCGCGAAAGCAGCGAGCTACTTGGTAGTAGCGCTCTAAGCCGCCCACCATGAGTAATTGTTTGAACAGCTGGGGGGATTGAGGCAGAGCAAACCATTCACCGCTGCATACCCTTGAAGGCACTAGGTAGTCGCGGGCTCCTTCGGGAGTGGAGCGTGTGAGAACAGGTGTTTCCACTTCGATGAATCCCTCGTCTTCCAAAAAACGACGAGCCGTTTTAATGGTTGTGTGGCGTAGCTGGAGATTGCGGCTCATTCGCTCCCGGCGCAGATCCAGGTGGCGGTGACGCAGACGTAGTTCTTCTTTGACGGGTTCTTCGTCGTGGATCGAGACCGTAAAGGGCAGGTTGCCTGTGACGGGATTGAGTACCTCGAGACCATTGGCCAGTACCTCAATCTCGCCGGTGCTGAGTTTGCTGTTGATTGCATCGGCCGGCCTGGGTCTGACCAGACCAGTGATCTGCAGGACGGTTTCATTACGCAGGCTCTCCGCGCTGGCGAATAGCTCAGCACCTTGATCGGGATCCACGGTGATTTGTATGGTTCCACTGCGGTCTCGCAGATCGATGAAGATCACTCCGCCATGGTCGCGACAGCGATCAACCCAGCCACACAGTTGCACGTTGGAGGCGATGTGCTTACTGCGCAGTTCGCCGCAACTGTTGCTGCGCATGGGGAAGGCTTCAGGATGAAAAGCGAGTTTCCCACAGGGGCTTGTTGCCGCTTATTAGAGCGACCGGTTTTGGCGATGGCTTTCAGCTGTGGCCTTCAGCTAAGGGAAGGACGGCGATAAAAGGGGCGCTTCACCACCGTTGCCGGGTGGTGCTTGCCGCGGATCTCTACCTCCACTTCGTTGCCGATGCGGGCTAGAGCTGTGGGTAGATATCCCAGGGCTATCGCTTCTCCCAGACTGGGCGACCAGGTGCCGCTTGTGATTTCTCCCACTTTGTTGTTGTTGTGAAGCAGTGGGTATCCATGACGGGCTATGGCTCGTCCAGACAGCTTGAGGCCGACCAAGCGGCGAATGGGGCCTTGCTCTGCTTGTTGCTCTAGAGCCGTTCGACCCATGAATGGAGCAGGCATTTCCAGGTGTACCAACCAGCCGAGACCAGCCTCGAAGGGTGTTGTATTGATGTCCATGTCCTGTCCATAGAGGTGCATTGCTGCCTCTAGACGCAAGGTGTCACGGGAACCGAGTCCGCATGGGATGACTCCTTCGGCGAGCAATTGGAGCCAGAGGGCTCTGCCGGCTTCTGCCTCAAGGAGCAGTTCAAAGCCGTTTTCGCCGGTGTAGCCAGTTCGTGCAACGAAGACTGAAGAGGGATCTTCCGCTCCCAGGCCGTAAAACTGGACTTGGCGATGGCCGAAGCGGGGAAGGCTCGCTAGTGATTCGCCACTTAAGCGTTCCAACACCTTGGTCGCTTGGGGTCCTTGTAGTGCCAGTAAGACGCCATTGTTCTTGGCATCCGAGAGTGCGATGCCTGCGGGCTGCAAATGTTGCTTTAACCAGATGGTGTCGGTTTCGCTGCAGGCTGCATTAATCACAATCAGCAGGCTTTGGCTGTCTTGCTTATTGGTGCCAAGGTCGTAAACAACTAGGTCATCGAGAATTCCGCCTGTTTCGTTGAGCAGCACCGTGTAGCAAGCCTCACCTGGACCGATGCGATTGAGGTCGGTTGGCACTAGTGCCTGCAAGGTGTCTTTGGGGTTGGTTCCTTCGAGACGCAGCACTCCCATATGAGAGATATCGAACATTCCCACCTGCTGACGCACTGCCTGATGTTCTTGGAGTAGGCCAGAGAACTGCACTGGCATGTCCCAGCCGGCAAATGGCACCATCCGGCCTCCTGCATCTCGGCAGAGGTTATGGAGGGGTGTGTGTTGCAGATTCACGGGGTGGACGTTGCAGTGCCGAAATCCTATGGAGGGTGCTATCTGGTTTGCAGAAGCGGAAGGAAAGTCGCAGATTTGACGATTTCAGTCGTCCAATCCGTCAACAGTCCTTACCCTGAGCGTCATTCGGGGATTGAAAAATGTCCACGAGAGCCAGCTGCAAAACCTGTGAACACTGTGGTACCAGTCAGTTGGCGGCTGCGGGTTGGTGTCGTCTTAGGCAAATCAGCGTGCATCCTGAGTTGGCGCACGTTGCTCTGTGTCATCACTGGAGAGAACAAGCCCCATCACTGCCATTGTTGAAGGAGAAAGCGACTGAAATTCAGATGGATCGGCAGCTTGAGCTTGGTCGTACTTTGGTTGGTTGTCTTAGTGAGGATCTTTAATCAGGGGATACAAAGGAGCTGTTTTCAGACCTGGATGTTTTCCGAGCTGCTTTGAGTGTTCGAAGATCCTGCTCGAAATTCTGCTGAAGCAATGGAGTGATGCTGCTCAATTTTGCTCAGATGTTGCACACAGGCTGAGCAGCATGAGCAGGCTGCGGGTCACCTTGGCGCCGAGCACACTACTCATTCCTGAAGGATCAAGTTGGGGGGCGAGTTCCACCACGTCTGCGCCGACAAGCTGATGTTGTCGTAGTACATCCACGACGGCGGCAAAATCGCGCCATAGAAAGCCGCCTGGTTCAGGTGTCCCCGTCCCCGGCAGTACGGATGGGTCGAACCAATCCAAATCCACGGTGAGATAGAGAGGTTTGCATTGATGGGGTGCAAGGGCTTTAGCTAACTCAGTCGCTGCTTGGCCGGGGTTGTGGTTCACCAGCCGTTGCTGATCGTGTAGTTCCTGAAACTCTGCGCGTGTGCCACTGCGGATTGCTAACTGCAGCAGCTGAGCGCTGGGCAGTACCTCGAGGCAACGGCGCATGGCACAGGCATGGCTGTGTCGCGCACCTAGATATTCTTGGCGGAGGTCTGCATGGGCATCCAGTTGCAACAGCACGAGATCTGAATGAGATTCAGTGATTGCAGCCACTGCTCCGGAGCTGATCGAGTGCTCGCCGCCTAGCATCAGCGGCCTGAGACCCATTTGCAGCACGTTTTGGGTGGCTTTTTTGACTGCTTCTACAACGGGCTTAGGGTCGCCACAGGGAATCTCAAGGGCGCCAAGGTCAGTGAAGGCAAGATCTTCTAGATCTAGATCAAGCTGCGGGCAGTAGCTCTCTAGGCCATTGCTGACGTCGCGGATGGCTGCCGGACCGAAGCGGCTGCCTGGGCGGAATGAAGAGGTGCCGTCGTAAGGCACGCCAAAAAGTCCGACGTTGCATCCGGTAGGGTCGCGTCTGGCAGCCATGAAGATGGCACCTTCGCTGTCGAATCTTGTTGCAGTGGTTGTTGTGTTTTGGGGCATCAAGTCAGCTCCCTTTCAATAAAAGCTGGGATGGCTTCAAAGGCACCCTGTTGCCAGCGTGGGCTCCAGATTTCACAGCCTGAGGCGATGGCGGCCGCTCTTGCTGGGAGTGGGTTGCGATAACGAGGACCATCGACGGCGGCGAAGGTCCAGCTCCACCAGCCGCTTGGATACATCGGCACCCAGCCGTAAAGGGGGTCGGCATGGCCGAAAATTTGACGGATCAGACGCACAGTGTCGATGTGAACCTGACGGAATGCTTCTGGTGACTCGCTTTGAGTAGCAAAAACTCCTCCGGGCCGCAGGATGCGTCGGCAATGCTCAAAGAAGGTTTGATTGAAGAGACCTTCTGCGGGCCCCGCAGGATCTGAGCCGTCCACAAGGATCACGTCGTAGGAGCAGTCAGCTGCATTGGCGACCCAGGCAATGCCGTCTGCCAGGTTGAGCTCTAAGCGGGGATCGCTCCAAGCATGGCCTCCAAGGCTGGGCAGATGCTTTTGGCTCAGTTCCACGACGCGGCCATCAATTTCCACCATGTCGAGGTGTTTGACACCTTGGTAGCGCAGGCACTCCCTTGCTGTGCCGCCATCGCCACCCCCAATCACCAACACCTTTTCAAGTTGGGCAGCGCTACACAGAGCTGGGTGAACCAAGGATTCGTGATAGTGGCGTTCTTGGTGTTCTGCGGTCATCCAGCAGCCGTCGAGCAACAGCCCTTTCCCGTAGCGGCTGCTGTCGATCACCGTGATTCGCTGGTATGGGCTTTTTTCATCAACCAATACACGGCCTTGAAGGCCATAGCGAACACCCTGGTGGTGTTCATCGATCCAGCCGCTTGCTGTTATTGAAGGGCTGTCCATGGCAAGGAGGCCTCAAACTCTCTTCCAGCTAAGTCCCCGTTGGGCTTGGATGCCAGCGTGGGTCCATGGAGTAAGACCTTCTGATCACGAATCGCTTGTTGATTCTCGCTGCTGAGCTGCAGTGGCGGTGCTCAAGGGCTTCTGGGCTTGGAGGGCAGGTGAGCAGAGGAATAGACCTAATTCAATGTTTTTAGCCCTTTTGGGTTGTTCTGTCCGAAGGATGTTGTTTTCTACTTAGAAGTGCATCTTTGCATGAATAATTAATGCAAGGTATGATGACTAAATGCTAATTAGGCATCGAGTGAAGGTTTGGATTGTCGGGTACGTTTTAATTCGCCGCGCAGTTTCTTGGCTTGAAGACGACGTTTCTTTGCTCCTTGACTGGGTTTGGTTGGTTTGCGTGTCTTGGGAACTGCTTCTAAGCCCATTCGTAAAAAATAAGCCAGTCTCGAAAGGGCTAACTGACGGTTTTGATATTGCGAACGTTCTTCCGCTGCAACCACACGTACACAACCAGCAACCAAGCGATGTTGAAGTTGATTTAATAAGCATTTTTTTCGAAAAGGTCCCAGTGCAGAGGTTGCGTTGAGATCAAAGATCAGTTCAACTCGACTATTGGTCTTATTGACGTTTTGCCCACCAGGACCTGAAGCTTTGGAGAATCGCCATTGTAATTCAGCTGATGGGATGACTAATTGCGAATTAACTCTTAGATCGTCCATTGACTTTAGTCGCAGATCTTGGAAGTATTTTTTTAAGAGTGTGACTCTATTGAAGTGGGCTTAGTGGCATGGCGCATGTTAATGATTAAACCACATGATTCTGGCAGGTCAAGATTTGGTTAGGCCAGATGTAACTGGCCATGGCATTGGCGCTAACCCTTCTTTTTTGAAGTTTGAGATTGTTCATGCTTCTGCTTATGGAAACTTCGTAAGACAAACTTAGAATCTTCTCCTAAGCTAATGACTGGGTTTTGAGGTCGAATCGCTTTTTGGATGCTT
This sequence comes from Prochlorococcus sp. MIT 1306, assembly GCF_047304515.1. Taxonomy (NCBI): domain Bacteria; kingdom Bacillati; phylum Cyanobacteriota; class Cyanophyceae; order Synechococcales; family Prochlorococcaceae; genus Prochlorococcus; species Prochlorococcus sp. MIT 1306. The sequence goes on along the minus strand of NZ_CP138959.1, from coordinate 2,206,958 downwards.
TCAAAGCCAAACACTCCCAATGATCCATTCAATGAATAATTGGCGTCAAAGGGTTAAATTACTAAGGAGGTGATCATTCTTCTTTTTTTTGATTATCACGATTTCGGAATGCCCTCTCGCCTGTCCAAAATGCGATTGCAATTAATACGGCTGTAATCGTTAGGGGAAAATCGGTAATTGATACAGCGAACATTGGATAAATCATCTCTGGCTTTGCCTGAAGTAGATGGCTTGAGTTTGAGGTTGTACATTTAGGCTATAGAACTTGTTCTCATAAGCCTTCAATGTGTGTTAATTCGATATCTTTTTGTCGTCAGCCTCTTCTCGAATTGCTGCTTTGGCTTCTTGCCAAAGTTGTTCTAGTTCCGTCAGTGATTGGCCGCTTAGCTGGCCCTCGAGTGCTGCTTCAACGCGAGAAAAGCGATCAAGAAAGCGTTGGTTTGTACCTGCAAGGCCTTCTTCTGGGTTTAGGCCGCACCAGCGAGCAACATTCACAAGAGTGAAGAGCACATCACCAAGTTCTGTTTGTGCATGGGCTTGGTCTTCATGCTCTACCGCCTCTTTGAGTTCCTCGAACTCTTCTTGCACTTTTCCCCATACTCCATCGATGGTGTTCCACTCGAAGCCAACGTTCGCGACCTTTTTGGAGATGGCCATCGCTCCAGCCAGAGCTGGCTGACCTCTGACCTTGCTACGTAGACGATCGCTTAGCGGACTTTTAGAGGCTGAGCTGGGTTGCTCGCTCGCTTTGATCGATTCCCAACTTTGCCGAACTGCTTCGCTGTCGATTGCGACTGCCTCTGCGAACACATGCGGGTGACGGCGAATCAGCTTTGCGCTGATGCCTCGGGCGATGTCTTCAAGATTGAAGCGTCCTTCTTCGTTAGCGATCTGAGCATGTAGAACGACCTGCAGCAGAAGGTCCCCTAGTTCTTCGCTGAGGTGGTTGTCATCGTCGTTGCGGATGGCGTCGGCCACTTCGTGGGCTTCTTCCAACATGCATGGAATCAAGGAGGTGTGGGTCTGCTCCAGATCCCATGGGCAACCTCCCTTTGGATCCCTGAGCTGGGCCACGATGTTGACCAGCTCCGCGATGGCTTCTGTGGGAGCCAGATGCTGTTCGGCGTCCATGGCCATTGGTTTGTATTGGCCTACCTTCTCATCGATGACGCCAGCGATGCCATTCGGCGGGGAGGGGATCGCCATCGAGAATGAGGTGTAGCCAAACGCTGGCTTCCAGCCCGAGCAGCAGTGACAGGATTGGTTGGGGATTAAGCCGCAGCTGCTCATTCAATGCTTTGGCAAGGCTGAGCGGTGCAGGACAACCCAGCGGCTGCAAGAGCATCATTAGTAGGCCAGTCCAACTCATCAGGTAGGCGAGCCTTAGACCGGTACCGATCAGTGGGCCGTGGGAGAAGAGGGAGCGATGGGGAATCAGTTTGCGGTAGGGCCACCAAAGTCCTTGCAAGACCCCCCAGCGCTTCAATGGTTTTGAGTCAGTGTCGAGGTCTGGCGAAAGCCACAGTCCGCCGACTACAAAGGCGAGCCCACCCATCAGACCACTAGGCAAACCCATCACAAAGCTCAGAGCGAAGCCAAATGGAAGGCTCCAGAAGCAGGTGGCTTTGTCGTGGTCTTCGCCTGAGGCCATGTCTCTTCTATGGTGATCAAGTCCACCCTGACCTCTTGAGGCACAATTGTCTCTAGGGGCGATTAGCTCAGCGGTAGAGCGCCTGCCTTACAAGCAGGATGTCGCTGGTTCGAACCCAGCATCGCCCATTCATTGGCCTCAATGAATTTTTGGTTTGCCTAAAACTCATAAAAAGCTGTTCACTCAATTCAATGAGCCTTAAATGCGATTGCTAACTGATGGTATTGGCAGGCCAATAAGCTGAATTCTGCACCTTGGTTTGTGTCAAGAGATGCACCTGAAGAATGTTTTATTGCATCTTTAATTATGAATGTTTTGCATTTCACTTGTGAGGCTATGAGTGAAGCCTTCGCGCACGGAAATCTGTAATTGAGCATGCTTTTAATGTGCTAATCGGCTTACGGTCTTTACAAAGCATATTGCTTGATGATGAGTCGTGATTAGGGCAACAAAGTAATGCTCCAATCTTTCCTGAGCCAGGTCGAGAGGAGTTGTTGGCAGGCCGCCTATGTTTCAATTGAGTAGCAATATAAATATTGCCCCAGTTCAGCCATTCTCTCAAATCAATCTGCTTACACTGTTTAGAGCTCTCTGCCTGCTCTCCCGATTCAGGCAGGACTTCATCATGATCCTCATCAATTCAGCATGAGGCGAGCTTCTGATCACAACTCCCTTCAGACCCATGAAGGCTGACCCGCATGATCAAGGCAGGATTCCCAAGTCCTAGGCCTGAAAGGGTCCGCGGCAGAGCTTGATTTCTTGAGAATGAAAAATTTCGCTAGGGATGCAATAGTGATGCATGGTTAATTCTTTGAGATGGAAAATGGTCCGCGCCTAGGCATTACGCCAACCGCCGCAGCTGAGCTGGTTCGACAGGCTGCTTTGGCTGGCAAGCCAGGATTGATGCACCTTGATTTGATTAAGGCCACCTTTGATGAGGGTTGGCTTTACATACGACTCCAGCCTGGTGAATGTGGTGGTGTGCCTCTCGCTCGAGCCGATGGCATCACTCTTTTTGCACCGGTGGGCCAGTTCCATTTACTTTCGGGTCTCACCCTCAATTATTATGGAGATTTGAGTGGTGGCGGTTTCTTGATTAGTGTGCCTGAGGGAGCTGAAGCATCTGCTTGTGGTGGAGGTTTTCGTTTTATAGAAAAAGAACGGTAGTTATTTGTAGTAAGTGCTCCGGCTTATTTAACATGCTATGTGAATCTCGGCATGACTAAATTGTTCAACTGTGATTTGATTTGCTGGTGATAGCTTTTCTTGTTGATCATTTTTATTGCTTTGACGTATGAGCTTTGCAGGAGGTTGGGCCGCCACATAAGCGTTTCTTCAGTGAGATTTCAGGTCAGGCTTTGATCCTTTTGGCAGCTCTCACAGTGACCAAAGAACTCAAGTGTGTGAAAGATCAGCTGAAAATTATGACTTTGTTCTTGCGGGATGTTGAGGTTGTGCAAAGGGCAATGCTCGATCGGCAGCGTTTTGCCGCAGTCCACGCATGTGAGGTGATGAAGGTCCCTTTCCACTGGCGCATAGAGGGCTTCACCTGTAGGTAGGTGTCGGCATCTCACCAGTCCTAGTTGTTGAAGCTGGCGCAAGTTTCTGTATACGGTCGCAAGTCCCATGGCATAGGGGCTGTCTTGCAAGGCGCGATAAAGCTGCTGACCGCTCATTTCATCGCAACAGCCACGTAGTTCTTTCAAAAGTTGGTTCTGCCGCAGTGTGGGCTGACGTTGATCGACAGGCATGGATGAGCTCGTTCACTTGCTCTTTTAGCTCAGAGGAGCTGGCAAGAGGATTGCTTTTGACAAATTTTTTGCATAAATGATTCTAGACAATCAACGAGCAAGACCATTGCACGAATTCAATTTCATGCAAAAAAGGAGATGTTTGAGCTGATCTCAAGAGAATATAGATTCTTTGATTGACAAACTCTTTGCCTCATTTCGAAATGACATTCGTCAGAGCTTTGGTTTGTGATTCAGTTTCAGCAATTGACTCACTGATGTGTTATTCATCGCGATGATTCACAATCAATGGCTAATTTTTATTTTTTTACTGAAAATTAAGCCAGCCCTGCAAGATTTGTAAGCTCTTTGTTCTCAAGTGTTAGCAACTCCAGTGGCCTTGCGTCGATCGCTAATTAAGCCAGCATTCTTCAAGGGCTGGAGGTGAAAACAAGCGCGTGACTATTCAAACTGTCATTGATTAATCAGAGCAGACAATGTTTTTCAGGCCAGGGAAATTCTTTTTTTTCATGACAATAGGATCTGGAAGCGTCTTGATTGGAGTTCTGGCACTGGCTTTGGCAGGGCTTCGTATGAGAATCAAGCAGAAGAACAGTCGCCAAGCTTTTGAACTCACAAGCGCAATTAGCTTCGCCTGATGCTCAACGCGAGTCAGCCGCTGCCTGTAGCTTATAAGTAGTTTTTAAGGTTGCTTTGGATGCTCATATCATTACATGATTAGCAGCGATCGCTGGGCATAAGTTTTCAACCTGACCCATCCAATATCATGAAAAATTCTGCAAAAGATTTCCATTGCTGCAGAATCAGCCACATGCACAGTTGAGCTAGATGGATAGGCTCGCCACAGCCTGGGCGATATTTCAGGGCCTTTTGCTTGAAGCGATTCCCTTCCTGTTGCTGGGTGTCACCATTGCTGGCCTGGCCCGCTGGCTTGTACCCCAGGGGGCCTGGATCGGACGTCTCCCCCGGCATCCACTGCTAGCGCCGATCACGGGTGCCTTAATGGGTTTTGCCCTACCTGCTTGTGAATGCGGCAATGTGCCTGTCGCCCGCCGCTTACTGGCCAGCGGTGCTCCTCTGGGCACAGCCTTCGGCTTTTTGTTTGCAGCGCCAGTCCTGAATCCGATCGTTCTCGCCAGTACCTGGGCCGCTTTCCCTGATCAGTCTTGGTTGCTGATTGCTAGACCACTCGGAGCCTTTCTAATTGCTCTGTTACTGAGTGCTTTTTTGGTGCAGCTCCCAGAAGCGCAGCTGATTGAATCGTCCCTATTGGCAGAACGGCGTCTTAGCCAGCCCTTGAGCAGTATCGGTCTATTAGAAAGAGGCGCTGGGTTGATCGGAGCCGCGCGACCCGATCCACAACCAACGAGAATTGAGCGACCTCAACTCAGTGAGGTGCTGGAACAAAGCAGCCGGGAATTTCTTGACTTGCTTGCTCTGCTCGTGCTCGGTTGTGTGATCGCCGCCCTTGTGCAGACCTGGTTGCCACGTAGTTGGCTCTTGGCGGTAGGCAGCGCGCCGACACTCTCGATTGTGGCGTTAATGCTGCTGGCGATCGTGGTCTCGGTGTGCTCAAGCGTGGATGCCTTTCTGGCCCTTGGATTCGCTGCCCAGGTGACACCTGGAGCCCTGCTGGCGTTCCTGTTACTGGGTCCGGTTGTGGATCTGAAACTTGCAGGTCTGTTCACGGTGTTACTCAGGCCAAAAGCAATTGGCATGACAGCCATCGTGGCCTGTCTAGGCGTGCTGCTAATCGGCCAGTGGGTCAATTTATGGCAACTTTGAACAGGACAAAACAATGATGCGTGCCCTGCTTCTGCAGCTGTGGGGATGGATGGTGGTCTGGAGTGTTCATTCAGGTCGCCTCGATCTCCTTCTCGCTGGTGGCTTCCACAAACTTGTCAGTGCTTCAGGAGTGGCGCTGCTGATTGCGGGTGTGATGGTGGGGCTGAAAAGCCGCAAGCGGAAAGAATCAGTCTCATGGCCCTGGCTGGCCAGTGCTGGGATGGCAGTACTTGTGTTAGTCGTGCCCCCGCAACCTTCCTTCAGCGACTTGGCAGCCTCGCGCCCGCAAGGCCTACTTGAACCGCCGGATCTGGCTTTCGTGCTGCCGCCTCAACAGCGCACGCTTACGGACTGGGTAAGGCTATTGCGCAGCCAGCCTGACCCGGATCTGGTGGATGGCAATCCTGTCAAAATCAGTGGATTTGTGCTCAAGAGAGGCGATCAGCCAGCCCAGATCGCACGCCTTACGGTGCGCTGCTGTCTGGCGGACGCCACCCCTGCAGGGCTACCGGTGTCCTGGCCAGTGGACGCTAAACCCAAGGTCAATCAGTGGCTCAAGATTGAAGGGCATATGAAGGTGGAGACACGTCAGGGCCAGAGAGTCGCCGTTGTGGTTCCCGAGACAATCACCCCGATTCAAAGGCCGGAACGACCGCTGGAACCATGAAGCAAAAGATGTGGCTGCTGCTAACAAGCTTCGCGGCTCTCGTGCTGGCGCAACAGCAACTGCTGCTGAGCCGTCCACCCCGATTGCTGTCACGCACACCGCAGCCCCTCCAATCAGGTAGTGCTGCCCTGGACCTTCGCTTCAGTCGGCCGATGCAACTGGGGAGCGTGGCGGCAGATAGTCAACTACAACCGGACCTCCCTCACCGTTGGCAGGGGGAGGACAATCTTCTGCGTTTGTTGATTGATGCCAATCAGAGCATCAAGGCTTCAATTCAGCTGACGGTTGCTGGACAGGATCATCGAGCCCAGGCTCTACCCCCCCAACACTGGTGGTGGGATCCGAGACCCTGGCTGTTAGTGAATCGCCCGGTGGATGGCGGAGACCAACTGCAACTGCAGAGACGCGATGGGCGTTGGATACCCCTGAGCCCCACGTTGAATGAGATCAAAAGCGTTGTTCCCCTTGGCAATGGCAAGGGAGCCGCCTTGATCGAAAAGGATAAGGACTGGAAGCAACGACTCTTTTTGCTGCCTTTGTTGCCACGCAATATCACGGCTCATCGCGATCAGCTCGCTGCTCCAAAGGCAGGGAAATTGATGCCATTAGTGCCAGGGCAATATCTTTTTGCTGATCTCAGCAGCAACCTGAACGGTGACCTGCTTGCGCAAACAGGAGGATTCTCTCCAGGAAGTGGACGCACTGAACTGATCAAAGCGGATGGCCAGAGAAGAACCCTTGAGATCAAAGCCTCCGGTCCGATCCAGCTGCTGCCGGCCGGTGGTGGAGCAGTTGTGCCCACCTTCAACGGGCTGACACTGCGTCCATTGATTGAAAACTACAAGACCCCCCAACTCCTCCCCGGGGCAAGGGATCTCGGAGATTTCTGCCAAGCCACGGGAAGGGCAGTGCTCATCCGCCATTGGCCGGACTATCGCCGTTCAATCGAGTTGGTGATTCCAGGATTGCCCCCTAAGCAGCTCTGGCTTGGCGAAGAGTCAGTGCTGGCCTTGAGCTGTGATAACAGGGGCGAACGTGTTTGGGCGGTTCTTGGTCGCAGGCAGGATCGCCGCATGCAACATGAGCTTGTTCTGCTGGATGGCGACGGCTTGGTACTGGGCCGCCGCCAACTAGCACCATGGACTTTTAAGCCACGTTCAATGCTGCAGTTTGACCCTGTGGGCGAACAGTTGTTGATGACTGTCACCAAGCCAGGATTGGACGCAGGTCGAGCGGCTCTGATGGATGCCACCACGCTTGAATGGCTCAAGGTATTGCCAATACGAATTAAGGAGGCACTTTGGTTGTCCGCAGGGTGATCTATCGCTGTTTGCTTAGAAGCTGAATGTGACGCCGGTGCCGACATGGTGCTGCCAGCCTTTACCCCAGCCTGAGCCTCCTTCTGAACTGTAGGTGGGCTGCCAGTGGGCGAACAGAACAGTGTTGTTGCCCACTGGATATGCAACTTCCAGTTCGCCTGCGAAATCGGTGCGCTGTTCTAGTCCGGAGTAGCTGCCCGGTACGTAGAAGCGTGGTCCAGCGTTGAGGCTGATATTCAACAGGTCGAAATTGAAACCGACTCCAACTCGGGGATCGGTGTAGTTGCCCATCCATGTGCCATCCGATTCCCATCCCTGCCGATGCTCGATAGAGAGATAAACGCCATCGATCAGGTCTTCGAGGCGATCGCCGAGAGCAAAATTGACATCTCCATCACCCAGTGCCCAAACCAATTTCGCGCCTAGTTCATTCTTCAGACCCTTAATGTCTTCGCCTTGATCCTTGGTGACGTAGTAGGGATTCCAGGAAACCGAGAGGCTCAGCCGATCGTTAGGGGAATAGCGCGCCTGTAGGAAACCGCGGACATCGGAGCGTTTGTAGTCGGTGTCATGGGCCCCATGGCCAGCATGGTCGTCATGGCCAGCATGGTCATCGTCATCATCATGATCGTCGTCGTCGTCGTCGTCGTCATCATGCTCGGCATGGTCGTCGTCGTCATGCTCGGCATGGTCATCGTCGTCATGCTCATCATGCTCGGCATGGTCATCGTCATGGTCGTCGTCATGGTCGTCGTCATGGTCGTCGTCATGCTCATCGTCGCTATGGCTATCCGTCTCTTCGTCATGCTCATCGACATGAACCTTGCCGTAAAAGTGTTCCGCTTCACCCCACACCAGGGCTGGACCAATGGCGGCTTCAATCGCGAAGCTACCGTTATTGCCAAGACCCCACTCCATCACTAAGCCAAACAAACCATCGATGGCGTAGTGCTCAGGGCTGCCCTCGAGGTTGGTTTCGAACCCTCCATGACCTTCGATGGTGATAACGGGTGATGTACGAAATTCACCTGCCTCTAGAGCTTCTGCGCCACCGCCGCCATGGTTGCCACCTGCAACACTGGGGCGGCAGAGGGTGGAATCAAGCGTTGCTGGAGCAAGTAGGAGCGCTAGAAGTAAAAACTTGGGCCGATTGAAGAGACGATGAGACATTGGTTTGTGTAGGAATGAATTGAAAGGGATTCAACAAAGGTGAAATTGATTGTTCAACGAATCGCGGACCAACGCGCCATCAGTTCATCGGCAGCGGCCTGATCACACTGGCCTCCTTGGCCTTGGACCACAGTGCAAATGTTTAGCGTTGCCGTGCCAACTGTGGAGCGATCGGGAGCGAGGCCATCGGCGAACAGAGGGGTGCCATTCACAGGCAGACCAGTGCTGCGGCTGATGCGGCGCAGGGTCTTGCTGACAGGTAGAGATTCAGGAAAAAGGGTTTGGGCGCCGGAGCCTTGCACTTCAGCTGTGATCGTTCGAAGGCTAGAGGGGCGCAAAACGCCTCCGGTGGTAAAGGAATCGAGCATGGTGATTTGTCGTAGCCCATATCGATTCGTGAGGTAGCTATAAGCTTTGTGTTCACTCACGAGAACGCGCTGATTCTCAGGAATCGTGGCGAACTGGTTGCCTCCCCAATCACCAACGCGATTGAGGACGTTGATCGCTTCTGCGGCCCGAGCAGTCAATGCAGACTGTTGCGTTGCAGGCAGGACAGGAGCGAGACGCTCAGCAATAACGGTCACCATCGCGGCCGAGTTGGCGGGATCGTGCCAGACATGGGGGTCTAAGCCGTCGTGGTCATGAGCACCATGCTCCGCATGGCCGTTGTCGTGGTTTGGGTGGTCCGTAGTGGGTATTGCTTTCTCCGCTACGGCAACCACCTTGGCTGAGCCGCTGATTTTGTTTGCACTCGGGGTGAGGTTGTAGCCGTTGTGCAACACCAAACTTGCACTGCTCAGAGCCTGTCTGTCGCTTGGTTTGAGCCGGTAGTTGTGGGGATCGCTACCCGGTTGAATCAGGCAAACCACCTTGGCATCTGAGGCCACAAGGGTGCGAGTGAGATCACAGAGCACACCATCAATGGCGACCACGGTTGGCTGACTTGCCTGTGCAGCAACTGGAGTAGCAGAGACTGTGGCTAGAACAAGTAGAGCGTTTATTGCTGAAGGTGTGATACGGCGAGCTGCAGCCAAAATGTTGTAAAATGAGAATGATTCCCATTTTTATGGCCAGGCGGGGTTCTGTGAGCGCTCTTGTTTCAGTTCCAAGACAGGACCAAGGTCTTCATCAGTTGGATGTTGGCCTTGCCTCGGCGATGCCAAGCCTCAGCGTGCGAGGGGTCTCCTATGACTACGACAACTGCCCTGCCATTAAGAGCGTTGATCTCGACCTTCACCCTGGGACGCTTACAGCCCTCGTCGGTCCTAATGGTGCTGGTAAGTCCACCCTGCTTCATTTAATTCAGGGTTGCCTTAGAGCGAATCAGGGCACGATTGAAAGCAACGGCAGTATTGCTTTGATGCCACAACGGGCGTCGATCGACTGGTCGTTTCCGATCACGGTGACGCAGATGGTGGAGTTGGGAAGACTGCGTACGCGCAATCGAGGGCAGCAGCTTTCTGCGCAGCAGCTACTCAATCAGGTTGGGCTGAATGGGCTCGGTGCTCGACGGCTGGACCGCCTGTCAGGAGGCCAGCAGCAGCGGGTGCTTCTGGCACGGGCACTGATGCAGCAGACCAGCATCTTGCTGCTCGATGAACCTTGCAGCGCCATCGACCCGCCGACGCGTGAACACCTACTCACAGTGATGCGCCAGCAAGCAGAATCGGGACAAACCCTACTCGTGAGTAGCCATGATTGGGGCAGTGCCCTCGACAGTTATGACCGAGTGGTGGTGCTCGACGGTACGGTCCTTGCCTGTGGCACACCCGACGAAGTTCGCCAGAACCTCACCGACATGACTTGCATGATGGGCAGTCACTGCTGTGGATGACTTTGGCGTTTGGTGGCTAACGCCACTGATCCTGGCTCTGATGGTTGGGGTGATCTGCCCGACGACTGGTGCTCTGCTGATTACTCAGCGACGCATCCTTTTAGCCAATCTGATGGCCCATTCGGTCTTGCCAGGGCTGGTGCTTGCGCTGGCATTCGAGCTGGATCCCCTAATCGGTGGTTTGCTGAGCGGTCTGCTGGGTGCGTTGCTGGCAGAACAGCTCAACCATCGCTTCAAAGGCCGGGAGGAGGGCGCAATGAACACCGTGCTGGCGGGTTTCACTGCCCTGGGGGTGCTGCTGGTGCCCCTGCTGCAAGCGCGAATCGATCTGGAAGCCCTTCTTTTTGGAGACATGCTTGCTGGCAACGGTAGCGATGTGATCCGGACGCTGATCGCTGCCGCTGCCTTGCTGCTGCTGTTGCTCAGTCGTTATCAGGATCTTGTGTTTCTCGGTTTGGATCAGGAGGGAGCGATCGCGGCGCGACGACCGGTCATGCAGATCCGTTTCATCACGATTCTGATCACCGCTTTGGTCGTGATCAGCGCAATCACTTCCGTTGGTGTTGTGCTTGTGATTGCCCTGCTTTGCGCTCCTGTGCTGGTGAATCTTGATCGCAGCGAGAGTCTGCGCGTCTTGATGCTGCGCTCTGCTGGCACTGGTGTGCTGCTCAGCAGTGGCGGATTAATGCTGGCGATTTTGCTGGATCTGCCGCCGGGACCTTTGATTGGGGTGCTTTGTCTGGTGTTGTTGCTTTTTTGGCGCCGTTGACCAAGGTTCAGATTGACATCGCTACTGACGGCAAAAGTTGTTCTGAGCTGCCATCTCCTAGGCAATCGAGCAGAGACAGTGCATGAGAGCCTTCTCTGCCAAAAAGTTCAACGCCTTGGCCTCCTATGTTGCTGGCATCGAAGCTCATCAAAAGAAGGCGTCGATCGGCAGAGCCGAAATGCCCAGTCTGGCGATGTTGTCTTTCTTCTAAGCCTGGTTCACCACTGATTAAGACAGGCTTGCGCTCTGGATCATTGGCTGCTTGACGAATGGATTCCCGTAACTTGCAGGCATAACGGCTGCTTCCCACGCCGCCGCGGCGTGGGCGATCGATTAGCTAGGGAGCCATCCGCATCATGCATTGATGGCTGGGGGTGGTGGACTCCATACCGATCAAAGACGACGGACATCCAATTCATCCAAGCTGACAGAAAGCCATTGCTGCTCAAGCTCATCTTGATCAATCAATTCATGGGGACAAGCGCTCGATGCACCATGTTTGGTCATGGTTGCTGTCTTTTTGGGGCCGGTAGCGAAATCGATCGTTCAGTCGGTTCTCGCGTCCTTGCCAGAATTCGAATTCAATCGGAGCCACCCGAAAGCCACCCCAGAACTCAGGTAGGGGTACTTCACCATTGGCGAAACGACGATTCATTTCTTGCCATTTCATTTCCAGGATCTGGCGCGAGCTGATCACTTGGCTTTGCTGCGATACCCAGACCCCAAGACGACTCCCGAAGGGCCTGGAGCTGAAATAAGCCTGAGATTCCGCTCTGCTGATGCGCTCAGCAGGGCCCATGATTGCGACTTGCCGCTCAAGGTCATACCAGGGAAATAGCAGGCTCACATTGGGGTGTGCAGAAATTTCTTGGGCTTTTCGGCTGCCGTAATTGGTGAAGAACACAAATCCGCGTTTGTCAAAGGCTTTGAGTAGCACTGTGCGGCTGCTGGGGCGCTTGCCATCAAAGGTGCTGAGCACCATGGCGGTGGACTCTTGCAGATCAGCTTCGATGGCTTGCTGAAGCCAGCGACGGAATTGCTCCACTGGATCGGCATCTAGGTCGACACTGCGCAGGCTTGCTCTTTGGTAATTCCGCCTAAGCGCTGCAATGTCTTGATCAGGGGAGGGTGCACCCATGGGGGGTTAAGAGGGTCCTTAGCCAATGCCGCTTGGGCCCGCCGCTTTATGTTCTATCTGTTTAGCAGGGTGTATTACTGCTGAGTCCTAATCCTTCCAGTAGCGCGGTTTAGAAAGATCTGAATTTGCCGCACTGATCAAGATCCTCATCAGCGCCTTGCAATGAGCTCATCAATGGATGGGTGTTGAGTTTTAAGGCTTAACTCCCTCGGGTAGCAGGGCTTCCTCTAGGCGGGCTCCCTCCAGCAGGGCGCCTTCTAGCTTGCTGTTTCTCAGATCGCATCCACGTAGGTCCGCTTCGCATAGATCGGCCTCGCAGAAAGATGTGCTGTAGAGGCAGCAGCGCAGCAGGTTGGCTCGGTGCAGATTGGCTCTCTGCAGAAGGGCATAACTAAGGCCTGCGTTGTTGAAATCTGCTTTGCCTAGGTCAGTGAGTTGATCGAGTCCTGAACGGAAATCTGCCTCGACTAGCCGGGCTGTATGCCATGTGCTGTTGGCAGTAATCACGCCTCTTAGGCAGCAGCGATGCATCACGGCATCGCTGAAGCTTGTTTGCTGGATGTGGGTTACTGAGAAATCGGCTGCGTGCCAAAACGATTGCTCAGCTTTGAGCCCGGAAAGATCTGCCCCTTCCTAATAGTCAGGCTTCTTGAAAGCAGCAGCCCTGTCCGTTGGCAGGACTCAGTTGGGCTTGGCTGCAGCGGGCTGTCTTGAAACAGTTGCTCGCCAGTTCGCAGCTTGAGAGATTGAGGGTAAGGCCATCCACCTGACTGAGTTGCAGCCCGGGAAATAATGCGTGCCATCAGCAAGGACTTGTTCTAATTGGTCGTGCTTTCGTGGGCCCAGAGCAGGAAGCTCCTCGATCAGATGATGGAGGAGAGCTCGTCGAGCTGTTGGCGGCGGGCGGTCATGATCAATTTTTGCGCCTGGCTAATCAGTTTGAACACAGCCTTGTCCATCACCTCGTAGTACACGAGGGATCCTTCTGGGCGGCGATGCACCACGCCAGCGATGGTAAGCAGCTTCAGGTGTTTCGAAACCAGGGCCTGGCTTAGGTCAGTTTTTTCAACAACGGCCGTTACATTGAGAGGCCCGCTCCTGAGTGCCTCAAGAACTGCCAGGCGGTTGGGCTCTGAGAACACTTTGAAGTACTCGGCGAGGAGCTCCATATCAATAACTTGTATAAAACAGAATCAACTTAGCGTGACCTGCTGAGACTTGATAAGGTATATTAACACTATAGCGTTATATCGGCTTAGACCTTTTTTTTGGATTGTTGCCTGGGCCGAAGCCCCTGCGGGCTTGTAGTTACAGGATTGCTTATCAGCCTTGAGGCCTCTAGATCTTGCGGGTTCTTGTGCGCGATTGGCTGTATCGAGGCTGCTTGTGTTCCTGTTTTGTGATTTGGATACTCGGTGTATTTTGCGATTGCCTAAGGAAAAGGGCGATTTTTAAAGCAAAGGCCTTATGATCACTTGCCAGTTAGAGCAAGGTGATGACGGCCACTACTGCTACTGCCCCTGCCATGAGAGGAGGAGGGAGGAATGAGCTTCCGCCGCACCTTGATGACAACCTCCTGACTCCGCGTTTTTACACCACAGAATTCGATAAGGCGGCCAAGACTGATCTGGACATCGCCCGCAAAGATTTTGAGGCGATGTTTAAAGAGATGGAAGCAGACTACAACCTGAAACATTTTGATCGCAAGGCTTCTCTAGAGCGCCTGGCTGACCTCTCTCCTGAGGACAAGGCTATTTATGAGAGCTATTTGGTTCGCTCTGTTGTCTCTGAGTTTTCTGGATTCTTACTCTTTAAGGAGATCTCAAATAGATTCAAGAAAGCAGGTCGTCAGGAATTAGGGCAGTTTTTTACATTTTTAGCAAGAGATGAAGCTCGTCATGCTGGTTTTCTTGGCAGGGCATTAAAGGCAGAAGGGATCAATGTTGATTTGCCAAATTTAGGAAACAAAAGAGCGCCTACATTTTTTCCGCTCAGCTGGGTGCTCTACTCTTTATATCTTTCGGAGAAGATTGGCTATTGGCGTTATATCTTGATCAACCGTCATCTGAATGACAACCCTGAGAAGGTATGTGCCCCTTTATTTGACTTTTTTGAGCCATGGTGTCAGGACGAAAATCGTCATGGTGATTGCATCAATCTGATGATGCGTTGCTGGCCAGGAATGACCAAAGGCTTCCGAGGCAAGCTTCTCAGCCGCTTTTTCCTTTGGAGTGTTTTTCTTACTCACACTCTCACTGTTTGCGAGCGGGGTGATTTTTACGGGCTTTTGGGTATCGACCCTGTTCTTTTTGATGAGGAGGTGATCGTGCAAACCAATAACACTTCTCGCAATGCCTTCCCTTGGGTTTACAACTTCGATGATGGCAAATTCCTGGAGATGCGTATGCAGATCTTGAAGGCATTCCGTAATTGGAGAGAAAGTTCTGGCTTGGCTAAGCCAGTAGCTCTTAGTAAGTTTGTTTCATTGATTCTTCGGCAATTTGCATTGCCAATGCAGAAAACAAATGCAGTTCGCTATGGATAAAGGACCCTGCTGAAGGAGACTTTATGAAATCTCGAGAGTTTTCTTCAGCAGATAGTACTGATTATATTTTTGTAGTCTATCTAGGTTTTGTTGCTTGACTTTGTTTATAGATCAAAAGGGCTGCCTGCTTTAGATTTAATGCTACCCAAATCTTTGCCGAACTGCATTTCGTAGACCTCATCCTCATCCTGAGTCTCAACTTCTAGTGACCCTATAGCTTTGGCCACACAAAGCAAGCCATACCCCTTTTCGCGCATTTCCTTTGAAAGGCCAATGCCAGCCGTTTGATCCATCTCGCCGGATAAAATTCTTACGGCACAAGTTGTGCAACAGCCATTTCTACATGAAAAAGGTAGCTGCTCTCCACGTGACTCGAAAGAGCGCAGAATGTATTCTCCATCTGGCACATCAAAAGTGATTGTGCGTCCTGCTTGGCGGTGGTGAATTGTGATCTTGTGAAGGGATGTCATATGAGTTGCAAGAATGTGAAAGTGTTTTTTCAATGTAGTAAGGATAGGTATTTTTTTAATGCTTCGCTAGCAGATGAGTTTGTAGTGTTAGCTTGGTGTTGATTGATCACCCGTATAAACTGCCAGTTCAATTATTTATTGAATACTAAGATTCCTGTTTGTTGGTGCCGGCGGTAATGAACTTGCATGTTCATGTAATTGATCAACATCTAGTTGAATGCTGCAACTCTCACCACCGAAGCGCATTTTCAGCCAATTGATTGCTGTGAGTTCGTTGGCAACCACTGCTTCCACTCCTGTGCCAGGCAGATTGAATTTCTGAACCAGTTCTGGAGAAAGATACCAAAAAGCTACATCGTCGCCATTGCGCTTACGGCGTTCGCGAATGGTTTCTCGTAATTGTCCATTGGCGGTGAGTTGGCCGGTAGGGGCCAACAGTACATAGAGAGCTTGGGTCTCTGACATGGTGAAAAGTGCTTAGAGAAATCCTTTAAATCAATCTTATACGCCAAGTTGTTTTGTCTTTGCAGGATGAAGCTGAGCCTTTAGTGGCAATGGTAGGGCGTTGCTTTGATCATTTTATAGGTTTTCGCCTTTGCCTTCTCTAGTTTGGTTGTGTGCTCTATTTGGCTGATTTTTCAAGAAGATTGCAGTGATATGGCGATTGAACGGAATCTGAAGCCATCAATCACACTATTTTCAGCTTGTTAGTCGATCCCGTTAGCTCTACTTGCTAAGAGCAGCACCGCCAGGCAATGTCTTCACGCTGCCTACTTTTTCGCTCAAAATATTGAGGATTGATGCGGTTTGTTGTTGGGCCATTATTCCTTTTTACAAGAGTTGTCTTAGTTCTTGCCTAAACGTGGGTGATTGTGGCGGGTTTGCCAATCTTGGAAATCGCTCTGAGTTTTGTAGATGAGCTGTGATCACTGAGCGAACACCTCCCAACGATCCTTGCGATTGCCTGGGAGAAGGCCATTTGATCAGTCTTGATTTGGCCTGATTAGTTGTTGGAAAAACTATTCCTAGAGCTCAAGTTTTCAGATCTGGTTTTTGAAACGCTTCTCCTGAGATATCCGCTTTGCTCTCAAGCTCGTGCGTCCAGTGTGTTCAGCCAGCCGATGCTGCCATATCTGAATGGTCCTGATCGAACGTGCTGACCTTGCCAGCTTCGTTGCATTAACTTTGCCCATCTCATCAGTAGCTCCATGGAGGTGGCAGCAAGTGCCATGTCTGCTTGGGGGATCTGGCATCCCGCTGAAACATGCCTCTTAGATCAGTGAAGAAGATCTAATGAATGCTTCCTAGGCAGCTCATGAGCAGCTCAGGGGATCAGCGATCCAGTTCAGTCTTCTGGGAAAAGCAGATTGGCGAGTTCTTCTGCATCAACGTCATAGACGCGCGCCAGGCTGGTTTCAATGGCGCTGGTCACGTCTCCTGGAAGGAAGCGCATCGCATTGAGCGCATCTTCAGAGATGTCATCAGTGAGCAGCTGATCCTCAGATTCGAGCTTCTCATCATTGATCACGGCCAATACCCACGTGATGTAGGCATCCACCAAATTCGAAAATTCGAGTTCGGGATCGTTCAGATCCAGGGTCATGGGCCCTGCCGGATTAGACACCTCATCAGTCTGCCTGCTGGAGGAGAGGATGTCTGCCATGGACGATTCCCAAGCAATTTTATTTCAGGGCAAATTGGTTGATTTTGCTTTGGCTGAGCTGGTGCGGCAGCACCGGGATAGCTTTCAGCCCCTCTGGACGGTGGATAGTTGGGCCAAGTTGCTGATCTGGATGGCCCTGAACTGTGGTTTGTCGGGAGAGCGCGAGAGTCTTGAGTTATTTGCCGAGGCTCTGGGGCCGAGGTTGACGGGTCGCTTGCGCGGGTTGTTTTACGAACGAACCTTGGAGGATCTCGAATTGCAGCTGATGGCTGATCCAGCTGAGCCCCAGGTGCTGGTGATGCCTATAGCCCCTGGGGCCGTAGTGACACCCCAGCAGGCTTCCAGGGCATTGGATCAGGTGGGGTTGCTGGAAAGGGTTGAGTCCGACCGCAGTCGCTGGCAACAGCTGGAGGCAGTGGTGGCGATTCCTTGGAAAGTTTCTCAGTGATGCGGGTGATGGTTTCGAGCCGTCATGGATGCGCCGCGGCCTTTTGCGAGCATGGTTCGCATGCCGTCCACTTCCATCGTGACTGAGCTGAGCGCCGCAGACCCAGCCTTTGTTCAGGCGGCTGATGCCCTTGCTAAGACCTACGACCCAGCTGGTACGGAGAGTCGCTGGCAGTGCGCATGGGAGGAGAGTGGTGCTTTTCACCCTGACCCACAGGCTGCAGGCGAGCCTTTTTCGGTGGTGATCCCCCCTCCGAACGTGACCGGCAGTTTGCATATGGGGCATGCCTTCAATACGGCTCTGATCGACACAATCGTGCGTTTTCAGCGCTTGCAAGGAAAAAATGTGCTCTGTCTGCCTGGGACCGATCACGCATCGATTGCTGTGCAGACAATCCTTGAAAAGCAGCTCAAGGCTGAAGCGATCAGTCGTTATGACTTAGGCCGGGAGGCCTTTCTTGAACGCGCCTGGGCCTGGAAGGAGGAAAGCGGTGGGCGGATTGTTGATCAGCTTCGCCGCTTGGGTTACTCGGTTGACTGGCAGCGTCAGCGCTTCACGTTGGATGAAGGTCTCAGTGCGGCTGTCCGTGAAGCTTTTGTTCGCTTACATGAGCAGGGCTTGATCTATCGAGGTGAGTACCTCGTGAATTGGTGCCCGGCTTCCGGATCGGCAGTGAGCGACTTGGAGGTTGAGATGAAGGAAGTCGATGGTCATCTGTGGCACTTGCGCTACCCCCTAACGGGTGGCCCGGCCGCGGATGGCACTACTCATCTTGAAGTGGCCACAACTCGCCCTGAAACCATGCTTGGCGATGTGGCTGTTGCGGTGAATCCGGCCGACGAGCGTTATCGCCATTTGGTGGGTCAAACCCTCACATTGCCCCTGCTGGGGCGAGAGATTCCCGTGATTGCTGATGATCATGTGGATCAGGATTTCGGGACTGGTTGCGTCAAGGTGACACCCGCCCATGACCCCAACGATTTTGCGATTGGACGGCGGCACGACTTGCCTCAGATCACGGTGATGAACAAAAACGGAAGCATGAATTGTCATGCCGGTCGTTTTGAGGGGCTGGATCGCTTTGAGGCCCGCAAGGCAGTTGTGGCGGCCTTGCAGGAGGAGGGCCTATTGGTGAAAGTGGAGCCCCATCGCCATAGCGTTCCTTATTCCGACCGGGGCAAGGTGCCGGTGGAGCCTTTGCTTTCCACTCAGTGGTTCGTGCGTATGGAACCTCTAGCGGCCCGTTGCCATGAGTGTCTTGATCATGGAGCACCCCGCTTCGTACCCAATCGTTGGCAAAAGGTCTATCGCGATTGGCTCACTGACATTCGTGATTGGTGCATCAGCCGGCAGCTGTGGTGGGGCCATCGCATTCCTGCTTGGTTTGTTGTCAGTGAGACTGACGATCAGTTGACCGATGCCACTCCTTATCTAGTGGCTCGCTCGGAGGAGGAGGCATGGCAGCAGGCTCGTGATCAGTTTGGAGAGGCTGTGGTCATCCAGCAGGATGAAGATGTTCTTGATACCTGGTTTTCCAGTGGTCTTTGGCCCTTCTCCACGATGGGCTGGCCTGATCAAGAGAGTGCAGACCTCGAATGTTGGTATCCCACCAGCACTTTGGTCACAGGGTTCGACATCATCTTTTTCTGGGTGGCGAGGATGACGATGATGGCTGGTGCCTTCACCGGTCGCATGCCGTTCGCGGATGTCTATATCCATGGCCTGGTGAGGGATGAGCAGAATCGCAAGATGAGCAAAAGCGCCGGCAATGGTATTGATCCGTTGTTGCTCATCGAGCGGTATGGCACCGATGCTCTGCGCTTTGCCCTGGTGCGTGAAGTTGCTGGAGCTGGTCAAGACATCCGCCTGGATTACGACCGCAAGAGCGACACCTCTGCGACGGTGGAGGCGGCCCGGAACTTCGCTAATAAGCTCTGGAATGCCACTCGTTTTGCCCTGATGAATCTGGGTGGAGAGACGCCGTCATCGCTGGGTGAGCCTGATCCTGCGAGCTTGCAGCTCGCGGATCGTTGGATTCTTTCGCGCCTAGCTCGCATGACTCGCGATGTTGCTGAGCGCTACGACAGTTATCGCCTTGGTGAGGCGGCTAAATGCCTTTATGAGTTCGCTTGGAACGATATTTGCGACTGGTATTTAGAGCTGAGTAAACGACGGCTACATCCGGGTGAAGATCCCAGTGATGAAGTTTTGGCGGATCAGGGCACAGCTCGTCAGGTGTTGGCCAAGGTGCTTGCTGATCTATTGGTGATGCTTCACCCATTAATGCCTCATTTGAGCGAGGAACTTTGGCATGGGTTAACTGGTGCTCCCAAAGATACTTTTTTGGCTTTGCAAAGCTGGCCAGCAAGCAACAAATCATCTCTTGATGACGCTCTTGAGTTGTCGTTTACTGAGCTGATTGAGGCCATCCGGGTGGTGCGTAATTTGCGTGCAGTTGCTGGTCTGAAGCCAGCTCAGACGGTGCCGGTTCAATTCATTACAGGCCGCCGTGAGCTGGCCGCTTTGTTAGAGGAGGCGACTGCGGATATCACAGCTCTCACGCGTGCTGAGAGCGTGGTGGTGGCGACCAGTGCTGATCTGACGCAGCGCTGCTTAGCCGGAGTTAGTGGAGAGTTGCAAGTGCTACTGCCCATCGATGGATTGGTGGATCTGGATGCTCTTAGGGGTCGCTTGGAGAAGGATTTAGCTAAGGCAGAGAAAGAGATTGCTGGTCTGGCGGGTCGCTTGGCCAATCCGAATTTCGCAATTAAAGCTCCGCCGAACGTCGTTGAAGAATGCCAATCCAACCTTGCTGAGGCTGAGGCTCAGGCTGAGCTTGCGCGTCAGCGGTTGTCCGATTTGGGCTGATGTGGTGATTGAGGTAGAGCAGCTCAGTAAGACCTATCAAGTCGCGGATAAGAGTCCTGGTTTTGTTGGCACGCTCAACCATTTTTTTCGCCGCAAGACTCATGATGTTCAAGCGGTTCGTGATGTGAGCTTCACCATCCAGCCAGGGGAAATGGTGGGCTTCCTTGGTGCCAACGGTGCAGGAAAAACCACCACCTTGAAAATGCTTTGCGGCTTAATTCATCCCAGTGCAGGAAGGGTGCATGTCGCTGGCTATCTGCCTCAGCGACGTCAGGCTGCTTTTCTCAAGCAGATCACTTTGGTGATGGGTCAGAAGCAGCAGCTGATCTGGGACTTGCCGCCACTCGATTCGCTCTCGGTCAATGCTGCGGTCTATGGCATTGGAGAGAAGGAGGCCCGATACCGCATTAATGAGTTGGCGGAGATGTTGGAGATCACAGAAGAGCTCACCCGCCCGGTGCGTAAGTTGTCCCTTGGACAGCGCATGAAGGCTGAGTTATTAGCTGCCCTATTGCATCGTCCCTCGGTGCTTTTTCTTGATGAACCGACTCTTGGCTTGGATGTGAATGCTCAGGCGAGGGTGCGTAGTTTCCTGGCCGAGTACAACCGTCAAACGGGCGCAACGGTTTTGCTGACAAGTCACTACATGGCCGACATCACGGCTTTGTGTTCGAGGGTGTTATTGATTCATCAAGGAGAGCTCATTCACGATGGTGACCTTGATGCATTAGCCACGAGCCTGTCTCCCTTCCGTCAGGTTCGTCTTGAGCTCAATCGGTCAGCTTCCCCGGAAGACTTCGTCGGTTATGGCGAGTTGGAAGCACTGGATGATCGAGCCGTGCGTCTTCTGGTTTCACGCAGTGAGCTCACTGAGGTTGTGGCACGTCTGCTGGCCAATTTTGATGTTTTGGATCTTGAAGTTAATGATCCACCGATCGATGAATTGATTGGCAGCCTTTTTCGTAAGGGGAGGGTTGTATGAAGATCGCTGGCCTGTCTTGGCCGGTGGTGAGGGCCTTGTTGGCTTCTCAGCACGCCAACATGGTTCAGTATCGCGCTGAGATTGCCCTTTGGGCTCTCTCCGGTGTGCTGCCTTTCATCATGTTGAGCCTTTGGAGTGAAAGTGACGCTGGAGCGTCATTGGGCTTCAAGGGGGTGGGCTTGGCCCGTTATTACCTCAGCGTCTTCATGGTGCGTCAGTTTTCCGTGGTTTGGGTGGTTTTTGCCTTTGAGGAGGATGCCTTGCTCGGGCGTTTATCTCCCTTTTTGCTCCAGCCTTTGCATCCACTTTGGCGTTATGTGGCTGCTCATGTGGCTGAACGAGTCACTCGCTTTCCTTTTTCTATTGGGATAGCAGCTATTTTTTTCCTGCTTTATCCAACGTCTTTTTGGTTGCCGTCGCTTGGCCAATTTTTGTTGGCCTGTCTGGCCATCTTGCTCGCTTTCAGTATCAATTTTTTGCTACAGAGTTTGATTGCCGCACTTTGCTTTTGGAGTGAGAAGGCTAGTGCTTTGGAGCGGTTGCTGCTGATTCCATATCTCTATTTTTCTGGTTGGTTGGTCCCTCTTGCTGCGTTCCCAGATGCGGCGCGTACGGTTTGTTTCTGGACGCCGTTTCCCTATCTGATTGATTTTCCGGCACGGGTTCTGGCGGGTTTGCCTGTTGACTTTGTAGCCGGCTTTGCGGCTCAGTTGTTTTGGGTAGCGTTATTGCTGCCTTTGGTTTTGATGGCTTGGCGCGCTGGGGTGCGTCGCTATACAGCGATGGGGGCTTGAGATGGGGCGCTACTTACTCAGCCTGAAGCGTTTTTGGGGCACGGCATTGGCTGGGCAGTTGGAGTATCAGGCCAACATGCTGATCGATTTGCTGGCCATGGTCGGCAGTTTGGCTGGCAGCATCTTTGTGCTGTCTGTGTTCTTTGGACAGGGGCGAGATCTGGGTGGTTGGAGTTGGGAAGCTGCCCTTGTGGTTCAGGGCATTTACACCTTTTTGGATGGTGTTTCCAGCACCTGGCTACGACCAAACCTCGGTGCGATTGTCACCCACGTGCGTGAGGGCACTTTGGATTTTGTGCTGTTGAAGCCGATCGACAGCCAGTTTTGGGTCTCGCTACGCATCATGGCGCCGGCGGGCCTTCCGGAAATGGGGTTGGGGTTGGTTTTGATCGTCTGGGCTGCATCCCGGGCAGGCGCATCTTTCAGCCTTGGCACAGTATTGGTCGCTGTTTTGATGCTTTGTGTAGGCGGTGTGATTCTCTATGCCCTGTGGTTTGTGATTGCTGCCACGAGCATCTGGTTCGTGAAGACCTGGAATGCCACTGAAGTGCTACGGGCCGTGCTGGCTTCCGGTCGGTTCCCAGTGAGTGCTTATCCACCGACTCTGCGCTTGGTGTTCACGTTGGTGTTACCGGTTGCTTTTTTGACTACGGTTCCAGCAGAGGTCATTCTTGGTCGTGCGGCCATGCCGATGTTGGCTTTGGGAATGTTTTTGGCTGTGATTTTTTTTGTTGGAAGCCGGGCTTTTTGGTTGTTCGCTTTGCGCTATTACACATCAGCTTCGAGTTGATGTGTCTTGTCGGTGGGCATTGGTTTGAGGCTTGGATTTAGGTGTCGCTTCCGACCCCATGGTGTACTCGGAAAAGATTGGTTGGGTCGTAACGTCGCTTGATACGCAGAAGGCGCTCGTAGTTCGGGCCCCAGAACTCCTGCTTCCAGTTTGGTTCGAAGAAATTCCCTTCATTCACATAGGAGCTGCCGCCAGGGGTGGCGGCGCGAATGAAGGCCATGGCACGATCCACATCCTGTTGTTGCTTGAGGCTTTCTCTTGGGTTTGGCTGATGGCCGCTGATGCCCGGGTAGCGGTATTGCGTCCAATTTGCGAGTGTGACGTAGCCGGCATCATTGAGTACAGCCGGGTTCATTGACGTTTGTCGCTGACGGGATTCAGCTTCCGGAGAGATTCCAGCGAGGCCTTTGCTGGTCTGGAACAGTAAGAAACTGGTGCGGCTTGCGCTTACGAATGCTTTCGCTAATCGGTGTAGTGATTCGCCTTCTAGAGCACTCATGGGTACACCTCGGCCCTGGTAGCCACCCCAGTAAGCACCTACTTCATTTTGGTTTCCTTTCCACCAGAATTGTCCTGATGGTGCCCCATCTCGGCGATCCCAATGCACAGCATCTGCTTGAGGTCGCCATTTGTTCTCAAACGGCACGGCATGGAAATTGACTTGAACGTCGAAGGCATGTGGCTTGCTTTTCAATTGCGTTAGTAAGGGTGTCCAGATGGCTTCAGCTTCGTTGGCCTCGAGGTCGATAAATGACGTCATGATCTGTAGACGTCTTTGGCCTGGCTCAATCACGACACCTTCTCCCCAGTTGGGATTGATCAGGGCCTTTTGAACCAGTTCTAGGTAATTCGTCAGCAACTCTTCAAGGGCGCCATCGTCGCTTGCTTCTATCCAGCCGGAGATCCAGCCATCGAGTCGAGGTATCGGATGGGCGAGCAAAGTTTGGCTGACTACGACTCCGTAGGTGCCACCACCTCCACCTTTTAGGGCCCAGCAGAGGTCTGGTTCTTGGAAGGCGTTGACGGTACGCAACTGACCATCGGCGGTCACGACCTCCATTTGCAGCACACCGGCGGCTCCACTGCCGAAGCGTTTGGAGTAGCTACCAAAGCCACCTCCTTGGCTAAAGCCTCCACATGCTCCTACGGTTGTGCACCCTCCGCCCTGCACATAGAGCCCGGCGGCAGTTGCTGCTTGATAGGCGTGGAGCCAGGCATTGCCAGCGCTGACGGTGAGGGCAGTGACTGGTGGCTGAGAAGCAGGAGCACCTTCTGGGGTGAAGCTTTGATGTGTTGTGATTGCGTTGAGGTCATGGGTCCAGATCAGCAGGGAGTTTGGCGGTCCGCTCGAGCGTCCGAAGTAATCGCCACCCATGCCTTTGATCACTAAGCGCAAGTTGTGGAGTCGGGCCACATCTACAGCAGTGGCAACGTCTGCTTTGCTGCCAACACGCACAGCGTTATGACTGGCTTGCGCAGTCCAGGCGCCCACCATGCCGGTTGATTGAGTGCCGCCAGCTTGGCTGCTCAGTGCCCAGGGATTTTTGAGTTCCACGGGGACTGGGGTTTTCGCTAGTAGGTTTGCCCAGGGAAGTTTGGGCCTGATCAGACGAGTGCCGAGGCGTCGTTGTAATTCCTTGATGGCTGCTGTTGTGTTTTTAGCTTTGGCTTGTCGCCAAAGTGCTGGTAGGCCTAGGGCGGAGAGAGTGGCCAACGAGGCTTGCTGCAGAAGTTTGCGCCGACGCATCGCCAACTCAGCATGAATCTTGAGTATGAGAGGTATTGGTGTTGCATGCAGATTGCTTGTGTTGATTGATCCAGGGACTTGGTTGGAGTCTTGGCTGCCTTTCTTGCAGACACCTATTGGTGCAGTTCTATTTGTGCCTCTCTATGCAGTTTGGGTCACCTTGTTGCTGCCAGGGGTCTGGGCCTCGATGCTTGCAGGTGCGCTCTTCGGGACTGGGTTAGGCAGTTTGCTGGTGTTTGTCGGCGCCTGTCTGGGTGCAGAGGCATCCTTTCTGCTTGGACGTTACTGGCTAAGGAATTGGGCTCGACGTCGCTTGGCAGTTGTGCCAAAACTGCAGGCTGTTGAGAAGGCCGTGAGTCGTGAGGGGCTCAAGTTGGTGCTCTTAACCCGCCTGTCTCCGGCGTTCCCTTTTAGTGTGCTCAACCTGGCATATGGCCTCAGTGAGGTGAGCCTGCGGGACTATTCGATCGGTTTGATCGGCATTCTTCCCGGCACTATTTTGTTTTGTGGTTTTGGTGCACTGGCTGGAGATGTGGCGCGATTTGGCGATGTCCTCTCTGGCCAGGCTGACCCGGCCACCTGGACTCTCAGGATTGTTGGGGTGTTGGCCACGGTTGTGGTGGTATGGCTGGTAGGCCTTGCAGCTAAGCGAGCTCTTCAGGATTCCGAGCCATCCAGTTGATCTGGGTTGTCTAGCTGCCAGTCTTTGAGGGCGGCAAAGAACACGAACCAGCTCAGCCGGAGGCGTGCAAGCACCCCAGTGCGTTGAGCCAGATCTGCATATTTGGCACGTCCGCAGGCTGTTTTGATCCAGGTGTTGATGTTGGCTTGGCTCATGCTCTTATGCAGTGATTCAAAGCCTAGGGATGGAGAACTTCAGCTGGCCAAAAGTTTGAGCAGCTCCTCCTGGTTAAGGACCGTGACTTCAAGTTTCTCGGCCTTGTTCAGCTTGCTGCCCGCTTCAACTCCAGCCACCACATAACTGGTGTTTTTGCTGACAGAGCTATTGACTTTGCCACCGGCGGCTTCGATCAGAGCTTGGGCTTCGCTGCGGCTCAGGGTTGGCAGAGTGCCTGTTAATACAAAGGTTTGGCCCTCCAAGCTGACCGTTCTTTGGTTTTGATCTGTGTCGTGAGCGAGCTCGTCTTCATTGGCTTCCAGGGAGATGCCTAGCTGTTTCAACTTGGCCAGAAGCTGTTGATTGGCGGGGGTAGCAAACCATTGTTGTAATGACTGCGCAATTTCGTTGCCGACTCCGAACACTGACGTGATTTGTTCGGGTGCCTTGCAGGCGGCGGTGGCCAGTGTGGTGGCGCTGGGGAACTTTTTAGCTAGGGCTTTAGCGTTGACTTCGCCGACGTGGTGGATGCCTAGGCCGTAGAGCTGCTTATGCCAGGGCTTGCTTTTGGAGGCTTGCAGGGCGGTTATCAGGTTTGCTGTTGATTTACTGCCCATACGATCCATGCTTGCCAGAAGGCTTGCCTCGAGGGCATAGAGGTCAGCAATCGATTGCACTAGACCGCGGTTGACCAGCTGTTCGATCAGCTTGCTGCCGAGGCCATCTACATCCAGAGCTCCTTTACTGACCCAGTGACGTAGTGTTCCGCGCAGGATCGCTGGGCAGCTGCTGTTGACACAGCGTGTTGCTGCTTCGTCTTCTTCCCGCACCAGGTCTGATCGGCATTCCGGACAGATATGAGGCAGCTTGAGTGTCTGTGCTCCTGCAGGTCGTAGTTCTCTCAACACACCTATCACTTCCGGGATGATTTCGCCGGCCTTGCGCACCACGATGGTGTCGCCGCTATGGAGATCGAGCTCGCTGACCCGATTGGCGTTGTGCAGTGTGGCGCGGCTCACACTTGTACCCGCTAGTGGTATCGCTTCGAATTCAGCCACAGGTGTTACGGCGCCTGTGCGTCCCACCTGGCAGGTGAGTCTTAGCAATTTGCTTGGGGCTTCTTCAGCGGCGTATTTGAGTGCAATCGCCCAACGTGGGGCCTTTTGAGTAAAGCCTGCAGTTTCTTGTAGTTGTAAGTCGTTGAGCTTTACGACTACTCCGTCGGTGGCGTATGGAAGTTGATGGCGATCCTCATCCCAGAGCTTGAAGAAGTTTTCTACCGCAGTTAAATCCGCAAGCAACGCGGTGTTTGGATTCACTTTGAAGCCGATGGCCTGGAGCCATTGCAATGCTGCCCATTGGTTGATGGGTCTGGCTGGATCATGAGCTTTCGCTTGCCAGTTGTCTGGTAGATGCAGGGTGTAGGCAAAGAAGTCCAGCTGACGTGAGGCCACCACCTTGGGATCTAGTTGACGCAACGTGCCGGCACAGGCATTGCGGGGGTTGGCAAAGGCTACGTCGCCCCGTTTTCCTCGGGCAGTGTTGATGTCTGCAAAGGTGCTATTCGGGATAAACGCTTCTCCTCGCACTTCCAGCCAGGCTGGAGGATGCACGAGTTGTAATCGCAGCGGAATGGAGGCAATGGTGCGGACGTTGGCTGTGATCTCCTCTCCATTAGCGCCATCACCGCGGGTGGCTGCGCGTATGAGTACGCCGTGTTCGTAGCTGAGGGCTAGCGCGTTGCCATCGATCTTCAGTTCGCCCACCATCGATAGATCAGGTTGAGGCGTTTTCGGGTTGGTTTGATGACCAAGCAGCTTGGCGAGTCGGACGTACCAGCCCGTTAGTTCGTCAACATTGAAAGCATTGTCGAGGCTGAGTAATGGGATGCGATGCTGAACACTTGCAAAGCCTTGAGCAGGGGCTCCACCAATCCTTTGGGTGGGGCTGTCTGGGGTGAGTAGCGATGAATCTTTAGCTTCTAGGTTCAGTAGCTCGCGATAGAGGCGGTCGTAGACGGCATCCTCCATCGTTGGTGTATCAAGTACGTAGTAAGAGTGGGCGGCCTGATTGAGTAGTTGGCGTAGTTCGGCTGCCCGCTCTGGGGGTGTTATCGACGTCGGGGTCACCGCAGCTGTCTTAAGAACGATTGGTCATGAATTGAGGGGCACAATGCGATCGACTCGCCATGAATCGTCAATCTTGCTGAATGTGAAATCCATTTTTAATTCATCTTTACCATCAGATTTGAGTTTGATGGTGAGGATGACCTGACCTTCTTGGAGCCTAGGTCGACCGGATTTGAGGTTGCGATATCGGTTGAGTTTCAGACTGGCCAGGAAGCGGATGAATTGTTGTCTGTTGACGTGCTGCCGATAGGTCTTGGTGGTGAGTAGGTAGGCAGCATCAATCCGACCTGCCGCGACCTGAGTGAAGAACTGCTTGACCAAGGGGTTGATGCCCCTTGCACTGAAGACCAGCCTGACGGCCGTGATGGTCCAGTAGAGCAGTAGGGCTCCAGCGCCAGCTAGTAGGGCTTTGGTCCCAATGTCCCGTGCCAGGGCTAGATCCATCATCTTGATGCAATTGACAAGAGAGTCTGACTGACCGACTTCAGAAATATGGCTCTTCAGCGATTGTGTGAAGTGGGCAGACTGTCAAAGCTTGATTTAAGGGCCTACCCCACGCGCATTAATGCCTCTGGTGCCTCTGCTGCCGCTGTTTCATCGCTTCAATAGGGAATATTTCAATGGCGCCCTAGCGATTGGATCTCAGCCTCTTCTGTCTGTGCGGTGGAGTGATGGTCGATTGCGCAAGACAGCAGGTTTTTATCGTCGTGGCTTAAGGGTTGACGGCCGCAACAGCTGCGAGATTGTTCTTTCTCGTCCGTTGCTGGAGCTTCTGCCTCAGACCGCTACTGAAAGCACTCTTTGCCACGAAATGATCCATGCCTGGATTGATCTTGTACTGCAGGTTAAGGAGAGTCATGGCCCCAACTTTCATGCCCGGATGGCCGCCATTAACGCTGCCCAGAACCAGTTTCAGGTGAGTGTGCGCCATCAGTTTCCCGTGCCTCAAACGCCGCCGCGGTGGTGGGCGGTTTGCCCTCGCTGTGGTCTTCGTTCTCCTTATCAGCGACGTGTTCATCGCGCTGCTTGTCGGCAATGTTGCGACCGTCACTATGGGGGTAGCTGGCATGCCAGCTGTGTGTTCGTCTATGAACCTGCGTTACCGGAGGCCTGAGTGGACATGTTTTTCTGGGTGCTTCAGGTCAGTGGGGTCTCGATTGCCCTAATCGGTTGGCAACGGGAGCAGTGGTTGCACCGGCGGCGCCGGTAACGTCGATGCATGGATACACGTCGTCAACGTCGCCAAAGGTCCAGGGATCCCTTGGATCGTCGTTTGGATCAGTGGCTTGAGACAGGTCGTCAGTTGGTTGATGGTGTGGCCGGCACCCGCCCTGGACAGCGTGGATCTGGTCGTACAGACCGTCCTTCCGCTGCGAGCTTGGGAACGGTTGGTCGCTGGGTGGGTGACAAGCTTGAATGGTTGTTGGAAGAGGACGAGGACGATGGTTGGCTGGAGCCTTGGCAGTCTGAGCCTCAGTCCACTGAAATGCGAGTGAAGCGACCACTGGAAGCGATCTCTCGCCGTGTTCCCCCTTTGATTCAACCTGCGTCTTCTCGCAGTGAGGTTGTGCCTCATGAGGATGATTGGCCCGATGAGTCCACCTTCCAGGTTGATCGTTGGCAGCGTCGCCCATCAGAGCGGCTTAATCCTGAGGCCGCTTCCAACCGAAGCGCATCAGAATCATTGAAGCGACCCCTTGAGCGGCGACCTTTGCCGCGTTCCAGTCGTCGGCGCGATTGAGCGTGCGCGATTCAATCAGGCTGCAGCGCTGAAATATGCCTGATGTGTTTTGAGCGCTACGCGAAAATGGCAGCCTCGCTGTGCGAGTTGATCATTGACATCACCTACCAGTTCTTCAGGTAGATCTTCAGCCATTTGCTCGGCTGTTGTATTGATGGAGGGCGATCCCTCTTCAAGGGCCTCAAGTAGTTCGGCCCATTGCTCCACCTGAAGTGTTCGGTTGATGGGTTGGTAGCCGCTTTTCTCAAGCAAGCCTTTGCAGATTTTTGCGTTCCAGAGAGCTGTGCGTGGAGGGGTTTGTGGACCGTGCTTATGGGCTGCACCAGTCTCAAGGGCTCCTGGAGTTGGTCGTCCATGTCGATCGCGCAAGCCCTGCAGTTGTAGAGCTCGGCCGCAATTGATCGCTGAGATGCCGTAGATGCGTCCCAGATCAGTGAGGCTCAGCCAGCTTGGGGAGGGTGCCATGGAGAGGGGAACCGCTTTAATAATCTTCCCGAAAGCACAAGAGTTGGCAAGTTGTCAAGTTAAAAATCGACAAATCCAGAGCTCTGGTCATGAACAGAGTTGAAGCTCTTGTCGTGGAGTGGGTCCGAGCCATTTCTCGAGCTCAGGGCTGAAAACTTCTCGGATCACTGTTAGTTCACGCTCTTGGCGAAAGAAGCGATAATGCCGGCTCCAAAATGGCCCTGTTTGGCCGAATGCGGATTCGAGCCAATCGGCAGCGACAAGGCCCAGTCCGTCGACTTCACGAAACAGTTCGGAACGGCCTTTTGTGAGACTGTCCCAGATGGGTTGATTGCGATTGTGGAGATGCTTTTCGGCCTCATCGAAATTCCACCAGCTTTCCGCCCAGGCCAGGGTATGGGAGTCGCAGATCAACCACACCTGGCGCCTTAGTAAAGGCGGTTTGAGTTCGCGAACTTCCTGCGGGGCTGTTGCATCAGGATTGGGTTCCGGTTGCATGGCAATGAGGTTGACTTGCACTTCATGGCCTGTGAGCAGTCTCAGGTGGCGGGTTGGGCTGCCATCCCCAAGCAGCATCAATCGCCAGGGTCCGGGCAGTTGCCAGGGGCCTTCACCAGAGAGCACTGCCTTGCTAGGGGCGTCCCAGACCCGTGCTGGTGAGATCAGTCCTGAGGGTGTCTGGTTCAGAAGGCGCCTCCAATGTTGAGCTGACGTTGCTGACCTTGACTGTTGATGACGGCACCATTGGCGTTGACAGAGTCCAAGCGCCAGTTGCTGCTACCGATGTTCTCTCCGGGTTTTGCGGAGGTAGATGTTTGCTTCAGCTGAAAGATTGCTGAGCTGCTGCCTTTAGGGCCATGCACTACACCTACCAGTACGGGGACTTCGCTGGCATTGTCCTGCAAGTGACTTGAGTGGCTGGAGAACGTTTCTTCGCCGATGGGAACGATGACAGGCTCCAAGCTTTGGACCCAATCAGGATCAAGCGGAGTTTGGGGAAGGACTGCCAGCTCAGCGTTTGTGTTTTGGGCGCGAATGCTTGAGCTGTTGCTGGGTTCTTCGGTGGTCGTTCGAGATGCGGCGGGTAACTTTCTGAGCCGCTCCATGACTAGCAAATTTCGTTCTCGGTCAAGCTGGGCTTGGGAGGCCTGCCAGTTGTGAGCTAGCCAGACACTGCTGATTAGCCCCGCAGTGGCAAGACCAGTAAGAGTAAGAGTTTGCCACTGAGCTGGCTTCGCCTTGAGTGATTCGTGGACATGCAGCCTGGCAGAGGTCAGATGATTGTCTTGCGCGTGGAAGACGCGGTCCATCACCTGTTCAGCTCGTAGGTTCCAGTAGGCCCGCGAGGTGGTGAGCTGAGAGGGCACCGTTGGCTTCCAATGACATCCAACGTTATCGATCGTGACCAGAGGCGGCGAGGGTTCGACGCTTCTGCAGTTCCAGCCAGACCAACAGGGCGGTGAGATCTGCCTTGCTAACACCGGGAATCTGGCTGGCCTGAGCGAAATTGAGTGGCCCTACAGCGGTTAGTTTTTCGCGGGCTTCCTTAGAGAGGGTGCTGATGTTGGCGTAGTCGAGATTTGCAGGCAGGCGTCTTTGGCTCTGCCGCTTCAATTGATCAATTTGTTGTTGCTGCCGTTGTAGGTAACCGCTGTACTTGATATCAATTTCTGCTCCTTCTCTTACACCTAGGGCAAGCTCTGGATCGACTAGGCCATGTTCGATCAGATCAGCACTATGCACGCCAGGACGTCGGAGCAGGTCGGCCAGAGTTATGGATCCTTTGATTTTTGCACCTGTTTTGGCCTCGAGGGCCGGTGCGGCTGGATCGCTGGCTTTGATTCGCTGCTTTTCGAGTCGTTGTTTTTCATCCTCTAGAGCGGTTTGTTTGCTTTGAAACAGCTGCCAACGGCGTGCATCAATCAGGCCTAGCTGATAGCCCAGAGGCGTCAGGCGGCGGTCTGCGTTGTCGCCCCGCAAAATCAGGCGGTATTCGCTTCGACTGGTGAGCACCCGGTAAGGCTCGTGTAGATCCTTGCTGACAAGATCGTCGATCATTGTGCCGATATAGCTGCCCTCGCGAGGAAAGTGCACTTGCTCTTGGCCATGGACGAGACGGGCTGCATTGAGACCGGCAACCAGCCCTTGGGCGGCGGCTTCTTCATAGCCGGTTGTGCCATTCAGTTGCCCAGCAGTGAACAGCCCTTTGACGCGTTTGGTTTGCAATGAAGGACTGAGCTGTGTGGCGGGAAGATAGTCGTAATCGACTGCATAGGCGGGCCGCAGCATGACGCATTGTTCAAGCCCTGGCAGGGTGCGTAGCAAGTCGAGTTGCAACCGCTCAGGTAGTCCGGTGGAGAATCCCTGCACATAAATTTCTGGCGTATCGCGACCTTCCGGTTCGAGAAAAATCTGGTGAGAGTCTTTGTCAGCAAAACGGACGATCTTGTCTTCGATTGATGGGCAGTAACGCGGCCCTTTGCTGTCGAGAAAGCCTCCATAGATAGGCGTTAGTTCGAGGTTCTCTTTGATCAGCTGATGGGTTGATGCGGTAGTGCGGGTGATGTGGCAGCTCATCTGTTCACCGCTGACCCAGGTGGTTGGGTCGAAGGAGAAGAAGCGATCAGCGGCATCGCTGGGTTGCTCTTCCAGTTGATCGAGAGCAATGCTGCGTCGATCGACTCTGGCCGGAGTGCCTGTCTTGAGGCGATTGGTTTGGAAGCCAAGTGACTCGAGGGCTTCGGTGAGCCCTTCTGCGGCTTGCTCGCCGGCACGACCTGCCGGCATGGATTGATTACCAACCCAGATCT
This sequence comes from Prochlorococcus sp. MIT 1306, assembly GCF_047304515.1. Taxonomy (NCBI): domain Bacteria; kingdom Bacillati; phylum Cyanobacteriota; class Cyanophyceae; order Synechococcales; family Prochlorococcaceae; genus Prochlorococcus; species Prochlorococcus sp. MIT 1306. The sequence goes on along the minus strand of NZ_CP138959.1, from coordinate 2,174,584 downwards.
GACCACCAAGGAACGTGCCGGTGGTTAGCACGACGGCTTGGGCCCGATAAATACTGCCGAAATAGGTCCGTACGCCTGTGATTTGTGCTGCATGTCCTTGAGCTGGCTCCCAGTGCTCCCCGCCACCCGATGGATCACCTTTGACTTCGAGGCCAGTCACCATCGCTTCTCTTAGAGAGAGGTTGGCTGTTTGTTGAAGCAACTGCAGCATTTGGCGTGAATAGAGGCGTTTGTCGGTCTGGGCGCGTAAGGCCCAGACCGCAGGGCCGCGGCTTGCATTCAGCACACGTTTTTGCAGCGCCGTCGCATCGGCCAGGCGTCCGATGACCCCCCCAAGGGCATCGACTTCATGCACGAGTTGACTCTTGGCTGGCCCTCCCACTGCGGGATTACATGGTTGCCATGCAATCCGATCGAGGTTGAGGGTGAACAAGGCAGTAGAAAGCCCCAGTCGTGCTGCTGTCAGCGCGGCTTCACAACCGGCGTGACCACCGCCGACGACGATGACGTCGAAGTGTTCGGTTGGGGGAGCACTAAAGGGCATGGGGCCCGTGACGGTCTAGAGAACAGTAGAAATCATCAATGTATTGCTGCTTTAGGCCGCCAGGTTGCGGAACCGTGTGAATTGGGGCTCGAACAGTAGTTTTACTGTGCCGACAGGGCCGTTGCGGTGCTTGGTCACGATGACTTCGGTGATGCCGCGGTCGGGGGTTTCTGGGTTGTAGTACTCGTCGCGGTAGATCATCAGCACCAGGTCGGCGTCCTGTTCGATTGAGCCTGACTCGCGCAGGTCGCTGAGCATTGGGCGTTTGTTGGTGCGGGATTCCACTCCACGGCTGAGCTGTGATAAGGCAATCACAGGTACGTTCAGTTCCCTAGCCATGCCCTTAAGGCCGCGGGTAATCCGGGAGAGTTCCTGAACACGGTTATCAGGCGTGGAGCCCTCCATCAGTTGTAGGTAGTCGATCACGATGAGTCCGAGCTCTTTGCCTTGTTCGGCCATGAGTCGCCTGGAGAGAGAACGCATCTCCAGGACGCCTGAATTGGGTTTGTCATCGATGTAGATCGGTAGCTGACCAAGGGTGTTGATGCCCTGGCCCAGAAGAGGCCACTCCTCCTGTCGTAAACGGCCTGTTCTCAGTCGACTGCTCTCAATGCCAACTTCCATTGAAAGGAGGCGATAGGTGAGTTGTTCCTTGCTCATCTCCAGGCTGAACACGCACACAGGCAGGTTGTGGAGTTGGGCAACGTTTTTGGTCAGATTGAGCACCATGGAGGTTTTGCCCATGGCTGGGCGGCCAGCCACAATGATCAGGTCACTGCGCTGCAGACCCTGGGTCATGGCATCCAGGTCGTAGAAGTTCACCGGGATGCCTGCGACGGACGTACCTAGTGAGCGGCTTTCGATCTCGTTGAAGGTGCTGGTAAGGATTTCTGCTGTGGGAGTGAGACCTTTGGATGGCTTTTCCTGGCTGATCGCAAAAATTGTTTGTTCTGCTTTGTCGAGAACCTGTTCCATCGGCAGGCCCTGGTCAAAGCCGAGTTGAATCACTTCGTTGCCTGAGCGAATCAACTGTCGCCGTAGGAATTTGTCCATGACCAAACGGGCCACTTGCTCGATTGATGCAGTGGAGGCGACGCGCTCTACAAGTTCGATCAGACGGTTGCTGCCACCTACCTTCTCCAAGGATCCTGTGTCGGCCAACCAGGCGCTCATTGCTGTGAGGTCGGTGGGTTTGCCCTGGCTGTGAAGCATCAGGGCTGTGCGGAAGATCTCTCGATGGGCGTTGAGATAAAAAGCCTCAGGTTGGAGCACATCGACCACTCTGCCGATGGCATCAGGATCAAGAAGGATGCCTCCTAGAACAGCTTCCTCTGCCTCCAGATTTTGAGGAGGCACCGAGTCTGGCAGGGCTTCAAAGCTCGGTTCTCGAGATGTGGCAGAGGCTTTCTTGAAGGGACGAGACCCCTCTGCGGCGGTATCGCCGTTGTTTGGCAGGGGGGCGCTCACCATGGATGAGGAGCTGACGTTATAAGGAGACCTACTTTGGCTTGTTTTGTAAGCCTTGCCAGCAATCAGTAGCTGACGACTTCGAGGTTGATTTCGGCGTTGACTTCATTGTGCAGTTTCACTTGCACCTTGTAGCTACCGGTTCGGTGAATTTCCGGAACGATGATATTGCGACGGTCGATCTCCTTCTTTGTGGCTGTTTCGATTGCTTCAGCGACATCACCATTGGTGACTGTGCCGAACAAGACGTCGTCTTCGCCGGTTTGCTTTTTAACGGTGAAACGCCCGATTGTGACCAGAGCGGTTTGGAAGTCCAGGGCTTCCTGCTTGATTGCCGCCTGATGTTCGGCCTGCTTGGCACGTCGGTGACCGACCTGTTTCATCACGGCTGGGGTCACAGGGACAGCCTTGCCGAAGGGAAGCAGGAAGTTGCGGGCATAACCAGGAGCAACCTCAACTAGGTCGCCGTCCTTGCCGAGGCTGAGGACGTCTTCGTTCAGGACGACTTGTACGCGCTTGGCCATGGCGATAAGAAGACGGACGACGACTGTTGAGCGATCGACAACCCTACGATGTGATCGGTAGCCGAATCTTGCGAGCCAAGCCTAGAGCCCGCATTAGACGGATGTGCTGCCAGGTGAGGTCGATCTGACCGCGCTGGAGTCCATGAATGGCGGAGTAGGGGAAGGCGTGGTGATTGTTGTGCCAACCTTCGCCGAAAGTAAGGGCTGCTACCCAAGGGTTATTGCGGGAGTTGTCACCGCTGTCGAAGGCCACAGTCCCCCAGCAGTGACTGGCGGAATTGACCAGCCAGGTGATGTGATACACGATTGTTAGGCGCAAGGGGATACCCCACAGCACGAGGGCCCAACCACCGGCTCCACTGACGCTGCCGATCCAGAAGAGCAGACCGGCTAGAGGGAGCTGCAACAGTAGAAAGTACTTGTTAAGCCAGCGGTAATAAGGATCCGCTGCCAGGTCAACAGTGAGGCGTGGCACGACCCGCATGGCTGGAATGGGTTCAAACATCCAGCCCATGTGGCTCCACCAGAAGCCCTTATGACTGTTGTGGTGGTCGGGGTCAGTATCGGAAAACTTGTGGTGGTGGCGATGGAGTCCTACCCAGTCGATTGGACCGTGTTGGCAGCTCAAGGTTCCGCAGGTGGCAAAGAAGCGCTCCAGCCAGTGAGGTACTCGGAACGACCGGTGTGAGAGCAGACGGTGGTAGCCGATCGTCACTCCGAGGCAGGCCGTGACCCAGTAGAGGACGAGAAGGGTTGTGATCGCTTGCCAGCTCCAGAAACGGGGCAACAGGGCCAGGATGGATAGGGCATGAATAGCGATCATGAATCCGATCGTTCCCCAGCGTCTTGATTCTTTGGGTGGGCCAATGGCCTGGCTTGTGTAGGAGCGCTGAAGTTTTGTAGAAAGGCTTGAGGCCTTATGCGAAGCTGCAGGCCTGCTTATCGTTGAAGGCGTAGGTATCACTCTGGAGGCCATGAGCGATCTCTCGAATGTGCATAAACTATACACGATACGGATCCTTATCCAGTGACTAAGCCTGATGTTGAATCTGATTCGGCAGCCAGGGGCTACCGCGAGCGTTTGGATGATGGGCGGCGGGCCATGGCTCATCTCATTCATGTCTGGCATGAGCGCAATGGTTGGTCACATAAGGTCTTGCCCGCTTTGGCTGAATGCCTGGATCTCGGCCGGGTGCACAATTCTCAGATCTCTAATCTGCGCAACGGCAAACTCGCTTCACCAGGCCCCGAAGTGTTTCTGGCATTGGGACAAGCCAATGCCATCCTTCATGCCGGCCTAGAGCCGATTCGTGATCGCTTGGTCGAGGGTCATCCCGACTTACTCAAGGTGCTTTCGGAAAGTTCTCTTCCTCTGGAAGGAGAAGATGGTGAGCCACTCGGAGCTGGCGCTCTGTTTGAGATTTTTGTGGGTCTTGCTGCCTTGCCTGCGGGCTTTGATTGGCGAATTGAAGAAGATGAGGCCGCAGCTCTTAGTGCTGCTTTGGCTGATTGTCTATGCAATGGAAAATCTTGGCGTCATTGCCGGGACAAGGTGATGGAGGCTTATCCAGTCACTAAGGCGCAGCGCAGAGAACGTTTTGCGGAGGTGATGGCTGGTTTGAGGGATTACAACTCTGAGGAGCTCGATGGCGAATTGCTTGATCTGCACGCAACTCAGGTGGCCTTGGGTGGAGTGAACAGACAGGGAGCAGAGGGGTTTTTGGATGATCTAAGGGCCCGCTCAGAGTTGTTGGTTGATCAGGAAGCCCCGGAAACATAGCGGGCTTGCTGGACTCGACGAGCCAGGCCAAGACGACGCAACGCTTTCACGTGTTGCCAGGTGATGTCGAATTCAAACCATCGCAGGCCATGACGGGCGCTGGAGGGATAGGCATGGTGGTTGTTGTGCCAACCCTCGCCGAAGGACAGCACCGCCACCCACCAGCAGTTGCGAGAGAGGTCTGGGCTGTCGAAGTTGCGGTAGCCAAATGCATGGGTCGCCGAGTTCACAAACCAGGTCACGTGGTACACAACCACCAGTCGCAGGGGGATGGCCCAGAGCACTAGGCCAAGTCCTCCACCGTGCACCTGGGCGACTTCTCCGTACCAGTAGAGCCCAAGACCGAGAGGGATCTGTAGCAGCAGGAACCAGCGATCAAGCCATCGGAAGAAAGGGTCGGCTAGCAGATCTCCTGCAAAGCGGTCCATGTGGGCCAGCGCTGGAATCTCATGCAGCATCCATTCACTGTGGGCCCACCAGAGGCCACGGCCGGCGTCGTGGTGGTCATTGGTTTGGTCGGAGTAGCGGTGATGGTGGCGATGCAGAGCCACCCATTCGATGGGGCCACTCTGGCAGGCAAGCGTGGCCATGATCACCAGAACCCTCTCCAGCCAAACGGGTACGACAAAGCTGCGATGAGCGACCAGTCGATGCAATCCCAAGGTCACCCCGAGCACCGTGGTCCAATAAAGAACGGCAAAAGCGGCCAACCCTTGCCAGCTCCAAAAGCGTGGTAGCAGTGCGAAGGTTGCTGCTACATGCATGGCCAGCATGAAACTGGTGGTCCCCCATTTGAGTCGACGTTGTTTTGCTGGTAGTGGCTCACGATGAGCCTTTACAGCAGCCCACAACCGTTGCTGACGGTTTGTGGCTGAAGAGACCGGAAGAGGGGAAACCAAGAGGTACTCCTTTGGATGGGTCGGCCGCTTGGCTTGTAAGGCGAGTGGAGCGGAGAGGGCCGAGACATGTTCAAATCTAAAGGAACTATGGAACCGTTTCCAGGGGCCATAGCTCAGCTGTGCATCTTCTTGATGCGTGCTGAGCTATGGCAGTTTTGCCAATGATTTGCGTTGACTTGGTTCGGTGAACTGTGATTTTGGCAATCTTGCGCTCTCGTTCTTCACTTTCGATTTCGTTTGACGTTCAACGAGGATTCAGCATGGGGATGATTGATTCTGACCCCGGGTTGTTTTGAAGACATTCCCCGCAGCTGGCTTTGATGAAGTGCTGGTGCAGGCGTGGGCCAGGCGGCACGTCGGTTTTGTCTCTAAGCGCCTTGAGGGGATCGCAAGCGAGCGGACGGCTGCCGTGGCGGTTCGCCTTGCGAAGGTTTTGGAGGCTTTCAGCAGCGAACGAGTCGCCACGCAACACTTTGCTTCCCTCACCGGTTATGGCCATGGAGATCAGGCCCGGGAGGTGGTTGATCGTGTATTTGCAAGGGTGCTTGGTGCTGAGAAAGCAGCTGTTCGACTCCAGTTTGTGAGTGGCACCCATGCAATTGCGACTGCGTTGTTTGGCGTTCTTCGACCTGGTGACCGACTCTTGTCAGTGACCGGAGAGCCTTACGACACACTTGAAGAAGTGATTGGTCTGCGTGGATCAGGCCAGGGATCCTTAACCGAATTAGGGATCTCTTATGACCAGCTGCCCCTCACGGCCGAGGGATGTGTGGATCTCTCAGCCTTGGAGCGCGCCTTGGAGGTGCCAACCAGGATGGTGTTGATACAGCGCAGCTGTGGCTACAGCTCGCGGTCATCTCTTTCGATCAAAGCCATTGGCGAGTTGTGTCATCGCATCCATAACTCTCAGCCTGGGTGTGTCTGTTTTGTCGACAATTGCTATGGCGAGCTTGTTGAGGATTTGGAGCCCCCAGCAGTTGGTGCTGATCTGATTGCGGGCTCTTTGATCAAAAATCTCGGTGGCACGATTGCTCCAACTGGTGGTTATGTCGCCGGTCGGGCTGATTTGGTGGAGCAGGCTTGCTGCCGGCTCACTGCCCCAGGGATTGGTAGTCAGGGGGGTACTGGCTTTGATCTTTATCGGTTGGTGTTGCAGGGGCTGTTCTTGGCTCCACAAATGGTGGCAGAGGCATTGATCGGAGCTGATTTGGTCGCGGGTGTGTTCGACACTTTGGGCTTTGCAGTGAAGCCCTCGATGGGAGCCTTTCGTAGCGATTTAATTCAGGCGGTGCAGCTTGGAGATCCTGAGGTTTTGAAAGTTGTTTGCAGGGCCTTTCAGGCATGTTCACCTGTTGGTGCCTATCTCGATCCTGTGCCGGCAGCGATGCCTGGGTATGCAAGCGATTTGGTGATGGCGGGCGGAACATTTATTGACGGCAGCACCAGTGAGTTTTCTGCAGATGCTCCCTTGCGCCCCCCTTACAACCTCTATGTGCAGGGAGGCACCCATCGCACACATGTGGAATTGGCACTGATCCGAGCTTTGGTGGCTTTGGTTCGCGCCGGTTTGCTGGATGTACCGCAGACTGGGTGAGCTTTGCCTCGCCAGGCTCGATGGCTTTCCAATTCCCCGACCACTTTCGGTTTGCCGATACCCATGAATACGCCAGTTTGGATGGTGATTTGGTGCGGGTCGGCATCAGTGCCTTTGCTGTTGATCAGTTGGGTGACATTGTGTTTGTGGATTTGCCGGAGGTGGGCGATCTGCTTAATCGCGGCACCACTTTCGGGTCCGTTGAGTCAGTGAAAGCTGTCGAGGACTTGCATGCTCCGATCAGCGGTGAGTTGGTGCGGATTAATGAGTCGGTGCTTTCCAGCCCGGATGAACTTCAAAATGATCCGCATGGTGAGGGGTGGTTGCTCGTGGTTCGCCCGGCGGACCCAGCTCAATTGCAGGATCTGATGGACGCAGCCACCTATGCCAACAAGGTGGCTGTCGAATAAATCAACGAAGCACCCGATGAAGTGCGATGGTTCTGAACCATATTTTCTAAACTTCTGTCCATCTTGTTGATGAATGTCCCTTGACCCTGCTTGAACAGCGTGCAGTTGAGGCTTCAAGCATTCAGTCTTCACCTTTTTTGGTGAGGCACATTGGGCCCAGCTTTGAAGACCAGCAGCAAATGCTGCTGGAGCTTGGTCATCGTGATCTTCAGAGCTTTGTTGCTGCTGTAGTTCCTCCAGACATTCTCGAGACAACGGCACCCACTAGTTCCCTTCCAGAGGGCTGTGGTGAAGTTCAGGCTATGGAGGAACTGCGTCTCATCGCGGCGGCGAATCGGGTGAGGCGTTCTTTAATTGGGCTTGGCTATTACGGCACAGCAACGCCTGCGTTGATTCAGCGACAGGTGCTTGAAAATCCTGCTTGGTATACCGCTTACACCCCTTATCAGGCTGAGATCTCTCAAGGACGGCTTGAGGCTCTGTTCAACTTTCAGACGCTGATCAGTGAGCTCACGGGGTTGCCGATCGCCAATGCTTCTTTGCTTGATGAGGGAACGGCAGCTGCTGAGGCGATGAGCCTCAGCTTTGCGATTTGCAAGCGCCCTCAGGCTCATCGTTTTCTCGTGGATGCGGAGGTTCTTCCCCAGACTCTTGCTGTGTTGAGAACTCGGGCTGAACCTCTGGGCATTCATCTCGAGGTGGCCGAGCCGATGACCTTTCAGTTTGATGCTGAGGTCTTTGGTGTTTTGCTTCAGTTGCCTGGACGTAGCGGCAGGCTCTGGGATCCGACGACCTCCATTCAGGCTGCTCATGAGGTAGGGGCCCTGGCAACTGTTGCCATTGATCCTCTTGCTCAGGTTTTGATTGCTCCAGTGGCTGAATTTGGAGCTGATATTGCTGTTGGCAGTGTTCAACGGTTTGGGGTGCCAATGGCCTTTGGGGGACCTCACGCCGCCTTTTTTGCCACCCTTGAGATCTTCAAGCGTCAGGTCCCCGGACGTCTAGTCGGCCAGTCTGTGGATGCTGAGGGGCAACCGGCTTTGCGATTGGCGTTGCAGACCCGGGAGCAACACATCCGCCGAGACAAGGCCACCAGCAATATCTGCACGGCGCAGGTCTTATTGGCTGTGATGGCGTCGTTCTATGCAGTGCACCATGGACCGGATGGGCTCGCTGCAATCGCTAGACGAGTCCTGCTTTTAAGGGCTCAACTGGAGAGGGGCTTGCACCAGTTGGGCTATCCAGTCCAGTCGATAGCTCGCTTTGACACGATTGAGGTGATCTGTCGCGAAGCTCCTGCTGTTCATCAGGCAGCCGCTTTGGCGGGATTCAACCTGCGGGTGTTGCCTTTGGGTGTTGCTCCAGAGGCAGCCCATGGATTTGGAATTAGTTTTGATGAGCTCAGCACCGATCAGGAGCTGAAGTCGATCCTCCAGATTTTGGCTGAGGCTGCAGGTCAACCTGTGCCAGTTCTCGAAGACCTTGGAAACCCTCACCTTGAGGAGCTTGTTGGCTTGCCGTTGCGCCAGCGACCTTGGTTGCAGCAGCAGGTGTTCCATCGCTATCACAGTGAAACCGAGTTGCTTCGTTACCTCCAGCGATTGGTGGGCCGCGATCTTTCATTGGTGCACGGGATGATCCCCCTGGGCAGTTGCACGATGAAGCTCAATGCTGCAGCTGAGCTGATCCCCATTAGTTGGAGGGAGTTTGCGGCGCTGCATCCTTTTGCTCCTCAGGATCAGTGTCATGGGTATCAGAGATTGGTTCAGGACCTGGAACATTGGTTTGCAGAAATTACTGGCTTTGCCGGGGTGTCTTTGCAGCCGAATGCCGGCTCTCAGGGGGAATTAGCTGGCTTGTTGGTGATTCGCGCTTGGCATCATTCCCGCGGAGAGCAGCAGAGAGATGTTTGCCTGATTCCCACCAGTGCCCATGGCACCAATCCAGCCACGTGCGTGATGGCCGGTTTGCGTGTGGTGCCTGTGGCTTGTGATGCAGAGGGGAATGTGGATCTCAACGATTTGGCTAGCAAGGCCGAGGCCCATGCTCCTCAGCTGGCAGCCCTGATGGTCACCTATCCCTCAACCCATGGTGTCTTTGAACCACAGATTCGTGAAATCTGTGAGCTCGTTCATGGTCACGGTGGCCAGGTGTATCTCGATGGCGCCAATCTCAATGCTCAGATCGGTTTTTGTCGTCCTGGGACTTATGGCGCTGATGTTTGTCATATCAATCTGCACAAGACCTTTTGTATCCCCCATGGCGGTGGCGGACCAGGGGTGGGTCCGATCGCAGTGGCTGCTCATTTGATGCCCTTCCTTCCAGGTCATCCCCTAGCTGTCTGCGGCGGCGAGCAGGGAATCGGCGCAATTTCGGCTGCGCCATGGGGAAGTGCAGGCATCCTGCCGATCAGCTGGATGTACCTGCGCATGATGGGTGCGGAGGGATTGCGGCAGGCCAGTGCTGTTGCACTGTTATCTGCTAATTACCTAGCCCATCGGTTGCATCCTCATTACCCGGTGCTGTTTCGGGGTCAAGCAGGGTTGGTTGCCCATGAATGCATCCTCGACCTGCGCCCCCTTAAGCGAAGTGCAGGCTTGGAGGTGGATGACATTGCAAAGCGGTTGATGGACTACGGCTTTCATGCCCCAACCGTGAGCTGGCCGGTGGCAGGGACTGTGATGGTGGAACCCACTGAGAGCGAGAGCTTGGAGGAGCTCAACCGCTTCTGCGACGCCATGATTGCCATACGGGAAGAAACGGCAGCGATTGAGTCAGGCCAGATTGATCCTCAGAACAACCCGCTGCGACGGGCGCCTCACACCTTGGCGGCCGTAACAGCAGAGGTTTGGGATCGTCCATATTCCCGCGCCGAAGCTGCTTTCCCATTGGCTGAGCAGCGCCAAAGCAAGTTTTGGCCTGCGGTTTCGCGAATTGATAATGCCTATGGCGATCGCAATTTGCTGTGTAGCTGCCCATCGGTTGAGGAGCTTGCTGATAACTCTGTTCTTAAACCTCCCCTGGTGTGAACAGATTAAAGGCAGTAACTTTTCACTGAAAACCGAATTTTTGGTTTTTAATTCAGCACATGTGGCAGTGTTTTGACCATACTGTCCCGCATCTGCACCATCGCTGGGGGGACAGCATGGATAGCGACACTTCATTGAACCAAGGAGATCAGTCCTCTAGGGGGGCTGGGTTAACTCTTCCTACCCTTCCAGATGGATTGGAATCAGCTCTGCTGCATGGACATACCTTGGCCGTTGATGGTACCAATGTGGTGCGTGTTCCTTTTGGTGTCCGTCAGCCACGCCGTCAACGACCTGATCGTCCAGAGCGATGGGCAACATTGGTGCTGCCATTTCAATCTCAAGGACACCCCACACCTCCTCCTCATGCTGCCTAATTGATCAGGCAGCATCAAACAACTTTGTTTGTTGAGAGAGACGCCAATCCAGCATCGACTTGACATCTGTCAAGGAACAGATTGGGGTGCGGAACGGCAACAAAAGCATTGGACTGCGTTCAGGTCTAACCAACCATGTTTGGTTGCTCTGTGGCAGGAGCAGAAAACCGCGGTATCGAACAGCAGCGTTTTGGCCAGGCTGAGATCCCATCGCGCCGAGGGCTGAATGCAATGACTTGTGCATTTCAAGCCACAATATCTAGCGTGCCAATCTTTTTTTAGATTATCTTTATGATTATGATTGCATCTGGCTTTTGTTGCTTCTAGACAGGGCAAGGCTTCTGGCAGGTCAGGCTTTTGCTCTCATTCTTAAGTTAGCAAAACCAGATTTTTTGCGTTTAAAGCTGTAGAGAGTTTCTTTTGTCAGAATCCATATCTAGTGTTCACTAGATTTAGTTCCTTTCGCAGTTCTAGGCCTTCGAACGGTCGTCGAGAAGATCCTTATCGAGGCTGTTGCAACAAAGGTGATTGGTTCGGATGGATCAAAGTTTGAGAGGTTGCATCTGCATCAGCAGGTGCACTAAGTCTCGAATGGATTCGTCTTTGGGGGGTTTGGCGTGGTTACTCATCAGCTGCCGTCCAAGCACTTGAGCGCCGAGGTGGCTGAGTTGATTGCGCAGGCTCATCGACATGCCCATGCCGCCCCCGCCGGAAAAGCTTGCCATTGCGATTGGCCTGCCGTTGAACAAACTGCGGAAGTCATCTCCTTGCACGGAGAGCCAGGCGACGGCACTTGTGAACGCAGGTGGAATCGAGCCGTTGTATTCAGGCGCGCAGATCACCCAGTGCGTGGCCGCGATCAGCTGTTGATGGAGTGGTGCTACACCGTCTGGCATTCCAGCTTCCTTTGCTACAGGGGTAAACAGTGGCAGGCCCAAGCTTGTGAGATCGAGAACCTTAGCTGTGTGGCACTGATGTTCAGCTTGAGCGGCGATGCGACGGGCTAGTTTTAAATTTTCGCCATTGCTAGCGGCGATGACAAGCAGATCGGGGGGGGGTGATAAGGCCATAAACCTGGTCTAACTCAAGAGATGCTGCTCTCACGCAACAAATTTGTACACGGTTTTGCAGCACCTCAGTCAATCTCAGGCCGCTTCTTTGAGTTCGGCTTCTCGGTAAGGCACGAAGTTGGCTTTTCGGGTGCCGCAGATGGGGCAGACCCAATCTTCAGGGATTGCTTCAAATGCGGTTCCTGCGGAGATTCCTGACTCGGGATCACCGATGGCCGGGTCATAGATCATCGAGCACACTTTGCAGATCCATTTACCAGGGACGGGTTGATCCGCTTCGCTTACGACGCCCTTGCCTTCCAGTGCTTTGAGGGCAAGGCCGTAACGCTCAGCATGATGTTGCTCGATTGGCACTAAAAAGCCGAAGTTGCTGGCTGCACGACGAAAAAGGTTCGCGTGTTGCTGAGACTCTTCGATCTGTTCGTTGAATTCTGCTTCTGCAGGGCTGTCTCTGTCCTGGCGGGCCTGAGTAGCGAACTCTGGGTACATGGTGGTGTACTCATAGGTTTCACCTTCAATGGCCAGCTCGAGGCAGCGGGTGAGCATCTTCTGCTTGTCAGCATTGTTGAGTGCGGCAGGATCTTCGATTAATAGCTCAGGATGGAGCAAGCGGAAGTGAGCGAAGGCGTGTTCTGTTTCCTGGGACGCAGTGTCGCGGAAAAGCTTTGCTAATTCATTGTTGCCAAGTTTTTTGGCAACGTCGGCAAAGAAGAGATATTTACGGTTGGCCATGCTCTCGCCGCCAAAGGCCGCTTCAAGATTGGCGTTGGTGGTGAGATTCATGAATGGAGGGATGCGCAATAATTGGCAGCGCAACTCATAATGAGCATGAGTTACATATGGGTCCTTTCTGCGCGAGTTTCTCGCAAGGCTGCTTCTTCAGTAGTTCGCCCCGCTGCGGCGCTGATGCACAGCCGTCGTGCCTTCTCGCTCAAGTAGGGCACCATGGCTGATCTCGGCATATAGCAGCCAGTGGTCTCCACATTCCATGCGTTGCTGTACGCATCCTTCAAGCCATGCCAGAGCATTTTTAAGCAGCGGTTGACCTGCGGGACTGGCGTCAAGGTCTAGCCCTGCGAACCGGTCTGAACCAGCTGGGAATGGTTGCAGGAAATGTTTCATTAGTTCGTGTTGCCTTCCTGCTGCCAACACATTGAGAGCGAAGTGGTCGCCCCGATGCAGCAACGCTTCAACGGCTCGGTCTTTGGCGACGGCCACGCTCAGCCCTGGCGGTGAAAAGCTGGCTTGGCTAACCCAGCTTGCGACCATTGCGCCGCTAAGCGCTGTATTCCCTTCCCCTTTACGAGCCGTCAAGATGCATAGTGAGCCCACTACCCGACCAAGGGCAAGCACGGCTGGATCGCTACGGCTTGCACTCATGCCACTGCTTGCTCGTGGTTGCTGACGCCGCTGTTCTTTGAGCAGGTTTCGCCCAAACAGTGTTCCTGTCTCTTCCAGGGTTTTCACCATGGCAGCATCGGGACTGAACTTCACTTTGATTGGCTCGAATCCAAAGGAGAAACCACCATCACGTAGCTTCTTTTCGAGAAGTTCCAATGCCTCTCCACTCCAGCCATAGCTGCCGAATATGCCTACCTTTTTGTTGCGGTCACCTTCGGCCAGCAAGGTTCCTAGGGCCGATACGATTGGTGTTGGTGCATGCCCTCCAAGGGTTGGCGATCCAATCAAGTAGGCATCGGCTTGTTGGATTGCTTTCACCAATTCATTCGCAGGTGTGAATTCGCAGTTGAGGCTTTCTACTTGAATACCAGTACTGGAGACTCCTTTTGCGAGTGCGTCAGCAATCGCCGCTGTGTTGCCGTAGGCGCTGGCGAAAAGAAGAACGACCTTTAAAGGGGCTTGTTGTTGGCTTTCACCCCAGCGGCGGTAGTCATTCAACAGGCTCCGCCAGCTCGTTTCTATGGCTGGCCCATGGCATGGGGCGATCGTGCGGATGTCTAGCTCTTCAAGCCGCTCTACTAAGGTATCTATCTGGCTGGCCATGGGAGCCATCAGGCAGTCGTAGAAATGCCTACGCTCCTCTTCGGTGCTGATGCGATTGGCTTCTGCCCATTCGCTTGTGCAGAGGTGGGCGGCGAATAGTTTGTCGCTCATCAACAAGCCAAGGCTTTCCTCGAAGGCCAGTAGGCCGCCTGGCCAGCGAGCTGTTGGCGCTGGTAGCAGCCACAATGCGTGTTCGTTGCTGAGGGAGAGCTTCTGTTCTTGTCGAACAATCTCAATGGATGGAAGAGACGGAAGGGATGACTCTTCCTGTTCATTGTTGTTGGGTGTTGCTGGTTTGCGTTGCTCCCAAAGCTCTCTGAGCAATTTGGCGCCGGGATTGGAACTGATTAATTCCAGCTTGGGGTAGGTGCTGGCTAGCTTTTTGAGTAGCGCAACTCGGTTGGGGTTGATGTGCCCAACGACCACCTTCAACGTCGTGGTATCTGAAGGTAGAGCCTTGGCGAGTGCCGGCATGAAAACCTCGGCATAGGCGTCGCCAGGGGGGTGTACCAGGACAGCCGCTTGAGGTTGCCCATATGAGTCGTCACCGGCAGAGAAAAGAAAGCTATTGGCGGTACTGCCTCGCTCCAGGGCATATTCCAGCTCAAAGCGCAGACGTTGTGGACTAAGGCCGCGCAAGCTGATCAGGCCCTTTTCGATTGGGAGTGTGATCACCGTTCGCTGCGCTGCAGCAGCAGGCTCGTGGATGGAGGACATCGACATCAGTAGTGGTTCCCTACTTTGCGGTGATGTACTGCTGTTTTAGCTTCAGCATCCGCCACATTGCCTTGTTCCACCAGGGCGTAGATGATCCAGTGATCGGGGGTTTCTAGTCGCTGTTTGACGAGGCAATCCAAGAAGGCCAGCGCATCCACGAGGACGGGGCCTCCTTTAGCAACTTTGTTGAGTACATTCACTCCTTCGAAACGATCGGCTCCGGGTGGGAAGCGTTTGAGGAATTGCCTTAGTAAGGGTTGATAGTTGTCTTCTCTTAATACGTTGATCACGAAACGATCCCCTACTTGCATCAGGGTTTCTATGGCTCTGTCTTTGGCTACTGCGACGGTTAGTCCTGGCGGTGTGAAACTTGCTTGACTTACCCAACTTGCGATCATGGCGCCACGTCGTTGGCTGGACTCTTCATCTTGGCTGGCGGTGACGACATAAAGGCCGCCACTAAGGGTACCCATGGCCTTGTCAAGTTCAGTATCTAGGCTTTTCATCGCCGCAATATTTTGCTTTTGGTTGAGCAGTTGTCCAAGGTCGGTACCAGCTTCTTCGAAGCGTTGGTAGACATTCCCGTCAGGAGCTTGCCGCACCCTTAAAGGTTCGAAAGCTTCTTTTTGCCCAAGGCTACGCAGCTGCGCTGCTACTGCATCAATTGGCTCATCATTGCCGCCATAGGCATCGTAAACGGCAACCCATTGCTTTTGATTCAAAGCTGCCAATAGGGTGCCAATTGAACTCTGCAGTTCTGCATCTGGTTGGGATGGCCAGGTTGGTACTACTACAGCCTTTGCTTCACCAATTAATGCGCTCAGTTCTTGGGCATCAGTGGCGCGAAGATCGACTAGTTGTACCTCGCCTTTGGCTTTGCCGATGCCGTGGGCAATGGCTTGGCTGAGCCGGTCGCAAAAGCCGTAATAACTGAGATAACAGATGGCTGCATAGCTTTCTCCTTGGCTTCGTTGGCTGCTCCAGTCGCGATAGTCTTCGACCCAAAGCTTGAGATGGTGGCGGAGTAGCGGGCCGTGACCAACGGCAATTGTGGTGATCTCTGGCAGCTGATCCATGCGCTTCAAAGCCTGGACAACACTGCGCGCATTGGGCCCCATCAAGCAGTCGTAATAGAAGCGGAAGTCTGGGGCCAGTGCGGAGGGGTCCTGGTCGAAGAGTTCTTCTGAGCAATAGTGCAGACCAAATGCATCACAGGTGTAAAGAATCCCTGTGGCGTGGTCGAAAGAGAAGATTGTGTCTGGCCAGTGCAGGTTGGGCGCACTCAGAAATTCGAAGCGGTGAGCGATACCGCTTGTTGAGTTAGTGCCTAGATCCAGTTCTTCGCCGCTTTTGACTTCTCGCGAGCGGAAGGGGCGATGCACCTGATCTTCTAGGAACTTGATGGCGACCTTCGAAGCAACGATTTCGATCTCGGGATTGAGATCGATGATCTGGCCCACTAGCCCGGAATGGTCGGGTTCGGTGTGGCTGATGATCAGATAGTCGATCGCTTTTGGATCGATTTGCTGCTTAAGCATCGGTAGCCAGGTGTCCTCAAACTTGAGGTGGTTGGTATCGATCAGTGCTGTCTTGGCACCTCTCACCAGGAAGCTGTTGTAGGTGGTGCCGTTACGGAGGCCGAACTCGATATCAAAGCGGCTGCGGTCCCAATCGAGGGCACGGATTGTGGTGGTGTCGCTAGCGATAGCTGCGCATTGCAGTGACAACCTTGGAGCAGTGCTGGCCGTTGTCACCGTGGTGTCTTTGCTCGCAACGTTCATGGACCCTTTACACCAATGCCAAAACTCTACGGAGGGTGTTCGGAGAACTGTGCTTTCTTTCAGGAGGCGGCAAGGTTGGGCAGCCAATCCACTAGGGGTGGGGCTGCAATGATCAGCACCAAGACAGCGATTTGCAGGCCCACGAAGGGCAGTGCACCCTTATAGATTTCTTGTGTGGTAATGGTTTTAGGGGCTACTCCGCGTAGATAAAAGAGTGCGAAGCCGAAAGGTGGAGTTAGGAAGGAGGTTTGCAAATTGGCGCCGATGACCACACCTAGCCAGATCAAGGCCTCGGGTCCAAGGATTTGGCGAGCTGCGGGCAGTAAGAGCGGAACGGCAATAAAGGCGATTTCAAAGAAGTCGATGAAAAAGCCGAGGCCGAAGATCGTGAGCATGCTCACGGCCATAAAACCAACCTTGCCGCCGGGCAGGTTCAGCAAAAGATCGGCAATGAGTTGATCGCCGCCTACTCCGCGAAAGACAAGGCTAAAAGCTGTTGAGCCCAGTAAAATCGCCATCACCATGGCGGTGGTTCGTAGGGTTTCATCGCATACTTTTGAGAGGCTGCTGCGGCTGAACCCTCCATTGAGCGCTGCTAGGGCCATGGCGCCAGTGGCACCAAGAACGCCAGCTTCGGTGGGTGTTGCGATTCCAAAGAAGATGCTGCCTAGCACCAAGAGGATCAGGCCTAGGGGCGGGATGATCACACGCAGCAGTTGGCCAGGTTGCATGGGGATCAGGTCTGCTGGATTCAGTTGGGGGGCGAGATGAGGTTTGAGGTGGCTGATCACGAGCACATAAGTGGCAAATGCACCAGCCATGAGCACCCCTGGAATCAGTGAGCCGAGGAACAGATCTCCTACTGAGACACCCAACTGGTCGCCGAGAACCACCAAGACAATGCTGGGTGGGATGATCTGGCCAAGGGTGCCTGAGGCAGCAATGACCCCCGTGGCAAGTGAGCGGTCGTAGCCCGCTCTCAGCATGGCCGGTAGAGAGATCAGCCCCATAGTGGTGACTGTCGCTGCTACGACTCCGGTGGTGGCAGCGAGCAGTGAGCCGACTAGCACGACCGCCAGGGCTAGGCCACCGCGCAGTTTGCCGAGTAGACGTCCCATGCTCTCGAGCAGTCGCTCTGCAATACCTGATGTCTCGAGCATGGCGCCCATGAACACAAACGCCGGAATGGCCAACAAGGTGAAGTTGGCCATGATCCCCAGGATTCGCTGCGGCAGAGCGGTAACGAACAGTGGATCGATCACACCAAGAGCCATGCCCAGCAACGCGAAGATCGCGGCAATGCCACCGAGGCAGAAGGCCACTGGATAGCCGCTCAATAGGGCGAAGACCAGGGCTATAAACATCCCAGGCCCAAGTGTGGTGGCGGGATCGAAACTGATCACATGGTCGAGTAGTTCAATCTCAATCAAGGCGATCTCCGCCCTGTTCCGCTTCAGGGTTGAATGGCCTAAATGTTTGGGCTTTTAGCTTTGCCCAGGCTCGAATGGCTTCGGCGACGCCTTGTAGGGCCAAGAGTAGGAAGCCCAATGGGATGAGGGATTTAACCCAGTAGCGCGGCAGGCCGTTGGGGTCGGGTGAGGCTTCGCCGATCCTCCAAGACTGCAGGGCGGGTTCGAGCGAGATCAGCATCACTCCAAGGGCAAATGGCAACAGGAAGACCAGGGTGCCAAGCAGCTCCATACGTGTTTGGTGCTTTTCTCCCCAGCGGCTTTGCAGCACATCAACCCGCACATGCCCATGGCGTTGGAGGGTCCAGCCCAGTCCCAGTAGGAACACCAGATCAAAGAGGTACCACTGCCCTTCGATGAGACCGTTGGAGCTGAGATTGTGGCCGATGGACACACCCAGATAGCGCCCCACAACGTTCCAGAGCCCTAATCCCAACATCATCAACACCGACCAGCGAGCAATGACTGCAAAGGCCTTGTTTAAGGCGTCAATGCGTTCTGCTAGGTCTAGCCAGCGTCTCATCAAGTTCCTTGCAGCTGGTCGTAACTGAAGCGAGCGAATGAGAACTCATTGACGTTGTTCCAGGCGTAAACCTCTTTGCGGAAGCCTTGCCATTGCTGAAGCAGGCTGCGGAAGCTGGCATCTTTCGCGGCGGTATCGCTATAGAGCTGGAAGGCTGCTTCCTGGGCAGCTTTAAGGATGCTTTGGTCATAGGGAACCAGCTCGGTGTTGCCCTTTAAAAGCCTTTGCAGAGCAGCCCCGTTGAGGTTGTCGTATCGGCTGAGCATGGTGAGGTTGGCTTCGTAACAGGCGGTGTTGAACATCGCTTGATATTCGCTCGGCAGCTTGCTCCAGGCTTGTTGGTTGACCAGAGCGGCAAGGGTGGGGCCGGGTTCCCACCAACCTGGGTAGTAGTAGAAGCGTGCGGCTTTGGCTAGGCCAAGCTTTTCGTCATCGTATGGGCCGGTCCATTCAGCGGCGTCGATCGCGCCACGCTCTAGAGCCAGGTAGATCTCTCCACCAGGCAAAACCTGGACGTTCACACCCAGCTGGGCAAGCACCTTGCCGCCCAGGCCAGGGATACGCATTTTGAGTCCCTGTAGAGAACTGAGGCCCTCGAGTTTGCGCTTGAACCATCCGCCCATTTGTGCACCGGTGTTGCCAGCGGGGAAGCTGATCACTCCGAAATCGGCATAGAGGTTGTTGATGGCGTCGTTACCGCCTGCTTCGTAGAGCCAAGCGTTCTGTTGTTGTGCGGTAAGGCCAAACGGTACGGAAGTGCCGAAGGCAAAGCCGGGATTTTTGCCAATGTAGTAGTAACTGGCGGTATGACCGCACTCGACGGAGCCCGCCTGAACCGCATCAAGGACTTCTAGGCCTGGTACGAGCTCGCCGGCCGCATAGGGCTTGATTTGGAAGTTGCCTCCGCTTAGTTCATTCACCCTTCTGCTGATTGTTTCGGCCCCGCCGTAAATCGTGTCTAGTGAGGGGGGCCAGCTGGTGGCCATTCGCCAGCGGATCTTGGGATGGCTGCTGTTACTGCCGCTTTCTTCCTCTCTACGGATTGTGCAGGCACTGAGAATGCCTGCGCCGACGGCTGCTGAGACAGCCGTAGCACCAGACCCGAGTAGTTTTCGACGTTGCATACAGTTCTCTGGGTCGCTGCGATTTTACGGCGCCTCTACAAGTTCAGAGCAACGATGTCAGTTGAAGAATGAAGCTTGGAGTTGCTTTTCGGGCTAGGGCTGGTCTCAAAGAGTACGCCTCCACAACATTGAGCCATGCTTAAAGGGTCTTGTTGGTATCTCACGTCGTTCTTCAGCTGAACCGTGTTGGCGATGTGATGCTTGGTTTTTGGCGACGCTGATCTCGAGAATCGCACTGCGCTAGGCCACTTTTGTCTGTTCGCGCTCTCGCCCTTAGGGCCAGTGGCAGTGATGATGCAAGACCCCATAGCAGAATGTTTTGAGCCGTTCATGGCTCAAAATTTTGACAGCAGGATCAGAGACTCTTTGTTGTTATTGGTCAGCGAAGTGTTTTTATCTTTGTTGCGCCCTTAAGCATTGAATATCAGGGTCAGTTTGGTAGTTTTTTAAACTCATGGCGGCTTGGCCTAAATCCGACCGGTTAACTGAAATTGCGTAACTTTCATTTCTGTTTGCACAATTTCAGTTGTGGTAATGGGCTGGGATGTGTCGAGTGGTTGTTTCAGGCGTTTGAATAACGCAAAGGAAGATTGGTTTTTGATCAGAATTCTTGGATTCTCAAAATAGAAAATATTCAAGGCTTAGTGATTAAGGCAAAGTTGACATGCGTATTTTGCCTAAATTTCATGCATCAAAATTCATGTATCAAAAAAATGGACTATGCCTATCGGCTGATGATCCCCTTAATTTTTTGCATGAACTTGGTTGCAAGGTAGCGTCAATTTTTGATTGTTAATGGGCTGGTGTGCACTCACAACCAATACCAGCTGCCGATCGCAGCAGCTTGGCCGATGCGTAGACCTTCTTGATTCCATAGGGTCCATATACGTGCGTTCTTGATTAGAAACCTTCGCCCTTCATGGTTAATACGGATCCCTTGATAGCCCTTGATTGCATCCTGTTGGAGCGCTTTGTCTAAGGCATTGGCGCGTGCATCTTGTTCGCTGGTTGGTGCTGTCAAGCGGGAAGGCATGCCGACCATCTCTGCCCAGCGCCGTCCCCACAGCTGAAGTGCTGCAGCATTGGCATAGCTGAGATTGGGATCGTGCCCGTCACTATGGGCCAGTACGGGCTGTCTTGAGGCAAACAGTTCCTGGCTGGCAAGACGTTGTGAAGGCTGCCGCCGCTCACATGCCAGAAGTGGGTGATTGAAAGCTTGTTGGTGAGAGATTAAAAGCAGGTTGACTAGCTCCTGCTTCTCCGAAGATAGCCAGGGGGCTTCAGCCACCCGTCGCCATTGCCTGAAGCATGGCTTGCTGGGATAGGGCTTGTCCCTGCTCCCTGAGATGATTCAGAAAAGTCTGACGGGCTTTTGGGAAGCGGGGTTCTTCGGCCAGGGGTAGATCACCTGCTGCATCGAGCCCTGTGTCGCCTTCCATGGCTGGAGTAATCACCACCAGATCGGCATCGAGGCTGGAGTCGTAGCGCCACCATAAGCTCGGGT
Organism: Prochlorococcus sp. MIT 1306; assembly: GCF_047304515.1. Lineage (NCBI taxonomy): Bacteria > Bacillati > Cyanobacteriota > Cyanophyceae > Synechococcales > Prochlorococcaceae > Prochlorococcus > Prochlorococcus sp. MIT 1306. The sequence goes on along the minus strand of NZ_CP138959.1, from coordinate 2,153,768 downwards.
CCACAACGGCGGGATGGGGTGGTACAGGCAGGTCGTCGCTGCTGGATGGCTCAGCAGGAACCTCATTCTTTGCGGCAGCTGTTTCTGCCAGTTTTGCGAGTGCATCGCGCCGTTGTTCGGCTAGATCCGCAAGCAATTTGTTGCGGGTGCGACCGCGTAGCTGAAACAGTACAAAGGGATCTTCGCTGAAGCGATCCCCCATCAGGAAATAGATGGCGCTGATGTGTTTGCAGGGATTGGCTTTATCTGGGCAGCTGCATTCACTGCGGACTTCCTGCAGCTTGAAGGGAAAAAGACGTCGACCACTGGCTGCAAATGCCCGCTCGATGTCTGCCGGCATGATCCCTGCCAGTAACTGGGCAGACCAGCGCGCTTTCTGTGTAAGGGCTTCCAGTACATAACCCCAGTCTTCGTCGTTGAGGACATCAAGCCAGAGTTTCACCTTGTAGGGGTCTTCACCGGTGCCCTGGACGCGGGCGTGTACTCGGCGACCCTCGAAGCGTATTGAGGTGACATTGCCTTCTCTGGCGTAGGTCCAGGCACGCTCAAGTCGCTTTTTGAAGCGGTAGGAATTAATCAATTCCATCCATTGCTCCACCCACCAAGGCTGTTGCCCTAGCCCCTCTTCCCCTAGGGCGGTTGTGATGCTGGTGTTGTTGGTGCTGCTTGTCATGAGGTCATCTTTGAATCAGCTGTCTTCTAGGGCCACTAGTTCGCGCAATTGACTGACGCCTAAGCCACCTAACCAGTCTTCTCCAGAGCCAATGATGTCTTCGGCAAGTCTAGATTTTTCGCGAATCATGCGATCAATTTTCTCTTCAACTGAGCCGCTGGTGATGAATTTGTGCACCATCACCCGATTGGTTTGCCCGATCCTGTAAGCGCGATCAGTGGCCTGGTTTTCTACGGCAGGATTCCACCAGCGATCAACATGAAACACATGGCTAGCCCGCGTCAGGTTGAGGCCTACACCACCGGCTTTGAGTGACAGCAGGAACAGTTGGGGTCCACGTGGATCCTCCTGGAAGCGATCAACCATGGCCTGACGTTCAGTTTTGCTTGTGCTGCCGTGCAGGAAGGGAACTTCAAAGCGCCAGCGTTGTTGCAGGTAGGCCTTAAGGAGATGACCCCATTCTGCGAATTGGGTGAATAACAGAGCGCGATCTCCTGCCTCGATTACTTCTTCGAGAATTTCTTCTAAACGCAGCAGCTTGGCGGAGCGGTCCATGAAGCCTTTGGCAACGGTTTGTTCTTTGAGGGCTAGGGCGGGATGGTTGCAGATTTGCTTCAGTCGGGTAAGCAATCCGAGCACCTTGCCATGACGTTGACCCCTGGGTGCGCGGGCAATGGCCTCCAGTGTTTCATCCACTGTGTTGCGATAGAGGGCTGCCTGTTCTTTGCTCAGCCCCACCCATTCGCTCAGCTCTACTTTTTCTGGTAGGTCGGAGATGATTGCCTTGTCGGTTTTTAGTCGTCTCAGGATGAAGGGACCAACACGGCCCTTGAGGTCTCGCAGGGAAGACATGTCGCCATAGCGCTCAATTGGCAGCCGGTAGCGCTGGCGGAAGAAGTCTTCTTCACCGAGAACCCTTGGGTTGAGGAAGTCCATCAGTGCCCAAAGTTCACTGACTCGGTTTTCGACGGGTGTGCCGGTAAGAGCAATCCTGAAGCGATTGTTTTTGTCTGGGCGACCCATATCGCGTGCTGCTTGGCTCTGTTTGGCGTTGGGGTTCTTAATGGCTTGGGCTTCATCGATGACCACTCCTTGCCAGTCGACCGTTTCAAGGAGCTCACTATCTCGTTGCAGGAGCCCATAACTGGTGAGAACGAGGTCTAAGCCTTTGAGTGCTTTCTTTAAGGCGGCGGGGGTAGAGGGCCGACGCGGCCCATAGTGTTCGCGGACGTTTAACTCTGGTGTGAAGGCCAATGCCTCTCTCTTCCAGTTGGTGAGTACGGACGTGGGAGCGATAAGCAATACCGGCCGTTTGAGTTCCTGTTCCGCCTTGAGGTGTTGCAGGAATGCCAGTAGCTGGATCGTTTTGCCCAGGCCCATGTCGTCGGCCAGGCATGCCCCTTGATCGAAGCGATGCAGGAAGGCCAGCCAACCCAGACCCCTTTCCTGATAAGGCCTTAGCTGACCGCAGAAGCCTTCGGGAGCAGGGAGGGGGTCTGGTGCTTTTTGCTGGTGGTACTGCTCCAACACCGCCTGGAGTCGTGGACCGGCCTCAAAGCGGTGAACGGGCAGTCTCATCAGCGTGTCGCCATCGGTTGCGGTAAGGCGCAGGGCATCGTCGAGGCTGATGCCTGGATTGACGCTGCAGAAGTGTTCCGCATGTTTGAGATCGTTGGGGCGTAATTCGATCCAGGCGCCCTTGTGGTTGACAAGCGGGCTGCGCTTGCTTGCTAGTCGCTCCAGTTCGCGAAGCGTCAGGGTGACGCCACCGATCATGAGCTCCCAACTCCAGTCGAGGGTTTCGCCCAAAGTGAAACCTCTAGATCTCTCCGATAGCTCCGCCTTGATTGCTAGGCCTAGGCGACTGGCCAGCCCTCCCGAGAGGCTGGCAGGCAATTCCACGCCAACGCCAACATCACGCAGTTGGGATGCTGCAGTGCGCACCAATACAAAGGCTTCAGCAGGGGTGAGCTGCATTGCTTCTGGTGTGGCGCTGTCGAGGCCTCGTTCGATCGGTGCAAACACCGTGAGGGCTCGCCCCATGCCTTCCAGTAGAACCTCGCCCGGATGTTCCACACGGATTTCGCCTAGTTGCAGGACCTTGGGACCAGCTGCCCAGGCTGCTGCGGCCGGTACTTTGATCGTGGGATCAGCCTCAGCCTGTAAGGAGAAGCGCAGCTCCCAGAGGTCTTCCCCTTCGCCGGGAGTGAAGAGTTCTAAGCAGGCTCTGGCTGGTGCGACGTTGCCAGCGACGCCTTCACGCCAATGGTTGCTTGCTGTAGCTAGACGTTCGGCTTCCTCATCGGGGAGGTTGATCACGCCGCTGTCGGACCCCAGTGCTTCCTGCCAGGCTGTGAGCAATGGGTCTAGGCCTTGCTCACTCGCTTCAAATCCGGTGCGCAGTTGGGCATCCAAGAGTTCTTCCAGCAAGCTGGCTACGCGAAGGCGACCGCTGCGGGGTCGGCATGAAGCCACAGGGTTAGCGGCTCGCATCGCCTCTGGTCTTAGGCGGGTCATGCGGTTGCTACGCCTTCCGGTGGGCTCCCGCCAGGGGAGGGCGCAGGTGGCCACTAAGGGAAGCTGAGCGGCAAGGTCTTCGAGGCGCCGGCGATCATCTTCACGGTTGAGTAGCGGTGTCCAGCGTGCTCGGTGGGGATAGCCCTCTCCCTTGCTGAGTTCCACCTGGGGTAGCCAACGTCCGCGAGCAATCATGCTCAGGGCCCAGCGCTGTAGATGGCTCCACCAGCGCAATTCATCGGCCAGATCAGGATGATTTCCTGAAAGAGGCAGTTTCGAAAGCCAGGCCGTTGCGGCAGCAGGTTCCACTGCCAGGCCTTGCACCTGCCAGGGCCACCATTCCGTTTGTTTGGGAATGGGTTCGCCTGCTTGTAAGGGCAGTCCTGTCCAACTTGTTTTGTTGTCTTTGCCTTCGTCGGATTCAGTGGATACGTTCTTGGTTTTGTTGCGCGGTTTAACTGTTCGGCTAGGCAGGGTCAGACATGCTGTGGCGTCGATAATTTCATCAGGCAGTAGATCGCGCTCAATGAGCCAGGCACGTAGATCGTCTGGGCTGAGGGTGAAGGGGTGGAGTGCGGGAGTTGCTGCTGGTCCTGCTGGGGTAGCGACTCGCCAGGTATCTGCCCACACAAGGAGCGCAGGGCGACCGGAGCTGGTCGGAGTACGGATGGCTGGAAGCCAGGTGGCGTGCAGCAGGCTCATGGCCGCGACGCAAAAAGTATGTGTTGGGTTTCTTGGAGCAGGAGTGCACTGCCGATCAACGGCAACCATCCACGCAGGAGTTCCACAACCAATCATGCCAGGGCGCCGGTCCCCTAGCTATGGCCAGCTGCTTTGAGGGGGTGCGGCTGTGGATTGCGCAAGCTACAGCTGCCATAGAGCAAGCCCAAGCCTTAGGAGCGCAAGTCCATTGCCAGTTTGAAGGGCAGGTTTAACAGGGCTGAACGCATGCCTGAAGTTGGCATTGCCCAAGCGAATGCAAATACATCTGGGCCCGAACCATTGGGTTGGTTGCGGTGGCGGGCAACGTCATAGGGAGGTCCAAAGGCGATCATGGCTGGTGGATCCTTGTTCCACGTCCGAATTCTTCATGCCCGTTGCAAGATCATTGCGTTCTGGTGATTCGCGACCTCGCACTGGGTCAGAGATCCGCACTGCTTTTCTGACATTTTTTGCTGAGCGTGCGCATCAGGTGATTCCTAGTGCTTCGTTGGTTCCTGAAGACCCCACGGTGCTACTAACCATTGCTGGCATGCTGCCGTTTAAGCCCGTTTTCATGGGTCAGGCTGAACGCCCTGCGCCGCGGGCCACCAGCAGCCAGAAATGTATTCGCACGAATGACATCGAGAACGTGGGTCGCACAGCGCGGCATCACACGTTTTTTGAGATGCTTGGCAACTTCTCTTTTGGCGATTACTTCAAGCAACAAGCGATTGAGTGGGCCTGGGAGCTCACGACAGAGGTGTTTGGACTTGATCCGAAGAATTTGGTGGTGAGCGTCTTTCGTGAGGACGATGAGGCTGAGACCATCTGGCGAGATGTGGTGGGGGTGAATCCCAAGCGCATCATTCGTATGGATGAGGCTGATAATTTTTGGGCTTCAGGGCCGACTGGCCCCTGTGGACCTTGTTCGGAGATCTATTACGACTTCAAGCCGGATCTGGGCAACGACGACATTGATCTGGAAGACGACGGTCGTTTTGTTGAGTTCTACAACCTGGTTTTTATGCAATACAACCGAGATGGGGAGGGCAATCTCACCCCACTCGCGAACCGCAATATTGATACCGGCATGGGCTTGGAGCGGATGGCTCAGATTTTGCAGGGCGTCCCTAATAACTATGAAACTGACATTATTTACCCATTGATCGAGACGGCTGCTGGGCTGGCGGGTCTCGATTATCAAAAGCTTGATGAGAAGGGGAAGACCAGCTTCAAGGTGATCGGCGATCACTGCCGCGCGATTACGCATTTGATCTGTGATGGGGTTACTGCTAGCAACCTTGGTCGCGGCTACATCATGCGGCGTTTGCTTCGCAGGGTGGTGCGTCATGGGCGACTGGTCGGGATCGAGAAGCCTTTCTTGCAGGCCATGGGGGAAGCGGCGATTGCCTTAATGGTGGAGGCTTACCCCCAGCTTGAGGAGCGCCGAAAGCTGATTCTGGCGGAACTCAATCGCGAGGAGGCCCGCTTCTTGGAAACGTTGGAGCGTGGTGAGAAGGTGCTGGCTGATGTGTTGGTTGCTAATCCCCAGATGATTTCAGGGGGCCAGGCCTTTGAGTTGTACGACACCTATGGCTTTCCTTTGGAACTCACCCAGGAGATTGCTGAAGAGCATGGTTTGACTGTGGATCTCCAAGGATTTGAGCAAGCGATGGATCAGCAACGTCAGCGTGCCAAGGCCGCTGCAGTGAGCATTGATCTCACGCTGCAAGGGGCTATCGAGCAAATGGCAGCTGAGTTGGAGGCCACTCGCTTCAAGGGTTATGAGGTCTTGGAGCAGCCTGGCTGTGTCTTGGCCCTAGTCGTGAATGGGGAGTCGGCCGAACGAGCCAGCGCTGGTGACAGTGTGCAGATCGTGCTCGATACCACGCCCTTCTACGGTGAAAGTGGCGGCCAGGTGGGTGATCACGGTGTGCTTTCGGGTGAAGGCTCCGGCGGCAATGGTGTGATCGTGACTGTTGACGATGTGAGTCGTCATCGCAACGTATTTGTGCATTTTGGTCGTATTGAGCGCGGCACGTTGGCTCTGGGCGACCTGGTTAACGCTCAGGTGGATCGGGCCTGTCGTCGCCGTGCCCAGGCCAATCACACTGCAACTCACCTCTTGCAGGCGGCGCTCAAGCAGGTCGTTGATTCGGGGATCGGTCAGGCAGGTTCTCTGGTGGACTTCGATCGCTTGCGCTTCGACTTCCACTGTTCGCGAGCTGTTACGGCCAAGGAACTCGAGCAGATTGAGGCTTTGATTAACGGTTGGATCATGGAATCTCATGATCTGATTGTTGAGGAGATGTCGATCCAAGAGGCCAAGGCTGCCGGCGCTGTAGCGATGTTCGGAGAGAAGTACGCCGATGTGGTGCGCGTGGTGGATGTGCCAGGTGTGTCGATGGAACTTTGCGGCGGAACCCATGTGGCCAATACAGCTGAGATCGGCTTGTTCAAGATCGTTGCTGAGAGCAGTGTTGCTGCAGGAATTCGGCGGATTGAGGCGGTAGCTGGCCCGGCGGTGCTGGCGTATCTCAATGAGCGCGATGTTGTCGTTAAGGAGTTGGGCGATCGCTTCAAGGCGCAGCCCAGCGAAATCGTCGAACGGGTGACATCGCTGCAGGAGGAGCTGAAGAACACTGGCAAGGCCCTGGTCGCAGCTCGCGCCGAACTGGCGGTGGCAAAATCAGTTGCTTTAGTCTCCAAAGCTGTGGCTGTGGGACCCTTCCAACTGCTGGTGCAACGACTCGATTGCGTTGACGGTACGGGTCTTCAGGGAGCAGCTCAGAGTCTTGTCGACGAGCTTGGCGAGGGTTCGGCAGTAGTGCTTGGCGGACTGCCGAACCCTGCCGACCTGGGCAAGGTGATTCTGGTAGCGGCCTTTGGCAAGCAGGTGATCGCGGGTGGCCAGCAGGCCGGCAAGTTCATCGGTGGCATTGCCAAGCATTGTGGCGGTGGTGGCGGTGGTCGCCCCAATCTGGCCCAGGCTGGGGGGCGCGATGGAGCGGCTCTTGATGGAGCATTGGCAGCGGCAAAGGTTGAGCTGAAGCAAGCCTTGGGCTGAGCTTTTAATTGCAGGGAGACGTCTTGACTAAGAGCTTGATTATTGAGATGGAAAGTAATTATATGACCTTGCATTAGTTTTCTTATTGAGTTCATTCAACGATATTTTCTACGACTTTAGGGCGGGAGTTTTGAAGGACATGTTTCTAGGCGCTGAGTTATTCTCAATGATTTCAGCTAAGATCTATAGTATGTGTAGAAAGATCAGATGATATTTATTGGGGCAATATATTCTAATAGCTTAGGTTGAATCAAAAAAAGAAATTTCACAAGGCCCTGGATTGAAATTGCCGCCTAAGCTTGTTGATACAATCGGCTTAGTAGTTAATTAATGGTAGGCCTGCAGGTGGCGGATTTAGCGCTCTTTTGACCTCCTGCTGCACTGATGATTTAAATTTTGCCCACTGGGGACTGCGGATAATCTGTTGAGCAGCGGCCTTGCCGAGCCGGTGGCCTGCTTCTACGTCGCTGGGGTAGTGCAAGCCGCAAAACGGACGGGCATAGACACCCTGGCGTCCTGTTAGCAAGAGGGGTTCACGCCGTTGCGGGAATAGATCGGCTAGCAGATAACTCGCTGTGGTGTACCAGCTAGCATGGCCACTGGGAAAACTCTTGTTATGTTCCAATGGTAGGCAGGGTGTGATGCTGGACTAGGCGACGAATGGGCGATCACGACTGATTTCTTTCTTGAAAGTGTCTTTCACGTTGTTGACTAGCTTGATGAATTGAGGAAGCTTTTTTTGATCTTCGGAGCCGTTTTGGAGAAATCAGAACCCAAGGCAGGTTCGAAAACTGTCATAACTTTGTCCAGATAGGTCCAAGCATTCCTAACTTCGCTAGGGTTTCTGCTTTTTTGAAGCCAGAAGAGAATATCGAGATCACGCTGTAATGACTTGCTACCTATTTCTGGAGGATCACCGATCACTTTTCGCAGGGCAGGGATATCCAGAACTAATCCCTTTGCTGGATTACTTGATTCGGCATAGACAGATGGTGACAGCAAGCCTGTGAAAGCAAAACTTAGAAGAAGACTGCGGAGCGAAATGTTTTTCATAGAAATTGCTTATAGCTGATTTATGATTGCAAGTAGCAATAAGTCAAGGAATATTGCTTGGATAGGTTTCTTGAGGGCTAGACTGTGATCGATCGGTTAACAGGTAAATATTGACCGATCCGTCTGATGGCGATAGCTTTGCAGGATAGGATTAATGTATTGATAATGGTTCTCTAGTTCGTTGATGAGGATTGTTCTAGTCTAATCTAGAATATCGTTTTCCTGGGTAGTCAAGTTGCTATTTATCAAGATGGGTTCTCTTTGGCTGATTTTGAGTGGACCTGGCTAGGTGCTCTATTAATACTTGAAATCCACGATGAACAAGATATCATTTGCTAATGACTGATTCCTTTGGTTATTCATTCTCCCTATAGCGGTGTTTAAGTTGTTCGGCCGTTTGTGAAATGAACTGGTTCAGACTTTTTAGGTCTTGGAGTGCTTTGTCCAATAAAATATCATCCCCTTTACAGGCTCCGTTAATGCCATCAAGTAGCAATGTGATCACCTTGTTGGTATTGCGGACACGCTCACTCATCAGAGCAAGCAGTTCGATCAGCAGTTCGGAGTCATAGATCAGTGCTTGGAGTAGCTCGTTACCGTTGATTTGGAGGAGTTCCGCAGGTCCATCAACCACCCGGACATCAGCAGAGTGGGTGCCATCGCCGAATAGGCCCATCTCCCCCAATAATGCTTCGGCTTCAATCACTGTCAGCGTGTGAGGAGATTGACCTTGTTGTTGGATCTCAATCGCTACCTTTCCTTGAGTCAGCAGAAGCAGGTGCTTGGCCGCTGCGTCTTGCTTGAGGAGTAGCTCTCCTGGCTTGGCATGCACGGTTGTGGGATGGAGTGCATTGGCGTGGGTCGCCAGCAGTAACTTCAGTCGCTCGCGGACTCGCTGAAGTTGAGGCTCTTGTCCCCACATGGCTGCTGTGGATGGCTTTCATTATCTTGGTATGACTGGCAACATCGTGCAGAACCAAGGCAAGCAGTTGCTTGATGGGTAAAAACTGTTTTAGATAAATGAGTAATGTTGGTGAGTGGGCATCTCTTTTTAAGATAATTGGCCTTTGATCACTCCGTTAGATCAAGGGTTCATTTTTCTTCTCATTAATCTCGTGCATTTTGTAGAATGTTTTTCGTTAAAGCGATGGGAGATTTCAAGTTCGAGTTCATATTTTAGCGAAACGATTAACGTATCAGCCCATTGAAGAGGGCTGATACGTTAATGATTCATTGATGCTTATTGATGGCATAGCTCACCAAGTGCGTGTATTGGTATTGGTATTGGTATTGGTATTGGTATTGGTATTGGTATCCGTGGATGTGCGTGTATTTGTGGCTTGATTGTCTTTATCATCACTCGATGCATTGCTGGAGCTATTGTCTGAGTCATACGTGGAGCTGTTATCTGAGTCATTCGTGGAGCTGTTGCTTGAGTCATTCGTGGAGCTATTGTCTGAGTTATTCGTGGAGCTGTTGCTTGAGTCATTCGTAGAGCTATCTGTTGAAGTCGTGTCTGAATCAGCACTAGAAGTATTTGTAGATGCTTGATCTGAATCTTCGTTTTCGTTATTTTTGCTAGACTGATCCTGATTGGTGCTCTTGTTCTTATTTTTGCTTTCTTTGGACTGATTTAACTCAGTTTGTATTGTGTCGCTGGTTTCAATGAGTTGATTTATGTCACCAAATGGTTGTTCGCCTTTAGAGCTTAAAATACTATTGATAATTGGCATGCCGTTTTTGTTGGTTCCTAAGGTTAAGTAGATGTCTCTATCATATGTTTGCTTTTCAGGGGGAGGGTCAATAGGAGCTGGTGTATTGCTCAGAAGTTCATTAAATGTTTTTGCTATGACAGTGCTTTCTGGAGGGGGGGTTTGCCCTTTGACATGTTTAATGACGAGCTGGCTGTAATACTTAGGAGTCATTTTCATGCAACTTAGGATAGTTCCGTCTGGATCTATTCTCACTTGCTCGCCAGCTTTGATGACATAGGCATCATTAATCAGCGACTTGACTGGCCCTGAGTCGCAAGGAGTTGCGATTTGTCCGATAGATGCAAATCGCAATTTTGTATTTTTAGATTGCTTGCTCTGGGCAACTTCAGTTCTTAAGGCTTCATCATCTTTAGAAATGGCTGGGGCTTCGACAAAGCTTCCGCCAGTGGGGAATCGATAGGATATCTTGCCTCCTATGGTTGTCTCCGAAATGCCATCGTAGGAACCATAGGTAAATAAATTAAGTCTTTGACCGATTGGTATATTCAATCCTACGCGCCCACCAGCATAGTTTTTGCCGATCCCTGCAAGTAGATATGGCGATAAGGATAGGGTGATGGGCTCTTGATAAATTTCAGCAATAGGCATTCCTACCGTCGCACTGGCAAAGGAGAATTGGCTCTCGCAGTTGTCTACGGGAACACCACCAGCAGCTGCAAACTTCCAACGATTTCGTTCTGTCTCTACTCCTAATGAAAGCTGTGAGCGAGAACAACTATCTTTAATTTGACCCTGCCAATGGGTGTATCCCGCCATCACTCCATTGCTTCTTTGGTTATTGGGATCAAACCAGCGATATCCGAATTCTTGGCTGACTCCCCATGCATCGTCGAAGTTAGAGGATGACGATGTAAGGCTATAGAGAACTGAACTCCCGCTGTTTTGACTGAGAGGTTGAAAGTATGCCAAGTCACCTAAAATAAGCCCCTCAATATCACTGTTATTGGCATTATTTCCCCAGATGGTTCCACCAATTCCAATCACTGGATTGAGTCGTGGATAGAGGGTGAGAATGTCCGCGTCTTGCTCGTTGAGCAAGGCTGCTTCAGATTTGCCGCTGATTTGAGCTTCTCCAGTGAGTACAGCGAGGTCATAACTACCTTCTTGGTTGATGCTTAAGACATAGGTCGTACCACGAATTCCAAGAACCTTGCTACCGATGCAGCTACGCTGGGTGCCGTTGATCAGGACAGAACCATTACTTAAACTGAAGCAGTCTTCACCGAGGTTGATCAAGCTGTTTTTGCCGAGATATCCAAGAGCGCGACGATCAAACAGCAATTCAGTTCTGCTGCTGCCTGTGCTTATTTGTTGCCCCTCTTCTGCCGATTGCTTGACGCGTGCTTGGCTTTTATCGATATAAACTTCGTTGCCATCAACAATGCGTTGAATGGTTGCTTGTTTAAGGGATGAGGCGAAAGCAGGGCTAATGAAACATTGTAATAGGATCAGCCAAAAGAAACGCTCCCCTAACTTCATCGGCCAACCCTTTTAGAATTCTCTTTCTATACTTGATTAATTCAGGAATTGAGATTTGTTATGGACGCTTTTAATCGCGTACACGTGCTGTGCTTTTTGGCCTCGTATCTCGTATATTCCTAGATCTTCTAGGGTCCATTGGTCGCCGAGGAGTTGGGCCACTTCCTCGCTCATGACCACTGTTTGATTGCTTTGTTTGGCTATTTTTTCGAGCCGGCTAGCAGTGTTGACAGCATCGCCGATTACCGTGTAATCCATGCGGCTGCGGGAGCCAATGTTGCCGCTGATCACAGTGCCATAACTAAGCACAACCACCTGTTCCCATGGTTCTTCACCTTTATTGCTCCAGTGTTGATTGAGCTTTGCGAGCCGTTTTTCGATATCTAAAGCTGCTTCGATTGCTGCTTCTGCATCCACCTGCCTGTTGCGCTTGATTGGCGCTCCAAAAACAGCCAAGGCGGCATCACCAATGAATTTATCGACCGTGCCTCCCCGTTGATGGATGGCTTCGACAACTTCGGAGAAATAGAGGTTTAGCCTTTCCACCAGGCGGGGTACTTGACCACTTGCTGACATGGATTGGGTGAAGCTGGTGAAGTTGCGAATATCGGTCATCAACACCACGACTTCCGTGAGTCGTCCACCCAGGATGTCATCTGCTTCCTCAGGTTGATTGGCGATCTCCGCGGCTACGGCTGGTGATAAGTAGCGCCCTAGGCTTTGACGTAGGCGTTGTTTTTGCCATTGGAGTTTCAATGTGGCACCAGCACTACTGATGACTCCTGCCGCAAGTGCTCCAGCAGATAGGCTCACTAAACCAACCTCAAGACCAAGTTGGGTGATTAATAGGAGGCTCAGTAGCAGTAGCCCTGAAGCAATCGCCGTCAGTATTCCCAGGCGAGTGAGAGGTCGTTCCCAGCGCTGAGAGGCCAAAGCCATCAGCACCACCATCACTCCTAGCAACAGCGACCATCCAGGCGATTTGTGGGGAAATAACAGGGCGCGGCCTTCTATTCGATTGGCGATTTCCGTCGCGTGGATTTCCACGCCAGGCATGCCTGCACCTCTTGCAAATGCTGTCTGGTGTAAGTCTTGTAGTGATGTAGCCGTTGGACCGATTAGCACGAGTTGATTGCGCAGTTGCCCCGACTCTTTCAATGCCGCATAGCTGTTTGGCTCTAGCAGCTGCCAGATTGAAAGTGTTGGAATCGTGCGCGGTGGGCCGTAGGGGTCCAGGAGTGGCAACCAACCATCCCAGCTCACTTGATGATCAACTGGTAGCGCTCCAGCTTGTAAGAGTGCAACCCCAAGGCTAAGAGGAGTGTTTTTACCTAGACTCTTGCTGACCGTGGTGGCGTAGGTATTCGGGCGTTGGCGGATCACACCATCCTGATCCTGGAATCCGTTGAGTAGTCCGTGTTGGTTTGTTCCCAATGCAGCGCTAAGTGCAGGGGTGGCACGCAGAAGGCTTAGGCCTCCTACAGCGCCACGGCTTTCGAGCACTTGTGCAGCCAATACGACTTTGGGTTGGAAGCGCTTTAAGCTGACGGCTAAGACCTGATCGTCGTTTGGGCCATAGATACTTGGGCTATCGAAGAGCAGGTCAACACCAACAGCCTTCACTCCACAGGCAAAGAGACGATCCAAAACCGTTGCATAGATTTTTCGCGGCCATGGCCAGTGCTGCAAACTACGTAAATCTCTTCTCTCACTAAGATCTGTATTGGATGCTTGTTGCAGGCTGAAGTCGTCAATGGCCACGATCGTGATGCCATCAGGAACCCGACGTGGGCCACGAAGCTCTTGGGCAGCATCGACAAATGCCAGTTCAAGAAGCTCTATTTGGCTGGGATAGAGCAAGCCAATGCCGCCAATCACCACTCCAAGGCTTAAGACAGCAGCTTGGCGCTTGATCCACTTACCTCTTGTCGCCATCCATGCTCAAGACTGTTAATAACCATCGTGATGCCAGTCGTTCTGAACAGCCAGCTCTTGTTGCATTAGGCAGGAACAGCTTTGTCTTGAGATCGACAGTTTTTATCAGGGATAGTGCATGCTTAGTGTGTGAGTGAAGATTGACTAATGTGCTAATAATTGATTCATATTGAAGAGTGATTTGGGGTCTGCATTACTGTTCAATAACTAAAAATAATGAAACATGGCTGTTTTCAGCGTTGAGCAGTTGCAGGCTGTGCAATTTTTTTCGGCTTTAACAACGGATGATTGTGAGCAATTATTGGATCGCCATCTTGAGTCCAGTTATGGTGCTGAACAGGTGTTCGTGATGGAGCAAGACTGGGGTGAGTCGGTTTTTCTGTTGTGCTCAGGCATGGCCAAAGTACGCAGTTATACGGCTGATGGCGATGAAGTTGTGATGTCAGTGTTGGGGGAGGGGGATCTGTTTGGTGAGATGGCTGCTCTTGATGCAGCACCCAGGTCCGCTGATGTTGTGTCCTTAACGCCAGTGAAACTTTTGAAGATGAGAGCATCGCCTTTTGTAGCTTTGCTGCGCAAGGAAGTGGGCTTTGCGATTGCCCTTGCTCAGCTTGAGGCATCTCGCTTGCGAGATCTCAATCAGCGTTTTGCAATCCAGACCAGTGATGCCACGACACGCTTACTCAATGCATTGGCTTACTTGGCTCGCAAGAGTTCTTCTGCTGATGATCCCAAAGCGGCGATTCCGCCCTTAGCTCAAAGGGAGTTGGGTCTCATGGCAGGTTTGTCCAGGGAGACTGCCTCCCGGACATTGAGCAAGCTGCGCAGTCGTGGAACACTGGAGGAGATCGAAGGCTGTCTGCGTTTGGTGGATCTGCAGCCGCTGGTCAAACGAGGTCTGTTGCCGCTTTGCTCTTAGAGCTTTTGAGCACGGTACGGGTTGAATTGACCCGCCAGAATCGTCTTGGATTTAGGAGCCTTTGGAAAGTTTTCAGAAAAACAAGTTGCTGATCTCCAGGGATGCGACTCTTCAGTACTAAATGAGTTGCTGTGATCACAGTTGCTCATGTCTTCGATATGGGAATGATGTCAAGTCCTAGCCTTGAAGGTACGTGGTCTGACGCAGGCTCGCTTCTAGATGGTCCATCAGCCGGCGCACATCCTTGATCTTGAGCTCACCTCGTTGAATCGCAAGTTCACTCGCCAAGCGCAGCCTCTCTAGCAGGATCTCAGGGTTGTGCTCCATTGCTTCGAGCACCTCGGAATTGGTGTTGCCTCGCACAACGTGGTCTATTTGGTAGCCACCACCAGTTGTCAGCCGGATGTGCACGGCATTGGTACTGCCGAACAGGTTGTGCAGATTGCCCATCACTTCCTGGTAAGCACCGGCGAGAAACATGCCAATCATGTAAGCCTCGTTTTGGCGCAGGTTGTGAAGCTCCAGCAGAGTTTTGGTTTGCCCATTCCCGATGAAGCGGTCCAGTTTGCCGTCGGAGTCGCAGGTGAGGTCAGCAAAGTGACCTAGCTGAGTTGGCTCTTCCTTCAATCGATGAATCGGCATGAGCGGGAAGAGTTGTTCGATGGCCCAGGTGTCTGGGGCTGAACGAAATATTGAAAGGTTGGCGTAGTAGGTGTCAGCGAGAACAGCTCTTAAACCTTGTAGGTCGTCGGGAATTGTTTCGTGGCAAGGCAATTGGCCCATAATTGCTTCGGCGCAAGCCCATGTGAGTTGTTCCGCCAGAGCCCGTTCTGGCAGACTGATGTAACCCAGGCGGAAGGCAGCGAGGGCATCGTCTTTGAATTTGATTGCGTCGTTCCATGCTTCCTGTAGGCGCGATATCTCAGAGGCATCATCCTTTTGAGTTGCCATTACTCCTGCGAGTGTCTCCCTAAGGTTGTGAATGGTGAGGGGTTCCTCTCCTGTTTGATTGGGTACAGCTCCTGGGACAGTTCCGGTACCTAGTACATCGAAAACGAGTATTGAGAAATGACTAGCGATCGCGCGTCCGCTTTCGCTCACAAGGATAGGCAAAGTGATGCCATGAGGTTTACAGCATTCGCGCACCGTTGCGACCACATCATTGGCATAGTTCTGTAGGGAGTAGTTGGTCGATGCTGCGCTAGCGCAGCGGCTACCGTCGTAGTCGACACCCAGACCACCCCCAACATCTAAATACCCCATGGGTGCTCCCAGCTTGGTCAGCTCTACGTAAATTTGCCCTGCTTCTTGAATCGCGTCTTTGAGTACGGCGATGTCGTTGATTTGGCTGCCGATGTGGAAGTGCAGTAGGCGCAGATCGCTGAGGAGATCAGCTTGCCTTAAGGCTTCCACTGTGCTTAGCAGGTCCGGCACTGAGAGACCGAACTTGGCTTTCTCGCCTACTGAGCTACTCCAGTGGCCCGTACTGCGTGTCGTTAACTTTGCTCGTACACCGATGAAAGGTGCTGCGCCAAGCTCTTGGCTGGAGCTGATAATCCTTTCCACCTCATCGGGTTGTTCAATCACTACTACAGGTTGGCGACCAAGCCTGCGGGCCAAGATCGCGGTTTCGATGTAGCGCTGATCTTTGTAGCCGTTGCAGATCAGTAGTGCCTCTGGGTCGTTGACGAGTGAAAGAGCAATCAGCAGCTCAGCCTTGCTGCCAGCCTCTAGGCCAAAGTGCCAGTGGCGACCACTTTCCACCAGTTGTTCTACGACGTGGCGTTGTTGGTTGCACTTCACCGGGAATACGCCTTGATAGCGACCGGCGTATCCGTATTTGCTAATGGCTTGTTCGAATGCGCTGTGCAGCTTTTCTAGTCTGTCTTCGAGGATGTCATCAAAGCGGATCAGCAGAGGCAAGTTGAGGTTGCGGCTTTTGAGCTCCGCTACCAGTTCCACCAGATCGAGGCAGCTGCCTTGATCGCCGCGTGGCTTGACCTGTACGTGGCCGTTGGCGTTGGCTGTGAAGTAGGGCTCACCCCAGCGATCGAGGCCATAGAGGGCTGCACTGTCTGCAACGGTCCATGACTTGTTGCCCTGGCTTGGGTCGGCTGCCGACATGACGGACGCAGAAGGATTACTGCAGGGGATGCCAAGGAAATCTAGGTGTGCTTTGACCTTGGCTTCTTCTTGGCATCAGAACATCTTCGGACAAAGGTGCTAGCAGTCTGTGGAGGCTTTCTTTTGGTTGCATGGCAATTCAGCTTTGATGTGATCGCTCATTGCAGCCTCAGTTTTCATAAGTGTGTAGTTGCTTGGATCGTTTTCATGACCCTGTAGCGCGTGCTTCTTCTAGGTTTCGGGCGGTCTTGACTGCATGGGATTGCAAGGGGGTTTGGTGGCATGCCACGAGCCAAAAGTGTTGTTGTAATCAGTTGGCATGTGACGGTTTTAGGTTGAATGTTGATGTCGTTAGGTCTCAAAGAAAGGAGTTTGACTAAGGGCTATTCATTTATGGGGTTGTGATCATTTGCTCCAGCAGGATGGATTGGCTTGCCAAGGGGCAACTCCAACACGGACGATGGCCGGACTAACGACTGATCAACATGGCCGTAGAGCGCACCTTTGTTGCCATCAAGCCCGATGGTGTTCAGCGGGGTCTAGTGGGAGAAATTCTCGGTCGCTTTGAGCGCAAGGGTTTCAAGCTCGTGGGGCTCAAACAGCTCGCCCCTAGCCGCGAGTTGGCTGGTGAGCATTACGGAGTGCACCGTGAGCGTCCTTTCTTTGCTGGGCTTGTTGATTTCATTACTTCCGGTCCAGTGGTTGCCATGGTTTGGGAAGGTGATGGAGTGATTGCTAGCGCTCGTAAGTTGATTGGCGCCACTAAGCCTCTGGAGGCTGAGCCTGGCACTATCCGTGGCGATTTAGCTGTGAACATCGGCCGCAATGTGATTCACGGTTCGGATGGTCCAGACACGGCTCAACTTGAGATCAATCTGTGGTTCTCGCCAGAAGAGCTCAACGCATGGACTCCTTCAGATCAGAGTTGGCGTGTTGAAAGCTAAGGCTGCAAGGTTTGATACGCCTGATTGGGGCAATACGAATCCAGGCCAATAGGTCAGATTTATATCTCAGTCTTGCTCGTGAAACCTGTCCCAGCGGAAGGCGTTCAGTAGCTGCTGTTCTGTTTTGTTGAGTGGCTGATTGCCTAGACACTTGTCAAGGAGTTTGGCTGTGATTGCTGCTAGCAGCACGCCATTGCGGTGATGTCCAGTTGCCAGCCAGAGGCCATCAACTGATGAGCGGCCAAGTAGTGGCCCTCCGTCAGGTGTGCAAGGTCGGAACCCCCACCAACGTTCCATCGGCGGCCATTGGCTTGCTTCTGGCAGGAGAGTGTCAATGCGGGCTTGTAGTTGTTGTTGGCCAAAAGGGGTGAGACCTTCCATGAAACCGGCCTCTGGCTCGTTGGTGGCTCCCACTACGAGTAGGCCATCTTCACGAGGTACGAGGTAAGTGCCCGGACCAAACACAATTCGCTTCAAGCTGTCCCTTGGCCCTTGGAGCGACAGCATCTGACCCTTCACGGGCACGATGGCTAGGGCTGGGAGCAGTTGGGCACTCCAGGCACCGCAACAAAGCACAGCCTTTTGACTGGTCAGCGTGTGCATCTCCCCTTCAGCGTTGCGCATTCTCACCCCTCTGAACGTATGGCCGTCTCGCAGGATCTCCTGTACTTCTACGCCTTCTTGGAAGCGAACGCCCAGGCTCACACAGGCTGTCTCCAGTGCCCTCATCAATCGTCGGCGATTGTCGATTTGTCCGTCTTGGCTGAAGAGCAAGCCGGCCTGCCAGTTAGGTCCAATGCCTGGTACTTCTCGCTCCAGGCCCGAACGATCGAGGGTCTCACCTAAGTAGGCGGTGGGATAGAGATCTCGCTGCGACGCTGTGGCGAAGGGCACGACAATCCCGCATTGGCGCAGACCGCAACAGAGGCCGCTGTCGGTTTCGATTTGGTTCACCCAGGTTGGGATGAGATCCAGGCTTACTTGGCCTAGCCGTAGTTGCTCTCCGCTGAGGCCTTCAGCATGGGGTGCAAGCATGCCGGCCGCAACGAAGCCAGCGGCCTCATTGCGGCGCCTGCTGAGGACTTCTACTGCGCTGCCGCGCCGCGCCAATTTGTGGGCTAAAGCTAGGCCCATCAAGCCGCCTCCCAGGATCAGCACTGATTCAGTACGCATTGCTGCCATGGTCAACTGAATGAACAGTCCAGATCAGTTCAGTGTTTCAGCCTGTTGACCCAACTTCGGCCATGTGAGGGAACCTTTCCATAGGATCAAGGACATATACCCAGTAATTGGAGATCGGCAATGACAGCGGCCACCAGCTCGGCTAACGGCGCATGGGAAGCCGTGATCGGTCTGGAGACACACGTGCAGCTAGGCACCAATAGCAAGATCTTCACATGCGCTTCAACGACCTTTGGCGACGACCCCAACACCCACATCGACCCTGTTGTGTGTGGCCTGCCCGGCACGTTACCGGTGCTCAATCAGATGGTGTTGGAATACGCGGTCAAGGCGGCAATGGCACTCAACCTCAATATTGCCGAGCACAGCAAGTTTGATCGCAAACAGTATTTCTATCCCGATCTACCGAAGAACTATCAGATCTCTCAATTTGATGAGCCGATTGCAGAAGAAGGCTGGATTGAGGTGGAAGTTGCGGAGAAAGGGAAGGACACTTACCTCAAGCGTATTGGCATCGAGCGTCTCCATATGGAGGAGGACGCTGGCAAGCTCGTTCATGCTGGCAGCGATCGACTTGCTGGCTCTACCCACTCCCTGGTGGACTACAACCGGGCCGGCGTGGCGTTAGCTGAGATTGTCAGTAAGCCTGATCTGCGCACTGGGCGTGAGGCGGCGGAATATGCCTCGGAGATTCGCAGAATCATGCGTTATTTAGGGGTGTCTGATGGAAACATGCAGGAAGGCTCTTTGCGTTGTGACGTCAATATCTCCGTGCGCCAGGGGCCTGATGCTCCCTTTGGCACCAAGGTTGAGATCAAAAATATGAACTCGTTTTCGGCCATCCAGAAAGCTTGTGAGTACGAGATTCAGCGCCAGATCAAGGCCTATGAGGCCGGTGAAGCAGTGGTGCAGGAAACCCGCCTTTGGGATGAGGGCAAGCAACTCACCAAGAGCATGCGCTCGAAGGAAGGCAGCAGCGATTACCGCTATTTCCCGGATCCTGATCTGGGTCCGATTGAGGTGATTGCATCTGTACGTGAGGGTTGGCGTACGGAGTTGCCAGAGTTGCCGTCGGCGAAGCGTCATCGCTATGCCGAAGAGTTTGGTTTGTCGGTGTATGACGCCAGGGTGCTTACTGATGAGTATGCGATGGCGGAATACTTCGAGGCGGCCGTGGCGGCAGGTGCCGAGGCCAAGGGAGTGGCGAATTGGATCCAGGGCGATATTGCTGCTTACGTGAATGCCAATCGTCTTTCTTATTCCACGCTGCCATTTCGACCGGAGCAGTTGGCAGAGATGGTGCAACTGATCGACGGCGGCAAGATCAGCGGCAAGATCGCCAAGGAAATCTTGCCTGAGTTGCTGGAGAAGGGCGGCTCAGCGAAGGCGATTGTTGATCAGCGCGGTCTGGGGATGATCAGTGATCCGGCTGCTATCACAACGATTGTGGAGGAACTGTTGGCGGCTCATCCTCAGGAAGTAGAGGCCTTCCGTGGCGGTAAGACCAAGCTGCAGGGTTTCTTTGTTGGGCAGCTCATGAAGAAGACTGGCGGCAAAGCCGATCCCAAGCTCGCCAATCAGATCCTCAGCAAGATGTTGAAGGGTGGATAGTTTTGACTAGCTTTGGCGCCCAGTACCTGTTGAGTGCGGTGATGTAAAAACCTGAGATTTCGATGATTAGTTTTATGATTGCTAGCAGTGCACAAATTAGTTGTTAACTTGCCTATGAAAAGCATTGTTGAAGCCCATTCTAGCCATTGCTGGACAAGCTCTCAATTATTTTGCTGAGATGCGAAATAGAAAGTCTCAAGTCAATCATGAACTGAACTTCTCTCCCTACTCGTAGATCATTGATTGATGAACATGTATCGAAGCAGGTTCCAGGCGGGAAAGCATTTGATTTTGTCGATCCATGATCAACGCAAGAAAACCCAGAATCACTGAACTATTGAGCAGCATTAAAACAATCAGCGTGGCGATCCCGGGCGCCATACTGCTCCAGGCGAGAATTTTGATTGTGATGGCTAGAGGAACGCTAATAAATGAAAATAAGGCTAAAAACAAAGATAGTTTGCCCGCGTATGTAGGGAAGCGGTTGCTATTGCGTACGATCGTTTTTAAGGCTTCACGAATATAGTCATACAAGCTATAAGATGTTGTGCCATGCAGTCTCGCCTGATGTTCATAGGGAATTGCCTTAATCTTTGATGTGCAGATTGGTAATAAAACTCTCAGACTCGGTTCCGTGATATGAACTGTGCGGAATACTTCTAAAAGCTTGCGAGAATACAAGCCAAAGCCGCTATAGCGGATGGGAAGCTTGACAAGGCCAATCTTTTTTAAGAGCCAGTAATAGCCCCCACGCAAGTACCACATGAATTTACTTTCTTGAGTGTTTTCTTTGCAGCCGATTGCAGCCTCGTACCCCAACTCTAATGCATGGATAAAGGGAATGAGCAGATTGGCTGGTTCTTGCAGATCGGCAGCGATCAGGAGAACGGCATCGCCTTTGGCATTGAGCAGGCCGCAAAAAGGTGACCAGATCGGGCCATAATTCTGATCATTCACAAAGATTCGTATATTTGGATCAGACTCTCTTAGGCTTAGGGCCACATCTACGGTGGAGTCATTGCTGCAATTATCAATTACCAAATATTCATATTCATTGTATTGAGAGTATCGTTTGTTCAGCCCTTCAAGTTCATGCATGCATGCTAAATAATGAGCTCGGAGATTGCTTTCTTCACAAAATGTAGGTACTACGATGCTAATTTTCATCAGCTAAACCCCTAAGTTTTCCTGGTTCCATCGAGCTGCTGTCGGACACCTCATCGTAAATGACTTAAGCGGACCAGGCAATACACGCTTGAAAATCAATGCCTGGTTTTGGATCAAGATGGGCGAGGCAAAAATGAAGATTGATATTGTGGCTGTTGATATTGGACTCGTTGATTGGTCAAGTCATACGAGATTTTTGCATTGTATGTCCTCGATTGCCAGCGCAATCTGAAGTGGTTAAATTAATAGTGTAATACAGAGAAAAATGGCAATCGTTTACCAACTCACTTTGTTGCTATCAGTTATCACTGTTGCCTATATCATCGGCTGGTCTCTGACTGGCTATGTCTTTAAGGCCTCGCGGGATTTAAGTAGTAAGCCTTTTCTGGTTATTGCTACAGGCTTGGCTTGGCTTGTGATTGCATCAGCTTGGGCGCTTCTGTTAAGCAGGCTGCTTCCATTTTATATTTATCTGCAGTACACGATTGTCTTCATACCTGTCTTTGTTGCCATTCTATTGAGAAAAAGAATCCAGCTATATTCTACGATTAAACAGCATGTAGCCAGGCTTTTGAAGGTCTCTTGGCTCTTCTTTGTTCCAACTTTGATTCTTGTAGCGTTAGGAATCATTTCTTCTATGCATCATAAAGTGCATTTTGGTGTTGACTCTGCACTTTATATCCAAACAGTTCACCACCTGCTTCGTTCATCAAATGATCCTACAGAGATCTTGGATCTTTACGAGACAGGTAACTTGGCTTGGGCAGCATTTGTTCAAAGTCATCGATGGGGATTGCCACTGCTTGTTCAATTTTTTACCTCAGGTATTTTTAGTGATATTGCAAAGAATTCCTACGCACTGTGCTCAGTATTCATCGTTTTACCGGCTGGATTGATTGTAGAGAATCTTCCCACTGTTGAGGATACCAATAACCGTTTTTTGACATTAAGACGATATGTGCTTTTGCCATGTGTGGGATTGAATTGGTTTCTTTTCTCTCTACTACTGGAAGGGCAATGGCCCAATCTAGTGGCGTTAACATTCTACTTTTTGGCGACCATTTTCATCGTAGACTCTTTATATGACACACTCAGCATAAATTCTAAGAAGTTGATTAGTCTTTGGAAGATCTTACTATCTGCATTGTTCTTTTCGGCAGCCTGCACGATATATGGAGAGTTTTTCTTGCTGCATTGTATGTCAGCCTCCATCTTAATTGCAGTGTGTCTTGGATTAAGCATTCGCTCTGTTTATTCAATCGGATACAAGGGAGGTGTTGACTTACTGCGTTTCCTTTTGGTAATACTTGGCTCTTCCATTTTTCTCTGTCTGCCTTATTTACAGAGTGCATTTTTTCACACGTCGACGATAAAATTGACTACTGTTGGTTACCCTCAGCCACGCCCATTACTGCTCCCAGATCTTCTTGGCATTGATTCTCCTTGGCTTTTGGATGAATGGCGCTCCCAAATGAATTCTTTTACCGAAGCGGGGAAGTCCGTAAATAGCTTAGTTGATTCTAGTGATATCAAATATTATGTACTCCTTGCTTTTGTTGGCCTTTGCGCATTGGCAGCTTTATGCATTAGGTGTGCATTCTCTGAGTTGGATCTCTCGTCTCGTCAAGGTAAGTTATTTTATACTTTCGCGTTGTTCGTGCCGATCTATTCTTTGGTAGCTACTCTTTATACCTTTAAGTCGGCCTCTGGTGCAGGCGTAAATCAAGACTACATATGGTTGAAGCTAAGCAGCTATTTATTTTTATTTGTTCAATATATTGTTCTTTCAGCACTCTCGATTTCTCTTGCTTATAAACAGGATGTGGCTCGTGTGCCGATAGTTCAGGCCTTTTCTGGTCGCTCATTGTCCTATCTATTTGTATCCCTTTATTCTGCAATGGTTGCATTTACTGGCTTCTTTTATCTGAATTCATTCTCGGAGTACTCAGCCCCGGCCCGTATCCTCTCTGAAGAGACGAAGAATGTGTTGGCGAGTGAGTACTCAGATTGCATCATTTTACTACCTCCAAGAGGAGTTTCTAGGAGGGAGAGGCGTTGGTCAGATCGAACAAAGGAATTCATTACAACCTCTACCTCGCCTAATGCCACTTCTTCCTCCCGAGCTTTAAGATTTTTAGGTAGTTGGTCTTTGCAGGTTGCGCACCTTGGTATTGCGCCTCATCCATTATCCATGAAAGGCAATATTTGTCTAATGGTTGATACAAGCCGAGATTCATATGATAGGCGGTTTATTAAAGAGAGTCATCGCTTATCTGATTTGCAACGTACACTCCCAGACGATTGGACTTTGTACGTAACAGATTATACTTTTGGTGACCTTAAAGCGATAGGTAGCGTCAATCTCTACAGTAAATTTTATCGTGGGATGGATAATTGGTAGAGCTTATCATTGGCGCTCTTGCATTTACTTAATCCTGCATATGATGAAATTTTGGCTTGTTACTCTTTCCCCTGTCGCAAAGTCAACTTGTAATCTAGAGCCTATGGACATTACTCTGGTTCAATTGTTAATCTTAAATTATCAGGCTGAGCTTATACCAACCAATTAATGCCCTTTCGTTTCTTCCCTTTTGCTCATGGTTATATTTTTGCGATCTTCGCATCGTTATCTGATATCTGGAGTTGTCTTTACGATATTTGGGCCAACATTATTTTGGCTTCTCTATCCCTTTGGAGCCATGTTGGGCTTGGCTGCATCTATTACTGTTGCCCATACGGCGCGCTACTTTGTCTTTAGGGTATTTGTCTTTACTCGCAATCAAGGCTTTCGAGTTAGTCCGCTTCGCTATTTGATCAGCATCTGCCCTGCCGTGTTGGCAGAATTTCTCGTGACATCACTGGCCTATCGATATTTTTCGCGAACTGTTGTGGTTGCGTTGGCCACAGGGGTTTCGATATGCATTGGTTACTTGTCTAGTAAATATATATTCTCCCGCCCTGACTCTCAATTCATTGTTAAAGGTTTGGGCCTTAGAAAGTGATCAATTCGATATCCATTCAAATCTCTTGCGCCTGCACTTTCCATTGATAGGCAAATGCAATAGCTTGGATGTTTAAACGGTATTCCGAAAACATCGAACTGTGCCAATGAAACTTTGACGTGAGCGGCTGTAGATTCTTTATGACGAGGTGAACCTTTCAAGCCACTTATGGTCTTCTGTAGACGGCATGTTGTTATAAAGCACGCTTTTGTGTGCTGTTGATGTTCTGTTCGACTTGCTGACGACATGATTCAACTGTTCCACTGTTATCGATTACTAAATCCGCGAGAGGCCGTTTCTGCTCCAGGGGCCATTGCGCAGCGATGCGTTGCTCTGCTTCTTGGAGTGTGAGGCCATCACGAGCGATCAGCCTTTGGCATTGTTGGGCTGGGCTGCAGTCCACCAACCACACATCACTGCAAAGACCGGTGAGTTTGGCTTCAAACAACAGTGGAATCATCAGCACCACCATCGGCTCTGCTGACAGATCAGCCAAGGCCACATCAAAGCGCTTTGCAACGATGGGATGAATGAGCTGTTCTAACCAGCGGCGCTCTTCGACGTCGCTAAAAATAATGCTGGCCAGGGCTATGCGATCAATGCTTACCGGATTGCGTTGACCTGCTTCAGCTACAGCGTTTCCATATCGTTGCAGTACGGCCACGGTGGCAGCGCTGCCAGCGACTAGAGCGTCTCGGGCGTAGATATCGGCATCCAGCACAGGCAGGGCATGTTGCTCTGAAAGGTAGAGCCCAACACTGCTTTTACCACTAGCGATGCCGCCGGTAACACCGATGCGTCGTTGCGGCCCATGCCAGCGTGCCTTTGGCACCGTAGTTGGGGGCTCGGTGGTCATGGCGTTGGTGGAGGATGTGTTTAGTTTGTCTCCTAAGGCCGTGAGCTCTGCGCTTGCTTCCCTTTGGCGCCCCATCCAAGGTGGTGTATCGGCCCCATTGGGTTTTCAGGCTGCAGGGATAACGGCTGGATTGAAGGACTCTGTTAAGCCGGACCTGGCTTTGCTGCTAGCTCCAGAAGGTGCTGTTTGTGCAGGGACGTTCACCACGTCATTGGTGCGTGCAGCTTGTGTTGATCTTTGTGAGGATCATTTGCAGGCTTGTGGTGGTAAGGCACGGGCTGTGTTGATTAATTCTGGCCAGGCGAATGCTTGCACCGGGGAACGCGGTTGGCTCGATAGTCTTCGAGCAAGCCAGGCATTAGCCGACCGGCTTGGCTTGCCAGTTGAGCAGGTCTTGCTCTGCTCGACTGGTGTGATCGGCATACCCATCCCGATAGACACTCTGCTTGCAGGCTTGAATCCCCTTGTGGAAGCACTTAACGATGAGGGCGGTGCGGAGGCGGCTAGTGCAATCCTTACGACTGATTTAGTTGAGAAACAAGTCGCTCTCGAGGCTGAGCTTGGTGGGCGCTTAGTTCGTATCGGCGGGATGGCTAAGGGATCAGGAATGATCCATCCTGATATGGCAACGATGCTGGGCTATTTAAGTTGTGATGTCGGTGTTCCAGTAGACGTTTGGCAAGCGATGCTGAAGCGGGTTGTGGATCGCTCCTTTAATGCGATTACTGTGGATGGTGATACGAGCACCAATGACTCTTGTCTGGCTTTTGCTGCTGGTGAACCTCTAGAGCGAGAACATCTGCAGGCTTTAGAGGTTGGCCTTTTAGTGGCTGCCCAGCAGCTCGCCAAGGCCATCGCTCGTGATGGTGAAGGTGCAACCTGTTTGTTGGAGGTTCATGTGGAGGGTGTTGCGAGCGATGTTGAGGCCTGCTGCATCGCACGCACGATTTGTGGCTCTTCTTTGGTAAAAACGGCCGTGCATGGGTGTGATCCCAATTGGGGACGAATCGTTGCAGCTGCCGGTCGTGCTGGTGTGTCTTTTGATCCAGCAGCCGTAGCCCTTTGGTTGGGCCCTCATCAGTTAATGGAATTCGGCGAACCCTTGCCTTTTGATCGGCTAGCTGCATCTCGCTATATGCAAAAGCGGGTTGATGGGAGTTATTTAAGTGATGACACAGTTCAGATTCGTTTGGTTGTGGGTAATGGATCTGGCGATGGCATGGCTTGGGGCTGCGACCTTTCGGATCAATATGTGCGCATCAACGCCGATTACACCACCTAGGCTGAGATTGATTGTGCTGGAAGCTATTTGAGCTGATTGGGTATCGCTGGTAACGCAGTGGTGAAGAAGCATGAAAAAGGGCGCCAATGTCGATCAGCGCCCATGGCAAAAAAACTGCTTTAGGAGTATCGAGCTTCTGGCTTAATCGCTGACTAATTAATCTTCTGCGTTTTCAAATTGTTTTGCCAATTTGAATGCCTTTCTGATGATTAGATAGGCTCCGTATAATCCAGCGATTAAGGGAAGAACAACTAATGGATTAGGACTGTAGTTGGAATAATCCTTGACGCCATCGACGTATTCAATTCCAGAACACTGTAGATAGAAGAAACTTGTAAAAATGATCCCCCATCCAATGATTGAAAGAATTCCTCCTTTTTTATCGCCCTCATAAAACCTATCTAAACCCCATCCCCAGCCAATACCAAGTAAGGCACCTCTTGTGATGGCATTTTTTTCTTGCTTGCGAAGCATTGTTCAATTAATGGTTAATGTTCACACCAAACATAACTGATTCTTTCTGATACTGTGTAAATATGTGAAAATACCCTCAAGGTGTAGGGCGCAAAAGGTCCGTTTGGGTGGTATGGAAATGCTTGAGATTATGCCGAATTTGCTTGCATGAAGAGACGGGCAGTCCTTGCTTAACAGGCACCATTGCACTGCCGGACTCTTTGGAGCGTTGGAGATCAGAGCAGTCACTACCAATCGCTTGACCTAAGCAGCCTGTCTGAGCTAGTACAGGCGTACTGGACGCGAAGGGCCCGATGGCACGGTTCTCAGGCAGGCAACTATCACCCAATCCTTCTTCTGGCCCAGAGGAGTGGCAGTGCATGGATGAGGGCACGCTCAAATCCTCGCGATCAGGAGCAGTGTGCATGACCTGTAATCACTTCCGTTATGCGGTCGGGAAGCAGTGCCAGACCTTATTGACCTGTCCGATCCACCAACGCTTGATTCCTCAAGGAGAGCACCTCAACAGCAAATGCCATCAATGGATCATCAGGAGGGAACTGGAGGTCGGATGGGCACCTGAGGTTGCATAGCCGGAGGGGTTGGTAGAAGATCAGATGCATTCAAGAAAGAAGCAACGATGTCTCTGGTACCTCGCTGGGAAGTCATGACCGATGAGGCAAAGGCAATCACCAAGCGGATTGCTGTTTCTGCCTTGGTGCTCCTTTTTGCCCTTTGGATTGTCAGAGCATTGATTCCGTGGGTGATCGTCGCGATCTGCGGTTACTGGGCATATCGCTGGTTGGCGAAGAGCACTTAAGAAGGTGGGGATGAGATGAGTTGGTTAGTTGTCGTCGATATAGGGATCACGGCATCCAGTCATTACCCAAGGCAGCTTTAAGTCGCTTTCTGCCTGTTGAGGGTGCTTTTGTTGAATGCTTGGCGTCGTAATGGACGTCATGCTCTTGGATGTATTGGCTGAGGTGTCGCAGTTGTTGGGGGCCGTGGCAATGGCGACACCTCGCTCTCAGGCAAGCATGAAACAAGGAGCCACTTTTACAAGAAATTATCCCCTGTGAAATTAGTGTTAATCCACACAGATTGCTTTCAACCAAGCCTGCAAGGGCTGCCAATCATCATGTTGATCGACCGCTTGCCAAAATTCCTCAATTACAGATCGAATTGGTGTTTTGACAAGATTCCAGCGCTGTAATCGCGCATTGATGGCTTGTGCTTCAGCCGGATTAGCAGATACAGCTTCCCGTTGCTGTGTCCACCAACGATCTCTCCAATCCAGCCAGACTTTCCTTGCAGGTTCAGCACCATCTAAGACCACTGGGAACAAGGCTTCTGGCTCTTCTGGCAACCCCTTGGTTGATATTTGAGCAGCAAGGCCTGCAAAGAAGGCGCCATATCCAATAGGCCAAGCGTCGAGGAGTGCAAGAGTTTTACGTACTGCATCATCACCGCCTTCAATATTGCCATTGTGATCAAAACTGCTCGGAAGGCCGAGACGACGCTGCATGCAAGCTCTATAATGAGATTGGTATATTGGAGCAAACGTCTCTAATGACTGCTCCATTGGTTGCCGTGGCAGCAGCATTGCCAATGGCTCTTGAAGCAGGCGCAAGTTGTTATGGCAAGTCCCAGGTTGACGGCCATAGGCATAGAGGCCTGTTTGATCAAAATAAGCAGCAGTAAATCCAGGCTCCCATTGATCCAAAAAGGCGAATGGACCGTAATCGAAACTTTCTCCCAGCAGAGACATGTTGTCGGTATTGAGAACGCCATGGGTAAAACCTGCTGCCATCCACTCCGCCGTTAACCTGGCCACCCGTTCAACGAGTTCTGCGTAGAAAGCCAGCAACTGAGCTTGGATCGCGCTAGCAGCATTGCCTTCTTGAACAGGATAGGCAGCGGCAATCAGCGGATAATAGACATCAACCACATGACGCAACAAACGCTCTAGGTTCTGAGCATCCCGCAAATGCAGCAGTCGCTCACAAGTGCCAAAGCGTAGATGCGTGCGTGCCATACGCATCATCACTGAACTGCGAGTAGGAGAAGGCTCATCACTACGCCAAAGCTTCTCACCGGTTTCCACTAGGCAAAGAGTTCGGCTCGTGGTGACGCCTAAACGGTGCAGCGCCTCACTGGCGATGATCTCCCGCACACCCCCTTTGAGGGTCAGCCGACCATCCCCTCCACGGCTCCAGGGAGTTGTACCAGATCCCTTAGTGCCAAGATCCTGAAGCTGTCCAAATCGATCACGCAGTTGACCATAAAGGAAGCCTCGACCATCCCCAAGCAATGGATTGTATGTACCGAATTGATAGCCGTGATATCGCAGAGCTAATAACGGAGTACGAGCCTCAAAACAACCATAAGCCTGCTCCAGATGATGATCCTCTACGGCGTCAGGCTCAATCCCAAGCTGCCTAAGCAAGGCATCATTACGGAAACGCAATTCAGTGCGCGGAAATCTTGCGGCATCGACCACATCCCAATACTCAGAGCCCAGACTTTCAATCTGCGGCTCAAAGTTCAATGCGAGTAGCAAGTTAGTCAATCCAACATAAAGCTGTCGTTACAGCTTGTTCTCAAATTCATAGACAGCCCTCTTGCATTCATGGCCAACACTTTATTCCCCTGTTTAGCCACATAGCAGCGGTTGAAGGAGCCCCCATCGTTGTATCGCCCAAAATACCTGCCAGAGCAAGGCAGTGTACCCTTGGTAATCTTGATGCTAACTCAAGATTTTTACCTGATAGATTGTAGCGTATGATTCCAAAATATAATTCAAGAGCTCTGCTGATATCGAGGGCACTAGGAAAGTCTTTATTGACGGGGCCAGCGGAAAACTTTGTGTCAATCAATTGATCTTTAATATGATTCCAGCGCTAAAGAATTAGCCAGGAACCCATCAGCTAAAACCTCGCAATTCCCCCGCTCCCAGGGCTTGGTGTTGCTCTAATCGTTGGGCGATGTGGTAATCTTGTGATTATCTTTAATATAGTCAGTGACTAAAATAGTGAACAGCGCAAGGTCGCTTAGTGATCGTAGAGATCTATTCGTTAAGCGTACATATACTCGGTAAGATAATCTTGACATTAGCTATCAGAGTCTGACCCCCTAGCAAGCGCAGGATCAGCGTGAGCGATTGCAAGAAGATCTAAGACTAAGTTGACTGATCAAAAGCATCGCTTATGATTCCATTGCTTTGATCTCATTTAGATATCAGAGGAATCGCCGTAGAGATAACAATCCCCAGGCTTCTCCATGCGCGCTGTATTGACTGCAGTCATGCTTTGGGAAACAGCACGTAGAGACCACCTCTAAGCCATTAGGCAAGGAATAGATCAGCCAAGACGCTTGAGGGCCTGAAACAGCAACGCAGGGGAATGGCTATGTAGAAAGGGCATGGAGCTAGACCCATAAAGGAATGGCACGATACGAAACAGTTGCTCATACAGCAGAGATGCCTCACGGCAGTAGACGTAGAGACCAATTTCAACCAAGAAAGGAACGGCCACTAAGAGACATCCCAGTTGCTTGTGCCTGTTTACATCGCGCTGTCCTAGCTCAAGCCAGTGCGGGCTATATCGAGAACATCGGCCATCGAGCGAATCTGATCCATCATTGAGACCAGCTGAGCAGCACTGTTTAGCTCAACCCGCAAATCAATGCAGGCGGGTTTGCCATACGATGTTTTAACCCTGGCATCGCTCACATTGATGTGATTATCTGAAAGACGCATCAGGATGTCTTTCAGAATTCCCACTCGGTCAATCACTTCAATACGCAACTGCACTGGGAATCTCTCGCCTTCGATGAAGGCACCTTGATTCCAGCGCACCGGCAATCGTCTTTCACTGGGGATCGAGCCAACATTGACGCAATCCTGCCGGTGAATCGTGATGCCGTGATTACCAAGAGCAACCGTGCCAAGGATCGCTTCTCCTGGCAGCGGACTACAACAGCCGCCCAGGCGGTAATCAAGGCCCTCCACGCCAAGGATCGGTACGCCATCAGACGCAGGCAGCCTGGCGGGGCTTGACTCCACTTGAGCCACAAGCCGTTTCGCAACATTGACATTGCTGAGTGGTTGCTCAGGCTCGACAGTCTGAAGACGGATTTCTTCTCGCAAACGATTCAGCACTTGCTGCAAGGTCAAAGCTCCAAAACCAAGCGCCGCAAGCAAATCCTCTGTAACCGGTAAATTGCAGCGTTCTGCCACGCGAGTCATCGCTTCGCTACTGAGTAGCGCATCAAAACCATTGCGACCGAGTTCACGCTCCAACAGGTCTTTCCCCCGTTGGATCGTTTCATCACGATGGCTTCGCTTATACCACTGACGGATGCGATTACGGGCTGTGGGAGTAGCGACAAAGTTCAGCCAATCGAGGCTTGGATGCGCTGTTTTACTGGTGAGAACTTGCACGAAATCACCGTTTTGTAATGAGGTCGATAATGGACAAAGCCGATCATTAATGCGCACACCATGGCAATGGTTGCCAACCTCTGAATGAATCCGATAGGCGAAATCAACAACTGTTGAGTCTTTGCGCAAGCCCACTACATCGCCTTTAGGAGTGAATACAAACACCTCCTCATCAAACAAGTCTTCTTTGATCGAAGCAAGGTAGTCATTGTGGTCATCATTGCCTCCTTCCTGTTGCCACTCGACAAGCTGACGCAGCCAATTAAACCTCTCCTTATTGGCGGCGGCTGGGGAACCACCTTCTTTGTACTCCCAATGAGCCGCAATGCCGAATTCAGACACACGATGCATCCCTGGAGTACGAATCTGCACCTCAATGGGCCGATGCTTGCCGATGACCGCCGTATGTAGCGATTGATAGCCATTGGGCTTGGCTAAACCGATGTAATCCTTGAAGCGTCCGGGAATAGGCCGGAAGGTGTCATGCACGACAGCCAAGGCGCGGTAGCAAGTCTCCACACTGGGAGCGATAATCCGCAAAGCGGCCACATCGAAGATCTCATGGAATGCCTTTTGCTGGCGTTGCATCTTGCTCCAGATGCCATAGAGATGCTTCGGTCGCCCACTGACTTCACAAGCATCAAGACCCGCAGACGACAGTCGTTCCGTTAACAGTTCAACCGTGGTCGCCAGACGGTTTTCCCGTTCACTGCGCTTGGTAGCCACCTCTTGCTGAATCTCTCGGAAAGCCTCAGGTTCAAGAAGCTTGAAGGCCAAATCCTCGAGTTCCCATTTGAAGCGACCAATGCCGAGGCGATTGGCTAGAGGTGCATAAATCTCGCGAGTTTCACGAGCAATGCGCTGCTGCTTATCAACCTGCAATGAGCCAAGCGTGCGCATGTTGTGAAGCCTATCGGCCAATTTCACCAGCACCACGCGGATGTCGCTGGCCATTGCCAGAAACATTTTGCGCAAGTTCTCAGCTTGGGCCTCAGTGTGGTTCGTGAAATTAATCCCCCCCAGTTTGGTGACGCCTTCCACCAGTTGCCGTACCTCAGCGCCGAAATAATCTTCCAGTTGCTCCGGGGTTAAATCGGTGTCTTCCACCACATCGTGAAGGAAACCTGCAGCAATCACGCTGGCGCTAGCGCCGATATCCCGCAACAGATCAGCCACTGCCACGGGGTGAACGATATATGGGTCACCACTGGCTCGAAATTGCCCCTCATGCAGCTGAAAGGCCAAATCAAAAGCTGCTGCAAGCAGGGCTTCTGAATCGATTGGGCAACTCTGCCCAAGCCCAGGAGGAATGTGCTTAATACAGTCTTTCAACCATTCCGGCAAGGCAATGCCGTAGTCATCAACACTGCTGAACGGATGTGTCCTGAGCTCAGGCAAACCACACACCTCTGAACCACAGCCAGCATTGGCCTGTGTTGATTTCGGGGCAGTGGTGACGTTGAGCATCCGACCCAGCGGATCAATCCATGGTATTCAGTCTCAAGACTCCGTGCTACTAACGATGCCCAGCTCTTCAGAGCAGGTACTCGAGCTCAGCCAACTGCGCATGCGCTATCCCCGCAGCGCTGATTGGACACTGGATGGACTCAACCTAAGCATCAAGTCAGGAGAGAGGCTCGCCCTGGTGGGGCCTTCAGGCTGCGGCAAGAGCACCGTGGCCAAGGCCGTATTGCATCTACTTCCCCCTGGCAGCATTTGCCAGGGGGGGTTGCTACTGACCGGCCAAGATCCAAGACCATTGCAACAGAAGCGATTGCGGCAACTGCGTGGTGAAGCGGTAGGTCTGGTTTTTCAGGATCCAATGACCCGCCTCAATCCGTTGATGACGGTGGGAAACCATTTGCTGGACACTCTCAACGCCCACCAACCAGAAGCTACCCCCAGCTGGCGAGAGCAGCGGGCAGAGGAACTCCTGGAGCGAGTGGGAATCGGGGCGAATCGGTTCCGCGCTTATCCCCATGAATTCAGTGGTGGCATGCGTCAGCGGCTGTCCATTGCTCTAGCAATCGCCCTCAATCCCCCTCTGGTCATCGCCGATGAGCCCACCACCAGCCTTGATGTCGCCGTGGCTGGTCAGGTTATGGCCGAACTCAGCAACCTCTGCGAGGAGCTCGGCAGTGCGCTCATGCTGATCAGCCATGACTTGGCGATGGCAGCTCGCTGGTGCGAGCGCATGGCCATTCTCGATGGGGGACGCATGGTGGAAGAGGGACTGAGCGAAGAGCTGCTTTCCCATCCCCGCTCAGCCATCGGCACTCGGCTCGTGGGTGCCGCCAGGGCGCGTGAAGGCGGAAGCACTCCAACTCGCTCGCAAACCGCTGCCGTCGTTCTAGAAGTCAATGCTTTGCGCTGTTGGCATGCTCTGGGAGGCTGGCCCTGGGCACCGACCTGGCTCAAAGCTGTTGATGGAGTGAGCTTCAACATCCGTGCTGGCGAGAGCCTTGGTGTGGTTGGAGCATCTGGCTGCGGCAAAAGCACCCTCTGCCGGGCCCTCATGGGTCTTACGCCGATCCGGGGTGGTCAGGTGCATCTCCAAGGCCACAACCTGCTCAGCTTGCAAGGACAGCCATTAAGGCAAGTTCGTCAGGCCTTGCAGATGGTTTTTCAAGACCCCCTCGCCTGCCTCAATCCAAAAATGACGATCGCAGAAGCCATCGCCGATCCACTGCTCATCCATGGAATGGCAAGCCGAGCTGAAGCAAGGCAAAACGGGCGAAAGTTACTTGAGCAGGTGGGCCTCAGCCCAGCGGAGGACTATCAAAACCGACTGCCTCGCCAGCTCTCTGGTGGCCAGCAACAACGCGTCGCCATTGCCCGAGCCCTGGCCTTAAAACCGAAGGTGCTGATTTGCGATGAGAGCGTCAGCATGCTGGACGCGGAAATCCAAGCTGAGGTGTTGGCTCTATTGCGTCAGCTTCAGAAAGAATTGGGGCTCGCGATGCTGTTCATTACCCACGACCTCTCCGTTGCCAGTGGTTTCTGCCACAGAGTGATCGTGCTCGACCATGGGCAAATCGTTGAGGAAGGACCCGGCGATCAGCTCCTTCAGAAACCCCAAGCAGCGATTACCCGCACACTCGTAGAAGCCTGTCCGAGACTCCCAACACCAATGTCTTAAAGGTAAGCCAAGATAATGACAAGTTCTTAAATAAAGCCTTTTCGAGCTGGAGTATCATCTCCAAAATTAAATACTTAGCATGCAATTAATACGTTCTGGCATGTATTTAT
This sequence comes from Prochlorococcus sp. MIT 1306, assembly GCF_047304515.1. Classification (NCBI taxonomy): domain Bacteria; kingdom Bacillati; phylum Cyanobacteriota; class Cyanophyceae; order Synechococcales; family Prochlorococcaceae; genus Prochlorococcus; species Prochlorococcus sp. MIT 1306. Next base: position 2,119,337 of record NZ_CP138959.1, on the reverse strand, counting down.
TCTCAATTAGTTTCCGTCAAAAGTACAGGAAGTGATAGTAGGAAAACCGATTTTTTTGAGTCAACACTTGAGGTAAGCAGGCAGCGACTATCTGAGCATAAAGATCAATTTATAGTGATCAGAATAGAATAGCTTAAAGATGGGTTTGGTGCTGGTCTGATGAAAGCAGGAAAAGCCTAAATCAAGCTAATAGCCGCTTGTTGCCCTTGACACGAAATCATCAAATAAATTTAAAAAGCTCTTGAGTTTGGAGTAGATGTAATCATTCTAGATGAAAGCCTTGAGCATAGAACTGGTGCCTTAATTTCTGCCCTTGAAGCACTCGCTAAAGACTACTCTTGGCTTGATCTAGTCCTACAGTCTCCCTGCTAGGAACTTGCTGAGATGAACTCAGCAAAGCTTTCGCCTTGTCAAATTGAAGCTTTATATTGAATGGCTGAGGTAGATAGCAGCCTAGGCATTGCTAAACAACGGCAGATTGCCAAAACTACAGACCGTGAGCATGTTCAATCCATTTTGTAACGCCTTTACTTGAAAAGTCGAGTTGCTGCTGAGGCAGAATTAAGACCTGGAATCCTCAGAGAATTCTCAGATAAAAAAGTCTGCTTTATGGAGCAAAAATCCTTCATTTGAAGGGTTGAGTTGTAGTACACATCACGCCTAGACCTGTATAAGCAAATGAATCAGGTCATGACATCACAGTTGAATGTCTCAGTTGGAGGGAGCGTGTGGTGGAAAGGGTTGACAGCCGAACTCAACATCATCAATACGTCAAGCGAAACTCTTTCAGAATGGAGTTACAGCTTCATAACACCCCACAAAATCTCAGGGATGCCATGGGGTGTCAGCACATCGGCCGAGCAGCTCGCCAACGGACAAACGAAATACACACTGACAGGAATCGGTTGGGCGCAAAGCATTCCCGCTGCAGGGTCCGTCACAGTCGGCTTCAATGCGCAACAGGGCAAGGCACTAGGTACAGAAGGAGTGCTGACCGCTGCATTGTTGATGACTAACGCGTCAGAAACTGCAATCACGGCTGCATCATCTCTTGCGGTAAGTGATGCACCAGCAGTTGAAGTGCCAGGGCATCAACAGAGCGAGAAAGACTCTGCAATGGAAGGAATGCATGCACACACAACCTCCGACTCTTCTTTTACCCTGATCACCGAATGGGGTGCATCAAGCGGCAGTGAACACACCACCCACGATGAATTGATGGGAGGACGCACTCCCATTACCACAGAAGCACATGTTGCGTATAACAATCTCCGCACCTTTCTCGGACTGGATCCTGCATCCCTAGAAGACATCGGCACCTGGGCCTTCGCTAATAACCTCACCAACAACTCCCAGGCCTGGGGCAATGAACTCCAAGGTGTTGGTCTCTGGTACTCCATGCAGGGGGCCAAAGTTGGCTGGATCGCCGATGAAAACTATGATCCCCAATGGCTTGCCGATCTACAACGCAGCGCACGTCTTGGTAGCCCCAATGACGTGATGAGCATGGCGAGACAGATCGCTAAACCTGGCTTCATCGATTACCTCGAGGACATCGATGGCGTCGATAACTTCATTAACACTTTGAAGATGGAGCCCCATTTTGGTGGCTGGATGCACGATAGGGCTCATGGATGGCTATCAATCGAAGACGTTGCTATTGCTCATGACATCAACCACCTCACAGTGCTCAGTCATGACCAAACACAACCGTTCATGAATGACACCTTTGATTGGCCGCAATGGCCTGCCTTAGAGGTCTCCGATCAGGTCGTCATCGACTACTTCCAAAGCATGGTGAGCCTGGGGGGTCCACTGGGATCAAACTTGGAGGCTATAGGTACACCGAGAAATGAGGAGGATGAGAAACCTCAACAGGAACCAGTTGTTCTCGTTGAGCAAAGCCAGGTTTCACAGATTGATCCAATCACCGGTAGCGCGGTGGATGTTGAGGTGTCTGGTGATCTTTGGTGGGGTGGCTTCACCGCGGAGATCACCATCACCAATAGCAGTGATCAGCGTCTGGAGAATTGGGCGGTAGGCTTCAACAGTACCCATCACTTTTACGGCGAGTCCTGGGGTGTTGATGTCGTTACCGAAGAGGTCGCTGATGATCTCTACAGTTATAAAATCTATGGAGCTGACTGGGGTCAGTCGATCGGCGCTGGTCAATCGATGACTGTGGGCTTCAACGCGTTAACGGGTATGGAGCTGGAGCGTAGCGGTTCTCTCACCGCCGAGAGCCTATGTGCCGAGGGCAGCGAGCCTGTACTGCTCTAACGGTTGCATAGCCTCAGCCCACGAAACAGCATCACCATTAGCGCAGCGATGGGGGGCTAACGCCAGTGGCCTGCTTTCGAGGCTAGGAGCTGCATTGTCATGAAAAAATCAATGCTTATGTTCCATCCATCCATACTCTCTTATCTAGCCACTGCAAGATGAGCCTCTCAAGCTCACGATTTTGCTTATGGAGAGATGAGGCCTGAGCACGTCTCAAATCAAGTTTGCGCCGACGGCAAAATAGATTTTCTGCTAACTTGATCTTAAGCTATTAGAAAATTTGACTGGTTCAATTGAAATAATCACGCCAAAATGCAAGAGTTTTTACCGGTAAATTTTGCTGCATTGAATTGCATATATAACCCATTACCGATGACTAGAATTCAACCCTAAACCAATAGCCAATGATTCAAGTCCCTGCCTTTTAAGCTAAGCCATTAAATGGTGGAAGCTATGACTTGAATCTAGCTCGTATCATCAAAGTATTGATTTCATGTGGCAGCAAGCAATGACGACTTCAAAAAGTGATCTAGGCGATAGCTGGCCTAACATCATAAAAATCAAGCAATTATTTGAGTGTTATAGGTAGAAAGAAAAGGCTGAATCTCAACCAGAGCTAGTCTCGCTAGGCATGAGAAGTTTCATCTAGAGATTATTTTCATGAAGCATCTTTTTCCTAAATCATGGATGTCCATTTCAGATGCAATCATCTCGCACCATTCAAGACTTAGGTTGTGCCTGTTCGTCGACGCAACACAGCCAAAAGCTTCTCAAATAGATCTGGCAACGGTGCCTCAAAGACCATCCGCTCACCCGTGAGCGGATGGTCTAAACCAAGCTGCACTGCGTGAAGGATCTGGCCAGGTAAATCGATCGGCAACTTGCGGCAGCGGCTGTAAATGGGATCACCAACAATTGGATGACCAATGTGAGCGCAATGAACACGAATCTGATGGGTGCGCCCGGTATCAAGCTGGAAACGCAGCAAAGAATAGTCACCTAATCGTTCAACCAACGTCCAATGGGTGCAAGCATGACGACCTCCGTCTTCAGTTACCACGGCATATTTTTTGCGATCCACCGGATGGCGACCAATCGCTGCCACGATCGTGCCTTGGTCGCCTGTCGGAGCACCATGCACGACAGCCAAATAGTTTCGCGATGCAATGCGTTTCTGAATCTGTTGCTGCAGTTTCACCAATGCCTCCTGACTCTTGGCAATCACGATGCAGCCAGTGGTGTCTTTATCGAGACGATGCACGATGCCTGGTCGCAACTTTCCACTGATGCCAGGCAGATCAGAGCAATGATGCAAAAGACCATTCACTAACGTGCCGTTTCGATTGCCTGGAGCCGGATGCACTGTGAGGCCTGCAGGCTTGTTGATCACGATCAGATGTCTATCCTCAAAGAGCACGTCTAAGTGCATTGCTTCCGGCTGGAGATAGGGCAGGGGTTCCGGTGGTGGCATCCACAACTGCACCTCATCGCCTTGGCGCAAAGGAGTCTTGGCTCTCCCGGTGATGCCGTTTACACGTACAAGACCAGCCTCAATAAACTTTTGAATGTGTGAACGGCTCTGCTCCGACCGTTGGCTCACAAGCCAACGGTCCAGACGCATTGGCAAGGGTTTGGGGTAGTGCAGCTTCAGCAATTCACCCTCACCTTCTCCGAACGCCAATGTCCGTTCGTCCAACGTCATGGCAACGGCAACTCCAGCGCGATTGGCCCCAACAGTGCTCGACGAAAGTCATCCAAAAGCCGTTGGGCCATACGCCCTGTATCACCAGAGGTGTGGCGTTCGGCAACAGTCATCAACCAAGCATGGGCATCAGCTTGCTCACCGGCCAAGTTGATGCCGTAACGCTGCTCAAGGACCCCTGTAACTACCCCAGCCGCCGCCTGCTTCTCCAACACACTCAGCGTCTCCAGCAACGCGAGGGCCACCAACTCAACGTCATAGGCGGCCTGGCCGATGTCATCGCAAAGGGCGAGATGCAAAGCAGCCTGTTGGTCATCGAGGCGGGGTGGCAAAACGCCGGGGGCATCAAGTAAGTCAAGGTCTTGACCCAATCGCACCCAGCGCAGGGTGCGGGTCACGCCAGCGCGACGAGCACTCTCCACCACCTTCTGACGGACCAAACGATTGATCAGGGCGGACTTGCCCACATTGGGAAACCCCAAAGTGAGGGCCCTTACAGGGCGTGGTCGCATACCACGGGAGAGGCGGCGCTGATTGAGCTGATCCCCAGCTCGTATGGCTGCTTGTTGAACCTGCTTAACACCTGTGCCAGCCTTGGCATCACACCACCATGGGGTTTGGGCCTGGTCACGGAACCAACGATCCCAAGATCGTCGAGCCGCAGAGGAAATCATGTCGCGGCGGTTGATCACGAGCAAATGCTGCTTCCCCTTAATCCAGCGCTGCAGCTGCGGATGAGCAGTGGCTATCGGGATGCGAGCATCCCGCACCTCAATGACAAGGTCAATTTTGTCGAGATTCTTGCTGAGTTGTTGTTCCGCCTTAGCGATGTGGCCTGGATACCACTGAATTGTTGGAGTGCTCACGGCACCACCAGCACCGGACAAGGGGCCAACTGGATCACCCGGGCTGCTGTGCTCTCGCTATCGCCATCCAAATTCACACCGCGTGTGCCCATCACGATCACATCCACATTTAATTCATCAGCCACATCGCAAATCACGAAGGCAGGCTTACCTTCTCTCTCCAACACTTCACAAGCAATCCCAGCCTGCTCGACTTGCTCTCGAGCCCGTTTCAATAAAACTGCCACAGCCTCAGGGTCGTGCATTTCAGGCCGCTCAGCCTGGACCACAGACAGGATGATCAAACGGCTGCTATGGCTTCTGGCCAGTTCCAAAGCCTTGCTGGCCGTTTCCATCGCTTCCCGGCTCTGATCAATCGGGAAGAGAACGGTTTCAAACATGCGTTTGAACAAAATGCTTGCTTCAATCTTGTCCTAGCGCCAACCAGATCAGTTCGCCGGCCCATCAACCCAACCAGGCAAGCAAAACACGGGTTAATCTCAGCGGGTTTTTCTTACCGCACGGCACAACCCCCATGGCGAAGCGTTCACTGTCCAGCCTCAGCGCAGCGGACCTACGTAGTAAGCGTGTGCTGGTTCGGGTTGACTTCAACGTGCCTCTCAACGAGAACGGCGCCATTACCGATGACACCCGCATCCGCGCCGCCCTGCCCACCATCAATGACCTCATCGACAAAGGTGCTCGGGTGATCCTCTCGGCCCACTTTGGCCGACCAAAGGGTCAAATCAACGAAGGAATGCGGCTCACACCAGTAGCAAAACGCCTCAGCGAACTGCTGGGTAAAACCGTGACAAAAACCGAAAGCTGCGTCGGTAGCGACGCCGAAGCCAAGGTCAATGCCATGGCCGATGGAGACGTCGTACTGCTCGAGAATGTGCGCTTTTTCTCAGAAGAAGAAAAAAACGACGCCAACTTCGCTCAAAAGCTCGCAGCACTTGCTGACGCCTATGTGAATGATGCTTTCGGTGCCGCACACCGTGCCCACGCCTCTACAGAAGGGGTCACCAAATTCCTCAACCCCAGTGTGGCAGGCCACCTGATGGAGAAGGAACTTCAATACCTGCAAGGTGCCATCGACGACCCCAAGCGACCTCTTGCAGCGATCGTGGGTGGGTCCAAGGTCAGCAGCAAGATCGGCGTGTTGGAAGCCTTGATCGACAAGTGCGACAAGGTGCTGATCGGCGGCGGCATGATCTTCACGTTCTACAAAGCGCGTGGCCTTTCAGTAGGCAAGAGCCTGGTGGAAGAGGACAAGCTGGAACTCGCCAAGGAGCTAGAGGCCAAGGCCAAGGCCAAGGGGGTTCAACTGCTTCTGCCCACTGATGTTGTTCTAGCCGATGACTTCTCCCCTGATGCCAATAGTCAGACCGTATCCATCGACGCCATTCCCGATGGTTGGATGGGACTGGACATTGGCCCAGACTCAATCAATCTCTTCCAAGACGCACTGGCTGACTGCCAAACTGTGATCTGGAACGGCCCCATGGGCGTGTTTGAGTTCGACAAGTTTGCCGCCGGCACCAACGCCATCGCCACGACCTTGGCGGACCTCAGTGGCAAGGGTTGCTGCACAATCATCGGCGGTGGTGACTCCGTGGCCGCTGTCGAGAAGGCCGGCCTCGCCGAGAAGATGTCCCACATCTCTACTGGTGGTGGCGCCAGCCTTGAGCTGTTGGAAGGCAAGGTGTTGCCAGGTGTCGCCGCTCTCGACGACGCCTAAGTAAAGACCTCGCTTGTCTTATCGGGCCATTGCCTTGCATCACTGCAATGGCCCACTATCGATTTGTTTGCAAAGAGTTCGACAGCAAGTCTCTATAGATACGACTGATCTGAAAGCCAACTTTCACTCTTGCAATCGCAGCACGTATGAATAGCGAAGAGTGCTGTAACTGGCTAGACGATTGAGCGCCTTGCAAGCTTTGAGCTATCTGAGTGCACTACTGCAAATTCTTTTAGGTCAAGCTCGTCGATCATCACCAGGCAAGATCCTCAGTTTGCAGGTTTGAAGCAACTGCCAATGTTGAGCTGAAGCAGTAAAAATCGAAGCAGCTCTACTGACAAACATGAGCAAAGCTCAGTTCATCCCAAGGCCTAGCCTTGCCTTTGTTGGCCTCGGCGCATTGGGTTTGCCAATGGCTGCCAATCTGCTGGCTGCGGGTTATGAGCTGAAGGTTCACAGCCGCAGTCGTGCGGCTGAACTGAATTTGGCTTTAAAAGGTAGCCGTCCCTGCAGCTCACCAGCAGAAGCTGCAGCAGACAGCCAGGCTCTACTGATCTGCGTTAGCGATGATGAAGCAGTAGAAGCGGTTCTTTTTGGTTCTCAGGGAGCAGCTTCTATGCTCAGCTCCGGCTCCGTTGTGGTGGATTTTTCGACGATCGCCCCAGCAACGTCGATCACCATGGCTGAGCGACTTGCTCAGCAAGGGGTGGCCTATCTGGATGCACCGGTAACCGGAGGCACTGAAGGGGCCAGAGCAGGAACTCTTACCGTTCTAGTGGGTGGCAACACACAAGTTCTGGCAAGGGTGCAGCCACTGCTGGAAGTGATCGGTGAGAGCATTCATCACTTCGGTTCGGTGGGACGGGGCCAGCAGGTGAAGGCGCTCAACCAAGTGCTGGTGGCCGGTAGCTATGCCGCATTAGCAGAAGCAATTGCGCTAGGGCAGCAGCTGGGTCTACCGATGCAGGAGGTGATCACAGCCTTACAGCATGGTGCCGCAGGCTCATGGGCTCTTCAGCACCGATCAACAGCGATGCTGGAAGATCACTATCCGCTCGGCTTCAAGTTGGCTTTACATCACAAGGATCTCGGCATTGCCCTGGAAACGGCAGAACGCGTGGGACTACAACTGCCAATCACAAGCGAAGTGCAATCGATGGAGGCAAACCTGATTGAACTCGGCCATAGCGATGAAGATGTATCAGTGCTGAGACGGTGGTTTGATCACCAATAGGCAGAATCTCAGCAATCCTGATCGAGCCTTCGATAGGCTGGAAAAATTGCGAAGTCCGCTTCAATTGAAAGGGAGTATTTCATTCAAATAATAGCCAACAGATTCAGCCTGAATGTCCATTTGTGATCTACTACTCCACGAACTCAAGCTGATACTTTTAGAAGTGATTAGCCATGGAATCGGCAAAATTTGATTGATCAGCTAGGCTACACAAATCAATTCAATCCAACGACTCAAGGCACACAAGACGCAGCTGAAAACTCACTGATCACCATGGTCAAAAATGACAGCCTACATCACCAATCAAGTTATCCAGTGCCTTGAGCTTGATGTCGACTCCGTTGTTGTATAGCTTCCGTCGCTGCCCTTATGCAATGAGAGCCCGATGGGCTCTTTTGGTTTCTGGCCTTTTGGTGAACTTACGAGAAGTGGCCCTGAAAAATAAGCCGCAAGAGCTGCTGCAGGCTTCTCAAAAAGGAACCGTGCCAGTGCTGATTACTGCAGATGGGACAGTGATGGATGAAAGCATTGATATCATGCACTGGGCGCTTCAGCAAACTGATCCCTTCGATGGGCTACGCAGCGGAAAAGCCGGAGAACAAAAAGCAATTCAGCAGCTTATCGAACAGAATGATGGCCCATTTAAATATCATTTAGATCGTTTTAAATATGCCTGCAGGTTCAAAGGAGAGGATGCCGAAGAACATCGCAAAATAGCTAGAGATATTCTTGTGGAATGGAATGCGCGGCTGGTACAACAAGAATCAAGGGATCGGCATGGTTGGCTGGTCGGAAAATCTCAAAGCCTTGCAGACTGGGCGCTATGGCCTTTTGTACGTCAATATCGCCTCGCTGATCCATCAAGCTTTGACCATGATCAAGACCTTCAAGCCATCAAAAGATGGTTGCAAGCTTTTCTGCAACATCCACTGTTTACAAGGTTGATGACACCAGTTAAGCCTTGGTTGCCAGAACATCATCCGCAGACTTTCCCTGCTGATTCAAGTTTAGTTAAAACAGATCAACCATTGTTTCATCTGGCTTTGCTTGAAGACTGGCAAGACGCATGCACTCAAGGGGTTTATCAATTCTCTACTCGTGGATTAAAGCTCAAAGAGATTGGATTCATTCATTTGAGCTATCAGCATCAACTTGAGTCTACTTATCATCAATTTTATCGTGATCGAGGCCAAGTGCTTAGCTTGAAATTAAACCCAGAGCAACTGTCAATGCCGCTACGAGCCGAACCCTCATCAGCAGGAGAACTTTTTCCTCATCTTTTTGGAGCCCTGCCTTTGAGGGCTGTAGAACTTGTGGAAACTTATCCATGAATGAACGCGTTGATGTTGATCAAGATCGTCTTCACTTTGCCGCAACAGAGAGGAACCGTGATGCCATTGCTGCTGTTCTGAGCAAGGCGCTGCCGAGCGATGGGAGAGTGTTGGAACTTGCAAGTGGGAGTGGCGAACATGCCGTTGCTTTTCAGAAACTGTTCCCAAAGCTGATTTGGCATACCAGCGACATTGATTCTATGCATCTTCGCAGCATCACGGCTTGGATTCATTCTGAACAGCTTGAACAGATCATGCCGCCCCCCCTCAAGATCGATGTCAACGCGCGCCCCTGGCAACTGCCTGATGGATTAACTGATCATCTTTGCGGGGTTATTTGTATCAATATGATTCATATCTCTCCTTGGAATTGTTGTGAATCTTTGATCCAAGAAGCTGCTCAATTACTGGGCAACTCTGCACCACTAATTCTCTATGGGCCATACAAGCGCAATGGTCTTCATACGAGTGAAAGTAATGCCAGATTTGATGAGTATTTGCGCCAGCAAAATCCAAGTTGGGGAGTGCGTGAGCTGGAAGATGTAGAGCGTCTTGGTGTTAACTCAGGCCTCTTGTTGAATGATGTGATTGAAATGCCTGCCAACAACCTCTCCTTGATCTTCACGCCTAGGCAATCATGACTTGATCACGCGAATCAAGACATCCCATCTCTACTGCTGACGGCAATGAAGAAGATTTACACCAACCAAAACTCAAGGGATCAGTTCGTCTTCATTGCTTACCACCCGCACACGCTTGGTCACTGTGATCACGCCATCAGGATGCACCAACATCGCTGCCCAGGTCTGGCTGCCGGGCGTGAACGGGGCCTGCACTGATTTAAAGATGCCACCACCATGCATCGGTGCCAGCTGGATATCAGGCGTGCTTTGAAGACTGACCTGTGCAGGTGTAAGAGCAATCAAGCCACCGGCAACCATCGCATGGCCCAAGGGCTGATCAAAGATCACATCAACGTCGTAACGACTACCTGTGAGCACAGCATCAGGAATCAATAGGCTGATCGGCAAAGGTTTGCTGGCGCTACGCAGGATCGATTGCTCGCTGATCACTTCTTCACCAGTGATCAGTTTGCCTTCAGTGAGCAATGCCAAGCGTTGGTTGGCCTCAAGGTCATAGCTCAGGCTTTCCGCTTCACGATGACCACGCACTTCAACTTCAAAGGTCGGCTGTCCATCCTTTAAAGGTTTGGCAGGACGAACAGACCAACGGGCATCAGGAAACTTGGCAGAGAAAATGCGAAAACGACTTTCCAGATCAGATGCATATTCGTCTGCGAGCAGACCTCTGAGGGCTTCACTTCCAGGTGTATTGAGAGCCTGTTGTAATCGGGTACTGAGAGGCACAGCATCTGCAGCCCTGCCAATCAATGGCATCAACGCTGAACACAATGCCAGCAGACTGGAGGCCAAAGCGACTGGCTTGAGATGACGCACTGGAGGCTTGAGGGCACTGCCGATAAGTTAGGCGGCACCTTCATGCTCTGCCCATTGCCATGCCCAGGCTTCTGATTGCTGCAAGCGGCACCGGTGGCCATCTTTTCCCAGCACTGGCTGTTGCCGAAGCCTTGCCCGGCGCCTGGAGCGTGTGCTGGCTGGGAGTGCCAGATCGGCTAGAAACCCAACTGGTGCCAGAACGCTATGAGCTGACCACTGTGCGCGCCGGCGGTCTACAAGGTCGCGGCCTGCGCAAGCTGGTGCAGTTGTTGCAATTACTCGCTGCTACGGGCCGGGTCAGAAAGCTACTGCGAAAGCAAGGCATCCAGGCTGTTTTCACCACTGGGGGCTATATCGCTGCGCCAGCAATCTTGGCGGCGCGCTGGTGCGGCATCCCTGTGGTGCTGCACGAATCCAATGCCATCCCCGGACGAGTGACGCGCTTATTGGGCCGCTTCTGCCAGGTCGTGGCTGTAGGTCTCTCTGTTGCTGCCAAGCGCATCCCAGGCAGCAAAGCTGTGGTCACAGGAACACCGGTGCGCTCGGCATTCCTGTCGCCACAGCCCTTGCCGCATTGGGTTCCTGGCGGTGATGGCCCATTGCTGGTGGTGATTGGTGGTAGTCAAGGGGCCGTCGGACTCAACCGCATGGTGCGAGGCGCACTGCCATCGCTGCTGGAGGCCGGTTGTCGCGTGGTGCATCTCACCGGCAACAACGATCCAGATGTAGGAGAACTCGATCACCCCAACCTGGTGGAACAGCCTTTCAGTCATGAGATGCCTGGTTTGCTGCAACATGCCGATCTCGCCATCAGCCGTGCGGGCGCCGGCAGCCTGAGTGAATTGGCCGTCTGTGGCACCCCAACCATCTTGGTGCCCTTCCCTCAAGCGGCAGACCAGCATCAAGAGGCCAACGCAGCCTGTGCCGCTGCGTTTGGGGCTGCCGTGATCGTGCATCAACATGCAGCCGAACATCGGGCTCTTGGTCATGCTCTGGAACAACTCATGGGACCTCGCCTACGTGGCGACGCTGCTGTCAGCAACCCTTTGATTCCCATGAAGCAAGGCATGATGAAGATGGCAATGCGTGAGGCAGACCAGTTGCTGGTGACATTGCTGAAGCAACTCATCGGAGCAGGGCTTTGAACGCCGCAAGGATGCGGCGATTGCCTGACCTCTGCTGCAAACCAATCCGCAACCAGCGCTCCCCAAGTTCTGCAAAGGAGCGGCAGTCACGTAACAGCACGCGCCGATGAGCCATTCTCTCTCGTAATGGCACAAGGGAGACATCGCCACGAATCAACAAGAAGTTGGCGGCAGATGGATAAGACCGGATCCCTGGTAGGCAACGCAGCTGAGTTTGCATCCAAAGACCTTCCTGAGCAACCCATCCCTGGACCCGCGCTATCCACCGCTCGAAGGCAGGACGATCCGCCATCAATGCAATCCCTGCAGCAATCGCCAACCCATTAAGAGGCCATGGATCTCGCCATTGTTGCCAACGTTGTAAACGCTCAGGCGTACCAATGGCATAACCCAAACGCAATCCGGCCACAGCAAACAACTTTGTCAAACTGCGAATCACCACAAGATTGGGGTGGTTGACCACCAGCGAAACAAGAGACTGGCGCTCCCCATCGGGCACCAATGGCAAAAACGCTTCATCACAGATGACCAGCTGATAACGCGCTAGCAACGGTTCAAGCGATGCTCTGCTCCACAACTGACCAGTAGGGTTATGGGGATTGGTAATCCAAAGAACATCGGTATCCGATAGCAGCGTAAAAGGCTGAGGCATTTCACCAGACCAGGAGAGGGGCATTGGCAAAGCTTGCTGGCAGGCTTGCCAGCACCTCAGAGCCCTGCCGTAATCAGCAAAGCCTGGACTAGGCAGGCCACTCACGCCCTCAAACGCCGCATCACGAGCGGCCCAGGTGAACAGTTCCGCCGCGCCATTTCCCGGCAATACCATCAGGGGATCAACCCCATGCCAGTTGCTGATCACGTCTCGCAAGCGCTGATGGCTGCGATCCGGATAATCCCTCAGCGTGTTGTCAGTTAGAGCCCTTCTTAAACACCCTTGTAAAGCTCGCGATGGAGGGAAAGGCACCAAAGAGGCACTGGCATCCAAAAGCTGCTCCGGTCGACAACCCAGCCGTTGCGCCTCATCAATGCGATTGCCACCGTGAAGGGAGGGAGTGGAGCTCAAGTCAATGGCGACCCATAACAACAATCCATCCTGCCGAGTGGGAGGGAGTCGACGTGCTCAAAAAAGCCGATAGAAAGCAATGGCACAGCAAATTTCTAATCGCTCAAACGATGCGCCGTCGTCTGACCGCCTTCATGGTGACCCTGATTGGCAGCACTGCAATCCTTGGCATTGCTCAACGCAGTGGAGCTGAAAACAACTTCAAGCATCTCGTGCAACTGCTGGAGACAGGCACCTGCATGAGTTGCAGTCTTGAGGATGCCGATCTGATGCATGCCGATCTGCGTGCTGCCAACCTTGAAAAGGCCAAGTTGCAGAGAGCCGACCTCGGTCGCGCTCAGCTTGATGGAGCCAACCTAAACGGGGCTGACCTGAGCTTTGCCACCCTTCGCCATGCCTCATTACGTGGGGCCGATCTCAGAGGTGCCACGCTCACAGGAACTGATCTGATCGGAGCCGATCTCAGTGGCGCAAAACTGGACGAAAACGGATTGTCTATTAGTCACTGGAAGGATGCCAAGGGAGTCCAAGCAGTGGCTAGCGACTATGCCTCCCTCCATAACGCTGGTGTGGAGGAAGTTTTGCAAGGTCGCTATCCAGAAGCAGAGGACTACTTCAATAAAGCCCTAATGCGTCGACCTGATGCAGCAATCACATGGGTTGCCCGCGGCATCACTCGAGCCGAACAAGCGAAACGAGAATTGGCCTCAAGAGATTTTGCCTTCGCCGCTGAGCTCTACGACCAACAAGAACAACCTGAGATTGCCAAGCAACTACGAGATGGTGCAGAACAAGTGAAACAAGATCCAGCCCAACGAGGAGGCAATGGAGTTGGTAGCTCGATACTTAACAGTGCAACTGGTTTGTTTCAACAGTTGTTACCAATAGCAGTAAAGTTTTTATCGCCCCTCGCCTTTTAAAAGTCCAAAATGAAAGACTATTGATTGTGTTGAACTACTGGGAATAAATTAAACTGCGTGTTGCTTTAGTAGAAGGTTGATAACCATAGCCGTAAGTCCCCCCTCGCTCGTCATTAATAATACGAGGCGTAACCATGATCACAAGCTCATTCTTCCGCCTCGATCCACGCGAAGACCTGAAGAACTGACCAATTAAAGGTATATCTCCCAAAATCGGCCATTTTGTGACTATCTCCGTATCCGAATCGCTGATCACACCAGTAAGAATTAACGTTTGACCATCACGAACGCGAACGGCACCCGTTTCTAAGCGCCTTGAGTTAACAGTTCGAACGTCCCCACATTGACCTCCAGTGCTGATTGGCTGGCCCACAACAGCTGAAAGATCAGGTTCAATCGTAAATGTAACGAAGCCATTGTCATCAATCTTGCTAACCATGGCACCCAAAGTTAAACCGGCATTATCAAAACCAGCCTCACAATAAGCATTGCCATTGTCGTCTTGGACTATTTTGTATGATGTAATAATTTTATCGCCAATTGTCACCTGGGCCTCATTCGCTTTTGAGCGTCCAATCTCTCCAGAAATAGATTCGGGGCTCTCCGAGAGTATCAATGTTGGCGAGGCCATAACCTTCGTATTCGACGAAATAATTTGAGCCCTTAGGAAGTCATAAAAAGCTTGATCCTGGTAATTAGAAGCTGGATTTGGAGTCTTTGTTCTTGCGGCAGGAGTTGTTGAAGATACCGCTGTACCTACATCATAAATAATTGGCCCTCTGCCTCCATTAGTAGCGATTGAACCATCAGGATTGAACTGCATTCCCTCTGCCTTTACAGCCTTTCCTTCATCATCAGTCTCAATGATTCCTGTAGAAAAACCTTGAGAATCAACAAGATACATTAAGCCATAGTCAATAGCCTGAGTTTTAGTAGTACTAATTCCACTTTCAGTCTCCAATGGTGCAGAGCTAAAGGTCTCTTTATTGGCAGGTATATTACTCCCAAATGCTGCCAATAATTCGCCATTATCGTTGACAATTAAATTATCGCCAAACCGCATCGAAAAGCTATTATCCATTTCGCTATTATTGTCTAAATTAACATCTAAAATCTTCACTGATAACGCCACTTGCCTAGAGCGCAGATCGATCTGCTTGAGATAGCTCTCCGCCACAGCAACCAATTGAGAATCCCCTACCAATGTGATTGTTTGCAGGCGTGAATCAGTTGTACCTGTAAGACCCCTGAGAGGGCCAGCTGATGCTCCGTAGGTTTCAATACTCGTCGTCTTAGAAGAAGTTTGTGAAACCTGATTGCTGAGCTGAGATGTGCCTGCGGATGATGCCTTGCCAGCTGTAATGCTGACGATATTCACCTTACTGATCGCAGCTCCGAGGCTGGCCAAGTAGTCAGCTGCAGAAGCAGCACTTGCTTGATTCAACCGATACACCTTCGAAACCTTAGGCCCAAATGTTTTGCTCGCAACGGCACTGCCAACAAGCAACGTGCGGCCATCAAGCTTGCCCTGTAACCCTGATGCCAACAGCACCCCATTGAGGGCACGGGCATAGCTCTCATTTTGAAACGCCATCGACACCTTCTTATTAACACCATTGACTGGCGCATCTGCTGATGTGCCCACTCCAGTCGTGTTTTCACTTTCTGAATCATCCCCTACAAAAATGAATCCATAGCCTCCCAATCGAGCAAGAGACATCAAGGCATCTTTCGCAGGAGCATTGTTCAAGGTCAGAGTCACTGAAGGACCACTCACCTGCACAAAACTGCGGTTACTCAGCACCATGGTGCCCACGGCCATATCTCCTAGTGGAGGCGCTACAGCACGTTGTCGCAAAGGCGGTACATAAGACGCCTGAGGCACCCGCCCTGGCGTGCGCAGATCCAATCGTCCACTTTGCGTAGCCTGAGCCGTCAATCCAGGAAAGCTAAGGATCAAATTGCGGCCGTCGGCACTAACCAATGGTTCCAGTAACGGCCTGCCGGCCACACCTTCAACATTTAATTGATAGCTCTCGCCTGATCCTGCAAGGCTCACAGATTGCAGCCCCAGTTGCGGCATCGACACTTGCTGTGGACCGCGGCGCAGTCCAGGCTTGCCCTGGGTGGTCAATCGACCTTCCCAGTTCTGACCAGTCTGTCGCTGCTGCACAACGGGCTGCGGGCCCACACCTTCAATGATGATTTCAACGCTGTCCTGAGAGCGTCGCAACTTCAGCTCCATCGTCCCCTGCTTCTGTGCCTTCACCGGAGCTGGCAGCATCAAGCCACCGCTGATAGACGCGCCATACAAACCAAGAGCTGCAAGCAAAGGAACCAGTCGCTGGGAACGAGACATACGGCGACCCAGGGTGGATCTGGCACACAATCTTCACGGATGGTATCGATCGATTTCCTTGCCAGCCAGGGCGCTTCAGGCTTCAGGAGGGAATCCTTCCTCAGAATCAAGAATCCTTCGCTTGCCTTGCTTGGCAGGAACGGATGTTTTGTCATAGAAGGTTAGTTTCAGCTTGAGCTGCGTGAGTGCTGGTCCTGTTACGACGTCATCTTCTGGCCCCTGCTTAGGGTCGAGTGCTGTGAGCTCAAGATCACTGGGTTGGACCACGAGCTGCAAAGCTTCTATTCCTCTAAGAAAGCCCTGCAGGGCGATAAAAGGTCCACGGGCCTGAAGGAGCACGGCTGTTTTCTCGTAACCACGTCCTGCCAGTGGGTTTTCAGGGCTGATCTCCTCGCCATCTGGGTTCGACTTCGTTCCCGGAGGCTCTTGGCTGTTAGCTGCCGATGGTGACGGGGCGACTAACACAGGTTCATAGAGCTCCAGAACCACCCCTGCCGCCATGGCTTCGCGGCTCAACTGAGCCAAAAAGGTTTGAATTTTGTTCTTACCTGCCACCAGATTCAGCAACACATCCTGCTGTTGTTGAACCTTTGCTAACTGTTCAGTGGCTGTCTTCAACTGGCCAGGCAGCAAGGGTAATGAGGCCTCTTGGTTGAGCAGTTGTTCCAGACGTTGCTGCTGGTCTTTCAGGCGAACCAAGCTAGGCGATACAACCGTGAAGACCAACGAGCAAGCCACCATGCCGCCTACCACGAGCGGCACTCCCACCAAGACACGCTCACGTGTGAGTTTGCGTTGCCAGCTCGGCCGCTCTTGGCTGAGATTGGTCATGGTGCGACCCCCTGCTCCTCAAGCAGCCGATAGCGCTCTACCAAGCCGCTTGCACCCAACTCACTCAACTCCTTTAGAGAAGGCTTCGCCTTGGGATCCAAAGTCACATCGATGCTGAATTGCACGAATTCCTCGTCCTCACCAGCCCCCTCCCTCACCACTTTCAAAACCTTCACCCCATCAGGTTTCACCATCGGCAGTGCTGCAAGTTGCAGAACCAATGCATTGATGCGTTCAAAGGGCCCCGGAGAACCACCGCCCAAGGATTGACCGACAATTTTGATCTGCTGAGTTCTTACCGCAACCTCCTTTAGCTGTATGCCTTGAGGCGTCAGCCGACGCAATTGTTCCATCAGTGCAGAGCTGGCTCGAACCGCGACCAACTGTTCAGCGATCTGGGTGTTTTCCTTACGTATGACAGCTGTACGTGCCTTTAGCTGCTGCAGTTGCCTCTGATCCAGCCGCAATTGTTGCTCTAGTGGCTGCAAGCGATCAAGCTCAACCTGTTGCTGACTTTCTTGCCAGGCCAACCAAGCGGCCACTGCCACTACAGCGAGCACCAGCAGACCACCGAGCCCCAGGCCTTTGCCAAGCAAGGATCGCACCTGAGGCACAAGAGCAGGCTGAGCGTTCAGACCCAACTCCTGGCGACGTTCCTGCAGCAGATTCAACTCAGCCCTAGTCAATTGAGCCATCAGCATTGCTCCCAGGCGCCAGCTAGGGCTAAACAAGCCAAAGCTGCGCAGTCACCCTGCCAGAAATCAGGCTCTGGCCCTTCAAGGGCGGGTTGCTCTTCACCAACCACCCAAAGCTTTTGCTTGCTTAGGCACTCACCTTGACCTTGAGACTCCAACGCTAAACAAAGTTGCTGTTGATCAACAGCAGCGGCTGTAACCCACCATGCCAAAGGGGGCGACGCCCCTTCGCTGCGTAAACGCCAAGCCTGCAACACTTCATCAAGTTCCTGCAAAAGATCCTGCTTCAGATCGCCACCATCAAAAGAAGCCGAAAGAGCATGGTCGAGCTCAGGCAAACCGCTGCGTAAGAGCACTAAACGCCAGTGCCCATGATGCTTCAACAACCAAGCCAGATCACCTTCAAAGTGTTGGCTGGCCACACGTACAGCTCGCCAGGCAGCTGTCAGCATCCACTCAAGGCTCACTAGCTGTAGATCCGCCGCCTCGACGACATCAATCCAGGCATGCACCATCAACCGATCAGTCGCAACGGCTAAAGACAGCGGCGTTGGCGGCGACAAAGATCTAGCAAGCTGCACTGATGAAACAGCTAAATAAGACTCCGATAAGGACAATGGCCAATTCAGCTCAGGGTTTAGTTCTCGCAGGGCCTTTATCTGATCCACCTCTGGTTCTCCATCGGGCCAGCAGAGCAAGCGCCATTGACAGGCCTGCATCGGCAACAACATCTCCAGCTGGCCTCCGAGAAGACCGATATCCAGAAGTAGGTCCCCTAACAACTCACCCAAAGCTTGACGCAGGGTCGGCATGCCTGCACGACAAAGGCCCTGAGGCAGGGGTACATGTCGAAGAGTCAATCTCTCCCCCTGTTTCCAGAGCATCACGAGAGCAGACTCATCAACAACAAGCAGCACCCGTTGTTTCAAAAGCCACCGCTCCGCCATGGCCTGCAACTGTTCCAGCTGCGGAAAACGTTCGCGTAGACCAGCCAACACCAAGGAAAGGCAACCCCGCTCTGGACGAAGGGTATCGGCTACTGCCAGGGCACGCCGCTCCCTACAGCCTCAGACACATGCCGGAAGCCATGGCGGTCAAGCTGGCCGATCAGCCCATCCAAAATATTCGGCACCAAATCTGGACCCTTAAAGATCCAACCGGTGTAAAGCTGCACAAGTGAAGCTCCGGCACTGATTCGCTCCCATGCAGCCTCTGGCGAGTCGATGCCTCCCACGCCGATCAATGGCAACGCCGGACCTGCAGTGGCCCGCAGCCGACGCAGCACCTCCAAGGCCCGTTGACGCAGAGGCGCTCCACTGAGCCCACCAGCTTCCTCCGCCAGGCTGCGACCCGTTTTGGGAAGGACCCGCCCGTCGAGGCCGAACCGGTCGAGGCTGGTATTGACAGCAATGACACCTGCTAAACCCTCCTCATAAGCCAAGCGAGCCAGGCCATCAATGGCATCATCCTCGAGATCCGGAGCTATCTTCACCAGTAGTGGCGGGCATCCTTGCAATCGTCGCAATCGCTCCACCAGACGCCTTAACTGGCTGGCATCCTGGAGATCACGCAAGCCGGGTGTATTAGGCGAGCTGACATTGATCACGGCGTAATCCGCCAATGGTGCCAGTAACTCAAGCGATAAGGCGTAGTCGTCTGGGGCCTGCTCCAATGGCGTGATCCTGGATTTGCCCAAGTTGAGACCCAGCACAGCTGGACGCTGGCCAGGTGAAGGCAAAGCCTGTTTCTCCAAAGTGCGACGCATCACCTCAGCACCGTTGTTGTTGAAACCCATCCGGTTCAAAGCGGCCTGCTCAGCAGCAAGGCGAAAGAGTCGGGGCCGAGGGTTACCGGTCTGCCCATGCCAAGTCACAGTGCCGAGTTCGGCGAATCCAAATCCAAAGCGATCCCAGATACTGGCCGCCACTCCGTTTTTGTCAAAGCCAGCTGCCAGTCCAACAGGATTACGAAACCGGCAGCCGAACAACACTTGCTCAAGCCGCAAATCATGGCGTTGCAAATCCAACGCTATAGCTGCCAAGACAGCTGATACGCCTGGCCAATCTCTACGTAGGGACGTCTGGCTAAGGGCACTCAATGCTGCTTGAGTCAACTGTTCCGGATCTAAGCCCTGATCATTCGCGAGTATTGGTCCCAGCCAACGGCGATACAACCCACCGGTGGAGTACACCTTTGCAGGTGATGGCTCAGCCATCCTGGGCCTCCTCAGATCTGATCCGATCCTGCCGCGCAGCGGCGCAACCGCCAGTGGTTTTCCCCCATAGGCTCCAATAGCCAATCGCGCCAACGCCAGGGGGCAGTCTTACTCGCAAGCTGCTCGATTGGTTGCTCCACCAACTGGGCCAACTCAACCAGGCTGAGGCCATAGCCACGCACAGCGAAACGATCAGCCAGCTCCAGTCTTGTGAGCAGCCGCTGCAAATCAGAAGGGGCACAATCTTCGCCATCTCCAGCTTCTTTGATTGGCTCAACAAGACCGAGTGCAATAGAGGCTGACCCCTGTCCAGACATCAACGCTGCAGCACCACCTCCTTTGGAAAAGCTCACTGCGATTTGGTCAACCCTTTCATTGTCTGGGTCACCGCTGTGACCTTTCACATAAGCCAGGGGCACATCATCCAAGCGCGCACGGTCTAGAGCTCGCCAGAGATCCTGATTCAGCACAGGCTTGCCAGCCGCCGTACGCCAACCCTTACGTTTCCATCCCGCCATCCATTTGCTTAAACCATCAATTAAATATTTGCTGTCGGTACGGATCTTTAAATCGGGGTGACAAGGAAGCTCTTTGAGCTGCTCCAGCACATGAAGGGCCGCCTGAAGTTCCATGCGGTTGTTGGTCGTGGCCGGCGCATGGCCTCCGAACTCCTCCACGCTCCCATCCTCAAAGCGCAGCAGTGCCCCCCAGCCCCCAGGGCCAGGATTTCCACTACAAGCCCCATCAGTGGCAGCAGCCACAACCCGTCCACGACCATCAGCCATTTGAGAAGTCTGTTGTTGTTTGGTACAACACGGTTCGCTTGGTCCTTAGTAATTAGACCCTATGTCGCGAACCTCCCCCGAGCTCCTCATGGCATTGAGAAAGCCAGGCAACAGGCTGTTGGTTTTAGGTCTTGGTTTATTCACTTTGCTGACGACCTTGCCAGCAATCTCCAAAACGATTTTCAATAGTCAGCCTCTCAACCAAGAACGCTTGGTCGTGTTGGCTCAGGCAGTGGGAGGAAATCGCTGGAAACTGCTCGTACTCGAACAAATCAAGCCTCTGCCACTTTGCTGGCAAAACCGTCCAGACGGATTGGTCAACCCAACCCTTAATAACTTCAACTTTGCAGGAATCTGCAATCGTTACTTAGACAGCAATGGCTATTCCTTGCGAAGTAGCGGCGAAGACGTGGCTCACAGCTTTCGGCTGCGAATCAAACAAAGCCGAGACTATCTGGAACTAAAAGCCCTCGATCCTGCGCGGTCGGTTCCAATTACCGTTGCCAGCGCAATACTTCCTCAACGCAATCGTGATGCGTTTGTGAAATTAAACTTGGAACCAGGTTGGAAGCTGGAGCGTCGCATATACCAAGGACGCAAACTCAGCCACGTCTACTTTGCTCATCCAGATCCTGTGAACCTCTTAATTGCCAAAGCATCAGCTCATCAAGGACCTTCCGTCTTCAATCAACTAGGAGCTCCAAAGGCCCCACTCCCTCCCCCAATTTCAATAGCTAACAACAGCGTCATGCATGGCAAGGGTCCCATTCGACTCCTTGTGATTCCTTATCGTCCGTGACGCAGGCCACTGCAGAGAGGACAGTTGAATTAGCGCCCCTTAATACTAGTAACTCTATAGATTGCCTTATATCATTAATATTGTGAGGGGTGCGAATCAACAGTTCAGGGTCGAAACAAGGAAAGACTCCTGAATCTGTCCCACCTAAAAATCCCTGCCTTTGGCGGGGATTTTTTTGCATATTGGCTACGCAAAAAAACACCGGCCCCGAAGGACCGGTTAAGAGTTAAAAAAACGGATGCATAGCAACCAAACTGAAGGCCGCTATCCGCTGGCAATCACTTGAGGCTGACCTTACCGCCAACCTCTTCGATGGCCTTTTTGAGAGCCTCAGCATCATTCTTAGCAATGCCTTCCTTGATGGTCTTAGGAGCTGCTTCGACCATGGCTTTAGCGTCGCCCAAGCCGAGGCCGGTGGCTTCACGAACAGCCTTAAGGACCTTGATCTTGGCTGAAGCGTCGAAACTCTCAAGCACAACATCAAATTCGGTTTGCTCTTCGGCAGCTTCAGCAGCGCCACCAGCAGCAGCGCCACCAGCAGCAGCCATCACAACGCCTGCAGAAGGAGCGGCAGAGACGCCAAAAGCATCCTCAATCTGCTTAACCAGCTCAGAAGCCTCAAGCAAAGAAAGGGTTTTTAGTGAGTCAAGAATGTCGTCGGTTTTTTTAGACATGGTTTGGATTAAGCAACAGATCAGGGAGAAACAGTCGAATCGAAGACGTTCAGCTCTCGCCACTCTCGGCGTGTTGATGAAGCGCCCGGGCAAGGCCGGAAGGAACCTCGTTGATACCCACAGCAACCTTGGTAGCCAAGGCATTGAGGGAACCTGCGATCTGCGCCATCAGAACCTCCTTGGTCGGAAGATCACCAATAGCCTTGATCTCACCCTGTGAGAGGAGCTTGCCTTCGAAAAGACCACCCTTCGTCTCGGATTTTTTAGTGTCCTTCTGAAAAGCCTGTACGGCCTTAACAGCACCACCAACATCGCCCTTGATCAGAACGAAGGCGTTGGTACCAGTCAGTAAGGATTCGAGATTCGACCAGGCACCATTCCCATTAATGGCGTGGCGCATCAAGGTGTTTTTGGTCACCTTGCACACCCCGTTGCTGGCCTGCAAACGCGTGCGCAGATCAGACATTTCCTTAATGGAGAGGCCCTGATAATCCAGGACCAGTGCCATTTCGGCCTCGCCGAGAAGCCCCTTGAGCTCTTCGACAATCTGTTGCTTGCTCTCCAGAGTGCGGCCCATAGGAATTGGATCGGATCGGGTGAACAAGCTGGACACGCACTCGCCAAGTGCTCAAAAAAGAGCAGAGGCCGCGTGTCGATCCAATCCCTACAGGGAAAAACCTTCGCATCTACCTCGACAGGACTTAAACAACCTCAAATGATGCATGAAGCATCAGTGCAAGATGGCAACCTGTTGTCTTGGGTCGGGCGCGTGCCCGTTGGCTTTCGCCAAGGTGCAACCCTACAGCAACAAGGTCAAGCGTCCTCTTCGATGTCCTGAAGAGCAGTTACGTCCACTTCCACTGAAGGACCCATGGTGGAGGTGATGTACAGACTCTTCCAATAGCGACCCTTGGCACCACTTGGCTTATTGCGATCGATGGTCTCCTGCAAGGTCTTCAGATTCTCGAGCAGGGCATCTGCGGAAAAACTTGCCTTGCCGAAACGCACATGCACGATGCCAGCACGATCAGCCCTGAATTCCAGCTTGCCGGCCTTGAACTCCTTGATCGCCGCCGCTAAATCCGTGGTTACTGTTCCAGCCTTAGGGTTTGGCATCAGGCCACGGGGACCGAGCACTCTGCCCAGTT
The DNA here is from genome assembly GCF_047304515.1 of Prochlorococcus sp. MIT 1306. Taxonomy (NCBI): domain Bacteria; kingdom Bacillati; phylum Cyanobacteriota; class Cyanophyceae; order Synechococcales; family Prochlorococcaceae; genus Prochlorococcus; species Prochlorococcus sp. MIT 1306. The sequence continues at coordinate 2,096,113 of NZ_CP138959.1, read as the reverse complement.
TGGCCACCTTGGGCATCATGTCAGGGGTAGCGATCAAAAGATCGAAATCCATCTGGCCTTTGCCGATGCTTTCCACCAAATCATCATCCCCAGCCAACTCAGCCCCAGCTGTCTTTGCCTCAGCTAATTTCTCACCCCTGGTGATCACAGCGATGCGCACGCTCTGACCCGTACCTTGAGGCAGAGCAACAGTGGTTCGCAACTGTTGATCGGTGTATTTGGGATCAATCCCAAGGCGCACGTGGGCTTCGATGGTTTCGTCGAACTTTGCTGTGGCGTTCTCTTTGACGAGCTGAATGGCCTCAATAGGCTGATAAACACGGTCTTCAACTTTGGCGAGAAGACCAGTAATACGTTTAGACAGTTTTGGCATGGTAGATGTGGGGTGCAGGCGACACAACGTGTCTCCCCCGAAAATGGTGAATAGATGAATCTTGAAGATGGACGCTACATCAGTGTCAGTCGCTGATGGAAACGCCCATGTTTCGAGCAGTACCTTCAATGATGCGCATGGCCGACTCAATACTGGTGCAATTGAGATCAGGCAGCTTGGTCTTGGCGATCTCTTCAAGCTGAGAACGGCTTAGGGAGCCGACCTTGCCATGGGCGGACTCACCAGAACCTTTTTCGATCCCGGCAGCCTTCGTGATCAGCACTGATGCTGGGGGAGTCTTGGTAATGAATGTGAAACTACGGTCTTCAAAAACCGAGATCTCTACCGGAATCACTAATCCGGCCTTGTCCTGCGTGCGAGCGTTGTACTCCTTGCAAAACGCCATGATGTTGACTCCATGCTGGCCAAGGGCAGGACCCACAGGCGGAGCAGGATTAGCTTTGCCAGCCTGAAGGGCCAGCTTGATCACAGATACAACTTTCTTGGCCATGGACGAGCGGGATTGAACGATTGCGGATGACCTGGCCCTTGGGACAAGTGCGGCAAGATGGTGACCCACCTCTTTGGCCGCCCTCCGCAGGGAGACGGCCGCCGTTAGCTCAATTCTGTTTATTGATTTGAGAAAACTCGAGTTCCACAGGTGTTTCTCTGCCAAAGATTGAGAGAAGAGCTTTCAGCTTGCTGCGCTCTCCAGAGACTTCGATCACCTCCCCCTGGAAGTCCTTGAAAGGACCCGAGGTCACAAGGATCTGGTCGCCCTCCGCGAGATCGACCTTGACGAGTGTCTTTTTCTCAGCAGCACGTTTGAAGATGCGATCCACCTCCTGACGACTGAGCGGTCGGGGTTTGATGTGACCACGAGCTTTCCCTGTGGCGCGGCGGTCCTCAGCCCCCACGAAGTTGATCACGTTGGGGGTGCTGCGCACCGCCATCATTGTGTCTTCATCAAGAACCATTCGTACCAACACGTACCCCGGAAAGACTTTCTCCTCAGTGGACTGACGACTGCCATCCTTTTTCAATTTCACCGCTGGGGTCTGGGGAATTTCAATCTCCAGAATCCTGTTGCTCACACCAAGGGTGACGGCCCGCTGCTCAAGAGTTGCCTTCACCTTCTTCTCACAGCTCGAGGCCACCTGAATGGCATACCAGCGGGCTACGGTTGTTCTGGCTGCAGGAGTTGGGGCCTTGGTACCCTCCTCTCCATCATTAGGAGCCGGCAGTTCCAGAACCTCAGATGGTTCTTGTGGTGTGAGCTCGAGTTCTGACACTTGCGCTGATAAGAAGCTAATGGTTTGGGAAAGACGGTTGAGGCAAGACAGCAAAACCGCCCTACACAATCAAACGAAAATCTGGGACGACGCCCAGCTATAAAACCGACTCACGGCAGCGATGAATGCAGCCGAGAGACTGACCATCAGGATCACGGCGATGGATTCGCTGAACAGCTGCTGGCGACTGGGCCATACCACCAGGCTCAACTCCTCATATGTTGCTGCAAGAAACCCACTCTGACGGGTCGGTTCTGCCTCAGGAGAATCGCTGGAGTCTGTGGTGTCCTCGGCAGGAGATTCGCTGGAGTCTGTGGTGTCCTCGGAAATAGGGCTGGTCACGGAGCTTAGGCCGGTGGCTATCGCCGGTGCTGAAGCACACGCCGGCAAACAAACACTTTACCGGATACCTGTTTCAATCCTCAGGAAGGAACTGAAATGGTTCGGAGGCCTGAGCACCGGGTATCACGCGCACGGCGCGGGCACCGCTGAAACGCTCTTCCAGCAATTCCGTGGCCAACGGGTTCTCAACCCGACGACGTAGTACACGCCGTAAAGGGCGAGCGCCATATTCCGGCTCATAACCTTGCAAAGCCAAAGCCTCAACAGCGTCTGCCTCCACACGCAATTCAAGACCTTGCTCAGCAAGCAGGCTGGAGAGATCGGCCAATTGCAGCTGCACAATTCGCTGAAGGTCATCAGCCTTGAGCGGCCGAAAACGTATTACCTCATCGATGCGATTCAAAAATTCAGGCCGAAATTGCTTATTGAGGGCCTGATCAACCTTTTGAGCCAGGCTCTGATCAAGACAATCCCCATCTGTCCCCTCCTGCTGCGCCAAGCGAGACGCATCAAGGATGGCGCGACTAGCCAAGTTGCTAGTCATCACAACCACGGTGTGACGGAAGTCCACGGTGCGGCCCTGCGAGTCAGTGAGACGGCCATCGTCCAGAACCTGCAGGAGCACATTGAACACATCAGGATGAGCCTTCTCAATTTCATCAAGAAGTAACACCGCATAAGGACGGCGACACACTGCTTCGGTGAGCTGTCCACCCTCCTCATAGCCGACATAGCCGGGAGGAGCCCCCAAAAGACGCGCCACGGCATTGCGTTCCATGAATTCACTCATATCGAGTCGCACCAGCGCCTCTTCCTCATCGAACAAGGAGGCCGCAAGCGCTTTTGCCAGTTCTGTCTTGCCCACGCCAGTGGGTCCAAGAAACAAAAACGAACCAACAGGACGGCGCGGATCCTTCATGCCCGCTCGAGCCCGACGAATCGCTGCCGCCACCGCCTGAACCGCTTCGGGCTGACCAATCACCCGCTCGCCTAGATGGGCTTCAAGATCTAGCAACTTTTGCCGTTCAGCCGCCAGCAACCGCTGAACAGGAATGCCAGTCCAGCGTGCAACGACATCGGCAATGTCTTCAGCCTCCACTTGCTCGCGTAGGAGCGCCGAACCAGATGCCTGGGCAACAGCCAACGTTTCTTCAAGGTCGGCCCGCCGTTGCTGAACCCTATGCAATTGGTCGTATTGAAGACGTGCAGCCGCCTCTAGATCACCGAGTCGCTCTGCTTCAGCAATGGCATTGCGGAGATCCTCGTCTTGTTGCAACAAATCCCGCAACTCGGCCAGATGATCCCGTTCGATCTGCCAGCGCTCTCGTAAATCTGTGAGCTGAGACGCCGCAGCAATTCGAGCAGCCTGTAACTGCACCCGTTCAACCTCCGGTGCCTGCTCAGCCGCCAGCAAAGCAAGCTCGACACGACGCAGCTCTGCCTCCGCCTCTTCAACCACCTGAGGCTTCGAGGTGACATCCATCTTGAGCTGGGCTGCAGCCTCATCGATGAGATCGATGGCCTTATCAGGTAAGCAGCGGTCACTGATGTAGCGATCAGCCAAGCGATTTGCAGCAGTCACCGCACCATCGGTGATCGTGACGCCGTGGTGAAGTTCGTAGCGCTCTTTCAGGCCTCGCAAGATTTCAACGCTCAATTCAAGACTCGGCTCCTTGATTAAAACCTGCTGAAAACGCCGATTGAGTGCCTGATCCTTCTCCACTGTGCGGCGATAGTTCTCAGGGGTCGTGGCCCCAATACAGCGGAGGTCTCCCCTTGCTAAAGCCGGCTTGAGCAAACTTCCAGCATCCGCACTGGAACGATCGCTGCTCACCACCGTGTGCAGTTCATCGATGAACAACACCACACCTGCATCTGGATCGCTCACCTCTTTCAACACAGACCGAAGCCGTTCCTCAAATTGACCACGAAACTTGGCCCCAGCAATCAGTGCACCAAGATCAAGGGAGATCAAGCGCAAACCCTTCAGGGAATCAGGAACCTCCCCAGCAACAATGCGTTGAGCCAACAGCTCGGCGATGGCCGTTTTACCAACACCAGGAGCTCCAATCAACACCGGATTGTTCTTGCCGCGACGGGATAAAACCTTGATCAAACGGCGAATCTCTGGATCTCTACCGATCACAGGATCTAGCTGTCCTGCCTGAGCTGCAGCGGTAAGGTCACGACCATAGGCCTCAAGAGCCTGAGGTTCTTGCTGGAGTTGCAATGGAGTTGGCTCACCAGCAGCGATGGCAGGCTCTTGGATAATCGGCGGGGTAGGAGAGGAGACAGGTCTCGTTTGTGAGGCCACCGCTGCAGGTGGCGCAGTATCGGGCGCAGGAGGAGAAGGCGGCGTTGATGTACGCAACTGGCGCCTGCCTTTGGGCAAGCGTCTCAACTCCGCTTCCAGGCGTTCACTGGGCAGTCCTACCTCTTCAAATAGCTCGGCTCCAATGCGCGGATCGCGCCCCAATGCAATCAGCAAATGAGACACATCAATCAGCCGAGATCCCCAGCGAACTCTGGAACGGTCTGCTTCTTCAAGGAGGTCTTCAAGGTCATCACCGATGAACAACTCATCACCTCGGGCCATAGGCTGCTCGGCCAAAAAACCTTCCAAGCGATCCAGCAGCGCAGTTGAATCAATGGGCAGAGCCAACACCCAATCGCTGTAACGCCGATCATTGAAAAGCACCTGGATCAAGTGCTCCACATCCAGCTGACCATGTCGCCAACGGCGGGCGACATCCTGACCGACAAGCAACAAATCCCAAGCTTCATCACTGAATCGATCAGGATCACTTGTGAGACTTCCCTGGGCGGAAGCGGCTTGGCTGGTCTCAGGATGCATAGGGTTCAGCTCGCGGCCTCACGAGAGGCCAGTTGAATCAGCTCCACCTTGTAGCCATCGGGATCTTCCACAAAGGCAATCACGGTGCTGCCATGTTGCATAGGCCCGGGTTCTCGCACCACACGACCCCCTCGCTTTGAGATGGCCAAGCAGGTGGATTGAATATCCTCCACGCCCAAGGCGATATGGCCATAGCCCTTTCCCAACTCGTAGTGATCTTGGTCCCAGTTGTGTGTGAGCTCCAGCACAGTGGTGTCACTCTCCTCGCCATAACCGACAAACGCCAAGGTGAAGCGACCTGAGGGGTAGTCCTTTCGCCGCAACAGCTGCATGCCTAGAACCTCGGTGTAGAAGCGCAGAGAACGATCCAAATCCCCCACCCTCAGCATCGTGTGCAACATCCGCATCTCGAGCGATCCTGACCTTTAAGACTCAGTTCATTCTGCGTCGTTCTACGACTGACAACAGCCTCAGCATCAGTAAAAGGGCTAGGCGGTGCACAGTCCGCGGGATGGCAAACCATAGGATCCACGCAACTTCAATTCGTCACAGGTGATCGATTCCCTCGACCTCGTCATTGACACCATCGTGGCCAGAGAGGTTCTGGACTCCCGCGGCAACCCCACAGTTGAAGCAGAAGTGTTGCTCGAAGCAGGTGCCATCGGTCGGGCCATCGTGCCCAGCGGAGCAAGCACCGGTGCCCATGAAGCGCATGAATTAAGAGATGGCGACAGCCGCTACATGGGCAAAGGGGTGACTAAGGCTGTGAACCATATCGAGGATCGGATTGCCCCAGCGCTCTGTGGGATCTCCTCCCTAGATCAGGCCAGTGTTGATGGCACCATGCAAGAGCTTGATGGCAGCGACAACAAATCAAGCCTGGGCGCAAACGCGATCCTGGCCGTGAGCATGGCCACTGCCCGCGCGGCCGCCAATGGCTTGGGTTTGCCCCTCTACCGCTACTTGGGTGGCCCCATGGCCTCATTGCTGCCCGTACCGCTGATGAATGTGATCAACGGTGGTGCGCATGCTGCTAACAATCTCGATTTTCAGGAATTCATGCTGGTGCCCCATGGAGCAAGCACATTCCGAGAATCGCTTCGCATGGGCGCAGAAGTATTCCATACACTCAAGGGCCTGCTCAGTGCTCAGGGGCTCTCAACGGCAGTTGGAGATGAAGGCGGCTTTGCGCCCAACCTGACCAACAATGATGCAGCAGGAGATCTGCTCATTCAAGCAATCGAAAAAGCAGGCTATTCGCCTGGTAAGGATATTTCCTTGGCACTAGATGTAGCCAGCACAGAGTTCTATAAAGACGGCTGCTATGCCTTCGGGGGCGGGAGTTACACCAGCACCGAAATGGTCAATCAGCTCGAAAAACTTGTTGATCGCTACCCAATCATTTCGATCGAAGATGGACTAGCAGAAGATGATTGGCAAGGTTGGGCTCTACTCACAAAAAAATTGGGGAAGCGTATCCAACTGATAGGTGACGATATTTTTGTAACTAGTACTAAGCGCCTACAACAGGGAATTGATCAAAACGTAGCCAATTCCATCTTGATTAAAGTGAATCAGATCGGCTCGCTAACCGAAACGCTTCAGGCCATTGATCTTGCTGGGCGCTCTGGTTACACCAGCGTGATCAGCCACCGCAGCGGCGAAACAGAAGACACCACAATTGCAGACCTTGCCGTTGCTACCCGTGCTGGGCAGATCAAAACGGGCTCCCTAAGTCGCAGTGAACGGGTAGCGAAATACAACCAACTGCTGCGAATCGAAGACGAACTCGGTAGTCAAGCCCTCTATGCCGGTGCCACAGGACAAGGGCCACGGGGCCGAAGCTAAGCACAGGCCTCAAAGGGTTGGACGGGGATCACTTTGGAATCGCTTCAGCGACTCTGACTCGACACATGATCCATGCGCGACTCACGTCCCATCTTGATCTGCAATCTGAACCAACCGAAGCCCACCGGGAGAGCCGCGACCAATGGCAAGACAGCCCAAATCGGCCGACTACTTGCCCCCAAAAGAGCAGCTGCAATGCCTAGAGAGCCCAATAAAACCGATTGACCAAGGGCCTTCTGAACGCTGATCATGCGCCGCAACTGTCGATCGGATTCACCCATCCGGATCTGCAATTGCAGATCTCCTTGTTCAAGTCGTTCAAGGCTTTCGTCCAGACGCCTTGGCAAGGCTGCAGCCCGGCTGCCAATAGCACCGACCTGACGGCCGAGTTCATTGAGCAGATCGTTGGGACCAGAACCGCTTGAAGTCATCAGTGGCAGTAAATATGGCTTGGCTATAGCCATCAAACTAAAGCCTGAGTCGAGGCTTCGCCCCACACCTTCAAAGGTGGAGAGAGCACGCATTACAAAAATCAGCTCAACTGGCAGCCGAAAGGGTTGGCCATAAACCAACTCGTAGAGATCTCCGGAAAGTTTCTCGATCACATTGGCGCTGAAGGGGGGTGTCAAAGCGTCTTGAAACATCACTCGCACCAACCGCCGCACAGGCCCAACGTCGATGCCATAAGCAATCAAACCCGCAGCCTGCAACTCCTCAACCAGGGTTGCCGCATCTCTAGCCGCCGCCGCACGAATCATCGAACCGAGCCGACGCCGCAAAGAATCGGAGAGCAGCCCCATCATGCCGAAGTCGTAGTAAATGAGAGCTCCATCAGGGGCCACGGCAAGGTTGCCTGGATGGGGATCGGCATGAAAAAAACCGAATCGCACGAGCTGCTGCAGATAACTGGCGGCTCCAAGCTCCGCTACGGCCGAGGGATCAATTCCTGCCTTCAATAAAGCCTCACGATCATTCACCTTGATGCCTGGCAAATAATCGAGACAAAGAACACGCCGGGTGCTGAGCTCCCAGACCACTGCAGGCACGCGAATACGAGAATCATCAAGAAACTGTTGACGAAACCGAGCTGCGTACTGAGCCTCCACACGAAAGTCGAGCTCCCTTAACAAGACCCGACGGCATTCCTGAGCAATCGCCACCCAGTCGCGTCCACGTCCCCATTTGGGGTGACGTTGCAGTACAGCAGCGACCTGCTGCATGATTTGCAAATCCAGGCGAAACAATCGCTCCAGGCGGGGCCGTTGAATCTTCAGGACAACTTGCCGACCGCTGCGCAGACTGGCGCGATGAACCTGAGCTAGGGAGGCGGCTGCAAGGGGCTGATCATCAAGATCAATGATCTCTGCACAGCGGTCCCCCAATTCCTGCTCCAGCAGAATTTGAGCTTGCTCAAAACTAAATGCAGGGACCTTGTCCTGAAGATCAGCCAGTTCAGATACCCATTGAACTGGCAAAACATCAGGACGTGCCGAGAGCAACTGGCCAAGCTTGATAAAAGCGGAACCAAGTTGGAGCAATTCTGTAGTGAGCCAACGAGCTCGAATTGTTTGGCGGGCCTGCCGCCGCTCACTGGTACAACCACCTGGATAAGTCCATTGACGGGCATCCCACCAAACAAAGATGATTAACGTCAAAACTGCACGCCAAATACGCAGCGCACGCAGCCCACGCCGAATCGCTACCAGCAGGGACGGACAAGCCATTACTGGTTGATCTCAACCTGACGATTGAGGTCTGCCACCTTTGCCCTAAGACGATCGATCTGATCCTGAACCTGATCTTGATTAGAAACTGGCGATGAGGTGGCCTTTGTCTCACCGACCTCGCCAGATTCCTGCTCCAGACGATCGGCCTCTGCAATCACCTCTTGCTGAAAAAGATCCCATTCCTTGCTAACGCGCTCTGGAGCATCCTGCGCAAGCAATGCCAGGCCAGCAGCAGCGTCAGCAAGCCCATGACCCAATCGTGCTGCTAAGCGGTTCAAGGTCGCTCTGAGTAGGGAATCAGGAGAACTCATGACCACAGCACGGATGTCTGAAACTGTGGCAGATCCAACTCGCAATCAAAGCACTGAAGGATCGTTGGGAGGCCTTGTCAAAGTATGAGATGGGTCGCTTGCAAATGGGGTGATCACTTTCAAGGGCTTTTAGGGATAGTTCCTCCTAAGAAAGTCTGATACTGGCGAGTGCGGCCGTTGAGGGGAGTCTCTCCTGCGAAGGAAATCTGATGCTGGTGTGCTGGAAGGCTTGGGCTTTGGAGCTACTGGCTGAGGCGGCGTTGGCCTGCCAAGAGAGTCTGATGCTGGTGTTCTTGCAGGCTTGGGCTTTGGAGCTACTGGTTGAGCAGGTCTTGTTCCCTGAGGGTTGATTGGTGCAGGCAGTTCTGGAGCAGCCAGAGCGGGGTCAGCCAGACCGGGGTCTGCCGAGTCGGCTTCTGTGGCTTGGCGAATCGCTTGAAGCTCCTGTTCACGGCGAAGAGCAGCGGCAGCAGCCAACTTCTCTGCTTGCTGCTTTGCCTGCTTCTCAGCCTGTTCTTTGGTCTTACGTTTGGCTGTAATTTTGGCTTCCTTGGCAGCGACATCCGCCTGTAGATCTGCATTGCTGCCACCATGCCGACGACGCAGTCCTTCTAGGCGCTCTCCTGGAAATGGCAAAGGAGTCGGTCCAAAAGACTGTTGCTGAGGCTGCTGCGTGTTCCCACGCAGAATCATGATCCTCTGGGTCATGCCATAGCCCAGGGCAAAACACCCACCCACCAACAAAGGTCCAAGCCAAAAGCGTGGGCGCTTGCGGTTCTTCTGCTCAGTTGGTGATGGTTTGGCCACGTGATCAAGCATATCCAGTCGTCTTGATCAGCTTTAAAGTTCAAACAAGGGCAAAACAATCCCTGAGGCCAATCAGTCCTCGCTCGATCAAGACTGATCAATCATCCATACTTAGATGGGTCAAAGTAGATGCAAGCACAAAAGATTGACACTAGAAGCTTTGCAGAATTTATAGACGTAGAGCCAGATGATCTAAGTGTTGTTAAAAGCTTCCAACTGCTGTTTTCCCACTAATTGCGATCTTAGGTTTATAGACAGAAAGGTAAATTAGCGCGCGATCCTAACCATTCATGACATGGCCTTGTCGATAGCCTGAGATAGAAAGTAAACAACTAGAAGCTTGATACGTGTGCAAAAGACGACTGACTAGTTTGGATGGCTGCATCACCATCAGCTTCAGCAAGCACACGCAAATTCGTGGTTCAAAAAAGAAATGAGATATTTCATGGCTGCCAAGTCAATGAACTTGAAAAATCCGTTGCTGCATGGCAAGAGACTATGAGATAGAAATCACTGGAGCATCGGGGAGCTCCAGTGTATTTGAACCAAGCTCAGCATACATTTCCTTTGAAATGGTGATCAATGTCCATTAGTCGTACAAACACTGTTGGCAATATGGCCAATCCATACGCATTGACGAATTGATAAGTAAATGAACTCGTGATGATCATGCATTCTCCTCTCAATCACTCTGAAAATATTGCGCCCGGTGGTATTGACGAAAGCAGGATTCAAGAGAGATTTAAGTTGGCTTTATTGGCATATAATTTCCACTTTATAGGATTGCCTTTGCGTTGATGTATGCACTTATGCAATAACAATATTGCGAAATAAATTGCTTAATTTACTACGCGGCATAATAGAAAAAACTGAAAGCAAGCAATGGGCATCTAGCCATAGTTGCCAATCATTATTGGCGTTATCGTTTTAGCAAGGGTCCATACAGGCAAAATTTTTGATTATAGAAAAGCTTCTAACAATTCAATCCTAAGCAAAAAGTTGACACCTAAGATAAGAACTTGGAAACATGAAACCTGATGGTCTCTTCGATACGCAGACAACAAATAACTACAACACTACTCAATCAGCTCAGGAAGTTTTCCAGACTTGCGCGCAGCTGTACAGGTCACTGAATTGATATTACTATATTCTGGGGGCGCAAGATATCGAGATGTAATAGCACAAAGTTGCCAACCAGTGTAAGGTTTTCGTTGCCCCGTAAGGTCTTCTGAAAAACCATTCGCCTTACACCAAGTTGAAGTAGGGAATTGATAAGCACCAACTTTATCTTCACAGGCAACATTAGCTTGACTGAAAAAGTAAGTATTTCCATTGTCACCATTGATTTTGATGCCGACGTCTTGTTGTGATTGAGCCTGAGCACTACTGGGGCCAGAGAATAGAAATGAAAGTAGAGTGGTCATTAAAATTGGGAGCCTTGATAATGATCTCAATTGCCTTGCGCTTAATTGATTATATAATAACAGTCTCTAACACGAAAAGCTAAGTTTTTAATTTAATTGGCTCTGTTCTTAAATACTATTCTCTTGATGGTCAATTGAATCATCACCTATGAGCTAGCTTGAAAAACAAGTCGATAGACTTTAGGATTATTGATATGATATTTGAAAGTTATCAATCGAGCCAATGAGTACTTTGGAGACCAACTGGCTTCTGCCCTCAAGAAAGAAAGATTAGAGACAGTTTTCTTGATAGAAAATATCGTAAGCTCGCAGATTATTTTCTATAAAAAAATAGGTCGTTATGAATTCAATCAAAGTGGGGGGGGGGATGACTCAATCAATATGTTGTCAATAGCTGCATACTTTGAATCCGAGGTTATGGAAATAATGTCCAAAACTTATAGAAATACAAACAGTAGTGTGGTCATGCTCATCTAAATAAGCTGAAACGCTTGACCTCCAAAAAAAAGGGAGGTATTCCCCCTCAAGCGTAAGGTCCCTTATGACATATTTTGAGGGAGTGCAACAAGTGAGTCACTGAAATGACCTTTGCAGTCAAAGCTAGCTAAGGGAGCTCTATTTTTAATGCCAAATCAATTATGTGGACCACTAGGCGCTTTAACAGCTAGAGATTGGAAAGGACAAAGTCTTGAAATTTATCTCTCAATGAATCAAACTCTTTACGAGTTTGATCATTGATTAGGCCCACATGGCCATTTTCTATGGCAGTGTGGGTTTCATTCAATGCTTTTAGCATGTAATAAATTTCTGATTGGGATTCAAAAGTAAATTTCATGGTAAAAGATATTAATATTGTTAAAGTATCGCCGAGAAATCGTATAGGGCAATCTGTATAAACACTCATAAATTTAAATAGTGCACATGTATATCGAGGGGATTGGCAGGGCGTAAACGTGAAGGGAAAATAAAAATGGTTAGGGAGGTTAAGGGAAACATCAAGAAACTGTCTCGCGCAAAAGATTACAGATGGATCTTTACTGGGCAAGCTGAATTAGTATTAACCTTATTCAAGGTGGCCTTACCTAACAGGTAATATGATTACCAGTTTATAATTGAAATGATCGAAAATAAGCCTCTACCATACTGTTAAGAATCAAGATATAGACTCAGGTCTTGACTTGTCTCTATAATAGTGATGATATGCTTCCAAGCCTATATGGGCCATCCTATTGCATTAATCATTGCTATTGCCCTGTTGTGCACTCTCTGGCGACTGTTATATTTCTCAGATGCTGCCAGAAACTAGAGCTGAGAGAAAGAGATCTAGGTATCATAAAGGCAACCCAAAAAATTAGTCGGTATTTCTAATACTTAGCAGACCAGCCCTGATTTCATTCATTAAAAGAGATTAATATTTTACGAACACCCACTAGATATCTTGAGCCCGCTCAATCGAGTTTCAAATCTTCTTGAAACTAGAGTGTATTCTCCTGCTGAAGTTCTCTGACTATGAAGAAGTACTTTTTATGACTTGCCAGGAGAATGCTAATCTTGCTGGGTCACTTTGGTCACCTAAATAAACAAAGGGATCACTAGCCAAAGAATATCTTAGCGTTGATGCTATCAGTAACTTGTACTGTCTATTGAGTAAACGCTCTGTATGAGATCTTCTAGAGGGATTAATTCTGCAAAGAATAAGCTCTGCAAAAATAGTGCTGTATCAGATTAAGCAGCCAAGAGGGAATCACCCTCAAAGGATATAAAAAGACTATCGTTCCAATACCTAGGATAAGATGCCGAATGAAATGGCATACTGACATGATTTTTATGCGATAGTGATTTTATGGAATTTAGCTATGCTCATTCCCAAATACCTTAAGAGCCCAATAGGTTGAGAAAAGGAACTACTCTTGACTATCCATCGTAAATATGTAGTACAAAAACCATCCCACACCCACTAGCAATATTATGACAGCGCCTATTATGTCCCAAGGAATGGCATCCATAATCTACTTTTCAATCCTCACAGTAATAGCTTAGTAGCAACTATACTAGCTTAAGCACAAGCTTAAATGGAACAATGAAAAAGTACGCCTGCAAGGTTTGCACCTATGTCTATGACCCAAGGGTTGGTGACCCAACAAATGGGATTCCACCAGGTACGAGCTTTGCTGATTTGCCCAGAGATTGGAAATGTCCACAATGTAAAGTAGGAAAAGGAAAATTTAAACCATGTAATTGATTCTGCGATCTCACATTAACCAAGTTTTTACTTCAAAAGTAGATGCTGGGATGAAATCACCAAAGCCTTGAATATGCTAACAACACTCAAATAGATCTTAAAGTAAAAAACTTGGCTATTTTCAATAGCCAAGTAGCCTATAGCTACAGATGATGACTGTTAAGGCTTATTGGCTTGTCGGCATCAACTTGTAGAAGGCATTACTTAGGCCAGAGTTCTCTGCCAGTGCTTGGGAGCAGATCAAAAAAACGGAATTAATTTTGTCGGCAAGCCTTAATGGCAGCTTACCAGATTGCATAATTGAATATGAAATATCAAAGACTTGTTAGGGCGAGATGTGTTGAACAAAGCCTCAATTAGCTGCAGGCCTGTCTTCTTTTAATTCATTGCAATCCTGATCATTGCTGTAGGTAATAAAATCATTACCTTAGAATCTATCAAGCTAAGTATTGACTGAGGTATTGAGAATGCATTTTGTTCAGTATCTATTATGCGTGGCACTGCTCATTCGGCTAGACAGCTTTGGATATAATGATATTAAACGATTAAGTAATTGAGGTGATTGCTGATCGTCTGTATGGATGAGTGCCTACAGATGAAAGCCACACGCTGAGATTAAAACTTGCGAAGCATCTTCTTAATGGCCGTGTATTAAATATGAGGGAGCGCAGGAATAGGTAAGTTTGCTTATTAGTGTTCTCATGGCTTTTTAAACGGAGATTTTGAATCTCTAATTAGGACAACACCTATCAGATGGCTTGATACAGCCAATAAGTCGATAAAGCAAAAACTCGATTGATTTTAATCTCCTCTTGACTAGCCAATATAATGATATTGATAGTCAATGAAGCCCTATGCTTAATCTGTTCAGTGATTCTCCACTTTTAGCCTCATGTCAGGCGTCATTAGTGCTCATTTTTGGAGTTATTATGCTCCTTAATGCACGTCGAAGCCGTCCTAACCTTCAATGGCATCCAGAATATCGTCAGTTATTAACCAAAGCCTATGATAACTCACCCTATGCAAAAGGAAATAAACTATAAAATAAAAGCTTAGCCTCTGTGATTGATAGATATGGATCATGCCATGTTCATTCGATTCCGGCATGCCTTGCTTGCAACATATGAGATTGAGAGGAAAATTCTTCTTTGCCAAGAAATCTAATGGTTTTGCTTTGCTCCAGCCACACATCAATTGCTTGGAGTCGTTTGAATCCTATCTATTGTTGATAGATGCGAGCCTTTTTTACAGCAGAGATCTGTTCGATTTTAGATCTTCACCCAAGCGACTAATTGGATTATCATCATTCAGGTTTGGCGCCGGATAGAGGGTGGTGCAATTGAACGCAAAATCACCACCAGCTTTCTGAACAATGTCTGCAATCTGGAGGAAGACCTCCTGTTGAATATCTAGCCAGTCTTTCCAAACAGTTGTTTTAGTAAAGCAATACACCATCATGTTGATAGAGGAGCTATCCCATTCGTTGAAATTAACTAAGATGCTCTGTTTTTGATCTATGTCTGGATGGTTTAACAGCAGACTACGAACATTATTGGTAATCGCTTCGATACGGGGCAGATCTTCGTAGCGAAGACTAATGCTGGCCTTGATTCTTCTATTATACATTCGTCCAGGATTCTCGATCGGAGTAGTCGCAAAGATCGAATTTGGGATATAGAGTGGTCGACGATCAAAGGTACGAATGCGGGTGTGATACCAGCCAATTTTCTCAACTGTTCCATCATCAAAGCTCGAGACGCTAATCCAGTCACCTTCTGAGAATGGACGAGTAAAAAAGAGCATGAACCCTGCAAGGAAATTCTGAGATATCTGCTGTGTCCCAAAGCCGAGGCCAATGCCTGCTCCACCAAGCAAAGCGCCTACTGCTGCGGTAGACACCCCAAAAGTCACCATCAGGGCCGCGATAGTTAAAACAATGACTCCAATGGTGAAAACTCGATCCAATAAGGTGGTCAACATGGCCTCATCTCTGGGATCTTCTACCTTCAGCCAGAGTTGAATGCGATTCGATTGCAGGAGCAGTGCCCGGCCGAGATTGATCGTGGCCCAGCCCAGAGCGATCACCACCAGAGCAGTTGAGACTGCTGAACTTTTAATAGGCAACAAGGCCTTAGCTTGCAGTTCCAAGAGGTGTAACAGCCAACCCAAGTAAAGAGCTGAACTAAATCCAAGCAATAAGGGCCTTCGGATGGATCTCGCTACCAGAGGGCCAATCCGCCTTCCGTACTTATCCAGAAGAACGAGTATCAACCAAAGAACAGCTAAGAAGACAGTTCCGACCAGGATCCCTTCTTGACTCTGAAAAAAATCGATCTTGTTGAGCAGTTCTTGTTGCGTATCGGGCATGCGGCTTGATCTGGTTTGAGCAAATCTTACTGAGGAAAGTTGAATCAGGGTAGAGATAAAACTGCCTTTATCACAGCAGACACAATTGATCAAGAGCAAGATAAGCCTCTCTCAAGAAAATGGTCTGATCCAGAAGTGGTCTGATCAAGAAGTGGTGTGTCTACCAGTTGATTTACAAGAAATAGATGCATTGTCTCTCAGTGAATCAGACGATGCCATCTTCCAGAACATTGCAAACATGTAGAGGCAGACAAGCTAGATTAATGAGAGCAAGGAGGCTAACAGTCACTGGTGGCAATGCTGATTCAACACTGAAGTTGACCGTGTCGCTGAGGCCCATCTCTTCAGTTGCGCCATAAAATTTATTGATTCTTGCTGATCTGCTGAAGATGATCAGATTGCTGTTGGTTATGGAGTCAGCATTTTTTTAAGCAAGTTTACGATGCTCTTTTGATTAGAGGTGATCGCTTTCCCCACAA
This sequence comes from Prochlorococcus sp. MIT 1306, assembly GCF_047304515.1. Classification (NCBI taxonomy): domain Bacteria; kingdom Bacillati; phylum Cyanobacteriota; class Cyanophyceae; order Synechococcales; family Prochlorococcaceae; genus Prochlorococcus; species Prochlorococcus sp. MIT 1306. The sequence goes on along the minus strand of NZ_CP138959.1, from coordinate 2,080,047 downwards.
ATGACTTGATTTAGAGAAGGATCAGTTTCTTGTCTGAGATGATTGAGTGCATCCTTAATCAATCTAAAAAAAAATCATTGGCACCCAGACGATCACCTGTTGATGCAAATGGCTCAATCTTAGTTGGATCACTAGTAACCAAGAATTAGCCAGTAATGTTAAGCCTGAGATTAGTTCTCATCATCGTAAGCCTGCTTAATTTAAGTCAAAGAAGCCTTGTCGGTACAAGCAAGACAAGCAAATCTACTCATGAAGATCTAAGCTATGGATTCGTTAATGCGAAGTCTGCAAACTTCTTGCGTAATGTCTGAAAACCTTTGAGCGACTTCCTGTCCATTTCAAGCAATCCATTCTCAACACACCATTGAGTCTGGTTTAAGGCCTTCAACATGTAATAAATCTCCGTCTGAGATTCAAAGGTGAACTTGACAGCCATAGGAGATTGCTCTTTTGTGGTATCTAGCTTAATAGGAATAAAAGCAAAACGAGCGCGACAAGGATTTTCGCCCGATCCTAAGTAGTGGTGAAGGTGCGATTGGGTTGCTAGTTATAATGAAAACAATCTGATTTTAGTGAGCGTTATTTGAGGCCCACCCTTGAAAACAGGTTGATGGAGATCTGTGAAATAATGTTGTAGCTATCCAGCCTATCCTAATTGCTTGGTGCCTAGATTAATATTTGCCTATTTCACTGCTTAACCTCTATGCAGCCCGAATGAATTTCATCTTCAGTTTACATGTAAACGAGAGTTAGTTTCTATGGGGGTAATATAAATAATTCCCTATGCGATTTGGTTTTAAACCTGCCTCGAGGGATTCTCTTTAAGGAGTTTCATGAGAATCTTTTGCTGCATCTTAGCCGCACGTAGAATATCTCTTTCTTGCTCGGCCAAGGCTAATTCTTTCTGAAGATGATCAATGCGCAGATCAAGCTCTTTCTCACTGCTACTCATGTTGGCTTCCGATCCATTAGGGGCAGACTTAAAGTCTTTGCAGCTCAGATGCTAGCCTTTCTTTAGGCAATTCCCATGAGAAACATTATAAATATCTAAATTCAAGCAAGCCTCATGGATAGAATCGAAATAATCAAAGCTTGAATCACAGTTGAAAGACATTTGTCCTGAATTTGTTGATGATCTTAGGATCAGCACGCCACTCCGGAAAGATTCCGTTGAGTTCATAGGTTTCGCCAGTGCTTGCGTTGTCCACAAAAATGGTGTTGCCCGTGTCAGCGTCTGACATCCACCGGCAAAGTATGCGAATCGTTGGCTGACCTGCAACAGTCATTGAGCAAGCTTGCCGAAAGGAGGAGGATGTGGATTGAGCCTCTGCAGATATGCTCAATAAAATGACAGAGAAGACGGCTGTGAGTATTTGTTTCACTTGACTGTAGAATGCTTTTTTAATATTATGCATATTGCTCGAAACTTCCAGAAAGAACAATATATTGTTGATGCAACATGATGCAGACATCTCCTGCTTTGACCTTGACATTCGATTAAAATAGGCATGTCACTTATACTAAGACGATGCCAGACCTTTCACTCCCTACAATCCTGTTACTTGCAGCACTGGTAGCTCTTATACCTATAGCATGTGGCGGCTTTCTTGCATTGAAGCGTCGTACAATCACGAGCTAAATCATTCGTTTTACCTAGTAGGTATCGTTTTAATATAAAACTCAGAACGCTCTATTGCACTACGATGCCTTCTAGTTTTAACAATCAATTAGACCCTTGATGACCTGCTAAGTAGCCTCTGTGATCCTAGAATCCTCAGCAGTGATTGTGATGACTGATCACTGCTGAGGCGCCAAAGTTGCCAAATCACCTCTAGGCAGTAAAAGGGATTTGATCACTGTCAAAACGAACGTGCTTAAACCAACTGCATTAGTCATTTCCGATCAGCAGTCAATAGAAATGTGTTGTCTGCTAATAAAGAGATGATTAGCCCGGCTAAAAGTTTTGAATTATTGATCCCAGGGTATGGTAGGTCTGCCATATTTTTTGATTTGGGTAACGGTAACCTTCTTCCACAGAAATGGTTTGGCTTATCTTGGTCATTGGAGCCTCTATAGCTAGCCAATACTGCTCTTGCCCCAACACCTGAACACATTTCAAGTCTTGACCCTGGCTATGTTCGGAGCAGTGGTGACGGCCTGCTGTACGGGCTTGACACTTGTTGTAAGGGCTGAAGCTGGTTGTGCAGCATTTGAGGCTATTGGATGGAATGAAAATTTAGCCTCTGGTGCAAAGTCAGGTTTGATAACTGGTGGAAGTTGGAGATGTTCAAATACTTACGCTGCTGGGGCTGGCTTTGTATCTGATGATTATGCAGTTACTGTACATACTTGTTTTGATGAAATATTCTGCAATGATAGAGGCTTTGAAGTAGGAGCAATATACGTTCAGGTCAATAAGGATGGAATAAAAGGAAATTTCAGGGCTAGGGGACAGGTTCTCAAGACAGATCGTAAGAGCATGAAGGTGAAGCAGGTGGATTCGGATGTCGCATATAGCTGGACTGATGGTGAATACAATGAGTTCAATACTGCATCACTGTTGATAGAACGCTAGCCTTAGAGAAGGTAGTGGTTGCTAGGATGAACATCAAGCAACGACTGCAAATAAAATACCTGCAGCTAATAGAAGGCCTAAGTTCTCTGGCCAAATTTATCTCTGACCGACTAATGCAAGTGTTTAAGGGATTGACTCTTTCCCCTTCCAGGCCTATCTCCTGGGGGTTGATTTTTTTTAGTGTCTATATCGTTCTAAGTTGTATTGCCATAATTGCGTTAATTCTCGAATTAGCATCAATGCTGTTGCCTTTTACTGGCCCAGGAGTTGAGGTTGTCATCGAACTGATTTTTTACACTCTTGTAACTTTTGGATTAAAGTCTATATTTTATAAAAAATAAGCTTATCTCAATAGAGATGTTGTAAAGGAAGAGCTTAAATGCGGAAAATTGTAGTTATTTCCCTCAGTCTAGGTCTTCTTCATCAAGGAATCGATTGGCTATTAGGGCATCGACGACTGCGAGTAAGGCGCCGCAACCCCAGATCAAACGCCAGACCTGTTCTTCGGCAAATAAAGAGAGGCTGAGGAAGACCAGCGCCAGCACCACATCGAGAAGAAGTGCACGGCGTATCAGTTGCGGGGGTAGTGGAGGCATAGGCTGTCTTAGCTCCTTCACTTGATATTCAGGATCGTGAAATTCACCCACTCATGGTCGGAGGAGATCGCTCCATCAATCTCTTTGATTGCATTAACTGTAGCTTGAGGTTGTGATTTTATGGCGATAAATTTAAATCTTTTATAATTATTGCTATTGAGATAACTCTCGACAGCCCCATCATCTTTGACATTCAATACAGGCCTTTCGCTTGATTCCTAAGAGGATTGCCATTCAGTAGATCTCAGCCTAGGTAAGCTAATTTTGGGTTAGTCATGTTTACTTTGGCTTCGCCTGCGATAAATCCGTTGTCGCGATTTTGCTTTTGCTGGCCCTTTGAGCAACCCATAGACAGCACAGCTTGTGAAGAGAGCCGCGATTGCTCCTACCAAACTTGATCCAAGTAAAAGGCGAGTACTGAAGACCCAGCCTTGAGTCCAAAGATCTTGCTCATTGAGTTGAGTGAGGTCAAGGTCATTTTGCCCTTGGCCAAGTAGGGAAGAGCCAACTTGATAGTTGAACCAATAGAGCGGCAAATAGGTGATCGGGTTACTGATCCAGGTGCCTATGGCAGCCAGGACATGGTTACCGCGCACCACACTGGCTAAGGCGACACCCAGCAGTGTCTGTAACCCGAAGAAAGGGAAGCAGCCGCTGAACACTCCCGCTGCGACCCCTCGCGCCCGTTGCCCTGGAGTTCCTTCTTGCTGCCAGAGCCAAACAAGCCAGCGGCGCAGTCGCCTGCTCATGCCCTGGAGGGTTTTCTGGATCATGGCCAGACCGAAGCAATGGTGCTGCAGGGTGGCTTTGATCGTAGGAAGGGCTGAAGGTGCCAGTGATGATGTCTTCTCCAATCCCCCATCAACAAACGATTGCCGCAGTGGCAACGGCGGTTGCACCAGGTCAAGGGGGTATTGCTGTGGTGCGGCTTTCTGGGCCAGCGGCTGAGGTCGTTGGGCGGAGTGTGGTGTCGATCCCGGGGCAACAACTTTGGGTTAGTCATCGTGTGTTGTATGGCCATGTGATGGATGAGAGCGGCAAGGAACGGATCGATGAAGTTCTTGTGTTGCTGATGAAGGGGCCACGCAGTTTCACTGGCGAGGATGTTGTGGAGATCCACTGTCATGGTGGATTGATGGCTGTTCAGCGGGTGCTTGAGCGTGTGTTGGCTCAGCCGCATGTGCGTCGGGCACTGCCTGGAGAGTTCAGCCAGCGCGCGGTGCTCAACGGCCGGCTTGACCTCACCCAGGCGGAGGCGATCAGTGAACTTGTGGCGGCGCGTAGTCGTCGAGCAGCCCAGTTGGCGATGACGGGAGTCGATGGAGGCATTCAGCGCCGCATCACCTCCCTGCGGGAAAGGTTGTTGGATCAGCTCAGTGAGCTGGAGGCCAGGGTTGATTTTGAGGAGGATCTTCCCCCTCTCGATGGTGCTGAGTTGTTACTTGAGTTGCAGTGCGTGCGGCGAGAGCTCGAACAGCTTGTTGAAGATGCCAAGCGTGGTGATGTGCTGCGCCAGGGGCTACAGGTGGCTCTGATCGGTCGCCCTAATGTTGGCAAGAGCTCCCTGTTGAATCGCCTCAGCCGCCGGGAGCGGGCGATCGTGACGGATCTTCCTGGTACGACCAGGGATGTCTTGGAGAGCGAGATTGTGCTGGAGGGTGTGCCGATCACCTTGGTAGACACCGCAGGCATTCGCGCCACACAGGATGCGCTGGAGCAACTTGGGATAGACCGTAGTCATCAGGCTCTCGCTGCAGCTGATGTGGCGGTGTTGGTGTTTGATCTCAGTCTGGGATGGACATCCGATGATGCGGCGTTGTTGGCTCAGATCCCAGATGATCTGCCAAGGCTTCTTGTGGGTAATAAAGCTGATCTTCAGCCTGCCTCGATGGCTGCTTCTCTAATGGCTGCTTCGCTGGGCAATGAGGTTGATGGCAAGGCTGTGGATGTGATGTTGAGCGCACTCACGGGGCAAGGAGAAGAGGCCTTGATTGAGGCTGTTTTGAAGACTTGTGGGGCCAGCGAAGCGCAGGGGTTGGTGGTTGCTCTTAATCAACGTCAGCGTGATTTGGCTCTCGCCGCTGTTGGGGCCTTGGGCCGTAGTCAGGAAGCAGCAGAGCACCAGTTGCCCTGGGATTTCTGGACCATTGATCTGCGGCAAGCGATCAGCAGCCTGGGTGAGATCACTGGTGAGGAGATCACAGAAGCTGTGCTTGATCGGATCTTTTCGCGTTTTTGTATTGGCAAGTAGGCGTCAATGGAAACTCACTATTGTTAATTCATAGTGTCAAAATGCTTTTTTCTGCCTAGTTAATCACTCCTCGAAAGCTTGTATTTTTGTTTGCAAGATGTTTTCCATGTCAGTCTCTTCACCTTCGCTGACCCTGACTCCAGAATTGCGAAGCAGGCTTGAGAGCTGGTTGGCAGAAGATCTCGGTCGTGGTGATCTCACCGCTCCTGCTTTGCGTGGTTGTCATGGTCGTGCGTGTTGGCGAGCGAAAGCCGATGGTTTGTTTTGTGGTGGAGTGCTCGTTGAGCCATTGCTGCATGCGCTTGATCCAAAGGCCAGGGTGCAGCTTCTCGTCACTGAAGGGGCTTCAGTTTCAGTTGGCCAAGATTTACTGCGGCTTGAGGGGCAGGCCTCAGCGTTGGTGGCTGTTGAGCGCACAGCACTGAATTTGGCGATGCGATTGTCTGGCGTGGCTACTGCAACTGCCGCACTCGTGGATCAGTTGCGTGGTTCGTCTGTGCGCTTGGCTGACACCCGTAAGACCACTCCTGGGCTACGCGTGTTGGAGAAGTACGCCGTTCGCTGTGGGGGGGGAGTGAATCACCGTTGTGGATTGGATGATGCAGCGATGCTTAAGGAGAACCACTTGGCTTGGGCTGGAGGCATGGCCGTGGCTGTTGCCGCTGTTCGTACAAGCGCACCATGGCCAGCTCAAGTGATTATTGAAGCTGAAACTGCCGAACAGGCTGATGAGGCGATTCGGGCTGGAGCCAATGGGGTGCTGTTGGATGAATTTTCCCCTACTCAGTTGCAAGATTTGGTGCCTCGCTTGCGTCTATTGGCCGAGCAGAGAGCCGAAGGGCCAGTGATATTGGAGGCGTCTGGTGTTGACCCTGCCCAGTTGCATGCCTACGCGGCAACGGGGATTGATTTGATCTCGACGAGTGCTCCGGTGACGCGCAGTTGCTGGCTTGATATCAGCATGCGGTTTGAACCAACGAAGGCTGCTTAATTGTTATTGAGGTTGTTCGGCTTTAAGCCAACCTTCTTTCCAGTCAAGCGACTGCCTGAAGCGCTGCTCTGCACCCCAGTTTTCAAAGCACTATGTGCTGATGACTTAGTCAATCTCAGTGCTGCGTTCCCTTCGCCTTCCTCTATCGCTTGCTGGTGCTGCTGCTCTTGCCTTGACTAGTTTTCCTATACAGCCAGTAGCTTCTCAAGACGAAGGTAGTGCAGCAGATCTGGGGGTGATGGAGATCAACCTCAAAGACGCTGTGCAGTTCAACTGGGGCTTTCAAGGTGCACTGCAAGGAGCAGGCACACCCAATCAAGCCGGTATTGGAGCGTTTCTTCCCATTGCTGTTGGTGAGAACAGCGTTTGGTTTATTGATGCCTTAGCCAATGCCAACTTTGCTGATCGAGATAGAGAAAGCAGCATCGTTAATACCGATGTTGCTGGTACCACGATCAGCACATCAACCAGGCTTGGCTATCGCTGGCTAAACGGAGACCGCAGCTGGATGTATGGCATCAATGCTGGCTATGACAGCCGGCCAATGAATTCTGGTGATGTTGATACCAGCGTCAATATCACAGGCAAGCGTGATGTCTTCTTCTCGCAGGTTGCTGCAGGCTTAGAAGCTGTATCAGACACTTGGAACTTCAATGCCTATGCACTCGTTCCTATTGGTGATGTCGAGAAACGCCTAAATAGCCATTACAAAGGTGGTTCTCTTGATACCTACGGATTAGATGTTGGCTACAGCATCACACCAGATCTCAATGCTTCTGTTGGTTATTACTACCAGCAAGGCGATCTCGATGAGGCTGATGGTTCTGGTGTTAAAGGAAGGCTTGCCTACAACATCAGGACTACAATACTGGTGTTAAAGGAAGGCTTGCCTACAACATCAGCAATGGTTTAACCCTTGGCGCCAATCTTTCTTATGACGAAGCTTTTGATACACGCTTTACAGCAGATATTAAATATCGCTTTGGCAGTAATGGCTATGGAGCACCAAGCAAGAAAGAACCAGAAGTAATTCCTGCAATTCAAGCGTTATCTGCAACACCCAAGGGTGCACGATCGCTTTGGTCCTCCAGCCCCTGCGCCAAGCTTTTGATACACGCTTCTAAGCAGATATGAACACCCCAAAGATGTTCTGAATGACCGAAAGCCTACACACTCAACGACCTTGCATTAGCAGGGGCTTTTTGTTTCTTCAACCACCTCACTATTGGCTTGAAACAACCATCGATACCTGGCACCATTGGCATGCAGAAAGTTGCCTTGATACCTTATTTGGCAGGCACTAATCGGAAATAGTTTTTCGTATTCACAACAAATCTACCCTTGACTTTATCTGCTCTAAAGCTATTTATATTGCCAACTAATTACCACAGCTTGAGAGTTTGATCTCCATCTCTGATTCCATTGGCTTTTCTAAATCTCACAGCAACTTGATACCAATCCTCAGGGATTTGATTGAAGCGAATATCCCAATCCCATGGCAGTCGTTGTTGACCTGGTGAGATCCTCTTCTTCTTGCTTCTAGTTCTTGAATGACTGACTAGTCGTTTAAGCATGCGACTCCCCCAATGGCACTGAGGAGCGCTTTTGCCCTTATCGCGATAGTGCTGGCAGAAACGCTCATAGCGCCTGGCGCAGCCATCAAGCGTTGCCGAGAGCCTTAAAAAGGCTGGATGCCATTCGCTGATGCCATCTGCTTTTAACCGGTTGTAGTGGCCATAGTTGGAATAGGGGTCATAAAAGCCTTTTCTTACCCCAGCCGCTTTGGGGTTGGCATGGATATACCTCAAGGTATTCAGCATTCGCCGGTGATCTTTGGGGTGGATTGGCGTTGAGAAATACCTGGCCTCCCAGAAGTGCCCGCAACGACCGCTCAAGCGGTTCAAGGCCATGGCGGAGTACCAAGCAAACCAATGCATCAACCTGGGCAAATCCTTTGCATCCTCTGGTTTAAGCAGCAAGTGAAGGTGGTTAGCCATCAGGCAGAGCCCATAAACCTTCACGGCAAATTTCTGCTGGGCCTTTTTCAGTACCGCCAACAACACATCTCGCCTAAGGGCTTTAGAAATTAAGAACTGCCTGCTATTGCAGCGCAGCGTGATGTGAAAATTGCATCCATGCGGCAATAGGCGTTTTGCTCGGGCCATGGGCTTGCGGGATCTGCGCAGAATCATCAGCAAGGGAACAACCAAGAGCGGATCACAAGAACGCAATGATTAGTGCATTGGCTCTGCTTATCCAGCTTTTATTGAGCCGCCTATTGAGCCGAGAACCGAGACGGAGAAGGTCGCTCTCAGGTATAGCTAGCCAAGCTATTCCTGACCCTTTCACCGTTTAAAAGATCAGCCCCCATTGTTAATGGTGATCGCTTGAGAACAGAGCTGAAGCAGGCTTGCTGGTTTCCGGCATCGTGGTCAGTGATGATCAGGGTGATTGCAGGCCCATTTCGCTGCGGAGTTCATGCTTAGCCTTGCCCACGCTCTGGAGAGTCAACTGCGTGCGGCGATCGACCGTGCCTTCCCTGAAGCTGCAGCCTCAGCACGTGTGAGTGGCACTGGATTGGACCCACAATTGGCCCCAGCCAGCAAGCCTGAATTTGGTGATTTTCAGGCCAATGCTGCCTTACCCCTCGCTAAGCCGCTCAAGCAGCCTCCGCGTCAAATTGCTGCAGCGATTGTCGATCAGCTGATGGTCGATACGGCATTCAATGCCATTTGCTTGGCGCCAGAAATTGCTGGGCCAGGTTTCATTAATCTCACCGTCCGGCCCGAATGCCTGGCTGCTGAAGTGCAGGCAAGGCTGTCTGATGCTCGTCTGGGCGTGCCGCTGGTGGAGGGCGATAACGATGGGCAGCAGCCCACTCCAGTGGTGGTGGATTTCTCCAGCCCCAACATCGCCAAGGAGATGCATGTGGGTCATTTGCGTTCCACGATCATTGGCGATTCCCTTGCTCGGGTGTTGGAGTTTCGTGGACACCCCGTGCTGCGTTTTAACCATGTGGGCGATTGGGGTACGCAGTTTGGGATGTTGATTACCCACTTGAAGCAAGTGGCACCAGAGGCTCTTGAAACAGCTGATGCTGTGGATCTTGGTGATCTGGTGGTGTTTTATCGCCAGGCCAAGCAACGCTTTGATGACGACGAGGCTTTTCAGACCACCTCCCGTGAGGAGGTGGTGAAATTGCAAGGGGGTGACCCTCTTTCCTTGAAGGCTTGGAGTTTGCTCTGTGATCAGTCGCGCCGTGAATTTCAAAAGATCTACGATCGGCTTGATGTTCGTCTCAACGAGCGCGGTGAATCGTTTTATAACGTCTATCTCGAGAGCGTCGTTGAGGATCTAAATGTCTCCGGTTTGCTCGTTACCGATGACGGTGCTCAGTGTGTCTTCCTTGAGGGTGTTACGGGTAAGGACGGCAAACCTCTGCCTGTGATTGTTCAGAAGAGTGATGGTGGCTTCAATTACGCCACCACCGATCTGGCAGCCATGCGCTATCGCTTTGCTGCTCCTCCCCAAGGTGATGGCGCTCGGCGTGTGATTTACGTGACCGATGCTGGCCAGGCCAATCATTTCGCTGGCGTCTTTCAGGTTGCTCAGCGCGCAGGTTGGATCCCTGATGCTGGTCGTCTCCAGCACGTGCCTTTTGGCTTGGTTCAGGGGGAAGATGGCAAGAAGCTCAAAACGCGTGCTGGTGACACTGTTCGTCTGCGCGAGTTACTCGATGAGGCTGTTGAGCGCGCTGAGTCTGATCTGCGCCGGCGGCTGCAGGAGGAGGGACGTGTGGAGCAGGACTCCTTTGTTGAGCAGGTGGCCACCACGGTGGGGCTGGCAGCAGTGAAGTATGCCGATCTCAGCCAGAACCGAATCACCAACTACCAGTTCAGTTTTGATCGCATGCTTGCTCTACAGGGCAATACAGCTCCTTATCTGCTTTATGCCGTTGTTCGTATCGCCGGCATTGCGCGCAAGGGGGGTGATCTTGATGTCACTACGGCTGAGCTTCAGTTCAGTGAAACGCAGGAATGGGCTTTAGTGCGGGAGTTACTGAAGTTTGATGCAGTGATCGCCGAAGTTGAGGAGGAGTTGTTACCCAATCGTCTCTGCACCTATCTGTTTGAGCTCAGTCAGGTGTTTAATCGCTTTTACGATCAGGTGCCGGTGTTGAAAGCTGAGCAACCCTCTCGTAGCTGTCGCCTAGCGCTCTGCCGGCTCACGGCAGATACCCTAAAACTAGGGCTGTCGTTGTTGGGTATTCCCACGCTGGAGCGGATGTGATGGGGTCTTCACCTTCACGAATGAGTTCTGGTGCCCCCGCTCCTCGGGTGGAAGTGGAGTGTCTGAAGGCCTATAGCGCTCCGCTTGAGGGTCGCCGTGGATTGCTGCGCCTTGATTTTAATGAGAATACGATCGGCCCTAGCCCTCGTGTACTCGAGGCGTTGCGAGCGATTCCTGCTGATCAGATCGCCGTTTATCCGGAGTACGACGGGTTGCGAGAAGCGGTGGTGGCCAATTTGAGCAATTGTGATCAGGGCCGACCAGGGCTGACCCAGCCACTTAGCCCTAGTCAGATTGGCTTATTTAACGGCGTTGATGCAGCGATTCACGCGATCTTTCATGCCTATGGCGATCGTGGTGATCTCTTACTGACAACGAGCCCTACCTTTGGCTACTACACGCCCTGCGCCCAGATGCAGGGGATGGAGATTCTTGCCATTCCCTATGAAGGCAGCGACTTTTGCTTTCCGCTTGATGCGATTCGTAAGCGTGTGCTGGAGCAGAAGCCAAGGCTGTTGTTGCTCTGCAATCCCAACAATCCCACTGGCACTCGCTTGGCGCCAGAGCAAATCCTGGAGCTGGCTGTTGCGGCGCCTGAAAGTTTGGTGGTTGTTGATGAGCTCTATGAGGCGTTCACGGGCGATAGCGTTTTGCCGCAAGCAGATTTCAGTGTTACCCCGAATTTGTTGGTGTTGCGTTCGCTGGCCAAAACCGCAGGTTTGGCGGGTCTTCGCATGGGGTTCGCGATCGGCTCTGCTGATGTCATCGATTGCGTCAGTCGTGTGACTGGGCCTTATGACATCAATAGCTTTGCGATAACAGCAGCTTTCGCGGCTCTTGATGATCAGGCTTACGTGGATGCCTACGTGGCTGATGTGTTGAAGGCGCGTGAGTGGCTCAGAAGCCGCCTTGATGCTTCTGGTGTGTGTTACCACCTCGATGGAGGGAATTACCTATTGATCTGGCCGCAGCAGCTACCAGCAGAGGTGGAAGCAGCCTTACGCAAGCGGGGCATCTTGGTTCGGCTGATGACTGGCAAACCGCTGATTGATGGATCCTTGCGGGTCAGCATTGGCACCACCCGGCAAATGCAGCAATTTTGGCAAGCCTTTGCCACTGTTGAGTCTCTTGCAGCCTGAGTGACCGGCAAGACATCCTGATCGACTCACTCAGGCTGTGGATGCGCTGTTAGCGCATCACCTCAATGACGGGTCCATCACCCAGATCGCTCGGCAGGCTGATGGTCGTTCCTGTCTGCTTCACCGGTGTACCTGCCATCGCATCAAGGAATGGTTGCACTCCAGTTTGATCACAGTCGCTTGGCGCTGCACCACTCACGTATTGCACTGGGATGACTCGGCGTGGATTGAGTGCATTGACGACTTGTGCTGCTTCAGCGCCGTCATAGACCTTGGCGCCACCCCCTACGCCGATGATCAAGACGTCGGGACGTCCAAGCAGAACTTTGTCTTCTCCCGATAAAGAGGCAGCGCTGCCGCCAAGGTGAGCAAATTGCAGGCCGCCTTGTTGCCAGCGCCAGAGGGTGGCTTGGCCGAAACGGCGACCGCCCAGTCGGTCATGGGGAGCCGCAAATCCTTCTAGGTTTAAGCCGCCAATGCGGTATGAACCTGGTTGCACGAGAAAGCGACCACTAGCGACTTGAGCTCCTTCATCAGCGAGCTCAGAGCTGGCAAGGATCACAGTGGCATTCACCCGGGGCTCGCGCAGGCCTGCAGCGCAGCCCACGGCCTTGAATGGGTTGAGCAACACCGATTGCCCACCGCCTTGGATCAGTAGAGCACTGTGGCCGTAACTCGTAATCGTGACTCCGCCGGCAATGGCCGAGGAGGCTGAGGACAGGACTAAACCCACAGCTGAAGCTGCAGAAAGGCTACGAGTGCTCAGAACCTTTAAGAGGGAAGGCATGAGTGGAAGCGGGAGTGTTTTGGAAGTTAGCAGTGCTTTTCGCTGGCTTCAGTCAGACGCAAAAAGTTGGTAAGCAGTTGATGGCCTGCCTCCGTGAGCACACTTTCGGGATGGAACTGCACTCCTTGTAGATGGGGGTGTGTTCGATGACGTAGGCCCATGATTGTGCCGTCCTCTAGCCATGCTGTGACTTCTAGGCAGTCCGGCAGGCTCTCTCGCTCTGCAATCAGGCTGTGATATCTGGTAGCAGTGAGTGGTAGGGGTAAGCCTTTAAACAGCCCTTCGCCGTTGTGCAGCACAGGCGAGGTTTTGCCATGCATCAGTTCATCAGCTTGCACCACCTTGCCTCCGTAGGCTTGAGCTAGTGCTTGATGCCCCAAGCACACCCCGAGGGTGGGGATTGTGGGAGCCAGCTCGGTCAGCACCTCCATGCAAACTCCGGATTGATCAGGATTGCCCGGACCAGGTGAGAGCAGGATGGCGGAGGGGTGTAGCTCCCTGATTTGGCTTAGGCAGAGAGTATCGTTGCGCTCAACCCGTAGATCAGCAGCGACAGGATGCTTTGCGGCCAGTTCCCCTAAATACTGCACCAGGTTGAAGGTGAAGCTGTCGTAGTTGTCGATAATTAGGAGCATGGGGCTGCAGGGCGTCAGAGCCCAAGGCGGATCAGTAGAGGAGGGAGCAGCAGCAGCAGGGCAATCAGTAGAGAGCTAATGGCGGCAACCATGACAGCAGCAGCAGCAGTGTCTTTGGCGATGCGGGCAAGGGGGTGAAAGCGGCGACCGATTGCTAGGTCCACGACAGCTTCGATGGATGTATTGAGCAACTCCAAGACAAGCACTGCCGCCACCGTGAGAATCAATACGGCTAGATCGTTGAGATTCAGTTGCAGCCAGAGCCCCAGACCGAAAACGACGGCGCCGATCACGACATGGATGCGGAAGTTGCGCTGACTGACGATGCCATATGTCAGACCTTGGGCTGCGTAGCGAAAACTGCTTGGTAGGTCTGCGGCAATTCGCCAGGCGCCCCGCCGGGCAGCTTGATGCCCTTGGCTGGATAGTGGGGTGATCTCTTCGGACAACAAATTGTTGGTCTGAGGGAGCATGTAGTGATCTCTTGGATTGCATCACTAGTGGTGATGAACCTTACCGTTGATGCTGAGAAGTTGCTCCTGGTAGCTCAGCATCGTTTTCAGGCTCTGATCTGTTGGGTGGTCCCAGCCCAGTAGATGCAGGAGGCCATGGCTTACCAGCCAGCGGAGTTCTAGGCCAAGTTCATGGCTGTGTTGTTTGGCTTGGCGTTGTGCTGTTTGCACTGAGACGACAATGTCGCCCAGTTCGACGCAAGTGTCTGTTGGTATGACGAGGCTGTTATCTAGTGCTGGGAAGGAGAGGACGTCAGTTGATTCAGATCGTTGACGCCAAGCGTGATTCAGTTCAGTGATGGTGGCGTCATCCGTGAGTTGAAGGCCCAGGCTGAGCATCGGGCTGAGGCGCACAATCTCAGGACAGGTCAGGGTTGGGTCACGACGGACGCTTTCAATCCAGGCTGTGAGGTCTTGCTGCCAGGGACTTGCGTTAGTGAGGCGGCGCTTTGTATTTGCATCAACCAAGCTCGTCAAAGCATCATCGTTGGCGGGATGAAAGGCCAGATCGAGGTCGAGGTTGATCGGAGAGGTTTGCAGTGCGCTCATGCGCGCATCAATGGGGAAGTGTGGGCCTGCCGAGCCAGGCGATCATCAGGATGAACCCCACAACGCCAAAGGCGGTGAGGCCGAAGTGCCACAGGCTCTGTCCACCTTTGCGCACCATGTTGCGCATTGCCAGTTTCACGAAGCTTGGCGGTGGTGTTGCTTTTGATGGAGGCTCCTTGGAGCTTGGATCTGTCGTCATTGCATGTCTGATTTAGTGATCCATATCACTGCCTGGACGATCGACACCCTGACGTAGCAGGGTCTGAATGAATCGGTCTAAATCACCATTCATCACGGCTTGCACGTCTGTGGTTTCTTCTGCTGTGCGCAGGTCTTTCACCATTTGGTAGGGATGGAAGACATAGTTGCGGATCTGATTGCCCCAGGCAGCTTCAACGATATCGCCGCGGATGTCAGCGATCTCTGCAGCACGCTGCTCCTGGGCGATCACCATCAGCTTGGCTTTCAGGAGAGCCAAAGCCTTCTCTTTGTTTTGTAGTTGTGAGCGCTCTTGCGTACAGCGCACGGCTAATCCTGTTGGGATATGCAGAATGCGTACGGCTGTCTCAACCTTGTTGACGTTTTGGCCACCGGCGCCCCCGGAGCGGCTGGTGGTTACTTCTAGATCTTTCTCGGGGATATCGAGCTCTACTTCCTGATCGATTTTTGGCATGATCTCCACGCCTGCAAAGCTTGTTTGGCGCTTGCCATTGGCGTTAAAAGGAGAGATTCTCACCAAGCGGTGGGTGCCCTTTTCATTACGCAGATAGCCGTAGGCATAGCGGCCTTCAATCTCTACCGTGGCGCTTTTAATTCCGGCCTCTTCCCCTTCGGAAAGCTCGTCCACGGTCACTCTCATGTCGTGATCCTCTGCCCAGCGGGTGTACATCCTGAGCAGCATCTGAGCCCAGTCTTGAGCATCTGTGCCACCAGCCCCAGCGTTAATTGAGAGCACGGCGCCTTCCTTGTCGTACTCGCCGCTAAGTAGTCGTTCGAGCTCCCAGCGATCAAGGCCTTGGCGCAGCTGTTTCAGCCCCGATTGGGCTTCACTGAGCATCTCTTCGTCTGGCTCCAGGTCGTAGAGCTCTAAGGTTGCTTGGGCATCATTGACGGCACTACGCCAGAGCGTGATTTGAACCAGCTGGGCTTTAACTTCGTCCAGCTGACGCATCTGCTTCTGGGCGTTTTGCTGGTCGTCCCAGAAATCTGGTTGAGCAGCGAGTTGCTCAAGATCTTGTTGGCGAGCGTTTAGAGCAGGAACGTCAAAGACAGTCCTGGGCTTGGCCCAGGCGGTCGGTGAGCTCAGAAAGATCGCGTTTGAAGTCGGTGAGGTCCAGCAACGTTGGTGCTTGAGTCCAGAGATCTGACGCTATCAGCGGGGCCAGCCTGCATAGGATCTCAGTGACGTGATCACAGTGCCATGGCCAAGGTTGAGATCTATACCTGGCAGTCATGCCCATTCTGCCTGCGTGCCAAGGCTCTCTTGGATCGCAAAGGGGTGAGTTACCAGGAGCACGCCATCGATGGCGACCAGGAAGCCCGCGCAGCGATGGCGAGCCGGGCTGGGGGTCGTAACACGTTGCCCCAGATCTTTATCGATGATCTGAGCATTGGTGGCTGCGATGAGTTGCATGCCCTTGAGGGGGCTCAAAAACTTGATGGTTTGCTCCAAGGCAAGGTCTAACGCCATGCGACAGCTGTTCGTCTTGGATCCCCTGCAGTGCATTCAACCTGCCAAGGATTCCTCAGCTGCGTTGATGCAGGCGGCCCAACGGGCAGCGATTGAGGTTTGGGCTTGTACACCCGCTGATCTTCTGGCTCGGGGAGATCAACTCTCTGCGATTGCCCTCCCTGTGGTGCCTGAGCCTTGGATTAGCACCGGTGAGCCCCGGAGCCTTCCTCTGACTGACTTCACCTGCATCTGGATGCGTAAGGATCCTCCGGTTGATGAGGGCTATCTCTATGCCACCCATTTGCTCGAGCTGGCAGAGCGGGCTGGTGTGTTGGTGATTAATCGGCCAGCGGCGTTGCGTGCCTGGAATGAAAAGATCGGTGCGCTGCGCTTCAACAGCCTGATGGCTCCCACGCTTGTGGCCAGTCGGGTCAGTGAGCTTGCGGCCTTTGCCCGTGAGCAAGGAGAGGTGGTGCTCAAACCTTTAGGGGGTCGAGCTGGTCAGGGGCTGGTGCGAGTCGCTGGTGCGGCTCCCGGACTTGAGGCCTTACTTGAGTTGGTGACGGATCAGGCGCAGCTACCGGTGATGGCTCAGCGTTTTTTGCCGGCTGTCATTGAAGGAGACAAGCGCATTTTGTTGGTGGATGGAGAGCCTCTTGGCGCCGTGAACCGTCGTCCTAAGGCTGGAGATTTTCGCAGCAACCTTGCCATGGGTGGAAGCCCTGAACCCACAGAACTAGACAGTCGTGAATTGCAGATCTGTGCAGAATTGGCACCCGTTTTGAGAGAACAGGGTTTGTTTTTTGTGGGAATTGATGTGATTGATGGCCTGCTGAGTGAAATCAATGTCACCAGTCCTACTGGCATTAGAGAGGTTGAACGCCTCAATGGGGTTCCCCTGGCTGATCAAGTGATTGCGCGTTTGCTGGTCAGTCTTGGTTGATCCTTGGCACGCAGATCGAGTTGGTCGGCCAGTACAGACAGCTTCATGCCAACTTCTTGTAATTCGCGTTCGACCACAGAGCCTCGGACCAAACCAGCTCCAGCGGTGAGATCAAGCACTGAACCTCTGGCGTGGCCACAACGGATGGCCACGCGCAGTTCCGTGTCGCCTTGGCTGTCGATCCAGCCAATCGGTGCCGCATAGCTGCCACGTTCAAAAGGTTCCAATGTGCGCAGCCAGGCCATCGCCTCCCGGCAAGGCAGACCCGCTACAGCCGGTGTTGGATGGAGAATTTTGGCCAGATTGAGGGATGTGTGACCCATGGCATTGGCTGTAATCGGTGTATGCAGATGCACCAGTTGGCCATGACGAGCGAGCTGGGGGTTCCGTGGTCGCCGTGGTGTCAGTCCTTGATTGAACAGTTGACTGGTAATTGAGGCAACGACAAGTTCATGCTCGCGACGGTCCTTTTCCGAGCGGAGTAGGCCCTGTCCATCGTCATTGCGATCAGCAGTGCCGGCCAGAGCGTCGGTGCGTAGCTGATTCCCTTGCAGGCTGAGTAGACGTTCAGGCGAAGCTCCAAAGAAGGCATCCTCGTGGCTTCTTCGCCATAAGAAGCGGCAGCTACCTGATTGTTGTTGACGTAGCTTGGCCAGTACTGGCAGCGGGTTTAAGGGTGCTTGGAGCTGAATGGATTGGCGCACAGCCAGCACCAATTTGTTGAGCTCACCGCTGCTTACTAAATCCAGTCCGCGTTTGAGAGCTGGTCTGTAACACTCCTGCCAGGGCTGGAGTTCCGTGGTGCCGCGGACGCTGCTGGGCCAGAAATCTTTTGAATTGTGATTGGGGTCGAGCAGGTTTTCCGCCATCAGCCAAAGCTGTTCGGCTAGGTCCCGCGCTTCTGCTTGCTGGGTGATCACGCCATTGAGACGCAGCCAACCGTGTCGACCTTGGCGGCTGAGTTGCCAGCGCGGCAGTACCGCTTGAACTGCACTGGTGTGGATCTGGCTGCGTTGTCGTTCTGCGGGATGGTCGAAAAAGGAAAAGGCCAGCAGGATTTTTGCTCGAGCCTGGGCAGGGGCGTTGGGCGTCGCGTCTGTGAGGCGTGCCAGGGTTGTATCGCTGAATCGTTGGGCCAGCTCAAAGCGTCTGGGGCCTGCAAGATCAAGGCTTTGGCACTGACCTGCTGCTGCAAAGCAAAGGCCTGGTGCACTATCCCAGAGAAACTGGAAGGGATGCTCATCGGCTAGTAAGGGCAGGTGGTACAGGGGATCCACCTCGTCGAGAGGCAGGGCCAGGCTGAGGACACCTTCATCGCCCTTGCGCTCGCACCAGCCCCGGGATGCGGCAGTTAAAAGGTTGCTGAAACTACGGTCAGCTGTCATCCGGGATCGGAGTTGAGCGCGGGTGCTGCTCAAATGTATGGGCCTTTCCCTGGTTTCCAGGCTTCTTTCCCATGCCAGACCAGCAGGATGTTGCATCCCTTTACGCCAAGGCCTCCACAAGGCGAGCTCTTTGGAAAGCCGCGATCAAGTGGCCGATGTACTCCGTGGCAGTGATGCCGGCGTTGCTGGCGGCAGGTTGGCGGGTGGGGGCAGGCGAAGCAGTGCGTCTTGATCAACTGCTTGGCTTTTTGGTTGCGGCTGTGCTGCTTTTGCTTTGGGAAAACCTCAGCAACGACCTCTTTGATGCAGATACCGGCGTGGACAGCTTCACCAAGTTGCATTCGGTGGTTGCGCTGCTGGGTCAGCGGAGACCTGTGCGCCGTTTTGCCCACTTAGCGCTCGTGCTGGGCTTGTTGTTGATGTTGGTGTTGGCTTTGCGCAGTAGTGCTGCTGTGCTCTTTTTGGTGCTGGTGAGTTGTGGTTTGGGATACCTCTACCAGGGGCCGCCCTTTCGCTGGGGCTACATAGGCCTCGGTGAGCCGCTGTGTTGGTTGGCTTTTGGCCCTTTCGCTTCTGCCGCTGCCTTGTTGGCGTTAGCACCGCTCAACGGTGATGGATCAGTTATTCCATGGGCAACGGCGTTCACCCTGGGGAGTGGTCCGGCCTTAGCGACAACCTTGGTGCTCTTTTGCTCTCATTTTCATCAAGTCGCTGAGGATGCGGCTTTTGGCAAACGATCGCCGGTGGTGCGCTTGGGCACAGCTCGTGCGGCGGCTTTGGTGCCCTGGATTCTTTCGCTTGTGTTTGCTCTGGAGTGGATCCCTGTGCTGCAGGGAGATTGGCCGCTGACAGCTCTGCTTGGTGGCTTGGGATTGCCTGCAGGAGCAGCGCTGATCCGTTTGCTTCGCCATCACCATGATCAGCCAGAGAAGATTCGTGGCAGCAAGTTTTTGGCATTGCGCTTTCAGGCGCTCAATGGCTTGGGGTTGAGCTTGGGCCTAGCGCTAGCGCCTTGCTTTGGCTTTGCGTTGTCTAGCGCAGGTTGAGTTGATGGCTCTCAAGTTTCAGTGCAAACCGTTTTCATTTCGTTTGAGTCGGGTGTTGCAGACGGCTCAGGGGGTTGTTGAAGAACGGCAGGGTTGGTTGCTGAGATTGGAGGATTCCGCTGGTCGTTGTGGTTGGGGGGAGGTGTCTCCGATGGATGCGGCTGGTTTAAAGGCCTGCGGAAATTGTTTGGTCAAGCTGCGCTTGGCACCAACGCGTTTGGAGTTGGAGGATGGAATGGCGTTTTGGCCTGCGCCTTTGGCTTTTGGCGTGGGTGCAGCTTTGGCGGAATTGGATGGCCTCGTGGGGTCTGTGGCAACAGGCGGTTGGCTTGCGGCGCCTGCCTCGGCTGTGTTGTTGCCGGCGGGGCAGGCTCTTTTGAAGGCTTTGGATTCCATGCTTGAGATGGATCCCTCAGCCGCTGATCCATTCACCGTGAAGTGGAAGGTGGCGGTTGCTCCAGATGCACTGGAGCGGCACCTCTTGTTGCAATTGTTGGAGCGGCTGCCAGACCATGCGCGCTTCAGGCTTGATGGCAATGGCGGTTGGGATCGCAGTGTGGTCAGCTGGTGGGTGGAGCGATGTCTGCAGGATCCGAGGCTGGAATGGTTGGAACAACCTTTGCCTGCTAGTGATCTTGAGGGGTTAAGAGCTTTGGCTCAACAGGTTCCTGTGGCTCTTGATGAGTCGCTTGTGTTTGAGCCATCACTGCGAGAGTCATGGTCTGGTTGGCAGGTGCGGCGTCCGCTCTTAGACGGTGATCCAAGACCTCTGCTGAGGGTGCTGCAGGAGGGTGTGGGCTATCGGATGTTGAGCACGGCCTTTGAAACCGGTATTGGTCGGCGTTGGCTCCACCATCTCGCTGCTTTGCAGCATCAGGGCCCTACACCAGTGGCTCCTGGCCTGGCCCCGGGTTGGTGCCCTGATGGACCTTTATTTAGCGCTGATCCCGAAGTGGTCTGGGCGGCGGCATGAGGGAGTTGGTTGCCCTGCGTTGCAATCCCGCTCAGGCTGAGCACAGGGCCTTGCAGCTCGCTCAGGCCTTGGAGCAAGGCGATTGGGTGCAACTGCTGCCGCCCGTTGGAACTAGCGGTTTGATCCCTAGGGCTCTTTTGCCTGATGGTCCTGGTGTGGTGGTCGCAAGTGGAGGCACCTCCGGCGGACAGCAGCACTGTTTGCAGCCTTGTAGCCATCTCGACTTATCAGCTTTGGCCACAGGTCAATGGCTCCATCAGCAGGGTTACGACCCCCAGCAATGCATGTTGCTTAATCCTTTGCCGTTGCATCACGTTAGTGGCTTGATGTCTTGGTGGCGTAGTCGTTGTTGGCGAGTTGGGCATGCATGGCTACAGCCTGGTTTGATGAGGGATCCAGACGCTTTAGAGCAGTTGTGTGGGTCGTTGCCGGGATGGGGAGAGCAACAGATCTTGATCTCTTTGGTACCAACACAACTGCAGCGGTTGTTGACGCATAACGCTGGTGTACGTGTGTTGAAAGCTTGTGCTGTGATTTGGGTTGGTGGAGCAGTGCTTTCGCCAGTGCTGATGAAAGCGGCACGGGCCGAAGGGTTGCGCTTGGCACCCTGCTATGGAGCGACTGAGACGGCGGCGATGGTGACAGCGCTTGCTCCTGAGGATTTCCTAGCGGGTGCGACGGGCTGTGGATCACCGCTTGAAGATGTGGAGCTGCAGTTGACGCAAGCAGGCGCTTTGCAAGTGCGAACAGCGCGGTTGGCGTTGGCGCGCTGGTTGGGTGAGGGCTTGGAGGATGTTCGAGATCAGCAAGGCTGGTGGACCTCTGGAGATGCTGGTTGTTTGACAACTGAGAGCAACCAGCTTCGGCTCAGCATCGCTGGCCGCTTGGATGGGGCGATTCACTCTGGTGGTGAAACGGTGTTCCCTGAACAGTTGGAGTGCCGTTTACAAGCGGCGGCACTTGGTTTGCCTCTGGAGGCTGTGTTGCTGCTTGCCGTTGAAGACAGGGAATGGGGTCAACGCTTGGTGGCGCTTGTGCGTCCTGCTGCTGGGGCGAATGGAGAGGATTTGATCAAGCAACTACGCGATCTCAGTGCCGATTGGTCTCCTGCCGATCGGCCGATGCATTGGCGGCTTTGCCCAATACTTGCTCCGATGGCGAATGGAAAATGGCAACGGGGCCATTGGCAGCAATGGTTGCGGTTGCTAGAAGCGGAAAGTACAGAGTTTTGACTATGACAAGTCTTTCTGATAATGAGCTCAGCAATAAGAAATTAGCCGCGGGTTTGCTAGGGATCTTTCTTGGAGCTTTAGGTATTCATAAATTCGTCTTAGGTAAGAATAACCCGGCTATTATCATGTTGGTGGTTTCGCTTGCGGGCGGCTCAATTACATGTGGGATTGCATATGCAGTCATGCAGGTTATAGGTTTAATTGAGGGCATTATTTATTTAACACAAACACCAAAAGAATTTAAAGAGATTTATCTTGATGGTGAAAAGGAGTGGTTCTGATGGGTGTTCCTTTGATGCGCACATTGCCACGGCTGATGCTTGCAGGATCTGCTCTGATGAGTTGTAGTATCTTCGCGTCTATGCCACAGGATGCCTTTCATCCTTTTGCATTGATGGCAAGTTTTTTACCGCTGCAGTTGGGGGCGTTGGCGTGGGTCAGATTGAGCCAATCTTCCCCACACCGGAAGCCTCCAGCCAGCGATCAATGCCTTCTGGTAGTGCACAGCGATGACGTGTCTGGGCGTTGATCGCTAGATGGCGGATGAGAGCGTGGGCAGCGATTTGCTCTTCGCAGCGGAATTCGAAGTGAACTTGGAAGCTGTTTGGATTCAGTCGCTCTGGGCGTAGCTCCATAGCCAATGCGTCTCCGGTGTGGATCGGCCTGCGGAAATCTGCTTGACAATGGATGATCGGCAAGGCCACTTCCGGTGTGACTTCAGACTTGCGGCTGCCAGGAAAGATGTCTGCCGGGTTTAGTCCGTAGCTTTCAAGGCTTTCTTCCCATGACTCATGACACCAGCGGAATAGCTGATGGAAATGCATCACGCCGGCGGCATCAGTATCGCCAAAACGCACCACGCGGCGCAGCAATAACCATTTTTCTGGATTCATGACTGTGATTGTGGTTGCTAGGCAAGACCACCACAATGGTTTTGATTTGGATTGTGATGGGGTGTTGGAGACAGATTTTATGGGTAGCGGATCTAACAGTTTGAGTGTTGTTGGTTCCTTCGCGTAGGGAAGCCTCTTTGGTAATGAATTGGTCTTGAATCTGCTAATAAGAACTCGTGCGAATTTAGGTCTTACTTGATCATTCCAAAACTTTTAATCATAGAGGTAGTCCTGAAGAGTATTAATGAATGAGATGTAACAAATACTGCAAAGAAAGGCTCATAAGGCTAAAACCTGCAAAGAACACAATTCTGCAAATGCCGATCTCGACTGATACCACTCAAGCAACAGCAATTTTACCGAAGCTTTCACTGACTAATTTTGGCTTCCCTTGGTATAATGTTGACGAGAAGACCTTTGAAGACTATTGCAATAACCTGCTCAATTTCGTGAACAATAGTAAGATCAAGACCTCGTATTTTCATATCAACGATTATACGGATGACGCAGCTGGTAATGGAACGTATAACTATTTAAACCCAAATCCGCCTTCGGGCATGAGAAAAGATAAAGGGACAGGTGAGATCACTCCTTGGATTGTTACTTATTGGTTGGATAAGCTGCCTAGTGAGGTTGAAGCTGGTGTTGTAACCACTGTGAATCCTACGGATCCCTGGAAAAGCGATCCAAGCAATACAGCTGGCAATGCAAGTATTGGCGATGGAACAGCTGGTCGTCCGAAGGATAATATGCGCCAAAGTTTTGAACTCATCCAAGCAATCAACAATGCTGCCGGTGCAAAGAAGATTACTCATATGGAATTTGATCATGAGGGTGGTGGTGCCTATCAAGATGACACGCCATATGGGGGAGTGAATGGCCAGCCAGTTGGAATTGGCTACACGAAGTGGCTATGGAATCGATATATGCCAGAAAGTGTAAGATTCACTGATCAAGACGCTAGTCAACAAGGATTTACTGGCCATTATAACTATGGCTTTGTTAATTATCGAACCGAAGCTTGGGCTGAGTCGAGCGGTGGGTCTATGGAAGCCTTTGCAGAAAATTACTGGTTTGGTGAGTTGGAATATGAGCCAAATGAGTTTGACTTTGCGATGGATTTTAGCGTCGATAGAGATACTCGCTTGCATCAATTCTTGTCTACAGACACTATGACAGAAGCTCTCGGTGATAGCCCCGGCAAGATCATTCAAGGGCATATTGATAATGATTATCCGAATGGCCGAATCAAGGGTGGAGGAACCAGCTTGAATTGGTTTGCAATTCCTGATCTTGATAATAAGTCAGTGCATGTTTTAGCACCTCATAATGTTGATACACCGTATCGTTATTTTCGCGAGTTCCCAGAGCTGCTGGCTGGGATGTTCTCTGACCACGATTACCCTTCTGGGGGGGCACCTTCAAGGCTTCATCCAGATACGAAGGGTTGGGGCCCTCCACATTTAGACGAGATTTATTATCAACCTTTAGATTTAACAAAAAGAAATGGTGATACTGATACGCCTCAAGGTGGTGTTCCGTTATTCTCTATCGAGAACCTTTCAAGTACCAATCAAGCCAGGGTTGGCACAACTAATCGTCTCCAAGATATCCAAGGTGTCCCTGCTGACAGTTTGATCGCGAAGGCGATTAAAGAGCTTGATCAAAATATTAGTAAGCCGGGTACAACAGTCGATTCGATGAAAGACCTGAATAGCTTTGGAGGCACTTTTGATGGCTTGAGTGCTCTGGACTACAGCAAGTTTATTGACTTCCTTAATGCGGCAGCCAAGGAGATTAATCCTGATGATCCTGAATCTGTCACCCTTTCAATCTATGAAGCACCCTTTTTGCCGATGTCATGGATAGATCAGAAAGTACCCAATAGTTGGGACGCAGAAGTTATTGAAGGATCTAATGATGTGGAAGATACTTTAACGGCAGGGAATGGTAGCCAGACTCTGATGGGCCTCATGTTTGACGATATATTGATTGGCGGTTCGGGAAGTGATTTTTTGGTTGGTGGTGAGGGTGCAGACACCTTTCAGTTTAATAGTGTGGATGATTCTCGACCAGGCGGGAAACGTGATGTGATTACAGACTTCAATGGCGAGGAGGGAGATCGTATTGATCTCTCGAATATTCAGACTGCGATTAAATTTATTGGTTCGGCTGAGTTCAGCGGATCTCCAGGAGAGGTGAGGTTTGATGCAGGTATTTTACAGCTCAATACAGATAAAGATCAACACAGCGATATGGAGATAGAGCTTGCAGGTGTGCAGAGTTTCTCGAGTGATTATTTGCTCTTGGCGCTTCATTGGACCCAATTCATTTAATCATAGCCTTGAGCTGACCAGCACTGCGGCAAAGCAATAGTGCTGGTCAGCTCAGAAAGATTCTTTAAATCATCTCAAGTACAACCTCTTGCATTGGGCTTGCAAGGCTTGATCTCGTTGTTCTATTGATTGCTTGTGATTTCATTTAGTCACTCTGCTAGCTGCTGATGTGATTGACTACATGTTAGCCCTCATATCTGATCATGAGAGTCAATCTCAACGGGGAGAAGAATGCAGCAGGTAATGTCTTCGCGTATATCACCATTGGCCTGGCATTAGGGCTTAATGGATTGGTGATAGCAGCTTGGCTAATTTGGACAAGAATGAACTAGTCAGTATCTATTTCGATCTCAGTAAAAGGCTCCGCATCAGCTCAAAACTTTTCTTGCCTTTTGCTCTTTGTGGATTCCTCAGTACACAGGGAATGCTTGCATTCCTAGGCCAAAGTTCAAGCCAAGTCTCACCAGCCAGTAGCTGATCAACGCAACGGCTGCCGCGATTAAATGCCAAGTGTGGATAGCAAAGGGCATCAATCGGCGCTGCTGGATTGCCAGCACCGACCAGCTGATCAAGATTGCGGCCACCACTGGCCCAAAAGCATGCCATTGCATTGAGCTGCTGAGATCTCCATGCAGTGCTTCAGTCGTGGCCCTAGTAAGGAAGCAGGTTGGGCAGGGAATGCCGCTGAGAGCTCTGAGTGGGCAGGGCCAGCCTGGTAGCGATGGATGCAGACCCTTGATCCACAGGGAGCCAGTGAGGGTTGCAGGCAGTAGATAACCAGCCCGTTGGATCCGTCGCAGAAAACGGTTCAGTGCCTTGTGCCTTAGCGATCCACAGAACCCATGATCACGTCGATGGAGCCAAGGATCGCCATGATGTCTGCGACTTTCGCTCCCTTGAGGATATGGGGAAGGATTTGCAGGTTATTGAGGTCAGCAGCGCGGATTTTGAAACGCCATGGTGTGACGTCATTGTTGCCCTGTAGGAAGACGCCAATTTCTCCCTTGCCTGACTCAAGCCTGGTGTAAAGCTCACCATTAGGGATCTTGAAGGTGGGTGCAACTTTCTTGGCGACGTATTGATAGTCAAATTCCATCAAGGGGCTTGTCTTACCCTCCGCCATCCGCTGAGCTTCGAGGTTTTCTGTTGGTCCGCCTGGGATCATCTCGCAGGCCTGGCGCAGGATCTTCAGCGATTGGCGCATTTCTTCGATCCGAACGCGATAGCGCGCATAGCAATCGCCTTCTTTCTCCCAGGCGACATCCCAATCGAAGTCGTCATAGCACTCGTAGTGATCCACTTTGCGTAGATCCCATGGCACGCCTGAGGCCCGCAACATCGGCCCTGAAAGGCTCCAGTTGATCGCCTCATCTCGTCCAATGGCGCCTAAACCTTCGATGCGGCGACGGAAGATTGGGTTGTTGGTAATTAGTTTTTCGTACTCATCGATCTTGGGACCAAACCAGTCGCAGAAGTCTTGGCATTTCTCCAGCCAACCCCAGGGCAAATCACAGGCAACACCACCGATGCGGAAATAGTTGTTGTTGATCAATCGTTGCCCTGTGGCTGCTTCCCACAGGTCGTAGATCATTTCTCTTTCTCGGAAGATATAGAAAAAGGGTGTTTGGGCACCCACATCTGCGAGGAAGGGGCCAAGCCAGAGCAGGTGGTTGGCAATGCGATTGAGCTCGAGCATCACCACGCGGATGTAGCTGGCTCGCTTCGGCACAGAGATGTTGGCCAAGCGCTCCGGAGCGTTAACGACGATTGCCTCGTAGAACATTCCGGCTGCATAGTCCATGCGGCTCACATAGGGCACGAACATCACACTCGTGCGGTTTTCGGCAATTTTTTCCATGCCCCGATGGAGATAACCGATCACCGGTTCGCAGTCCACGACGTCTTCACCGTCGAGGGTGACCACCAGCCTCAGCACTCCATGCATCGAGGGATGATGGGGGCCGAAGTTGACGACCATTGGCTCCGTACGCGTTTCCAGCTGCGACATGGGGCCTTGAGTTGCAGAGCGTTAGCGGGATCTTAGGAAGGAACCCATGCCCGATTCGTCCATTAACTCGGATTCAGGTTTCAAGCATCTGTCCGTACTGGCAGATGCCGTGTCGCAGCCTGTCGCTGCTTTGCCTGCACAGCTGCTCGATGGCGGGTTGATGATTGATGCCACCCTGGGCGGCGGCGGCCACAGTGCTCTGTTGCTGGAACGTCATCCAGATCTCCGTCTGATTGGTTTGGACCAAGACCCCACGGCTCGTGCGGCGGCGGCTGAGCGACTGGCGCTATTTGGAGATCGCGTCACGATCGTGGCGACTAATTTTGTCGATTTCAGCCCTGCTGAGCCGGCAGTGGTGGTGATGGCTGATTTGGGAGTGAGCAGTCCCCAGCTGGATGTGGCGACAAGGGGTTTTAGCTTTCGCCTCGACGGTCCGCTCGACATGCGCATGAACCCCCAGGTGGGCGAAACGGCGGCTGAGCTGATTGGGCGTCTTGAAGAAACCGAACTGGCAGATCTCATCTATGCCTATGGCGAGGAGCGCTTGTCCCGTCGCATCGCCCGGCGCATTAAGCACGATCTGGCAGAGCAAGGACCCTATGCCGGCACCGCCGCTTTGGCTTATGCGGTGGCTGGTTGCTATCCGCCTAAGGCCCGTCGTGGTCGTATCCATCCAGCCACCCGCACTTTTCAGGCCCTGCGCATTGCTGTGAATGATGAATTGGATGCCTTAGATCGCTTCTTGCAAAAGGCCCCTGACTGGTTAGTACCAGGTGGTTTGCTCGCAGTGATCAGCTTTCATTCCCTTGAAGACCGTCGCGTCAAGACCGCTTTCTTGCGTGATCAGCGCCTGGAGCGGCTAACCCGCAAGCCTTTGGTGGCCAGCGAGATGGAGATCGCTGCCAATCCACGCAGCCGTAGTGCAAAGTGTCGGTTCGCTCGCCGTTTGCCTCAAGCGATGACTGCCGATGCCCTCTGATCCAATCTGGTGGTGGGCTTTTGGAGTGCAACTGTTAGCTCTGCCTGGAGCATTGTTGCCGGTGCTACCGAGTTTGTTGTGGTTGCCACTCGGTGCTGGGTTATGGGTTTGGCATGTGGGCTGGAGTGCAGGTTGGCTCAGCCTTGGTTTGGCCTGCATGGTTTTTTTACTTGGCCTTATCGCTGATCTGTTAGCGGTAGCTCTTGCTTCTGCTCGTTTAAGAGCAAGCCGCTGGGCAGTTTTGGGTGCTGGATTGGGGCTGCTGTTTGGCTTGGTGGGTCTGTTGCCGGCTTTGCCTTTTGGAGGCCCATTGCTAGGGGCTCTCTTTGGACCTTGGCTGGGTGCTGCTTTGGTGGAAACGTTGACGGCGAGTCAACCTCCGTTAGCACTTGGATGGTTGCTTGCAGCTCGTCGTGGTGCTCTGGTAGGGCTTGCAGTGGTTGCTGGCTTATTGGTGAGCCGAGTAGCCCAATTCGTTTTGGCGCTACTCGGCATCGCTGGTTTTTTGCTGCTCAGTTGGGTTTAAGCAGGCCAGTGTTGTCTGTGCTGCCGAACAACTGACGGTAGGCCGCAGTTGAGATGCAAACCATGGCAGGAACCATCACGAAGAGGCCTCCATAGTGGAAGGTGGCGGCGATGGCATGGATCACAGCCTCCACGATCAGCAGCCAGAGCACGATCCACCAGGAAGGGTTGATCACATCGATACCAGAACTCAATGCATTGGCTGAGTTCTTGCTGCCAAGCAGGCTGTTTTGAACGAGGAACTGTTGGGTGACCAGGAACCAGATGGCAAAGATTGCTAGGGCAATGCTTGGAATCACGATTAGGGCTTGATTGATCTGGCCTAGCCCCAGGCCTATCAGGTAGGCAATCACTGAGGCAACAGCGATCACGACGATATAAAGAATCAATGAGCCCAGTAGCCGCCAGCTGGAGCTTTGATCCCAACGTGTAAAGACGGCGAAGTCAGGCTTTTGACCATCGAGTGCTGTCCAAGCGCCTCGGATTAGTCCCACAATTCCCCATAGCACCACAATGATGTAACCGATCAGGCCAACGACCAGCAGTAGATAACCCAGGACTGGATGTAGACCTCCAGTATTTAATCCTGCAACTTCTTTGACAGCGGCGATGCGTGCACCACCAAGTACCGCGATGCCGATGAAGGGGAGCGTGACCACCCCCACCAGGATTTGGAAAAGCAAAAAACTCCAGGGAGCTTTACAGAAGGCGTTCCAGCCGTCCTCGACGGCTTTGAGCACCTGAAGGCTGGAGCCGGTTGGAGTAGTTGCCACCGTCTAATACACAGATGTTGTTAAAAACTAGCCGCAGTAAAAGTTTTGCTCAGGATTTTTTGAAACTGCGACATCGATTGTGAGGCAGTTGTTGCTATCCAGCTCTCAGGTCGGTCACGACAGTGCTAATCGACTCCACAGCCTGGGTGATCTCTTCGGTTGAGGTGTTGCGACCCAAGCTCAGTCGAAGCGAGGCTTCCGCCTCAGCTGATGTGCGACCTAAGGCCATCAGCACATGGGATGGGGCTCCTTGGCTGCAGGCAGAGCCGCTGCTGCAAGCAATGAGCGGTCGCAATTGTTGATGCAGGCTGCTGCCGCGCACTCCTGGAATTGTGATGTTGAGATTGTGAGGCAGCCTGTGCTCTAGCGATCCATTGAGGATGAGATCGGGGAGGCGTCCTCGTAAACCATTCCAGAGTTGATTGCGTAGCGTGCAGAGCTTGTCTTGGCGGCTCTTGATGTCCTCCATGGCTAGCTCTACGGCTTTAGCGAGGCCCACAATTAATGGCACGGGTAGTGTCCCAGGCCTTAGGCCCTGCTCTTGGCCTCCACCCCATTGCAAGGGGTTGATTGGCACTTCAGGACGTACGACGAGTGCGCCGATCCCTTTAGGGCCGTAAAGCTTGTGGCCGCTGATGCTGAGCAGATCGAGCCCGAGAGCATTTGGATCGAGATGGACGTGACCAAAGGCTTGCGCGGCATCGCTATGCAGAACCACATCACGTTTCCGGCAAAGCTCTGACAGCTCTGCTAGGGGTTGGATGACGCCCGTTTCATTGTTGGCGACCATCACGCTCACGAGCAGCGTGTCGTTTTCAAATGCCTCAGCCAGTTGCTCCGGTCGCAGCAGACCATCCGCCCGTGGCTGTAGTTCCGTTAGTCGGAAACCTTCCTTTTGCAGTTGGCGCAGCGGATCGAGTACGGCATGGTGTTCAGTAACCAGCGTGATCAGGTGGCCTGGTGCTCCGCGTTGTTCTGCTCTTGCCCTGGCATGGCCGAGTAGCGCCAGGTTATTCGCTTCTGTGGCACCGCTCGTAAAGATCACGCGTTGCGGTGTGACGCGCAGATGGCAGGCCAGTTGCTCTCGAGCGAGGCTCACTGCGGCTGCGGCCTTCAATCCAGAGCGATGTTGGCGGCTTGAAGCATTTCCCCAGTCCTCGCTCCAGTAGGCGGCCATGGCCTTTACAACCTCGGCAGCACAGGGTGTGGTTGCCTGATAATCCAAGCAAAGGGGGGATTGTTTTAGGGATCCACTGGAAAGGCTTGGCAGCATGGTGGAAAGTTCCGTTGCTCTGTCGCGCATGCGTCGTTCTTTCAGGATCGTTGGTCTGAGCCTCACGGCCTTGTTTTTGTTATGCCTCCGCCCTTCACAGGCTATTGAGCCTCAGGAGGTTATTGAGCAGATGAAGAAGAGTCGGCCTGCCAATTTGGTGGTGTTAATCAAGCGCCCTGATGTTGGTGGCGACTATCTCTTGGGGATGTATGCGCTCAAGACGGACAAGTTTGATCAGGATCTGCGCCGCTTCAAACTTTGGCAGGAGTGGTCATATGACCTCAACGTTCACACGGAGTCAGTGAGCTGCAGCTCCGAAGAGCCTCTACGGATCACCCGAGATAGCAGAGCGGTGTATGTGCGCCGTCTTAATCCAGGGGGGATTGTTAACCCAGCGAATCGGGAGGACCATCTTGTGTGGTGGGCGGCTTGTGTCCCAGAGCTGGGCGGCACAGATCCAACCAATCTGAAAGATAAGGCTCTATCACTCGGTTATTCAACCGTGTTAGTTGAATCCCAAGAAGTATTGGTAGGACCAGTCCGTTGAGGTCCCTATCGCTTCAGGACTGTTGGGGCGATCGCTTCTAGATTTTTGCAGCTTGCAATCCTGTTGGCCCATGAGTGAGACCCTTCCCCAGAATGTGGAGGCTGCCCCGTCTCCGCGGTTACTACTGGTTGATGATGAACCCGGACTGCGCACTGCGGTGCAGGCTTATCTGGAGGATGAAGGATTTGAGGTCACCACTGCTGTCGATGGAGACGATGGCTGGCAGAAGGCTCAAGAGATGCTGCCTGATTTGGTCATCAGCGATGTGATGATGCCGCGTTGTGATGGCTATGGACTGCTTAAGCGCATGCGGGAGGACGAGCGCTTGGGTGGCACTCCTGTGATTTTTCTCACTGCTAAGGGGATGACGGCCGATCGCACCGAGGGGTATCTGGCTGGGGTGGATGACTACATCCCTAAACCCTTTGACCCTGAGGAGTTGGTGGCTCGTGTCCGCAACGTGGTTCGTCGGCAAGATCGTCTTCTTCGGGAAGCAGCTCGTTTCGCGGATACTGATGTGGGTCAGATGGCCCGCCAGATCACAGAGATTCGCTCCATGCTTGCCCATGGTGATGGCAGTTCATCCAAGGAAGTAGCGCTTCACAATTTCACGCCGCGGGAGGCGAGTGTTCTGCAATTGGTGGCTGAGGGGTTGATGAATAAGGAGATCGCTCGGCAGTTGGAGACATCAATTCGCAATGTTGAGAAGTACGTGAGTCGTCTGTTCATCAAAACGGGCACATCAAGTCGCACTGAGTTGGTTCGTTATGCCTTGGAAAACCAGTTGGTGACATGACCATTGGCAGGCTGCAATGGCGTGTCTGATGCGGATTGGCTCTCAGCCAGCTTCAACGATGGCTGGACCTACAGCCAACGCATTGCTGCTGTGGATGCTGGTCGAGGGTTGGTGGAGTTGCTTGCGGTCTATTACATCCACTCGAGTCGCGATGTATGGCAACAGCGTTTGCAGGCTGGGCAGATTCGGCTGAATGGCGAGCTGGTGCGATTGGATCAGCTGCTCGCCTCAGGTGATCAGGTGTGTTGGCAGCGCCCTCCATGGCTGGAAGCTGCTGTTCCGGCGAGCTGGGAGGTGATTTTTGATGATGGCGATCTGCTGGTCGTCAATAAGCCTTCAGGGTTGCCGGTGATCCCAGGTGGGGGGTTCCTTGATCACACGCTGACGGGGCTGCTGCAACGTCGTTGTCAGCTGGATGGGGAGTCTCGGCTGCCAAGGCCGGTGCATCGCCTGGGACGGTTCACATCGGGACTGTTGATCTGCGCTAGGCAAAGGGAGACTCGAGCGAAACTCTCAGCGATGTTTCGTCGTGCCACTGCTGGTGATCAAGGTTGCAAGAAGATTTATCGCGCTTTGGCGCACCGCAATCTGAATGTCCATTGCGATGAGGTTGCCACGATCAGGGTCCCGATTGTGCAGACGGCTCACCCCATGGTGGGCAAGGTTTGGGTTGCTGCTGATTCATCCCGGCAACATGATTCAAAGCAGTCTGAATCTCGTGTTCTTACAGCCTTATCAACTGTGCGATTGCTGGAGCGACGTCAGGATGCAGATTTACTGGAGGTAGCAATTCAAACTGGGCGTCCGCATCAAATCCGAATCCATCTGGCAGCGATTGGTTCGCCTTTGATTGGCGACCCTCTCTACGGCTTTGATGGGCAGATTTCATCAGCAGCAACACCAGGTGATGGTGGTTATTGTCTTCATGCTCACAGGCTTCTGGATGTGCCTTACCGCAACCGTCTGCATGGCTTCACAGCCTGCTCGCCGCGGCGCCTCCAGATGAAGACGGAAAGATGAGCGGCGCCTATTTCACCAGTTAGGGTGATCGTTGAATCCCCAAGAGCTCGTGACTTGTTGATGTTGAAGCGTGGGTTGCTGATTGCATGCTCTTTGATGGGAATTGCCGGTTGCTCTTTGAATTCTGTGCGCCAGCATGAAGTGTTGCAGCCTGGAAGATTGGACCTGCAATTATTAGTCTGCAAAATAAAGTCTACGTTTTTCTCTGATGCAAACCAGGACGGACAAATTTCAGTTGGAGATCATATGACCTATGTTTTTAATGTTTCTGAGGATGCTGCTTGTGCTCAGTCGCAATCAACCTTTTATGCTGTTGAGCAGATTGTGATGAGGCAGGCTTTGGGGCATGATCGGCAGCAGACTTTTGTGACCCATTTTCAGGGAACTTTTAGGTTGAAGAAAGGGAATCTTCAGTTGCGAGGCCTGGGTTCTCTTGGTTTAAGCGCTAGCAAGTGGAAAGCTATTAATCAATCCGGTTCTATTGATCTTGTTCTTGCCAATATCTTTCCTGAGAGCGATAGGCTTTCAGTTATTGGCGAGGGTGGTTCTTATACTGGGCTGGTGGGTACCGCATTTGTCAAGCCTGGAGATGCAGTCGCAGTTGATATTAACTTGTTCAGCCAATTCAAGCTTGATTGAGTTTAGTAGATATTGTCTTTCCTTATTGCTTTTGCGAGGAGATTTGACTGTGATTTCAAATTTTCTTGAACTCAATTAGTCGTGAAAAGTAGAATGGAGCCTGATTGAGTTTGCTGCGGATGGGTTCGAATCCGCAGCCCCTTGCGGCTTTGATGATGCCGTCTTCGCGAAGGGTATACGCGCGAGTTGTTTTGCTAGGTCCTGGGAACAGCTGGCCAATGCGTTTGAGTACCGCTAGTAGAGGGGTGTAAGGGGCAAAGCTCACTAGCAAACTTTCTTGTGTGAGTCCGCATAGGTGACGGACCATCTCTTCAGCTGCCTGTTGGGGGTAGTGGATGAAGACATCCAGGCAGATCACGGTGTGAAAGCAACCCTGCAGGCTTTCGAGGTCGGAGGTGGTGAAGGTTAGTCGGCTTAGATCCAGCTGCGCATCTGCAGCGCGGCGTTTGGTTTCGGCCACCATGGCGGCGGAAATGTCACTTGCGGCAATCGATCCAGCCCCCATTGCGGCCAGAGGAAGGCTGAGGCTTCCTACCCCGCAGCCGGCGTCGCAGAAACTCATGGCACTCAGATCACCGCGTTCCTGAAGCCAGGCGAGCACATCATCCACCGTTTTTTGATGGCCGATGCGGATGTTGCGCTGCACTTTATTGACATCATCACTTTCGCTGTAGATGCGATTCCAGCGATCAAATCCTGTTCCGTTGAAGTAGTTGGCTACTTCAGTTTTTTCGGCCTGTTTGAGCTCTTGGCGCTGTTCCATGGCCATTGAGTTGGGTTCAGACGATCGGGATCTTAAGCAGCATGCTTCCAGATCAGCTCTTCAGTATCCGGTTTCCACTGCCAGCGGAGTAAGTCTGTTAAGGGCTGATTCACAAGTAGCTCATCCAGTGTGCGGCGATTGCCCATCACCTGACGAGGGGCCATGGTGGCAGCCCAGATGGCCGCGGCAGGTTCACCACTCCAAGTGGCTAAACGT
This sequence comes from Prochlorococcus sp. MIT 1306, assembly GCF_047304515.1. NCBI lineage: Bacteria > Bacillati > Cyanobacteriota > Cyanophyceae > Synechococcales > Prochlorococcaceae > Prochlorococcus > Prochlorococcus sp. MIT 1306. Next base: position 2,045,703 of record NZ_CP138959.1, on the reverse strand, counting down.
CGACTCCCTTCCAGGAGGGGCAGTGTGACTCCTGCCAGAGTGCCATCTCCCAGACGACAGGTTCCTTTTTCGACCAGCAGAACTCTTTCATCCCAGCGATACTTGCCATCTTTGAGGCCGTAGGGAGCGAGACTATCGCTCACAAGTACCAGCTGTTGTGGTGCCAGTCTTTGCAATAGCACCGCCATGGCGGGGTCAACATGAACGCCATCGGCGATCAGTCCCATAGCGATCTCTCCATGCATGCAGGCTTCCCCCACCGGGCCAGCTGCACGATGATGAAGACCGGGCATGGCATTGAAGGAGTGGGTCAGCATTCCCACTCCCTGGGAGAAGGCATCGGCAGAGGCTTCCCCATCTGCGTTCGAGTGCCCTAGGCATACCACGATGTCTAGGGTCCTTAGTCGTTCAATCACTTCAGAGGATCCGGGCAGTTCTGGAGCCAGGGTCATCAGACTGATGTCTTGTTCAAAGCCGCGAATGCGTTCATCCAGTGCCCTTAGGCTCGGAGCACAGAGATGCTCCAGGGGATGGGCGCCGTGGCGTGCCATTGCCAGAAAAGGGCCTTCAAGGTGGGCACCTAGTAGTTCACAGCGTTGCGGGCAGTGTTGTTCTCGGGCTGCATGCAGCACCGTTAAAGATTGACGCAGGGCTGCTACGCCGCAGCTCACAAGCGTGGGGCAGATTGCCTGTACACCGTCTTGCCAGAGTCTGTCGAGCAGCTTCAGGAGCTGGGGAATGTCTTTGGCGGTGAGCTCGGGGAAGGCCAATCCCAGCCCTCCATTGATTTGTAGATCGATGCCCATGGGGCTGATCCAGTCGCCCTGCCAGCTCTCCCCGTCCATGGCAGAGCCATCTGCCATGGGTTGAACACTGAGCACCCGCTCGTGCTCATCTACGGCCATCCACCACAGCTTGGTGTCTATGGCATTTAGAGGTTTGGGCAGGCGGATGTGGGTGATCCGATGCATGGGAGGTGGCCAGGTGGTGCTAGTGCGGGACCATGGCATTGTCGTCATTATTCATCGTGACCTCTGCTTCTCTGCCTGTGCCTTTGGCAGCTGCTGAATCGCCGCCGCAGGTGGCTGTGGTGATGGGTAGTGATTCCGATTTACCAACCCTGCAACCGGCTGTCACCGTCTTAGAGGAGTTCGGTGTGAAGGTGGAGGTGCGTGTGCTTTCCGCGCACCGTACGCCCCTTGAGATGGTGGCCTTTGCAAAGGAGGCTCATCAGAGAGGTTTGAAGGTGATCGTGGCAGGTGCCGGCGGTGCTGCTCATTTGCCGGGCATGGTGGCGTCACTGACCACGCTGCCAGTGATTGGAGTACCTGTGCAGAGCAGGGCTCTTTCCGGGGTGGATTCCCTGCATTCGATTGTGCAGATGCCTGGGGGAATCCCTGTGGCAACAGTGGCGATTGGTGGAGGGCTTAATGCTGGCTTGCTGGCGGCTCAGATCCTGGCGATCTGTGATCCACAGCTTGCAGAGCGGTTGAGGGCCTACCGCCAGGATCTTCACGATGCTGTGGTAGCCAAGGATGCTCGCTTGTTGGAGCTTGGCAGTGAGGCTTATTTGGGGCAGATGTGACGGTCCTGTTGGAACTGATCAACTCCGATGAAGCCATGGGTATGGTCCCGGCTTGATCATTGCGTATTGAGGTTTGATGCTCAGTCATCCAGTGGCCCGCCTTCTGGCTTTTGCCGTTGTTCCGGCTCTGATCGTTTATGTCGTCGTCCTCGCCCTTGCGGTTGCCGCTGGCATTGAGCCCGGCTTGGTTTTGCGTGACCTGATGCAGACCTGTAAGTACCCAATTGGTGTGGGCATGCTTTCCAATTTGGGCATTCTGCTTTGGGCTGCGGCTGCGGCGATTAGTTTTTTTGCTTGTTTCTCGGGATTGGTTGTTCAGCGTGGTTGGCGTCAGCTGCTGCTCGTAGGAGGAATCTTCTCCACCACGCTTTGCCTCGACGATCTCTTCTTGCTGCATGATCGCCACGTTTTAGGGCACGAGGGCTCTTACTACATCCTCTATGCCGTTCTTGCCGTGATTATTTTGTTGCGCTTTCGTCAGCTTGTGCTCCAGGCTGATGGTGTGGCTTTCCTGGCGGCGGCCTTGCTTTTGGGTCTCTCGGTGTTGAGTGATCGTTTCCAGGAGTCTTTACCCATTGACTACGCCACGGTGCAGTTGTTTGAAGAGGGCTTTAAGTTTGTTGGGATTGCCTGCTGGCTTGCCTTCTGGTGGCAGGCTTCTTTACGAGGAGCCAAGCTTTGCGCCAGCGACTGATCTGCTGAGGATCTCAATGAGAGTTCTCTGATGCTTGGGCCATTGGTATTCCCTATCTGGTTGCGGCTCAGTCTGGTTTTACCTCTGTTCGCCCTCAATCTTTGGGTGCTGCGTCAGTTACTACTGCCTTTAGCTCCGTTCCCTGGGCTGTTTGTCACGGCAGCGCTCATTGCATTTTTGCTAGATATTCCCAGTCGCTGGATTAATCAGCGTCTGGGGTTGCCCCGTTGGCTGGCCATCGGTGTGGTGGCAGTTTTGACGGTGGGCTTGTTGGTGTTGGCGGGCGTTGCTTTGGTGCCCCGTCTGATTGATCAGCTTGGCCAGTTGATCAATGAATTACCCGGCTGGCTTGTGGCTGCAGAAGGTTGGGTTACACGGCTGCAGGAATGGGCTTCGGGTCGGGGATTGCCAAGTGAATTCGGAGACTTCAGTAGTGATCTATTGACACGACTGAGCGGCGTGGCGACTCAGTTGAGTCAGCAATTACTCGGCATTCTTGGAGCCACTCTTGGCATCACCATCAACACGTTGTTGGTGCTTGTCTTGGCAGTGTTTCTTTTGCTGGGGGGCGATCCAATTACTGCTGGGCTGGCTCGTTGGCTGCCGGATCAATGGAGGGAGCTTGTGGTCGATACGATCACGGGTACATTCCGTGGTTATTTTGCCGGGCAAGTCTTGCTTGCACTGATTCTCAGCGGCGGCCAAATTGCTGTTTTTACGCTGCTAGATATTCCCTTTGGAGTGTTATTTGCGGTCTTAATTGGTTTTACGACTTTGATCCCTTACGCCAGTGCGCTCACGATTGTTGGTGTTAGTGCACTGCTCGCCTTACAGGACCCCCGCATGGGTCTAGAGATTCTGGCCGCTGCGATCGCTGTTGGTCAGATTGTGGATCAAGTGATCCAACCGCGCCTGATGGGAAGCATCGTTGGCTTGCAGCCTGCTTGGTTGCTCATTGCTCTGCCGATTGGTGCCAGAACAGGAGCATTATTTGGTTTTGGGCAGCTCTTGGGGTTATTGCTGGCCGTTCCCGTGGCGAGTTGTATTAAGACACTGGTTGATGCGTGGCGGGAATTACCTTTCGATCCAGCAGAGTCTTGAGCACGATCTCAACGCAACTGTCCAGACTTTGCTCACCGGTATTGATTTTTAGTTCGGGTGATGCAGGGTCTTCATAGGGGCTGGAAATACCGGTGAAATCTTTGATTTCGCCGGCCCTGGCTTTGGCGTAGAGCCCTTTGGTGTCTCGCTCTTCGCAAATGCTTAGGTCCGCTGCACAGTGGATTTCGATGAAATCATCAACATCCACAAGCTTGCGGGCTTTGTCACGGTCAGCTCGAAAGGGGGAGACGAAAGCGGTGAGCACGATGACACCGGCATCGAGGAAGAGCTTCGCAACTTCGCCGATGCGGCGAATGTTCTCCTCTCGATCTGAGTCGGAGAATCCGAGGTCTTTGCAAAGGCTATGGCGAATGTTGTCGCCATCTAATACATAGGTGGCAAGACCTTGCTCAAACAGTGCCGCATTCACTGCGTTAGCAAGGGTGCTTTTGCCAGAACCGGATAGGCCAGTGAACCAGAGGATTGCACTGCGGTGGCCGCGTTGTTGTGCTCGCGATTGACGGTCTACGGAGGCTTCATGCCAGACAATGTTCGTGCCCTTGGGGTTTGTATCTCCTTGCGGGGCAGAGCTCATGGTCTTGATTTTGATTGGGCTGCCATTCTCCATTCCGCCTAGCTGATCTGTCAGCTCCTTTCAGCCACCAGCTTGTTTGGGACGGAAGCCCTCGCTTTGCAGGAAGTCCATCACCAGGGTCACCTGGTCGCCCTGTAGCTCGAGTAGATCGTCTTTGACTGTTCCGCCTGTGCCAGCGCGGGCCTTAAGGCGCTTGAGCAAAGCCTTGGCTTCTGTAGCGGTGAGTGCCAGCCCAGTGATCTGGGTCACTGTTTTGCCACGCTTGCCTCCGCGTGTGCGTTGCACCCGCACAGCTTGCTGCTCCTTGGGATTTGCTTGGCTGACATCGGGGCGTTTCAGCGCGCTGGATTGCCCTGAAAAACCACCTGGGCCTGTGAATTCCTGCCAGCCACCTCGGGGCATTGTCTGATCGCCAATGTTGTGAATGTACGGGGGTTGGTGTTTTTGCATGCCATCTTCGAGGTGATCAGATGCAACTCCGCGATCCGATGGCTGCTGGTGATGCTCTGCTGGATGGTTGCTGCAACAACGATTGCAGCGCTAACGCGAATGAATTCACCTTGAGTAGAGAGCTGATTCCAATTGCAGCGGTTGCATCCTGATTGCAGATGCCATCAAGCCGGATGCTGTTAATGCGGTGAGCGCTCTCCATAAGCGTGGAATTAACGTTTCCATGCTCACAGGCGATAGCCATCCAGTGGCTGAAATCATTGCCCATCAGCTTGGTTTCGATGGCTTTCGCGCTGATGTAGGCATGGCGATGGGAGCACTCGGCTCTGATGCCGCCATTGAAACCATTGATGTGGTGATCACGACCGATGCCCCTTCTCAGCTCGCCAAGGCGATTGATCTCGGCAAGCACAGCAGGGGGATTTTTTGGCAAAACATCGCTATGGCGCTGAGCGTGAAGGGGCTGTTCATCGCCTTTGCTTCCTTTGGTGCGGCGACTCTTTGGTCGCCTGTCTTTGCTGATGCAGGAGTTGCCTTGCTGGCAATCCTCAATACCTCGTGCGTTTGGCGCCGTTTATTTGGCTAGTAAAAACTCCCTCTAACTTTGCGGCTCTGAACGAAATCAATCACTGCTGCTTGGGGTGATTCTTTCGATTCCTAGGCTGGTGTCGTTCTTGCCTGGCGTACCGGTGACCAGCACTCTGCCCTCTCAGCCCAAAGATGCGGACCTTGCTGTGAGTGCGCGACCTTCTGCCCAGGGGCGTTTCGGCAGATATGGGGGCCAGTACGTGCCCGAAACCTTGATGCCTGCCTTGGCTGAACTGGAGCAAGCAGCTGCGCAGGCATGGAAAGATCCTGCCTTCATCGCTGAGTTGGACCGGTTGCTGCGTCGTTATGTGGGCCGGGCGACGCCGCTCTATGAGGCTGAGCGACTCACGGCTCATTACCGCCGTTCAGACGGAGGCCCCAGGATCTGGCTGAAGCGTGAGGATCTCAATCACACAGGCGCTCACAAGATCAATAACGCTTTGGGTCAGGCTCTGTTGGCGTTACGCATGGGTAAAAAGCGGATCATTGCCGAAACAGGTGCGGGTCAACACGGTGTGGCGACTGCCACGGTGTGCGCTCGTTTTGGCCTTGAGTGTGTCGTCTACATGGGCGCTGAGGACATGCGCCGTCAGGCGTTGAATGTGTTCCGCATGCGTCTGCTTGGAGCCACAGTGCAGCCTGTCACCGCAGGCACGGCCACGCTTAAGGACGCGACTAGTGAGGCGATTCGTGATTGGGTCACCAATGTGGAGAGCACCCATTACATCCTTGGTTCGGTGGCTGGTCCCCATCCCTATCCGATGCTTGTTCGGGACTTTCATGCCGTGATCGGTCAGGAGGCCAGGCAGCAGTGTGCTGAGGCTTTCGGTCGCTTGCCTGATGTCCTTTTGGCATGCGTTGGTGGAGGGTCCAATGCCATGGGTTTGTTTCATCCCTTCGTGCAGGACCGCTCTGTGCGCATGATTGGAGTTGAAGCCGCTGGTGATGGTGTTGAAACTGGTCGTCATGCGGCAACAATCACCGAAGGTCGAGTAGGCGTCTTGCATGGAGCGATGAGTTTGTTGCTTCAGGATGAGGAAGGTCAGGTGCAAGAGGCCCATTCGATTAGTGCCGGCCTCGACTACCCGGGAGTTGGTCCAGAACACAGCTACTTGTGTGAGATTGGTCGAGCGGAGTATGCCGCGGTTACCGATCAGCAGGCTTTGGATGCTCTGCGCCTGGTGAGTGAACTAGAGGGAATTATTCCTGCCCTGGAGACGGCCCATGCCTTTGCTTGGTTAGAGATGCTTTGCCCCACTCTCGCCGCTGGAACAGAAGTGGTGATCAATTGCTCTGGTCGAGGCGATAAGGATGTCAACACCGTGGCAGAGAAACTTGGTCATCAGCTTTGAGTGATGGCCGCTGGCAGTCTTAAGGCACTCGCTGCTGGCTGGTGATGAGCTGCTGCAGATGTTTCGTTGCCCACCCAACGACTGACTCAAGGTCGACTCTGCAACACAGTATTCAAAGCACTATGAGCTGAGCATTTAGTCAATCCAAGTGCAGCGTTCGATTCGCCTCTCCTTATCGCTGACTGGTGCTGCTGCTCTGGCCTTAGCGAGTCCTCCGATTCAGCCAGTTGCTGCTCAAGACGATGGCAGCGCAGCAGATCTGGGGGTGATGGAGATCAACCTCAAAGACGCTGTTCATTTCAACTGGGGCTTTCCAGGTGCACTACAAGGAGCTGGAACTCCTAACCAGGCAGGTATTGGCGCGTTTCTGCCGATTGTTGTTGGTGAGAACAGCGTCTTCTTTATTGATGCCTTAGCCAATGCCAATTTTGGTGATCATTATGGAGAAAGCAGCATCGTTAATACCGATGTCGCTGGCACCACCATCAGCACCTCATCAAGACTTGGTTACCGCTGGCTCAATGGTGATCGCTCTTGGATGGTTGGAGTGAATGCTGGCTATGACAGCCGGCCGATGAATACAGGTAATGCGGATTCAGGTGTCACCCTCTACGACAAGGAAAGTGCTTTCTTTCAGCAGATCGCAGCAGGTTTAGATAGAAGCAGTCTCTGATACCTGGAACTTCAATGCCTATGCCTTAATTCCTGTTGGTGATACAGAGCAGCGTCTCAATGTGCGTTATCTCGGCGGGGCGCTTGATACCTATGGCCTGGATGTTGGTTATTTCATCACCCCTGAACTCAATGCATCTGTTGGTTATTACTACCAGCAAGGTGATCTGGATGATGCTGATGGTTCGGGCGTGCAAGTCGAGCTGGATTATCAGATCGCTGATGGTTTAACGGCTGGCATCAATGTTTCCTATGACGAAGCATTTGAAACGAGAGTTTCAGGCAACATTGAGTATCGGTTTGGTAGCAATAGTACAGCTGCAGAAACGAAGAAAAAAGCATGGCAAAAGCCAACCATTCAAGCGTTATCTGAAAGCGTTAAAAACAGAAATATCCGCGTTCATGATGAAGCAGATACGAAAAAGTGCAAGATATTTGATCCGCGCAATGGCCAAAAAATAGCATCTGTACCCATTTCGTCTTATTTCGCCGTCTTCTTACAAAAAGCATCTGCATCTGGATCCGTGTAGGAACATTGTAACCCTGGCGCGAAACACGCAACTCCTGGCGGCTGGGAACCCCATTGAGCACTGGTCCATCTGGGATTAACGTTCCATCAAAATGCCCATAAAAGCAGCTAATTAACTGTTCAATACCTGGCACCATCTGAGTACAGGACTAGCTAGCTTGATAGAATATCTTTAACGCCTAAGTTGCATTAAAACCTAAGCATACTGAACGCTCCCTTTTCACTTAATTCCTCTGGCAAATATATTTATTTGCTCTATCTATTAGTGCGCGAAAATAATTCATGAAAGCAGCATTCTCGTATCACCATCGCGGATGCCATTCGCTCTTCTAAATTTCACCGCAACTTGCTGCCACTCCTCTGGGATTTGATTGAGTCTGATGTCAAAGGCAAACGGTAATTTCTGCTGTCCTGGTGAGACCAGGTTCTTCTTGCTTTGGCTACCTCGGCCTTTCTCAACCAGTCGTTTCAGCATCCTTGGGCCCCAGTGGCATCTGGGCCCGCTTTTGCTTTTGTGGCGATAGCGCTGACAAAACCATGCATATCGTTTGGAGCAACCTTTAAGGATTGATGCCAGTTGCAGAAAGCTTGGATGCCATTGGCTCATGACGTCCGTTTGCAACCTGCTGTAGTGGCCATAGTTGGAATAGGGGTCATAAAAACCTTTTCTGATTCCTGCAGCCTTTGGATTGGCGTGGATATACCGCAACGTATTCAGTGCTCGCCTGTGATCTTTCGGAGCAAACGCTGTGGCGTAATACCTCGCCTCCCAAAAATGTCCGCAACGACCAGAAAGATGATTAAGTGCCATCGCTGAAGTCCACGCAATCCAATGCATCAATCTCGGCAGCTCACTTGCATCATCAGGACGCAGCAGCAAGTGCAAGTGGTTGGCGTGGTGAGGGGCTGGCTGCCGGTTGGATCCGCCTTCCATCCATAAGGGTCACGCGAACACCCGTTTTGCAGAGTGCCTTAGCCACATCCCAGACGGCCCCGATGTCAACCGCATGGGATTGCTTTTACCTTGAAAACCCTCGGCCATGGAGCTGTTTCACATTGCCCCAAGCTAAAGAGATGAACTATTAGACCATGGGCTTCTTTAGCCACCCTGTCTCTAGATGACAGTCACCACAGAGCAAAATTGAAACAGCTCAAGGCTGAAGCAGCCTCTCCCAGTACCTCCGGACTGTTCATACAGAGCGATATGAACTCTCTCTAAGACGTAAAATAAGACCAAGCTGACAGGAGTTGATCTGCCTCTTATTCAGGACGAGAGCCGATGGTGGTAGTGATTGGAAGTGGCTAAAGCTTTTTGCCTGCTATTGCACCTAAGCGTGATGCCCTATTGCGGTGAACAATAAAGACCATCTAAAGTATTCATTGATGGCTGGTAGATGTTATGTAAGCTTAGTCTAGGGGAAATGATGAATTGCGGGTGTAGGCAGAGATAGTATACTTTGGCTGATCAGATCTTTTAATAATAAAGGAATCTGCACAGATGAAATCTAGATGTGTAGAGCAAAAGCATTCCAGTGCATCTTGAAGTGTATTTACAATGGGCTCACCGCGTTGGTTTAAACTTGTATTAATAAGAGCAGGGATGCCAGTCCTTGAATAAAAATCAGTGATTACTTCATATAAGAAGGTATTCTGCTCTCGTGTAATTACTTGAAGGCGAGCTGTGCCATCAATATGAACTGCCGAAGGAATTAGATTAGATACATCATTAGGTATCTTGATTAGAGTCAACATGTACTGTAAAAGCTGATTTGAAGTTGTTTCCTGAAATAGTTTTTCTTGTATATCTATGGTTGTAATTGGAGCAAGTGGCCGAAAGTCTTCTCTAGATTTTATGTGAGTGTTGATAAAGGATATTGCATGTGGATCCGAAGGGTTGGCAAGAATAGATCGATTGCCAAGCGCTCTAGGTCCAAATTCTGCAGATCCACGGTAAATCGCACCAACTTTGCCTTCTATTAGGAGATCAGAAAAATCATTAGGAGAACAGGGGCTTGTTGATGATGGCTTGAAGCCTATCGTATTAAGGAATTTTCTTGTACAGAGAGCACTATTATTTAGGCCTAGATACGCTGTTTTGTTGGTAACTAGTGAGGCTTGATGATACTCTATTAAATATGCATAGCATGCTCCAACTGCTGAGCCTGCATCACCTGCTGCTGGACAAATTGAGAAGCTATAGTCAGTAAATTCAGTCTCAAGTACTGAGGTTAGCTTACAATTCAGGGCTACACCTCCACCCATGCTTATATTTTTTTCACTTGAGGAAGGCAGTCTATTGATGTAGGCTTTTAATATATTAACTACAAGTTTCTCAAGATATTTTTGAGCAGAGGCCGCTAGATCAAGATATTGTTGCTCAATATTACTTTCTGGCACACGTAATGGGAGTCCAAGTTCGTCTAGAAGGGATTTCGAGACAAGGTTTGTATCGAAAGGGTCAAGAATGGAAGTAGAAAAATCTGTATTTGTTGGCTGACCAAAGATTTCTTTTAACTTCTCATAAAAGTGTGGCTTTCCATAAGGGGCAAGGCCCATAAGCTTGTATTCACCACTTAATATTTTGAACCCACATATTGAGGTTATAGCTGAATAGAAAAGGCCTACTGACTGGCATACTGAAAAAGACTTTAGAATTGAAAGAGTTCCATTATTCTCAAAGGAACCTATAAAGCCGGACTTATCTTGACCAAAGGCGTCAAGGATCAATACTAGGCCTGATTGTTTTGGGCTAAAAGCAAAGGCTGAGGCAGCGTGACTTATATGATGATCTGATATATAGAGCTGCGAAGGCGAAAGGGATAGGGATTCAATAAATGACAGCAGTTGATTAGTTGTATCAATGTAATTCTGAGAGAATTTTAGTATCCGTTTAAGTTTCTCTTTTAGAGTAGAGGAAGATGCTACGGAGTTACGTATAGACCAACTGAGCCTTTTTAGAGGATCTTCATAGTAACATAAGCCGCTAACTTGAATTGAGTTATGTTCAGCGTATTCAATGATATTATTGATAGCGTTTTGCGGCCAGCTTCGGTCACCCTTAGTTCTGGTGAATCGTTCTTCAGAGGAAGCAAAATGAATTCTTCCATCATGTCCTACTAGTGCAGCAGCAGAGTCATGAAACCCATATGAGATACCAAGTAGAGCGCGCTTGATATTACTCATACCATTGGATATTGATATCCATCCTTGAAGACAGACGAATCAGTGTTCACAATACGATTTCTTTTGACTATATTATTCTGATTCCCAAGTCTAAAGAAATGCATTACAAAAAGGATGGCAAGATGCCTTCGGTATGGGAATTGCATTGAAAGCTTCATTGAAGTAGCGGAGTCAAATAGGCAAAGAGAGCATCAGCGATGATCTTATATCCATCATCGCTTGGATGTCTTGCATCGGCCCATAAAAACTCATCATTGGGTAGAAGGTCAGAGATATCTTCAATACATTCTCCCAAAGTTGAACTATGTAGAGATTGATAGAAGTCATGTACTAATTTGGGATAACCTTCTCCAAGTATTGGGGCAGTTGCTGAGATCATCTCCATCAACTTAGGAGACATTGACTCAAGAGGATTATGTGGACTAGCAAGACATGGCTGAAGGAAGCGGCGAAAATACGCGTCATAATGACTGCATAAAATACTCATATGATTCGATTCCTCAATCCATCTTTCCCTTCGATCTCCTTGAAAGATGACATTGTTTAGTCGGCTAAAGAGATCTCCTTGCAAAAGTGGCTCAATGAGTAAACTTACAAAACCATTACTTATCTGTATTGGCAAGATTAAATCGTTGACACCACTTAAGGATATTACATGAGTGGGCCTTATGGTTGATATGTCCCTATTTAACTTTAGGTATTCAGCGTAGCTGCTGTATGTTCCACATCCACCATTGAGGATGGCTATGCTTTCATGTTGAGATGTAAGTCTGTGGTATAGATGATAAGTCCATGTGCTTTCAAGAATAGCCGATGTTGTAGAGCCTCCTAAGGCAATTATGCGGATTTTAGCCTGGCTAGGATGGTCTAGATGTTCTGAAAATAAACAAGCCCAGGGTCCATATATCTTGTACTCTCTGCGAGAAAGTGTTTCAATATAAGGAGGATGAGAGTAATCATGATCATAAAAACTATAGGTATCAAATGACCAATAGTCCATTTGGACCTTCGCGTTGTTATTAAATAATAACACATTCGAGTCATATCAATGCGGATTGAGTCATCAAATATTATTCTGTGTGAAACAGATTTGACTGAACATAGTAAGTTATGAATCAACAAGACATTTTCCATAAGCTTCAAGCCGCTGTAGAAGCCTATCAGTCACGTGAAATAGATATTGCAGAAACATTATTCAATGAAATTTTGGCAATTATTCCTGATGAACCCAATTCTCTCCATCTCCTCGGTTGCATAAATAACGACAGAGGAAATTTACATCAGGCTGTAACTCTAATTGAGGCTTCCATTGAGGCAGACAATTCCAGCTACATTCCCTTTTTGAATCTAGGTAGGATTCTGAATAGACTTGAACAATACAAAAAAGCTGAGTTAGTCATAAAAGAAGCATTGAAGCGGAACCAATCACTTGCGTCAGCCTGGTTTTCTCTAGGTGTGGTAATGAGGAATATGGGTAAATCTGAAGAGGCAATTCAATATTATCGGAATACATTGGCTTTGGATCCCTCTAATGATGAAGCAGCATGCAACCTTGGCGCTCTACTGATTGAAAATAACGAGGAGGAAGAGGCCATGCAAGTTTTGTCGCAAGCCTTGACCATTAATCCCCACAATTTTGATTGCCTCATGAACTATGGCCTTGTTCTTCAAAGTCAGGGACATACAGAAGACGCCATCCAATGTTTTAAAAAGATTGTCCAATTAAAACCTGACTTTAAACAGGCATATATAAGCCTAGGGAAAATATTTAGGAGTAAGGGGGACTATTTATTGGCTATAGATGCGTATAGGAATTTGCTTCAGTTCCCCTTGGAAGACCAATACATCTACTCTCACGGTAGTAAGTCTCTTGTCTTAGACAAAGTTCAAACATCAGCGACTCATGACATTTGGCTGACACTGTTGGACCAGAAACTATCAGGATCCAAGTCAATGCCGAAATATCATGATGTAGTAAAGATTCTCAACGATGATCTCTATCCACCCTTATTTAAGGACGGCAAGGATTTTGCCGAACCTGCTAACAGACTTAATGTAAATGGCTACCAGATTGAGGAGGATCTAATAGATCGTAATACCTGCAATGAACTAATCTCTACTTTTTCTATTTCTGGTAAGCCTTTAACATTGGAGCTTATTCAAGCTATTGTAGAAGCAGGGATTATGCGCAAGGTGCTTGAGTTAATATTAGCGCAAACGAATTTTCCTCATTTGATATGGAATCTTGATTTTACCTCGAAGAAATCAAACGATAAGACCCGCTCTGATATTTGGCACTATGACAACCATTTTAATTCGTGGACCCCAAAATTAATGATCTACTTGAATTCACAGAAAGAAGAAAGAGGTGCTACAAGCTTTGTCAAGGCAGCTCAGTCCCGACAAATCTCGAAGAGAACGGGGTATATGGGTTTTCTTTTTCAGCGTGACAAATTCGAGCAGTATGTTTCACCTTGGGCAAATCTATTTACATTGGATAATGGGACCTATGACCCTCCGCATTACAATTTTTCACCTGATACTCCAGGTCAAGCGGTTTTGTTCTACCCCTCCAGAACATTCCACCGTGGGGTGCCCCCCATACAGGGAGTACGTCATGTACTTACTTTTTCATTTACCCCCCTTCCGGCTGATTGCGATTTGACTATCGATCAATGCGTAGACCGATCAGTACAGCTTTTAAACAATGCCAGCACGTGTGATGATGTACATGATTGTAATCCCTTTTGGATTAGTGCTAATTAAGAATACACAAATTGAACGCCCTGTATTGCTATCTGATTGAGGCGTAGATCCCAAGCTCATGGCAATCGTTTTTGGCCAGGTGAGGTCGTTTGCTGAAGTTGATGTGTGGCGTAGTGTCATCCACCAAAAAGATTCCAGATATTGAGAAACCTTTTAATTGTCTAACCCCAGTGTTCCACTCTGCTCTTCTCTACTTATCGTGAACTGTTATGGCTGCTTTGACTTTACTTAGCGCTCCCATTAAGCCTGTTCCGGCTTAAGAAAAAGCCATACCATCAGATCTCGGGGTGAAGGAGACCAATCTTAAAGACGCTGTTCAGTTCAACTGGTGTTACCAAGCTGCACTCTCAGGAACAGGTACACCAAATCAATCAGGCATTGAGGCCTTATCTTCCCAGTGCCGTGGGAGCGAACAGCATCTTTTTCTTGAATGCCCTGGTATAAGCGAACTTCGCTCAGTAAGACGGCAGCAGCAACAGCATCAATAACCATTGTGTTGTCCATTGTCAGCGCATTAACTCGTTTAGGGTTTGTCTGGCTCAATGGTGATCACTCTTGAATTTATTAAGTGAATGGTGGACATGAGCACCGGCCGATTAATATTAGCCATGTGTATGTAGGTTAAATCACTGTAGAATAAGCCAGAAGTCTTTTGATTATCTGGAATAGAGATCTAACTAATGTTATGTCTTCATTGAAAAGCGCTTGGGTCTTATGCGCAGTTCAACTCTCCGCCATTTTGGAATTAATTTAGCATATATACATAATAGCCGAATGGTCTGATATTCAAGAAGGAGCCTCCCAAATAGGCTCGATAGGCAGAACTTTTTTATGAAAGACTAAACTATTCATCATTATGAATGTAAAGCTGTAACTTCGAATATTTCTGGATGCAATGCCTAAGGCTTTCTTCATTAGATTCAAGATAGGCATTTATCGATGACTCGAGCAATTTGCCATGCTGTTCATATGACTTAGTGAATAGGTCATTGTCAACTTCAATTCCATTATCTGAAGCCCCCCTTTTCTTGAGAAAGCTAATGATATTTAATGTGCTTTGCTTGTAGATATTATGCAGGCTTGAGAGTGATTCATGAGCTTGATTGAAGGGCTCTCTAACATTTTCAATTAAAGTATTCAGCTCATTATAGTTGGAGTATTCTATAGTTGATAGACCTTCTAGTTCTGGTGTTTTTACAATAGCAGGGACGTTTATCCAACTTAGTCCTTCTTTGACCATATCATAGATTGGCCCACTATGGTCAAGGTATGTAAATCCAAAGTTGAGCAATAGAAACAGGTTGTTTTTTTTGGAAAACAAGGTCGCCATCTCTTGCTTATTTAAATGCCCTTTGAAATAACCAGGGCAAACGTTTTCCCAACCCTCATCTCCATATATTTCGACATTTCTCTCGGTACAAATATTATTAACTATGTCATGCTTAAGTGCTTGTGCAGCATAGTAAAATATCAGATGCATGTTTCTAAATTGCTGCGCTTTAATATGTTCTGATGTATCAGAAATCTGTAGAATTCTATGGATAGATAAATACCAGAGGGATAGTTCAGTTAATGGATTTTGCATGGTATTTAGGATATCTGAAATCTGGACTTTAAAAGCTTGTGTAGCTCCCCACCGACTTTGAGATAGAACTATTACTTTGTAATCATCACTAAGCTTTCCCATCTTTCTGTTCCTGTAATCTTGAGGTATGCCTATATATTTCATACGGTTTTTGTATTTTTTGTCCCAATATTCAGACAATACACCCATATTAGTAATGCCAAAATTCTTGTGATTCGCTGCACGTAGCAAATGGCCATGTAACTCTAGGTCGCCAGGATCATTATTGATTACGATTAACTCTAGTCCAAGGAATGGGATCAATAGATATAAATCAATGCCATTTTCTACAGAAAACTTGAACAGGTCATCATTATTCACCGTAACCAATATACCGGCTTGAATTTCTTGCATCTCATCAAGAAGTTCTTCCATAGTGTAACCACGTATAGGCTTGTGATATCTACGGGTTTTCGGATCAAATGAGCTTGGCTGTATAATATATTTTGCACCATTAATTTCATCTTTTAACCAATCAAAAAATGATGTATAGCGATGATTATCAACACCTAAAAATAGAACATTTTGCCAATCCTTACCCATCCCAAGTAGCTGGCTATTCTCCCTGGCATATTTATTAGTGGAGATCATGCAATTGGCAAAAACGTCAACAGAGTTTTTGTAATGGGAATAAAAAATATCACTGACTTGGATGTTTAGATTATTTATGGGCAAATCATTGCAAACTTGACGTGTATTGTATCTAAGCCATTGCAATACGTAATCTTCAGTTCTACAGTCAATCTCATCGATTAGCAACTCATGGAGATATAATTTCTCTGAATACCAGTATTTCATGCATACTGATTTCGCTGATGTGTAAAGTTGTATTTTCACCTTGAATGAGTATATTCATGGTCAATATTATACCTTAATAGTGATAGACTTACAAGCAGTCTGAGCATATCTATCTATATAGGAAATGAGAGTACTATTGCATGGTAAATGGCCCCCAGCCCTCGAGAATGATTTCTACCTGCATTTTTTTGAGAGTGTATTTATCTAATGAATATGTTAGTATTGGATTTTCTAGTTTATCTGTCCAAGTTAAATCTTTGTATATAAACCTTCAATTTTATCATTCCAGATAAGTTGACCTTCGATCCTGAATGTTGCCATGCAATCTCTTTCTATGATACTTGCTTACAAATAAATTCCTCTAGCCTTCTTTTGGTGTAATTGAATAATTTCCCTATTCTCCCAGTAAGATATTAAGGATTGGGAAAATGCCTCAGAAGTGATATAAGGCGAGCATTTAAGAAGTACTTTCGATATTGGTGAGATTTAGCACCGCCGAAGGACTGTAAGAGCATAATTTTCAATAATACTAATTTACACTCCAGCTAAAGTATTAACGTAATCTTAAGAAGAAAACAGAGCTTGTTTCCACTTCCCAATACAACTGAGGTCCAAGTCAGAAGGCAAACAGAGTTGATCCAGAAGGCTGTATTTAATACTCGAACAGCTCGCCCTTTGCTTCCCCCTGTTTGCATTGCATTTACTTAACGAGACTCTTGATATAGCTACCCAATTGATTCTCCGAGATTTGTATTACGTGATTTAGCAAGGTTTTCTTTCTGTCATCGTCGTTCGATATGGGCCAAAATACTCTGCGGTACTATTTTGTTTAATACTTATAGCTTTCTTTTCCCTGTATTCAGAATTATTGCCCCCTTTGCCCTTGTTTCATGATATACATTAAAACACACTAATTTATAGCTTTTGCTATTTGACTCGTATTAAGCTTTCCAATTGTCCTGACTGATTTGGAATCACAAGATAGGCAACACTCTCTTTTCCCAAATATTTTAGATGGCACCATCGTCAATGGAGATATTGACGCCCCAAATAAATGGATCACTGGAATCCAATCCTACTTATCTGTATCTACTTTGTCCGAGGCTAATTCCCTAGATACTTCAGAATACTTTTTGGGACATGAGTGTAGGGTAGAGGATGTGGCGTTTCTATTAGATGATCCACAAGCTGGTATTTTTTCTAACAAAATGGCTAATGGCCAAATAGCTGAGTGGCTAACATTGGCACACAACAATAGATTCTATTGTATTCCGCAATTATTCTTTCATCTCCCTCCTGACCATAATGAAGCGTTTAATTCAACGGCAAATTTCTCACTACTACAAGAAGGAATATATATGCCTTTACCAATATCTCAAAAAGGTTGGTGCTCGTCTGTAGCAATCCAGAATTCTTCAATACAGATTCTTTCACCTCTAGATGTATATGCATTACTTGCCGATAGGGAGATTCATCCTAATCAGTTACATATCCTAGTAGAGTATCAAAGTGGCTCTGATTCAATAGTTAGTATTTTCCCTGCCAGGTACATCAATTACAACAATCATTCGGCAGGCAGCAGTCTGAAGTATATTCAACCTATTTCAGGGCAAACACTTCTTGCCATTGATCAGCAATTAAGGATAGGCTATATAGGTATAGCTATACCTTTAGGCGGCTCTGATCACAAAACAATTATTGAATTCACATCACTAGTATTTCTTGATATTGCAAGCCTTTGCAAAGTAAACTCTTCTTTCTCAAGTCTTGAGGAGCATGCTGGCAAGCACTTCATCCCAACTTATAGTCTAACAAGGAGATTGCAGGCAGATGTGTACTTTTTCTGCTATCAATAGGGGGAAGACTTTCTGCATTATTGATGACCTTCGCTTCGTGTGATTGGCCTAATTTTTTTATGTTTATACCTCTGGTCTTGCAAGGAAGTTGGAATGATTTCTTGTGCTTAATTCATCCAGGGTAAAAGTTGTTGATGCAGGAACGCTCGTGCAAGATTGCTTGTGTGGATTGTATTTGACATAGAACTTTGCTCTGCTTTGTCTTGCACTTGGTGAAATCTTGTGATTCATGCATTGTCCAAAGTCTTTGTCAAATATATTTAGTGTTGCCTTGACATTGTTGCCATATTTTGTTCGTACTTTATCGTAAGCCTTGTTGAATTATTTTGCTTGACATCAATAGTTTTGAGCCCCCCTCCGGTTTGGGATTTAATCTCTGCAGTTTTTTGCTGGAATTAATCAAAATTTCTTTTCTTGGAATTCCTTCTCTGGGGGCTGTTTTGGCTTTGCCCTCACGTCATTAGCCGATGCTTCGCTATGTAGTTCCGATATGTGAATGCTTTGGCTCAGATTTCATATTTGCTTGCATGACGGCCAGTTTTGTTGGATTTGGTGATTGTCTTACGACAACAGTCTGTCGAGGTGGTGAGCAACACGCTGGACGGCTGCCTTTGCGGTGGCATATGCCATGCGCATTGGACCAATCAGTGCTACTTGGCCGATACCTTCTCCGGAACTGCGATAGACGGCTTGCACAACTGAGCAGGCATTGAGTGCGCTCTGTGGATGTTCTGCGCCAATCCAAATTCCGCCTAGTTCTTTGCCTCCTATGGGTACGACTGCCGCTGGTTGTGTATCCATCAGTTCAAGTAAAGGTTGGAGGCTGGCGCTACTGCTGAATTCTGGCTGCGCAAGCAGCCTTGACATCCCGTGGAAGACTGCATCTGATTCAGCCGGTGTCTGGGCTTGGCTGTGGCTGTGAATCGCCTCTCGCAGTAAAGATCCGCTCAGATTGAGCTGCGGTGGCAGGCTCGACCAGTCGAGGCTGCCGTTTCCCGTTGTGGCCAGTTGATCGCGGATCCACTCCTCGATGGCTTCGAGTTCGTTGCTCGCTTCATGGGGCAGCCGCAGATTGAGATGACTGGCTTGGTTGGAGCTTTCCACCAGCATTACCAGCAGCCGGTCGCCACTGCGCACCAGGCGTACGGCTTGAAGCGTTGGCTTAGGCCGTGCTGGCCTGGTAATCAAGCTCATCAGGCCGGTGAAATCGGTGAGGCGACGGGCCAATTGCCACATCAAGTCATCGAGAGCTGCCCAGCGCAGACTGAGGTTTGTCAGTTCCCGTTCCAGGTGCTGCGCCGCCGATCCAGGAGGCGGCAGCAAGCAGTCCACATAGTGGCGATAGCCCTGCGGGCTCGGAACTCTTCCCGCCGAAGTATGAGGTTGGGTGAGCAGGCCACGCTGTTCAAGGGCCCCCATTGCCGAACGAACCGTTGCGGCGCTGGCTTTGAGGCCAAAGCGTTGCACCAGGGTTTTGCTGCCGACGGGCTCAATCGTGTCCACGTAGTGGTGCACCGTTGCTTGAAGCACCTGCTGTTGTCGTGCCGGTAGCGACTCCAAAGCGGTGACGTCGGGATCTTGATGGTACGGGGGGGGGCGCCCTTCTTTTGTGCTCTGTCACGAACTCACTAAGCCGGCCTCAGGGTTGGCGCAGTTTGCTTGCAATCCAGCATCACCAAGTCTCGATGCTTCTTCCCAGATTGCAGCTGTCGTGTTTCTCGTCGTGCAGCTCGACAAGATTTTGTGGCGGAAATTTTGCTGCTGTTCGCGATTCAGTTGGCTTGCGCAAACAGGCCTGTCAATCGACTCATTGATGTTGCCTTTGTGAGCGCTTCATACTGGGCGCAAGACGATCAGATGATTAATGGATAAAGATGATCTAAAGAGTCCCATTGCCGGCCCATGAAGGCCCGCCCGTTTTTGATTGCCGTGCTGGCCACGGTGTTTGTCCTGTTCTCATTGGTGGCGGGGCTTGGATGGGCTATGGCCCGCCAAAACCCTCTGCGTTTGGTTGATCAGCCACTGGAGTTGCCACGTGCTGCAAGGTTTGTGCCTCGAGAGGCTGCTCTTGCCGTTCATTGGTTGATGGATCCCGTGCGTGTGCCGGCCTATGCCCAGGCTGTAGCTCCGGCACGCAACCGTCGTAAGGCTCGCGATGGTGCTCAGCAGATTCGTGATGGTGCTTTCGCACTCGCTGGTTTGGATTTTGAGTCGGAGTTGGTCGACTGGCTTGGTCCGCAAGTGAGCATGGCTCTGTTGGAACCCAACGGGTCAGAAGGATCCATGGGTTGGCTTTTGGTTCTAGAGAGTCGAGATCAGGATGGTGCGAGGCGGTTTTTGCAGCGCTTTTGGCAAGCACGCAGCTTGGCTGGCACAGATCTGCAGATCAGCCGCTATCGGGGGATGGGAGTGATTAGTGGCAAAGGGGCTTTGAGCGGACGCAATCCCCAGCCTTTGGCAACAGCATTGATCGACGATGACCTGCTGTTGCTTGCGTCCGGCCGGGGGGTATTGGAACAGGCTCTTGATGTTTCCCAGTTGTCTGATCAGCATCAACTTGGCGATCAGGAGCTTGTCGAGATTGTGCGCCAGCTGGGGGATGGTGTGGCTCTGATGGTTGCCTCGCCGGCCGCGCTTCACTCTTGGTTAGGCCTGCCTAAGCCGCTCAGCCAGCGTGAGGATCTGTTGGGTTTGGTAGCTGCCTTGAAGCCTGAAGGGTCCGATTTGGCGCTGGAAGGGCTGTTGCGTTTCCAGCAACCCCTGGAAGCTGTTGCAAGTGAGGCTGGATCAACTGATGGACTTGCTCAACTCACTGCCTCGGCTGGTGGTCAGGCGGAGGCACTCGCTTTGCTGAGTTCACCTTCTCGATTACTGGATCCCTCAGATCAGGATCCTCTGGTGCAGTGGTTAGGCCCCTTACTGCGTCAGCAGTTGACGTCAAATGAACTGTCTTCTGCTGCCACGATTGCTGGTTTGGACGATGGACCGTTGTTGTGGCTTCAGCAGCCCGAAGGCTGGGTGGTTGCGACCAAGCAGGACCATCCAGCTGTCTCGGTGGTGGATGATGCGCTGACTGAGCAGGGTTTTATTCGTTCGGATTTGCCGTCTGATGACGAATCTCTGCAGGTGTGGACGCGATTGGCACGTCAACAAAGCTCCACTAAGAACTTGCTTGAGGCTCAGTTGGGCGTCGCTTTGGCCGAGGAGCCAGGCCAGGCCTGGTGGGGGCAGACCCTTGCGGCTCTGCAGCAGCGCAAGCAGGGCAAGGCGTTGCAGCCTCGTCTTCGTCAGCTGAACAATCTCAATCGAGATGATCGTCCGCTTACTCAACAGCTGGTTCTTGGTGCAAGTCCTGGTCGCGTGCAGCTTCAGCATTGGCGTCCCTGGACGTTGATGCAAACGCTTGCTGGTGGCTCATTGCAGCCCAGTGTGCAGGGGTTGGCCATGGCTGTGGGGCCTGATCAAGATGAGCAAAGCTCTTCTCTTCGCATGCGTGCCCGACTCAACCTCGGTTGATCTTTTCTTATTGCGCCATGGCATCGCTGAGCAGCGTTGCCATGGCGTTGATGATTCGCTACGCCCACTTACAGAGCAAGGAATTCTGCGCACGATGGAGGTCGCTCGTCGCTTGCGAAGCCTTGGCTTTGCTGCTGATCGTCTGCTGAGTAGTCCTTATCTGCGTGCTGCTCAGACGGCCGAACTTGCGCAGCAGGCGGGTCTGGCGGGGCGGGTGGAATTCGAGAGTTGCTTGCTTCCTGGCAGGGATCCTTGGCCTTTGCTTGAAGGATTGGTTGGGCGCTGCCTTTTGGTGGGTCATGAACATGATTTGACCCATCTAGCAGCAAGGTTGCTTGGAATCCCTACGGGCTGCTTGGTGTTGAAGAAGGCTGGTTTTGCTCACCTCAGATGGTCGCAGCAGAAACGAAGCCCTGCTGGTAGGGCAACGCTGCAGGTGTTGTTGAGGCCGTCGGTGTTGTTGCCCTGTTCCGCTTAGGTTGCCAAGCAGTTGTCGAGATGCGGTGGGGCAGGAGCAGGTTGGGGAGATTCGCCACGATCGCAGTGGCATCAGCTTTCGTCCGGGGCTGGAGGGAGTGCCAGTAACCCAATCCGCCATCTGTGATATCGATGGACTGCAGGGGCGGCTTGCTTATCGGGGTTATCCAATTGCGGAGCTCTCAGCGCATAGCAGCTTTTTGGAAACCACCTATCTGTTGATCTGGGGCGATCTGCCCAGCCCACAGCAACTTCGTGATTTCGAAGCTGAGGTGCAGATGCACCGTCGCGTGAGTTTCCGGGTACGCGACATGATGAAGTGCTTCCCAGCTTCGGGGCACCCGATGGATGCACTTCAGTCGAGTGCAGCATCCCTGGGGCTGTTCTATTCCCGTCGAGCCATCGATGACCCGAAGTACGTCTATGACGCCGTGGTGAGGCTGATCGCCAAGATTCCCACGATGGTGGCGGCCTTCAAGTTGATACGCAAAGGGCAAGATCCCATTCAGCCTCGTGACGACCTGGCCTACTCAGCCAATTTCCTCTACATGCTTACCGAGCGTGAACCGGACCCTTTGGCGGCAAGGGTTCTTGATCGCTGCTTGATCCTGCATGCGGAACACAGTCTTAATGCCAGTACTTTTAGTGCTCGAGTGACCGCCAGTACGCTCACTGATCCCTATGCAGTGGTGGCCTCCGCAGTGGGCACCCTTGCAGGACCTCTTCATGGTGGAGCCAATGAGGATGTTTTGGCGATGCTCGAAGAGATCGGCAGCCCAGAGCATGCTGATGATTATCTCAATGAAGCCATCACTTCTAAGCGCAAGGTGATGGGCTTTGGTCATCGGGAATATCGGGTCAAGGATCCTCGCGCTGTGATCCTTCAGGGTCTTGCAGAGGAGTTGTTTGCCCGATTCGGCACCGATGAGATGTACGACGTGGCCAAGGCGTTGGAGCAGGCGGCTGCCACCCGTTTAGGCCCTAAAGGGATCTATCCGAATGTGGACTTCTATTCCGGTCTTGTGTATCGCAAGCTTGGAATCCCTCGCGATCTTTTTACTCCTGTGTTTGCCATCTCACGGGTGGCCGGTTGGCTGGCTCATTGGCGAGAGCAACTTGGCGCGAATCGGATTTTCAGGCCTTCGCAGATTTACACCGGTGCTCAGAACAGAACTTGGATCCCTAGTGATGAGCGTGTCTCTTCTACGGGCGCCTAAGTTGCAGCCAGCTCAGCCATCACCATGGTGACCACCTTTGCCACTGCAACCTCAGGCTTGGTGAGTTCTGGCCTTGATCTGGAGTTGAGCTTTAGTCAGTCATTACAAGGGCTGGGACTTTCCCCTCAGATGGCCCATCTCATTTGGCTGCCGCTGCCGATGCTGTTGGTGTTGACCGCGGCGATGGTGGGCGTTTTGGTCACCGTGTGGCTGGAGCGGAAGATTTCGGCGGCAGTTCAGCAGCGGATCGGACCGGAATACGCAGGAGCTCTCGGCGTGTTGCAGCCGATGGCCGATGGCTTGAAGTTGCTGGTGAAGGAAGACGTGATCCCTGTCAGGGCGGATGGCCTGCTGTTCACTCTTGGTCCGGTCCTGGTGCTTGTGCCTGTGATCCTTTCCTGGCTGATCGTGCCTTTTGGTCAAAATCTGCTGATCAGCAATGTGGGGATAGGGATTTTCCTCTGGATCTCCCTCAGCAGCATTCAGCCCATTGGCCTATTGATGAGTGGCTATGCCTCCAATAACAAGTACTCACTCTTGGGTGGGCTGAGGGCTGCAGCTCAATCGATCAGTTACGAAATCCCTCTTGCCTTGGCTGTTCTGGCAGTGGTGATGATGAGCAATTCGCTCAGCACTGTCGACATTGTTGCCCAACAAAATGGTGCTGGCTTGTTGAGCTGGAATGTGTGGCGGCAGCCTGTGGGCTTTTTGATCTTTTGGATCTGTGCGCTGGCCGAGTGCGAACGACTTCCTTTCGATCTCCCTGAAGCGGAGGAAGAGCTGGTGGCGGGTTATCAGACCGAGTACGCAGGGATGAAGTTTGCCCTGTTTTATCTCGGTAGTTACATCAACCTTGTGCTTTCGTCCTTGTTGGTCGCAGTGCTCTACCTAGGGGGATGGGGCTTCCCCATCCCGGTGGAATGGCTGGCTGGTTGGCTTGGTCAGTCGGTTGATGCTCCCTTGGTGCAGGTGATCACTGGCTCCGTTGGCATTGTGATGACAGTGCTGAAGGCTTATCTGCTGGTGTTCTTAGCCATCTTGTTGCGCTGGACTACTCCACGCGTACGCATTGATCAATTGCTTGATTTGGGCTGGAAGTTTCTTTTGCCGATCGCGCTTGGAAATCTGCTGATCACCGCTGCTCTTAAGTTGGCTTTCCCTGTTGCCTTTGGCGGTTGATGCAGCCAAAGCGCTTGAAGGCGCTGGATCTCGTTCTGGGAAGGCTAAGCACTTTTACTTATCCTGGCTAAAAAGCTTGTAGGATTTCTGGAATGCTCCTAGTGGGCCTCTTAGAGGTTCCTTTCGCATGTTCGGGTTCCTCAAAAAAGTTGCTGACTACACCCGCGACGCTGCGGATGCAGCGAACTATCTGATCCAGGGCCTTGCGGTCACATTCGATCACCTGCGCCGGCGTCCGATCACGGTGCAGTATCCATACGAGAAGCTCATCCCCTCAGAGCGTTATCGCGGTCGTATCCACTACGAGTTTGATAAATGCATTGCTTGTGAGGTTTGCGTCAGGGTTTGTCCCATCAACCTGCCTGTTGTGGACTGGGTGATGAATAAGGAGACCAAGAAAAAGGAGCTGCGCAATTATTCCATTGATTTCGGTGTCTGCATCTTCTGTGGCAACTGTGTGGAGTACTGCCCTACCAATTGCCTATCGATGACGGAGGAATATGAGCTGGCTGCGTACGATCGGCATAGCCTCAACTACGACAATGTTGCATTGGGTCGTTTGCCAACCAGTGTGACGACAGATCCATCTGTGCAGCCTTTACGTGAGCTGGCCTATCTGCCTAAAGGGGTGATGGATCCCCATGATGTCCCTGCCAATCAACCTCGTGCCGGACAGCTCCCGGCAGAGGTGCTCAAGAGTCTGAGCTTGCAACAAGATTCTCCTCAAGGGGATGGGGGAGAATCGTTGCAGGATGCTCCTGATCAAGATCAGCCCAGCGGATGACGATTGCTACTTCCACAGAATTAATCTGTTTCCTGGTACTAGGCGCCGTGGTGGTTCTCGGCAGTCTTGGTGTCGTCTTGCTGGGCAATATCGTCTACTCCGCCTTTTTGCTTGGTGGCGTATTTATGGCTGTGGCTGGTCTCTATCTGCTCCTCAATGCCAGTTTTGTTGCAGCAGCACAGGTGCTGGTTTATGTGGGTGCAGTCAACGTGCTGATTCTCTTCGCGATCATGCTGGTCAACAAGCGCGAAGATTTGAAGCCGATCGAGGGATTGCCTATTCGAAGGCTGCTCTCTGGTGGAGTCTGTGCAGGGTTGTTTGTTCTTTTCTTTCGTGTGGTGATCACCACACCTTGGGCAGTGCCAGGCCCCGCAGCGATTGGAGTAGGGGCTACTGAGCGAATTGGTGAACACTTATTTACTGACTACCTTTTGCCTTTTGAGCTGGCGTCTGTGCTTTTACTGATGGCCATGATCGGTGCAATTGTGTTGGCCCGCAGAGATGTTCTGGAGACTGATGTTGGTACAGGTGATGCTGTCAATCAGGGTCTGATCGAGAAGGCTCGAACCCCGTTGCTTGTCGATAAGTCCACGCCCTGATCAGTTCAGGACACTTTGCTTTTTTTCCCTGATTGATCCCATGCTCGAGTCCTCCTCCGGTCTTGTTCCTCTTCAGGCCTATCTCTTGCTTGCTGCGATGCTTTTCTGTATCGGCGTGTGGGGGCTGATCAATAGCCGTAATGCTGTTCGGGTTTTGATGAGCATTGAGCTGATGCTCAATGCGGTGAATATCAATCTGATGGCATTCTCTTCATATATTGATGGTGATCTGATCCGCGGTCAGGTCTTTGCTGTGTTTGTGATTACTGTTGCTGCTGCAGAGGCAGCTGTGGGTCTTGCGATCCTCCTTTCCTTGTATCGCAATCGCGTCACTGTGGATATGGAGCGCTTCAATCTGCTGCGCTGGTAAGGAGACCCAAGCATGCGTCTCGATTTGGTCTGGGTGATCTATCGGGCGGGAAGTCATTCTGCGCATCGTGAAGCCTGTTGTTGTGTTGACGAGCTCCAAGCGCTTGGAGTGAAAGTGGTGATGGCCATGAGTGGAGTGACGGCCAACCCTTTCCCCGATTTATTGGCCTCAGAAGCCGGCCTGCCTGATTTGGCTGTTGTGCTTGGGGGCGATGGCACGGTGCTCGGTGCGGCCCGTCATCTTGCCGTTCATGATGTGCCAATCCTTAGTTTCAACGTCGGAGGGCATCTAGGTTTTCTGACGCATGAACGCTGTCTGCTTGATGGCGGTCAGCTATGGCAGAGATTGTTGCAGGACAACTTTGCTTTGGAGCGCAGGATGATGTTGCAGGCTGCAGTGGACAGCCGCTCCCCTGCTGAACGAACTGCTCGACCTACTGCTTCGCTCCAGGATTTGAATGGGACTAAGCCACCGCACTGGGCCCTGAATGATTTTTATATGCGTCCTTATCGCGATGATGTGTCGCCTACCTGCACCCTAGAACTTGAGATCGATGGTGAGGTGGTGGATCATTACCGTGGCGATGGTTTGATCTTGGCGACACCCACAGGGTCTACCGGCTACTCGATGGCGTCCGGAGGACCGATTCTTCATCCTGGCATTGATGCGATCATCGTGAGTCCAATTTGTCCGATGAGTCTCTCTAGTCGTCCCGTCATCGTGCCTCCAGCTTCACGGCTCGTGATTGGGCTTCTGGGAGAAAACACTCGCCGGGTGAAGCTCTGGAAAGATGGGGCGAGTGGTGCCCTGCTTGAACCAGGCGAGTGTTGTGTTGTTCAGAGGGCTCGGCACCATGCATTGATGGTGGTTCTTGAACAGAGCCCCTCTTATTACAGAACTCTCACGCACAAGCTGCATTGGGCGGGAAGTCTGCTCAACAATCAACCATCTCCCAGCTGAAGCTCATGGGCCTCGAGATCGAACGGAGGTTTTTGGTGGTGGGAGAAGAGTGGCGATCTTTGGCAGGACCGGCCTTGCCTTTGCGTCAGGGTTACTTGGCCGGGTCTCCTCAAGGGTTCACTGTCAGGATGAGAATCATGGCGATGGAGCAGGCTTGGCTCACCCTCAAGGCTCCTGCTGAGGGTATTGCTCGCCATGAGTTCGAATATCGGATCCCTCTAGTCGATGCAGAGGCTCTCTGGGGTTTGGCGCCTGATCGTCTGATCAAGACACGTTATGAACTAAGCCTTAAAGGTGGTGATTGGGTGGTCGATTGCTTTGAAGGAGCGAATGCTCCTCTTGTGCTAGCGGAGGTGGAACTTGTCTCTGCGGAGGATCGGCTAGAGATTCCCGCGTGGTGTTGGCAGGAGGTGACTGGTGCATCTGAGTGGAACAATGCCGCTTTGGCACGCGCCCCTATTCAGCAATGGTCCGATCAGAGGCGCCGAGATTACGGCCTGGCTTGACCAAAGCGCCCCAAGGGCCTTTATAATCTCTTAACAGTTCCGATCGAGTGAGCTGGTTGTACGGGCAGCAGATGCTGCGGGAAGGCAACTTGTGTTTGGTTTGTACGATACCGATGGCATCCTTCGCTTTACATGCCGGGATCGTGAGGCTTGTATGGCCTATGTGGAGTTGTTTGATCTCGAGTCCGACGGATGTTCTTTGATGCCCATTCCAGAGCCCGCTGTGCTTGGGTTTAGGAGTCAGAGTCGGAGTCGTCTGGCAAGGAGCAGCAATTGAAACCATCGCGGCAGATCTTGCCGTGATCCATGGCCCAGTTCAGAAGGGCTACACGATTTTTTGAGCCTGTTTTGGTGAACATGTTGCTGACATGATTGTCGACAGTTCGCTTGCTGATGGTTAGCTGTTCAGCGATTTCTTGGTTGGTTAGCCCGTCGGCGACAAGGTCAATGATTTCCATTTCCCTTGAAGAGAGCGAGATATGAACGGAACTGGGGATTTTGCCTGTGGCCATTTCCTCCCCATTCATGATCTCCGGTCATCTTACGCAGACTTTGGGCAAGCGATCCCTCATAGTTGGTGAGTGAGTGAAGGACATAGTGATTTGAGTTCAGCCTTGCAGCGCTCCATCGAGGCCGGAGCGGTGACGATAACTGCTGAGGTCATGCCTCCTCGTGGTGCAGATCCTGTTCATTCCTTGACGATGGCTCAAGGTTTGAAAGGTTTTGTTCATGCCATCAATGTGACTGATGGCAGCCGTGCAGTGATGCGGATGAGCAGTCTTGCTCTCTGCAGGTTGCTGTTAGATGAGGGTCTTGAACCGATTTTGCAGCTCGCTTGCCGTGATCGCAATCGGATCGCCCTTCAATCCGATTTACTTGGCGCTCATGCCCTGGGTATTCGCAACTTGCTTTGCCTTACAGGTGATCCTGTCCGGGTCGGTGATCAACCTGAGGCGAGACCTGTTCATGACTACGAGTCGGTGAAATTGCTGCATCAGGTCGCTGCCTTCAACCGTGCGGAGGACCCTGTTTCGGGATTACTCCCTGATGGAGCGACTGCTTTGTTTGCTGGGGCCGCTGCTGATCCCAATTGCAAGAGCTTGAGTGGTCTGCGTCGTCGCCTCGAACGAAAGAAGGAGGCCGGCGCTCGCTTTCTTCAGACTCAGATGGTGATGAAACCCGCTGTGCTTGAACACTTTTGCAATGAGGTGGCCAATCCCCTTGGGTTGCCTGTGCTTGCTGGGGTGTTTTTGCTGAAATCAGCTCGTAATGCAAGCTTCATTAATAGGGTTGTGCCTGGAGCATGCATTCCTGAATCACTTGTGGTTCGGCTGGAGCAAGCATCTGATCCAATGGCTGAGGGGATCGCTATTGCTGCTGAGCAGGTCAGGAGTTACTTGTCTCTTACCCAGGGCGTCCATCTGATGGCCGTGAAAGCAGAAGAGCGCATCCCCGAGATTCTTGATCAGGCTGGAATCAGCTTGGTGCCGATGTGAGGTCTGTGCCAAGGAGTTCGGCCATGGCCTTCTGCTGAGGAGATGGTTCCACAAGGTCTTGGCGCCTTGCATCGGTGATCAGCCAATCAAGGGCTGCTTCTTGAAGGTCAAAGTGATCGCCATTTTTGCCAACGCAGTAACGGCCAAACACCAGCTTTTCCACCAGCTGCACACCAGCTCCAATACGGGAATAGTCAAAGATGATCGAGTTGTCCACGGTTGCCCCTTCGCAGATGCAACAGCTAGGGCCGATCATTGATGGCCCAATAATTGTTGCTCCATCTTCGATGCGGGTCATGCCACCCACATAAATTGGCCCTTGCACATTGATCTTGTCCCAGTTCGCGGCAACGTTCAAGCCTGTGTAGATCCCAGGACGGACTTCCTTACCAGGGATGCCTACTTGGCGAACCTCTCCTTGCAGCACGCTGCGAATGGCCCTCCAATAATCAGGAACCTTGCCAATGTCCACCCATTCGAAATCCATTGGTAGGGCGAAGAAAGGTAAGCCCATCTCCACCAGCTTGGGAAATAGGTCAGAGCCGATATCGAAGGGTTGGTCGGAAGGAATGTGCTCGAAAATCTCTGGTTCAAAGAGATAGATGCCTGTGTTGATTGTGTCGCTCAGCGCTGCATCAGTGGAGGGTTTCTCTTGGAATGCCTGAACACAATCATTCTCGTCTGTAACCACAACGCCATAGCTGCTGACTTGATCTTTGGGGACTCGTTTGGTCACCAAGCTCGCCAGAGCCCCTTTGGCACGATGGCGTTTTACGGCTTCTGAGAGGTCGAGATCAATGAGGGCGTCACCACAGAGCACCACAAAGGTGTCATCAAAGAACTGTTGAAAATCCTGGATTTTTTTGAGGCCGCCAGCGGAACCAAGGGCATCACCAATCAGTTCTCCCTCTTCGATGCGTCCCTCGAAGCTGTAGGCGATTTCTACGCCAAAGCGCTGGCCATCTCGGAAGTAGTTTTCAATTTCCTCAGCTAGGTGAGACACATTCACCATCACTTCTTTGAATCCGTGCTCCTTCAGCAGTTCGAGCAGAAACTCCATCACGGGTTTCTGAAGGATGGGAATCATCGGCTTGGGGATCACGTGGGTGATCGGCTGGACGCGCGTCCCTTTGCCGGCCGCCAAAATCATCGCCTTCATTGGCGTTGTTAGGCCTCAGCTCGTTTAAACAACATAGACCTCCATTCAAGCGGCATTCACGACCTCGGCCGGAGTGGCAGCTGGCACGTTAAGGCTGGTAAGCGGGAGCTGAGCAATGGTTCCTGGGGCCAGCAGTCGCTTCAGTCGTAGGGGGGCATAGAGGGATCCTTCCTGTGCCAGCTCCACTTTCCCCTGTGAGCATAGAAATAACAGAGCCCAGAACACGCCCACCCGATCCGTGTCCAGGTCTGCTGTTGAGACCTGTTCCCACTGACCAACCAACTGCTCGAAATCAACCCAGTGCAGGGCCTGCTCCCAATCGTTGAGGAAAACTCCTAAGGCTGCAGTCGTTTCAGGAAGTTTTTCCCGGTGCGCCAGAGCGGTGACTTGGGCAATGGCCTCACGCTCGCTAAAACGTTTATTGCGTTTGCGGCGTCGCTGTTGCAGTTCGTCGGATTCGAGTTGCTCGGCGATGGATTCCAGTTGCTCGATGAGCTCGCCAAGGGTCACTGGCCTGCGGAGGGGTGGTGGTGCTGCCGGACGACGTAAGAGGTGGCGCTCTGGGCGCCTGGGCAGCGCAAAACTTGGATCTAGCCAGCCTTGCTCTCCCAGCTCTGCTTCAAAGCCTTCTTCAAACAGAGGTTCCGGCGGAAAGGTTTGGGCTTCGAGAACCTCTGCTTTAAGACCAACCAGGACTGATGCGGCTAAAAAGGCTTCGCTGCTGTCTGCTAAATCCTGTTCATAACTGCCGCCTTGCCGTTGAACTTGTGCGGCCACTTGCCGGGGCACCTCAATCCGCTGGCGAAGTTGATCGAGGAAACCATCAACCACGGCGATCACATCGACATCCCAGGGATCTAATTCACCTCGCTCTGCGGCATCTTGCAGCAGGCGGATTGCAAGGCGAGCGCCTGAATCAGCCCCCCTGTTCAGTCCATCATCTTGCAAGGTAAAGATCACGCTTGAAATAAGTTATCGATCTTGTTAGGCGCGCGCTAGGGGGAATCCATAGATCATCATGCTTTTAAAGGGTTATATGAATTGTGTTAGCAGGAAGCTGATGAGGTGGTTCCTAGTCAGCTTTTGTCTCAAAGTTTGATCGTCTTGCTTGGTCTTGGCCGGTTGAGTTGGTGCCTTAGAGGCTGAGGTAGGGATTGCTTGGCATGGTTCTAGATCAGCCACTCCCGGCAGAGAAGAAATATCTATTGCTAGCCCTTAGACCTGCAATAACATCCAAAAGGGCTCGATGGCATTGTGAATTGCTTTGTTGAGTTCGAGGCACAAGATCAAGATGAAATTGATCTGGCGAATCCCTTAAAACAGCAACTCGCTAATCATTACTGCTGCAGACTTCAGGGTGGGTTGCTGTGCAAAGAAAGGCTGAAGTCTCTTATTTCCTAGTGAGCTGCTCCGATCGCGTTTGACTGATCGGCAGCCTTGGGGATGAGACCACCGCAGGCGTCATGGTGGTGTTTCGAATCATCAATGCTGAGGGTTTTTTGATGCGTTGCAGGGCTAGCTCATCTCGCTTTACTAATTCTTGGATGGATGCGGTATAGCTATCGGTCATGAGTCGGGGGTAGAGGCCAATGCCGATGATCGGCACGAGTAAGCAGCTAATGATGTAGACCTCTCTTGGTTCCGCATCAACCAGGTTGGTATGGGAGACCAGTTGGTCATTCTCTTTGCCGAAGAAGATTTCTCTCAGCATTGAGAGTAGATAGATGGGGGTAAGGATGACGCCGATTGCCGCAAGCCCCGCAATCACAATCCGGAAAGTCAGCGTGTAGGCCTCATCGGTAGCAAAGCCCACGAACACCATTAATTCAGACACGAAACCACTCATGCCAGGCAGAGCGAGGGAGGCGAGTGCACAGACAGTCCATAGGGCGAACATGATTCGCATCTTTTGACCCACTCCTCCCATCTCATCAAGTTGCAAGGTGTGGGTGCGGTCGTAGGTGGCTCCTACAAGGAAGAACAGACTGGCGCCGATTAGACCATGACTGATCATCTGCAGCATGGCGCCACTCGTTCCTAGGGCGCTGAAGCTGCCAATGCCGATCAGTACAAAGCCCATGTGGCTAATTGAGCTATAGGCGATCTTGCGTTTGAGGTTGCGCTGGGCGAAGGAGGTGAGAGCGGCATAGATGATGTTGACCACCCCAAGCACGATGAGAAGTGGGGCGAACTGGGCATGGGCTTCAGGTAGCAGTTGAGCGTTAAAACGCATCAAGGCATAGCCGCCCATCTTCAGCAGGATTCCTGCAAGCAGCATGTGAACTGGCGCCGTTGCTTCTCCATGGGCGTCTGGTAGCCAGGTGTGTAGAGGCACAATTGGCAGCTTGACGCCGAAGGCAATCAGCAGTCCGGCGTAACAGAGCAACTGGAAACCTGTCCCAAAGCTTTGTTGGGCGAGGTTGGTGTATTCGAAGTTGGGTGTGCCTCCGCCGAAGAACCCCATGGCTAGGGCCACCAGCAGAATGAACAGCGAACTGCCAGCGGTATAAATGATGAATTTTGTGGCTGCATATTGCCTTTTTTTGCCACCCCAGATCGCTAGCAGCAGGTAGACCGGCAACAATTCCAGTTCCCAAGCCAGGAAGAACAGCAGCATGTCTTGAACGGCAAAAACTGCGATCTGGCCGCCATCCATTGCCAGGATCAGGAAAAAGAACAGCTTGGGTTTGAACGTCACTGGCCAGGCTGCCAGCACCGCCAGTGCTGTGATGAAACTGGTGAGCAGAATGAGTGGCATCGAGATGCCATCTGCTCCGACAGCCCAGGTGAGGCCCAGATCAGGTAGCCAGCTCACCCGTTCGGATAGTTGTAAGCCGCTCAGACTGGGGTCATAGCCGTATAGGTAGGCAGCCACGGTGATCACAAAGGTCACCAGGGCGATGCCGAGTGCAAACCAACGAACCTGCTTACCCTCCCCTTCATCAGGGATGAACGGCACCAGAAAGGCCCCCACAATCGGGAACAGAATTGAGAGGCTCAGCCAGGGGAAGTTAGCGCTCACTTGATCGCTCAGCAGCTCGGCACCTGTGTCCAAGGGTGCGCTTATGGCAAACTCCAGCACGGACAGGCCTTTTCAGCACTGGTCGGAGTGTAGAAATGCTTGGCGTTCTGACACTGCTTCGATAGGCGTTAACACACAATTTGGTTTATCAGCTCACAGGACTGCCTAGGACGCCGAATAGAACTACCAAGGCGATGACACCACCGAAAACGATCAGGGCGTAAAACTGAGCGCGGCCTGTTTCAAAGTACTTAAGACCTTCGCCACTTCCAAGCGTGAGTAGGCCGGTGAGATTCACCACGCCGTCAACGACCTTGGCATCCACTTCAAGCACTTCACGAGCCAGTTTGCGGCTGCCGCGTACGAAGATCTTTTCATTGATGTCATCCAAATACCACTTGTTGGCCAGGAAGGTATTGATGACAGGGAAGCGCTTGGCAAATAGTTCTTCGAGATTGAGGCGGTGCAGTGCATAAGCCAAGACAGCCAAGCTGATGCCTGCTGTTGAGATCGCCACTGAAGCTCCTGCCAGTGGCAGGAATTCACTCCAGTTGAATGTTGCGGCCATTTCAAGAGCCTCCTCTGGGTTGAGCAGGCCTGCAAAGCGGCTGTTCCAGGGGGTGCCGATTAGACCAATCAGCATCGAGGGCACTGCCAAGAGTGCTAATGGCAGAGTCATGGACCAGGGCGACTCATGCAGTACACCGCCTTGATGAGGATGCTCGTCTTCACTGGCTTTGCCCGCTGCAGCAAGCAGTTTTGTTTGTAGGTTTTTGTCGTCTCCGCGGAATGGCCCTTCAAATGTGAGGAAGTAGAGGCGGAACATGTAGAAGGCTGTCATCCCTGCTGTCAGAAAACCCACAACCCAGAGCAATGGAAAGGTCGTGAATGCTTGTCCCAGAATTTCGTCTTTGCTCCAGAAGCCTGCTAGAGGGGGAATACCGCTGATGGCAATGCAGCCGATCAGGAAGGTGATGGCGGTGATCGGCATTTTTTGGCGCAGGCCGCCCATCAGTCGCATGTCTTGGGCCAGGATGGGTTCGTGACCAACAACGTCTTCCATGGCGTGGATCACTGAACCTGAGCCAAGGAAAAGCATGGCCTTGAAAAAGGCATGGGTCACCAGGTGGAACATTCCTGCTACGGGAGCGCCGCAGCCCATCGCCAGCATCATGTATCCAAGTTGAGACACTGTGCTGTAAGCCAGTCCCTTCTTGAGGTCCATTTGGGTGAGCGCGATGGACGCTCCCAGAAAACAGGTGATCGTGCCGATCACGGCGATCACCAAACCCACCATGGGGAACTGGCTGTAGAGAGGTTCGAGCCTGGCAACGAGGAAGACACCGGCTGCCACCATGGTTGCCGCATGGATGAGAGCAGAAATTGGTGTGGGCCCTTCCATGGCATCGGGAAGCCAAACATGAAGGGGGAATTGAGCTGACTTGGCCATCGGCCCCATGAACACCAACAGACATAAGGTCAATGCCGCCCAGCCTGGAACGGCTCCGCTCGCGATGGCATCTGACAAGCCATTGGCGATGCCATGGAAATCAAAACTGCCCGTTGCCCAGAAGAGTCCGAGAATGCCCAGGAGCAAGCCAAAATCCCCCACACGGTTGACGACAAAAGCCTTTTGAGCTGCATGGGCGGCACCATCTCGGTCGTACCAGAAGCCCACCAGGAGATAGGAGCACATCCCTACCAGCTCCCAAAACACGTAGATTTCGAGAAGGTTTGGGCTGATGATCAAGCCCAGCATCGAGCTGCTGAATAGGGCTAGATAGGTAAAGAAACGCACGTAGCCCTTGTCGTGGGCCATGTAGCCATGGGAGTAGATCATCACCAGCAGAGCGATGGTGGTGACCAGGGCAAGCATCACGGCTCCAAGGGGATCAATCACATAACCCATTGGCAGAATGAAACTGCCGGCGCTGGCCCAGACGAAGAGATGTTCTACAGGTGCAGCACCGGTCAGCTGCTCGGCGAGGACTGCATAGCTCAAGACGGCGGCAGCACCTAGAGAGGTGAGCAGCAGCACAGCTACCGGCTTACGTAGGCGGTTAATGGTGCGGTTGAAACTGATTAGTCCCAGGCCTGTGGCGATCGCTCCGAGTAGGGGGAACACCGGGATTAACCAGGCGAGGTCGGCGGCCGAGGTCATCCGGTCCAGGCAGGATCATGGGAGTGTAGGCAATTCAGCTCAGCAGGCCTTCCAGCTTGGAGGAGAGGAAGGCCGCGCTGCCGATGGAGATGAAGCGATGGGCATACCAGAACACTCCCACGGCGATAGCGATGCCGAGCTGGGAAGGCTTCAAAGCTTCTTGCCATAGCAATTGTTGTCGTCCATCGAGCACCGCCTTGAAGGGGATTACGGAGGTGTTTTGACGCAGTTCCTCAAAAGCATCGCCGAAGCGGGCTCGTAATCTGCGGTCGCCATGCCATACAGCAAATAAGTGATGGCCGATCAGGCCTAAACAAGTCACCAGCATGAAGCTGCTGCCAATCCAGAGTGCATGGGAGAAACACCAGAGGATTTGGCCAATGGCTTGGGGATGTCTACTGATGCGGATGATCCCCGTGGCATAAAGCCGGACTTTCGGCTTGAGCAAGGCTGGGATTTCCAGCAGGTTGTAGGTGGCTGGGTAGAGGAAGAGGAAACTGATGGCGGTGAGGGCCCAGATCATTGGCACCATGCCTGGCACCCCTTGCAGATTCCAGAGCCGCACCCCGTCGTAGCGATGTGCGAGGAAGTAACCGATCACCACCACAGCGGAGGGAATGCTTGTTGCGGCAAAAATCAATCGCCATGCCCTAGCCCCGATCTTGGTTTCGGCATGGCTACGTAGGGCGGCTCCGCCGCTGTGGATCACAGCGAAGAGAAACAACAGACCAAGCATCACAAGGGTGCTGTGATGGAGCCCAGTGGATGACAATTGTGCCAAGCGGCAGTGGCAATGATTATCGATTCTGGCGTCCAGGCTTTTCCGCTTACAGTTTTTCCGTTGTTGCTGCCGGGTTGGCAGGTCCTCCATGGCCGATCTGCCTTTCACACTCGATCAGTTGCGCATCCTCCACGCAATCGTGAGTGAGGGCAGCTTTAAGAAAGCAGCCGATAGCCTTTACGTCACTCAGCCGGCGGTGAGCCTGCAGATTCAGAACCTGGAGAAGCAGTTAGAGGTCTCCTTGTTTGATCGTGGGGGCCGCAAGGCTCAGCTAACCGAAGCGGGCCGACTTCTGTTGAGCTACTGCGAGCGGATTCTTAGTCAGTGTCAGGAAGCCTGCCGAGCCCTTGATGATCTGCATGACCTCAAAGGTGGATCGTTAGTGATTGGGGCTAGCCAGACGACTGGCACCTATTTGATGCCGCGCATGATTGGCTTCTTTCGCCAAAAGTATCCGGACGTAGCCGTGCAATTGCAAGTGCACAGCACCCGACGCACCGGCTGGAGCATTGCCAATGGTCAAATTGATCTAGCGATCATTGGAGGCGAGCTGCCATCGGAGCTCAACGAACTTCTTCAGGTTGTGCCTTACGCCAGCGATGAACTGGCCCTGGTTCTTCCGGTGAAACATCCTTTGTCGAGGCTTGTTGAACTCACCAAGGAAGATCTCTATCGCTTGGGTTTTATCAGTCTTGATTCCCAGTCCACCACTCGCAAGATGCTGGACCAGCTCCTAGCTCGATCTGGCTTGGATGTGCAGCGCTTGCGGATAGAGATGGAGCTCAATTCTCTTGAGGCGATCAAGAATGCAGTTCAATCTGGTCTTGGGGCAGCCTTTTTGCCTGTGGTATCGATTGAACGTGAACTAACCGCCGGCACAGTGCACAAACCGTTGGTGGTTGATCTGCAGGTGCGTCGTCAGCTGAAGTTGATCAGCCATCCTGCGCGTTACTGTTCACGCGCAGCAGAAGCATTTAGGCGGGATGTGCTGCCAGTGTTTGCTAGTGCCGACAGCCCCATTCGTCAGAACAGGGCCGTTCTTGCAGATGGCAATGGTTAAGAGTCGACTCAGAATTGATCCGCTTCCGGTGTTACCCCCACGGAATCGTCAGCAACTCCTTTAGTAATAAATTTATTCTCTTTGATATCGGTTTGGTAGACGCAGCGGACGATTGGTTTATCGCGGATTGAACCGATGTAGGCAAAGGTGTTCATGCGTTGCTTGCACTCTCTCACCTGGTTATTGGTGACCGCACCTTGTTTTTCCAGCACCGTCCAGTTTTCCCTACGAATGACACAGCCAGGCTGCAGGCTGGGCTGGGTGACGAAACTGCTGGAAGGGTTGAGTGTGGTGTACATCTCAACGTCAATGACGAGGGCACTGGCTCCCCATTGCCGGCAGAATTCAGGATCTGGTACAGCCATATCCAGCTGCTGACCGCTAGCAATATTGCCTTGATCGCCCCCAGTGGTGCTAGTGACAGCACTGCCGATCCCGATCCCAACGATCAGAACCCCTGCGAGTACAGCCAGGCTGGCTGTACTCAAGCGGATTCCATTGCCTCCTGGTGGGGTGGGAGGGCCAGAACGACTTGAAGGGGAACGGTCATAGCTGGAGTCATCCCTTTCATAGCGGTTGCGGCGCGAGTAGCGGTCCCCGCGACCTCCCTCTTGGCCATAGCTCTCAGGAGGTGATTGGCGGTTGTAACGGGAGCGATTCACAACAGCTCAGGGGTACGCGGTAGCCCCATGGAGTAATTCAGCACGCGGCACTCTGGGTTGTAGCTTAATTTTCCAGCCTGAAGCAGCTTGCGGATTGTTCCTTCGAGTTCTGAGCCAATTTTGCGCAGGTTGTAATCGCTAAGTTCGCCTCCGGCATGCGAGGCAACCAACTCTGCGAAGCGTTGCTGGATCTCTTTTGTGACGGATTCTGTCCAAAGAAACTCGTTGTCAGGATCGAGATCAAGCGTGAGCTGGTCGGGGTCTGGAACGAGATCATTGTTTTCAACCCTGGCCGTGAAGATCCTGACGTGACGGGTCGTGCACTTCAATAGGGTCTCGTTCATGGCATGGACCGGTCCCGCAATGGGGCCCGCTAGAGCAAGTGAAGGGACTCTAGGAAGAGAATGGGGCAGGGCTCCTTTTAGGGTTGATGTTTACTTGTCGTGAGAAGCATGCGCGTTGCCATCGCAGGAGCAGGTCTGGCTGGACTCTCATGTGCCAAATATCTAGTTGATGCGGGACATATTCCAGTTGTTTATGAGTCCCGCGATGTGCTTGGGGGCAAAGTTGCGGCTTGGAAGGATGAGGATGGTGACTGGTATGAGACTGGTTTACATATCTTTTTTGGGGCTTATCCAAATATGCTCCAGTTGTTCCACGAATTGGGCATCGAGGAGCGTTTGCAGTGGAAAAGTCACTCGATGATCTTCAACCAGCTTGAGGAGCCTGGAACGTATAGCCGCTTTGACTTTCCTGATCTTCCAGCTCCATTCAATGGAGTGGCTGCCATTTTAGGTAATAACGATCTGCTCAGCTGGCCAGAGAAGGTTGCCTTCGGCTTGGGTCTCGTACCGGCAATGTTGCGAGGTCAGGATTACGTGGAGGAGTGTGATCAATATTCTTGGACTGAATGGCTGAGGATCCACAACATCCCTGAGCGGGTGAATGAGGAGGTTTTCATCGCCATGAGTAAGGCATTGAACTTTATTGACCCTGATGAGATTTCAGCCACTGTCATCCTCACGGCGCTCAATCGATTTCTTCAGGAAAAGAATGGTTCCAAGATGGCCTTCCTTGATGGCGCCCCTCCTGAGCGGCTTTGTCAACCGATGGTGGAGCATATTCAGTCTCATGGTGGCGAGGTTTATCTCAACAGCCCTTTGCGGGAGATCAAGCTCAGTGAAGACAGCAGTGTGGAGAGCTTTTTGATCGGAGGTGAGCCGGGGAGTGAATCTAGGCATGTTCAAGCCGATGCTTATGTCAGTGCTCTTCCTGTGGATCCGCTCAAATTGCTTTTGCCGGACCCTTGGAAGCAGATGGAGGTGTTTCGCAAACTCGACGGATTGCGCGGTGTTCCAGTGATCAACATTCATCTCTGGTTCGACCGCAAGCTCACGGATATCGATCACCTGCTCTTCAGTCGTTCCCCTCTTTTGAGTGTCTACGCCGATATGAGCATTACCTGCAAGGAGTACGCAGATCCAGATCGCTCTATGTTGGAACTGGTCTTTGCTCCAGCCAAAGATTGGATCGGCCGTAGCGATGACGACATCATCGAAGCCACATTGGCTGAGCTCAAGAAGCTTTTCCCGATGCACTTCACAGGCGAAAAACAGGCCAAACTGCGCAAGTACAAGGTCATCAAGACACCCCTTTCGGTTTATAAGACCACCCCTGGGTGTCAGAAGCTTCGCCCGAGCCAGGAGACTCCGATTGCCAACTTTTTTCTCGCTGGTGACTTCACAATGCAGCGATACCTGGCGTCGATGGAGGGTGCGGTGCTCAGTGGCAAGTTGTGTGCAAACGCCGTGGATAGCTGTGGGGAGAAGTTATCCACGCCCCAGTCTGTTAGCAAGCCTCTCCAGGCCTGAAGAATGACTCAGATAGCGCAGGATTCGTCGATTATCAGTACTCAGGCTTGCTTGAGTCTTGATGAGGCTTATGAGGCTTGTCGGAAGGAAACAGCTCAGTGGGCGAAAACCTTCTATCTCGGCACCATGTTGCTTCCTTCGATCAAACGCAGAGCGATTTGGGCCATCTATGTGTGGTGTCGGCGAACTGATGAGCTGATGGATAGCGCAGAGGCTCAGACGCGTCCTGTTTCAGAATTAGCGAATCGGCTGGATCAATGGGAAGAACGCACTCGGGCCATGTTCGCTGGCCAGGTGGTGGATGGCCTGGATGCGGTCATGGCAGACACTCTTGAACGTTTCCCTCAGTCCATACAGCCTTATCTGGACATGATTGAGGGGCAGCGCATGGATCTGAATCAGCATCGATACGCCACCTTTCAGCAGTTAGAGCTCTATTGCTATCGAGTGGCAGGCACTGTGGGTTTGATGACCCAGCACGTCATGGGTCTTGACCCTGCATACACAACAGCCCCTTGGAGTTCTTCTCCAGAGACATCAGATGCTGCTATTGCTCTGGGAATTGCCAATCAACTAACCAACATTCTTCGTGATGTAGGAGAGGACCGTGGCCGTGGCCGTATTTACATTCCCCAGGAAGATCTCGACCGATTTGGTTATTCAGAAGCTGATTTGATGGCTGGACGTTTGAATAGTGCTTGGAAGGATTTGATGGCTTTCCAATTGGAGCGTGCTCGCGAGTGGTTTGCTCGCTCAGAAGCTGGAGTGCGCTGGCTCTCTCAAGATGCTCGTTGGCCAGTATGGGCTTCATTGCGGCTTTATAGAGGGATCCTCGATTCCATCGAACGCTTGGACTATGACGTGTTTAATAATCGGGCTTATGTGAGTCGCTGGATGAAGTTGGTTGATCTTCCTCTTTCATATCTGATGGCTCAAGCACGCTGAGGCTGGATAAACAGATTTTGAAAGAGGATTAAAGCTTCAGTTCAAACAGTTGTCTTTTGATTGGCGAGGAGATCCTTCAGTTTGGAAAGTTCTCCAGCCCAGCGTGGGTCGGGTGCTTCTTCAGCAGGCGCATCACTGTGTACAACTTTGTTGGCCGATTTTCTGGCTGATCCTGGGGCATTGCCGCTTGAATTTGTACCGTTGCGGCGTGAACCACCACCGGATCCTTCGTTTGTATTGCGGCGTTCAGAACGCTCAACCCGCAAGTTGTTTCCGTTGAACTCTCGGCCGTTGAACTGTTCAATTACCGCATTGGCAATTTTCTCATCATTGACATTGGCGAAGCCGAATCCACGACAACCTCCGGTTTCTCGGTCGAGAACTGCCTTGAAGCGAATCCCATCTCCAACGCTGGCCAGCTGCGTTTCCAGCTCTTTGCTTTCAAAAGTTTGCGGCAGGTTGCCGATGTAAAGGCGAACGCTCATGAAAAAGAGAGGGGAATGAGAAAAGGATGTGGATCAGGCCGATCGATGTCCTTATTGCCAGTGCAGTTAATCACAGCAAGGTTTGTTTTTGTTCCCACCAGTAAGTTGCTGCCTTAAAAGCTTGCTTTCGATTCTGTACCCGACCAAAGGCTTTTTCTTTGCAGAGATGGCGAAGCAGCTCACCTAGAGCTTGACCTTTTGGGAGTTTGAGGGTCTTTTGCAGTGCATAGCCGTCCACAGGAGGTGAGGGGTGGAACAGAGGATCATCGGCGGTCCGCCAACGCTCTAGCCACTGCATCTGGCTGATTTGCGGGAGCTGCAGGATGAGGGCTGGAAGGTCTGTTTCTAGATCGAGGTGCAATTGCAGCCGATCCAATTCGCTGAGGCTTGCAAACGCCATACCGTCGTTGCGTTCTTCCCAGTAACGAAGGAGTTGGCAGCGTTGACATTGTCGTCGGCTGAAGCGCAATGCGCTCAGCCCCTCATTGCTGAGCAGATGAGTGAGACGAGCCAAGGGAAGCGCAACGGCTTGCTCTTCAGGTTTGAGGGATTTGGCAACCTTTAAACATGGCGCTGGTCGGCTGATTCTTTCAATGGTGTTTTGCCAACAATCCAGTAGGCCAGTGCGCAGCAGCAGCGGCAGCACGTCATCGGCCCAAGGCGCAGTCACGATCCGTTGTAGTTCTGCCTGAATTCGTTCAGGAGCTGCTTGGGGCAGAAGTCTGTGGTGGCAATTGATCCACGCCAAGGTTTGCTTTTCCAAGCTGAGCTGCAGTTCGGCTATCAGTCGCAGACCGCGCAGCAACCTCAGGGGATCGTCGAGCAGGTTTTGCTCACGTACCGCAACAAGTTTTTTTTGCTCCAGATCACTCAGCCCTCCCGTTGGGTCCACGAGCTGAGGGGTGGCCTCGAGGGTGAGGGCAATGGCGTTGAGACGGAAGTCCCGCCGCCAAAGGTCCTCTTTAAGGTTGGATCCCTCTTGGGTGGCGATGTCGATGGTCCAGCCTTTGATCACCAATCGCGCCATGTCCCTTTCTGCGTCCAGCACCACACATGTGCCTCCCAGCGTCTTGGCCAGACTGCGGGTGATCTCTAGAGCCTTGCTTGGCACAATGAAGTCGAGATCTGGTTGCTTCTGGAGTCGGCCAAGCAGGCCATCACGAACGGCTCCTCCTACTAGGACCGTTCCAGCAGGCAGTTCTTGAATCGATAGTGGCCAGTGATCAGGATGTAATTGTTCCCAAAGGGCCTGGACCCGGATGGTGGGATCACCCTCCAGAATGGGTGCAGAAGAGCGAAGGGAGGGCATGTGTATTTGTGTCGACTGCCGCTGGGTTGATCGTTGCCAGGCCTATCACGCGGTGGAGCGGCAGCACGGGGTTGCCCATCTCAATGCGGCACCGGATCTGGAGCCTCAGAACCCACGCATCCATATCAGTTTGATTGATTTGCCTGAAGGAGTGACAGGCGTGGAATGGGATGTACGGGACTGCGGTAGTTTTCTTTTAGATCATGGGCGCTGGAAGCGATTGTGCCCTGGTCAGGAGCTGCCTCGATGAGCTGTCAGACCGGTTCATCCTTGGATGAAGATCAGGCTTTTTTGCTTTTGGCACTCCACAGTTCTTCAGAAACGCTTGGTGTAGCTGTTCAAGATTGCCGCGATCCCAAGACCAGTCGGCGTACTGCAACTTTCCCACTGGGCCGCGGGCTCTCAAATAGTTTGCTCAATTGTGTAGAGGAGCTTTTGCCAGCAGCCTCTTGGCCTCATTTGGCTCGCTTGGCCGTGGCCATCGGTCCTGGCGGATTTACCGGGACTCGTTTAACCGTCGTGATGGCAAGAACTCTGGCCCAGCAGCTTGGTTGTTCCCTCGATGGGGTGAGCAGTTTTGCTTTGATGGCTCCTCGGTTGGCGGTTGCGTTAAGCGATGAGCAAATGGAGCAGCCATTTTGGATCGTGAAACCCCTGCCCCGGCGAGGAACTGTGGCCGGCCGTTATCAGTTGCAAATGGCTGCAGAAGTTGGCGCTGCAAAGGTTGTTGTGGAGTTGGAACCGCCCCATTTGTTAGCAGAGGATTTCAAGGCCTTCCCTGCCCTTGATGCCCAAGATGATGTGGCTAAGGATGTGGAGCATTTACTTGAGCTCTGCGC
The DNA here is from genome assembly GCF_047304515.1 of Prochlorococcus sp. MIT 1306. NCBI lineage: Bacteria > Bacillati > Cyanobacteriota > Cyanophyceae > Synechococcales > Prochlorococcaceae > Prochlorococcus > Prochlorococcus sp. MIT 1306. The sequence goes on along the minus strand of NZ_CP138959.1, from coordinate 2,002,512 downwards.
CACGGCGCACAGTTTGGGCCAGGAGGTCGCCTGGACTGATGTGCTTCCTATTTATCCCACATCTCCGGTGGTGGTCTCGCCTTGAGGAGTTGGTGTCGTCCTGGGCCGATTGTTGTAGGAGGCCTCTTGTTCTGGTTGATTGCTGCCGGACCTTTGCGTCCTTATCGGCAGGCGCTAACGAATGGAAAGCCTCCTCAGTTGATCTTGGTACTCGGAGGTGATGTTGATCGTGAGCATCTTGGCATCCGATTAGCGAGGGATTTGAATTTGCCTTTGGTTGTTAGTGGTGGTAGCAACCTGGAATATGCCCAGTGGTTGGTTCGTGAGGTGGGGATTCCTCCGAGTCAGGTTCAGCTCGACTACCGCGCTAAGGACACCCTGAGTAACTTCACGTCTCTTGTGGATGAACTGCGGTTAAAGGGCATCCAGCATGTCTTACTGGTGACTAGTGAGGATCATTTGCCCCGTTCCATGGCCGTGGGTCATGTTGTGGCTGGTAGCCGAGGGATCCGCTTGACAGGCATCTCTGTCTCTTGCGCTAATCAATGTCGGGAGGAGGGGGTGCGCAAGCGGATCAGCGATTGGGTAAGGGCTTGGGCTTGGGTGGCTACAGGTCGCGATCTTAAGGATTGGGCACAGCGGCGCTGGCCAGAGGCACTCAGCGCTGGCGGCGAAGACGCTCTTCTGCCGAACTCAAAAGTCCTTGATCCAGCAGCGCATTGATTCTTTTTTGGAGTTCTGCGCTGGTGGCTTCCAAGTCGTGTTTACGACGGCTGGAAGGTGGGGGGATCGGTTCGCCGATCCGCAGTTGTATTGGTATGAGTCGGGGTAATTGTCCACTTTTGCCAAGGGCACGGTGGCTATTGATGATCGCTACTGGAAGTAGGGGCGCATCGCTGCGAGCCGCTAGCAGTGCGGCTCCAGGCATGGGGGCATTGACGCGGCCGTTGGCTTGGCGAGTGCCATCAAGGAAGACCCCTATGGCCCAGCCTTCGTCCAGGCGGGCAGTTGCCATGCGAATGGCTTCCCTGTCACTGGCGCCACGTTTCACCGGGTAAGCACCACAGGCACGGATGATTGCTCCTAAGAGGGGGATCCGGAAAAGTTCTGCTTTGGCCATGAAGGCCACAGGCCGCCCAAGAGCATGGCCAAGAAGGGGCGGGTCGAGGTGAGAACCGTGGTTGGCGACGACCACAACAGCACCTTGACGTGGAACATTTTCGTTGCCAAAGGTGCATCCCCTAAATAGACCCCGGAAGATGGGAAACACCAGTAGATAGCTCACGAGTCGATAGGTGAGACTTGGCTGCGGTGTCATTAGCACCGGCATGCTTGAGCTCAATAGGGGATTGGCTTGGGTCAAAGTTCAATTCCCCAGGTCTGCAGCACAGCTCAGCTGGATGGTTGCAACTCCTGGAAGAGATCGCTTGACGAGACCACTGAGCACATTGCCAGGTCCGATTTCGACCACTGTGTTGACCCCTTGGCTGGCCATGGTATCCATCGTTTCGCGCCAACGGACGCCTGTTGTCATCTGATCTTTTAGCCGTTGCTTCAGCAAGTTGGCATCGCAGGTTGGGATTGGATCGGCATTGCAGAGAACGGGGACACGGGCGTCTTTGAAAGTCACTTGATCCAGTTCAGCTGCAAATTCTGTGGCCGCTGTGGCCATGAAAGGCGAATGGAAGGCTCCCGAGACTGGCAACGGAATCGCTCGCTTGCAGGTCAGCTGGCTGCTGACCTTGCTAACAGCCTCTGGGGTGCCGGATAACACCACCTGGGCAGCACTGTTGTCATTGGCGATCACGACTCCTTCTGTGTCTGCTACCAGAGCTTCTAGCTGTGTGCGGTCAAAGCCCAATATGGCTGTCATGGCCCCACCACCGGCTGAGGCCATCAGTTCTGAGCGGCGTCGCAGCAGCAGCAGGGCGGTGTTTACGTCAAAAACCTCAGCCGCGTAGAGGGCTACAAGTTCACCCAGGCTGTGCCCTGCGATTAGCGATGCCTCACGACCCTGCCTGCGCAGTTCATCCACCAGTAATGATTCAATGACAAAAAGTGCCGGTTGGGTATTGCGGGTGTCATTGAGGTCGGCCGGGTCATGATTGGTTTGGTCGCTACCACGGCAAATCGCAAGGAGATCCCGTCCCATTAGTCGAGAGGCGAGGGCAAAGCGCTCTTCGGCATCGGGCAAGCTGATGATCGGGTCAGCCATGCCCAGCTTTTGTGAGCCCTGACCAGGGAACACCCAAGCAATCGACATCAGAACGCCATAGCGATTTAGCGGGAGCCTAGATGGGCCCTTGCCAGCGGACTAACGCTGCACCCCAACTGAGACCAGCTCCAAAACCGCTGCTTGCGATCAGTTGACCAGGTTTAATTCTCCCGTCTTGTACGGCTTCATCAAGCATGAGTGGGATGGTGGCTGCCGATGTGTTGCCGTACTCAGCCAGGTTGCTGAGCACCTTGGCCTGCGGAATGGCGAAGCGATCCCCTACAGCGTCGAGGATGCGTTGATTGGCTTGATGAAGCAGGAGCCAGTCCAGTGACTCCGGGGCTGTGTTGGTGGCTTTGAGAAGGGTTTGGAGGATGGCAGGTACTTCTCGGACAGCGAATTTGTAGACCTCCTGTCCCTTCATCTGAATTGGCTTAAAACCGCCTTGCTGATGGCTATTGCCCGCTACCAGGGATAGATAGTGTTGAACTTGCGGCAGGTTGAGGCAGTCGCCGCGGCTGCCGTCAGATTTCAACTGAAAGCCCAGCAGCCCGTTCTGAGCAGCACTCGTTGCTTCCAGAGCAACAGCGCCGGCTCCATCGCCAAACAGCACACAACTGCGACGATCGTCCCAGTCGACCCAGCGGCTTAGTTGGTCCGCACCGATCACGAGTGCTCGCCGCATCGCACCAGTGCGAAGGAACTGGGCGGCAGTGATCAGGGCGAATAGAAAACCACTACAAGCGGCTGTGAGATCAAAAGCCACGGCTTGGCGAGCTCCCAAACTGGCTTGCAGTTGCGGGGCTGAACCAAAGAGATCATCAGGGGTTGATGTGGCCAGGATGATCAGATCAACACTTTCGGGTTCCCAGCCAGCCATTGTTAGGGCGTTGGCTGCAGCTTGATGGCTTAGGCCTGTGAGCGTTTCATCCGGTCCAATAACACGTCGGGCACTGATTCCAGTGCGGCTACGGATCCATGCATCGCTGGTGTCAACCCTTTGGCCGAGTTGGTCGTTGCTAATCCGTTGGGATGGTGTGGCACTGCCGCAGCCCACCAGAGCTACTCCGCTACCGATTGTGGACGTTTCAGCCAAGGGGCAAGTGGTCCAAGGTGGCGTCAGTCAATCACAGCGTTTCGGCAAAGCGCCTTTAGGCGCTTTCAACAGGTGCCTTTTGCAGTTCGGCTAAATCGTCCATGACACCATGGCTCGCTGCGGAGTGGGCTAGTCGTAGTGCACTGACCACCGATAGCGCCTTGCTGCTGCCATGGCCGATCACACAGATGCCATTCACACCCAGCAATAGTGCCCCACCATGTTCTGCATGGTCGAGGCGTTTCTTAATTCGCTTGAGGTTGCTGCGTAGGAACGCAGAACCCACCTTGCCGCGTCTGCCTCGGGGCAGTTCGGCTCGCAATACATCAAGCAGCACGCTGCCGACAGACTCCAGGAATTTGAGGAGCACATTGCCTGTGAAGCCATCGCATACCACCACGTCGAAAGCCCCTGAAAGAACATCTCGTCCTTCGCAGTTGCCCGCGAATTGAAGCCGATGCTCTTTGCTGAGTAGCTCATGAGTGCGAATGGCTAGATCGTTGCCCTTGCACTCCTCTTCGCCAATATTCAGAAGCCCGATGCGTGGTCGAGCCACCTGGAGAACATCGCGGGAATAGATATTGCCAAGTAGGGCAAATTGGTGGAGGTAGATGGGCTTGCAATCCATGTTGGCGCCCACATCCAGCACTAGCACTGGTTGTGTTGGATCTTTTGTTGGGAATAGAGCACCTATAGCGGGACGGTCTATCCCTGCTAGACGCCCCAGTCGGAAGATGGCTGAGGCCATCATGGCTCCGGAATTTCCAGCTGAATACATTGCTAGAGCTTCGCCCTTTTTGACCAGGTCCATGGTCAGGTTGATGCTGGCGTCGCGTTTGCGGCGCACCACAGTGGCCTCTTCATCCATGCCCACAGAGGGACCGCTTGCGACAAGCTCCAGATGACCAGCGGCTGTGGCTTGGTTGAAGAGTTCGGTGAGACCCATGGTTTGGACAGCGCCTAGCACTTTTTCGGTCTCTCCGACGAACTTGATGCGTAGGGGAAGTCTTTCAATCGCTTTTAGACAACCATCAAGAATGGGGCCAGGAGCCTGGTCTCCACCCATGCCATCGACGGCAACCCAGAGCCGATCGCTATTTTTGATGTCCTCCGCTTCTGCGTTGTTTTCGCTGCTTTGTAGTCGCCGCAGGGGATCAAAAACGAGTGGCTGAAGCATGCTTCCTGCCATTGATCCAGCATTCGACACGACGGATCCAGCACTGGAAACAACTGTTCCGGCTACGTTTCCAGCGGCGGAAGCTGAGTTCGTGGCACTTCCTACCAGGCTGGTAACGGCTGCATTGCGGCGATACCAGATCACCAGACGCCTAATGGCTCTGGGGCGGGTGGTCTTGCTCCGGGGCCCGGAGGCCGTGGAGGGATCAGAGTCCTTCGGGGGCAAGGGAGTCGATGATGCGCTGGAACAGGTAGCCGGTACCTCGAGCGGTGAGGATCAGCTCGGGATTGGCGGGATCGTCTTCGAGTTTGGAGCGAAGACGTGAAATATGAACATCCACGACCCTGGTATCTACATGTCGTTCAGGTGTATAACCCCATACCTCCTTGAGGATTTCGCCGCGGCTGAAAGGCTCCCCTGAGCGGCTGACCAGTAGCTCAAGCAGGCTGAATTCCATACCGGTAAGGCGAATCCGCTCATCTCCTCGGAACACCTGTCGCTTGTTGGTGTCGACTCTTAGTTCAGCCACTTGAATCACCCCTGAGTTAGGGATGCCGGCAACGTGCTCTTTCTCGACTCGCCGAAGCACGCATCGTATGCGCGCTTCAAGTTCCTTGGGGCTGAAGGGTTTGACGACGTAGTCGTCTGCACCCAGCTCAAGCCCCGTGATTCTGTCAGCGACATCTCCAAGGGCCGTGAGCATCACGATCGGGACATCCGATTCTTTGCGAAGCTCTTGACAAACGCCATAGCCATCAAGCTTTGGCATCATCACGTCGAGCACAACAAGATCAGGCTCACAGTTGTGGAAGATATCGAGAGCTTCGTTGCCGTCACATGCAGTGACTACTTGATAGCCGATCATCGAGAGGCGGGTTTCGAGGATCCGACGAATGCTGGCCTCATCGTCGACCACGAGGATCGTCTCTTTAGATGGGCTGGTGGCCGTCATTGCTTTTCTTTGGCGGCTGCAATCAATGAATCTTAGATAAGAGCTGTTAAGGCTTACCGGCCTTTTGGTTCATTTAAAGCCAACTTTCTTTACCTATCTTAGCAAGTGCGCACTGCTTCCGTCTACGTCTGTCAGAGCTGTGGTGCTAAGACCAGCCAGTTTTTTGGTCGCTGCGCCAGTTGCGGGACTTGGAATTCCTTGGTCGAACAGGTCGCTCATTCAACCGATGGTCGCCGCCCTAGTAACAGTTTTGATCCGGCCGTGGAACCAGCGGCGAGGCGCTCGATGGCGATGGCTTCTCTCGGGGATCAACCCGTTCGCCGTCTTGCCAGTGGCTACGACGAATTGGATCGAGTCCTGGGAGGCGGGCTGGTGCCTGGATCAATGGTGTTGGTTGGAGGTGATCCTGGGATTGGCAAGAGCACGCTGCTGTTGCAGAGCGCCACGGCTATGGCACTGCAACACTCTGTGCTTTACGTGAGTGCTGAGGAGTCTGCCCAGCAGGTGAAGTTGCGTTGGCTGCGCCTTGAGGGGGTTGCGTCGGACCTGCAGCTTTTGGCGGAAACGGACTTGGAATTGGTGCTTCAGGAATTGGAAGCACTGCGGCCTGCGGTGGCGATTATCGACAGCATTCAGGCTTTGCATGATGGGTCCCTTTCCAGTGCGCCTGGCTCTGTCGCTCAGGTGCGCGAGTGTGCAGCAGCTTTACAGCGTTTGGCTAAGCGTCAGGACACAGCCTTGGTTTTGGTGGGCCATGTCACCAAGGAGGGGATGCTGGCGGGCCCCAAGGTGCTTGAGCATTTGGTCGATGCAGTACTCACTTTTGAGGGCGATCGATTTGCCAGTCATCGCCTTCTGAGGGCTGTAAAAAACCGCTTTGGAGCCACCCATGAGCTGGGGGTGTTTGAGATGCAGGGGAAGGGCCTAGCTGAAGTAGGGAACCCCAGCGAACTCTTTCTCAAAGGTGAGTCTGCCTCTGGGGTGGCCACCATCGTGGCCTTTGAAGGGACCCGTTCATTGGTGGTGGATCTGCAGGCTTTGGTGGGTGTAACCAGCTATGCCAGTCCACGCCGGACCGCTACAGGATTAGGCACCAACCGCTTGCACCAAATTCTGGCCGTATTGGAGAAGCACATGGGCTTGCCATTGTCACGCTATGACTGTTATCTGGCTGTTGCTGGCGGATTAGAAGTCGAAGAGCCTGCTGCTGATTTGGGTGTCGCCGCTGCCGTTGTTTCCAGTTATCGGGATCTCATGCTGCCAAAAGGCACAGTTTTGCTTGGGGAGTTGGGCTTAGGGGGGCAATTGCGGCCAGTGGGGCAGCTTGGGCAGCGTCTTAAGGAAGCAGTTCGCTTAGGTTTTCATCGTGCCGTAGTGCCGCAGGGCAGTGGGCTAGGACCTATCGGCGAGGAGCTGGAGTTGGAACTACTTGAGGCTGCGAGTGTTACTGAGGCTTTGGTGATGGCCCTCGGTGTGAATCCAGCTGATGATGGCTGCTGAATGATGTTTTCGCTTTAGAAGTAGACGTCTATGTTGCTTCGGCCTGTTGTCTTCAGCCAGTTCTCAATATCTAGGTAGCCGCCGGGATAGAGCCTTACCGCTTGGCTCCATACGTCTGCAGCTCTGTCGAACAATTGATCAGCTTCGTCTTGCAGACCAGCTTCTTGCGCTGTGCGGCCGCGTTTTTCGTAAATCAAGCCCATGTTCTTTAGGCAGGAGGGCTGATTTGAGTTTTGGTCAAGGGCCCTCTGATAGGTATCAAGAGCGAGGTCCTCGTCCCCATTGCTCATATAGATGATTGCCATGTTCTTGAGGGTTTCACTGCGGTCGAAGGGGCTTTCCTCAAGCTTCAGACTCTCTTCATAGTTTTCCAGTGCCTCTGCATAGTCGCCTGCGTTCTGGGCTGATAGGCCATCGCGGTAATACACATAGGCTCTTTTGGCCTTATCGTTGATTGGCATCATCTTCACGATTAGATCGGCCATCACCGTGAAGGTCTTGTCAATGAAGTTGTCTTTGTTTTGGGTGCGTGGCACGGCTTGAATAAAGGAATCACACCATTATCCTCGCCTTATTCTGAAAAGACTGTTTTGAGTTTCTGGTGAGATCTTTGGGCTGCTGTTATGGGATGGGCTATCCGTAACGATTGTCATTAGCGTGCGGGAACATTTCACCGATCCGTGAGCCGCAACGACCGTCCATTGGCTCATCCATCCGTCGCACTCGATATCGAGGGGATGAAATGCGGCGGCTGCGTTCAATCGGTAGAGCGTATTTTGCTTGAGCAGCCCAGTGTTGCTCGTGCCAGTGTCAACTTGGTAGCCCGCACTGCTTGGCTGGATCTCAACGATCCAGGCCAGTCTCTTGAGCCGATCCTTGCTGCTCTGGCAGCTCGCGGTTTCTCTGCTCAGCCAAGAAATACGGGCTCATTAGAACAGCTGACGCCTTCAACGCGTGATTCCCTCGGGGCTTGGTGGAGTCAGTGGCGTCAGTTAATGGTGGCCTTGGTGCTGCTGCTGCTGTCGGTTCTTGGCCACCTTGCTGCCGGTGGACATCTGGAGCTGGTGATTGTAGGGGCCTTGCCCTTCCATGCCGGATTGGCCACGGTGGCTTTGTTGGGCCCTGGTCGGCCGATTCTTGTTGGCGGAGCGCGGGCGGCTCTTGCCTTAACCCCCACCATGGACACCTTGGTGGGATTGGGCGTTAGCAGTGCCTATCTGGCGAGCCTGGTTGCTCTGCTTTGGCCTCAGGTGGGTTGGCCTTGCTTCTTCAATGAACCCGTGATGTTGCTCGGCTTTGTCTTGCTGGGAAGGTTCCTTGAGGAGCGTGCTCGTTTCCGCACTGGGCGGGCCCTCCAACAGCTGGCTCAATTGCAGCCAGATACTGCCAGGTTGCTGGCAGGTGATGGGACTATCCGTGAGGTAAGAGTCGGTGCTCTCAGGCCTGGGGAGAGGGTTCAGTTGTTGGCAGGGGATCGCATTCCTGTTGATGGCATGGTGCTGGAGGGACATTCCGCTGTCGACGTGTCCAGCATTACTGGTGAGCCATTGCCGTTGGAGGCAGCTCCAGGAATGGAGCTGACTTCAGGCAGCCTCAATCTTGAAGCCACCTTGTTGCTAGAGGTGCGACATGTGGGAGCTGAGACAGCTCTGGCAAGAATCATTAGTTTGGTGGAACAGGCCCAGGCGCGTAAGGCTCCTATTCAAGGCCTGGCTGATCGGGTTGCAGGTCGCTTTTGCTACGGCGTTGTCAGCCTGGCACTGTTGACTTTTCTGTTTTGGTGGCAACTGGGTGCACGTCTTTGGCCACAGGTCTTGCACGCTTCGGGTCAGGGGTTGGTGCATGGATATGGTCACCATGTCCCGCTTGGAGGCGTCGCTGAAACCTCCTTAGGATTGGCTTTACAGCTCGCCATCGCTGTTCTAGTCGTGGCCTGTCCCTGTGCATTGGGATTGGCAACGCCCACAGTGATCACGGTGGCTTCTGGTCAGGCTGCCCGCCGGGGGTGGTTATTTCGCGGTGGGGATGTGATTGAAATGGCAGCCTCGCTGAGGCAGGTTGTCTTCGACAAAACTGGCACTCTTACCCTTGGCCGCCCTTTGGTGGCGGGGATTGTTGGCACAAAAAAACCTGATCAATTGTTGCAGCTAGCTGCAAGTCTTGAGCAGAACAGTCGCCATCCCTTGGCCCATGCTGTTTTGCAAGAGGCTCAACGGTATCGGCTTACGCTATTGCCCACTTTGGCAACCCGTACCTATCCAGGCTCCGGCCTGGCCGGTGAGCTTGAAGGTGTAGAAGCAACGGTGCGAGTCGGCACACCGGAATGGCTTCAGGCTGAAGGGGTTCATTGGACAGCTGAACTTCAGGCTGATGTTGAGCAGTCGTCTCTTCAGGGGCAATCGGTGGTAGCCGTGGCTCTGGGGGAAGAGCCTTTGGGGCTTGTGACCATTGATGATCGGCTTCGACCTGATGTGTCTGTTGCGTTGGATCGATTACGAGAGCAGGGGATGACTCTGGCCATGCTTAGTGGTGATAGACGTCAGGCGGTGGAACGCCTGGGGGAGCAGTTGGGTTTTCAACCCCATCAACTGGGCTGGCAGTTGTTGCCTGATCAGAAGCTGGAGCGCTTGCAACGTCTTCGCAAGGCTGGACTGTTGGCAATGGTTGGCGATGGCATTAATGATGCCCCAGCCCTGGCGGCAGCAGATCTTGGTATCGCTGTGGGTACCGGCACCCAGATTGCTCAGGATTCCGCTGATCTGGTGTTGCTTGGGGATCGCCTGGAGGGTTTGCCGGAAGCCCTGTTGTTGGCTCGCCGCACCATGGCAAAAGTGCGTCAAAACCTGACTTGGGCCTTTGGCTACAACCTCATTGCTTTGCCAATTGCTGCAGGATTGTTGTTGCCGGGCTTTGGGTTGTTGCTCTCCCCACCCATCGCCGCTCTATTGATGGCCCTTAGTTCAATCACCGTGGTCGTTAACGCTTTGGCACTGCGTACTACATGAGTGGTCGCCTTCTTGTTCTGGAGGGTATTGACGGCTGTGGCAAGACCACTCAGCTCCGTCACCTTGCCAACTGGCTGCCACGCAGCGGTTTGATGCCTGAGGGTGCAAGGTTGCATCTCACCCGTGAGCCCGGTGGTACGGCTTTAGGTATGGCCTTGCGCAAGTTGGTTCTTCACCCGCCTGGGGATGCCTCTCCTGAACCCCTTGCGGAACTGTTGCTATATGCGGCTGATCGAGCCCAGCACGTAGCTCAGTTGATCCGACCGGCGCTTGAGCAGGGGCACTGGGTACTCAGTGATCGTTTTAGTGGCTCTACCGTTGCTTATCAGGGTTATGGAAGAGAGTTGGATCTGGATTTGATTCAGCAACTCGAGCAGATCGCCACGGCTGGACTTGTCCCGGACCTAACTTTTTGGTTGGAGTTGTCTGTAGAAGAAAGTCTGGTTCGGCGGGATGCAAGATCTAACGATCGAATCGAAGCGGAAGGAGTTGATTTTTTAACCAGGGTGGCAACTGGATTTGCTGTTTTGGCTAGGGAACGATCTTGGGTGCAGTTGCAGGCGGATCAACAAGTTGAGTCAGTTAGTTCTGCTTTGGAGAGCCAGCTGAAGCACCATTTCGGGCCTTTGCAAGAGAGCATGCGATGAGCCTTGAGATTGAGTCGCGTGGGCTGTTTGAAGATTTGATCGCTCAGCCGTTGGCAGTTGCATTGCTGGAGGCAGCGTTGAGTCAGGGTCGACTGGCTCCCGCATATCTCTTTTCTGGTCCAGATGGAGTGGGTCGCAGTCTGGCGGCATTGCGTTTTCTCGAGGGCGTCATCAGCAGTGGTAAGCCGGCCCTGCGTGAACGCCGTCGTCTAGAGGCGTTCAACCATCCTGATTTGCTTTGGGTCGAACCGACTTATCAGCATCAAGGCCGCCTGGTCCCTAAGTCCCAGGCAGAGGAAGAAGGCGTCAGCCGCCGTTCACCCCCACAGGTGCGCCTCGAACAGATTCGCGGGGTGACAAGATTCCTAGGACGACGACCTGTTGAGGCCCCAAGGGGCATGGTGGTGATTGAAGCGGCGGACTCTATGCCCGAAGCTGCTGCCAATGCTTTGCTTAAAACGCTGGAAGAACCAGGTCATGGCTTGTTGATTCTGCTTTCGGCCGCTTCTGAGCGCTTGCTCACGACAATTCGTTCTCGATGCCAACAGATTCTTTTTGCTCGTCTTGAAGGAGCTGACATGCAGGCTGTTCTGGCCAGGACGAGCACAGCGGAGATGGGGTCGTCCTGGTTGGCATTGGATCAGCCGGAACTGGTTGCGATGGCCGCTGGTTCTCCTGGGGCGCTGTTGCAGCATTTTTGGCTCTGGCAGGCAGTTCCAGAAGAGTTTTGGCTACGCCTTGAAGAGCGTCCCCAAAAGCCAATGGAAGCCTTAGCTCTGGCGAGGGACCTTACTGAGGCTCTTAATGGGGAGCAACAGCTTTGGCTGATTGATTGGTGGCAACAACATTTTTGGATCCAACGGCCTGATCCAAGACCACTGAAACGTTTGGAAAGGCTGCGTTCACACCTGCTGGGGTTTGTGCAACCCAGGCTTGCCTGGGAAGTGGCTTTGCTGGAAATGATTCCTTGCGTTTAAGCGCTGGCGCGCTCTCCTTGCTTGTTTTGTGCTTCTCTGGCTTCCCTCTCTTGACGTGCCTGTATTAGTAGGTCTTGGAACCCTTCGAGTTGTCCTCCTGTAGGCAATTCAAGGCAGTAACCAGCACCGTAGACGGTTTTAATGAAGCGGGGTTTGCGCGGATCGGGTTCCAGCTTGGTGCGCAGGTGGCGAACGTGTACTCGGATGGTTTCGATGTCATCATCAGGTTCATAGCCCCACACCTCCTTGAGGATTAGAGAAGGTGCCACGGTCTGTCCATGGCGCTGAAGTAGGCAGTGGAGCAGCTCAAATTCCAGGTGAGTGAGCCGTACGGGACGCTCAAACCAAATCGCTTCAAATCGCTCAGGCACGAGTGTGAGAGGGCCGTAGCTGAGGATCTCGTGATGAGCGTTGGTGCCCACCGGCGCTCGATCGGTGCGACGGAGTAGGGCTTTCACCCTCACTTGCAATTCTTCAAGATCAAAAGGCTTTGTTAGGTAATCATCTGCGCCTGAATTGAAGCCGGTGACCTTATCTTTTGTGCCTCCCAAGGCGGTGATCATCAAGATCGGAATCCCCGCGGTGCGCTCGTCTCGACGCAACCTCTGGCAGAGAGTTAGCCCATCTACGTTGGGAAGCATCAAATCGAGCAAAATCAGGTCTGGGGTGTACTGAAGGGCAAGAGCCTGACCTTTGATGCCGTCTTCAGCCTTCTGTACGTCAAAACCATTGTGCTCTAAATGGCTGCTTACCAGTTCACGCATGTCCTGGTCGTCTTCGATCAGCAGGATGCAAGGCTTCATTTAGATCGGAGTCCAGGAGGAATTTGAAATCATCGGGGTGCTGTGAAGTCAGCGCTTGTCAGATTCTCTCAAGATTTGCTTTGAGGTGCATCATTGGCATCTCTGTGGGGACATAGAGCCCAATCACTGAAACTCCCATGCAGACTGACCTTTTGACTGGCTGAAGAATGCCTTAAAGGTGTCCTCTTTTTAGGAAGTCTTCCGAATCTGTCCACGCACTGTTGTGGATGCCCTCTAACAGGCAATCAAAAACCACAGCCACCGGCTGTGGATCTGAAAACTCCCCGGGCGGGATTCGAACCTGCGACCAATCGATTAACAGTCGACCGCTCTACCGCTGAGCTACCGAGGATTGCAACCCGAAGAACCTACCCTTCATCCCCGCCGACCTGCAAGGGGTTGGAGCTTTTGTCTTAGCTGATGGCCAGATTGCCAGGCTTCTACTCGGCCGTTTTCCATCCTGGCAGCCCCATCAGCATGGTCGAGTTCTTCTAGGCGATGGGTTACCCATAGGGCGGTCAGGGGTGCGTGGGATCGATGGCAAAGCTGTTGAACTGTTGCCAAAATCCTTTGTTGGCTTGCTGGGTCTAGGAGTGCTGTTGGTTCATCCAGCAGCAGCAGTGTGGCTTCACTGGCCAGGGCGCCGGCAATTGCTAGGCGTTGTTTTTGGCCTCCGCTAAGGGTGTGAATCGGGCGCGATTCCATGGCGGCCAAACCAACCTGCTCTAGGGAATCGCTAATGCGCTGTTGGCGTTGTTTGATTGGGATATCGCTAGGTAAATTCAGCAGCAAGTCGCTGCCGCAACTTGGCAACAGCAGTTGATGGTCAGGGTTTTGAAACACCAGAGCAGGTTTGAGCATGCAAGTCACCTGACCATGCTGTGGCTGTAATAAACCGCTGATTAGCTTGGCAAGGGTGCTTTTGCCGCTGCCATTGCTACCTACGAGCATCCATAGGCCTGGTTCTGGAATTGCAAAACTGCATTGGTCCAAGGCTTTTGTGCCGCAGGGCCAAATGAAGCTCACCTGCTCAAAACTTAGGAGGGGGGCCATCTCTAAAGATGCTTTGATCGGCGTTCTCGTCCACCATGGCCTCAGGTTTCAAAGGAAAAGCCAGGCCGCTTACTGCCTCCAGTTGCTGCTGTTTTCTCATAGAGCTGAACAGCAACTATTTCACTGACCAAAACAGTGACTTTCTTGTCTTCGACTTTTTCGCAACTGAGCTCCAGAAGGTGAGGCTGACCTCTCTCCAGGCACTTGCGCACTTGCTGGTAAACGGCTTCCGCATCTGCCAATGCTTTGCGCTGCACAGATACCGGCAAGGGGCTCAATTTGAGGGCCAGCTCAATGACGTACACGGACAACGTTGACAGGATTGCATCATTCTTGCGAATCACGCCCCACTATTTGCCATGCAGACCAAAGTGGATAAGTATTTACACTTAGCGATGGGCCGTTTGTTCGAGTGGCCGTCATGGATCCTCTCCATGGGGCCGGTGTCCTAATCGCCCTGTTGGAGTGATGTGGACAGTCAAGGTTCTTTTGCTCGTATGGGTGATGTGTGCCGCTTTAGGGTTTGATCTTGTCTTGTCGGCATTGTTTGTTTGGGTGTCGATCTGCAGCAGCTCACCGATTGCGTCTCACAGGAGATCTGCGCCCCTGAGGAGTCAGTGCCTGACAGCTTCTCGATTGAGTATTTATTTTTTAATGCAGTGATTACAGCCTAGAAGCCCTTTGTGGGCAAGTATTTTTAAAATTGTGTTCTCCATTATGATCTACTTGCTGCAGGCAATGCCGTGCAATTTATGGCAACAAGAGCTGAATTTTAATTTTAAATCAATCCCTGCGTAAGCAGTGAATCTATTGATTGAAGTCCTTTGCTATGAGTCGTTTGGCGAGGCCAATGTGCTAGGTGGCTGTGATGGGCTTCTTCTCTTGAATATCACATGGCCAATTAAGATTGTATTAATCTTCCCTTAAGACACAGAGCAGTGCCTAATGAGTACTCCCCTTCCGTCGAATTCCCAAGCTCAGCGAGATGCTGGTGATTATCTTCGCGAGAGCTTGGTTAGACAAAAGCTTGTGCAACGTATTTGCGGCCAGGCTGTTATCTATTTTGGGGCATTTATTGTTGCAGTTTCGCTGTATAAATTTGTCAGCGCTTTCTCGGTAGATGTCTCTCCTTGGCCTGAGCTGCAGCTTGGAGTCGCTGGCCTATTGTTAGCTTCTTTAGGTAATTTTCTGCGACGCTCAACCTTTTTAAAGTCTTTGCTTTCGGAGTTTAGTCCTTCGGCTAGAGCAAGTAGATCTCTATTGATGTTGATCCTTGCATTATTTATTATGGGATCTGTAGTTCTATTCAAGCTGTCCGTTCAGGATGTTTTGCGTTACAAACGGCTGCTTGGAGAAGGAGGAATTCTTGAGTACTTGCAGGCTCTAATTCTGTTCACTTCTGCCTGGGTCTCTTGGCTGATTTCTAGGGACTTATGGAGGCGTCTGTTGATGCGCTTGCATGGAGCCATTTATGGGATTATTGCTTTGGGAATGCTTTTTGTTGGCTTAGAGGAGCTTGCTTGGGGCCAGGTTTTGTTTGGCTGGAGAACACCTGATAATATAGCGGCTCTCAATGCTCAAAATCAGACAACGATTCATAACCTCGAGTTTTTTCAAGATTATCTTGATATTAATCTTTTTCTGGTTTCAGTATTGATTCTAGTTTTGGTGTTATGGCGGCCATCTTTTGGATTGTTTAAAGCAAGATCATCTCGAGAGGATGTAATTCCTGTTGGAACATTTTTTCTGCCCAGGTATTTCTGGCCTCTATTCTTTTGTGCTGCGTTTTTGTCTTATTTTGTTGCTACCAGGTCAGCGACAGCTTTGGTTCTGAATATTGATCAGGAGTGGGCAGAGTTGATGCTTTATCTCTCCTTCGGTCTAGGGTTGCTGCGAACCTATGTCTTGCTAGCCAATCCGTCAGGGCGCCAAAATGGTTGATAGACATCAGCCGGTATTGAGAGAGTTGCTGCCTCAGTTGGTGATGTTATGAGTTGAGGTTATCTTTTGGCATTAAGTATAATTCTTCTCGCCTATTATTCCATTGATGACTGGATTTGGGAAAGTCTCTAACCAGATTGGCTCTGCTCTTTTCTCCTGGTCTTTATTCTTCCTTAGGATGGTATTTGGCGGCTCTCTAGTATTCATTTCGGCAGCTGAGGAATGATGCGAATGTCATCTCTTGTCAGTGGGTTGAGCTCCTATCGCAGAGACAACTTCCCTTGGGTGGTTCTTGGGATGGCTGGCGGCTTTTGGCTGGTCGGACTGCTGATTCAGTTTTGGCGCCTTGAAAGCCTTACTGCTACTTACGACCAAGCTCTTTTTTTGCAGGAGCTTTGGTCTACTGCTAGGGGTCATTTTTTTGAAAGTAGCCTTTCGTCGGAGTTGTCGGCAGCTGTTGCCAATCAAGATGCTTTGCCAAGCATCGACTATCTCCATCTTGGTCAGCACGCCAATGTGCTGACTGTGTTGGCAGCGCCCTTAGTAGCACTCTTTGGTCGCTGGGCCTTGCCTTTGATTCAAGTGGGGCTGTTGGCTCTAGCAGGTTTGGTGTTGTGGCGGATGGCGTCGACCCGATTGTCGAGACCCTTGGCGATTCGCTTGACCGCGTCCTACTACCTCAGTGGAACCGTGATTGGCCCACTGGTTGAAAACTTTCACGACCTTTGTTGGTTGCCATTACTGGGCTTTTTGGTTGTTGATGGTCTCCTCAAGCAGGGTTGGCGCCAGGTGATGGCTTGCAGTTTCCTGATGCTGTTGGTGCGTGAAGATGCGGGACTCACCCTGTTTTCACTTGGATTGTGGGCATCGCTTCGTCGACCTGGTGTACGCGCCATCGGCCTCATGGTCATGGCGATGTCGTTGGTTTATGTGGCAGTGATGACTGGCTGGATTCAGCCCCAGTTTGATTCCTCCCTGTCTGATCGCTTCCTGCAGGAAAAGTTTGGGCATCTTTTGCAAGGCCGCACTGGTGGGACCTTCACCGTTCTATGGACGATGGTTACCCATCCGCTTCGTTTGCTGGCGGCCTTGGTGTCTCCCCCTGGAACCACCTTGGCTTTTCTGCTGGCGCCAGCGTTGCCTTTGGCCTTTATCCCCTTTGTCTCGCTGGATGTGGCCCTGATGGTGGCTGTGCCTTTATTCATCGCCTTGGTGTCCCAGGGCATGAGTGCGTTGTCGGTAACGCTCAGGTATGTGCTTGCTTTGGTTCCAGGGTTATTTATGGGCGCAATGCTTTGGTGGCAGGCCCATTCAGGTTTCTGGTCTCATCTTTGGTTCCGGCGTTTCTGGACGGGATGTCTTGCCCTAGGGCTTGTTTTGACTTTGGCAAGCAATCCCCATCGCACCTTCTCCGCTCTTGTACCGGATAGCTTTAGTCCATTGGTTCATGTCTCGCCGGTCGCCATGCTGCAGCGAGCTGCAACGGCCCGTCATGCCGTTGGGCTTGTGCCAGATAACGCCTCGGTCGCTGCTGATACTCCCTTGTTGCCGCTTCTGGCGGAACGGCAGGTTGCCTTGCGCTTCCCGAAAAATATCGAGTACTACAACCGTCAGGATCAAATTGAATCGGTTCAATGGGTCTTGGCTTTCCCTGGCTATTACCGTTCGTTGATGCCATTGTTTCGCCAGGAAACGTCTCGATGGCGATCCATCAATAAGGCCTTGCAGGAACTCATTGACGAGGGGCGTTACGGGGTGGTGAGCTGCGCGGATGGGTTGGTGGTCTTGCGCAATGGCGTCGAGTCTTCTCCTGATGCAAGACGTTGCCTTGATGCATTGCTAGCACTTGAGCCTGGATGAAATAGAAGGTTGAGAACGTGCCTTCTGCTCGATTCCGGTTACTGTTGATTTGCTTTGGCAATAGCGAAGTGACTTTGCCTGAAATAGGCATTCGTCGCATGCTTCGTGAATTGTCGTTATCCCCAAAGGAGGAGGTGCTCATGAGTTCCAGTTGTTCGATGCAGGGTCTGCTGATCGCGGAGAACGCCGGCTGATTTTTACACCTGTTCCCTGATCAAACGGTTCCGCGCCAGAGTGGACCCGACGAGAGCCCCCGTCATGTGAGCATGGCGGGGGCATCGTTTTGCAGACTTTTAATCGAGTAAGGAGGTCTTAAGGTTGTTTGATCGATTTGTGCTCGGACTGCTGACAAAGTTCCAAGCCGTTGTCCCAACTTTCGCACCACCAGCCAGCTTGCTTGGCTTTGCTCAATAGCTTCTGTTGATGTTTTCGGCTGGATCCCCAACCTGGATCTTTTGGGTTGAGAAGCAGTACATCAAAGTTTTCTAGAGCTAAAGACTTTCCTTTGCTGCGGGGGAAGTCAATGGCAATGCGTTGGCTGAGATGGGGGGCGAGATAGCTCGTGGTGGCAAGTCGGCTACTGCTAGGAATGTTTGCGATGGCTTCATGGGATGGGGTTAATGCATCGAGTCTTTCCAGATAAGGCCCACTGAAAAACCAGGGCTTAGCAAGGGCTACCCAGCAGATGGTGCTCCAGGTCAGTAGTCGCCAAGGAACAGCTTGATGTGGACGTACAGCCAGGCCATCAATGGCAGCCACAACAGCTATGACCGCAATTGGCAGGCTGTAGTGATGGATCAGTGTTCGTTGCGGTGACTCTTCCGATAGCAGATTCACCAGAACTAGCGGTAAACCTCCAATCAGAACGGGTAGGGAGTTTCGGCGCCAGAATGGAGCGACGGCAATGCTGATTAACAGCAGATAGATCAGTCCGCCGATCCAATCCACATGCTCGATTAACAATTGAGGCTTTGTGACCAGATTGAAGAGAACCTCATCGAAACTGTCGCCTAGGTAAGAGAAAAGGGCTCCGGCTGCCTTAGGGCCTCCAGTACTTCCTTTCAGCCAGGGGTAAAGCCAGTGATTGAGCATGGCCAACCAGCCCAAGGCCAATCCAATGGCTGCAAAGGCCCAGATCCAGCGCTTACGCAAGGCCTGCTCTAATCCCAGGCCTACCACCACAAGCACAAGTCCATCACGGCAGCCAAGCAATAAGAGCAGTAAGCCAAACCAGAGCCAGGCTTTTTTGGCTCGACTGGCCCAGTAACAACCTGCTAGGGCCGGCATCACCCATACCTCTGGGTGGAAGTCGAACAGATTGGCGTTGAACACCACTGGTTGCAGCCACCAAAGTGCGCAGATCAGCCAGCACAGTTTTGGAGTAAGGCCTGCTTGGCGGCCCACCCACCAAAGGGGTAGTGCTGTCAGGCTTAGTCCAGCCGCCTGGCTGGCGAGTAGCCATTGAACGCTGGCATGGAAGTGATATGGAAGGGCTGCCAGATAGAGAGCCCAGGCGCCGTGATCAGCTAGCAGATGCACCCCTTCCATCGAGGAATAGGGTGGCAACCCTTGACTGGCCAACCAGATCCACTGGTCGAAAAGGCCAAGATCGTAAGCATTGCTCTGTAGCAGAGCATGACGTGTTGCGGCGGCGGCCCAAAGCAGCAGGAAGATTGCCAGGCAGGTGAGGCTCAGGCGACGGGGTGGGCAGGCCTTGGTGTTCAAGCGGCAATGCTCGAGTTTGTTGAGCTTCCCATAAGCTTTCGCCTCTGGTCAGGTACAGCACGTTGCCGGTGCTGATGATTTATCGGATTAACAGGTTGATGGGAGCTAGATAAGTTTGATGAGATGTTTGGGGGCAGACCTTGGAGTTTGATTGTTCGCACAAAAGCTTATGCAGGCGATTTCTTGCCTTCCCTTTAGTGAGAGGTTTAAAGCTTTCTTCCCAGTTAAGGCTGCCAACGAGATGGGTAGCGCCTTGTTCAGACCAGGCTTGTAGCTGTTTCTGATTAATACTTTTGGCAGTGGTGAGCCAGCCTTGACGCCGTGCAAGGTTCAACAAACTGGGATCATTGCCAGTCACGCTCACGATCCGGGCCTTGCTTGGTATCTCTTCTCGGATGCTTTGGGCTAATGGCATCCAGATTTCTGTTTGTTGGCGCTCGAGAGCCCAATAATCAAAATTGAGTACAGCGAGGCTGATGGCAACAATCATTGCAAGGTTGATGTTGATCAACCATTGGTGATGTAGCCCTTTGGATGCGATTAACTTCGTTAAAGATTGCCAGCCCCGCCCCATTAATGGGCAGAGAAAAATCAATAGGGGTAGTTGGTAGTACTCATGAATGGAGCTTGCTCGTAAGAACACTGCTGTGCAGGCTCCCATGCTGAGTAGGCCTGCTGCCAGAATTTGACCACCTGCATTGCGGCGGCATTCCCACAGGCCAAAGATCACGATCGGTACACCCAGAACAGCTAGGTTGCGTACGCTGATTCTCAAGAATAGGTTTAGCCAGAGATCGATATCCAGCAGCAGGCTCAGGCTGCTGCGATCAGAGTTGTTGCCCCAGAATCCGAAGCTCAAGTCACTGGTTTGGCCAAGTTGATATGCATGGCCATACCAAAGGGCTCCAAACAGTATTGAGCTGCCCGCATAGATCCAAGGACCAGGCGAACGTGCAAGTTTTCCTAAGTTTCGAATGCACGTTGCAAGTGGTAGTGCTGGTCCAAGTGGCTGAGGCTGCATTTGCACGACCAAAAGGGGTATGCCGAGCCAGATCAAGGGCAGCACTTTGATCAAGCAGGCAAGGCAAAATGCCAGCCAGCTGGTGAGCAGAGCCCAGCGAGAGCGCCGCTGTTTCCAGGCAAGCAGACGCTCGATACTCAGTGCGGCCAGTAGCAGTAGAAGCGCTTCTGCCTGCAAAGTGCGGCCGTAATAAACCCCTAGTGGCAGGACAGCGAAGAAGACCCCGCCCCACCAAGCGCTAATCGGATCAAGCAGGCGACGCCCGATGCGGATGATGAGCACGATGGTTAGTGCGCTGCAGAAAACCGAAAGGCCTCGTCCCAACCATTCGTGCAAGCCCGCAAGCTTGTAAAGCTGGCCAAGTAGATAGGGATATAAAGGGAACTCGCATTCCACATACCCAGGACTGGCTCCACTCCAATCAATTTGCGGTAACCAGATCGGTGTGCCTTCCAGAGCAAAATGCCTCGCCATGGCTGCTGTATCCGCCTGACGCCAGCTATGGATGCCGAGGATGGGAGCCTGCAATTGGATCAGGCGCAGGATTACCCCTAAGCCCACGGGAAACCAGATTTGTTGAGCCCAGCGGGCAACAGACTTCGCCATCAGTAACTGTTTTCAATCAAGGGGTATTCCGGATGTAACTGGATTAGGTGACATCGTTCCAGATAAACATCATCAGGATCACTGCTATTTGAGCTCAAAGGGTATTTGCTACAACATTTTTGTAGTCGCAGTTAGCTAGGTCGACGTTGGCGATGATGGCTACCAGGCCAACTGTGGCATTGAGCAGTCTTTCTTTGATTGTCTTCGTTAAGCCTGCGCTGCTGAAACGATGCATGCCTTGCATGCGGTGATCTTGGTGGGTCAGCGCCATGAAGAGTGCTTCGATGCCGTGGTTTGAAACGTCAGCCACCACGGTTCGTTTGAGCTCATAGGGCTTCGCCAGAGCAAGCAGTTCCTTGAGCTGAGTAGTGAGGCTGTTGTGGCTTCGCCGAATCGCCTACAGGCGTTCTGTTTGGTGTGTTCGGCAGAATGCGTGACAGGCCTCGGCTTCCCTAGATCGAGGCAAGTTATTGGGTTTGCGGGCCACAAAAAAGTAGGGCCCAGTCTTCCTTGCTTTGCGCAAGCTTGCACTGCCGCTCCTGAGCCATGCTGCTGATTCGCTGGGGATTGCGCGTCAAGATCCATTCAGCGTCTGGAACAGCATCTAAGGAGCTGATGCGCTGGCCTGCATACCAGTTGAGGCTGGGCCTTTCATCATTTCCCTCGAGCACCACCTTCGCTCCCTTTGCTTGTGCGGCGAGCTGGGCGACAGGTTCAACGGGCCAGTTCTCATTGAGTTCCCAGAGCCAGAGTGAGGAGCTCATTAATAGGTATAGAGCTGCGACGCTTCCAGCAACCATG
Source organism: Prochlorococcus sp. MIT 1306 (assembly GCF_047304515.1). Lineage (NCBI taxonomy): Bacteria > Bacillati > Cyanobacteriota > Cyanophyceae > Synechococcales > Prochlorococcaceae > Prochlorococcus > Prochlorococcus sp. MIT 1306. Next base: position 1,981,133 of record NZ_CP138959.1, on the reverse strand, counting down.
CTGATGGCGCCCAATTTGCGTTTGGCATGGGTTGGGCGCAGCATCAGCCAGCCGCCGATACTCCAGCCAACCCCAGCAGCGAGTGCAATACCGCTATAGGGATAAAACGTGAGAACTAGCCCTGATGCTCCGATCAGCCCGAATAGAACAAGGGAGACTCCTAGGGCCAGCCAGAGGAACGGAACATGTTTTAAAACTGCTGCACCAGGAGGACTTGTTAGATCCTTCCTGTGAATGAGCCAGGCCAGTGGTGCTCCACAGAGCAGTGCAAATGGGAGCCATAGAGGGTGGCTATACCAGGGGAGTTGGGTCTTAAGTGGCAGGATTGCAATGGCCAAAATGACCTGCGTGCCGAGTGCCCATTTGCCCCAACGGCTGTGTCGTTGACGCCAGGCCCAGGCCATTGCGAAGGGCCATAGCAACAGCCAGGGCCAACCACCCTCGAGCATCTCAATTACCGGGACTTTCCAGCCGAGGTCACTGCCTTCTCCAGCATCAAACAGGACGCGACCTGCACCATCGCCTCCCCAGAGCCACAGCGCCCCAGTGCCTCGATGTAAGCCATGCCAGAGGTGCCAGGCCAGGCCAGGGATCAGCCCCACTCCAAACCAGCCTGCTAGTGGCCATCGCCACCATCGCCTGAATTCGCCACCCCAGAGCACAGGAATCAATGCTGCTGCTGCTGCTGGAAGCAGCAGAGGGGCTTTGAGCAAAAGCATGCCACTGCTGATGAGTCCTGCCCCCAGCGTTCGCCAGCGGTCCATTGTGCTGCGGTCGAGGCTTAAAATGAGTACCCACAACAAGGCCATGGCACTGAGTTGTGGACCATCGAGCATGGCTAGCCGACCATGTCGTACCACTGGCATCAGCGTTAGCAAAATTGCAGCTGTAGCAAGGCAGCTCGTTCGATCATTTGGTCGTAGATGCCACTGCACGAGCCCCCCTAACGGAACAATCAGCGTGGATAGCACTGCAGGGGCCAGTCTCACCAGAGTGTTTGAGGGGAGCCCTGGTAAAGACGTATCGCCGCTGTTGTTGAGTTGGATTGCTGCAGCAATAAGCCAATGCAGGCCTGGTGGTTTGTTGAGGTAGGGCGCATCCCACAGGGTGGGCAGTAGAGCTTCTGTGCCCTGTTTTTGGCTTAACTCAAAGGCCACTCTGGCAACGATGCCTTCATCAAAATCGCGTAGGGGTAGATCTCCTAGCCCCACGATTGCAAGCACGCATGCCACGAACCACAGCAGTAGCAACCCCACCAGAGGTGCTCTGCGAATTGATGGCCTTTGATCAGCTGATGGCAAGAGCAATGGTTAGCGCTGTTAAGCGAACATGGCATGGGGATAGGTGATCAGCGATATCGATCAAATATTCCTATTTAGTGGTAGTGGTCATTCACATCCTTCTTTTGCTTTAGATCACTGGGGATAACTTGGAGCAGTTCAGCCAGCGCTTTCTATACCAGCCGTTGTCACATCTGTCACACCAAGAGGTGTTTAAAGAGAGGCTAAAGAGCATTATCGGAAAGGCGCATTGCGCCTATCTGTGTGAGGAACCAAATGAAACTCTTCCAGCAATTGCTGGTGGCACCTGCTGCTTTGGGCCTGATGGCCCCTATGGCTGCTAATGCCGCAGACCTCGACATCAAAGGTGTGTCCGATTATTCGGCCTCCAGCGAGCAGGTCACCAGCATCTCCCAATTCCAAGATGTTTACCCAACCGATTGGGCTTATCAGGCGCTGAGCAACCTGATTGAGCGCTACGGCTGTGTAGCTGGCTATCCAAGCGGTAGCTACCTGGGCAACAGAGCAATGACCCGCTTTGAAGCGGCTGCTCTATTGAATGCATGCCTCGATCGCATCACTGAAGTCACCGACGAACTGCGTCGTCTGCTCAACGAATTCGAGCAGGAGCTCGCCATCCTCAAGGGCCGTGTTGATGGCCTAGAAGCTCGTGTTGGTGAACTAGAAGCCACTCAGTTCTCGACAACAACCAAGCTTGTTGGTCAGACATCCTTCGTGATTGGCGCCAACAGCTACAGCGGTGATGCTGAGCAAGGTCTCATGGACGGACTTTATCCGACCAATGCATGGGATAGAGACGCAGAACCCAACGCTTGGGCTGGTTCTCTTGGTAAAACTGAGGACATTACTCAGGGGGTTGCTCGGATACTCGGTTGGGGTGACGATTGGGAGGCGAAAAGGGATTTACTTGTCGCCGATAAAAAGACAGATATAGCCACCGATATATTGGGCTACACTGGTAATTATCGATATGGCGGTGCTGACACGAAAAGGTCTGAAGCAGCTGCTGCTGTTAGCGGTGCCACGGTTTTCAACTACGACCTTCGCCTAGAACTCAATACCAGTTTCACTGGCAAGGATCTGTTGAAGACTCGCCTGCGCGCTGGCAACTTTGGTGATTCTCCCTACGGCGGTAATGGCTACGTCGGCCTCGATGCCATGGAAGTGGCCTTTGGCGAATCTGGTAAGTCGGATGAAGTCAAAGTTGATCGCCTCTGGTATCAGTTCCCACTCGGTGAAGAGTTCACCGTAACTGCTGGTGCCATGGTTCGTCAGGACAACATGCTTGCCGTATGGCCAAGCAACTATCCTGCTGAAACCGTCATCGACTTCTTCACCTACGCGGGAGCACCTGGTGCTTATAACCTCGCTAAAGGTGGTGGCGCTGGCATTTGGTGGGATGACAACGACAGCGGTTGGAGCATTAGCGCTAGCTACCTCTCCGCCAATGCTGATGATGGCAACCCCAGCAGTGGTGGAATTGCTACTGATGGCGCTGGTTCCAATGCAACAGCCCAAATCGCTTACGCCGATGAGCGTTGGGGTGCTGCTGCAGCCTATAACTACGCCTCCACGGATAATGGCGTAGGTTTGTATGCTGGAAATGGCACGCCACTTGCCAACCAATATCAAAAATTTGGACCTACTAACTCCTTTGCATTAAGTGCTTGGTGGGCTCCAGAAAATAACGGTTGGTTCCCAAGCATCAGCGCTGGTTGGGGTATTAACACCACAACTCCAAACGACAGAGAAGGCCTTTTTGGTCTTTCAGCTGATGACTTGATTGACAGCGCTCAATCTCAGTCTTGGTATGTAGCTCTTCAATGGGAAGATGCTTTCGTCGAGGGTAATGTCCTAGGTCTTGCTGGTGGCCAGCCCACCTTCGTGACCAATCTCTCACTGGATAATGACTTTGAAGATGCCTATGAGCTAGTCACCGGTGAAAATGCCAGTGACCATGTTGCTGATGGAAATTATGCCTTTGAACTCTGGTATAAGTTCCAGGTCACAGATAACATCAGTGTTACTCCAGCTGTTTATTACCTAAGTCGTCCTTATGGGATGTTGACCGAAGGTAATGGCAGTGGGGACGACGACGACTCCTTCAGCAACTTAGGTGGTCTAGTCAGAACCACCTTCAAGTTCTGATGATTTAGGCCCAACGTCTTGTTGCGCCTCATCAGAACCTCCTCCTCACAATCTCTATAAATTGCAGCCCTCCGGAAACGGGGGGTTTTTTCATGTTCTGATTCTCAGTGATTTATTAATCGGTAACTAGCAATAACTATCCCATTGCTTGTGTCTGATGCTGCGGCTATCAAGATTCACCTCTATGCCTTGATCTGAGATTCAAATCTAAAAGGGCTGCAGAATTCTGAATCAGCTTGCATGGAGCTTTTTGTTAGGTGGTGGAGATTGCTTAATCCACACAGATTCGGTTTTGAAGGGGCTTTTTTGTGTCTGCTGATACCAGCCAGTGGCATATCTGGTACTTGGGCAATCTGTTTTGAAGAGCCTATGCACAAATATCTTGAACTTAACAACCTCTTTTTGTGTGAGGAACCAAATGAAACTCTTCCAGCAATTGCTGGTGGCACCTGCTGCCTTGGGCCTGATGGCCCCTATGGCTGCTAATGCCGCAGACCTAGACATCAAAGGTGTGTCCGATTATTCGGCCTCCAGCGAGCAGGTCACCAGCATCTCCCAATTCCAAGATGTTTACCCAACCGATTGGGCTTATCAGGCGTTGAGCAACCTGATTGAGCGCTACGGCTGTGTAGCTGGCTATCCAAGCGGTAGCTACCTGGGCAACAGAGCAATGACCCGCTTTGAAGCGGCTGCTCTATTGAATGCATGCCTCGATCGCATCACTGAAGTCACCGACGAACTGCGTCGTCTGCTCAACGAATTCGAGCAGGAGCTCGCCATCCTCAAGGGCCGTGTTGATGGCCTAGAAGCTCGTGTTGGTGAACTAGAAGCCACTCAGTTCTCGACAACAACCAAGCTTGTTGGTCAGACATCCTTCGTGATTGGCGCCAACAGCTTTGGCGGTGATGCCAAAGATATTTTCGGCAATGAGCGTGCTGATGAAGCTGCCGCATCAGATGGCGCCACTGTCTTCAACTACGACATGCGCCTTGAGCTCAATACCAGCTTCACTGGCAAAGACTTGCTGAAGACTCGCCTGCGTGCTGGCAACTTTGGTGATTCCCCCTACGGCGGCGGCGGCTACGTCGGCCTCGATGCCATGGAAGTGGCCTTTGGCGAATCTGGCAAAGCTGATCAAGTCAAAGTTGATCGCCTCTGGTATCAGTTCCCAGTGGGCGAAGAGTTCACGGTAACCGCTGGTGCGATGGTCCGTCAGGACAACATGCTTGCCGTATGGCCCAGCAACTATCCGTCCGAAACGATTCTCGACGTCTTCACCTATGCAGGTGCCCCTGGCGCCTACAGCCTCACCAAAGGTGGTGGTGCTGGCATCTGGTGGGATGACAACGATAGCGGCTGGAGCATTAGCGCTAGCTACGTCTCTGGCAATGCTCATGATGGCAACCCCAATGATGGTGGGATTGGCACAGATGGTGCTGCTTCCAATGCAACGGCTCAAATCGCATACGCCGAGGATCAGTGGGGCATTGCAGCTGCTTACTCCTACACCTCTGGAGACAATGGCGCCGGTATCTACGCTGGCAATGCCACACCGTTGGCTGTTGCATTGGCCGGATCAGGTACAACCAATTCCTACGCCGTGAGTGCCTGGTGGGCTCCAGAAGAGACTGGTTGGTTCCCAAGCATCAGCGCTGGGTGGGGTCTCAACTCTGTCAATAACAACGACGATGACACCGATCTGATTGACAATGCGACATCCCAGTCTTGGTATGTCGGACTTCAGTGGGAAGATGCATTTATCGAAGGCAATGTCCTTGGCGTTGCTGGGGGTCAGCCCACCTTCGTCACTGCCGTTGACTATGACAGCGATGTCGATGCCTCCGATTTCGTTGCTGATGGCAACTACGCCTTTGAGCTCTGGTACAAGTTCCAGGTCACCGATAACATCTCTGTGACTCCTGCGGTTTATTACCTCAGTCGTCCTTTGGGTGATCTCACCGATGGCGGTGGCCCTGTGTTCGGTGGTGGTCGTAGCGACGACACCTTCAGCAACTTTGGTGGTTTAGTTAGAACCACATTTAAGTTCTGATCTTTCCGCTCAACGTCTTGTTGGGCCTCAGAACCTACTCCTCACAATCCCTATCAACTGCCGCCCTCCGCAAACGGGGGGCTTTTTTATGGCTGATCCCCATCGCTTTGTTTGGATGGGTCAGTGGCCATGCCATCGCCCATGCCTATCGCTGCTGACATTACGGCCTTAGTTGGGTGCACTCCGTTGGTGCGCCTTAATCGCTTGCCACAGGTCAGTGGTTGCCATGCGGAGGTGCTGGCTAAGTTGGAAAGCTTCAATCCCACTGCCTCGGTTAAAGACCGCATCGCGGGGGCCATGATCCATGCAGCGGAGGAAGCTGGAACCATTGCACCGGGGCGCACCGTGCTGGTGGAACCCACAAGTGGCAACACTGGGATCGCCTTGGCCATGGTGGCTGCCGCCCGAGGCTATCGCCTCATTCTCACCATGCCGGACACGATGAGTACAGAGCGTCGCGCCATGCTTAGGGCCTATGGCGCTGAACTGCAACTCACCCCAGGGAGCGATGGAATGACTGGTTCCATTGAGTTGGCAAAGGAGTTGGTAGCAACCATCCCTGAGGCTTATCTGCTGCAGCAGTTTGATAATCCTGCGAATCCGCAGGTGCATGAGCGCACAACCGCAGAGGAGATCTGGAATGATTGCGAGGGGCAGTTGGATGGTCTGATTACTGGAGTAGGAACGGGGGGCACACTCACAGGTTGTGCGCGTTTGCTCAAGCAACGCAATCCAAGCCTGCGAGTGTTTGCGGTCGAACCAGCGTTAAGCCCTGTATTGGCAGGCGGGAGCCCTGCTCCCCATCGCATTCAGGGGATTGGTGCTGGCTTCATCCCTAGCGTTCTTGATCTCTCTTTGATCGATGAGATCCTGCCGGTTTCTGATGACGACGCGATGGAGATGGGTCGGCGCTTGGCCAGGGAGGAGGGCTTGCTAAGTGGGGTAAGCAGTGGCGCTGCTGTTGCGGCTGCACTGCAAGTGGGTAGTAGGGCTGAGATGGTGGGCAAGCGTCTTGTTGTTGTCTTGGCCAGTTTTGGTGAGCGTTATCTATCAACGCCGATGTTTAGCGCTGCTTCGGCGGTGCCGGCGCAGCGTGATGGATACCTTTGATGTCTTCCAAATGACTGGTTTCTATGGCTGCAGATCCGTATCAGGTTTTGGGAGTATCCTCCACCGCTAGCGCGGCTGAGATCAAGGCTGCTTATCGCCAGTTGGTGAAACGGCATCACCCTGACGCTGGTGGTGATGAGCAGGGGATCCTTGCGCTCAATGCAGCTTGGGAAGTTTTGGGGGATTCAGAGCATCGACGCGCCTATGACCGCACAAGAAAGCATGATGTTTCAGTAGCTGATGAAGCGCATCAGCGAGGCGTTCGCAATGCTCGCGCTAGTGCTGTTGCACGAGCGACCAAAGGCCAGGGGGCAGCAGAAGATGAGGCTCTTGTGCAGTGGATCAAGCAGGTTTATGTGCCGATTGATCGATTGTTGGGGCAAGTGATCAATCCTTTCCCTGCTCAGTTTCGCTCTCTTTCTGCTGACCCTTACGACGATTCGTTGATGGAGGTCTTTTGCACTTACCTGGAACAGAGTGGTAATCGCCTTGAGACGGTTAATAGGCTTTATCGAGCTTTGCCTATCCCTGCGTCTGCACAAGGTTTTGGTTTGAGCCTGTATCACTGCCTTTCCCAAGTAGAAGATGCTTTGGCTGAGCTGGAGCGCTACACGATGGGCTATGTCGATAGTTATCTCCACGATGGTCGAGAGATGTTGCGTGAGGCCAAAAAGCGGCGTTTACGCTTAAAGGAGGAACGCCGTCGGCTGGAGATTTTGTGAAAGCTGCCTGGCGCTTTTGGTCGTTTGTTGCTCTGATCTGGTTGCTGGCTACTGGGATCGATCGGATCTGGTGGCATCACTACGGCGGTATTCCCTCTTGGGATCAGGCCGATTACCTCAATAGCGCTCTCGATCATGGACGCGCACTGGGATTGTTACCAGGAGGCCAATGGCAAGGATGGAACGCGTTGCTAGATCTCTCCCCAAAGATTCCTCCTCTTGCTTCTTTGGTGAATGGCACCGTGATGGCAGTGGCTGGAGATGCACCTAAGCAGGCCGCCTGGAGCCTTAGTTTTTGGCACGGGCTGCTCTTGGTCGCTGTGGCGGCATGGGGGTTGCGTTTGCGTGGGCAGGGGATGGCATTGCTTGCCGTTGTCTTTGTTGCCATGGCTCCAGCCTTGTTGGAGTTGCGCTCGGATTATGTGTTGGAGATGCCGCTCACTGCTGCAGTCACCTTGGCGTTATGGCGGCTGGGGTGCTGGTGGGATCCACAGCGAGGTGGGCGTTGGTTACAGGCCTTGTTCGCTGCGGCTGCTTGTACGGCGGCACTTTTGGTGAAGCAAAGTGCTTTGTTGGTTTTGCTTCCGGCGCTGTTATGGGCCAGTTGGTGTGCCTTATGTCGTACCAATCGCACCCGATTTCAGCTGCTGGCAGGTGTGGGTGTGTTTTTGTTCGGCGTGGGCCCTTGGTTACGTCACAACTGGATCACAACGCTTGGAGGAACGAACAGGGCCGTGATCGAATCGGCGGCTAGGGAAGGGGACCCTTCTCTATGGACCCTTGAAAACTGGCTTTGGTATCCACGTTTGTTGCCGGCGCAGTTAGGTCCTGTTCTGCTCATCGTGGGCCTCAGTGGTTGTTTGCTCTGGTTGTTTATTGATGGCCGCAGCCTTGGATCTTCAACACAGAGAGCAGTGTCTTCTGATGATCCACTGGCTTGGCGTTGGCTGATCGTGACTCTGGTTGCTGGTTGGTTGTTGACCAGCCTCAGTCCGAATAAAGGTGATCGATATATCACTCCACTTCTCCCACCATTGCTCTTGTTGCTCGCTAGGGGTTGGTTGCAATGGGGGTTGTGGGCGAACCGTCGCTGGTTGAAGGGCTCCTGGCTGATTTTGTCTACGACCCTCTTGGCGGGGTTGTTGGCCATCCTTCCTTCAGCTTTGTCGGCTCATATCACTCGTTTGTCAGAGCGCCAAAAGGGGCCTGTGGAGGCCATTGTCCGGGCGGCTGGAGGCGCTGATCCCAATGGCTTGCCCACCACAATCATCGTGGTGCCCAGTACTCCGGATCTCAATCAGCACAATGTCAGTTATTTCGGTCGCAGACGGGGTGGTCGGTTGGTAGGTCGCCAGCTTGGTAGTAGTGCAGGTGATGTGGAGCCGGTGCTGCAGCAGGCTGAGTGGGTTGTGCTTGCAGAGGGAGATCAGGGCTCAGTTCGAGACACTGCGGCACGCCTTGATCAGGCTGTGCGCAGCAGTGGTGTATTTGTTGAGCTGCGCCGTTTTTCACGGCAATCTGGCGGCAGCTATTCCCTTTGGGCACGCAGTTCTGGGGTTCCTAGGGCAGCAAGCTTTGCTGAGCGTTTTCCCTCTCTGGCCCAGGGGTTGGCGCAGGGACCTCAAGGGCTTGAGCCAGTCTTTGCTGCGGTCTCTGTCGAACATATGTTGGATGGCCATTTCAGTTATCGAACTGAAGTGCGAGAAGCCGCAATGCGGCGTTTGCTTGATCATCCTGTTGATACCGATGCCCGCTGGACATTGGCGCTTTTGGCAGTGTTGGCGAATCGCCCTATTGAGGCAGCGACTCAATTCGCCGTCTTGGAGAAACGACTACCAGAGAGTCCTTGGCCCAGTGTTTATCGCAGTGTGGTGATCCTGGCGGGCTTGAATCCCTGGCAGGCATCAGCTGTGGCTGATCGAGCCCAGCGCAAGCATCCCAATGATCTATTGGCCGGTCTTGGTGATCTCAGTGGGGTTTTGGCAGGAGCTTTGTGGCGTTTGCCTGCTGCCTCAGACTCGATCCCTAAGGCTGTGCAACAGGTTGAGGAAGCGCTAAAGCCCTCTGCTCAGGAGAAGGGTTCCAGCTGATCGATCCGTAGCCACACGTCAGGAACAGGCATGCGCCAGCGCACTTGCCCATAGCCCTCTTTGACGGCGAGCAGTTCACCTGGACCTTCGAAAATGTAGTCGGGAGGAGAGGGATCACTGGCCGCGGCTTCAGTGCTGCTGCTAAAGGCGTGCCTATTGACCCGAACAAGGGCTCCTTTCTTGAGGGCTGCCGTGGCCTTTGCTGGTGCAGATGTTTCGGCCATGACGTGGTTTTCTCTAAGACTCAGGCTAGAACCTCCTCAGGCTCACCAACATTCTGATTTGGGTCATTCACTCGCCCTCTATTTTTTGGCCTTCGGAGCTCTGTTGCTTGTAGCCGTGCTTCTCGATGACCTGGCGGCTCGCGTGAGGGTTCCGGGGATCCTGATGGTGCTGATTCTTGGTTTGTTGGTTGATAACCATTTGACTGTGGCTTCGGATGCGGCTGATGCGCTCCCTCCCTTGCTTTCCTTGGTCCACGCAGACCAAATCACGCAGGCAGCACTTGTTTTAGTGCTTTTCTTTGGGGGGCTCACGACGAATTGGGCAGAGATGCGCTCTGTGATCCCATCGGCCCTAAGGCTGGCAACTTTTGGTGCTTTATTCACAGCTCTCCTGATCACCTTGGCGATGCTTGGATTTGGCTCGGCCGAAGGGAGTGTCGGTTGGGTGTTGTTGTTCCCGCAGGCTTTGTTCGTGGGTGCGATGTTGTCCAGTACGGATGCATCTGCGACCTTTGCTCTCTTGCGACCTCTCGCTGGACGATTGCCTAAGCCTGTTTTGGACCTGATTGAGACGGAGTCGGGCTTCAACGACCCTGTTGCTGTGGTTTTGGCAGGGGTGGCAATGGCTTTGGCAGGCGGGGAGGGTGTTGCTCCGGCTGCTTTGGTGACTGTGGTGTTACGTCAGTTTCTTTTGGGCATCTTGCTTGGCTTTCTCGGGGGGAGTCTCACCACTCAGGTGCTCGGTAGTCGTAGGTCTCTGAATACCAATTCCATGTTGCCAGTTGTGAGTCTTGCTTTGTTGATGGTGCTTGCAGGTGGAACCACCTTGATGGGTGGCAGTGCTTTGTTGGCTGCTTATGTGGCGGGGCTTGTGCTCGGCAATGGTTCAAGCACCGATCAGTTGGTGCTTGCGGAGGCCCATTCCAGTTTTGCAAAAATGGCTGAACTGCTTTTGTTTCTTTGTATGGGGCTGGTGGTTTCCCCTGAGGACGTTGTTCGAGCAGCTGGCGCAGCATTCCTACTGTTTCTCTTAATGCAGGTGGTGCGTTGGTTGATTGTTCACTTTCTGCTCTTACGCAGCTCATTTTCGTTAGGGCAGCGGACGTTTGTGTGCTGCGCTGGCCTGCGTGGTGCGGTGCCTATTGCTTTAGCGATTCAGGTCTGGGCTTCGTCGTCGGTGAGTTGGGGAAAAACCATGCCTCCCCTAGCCCTGGCGGTGGTTTTGTTCGGATTGTTGTTCCAGGGGTTTGCTTTAGTGCCTATTGCAAATCGCCTTGGGCTAGCTAGTCCAGTGGAGGCTCCGCTCTCAGCCCCTTAGTCTCGCGGCCAATGCCGTCAGTTCTTTTATGCGCCTTCTACTTGTTGGTTGCACAGGTTTTGTCGGCCGTGAGCTGGTCCCCCAGTTGTTGGCAGCCAAGCATCAGTTGATCTTGGTCAGTCGCAAGGCTGCCTCTGGGTTCGATCAAGAGCGCCAGGCAGGGCAGTTGGAGTGGCTGCAGATCAACCCCGCTGATCCAAACAGTTGGCTCGATGGCCCACTACTGACTGCCTTGGCGCAAGTAGAAGGAGTGGTGAACCTGGCCGGAGAACCGATTGCTGAGCAGCGCTGGACAGCTGCTCATTGCCAGAAGCTGGAGTCGAGTCGTTTGGACACAACCACGGCATTGGTGAAAGCCATGAATCAACTCAAGACACCACCAAGAGTGCTCCTGAATGCCTCTGCGGTGGGCTATTACGGCACCAGTCCAGATGGCTACTTCACTGAAAAGAGTCCTTGTGGACAAGATTTCCTCGCTCACCTTTGTGAGCGCTGGGAGGCTGCAGCTGCTGCTAAACCGTCTGCTACCAGATTGGTAGTGGTGCGTATCGGCATTGTTCTAGGGCCCGACGGAGGGGCTCTAGGCAAGATGCTGCCAGTGTTCAGGCTTGGTATTGGTGGGCCGGTGGGCAGTGGCCTTCAGTGGATGAGCTGGATTCATCGCACTGATCTGTGTCAGTTGATTGAAAAGGCTCTTGAGGAACGGGCTTGGTCCGGTGTGGTGAATGGGGTTGCTCCTGAGCCTGTCCCTATGGCTTCGTTCGCGGCGGTTCTCGGCAAGACTCTTGGTCGTCCAAGCCTCTTACCGGTTCCAGGTCCGCTCCTCAAGATCTTGCTTGGGGATGGAGCTCGTGTCGTCCTTGAGGGTCAACAGGTGGTCTCAGAACGACTTGCAGGGTTGGGTTTCAGGTTTAAGTATCCCGATCTATGCCAGGCCTTATCCGCAGCCACCATGCCCACACCCCATTGATGAGGGCAGCGGTCATTAACAGGCTGATGGCGGGCAAAAATAGGGGCATCCAGAGTTGCTGAAACAGCCCGATTGGTTTCTCCACTCCCTGGCTTGCGGCCAGGATCCCTGTGACAAACCAGAGTGCTCCGGCAATCACTAGGAACACATCGATGATCAGCAGTCGGTCCAACCACTGTTTCCATTGGGGATCGGCAGAAGGAGTTGTCATTGATGTCTTTCAGTGAGCAGGTTTGTCATGGCTTGGGCTAATCGTTGCCCGCCACCTGCCACCCCGAGTCTTTGCAAGCCCTGCTTCTGGCATTGTTGTTGCAGGTCAGGGTCCGTTTGGCTGCGTTCCAAGAGCTCCACAGTCAGTTTGGCAGTGTTCTGCAGGTTGAGCGCTTCGCCAGGCTTCCCACCAGCACAAAAGACAGTGGGCCCGAGTAGTCGGCGCTGAGCTTCTGCGAATGCGGCGGTGAACTGGGGTCCCATCCCTGGAAGTTGTAGCACTGGCTTAGCGAGTCCTACCGCTTGTTCAGTCGCCGTGCCCGCCATGCTGATCAGGAGATCGCTGCTCTGAAGGACCGCAATGAAACAGTCGCGTTGCAAGGTGATGTGTCTTTGACCGAGCACAAGCTTGGTGTGTGTTGCGTTGCCGATACCAGGTTGCATTTGCCAGCCTTGTTGAGCGATTAGTTGAGCCAGGCTGCTGTCGTCTAGGGCTGGGACCAGTGCAAGATCTAGGCTTATTTCATCGCGGGCTAGTAGTTGTTCTGGAAGATATTCCACCATCGCCAACAGCAACAACAGGTTGTGTTCTAGTTCTGGGAGGCGGCTGCCAGGCAGAAGTCCTAGGCGATAACGGCAGCTTGGTAAGCGTGCTTGAGGTGTGAGGACTGGATCCATAAAGGGATTGCCCAGAAAGCTCACTGGGCGTTGAAGTTGAGCCGTGAGGTCTGTTGCGGTGAGCTCGTCGCGGCTGTATACACCCAAAAACCGCTTGCTTTTCAGACAGCTGCCACAAGGCCAAGGCAAGCGCAGGCGACCTTCATAGTGACTGGAGTAAGCCACTAGGTAGATCGCGACGGGACGGCCGCTAAGCCAAGCTGCCATCACAGGGATCACATCGCCAATCACCACCAGCAGGTCGTAGTGGTGTGCCACCTGCAACAAACGTCCCAGGCGCCTTAGGAGATAGAACACTTGGCCTTGTAGCAGTTCAGTCAGCCTGCCTCGAAGACTGGTGTATCCAAGCCCGCCTGTGCTGAATGCTTTGGCCTGTCCAAGGATTTTGATTCCTGCTTCGGTATAGGCATGACCATGACCGACCAAAGGCAGGGCCTCCAGTTGATGGCCCAGGTTGAGCAGGGTCTTGCCTAGGAGGGCCCCGGAAAGGTCTTCTCCGTGTCCATTACTCAACAGCAGCAGCTTCGCCAAATCAGAGCTCCAGCCAAGCCTTTACTTTTTTCAAAGCCTGCCAATTTGGTCTGCGAAGTAACCCATCGGCGATTGAGTCCTTGAGGTCTTTTGCAAACTCCGGTGCAACAGCAAGAATTTTTTGCACCATGTCGATTTGATCTCGTACACCCTTGGAGTTGGTTTCCAGCAGGGCCAGGCTGAGGTTGATACGAGCTTGGGGATCCTGGGCGTTGAGCTTGACCGCAGTGCGCGCGGTGCGCAGGGCCTCATCGGGTTGCGCATTGAGAAGCTGTAGCCAGGCTAGGCATGTCCAGCCAGCCGCTTGATTGGGCGCCGTTGCTGTGATGGTTTTGAAGTCTTCGATCAGCTCACTGGCTTCAGCTCCGGACTGATACCGGGCCATAGCTGTTTCGAAGAGGTTCTCGTTGGTGGACGCCATCGGATGCAGCAGAACTGCTTAGGTCTCTTCAGATTCCCACGGAGCGGTGGCCATTGACTTCAGACAGCGAATGAGCTGCCGCAACCGCAGGTTTGGCTGGCGTTGGGATTGGTGAAATTGAAGCCGCCGCCAATCATTTCAGTGCTGAAATCCAATTGCATCCCATAGATGTACAGCAGGCTCTTGGGATCGCAGATCACACGGAAACTTGCGCCATCGGTTGCGGTGTACTCATAGACCTCATCTCCTTCTTGGATATCGGCTGAGGGTACAAAATCCATGGTGTAGCTCATGCCGCTGCAGCCGCCCGAGCGCACGCCTACTCGCAGCACCTGATCATTCCCCTTCTCTAGGCAGAGCCTGGCCAACTGCTGCATAGCTGTGTTGGTGATTTGGATGCCCTTGCCGTCAGTAGCGGTGTGGTGGGTTGCCGGATTAGTGGTGCTGGTCATTCAGTGCTGGCACAGACCTCAATTCATTTTATGGAGGTATGTCTCTCGTTGCACTATCCAATTCAGTCAACCTATCCGCCATATTTATAGAGTCGGAAGGATTTTTGTAGGAAGCGCGTGCGGGTCGCCATTGTGGGCGCTGGGCTTGCCGGACTGGCTGCAGCTGTTGATCTCGTTGATGCCGGGCATGCCGTGGATCTCTACGAAGCTCGGCCGTTCATTGGTGGCAAGGTTGGTAGTTGGGAAGATCCAGATGGCAACCATGTCGAAATGGGGTTGCATGTTTTCTTTTTCAATTACGCCAATCTTTTTGCGCTGATGCGCAAGGTGGGTGCAATTGACAATCTGCTGCCAAAGGATCACACCCATTTGTTCGTCAATCGTGGTGGTGATCTTCGATCTCTTGATTTTCGTTTTGCCCTAGGGGCTCCTTTTAACGGCCTCAAGGCTTTTTTTACGACTCCTCAGCTGAACTGGATCGATAAATTGCGCAATGCCCTTGCTCTGGGAACGAGTCCCATTGTTAGGGGCCTGGTGGATTACGAGGGGGCCATGAGCACAATTCGTGCTCTCGATGCAGTGAGCTTTCAACAGTGGTTTGTCAGTCATGGCGGCAGCATGCAGAGCATTCAGCGCATGTGGAACCCGGTTGCCTATGCCCTCGGCTTTATCGACTGTGAGGCGATCTCCGCCCGTTGCATGCTCACCATTTTCATGATGTTTGCAGCCCGTACGGAAGCATCCAAGCTGAATTTGCTTAAAGGCTCCCCTCATCGTTGGCTTACTGCGCCGATTCTTGATTACATCCAGGCAAGGGGTGGTCGTCTTCATCTTCGCCATCGTGTTCGTGAGGTGCACTTTCGCGATGACGAAGCTCCGGTGGTTACCGGGCTCAGCCTTGGTACACCAGAAGGGGATGTGATGGTTGAAGCTGATTGCTATTTGGCCGCTTGCGATGTGCCAGGCATTCAGCGCTTGCTCCCTGAGGCATGGCGTAGGTTCCCCCAGTTTGATGACATCTACAAGCTCGAAGCCGTGCCCGTTGCGACCGTGCAGCTGCGCTACGACGGCTGGGTGACTGAGTTGGGGAATGACCCCATTCACGAGGCTGCACGCCGGGATCTCCGGAGTCCTGTTGGCTTGGATAATCTTTTGTATACAGCTGATGCAGATTTCAGCTGCTTTGCGGATCTGGCCTTGGCGAGTCCTGAGGACTATCGCCGGGAAGGTCTGGGTTCTTTACTCCAATGTGTACTCACTCCTGGTGACCCCTGGATTTCTAAATCCGTAGAGACGATCGTTTCGCACACCGATGCTCAAGTGCGTGAATTGTTCCCTTCGTCTCTTTCTCTCAAGCTGGTGTGGAGCAACGTCGTCAAACTTGCTCAATCTCTTTATCGAGAAGCCCCAGGGATGGAGCCTTATAGACCAGAGCAGTCCACGCCTGTCAGCAATTTCTTTTTGGCGGGGAGTTATACCCGCCAGGATTACATCGACTCAATGGAGGGTGCCACGATGAGTGGCCATTTGGCTGCGGCGGCGATCCTTCATCAACCAGCGATGTTGGCCACCAATCAGGCGGTGGCTTAACGATGGGACGCTGGCTTGAACACACAGTAACTAGCGATATCAATGCTCCCGTTGAGCAGGTATGGGCTGTCTGGATGGATCTCGAGGCCATGCCCCGCTGGATGAACTGGATTGAATCTGTCAAAACCCTTGATGATCCAAGCCTCACGGATTGGACCTTGGCTGCTCAGGGCTTTCGTTTCCATTGGCAGGCAAAGATCAGCAAGCAGGTTGAAGGCCAGCAGTTGCAATGGGAATCCATAGGAGGGCTACCTACGAAAGGAGCTGTGCGTTTCTATCCGGAGAGCGAGAACCGTACAGCTGTGAAATTGAGCGTTACCTACGAGTTACCGAGGCCCTTGGCACCCTTGATGGAACCGAGCATCCTGGGAGGGATTGTTACTCGTGAGCTCCAGGCCAATCTTGACAGATTTAGGGATCTTGTGGAAAGCGGTTACTGCGTTTCCTCCTGAGTGCTCCAGGACAGCCGCATGGCGGTTGAGGAGTGCATTGATCCTGCTCACGGTTGCGCTAACTGGATGCAGTACCGATCGCTCTACTACCGAGAAGTTGGCTACAACACCGCGATCGGCTACGGATAGTTCTGAGCAGTTTGTGATGCCGATTGATCTTTCTGATCGGCTCACGCCACTGCCTTCGGCCACAGAGGTTCAAGATCGAGTGCTCGCAGGTCGAAGGGATCCTTTTCAACCGCTTGTTGGCTCAACGACTTCAAATGGATTCATCCTGAAAGGTGTCCTGGTTGTTGGCGGGCAGCAGCGGGCATTGGTTCAAACATCAGATGGATCAGGAGCATTGTGCGTGGGGCCTGGAGGTCGTTGCCCCGGTCAAGTTGAGGCGGACCAGTTGTTACCTCCAAGCTGGTCGCTGCTATCGATCGACGTTCAGCGCGGCTGCATCACCCTGACCCAGGGGGGCAAGTCTCAGCCTCCGATCTGCATGCTTTAACGCAAGCACTGACAAGCCCCTCAAGGTCGTGGGGATCGGCTTCTTGATCGACCCTCCCAAAATGCTGCTCACAGCTGAGGCTTGTTTGGGGGCCGATGGAGATGACTTTGACTGTTTCAAGCTGCTGCACCCAGTCGCTGCCAAAACGATGGCTGAGCAAAGTTGCTGTGTGTGCAGCGGTCTTGCCGCTGCTGAAAGCAATTGCATCCACATTGCTGTTTGCGAGGGCTGTGGCCGTGTCCTCCGGGATTGCTTCTGGGCAACGGGATTCATAAGCCGCTACTTCAATCAAGTGTGCTCCGCTTTCCCGGAAGGCTTCTCCCAGAATGGTGCGGCCACCGCTCTGGACTCTTGGCAGCAGCATCTTCAGTCCAAAGCCTGACACTGGGAAATGATTGATCAGGCTGTCAGCTACAAAGTTGGGTGGAACAAAATCAACAGCAGCTCCTAGGTGTTCAAGATGTTGGGCTGTTTTGCGGCCTACTGCTGCAAGTTTTAGTCCCTTGGGGCGATGGGCAAGAGATTGGCCGATCCGCTGAAGCCGTTCTTCAACGGCCCGTACTCCATTGGCGCTGGAGAAAACCAACCAGTGGAAGGTCTTGATGTCGGCTAAGGCATCATCGAGGGGTTGCCAATCGTCGGGTGGGCCAATCACAAGAGCGGGCAGATCAAGAACGTTCGATCCAAGGGCATGAAGCCGACTCCGAGCCTCACTCTGTTGCTCCTGGGCACGGGTCATGATGATTGTGCGGCCATGAAGGGGAGCTATGGGTTTGCTGCTCATTTCTCTTCCTCATTTAGTTTCACAATGCCCGCTACCTGATGGCGCAGCCCTTCGCTTTCCTTGCTTCGTCCTTGACGCTGCAGCAGCGTAATAGCCTTGCTAAAGCTGTTGCGGGCACCATTGATGTCCCCAGCGACAAGCATCGCGACCGCATGGTTTTGGTGGGTCTCAGCATGCTCAGGATTGAGTTGTTTCGCTTGTTCGTAGGCGTATAAGGCTTCTACAAGATTGCCTCGGCGACGCTGCATTAATCCGAGGTTGTACCACGCCAGAGCGACTTCCGGGGCTTGTTGGGTAGCGGTGGTGGTGAGTGCGATGGCTTCATCCAGTAGCTCTTGTTGCATGAGCAGGGCTGCCAGGTTGAGGCGAGCTCCCAGGCTCACTCTGATGTCCATGGGTAGAGCCACGGCTTCGCGGTAGGCCGTGACGGCTCCTTGGGGATCGTCTTGGGCAAGGGCAATGCCTAGGTGCAGAAGAAGTTCGTAGCGTTCGATCGGATTGACATTCGTGTTTTCGTTCTGCTTTAGGCCTTGCCGCAAGAGCTGGATGCCGCGCTCTTTTTGCCCTTCGTCCACCTCGAGAGCGCCGAGTTTTGCACAGGTATACGGATCGCCTGGATGCTCAGCCAGCCAGGCCTCCATTGCTGTCCTCAACCGTTGGGATTTGTTGCTGCTTTGGAGTAGATCTGGCCGGTAGCCTTCGTGGAGCAAAGCCGGCTCAAGGTAATCGACGATGCGCCAATGGGGTTCTTCGCTAAGCAGATCCCTCACGCTGTCGTCAATCATGGAGTGGTAGGGGCGGCTCCAGTGGATTCGCGGGTGTCGGCGGAACAGACGGCTGACGTTGGAATAAGGGGCCATCGTTGCTCCCTGCTCAAAGCGCAGCAGGTTTATCACCAGAACATCAGGCTGAGCCATCAAGTTTTGTAGGCCTGAGATGGCCTCAGCGCGTAGTTGTTCATCGGCATCAAGAACAAGGACCCAATCCCCCGTGATCAGGTTCAGGGCGGCATTACGAGCTGGGGCAAAGTCCCCTGGCCACGGCAGGTGCTCTATTCGTGCACCGGCGGCTTCAGCTATGGCCACTGTTGCATCCGTGGACCCCGTGTCGACTAGCACGATTTCGTCTACGAACCCTTTCACGGACGCCAGGCATGCTCCCAGGCGACTCTCTTCGTTGCGTACGACCATCGAGAGGCTGAGCATTGGAGCTGGTTCGTAGGTTGGCTCGAGGATATAGACGTCAGTCAGTGAAGTCTTGGAACAGCGGCGTTTGGGCACTTGATTGCACCTGCGCAGGTTGTAGCAGGCAGGTAAGAACCTGGCGCTGCGCTTCAGGCATCTGACCAGGGCTGTAAGCCGCGGGGATGCCGATATTTAACACTTCAATCAGTTCATCCCAGATGTAAGGACTGCCGTAGACAACTAGGCCTGCGAGGCGTTTTTGCTGTTGGAGTTGCTTGACGGTTGCCACCCATGGCTCGTGGCGATCCTGGTCGCCACGGAAGGGGTTCCCGCGTAAGAAAAGTTGCAGCATTATTGGGCCGATGCCCAATCGTTCTAGAGCTAAAGGCTGATTTGGGTCGTCTTGCCAGGGAGAGATCCCTAGGGGGTGACAGAGCAAACTTTGAAATCCAGCTTCAGAGGGCAGTACGAGTGCTGGGGCCGTGGCTGCGAGTACCGAGCAGGGCAAGACTCCATCCACCCGCAGGAGATTGATGCCTGACTCAGTTGGGGTGACCGGTCCTGGATGGTGGATTTTTAGCGATGCAGTCACCAGTTCTCTAGCGAGAGCACGGTCTTCGTCTCGTTCCAGGGGTTTGTCAATGCTTGTGCTGTCTTTGAGGGCCAGCTTTGCAGTGGAGGTACCAACCTTTTGTAAGGCTTCTCGCCGGCGCTCTTGGGAGGCGTGCAAACGTTGCATTGGAATTTGGCCCGACTGGAGGGCCTCGCATAGGGCCTCGATAGCGTCATCTGCGTTCTCGGGCATTAAAATCAGGTCAGCACCGGCGGCAAAGGCCATCACGGCGGCTTCGCCAGCGCTATAGGACCGAGTGATTGCTCGCATGACCAGGGCATCGGTCACGACTAAGCCCTCGAACTTGAGTTGGCGGCGTAAAAGGTCTTGGAGAACAGCTGGAGAGAGGGTCGCCGGACAGGAGGCGTCGAGGTTTCTCATCAATAGATGGGCCGTCATGATGCTGTCGATGCCGGCTTTCATGACGGCCTGGAAAGGCACGAGTTCAAGCTCCATCAGCTGGCGGAGGTTGTCATCCAGTACAGGCAACTGCAGATGGGAATCCATTCCCGTATTGCCATGACCTGGGAAGTGTTTGGCGCATCCCATTACACCTTCTGCTGCAAGGCCTTGTTGGAAAGCACAGGCCAAAGAAGAGACGGTGGCAGTGTCTTCTCCCCATGCCCGCACATTGATGACAGGGTTGGCTGGGTTGTTGTTGACATCGCAGACGGGTGCTAACACCCAGTTGAGTCCGCAGCGTCGAGCTTGGTGTCCTGTGCAGCGGCCGTAGCGCTCGGCCAGATTGACAGCACGACGTTGGTCTTCTTGATAGAGCCGTCCAAGGGCCATGGGCGGTACGAGCCAAGTACCGCCTTCAAAGCGTTGACCGACACCCTCTTCCACATCGGCACATAACAGGAGGGGTGCTTTCGCCCATTGTCTAAGTCTCTTGCAGCGATGGCTTATTTCGGTGCTTGTGCCGCCCAGCAAAATTACACCGCCCACACCTTCAGCGAGCAGACGTTTTAGCTCAGTGTTGCTTAGTTCCCATTTTGGATAACGGCGTTGATCATCGCTTGCATGACCACTTGCTCGCACCACTAGCAACTCAGCGACTTGACGTCGAAGGGGGCTCTGGATCGGCGGGTTCACGTTTTGTTGACAGTTGTTGTCTCGTCAGTCGTTGGTTGATCACTCTCTGATTGCACTTCTCCAAGGGTTTCTCGCTGTTGTTCCAATTGCTCAAGAAGGTTCAGTACCGAAGTTCCCTTCTCGATTCCGCGATCCAAATGAAAGTGCACTTCAGGTGCACGTCGCATCTGCAATCTGCGGCCAAGCTCGCCTCTGAGGAAACCACTGGCGGCCTCTAGACCCTCTAGCACTTCAGAGCGTTGGATCTCTTCGCCGTAAATGCTCACAAAAATCTTGCAGTGCTGTAGATCGCCGGAGACTTCCACATTCGTAATACTCACCATGCCCTGATGTACCCGTTCGTCGCGGATGCCATGGATGAGTAATTCGCTTGTCTCTCGGCGGATTAGGGCAGCGACCCGCTCCACCCGTCGCCCAGGTGCCATATCTATGCCAGTGATGTTGGATACACCATGGCATGCATGATTAAGACAATGCTGATCAATCCACTTATTAGGGCCCCAATGATGGCTATTGCAGTCACGGGATTACTGCGTCGCTTGGCGAGTGGCTCGATGTAGTTGTTGAGCAAACCAAGGCAGAAGGCGATGAGGTATCGCGGATAGCGTGACAAGTTGAGAAATAACTCTCTCATCTTCAGTTATTGCAGAGGGTTTTTGGGAAATGGGTTAGCCCAAAGTGAGGATGAAGCTACTTCTGAAGTCATAGATCACCTGAGAGCGAAGGTTGCCGGTATCGTGCATCCTCAGTGTGACCAGTTATACGACGTTAGTTTAGTGAGGCAGAAGGCACTGCGGCAGTTCCTTTGAGAGACCGCAGAGCAGCGCCTTAGGGATTGCTGTTGCCTCTATTGCTTAGAGCGGCGAGCGGGGGGCTCAGCTCAGTTCGTGTGGCCATTCTGGCGATAGCCGCAGGCAGTGTTGCTCAAGAAAAAGCAATTGGCGAAGCCTTTAAAGGGGAAGAAATCTGGAACACTTCTTTTCGGCGCGTCGTAAATTTCTGTTGATTTATTGCTCAGCATGCACAATTTGCGGTTGCTAAATTGAATTATTTGCCTAGAAGAAACTGTATGATTAGTGTCTTGAAATACAGCCATTTGGCTAACTTTTAAAGCCGATTGTATTGACCTGACTTGATTGAATCTGTATACAACAGCTCTTTTCATTTTCAACTCTCAGCCGAAAGTGAAATGCGATTATTGCCCCCTTTGCCTTAGCGGGCTTTTGAAGCTGTTAGCTACTCTGCCGTTCTTTTGGCAGAGCAAACGATGATGGAACTGCATCAATTCCGCCATTCCGCCTTCTGTCTCAAGGTGCGGATGGTCTTGCAGGCCAAGGGTTTGACTTACCAGGTGGTGGAAGTTACCCCCGGGCTAGGACAGCTCAACGTGTTTCGCTTGTCAGGTCAGCGTCAGGTCCCGGTACTTGTCGATGGCGATGTTGTTTTGGCAGATTCCAGCACCATTGCTCGACATCTCGAGGCTAAGCAGCCGGAACCACCCCTCATTCCGGTTGATCCACAGCAGGCCGCGCAGGTGTACTTGATTGAAGATTGGGCTGATACGACATTGGCGCGGGCAGGCCGGTCAGCTTTGTTGCAGGCTGCAGCCTTGGACTCTGAGTTGCGTTTAGCTCTTCTTCCAGAAGATCTGCCAACTCCCTTGCGTCAGGTCATGGGAGATCTCCCGGGGGGGTTGTTGAACGGTGCCTCTGAGATCATTGGCCAGGCAGAGAGGGTTGAGTTATTAACGAGCCTCGAACAATTGGCTGATTTGATGCAGAAAAGGTCCTGGCTAGTAGGAGATGCGATGAGCTTGGCTGATTTAGCTGTAGCCGCTCAGATTTCTTTAATGCGTTTTCCAGCCTCGGCTGGGGCAGCACTTGCCGGTAGAGGTGTGTTCGGCCTGAGTGATCACCCGCGGCTGCAGCCCTTATTCCACTGGAGGGATCAGCTTGAGTTGTCATTGCTTGAGACGGATGACTCAGCCCGATGAGCCTTGCTTGAACACCGATCCAGAAATGGCTGTCTAATGTCTGATCCCTTGATTCGTGATTCTGATCACTACGTCGTTTTGGAGCCTGGCCAGCCTGAGCGGCTTCTGAGCGCTGATGACACATTGGTTTGGTTGCAGACTTGGCTCCAGAGTTTGGATGTCTTGCCAGAGGATTTGCAGAGTCAGGACTCACTCGTTTCAGCGGCCCAGCGGTTGCTTGATACCGCTTGTGAGCTGGAGGTGGGCCAAGGTCTATGTCTGCAGTGGTTTGCGGTACGCCTGGAACCTCCTGGATCTGTTCAAAGTTGAGTTCATTTGGATAGGTTTAGTGCGCTTTGACAAGACTGTTGCTGAACCCCGATGCAATCGTGCAGGCATTACGTATCGAGAAGACAAACTTAATCCAAGCTCCCTTTAACATCATGAGCCTTTAAATCATCACTTATAATTGTTGCATTTCGCGATTTTTCAAGGGGCGTTACGATGTGAATCTAGAGCTGAATGCATGTCAGCACATTGATCACTTCTCGATCTGCGGACTGAAGGAAGTATTCTATAAATGAAAATTTGTCTAGAGAGTATATATAATGGCTGGAGACTATGTTGAGTCATACGAGATAGATGCGTCAAGTCAATTGCAAGTCTGAAATGGCATTGCCCTAAAACATTTTGTGTGTCACCAATGAAGAGCAGAAGTTATATGGCTATGGAGTATTCCAAACAAATTTGCTGCTTGCCACATAGTTCCAAGTAAAGGCAAAGATGATGCCAAGCAGTTGTGCGATCAGCTCGTTGGAAGAGATGTGCTCGTAATAAGCAGATGCCAACCCAATGTTGGCCACGAATGGTAAAGAGGAAACAAGTAAAAACTTTGTAAGGCCCTTTATTAATTTTAAGCCATTAAGACGTGCAAACCTAAAAGTCAAAATATTGTTCATTAAGTAATTGGATGTTGCTGCTAATATGACAGCAATAGGCAGAGAGGATTGAAAAGAATAAGCCAGTATATTGGTAAGAATGAAAACACTAAATAGCTGTACAAAAACACCACTTAGGCCAACAAGCGCAAAGCTTATTGCGCGACGAGGAATAAGCTTTAAGCTGATTGAATGTAGAAATGATAATAAGAAATCCCATGCGACTGCGATATCCAGTTTAGAGCTTCCATGAAGCCTCTTCTCGAAGATCAGGGGTACCTCGCCAACTAATAAGGCTCCATTGCTTTTGGCTAATAATTCATATAGGAACTTAAAGCCATTGACATCAACAGAGCGAATGATTGGCATGGCCTGCTTCAAGTCGACTGCAAAAAATCCACTCATGTAATCAGTTAAATGGCGATATCTTTTTGAGAGACTTTTTTTGGCAAGAAAGTTTGCAAAAGTAGAAGCACTTTCTCGATCATTGGTGAGACCATTGATTACAGACCCTTGAAGAAACCTGCTGCCAACAACAAGATCTAAGCCTTTGTCTCTTAGATGACTTATTGACTGTTTGATGACTGACGTAGGATGTTGACCATCGCAATCCATGACAAGAGCATATTCATGGCAAGCATTTAAGAGCCCTTCTTTGATTGCACTGGAAAGACCACTTCTGCCTACACGCCTAACTAATCGGACGAATGAATATTGACGAGCCAATTCCAACACCACCTCAGAGGTGCCATCTGGAGAATCATCATCTACAACGATAATCTCTAGCTTATATTGCAAGGATAGATCAATGATTGATTCGATGATGGTGCAAATATTATCCCTTTCATTGAAAGCAGGTAGTATTATTGATAAGCTGGCAGTCTCTGCCATCTCGAAGCATTGGTTGACCACGGTCTAGTTTAACATCTTTAGATGCTCGGTAAGGCTTGGCCTTGCCGAGCATAGAATCAATATTTTCTTTAGTGCTTGTCTGTTAGCAGCTCCGAGTTATCCCTGATGGTTCATTTTGATAGATGGGGTTGTCTAGTTGATGGATAATGTTTGAATTCACCTCGGCCAGGATAGATTCCATTGCTCAATTGTTTCCCAGTTGCTCACGAAACCAGTCGATCGTTCTTGTTAGTCCATCTTCAAGTTGAATCAATGGTTCCCAGTCCAGTTCTTTTTTTGCTAAGTCGATTAATGGCTGGCGTTGTATTGGATCATCTTGCGGTAATGGCTTTGAAATGAGCTCCAGGTTTGGTTGGATGCGATTGCGAATTAATTCTGCCAGGTTCCTGATCGTGAATTCACGTGGATTGCCGATGTTGATGGGTCCGGGGTTTTCACTTCTCATGAGGCGCAACATGCCTTCAATGAGATCATCCACGTAGCAGAACGAACGCGTTTGCAGGCCATCTCCGTAGATGGTTAGTGGTTCACCACGAAGTGCTTGCATGATGAAGTTGCTCACCACCCTGCCGTCATCGGGCAACATTCGAGGGCCATAGGTGTTGAAGATGCGCATTACTCTGATCTCAGTGCCGTGCATTCGCTGATAGTCGAAGCAGAGTGTTTCTGCGATGCGCTTTCCCTCGTCGTAACAGCTGCGAATTCCAATCGTGTTGACGCAACCTTGGTAACTTTCGGGTTGGGGGTGAATTTCTGGGTCGCCGTAAACTTCGCTGGTGCTGGCAAGTAGTAGGCGTGCGCCTACCCTGCGAGCAAGGCCCAGCATGTTGTAAGTGCCAAGAAAACTGGTTTTCGCTGTTTTAATCGGATTGAACTGATAGTGAACTGGTGATGCAGGGCACGCCAGATGCCAGATCTGATCAACTTCGAGCTTGATTGGCTCGGTGACATCGTGTCTGATTAATTCGAAGCGTGGATGCTCGATCCATTGCGCAATATTGACTTTGCGCCCAGTGAAATAGTTATCGAGGCAAATCACTTCCTCACCCGCCTGCATGAGCCTGTCGACTAAATGCGAACCAAGAAAACCAGCGCCTCCGGTGACAAGGTTGCGAGTCGGTTGCAAGGCGTCAGTGTTAGATATTTAGATCTGAGTCTAGGCGGAGATGTCTGCTCATTTGATACCAATAAAAAAGCTCCGCACCAGTAGAGATGCAGAGCAGAAACGAGGATTGCTAGAGCTATTGATTCACTCGCAGATCAATTCAGCAACGCTTTTGACTTCGCTACCACATTCTCTACGGTGAAGCCAAACTTCTCCATGCATGTGCCACCTGGTGCAGAAGCGCCAAAGCTGTTCATGGTCACACTGTCGCCATCAAGGCCGATGTACTTGTGCCAGCCAAATGATTCGGCGGCTTCCACCACGATGCGCTTGCGTACAGCATTTGGCAGCACCTCTTGTTTGTATGCGCTGTTCTGTTCTTCGAAAAGTTCTACGCAAGGCATCGAGACCACGCGAATCTTGTGGCCTGCAGCACTGAGTTGCTTGGCGGCTTGCACGCAAAGGTCAAGCTCCGTGCCTGTACCGATCAGGATCAGATCAGCTGTTCCTTCGCAATCTTCCAGTACGTAGCCGCCGAGAGCGACATTTTCGATGGATGAATTGGCTTGGTTGGCCATGCCCTGACGGCTCAGGCAAAGAGAGCTGGGGCGTTTGCGATTCTGGATGGCTAATTTGTACGCTCCGCTGGTCTCATTACCATCTCCGGGACGGAACACCAGCATGTTTGGCATGGCGCGCAGGGAGGGAATGGTTTCGACCGGTTGGTGGGTCGGGCCGTCTTCTCCCACACCGATTGAGTCATGGGTGAGTACGTAGATCACGCCAAGCTCACTTAAGGCTGAAAGGCGCATTGAGCCGCGCATGTAGTCAGCAAAAACCAGGAAGGTTCCGCCGTAGGGGATTAGGCCACTGTTGTGGTACGCGATGCCATTGAGGATGGCGGCCATGGCGTGCTCACGCACACCAAAGTGCAAATAGCGTTTCTCCGGCGTTTCAGGTTGGAAGGAGCCGGTTTCACCTTTGATATCGGTGTAATTGGAGTGAGTGAGGTCGGCAGAACCGCCAATCAGTTCCGGTAGGTTTGGGCCGAGAGCGCCCAGGCAGATCTGGGAGTGCTTACGCGTTGCGAGGCCGCTGTCTTCAGGGGTATAGGTCGGTAGATCTTTGTCCCACCCCTTGGGAAGCTCACCACGCAACATCCGCTCGAATTCAGCTGCTTCATTTGGGTATTGACTTCTGTAGTTGGCTAGGGCTTGATTCCACTCAGATTCAAGGCGAGCGCCGCGTTCGATGGCCTTGCGGTATTGGTCGTAGGCCTCTTGAGGAATTTCGAACGGGCCATAGTTCCAGCTCAGTTGTTGGCGAGTGAGCTTGGTTTCTTCTTCGCCAAGGGGGGCCCCGTGCACTCCGGCAGTATCGCTTTTGTTAGGGGAGCCGTAACCAATGGTGGTGGTCACCTTGATAATCGAAGGCTTATCGGTCACAGCCTTGGCGGCAGCGATCGCCTTGGCGATGGCATTCACGTCGGTGTCGCCATTGGCGACATGTTGTACATGCCAGCCATAAGCCTCGTAGCGCTTGAGAACGTCTTCGGTGAAGGAAACGTCTGTGCGGCCGTCGATCGTGATGTGGTTGTCGTCGTAGAGGGCGATCAGTTTTCCTAGCTTGAGGTGGCCGGCAAGGGAGCAGGCCTCAGAGGCAATACCTTCTTGGTTGCAGCCATCGCCCATCACCACGTAGGTGTAGTGATCAACGATCTTTGCTTCGGGTTTATTGAATTTGGCCGCAAGGTGAGCTTCAGCGATCGCAAGGCCAACGGCATTAGAGATCCCAGCACCAAGGGGGCCTGCGGTGACTTCGACTCCAGGGGTCTCAAATGTTTCGGGATGTCCAGGAGTGCGGGAGCCCCATTGGCGGAACTGCTTGATGTCCTCGATGCTCACCGAGTCATACCCGGTGAGATGCAACAGCGCGTAAACCAACATGCAGCCGTGACCGGCTGAGAGGACAAAGCGGTCGCGGTTGAACCACTGAGGATTCTTGGGGTTGTGATGCAGAAATTGGTCCCAGAGGGTGTAGCCCATGGGGGCACAGCCCATGGGAAGACCAGGGTGGCCGCTGTTGGCCTTGTTGACCGCATCGACGGCCAGCATGCGAATGCTGTTGATGCAGAGCGTGTCTAGGGAAGCAGTCGCAGCGACCATGGTGTTGAGATGGGATAGCAGGGAGTCTGAAGGATGGAGGCGGCAGAGCCGCTTAGGCCATTTGGCGGAAGGCGAGGCAGACGTTGTGACCGCCGAAGCCGAAGGAATTGGAGAGCACCACGCTTAATCTGTGTTCTCTGGCGATGTTGGGGACATAGTCCAGATCACACTGTGGATCTGGGTTGAGGTAATTAATGGTGGGAGGCACCATGCCGTGCTGAAGGGCAAGCACGCATGCCACAGCTTCAATGCCGCCCGATCCACCAAGAAGGTGACCCGTCATGGATTTTGTGGAACTCACAGGAATCTGATAAGCCCTCTCGCCGAGAGCATTTTTGATGGCTGCTGTTTCGTTGCTGTCATTGGCAGGAGTACTGGTGCCATGGGCATTGATGTAATCCACGCTGGTGGGCTCCAGCTGTCCGTCTTTTAGGGCCAGGCGGATTGCTTCTGCACCACCAACGCCGCCAGGGGTTGGTGAGGTGATGTGGTGGGCATCGCAGGTGATGCCATAGCCCACAATCTCAGCATGGATCGTGGCATCGCGATTTTTGGCGTGCTGAAGGGTTTCAAGGACCAGGACGCCAGAGCCTTCACCGATGACGAATCCATCTCGTTCTGCATCGAACGGACGGCTAGCCGTGGCGGGGTCATCATTGCGGAAGGAGAGGGCCTTGGCACTGGCGAAGCCAGCCACACCTAGTGGTGTGATGCTTGCTTCTGCACCACCACACACCATGACATCCGCTTTGCCGAGTTGCAGCAGCCGGAAAGCATCGCCGATGGCATTGGATCCAGCTGCACAGGCTGTGGCTACTGCTGAGCTGGGTCCTTTGGCCCCCAACGCAATGGCGGCAAGCCCAGTAGCCATGTTGGGGATCATCATCGGCACTGTGAATGGGCTGACCCGACCGGGACCTTTCTCATTCAAAACGTGGGCTTGGGTCTCCATGGTGAGCAGACCACCGACACCTGAACCAATAATCACCCCGATGCGGGAGGAATTTTCCTCTTCGATGCTTAGACCGGCATCAGCAACTGCCTGCTTGGCTGCTACTACACCGAATTTGCTGAATCGATCCCATCTTTTTGATTCCTTAGGTTCGAGGAAACCGGTTGGGTCAAAGTCTTTGACCTCTGCGGCAAAGCGACATGCATGGGCTGACGCGTCAAACAGGCTGATGGCGCCTACGCCATTGTTGGCTGTCTTCAACCCTTCTAAATAGTCCGCGACCGTGTTGCCAATCGGTGTGACCGCTCCGAGACCGGTGATCACAACCCGATGGAGATCCTCCATCATGCCGATCCTCAGGCTTGCTTGTCTTCGATGTACTTGACGGCATCACCGACGGTCGTGATGCCCTCAGCCGCCTCGTCTGGGATCTCGATATCAAAGGCCTCTTCGAGGGCCATCACGAGTTCCACGGTGTCGAGGGAGTCGGCACCAAGGTCGTTCTGAAAACTCGATTCTGGCTTCACTTCGCCGGCTTCAACACTCAGTTGCTCCGTAACGATTGAACGGACTTTCTCAAGGATCGCTTCCTGGGACATAGCCGTGAAGACGGGACGACGCATCCTACGAGCTGGCGGTAGTGGGGTTAACAACGGTGACGGCAACACGTCGAACTTGTCTCACTAGGAGTCTTGCCAGTTACCGTTACTTCAAGCCTTTTGTTCCGGACCAGGCTCATGTCTCACGCTGTCAAGATTTACGACACATGCATTGGTTGCACCCAATGCGTTCGTGCATGCCCTCTCGATGTTCTCGAGATGGTTCCCTGGGATGGCCATAAATCCGGCCAGATCGCTGCATCTCCTCGCACTGAAGATTGTGTGGGATGCAAGCGATGCGAAACAGCCTGCCCCACTGATTTCCTCAGCATTCGGGTTTATTTAGGCGACGAGACCACGCGCAGTATGGGCCTGGCTTACTGATCTGAGTTCAACGTCTCAGTCTCAGTTGGCCCTGTTTTGCCCATCTACCCCATAAGCTCAGCCCGGCAGGTGCCGGGCTTTTTTTATGTGCGGAATCGTTGCGGTTATTGGGTCCCGTGAGGCGGCCCCGTTGCTGTTAGAAGGGCTTAGGCAGCTCGAATACCGCGGTTACGACTCTGCTGGTCTTGCCACTGTTGAGCTGTTAGCCGAGGATGGTTCCAGTCGGCTCACCTGCCAGCGGGCTCAAGGAAAGCTGGTAAACCTCACAGCATGTGTGGAAGAGAAGGGTGCGCCAGGGCATTGCGGCATCGGCCACACCCGTTGGGCCACCCATGGCAAACCTGAAGAGCGCAATGCTCATCCCCATAGGGATGGCTCTGGTCTTGTGGCGGTAGTGCAGAACGGCATTATCGAGAATCACCGTTCTCTCCGCGAGGCACTTGAGGCTGAAGGGGTGAGGTTTGTTTCAGAGACAGATACGGAAGTCATTCCTCATCTCATCTCGCTTGAACTTCGTGCTCTGCAGGTTCAAGGCCGAGTCGTGAATGGAAGGATGTTGTTAGAGGCTGTGCAACGGGTGTTGCCTCAGTTGAAGGGCGCCTATGCCCTGGCAGTGGTTTGGGGGGAAGTACCAGGTGCTCTTGTCGTCGCACGCAAGCATGCACCGCTGTTGATTGGTCTTGGCGAAGGTGAATTCCTCTGCGCAAGTGATACGCCAGCTTTGGCAGGCTTCACGCGCACGATTCTTCCTATGGAAGATGGAGAGGTGGCCTT
The DNA here is from genome assembly GCF_047304515.1 of Prochlorococcus sp. MIT 1306. Classification (NCBI taxonomy): domain Bacteria; kingdom Bacillati; phylum Cyanobacteriota; class Cyanophyceae; order Synechococcales; family Prochlorococcaceae; genus Prochlorococcus; species Prochlorococcus sp. MIT 1306. The sequence goes on along the minus strand of NZ_CP138959.1, from coordinate 1,950,893 downwards.
GCTCACCCCTTTGGGGATTGAGCTTTATGACGCACAAGGCGAACGGCAGCAGCGAAGCCCTTCACTGCTCAGTGGCGGTGATCAAGTGGCAGATAAACGTCACTTCCGTCATTTCATGCTGAAGGAAATCCACGAGCAGCCTGAGACTGCGGAGCTGTGGGTAGCACGTCATTTGCCTCCAGATCTTTCGTCTGATGATCCTGTGGCTTTGCCCTTCGATCATTCCTTTTATGCCGATCTAGAGCGAATTCAGATTTTGGCCTGTGGCACGAGTCGTCATGCGGCACTTGTAGGGGCCTATTTGTTGGAGCAGTTCGCGGGGATTCCCACTTCTGTCTTTTACGCAAGTGAGTTTCGCTATGCACCGCCTCCACTAGCACCCCACACACTCACGATTGGGGTTACACAGTCTGGTGAGACCGCTGATACCCTCGCGGCATTGGCGATGGATGCTCACCGTAGGCAGGCTCATGGGGAGCCTGCATTTGCGCCTCGCCAGTTAGGGGTCACGAATCGGCCAGAAAGCTCCCTGACTCGTCAGGTTCCATACATTCTCGATATCGGTGCAGGGATTGAAGTGGGGGTGGCAGCTACAAAGACCTTCTTGGGGCAGTTGTTGGCTTTCTATGGGCTTGCGTTGGCATTTGCTGCTCGTCGTAGTCACCGTTCAGTGACTGAGATTGCCAACCTAAAAGACGAACTAAGGGCTTTACCGCATCAGCTGCACTCGCTGGTGGAGCTTCATGATCAACGCTGCGAAGTTTTAGCTAACCGCTTCGCTGATACTCAGGATGTGATCTTTTTGGGTCGTGGCATCAACTATCCCATTGCCCTTGAGGGAGCTCTCAAGCTTAAGGAGATCAGCTATATCCATGCAGAGGGCTACCCAGCTGGGGAAATGAAGCATGGACCTATTGCTTTGCTCGACGCGCGTGTGCCGGTCGTCTCGATTGCGATGCCGGGAGTGGTTTTTGAGAAGGTGCTCAGCAATGCACAGGAGGCGAAAGCTCGTGATGCAAAGCTGATCGGTGTGGCGCCGGAGTGTCCGGATACGGCCTTGTTTGATGCTTTACTTCCTGTCCCTGAGGTGAGCGAGTGGATCAGTCCTCTGCTCACGCTTGTTCCGATACAGCTACTGAGCTATCACATTGCAGCTCATAGGGGTCTTGATGTGGATCAGCCTCGCAACCTGGCCAAAAGCGTGACAGTGGAATAGCTCAAGCTCAATTGACGATCACGCTCTCATTACGTCCGTAGCGGTCCTCAAAGCGCACGATGTCATCTTCACAAAGGTATGGACCACTTTGGACCTCAATCAATTCCATGGGCATCCGTCCTGGATTGGTGAGTCTGTGTTTGCAGCCCAAAGGGATGTAGGTGCTCTGGTTTTCTCCTACCAATTGCTTTTCTCCGTCCTTTTCGACCAAGGCAGTTCCCTTGACGACGATCCAGTGCTCAGCACGGTGATGGTGCATTTGTAGTGAGAGGCTTGCACCAGGTTTTAACTCGATACGTTTGACCTGCCAGCGACTGTCTTTCACCACAGAGGTGTAATGCCCCCAGGGTCGATAGATCTTGCGATGAGCTTTTCCTTCCGGGCTTCCATCCGCCTCCAATTGCTTCACAATCGTTTTAACGTCCTGGGCTTGACTACGGTTGGCAATCAGGACTGCGTCGTCCGTTTCAACCACAACAAGGTCTTCTACTCCTAGGCCTACCACCAGGCGATGTTCGCTACGTAGGTAACAATTTCGACTGCTTTCAGCGATGACATGACCTCGTAGAACGTTGCCGTTCAGATCTCGATCAGTGGTGTCCCATAGGGCACTCCAGCTGCCCACGTCACTCCAGCCAGCATCGAGAGGCAGCACCGTGCCCAGCTCAGTTTTTTCCATGACAGCGACATCGATAGCAACGTTTGGACATTTGGCGAAGGCTTCACGTTCCAGCCGCAAGAAATCGAGGTCTGGCACTTCCTGCTCCAGGGCAGCACGGCAACAGCTCACCACCTCGGGAGATAGTCGCTCCAGCTCGCTCAGGATGGCGCTTGCTTTGAACATAAACATGCCACTGTTCCAGGTGAAGCATCCATTGGCGAGGAACTGCTCAGCGGCGATGCGATCAGGTTTTTCCACAAACCTGGCAATGGGTAGGGCTTTGGGTTCACCGTTGCCGAATGATTCTGCTGCTTCGATATATCCGTAACCTGTTTCAGGGGCGGTAGGCACGATGCCGAAGGTCACAAGTCGCCCGGCTTCTGCGGGGATGCGACCGGCTTCGATGACATGACGGAACTGGGTTGCATCGCGTATGACATGGTCTGCAGCTAGGACTAGCAGGAGTGGATCTTCGCCTCGTTCAGTGGCTTGCAGTGCCGCCACTGTTACTGCTGGAGCTGTATTGCGACCCATGGGCTCGAGCAGGATTGCATTGGGCTCCACATCGATTTGGCGCATCTGCTCGGCCACGATGAAGCGATGCTCTTCGTTGCAGATCAGCAGTGGCGCACTAAGCCCTTCGATGCCTTTAAGTCTTTGTTGTGTTTGCTGAAGCAGCGTTTCTTCACTGGAGCCGCTTAGAGCCCAGTACTGCTTGGGGTAGCTCGCGCGCGACAGCGGCCACAGGCGGGTACCTGTTCCCCCACAGAGGATCACTGGAATCAGGGGGGTGGTGGCCACGGTTTGGTACTTCAGTGTTCCCAGAATCGCTTAGATATCTTGCTTCTGTCGATTGCTTAGAGCTCTAGCAGTCCAGGAGGTGGGGTGAGTCGGAGCCAGCCTTGATTGAGTTGTACTTCTGGAACGATGGCTTCTACGAAGGGAACCAGAACCCGCCGTCCTGTCAGTAATTCGATCTCGAGGAGGTCGTTCCCGGCGGTGGTGAGGTCGATGACATGACCGATTGCAGGGCCTTCCGCTTGCAAACGGGCTTCGAGGCCAACCAAATCAAGCAGGTGAAACTCGCCTTCGGCAAGGCTAGGACGATCACTTGAAGGCACCAGTAGGTTTTGGCCTACAAGCGCTTCGGCCGCATTGCGATCGTTCACCCCAGCAAATTTCACGACATAGAGCGACCTGCCAGGTAGCTGACGTCCAGTCAGCAATTCAATAGGTCGTGGCTCACCATTGCGTTCTTTGAGCCAGCGTTGGCCAGGAAGAGTGAAGCGTTCAGGGAATTCACTGCTGGGGTTGATGCGTAGTTCACCTTGCATTCCTTGGGCGGCCACCAGTTTCCCCACGGTGAGCCAGTCTTCGTCGCCGTTCATGGGCGGAGAAAGCATGTCTGCTGATAATGGCGCTAAGACTGCCAAAAGCTGATCTCATGGCCTCTGTAGAAGCACCGATCTTGCCTGGTTCCAATGTGGTTGTGAACGAGATTCGCTCGATCTACAACGGCTATAGCGGATGTGTGCAACGCATCAGTGGAGATCGAGCTGCGGTGTTGTTTGAGGGGGGGAACTGGGACAAGTTGGTCACGATTCCTCTGAAGCATCTTTTGCTGTCTTGAGGTTTTTGGCAGCCCCTTCACTGCTGCTACTGACTTTCTCTAGTCAGCAAGGAGATTGATCTCCATCTTTCAGGAGCATGGTTTTCTGTTCAGTGCGGCTTTAGTTGTCGGTAGCTGATTGGGTGAGTGCCTCAAGTGAGTGGCGGGCTGCCTCTTGTTCGGCATTGCGGCGGGAGCCTCCCCAACCCTCTCCAATTGGCCGATCATCGAGATGAACTTGGCAAACATAACGTTGAGGATCGCCATGTTGCTTGCTTCGTTCTGCACATTCGTAGCGGGGTAGCCCGAGCCCCCGTGCCTGGCTCCATTCCTGCAGCGCGGATTTGCTGTTGAGTCGATGAGGATCGGCTAGAACCGCACTGCTTGCCTCGTGCCAGTGGGGTGTGAGCCAGTGGTGGATTGGCTCAAGGCTTTGCCAGCACTCATAGAGCGCTCCAATCAACGCTTCGGTTGCTTCAGCCTGCAGGGTGGGTTTAGCAGAGGCATCCCCTGCCGCCATGGGTCCGATGATGAGTACTGCTTCGATGCCGATACGTTGACCGACTTCGGCTAGCCAGCGATCACTCACAAGGTGAGCTCTTAATGCCGAGCGCTCGCCTACATCCATGCGCGGGAAGTGGCGATCGATATATTCCGAGGCGGCTAGCCGCAGAACTGCGTCGCCAAGGAATTCCAGGCGCTCGTGGTTGATGATTTCTTGAGCTGATGTGTGCGTTAGTGCTTCATCGAGAATGGCTAGACCTCTCGGTTCTGTTCCAGGGCAGCTTTTTGATCGTGCAGGATCCACCAGCGCGAGTTTCTTCAGCAGGTTTTGCAGTTGCTGGACCCGCTCGTTAGAGAGGTTTTTTGGGGTTGTTCGGGATGTTTTCGTCTTCGATCGATGAGTCATCACGCTAAGGATGGATTGTCTGGCCTTCTCTGCAGATTGATCAACAGCGTTAGGGAAGAGGGTGAAAGCAGGTCGTAAGCCGGGTTCTGTTCACTGCTCAAGAGCAGTGGGTGCTCATCTATCTAGGACCGCCGTTACCGACGGCCTCAAGCGGCGCATTTATGTGGAACGTGGCAGATGGCCAGCCATCGCCCCTTGGCCTTGCTCCCAACCGGGGTTTACCGAGCCAGCACCTCTCGATGCTGCTGGTGCGCTCTTACCGCACCTTTGCACCCTTGCCTGTGCCCGGAGTAGAACCCCATGAGGCCATCGGCGGTGTTTTTCTGTGGCACTCTCCTCACGGTCACCCGCACTGGGCATTACCCAGCAAGTCTGGCCATCGGGGAGCCCGGACTTTCCTCAACCAAGCTCGTCTTGCCAAGGGCAATGACGACTTGATCGCGAACACCTCACCTGCTTTCAGCTTCCATCATGCATTGAGGGCATAATTCCCTGTGATGGGGCTGTAGCTCAGCCGGATAGAGCGACGGTTTCCTAAACCGTAGGTCGTGGGTTCGAGTCCCGCCAGCCCCGTTTTTTGCCAACTGTTCGCTGTAGCCGGTACTACATCTGGTGGGCTAGGCAAATGCCACGCTCTCGCTAGTGTTGATTCGGTGGATCAGGCGTCATGACCCAGCTTCACGAACTGCGGCTACGGCTACTTGTGCAGCAGGAAAGCGAGAGCATTGCAAATTCACAGCCCATGGACCTGGACCTCTCTGTGGTTCAGGCTCGCTGCCTCTGTTGGTTGGCTTTATTGGCTGAGGCTCATGAAGATCAGGCCAGTGATGCTGAACGCCGAGGTGATACTGAGCAGGCGATGGGTTGGTTTGCTGATTCGATGCGACTGCGCGATGTGATCCAGGTGGTCTCCACCATTGAGATTCCCTTGCCGGCTCCAGGTGATACAGATTCGGGTGAGGGCAGTTTTTCAAGTGAGCCTCCTCTTGCGGCTTAGTAGATGGCATGATGGGATGTGAGCTAGACGGAGTGCGGTGCCTGAAGAGCCCTGTCAATGCCCTGACTGTCAAAGGTTTTACCGTGAGCATGATCGGCTGATTCGTGAGTGCCCTACCTTGCGTCATCAGCAGGAGCTCAATTGGGCTGCGTTGCAGTCTTTTCGAACACTTTCTGGTCGTGTTCTTGAAGATCTGCAGAAGCAATATGGTTCCCAAGCCAATGAGGCTGCTAATACTCAGGCCACTCCTGTTGGTGGGGGAGAAGAGCCAGCTGATGCAATCCAGCAATCGATCGCTGATTTGGAGAACATCAATGCGCACCTGTTCTCCATCGAAGCCCTGATGGAACGCATCTTTGATGTGAAGGTGCCAGAAGCTGTTGAGCAGAAATTCCGAGAACTTGCAGGTGAACTAGCTCCAGATCCTCTCAATGCAGATCGGCTTCGCCTCAACCGTCTTCTGCATCAGACCCCTGATTTGCCTGATCGCAGTTAGCTTTCCGACCCATCGTTTATTGATTCTTCAGGGCACATCGCAGGTAATTTCTACGGGGAAGGGCTCAGCTTTCCAGATTGTCTGACAGTAGTCTTGGATTGAGCGGTCTGAGGAGAAGAAGCCAGTCCTTGCGGTGTTTAACAGTGACATCCGGTTCCATTGTTTCCGGTTGGTCCAGGCTTGGTTGACCTCGTCTTGGGCGCGCAGATAATCGGCGAAATCGGCTAATACGAAGAATGGATCGAAGCCAGTGAGGTTGTCGAGCAGGGGGCGGAACAGTTCGCCATCGCCGTTGCTGAAATGGCCAAGGCCGATCAGCCTTAAGGCTTCCGCTAGCTCGGGCAAGGTTTCAACAATTTGCCTGGGTCGATAGCCCTTGGTTTGGAGTTCCATGATTTCCGTCTCGGTTTTGCCAAACAGGAAGAAGTTCTCAGGGCCGACTCGCTCACGGATTTCAACGTTGGCACCATCAAGGGTGCCGATGGTGAGAGCTCCGTTCATCGCGAACTTCATGTTGCCGGTGCCTGAAGCTTCCTTGCCTGCGGTTGAGACCTGCTCGGAGAGGTCTGAGGCGGGATAAATCTGCTCAGCGAGTTTTACGTTGTAGTCAGGTAGGAAAACGACCCGAAGGCGGCCCTCCATATCGGGATCAGCGTTGATCGTTTCGGCAATGCCATTGATGAAGCGGATGATCAGTTTGGCCATGTAGTAGCCAGGTGCTGCCTTGCCTCCAAAGATCACGGTGCGCGGAGCCATTCCCTCGGCCTGGCCGTTTTTGATGCGCAGGTAGTGGGTGATCACCTGTAGGGCATTGAGGTGTTGGCGTTTGTATTCATGGATTCGTTTGACCTGCACATCGAAGAGGCTCGAAGGATCCACCAGAACACCGGTTTGTCGATGGATGTAACCGGCAAGTTTGCGCTTCACCGAAAGTTTGGTTGCTCCCCATTGCTCTAGGAAGGCGGTGTCATGTTGCCGCTCCTCCAGCTTGGTGAGTAATTCCATGTTGGTGATCCATTCAGGACCAACGTGTTCATCGAGTAGTCGTGAGAGGGCTGGGTTGGCAAGGGCTACCCAGCGCCGCGGCGTGACGCCATTCGTGACATTGGTGAATTTCTCTGGCCAGATCTCAGCGAATTCAGGCATCAGCTGTCGCTTCAACAGATCAGAGTGCAACGCCGCAACACCGTTCACATGATGGGCTGCAATGGTGGCCAAGTTCGCCATGCGCACGGCCTTGCCACCATCCTCATCGATGATCGACAATTTTCTCTGGATCGCATCATTGCCTGGGTAACGCAGGCGCACCTGTTGTAGGAAGCGGCGGTTGATCTCATAGATCAGCTCAAGGTGGCGGGGCAGCAGGCTGCCAAAGCGAGTGAGATCCCACTTCTCTAGAGCTTCTGGCAGCAACGTGTGGTTGGTGTATGCGACTGAGCGGGTCGTGATGTCCCAGGCGGTGTCCCAATCCAGATAGTGCTGATCAATGAGCAGTCGCATCAGCTCTGCTACCGCAATCGCCGGGTGGGTGTCGTTGAGCTGAACGGTCCAGTGGTTAGGGAACTCTTCAACAGGAATGCCTCGGTTACCAAGACTGCGCAGCATGTCTTGGAGGGAGCAGCTCACAAAGAAGTGTTGCTGCTTGAGGCGCAGGCGGCGGCCTTCATCGGTGCCGTCATTGGGGTAGAGCACCTTGGAAAGGGTTTCTGAACCAACCTTTTCTTCCACAGCGCCGTAGTAGTCACCGATGTTGAAGGCGTAGAAATCGAAGCTTTCAGTAGCGTCTGCTCGCCAGAGGCGTAGGCGGTTACAGGTGTTGACCCGATAGCCAAGGACCGGCACATCGTGGGGAATGCCGATGGCATGCTCGGAGGGGATCCAGCGTGAGCGGTAGTTGCCCTTGCCGTCGGTGTAGCTCTCGGTGCGACCACCAAAGCCAACGAAGCAGGCCTCCTCGGGTTGGGGGAGTTCCCAGGGCCAACCGCCTTTGAGCCACTTGTCTGTGACCTCTACCTGCCAGCCATCTCGGATTAACTGGTTGAAGATGCCGAATTCGTAGCGGATTCCATAGCCGACAGCTGGCACCTGCAGGCTTGCAAGTGATTCCATGTAGCAGGCGGCAAGACGGCCTAGACCTCCATTGCCGAGACCGGGCTCTTCTTCGACCTCAAGGATCTGATCGAGTGATTCGATCCGGAAGCGGCGTAAAGCTTGCTCTGCGATATCTTTCGAGATGCCAAGGTTGAGCAGGTTGCTGTTGAGCTGCGGACCGATGAGGAATTCAGCAGATAAATAGGCCACCGTCTTGTGGGGTCGGGCTCGAATCGCCTCAAGACTTGCCAGGTAGCGAGTCATCAGCCGATCTCGCACGGCATAACTCAGGGCCATGTAGAGGTCATGGTTACTTGCTGTGGGAGCAAGTTTTCCGAGGGTAAAGAACAGATGTTCTGTCATCCCGTCGAATACAGCATCGGCATCCAGCCCGGCTCGTTCAGGGTCGGCGAAGCACCCCGGAGTGGGCAGGCGTAGATCTAGGGGGTGGGAGCTGCTCATGACGGCGGAGAGAAAATAATGTGGGAGGGCTGGAGGCTCTCCTTGTAAGGGGTATTAAGGGAACGAGTAATCAGGCGTAGCAGGAGTCAGTGGCCGATCGGCAGCTCAAAAGGTGTCAAGGTGATTGATTTGTTCATCCTCGTCACGTGCGTTTGAGGATGCTCATTCTCTTGAGGCGAAGGGTTTAGGCCATCGAGCTCAGCTGGGGAATCTCTGGAAGTTAGCTGCGATGTGCGGCTTGTTTGCCCTAGCAACCGCACATCAACACCTGCAGGTTCTCCTCACGCTTCGTTTTGCGCACACCAAAGCAGGATTTGCCTTTCCTTTAATCTCGCTCACAAAGACTGAAATCCGGCTCCATGGTTTTGCATTCAGTGTTGTCCGTGCTGAGCAGCCACGACGTGGAGGTGGCTGAAACATTGATCGGTGTGCTGAATTTCCTGCTGATTTTTGTGGCAGCACGCACTCTGGCTGAGCTTTTGGTGCGTTTGCATCTACCGACGATCGTCGGCGAACTGCTGGCAGGGGTTCTGATCGGGGCCTCAGGTTTGCATTTGTTGGTTCCGCCGAGTGCGCATGTTCAGTTGAACGAAGGTTTGGTCAGCCTGATCAGCGCCTTAGCCTCGATCCCTCCTGAGGCCGTACCAGACCTCTATTACGAAACTTTTCCCTCTCTGCAAGCGGTTGCCACGCTCGGTTTGTATGCCCTGCTTTTCCTCACTGGATTGGAAAGTGAGTTGGAAGAGTTGGTTGCCGTAGGAGTCCAGGCCTTCACAGTTGCCATGGCTGGCGTGGTGCTGCCTTTTGCTCTAGGCACCTTTGGTTTGATGGCTCTGTTTCAGGTGGAATTGATCCCGGCGATTTTTGCTGGTGCTTCGATGACTGCTACCAGCATCGGCATCACTGCCAGTGTGTTTGGCGAACTCGGTTATCTCAAAACGCGCGAGGGCCAGATCGTGATTGGTGCGGCTGTGCTTGATGACATCCTTGGCATTGTGATCTTGGCCGTTGTTGTTGCCTTGGCAACAGGTGGGAGCCTCGAGATTGCTCCGATTGTGAAACTTGTTGCAGCAGCGACAGTGTTTGTGGTCTTAGCAATCGCGCTTAGTCGTACTGCGGCGCCGGCGTTTGATTGGGTGATCGATCGGCTTAAGGCGCCTGGAGCAGTAGTAGTTGCATCGTTTGTGATCTTGGTGTTCTGTTGCTTTGTCGCTACAGCGATTGGTTTGGAGGCCGCTTTGGGAGCATTCGCTGCTGGATTGATCCTCAGCAGCTCGAAGAACAATCGCGCAATTCAGCAGTCGGTGCTGCCGATTGTGACCCTCTTCGCCACGATTTTCTTTGTCTTGGTTGGCGCTGGCATGGATCTTTCAGTGATCAACCCTTTAGATCCTGCGAGTCGCTCTGCACTCGTTGTAGCTGGCTTCCTTTTGGTGGTAGCGATTGTGGGCAAGATTGCAGCTGGTTGGGCTTTCTGGATCGACAAACCCACCAATCGCTTGGTGGTTGGGCTTGGCATGATGCCTCGCGGCGAAGTCGGTTTGATTTTTCTTGGGCTGGGTACAAGCGCCGGGCTGCTTTCTCCGTCTTTAGAAGCAGCAGTTCTATTGATGGTGATTGGCACCACCTTTCTTGCGCCGTTGCTGCTTCGCTTGGTGCTTCGAGACAAACCGCCTGGAGGCGGCAACGTCATCCCTGATGACGTTGCCGCCAATCCTGTCGGGCTGGTTTAGTGCAGCTTCTTTGCTTGCATAGTCCTGAAAAGTAAAAGAATTGCCTACCATCAACTTTCGCCACCGTCGCCGTTGTGACGTCAGCTCCATCTGCCGTTCTTAATCCTTCCTGGAGCCATCTGGGGCACGATGTTCATTGTCTACATCGCATCCCAGATCAGGATGTTGAGCATGGGGGACGCAAACGGCCGGCATTGTTGTTGGTGCATGGCTTCGGGGCTTCTACCGATCACTGGCGCCACAACATTCCAAAGCTTTCTCTCACCCATGAGGTGCATGCCATAGACCTGCTTGGCTTTGGTCGTAGTGCCAAACCTGGTGGGCTCGATTATGGCGGGGACCTTTGGAAAGACCAGTTGGTTGCATATGTCAATGAGCGCATTGGAAGGCCCACTGTGATTGTTGGCAATTCGCTGGGAGGTTATGCCGCCTTGGCTGCAGCTGCTGCTCTTGAATCGCAATCGGCCGGAGTGGTTTTACTGAATGCTGCTGGTTATTTCAGCGATGAGAAGTTTTCTCCAAAACCAAAAGATATGAGTTCGAGGCTTCGCCAGATGATTGGGCAAGGTCTTTCAAGGGATCTTGTGGTGAAGTGGTTGATATATCCCTTGATACAGAGAATGATCTTTGAGAATCTGCGCAGGCCTGGTGTCATTCGCAGGACTCTCGAGCAGGTTTATATCGATCCTGCCAATGTTGATGATGATCTAATTGAGTCGATTCGTAGGCCTTCTCTGGATCCAGGCGCATTCCAAGTGTTTCGCAATGTTTTTCAGGCACGTGGGCTTAGGGGTAAGGCTATTGATGAATTGTTCAATGATTTGCAAGCTCCTCTGTTATTGCTCTGGGGTGATGGTGATCCTTGGTTGAGGAATGCAAAAGCCAAGCAAGATAAGTTTCGCACATATGCCAAAGAAGCTTCTTTGGAAGTGAAAGAGGTGCTTTTAAATGCTGGACATTGCCCTCATGATGAGGTGCCTGACTTGGTGAATTCTGAATTGCTGGAGTGGCTAAATGGTTTGAGTATTGCTTGATTTAGGAATGATTGACGGCCATAGTTCTCCTCTTCTACGCAAGCAGAGTCCCTATCCTCATTGGCAGTATCTGCACCCAGAAAGTGGTGATCGTTTGCGGATTGTGCCTGAGCGAGGTGGTTTAGTCACTGATTGGTGTTGTAACGGCCATGAGCTGCTCTATTTTGATCAGGAGCGTTTTGCGGATCCAGAGAAAAGTATTCGCGGAGGCATTCCAGTGTTGTTTCCCATCTGCGGAAACCTGCCAGGTGATTTATTACCCTTGCCAAGTGGTGAGTTCATTCTTAAACAGCATGGTTTCGCTAGGGATCAGCCTTGGGAATTACAGTTATTGGAAGATCACAGTGGCGTGAAGCTTAGCCTTGTTGATAGTGAAGAGACGCGTGCTGCTTATCCATTTGCTTTTTTGCTTGAGATGGTGGTGCGCCCGATTCGCAATGCTTTAGAGATCGAGGTAGATGTGCATAACCGTAGTCAAATTGCGATGCCCTTCAGTTTTGGTTTACACCCTTATTTCAAGGTGACTGATTTGAACAAGGTTCGCCTCGAAGGCTTACCAAATTCATGTCTCAATCATTTGCAGATGGCAGAAGCTGAAACTGCTATCCAATTGGTAGCTTTAACTGAGGGGGTGGACTTCCTAACTCGCCCTGCGGGCCCAGTCACCCTTGTGGATGAAGCCTCTGGGAGATCTCTGCAGCTTCAGCATGAGAATCCCATGGATCTCACTGTGGTGTGGACTGATCCGCCGCGGCAGATGCTATGCCTTGAGCCTTGGACTGGGCCGCGGGAGGCATTGATTAGTGGAGATCGCAAGTTGGAGATCGAAGCTGGTGGCCAGCAGAGGCTGAGATGCTCCTTTTCAATAAATCCTGAGAAAACTGTTCGTGAGGTTAGTTGTTAACAACATCTGTGTATTAGATGGTGGCAACGACTCCAAGTGGCTCCAGCCTTCAGGTACTTAAAGCCGTCGAGGACGGCTACGGCTGGAACACCTTCTGTAAAGCTCCATGGAGTTTTTACTTTTCCAAGTTTTGGAGGGGTTGATCAGACATTGGAACGCTGCCGACTTGATCAGCGGAAATGTTGATAACGGGGAATGATCAGGTCATGAGCTTAAAGAGAAAGCCGCCACCAGTGATCACACCCAGAAGCTGCAGAGCAACAACGACGACTGCGATACCGATGCGAACCTAGCCGCGATTAAACAGATTGGCGAATCGGCTGGAATGCTTTACGCCAATACTCAAGATGACTGATCAGAACCAAGCGAAGAAAAAGATAAATGATGAATTAGCAGATCACACAAGCCAAGCAATTGGTCGGAACAGTAAGAATTGTTTCAGAAGCAACCATTCGACTACTAATTGCTAATCTTGAAAATATTTGGCAAGAGCATGAATAATCCGCTGTTGATGTATGAAATGATCACCAATCCATTTAACTTTTTTGGTGATTTCGAAGATCCATCATACCGCGACAACAACATAGAATTCAAAGAAGAATGGATACAATCAGACTTTGATCTAAACGATGGAACCTCGACATGGAATAAATATACCAACAATGACCTGATCAAATTACTAGCAGACATTCAAAGTCTGGGTTCCAATGAATTCACGCCAATAGCCGGCAATTTTGGAATTCAAAAACACCTGATAACTTCAACTTACCAGATATCAGACTCGGACTATGTGTTAGACAAAGACTATCATAAGGGTCCGTATAATCCAGCTGTTTGGGGATACAGAGGGAACCCTGCCGGAATAGCTCAAGAGGGAGTATGGGGAGTGCTATGTGACGATATCTGGAGGCAAATCATTACAACTGCAAATTCACTTGAAACCGAGGAAGGCAAACAAAAGCTGATCAACACCTATGCATTCAATAAAGAAGATGGCGAAGAATACAATGTCATCATTCCTGACTTGCGGAAGGGGGTAACATTCGGAAACAAACATATTATCAGGGATCAATATGTAATTTCAAACCCATTAAGCTTTTCAAACCTACGATCCAATGTAAATGCGTGGGCTAGATCTCTTGATACTGTTACTCATTCCGATCATTTCATAACAAAAAAACCCGAAGTTAATTGGAATACAGGATACCTGGCAGGACATGGCCAACTTGGTTTACCCGGGGTAGACCAAGACGGCAATTTAAGCCAAGGAATAGAATGGAGAAAAGTTATGTTTCGTGGAGCTGGCGACAATATTATCCGAACACGATATTTTTATCCAATAGGCAGCGGATTTGATAGCGACATACATCAAAAAAACAATATAAATACTGGAGGTGGTTCAGATTATGTCATTTACGATAATTCGCAGCACGAGGTAATACTTGGCGATGGGGACGACTTGGCTTTTCCCTCTATCAAGGCTTTCGCTCCTTCCATTAGCTTCGGGCAGCACGCCCAAAATAAGCTGCTGGAAGAACCAGATCCTCCCTCTATAAATAGTGTACGTTATAAAGATGATTGCGATTTGTTGGGGGATTGTACGACTACTCACGTAGGTAAACAGCTCCCTTTTGTCAATGCAAACAACGAAGGGCAGCTAAAATATTCAAGCAATCGCTTATTGCCACAACCAGATCAAAATAAATTGGTGCCAACGGTTATTGAAAACCCTCTGATTAGCAATCCAATAAATAGCGTTAATCATGGTCCGGTTTCCAGTGATGAAGCGTGGTACTACACAAATAAAGCACAGATCCTTGATGGTGTTCAGCCAAGACAGGCGATCGAGATTGGTGGCCAAAAAATTTATGGTGGTAAAGGCAACGACACATTGCACGGCTTTGACCCACTGATATACGCCTCAGAAGGAGCAAAAGAATATAATCACGTGCAACGAAAACGAGACAATCCCTGGAAATATGGAAGGCCAGTGCCGCATGTAATTCAAAATAAACTCAACTTCTTGGGAGACAAAGATATCGATTTCAAGTGGGATCCCATTCTCTTATCCGGAGGAGAAGGATCAGACAGAATTAATCTGGGCGATCTCAAACGAATTAATCTTGGCTTTAATGGTGACATCATCAACAAAAACTTCGCCAACACATTGTATTTGGTTTTTGGTGACAAAGAAAAATCTGATGAATGCACGGTAATCGCGAGAAAGAGTAAGAAGTGGGCTGACAATATGAGTCCTGATGTCTTTTCTCTCGATGCTTCTTATGATTTCAGAGAAGAAATCATTGTCGAAGGATTGAATATTGACAACCGCATAGCTGGAGATGATCCAAAATCAGATTGGACGACACAGGCTGCGACAGTTCAAAAATCAGCGACGGCAGCCGCTTTGGCTGCTGCAGCCTATATGGGCAGAGCTTATTTTCCAGTTACGGCAGCAGCTTCGGCAATGGCTGCCGTAGGAATAGATATTGCCAAACAATTACAACACGATTCGTCTGCCTCAAAAAGTGAAGCCACGGACTTTTACGAACGAGATGAGGTGAAGGAAAAAATTGTTCCCTTGGGTTCTTGGACTAAAGCCGTCACCATTCCTGATTTTGATCCAAGCGACAATATAACAATCAATTTGATTCCAATTGAGGATCCTAGCGTTCATCAGAGTGAAGACAAATGGAGCAATATTAATTTCAGCATGTCATATGGACAAAACCAAATGCATAGAACAACTAACTATGGACATACAGTTTATTTGGAAACACCTACTGACCCTCAACCGAATCCCATTGCTTATCTTTCTGGGCTGTCGAATGCTGATCAAAGTGCGGAGTATGGCTGGAAGACCTGGGATTTCATGAGTGGGATACAGAGTATTCTCGACCCTGTAAAACACATGGCTTGGTTCGGTGTTTTATCCAATACCGAAAACACCCAAAACATGAAACTTGACTCATACCAGGAAGCGGCTTGGAACAACCTGAAAATCGAAAAAGACTCCCCGTATTCAGACATATTCCTATGGAATAGTGATTCTCTCGGGAGAGCTGAGAAAGATGGCGATATTGGCTGGTTGGACAACTACAGATCTGGATCGTCCTCCATGAGATTGATGTATGATAATTTCGAAAAAGGCTGGTACTGGGATACACGATTTTACGGGGAAGGGGAGAGCAAAGGTGATGTAAAAGTCATAGATCCACATTTTTCATTTCTGCACTATTACAACAAAGCCAATGAAGCTTGGGATAAAATTTCTTATCAAGACCTTCTAGACAATCCCACTACTGTTGATGAAAATGGAATCGAATACCAAGAGATCGCGAAAAGAGCCCAATTTGAATACTGGACAAGAGATGAAGATCACATTGTTGGAGGACCAGATGATGACTGGTTAACAGGAGGTGATGGAGGCGACTATATGCATGCAGGTCATGGTCGGGATACGCTTCTGGGTGGTGATGGTGATGATGTTTTGATTGGTGGCGAAGGCCGTGATCTCCTTAAAGGAGGGCAAGGCTCAGATGTTTTTATGTATAAAGATGCATCTCACTCCGGCTATGGGATCAAACGTGATGTGATTGGAGACTTTAGATCACATCAAAAGGACAAAATAGATTTATCTGGAATCCAAGCTGGCCTGATCTTTATTGGTTCAGACGGCTTTAGTGGCCAGGCAGGCCAAGTTCGATTTGAGAATGGTCTGCTTCAGGTCAACATAGATCGAGGTTGGCGAGCAGAATTTGAGATCCAGTTGCTTGGTGTTGATAGCCTTGATCTTGATGATCTAATCTTGTAGGAGTTAAGTTGATAGATTGATATGTTTGGGTGTTATTAAAGGCTTGGGAAACTGAGGGGGTGGACTTTTTAACTCGCCCTGCGGGCCCAGTCACCCTTGTGGATGAAGCCTCTGGGAGATCTCTGCAGCTTCAGCATGAGAATCCCATGGATCTCACTGTGGTGTGGACTGATCCGCCGCGGCAGATGCTATGCCTTGAGCCTTGGACTGGGCCGCGGGAGGCATTGATTAGTGGAGATCGCAAGTTGGAGATCGAAGCTGGTGGCAAGCAGAGGCTGAGATGTTCCTTGGTTAATTGTTGATCAATTGGCACTATCGTCTGGGATGAACGCGCCTTGTACTTCTCAGGCAGTAGCGCTTTCATCGCCCCAGCGCGCAATAACCCAGCCCGACGCTGGCATGGGTTTTCGCAGGATCTGATGTCTTGCAGATGATCTCCAACCCTGACTTAAAAACGGTGAACCGCAAAGCGCGAATCTGCTCCACGCATCGCGGCAGACCGGAGCCGTAGTTCCTCATCCAGAACCTGCAGGAACTCGGTGATCTCGTGCACGCATTCAGGCCGGCCGCTGAACGCATCCCAGGCAGTTGCCTGCTGATTAGGAAAGCCGATGCTCCCATCTACGTGCGTAGGGCGGTTCATCAACGCAAAAAGGGGAACCAAATATTGATCCAATAAAAAGAATTAAAAATTAAAAATTAATCTTGAAGTGTCTAACTATTGCTTAAAATAAGCTATATGTGAATATATTAATGAAATTTCTTGTCAATATTGCTTTGTTCGTAAATTGTACTGGCATCTATATATGCAATTTGCCTGCAACCATGTAGGCTCAGCGAGTGTATTCAGCTTCTGCGATGAGTTCCGCCGAATCTAGTAAGATTTCAGCTAAAAATATTGTCAAATTGTATTTCACGTCGGTAATCGCAAGTTTTGCATTAGTTCTTGTCGCAGTTTACGTTAACCCAGGCAACACAGACTTTATTCATAAAGAGGACGGGTTGCTAGAACATCTCAGCGCGGGAATCTGCTTTGCAACATTTATCTTCGGCATTGTTCTTATACTCAGAAATTGCAGATATAAGAAAATGTTAGCAGGTGTCTCTTTTGTTTCACTGCTTGGATTTTTGGACGAAATAAGTTTCGGGGGGAGAATTTTTACAATTAAATATCCACATATATTCGACGTAAGAATTGATGGCATCCATGATTTCCTAACCGTAGCTAAACGACTTGTTAAAGAAGGGATAATAGAAATTCCTGGCGGATCTTTAACTGCGATTTTTATAACAGCAATAATCCTTTTTCTAATTGCATGGACTTTGTATTCATTTATATTACGCTCAACAATTTTATTTAACAGTCCGTACTTAACCGTCTTCTCGTGCTTTGCAATTTTTGTTGTAATTTCACAACTCATAGATTTAGAACTACTTTCTATCGATTACAATGCTTACATCATAACGATTGAAGAGTTGTTTGAAGCTTTTGCCGCACTTTCACTTCTCTTTGTCTGCCTTTTGGTAAAAACCGAAAGAGTTAGCTGCAATGTCTCTAAGTGACGCCTTGGTTTTAGTGATTTGGCCGTTGATTAACCACGAACTCCTGGTAATCGGCCTCTCGCTAGTTGTTGCTTCGGATCGAATTGTTGCTTCACAGCTTCAATCAGTGGCCTTGAGGGTGCATCCAGCCAAGCAGGCAGGCGATCGCCAGCTTGGCTGGGTTGCTGCAGGAGCGTGAGCTGGCCACCGAGGCGAGCAATCTCGTGGCGCAGCGCGTTGAGATCCTCGCTTTGGCTGATCCCTTTTGCGTTGGCTGGTGATATTTGCCAGCCGTCGCCGATGCCAGCGCCAGCGGCAAGCTGCCAATGCCAGCCGTTGAGGGCTTGCAGTTCTTTGCTGGCGATCAGCCGGTGAATGTTGCTTGGTTGCAGCGCTACCCGTACCAGCCAGTGGCTGCTATCGAAAGATCCTTCAGATGGGTGTGGCTCTTGATGGGGGCCGAGCCAGTCAAGCTGTTTTGTGCCCACTTGATGTTGATTGGCGAGGGCTTTGAGGTGGCCTATTTGGTCGTTGACGGCTTGATCGCTCACGCTGGCCACGCCGATGTTGAGATGCCAGTCTTCTAAATCTGTTTTGATCCAATCGCAGTATTCCGGGGTGAAGCTGGTGCGCAATAGTGCAGCTCGCCATGCTTCCAGCGCTTCCAGAGAACCATCAAGGCGAAGGCCGATGTGTGCTGGGCGGATTGGTTGGCAGCGCAGAGTGAGTTCCGTGATCAGAGCCAAGCTGCCCCAACTGCCGCACAGCAGGCGCATGAGGTCATAGCCAGCCACGTTTTTGACTACCCGGCCTCCAGCATGCGCAGCAATGCCATCGCTACGCAGGAGGCCGATTCCGATCAGTTGGTCGCGGATACCCAGATGCCGCTGTCGCAAACCGCCGGCGAGGCCACGAGCCACCAACCCACCCACACTGCCAGCACTGTTGGGATCTGTATTGGCTTGGCTTCCCCTAGGCCAGTTCACGGCTAGCCATTGATGGTGTTCTTTCAAAACCATTTGTAGCTCTGCCAGCGGCAGGCCTGCTTCAACAGTGATCGTGAGGTCGTCGACAGCGTGATCAAGGATGCGATTGAGACCACTCACGCTGATTGGTTGTGAAGGCATCTCCACAGGCGGCCCCCATTGCAGACGGCTGCCAAGACCACAGGGCAGCCAGGGGGTTGCTGCTGCATGCAGCCCCGCAACAAGATCGGCCAGCTCCTTTGCCGTAGCAGGTGCTGGCACGTTGGCGGTATCGGCGAAGAACGTGTTCACGTCACGATGGTGCCATGAAGATTGTGGTGCTTGATGACGACCCCACCGGCTCCCAGACTGTGCATGGCTGTCTGCTGCTGCTGCGCTGGGATGTTGATGTGTTGCGGCATGGGTTGCGCCACCCTTCGCCACTCTTGTTTGTGTTGGCCAACACACGTGCGTTAGCCCCTGCTCAGGCGGCATCCCGCAATCGTGAGATTTGTTCTGCTTTGCGGCAAGCATTCGCGGCGGAAGGGATGTCAGCAGCGGAAGTTGTTGTGGTCAGTCGCGGTGACTCCACCCTGCGCGGTCATGGCGTTTTGGAGCCTGAGGTGATCGCTGAGGAGCTCGGCCCCTTCGATGCGACGCTGCATGTTCCTGCCTTCCTCGAAGGAGGGCGCACCACGGTGAATGGCGTGCATTTGCTTGATGGCAAGCCGGTGCATTCCAGTGCTTTTGCCAAAGATCGCTTGTTTGGTTACAGCACCAGTGATCTCCCTGCTTGGCTAGAGGAGAAAAGTGGTGGGCAGATCCGAGCGCAAACTGTTCAGCGCCTCTGCCTTGCGCAGTTGGATGCGGCTGTTGAAAATCAAGATGCTGCGAAGCCATTGCAGACAGGCCGCACAGAGTTGCGTCGTTGGTTGGCTCGGCTTCATCACAATCAGTCTGTGGTGGTGGATGCGGAGCGTTCTGAGCAATTGCTGGCCTTAGCAGAAGCGGTAAGGCAGTTGGCTGGTCATAAGCGTTTTCTGTTTCGCTCTGCAGCAAGCTTGCTCAATGCTTTGGCAGATCTTGCACCCCAACCTCTTGCTGCTGATGGTTTGGCTGGCATGCGACGTAGCGATCACTCAGGTCAACGATGGCCTGGGTTGGTGATGGTTGGTTCCCACGTTCCTCTGGCTGATGCTCAGTTGGAATGTTTACTCGAGGCGCCAGAGTGCATGGGGGTGGAATTGCCAGTTCCCCGCTTGGCGCAGATCTTGCAGAGGGGCTTGTCTGATGGGCGCTTGGCTGAATTGGAGCAGCATTGCTTCAATCAGCTTGGCGAGGCGCTTGCCATCGGTCGTACACCGGTGTTGTTCACGAGTCGTGGTGAATTGGATTGCTCAACATCAGCGGCAAGGCTGAGCTTTGGCGTTGCTTTGGCTCAATTGATGGCTCGTCTGGCGGCTGCTCTCGCGCCGAAGTTGGGCTATTTGATCAGTAAGGGTGGAATTACAACCCACACTCTCTTGGCAGAAGGGCTGGGCTTGGAGATGGTGCAGCTGGAGGGGCAAATCTTGCCAGGATTGTCGTTGGTGCGGCCTTTAGCTGGAGATGGCTTGGTTGATCTGCCGATCCTTACCTTCCCCGGAAATCTTGGTGATTCTCAAACCCTTTTGGATGCCTGGCGATTGATGGAGGCCGGCGGCACAGGCCAGTAGTTCCATCGGATGGGCAACTGCCACATCACCATCCAGATGGCGGCGGAGTTGCAAGGTGCAGCCAATGTTGGCGCTGGCAATCAGCTCCGCTCCAGTGTTGCTGAGGTCAGCGACCTTGATTCTCCCCAGCTCGGCAGCTTCTTGCGGGTTGACCAAGTTATAAATTCCGGCGCTCCCACAGCAAACTCCGGCTTCTGTGGCTTCGCTCAAAACTAGATAGGGAATGGCCTTCAATAGTTGTCTTGGTTGGGCTTGGATTCCTTGGCCATGAATCATGTGGCAGGCATCGTGGTATGCAACTTTCAGAGGAGTTTGGGGGCTGGCAGGCTGCCCATTGTGATGGGCAAGAGGCTGAAGCTTTTGCTGAAAGTTGCTGTCGAGACCGTGTTCCGCCAGGAATTCATGCACATCGAAGACGGGAATGTTGAAGCTTGCTGTTGCGTTGAGGAGTTCGCCGTAGGCCTTCATGGTGTGGCCACAGCCCGAGGCGGCCACCAGCACAGCCTCTAAGGGCTCGGCTCCAGCAGGTCGCCCTGGGCCGACAACATTGGCAAAGCTTTTGACAAGCTTTTCGGCTAGCTCTCGGGTTTGGTTGAGTTGCCCCTGGTGGTGGGAGACGGCGCCGCAGCAGCCTTGATCTTTCGGCACAACGACTTCAAAGCCATTGGCTTGCAGCACAGCAATAGTGGCTTGGTTCACGTTGGGATCGAAGCAACGTTGCACACAGCCAAGAACAAGCCCCACTCTGCTGCGGCGTTGACCTGTTGCAGGGTGGAGAACCTGCAGATCATCCTGAAAATTTTCTGCTGCAAGAGCAGGCAACAAGGCCTCCATCGCTTCCAGTTGGGGCCCAAGAATTTTGTTGATACTGAGGCGGCGGCTGAGCGCTTGTATTGGTGTCCCCGCGTAGGCACGCAAAGGTTGCAGAAGGGCGCGCAGTCGGCGGGGATAGGGGAGCAACTTCAGCAGAACCTGGCGAAAGTGGTTCTGGCAGGGGCTGCGAAGTTCTGCTTGGTTCAGTAAAGGGCGCGTGGCCTCGATGAGCTGGTCGTAGCGAACGCCTGAGGGGCAGGCACTCACACAGGCAAAGCAACCTAGGCAGGAGTCGAAGTGGCTGGCGACGGTGGCATCAAGCTCCAGCTCACCGTTGTCGATCGCCTTGAGGGTATGGATTCGCCCTCGCGGTGAATCCATTTCAGTGCCCAACACACGGTAACTTGCGCATGTTGGCAGGCAGAACCCACAGTGCACGCAGGGGTCGGTGGTGTCTGCTGGGAGACGGCTCAAGACCTTGTCATTTTGGTTTGGCGTGACGTCAACAGAAGTCATGATTTGAGTCTGGCGACTTCCATGCCGCTCTGTCGCATGCCGGCAGTATGTGCCATCACTATTGGCGATCGTTCTCAATACCGTTGGCTGTTGCCTGAAGATTTGCTTTTCGGTACCAGCGTTTCGTTGGCATTAGTCGTTGATTAGTTTTTTTCTCAAAGGGGGACGTTGCATTTTGTTGTTAACTTTGAATGAAGGAAATGAGCCGAAAAGAAGCTCTTATTTGCTGGTATTGATCTGCCATTAATTTTAGCAAGATGACTTGATTTCGCATTTAAAAATAAATCGAATGCTTGCGGCTTGCTAGCCATTGAGAACATCTCGATCATATCAGTTGTCGCGGCAGAATTGTTTCTTTGTTTTCGGTATTTTTGGATTTCCGGGAAGATTACATTCCTCAAAAGTTTGATTCATTTCCGCCTGAAGATTTTCATGGCGACATATTGGATTGACAGCGAGCTTGCCGTTTAATGTATACATCTCTTGGTTGCGTCTTGCGATGCCTTCGATTTTTGAGCTGTTGAGAAATGAATCAAGGCTTCATCGCTGAGACTTTACCTATTGACCAGAACTATTGAGAAATTACGCGATGCCATGGATTGCAGAGGAAGCAGAAGCGGAAATAGGATTTCCAAATACTTGGCTGCAAGTACTTTTAGACTTTCTTGGCATAAGATGAGTATCCTAGTCAATTTATTTCACATTTTCAGATCGCTAAAGGCAGGCTAACTTTCGCTGTGTGAGCATTGATAGATAGGCAAATTTTGCACTAAGGTCTAAAATGTCTTGGCTTTGTGTGGCCTAGCTTTCTTCTATTTCTTCGTCTTTTCCTAATGGCGTAATGATATTTTTTGATTGCATGTGCTAGAGAAGGCAATTCCTATTGCAGTCGATCTAGTCTTGCAGTTGCCGATAAAAATGAACCGTTCACTATGGCTAATAATCATTGATTACAGCTGGAAATTGTTAGGGCGTTAGCCTTAGAAGTGGCTGATGACGGCCTCAGAGAAGCCACTGCAGCTCACAGGTTCTACGGGTGGGTCCATGAGGCGAGCCAGGTCATAGGTGACCTGTTGATTGGCAATCGCAGCACTGAGCCCTTTTGTGATCAAGTCTGCGGCTTCTTGCCAGCCCAGAAACTCCAGCATCATCACGCCGCTGAGGATCACCGATCCAGGGTTAATGCGATCGAGGCCGGCATGCTTGGGTGCTGTTCCGTGAGTGGCCTCAAAGATGGCCGCGTTCTCGCCGATGTTGGCTCCCGGGGCCATGCCTAATCCGCCCACCATCGCCGCGGCTGCGTCGGAGATGTAGTCGCCATTGAGGTTGAGTGTTGCCAGGATTGAGTATTCCTGCGGCCGCGTTTGGATCTGTTGGAAGATGCTGTCGGCGATGCGGTCATCGACAAGCACCATCGCTTTCCATTGGCCGTTGCCATGGCTGGTGCCGATGGCATCCAGCACGCCGTGCACTTCGGCATCGATGCTGGCCTTTCTCTCAGGCGTGAGGCTGTCGTAGCCAGGCTCGATCATGCGGGCATTGGCTTGGATGCTTAGTTGTGGATCGTTTTCAAGATTGCCGAGAATCCAGCTCTCCCTTTCGGTGATGCACACGTCGCGGAACTCGCTTGTGGCGAGTTCATAGCCCCAGTCACGGAAGGCTCCTTCCGTGAACTTCATGATGTTGCCTTTGTGCACCAAGGTGACGTGGCGCTTGTCGCCCTTCAGCCGAAGAGCATGTTGAATCGCTTTGCGGATATGACGCTGGCTGCCGTGCTTGCTGACCGGCTTGATGCCAATGCCTGAGCCTTCAGGAATCTGGCGTTTGCCGAGCTTGCCGTTGGCGGGAATGACGACAGTGTTGAGATGTTCGCGCAATGTCTGGCCGACTGGATCATCGGCTTCCCATTCCACCCCCATGTAGATATCTTCCGTGTTTTCTCGGTAGACGATGAC
This sequence comes from Prochlorococcus sp. MIT 1306, assembly GCF_047304515.1. NCBI lineage: Bacteria > Bacillati > Cyanobacteriota > Cyanophyceae > Synechococcales > Prochlorococcaceae > Prochlorococcus > Prochlorococcus sp. MIT 1306. Next base: position 1,927,460 of record NZ_CP138959.1, on the reverse strand, counting down.
ATCAAGATCCTGAGGCCGTTTGTGGGGACTGGGTGTGCCCTTGTAGTAGCGACATGGGCGGACGCAGGAATACAAATCGAAGATTTGACGTAGGGCCACATTGAGGGAACGGATGCCGCCACCGATTGGAGTCGTGAGGGGACCTTTGATGGCGACCCCATAGGTGCGGATCGCTTCAAGGGTGTCTTCTGGTAGGTACTGGTAGGTGCCGTAGAGATCGCAGGCCTCGTCGCCTGCATAGACCTTGAACCATTCGATACGACGCACGCCTTGATAGGCCTTTGTTACAGCTGCATCCAGCACTCGTTGGGTCGCCGGCCAGATGTCCACACCTGTGCCATCACCGCGGATGAAGGGAATGATTGGCTCGTTGGGTATGACTGGCTGCCCGTTCACGAAGCGGATGGCCGTGCCCTGGCTTGGGGCGGAGAGCTTCTCGAACTGAGCCATGGGAAACGTGCGCGACGGTGACGCGTGCTCAGGCGAGCCTATGCCTTGGTGGTGGTCCTGACGACCAGCCTTAAGCGACTTAGCTTGAGCTTGCCAAATTCTTCTCGAATTCAGTAGTGCTGTTCTACGTCCATAGTGAGTGATGGAGAGGTCATCAATCTCAGAGCGTTTGCCTGGTCAGATCTGGGTAGTAGCTGCCTGTTTCAATGAAGAGGTTGTGATCTGTCAGTTCATCGAACGAGTACTTGCCTTGCCGGAAGTCAGTCATTTGTTGCTGGTGGATGATGGCTCACGGGACGGCACGGTGGCTCAGATCCGCTCATGGCAGCAGCGATTTGTTGGTTCTAAGGCTTCTGCTCCAGTCACTTTGTTGGAGCTCACAAGGAACTTTGGCAAAGAATCGGCAATGCTGGCCGGCTTGGATTATGCCCAGGGCCACTGCGATGCTGTGGTGCTGATTGATTCAGATCTTCAGCATCCGCCAGAGTTGATTACGCAGATGGCTCAGGCTTGGCGTGATGGTGCTGAGGTTGTTACTGCAGTCCGTGACGATCGTGATCAGGAATCAAGGTTGAAAGTAACAACTTCCTCCTGGTTCTATAGGGTTTTCAACCGGGTAGTGGATTCCATTCAACTGATTGATGGAGCAGGAGATTTTCGTTTGCTCAGTGCACCAGTTGTGCAAGCCCTCACTCAAATGCGTGAATTCAGCCGTTTCTCCAAAGGTTTACTTCCTTGGACCGGATATCGCAGTGTCGAGCTTAGTTACAGCAGGGTGAGACGAATGGGAGGTCGTAGCTCCTGGAGCCCCCTGAAGCTATGGAGCTATGCCCTTGATGGCATCTTCTCCTTCTCAGTGATTCCTCTAAAGATTTGGAGTTTTTTGGGCCTTGTAGTTTCCTTGATTAGTTTGCTGTACGCCGCAGTTATCGTTTTGATCACGATTTTTAATGGAGTTGATCTTCCTGGCTATGCCTCGCTGATTGTGGCGGTTCTGTTTTTGGGGGGTATTCAATTGATTGGTATCGGTGTACTTGGTGAGTACATCGGTCGGATCTATGTGGATACCAAAGCCAGGCCACACTATTTCATTAGGGCCATTCACGGTTCACCTTGAGTGGAGGCACTGGCTTGTAGTTGTTTGACTGCTTGCCACTCCAGTTGACGCCATGAGGATGAGAAAAATGTACGAGATAAAGGGAAATCTGTGAGGCCCTTATGAATCTCTTCTGGCTTTAGCGGTGCAGCTGGATGCGATAGCAGCAAAGGTTGTGTTTGCGGTGGTGAGAATGAAACAGATGTGAGTTCTTGCCAAGCGGCTTTGAGCGGAGCATCCACCATTCGCCCTGTGAAAAGCACGCCGGCAAATCGGGCGTTGGTTGCCACTAACGCTTTGCGCAGTCGTGGTAAAGCCATGCGAGTGAGGTTCTGCAGCACAAGCCACTTCAACCAGCCACCATTCGTTAGAGCTGTTAGCCAGTAGCGTGATGACAGCCCAGTGGGCAAGGGCTCAGCAGTGGTGCGTAACCAGCTGATGCCTTGCTCAGGGGCTAGTTCGAGGATCACATCGAGCACGATTGGCACCAGATGCAGATGTTGATGGCCATCAATGGCGATGATGGTGAGTCCAGTGAGTTCTCGAAATCGCTGGATTTGTGAATTCAGTTCACAGCGAAGTTGCCTTTCAAGTCGTCGTCGTCTTGGCGCATTTTTAGGTAGGCATGATGCCAGCATTAACGTCCCAAAAGAGCATTTGAGCCGCCCTTCATCATCAATGAGTTCAGATACTTGTTGAGGGGGCGCTACTGCTCGACCTTCGCTTAGGCAGAGGTGCAAGCAAAGTTGAAGGTTGGGGTAGCTTCTACTTTGTTCAATAGCAGACTCAACGGCATTGCCGTTGACCAGCAGGCTGGCGCTGTCCAACTGGCTGGCCGCAGCAAGTTCAAGGATGGCGGTGTTGGTCGCGTTGGTGAGACCTAGGTCATCGGCATGCAGTTGAGGCTTCGTCTTGTTAGATCGTTGCTGCCGGCGCATGCTGAATCGGGCTGCCCTTGACCAGATCAAAGCATTGAGCAATGTCGGTGTAAAAACCAGCATCACTGTGGTGATGGGTAGTGAAGCCCAAGGGCTGAGCGCCAATGGCAACAGTGCGCTCACGCTGACATTGACACTGAACTGCAGAAGCAACCAGCGACGTGCGAAGCGCTGTCCAGTTGTTTCTGAACGGAAGGTGTACAGGGCATGGCCTAGATAGCTGACCAATGAGGCGGCTAAGAAGCCACTGAGGTTGCTCAGCCAGAACGGTATGAGCTTTGCCATGAGCACCAGCACCGTTGCGTGTATGGCTGCAGCTGCTAGTCCAACTAGTCCATAACGCCCTACCCGTGCAGCCAATGGCTGCAAACTCATGACAGCACAGTCTCAAGGACTGCATTCATCGCCTTGCGATGATCGAGTAGCAATAGACATGACATGGCAGAGCGATTCCTCATCAGGGACAACATCAAAGTGCCGCAACCGTAATGGCATGGCACTGATTGATCCTGCAAGATTGGTACGCTTCAGGAGACTGGATGCAGTCGCTACAAGATGCATCACTAGGAGTTTGCTCAGGGCCAGATTGAATGGTCATGTCTTGAGTCTGCATATCCCAGCCGCTCAATCCAGCTTCACTTGCTGATGGGATGATCCAGAGATTTGCAGTTGGTTTGAGGGTGAGACCCTTGATCTTGCTCTACTAATACAGCCGTGGAGCTTGTGGCTTTAGTGCCGCCTTGTTGATGCAAATCAGTTCAGCGGCGAGGTTGTTCTCTTAACCCTCTGCAATCGATGACTTCATGAAGCACCAGCTCTTTTTAATGTCCTTTCGCCTTTAAAAGCTTTGTTTGCCCAATGGCGGTAGCCCTTGCGAGCGCACTGAGAGAAGGCATTAAGGCAGCCCACACGATGGCCGAGAACACTGGTTTCGTGAGCTCTTTGCTCAATGGCGTGGTTGATCTCTCCAGTTATCGCAACCTGGTGACTGCAATTGGGAAGGTCCTGTTTGTGGATTGCTCACGTGCCGCCAACGAGCTAGCAGCATCGAGGATGTGGTGGGCTGAGGGGCTTTGCAATCGTCAGATTTGATCAAACTGCGGCATAGTTCTGCATCGGTTAGTCCCCTCGCCCCTTTGCGTCGCGTCTTTTTTCTGGTTCCAGGGACTACGGATCGCTATCGCTGCGGTGGTCTTTCAGTGGCGCTCCATACCGCAAGGTTGGTGAACAGGCTTATGCCTACTGATTTGGTCACCTATCGGACCCGTCAGGACGATTATCTGTTTTTGGATGATCTTTTGCAGCAAGAACCAGCTCCAGGGGAAACACTTTGGGTGGTGAGCTGGGGGTTTGAAGTGCCGAAGTTATTGCGGCGTCTAAGGGGGCGGCATGTGATTTATCACGCCCATAGCAGCGGCTATGGATTTGATCTTCCATCAGGGGTTCCTGTCTTCGCTGTGAGCAGGAATACCCTTGGCTACTGGGGTGACCGGGCACCTCGCAATCCTCTTTTTTTGGTGCCTAATGCCTTAGAACCCCATTGGTTGGAGAGAGGTGCTCGGCTTGGAGCAGCTGTGGCTGAAGCTGGAGATCGCTCCATCGATGTCTTGGTGCAGGAGCGAAAGAGTAGCCGTTATGTGTTGGGGCAATTGGTTCCTGCCTTGAGAAAGCTAGGGCTGAAGGTTGTGGTTCAGAGTGGCTGGGTGGAGGATCTGGTCGCTCTGTTCAACGCTTCCAAGGTTTATATCTACGATTCGGCTGAGTATTGGCGGAGTAATGGCCTGAGTGAGGGCTTTGGCTTGCCCCCTCTAGAGGCGATGGCTTGCGGCTGCGTTGTGTTCAGCAGTTTCAACCATGCGCTCGCCGATACCCTTGAGCCGAGTGTGGTGGGCCATCAGATTGGTTGCGGCAGTCTCGCCTGGGATGTGCGACGGATTTGCGAATCTGTGCGAGAGCCGGCGGCTTGGCGTCCAACGCAGGAGCGGCTCAATCAGCTGTTAAGTGAACATACGGAAACGGCTTTGATGTCGCGTTGGAGATCGGCGCTGGCTGCTATTGAGACCATGCCGTCAGATGAAGTGCCCCTCAGGAGGTCTCCAACCTTGGTGTTGCGATTCAATCGAAAGGTTGGCCGAATATTGAGGCTTTTGAGACGTCTGATCTCTCGCCGCTAATTGTGGCTTGTGTCTTTCTGATGAGCTGCTGCATCGACTAAGGGGCTTGGGGAGGGTCAATCGGTTACCTGGCTGGCCGACCTGTTGCTGATTGTGGAGGTTGGCAACCGGTAACTTGCGCTTTAAGGATGCTTGCGTTTCGTCTGCCTCCGAGAAGAATTGTGCGGCGTGTCCATGCTCTTGCAAAGCCAGACCTGGAAGGAACTAAGAGAGCTGCTGCGTCAACTTCCTTCTAAGCGCATCAACCTTCTGATTCTTGTTTTGCTGGCCTCCTTTTTTCAGGGCTTGCTTGACATGCTGCTGGTTGGTCTGCTGGCCAGGTTGGTAGGGGTGATGTCGGGAGCGACGTTGCATGATCGTATTCCGGGCATCCGTTTTTTTGGCGGTGGCATTCTTGATCAAACCGGATGGTTGCTAGGACTCCTCATCGCGTCATTCTGGTTTACTTCAGCGATCCGTTTTGGTGTTTCGCTGATGCAAAGCATGCTCAGTGCAGAGATCTGGACAGATTTAGTTAATAAGGTCTATGCCAACTTGATGCTGCAACGCTATGAGTTTTTTACTCATAATCGAACTGCTCATCTTTCCGAGCGCTTTAACAGAATTCTGAACCGTGTTTCAACCACAGTTGTTACACCTCTGATCACAATTGTTGGTAACACACTTTCGGTTTTGGTTCTGCTGGTCGGAGTGGTTTTTGTGCTCGGCTGGAATGCTTTTCTGATTTTTGTCTTGATGTTGGCTGCATATTCGCTTGCCTCCAAAATTATTACTCCTTATTTGCGCTTGGCGACAAAGCAAAAGGTTCGTTATTCGCGCAGGATCAATTTGTTGCTGATGGAGTCTTTGAGGTCAATGAGAGATGTGCAAATCTATTCGGCGGATGAATTCTTTGTCGGTCGCTTCTCACGCGATGGTGCAGTCGCCAAGCGTTATGACCGTCTCTCTAAGCTTTTGCCTGATGTGCCACGGTTCATCATTGAGCCTGCGGGGATCACCATCCTGTTTTTGGTTGGTTTGGCTCCGGCATTGTTGGCTGGTGATACAGAGAAAATTCGTGAAGCTGTGCCGATGTTGGCAGCAGTCTTGGTCACGTTGTTGCGCATCTCCTCTCCCCTGCAGTCGATGTTTCGCAGCATTAACAAGCTCAGAGGTGGCCTGCCTGAAATTAAGGATGCTTTGAAGTTGTTGAGCATGACCCCTGATCGACTCGTGTTGTCGTCCCCCGGGGTGCCCACTCCCGAGGGAGTCATGCCACGCAGATTTATTGAACTGGAGGGCGTGGGTTTTACTTATGGAGGCACTGAGAAAGAGGTGCTGCGAGATGTAAATCTCACGATTCCAGTAGGTTCCAGGATTGCTTTGGTTGGCCGCACAGGTAGCGGTAAGAGCACATTGGCTCATCTGTTGCTGGGGTTATTTCTTCCCACGCGAGGGGAGCTCTCTTTAGATGGTGTTCCGCTCAATGAAGAGGAAGTGCCGGCATGGCAGGCCAATTGCGCACTTGTGCCCCAGGATATTCGCCTTCTTGATGCAAGTATTCGCGAAAATATTGCCTTCGGTCAAGATCTAGAATCCATCAATGATGATGATGTTTGGGTTGCTTTGGAGGCTGCTCAGTTTGACGACTATGTGAGTCAGATGCCTTATGGATTATTTACCATGGTTGGTGAGAATGGTGTGAAACTTTCTGGCGGTCAGCGGCAAAGACTTTCTCTGGCTCGAGCTTTCTTCCGCAAGGCAAAAGTACTTGTGTTGGATGAAGCCACCAGTGCTCTCGATAACAAGACAGAACATGATGTTCTTCAGGCGCTTGATCTGATTGGTAGACGTTGCACCACTATCGTGATTGCCCATAGGCTAACTACTGTCAAAAAGTGTGATCGTATTTATGAATTGCAGGATGGTTGCATTAAGGCATCCGGTGATTACGAAACACTTTGCTCCTCATCTTCGACCTTTCGAGAGATGACTCGTTTCGAGACCGCCTGAACGGACTATGGCCGACTTTGTGGTTCTTTCCACTGCAGATTGGGATCATCCGCTATGGACTAATAAGCAGCATGTTGCTGTCTCATTGGCTGCTGCCGGTCACCGAGTTTTGTATGTTGATTCTCTTGGTTTGCGTGCACCTCGTGTTGGGGCTGTCGATCGAGGCCGCATCCTGCGGCGTCTTGGTCGAGTGTTGCGTCCGCCTCGGCGTGTAGGCGAGGCCCTTTGGGTGTGGTCTCCTCTTGTGTTGCCCGGCGGGACGGCTGGATTTGCTTTGATTCTGAATCGGCAATTATTAACTCTGGGGCTGCGTCTTGCCTTGCTTTGGCTGCGCTTCCAGCAACCAATCCTTTGGACTTACAACCCGCTGACATGCCGCTATTTGTCGCTGGGTAGTTTTGGTGGAAGCATTTATCACTGCGTTGATCGCATCCAGGCTCAACCAGGTATGCCGGCGGAAAGGATCAGCGCAAGCGAGCGGCAGCTTTGCCGAGCCGTGGATGTTGTCTTTACCACTTCCCCGGATCTACAGGCTGACCTGGAAAAGATTCATCCTCATACTCATTTTTTCGGCAACGTCGCTGATCAGCAACATTTTGGTCAGGCATTGAGTGGAACATTGCCGTGTCCTCCTGCTCTCAATGATCTCCCTAGGCCTCGCTTGCTATTCATCGGCGCCATTGATGCCTACAAGCTGAATTTGCCGATGCTTGAGATCTTGGTGGCGCGCCACCCTGAGTGGACCTATGTCTTTGTTGGTCCTGTGGGGGAGGCAGATCCCGAAACGGATGTTTCCAATTTGCTCACGTTCTCCAATGTTCACTTCGTTGGAGCTCAGCCCTATAGCGATTTGCCTTGCTGGCTTGCTCACTGTGATGTCGCCTTGCTGCCATTGCGGCACAACAGCTACACCCGTCATATGTTCCCGATGAAGTTCTTCGAGTATTTGGCGTCTGGGAAACCAGTCGTTGCCACTGCGATTCCTGCTCTTCGTCCCCACGCTGTAGCTGCACATCTTTGTGAGTCTGAAGCGGACTCCTTTGAAGTGGCAATTGCCAAGGCGCTTGCTTCTGAAGGACCGGCTTTGACGGAGCGACTCGCTGTAGCGGCAGAACACACCTATGAGGTGCGAACAGCAGCCATGTTGTCGGTGTTGAACGAGCTGGGAATTTTGCCGGACGCTCGAGCCAGTGGTGTTTCCTCTGGAAGGGCCAGAGTCAGAGTGCGTCGTCTTCGTCACTATTGGCATGAATGGCTCCTGTCGCAGCTCGCGACTTCCTTGGCTGCTGGGCTGGATCGAATTGGTGCCCATCACAATGCCTTGGAGATGTTGCAAGCTTTTAGACACCGTTGGCCACTCAATCTGCCTGTACTACGTGCCTTGATTCCACGTTCAGTGCAAGCAGGTGATTTCAATTATGCGCTTGAAGTCATGGAAGATCTTTGGATTAATTACGGCCAGATTTCTTACTTACGTAAATTACTTTTTCGTCGGGGTTCGCGCCCTGAAGATCTACAACAGCAGATTGCTTTGTTCGAAACTTTTGCCAGAAGTGTTCGGCTGCCATTGACCTACCGATGTTATTCCCGAGTCGTGCTGGCCTATCGGATTGTTGAGAGTGGGGATCAAGTCAGAATGCGTGAATCAGCGGTTGCTTTGCAGTCGTTTGTTGTTCAACTTGAAAGTGATCCAGGCACAAGACTATGTCGGCGAGGAAATCGCTCGAATCGAGCAAAGTTATTGATTTCTTGCTATTCAACACTCACGCGCTTGTATTTAGCGCTTGGCGATCGAAAGTCACTGGCGGCTATTGGACAAAAAGCAGCGGAGTTTATGGATGGCTTCGATCTGAATGCGATTGATAGAGATACCTCCTTCCGTTTGACTCGCAATCTGATGCGATGCCTCACGATCGATGTCCTTGAAGCTTGGCGTTTGGGGGATCAATCCCTTTATCAGAGGGCGAGGCAAAGGCTTGTTCTGGTTGTGGATCATTGTCATCAATCCATCCATGATGAAAGCAATGCGCAAGAGGATCATCGAGGTTTTGCCAAGGCTCTTCTTGAAGAGGTTGATAGCCTGGAGCCAATGATTACTGGTCCCAGTCATGATCCGCAAAGGATTCACGAATTATTGCGATTAATGGTTAAGAATAAGGGATTATCACTTGATGGAGTGTTGCCCTTATTCCCTGATTATCTAGATACTAAAGTGGCTGAGGTCTGTCAATGAAGGATGTGGTTGATGTCTCATCGCCACGAGTGCTTTTGTACGTTGACTCTTTGAAAATTGGGGGTGCGGAGAGGATCACTCTCACCCTTGCTCAGTGGTTGTATCAGGAAGGTTGGACCCCAGTTGTTTTAACCCGTCAGCCTTTGGGAAGGGATTTTTACCCCATTCCGGCTGGAGTTGAGAGGGCCGCTGAGCCTGTTGATCCAGATTGGCTCAAGAGGCTGCGTTGGTTTGGTTTCCCATGGCGGGTCCAGCGTTTGCGGTGTTGGATTCGGCGTGAGCGGGTTGCCGTGGCTATTGGTATGACAACGTTGCCAGCCATCAAGCTGCTTCTAGCTACACGCCCTCTGGCTGTGCCATGCGTTGTTTCTGAGCGGAACTATCCACCGGCTAAGCGACTTGCTATGCCTTGGCGGTTGTTAAGACGTTTGACCTATCCATGGGCAGATCTCCATCTGGTGCAGACCCGATCAACGGGCAAGTGGCTTGCGAACAAGGTTGGAGCCAAGCATCAGCTGCTGTTGCCGAATCCTGTGCAGTGGCCACTGCCACGTTTTGATCCTGCCCCTGACCCAGAGTCGTGGCTTGCGGCTGCCGGGGTGGTTGCAGATGACCCTCTCATTTTGGCTGCTGGCACCAAGGCCTATCAAAAGGGTTTCGATCGTTTGGTGCAGACCTTTGCCTTATTGGCAGCTCGCTCGCCAAGGGTGCAGCTCGTGATTTTGGGCCTTGCGTCGACGACTTATCACGGCATGGATCAGCAGGCCAATTTGCGAGCTCTGCTTGCTCAACATGGCGACTTTCAGGCTCGACTTCACTTCCCGGGGCGCGTTGGCAACATGATGGATTGGTATCAACGTGCTGGGATTTATGTGCTTCCCTCGCGTTATGAGGGTTTCCCTAACGTGTTATTGGAGGCTATGGCGGCAGGCTGTGCTTGTGTTGCCTCTGATTGCCTCACTGGCCCAGCCGATTTGATTGAGAATGGTCGTAATGGGCTGTTAATGCCTGTGGATGCCTCTCCCATGGATTGGGCTGAGGCTTTGGCTGAGCTTTTGGCCGATACAACGCGGCGCCGTTCATTCGCCAAACAAGCATTAGATGTTCACGAGCGCTTTGCTCAACAGACTTTGCGTCAGAGTTTCTGTAAAGCTCTGGCAGGCTTGCAAATAGCAGATCATCAGGGCATTCGGAATGGCAAAGATGGATGATCTTTGGCTGGTATTGCCTCATTTGGGGCCGGGGGGTGCCCAAAAGGTTGCTCTTCTTGCTGCTGATCACTTCGCGGCTCAGGGGCTAAGCCTGCGTGTTGTGACTTTGCTGCCAGGTCATTCCATTGCCCATTGCCTCCCTGATGGACTTGATTATTGTGATCTAGGGCCTGCTGTCGAAGCCGCTTGGCGCAGGGACTATTGGAACCGATCCCTGGTAGCGCGTGGTCGACGATTCGTGTTCGCTCAGCGGCGACGACTACATCGCATCTCCGCAAAACTTTTGCTGCTGCTGGTTTGGCCCTGGTTGAGTGGCGAGGCTAAGCCTGGCAGGAATGGCCTTGCATCAGGATTGCTGCGTTGGTGTGTACACGGGGTTGGTGGGCCTCAGGCACTGCTGCTTCAGGATTTGTTTCGCCAGCATCAACCTCAGCGGGTCCTGGCGTTTTTAAGTCGTACCAACATGTTGGTGTGCCAGGCCCTTTGGGATTCTTCGACCCACCTGGTGATTTCTGAGCGCAATGATTTATCGCGTCAGTCGTTGCCTTTCCCCTGGCAGCGGCTACGCGAGGTTCTTTACCAACGTGCCGATGTGGTCACGGCCAATACCGATGGCGTGCGCCAGTCTCTTGAGTGTTTGCCCAATTTGCAACGCCTAGAACTATTGCCCAACCCTCTGCCGAGAAAGGATGACTCCCTCCATGTTGCCAATGCCGCTGATGGGATACGGCCAGAAGCATTTGTCACCGTGGCCAGGCTGGTTCCTCAGAAGGGCATCGATGTCTTGATTCGTGCGCTTGCACTGATGACTGGCTCGGCCAGTCAATGGCCAGTTTTTCTGGTTGGCGATGGCCCGGAACGGCCGGCACTGGAGAGTCAGGCTGTAGTCGAGGGTGTCGCCCACCGTGTGCATTTTGAGGGCTTCCGCAGTGATCCAGAGGTACTGCTTGCTGCAGCGTCTGTATTTGTGCTGCCTTCAAGGTTTGAGGGTATGCCGAATGCTCTTTTGGAGGCGATGGCTGCCGGACTTGCTGTGATCGTTACTGATGCGTCGCCAGGGCCACTGGAGGTTGTCGAACATCGCCGTTCCGGCATTGTGGTTCCCAGCGAGGACCCCCATGCTCTCGCCAAGGCGATGTCGGAACTGGTTGAAGATGTGGACCTCCGGAATCGTCTGGGATTGGCAGCACGTGATCGCCTTGAAGCCCTTGATTGGCCGCAAGTGGAGACACAGTGGCGCTCGGTGCTCGCTCTGCCATGAGCATGCGCTTGCTTGTTTTTGCGCCAACACGACGCGCGCCAACGGAAACCTTTGTGCGTGCCAATCTTCAGGGCCTTCCTTTTGAGATCATCGCCTATTTTGGTGATGAGCAACCTCTATCGGATCCAGGTCGCTTGGCCTATGGCCTCGCCATTCTTGTGAGTAAGGCGCTAACCAGGCTTGGCCTTTTGCGATTAGCCACTTTGCCAGGCTCATTGGTTGCTTGGTGTTTGATCCGTCGTCATCAACCTGATGTGTTGATGACTGAATTTGGTTTTCATGCAGTTCGTGTCATGGAGGCGGCTGCTTGGAGCGATACGCCGCTGATTGTGCATTTCCGTGGTTCTGATGCTTCGGCACAGAACAGGCTGGGCCTTTTGAAAGATCGCTATCGCCGTTTGATGGTGATTGTCTCGGGGATCATCGTTAAAAGCCAACCGATGCGTCGCACATTGTTGGCTTTAGGGGCCCCAAATGATCACCTCATCGTGAGTCCATCAGGAGCTGATGAACGACTATTCCATGGTGCCGATCCTGGTAGATCCTCTCCTTTGCTTGTAGCCGTTGGACGCTTTGTTGCCAAAAAAGGTCCGCTGCAAACGATTCGCGCTTTCGCAGCGATGCGCCAGACGTTGCCAGAGCCAGTTGCGCTCAGCACCAAGTTGGTCATGCTTGGTGATGGGCCACTGTTGGCGGAAGCGCGTCAGTTGGTTGAAACGCTTGCTTTAGGTTCCGCGGTGATCCTGCCTGGGTTGGCAGATCGCCAACGGGTTGCTGAGCTCTTACGTCAGGCTCGATGCTTCGTTCAGCATTCACAAGTGGCTCCAGATGGAGATCGGGAGGGTTCACCTGTGGCCGTGATGGAGGCCCAGTTGAGTGGTCTCCCAGTAGTTGCAACGCGTCATGAGGGGATACCTGAAGTTGTCGAGGATGGCGTCAGTGGTTTTTTGGTGGATGAGGGAGATTTGCAGGGGATGGCTGCTGCGATGGCGCGTCTGATCGTTGAACCGGATTTGGCTGCTCGTCTAGGTGCAGCTGGCCAGCGCAGGGCTGCTGCCAACTTCACCGCCCGCCATCATCTGGAGCAGATTGCTGCTCTGCTCAGGAAGGTGATTCAGGAGAGTCGTTGACTGATTTTGCTGCAGCCGGTCTGATTGCGCAGAGGGCTGTCGCTGCAAGAAGGCCAATGAGCACTTGATTGAACTGGTTTCGGTGGTGGATGGTTGTGGCTAGTGCATTGAATGCGAGGGCAAGGTTGAGACCCAGTGCCATCTCAACGAAGGTTGTGCCTTTTGGACCTAGTGGCAGAACTCTTTGCACTGATGCTTGCTGTCGAAGGAGTCCTTGAACCACAAGGATCAAAAGGATTAACAGGGCGATGATGCCTAGCAATCCGTGATGGCCACCTATTTGGGCAAAGGTGTTGTGAGCATGGCCGATGGATCCCAAAGAGCCTTTGAAATTAGGGATGTGGTAGCAGATCAAATTCAGTTTTTCATTGTTGAAGCCAACGCCGTAGAGAAATCGGTTGTGGCCTGTGAACATGGCTGAAAGCCAGCAGAGCGCTGCTTCGAGACGGTGGCTGTCAGAGCCCAGGTTGATGGTTGAGCGTGGCCCGATCATGAACCACCACAAGCCAATCAGGCTCACCATTCCTGCAGTGATGGTGAGGGAAATGGCGAAGAACTTTTTGCTACGACCCTTGAGGCGCATCACCAACCATGCCAATAGTGCACTTAGAGGAAATGCCACAGTTGCCATTCTCGATCCGCTGCCGATACAAAGGAGATATCCGCTGACTGTTCCTATCAGTCCCAGCCCTTTGATGATGAAGTCACGGTTGAGGAGATAGGAATACCAGGATGTCATTGTCAGGATCATCAGCAGTGTGGCCACGCGGTTAATGCCTTGATGACCATCCAAGGTGGTGGAGAAGATGGTTTTGATTGAGCCAAGAACCAGAGGTAATTCGGCTGAGGTTGCTTCGTGCAGAAACAGGGTAAAGATTCCCAAATTGGCCAGTGAGATCCATGCGAGTGTGGGTTTCCACGCTCGTTGACTCAGCAGTGAGCCGACCATGACCCCAAGGGCGATGAGCAAGAACTGAGTGGGTCCTCGGATGTCATCGCGCTGGATAATCACACGGGCATTGACCAGCAATAAGCCAAGGAATAGTGCTAGTTGTGGCAGCAGTTTGCTTCTAAGAGCTTCGCTATGTTTATCTTTTAATAGTGGAATAAGAAGCCTCCAGGCCAGCCAGATGACTAGTAATCCGAGGCTTACTTCCCTTGGGGTTTTATCCTTGATTGTGTGCAACGTGATGCTGATTGGCAGTAGAGCATCTACTGGCCTGATTTGGCTCATCCATTCGTCTAGTCGTCTTATAGAAGCTGAGTTTATTGGCATTTAGTATTGGATGAATAGAGCGAATAGGCTGGCCTTGTGAAAACTTGTTGCCTGTTGATCTTGGCTGAATTAATGGTGTCTATGGAGTGGGGGTCGTTGATAAGCTGCATTGAGTTGTGTGATTGATGCCGTCAGGTAGTGATTGCAAAGGGGCCTCGAAATGCGGCAGGCTTGTTGTGGGGCTTGGCTTCTTTCGTGTTGTTGTGTTGCTCGTTGGCATTGGTAAAGCAGCGTTAGATTCCTTGTTGAGAACAGCTGTCGTACAGGATAAGGCCCTTTGAGGGTTTAGGTAAGTGGCTATTGATTGCTCGTAAGCCATTGATATTGAAGTGATGACATTAACGTCTCTTACCAATGGTTAGTTCTTCACAATCTTTGGCAACGTTTGCTCATGCACCGATTCAAAACATTTTTGATCGCGGTTTTTTGATGATGGTTTGTTTGTAAGCGTTTGGTTTGTGTGTGTTGTATTGCTGGTTCCAACCTGCGAAATTTTTTGCAGATGATTGGTCTAGTAGCAGGGCGCCAAGTTAGCCCCTGTTGGGGTGTATGGCCTTATGTCATTGGCTCTATTCATTGATGGCTCAGTTTTGGTGGGCTCCGTCAAGCTCGCGACTGTCTTGCTGCAGCGTCTGAGGGGCGACGTATCGGCTGTGGCCTGGCAACTGGCAAAGGACAGCAAAATGGGTGCAATCTTCAGCCTGTCATGGTTGACTCTGCGCTTGAGGCTGATTTGCTATGCACCACTGTCCTCAGGGGGGCTTTCGCTATGACAGTTCTTTGTCGAGTCATATGGCGACGAGGGGTTGGCCAATTGTGAGATCTAAAGCGTGAGTTTTCTTGCTGGCCTTAATGATGCTCAGCGTAAGGCTGTCGACCATCATCAGGGACCTCTGTTGGTGGTTGCAGGAGCTGGTAGTGGCAAGACGCGTGCACTGACGCATCGCATCGCTCACTTGATTGGAGCGCATGGTGCCGATTCGGCTCAGATTTTGGCTGTGACCTTTACCAACAAGGCCGCGCGCGAGATGAAGGATCGTTTGGAGCTGTTATTGGCTCAGCGGCTTGCTGAGAGTCAATACGGCCAACCATGGAGCACTCTGCCGCCGGTGGACCAGCGCCAGCTGCGGAGTCGAATTTTTCGAGAGGTGACCAAAGAGTTGTGGATTGGCACATTCCACTCTTTATTTGCTCGCTTGCTTCGCTTTGACATCGACAAGTTTCGTGATGCAGAAGGACTGAGTTGGACGCGTCAGTTTTCGATTTACGACGAGGCCGATGCCCAGAGTTTGGTGAAGGAGATTGTGACTCAGGAGCTACAGCTCGATCCCAAGCGCTTTGAGCCTAAGAAGGTGCGCTGGGCAATTAGTAACGCCAAAAATCAAGGCTGGTTGCCTGATCAATTGGCAGCCCAGGTCGATGGTCAGCGAGGCAAGCTCACGGTTGAGACGTATCGGCGTTATCGCAAGGCATTAGCGGCGAACAATGCACTTGATTTCGACGACCTGCTGTTATTGCCCGTCCAGTTACTTCAGCAGAACGAGCAGATACGACGTTATTGGCATAATCGTTTTCGGCATGTGTTAGTTGATGAATACCAAGACACCAATCGCACTCAGTACGAGTTGATCAAGTTGTTGGTTACCGATGGTCGGGAACCTGAAATCTTTGATGATTGGCAGGGCCGTTCAGTTTTTGTGGTCGGTGATGCAGATCAAAGCATCTACAGCTTCCGTGCGGCTGATTTCACGATCTTAATGGGCTTTCAGGACGACTTTGGCGACAAAGCATCAGACGATGCCACTCGCACCATGGTGAAGTTGGAGGAGAATTATCGCTCTACCTCAACAATTCTGGAGGCAGCTAATGCCTTGATCGCTAACAATACAGAGCGGATTGACAAGGTATTGCGAGCTACCCGTGGCGAGGGGGAGTTGATCACCCTTACCCGCTGTGACGATGAGATCGCAGAAGCTGAAGCTGTAGTGCATCGAATGCGCATGCTGGAAGCTGCTCATCCAGAACTTCGCTGGGGCGATGTGGCAGTGCTGTATCGCACCAATGCCCAGTCCAGGGCGATTGAGGAGTCGTTGGTGCGTTGGCGTATTCCTTACATTGTCGTGGGCGGACTACGTTTTTATGACAGGCGTGAAATCAAGGATGTTTTGGCCTATTTACGCTTATTGGTCAACCCCGCCGATACGGTGAGCCTGCTCAGAGTCATCAATGTGCCCAAGCGAGGCATTGGCAAGACCACCTTGCAGAGACTTGCTGATGCTGCCAATCAACTTGGGATTCCTTTGTGGGATGTGGTGAGTGATGCGGAAGCAGTGCGCTCACTAGGAGGCAGATCGGCGAAGGGGTTGTTGCAGTTCTGTGAATTGATCAATGATTTGCAACGCTCGATTCAAGATCAGATTCCTTCGGAGATGATTCAGCAGGTGATGGAGAAGAGTGGCTATATCAGTGAGCTGATCGCTGAAGCTACCGATGAGGCAGAGGAGAGGCGACGCAATTTGCAAGAACTTGTGAATGCTGCTTTGCAATACCAGGAAGAAAATGAAGAGGGCAATCTTGAAGGCTTCTTAGCCTCCGCTGCGTTGGCTAGCGATGCTGATAGCAAAGATACGGCTGCTGATCGGGTGACGTTAATGACTTTGCATAGCAGTAAGGGGCTGGAGTTTCCCTTGGTCTTTCTGGTTGGTATGGAGCAGGGGCTTTTCCCTAGCTATCGCTCCCTGGATGATCCATCCTCTTTGGAGGAAGAACGACGCCTTTGCTATGTGGGGATGACGCGTGCCAAAGAACGTTTGTTTTTATCTCATGCCAGTGAGCGAAGACTTTGGGGTGGCATGCGACAGCCTGCTGTTCCCTCACTATTTCTTGCTGAGTTGCCCGAGGGTTTGGTGGAGGGTGATCTCCCTCAAATTGGTGGTGTGGCATTACGGCGTGAGCGACGGCTGGACCGTTTGACGCGGGTTGATCGCGATGACAATCAACGGATCAAAGCGGGTGGTGTGAGCGGAGCCCCTAGCAATGCAGTGCGGCGGCGGCAGGCTGGGCCCGCTCCAGGCAAGGCATGGGTCGTGGGCGATCGGGTCGTGCATTCCAGCTTTGGCGAAGGGGAGATCACACATACCTTCGGCAGTGGCGAAAAAGTGTCGATTGCTGTCAAGTTTGCCGGTATGGGGCCAAAGATTCTTGATCCACGTTTGGCCCCGATTGAGCCTTTGGAGTAGGCCTGAGGTGATGGCACGTAAAAAACTGCTCCTGATCCGTGGCCTGGGCCATAGCGGCACCACCATTCTCGATTTGGCGTTGGGGAGCCACCCACGCATGATCGGACTGGGAGAGGCTCTACGCATTTTGCGGACTCCTTCACCAGGTGAGGGTCACCGTGGGCCTGCTCGTCTTAGGGCTGAATTGCGCCATCAGCGTTTGTGTACTTGTGGCAGAACCGCGTCGAGCTGTCCGGTTTGGGGGCCTTTGCTCGAATGGTTACCTGCACACGACCATTACCCCCTTGTTGAAAAGTTGCAGCAGCTGCTTGCTGAAGTTGACCATCATGTCAAGCAGCAGGGGGATGCAATTGAGTGGATGGTGGAGTCCTATCAGGACGACATGGTGTTGCCGTTTGTTGATGATCCTGCCCTTGAAATTCGTATCCTTTATCTCACCCGGGATGTACGTAGCTGGGTCCATTCCCGCTCCCGGGATGGACGTCACAAGAAGCATTGGCTACCTGCTCTGAAGCCGTTGCTGCGCTGGTGTCGGGTCAATGCTCGTCAGGACCGACTGCTGCAGGCCAGCGGTCGCCCTGTGTTTCGGCTCGGTTACGAGCAGTTGGCGCTTGAGCCTGAGACGAGTCTGCGGCGGCTCTGTAGCTGGCTGGAAATCCCTTTCGATGAGCAAATGCTCCAGCCAGCGCAACATTCCACGAGTCATATTCTTGCGGGCAACCGTATGCGTTTTGATGCCAACCGTGGGGCCTCGATCCGTTACGACGGTGCCTGGTTGGGTCACTCGTCGAGTTTGGTTCAGCTGGCCTTGCTGTTGCCATGGGTGAGGCAATTAAATCAGAGACTTGTGTATTCCAAAGATCATTTGTTTAATCATTAGAGCGGATCAATGTGAAGATTCGAGTGAAATGAGCTGTTGGTTTTGTGTTAATGATGGCGATAAATTCTTCCGTTCTTGAGTTCAGGTTTAAATTGGTAGATTTGTCTGTATGGGGCCAAGTCGACATTGTACTTCTCGATTCTTTTACCTGTGTCGATATCAAGGAAAAAATCCCCTGACCTTGGCGAGTAGTCTTTGCCTTGGTTGATGCCTGAAATGATCGTATGAGTGCGATTGTCGACGTCGAATAGGACAATACGGTCATGGGGTATTTGTTTCAGGTAGTCAGAGTGCTTGAACCAAGACTTTGATAAAATTATATTAATTGGCTCCCCTTTTTTTCTGGTTTTTAGAGCGATGCGTTTCATTGCATCGTAAGTGCCATACCAGGAGCGTTGTTTCTGAGTGATATCGTTTGCTCGGTAACGGAACGTGTAGGCTTGACGGTCTTCGATTCCGAGAACAACAAGCGCGATACCAAAACCTGCGAAGCTCGCCAACTGTTTCCCACACAGCAGTTTGAGTTGTGGTCCAACCCAGTTATTCCAGATGGTAAGGATGTCAATGACGGCGACAAGATGAACAGGCAGGGCCATATAACTGTTTGCGCTGAATCCAACCATGGCAAACAAGACGAGCGCGTATCCAATTGCACCCAGGTTGAGGCTGTCAATCAGACAGAATCGTGATTGCTTTTTCGTTATTTGCCATATCCGGACCGAACTGTAAAGCAAGAGAAGGATGACTCGAAAGTCGATTGAAAATTTCGAGAACCGAAGATGATTGTCATAGCTTGGTGCATTAACATAGAGGCTTGGCAAAACGCTGAGAGTTATAAATGCTGCACTAAAAAGTAAGAAAAGACTACCGATTGCCAATTCCAGTTGATAAGCTCTGAAAAAATCTTTTTGAGATAACCCTCGCCAGCTTGGATAGCATTTAATGCCTCCAAGAAGACCTGCGATGCCAATGGATGCGGCGGGAATCAGAATCAGGGTTAGGGCTGGCTCTTTGAAAAAGAGTGCGTAGCTCGCAACCAGGAGTGAATAGAGGCCGTGTTCGATGCGTTTGGTTTGTAAATAACATAAGTACTGGTAAGCATAAATTGCGATGAGAAAGGTTAAAAATCTCTCGCTGTAGATGAATTGAAAATAGTTGTATGCCGATGCACTTGTAAAGAGAAATAGAAGCGTTCCGATCAGTACAAGGGATGGCGCAGGTTTGCCTTGTTTACTGTTTTGAACGATCGCGCTTGCACAGGCAACGGTGATGGCCAATTCCAGTCCGCTGATTAGAGACCATACTTTGGTGTAGGGCGTCAGCCAGCTCAGGATGTGAAGATCGTGGTGAGAAAGAGGAAAGAAGCGGTAATTATTGTTTCTCATGGTTTCGCCAATGAATGACCATCGAAGACTGAAATTGCTCAGAAGGTGTTTTGTATTAATATCGTCGTACCAAGTGAGAATTTCTTTGTAAAACCAGCTGCTTTCATGCACCATGATCACAGTGTAAATTGTTAAAATGATCGTTGGTGCTGGATGCTCTTTAATCCATATCAGCCAACCCCTACTCGCTGATCTTTCTATTTGGCCGTTCGAATCTCGCCTGTTTTCTGTTTGTAATGAGTGTGCTGTTGAAACTAAAGCGGCAGATAAGCCCAGCAAAACAAATACGAAAATGGCGTGACTTGTGTTGTTGTAGTTGTATATAAGGGATCGTCCTGCTACAGATGCTGGGCTCGGCAATGCATCGCGATGAGTCAATAGCCAGGCACAGAGTCCCAGGCCAATAGCGCTGATCGCTGCGGAGAGAGTTGCGATCCAAAACGCAAATCTGAGAAGCTTCGTATCGCCGGAAACAGTCATTGCTTGTCGTAATCCTGTCAAGGTTGTTATGGATGAATCAATGTCGAAGGTGAGTGTTGCAAGTTGCTCACTGGATGCTCAGTGTTTGCAGAGATTTCACCAGATCATCGATGGCTTTGATCTGGGTTAGGAACGGTTCTAGTTTTGCCAGCGGAAGCGCACTTGGGCCATCACAAAACGCTTCGTCAGGGTTGGGATGAGCTTCCAGGAATAAACCCGCAAGCCCAACGGCCATGCCAGCACGGGCGAGTTCAAGAACTTGTGCACGCCGGCCGCCCGAGGCGGCTCCGCCAGCATCGCGGCATTGCAATGCATGGGTGACATCGAAAATCAGGGGCAAATCATTGCAGATATCCTTCATGACTCCAAAGCCCAACATGTCGACAACTAGATTGTCGTAACCAAAGTTGCTCCCACGCTCACAAAGAAGCAATTTAGTGTTGCCACATTCTCTAAATTTTTCAGTAATATTCTTCATTTGCTCTGGGCTCAGGAATTGAGGCTTCTTGATATTAATTACGGCATTTGTTTCTGCCATCGCCCGCACAAGATCTGTTTGGCGTGCCAGGAAGGCAGGAAGTTGAATCACGTCGCAAATGGCGGCTGCTTCAGAGGCCTCTTCCGGTGAATGGACGTCAGTTAAAACTGGGATTTTATAGGTTTCTTTCACGGCTCTGAGTATGTTTAGACCTGTTGTAATCCCTGGGCCCCGGTAGGAATGAATTGAAGAACGATTAGCTTTGTCGTAAGAGGCTTTGAAGACAAATGGAATGTCTAGGCGTTGACAAACTTCAACGTAATGGCCGGCCACGTTGATAGCAAAATCAAGACTTTCAAGCACATTTACCCCGCCGATCAATACGAAGTGTTGATCGTTGGCAACGCGAATGCCATCTATTGAGACGCTAGGACTTGTCATCTTGATGATGCGTTTTGATATTCTATATTGAGTGTAGCTGGCTTGGACCATCGACGGTATTTTCGTGATTGCTTGATGGCCTTGATCATGGTGATACGGGATTGCTGAACTGCCTTTGCTTGGCTGATATCTTTTTGTAGCCTTTCTAGGCTTATCTTGATGCTAGTGAAAGATTGTTGGCTGGCAATATTGAGGATTGTCATAACATGTCTCGCACGAATATCGGCTGGCTCAGCATTGAATTGAGGCCGTAATCGAGAGGCAAAAAATGTCTTGATCTAGAATAGATTGCCTTCTCATGCTTTGGAGAATCGCAGCGTTGCCATTCTCGAATGGGAGATATTGTTTTAGAAGTGCTTCCTGCTTCTCGCTGGTTGGGCTTCATTGCTTTTGTCAGCACGCTTCAGTCATAGCCCTAAGACGTTGAATTTTGTTGCGCCTGATTCGGCTTGGGTTTCTGCACCATTGAGTTGGTGAGATGAGAAAGGTCTACGCTCATTTTCATGAGCGAAACATTTGAGTCATGACCACGCCGATACCGATTTATATCGGTTACGACCCGCGTGAAAGAGCTGCGACCAATGTTTTGATCGACAGTCTTTACCAGCACAGCTCGATGCTGCTGGCAATAACCCCTTTGGTTACTCCTCAGCTGGAAGGCCAGGGCTTGTTTCGGCGGGAGCGTGATCCGAAGCAAAGCACGGCATTTTCCTTCACGAGGTTTCTTGTGCCGAAGCTCATGGGTTATCAAGGCTGGGCGATTTTTATGGACTGCGACATGCTCTGCCGTGGTGATATCGCGGAGCTATGGGCCCAGCGCGATGAACAGATGGCCGTGATGTGCGTTAAGCATGAGCATGAGCCGGGAGAAACGAAGAAATTCTTGGGTGAGGTGCAGAGCCCCTACCCGAAAAAGAACTGGAGTTCGCTAATGATGCTGAATTGCAGTCGTTGTACGGCTCTAACCGTCGATTATGTGAGTACGGCCACGGGGCTTGATTTGCATCGTTTTCACTGGCTTGCCGGTGATCATGAGATTGGAGCCATTGAGGGTGGGCTTTGGAACCACTTGGTTGCTGTTCAGGAGGATCCTGAGCTTTCAGTTGGGCAGTCACGACCCCAGTTACTGCATTGGACTTTGGGTGGACCATGGTTCCGCGAACAGCGCACGATGGGTGGTGCCTTAGCGGCTGAATGGTTTAGTGCTCGTGATGATGCGATGAAGCTTTGGGATTGATGCCGATGGGAGTTCAACGCAGTGTCGTGGCCGTGCCTGCAAGGCTTGAATCATCGCGATTACCCAATAAGGTTCTGGCAGATATCGGCGGGATGCCAATGCTGCAGCGTGTTCTTGAGCGCTGCAGTCAGGCTCATGGGCCAACGGCGGTTGTCCTTTGCACGGATAGTGATCGATTGAAAGAGATGGCGGAAGACTGGGGTTTCCCGGTGTTGATGACTTCGGCTTCATGCAGTTCAGGTAGCGAAAGAATTGCTTCGGTTGCCGATCATTTGGTTGCCATGGCCTGGGATGAGCAAGCTGATGGTTGGGATCAGCAGCAGCAGCAACAGCGGTTGGCTATGACTGCAGTGATCAATGTGCAAGGGGATCAGCCGTTCTTGGATCCTGCGGTGGTGACGACAATGGCGATGGAGTTTGAGCAGAGAGAGATTGTTCCAGCTGTGATAACTCCGGTTTACCGACTCAAGCCCGAGACCATCCATAACCCCAATGTGGTTAAGACCTTATTGGCTATTGACGGCCGAGCGCTTTATTTTTCTCGCTCGGCGATTCCGCATGTGCGCGATGTGGACCCTTTGGATTGGCATCGCCATGCCACCTACTGGGGGCATGTGGGGATGTATGGCTTTCGAGGAGATGTGTTGGCCTGCTGGTCAGGTATGCCGCCTTCGCCTTTGGAAGCTCTTGAACGTCTAGAGCAATTGCGATTGATTGAAGCTGGTCATACGATTTCCACCTTTGCAGTTGAGGGGACATCCCTTTCGGTGGATACGGTTGAGCAGTTGGAAGAAGCTAGGGAATGTGCCTTGAAATCTTGATCGTGAAGCCAAGCTGAATGGCTTTTATTGGTCTCTGCACCAAGTTGCAGATGTTGGCCATATTGATTCAATATTGACATGCGGTAATTGATTTTTGACTGCGTGGTAGATAGGCGATTGCCACAGCCCTAGCTGCTCTAAAATATCTTCTGGTATGAGAGTATCTGTAGCACTTACATTAATCTTTTGTCCCCAACGTGGCTCTTGGTAGTTAATGTCTAGGAATTTGCATAGGTTCGCGTAAGTTTTCTGTGTGAACAATGTTTCGTAGAAGCTGATGAAGCAGTTTTCGTGACCAAAGGCTTCGTCTAGGGCGCCCAAAGTCTGCGCGTAATTACTGCGAATCGAGACTCGTTTTGGCAGTTTGTTAACAAGAGACCGAAGGGCTTCTATCTCTTGCGATGGGTCTTTTTGTCCGCGTTTACGCAGTTTCATGCGTTGGCTGGAAATCACTCGTTCAATGGGGTCACGCATCAGAAAAACCGGTCGAACAGGAATCCCGCGTTGCGTAAATTCACGTTTGATTGTCATCAGGGTATTGGCGCTTAGGCATGAATAGGAGGGGGTAATGTCTCCGGTTAGGTTGATATGAGGTTGGCTTAGTAGATTGTAAAAGTAGTCGTAATAGCGCCCAGTATCCTTGAAGAAGCGTTGGCGACGCCAAGTGCGTGGCTTGAGCCATGAACCTTGTTGTTGTCTGTAGCGGACTAGCTTTGGCACAGTTAATGCATCGTGGATGTGATATTCCTTGCAGAAGCCAAAATTTGCATCGGCTCTGTTATGTAGCTGTAGATGGAGCCACGACGTGCCGGCTTTTTGCGCGCCAACCCCGAGAAGGAAGACCCCTTGTTGTGTCGTCGAGTTTGTTTTAGTCATTGCGGTCCTTCCAGCCTTTCTTGCGCAGTTGATGCCATTGACCACGGGCTTTTAGTAGGCGTTCTGCGAGTTCTCGCACGGCACCATGCCCCCCACGGCGCTGGAGTACGGCATCGGCTTGGGATCGAAGGGGACGACAGGCATCCGCAGGGGCTAGCAAGAGCTTGACCAGAGGGCGCACGATGAGGTCATTGAGGTCGTCGCCGACAAATGCGGTGTTTAATTGCGACAGGTTGAGCTGTTGCTGCAGTTCTGCGAGTGCGGCGGTTTTGTCTTTGATGCCCACTAAGCAATGCTGAATGCCGAGCTGCTTGGCGCGCGCCTCGGTCGCTCCTCCTTTGCCACCACTCAGCAAGGCCAGTGTCAGGCCTTCTTGTTGGAGCAGTCGTAGTCCCAGTCCATCGCGCACATCAAATCGCTTTTGCAGTTCGCCTTGAGCATCAAGCCATAGCCCACCATCGGTAAGGACTCCATCAACATCCATCACCAGTAGATCGATGGAAGCTAATGCCTTCCACTGCAGTCGCCATTGCAGCTCTCGGTTCCAGTAACGGGGGTGGGTTCGAGAGATCAGGGTGGTGCCGCTCATGTCAACCCTGCTTGAATCAGATCATGAAGCCGTAGGAGTCCGAGCAACAGATTGCCTGAGCTGTCAGGACCTACGACGGGAAGTACTGAGATGGGTTTGCGACGGTTGCATTCCATCTGCTTGATCGCTTCGACTGCGAGCAGATCAGCGTCCACGGTGATTGGATCGGCTGTCATCAGGTCTGCAGCACTGAGGCTGGCCCAATTCTCGGCACTGTGATCACGCAGGGCGCGGCGTAGATCACCATCGGTAATGAGGCCCAGCAGCAGTCCGGCGGTGGAGGGGTCTTCCACCCAGCCACTACCAATACCATCTTGGGTCAGCTTGCAGATCACGTCTTGCAGACTGGTGTTGGGTTGTAGTGGCTGGACCTTTTCAACTGGCACCATTAGGTCCGCAGCGGTGAGGGTGAGCTGTTTGCCGAGCGAACCAGCTGGGTGGTTGAACGCGAAGTCTGCAGGTGAGATGTTGCGACGTTCCATCCATATGGCAGCAAGGGCATCACCGATCGCCATGGCCACCGCTGTGCTGGCGGTGGGGGCAAGATTCAACGGACACACTTCGCGATCAACACTTGCTTCAAGCACCACGTCACTACCGCGAGCAAGCGATGAGTCGGGCTTTCCAACAAGAGCGATGCGAGCGGTGCCACGTCGTTTGAGGTGGGGAAGCACTTCTAACAGTTCAGCAGTCTCACCGCTGTTGGAGAGCAGTAGGCAGACGTCCTCTTGGGCGACCACTCCCAGATCGCCATGCATTGCATCGAGGGGGTTTAGGTAAAGGGCCATCAGGCCGATAGAGGAAAAGGTGGCAGCGATTTTGCGTGCAACGATGCCGCTTTTGCCTACGCCGGTGATCACCAATTTGGCGCGTTGATCACCACAGCGTTCAAGCAAGACCAATGCCTTTTCCACCTGGCTGCTGCTCAGTCGTTCGGCAGCGACGGCGATGGCGGCAGCCTCTTCCTGCAGGCAGCGGGTGAGGGCAGACAAACTGTAAGTTCGTGATGATGCGGTAATTCTCCTGCATACCACCGCCATGGAGAGTCTGGTGAAGCCAGAGCCTGGATTCGATGGACCAGGTTTGCCAATGGGTTTGTTGGCGGTACTGGAGCAAGTTGCGTCAGAGGTTGGGATTAAACGCCTTGCCTTGGTGGGTGGTGCGGTTCGAGATGGCCTGTTGCATCGGGTTCATTTTGATCCCTGGCGAGGTTTGCCTGATCTTGATCTGGTGGTGGAGGGTTCAGCGGTGGTTTTAGCTAAGGAGCTTCGCCGTCATTTAGGGCCAGAGCAGTTGCCGCAGCTGCGTGTGCATGGGGCTTACGGAACGGTGGAACTTGTGGTTGATGGGGTCTTGCTTGATTTAGCCACTGCTCGGCAAGAAACCTATGCATCTCCTGGACAAAACCCGCAGGTCACGGAGGGTCATCTCGAAGAAGACTTAGCCCGACGGGACTTCACGGTGAATGCCATGGCTTTGGAGTTGCCAGGGATGACCTTGTTGGATCCCCATGATGGCTGGGCGGCTTTAGCCATGCGTCAGCTGGTTTTTTTACACTCAAACAGTGTCGCGGATGATCCGACGCGAATCGTGAGAGGGGCCCGTTATGCGGCCCGGCTTGGTTTTGAATTGGCGCCTGAGGCTCTTGCTCAGGTGCGCTCCACTCTGCAATCCTGGCCTTGGGCTTGGCGTCCTGGCGAAGCGCCGAAGCTGGCACCGCCAGCCCTTTCCACGCGGTTGCGGATGGAGCTGGAGTTGTTATTGGAAAGGGAGCCTTGGCAGAAGGCAGTGGCTCATTTGCAGGATTGGGGAGCTCTGGTGTTACTTGATGAGGGCCTTCAGGCTGATCAAAACTGGCATCGTCGAATGCGCTGGGCCTGGCGTTTGGAGCTGCCGTTGCTGACCGCATTGGTGGCCGGAGCTGCGGATCCTCTGGCTATGGCAGAACGCTTGCAGTTGCCACAATTGCAGCAAAGGTTGTTGGCGGAAGCGGCCGAATTGCAGATTTTGTTGGCTTCGCTAGAGGTCTCTGAGAGTTTGTCGACGTGGTCGCCCGCTCGCTGGTGCGAAACCCTGGAGGGCAATGGTTGGCAGCCAGAGGCGGTTGCTCTTTGCGTTTGCTTGGGTGTACCGATGTGGCGACCCTTGCTGCGTTGGTGGGGGCGTTGGCGGCAGGTGAAGTCTCCTGTATCGGCACAGGCTTTGATTGATCAGGGCTGGCGACCCGGCCCGGCTTTGGGGGCCGAATTAAAGCGGCTCAGGCTGGAGCTGATCGATCAGCAGGTGGCGTTGAGGTGATGTTGTTCTGGCGGCGCTTTGGGCTGGGAGTAGTGGTCATCCTGGTCTGTGTGGCATTTGCCTTAAAGGCTCTTTTGTTGGTGGATGTCACCAGCTTGTGGAGTGATGAGCTTTACAGCGTTGGTAAGAGTTTTCAGCCGAGTTTCAGGGATCTGTTGGCAATGCTCCGCAATGACACCCATCCGCCTGTTTATTACAGCCTGCTCTGGTTCTGGGGTCAGAGCGTTGGTCAGAACGCTGTGACGTTGCGATTGCTTTCCTGGCTGGCCTATGGGCTTGGTGGAATCGTGATGGTGTTTCAGGCAGGCGCCTTGGCTCAGGCGCGAGGGGTGTCGCGGGGTCGGAGTTTGTGCCTTGCGGCATTGCTGGCTTTTTGCAGTCCTTATCCGGTGCGTTTTGCGATCGAAGGCAAGAGTTATGCCCTTTTGGTGTTGTTTGTGGGACTTGCTTGGTGGTGGCGGCGTCGGCTTTTGCAGTCAGTGGGATCAAGCACTGTTTTTGCAAGAGATCTTCTGTTGTATGGCATCACGGTTTGCCTTGCAGCACTCACCCATTTCTATGGTCTTTTTTTGTTTGTGGCGGCGGCGGCTTGGGATCTATGGCAGCAGCGCTGGCGGCTGGGCGGCATAGCCACACTGGCTTTGCTTCCTGCTTTGGTTTGGATTGCTTACGCGGCTACTTATCTCTTTCGTGATTCCACGGGTGGCTGGTTGGCTCAGCCAGGTTTCGCTCTGCTTGAGGAGACCTTGGCAAGGGCCCTTGGTCCTTGGCCCTTCCCGAAAATTGGCTTGTTTGTCTTGCTGATGCTGGCTTTGCGACGATGGGGTCGACTGTCTGCTGGTCATGATGGTGATGAAAGCCATAGAAGGGATTTACAGCCAGCTGTAGTTGCTGGTTCTCTTTTGGATCAGAGCGGTTTGATTCCATCCGCGTTGATGCTTCTGGCAGTAGTGGCCGTGTCGTTTGTGAAGCCGTTGGCTTTTAGCCGCTACTTCGTGGTGCTGGTGCCGGCGGCTCTGCCTTTGATTGCGGTGAAGTTGGGGGGGCTTCGACTCAACCTCCGAGGTAGTGCCTTAGCGCTTGTCGCTTTGACGGCCCTAACTGTTTTGTGGTGGCAGCAGAGTTATATAGGGCTTCACCCTGGGCTCGGCAGTGCCGGTGGTAGGGAACAAGACAATTTCCGTGCGATTAGCCAATCACTAGCCGGCCAAGTGGAGCGCTATGGACGGCGGTCGAGGCTACTTAATTTGAGTGATCATATGGAAGTTGCCGCGGGTCGGATGCTTAGCAATCCAATGCCTTGGGGTGATGATGCTGCGCTGCAGAAACGACTCGATCAACCACCTTTGCCATCGTTTATCTGGCTTGCGAGTAGTGGTCCTGACCAATCAATGCGTCGTCGGCTCAAGCCTCTGATCAAGAGAGCTGAACAAGGTGGGTATACATGTCGGGAGGATGGCCCACAGATTGAGTACACGCGCGTGTTGCGTTGCACGTTGACGACGTCGAGTGTTGGTGACTCTCAGTAGCCAACTTCAATTGAATGAGCAGCAACCACTACATCGACTGAACCTGGCCGATGCGTTGCCAAGGCCCATCCCTGAGAAGTTCTGAGGCGATCTTGGTTGAACATGCCAGGAGTAATGGGCCGCAGGTTTGTGGATCCACCATGAGTTCGAGCAGTGCCTGGTGGTGTTCACTGCCTGGTGTTACATCGTTCAGTGCGATTTCGATCGGTGCGGGTTCGCCGTTGATGCTTGGATTGAGCAAGTGCCAGTTGCGGCGATTGGCTGGGGCCAGGGTGCTCGAATAGCCAGCTTTGAGTAGCAGTAGAGCACCCTGCAGGGAGGGAATGGCGGCGGCTTCGAGGAGGAGACGTAGAGGTTGTAGCCCTGCTCTATGGCGTTGGTGATTGCTTGCACTGAGCATTTCTCCGAGATGGCCCAGTAGTCCGAAGCCGGTGATGTCGGTACATGCATGAATGGCTTGCATTCCTTTATGTCTTTCTTCAAGGCTGCGCAGCGCTGTCAGGAGGTTGTGCTGGCTGATTGTCATCTGCGCAAGTGCAGCGTCGAGATCCTCTGGGTGAGCTTCTCCTGCCATGGCTGCAGCAAAGATCACGCCGCTGCCTATGGGGCGGCTGAGCAGCAGGACATCTCCCGATTGCAGCTTGCCTTTGCTCCAAGGCACACGTCCAGAAGCCACCTTGCCGTTAACGCTAAGGGTGAGCTGGATCCCAAGATTGATTGGTTGGGGCGGAATGCTGCGGGCTTCGAGGGTATGCCCTCCAATTAATTTGGCGCCTTGCGGTTCGAGGGTTGATTGGATTCCTTTGAGCGTTTGGACCAACAACTCTTGTTGAAGTTCAGAGGACACCTTGGGCAGGGTGATGACAGCCTGTGCAGAGATCACATGCGCACCACTGGCCCAAAGATCTGAGCAGGCATGCAGTGTGGTTAAGCGACCATTAAGCCAGGGGTCGCTGATCAGTGCAGGGAAACCATCGACACTTTGAAGCAAGCTGTCGCCTGATGATGTGCTGGCAATCAAGGCAGCGTCCTCAGGTTGTTGCCCAAGAGCTCCTAGGCCTGCCTGCTTTAGGGCATTGTTTAACGGCTTCTCAGCCAATTTGGCTGCGCAACCTCGGCAAGCCATGCTCTCCTGTCGCTTGAGAACTCCGCTCATGCTTTGGAGTTCGTTAAAGCTCCCCATGAAGCGCCGATCGATAGCTTCTTTCCAGTACCAAAGCCAGGGATGGGGCCCGATGATCAGGTTGCCCCAAAAAGCCCAGGCGGTGAACCTCCCTGAGCTCAGCTGACCTCCCAGTATTTGCAAGGCAAGCTGTTGTGGCTGCCATGGACGGGTGGGTTGTCTACGGCTGAGCCGCTCTAGGTTTTGGGCAAGAGGCTTTGCGGCTTGCACGGCCCATACCCCTGCGGCTGGCCGCTGGGCCTTATCAATCACCGCACAGTCGCCGACGGCGAAGCAGTGGGGATGGTTGATGACTTGAAGTGTCTTAGTGGTGCGAACACGTCCAAAGCTATCCACGGGAAAGCCACTGGTAGCAAGCCAAGCGGGCGCTTGGCTGCCAGTGCAGAGCAGGGCGGGGCCACTCAAGGGGGTTCCGCTTGGCACTACTACGATTGCGGCCCTGGAGAGGGCTTGTTTTAGAGCTGGTCTGGGTTGCCCATGATGCGCCTGCAGATTTAAAGGGCGCTTGGGCCAGCGTTGACGAAGGGCGAGCGCCACTTCTACTCCCGCCAGGCCAGCCCCGATCACCGTTAGTGGCGTGGAATCATTGAGCAGCACCTGACTGTCTTGCTGTTCAAGCCATGCCAGGGCAGGCTCCAAAGGCTTGATTGCCATTGCCAGTGCAGCCTGGCTTGGTTCAAGATAAGGGCCCTTGTTGAAGGTTTCGGCGCCCACATCGAAACTAATTCGTTGGAAATGTATGGGAGGACGCTTGGCGAGGAGCAGGCGATTGTGGTGGGCCTCCACTGCTGTGATTTCGGCAATGATGAGTGCTACGCCAGCTCGGTCGGTGAGGCGACGGAGGTCGATCGCGATTTCACTGTGTCTGTAATGACCGGCAATGAGACCAGGCACCATGCCGGAGTAGAGGGTGGTGCTGTGGCGGTTGATCAGGGTGATCAGTCCTGCAGGTCGGAGTTGGGGACGCATGGCCCAGCGACGCAGCATCAGGGCATGGCTATGTCCCCCCCCGGCCAGAACGAGGTGATCAGCCGTCATGGTTTATCAGCGCAGCATGGAGTTGAGGCTTGGCATTGCGTTGGCAGTTGACCGTATTGCCTATGGCGAGATGTTCAACGACCACCCACCTTGAGCACCGTTTTAATTGTGCGTAGCAGGATCATGAGATCTAGCCAGCTACTGAAGTATTTGAGGTAATAGAGGTCGTAAGAGAGTTTGAGCTCTGAATCCTCCACACTTGCGGCATAGGGGGCGCATACCTGGGCCCAGCCGCTTAATCCCGGGCGCATCCAGTGCCGCTTGCGGTAGTGGGGAATGCTTTCTTCCAGTTCATGCTCTATTTCAGGACGTTCAGGTCGCGGTCCAATCAGGCTCATGTCACCACGCAGCACGTTGATGAGCTGAGGGAGTTCATCGAGGCGCGAGCGCCGCAGCCAGTTGCCTATTCGGGTGATGCGTGGGTCGCCCGGCATTGTCCAGCTGATGGGTGCATGAGGTGGTAGCACTTTCATCGTGCGGAGCTTCAGAACCATGAATGGTTTGCCTAACCAGCCGCTGCGTTCCTGGATGTAAAAGATCGGACCGCGATCTTCTAACCAGATCAGTAGGGCCGCTGGCAGCAGCAATAGCGGTGTTGTCACCGCCAACAGCAGTATTGCCAATACCACATCTGCTACTCGCTTGAGTTGGCGTTGAGGGCTGAACAACATGCTCCAGGGAATTTCGGCATAGCTCAGCCAGGCTTCGGGCAGCAGCTTTGGAGGTAGTCGTTCGAGTTGTCGCTCTGCAAGGGCAAGAGGTGTTGTCAGGTTGCATTCGCGGGGGTCGCGTTGCTCCAATCTTTCCAGTAATTTTTTGTAATCAGCGTGCTGCCTCAGGTTGGGTGATACCGCTATCACTAATGGCCCTTGTTGTTTTGCTACCTCTGCAGCAGGTAGCCATTTCGGCATGAGTCGTGTGGGTGTTTTTCGCCAGGCTTGAAGGGTTTGATCTGCTTCCGTTTTGGAGGATAGAAGGATCAGCTTGGGCTCTTCAGCCTGAAGTCTCCCCTTGCGCAGACTGACTCGCACCAGCAGTGACCACAGTGTTGTTGGTAGCAGCCATGACATCTGGGTGCTGCGGTACACCAGCCAGATGTCTAGTGGTGGATTGATCACCCAGCGCAGGATCGCCACCAGCATCAATGTGGTCAGTAGGCAAAGCCCAAGGCGTTGGATCAGTGTCCAGCGGGGCAGACGGCGCCAGCTCAGCAGGGTGTATGTGCCCAATAGCCAGCCCATTAGCAAATAGGCCGTGATTGTCGTCACCATCCAGCCAAGCTGTCCCGTGAGCGGTTGTGACCAGATGCTTGATAATCCAGCCAGGATTCCCACTAGGCCAAGCAGATCTAGGCCTACACAAGTCAGTAAGTTGCGGCGAGGATCGCGCCAGGACAAGGGCATCACAGCGACTTGGTGACCCTAGATCTGGCCTGGCTATGTGTTGGTCTTTGGAAACAACAATGGTTTCATTGTTGTTTCTGGCTGTAGCCCTGTGGATTGGCCTTCTGCCAATTCCAACTGTCGCGGCACATGTCTGACAGGCTGCGCTGCGTGTACCATCCCAACCGCTCGGCGGCCAGTCTTGGATCTGCGACGCTACAAGCGGCATCTCCAGCGCGGCGCTGGTTGATGCTGTATGGAACGGGGTGGCCGCTTGCCTTTTCAAAGGCCTGCACAACTTCCAACACCGAGTGGCCTTTGCCACTGCCGAGATTAAGAGTGAGGAGTTGCGGCTCCTCTCGTTGCAGGACCTCCAGTGCAGCTCGGTGTCCCTCAGCTAAGTCCATCACATGGATGTAGTCGCGCACAGCACTGCCATCGGGTGTAGGCCAATCGGCTCCAAATACTTGGAGTTCCGCTCGCCGGCCTACTGCTACTTGGCTCACAAAAGGGAAAAGGTTGTTGGGTGTTCCCTTGGGATCTTCGCCGATGCAGCCGCTAGGGTGGGCTCCAACTGGATTGAAATAGCGCAATCGGGCAATGCGCCAACCAGGTTCGCTGCAGGCCAGGTCATCTAGCAACTGCTCCACCGCTGCCTTGCTTTGACCATATGGATTGATCGGTTGCACCCTAGTCGTTTCAGGGATTGGGATTTGCTCGGGATAGCCATACAGCGTTGCACTGCTGCTGAAAACAATCGTGCGGCAGTTATGCCGTTGCATGGCTTCCAGTAGGCAGCGGCTGCCAGCCACATTCACATCCCAGTATTTCAGTGGTAACTGAACTGATTCATGAACTGCCTTGAGCCCGGCGAAGTGCACCACAGCCGCGATGCCGTTTTCCATTGAGTTGAAAGCGCGATCTAGATCGTTGCTACTGCGGATATCGCCCTCCAATACGAGCATTCGCTCTTGAGCGGCCACTCCAGCAAGTTCGGCTACCCTTTTTGAGGCAATAGCTGAGCTATTGGAAAAGTTGTCGAGTATCACCAGCCTGTGGCCGGCTTCCAGAAGCACAAGGCAGGTGTGACTGCCAATGAACCCGGCACCACCCGTGATCAACAACTCGGCCATCGCAAATTAAATGACTTAGGCAGTCAGGCTAGGAGCTGTACCTGTTCCATTTCATAAGACTCTTGAAATGATCAGCTGACCAGAGGAGCTATTGCAGAGTCTGAGGGGCATCGTCGCCCCCTTTCGTTGTGATAGTGAGCGGTCCTTCAATGTTCAGAGCCTTAGTCGTCAAGGCAGCAGCTCAACCCTGAACTCCATTCAAGACTTCGAAGGTTTCGGGACCTCGCTGAAGTCATGAGCTGAAACTTGGCTGAGCTGGTGTGCGAGCGAATCAACCCTTCTCTATCGATGAATGAACTAACTCTTGCCTAGCGATGCTCAATTGCAGCGCCGGTCAGGTATTGATTTGGTATTTCAACATTTCGTTGGCAGCATCAAATAAACCAGATTGATGGCTTCGACCCACCATCGCCTACTTCCGAGAGCTTTTCGACTCGTGATCAGCTATTTGCGCATCAATCGTTTACCTCTGGGATTGAGCCTCATTCAATTGCTTGTTGGCGTGGTATTTCGCTGGTGTTTTTTTAGGCCCACATTGGTACCGCAATGGCCAGGACTCCGCCAGTGGTGAATACAGCAGCAGAGGCCACCACCATCAGTCAGTTGTTGAGATCAGTGAACGCATCATTGTCTATCAGGGTTCTTCTTGTGAGCGGTACTTTCCATCGGCATCCTGCTCAGGGCTTTTTGAGCGTAAGGGGCTCAAGGTGGTGCCATTCCCTGTTGATTTGAAGGCTTGCTGGGCTGGGGCAGATCGCTTGTGGCTTGATCCGTTGTGGTGGTTGCCAGCGGCCGGCAGCCTCGCCAACAGTTCAGGGGCATTGCGCAACTTGTTTGGATGCCTCGTTTGTCGAGCTTGGTGATCACTGGCCCGGCAGACTGCCTACTGGTTGTTGGTGAAGAGTGACTCAGCTGCAGAGCCTGCGAGGAATGGTGGATCTATTGCCGGAACAGACGAGGTGCTGGCAGGCGGTAGAAAGCGTTGCGCGAGATCACTTTCGTAGAGCAGGGTTGCAGGAAATTCGCACGCCTCTTCTGGAAGTGACTGAACTCTTCGCACGTGGCATTGGTGAAGCGACGGATGTTGTTGGAAAGGAGATGTATACCTTTGTTGATCGGGGTGATCGATCCTGCACCCTTCGGCCGGAGGGAACCGCTTCTGTTGTGCGTGCTGCTCTACAGCACGGCTTGTTGAGTCAGGGGCCACAGCGTCTTTGGTATGGCGGTCCAATGTTTCGCTATGAGCGACCTCAGGCTGGTCGGCAACGACAGTTTTATCAGATTGGTGTGGAGTATCTCGGGGTTGGCAGTCCTCGTAGTGATGCTGAAGTCATTGCATTGGCCTGGGCACTTCTGGTCGACTTGGGCGTGCAAGGTCTTGTTCTGGAGATCAATAGCCTCGGCACCCTTCAGGATCGACAGAAGTATCGAGAGGAGCTTGTTGCGTGGCTAGAAGCCCGCAGTGACCAGCTTGATGACGATTCACGCAAGCGTTTGTATACCAACCCACTGCGTATCCTTGATAGTAAAAACCCTGCAATAAGTGAATTGTTGCAGGATGCTCCCACGCTTTTTGAGGCGCTCAGCGTGGAGAGTAAGGCCCGCTTTGAGGAGGTTCAGGTCGACTTGGAGGCTCTCCAAATCCCTTTCCAACTCAATCCTCGTCTTGTGCGCGGCCTTGACTACTACGGCCATACCGCTTTTGAGATCACTAGCGATCAGCTTGGGGCCCAGGCCACAGTCTGTGGAGGTGGACGATATGACGGGTTGGTTGAGCAGTTAGGGGGGGCACCCACTCCCGCTTTTGGTTGGGCTTTTGGTATGGAGCGGTTGATGCTTTTGCTGGAGGCTGCGGCGAGTATTAATCCAAATGGATCAGCTGCTCGCTTAACGGCTTCCACGAGGCCGGACCTTTATGTGGTGAATCGGGGAGAGCAGGCGGAACGAGTCGCCCTGGTCATTGCCCATCAGCTACGGGCTGCGGGGCTCGTGGTGGAGCTGGATAGTTCTGGAGCTGCCTTTAATAAGCAATTCAAGCGTGCCGGTCGCAGTAGGGCTACCTGGGCCTTGGTGATTGGTGATGATGAGGCCGAGCGGGGCGAGGCACGCCTTAAGTATTTGCAGGAGGCAACAACTCAAGCCAATCCGATTCCCATCGATCAACTCCATCGACTCGACGATGTCACTGGTCTTGTTCGTTTGGTTCGAGAATGACTTCGTATAACTTGCTTCCCAGGCTGAGGTTCCACCTAATCTTTTGCCATGACTGAGCAGGTCTCACCCCTCATCTTTTGTTGAACTCGCTGTTTACAACGCTATGACTGCCTTTCCGATCCGCAACATCTGTTGCATTGGTGCGGGTTACGTAGGCGGTCCGACTATGGCGGTGATTGCCGACCGCTGTCCACAGATACAGGTGAACGTGGTGGACCTCAATGAGGCCCGCATTGCTGCTTGGAATGACCTTGATCTCAGCAAACTGCCTGTGTATGAGCCTGGGTTGGATGCGGTGGTCGACCGGGCTCGCGGGCGCAATCTCACTTTCTCTACGCAGGTGGACGCTGCGATTGCTGCTGCTGACATGGTGTTCATTTCGGTGAATACACCAACCAAAACAAAAGGGCTGGGGGCCGGTCAGGCCAGTGATCTGCGTTGGGTGGAAGCTTGCGCTCGTCAGGTCGCTCAATCTGCGCAGGGTCACACGATTGTGGTTGAGAAGAGCACGCTGCCAGTGCGAACCGCTGAAGTTGTGCGTTCGATTCTTGAGGCAGCTCAGCGGCAGGCGGTTGATGGAGAGCTACCGATCAGTTTTTCTGTGTTGTCCAACCCAGAGTTCCTTGCCGAGGGCACGGCGATTCGTGATTTGGAGTCGCCGGACCGTGTGTTGATCGGTGGTGAAAACCCCGTTGCCATTCAGTCTTTGGCAGAGATTTATGGCCATTGGGTGCCAGTTGAGAAAATTCTGCTTACCAATCTTTGGAGCAGTGAGCTCTCCAAGCTCACCGCCAATGCGTTTCTTGCTCAGCGCATCAGTTCCATTAACTCAGTGGCGGCTCTTTGCGAACACACTGGTGCGGATGTGCGTGAGGTGGCGCGCGCTATTGGAAGCGATTCTCGCATTGGCTCCAAGTTCCTTGAAGCTGGGCCTGGGTTTGGTGGGAGTTGTTTTCAGAAAGACATCCTCAATCTGGTTTATCTCTGTCGTCATTTTGGTTTGCCGGATGTGGCGGACTATTGGGAAAACGTGGTAGCTCTCAATACTTGGCAGCAGCACCGCATTTCTCGTTTGGTGGTTCAAAAGCTTTTTGGAACGGTTACAGGTAAGCGGCTGGCACTGCTCGGCTTTGCTTTTAAGGCAGACACCAACGACACGCGAGAAGCGCCGGCGATTCGTATTGCACATGATCTGCTGGAGGAGGGTGCTCAGCTGGCTATTTATGATCCGAAGGTGGATCCGCAACAGATTGCGTTTGATTTGCAGCTGGCGGCTAGTTCCCCGCCAGATGTCCAGGCAGGCCCTACCCGTGCCGCTCTTAGCGGCGAAGGAACCTGGTGGTCCGGCACTAGCGTTGCCGATACAGTCGCTGGTGCTGATGCTGCGCTGATCCTGACGGAGTGGCATGAGTTTAGACAGCTTGATTGGGTCGCTTTGGCTCCTTTGATGCGTCAACCTGCCTGGGTGTTTGATGCTCGCGCTGTTGTCGATCCAGAAGCTGTGAAATCGTCTGGTTTGATGCTTTGGCGAGTTGGAGATGGTGCTGTATGAGTCGATGCGTTGTTGTTAGCGGTGCTGCAGGATTCATTGGTGCTGCCCTCGTGCAGAGGCTGTTAGCCCAGGGTGACCGTGTTATTGGCATTGACAACCTGAATGACTACTACGATCCGTCTTTGAAGCGGGCACGACTTGCTCAGATTGAAGCGGCTTCCCTTAAAGCGTCTTGGACTTTTTATCCAATAGCCTTGGAAGATGGTGCAGGCATAGAGGAACTGTTTAAGGCTGAGAAGCCTCAGGTGGTCGTTAATTTGGCGGCTCAGGCAGGGGTTCGCTACTCATTGGAGAATCCGGCGGCCTACATTCAGGCCAATTTGGTGGGCTTCGGTCACATCCTTGAGGGATGTCGTCATCATGGAGTGCAGCACTTGGTGTATGCCTCCAGTAGCTCGGTATATGGTGGCAATCGCAACTTGCCTTTTCACGAGCAACAGCCTGTGAATCACCCGGTGAGTCTCTATGCAGCCACCAAGAAGGCCAACGAATTGATGGCTCATACCTATAGCCATTTGTATGGGTTGCCTGCTACAGGATTGCGCTTTTTTACTGTGTACGGACCTTGGGGCCGCCCGGATATGGCTCCGATGCTCTTCGCCAAGGCGATTCTTGCTGGCGAGCCCATCAAGGTGTTCAATTACGGCAAGATGCAGCGTGATTTCACCTATATCGACGATATCGTTGAAGGGCTACTTCGTTGTTGCGACAAGCCTGCTACCGCAAATTTAGGCTTCGATCCGCTGAACCCTGATCCAGCCACCGCTGCTGTACCCCACCGTCTTTTCAATATTGGTAATAGCCAGCCCATTGAGTTGATGCATTTTATTGAGCTCTTGGAGAAGTCTCTCGGGAGGGAAGCGGTGAAGGACTTCCAGCCGATGCAACCTGGTGATGTGATGGCCACCGCTGCTGATACATCTGCTCTTGAGGCCTGGGTGAATTTTCGGCCGTCGACCCCAATCGCAGAGGGGGTGGAGTGCTTCTCTCAGTGGTATCGAAGCTTTTATGAGGTTTGATCGATAGCTTGACATGCATGTGCATGTAGGCGTTAACGCACCATCGCCGCAACATTTCCGCCGTCTACTGTCAGTAATGCACCAGTGGTTCGTGGCATTAAGGCTAATGCTACGAAAGCATTCGCCACATCACTTGCTCGGACTTCTGCACCGAGCAAGTTCCCACCCATGTAGTTGGCTTCGCTGATGCCGCGCGCTTCCGCTCGTTCTCGAATCATTGCCTGATCGAGCAGGCCGGACCGAATCCGATCTGCATTGATGGCGTTACAGCGAATGCTTGAGGGCCCTTCTTCCAGGGCGTATTGCTTCATCAGTGCCAGCAATGCCGCTTTTGCAATTCCGTAGGCTCCAAAACCTGGGCCTGGGTTTAGCGCTTGCTTGCTGATATTGAAGAGCAGCTGTCCGCCTAAGGATTTGCTGGTTTCTGTCGTTCTATTGCCCTGGGCTCGAAACAGGCGAACTGCTGCTTGTGCAACGTGCTGGTGAGCAAATAGGTTGAGCTCGAAGCTTGCTCGCAACTTGGATTCTGGAAGAGTGGCAATGTCTCCGCTCCAAGCCGCCCCAGCATTGGATACCACGATGTCTAAGCCCCCGAAGCAAGCTGCAATTGTCGTGAATGCATCATGAACCTCAGCAGCATTGGTGAGGTCGCACTTCAGTCCGAGAGCGCTTGAGCCACATTCTTTGGCAGTCGTTGTTGCTGCTTCACCATTCTTGTCAAGTACGACAACTTGTGCACCTTGCTTGGCGAAGGCAAGGGCGATCGCTGCACCAATTCCACCACCACCACCAGTGACTAAGACAACATGGCGTGCCAGTGGGGCTTCTTTGCCCTTGCCGAGCTTTGCTTGTTCGAGACTCCAGTACTCCATCTCGAAGGTATCTGCCTCGTTGACTGGTTGAAAACGTCCCACTGATTCAGCTGCCATCAGTGTGGCGGCCCAGGCTTCACCAATATCTGCGGTGACATTGGCTTCGGCTGTTGAACGGCCTAGGCCAACGAGGCCAAGTTCAGGGATTGCGATCAGCCTTGGTAGTGGATCGAGGTGTTGTTTATGGCTTCCAACGCGAGCATTCTGACGCTCGAAGTAATCCTGATATGAGTTGATGTATTTCTCCAATGCCAGTTTTGCTGAGTGGAGCCATTCCTCCAGCACTGGGCAGGATTCAATCGCTTCATCTCCTTGGAGTTGTGGAGGCTTTTTGAGAATGAGAGGCCAGGGTTTGGTTCGGATCACGTGGTCGGGGGTAGCGACTCCACGGCGAGACCAGTCTTGGAGGTGAATGTCGTTTACTAGTTGGAGTGCCAGTGGGGTTGAGCGCAACTCCATAAGCCAACGTTGGGGAGCGTTATGCACAGCTGCGGATTGAGCCAGGGCACCACGTAACAGTGGGAGCAGAATTGCAGCGATGTTTTTTTTAGGAGCTGGATTGGTTGGTGGTGGTAGGCAAAGCGTTGGGGTTTCCCCAAGATGTTCTTCCGCCTCACGCACCAAGTTGATCATGCGCTCGTAGCTTTGTTGTGCTGTGGCAGCAAACGAAAATAAGCCGTGCTTGAGAAGCACCATCCCTTCAAGTTCAACTCCCGCTTTAGCTGCTTCTACTTCTGCTTGTTCGTAGGCTTTGAT
Source organism: Prochlorococcus sp. MIT 1306 (assembly GCF_047304515.1). Taxonomy (NCBI): domain Bacteria; kingdom Bacillati; phylum Cyanobacteriota; class Cyanophyceae; order Synechococcales; family Prochlorococcaceae; genus Prochlorococcus; species Prochlorococcus sp. MIT 1306. Next base: position 1,888,297 of record NZ_CP138959.1, on the reverse strand, counting down.
GGCGGCCAACGCTAGTTGGAAGCCCGGCATGACATAGGGAACAATCGCGACACGTCGACCGTAGAGTTCACGGCAGATCTTTTCGGCATCTGGTTGATCTGCAAGGGCTAAAACAGCTACTGCGTGGGTGTGATCGACGAATTTGCTTGGTAAGAACGCGTGAAGTAGTGCTTCAACCGAAGGGTTGGGTGACGATGGATCGATCAGGTTGCTGCGTTGAGCTGCAACCATGTCTTCGTCGCTAAGTGCAGATAGATCTCTTAAGGCCTGCAGGTTCTCCAATCGCACAGCAGGATGGCCGGCCGGCTCGATGGTTGATAGGTCCCAGCCTGAGCCCTTCACGCACAACACTGGTATGTGATCGCCAAACAATCCTATGCAGCTGGTTTTAACCGAGGTGTTGCCTCCGCCATGCAGCACCAGCTGTGGATCGGAGCCGAGCAAACGGGCTGTGTAAGTGCGGAGAGCCAGGTCTTCAGAGACGTCCTGCGCGGCGTAAGACTTGATGGCAGCTTGTGCCTCGGCATCCGACCAGCGGTTTTGGCACGTCATTGATTGGTGCGTATCGACGGGAACGTTACTTCAGTCACGCTGAAGTCCCTCTCCTTTCTCCTTTGCTGATGTTTAAGGGTCAAAGCTTTATTAGGCAGTTCGTTGAGATGTTGCCATGCAAAGAATTATAATTCCTTGGCATGAAGTGTTGACTGAAGAGATTCTCAGTCAGATGGCTGAACTTTTCCTTATTGGTTATTTTGTACATGCTGCTTCGTTTGGGCTTTGTAGATGAAAAAGATGTTGATATAAAAGTTTTTAAGCCTAGAAGGCTTAGTCTTTTGAATGATTATGGGGCCATATATAGCAGAGTATAAGGTTGACTATTCCTGTCAAATCGAGGAGCCTTCTGTTGATTATTTTCGAGCTCTAGATCTAATCAATCATTTTGACTCTGGTATTGGAAAGATGTAAAATTGAGAAATGAAAGCTTGCTATATGTAATGTCATGTCTTTTTGAAAAGCATTTAATCTCGACGAAGATTTGCTTCTTTTACATGGGTTCCAGTCAAGCCTTAGGGAGTGGAAATGCAAGGATTTCCCTTGTGGTTGAGTGTGTAAGCTGAGTCGATCTTAGTGGTTTCAATTCATCTCATGTTTGGCATCTATGGATAGTGAAGATTGTTCTCTGATTAAAGACGACCTTGAGTTTGATTAGTCATTGGCCAATCTTTCCATAGTGATATTTTTGCATTCATTGGTTTTGATTTCTAATCATTGCAGTAAAGCTCCATGAGACCCGTCTCGCTTGCTGCCGCGACTCCGCGTTCGGTGATTAGGGCCGTTATGAGGCGCGCAGGGGTTACATCAAAAGCAGGGTTGAATCCTTCGCTTTGATTGGGAGTGAGTTGCACGGTGGTGATTTGGTTGTTGCTAGAAGCGTTGTTGTTTCGTCCTTGGATGTGGGTCACTTCCATCGCCGAGCGGGTTTCGATAGGGATTTCTGCGACCCCATCCGAGATTGACCAGTCGATTGTTGAGGCGGGTAGGGCCACATAAAAGGGCACGCCGTTGTCTAGGGCCGCTAAGGCCTTGAGATAGGTGCCGATTTTGTTGCAAACGTCACCGCTGCGTGTGGTTCGATCGCTACCTACGACGACTGCGTCAACATATCCTTGCTGCATAAGGTGCCCACCCGCGTTATCCACGATCACGGTATGGGGTACACCTTCACGACCTAGCTCGTAGGCAGTGAGGCTCGCGCCCTGGTTGCGGGGGCGTGTCTCGTCAACCCATACATGAATGTTTAGGCCGGCCCGGTGGGCCTTGTAAATCGGTGCCAGCGCGGTCCCCCAATCAACGGTGGCTAGCCAGCCAGCATTGCAGTGGGTGAGCACTTGTATGGGCTCTTGTTGTCGCACGCTTGGTCTGCCTGCAGCAAGCTTTTGGATGATTGCTAAGCCATGGTTGCCGATGGCCTCACACATGGCCACGTCCTCCTCGGCAATGAGGGCAGCCTCGGCTCTGGCGGCCTCTGCCCGCTTAGCTGGTTGAAGCGGTTTTACTTTGTCTCGGATTCGTTTGAGGGCCCAGCGCAGATTGACTGCTGTTGGCCGGGTGGCATTGAGTTGCTTAAAGGCCGCCTCTAGGGCGTCATCGCTGGGGTCTTCTTGTAGGGCCAGCATTAATCCATAGGCTCCGGTGACTCCGATCAATGGAGCCCCACGCACCACCATGGTGCGAATTGCGGCTGCGGCCTCTTGGCAGTTGCTGAGCTTGAGGGTGCTGAACTTGTGGGGCAGTTGGGTTTGATCGATCACGCCGACTGAATGCCCATCTTTTTCAAGCCAGATGGTGCGCCAGGCTGTGCCATCAATGTTCATGACATTTCACCATTTCGATGATCCTGGGCAGTGTTGATCGAGTCGATGTTATGCCTGGGCAGATCCTAATTCTTAAAGCGCTCAGGTTGCATGGCTCATTCATCCTGGTGCAATCGCCCATTGCGATATTTGCCTACTAATACATTGAGCCTTGCTGCGAGCAAGGCTTCTGCATTGAAGTCATAGTTGAAGATTAGCTCAAGTGTGGCTTGTTGATTATTGCTAGGCCCAGTAACCTCTTGGGCTGAATGAAAATATTAGGCCTGGTCTAACCTTTGCCTGGCTTAGGTACTCTTGCATTTATGAGTTGACTCTTTTTTAAATTAACCTTATCAAGATAAGCCTTGCCTTCAGGTTTTAAAATATTTTTTAAGCCAGTTGGTATTTGTTCTGGTTCAACCCAATGCAGTGGATCAAGGTGGCTCTTTAGATGCTTGCCCGCTTGAATCATTTAATTGTTATTTCGCGTGGGTGCATGCATCTTGATCGTAAACACTTTCTAAGTCATCTCAGGGATGTATGGATTCTTTCTGCTGGAGACCTTGGCGAGTTAATTTTTTGAAGGTTGAATAAATATTTGCTAATTAAACTCATGACTTGATGTGATGCTTCGGCTGTCAGTTGTTTGTATGAAGCCCTTGAAGACTATAAGTATTGATCGAGTTATTGACGGGCTATGCTATTTAAAGCTGAAAGACGTTAATTGAATCGCCTCACAACTTCTCCTCTCGAAGGCGCTCGTTTGGGAGTTTTGGGAGGCAGTGGTCTCTATGCCATCGAAGGCCTTGAGAACATTCAAGAATTGGAGATTGATACTCCCTTTGGAAAGCCTTCGGATGCTTTTCGGCTCGGCAAGCTTGACGGTATGGAGGTGGTGTTTCTTGCTCGCCATGGGCGTAATCACACTTTTTTGCCTACGGAAGTTCCCTATCGAGCGAATATTTGGGCGATGCGTTCGCTTGGTGTGCGTTGGATCCTTTCACCTTCAGCAGTTGGTTCATTGCAGGAACAGGTGCGCCCCTTAGACATGGTGGTACCTGATCAATTCATTGATCGGACTCATCAGCGACCACTGACTTTTTTTGGAGATGGGGCGGTGGCTCATGTGGCAATGGCTGATCCTTTTTGCCTCACGCTTTCTCGCTTATTGGCGGATGTTGGCGAAAGCCTGATGCCGGATGGACGCCAATTGCATCGTAGTGGTACCTATCTGGCGATGGAAGGTCCGGCCTTCTCCACGCGAGCCGAATCGAAGCTTTATAGGAGTTGGGGCTGCATGGTGATCGGAATGACCAATCACACTGAGGCTCGCCTGGCTCGGGAAGCAGAGATTGCCTATGCTTCTTTATCAATGGTTACTGATTACGATTGTTGGCATGGTCACCATGACAGCGTGACTGTAGAGATGGTGCTTGCAAATCTGAGGGCCAATGCACAGTTGGCCACAAAGATCGTTCGTGCAACAGCCAAAATGGTTGCAGATATTCGTCCAGTCAGCACAGCTCACAATGCTTTGGAAGATGCATTGCTAACCGCCAAAAAGCATGTAACTGACTCAACCCGCCGTAAACTTGACCTGTTTACAAGGCCTTACTGGGGCGAGTTTGGCGGTAGTTGATGGTCAGTTTTTGTTTTTAGAAGATCTAACTCTGCATGTAAATCCCCACCCTGCTAGGTAGGGTTTACACACAGAATCTTGACTCTAAATTAAGCTGAACCGACTCCAGTGAAGGAGCCGAAGAAGAAGAGTCCTAGGACTGAGAGGACAGCCATGCCGCCAACGGTTGCCACTAACCATAGGGGTAGGGATCCTTCTGTCCAACGGCGTTCCCATGAAACGGCTGGAGTGCCGTCTGGAAGACGGTCAGGTATGCGTCCGTCAGGGCCTTTAAGTTTCGTACTCATGCTTCAGATCCCTTAGTTGAAGAAGTAGCTGGTAAACAGCACGGCAGTAACAAAAACCAGCAAAAGCCCTAGGTAAAGGCTGGTGCGGTTCAGTTCTGCCGGCAGGTTGTTCGGGTTTGGGTTTTGCTCCATGGTTTGGGAGTGGGATCAGCGACGGATGAGCTGCATGGCGGTTATGGCGCCAAGGAAAAACACTGTGGGTACACCCAGGACGTGTACAGCAAGCCAACGCACCGTGAAAATCGGATAGACACGGACGTTGAGAGCTTGAAGCGGTGCAGAAGAAGATTGAGCCATGGCTTATTGCAGGCGCAGGTCGAGTTGGGATTTGGCTTCGTAGCGTTGGCTAACGACAGGAGCCTTACTTTCGCTTGCCTGGAAATAGGCATCAGGGCGAGGTGTGCCGAATGTGTCATAGGCAAGGCCCGTGGACACAAACAGGTAGCCGGCGAGGAAGATCGACGGCAGGGTAACGGCGTGGATCACCCAGTAGCGGATGCTAGTGACGATCTCGAAAAAAGGGCGTTCCCCGGTGGAGCCAGCAGCCATGGCCTCAGGCGTATCAGCTTTTAGATCCTATAAGGCTGAGCCTCAACACTGCGTCTGGTGAACGGCATGGTTACAGAGCGTTGCTCATTTGGCTGAAGGTCAAGCCTTACCCCACCCAGCGCAGAAGGTGCCCCCGTTCCCCAAGAACAAACCCTTTGGCTTGGCTTTCAGAGCTGGTGTCGAACAGGATCCTGATCAAGTTCGAGGGTTGTGTGTCTCCCATGGGATCGATCTGCCAGCTTTTTCCGTCATCCAGAGTCTTAATAAGCGTTCCGTTGCCGCCTGCTGCCCAGATGCCCCCGTTGGGATCCCAGGACAGATCCAGATAGTTGTAGCCATTGGTAATTGGAATAATCGCTTTCCCCCAGCTGTCGACGTTTCCGGGTTGATCGTTTAGGCGGATCTCGGCGCCCCTGGCCACCATCCATAGTTCACCGTTGGGTTGATAACCCAGGCTCTGCACCCGCTTGCTGCTCACCCTCTCATGGTTTTGCCAAACATCCTGGCCTATATCCAAGGTGGAGAAGAAATTGCCGAGACTGCTCACGCTCACGTAATTGCCAGCTGCACTGCGCCTGAGATCGCGCACTGCACCAGCCGCTTCACTCACAGTTGCTTGCCAGGTGGTGCCACCATCGCTTGTGCGATAGATGGCACCTGCGTTGGTGGCAAGCTCAGCATTATTGGGACCTAGGTTGGTAATCAGATATGGATCCCCTGGGAGTTTGTTTTCAAGCTTCAGGCGTGACCAGTTCTTGCCTGCGTCAGTGCTGTGCATCACCAGCCCTGGCTGCCCAGCGATCCAACCCTCATCGCCGTTGAAATCGATACTGATGAGCCGGAAGTTTTCATCCTCTTCAAGATCCAAGCTGCGCTTCTTCCAGCTGACACCGCCATCATTGGATTCCATGATTAAGCGGTTGGTACCAACAACGAAGCCGTGCTTGGCGTCAGAGAAACTGATGTCCAGCGGATTGGACTCAGTGTTCAACTCCAAGGGTTGCCATGGGCTGGTGCTGGCGACCGGAAGCCGGCTGGTGACGCATCCACTGAGGCCGATCCCGATGGCCGCAATCAGCAGAAGGTTGAAAAGGTTCGAGAACAGGCGGCTCATGGGAGGGATGCGTTAACGCAGCGAGTAGAGGGAGAGGAAGAAGGCGAAGGCCAGTGCCAGGCCTCCAAAGATCAGGACATTCTTTTGCCCGGGTGTTAAGCGGTTGACGCCGATGCCGTAGTTGAGGTTTTGGTCAAAGCCGCTAGGTGCACTGCGAGGACCGATGTTTTTGAAGGCGTCGATGCGGGCACGGCATACGGGGCAGCGAAAGTTGGTTGGATCGAGATCCTTGAAAGCTGTTCCGGAAGTGATGCCAAGCTTCTTTACTCCTTCTTCTGGGTCATAGACGTAACCGCAACTGCGGCACTCAAAGCGATGGGTGAGCTCATCGTTGTCGGACTCTGCTGAGGCGATGGTTTCTGTGGCCATACCATCAAAGTCAGTTTGAGCAACTGATTCGGCTTCTGTCGAGTCTTCGGCAGGTGTGGTTTTGTCGCTCACAGCTGCACTGTCAGGTGGGACAACTCTATCGGCGTTAGCCCATGGCAGTGAATGCCAGACTGATCAGCAAGTCGTACTTGTCCATGTTTGCGCTGCCGGGTTATGACGCTTTTCTCGGCTTTCTGCTGATCTCAGCAGCAGTACCGGTCTTGGCGCTTGTCACCAACAAGCTCTTGGCGCCTCGCAGTCGCACCGGCGAGCGGGAGCTGACCTATGAATCAGGGATGGAGCCCATTGGTGGTGCCTGGATTCAGTTCAACATTCGCTACTACATGTTCGCTTTAGTTTTCGTCATCTTCGATGTGGAGACTGTTTTCCTTTATCCCTGGGCCGTGGCATTTCATCGTTTAGGTCTATTGGCTTTCATCGAAGCCCTTATTTTTATTGCCATCCTTCTTGTTGCACTGGCTTATGCCTGGCGGAAGGGTGCCCTCGAGTGGAGTTGATTTCATGTCAGTGACCCCCTCCATCGATGCCGTACGTGACTTGCGTGCAGCGAGTTGTGGCCCTGTCGGCGCTCCCAGTGTGACCAGTGACTTGAGTGAGAACATCATTCTCACAAGTCTGGACGATCTACACAATTGGGCTCGGCTTAGCAGTCTCTGGCCGTTGCTGTATGGCACCGCGTGTTGCTTTATCGAGTTCGCGGCTCTGATTGGATCACGTTTTGATTTTGACCGTTTTGGATTGGTGCCCCGAAGCTCTCCTCGGCAGGCTGATCTCCTCATCGTTGCGGGCACGGTGACCATGAAGATGGCTCCAGCCCTGGTCAGGCTTTATGAGCAGATGCCTGAGCCTAAATACGTGATTGCTATGGGTGCATGCACGATCACTGGTGGCATGTTCAGTGCTGACTCCACTACCGCTGTGCGTGGAGTAGACAAGCTCATCCCCGTAGATCTGTATCTCCCAGGGTGCCCACCTCGCCCTGAAGCAATTTTTGATGCGGTGATCAAGTTACGCAAAAAAGTGGGTGATGAATCGGTCTCTGAGCGGATCAAGATTGCCCAGACCCACCGCTACTTCACAGTGCCCCATCAAATGAAGCGAGTTGAGCCAATTATCACCGGGGCCTACTTGAGTGCTGATACCCAGAAAGCTGCCTTGAAGCCTGGTGCTGGGCTACCAATTGCTGCGGAGTTGAATACCTCTGAAATTGATGCCAGCCCAGCTTCTCAGCCTTCATCAACCTACGAGTCATGAGCGAGACCCCTTCCACCCCCACGGTGCCGGCGGGTCCGGAACCTGGACCTGTAAGCAGCTGGCTCAACCAGCAGGGTTTTGAGCATCAGTTGCTTGATCCTGATCATCTTGGTGTGGAGGTGATTGGTGTGGAGTCGATGTTCCTGCAGGTGATCGTTGCAGCTCTCAAGGCTGATGGTTTTGATTATCTTCAATGCCAGGGTGGCTATGACGAAGGCCCTGGCCAGCAGCTGGTCTGCTTCTATCATCTCGTGGCCATGGCTGAAATGGTTGCAAAGATGGGGGTGGGAGATTCGTCGTCGGAAGCGGCCAAGGTCCGTGAGGTACGTCTCAAGGTGTTTTTATCCCGTGAAGACACACCTTCGCTCCCATCGATCTACGGCTTGTTTCGCGGAGCTGACTGGCAGGAGAGGGAAACCTTTGACATGTTCGGCATCAACTTTGAGGGACATCCCCATCCGAAAAGGTTGCTAATGCCTGAAGACTGGAAGGGCTGGCCACTGCGGAAAGATTATGTGCAGCCCGACTTTTATGAGATGCAGGATGCTTATTGAGCATTCTTTTTATGCTTTCGATAGAAGCGCATCACCGCTAGGGCAAGGCTGCGTGGGTCATGGCGCAGAGTTGCGCGAGGCCTTTTCCCTTGCAATGGAGCTTGCATCAACTCATAGCCCTTGGCGATGAGTGCTTGAGCATCACAGTTGACCGGTTCAGCACCTCGTGCTTGATAGTGCTTCACCAATGGGGATTCTCCTAGGTCATCCTGGGCCAATACGGCATTGAATAGTTTCTGGCTGATGCCCAGGCTGGCGAGTTGGGCTTCGATTGCTCTTAGGTGACCAACAACATCCAGTCCATCTGTTTCGCCGGGTTGAGTCATTAAGTTGCAGATGTAGAGCTTCGGTGCTCGGCTCTGCTGGATGGTTCGAACTAATGCCGGTACAAGCAAATTGGGTAATAGGGATGTATAGAGGCTGCCAGGTCCTAAAAGAATCAGGTCTGCATTAGAGATTGCCTCTAGGGCGCGGGGCAGGGCTGGCGGTTGTGCGGGCAAGCAGCCAAGCCTCACGATTGGACTTGGGGCCTTGCCGATCGCTGATTCCCCTTCAATGCGCTGGCCGTTTTCTAGTTCCGCCCAGAGCTGTACATCTGCATTGGTAGCGGGAACGACCTGACCCTGAACTGCGAGGACTCGACTAGACGCTGTGATGGCTGTCTCTAGATTGCCCGTGATCGCTGATAGTGCAGAGAGAAAGAGATTGCCGAAGCTGTGGCCCTCTAGACCACTACCTGCTGAGAAACGATATTGAAACAGTCGTGTGAGCAGGGGTTCTTCGGTTGAGAGTGCAGCCAGGCAGTTGCGAATGTCGCCTGGGGGCTGAACACCAAGTTCGCGACGCAGGACTCCGCTACTGCCGCCATCGTCAGCCACTGTGACGATCGCTGTGATGTTGCTGCTGTAGCGCTTCAGGCCACTAAGCAGAGTGGAGAGGCCTGTTCCACCTCCGATGGCAACGATGTTAGGGCCACGGTTGAGTTTGCTTTTGGCACGAAGGGCGTCAACGAGCACGGTGTCCTTGTCGGGCGCTAGTGCTTGTTGGATCGAGCCAAAGCTGCGGCTTTGTCCCCACAGCACTAGGGCGGCTCCGATTAAGACCACTAAAGGACCTGTAATGCTGCGTGGCAGCACAGTTGTGATTGTTCCCAGTAGCCAGACGAGGGTCTCGATGATCCAGTAGATGGGCTTGAGGTCCGCCCAGATGGCTGCTCCTAGGAGTGCCATGAGAAGGCCCAGGCCCGAAGTGAGCAGCCAGCGCTTGACGACCAGTCCAGGTAGCAGCCAACTCACTGCTCTGCGAGAACGGATCATTAGACCCCTTTCGCTAGCAGCCTTTATCCCTTTGATACTGGCGCGACGCTGATGAGAGCGGCGCTGACTAAAGCGGTGTTTGGGCGAGGTCACATGCGCGGGGACAAACCGGCCATAGGTCTTTAACGCAACTGTACGAAAGCTTTCCTTCTTCGACATCCCGGGCACAATGACTCGGTTCCCAGCACAGGGTATTTGTGTCAAAAGCCACCCCCGTGGTCGAGATGTGTGATCTCACCATGCAGTGGGGACAATGGCCAGTGCTTGATCAGGTCAACTTGGCAATGCAGCCTGGGGAACGCTTGGCGGTCGTGGGGCCCTCTGGTGCTGGTAAGTCAACGGTGTTGCGGTTGCTGGCAGGTTTGGAGTTGCCTACGAGCGGAGAGCTTCGCCTCTTTGGTGAGCAGCAGGCTTATTTGCGTCTTGATCAGGAGCAACCCCCTGATGTGCGCCTTGTATTTCAAAACCCAGCGTTGCTGGCCTCCCTCACGGTTGAGGAGAACGTGGGGTTTTTGTTGATGCGGGGGGGGCGCATTAAGCAGAAGGAAATTCGTGAGCGAGCCATAGCTTGTCTAGAAGCTGTAGGGCTTTACGATGTGGCTGATCAACTCCCAGGCCAGCTCAGTGGTGGCATGCAGAAACGAGTAAGTTTTGCTAGGGCCCTGATTGATGATCCTGATCGGGAGAGCGGAGCGATGCCGTTATTGCTTTATGACGAGCCAACTGCGGGACTTGATCCTGTGGCGTGCACACGAATTGAAGATTTAATTGTTAAGACCACCACCGTGGCCAGAGGTTGTTCGGTAGTTGTGAGCCATGTACGCAGCACGATTGAACGTTCTGCAGAAAGGGTGGTGATGCTTTATGGAGGCAAGTTTCACTGGGCTGGCTCTATAGAAGACTTCGGTAAGACGGATAATCCTTATGTTGAACAGTTCCGTACCGGTAGTCTTCGCGGGCCAATGCAACCTGAAGAGCATTGATGTCTATGCGACGCAGCGTTCGTGATGCGATTGTTGGATTCTCCATCGTTGGAGCAGTGGTTGCCTTTGCCGGAACCTTGCTCTGGTTAAGGGGAGTGCGTCTTGGCGCCAAGGTTTGGAGCATCAAGGTGAACTTCCCAGATGCAACTGGTCTTGCTGAACGTTCTCCCGTGACTTATCGCGGCATCTTGGTGGGCACTGTCGTCAAAATCGATGTGACTTCTCAAGCTGTGCAGGCCACCCTTGAAATCAATAAGGGTGATCTGCGCCTTTCCAAGCCGGTTGTCGCCAAGGTGGCCTCTAGTTCATTGCTTGGGGGTGATTCTCAGGTGGCGTTGGTGAGTCTTGGCAAGCCGTTGTCTGCTAATGCTCCTCTGCCTAGATCAATGGATTGTTCTGGCAGCAAGGTGTTGTGTAACGGGGCAACGATTGTTGGTGAGCCTCCGGTGAACATCTCTTCAGTGACAGAAACGCTTGATCGCCTCCTGCAAGAGGCAGAGAAGCAGAAGTTAGTCACGTATTTGGTTGACTCCACCAAGCAGATCGAGAGCACGGCCGAAGATGTCTCCAAATTAATGCGTCAGCTCAAGGATGAGCTGGCTCGCGCTGAACCGATAATCAGCAATCTCAATCTTGCAACCGGACATATCAACAATGTGGTTGAAGCATTCGACAATCCCAAAACAGTTAATGATCTCAAGCAGACTGTGAGTTACGCCCGCTCTCTTACGGCAAAATTTGATGCAGTTGGTGGAGATGTGGAAAAGCTTACGAATGATCCGCAATTCATGAATGCTGTGCGTAGCGTTACGATTGGTTTTGGTGAGTTTTTTAATGAGCTTTACCCGGCTCAAACTGGTGGTGATAGACTTTGATGTATGATGCTCTTTAGAGCCTATATACGTGATAAATTTATAGGCTTAAGTATTATTTGACTTGGTCAATTGCCTCCATTGCGATGGCGGCAATTGCTTGATCAGTTGCCTTTGGTAGTTGGACGTATTTGCCGGCGGCGGCTTCTGCTAGGTCCTTGCCCATGCCACTGCCGATGAACTTACGCTCGGTGTCGATGACTAGCAATTTGATTCCAAGGCTGCGGTAGCGGCTCGCTACATCAAGTAATTCCTGCTTTAGATCAGGTGGCTCTTCTCCTTCAAGTTGTGGCTGACCCAGTGAGGTCCCTAAAGGCACATTGCCGCGTCCATCCGTGATGGCAACAACGACAACTTGGGCGAGATCTCCTTTAGACAATGCGTTAGCACCCACACGAGCAGCCTGGGTAAGACCATGGGCGAGAGGAGAGCCTCCGCCGCAGGGCATCACTTCTAGCCTTCTTTTTGCTGCAGTAATCGATTTGGTTGGAGGTAGTAAAACCTCCGCTTGTTCTCCTCGGAATGGGATGAGTGAAACCTCATCTCGGTTCTCATAGGCCTCGGTGAGTAAGCGAATGACAGCTCCCTTGGCGCCCTGCATGCGATTTAGAGCCATCGAACCGCTTGCATCAACAAGGAAAATGACGAGTGAACCAGCCTTGCGTTGCAGCAACTTGGCTCTCAGATCTCCTTCTTCGACAATCACGGTGCGATCCGGCTGTCTAGATCGCCGAGCTTTTTGATATGGGGCTGCAGCTCTTAATGTCGCATCGACGGCGATACGTCGAACAGGGCCACGAGGGATGATGGGCCTGACGTAGCGGCCACGGCTGTCACTTAGTACTGCCGAACGGTTGCCACTGTTTCCACTTTTTGACTTGGCTGCAGAAAACAGCAAAAGGTCTGGATCGATTGCAATTGCTTCTGGATCAAGCATGAACTCTTCTGGAACCGGTGGTGATGTCTGCTCTTCAGGGGTGTCTTCGTCATCATCTTCATCCTCATCTTCTTCAGAAGTGTCTTCTTGCGATTGATCTGGTGGTGGCGGTGCTTGCTGTTGCTCTGGCGGGGGGGGCTCCATTTGCTCTTCTTGAGGCGGCAACTGCAATGCACGCGGTGCAATCACCAGCCGCACGGCGACTTGGAGGTCGTCTGCTTCAACCTGGTCTCGGCCGCTGAGAGCCGCGTGGGCCCTTGCCACGCGTACTGCATAAAGCTCAGAGCGATGCCCTTCCACGCCTCCACGAATGGCTTCATTGACCAGATATTCGATCTGTGCGTGACTGATTTGTACATCCGGCAGCCATTGACGAGCCAGTAGCAGCTGGGTTGCCAGTGCTTCGGTTTCCTGGGCCCACTTTGCAGCGAAGCTCACACTGCATTGGCCATGGGCCAGTACTGCCTCGGTGATCTCAACACGTTGCTCGTTGCTGATCAGCTGGTCGGCGGAGAGAGCGATGGCGAAACGGTCCAATAGGTGGTCGCGCATTGCCCCTTCTTCAGGGTTGTAAGTAGCAATCAGTAGTGGACGGCAGGGATGGCTGAGGCTGAGGCCTTCTCGCTCTACTCGGTTTTCGCCGGCTCCCACTGCCGCCAGCATGAGGTTGACGATGCCGTCATCCAACAGATTGAGCTCGTCGAGATAGAGCACTCCCCGATGGGCTTCTGCTAGTAGTCCAGGTTGGAAGACTGGGGTTCCGCTGGTTAGGGAGGCCGTGACGTCTACAGCGCCAACAAGTCTGTCTTCAGTGATGCCAATTGGAACTTGCACAAAGGGTGCTGGGATCACACGGCTCGGCAGTGACTCCTTTGAGTTCTCCTCATCGGTGGCGCCCTGTTGCGTTAGCAGGCGTTGGCTCGCTTCGTCCCATTCCTCAGGGAGCTGTGGATCCAGGTTGAGGCCAATGGGGCGATGAATTTGTGAAGTCTGCTGATCTTTGCTAAGGGCTTCCAGATCGAGGACATCGATTGGCGGTAGCAGTGCATGCAGTCCCCGTGCCAAGACCGATTTGCCAGTGCCGCGGCCGCCGGCGATCACCACCCCACCCAGTTCTGGATCAACCGCTGCTAGGAGCAGTGAAAGCTTGAGCGTTCCATGGCCTGTGATTGCGGCAAGAGGAAAAGCACGAGTGGCCATGTCCTGGCCTGCTCGATCTCTGGACCTTGTGTTGGCAGTTGCGGCCGATCCGCTTGCAACCATGGAGTCCCCCCGGCTCGATGACGTGTGCGCCAGTCTCGCTGATCAACTTGGAGTTTCTACTGCTTATTCTGCTCCAAGCACGTTGGCGGTGGCACTAGGAGCCAATTTGGCTAGTGCTTTTGGACCTCCTCATGCCACCTTGAGGGCAGTGCGGCCTGAGTTAGAGCAGACCATCCATGAGTGGCTCTCAACATCGCTTGGAGAGGCATCAGGCGAAAGGGTGAATCCTGCAGGTTTGCGTTGCCGTTGGTCGCCATTATTTGAGACGGACCCCGTTGGCGGTCCACCCGAGCAGCCTGTCTACATCAATGCGGTAGTTGTGGTGGATGGGCCGCGGCTTGCTTTGTTGCAGCCTTGTGAAGCCGCTGCGCTGTCCTTATTAGCCAGGCTTCTGGCCCTGGAGAAGCGCTTCGGACGAGATCGCCAGGCAGAGTTGATGCGCTGGGAATCGCGCACACTGGATCTTGATTTGCTTGCCTGGGGCGCACTACAGGTTCAGCACGAGGCCCTAATCCTTCCTCACCCCCGTCTGATTGAACGAAGTTTTGTCGTGGTGCCACTTGCAGCGGCCCTAACGGGAGTGGGTCAGGTGCCGCGCCGGATTCCCCCTGATTTGGACTGGCTTGAATAGGGGTGGCGCAATTCAAGTCCTTGTCTGGTCATCAGCCACCATGCTGGGAGTTCTTTGTTTGTGGTCAACATGGTGCCTCTTCCGCCCCCTGAGCCGTCTTTGCTGTTGGAAACCACAGCAGCATTGGAGGCAAGAAAGATTCGTTTTGAGATCAATCGTTTTGAGCTGCCGATTGGGGTACAGGGTCTCTTTGGTCTGATTCGCCATCCAGGTGCTTCCTTAGCGGTGCCAATCACTGCCGATGGCAGGGTTGTGGTGCTGCGTCAGTACCGCTTTGCGGTAGCCCGCCGCATCCTGGAATTTCCTGCTGGCACGCTTGAGGATGGTGAAGATCCCCAGGCTTCGATGGAGCGGGAACTGGCAGAGGAGGCTGGCTACAGCGCAGCTCGCTGGGATTCTTTGGGGCAGATGCTGCCTTGCCCTGGCTACTCCGATGAAGTCATACACCTTTTTCTGGCCCGCGACCTTAAAGCCCTGAGCGAATCTCCTGCTGGTGATGAAGACGAGGATCTTGAGGTGCTGCATATGACCCCAGCTGAATTCGATGCTTGCTTAGCTAGTGGTGATGAAGCTCTGGATGGTAAGAGCATTACCGCTTGGTATCGGGCGCGTCAGTTGTTGGGTCTCTAACGATCACCATCCTGTTGGTTGCTCTGGTATTACTGCGAAGCAGTATTTGTGTTTGGAGGTTCTGCTTGATAACAAGTCATAGCAGGTATTAAATAAGGCTTTTTAAGCAACCTTGCTCATGTAAGTTGAGGTTGCTTGGCTGAATGGATTATGGACCATAGTGATGGTTATTTTTTTAATTTTGGCTTATTTGGTAGACACATAATATGTAATTAGCAACATTCCGGCATTCACTTTCTGGCTTATTGCTCTCAAGGAATCGTAAGAGCCACTCTATTGATTCATTCCACTTTGGCTAACGCAAGCAACGTATGACTTGACTTGCAGGCTCGATCATTTCTGCTTTGGAGCAGTTGAATCCCATTGCTTCTAGCGCTTTGGCGTCTTTCTGTAATCGCTGCTTGCGTAGGTTGCTTGATTTGCTATCAGCGATGACGATTTCTTGGCCAACTTTAATTTTTGAAGCGATTTTAAGCAGTCTTTTATTATTGATGCAAATCCAGTTTGGGCCTGGCAATAATAGTCTGCCTTGCCTTAGCACATAATCACTGGCATTGAGCTCACTGCATTGACGCGTGAGCTTTATTTTGCTTGCGGCTGCGTTAATAGACAGGGCCCGGTAATTTGAGTCGTTGCGTTGTTTATAGGGGCTTTCTGGGGCTATTCTTGTGAATGAATCTGTCCAGAAAAGTGATAATAGAATTGCTATGATTCCTGTTAGAAGAACCCCGCGCCATTGCAGCAGCTCTTTGGAATGTATGTGTGCCCCTAGCCAGCAACTAATGGCTCCTAGGCAAGCAGGTGCTAGAACTATATAATAACGAGGCAATGCAGAAGGCTTCCAGATAGATATTGTATAAGTGATTATTAAGAGTAGCAGGCCTGCATCTACTCCCCATGCTTGTATTAGCAATAGGCTTGAAGGAGAAGAAGTATTTACTTGGGTGAATTTCAGTAGAAGGAAGGTTCCAAGGCCTATCGCAAGGACTAGTTGCCAGTGTGGACCTAAGGCAGTTAAAAGAAGATATTGAAGTAATTTTGGTGAGAGAAGGCTAGTAGGCTCTAGCCATTCTCGTCCTTCTTGGCTAGTCAAGAATCCTAAGTTGATTAACATCCAAAGGCTTGGCAGTAGAAGAGCTAAGCAACCACAAGAAAAAAGGCGACTTTTTTTTACGGAATCCATCTATTAATGTTTGTACAATTAATAGACCAAGCCCGTAATAATGAGTAAGACCTACTGCTGCATATGTAAGTATGTATAAGTACCTCGAGTTAGTTTTGTTTTGTATGACGCGCAAGCGAAATACTAGTGCGATGCTGATCAATGCAAATAAGAATGCATAAGCTTTGCCCTCGACTGAATAGCTAACTGTGAAAGGTATTGAGCAAGACAGTAAGAGCGCACAGATTGAGGCAACTGATGATTTCTGATAGCTCCAGGCTGCAGCGCTTATTGCTGCACAGCCAATGACATATGCGACCCAGGAGAATGACCTCAGCACCATGACAGTTTCTCCGAAGATCTTTCCTGTCAACCAGAGAATGACATAATAAAAAGGAGGGTGAACATCGGTACGCAAATAGTCAATCAGAAAACTTAGTGATGGTTGGAAGGATTTCTCTACTGTGGAGAGTTCATCATTCCAAAGGCTGGTGAGGTTGACCGCCGCTAAGGCTTTGAAGATGAATGCTGCTGAGCAGATTAGGGCTATGATGAGTAGGCATATTCTCCATCTGCTTGGCGATGGTAAGGAAAATATTGTAAAGGCCGCTGAATGTGCATCATGGGCAGGCTGAGCAATCGTTTTCTTGTTCATTCTCCTTGGTTCAGCTCTGGCTAGTTGTTTCTTTTTGTGGGTCTAAGTGCAAAGGTTGGCTGATTGTTCTAGATGAGTAGATCTCGATCATTGAGCGGATGAGGAATGAAATTGTTAATGAGAATTGCGCTTCCGTCTGTGAGATGAAGTTACTCCTGCTCCTTTGAAATGATCATTGCAAAGATTTTTGCCGTTGTAAGTGGCATCTACTGATCTTGAGCAGCGTAGGTGATTGAAAAGCCGCAGCAGCGATGTTATTAGGCTTTTTAAGCAACCTTGCTCATTTGAGTTGTGGTTGCTGGACTCAGCAGCTTGTGCAACATAGAGACAACCTGTTGCTGCTGCTCTTCGCTCAATTCTGGGAAGATCGGCAAGCTCAGAACTTGACTGCAAAGCTGTTCAGTGACCGGCAGGCTGCCCGGGCCTTGGCGAAGCCCTTCATATGCCGGTTGGAGATGGATCGGGATTGGGTAGTAAATGATGGTGTTAATGCCATGTTCTAGAAGACTTTGTTTGAGCCAATCACGGCAACTGCTATCCGGCAGGGTATTGCTGCCATTGGTTTTTGACGGTTTGCCAAGGCTCTCAGAGTTGCTTTGGTTGATTGGGCAGCTCGTTACCCGCACCACGAATTGGTTCCATGCATGTTGCAGATGGCTTGCTTTTGTTTGCTCTGGAAGCTCGAGGCAAGGAAGGTTTGTGAGCAACGTTTGATAACGGGTCGCGATGGCTTGTCGCTTCTCAACCCAGCAAGAAAGCCTTGGTAGTTTCACGTTGAGAACGGCGGCTTGCAGTGCATCCAGTCGGCTGTTGTAGCCAAGTTCGGTATGCAAATATCGACGCGGCATTCCGTGAACAGCGAGTTCTCGCATTCGCTGAGCAAGCTTTGCGTCATGTGTGCTGACGGCTCCACCATCGCCAGCGCCGCCAAGGTTTTTGGTGGGAAAGAAGCTGAAGCAGCCCACATCGCCCCAACTGCCTACAGATCGTCCGTTCCACGCTGCACCACTGGCTTGGGCACAATCTTCGATTACTTTCAGCCCATGTTTGTTGGCGATGGCCATCAGCTGCTCCATGTTGACGGGGCGGCCGAAAAGATGAACTGGTAAAAGAGCACGAGTGGCTGGGGTTATTGCTGCTTCGATTTGTTCCAGGTCGATGAGATAGGTGTCCGCTTCGACGTCCACGAAGACAGGTGTGGCGCCGACCGAACTGATTGCCTCGGCAGTGGCAAAAAAGCTGAAAGAACAGCTGATCACCTCATCTCCTGCTCCGATATCCAGTGCCCTCAGGGCCAGGACCAAAGCATCGGTGCCGCTGTTGCAACCAACGACATAAGGCACGCCAAGGGAGTTGGCAAAGGCTTGTTCAAAAGATTCAATTTCGGCGCCGCCGATGTATTGGCCACTGCGCAGCACGCGCAAGACCGCCTCATCAAGGTCAGGCCCCAGTTCGGCTAGCTGTTGCGTAAGGCTAAAAGGGGGCACCTGCATGAGAAGCACCTTAAGCCGAGCCGAAGACGGTTTAGCCGCTTTTGAAGTGGCAGATCAGCCGAACCAGGGGGGCTCTTGTCCTGGGTGCCACTTGATGTTGCAGCCGATTGAGGCCTGCTGGTTGGGAGAGACATCTTGCCCGTTCAAAACGGCCTCTAAGGCAGCACGTAGGTCTGATCCAGTCACAGGTGCATCGTTCCCAGGGCGGCTGTTATCCAGTTGGCCGCGGTAGCAGAGTCGCTGCAGTCCTTGTGGAGAGGGGGCAAAGAGGAAGAAGTCTGGGGTGCAGGCGGCTTGTAGGGCCTTGGCGAGGCTTTGGTCAGTATCCAGTAGATATGGGAACCGCCAGCCTTGCTGCTTGGCCTGAGCTGCGAGCTGCTCAGGACCGTCTTGGGGATGAGTGATCAGACTGTTGCTGGCGATAGCCAGTAGCTGCACGGAATCTCCGTAGTCCTGATCAAGATGGGTCAGTTCTTTTTCAATGTGTTTCACGAAAGGGCAGTGGGCGCAAAGCGCCATCAGCAGGAGGGGCTTGGTTGGCAGGCTGCTTGTGTTGATTGTGTTCAGGGCGCCAAGCCCGCCATCGATCTCAAGATTGGTGCCGGGTACCACCTTCAATGCAAACGAGGGTAAGGGGGTCCCGAGAGGCAGCATCGTCGAGGGAGTGAGGGCCATGTTGGGAAAGCAGCCCTTCAATGCTGGTTCAGGATGACTTTGCATGGCGGCATCAATGCCTTGAAGCAAGTCAATGCAAAAGGAAAGACCTTCCTGTTAGTGGCTTTGGCCGTAGTGCTTAACGGCTGTATGACGTCGTCTTCCAAACCCAGCTGGGCTATTTATCCCTTGCAGCGGCATCAAGCTCATGACGGCCTGGCGGTGGTGAGTGAGCCTGATGGTTATGGCGTGCATCTCTTTCTCGAAACGGATACCAGTGATCCAGGGATCTGTACGCCCCGTTGGTTGCCAGACCCTGCAAGGCTTTTCAATGGCAATGGCAATGCCCCATTCAGCTCAGGGCTTGCGTCTCGTAAGGAATTTTTCGTGGTAGTGGCTCGCGGGGATGTGCGCAGTGCCTTGAAGCGTGAGCTGAAGGCTCTTTGTGTTGATCGGGCGCCTAGGGCGAGATGGCGCTGGCAGGAGCCGCCCCGCGCTGCTGATCAGGTGAAGCCTTTGAGATTGCCTGCGTTGGAGGAAGAAGACCTGCTCAGGGATCCAGAAGAAGAGAGGAAGCTTCAGGAGGAGTTGTTAAACGGCAACTCGTCTGGAAGCTGATCGAATAGAGCTCTTGGCGACCTTATTCGGGGCATCCAGTGAAACTCGGCGTGGCATGGGAGAGAATCGCTGCCAATGTTCCCTAGTTCGTTCGCTCTGATGCTTCTCGATCTAAGCGGTAAGAAGATCCTCGTCACAGGTATCGCCAACAACCGTTCCATTGCCTGGGGCATCGCTCAACAGTTGAAAGCCGCCGGCGCTGAGCTGGGGATTACCTATTTAGCGGATGAAAGGGGCCGTTCGGAAGGCAAGGTGCGCGATCTCACTGCTCCTCTAGAACCCAGTTTGTTTTTGCCTTTGAATGTGCAGGACAGCAATCAGATCGAGGAGGTGTTTGCTGTGATTGCCCAGCAGTGGGGCCAGTTGGATGGTTTGGTCCATTGTCTTGCCTTTGCAGGCAAGGAAGAATTGGTGGGTGATTACAGCGCCACCTCGGCCGAGGGATTCGCACGCGCCTTGGAGATCAGTGCCTACTCGCTGGCCCCGCTTTGTCATTACGCCAAGCCTTTGTTTAGTGATGGTGCAGGGGTTGTGACGTTGACCTATCTCGGTGCAGATCGTGCCATTCCGAATTACAACGTGATGGGTGTTGCCAAGGCTGCTCTGGAGGCTTCAGTGCGTTATCTCTCTGCAGAACTTGGCCCTGATAAGCAGGTGCGTGTGAACGCGATCAGTGCTGGCCCCATTCGCACCTTGGCTAGTTCTGCGATCGGCGGCATCCTCGAGATGATTCATAACGTTGAAGAAAAGGCTCCCTTGCGTCGCACTGTGACCCAGATCGAAGTTGGCAATACAGCCGCGTTCTTGTTGAGCGATCTTTCCAGTGGTATCTCCGGTCAGACGCTTTATGTGGATGCTGGTTACTGCATTAACGGAATGTGATTTGGCTGGCAGCATGACTTCATTTGGATGGGCATCATGACGTCGCTAAGGCAGGGGGATGTTCATCGCGTCACCGCTGAAACCGACGTGCTTGTTCGTGTTGGGCTTGATGGCTGTGGTCAGTGCAACGTTTCTACGGGGGTCGCCTTCCTCGATCACATGCTTCACCAGCTTTCCAGCCATGGCCTGCTGGATTTAGAGATCACCGCGACTGGTGACACCCACATCGATGACCATCACACCAATGAGGATGTGGGTATTGCTGTTGGTCAGGCCCTATCTCAGGC
Organism: Prochlorococcus sp. MIT 1306; assembly: GCF_047304515.1. Lineage (NCBI taxonomy): Bacteria > Bacillati > Cyanobacteriota > Cyanophyceae > Synechococcales > Prochlorococcaceae > Prochlorococcus > Prochlorococcus sp. MIT 1306. The sequence continues at coordinate 1,867,773 of NZ_CP138959.1, read as the reverse complement.
GCTTGGAGATCGACGTGGCATCCACCGCTTCGGTCATTTTGTGGCACCACTCGATGAGGCGTTGGTTCAGGTTGTTCTGGATTGCTCCGGTAGGCCTCATCTCAGTTATGGCCTGCAAATTCCCTCTCAGCGCATTGGTAGCTACGACAGCGAGTTGGTGAAGGAGTTTTTCGTGGCAGTTGTGAACAACAGCGGCCTCACCCTGCATATTCGCCAGTTGGCAGGCACCAATTCCCACCACATCGTTGAAGCTTGTTTCAAGGCCTTTGCCAGAGCTCTGCGCATGGCAATTGAAATCGACCCGCGAAGGGCCGGTGCAGTACCTAGCAGCAAGGGTGTGCTGGAGCAGGCTGGCGGGCAGAAGAGCTGAATGCTTGGGGAGTGGGGATTTCCTCGCTCGCGGCTGCAAGCCCTTTTGCGTAAGGATTGGTCAATCTTGATCAGCCTTGCAGTGAGCACAGTGAGCGATAGCCCTTCAACAGTGTCCGCGACCTCAATAGATGTACCCGGCGGGTTTGATCGGGATGACTGGGCAAGTGGTTATTGCAATGTTGAGCAAGAGCTCAATGCTGTGTCTTTAAGTCCCCTGAGGGGACAGATTCCAGCTGAACTGCAAGGCAGCCACTATCGCAATGGTCCAGGCAGGTTTGAACGCGATGGGCAATGGGTGCATCACCCCTTTGATGGCGACGGCATGATCACTGCTGTGCGATTCAGCGATAGCAAGGCCACGCTGAGTAATCGCTTTGTGCGAACGAAATACTGGCAGGAAGAGGAAAAGGCTGGTCGCTTCCTCTATCGGGGAGTGTTTGGCACGCAGAAGCGTGGTGGGGCGAAGGCGAATGCTTTTGACGTGCGTTTCAAGAACATTGCCAATACCCAAGTGGTTCAACTTGGCGATCAGTTACTGGCTCTTTGGGAGGCGGCTGGCCCGCACGCGCTGGACCCTGTCAGCTTGGAAACTCATGGGCTTTCGAGTCTGAATGGGGTGCTGAAGCATGGAGAGGCTTTTAGCGCTCATCCCCGCTTCGATCCTGGCCACCATGGCGAACCTCGCATGGTCACCTTTGGTGTGAACACAGGGCCGACTAGCAAGATCCGGCTGATGGAGTTTGCCACTCAGGGGCCAGATGCGGGACGCCTCATCAGTGATCGCACAGACAGTTTTAAGGGTTTTGCTTTTCTGCATGACTTCGCGATTACTCCCAACTGGACGCTCTTTTTGCAGAATGCGATCAACTTCAATCCGTTGCCGTTTGTGCTGGGTCAGAAGGGTGCGGCGCAATGTTTAACGTCTAAGCCTGGAGGCCAGGCAAAGTTTTGGTTGATTCCTCGTGATTGCGGCACTTTTGCTGGGCAGCCGCCGCGCATCTTTGATGCTCCCGATGGTTTTGTTTTTCACCATCTCAATGCTTGGGAAGAGGGGGATGAGTTGGTGTTGGAGAGCATTTATTACAGCGATTACCCCTCGATTGATCCCGGCGAGGACTTCCTCTCGATGGACTTTGACTTTTTCCCTGAGGGTCGATTAGAGCAGTGCCGCATCAATCTTTTTGGGAAAGGAATTGAAACCAAGCGCTTTAGTGAGCGTTGTTGTGAATTTGCGATGGTCAATCCACGCCGAGAAGGGTTGTCGGCTCGTTATGCATGGATGGCTGTGGCAGAGCGTGAAACCGGCTATGCCCCCCTACAGGCGATCAAGAAACTGGATTTGAGCAATGGTGATCAATGCTTATGGAGTGCAGCGCCGCGTGGATTTGTCAGTGAGCCATTGATGGTGCCACGCCCTGGCAGTGAAGCTGAGGATGATGGTTGGCTGTTGGTTTTTGTATGGAATGGAGAGCGTCGTGCCAGTCAGTTGTTGATTCTGAATGCAAACGATTTAAGCGAGCAGGCAGTGCTTGAGATGCCTATTACCATTCCATACGGATTACATGGCAGCTGGGTTGCTGCTGATTGATTGCTTGAGTTTAGGGTGTTAATTGGCGAACAAATTCCAAGCTTATTTTGAATTTGTTCGCTCTAAACTTCAGGATTTGGTTGGTTGACTAGACAAAGTCAATCACATCAGCAGCGAGAAACTCACCCTTATCAACATCCTTCAAGGTGGTGTGAATGCCATCTGCTGTGAGCAATAGATCATCACCAACTTGCTCAAAGGAAAGCTCATCTCCATCTGCTACAGAGATGCGATCGTTTTCAGCGAATGAAAAGGCGATGATCACATCATTACCACGACTCAGCCTGTAGGTATCAGCGCCTCGATCACCTTTGAGAATGTCATCACCGTAACCACCATATAGCCGATCATCGCCATTGCCTCCAGTAACTTGATCATCTCCACCGCCTCCTAGTAAAACATCATCACCACTACCACCAAAGATCACTTCATCTGCGGAGGTTCCAGTTAAGGAATCATCAGCATCAGAACCAATGATTTTTGGTTCACGCAAGCTCTCAGGAAGAACACCAGATAATGATTGGGCGTAGAGCGCAATATCATTGCTATCACCACCTTTGTAGGTAATGAAGAGCTCTAGGGTACCTCCATTATCGCTGGCAAATCTGCCTACTGAATCTCCTTCATCAAGGCCCTCATATTGACCAGTGAGATCTCCACCAACTTTGGTGATCACAAAGAAATCACCAGCAGAGAGTTTGAATTCATCAATCAGCGAAACATTGAGTTCTCCTGCGAGTTCTAGGTTGCCAGTAATTTCAATCCAATCGTGTTCTGTAGCGGTGCGATCGCCAGCGCCATCGTCTATACCACCTAGTTCTATTTCTGTAGAGCCACCTTTCTTGTAATAATGGCCATCAACGAGCATTCCGCCTGCGGAACTCCCTGGCTTGACGTGACCATGGTCTGTCCAACTGCCTTTAATTTGGCCATCGCCTGTATAGGTTCCGTTATTAATAAACCCCTTTTCTTTTAGTCTATTGTCAGAATTTTCAATTATACCGCTGTTGTTCAGCGTGCCGCTGTTGTGCAGCTTGCCGGCGCTGTTGTTAATAAGCGTGCCTTTGTTGTTCAGCATGCCGGCTCTGTTGTTAATAAGCCAGCTGTTGTTGTGCAGCCTGCCGGCTACGTTGTTAATAAGCGTGCTGTTGTTGTTCAGCATGCCGCCGCCGTAGTTGTTCAGCTTGCTGTTGTTGTTCAGCGTGCCGCCGTAGATGTTGTTCAGCGTGCCTTTGTTGTTAATCTCGCCGCCGTCGTTGTTGTTAATCTCGCCGCCGTCGATGTTGTCAAGCCTGCCGCTGTTGTCAAGCCTGCCGCTGTTGTTAAACGTGCAGGGTGGTGGTGTCCGATCCAGCGTGCTTATCTTGTCGTTGATCAGAATTCCCAAGTTGTCAAGCCTGCCGCTGTTGTTAAGCGTGGCGCTATAGTTTCTAAGCGTGCTGCTCTCGTTGTTGCTCAGATACCCTCTGTTGTTCAGCGTGCTTAGTTGTGTAGCAAGCCAGGAGTAGTTGAACAGCAAGCCGCCGTCGATGTTGTTCAGCGTGCCGTTGTTGTTCAGCGTGCCGCTGATGATGCTGTCGCCTCCGTTCTCCAGATAGCTGTCGGGGCCGTAGATGTTCAGCGTGCCGCTGCTGTTGTTGTTCAGCATGCTGTAGTTCTTCAGACGGCCGTTGTTGTTCAGCGTGCCGTTGTTGTTCAGCGTGCTGTTCTCGTAGTTGAACAGCAAGCCGCCGTCGATGTTGTTCAGCGTGCCGCTCTTGAAGTTGTGCAGCGTGCCGCCGTCGTTGTTGTGCAGTTCGTATGTGTTGTTCAGGATAACATTTTTTACCCAAATTGTTCCGTAGTTTTCAAATATATCATCATTAAAATCACCATCTTTTGCATGTATATCATTTTGGTTTGGGTTTGGAGAGATCTGATTGCCCATTGATGTAAAGTTTGTATTGATTGATAATAGGGCAATATAGTATAGGCGCCGTAGAGTATTGCGGCTTTTTATTTACTTGTGATCATTGCTATTTAATTGATCAATTTTGTTGGAGAAAGTAAAAGGGAATCCATTGCTCTCCAGTCATGTTTGGTTGTGAATTGGCGCCTTTGCTATGTAATTCATTCACACTTTGATGGCTCAAGGGTGCTAGATCTAAATTAGGAATCTACATGTTCAATGTTTTCAGCTCCGATGCGGTTGTTGTGCTCTCCCTTGATGGTTGGCTTGCTTGTTGGCTCTAGTGGATTGATGGGCTTAGCAAGCTCGCCTGCTCATGCTGGTGAGCTTCGTTGTGATGGCACTTTGCTGCAGCTCAGTGTTCGTGAAAGTGGCGAGCTGCGTTCAGATCGCTTTCGTTTTTCCTTGCAAGTTGAAGCCGAGGGGAAAACTTCATCGGCAGCAATGGATCAGCTCAATCAGCGCTTAGTCACAGTTCGCAGTCGCGTGCGGCCACTCATCCTTGATGATCTAAAGATTCCTGCTCCGCGCAGTTATGCCATGGATGGCACTAGCGACAAACCACGCTTGCAGCGTGCTTTTACCAGCGTCAGTGGTGAGGTGGGCCGATCCAATTACGACGCGTTGATTCAGATCGCAGGCAGGTTGCCTGGCGTTGATTTGCAAGGCATGTCTTCACGTGCTGATCTTGCTAGCGAACAGCAATTGATGAATCAGTTGTTGCGTAGGGCTCTACAGCAGGGCAAGCATCAGGCTGAAACCACCTCTGATGCACTTGGCCTCAAGCAGGTGCGATTGCTGCGCATTGATCAGCGCGGTGATGGCTCGATACGCCCGCTCAGTTTTGCAAAAGCAGCAAGCTCACGGTTCAATCCCGACGAAGCACCGCAGCCGCGCCAGTCGCTCACGCTGAATCTCGATTACTGCTTGTCTTGAAGACAAACAGATTCGCAGCCAATACATTTTCCTGGATGTCTTCAATGACTTGATGCGCGATCGCTTGCTTTGGATCCTCAGCCTGCTCTTCGTGGCCTGGATGGTTTGGTCTGAAACGAGCTTTCAATATTTCGATCAATCGCTCGCTGATGAGCTTGATCTCTCCTCTGCTGATGTTGCCGTTGTGGGGGGAGCCTTCTTGCTGCCCTATGGCCTCGTTCAGATTCCTGTCGGTTGGGTGTTGGATCGTGGCCGTGCCGAACGTTGGCTGTTACTCGGTGCCATCACGGCTACTGCACTGACACTGGCCTTCGCTCGAGCTGAAACCCTTCATGGCTTGATCATCAGCCGCGCTGGCATGGGTCTTGCTTGTGCTGTTGCCTTCCCGGCCTCAGGGCTGCTTGCGAGGCGAACCCTGCCGCCGCAGCGTTTTGCTTTGGCGATGGGTGCTACCGACAGCCTGCTTGGTTTTGGCGCCGCCTTGGCAGCCGTGATGCCTGTGTTGATCCATTTGGGCTCCTGGCGGCAGCAGGTGACGTTGCAGATCATGGTGCTGGCGTTGCTGGTGGCAACACCGTTAGTTGTCGTGGTTGTTGCCAGCTCGCAGCAGAGTCGTGCAAAGCCCAGCCAATCGATCCGCGAACGCCAAGTCACTGATCATTCAGGGCGCTGGAGTGCCGATGCCATCAAGAAGGTTGTCCATGCGGCCTTGATTTATGCCTGGGGTGCTGGAACTCTTTTTGGCTTTTGTCAATATGGCTTGCTGTCCGAGGTTGAGGGGTGGAGCGGTTCCCTCAAGGTGGGCGTGGGCATGGTTCTTTCCCTCTTTACATCCGTAGGAATGCTTGGGGCAGGTTGGCTTGGCAGTCATCAGTCCAGGCGTGCTCCCATCTTGTTGGCGGGCAGCTGCAGCGCCGCCGCCGCTCTGTTGGTCTTGGTGGCGACCAACCCTCAATCCGTCATCGTTTTGATTTTGGCTGGAGCCATTCTTGGTCTGGGCCTTGGCACGAGTGTTTTGGCTTTTCCTCTTGCAGAAGCTGCAGCTCCTCCAGCTCAAACGGCTCTTGTTGTCGCCTTTGTGAATACAGCAGGCACGTTGATGGGAGCGTTGATGATCATGCTCTCTGGGGTATTGCTGCAGGTATCGACCCCCGGCAACACAACTCTGGTGGTGTTGACCTACGGCAGCCTTGCTTTGTTGGGGATCATTTTGGCTGCCTTGCTTCAGATCAACACCATCAAGCGATCTGCTCAATTCCTTAGCTGAGAGCGGATTGATTGTTTGGCGATTCGGTGGGCTCGTGATTAGGGCTTGTTTTGTTTGTGGAGCAGTTCTTGCAGGGCTGGATCTAACAGGGCAAAGGCGCAACCTCTGTGGCTCCATTGGCGTTTTTGCTCAATAGTCATCTCTGCAAAGGTTGTGCCGGTTGCGTTGACTTCGAAGATCGGGTCATAGCCGAAGCCTTTTTCTCCTCGCGCTGCGTGGGTGATCAAACCTTCGCAGCGGCCTTCGACCTCCAGTAAAACTTCATTCGTCTCAGATGCGATGCAAAGAGCAGCGCTGAAGTGAGCGCGGCGATCATCGATCCCTTTGAGTTCTTGTAGTAGGCGCTCAATCCTTAGGGCATCACTCGCGGCATAGCGGGCTGAATAGACCCCAGGGGCCCCTGCCAGTGCCTCTACGCTGAGACCGGAGTCATCTGCGAGGGCCCATTGCCCCGTGGCTTGAGCAACTGTCAGGGCCTTGATGCGTGCATTCTCTGCAAAGGTCTGTCCTGTTTCTTCCACGGCAAGATCTTTGGGTTGGGCTTGCACGCTGAGCGGCAGGTGAGCCAGCAACTGACGGAACTCACGGATTTTGCCAGCATTGCCGCTGGCGATCACCAGCACCCGCTCTGTCAATTCATTGCTGCTCATGTTCGTTCTGCGAGCTGCTTTGCCCAGTTCAGAGCTGCTTTGACGTCTGTCTCGCTGGGAGCTTCGCAGTAGATCCTGAGCAGGGGTTCGGTGCCGGAGAAACGCAGCATCAACCAGTGGCTAGGTCCAAGTCGAAATTTCACGCCATCTGTACGGATCACGGTCTGAACGGGTTGATCAGCAACTGTGGCTGGAGGGGTTTGCTCAAGCAGCGTTTCTAGTCGTTGTCGCGAGTCCATATCAGCAAGGCGTAGATCGAAGCGTTCGTAAAAACTGCTCCCCCTACAACGCTCTTGCAGGGCTTTCATGCGTGCGCCGAGGGGCTGCCCTCCCTCCACAAGTGCTTCCAGTACAAGCAGGGCTGCAAAGAGGGCATCCCTTTCAGGTAGGTGCATTCCGAAGCCCACCCCTCCTGATTCCTCACCTCCCACCAGCACATCGCCGCTGAGCATTTCAGCGGCGATGTATTTGAACCCAACCGGTAGTTCCAGCACCTCCCGGCCTAGATCCTCAGCAACCAGACGCATTAGGTCAGAGCCACTCACGGTTTTTACAACCTTGCCTGGCAGTTGTTTGGCTCGGGCGAGGTGGTCAATCAGGAGGGGCATCAGCAGCTGAGTGCTGCAGAAGTTGCCAGCTTCATCTATGGCTGCAATGCGGTCGCCATCGCCATCGAACACCAGACCCACGGCGGGTTGTCCGGTAGCGCTGGAGGCCTGCACAGCTGCGATCAGCTGCTTCAGATATGGGGCGAGGGGTTCGGGCGGGTTGCCGCCGAACAACGGGTCGCGCTGGGCGCGAATTTCTTGAACCAAGCCCTGGTTGTGCGGGTCCAGTAGCTCGGCAATGCAACCCGCTGCTGAACCGTGCATCGGATCGATGATGACCTTGAGCCCCATCTTCTGCAGGCCCTTGATCAGGGACGTTAAATCGAGCTTCTCTCGCAATCCGTCGAGATGCTGCCCACGCCCATCAAATCGCTTGGTAATTCCATTGATGGGTACTGAGATCCCTCCGGCAGCAAGTCGCTGTTCCACCGCTGCGGTGAAAGTGTCTTCCACTGAGCCGCCAAAGGCCCCCTTGATTTTTAGCCCTAACCATTCCGGCGGATTGTGACTGGCTGTCACCACTAAGGCGCCAAGGGCCTGATGTTGAACGACTGCCCAGCTGCAGGCAGGTGTCGGCACAGGCGTTTCGGTGAGTAAGGGCTCCAGCTCACAGCCGCGCACGGCGGCAGCAATGGCCTCTGCCATTTCCGGAGCTAGAAAGCGGCGGTCGTAGCCGATGATCACTGAGCGGCTTTTGAGTTCTGTGGGTGCGCGATAGGCCAGCTCCTGTGCAGCAGCAGCAGCAACGGTTAACAACCTTTCGACTGTGATATCTACGCCGATGACCCCGCGCCAACCGTCGGTACCGAAGTGGATGGGGGCCGCGGCCAGCGGCAGGGGGGCCGATGCCATAAATGATCAACTAATGGACTGGATCTAGCAGGCAGCCGCCGTAACGTCGGCTGATGGGTGCCACCCCTCTCGCTGCCAACGTTCTGACTGATCGCTTGCTGCGTAGTTGGCTGCGCTGTCGTCGTAGGGCTTGGCTAGATCGTTATGGCGATGGAGAGCAACGGCTCTGGACTGCTCACCGCACTCTGCAACTTGATGATCAGCAGCGCAACTTTGTTGCTTTGTTGCCGCGCAAACCATGCAGGGGTCTAGACGGTTGCAGTCAAGGCTGCCCAGGGGTGGTGGGGCTGAGGCTTAAGGGGGTTGGTCCTGCGGGGCAGTTATTGGAGGCCCATCCGCCATTGCTGCAGAGGGTCGAGGGGCAAAGTCGTTGGGGGGCATTTGCTTACCGACCGGTGCTTGCACGTCAGGGTCGACGCTTGACCAGAGAGCATCGCTTGGCTTTAGCCCTTGCTGGTCGTTTATTGGCACCGCTGCAGTCGGCTCCCGTGCCTGAAGGCTTGGCTTTGGCCGGAGCTGGTCGCAGTCTTCAAATGGAACGAGTTTCATTGCTGGGCGGGTTGCAGCGGCAGCTTGATGATGTCCTGGTCAAGTTGGCCGCAGACCTCGAGCTGAGTGAGCCTCCGCCTTTGGTTGCTGATCGGCGTAAGTGCAAGTTGTGTTCCTGGCGAGGTGTTTGCAATGCCGTCGCTTCTGCAGAGGGACATCTCAGTGAGGTGAGCGGTATCGGGACTCGTCGACGGCAGATGCTTCAGGAACTGGGGATCCTTGGTTTGCAGGATTTAGCGGCAGCCGATCCGAATGAGCTCGGAAGTCGTTTGCAACATTTCGGTGAGCAGCACGGGGAAGTGGCTTGTGAGCTTGTCGCTCAGGCCCGGGCTCAGCGGGATGGTCGTTATGAGCGCTTGGACTCCGCATCAGCTTTGCCGGAATTGGCCACTGCCCCTGGCGTGTTGTTGTACGACATCGAATCTGATCCAGATGCTCGCGATGATTTTCTGCATGGTTTTGTCCGGCTGGGCCGCAGGCCAGATGGCAGTTGGGATTTAGAGGGCGCGCAGTATCACCCCTTTTTGGTGCTTTATGAGCACGGCGAGGCACGTTGCTGGCAGCGGTTGCAACGCATGCTGAAGAGTTATCCCGACTGGCCAGTGATGCATTACGGCGAAACGGAGTCTCTAGCTCTTCGCCGTATGGCTAAGCGGCAGGGAGTTGACGCGGCTGAGTTGAGTGCACTGAGCAAGCGCATGATTGATGTGCACGATCGGGTGCGGCGTTCTTGGCGATTGCCTTTAAACAGCTATGGGTTGAAGTGCGTGGCGAGTTGGCTGGGATTTTGTTGGCGTCAGGTGGGTGTCGATGGGGCTCGAGCTCTGCTTTGGTGGCGCCAGTGGCGTGGTTCAGGTCTTCAAGATCGCGGCAGTTCCTATTCCCTGCGTTGGATCTTTGATTACAACCACGATGATTGTCTCGCCACTTGGGCCGTGGCGGCATGGCTGTTAAAGCAAGATGAGCTGTTAAAGCAAGACGAGTAGCTGGGCATCGTCAAGCCATGTTCAGTCACTCATGGGTGGAGTCACAAATCCCGTAGGAATGGAGAGGCGCACCCTTGTTGAGTCTTCCGCCAGGCATAGTTCAGTCTCTGTTAGAGCATTGCGGCGCACCAAGGCCAAGCCATAGCTGCCTCTTGAGTCTTGGTCTTGCATCACTGAAGTAATGACCCCTGCTCGATTGTTGACACCTGCCTCTGCCTCAAGATTGATTAGTTTTTGGCCTACGGCAATCGGGCGGTTGGCTTGCCAGTAGCGCAGTTGTTGTTTGATACCACCGCTGTTGGCCAGCTTGGCCAAGGTTTCCTGCCCCAAGTAACAACCTTTGCTGAGACTCACCCATGCGGTTAGTCCCAGTTCAAACGGGTTGGTATCGCCATTGATTTCACCAGGTTCAAGGGGCAGGCCTTGCTTGAGTCGCCAGCTTTCAATTTGATCTGCACTGGCCTGCTGCATAGCAGCCCATTGCTTTGGCAGTGGTTCGTCTGGCAGCAGCCAGGTCACCTCAGGAGTTTGCTCCTGTTTGAGTTGGGCCAGTATCTGCAGGCGTCGAATTGGCTTGCTCGGCTTCAGTCGAACCTGGTCTGCAGGGAAGATCACCTGCTCAAATCCCGTCGCTACGGCGTTGTGATCGCCGGCGAGAACAAGCACATCTGCACCTCTCTCATCCAGACGAATCTCCAACAGCGCCCGCACTCTTCCTGTGGCGGTGAGCCAGCAGCAGCGCAGCAGGGAGCCTGTTTCGGCAGCCAGCAGATCGGCACTGGTCTGGCCGTGAAGAAAGTCTCGACTACCAGAACCCTCCAGCCTCAATAGGGGTTTAAGGGCGTCCCAGCGTTGCTTGCTCGAGCTGCTCATGTCTCCGTCTCCAGCTGTCTGGCCCGCTCAGCGACCTGATTGAGCTGGTACAAACTGACAAGCTCTAACTCAGCAGCATTCAAGGCCTCTTCACCACCTTCTTGTCGATCGACGATCGTGACGACGCGTGTCACCAGATAGCCCGTCTCACGCAGCTGTTGCACGGCTTTGAGTGACGATCCGCCAGTGGTGACAACGTCTTCCAAAACGGTGATGCGTGCACCGCTGGGAGGTAGTGGACCTTCAAGCCAAGCAGCGGTGCCATGGCCTTTGGCTTGCTTTCTCACGATTAGCGCATTGAGAGTGCGTTCCGCTTGTGCTGCTGCCATCGCCACTGCACTCACCAAGGGATCGGCGCCGAGGGTTAGGCCAGCTACACAAACAGCATCGGGCTCTACATATTTGAGTAACGCCAGGCCTAGCAACGCCAGGCCAGATCCACTGAGGCTGACTGGCTTGCAGTTCACGTAGTGGTTGCTTTGGCGACCAGAGGCCAGGGTGAAGTCTCCATGGCGGTAGGCCTCTCGCGCTAGCCGGTTGAGCAGCTCATCGCGGCAGGCCTCCGCCGATGGGGGAAGAGGGCTCATTGGGCTGGTGCGTTAAGGATTCATTGCCTAGTTTGCGCGTAGTCGTGTTTTTTGCAGTTATGGCTTGGGTGTCCTTCCATAAGCTAAGGATGCTTGGTTTGGCCCTGGTGACACCATTGGCAGTCACTGGATGGGGTGGCGGTTTGGCCTGGGCGAGGCCTGTGGTTTGCACCACGACTCTTGAAGCACCGGATGCCAACCAGTCGTCGAAGGGCCCTGTGGAGGTGAGCCAATGTGGGCCGCTGGAATCCACTGGTGCCTTAATCGAACGTCGTTTTTACAGTTGGACAGCTCCCTATGCCCGAGGTGTGGATGTGCTTCATCAGCTCACGGATATGCTCGGCATCGCTGTGGCCGGTTATGAGGGCAATCGCTTGATGGGATTTGGTTTCCCTGATCAGACGATCATCTGGGATGGTTCTGCTGTGCAGAACACCTATCAGGTGCTTCTAGAAGAGCAGAACCCTTCCCTCCCTTGGCGAACTGTTGATATCTCCAGCGGTTTTGATAACAGCCTTGCGGGGGATGTTCCTTCAGAAATTGTCATGGTGGAGGATGGTCCTGAGATGAATGTGGCGCCTGAGGCCTTCACTCCTATCCGTGGCATGTGGTAGATCCGTGATTGAGGGGGTCTAGCAATCTGGTGAATGCAGCGAACTCATAATTCGCCTAAGGCGAGTTCGATCCTCGCGACCCCCATATTTTCTTCATTCAATGAGGTTCCTTTTCCTGGCTGTATTGCTGGTTCTACCGGCTTTCTTCGCGGCTGGAGAGGTTGCCTTGTTGCGGCTGCGGCCTAGTCGAGTACAGGTTTTAGTGGAAGAGCAGCAACCCGGAGCTTCCGCCGTCCATCGTCTTCAGCGCCGTTTGAGGAGGGCGTTGATGGTGTCTCAACTGGGTGGAATGCTGGCGTTGGTAGCCCTGGGCTGGGTTGGCCGTGGTGTTGGACATCGCTGGTGGCCTCTGGCTGATCCTGCTAGTCGCTGGTTGAACGGGGGGCTTTTTCTGCTGCTTGTGGTGTTGGCCACCTTGTTGGCTGGTTTTCTTCCTAAGGCCTGGGTGCTGAATCGTCCGGAGGCTGCAGCTCTAAACCTCGCTCCATTGTTGGAGATGGTGATGCGTGTGCTTGCTCCCCTTTTGGCTCTTCTGGAAGCTGTCGCTTCGATGATGTTGCGGCTGGTTGGCTTGAATGCACATTGGGATTCTCTCGTTCCTGCTCTCTCTGCTGGTGAGCTGGAGTCTCTGATCGAAATTGGTGGTGTAACAGGCCTTCGTCCTGATGAGCGCAACATCCTTGAAGGTGTTTTTGCCTTGCGCGACACTCAAGTTAGAGAGGTGATGGTGCCACGTTCTGGCATGGTCACCTTGCCTGTTGGGGTCTGCTTCGCTGAACTGATGAAAGTGGTGCATAACACCCGCCATGCGCGCTTTCCAGTGATCGGTCAGTCCCTAGATGATGTCAGGGGTGTGCTTGATTTACGTCGGTTGGCGGAACCCATCTCCCGGGGTGCTTTGCAGGCAGAATCTCCGCTTGAACCTTTTTTACAACCAGCTGCAAGGGTTCTTGAGACCAGCACTTTGGCTGAATTGTTGCCGATGATCCGAAGTGGACAGCCCCTACTGCTTGTCGTTGATGAGCATGGCGGTACCGAAGGATTGGTTACAGCTGCCGATCTCACTGGTGAGATCGTGGGCGATGAGCCCCATGCAGACGACGATGAGCCGGATCTTGAGCTGATTGAGGGTCAGTCAGACACATGGATGGTTGCAGGGGATCTTGAGATCATTGAGCTCAATCGACAGCTCAATCTGGACTTGCCTGAAGCTGATGGACATCACACCTTGGCTGGCTTTCTGCTTGAAAAGTTGCAACACATCCCTTCTGCTGGAGAGGCCTTGCGCTGCGATGGTTTGCAATTCGAGATCGTAACGATGAAGGGTCCTCGTATCGAGCGTGTGCGACTGATTCTGCCCAGTCACGATCACACTGAGGAATGATCGTTGATAATTTCCCCGATGCGCCATGGCCTGCCGATGACCGATCCCATGGTTCCGGTGAAGGTCGGTGTGATCGGGATTGGCAATATGGGTTGGCATCATGCCCGTGTGCTCAGTCTGCTTAAGGATGCGCAGCTGGTGGCAGTCGCTGATCCCGATCCTGAGCGTGGTCAGCTGGCAACTGAACAGTTTGGATGTGATTGGTTTCCTGACTACCACAGCTTGCTAGGCGAGGTCGAAGCCGTCTGCATTGCTGTGCCGACATTGCTCCATCACAAGGTCGGGCAGGCCTGCTTGGAGGCAGGCCTGCATGTGTTAATCGAAAAACCGATTGCGGCCAGTCAGGAGGAGGCATCCGCATTGATTGTGGCGGCTAATAAGGCTGGACGGCTCTTGCAGGTTGGCCATATTGAACGTTTTAACCCTGCCTTTCGAGAGTTGATCAAGGTGGTGGAAAATGAGGAGGTGGTGGTTCTTGAGGCTCGTCGCCATAGCCCCCATGGTGACCGAGCCAATGATGTGTCGGTGGTGCTTGATCTGATGATTCATGACCTCGACTTGGTTCTTGAGCTGGCGGGTGCTCCGGTGGTAGGTCTGGCTGCTGCAGGGGGCCGCACTGCCGAGGGTCCGATCGATTACGTCAATGCCACGCTTGGCTTCAGCAATGGTGTGGTGGCGAGCCTCACGGCTAGCAAGATGAGCCACCGCAAAATTCGCAGTCTCAGTGCTCATTGTCGGGGCAGTCTTGTTGAGACTGATTTCCTTAATCACACCCTGCATATACATCGTCGTGCTCATGAGTGGTATTCAGCCGATCACGGTGAGTTGTTGTATCGCAATGACGGTTTTATCGAAGAGGTCAGCACGACTTCTATTGAGCCTCTCTATGCCGAGTTGGAGCATTTTCTTCAGTGTTTGCGAGGGCGTGAGACACCAGCCGTGGATGGGGAGCAGGCTTCGCGCGCGCTGCGTTTGGCTGACCTGATTGAACATGCCGTCGAACACCCCGGCATGGGGCTTTCCTTGGAGGAGCCCATCTGAGTCGTTAGCAACACATCAGTCCAACCCTCCCGGCTCGCACAGCGCTACTTTCAGGGGCTTCTTTGCAAATCGGCTGTTGCTCCATTCGCTTGCTTGTGGCGATTGGGCTTTGGACTCCATCGATTGCGTTCAAGGTTTAGAGCACTAAATTTTCAACCTCAGTTGTCTCGCTGATGGAATCAACAAGCACCGCACCGAGCGATCAATACCGTCGAAGTGTTCTAGGTGTGCCAGTGGATGCATGCCGCGATGTTCAGGCTGCGGCGATTGGTTTGCATGCTCGTGGTGGTGGCCAGATCGTCACGCTGAATGCGGAGATGACGATGGCGGCTAGAGAGAATCCGAGGCTAGGTGATGCTATTGCGGCGGCAGATCTAGTCATCCCAGATGGGATTGGCGTGGTTTGGGCGCTCAGGCGTCAGGGAGTTGTGGTGCCGCGCAGCCCTGGCATTGAACTGGCACGTTCGTTACTTGCCTATGCAGAGGCTCATGATTGGAAGGTGGCCCTAGTGGGAGCAACCCCGCAGGTCATGGATCGTTTGAGGCAACTCCTGAAGCAAGACCTGCCTGCTCTGCGACTTGTGATGTCTTCGCATGGCTATCAGCCCCAAGATGCTTGGCCTGGCCTGGAAGCCAAGTTGAGAGTTTTGCATCCTGATCTTGTGCTTGTGGCACTAGGAGTTCCCCGTCAAGAAACATGGATAGCTCGCGTAAGGCGGGCATGCCCAGGCCTCTGGATGGGTGTTGGGGGAAGCTTCGATGTATGGGCTGGCATGAAAAAGCGAGCCCCCCAATGGATGTGTCAGGTAGGGCTCGAATGGCTCTATCGGTTGGCGCAAGAGCCCAGCCGATGGAATCGCTTCCTTTGTCTGCCTACCTTCGTCTGGGAGGTATGGCGTCGAGGAAAAAAGCGTTGATTGAAATGAATGCTTCAGCGGAAGCCCACAGATGCTTGCCATACAAAGACAAGCAGGAAGAAGAAAATGGGGATGAGTGGAAGAACATCCACTGCTGGAGCGTAGGCCTGATAGGCCTCTGGCAGTTGGGCCATCAGATCGAGAGTGAAGGCTGCCATCCCTAGTTGCTCAGCTGCGTTTCATGGACGTTACCACGTGTGATGTGCTGCTGAGTCCGGTTGCCAAGGAGCGAAATCCTCTGAAAAACAGTCATCTTGAATTGCCTGGCTAATAGCTGAGGTGAATCTGATCAGCTGGGTGAGGTTGTGCAGGCTTAGAAGCGTGAGCCCTAGGAGCTCCTCGTTGCGAATTAAGTGATGCAGATAAGCCCGGCTGTGATGGCGGCAAGCTGTACAAGTACAGCTTTGATCTAGGGGTGTGTGATCTTCACGAAAGCGGGCATTGCGTAAATTCCAGCGCTCGCCAGCGACAAGTGCTGTGCCATGTCTTCCCAGGCGGGTAGGCAGCACACAGTCGAATAGATCGATACCGCTGGCAACTGCAATCGCTATTTCTCGCAGGGTGCCAATCCCCATCAGATAGCGGGGGCGATCCTGGGGAAGCAGAGGAGAAACCTGGCGCACGATGCGATGAATGTCTTCAACCGGTTCACCCACGCTGACGCCACCGATGGCGATGCCAGGCAAATCAAAGCTGGCCACGATTTGAGCACTTTGCTCTCTGAGGTGGGGAAAACATCCTCCCTGAACAATGCCGAATAGGGCTTGATTTGTGTGTTGATGGGTGTTTGAGCAGCGTTCCAGCCATGCATGGGTGCGCTTACAGGCAGCCTCCACATCGCTTTCGCTGGCTGGGTATGGGGGGCATTGGTCGAAGGCCATAGCGACATCAGCGCCAAGGGCCATTTGTATTTCGATGGCGCGTTCTGGCGTGAGTTCAATCTGGCTGCCATTACGAGGGTTGCGAAAAACGACTCCGTGATCATCAATACGATTCAGGTCTGCCAGGCTGAAAATCTGAAAGCCACCTGAGTCGGTAAGCAGTGGGCGGTCCCAGCCCATGAAGCGATGCAGGCCACCGGCATCTGCCACGATCCCCTCGCCTGGCTGAAGATGGAGGTGATAGGTGTTGGCTAACACCATCTGAGCTCCGGTGTCGGCCAGTTGAGTGGCTGTGATGCCTTTCACCGTTGCCAGCGTGCCCACAGGCATGAAACGAGGTGTGTTGACAGAACCATGAGGAGTGCGGAAGCAGCCAACGCGAGCACGTGTGTGTGAACAGTGGGCGTTGATCTGAAAATCAAACACGGCTAGTGCTACGGCGATACTCCAGCGCCACAGGGCACCAGGCCGATCATGACCCTACGTTGGGCTTTGCCTTTGACTGGAGGTTGGAGATCTTGCGCGCTCCCCTTTGGCTCCGGGATTTGGCTGGAGCATGGATCTTCTACTCCGTATTGCCTGCTTGGCCAGGGCTGAAGCCACGTTTTGAACGGATTGCTCGCTTTGCTCCTTGGATCGGATTGGTGCTGGGAGGACTGCAGTCTTTCCTTTGGCTTGCCTTGATCCGTGCCGATTGGCCGACCTCGTCAGTGGCACTTTTGGTCATCGGGCTGGGTGCCTGGCTTTCGGGTGGTCTTCACCTTGATGGGTTGATGGACACGGCCGATGGTCTGGCGGCTGGTCGTGAGCGCTGTCTGCAGGCTATGGACGACAGCTGTGTTGGAGCTAGTGGAGTCCAGGCTCTGCTTGTGGTGGTGTTACTTCAGATTGCAGCCCTACTTCGGCTTGGTTCTCTAGCCCCTTTGGCTTTGCTGATTGCTGCCTTTTGGGGGCGTTGTGCGCCGCTTTGGGCCATGGCGCGCTTCTTTTACTTGCGTGAGGGGCAGGCTGGCACCGCTTCCTTTCACCGTCGTTATCGCCAGGGATGGCAGGAAGCATTGCCAGCATTGTTAGTGCTGCTTTTGGCATTAACGGTTGTCCCTTCACTCATGATCGTGGGGTGGCCCAGTCAGATGGTTTTGATGGCAGGAATTGGTGTGGGTGTCTTGCCGGCGTTTTTAGTGCCTGAACTGCTTGGACGTCGTCTTGGTGGGCATAGCGGGGATTCTTATGGCTCGTCAGTCGTGCTTGTGGAAACAATCACGCTTCTGTTGCTGGCGGTGTTACTGCCGGCAGGCTGAGCAGAAAGGCATTGCCTTCGCTGGGAAGGGCTGGATCAAGGTTCTCTGGCGAGGTGATCAGTTGCAGCGAACCTCCCAAATCTTCAGCCAGTTGGCGTCCCAGGGCGAGGCCAAGGCCGCTGCCGGGGCGATCGCCACTACTTTGGCCTCGAATGCCTCTGCTGAAGATGCGCTCACGCTCTTGCTTGTTGATGGGTTCACCTCCATCCCAGACGCATATTCCGTCTTGTTGCAGGCACAGGCCGATAGGGCGGCCTGCAGGGCTATAGCGGAAAGCATTCTCCAGCAGGTTGGCCACGATTTCAGCGACCACTCCATCTCCTGAAGGACGTAGTTCTTCAGTCCAGGCAGGCCATTGGCTGGGTCCATGCCAAGGGCGTTTTTGCAAGGCTGATGTGGCTATGGCGCGTTCGATCAGTGGTGTTAGTAAGGATTTGATAGTGAGATCAGTGGCTTGTGGCAGTAATGGAGGCAGCAGCAATGGGGCCTTGATGCTTGGTTCGATGGGCAGATTGGCCTGGCCGATCTGGTCGAGGCTGGAGATATAGCGATCGAGTTGTGCTTGCTCGCTCAGCAGACCCTTGATCAAGGTGCGGTGACGACTATCGGGCTCTAGGCGCTTCATCAAGAGTTGGGCATAGGTTCGAAGCGCGGCTAGCGGATTTCGCAGTTGATGCACCATCAGGCTGATTTGTTCCCGTTGCTCGGCGAGCTCATCAAGCAGCCTGGCGCGCTCAAGCTCAAGACTGAGGCAATGGGTGATGGCACTCGCAGTAGCAAGCAGCCGTCGGTCTAGGCGGGTGGGCCAGGATGGCGAAGAGAGGGGTTTTTCGGCTCTGAGTACTCCAAGCAAGATCGTTCCTTCTTGAAGCGGGTACCAGCGTCGATCAGGAGAGGGTGCACGAAGCTCAGGGTCTGCCTCTACAGGTGGCAGGGATTTGTTCCCTGTGGCGGGCCACTGACTTACGGCTTCCAGGCTGGGGGCGCGCCCGTCTCTTGCTTGAGCGATATAGACCACAAGCTTCTCTAGTGGAGCCTCCGCTTCGAAGCTGTTGAGTTGTTGCTTCACCAGATTGAGGAAGCGGTTTGACAGCTTCATGGCGACCGATGTGCCTCTGGACACCGACACCAAGAGGCTGATATGAATTGCACCTTGAAAATTCTGAAAAAAGTATTAAAATTTGAGCGCCGATTGGCTGGAAAGCCTCGCCCAGAGGCTGTAGCTCAAAGTCGGACAAGGTAGAGGTTGCACAAATTGTGTCACCAAAGCCACAGCAGAGGTTGCACAAATCGTGTCACCAAAGCTACAGCAGAGGTAGATGCGTCCTCTGTTGGATCCTCGGCCTCGGCCGGTCATGTTGAAAGTGATCCCTCAGGGTGTTGTGGCTGTGCTGCGATGCCCCGAGTATGGCTTGCTGACATTTGGGCATCGCCAAGCTCTTGCATCTTGTTTGAGCACCATCTGCTGGACGGTTCTAAGCCGCCCCGTTCCCCTCTCCATCGCACTCCTATACAGGAGTTTCCCGTTTATGTCTAAGAAGCGCAAGCGGATCAGCCGCAGACGACTGGCTGGTCAACGGGTGTTGGCTCATGTGCCTACTTTCCATCTCGAAACCGGTGAGTACAAGCCTGTGACGGCAGCTCGTCGCTATATCGCGGAATCTGGTTTGATCTCACCGGCGATCCTTAATGTTCGTCGTAACGAGCACACCACTGATCGCTTTTTCTGGGGCGAGAAAGGTTTGTTTAGTGCTCAGTACGCTGAAGAGAATCATTTTCTCTTCCCCTCTTTGCGCTTGATCGTTGACTCCGTTGGGGAAGAGACCATGTTTGAAGGTCTTGAACTGACTTCCGACGACTGGGAGGAGATCGAGGAGTACGAGTACGCCTTCGTTTGAAGAGATCGGGATTGATTAGTGGAACCAGGAGATCAGAGCTTGCTGAATCCGGGGGATTAGTTCTCCCGGAATGCAGTGGCCACCTTCGAAGCTCACCAATGCAGTCTCCAATCCGCTTGTTTTTAGGCTTTTGAGGAGTTGTTCAGAGGCGGCGTAGGGAACTACCTCGTCTTGGCGCCCATGCAGGAGAAGCACTGCGGGGCGAATGCTTGGAGCTACCCAATTTGGATGTGGGTATGCACTGCAGCCGATTAGGCCTGCTAGAGGTAGATCACAACCACTGGCGAGGGCCATTGCTCCCCCTTGGGAGAAACCCAGCAGAGCCGTTCTTTGTAGAGGAATTTCTGGGGTTTCCAGGGCTTTCAAGCGAGTCTGAAGTTGAGAGATCGCATCAGGAACGGCTGCCCAGTCACTACCACCCATACCCTCCCTTAAAGCGACCCAATCGCTGGAGGAAAGTCCATACCATTGCCGGCCCAGACCTTGAGGATGAAGTTGTTGCGCTCGTAGAGCCACTAGTTCAACGGGAGGCTCGATGGCTTGGCAGAGCTCTTGGCCAAGGGGCATCAGATCGTCTGCATCTGCACCCCAGCCATGCAGCAGCACCAGCCTGTAGTAAGCACCTTTGGGAATGTCGCGGAGAAGGTTGTCGCTCACGGCAGGGGTTGTATCGCTACTGCGTAGGTTGGCCCACGGAATGCTTTCGTCTCTGCTGCCATGGCTCCCATCGCTTTGTTGAGCGTTTCAAACAAACATGGGATTGTGTCTCTAGCGGAATCCTTGCATCGCATGCATGGGTTTCAGCTGCTTTCCAGTGGTGGCACAGCCAAAGTGCTGGAGGATGCCGGTCTGCCCGTGACGCGGGTTGCTGAGCACACAGGTGCTGCGGAAATTCTTGGAGGACGGGTGAAGACTCTGCACCCTCGTGTCCATGGAGGCATCTTGGCGATGCGGGGCGACCCTGATCATGAGGTCGATCTGGAGCAGCATCAGATCCCTCCTATTGATGTGGTGGTGGTGAACCTTTACCCGTTTCGGGAAACAGTGGCCAATCCGCAGGTGAGTTGGGAAACCGCAATTGAGAATATTGATATCGGTGGTCCCGCCATGGTGCGAGCGGCGGCAAAGAACCATGCGCATGTGGCCGTGCTCACGAGGCCGGATCAGTACGACAGATTCCTAGTGGCTTTAAGTGATGGTGTGGATGGCCAGCTCCGTCGTGAGCTGGCCCTTGAAGCCTTTGAGCACACCGCTGCCTATGACGTGGCCATCAGCCATTGGATGGGCGAGCGGCTGACCGAGCAAGCTTCCCAATGGCTTGAGGCTATTCCCCTTAGGCAGAGGCTGCGCTATGGCGAGAATCCCCATCAGCAGGCGGCTTGGTACAGCGCTCCGAAGCAGGGTTGGGCCGGTGCCATTCAGTTGCAGGGCAAGGAGCTCAGTACCAACAATTTGCTTGATTTGGAAGCTGCCCTGGCCACTGTTCGGGAGTTTGGATATGGCACGGATGGGGCTCATCAAGCTGTTCAAGATGCTGCCGTGGTGGTTAAGCACTCCAACCCTTGTGGCGTCGCGATTGGCACTGGCGTGGCGTCGGCCTTAAGCCGTGCGTTGGATGCGGATCGGGTGAGTGCATTTGGAGGGATCGTGGCTCTGAATGGATTGGTGGATGCCACGACTGCTCGGGAGCTCACCAGTTTGTTCTTGGAGTGTGTTGTGGCACCAGGCTTTGAACCAGAAGCTCGGGAAATCCTTGCCAGCAAGGCCAACTTACGCTTGTTGGAATTGGCTCCAGGTGCCGTTGATGCGGCTGGTCGTGATCACATTCGCACCATCCTCGGCGGGGTGTTGGTGCAGGACCAAGACGATCAATTGATTGATCCCACCAGTTGGACTGTGGCCAGCAAACGCTCGCCTACTGCTGAAGAAAACGAGGATCTCACCTTTGCGTGGCGCCTGGTGAGACATGTGCGCTCAAACGCCATCGTGGTGGCTCGTGCTGGCCAGAGTCTCGGAGTTGGAGCGGGCCAGATGAACCGGGTCGGCTCGGCGCGACTAGCCCTTGAGGCAGCTGGCGATCAAGCCAGGGGAGCGGTTTTGGCTAGTGATGGCTTCTTCCCCTTTGACGACACTGTGCGTTTGGCGGCTAACCATGGCATACGTGCTGTGATCCAGCCTGGTGGGAGCAAGCGTGATGCAGATTCAATCACTGTTTGCGATGACTTTGGTCTGGCAATGGTGTTAACGGGAAAGCGCCACTTCTTGCATTAAGTTAGTAATAATCAAAGCTAATATAGAGCTACTTTGTTGCTCTATATTTTAACTTTATTGATTTCCTTGATGAGTTTCATTCTGACTGAATTTGCTTTGGCTTTGTTCCTTGCTGCTAGTGAAATTCGCCCTGGCCCTGCACAAAGTAAGTAAAAGAAAGTAGTTGCATAAACACCAGACAGTTCAAAGGCATAGCTATGGTTTTCGACCACGGCGAAGGGGAAGCCTTGCAGGCCAGTATCAAATAAGTGGTATGTAATGGCAAAAGCCATTGTCGATAGCAGGCCAAGCGCACAGAACCTAGTAGCAAGTCCGAATGCGATTCCAATTGGACAAATGATTTCTGTTAAAGCTGCTGCATAGGTCCAGAGCAGAGGGTCGCCTGGTAAGAAGTCAAGGTGTTGGCCGATGACAAATTCCGAGAATCCTTCTGGATTTTGGAGCTTCTCTAGTCCGTTGTGGACCATCAAAATGCTGATCCCCAGCCGGAGTATGAGAATCCCAAATTCGGAGAAGTAGTTAATTGATTCTGACGATGTACTGGCTTGAGGTCCTAGGTCAGAGTCAGATCCCTTTGCTTTAGGGGTTTCGGAGCCGGCCATCATCACCAGGGATTGCAGACGAGCAGTTTAGAGAATGGGTTCGCAGATCAAGGCGATAACAGGGTTGACCTGCTCAGAAAGCTGCATGGCGACGTGGTGGGCAGGTCAGTCCATGGGTGGCATGGAAGTCTTCTTGAACCTTCCAGGTGAGTCGTCGAGAGATTTGTCGAACGATTTGCCTCAGCAGCTGGTCACCACTTGTCTGTACAAGACCATCCGGTAGCAGGGTGATCACTTTCGGTAGTTGGATCCACACCGAAAGATCCAAATCCCAGTTCACGATGGTGGTTTGTTGGACAGTATTGCTGGCTTCTGTTTCTGATGGCTCAAGTTTCAGCCCAGCCTTGAAGTCCACATCGTAGTGATCACAAAGGGGCTGATCTTGATGCGTTAGGTCCACATTGATGATTTGGTAGAGCCCTTGCTGCTGGGGAAGCAGCTTTAGGCCAATGGAAGGCTCCACTTCAAAGCCAAAATTGCCGAATCGACCAAGGGTGAGGAGATAGGACTGATCATCGAGGGCCTTGACCTCCATGGGTGCAGCACAGCGTTGAAACCAGCCTTGATGGTGGTCAAGATATGCCGCCACGTTTTTTAGCGGCGCAAGCATCTCCATGCGATCGGAAAAATGACTTCGATAGCAACGGACTTGTGAGTTGTTGCTGAGGCGCAGGTATTGGTCGGCAGGTATCGACAAGGGCGGCACGGATGGTCATCCCTGGCTGGGTTAGCCGGGGATATTAACAAATGTAAAGCCAGACTGTTGCTCAGTCGGAGGTTAGGTCGATCAGCTTCTGAATCACATGTTCAACCACTCGATCGGGTGTTGAGGCTCCGGAGGTGATGCCAACATTCACGCTGCCAGCAGGTAGAAAATTACTTTCGATGAACAGATCTTCTCCCAGTGGCTTGTGTTGGATGCTGTTGTTATCACCAATACGTTCTGGGGTATCGATGTGGAAGGATCGGATTCCTCGGCTGATGGCGATTTCCTGTAGGTGAGTGGTGTTGGATGAGTTGAAACCACCAATCACCACGAGTAGATCTAGAGGTTCATCAACTAGCGAGAACATTGCTTGTTGCCGTTCCTCTGTGGCGTCACAGATGGTGTTGAAGGAAAGGAAATGTTTGTTGAGCTCGATTGGGCCATATTTTCTGAGCATGGTGCGCTCGAATAAACGACCTATTTCCTCGGTTTCACTTTTCAGCATGGTGGTCTGATTGGCCACCCCAAGGCGTTGGAGATCTTGATCTGGGTCAAAGTTTGCAGAGCATGCCTTGGCAAAGCGTTTCATGAACGCAGCACGATCTCCTTGGCCCAGGATGTAATCGGCGACTAGTTGGGCTTCATCAAGGTCTAAAACAACTAGATAGGTCCCCGCAAAGGAGCTGGTGGCCAAGGTTTCTTCATGCTTCACCTTGCCATGAATAATTGAGGTGAATTCTTGCTTCTTATGTTTCTCCACGGTGTGCCACACCTTGGAAACCCATGGACAAGTGGTGTCGATGATGTGACAGCCACGCTCATGAAGTAGCTCCATCTCCTGAACAGTGGCACCGAAGGCGGGCAGGATCACTACATCGCCGTCACTGACGCAGGAAAAATCTTTGACACCTCCTTCAGCGTGGATGAACAGCACGTCCATTTCGCGTAAGTGTTCATTCACTGAAGGGTTGTGAATAATTTCGTTAGTAATCCAAATGCGCTCGCTTGGGTAGTGCCTACGGGTTTCATAAGCCATCGCAACTGCTCGCTCTACTCCCCAGCAGAAACCAAAGGCCTCAGCCAATTTCACCTGAAGTCGGCCATGTTGAAGCACATACCCGTTGTCTCGGATCGAGCCAATGAGGCTGCTTTGGTAGGCCTTCTCAAGGTTGCTGGCGACTTCGTTGGCTCGCCCGAAGCCCCTACGGTTGTAACGCTCAGAGTGGTGTAGCGAGCGTTTGAAAGCTTGTGTATCCATCGTGGCAGCAGCAATCTCCTGACTCTATGGGCAGCTCAACACTTTTGAAGCATAAAAAAGCCCGGCACTGGGTCGGGCTTGATGGGATTCAGGTTGTTGATCAGGCTTTAGTTGCCGGCTGAGGCGAAGTCGGGATAAGCCTCCATACCGTGTTCACCGATATCAAGACCTTCGATTTCCTCTGCTTCTGTTACGCGGATCCCGCCAAACAGTGCTCCGATGACAGACCAGGCAATCCAACAGGTCACCACGGTCCAGATGGCGTAGGCAGCGCAGCCGACAAATTGAGCCCAAAGCTGACTTGCGCCACCCCCAACGAATAGCCCAAGGGCGGAACCATCACCTTGGATGTCAAAGCCCCATAGGCCGATCACGAGGGTTCCCCAGATGCCACAGACGCCGTGGACAGAGAAAGCCCCAACTGGATCGTCGATGCCTAAAGAGTCAAGGGCTGAGACCGCGAACACCACAATGACACCACCGATTAGGCCTGCAACCCAGGCCCCTACCAGCGTGAGATTGCCACAACCCGCTGTAATGCTCACTAGGCCGGCAAGGATGCCGTTGATGATCATCGTTAGATCAGGCTTGCCGGAGTAGATGGTGGAAATGACCGTTGCGCCGATGGCGCCACCTGCAGCCGCGAGTGTGGTTGTTACAGCCACGTAGGGGACCCATTGATCCATGGCGAGCTGAGAGCCGGGATTGAAGCCATACCAGCCGATCCAGAGGATTAGGGCGCCAAGGGTGGCGATGGACATGTTGTGTCCTGGAATCGCTTGGGCCTTGCCACCGACAAATTTGCCGATGCGCGGACCGAGCAGCATTGCTCCCACCAGACCTGCCCAGGCACCGACGGAGTGAACGATCGAGGAGCCTGCGAAATCAATGAATTCAACGCCTTCGCCAAAGGCAGTGTTGAGCCAGCCCCCGTTCCATTCCCAGCTGCCGGCGATTGGGTAAATGAAACCAGTTAGCACTAGGGAGAACACCACGAACTCGCCGAACTTGACGCGCTCTGCAACGAGTCCTGAGACGATGGTGGCAGCGGTGCCTGCAAAGGCTGCTTGGAAGAGGAAGTCGACGCTTGGGACAAGACCTCCTTCGCTGATCAGTTCAGGGGTTACAGCAGGATCAAAGAACAGGCCGTTGAAATAGAGCCATCCTGCCGAAACAGGATCGCCGTACATCAGCGAATAGCCGATGAACCAGTAAGCCGTTACCGCTAGGGCAAAGACAAATAGGTTTTTGGCGAGGATGTTGACCGCGTTTTTTTGACGACACATTCCTGCTTCGACCATCGCGAAGCCGGCATTCATGAAGATCACCAGAATCGTTGCAACCAGAAGCCAGAGATTGTTGGCTAGGAAGGCAGCATTCAGTTCTGGCATCTCGGCGGCATGGGCCGAGAGGTTGAAGAGTCCTAGGCCGAAGAGAGCCAAGGGCACGCAAGCCAGCCAAGTCAGTGAGCGATTGGAGCTGAAGCCACGGATGCTGCGCAGGAGGAGCATTGGCCCCTCCAGGAGACTGGCCTCCTGGAGGCGTACCGTGCGCCGCCTGGAGGGCGGAAGCGGAGCAGTTGTCATTGGAAGAAGCAGATCTGCAAAACGAGCTGGAAACCTTTGTGATAGCTCAAAGGTGAAACTTGCTCAACTTGGGATTTTTTTATGTTCATGTTGATACGAAATATGGAATTGGTGGACGCTTTTAGGTCTATTTGCGGGGGTGAAAGTTCATTTTGTTACATCTGGAGCCCTGTTTGCTGTGTCAACTCTGTGTCGTTTTGGTAGGCCTAAGGCCCTCCCAGGTGATCTTGTCGCGGTGAAATCCGAAGCAACATGGAATGACTTCTACGCCAGCTGTAAGAGCCAGGCGAAAGAGTTCGCCATAGCGAGGGTCTGCGCTATCCCCTGGGGCGAACGCTTGGACATCGTGGCGGCTGAGGCAGGGCACCAAGACTGCTCTGGATTCTGGAAGTACACCGATTAGCTCTTTGAGATGTTTTTGCCCTCGTTCTGTCACCGTGTCGGGAAAGAGGGCTAAGGAGTGTTCGATCCAGGTGGTGTTCTTGACCTCTAAGTAAATGGGTCTGGTGTCCGAGCAATTGGCATCAGGGGTTAACAGCAGGTCAATGCGACTGCGTCGGTTGCTTCCATAAGTCACTTCCGCACGGATTGCTGCGATAGGACCAAGCACTTGCTTGAGGTGTCCGGCTTCAATCGCGGCTCTGATCAGGCTATTGGCCAAGGCTGTGTTAATACCCACCCAGCAGAGGCCGCCCTGGGCGCTGGGTGCCTCCGCTTGCTCCCATGTCCAGGCCAACTTGCGCTTGGGAGAAGGCGCATGGCGGAGTCGCACTCTGCCTCCAGGATGAAGAACACCAGTCATCGGGCCCGTGTTGGCGCAGTGGGCTGTCACGATTTCGCCGCTGACTAGCTCCACATCGGCAAGGAAGCGCTTGTAGCGCTTCACCAATACTCCTTCCTCGAGTGGTGGGAATGTGAGCAGTGGACTCCCTAACGATCCTTTCGGGATGGCCTCGGTCATGGGGTTGCTTGCAGGGCTTGAGAATGCTGCTAAATGATCAGATGGTCGCAGCCCAAAGGCTTGTGAGAGATATCTGCTCAGCAATAATATTGATTGAACGATCAGCAAGCTGGTCCAACTTGCGAATTGGTCGAAGTGCTGCTTGCATTGTTTGTTGAAGGATTGGCTTCCCTATTTGAGCTGTTAATGGGCTTTGAGCTCGCGTAGGAAGTGGAAAAATCTCTGGCATCTTTTAGGAATTCAATACATCAAAATTTGATCGTTAAGCGTTGAATAAGTTGCTTTTGCGATCTCTGATTTTGCCAAAGCGTGGCATCGATTTTCCTTGGCCACTTTTGTTCTTCTTTGTCTCTGTCGTATTTAGAAGCGTCATCTTCTCTGGATGAGCAGTATCTGTTGACTTGTTACTCTGTTTGATGGCTTCTCGCCGCTGGTCGGAGTCGCAACTCTCCATCAATAGATTGCTGAAAAGTGTTGTAGGGTTAATAGTAATATTTCTTTGACGCATTAGGTTTGAATGGCTAACTCAAGTCTTTTGGCTGGGCAGAAAAGATATTATGTTCTGGCATTGATTTTCAGCTTAATCGTCTTTGTTGTTGTCATTGCGCCACTTTTTTACACGCCTTTTTCAGGCGATGATGTTTTTGATTCGGTGTGGCCAGAACAAAGGTTAATCGAGGGCAGAAGTCTGCTGGACGACACCATCATGTGGACCAGTTATTTTCAGAATGAATTCGGAAAGTTTAATCCGATAGCTCACTTTGTCGCTGGTGGCTTCTCGACTCTATTTGACCGGCGGGTTGATTTCAAGGTTGGCCAAATTGTTGCTGAAATAATTGTCGCTGGCTCATTGGCATATCTTGCCTCTATTCTTCTGCGCTCTCGTTGGGTGGCACCGATTGCGATATTGGTCTTGGCCTCTTTTACTTATTTCAGGCCTTATCCAGGGCCATATATATCTTTTGGAGTCACAATTAAATGGGTGACTTTGATATCTGTCTGGGGATTAATATGTGCTGTTCAATGGATGGAAAATCCAAGCAGGCTTCGCCGGCGATATTGGGGAGCTGGTTGGTTATTTACGACGACTATATATATATTTTCTTATGAACTTGTTGTCGCGCACCTGCTTGCAAGTGCATTTCTTGCAGGCCTTTGTCGGAGGCGAAGGGAGCGCAACAGTGCCTTAGTGGTTGTCTCCGTTTTGTCATTTCTCTATATGCTTTCGCGCGGATATCTTCTGTTGAATAGAACGGGATCTTATGCCGCTTATCAATTTGGTAATTCTTTGCCTATGGTAATTTCTGGAGCGGCAAAACAAGTTTTCTCTGCTTTGCCTTTGGCTCACTATGCCTATGTCAACACACTCGAAAATATTCCGCAGGGCTTGTACCTTCTGATTGGATGCGTATTGGCTATTTTGGCTGCCCTATCTTTTTTTGCTGTGCGTATAAGTTTGCCGAATCTGAAAGGAATACGGTCTAGAAATGTTGTTATATGTGTAGCGCTTGGTGCTATTTATATTCTTGTGCCAAGTTTGTTTAGTGGCTTGTCTAGCGGGCTTCAGGCTCTGCCATTGGGTGTTGGCTATCTTTTCTTGATGCCGCAGGTGATTGGACTTGCGCTTGCTTCTATTGGATTCATAACATGGATTGCTGGTCGTCAGGCTTTTGCTCCCCCTGGCAAGCTTGTTCAACCTTTCATTGTGATAGCGACTGCTTCATCATTTGTTTCTAATGTCAGTGTTATTTTTGCTGTAGATCCTCGGATTAATGTGCGCACATTGGGATATCCAAGAGAAATTGATGAACGCTTCCTTCTGGAGGGGATGAAAAATGTTCCTGCTCAATATCTTGATAAGCTATGGGCGCTTCCTCCAAGGCCATGGCTGACAAATTCAAATATACAAATCAGAGCTAAAAATCATGCGACCGTATTGAACCAATGGTGGCGATTCTCTAAACGTCCACCAATTGTGCCTTCTGAATGTGTCTTGTCTAATAATTCTGATGAGTGTCGAATAAGTCAGCCTGTTGTGGTGAACTTGACAAGAACATTGGATTACCGGCAGGCTTATACTTTGCTCGCAAAGTCTGACAGATTTAGGTTTTCGCCTTATTCATTTGAACTAGCCTCTGCAGTCAAGGAATCTAATAGGCCAAGATTCCCTAGTGGAGATGACTTTGAATCAGATGCCTATGCTTATAAGGCATTCGTATTTTTCGTAGGTCAGAAACAGCTCTCATGTCAAGAGGGACGAATCTCTACGAGTTCAGGAGATGAGATGAGTTTGAGATTGCACAAGCAGAATATATACGTTGTCGAAAATCAAGAGGGTTTTTGGATGGGGGAAATTCAGTTGAGAACATTTAAATGCTTAAGCAAAATCTCTGAATGATCTTCTGGGATAACGAGGCCGCAAGGTCTACTATCGCAACATAACGCTTTCATGATTTCTTTGGTCACTGCTGCTATTTATTCCAACTTTAGGGTGCACAACTAGATGGCCGCTGACTGTCAGTTCATCCTTTCGGGATGGCCTCGGTCATGGGGATGCTTGCAGGGCTTGAGAATGCTGCTAAATGATCAGATGGTCTGAGGCCCAAGGATGGGGAGATCCTTAAAGCGTATTGCTCTGGTTGTCACAGTCGGCACCTTGCTTAGCAAGGTGGGAGGGCTGGTTCGTCAGCTTGTGATTGCGGCTGCCTTCGGGGTAGGAGCGGCTTATGACGCTTACAACTACGCCTACGTCTTGCCGGGGTTTCTGTTGATTCTCCTGGGTGGGATCAACGGTCCTTTCCACAGCGCCATGGTCAGTGTCCTCAGCAGACGGCCGCGGCAGGAGAGCGCTCATGTGTTGGCGGCGCTCAACACCATGGTTAGTGCTGCTTTGTTGTTGTTGACGGCTCTATTAGTGCTGGCAGCCAATCCGTTGATCACTTTGGTGGGCCCAGGTCTGAGTCCTGAGCTGCATCGGATTGCTGTGGTTCAGCTTCAGGTGATGGCACCAATGGCTTTGTTGGCAGGTTTGATCGGCCTGGGCTTCGGCTCCCTTAATGCTGCTGATGAGTTCTGGATTCCGGCGGTTTCGCCAATCATGTCCAGTATTGCTTTGGTGGTCGGTGTCGGAGTTTTGTGGTGGCAGGTCGGCACGAACATCGGCTCCATGCAGTTCGCCCTTAGGGGTGGCATTGTTTTGGCACTAGCCACCTTGGTGGGAGCCCTGTTGCAGTGGCTGATTCAACTGCCGGCGTTGATCAGGCAAGGCTTGACCAAGATGAAGTTGGTTTGGGATTGGCATCATCCAGGTGTGCGGGAGGTATGGCAGGTCATGGGCCCGGCCACCCTTTCTTCAGGCATGTTGCAGATCAATGTCTTTACAGATCTGTTTTTTGCTTCCGGCATTTTGGGTGCGGCAGCTGGTCTGGGCTACGCCAATCTTTTGGTACAGACGCCTTTGGGGCTGATCTCCAATGCATTGCTGGTGCCACTACTGCCAACGTTTGCCAGGCTCACTGCCCAGGAAGATCGGCCTGCACTAGTCACTCGCATCCGTCAGGGGTTGATGTTGTCTACGGCCAGCATGGTTCCTCTTGGGGCCATGTTCGTGGCTCTTGGAACCCCAATCGTTGCTTTGGTGTACGAGCGAGGGGCCTTTGATGCCCAGGCTGCCAGCTTGGTGAGTGGATTGCTGATGGCCTATGGCGTGGGCATGCCTGCCTATCTAGCTCGTGATCTGCTGGTGCGTGTGTTTTATGCCCTAGGTGATGGCACTACCCCCTTCCGACTTTCTACGGCAGGGATTGGCTTGAATGTGGTGTTTGATTGGTTGTTGGTTGGTGGCCCAACCCCTTGGGGCCCTCAGTTGCCATTCAATTTCGGGGCTACCGGTTTGGTGCTGGCAACGGTTGCAATCAATCTGCTGACCTGCGGAGCTCTCTTGGTGGGCTTGCATTCGCGGCTAGGGGGCTTGCCTTTGCAACGGTGGGCTTTTGATGGCGTCAAGTTGCTTTGGGCTGGCCTGGCGGCAGGGTTTGCGGCTTGGGCTCTCGCGACCTTGATGCAATGGCCTCAGGACCTGCTGGGACTTTTGATTGAGGTGGGTCTGTCAGTGATCACCGGCCTTGCTGTATTCGCTCTAATCAGCATCTCTCTTGGTGTCGCTGAGGTGCGTGAGCTAGCGCGGGAGCTGCGTTACAGAGTTATTCCTCGCTGAGGCGAACTTCGCGATCCTCACGGACTTGAATTGGTAGCTCCAGATGGTCTCGGCCCACCAGCTGGGGTCCCTGTACCGAAACGATGCGTGCTTCGATCCCGAATTCCTGGAAGGCGTTTTCGAGCTCTTGAATCAGAGCTTTCTCCACCTGGTCCTCAGCATCGACAACTTTGCCGATGAGTCGCTCCCCTAGTGGTCCGATGCGTTGACGCATCACTTCACGGGCGTTGGTGACCTCGATGATCAGCACTGGCCCTCCATGGATGGCAGCAACCTTATCGGCAGTAGGGCTCCAGGATCTCCTCAAGGTCTCGAAGTTGAGAGGCTGGGATTAGGCGCGCCAGTGGTAGGCGGGTGCTCCCTCCACCTAGGGGCACTTGCACTGATTCCAGGGCTTGGCGGGCTGCCACATTGGCGCCTTCATTGAGCCTGACGCTGCATTCGATGGCAAGGTTTTCTGCAAGCCCTGCATCGCCCAGATAAAGGTGCCAGCTGGCGATCTGAAGGTAGATGCGATCGGCAAGGGATAGTTGTAGCTCTTTTAAATCTGCTGGATCGATTGTCATAAGTGATGGTCTTGCTAGGTGGATGCTGGCTTGATGTTGGGATCAGGATTGCTCTTCGGTGGTCTTGGCCTTGGGTCTTTTGACGACTACAAATGCAAGGTGGATGAAGAGTCCAGCAAGCCAGATTTCGCTGAACCAATCCAAGTGTGGCCATGGGTGGCGCATTTGTTGAATGAACCAAAGGCCACTGTTGAAAGCTGCAAAGGCCATGGCATGCAGGGTGAAGTTGACGATTCGAGCGAAATGTTGATAGGTCGGGTCGGTTGTGTCGGCGTTGCCGTACCAGCGAATTGGCATGAGCAGTGTCCTTGTAGATCTCTCGATTGTGGCGCTTGGATGAGACTCGGTTGACGAAGGCCCCCATGATGAAGTCTGATGTTTCCTTCTAAGCGCCTGTAGCTCAGCGGATTAGAGCATCTGACTACGGATCAGAGGGTCGGGAGTTCGAATCTCTCCAGGCGCGCTGATTAACTGCCCTTCGGGCAGTTTTTTTTTGCACTTGGGTCCGGCGGCGGTCTTAGGGCTAAGGGCTTTGCTTAAGACGTGAAGAACCATTGCCTACGATCCGAAAACTGTTGGGTTCTGTAAATGACGGATCGCTTCTTGGCTTCTATTAATGCTGCCCTGACGGATTCCGACCCGGCGATTGCGGGCTTGATCGATCAGGAGAGGCAACGTCAGGAGACCCATCTAGAGCTGATAGCCAGTGAGAACTTCACTTCTCAAGCTGTGATGCAGGCTCAGGGTTCTGTGCTCACCAACAAGTACGCCGAAGGTCTTCCCCATAAGCGCTATTACGGCGGTTGTGAGCATGTCGATGCGATTGAGGAGTTGGCGATCGAGCGTGCTCAGCGGCTCTTTGGTGCGGCTTGGGCCAACGTGCAACCTCATAGTGGCGCGCAGGCCAACTTCGCCGTCTTCCTGGCGCTGTTGCAGCCCGGTGACACCATCATGGGGATGGATCTATCCCATGGGGGGCATCTCACTCATGGTTCTCCTGTCAATGTCAGCGGCAAGTGGTTCAAGGTCGTTCATTACGGCGTGGAGCGTGATAGTCAGCAGCTCGATATGGAGGCTGTTCGTCAGCTGGCCCTGAAAGAGCGTCCTCAACTGATCATCTGCGGCTACTCGGCCTATCCCCGCACGATCGATTTTGCTGCTTTTCGCAGCATCGCTGATGAGGTGGGCGCTTACTTGTTGGCGGACATGGCACACATTGCCGGCCTTGTTGCGGCTGGGGTCCATCCGAGTCCTATTGCCCACTGTGATGTGGTGACGACGACCACCCACAAGACATTGCGTGGCCCCAGAGGGGGCTTAATCCTTTGTCGTGATGCGGACTTTGGCCGTAAGTTCGACAAGGCAGTGTTTCCTGGCAGTCAGGGCGGCCCTTTGGAACATGTGATCGCAGCCAAGGCTGTGGCCTTAGGAGAAGCTCTTCAGCCAGAGTTCCAGGCTTATAGCTGCCAGGTGGTGGCGAATGCCCAGGTTCTTGCTGGTCGCATTCAGGAGCGCGGGATTGCGGTGGTGAGTGGAGGAACAGATAATCATCTTGTCTTGCTGGATCTGCGCAGCATTGGGATGACCGGGAAGGTTGCTGATTTGCTTGTCAGTGACGTGAACATCACCGCCAATAAGAACACAGTGCCCTTTGATCCTGAGTCGCCTTTTGTGACCAGTGGTCTGCGCTTGGGCACGGCGGCGCTCACAACTCGTGGCTTTGAGGAGGAGGCATTCCGTGAGGTTGCTGATGTGATTGCAGATCGTTTGCTTAAACCGCAAGATGAATCGATCAAGGCGCAGTGCTTGGAACGGGTGAGACAACTTTGTGGCCGTTTCCCTCTCTACAGGGGTGCCCTCCAGCCAGCGCTTGCTTGACTGGCCCTTCGCTCTGGAATCACAGGTTTGCTCTGCCTAGGATTCATTCCATCGGCCCTTCTTTAGGTCGCTTGCTACAGGAGCGAACTTGACTCTCGCGAGCAGCCCCTTTGCTTTTGCTACGGCGAGCTTTGTGATAGCTGCTGTGCTTACCACTTTGGTTGTCCCACTCGTGCGGGCGCTAGGCCTTCACCTTGGTCTCACTGATCAGCCTGATTCCCGCAAGCAGCACAGCACTCCGATGGTGCGTCTTGGTGGCATCGCCATGGTGCTGGGATTTGGTTTGGCTCTGGCAGTGACATGGGGGCTGGGGGGGTTTGGTTTACTTGCGCCTGCGAAGGATCAGCTGATCTGGTCCACTCTGGCGGGGGCTCTTTGCTTTTTTGTGATTGGCCTGGCAGATGATTTGTTCGTTTTGTCTCCTTGGCCTCGTTTGGCAGGACAGGTGGCCGTTGCGTTTGCGATGTGGACTCAGGGGGTACGCATTGGAACGATTGAGTTCCCCTGGTTGGGGGAAGGCTCTTCTTCTTTAATTGCCTTGCCGGATTTGCTTAGCCTTGCTGCCACGCTGGTGTGGCTTGTGGGTATTACCAATGCCATCAATTGGTTAGATGGTCTTGATGGTCTTGCGGCAGGAGTGGCTGGTATTGCAGCTGTTGGTCTTGTGTCGGTCAGTTTTTCACTTCATCAAGTGGCTGCAGGTTTTCTGGCAGCTGCTTTGGCGGGCTGTTGTCTTGGTTTTCTGCGCCATAACTTCAATCCAGCCCGAATTTTTATGGGTGATGGCGGCTCCTATTTCCTTGGCTTTACCTTGGCAGCAATCAGCATCGTGGGACCAGCCAAGGGACTCACCACCGTCAGTCTGTTGCTGCCACTGTTGATTTTGTCTCTGCCTTTGGCTGATATGTCGGCAGTGATTATGGGTCGTTTGCGGGAAGGCCGTTCTCCCTTTTACCCTGATCGTCGCCATCTTCATCACCGTCTGCTGCGCGCCGGCTTCAGTCATCGCCGAACGGTGTTGTTGATCTACGTGTTTACACAATGGCTAGCAGCATTGGCCCTCGTGGTGGCCAATGCTGAAATGCGTTTTTTGTGGCTGGCTTTGGCGACAGCCATTCTCGTGGCGACAGTCGTGATCAGCCGTCGTCAACGTAGTGCTGAAGGTGTCTTCGTAGACCCTTCTAGCCCCCTTGCAGCTCCTAGTGATCCACGTGCCTATCGCGATGGTCATGGCTGAAGCTTCGGCTAGGCATGGTGTTGAGATCCTTTGCATCGGCACGGAGCTGTTGCTTGGCAACATCCTTAACAGCAATGCTCGTTGGTTAGCTGAGGAGCTGGCTGCTCTGGGGCTCCCTCATTACCGCCAAACTGTTGTAGGAGACAACGTTGAACGTCTCAAAGAATCAGTTTTGGAGGCTGTTGATCGCAGTCGAATTCTGATCACCACTGGTGGCCTAGGACCAACGCCTGATGATCTGACTACTGAAACTTTGGCGGCTGCTTTTGATACGCCGCTTGAGGAACGGCCAGAACTTTGGTTCGAGATTCAGGCCAAGCTCACTGCTGGCGGCAGCATTTCTGCAATCAGTAATCGCAAACAGGCGTTGTTCCCTCGTGGAGCTGAAATCCTTCCAAATCCTTCCGGCACAGCGCCGGGGATGATCTGGTGTCCTCGGCCGGGGTTCACTGTGCTCACCTTTCCGGGTGTGCCTTCTGAAATGAAGCAGATGTGGTCCCAGACAGCCGTGCCATGGCTGCGTCAGCACGGAGGAGTGGCTGACATCTTTGTGAGTCGGCTGTTGCGGTTTACAGGCATTGCTGAATCCACGCTGGCTGAAGAGGTGGCTGATTTGCTTGAGCAGGCCAATCCAACAGTGGCCCCTTATGCCGGCCTGGGAGAGGTGAAACTACGGATCACGGCCCGGGGGGCAACGGTGGAGCAAGCGAGGCAGCTATTGGATCCAGTGGATGCAGAACTCCGTCATCGCACCGGCTTGTTCTGTTATGGCTCGGATGATGAGAGCTTGGCTTCGGTTGTGCTGGATTTGTTGCGTCAACGAGGTGAGACCGTTGTAGTGGCAGAGTCTTGTACAGGTGGCGGAGTTGGTGCTGCTTTGGCTGCTGTTCCGAGAGCTTCTGAGGTTTTTCTTGGCGGGGTTATTGCTTATAGCAATGCCATTAAGCAAGCCCTACTGGGGATATCCACAGACCTTTTGCACCAGCACGGTGCAGTCTCGGATCCTGTGGTGCGGGCTATGGCTGAAGGCGCGCGTCAACGGCTGGGGGCAGATTGGTCCATTGCGGTGAGCGGTGTGGCAGGCCCTGGCGGTGGTACGCAGGCCAAGCCTGTGGGGTTAGTGCATATCGCAGTAGCTGGACCGCATGGCTGTGATGCAAGCCCTGTGCAGTTCGGTGTTCGTCGTGGAAGGTTGGCAATTCAGGAGCTGAGTGTGGTTCGCAGTCTCGATCGGCTGCGCAGGTTCCTGCTGGATGGGAGCTAAGGTTTTCGGCTACTGCCTCTGAACCTTGAGCTCCGGCACCCTCTACGACAAGGTGTGGGATCTTCATCGGGTGGCTGAACTGCCTGGTGGATCCACTCAGTTATTTGTGGGTTTGCAT
Organism: Prochlorococcus sp. MIT 1306; assembly: GCF_047304515.1. NCBI lineage: Bacteria > Bacillati > Cyanobacteriota > Cyanophyceae > Synechococcales > Prochlorococcaceae > Prochlorococcus > Prochlorococcus sp. MIT 1306. The sequence goes on along the minus strand of NZ_CP138959.1, from coordinate 1,831,858 downwards.
TTGATCCATGAGGTCACCAGCCCGCAGGCTTTCGCTGCTTTGCAGGACAAGGGTTTGCCGGTGCGGTGCCCTGAGCGCACCGTGGCGACTGTTGATCACATCGTGCCGACGATCAGTCAGAAGCGTCCGTTTGCTGACCCTTTGGCTGAGGAGATGCTCAGCACCTTGGAACGAAACTGTGCCAATTACGGGATTGTTCTTTGCGGCCTTGGCAGTGGCCGCCAGGGCATCGTGCATGTGATAGCTCCTGAGTTGGGGCTGACCCAGCCGGGCATGACTGTGGCTTGTGGTGACTCACACACGTCCACCCATGGGGCGTTTGGCGCCATTGCGTTCGGCATCGGCACCAGCCAGGTGCGGGATGTGCTTGCCAGTCAGAGTCTTGCCATGAACAAGCTCAAGGTGCGCCGGATCTGGGTCGACGGTCAGCTTGGTTCCGGTGTTCATTCCAAGGATTTGATCCTTCATGTGATCCGAAGCCTTGGGGTCAAAGCTGGCGTGGGCTATGCCTATGAGTTCGCCGGACCAGCCATTGATGTGCTCTCCATGGAAGAACGCATGACCCTCTGCAATATGGCGATTGAGGGAGGCGCCCGCTGCGGATATGTCAACCCTGATGGGGTCACTTTTGACTATTTGCAAGGACGGTTTTATGCGCCTACTGGGGAGGCTTGGCATCGGGCAGTGGCCTGGTGGAGCAGCTTGGCCAGTGATCCCAATGCTGTTTTTGATGATGAGGTGACGTTTGATGCGGCCAGTATTGCTCCAATGGTGACCTGGGGCATCACTCCCGGTCAGGGCATTGCTGTAGACGAATCGATACCGACTGCTGATTCGCTTGAGCCAAGTGAACGTCCAATCGCCGAGGAAGCTTGTCGCTATATGGATTTGGAGCCGGGAATGGCGATTGAAGGGGTTCCAGTTGATGTTTGTTTTATTGGCAGTTGCACCAATGGTCGTCTTAGTGATTTAAAGGCTGCTGCCGCTATTGCTAAGGGCCGCCATGTAGCACAAGGGATCAAGGCCTTTGTGGTGCCAGGGTCGGAACAAGTTGCCAGGGCTGCGGAAGCAGAGGGGCTTGATGGTGTTTTTCGGAAGGCTGGATTTGAATGGCGTGAACCAGGCTGTTCCATGTGTCTGGCAATGAATCCTGATCGTCTTGAGGGGCGTCAGATCAGTGCAAGTTCCAGTAACAGGAATTTCAAGGGGCGTCAGGGTTCGTCCCGAGGCCGCACCTTGTTGATGAGTCCCGCAATGGTGGCTGCTGCTGCCATTACCGGCCAAGTCACCGATGTGCGCAAGCTAATCAGCAACACTGTTCCTTCTCAAAGCTTCCACCAATGACGATTGAGGCTATACCTTTCCCCGATGGCTCTATAGACCAGGTTCAGGGCCGTGCCGTGATGTTGCGTGGTGACGACATTGACACGGATCGGATCATCCCAGCCCGGTTTCTTAAATGTGTGAGTTTCGAGGCGCTGGGAGATCAAGTTTTTGAGGATGATCGCTTGGAACTGGGTGGTTCACATCCCTTCGACCTGAAGGTTCATCAGGGGGCTTCGATCTTGGTTGTTAATGATAATTTCGGCTGTGGTTCTAGTCGTGAACATGCACCTCAAGCTTTGATGCGCTGGGGTGTCCGTGCGCTGATTGGACAGAGCTTTGCAGAAATCTTCTATGGCAACTGTCTAGCGCTGGGAATTCCATGTGCAACTGCCGCCTTTGCTCAGATTGATGCCTTGCAGCAGGCGGTAGCAGCGGATCCGTCGCAGCGCTGGGGCTTCAATCTTCAGGCTCAGCAGTTGACGAGTGCTGCGGGTTCATGGGATTTAAAGATTGAGTCTGGCCCTCGCGAGATGCTGCTTAGCGGACGTTGGGATGCCACATCGCAGTTGGTGGCTCAGGACGCAGCCCTAAAGCGCACGATGGCAGACCTCCCATACCTCAATGATTTTGTGGCGTCGCTGCATTGAAGGTTGTTTGTTGAGGAAACGGAAGATTGAATTTTTAGTGATTCGCTGCGGCAGATCATTGGCAGCGTGTCTATGAAAAGAGAAAGCGCGCTGGTCATGGTTTCTCTCCGTTATATCTGGACTGTGGTGCTCGTTCTGTTAGCTCCTCCAGCATTTGCGGCGCCAGTTGTGTCGCTCAATGTTGAGCCTTTTACAACACAGATGGAGCAGTTGCACCAATTCGGAGCGTGTAGGAGTTGTGATTTGCGCGGGGCAGACCTCCGTGATGCTCATTTGATTGGTGTAGACCTTCGCGATGCTGATCTGCGGGGTGCTCGTCTTGAGGGCGCGAATCTTGAGGGTGCTGATCTAAGTGGGGCTCGCTTGGATGATGCTCAGCTCAATGGGGCGGTGCTTACGAATACTGAGTTGAGTGGGACAGACTTGCGGCGTGCAGACTTAAGTGAGGCTGTGGTGATCAATGCTTACTCGCCAGATGTGCGTACGGAAGGAATGCAGTTTGCCGGTGCTGATTTAACCGGTAGTCATTTGATTTATGGGGGTGCTCCTTGATCAACTGAATTAGAAGAGGTGCTCTTCAAGTTGATCGAATTGATTGATGGGTGTATAGGGAACAAAAGGTACGCCCGTGCCGGTGAAGTTGAAATCATTAAGACGGAAACGAAAGCCGCCGATGCCTTTGTAGGGGTTGAAGTAGAAACCGAAGTCATAGGAACGACGTTGCCAGCGCAGTTCGATGTTTGAGTTAATGATGTCACCGTAATAAGGTGAATCAGGATCTACGTTGTAAGCGACACCGGTATTAAGAATTAAAGGCCCCGCGATTTGCTGCGTTAGGCCGATCCCTAGGGTGGCAAGATCAATATTTTGGTCAAATTTAAATGGGCTAGAGCCTTGGATTAAAGTGCCCCCACCACTAATAGATAAACGCGTAAAATCTAAGAAGGGCTTGCTGAATGTCCCAAGTGTGAGGGCTGGTCCTCCGGTTAGACCAATGGTGGCTTTTCGCTCTCCATCGCCATAGGCATCAAAGGTGGTTGTGAGATTAGTGTTGAACCTAAGCCCAGGTACGATTGCTATAGGTGAGTAGCGGTAAGCTGCTTCAGGTGTTAGAGCAGCATGTTTGCCGATCCATAGTGGATATCTACTGTTTAGTGAACCGTAGAAATTAGCGCGCCAGAGGTCTGACAGATTTTCACTTTTGAATTTTTCTGCTTGATAGTTGCCTACACCAGCCCTAAGGAGGTAGTTGTTAGAAAGTTTGCCCCATGACCAAGCATCTTTCTTTTCCAGGAAAGCTCCATATGCTGAATAAATATCAGTTTCTCCTAGGGATCCATTCCAGGCTTCGTAGCGATAAGCCGCAAAAAGGTTGGCCTGCAAAGATCCAATCCAGGGAATCTCAAAGTTCCTTTTAAAATCACCCCAGTAACGGCTTCCATCGGCAAAATTTGATGGATTGAAGGTGCTTATATCAGCATTAATATCAACATCCCACCCCCAAGTGTTCCCAGTTAGTTCTGCTTCTAGGCCGAATAAATCAGCGGCCGTAATTGGCTGGGTTATTTTTTTGCTGTCAATCGAGCTACCAGGAGCGACGTAGCTTTTTGTCTCTCCGTCGATGGCTCGCTCTAGAAGGAATTGAGGCTGGAGGGAAAGGGTGTAGTTCTTTGTTAGCTCGATAGGTTTTAGATCGCGGCCAACAAAGAAACCATCTCGATCTTCATTGTCGATGCCAAATACCCAACGGTTTTCAACCTCTTCCTGTTTTTTGATGGTTTGGGTTCTGGAGACTGGTATCGGAAAACGCTCTTCTACAATGAGTCGATTGCGGCGGCTTTGGATCACAATGTCTCCATTAGGCTCTTCAGTGGCAATCACATCTTCGGCATCAATCCTCGTTTGAGAAGGTGTATAGGGATCATTGGAGAAGCCCATGCGGTCTGCTTTCCATCCCTCTGGGCTGATCGTGACCTTGGCAGCTTGAATCCTCCAGCGGCTGATAGAACCAGTGATGAGTTTGCTAGCTCCCTGTTGCTTGAGCTGAGAAGCGCGCACTCCGCCGTATTTGTTTTTTTCTCCGAGATTGCCTGTTGTTTTACCAACGCCCTGTCGCCTCTCAATGGTGAGAGCTTGTTGGAACTGGATGCTGCTAATACGTTGATCGATCTTGGCAATAGCCTTGGCGCGCAATGCTTCTTGCTCTGCTGGAGAGAGCGTCGATGAATTCGTCTGGGCGAGTCTTTGTCGCGTGGCAACAGCTTGGGGAGGTCTGGTGCCAAGAGGGAGAGCTTCTGCTTGGGCTTTAGGGTCACCCTCTCCAAGGGTGATCGACTCAAGTGTCTCTTGGAGCCCTTGGCGAGTTGTTCGATTAGCACGATCGGGGTCAGGACAACCCAATGGTGGCGGAACGTCAACTTGCTGCGGTGCTGTTTTGTCTTTGCCCCAGCGGTATCTCAAGCCAACAAGGTAAGCATTACTTCCTTCCTTGACACCGCTATAGGTGCCGAAGGCTCCTGAGCGATGGTGAATGCGTCCCACAAGAGAGAGTTGTTGTGAGACTGCGGCTTCAAGCTCAAAGCTCAGATAGTTGAGCAATTTTGCATAGTTCTCGCGGTAGGTCTTCTCATAGTTGCTATAGGCCGTATTGAAGCTGATTCCCTCGATCACGCCAAAACTCAACCACGGTTGCACCCATAGCCGTGCCCCGATACCCAGCACACCTTCACCAAAGCTCTGGGCAGGTGTGTCTGCAAATGGTACTGATTGATTGAATGCTCCTCCAGCTTGTTGGTTGGCATGGTGAGCAAAGAGGTCTGCTTCTAGTTCAAGAGCGAAGGGGCCTGCACGAGCGATTCTTTTCTGCAGACCCAGGCCCAGGAGATATTCCTCCCTCATTCGGCCATTGAACAGAAAGGTGTCTCCAAAATTCGAATCAATCATCTGGCCACCCCAAGCCGTTACGGCCCAGGGATGGGGATGCCAATCTGGTATCGGCGGCAGCACAGGTGGACAGGCCATGCCTGGTTGATTGTTTGCGCCTTGTCGAGATATCTCCGACGATTGCGGTGGCTGATCTAGCTGGACCCATTGATTGTTTTGGGCAAGACTTTGATTCCAGATCGTTGTTGAAGCGGTCTGGTTGCTGATGGCTCCAGCGGTGGTGCTGTTTAACTCAACGTCTAAAGCGGTGGGGAATCCGAGGCTTTCACTTTCTTGTATTGCTAGGCGCCGTCGTGGCTTTGAGGGGCTTTGTGGGATCTGAGCTGCATCGAGTGAATTGGGGCCAAGGTCGATTGCTGCGCTGTCGAGATCTAGAACGCCATAGACGTCCTCAAGTTCCCCTTCTTTTTGAATCAGGCTGTAACGCAGGGAACTGGCTTGGAAGTACTGAGATCCCTTGCGGAAACGAACACTCCCCCTTGCATAAAGAGTGTTGAAGCCGTTGTCGAACTCAACGCGATCTGCCTTGAGAACACCGCCGTTGAGAACGGCCCTCACTCGGCCTTCTGCGATAAAACGCTCTTGTCGGGCGTCATATCGCTGTCGATCAGCCCGAAGTTTGAGCTCTCGGGGAGGTTCTGGAGATTGTTGTGGAAGGCTGGGCTGGCGTTGAAGGCCTGTTGATTGCCCAATCTGCCTCGCTGGTATTGCGATGGGAGCCGCTTGGGTGGGCGAGGAGGTGCCTTCTTTGTATGAGTTGCTTGACTGAGAATTTGCTTCAGCAGGGATTAACCCTGTTGCAAGTAAGAGCCCAACGAGAAGGGTTGGGGGACTTTTCGCCGCCAATAGGCTTCAGCTGGGGCAGCTGATCTTCCCATAATTTATGGAAGATCTGCGCAGGCCTCAGTCCAGTGTGTTGCGTGACCCGAGAAGTTTCGCTTGCAAAGGCTTTTAGTCTTCGAGATCCTTACGGGCTGGTGTCCTCGCAGGATCGCTGGCCAAGAAGCCGAAGACGAAGACCGCAATAAAGAAGAAGACGACCGAGTAAACGGAGAGCTTGAGGGCGAGCATGGAGAGACCGTTCAGCTTCTAGTACATCGATGACATCTTATGGGGCATAGAGGACACTTAGGGATGCAGGAGCAGCTTCAAGCCCGACGATTGGCGTGGATTGAAACTTTTCGAAGTCGCTCTCGGTGGGATCTCAAGCCAGGTTGGTATCGGGTAGGGGATCGTGATCGGCGGTCTCTGCTTCAAGATGATTGGGCTCAAATCCATCGACCCGACTGGGTTGCTAGGGGTTTATTAGTCTGGCCTCGAGGCGGACTATGGCTGCAATTGCAGCAGGAGATCCTTTGTCCTGAAGACTGGCGACAAGCTCAAGCAAGTTGTTTGCGGCTGGTCTTGGGTTGGTGGGCTGATCAGATGCGGCTGTGGGTGGATGGTGTGTTGGTGCATGAGGGGGATCTCTTCGATACCACTTGTCGGTGGAGCCTTCCTGAATCGATCCGTTGGGAGCGACCTTTAACACTCTTGCTGGAGTTGAGGAGTCCTAGCCATGACGATGGCGCGTTGATCAACAGTGAGTTGGTGCTGGAACCCAGGGCCGGTGCAGTGGATCTAGATCAGGTTCTGCTACCTGAAGCGCTGGCGCTCTATTTAGAAGTGGGAGAGGTGTTGCCGGAGGCTTGGCTTGAGCTGGATCCGCACAGTCAGGAGGCAACCGTGGCTGTCGACCAGCAACTTCGCAATGCAGCGCGGCCGCCGGGGCTGATCCATTGGATCGGCCATGCCCATCTTGATTTGGCCTGGCTGTGGTCAGTGGCTGACACTTGGCAGGCGGCAGAGCGCACGTTCCGCTCTGTGCTGCACCTGATGCAGCGATTTCCTGATTTCCATTTCAGCCACTCCTCGCCAGCTCTCTATCAGTGGGTTGAACATCACCGTCCAACTCTTTTTGCTGCGCTTCAGGATGCAAGTCGGGCAGGTCGTTGGGAGCCGATCAATGGCCCTTGGGTCGAGACTGATTGTGTGCTGGTGAGCACTGCTTCGCTTTGGCGACAGTTCACGCTTGGACAGCAGTACAGCCGATCAGCATTTCCGGAGTGGTCCCATCATTTGGCCTGGCTTCCAGACAGCTTTGGCTTTGCCGCTGGTTTGCCAGCAGTAGCTACCCAGACAGGAATCCGTTGGTTCTGCACCCATAAACTGGCCTGGAATGCCAGTAATCCCTTCCCACATCGACTGTTTCGTTGGTGCAGTCGTGGTCAGGCTGAGGTGCTAGCGCTGATGCTTCCGCCAATTGGCACTGATGGGAATCCCGTGGCCATGCTTCGCGAGCAGCGGTCTTGGCAGGCGTCTACCGCTGTTGAAGAGGCTTTGTGGGTTCCGGGAGTTGGCGACCATGGAGGTGGCCCCACTGCAGAAATGCTGGAGCAGCTGCAGCTTTGGGAGGATCATCCTCAGGCTTTGCCCCAGAAGCCTGACACAGTAAGGTCTTATCTTGCAATGCTTGAGGCTCATGTTGAGACTCTGCCAGTGTGGCGTGATGAGCTCTATTTGGAGCTTCATCGCGGTTGTGCGACGACCCGTCCCGACCAGAAGCGTCAAAACCGACACCTTGAAAGGCTTTTGAGGGAAGCAGACCTGGCTATGGCTTTGCTGGCTTGCCACCTTGGCGATAGGGCTGACGTTCCAGGAACCTCGGCATCTTCATTGCCAGATTGGCGGCCTTTGCTCTTTCAGCAATTTCACGACATCCTTCCAGGCACATCGATTCCTGAAGTGTTTGAGCAGGCTAAGCCGGTCTGGCGATCGTCATGTCGTGAATCAAGGCGGAGCCGCGATCAGCATCTGCAGCAGCTTTTTCGCAGTGGGGTGTCCTGCTCCGATCGATTCGATCCAGAGTCTTCTGCTGGGTGCTGGGTCTGGATGGGTCTACAGCCACTACAGCGTTGGTCGCCTGTGCTGAGATTGCCACGAGATCAATGGGGCAGCGCCGGTAGGAAGCTTCCATGCCAAGAGGCCAAGGGAGGCGGAACCTGGGTGCAATTGCCTGTGCAGCAAGGGGTGACAGCAGTTCCGCTTCAACGTTCTGTCAGTAAGGCCTTAGATGTTGTTGATGGCTTACCTGTTCGTGGGGCTTTGCAGATTCAGCCCCTTGATCAAGGCGGTTGGCGGATTGGCAATGGCCTTTTGGAAGCTGATTTTGGTGCCGAAGGCTTGCAGCAACTTTGGGATCGGAACGGGACACCTCAGTTGGCAGGACCTCTGATCTGGGGGCGTTTTCGCGATCGGGGCGAATTTTGGGACGCCTGGGATCTGGCGGCCGATTATCGCCAGCATCCCTTGGCTCTGAACTGGAATGGTTCGATCGATCTGGTGGAGCGCGGACCTCTTGTAGCGCGCTTGGTCTTGCGAGGTTGGGCTGGGAGCAGTGCTCTGCGCCTTGATGTGCAGTTGAGAGCTGATTGCCCCTGGCTCGAGCTGCGTCTAGGCGTGGATTGGCGTCAAAGTCATGAGCTACTGCGTTTGGAGGTTCCCCTGGCTTGCTCAGCGGTGCGATGGGCGGCGGATACCAGCGGTGGAGTCATTGAACGTCCTGCTGAAGCTATGACGGCTAGGGAAAAAGCACGTTGGGAGGTCCCTTTGATCTCCTGGTTGGCGAGCGAGTCGGCGGCGCCGGGCGGTGGCCTTGCGGTGTTATTGGATGGGCCTCAGGGCGTTCAGGTGTGCCCAGACAGGCTTGGTGTTTCTCTGCTTAGAGGGGCTACCTGGCCAGATCCCTCGGCTGATCGGGGTTGGCATCGTCAGCAATTAGCACTGATGCCTGTTCCCGATGGTTGGAGTCGGGAGGCTGTTCCTCAGGCAGCGTTGGCTTTTAGAGAGCCGGGCTGGTTGGGGCCTTCTGATCTAAATGTGTCATGGTCAGGATTGCCATCGCTGCCTTCAAAGCTGGTTCCATTGGCTGTGACGTATGCCGAAGTAAGGCAGCTGAAGCTCAGCGTGCTTAATGCCGGTGCAACACGCCAGTCTTGGGCCGTAGGGAAGACTTGGCGGGTTGGTAGCGCTCACGAGTCCTGTCTCGGCGAAGCGGTAGAGCTGAAGCCTGGAGAGTTGGCTGAACTATTGCTTGAGCGTGTCGATTGATGTGATCGTCAATCTTCGTGTTCTTCAAAGGGGTCTTCGAGTTCTTTTGAGGGAGGACCAAAAGCTGTGTAGAGCCCGTATCCGGTCAGTCCGAAGGTGATGGTGACCATGGCAATGAGCAGGGTGTAGGTCTCGGAGGAGGAGTTTTCCATCACATCTCTCGACAGGATTAGTCCGTATGCGGACTATGACCATTACAGTAGGCATGCTTAATCACCATCCGAGACCGAAGCTCCGTTATGGCTCAAAGCACCCGTCTGGGAAATCTGATCAAATCTCTACCCGGCTACGCCCCTGGCAAGGTAGTGCCTGGTTGGGGCACTACCCCAGTGATGGCTGTGATCGGCTTCATGTTGCTGATTTTCCTTGTGACCATCTTGCAGATCTACAACCAGTCGCTTCTCCTCCAAAGCATCAGCTTTGAATAGACTGTCCTCGGCTCTGCTGGGCTGAGGTTCGCCTATGAATGTGTTCGGCATCGGTCTCCCCGAGATGGCGGTTATCGGCGCCATAGCACTGCTTGTATTTGGACCTAAACGACTTCCAGAGTTTGGTCGCACCCTTGGTAAAACCTTGAAAGGTTTTCAGGCAGCCTCAAAGGAATTCGAGCGCGAGATTCATAAAACGATGGCAGAACCTGAGTCCATCGAACAGGCTGCGACGGAAGAGTTCAAGCAGCAAGACACCAATGCAATAAGTGAAACCCCTCAGGAGGCTAAAAACCCTCCCGCCAGCTGAGAGTGGTATGAGGCCGGGTCGTTTACGTCTATTGGTAGGCCTAGGTAATCCAGGCTCAAAGTATGTCGGTACCCGTCACAACATCGGCTTCATGGCCCTCGATAAGTTGGCTGCGCAGAAGTCAGTCAGTTTCAGGCCGCAAACAAAGTTCCATGGACTGATGGCGGAAGTGGGGGTTGGCTCAGAGAGGGTTCGATTGCTGATGCCTCAGACTTATATGAATGAAAGCGGTCGGGCGATTCGTGCAGCCATCGATTGGTTTGGCTTGGAGGTTGATCAGTTGCTGGTGCTAGTAGATGACATGGATTTGCCTTTGGGTCGACTGCGGCTTCGCGCCCAGGGAAGTGCAGGAGGTCACAATGGTTTGCGCAGCGCGATTCAACATCTGGGGACTCAGCATTTTTGTCGTCTGAGGATCGGGATCGGTGCTCCAGGTTGTACCTCTGAGGAACGAAGAGCTCGAACCGTCTCGCATGTGCTCGGGGTGTTTAGTCGGCAGGAGAGCCTCCTAGTCGATCGAGTGCTCGATGAGGTGCTGATGGGTTTGGATCTGATTCAGTGCCTTGGGTTGGAACGGGCAGGTAATCGTCTCAATGCTTTTCAACCGGAGGGTTGTTCTGCCTGCTGATGAGTCATTTGCCTGTTACCACGGCTCGCCTCTGTGTTCACCGGCAAAGCTTTGCCGACCAACGCTTGGATGGGGAGGTCTCCGCTGGGGGGTTTCAGTGGCAGTTCAGCTGGGCTTTCGATCGGGGTGAACTGAAAGTGGAACCCTCTCTTGGTCGAGCACTGATTGAGGATGCTTTACTGCGCTTCCTCGTTAAGGCTGACTACCACCTTGAGCCTGGTGGGGATTATATGTTCACTGTTAGGGCCCGATTCTGAAGTTGGGTGGTCCGGGCCAAAGGAGTTGTTGCCCGAGGTGGTCTTCAAGCAACACCATTGCGGCTATGGCGTCCAGATGATGGGGAGGCAGGATCATTCCTCGGGGTAGCCAGCGGCGCCAGTTGCTTGGGGGCCATAGCTCCCAATAGCGATGGCGGGCGCGCAGTGTGCTCCCACGTTCTTCGACTACATGCAGGGGGGCAATGTGCAGCAGAAGGTTTTGCCAGTATTCACTGCTGGTGCCGTTGCCGATCAAGATGCCTTCTAAGGGTGCTTGGTTTTGCCAATGCATGATGAGGTCGAGCACCGCGGCTGCGGCCACCACTTTCCCCTCAAGCACAGCACTTGTTGCTGTATCGGCAAGAACTAATCCACATTTATTGCGACCAGGATCTACGGCCACAAGCTTTGTCATGGTTTGTCTACGGGAATCTTTGTCCAAGGACCACCCACGGGCTGAAGGACAACTGCTACCGGATCGGCCGTATCGCTGTTGCGGAGTGCCACGGCTTCTAGCTCAATCCGCTCTTGAGAACGGTTCAGTAATGCCTTGCCGAGCCGGTTCATTTCACTGCCATCGAACTGCAGTCCTGAACTGAGGGATCCGCGTCTTTTTACCTCTGCCAGAGTTGATGCAAGCAGGAGGCTAAGTCGGTTGCGTACGGTTTCGCTGCTCTTCTCGTTTTGGTCAAGAGTCGTTCGTGCGAGGACTTCGCCTTGTCGGACGATGTTGATATTTTGGCGAGCATCCGGGAAGGCATACACCACGTTCTCCCCACGCAACACGTTTGCGGCAGAGCGCACATAGACCACCCAGGTGCCTGGCTTTCGGATGATCTGTTCGATGCGGTTGATATCGGTGCGTGGCACGAGCAGGATCTGTCGATTGGCTTCTTCACCGGGACGTACGCGTCGAAAAGCCTCCAGGTTTGCATCCTGAAGTAGGCGGTCGATGACAGCTTTCGCCTGGCTGGGGTTGTCGAGCCGCAGGGTGGCTGCGGCAAGTTGCTGCCCACTGCTCAGCACAACATCCCCTCGACGTAAGGCAATGAGGTTGGTCTCGAGTTGCTTCAGTTCTTTTTCAGCCGAGCTAATTCTGCTGCGAACATTGGCTAGTTCAACTTCCGTTCGGCGGATGTCGGCATCTTTTTTGGAAATGTCGCGACTGAGACGAGCTCGTTCCGCTTCGAGCTGTTGTCTTTGTTTTTGTAGTGGTGCGAGTTCGTTGCGAAGGGCGTCAGCCCGCTTTTTGGCTTCCTTCAGTTCATTCTGAACCTGATTGCTGTCCGACCTGGCCTGCTTGAGATCAAGCTCGGCATTGAACTGGGCCGACCGACTTGAATTGAGGGCATCGCGGCTTTGTTGGAGTTTGGCCTGAAGGTCATCCAGTTCAAAAAGTCCTACTCGCAGTTGTCGACTGACCAGCAGCATCAGTCCTAGGGACAGGGCGCTAATCAGGCTGCCAGTGAGAACGGTGATGAATACGGCTGTCCTTCGCGGTCTGAGATTGAACAGGCTCAGCCTTGCTTTGCCTACACGGCTGCCAAGTCGATCGCCGAGGGTGGAGAGCACACCACCGAGGACGAGTAGGGAGAGGATCAGCAGCCAGCCGGTCACGACAATGGGCGGGTGGGATCAGGAATAGTTTCAACCCGTTTCACCATCCTGGACTGGGACGGGGATCAGTTGAATTTTTTAGCAAGGGCAATCGGATCAAGAACGGTGATTTTCTTGCGATCGATTTGCACTAGACCTGAATTGCGCAGGTCTCCCAACAGGCGAGTAATGGTGACGCGAGTCGAGCCGATTGCTTCAGCGATGGACTGATGTGAGAGGCGTAGGTCAATGGTGATTCCTTGTTCCCCTGGAACCCCGAAATCCCTGCAGAGGACTAGTAGGAAACTCACAAGCCTTGATGACATGTCGCGGTGAGTGAGGGTCTCGATCATGGTCTCGGTTTGCAAGATCCGACTTGAGAGACCCTGCAGCAGAAGTAACCCCACGCTGGTGTCGTTTTCGATCGCCTGGCGAACTGAGGTGGCTGGCGCTGTGATCATTTCCACTCGGGTGAAGGCTACGGAGTGATAAAAACGGTCTGAGCGATGGCCTGTGAGCAGAGAGAGCACGCCAAATAGGCTGTTTTCACGCAGTAATGCCACGGTGATCTCTTCACCAGATTCATAGACCCGAGATAGCCGAACGGCGCCGCGTCGAATGAGATAAACCTTTTCGGCAGGATCGCCAGGAAAGAAGATGGTTTTGGAACGCTCCACCATTTCGTTGCTGGCGCCATCCAGTTCACGGATGACTTCCAGCAGGGTTTTCTGGGTTGGAGCAGGCGAGTTGGCCATGCTTCCGGACCCTTGAACATAGGGTTGCTGGGCGTAACGGCTGAAGCCGCGGATGACGCCGGTCATGGCTGCGCAGCAAACGGCAGAAATATGAAGTTAGGGAGTGGACCTCCACCACCATGTAGCAATGGTGACGGTTTTTAGTCTTCTTGCATTAACGCTGAACGTTGGAAGGCTTGTAGATGTTGTAGGCCTGGTTCTGCCAGATTCAGCAAGTCGTTGAGTTGATTCCTGCTGAATGGAGCCCCTTCAGCGGTGCCCTGCAGCTCCAATAGGTGCCCATTGGAGCCCATTACCACGTTTAGATCCACATCAGCCTTGGAGTCTTCGCTGTAGTCGAGGTCAAGGAGGGGATAACTATCGACTAAGCCAACGGATACTGCAGCAACTTGGTCGATGACGGGTTGATGCGTGAGCAGGCCTTGTTCCAGCAAGCGATCGCAGCCTCGTTTTAAGGCGATCCAAGCGCCGGTGATGGCGGCTGTACGTGTGCCGGCATCAGCCTGAATGACGTCACAATCAATTCGCAGGGTGGTTTCCCCAAGAGCGGCCATGTCGATCACGGCGCGCAGGCTGCGGCCAATGAGGCGTTGAATTTCTTGAGTGCGTCCGGAAAGCTTGAGCAGTTCACGGTTCTGTCTTTGCGGTGTAGACCCAGGGAGAAGGCGGTACTCGGCGCTGAGCCAGCCTTTGCCTTGGCCTTTGCGCCAGCGGGGGACACCTTCTTCAACGCAAACACTGCAGAGCACTGCGGTGCGACCAGTGCGGATGATTAAGGAACTGAGGGCAAAGCCCATTGGATCCCATGTGATCTGAAGGGGCCGCATATCGTCAGCAAGGCGGCCGTCAGCACGTGACTGGGGGGATGTGAGCATCGTGCTGTTGGTGGGTGAGATGACCTGAGCCTGGCAGAAACAGGTGCTTTTACACCATGGATAGTGTCAAGAGCCTTGTTAAGCAGCTTCCCACCGCTACATTTGATTTCTGCTGGTTTAGTCGGGGCGATTGAGACTTTTATGACTGCCAGTCTGAGCCCTAGCCATCGCTCCGTGGATCCGTGCATAACGGACCATCGCTTGCAGGAGAGTGATGGGAGTCGGTCTTTGGCAGCAGTTGCTGATAGGCGTCTGCTGCATCTGGTAGCTCCTGAAGGGCAGCTTCAGGTTTATACAGCCCCCTATCGAGGCAGTTTTTCTGTTGTCTTGAGTCAGGCGTTAAGAGCGGCTGGTCTGGGAAGTCGTGTGTTGGTGGCTCAGTTCCTCAAGGGAGGAGTAGATCAAGGCCCAGATGGGCGTGTGCGCCTATGTGGGCGACTTGAGTGGCTGCGCCCGGCGGTTCCTGGCTGTCTGTCTGAGCCTGCTTCAACGCTTGCCGTTGACTCCAGCGCACCTGAGGCCGTGGAGGCCATTTGGCAGGAATGTCGGGATCGCATCTTGGCGAGTGATTTTGATCAAATGGTGTTGGATGAGGTTGGTCTGGCGATTGCTCTTGGTTATCTCAATGAAGCTGATGTGTTAACAACTCTGGAGCAGCGCCCTGGGTCGATGGATGTCATCTTGACTGGCTCAGTCATGCCATCGATCCTGATGGCAATGGCTGATCAGGTCACTGAGTTGCGTCGTGGTTTCTAATGCTTAAAAACGACCGTTGGATCACCGAACAGGCCGCAGCAGGGATGCTTGAACCCTTTCAAGCCGGATTGATTCGACATCTTGATCCTGAGCAGCATCAACGGCCTGTACTTAGTTTTGGCTGTTCTTCCTTTGGTTATGACCTAAGGCTCTCTGCGAAGGAGTTTTTGATCTTTCGCCATGTACCAGGCACGGTGATGAATCCGAAGCGATTTAATCCTGCAAATCTCGAATCCACCCCTTTGCATCAGGACGAGGATGGCGAGTATTTCATCCTGCCAGCTCATTCTTATGGTCTCGGTGTGGCGCTGGAGAAGATGAAGGTGCCATCAAATATCACTGTAATTTGCCTAGGTAAGAGTACCTATGCTCGCCTTGGCATCATCGTTAATACAACTCCCGCCGAAGCCAGTTGGGAAGGGCATCTCACGCTTGAATTCAGCAATAGTTCTGGAGCTGATTGCCGTATCTATGCCAATGAAGGCATTTGTCAGCTTCTTTTCTTCGAGGGTGATCCCTGCGATACCACCTACAGCGATCGCCAGGGTAAATATCAACATCAGCCAGAACGCGTCACTCTCGCCAGGATTTGAACGAAAAAGATCTGTTGAATGCATGTCTGCTCTCAACAGATCTTTTTGATTTTGTAGACATTGATAGAGTGAAGCTACTGATCTCCTCCCCCACTTATGTCAGACAAGCAGCCAAAGTCAGCACCTCCTGAGGTTGAGGTGAATACCTCAGGTGATTATCTTGGTGGATGGGGACAGTTTGGCAACTCTTTTGTCTTTTGGGTGAGTGCTGTCGTTCTCGCCGCTTGTGTAGGAGTTTTGGTGTTCAGTATTAGCCTGCTTCAAGGTTAAAGATGAGATTTTTTGCAACTTAACTCCATGAGACGGACTTCTTTGCTGTTCAGGCTTTCTGCTGGTTTTGAAATTCTTGGTGGGATTTTTGCTCTTGTTCTGCCGATTAAATTTTGTTCACTACTTTTTGGTTATACGCTAGTCACTGAACAGGTAGGTATTGCAAGATTATTTGCATTGGCAATCATTGCTCTTGGCGGGGCGTGCTGGGAAGCATCAAGCCATGCGCCGATGCAAAATCCGAGAAGATCTCTTTGTTATTATAATATTGCTGTTGGCCTTTTGTTAACGTCTATTGGTGTGAGCCAAGATGTAATTGGTGTTCTTTTGTGGCCAGGAGTATTTATTCATCTTGCAATAGGGATTTTGCTTTTGCCTGGCCTTAGAAAGCTAGAGATTTCCTAGGTAAGGGAATTGATGCTATTGATTTGGTTAAATGCCTAAATGGTTTATTTACAAATCAGTCCTAGATATAAGAAGAATTTGGCTAGACAAAGAAACTTGCGATTGTTTAGGGATTGGGATATTTGGCCTAATCGGCTTTTAACGCTAAGTTCAACAAGGCGCCTCAATAACACTGCTCTGACTCAGCAGAAGATGCTTGGCATGAAAGGATGTCTTTAGTATCGTATTGCCGAGCCAATTCTCCAATTATTTTTGGACAAAGGAGTATTGATATGGTTTTCTAAATGCAAAGGCATCAAGATATTTGCTGTTTGGCAAGTGATAACTATCTTCTAAGGCTAATGAAAATACCTCTGAGCATATACGAAGACGAAGCTGACTTTTCTATTGATGATTATTTCTCAGTCTGGCTAAGAATTGAGATTAAATTGATGCATGAGAACTGGAGCAACCATTGCAAATTAGGCCTGCTGAACTTGGATCATTTTGAAAAAGCCAGTCGCAAGGAAGTTGATCACCTTGATATACAAATAAATATTCAGTATCAGGGAATGTGTTTGTATAACGATCCAAAAAGTTATCAAAATTATCCCAACTCCAATGGCCAAAAATCTCTTTTCCACCACAGGGATTTGATTTGGAGGGATCTAAACTTCCGCCAAGACAACAACTGTCATCTCTGGAAATTGCAAATGCAGGAGCCCCTAGCTCTGGGGAGCCAAACTTATCTGGTGAATCAAGGTATGAAGCTGGACCTAAAATTGCATCATGGAATTCTTTGAAAGCCGCCTTTGGGTTGTCTACATTGGAGCTAAAAATGTTGTTTGTCCTAGCATCTGGCTGCGAATAGTATTCATAAACGTTTAACAAAGGAGCGTCCCAGTTGTTCTTGATGCCAAAAGCATTCCAAACTGAAATTCTAGAATAGTTTACATTTTTTCCGTCAAGTGCAGCCTTGAAATTATCAACAAAGTCCATTGCAGTGGCGGCCTTCATTGTCGGAGTGTCTTCTGCATCAACACCTAGCAGAAGCGGTTTTGTGTTGTTGAGCTGTGAAATAATGGTTGCAATATTCTCTAGGTTTTTGTTATAGTAAGGACTAAATTGCAATCCAACCGAAAGCCCAGAGCCCTCAGCTTTGGCCACAAATTCTTGAAGATAAGTCAATGCATCCGCCGGTAAAGTGGCATATCCGTCGAGCATTAGAGTAATCCCAACAGTATCAAATCTCTTGCTAGACGCTGTATCGACTAGCGCATCGATATAGTCAGGCCATTTTTCAGCTGTAAATAAGTCTTTAGCAGGGTCATGGTAACCATCATGCCAGAGCACTCTCTCAGTTGTCATGAGATGTTAAACCTTTTCTGAATGATAGCGAGTGAAAGATTGCCATATCAATCTCAGGAATATGGTTTCATTGATTGGCATTTTTTCTAATCACTTTGCTGTATTGCAATGGCAGGGCAATTGCTTTTGATTCCTTGAGTTGAATCATTTCTTGTAGGTTGTCTAAGAAGACAGCGGCAATCTAAGAAAGCACTTTAAAAACTTCACTGTAGCAAGGTTTGTTTTAGGGTTATGGCCCATAGACTGTTTGTTTAGGCTGCTTGCGATATCTTGTTCGAGCCTTATGCGACTAGAGTCTTAGTTTGCAGAAGGTATTGATATTTTGCTTGATCTATTGAGTCGATATAGTTACATTAGTTGATGGCTCAAGAGTTCATGCAATGGCTCGTCATGTTATCGATATTTGCTGATTGACTGCTTTTAGATTAGCCATGGCTCATTGGCCCAATGGCCTCTAAATCGTTTTGCTTCTCTGTTCGTTCTTGTGATGCATTCAGGTTGCTGATAGCGCCTACACCGGCGAATTTGGGTAGTGGTTGGTTTTGAATCAGAGCGTCAGTTAATTGCTGTAGTTGTTCTTGAGTGCGTGCACCCAGTGAGAGACCCTGCAGTTTGCCTTTGTTATCGAAGAAGTTCAGCTGGGGAATGCCGTTGACGTCGTAGCGATCGACAAGGTCTTGCCAGCGGGGGTTGTCGACGTTCACTAGCACAACGTCGAGCTGGTTTTCCCTTTCACGTTCCGTTGTGAGCATGGCTGGGGCCATTTCACGACAGGCTTGACACCAATCAGCATAAAATTCGATCACGGTCGGTCGACCATTGGTGAGTGCGACATCTGGGTCGAGGGAGCGTCGTGCCAGTTGCTCGAGCGGTGCCTCAGCATTGAGGCCGCCCCGCAGCATGAAAAGAACGACTGCTAATGCCAATGCTGTGAATAGCAGGATCAACCTTTGGCCTTGGCCGAGAGTGGAAGACGGGGAACTTCCGGTCATGATGGGCAAGATTCTCGATGCACTTTGGCAGGTCTGTTTTGTTGTTGTTGCTCGCTTCAATGGGCTAACTGTTCAGAATTGAAGCGTCTTTTCACCATTCGTTGAGGCTGATGCTGATGCTGCGTCTCCTCGTTGTGCCCTTTCGTGCCCCCTCGTTGCTGTTGCTCTTTGGGGTGGCGGTCGTTATGGGCAACCATTGGTCGTTGCTTCAGGCTGAGCAGATAGACAGCCTCGGTATTGATGTTGAGCTCTTCTGGATTGTTGAGGTCCTTCAGGCTGTCGTGTTGGTAGTGATTTGCACGATGCCGGATCTGATCTTGCGTCAGGTCTCCTTGCTGATGGCTGCCAGTCGTGCAATCAGTTTGCTGGTGGTTTTGTTGTTGGTGATCACCGCTGGCCTGTACCTACTGCACCTGAGCCTGCTTGCGGATGTTCTCATCCTTGCTTCTGCGGTATTGCTTGCGCGCTTGGATCTCACTCGCATTCGTGTGGTTCCACCACCGGTTGTGATGGCGATTGCTCTGGGTTTGATTTTGCTTGGTGGGATATGGATTGGCCAGCAGATCTCTACACCTTTACATCCCCGTCTCGCAGAGCTTTTGGCTGGATAGGCCTAAATAGCTCCAGAGGTTGCCGAGAACCTTTTTTGTATACAGCCGTGTCTCTGGGTAAGGGATTCGTTCTGCCCAGAGCTCAGGGTCCGCAGCCAGTTCTGGGGTTAGCCAGTCGGCTACTGCAGCTGGCCCTGCGTTGTAACTGCCCACTGTCAGCCATGGATTGCCTTGCCATTGCTTCAGCAGCATTGCTAGGTAACGGGCCCCAAGTTCAATATTGGTTTCAGGAGTGGCCAGCACTTGCTTGTTCAGAGGGCTATCGCTGAGTTCTGCCGCTGTTTCCGGCATCAGTTGCATCAGCCCTATTGCGCCTACTGGAGACTCCACGCCTGGCGAGAAGCGTGATTCTTGCTTTGCTATGGCCAGCAATAGTTCAGCTCGGAGGTCACTGCGGTGACTCGCTTTTTTGATCTCAGGCCAAAAGCGATATGGATGTTGGCTGTGATGGAGCAGTTGGCGTGTGTGGCAGTCCTCACCTACGAGTCGCAGGCTTGTTCGCCACAGCCGACTTAGCCCCGTCCAGTCATCGCCGACGGCCATCCTGAGCCGCCCTTCCACCATCCTGGTGTTGGGATCATGTTGTGCGCGATCGACTTCAACCCTCAGAGTCAGCCACGTTTCCCAGGCCTCCATTGCCAGACCAAGTCGCCAGAGTTCGTCTACAAGCTTTTCTCCACTGCCTAGTGGGGTCCAGGATGGGAGCTCAGGGTTTGAAATTGATACGGGTTGCCCTAGCAGTGCAGGAAGATCAGCTCGACCAAGGCGTGCCTGGGCGCGCCAGGTGTAGTAACCATTGGGATGGGATCGCAGCAGCTTTTCCCAGATTTTGGTGGCCTCTCGATTGCGACCCTGTTTGGAGGCAGTGAATCCGATCCAGAACTGTTGCCTAGCGGCGAGGGGCTCCGGCAATTTTTGGGTTGGGATGCTTTCGAGAATCGATTGGGCCTTGTTCCATTCCTCTTTCAGCAGAGCGTCTCGGCTCAGATCCCATTGCAGTTGCCAGCTAGCAGGACTATCAGGCCAGCGTTGAAACACCTCGTCTGCTTGGATCCCATTTTCGAGGCGTACGCGGGCTGCCGCCACGCTGGGGGAACGATCAGCAAGGGCAGGCGGCAAGGACTCCAGCAGAGTTGCCTTCGGATGAAGAGGTTCACTGAGGAGGCTCACCGCTTTAAGGCTTTCAGCAGCCTCTGGATCGTTTTGAGCCAGCTTCAAGAGCAGAGATTCGCCCTGGAGTTGTTCTTCCTTATTGCCTCGTAGCAGTGTCTGGCCAATGGCTAGGGCTGTTGCAGGATCAGGGGCTTGTTCTTGTAGGCAGCTCAGGGCTGTTCTGCCGTCGCCTAGTTGTGCAAGACCAAGGGCTAGTTCTTGTCGCTCTTGGTTTGAATGTCCGTTCCTTGCCGGAGCGCTGCAGGCGCTGCGTAGGACTTCTGCGGCACCTGGCCAGAAGACCCCCCAACGCGTGAGGTGAATGGCTCTTTGATGGCGACTGTTGCTGGTATCCAGTTCAATTGCGCTGGCTAGTGCCGCTGGATGAGCAGGATGTTGCTCGAGGAGTTGCTGTCGCAGTTCAGGGTTATGGCGCCCGAGGCTGTAATACGCATCAGCCGCCGTCGTCGTGTTTGGAAAACGTTTCAGCAGGCTTTGCCAAAGATGATTGGCCTTTGATTTTTCCCCAAGACGCTCGGCTGTTTGGGCTTGCAGCTTGAGGGCAACGGCTGCTAAGGGGCTGTTCCCCCAGCCTTGGCCAGCCAACAGCTTCTGATGCCTAAGGGTTGATCCTTTTGTCTTGCTCACGAGCAGCAATGAGGCATCTCGGCGTTGCTGGGGATCGATTGACCAGCGATAGGCCTGCCAGAGCTCTGTTTGCGACATTCTTGGCGTAAGTCGCTTGAGCTGTGGTTTTAAAAGGGCTTGCCCAGCGAGGCTTGCCGCCAAGCTGAGTAGGGCTGTACCTCCGAGTAGAGGGAATCCGCGAAAGGGGCTCGCGATCACGCCAGAGCAGAAACTGTTGGCATTCTGTGGCGATGAAGTCCAGATGTGTGATGCAGTCTTCGCAAGGATTTATGCCGCTTGCTCAGGCTCAGCGCTCTGAGTGTGCACCCGTTGCGGAAGCGGCATGATTCGTTGGGGGATTGCGCTGGCTTTGGCCAATGCAGTTGCGGCCTTGATGGATTGTGGCTTTGGTTATGGCTTTGGTTATGGCTTGAAGTGTGCCTGAGCTCGTCACTTTGCTCTGGGCCCCCATGCTTTTGGCGTTGAGACTGTCTTCGATCATGTCCCCTCTCGATTGAGTCTCAGCCGCATGCCCTTTAATCTTCAGTCCACTATTGAGACCTGATGGTCTTTGCTGCTCTTGACCCCTTAGGTGTTCCCCTCGGGACGGCCCAGGCCAGTTTCGGCACAGATGGCATCCGCGGTCGGGTCGGAACGTTGTTGACGCCTGCGTTTATTTTGCAGGTGGGCTACTGGTGTGGTCAGGTGTTGCCTGATCAAGGCCCGGTGTTGATCGGGATGGATTCCCGTAGCAGTGGGGCCATGGTGGCCTCGGCATTGACGGCTGGTTTAACCGCTGCAGGTCGGGAAGTGTGGACCTTGGGCCTATGTCCTACCCCCGCGGTGCCTGGATTAATTCGCAAGCTTGGCGCTGCAGGCGGTTTGATGGTTTCAGCAAGTCATAACCCACCTGAAGACAATGGCATCAAGGTGTTTGGGGCCGATGGTGCCAAACTCAGCCCAGCAAAGCAGGGTCTCATCGAAGCGGGGCTTCGCGGCGAGGCCATTGGTGACAAAGGTCGACCAACGATCACGAGTTGCGGCCCTGCTTATCAGCGCGACGAGCTTCTTAGCCACTATCGTGATGCCCTGCTTGCCTCAGTGCTGCATCAACGCCTGGATGGCGTGCCCATTGTGCTTGATCTCTGCTGGGGAGCGGCAACAGCCTGTGGTGCTGAGGTGTTTGCGGCCCTTGGGGCTGATCTCACTGTGTTGCATGGTGAACCGGATGGAAGCCGCATCAATGTCGGTTGTGGTTCTACCCAGCTCGAGCCGTTGCGTCGAGCTGTGATTGAGCGCGGCGCGATCATGGGCTTTGCCTTTGATGGGGATGCTGATCGGATGCTGGCTTTGGATGGACAGGGTCGCGTCGTCGATGGTGACCATGTGCTCTACCTCTGGGGATCAGACCTTCAGGATCAGAAGGCTTTACCTCAACAAAGGCTTGTGGCTACGGTGATGTCGAATCTCGGATTTGAGAGGGCTTGGCAGCAAAGAGGCGGGGTTCTTGAACGCACGCCGGTAGGTGATCAGCATGTCTATGCCGCCATGGTGGAGAGCAATGCGGCTTTAGGTGGTGAACAGTCTGGCCATATCCTTTCAGCAGCTCATGGCCTTTGTGGTGATGGTGTACTCACTGCTTTGCAGCTTGCCACCCTCTGTCATGGCAGGGGGCTGAGTCTTGGTGAGTGGTTGGATCAGAGTTTCCAGGCGTTCCCACAAAAATTGGTCAATGTGCGCGTTCCTGATTTGGAACGACGTATGGGTTGGCAGCATTGTGAGCCTCTGCAGGAGGCGGTCTTGGCGGCAGAAGCAGCCATGGGTGAAGACGGCAGAGTCTTGGTAAGGGCGAGTGGAACGGAGCCGTTGTTAAGGGTGATGATTGAAGCGGCGGATTCTGCGGCCGTGGAGTTCTGGACAGCACAGTTGGCCGACCTTGCTGAGCAACACCTCAATCGTGGTTGCGTTTGAGTTGGCGGAGTGCAAGCTGCAGAGCACCATCCAGGGCATCCCCCTGGCCTTTGATCCAGCTTGCAGTAGGCAGTCGCTTGGCTATGGCTTGCTCGATCAGCTCGCGAAAGGGTTGTAGATGTTGAAAGGCTCCGCCGTTGCCACAGATCTTGGGAGCCGATAGCTCAAGGCTTTGGGCAACTCCTGCGATCGCTTCGGCGATGCACTGGGCTGATTGTTCAAGGATTGCAATGGCATCCTTATCGCCTACCTTGGCTTCTGCAACGACGAGTGGCGCGAGTTGAGCAAACCCGGCAGCACCGAAACTGGGCTGCACAACAAGGGCTTTGATAGCTGCTGCCGATGAGCAATTGAGAGCGCGCCAGAGTTTCTCGCGCAGAGGTCGATCGGGGATGCGGCCATCGGCCATGCGCAGGCTGAGCTGTAGCCCCTTTTGTCCGAGGTTTTGAGCTGAGCCACCCTCATCAAGTAGCCAACCCCAGCCCCCACAGCGTTGTTCTTTTCCTTGATCGTTTCGCCCGATGCAGATCATGCCGGTGCCACTGATCAGCACAATGCCTGCGTCTTGGGGAAAGGCCCCATGCAGGGCCGTGCGTTCATCCCCAGTTGCTAGGCATTGGTTTGATGGGATGTTGAGACAACGCGCGAGCAATTGCTGGGCTTGCTCTTGCAGTGGGGTGTCATGTTCTATTCCGCTTGCTCCGACGGCCGCTGCAGAGATCAGAGCTTTTTCAGAGCTCAATCCAGCATTGCCGACAGCCTTGCTGAAGCTGCTTTGCAGTGCTTTCTCAAAGCGTTCTTCACCGTCAGAGGCGTGCAGGTGAATGACGCCGCTGCCGAGGCCCTCTGTAATCGGCAACCACTGATTTTGATGCCAGCGGCTTAGGCGGCATCGGGTTTGGGTTTGGCCTGCATCAAAGCCTGCAAGCAAAAGGCCGTTCACGCTGTCTGTTGGAGTTGCTTTTGTTCTGGATGTGTTTGGGCCAGTGTGGCGAGGCAGAACCAGCCCACGAGTTGAACCTCAGGTCGAAAAAAAATGGTATCTGTGATGCCATGAACCGCAAGCCCAGCCATGGCGGCCAGGCTTGCCAGAGCGGGGAGGGCCAGCGGATTGTTTGAGTTGAGGCCAGCGAGGCCCTTGCGCATGCTGGTGATTACTAGAGCGAGACTTGCAATGAGGCCAGCAAGTCCGGTTTCGACAAGGATTTCCAGGGGAACAGAGTAGGCACTTAGGGCGTTGAATTTGGGCTGTTGAAAGAGCGGATAGATACTGTTGAAGGCAGCGTTGCCAGGGCCAATACCAAGCCACGGGCGTGCCTGAATCATTTCAAGGCTCGATAGCCAAACGTTGATGCGGAAGTTGTTAGAGCTGTCACTTCGTCCTGCGATCAAGCTTGTGATTCGGGTGCGGATGGGCTCAATCTGGGTTGCGGCTATCACCAGCATGGCTGTGCCCAAAACAATCACGATTAGGGGCAGCAGACGACGCCAGAAGAGAGGCCAGTGGCTGGTACTGCGCAACAGCAGCAGCACCAAAATCACAGCTAGAGCGGAAAGCATGCCTAGCCATCCACCGCGGCTGAAGCTGAATAGGGTTGCGGTGATGCCAAGCCCTAAAGCGACCATCGCGTAAAGCTTTGCCCCCAAGCCTTGCCATCTCAGTAGGGCTACTAAGGCCAGCGGCAGGATGGGTATGAGATAGCCGGCTAGCAGGTTGGGATTACCAAGCGGACCATAAATTCGCACTGTCCCTGCCGCCACTGAATTGGGATCTGCCCAGTGGGCCATTTCCTCCGCGGGTGCATAGAGCTGCCTGATTGCGATCACAGAAGAGATCAGTTCCCCGATTAGGAGGGCAGCAACCAGGCGATCCCACCAGTCGCTCCTGGTGGCTAGTAGCTGTCGCATCAGTGCGTACACCCCCAGGTAGCTGATGAGTTTGATCAATCCTTTGGCAGCTGCCAATGGAACGGGTGAGAATCCTGTGGCGAGCAATGCAATAGCGAGAAACACAAGTAACCAGCTACTGATGCTTCCAATTCGGCCAGCTGGTGTCACGCAGCCCCAGATGATCCATAACGCTCCGGCCGCGAGGATTGTTAGTCCAAGCCCGGTTCGAGTCAGCATGGGCAGGGTTGCTAGGAGCATCATCAACAGCAACCCAGCAATCCACTGCAGGCGCATTTGCATCGCCTCAGAGGAGGGAATGCGTCCCTGCCAGCGCAGTAGAAGGGGCTTTGGGATCGCAGTCTTAGGCATCAGCAGTCGCTATGTTCTTCTTCACTGGGATTATCGAACTGTTGCCATAAAGCTTCGAGGCTGGACAGCTCAGGAGCTTGTTGGTCGTTGCGTTGGTAGAGCCTGCGGTAAACCTGTAAGCCCTGAGCGAGCACATAACGTTCTCGCTCCGTCGTCACGGGCATTGGGTTGGCCCTTTGCCAGGCTTGGGAATCATCTCTAGGACGCTCGAAACAGTTGCTTTGTTCAATCAGCATCACCATCGGCTCGATAACAGACAGCACATCACTCTGGATAAAGAGTTCACGGCCTGGTTGCAGAGCTGTTGCTAAGGCGATTAACAGGGAGGGTTGCAGCACCCTGCGCTTCTGATGACGACGTTTAAACCAGGGGTCTGGGAACTGGATAGACACCCATTGCAGCTGATCTCTAGGCAGGGCATCAAGCCATTCCTCAAGGCTCACATTGACGTTGCAGAACAAGAAGCGGAGGTTGTCGAGTTCGAGTTCTTGTCGATCCCTTTCCGCTGAAAGTACAAGCGGGTGCCGAATCTCAACACCCACATGATTCCACTCTGGTTGAAGTGGAGCCAGGCCTAACAGGAAGCCACCTCGAGCACAACCGATGTCGAGATGGAGAGGGCGGCTGGATTGCGCAAACATTTCTTCCGGGCTTGGCAGTGGCCTGGGAAGTTGGAAGAAACGGCTGAGGGGATTGACGTGCTGGCGCACACTTAGAACGATTTGGTTGGTTCCGAGGCAGAGGGGTCATGCCTAAGCAAACCCCAGCAGGCCGTGTAACCGTGAATGTGGGTAGCGCCAACGCCTCCGGCAGGGCCGATTTCACCGTTGCAGAACACTCCAGCTATAGGTAGTTCTGCCATCAGCTTGCGTGCGATGTGTACATCACCATTGGGAACGCCGTAGAGGCCATGTCCTCGCCCGAGGCAAGCCATTAATAGGCCGAATAGAGGGGGGCTGGTATTGCGCTCTCTTGCGGCACCGAGCAGTTGCTCAGATTCCTGCCGTGAGGCCTCAGCTTCCCGCAGCTGAAATTGCACGTTCTGGCCAGCTCTTATTTGCTCGGCGACGGCAACGGCACCATTCTTGGGATCTACTCCGATCAGGTTCCTCACCAAAAAAGCTCCTTGAGGCTGAGGTGCTCCGGTTCCTGCCAACACCAGATCGCGTCGTTCTATTCCTAAAAAAAGTGAATGCCGGACCATCTCTCGTTCTTCTTCTGAGAGATCATCTAACACTCGTTGTAGGCAGGCCATCGGACTGTCCCGCTGGTTTTCGTGACTGAGCTCCAAAAGAATATTTTTTTGAACCTGTTCAATGGCGAACACAGGCCCAATCGGTTTGCAACCCTGTGCGACCACGACTTCCAGATTCCAGTCGCCGCCAAAGCTGCAGCCAACGGCGCCCATGACGACGCGGTCGTCAAAGAAAAGGGAGCCATGAGGGGCATTATGAGGGCCGGCAATGCCACCGAGTTTGGTCGTGGTTGGGTAGGCGTAATCCAGGCCGCTAATGAGATCATTGATGGAGGGTGAGCTGGGATCCACAAGCAGCAACATGCTGCGGGCATTGAAAGGATCAGCGCCAACCCATTCTTGCCAGTGCTGAGCTGGTCCATCCAGGTCTGGTAATGACTGGGTTTCAAGGCAGAAGGGCTTGAGAATGGCTCCTGGCAGCTGCAGCATGGTGATGCTGAGAGCAGGTTCTTTTTCGAGTTCTGAGGCATTCCCTTTAGCGGTGGTGCCAATCACGCCACCACCGGCACACCCCAACCAGTGGGTTGCTTTCAGTCGACGCTGCAATAAAGGCAGCAATCGCGGTAGATCACTGGCGTAGTGGGTGGAGGCAAAGACGAGTGCTAGATCGGCCGAGCTGCCCCCCGCCAGGGCTGCCGCCACCTCGTTGACCGCAGCCTCAAGGGAAGGTTGGCTGGACAATGCCGTTCGGCAGCTGGCCTGGGATGAGCTGCGTCTGAACCAATTGAGCGGAGAGAAGGGCTCCATGAATTGGACCCTAACAACACTGACGGAACTCAGGCCAGCATTGATAATGACGCCTTCACGAACCTCCTAAGTGCCTGAACTCCCCTATCGCACTCTGGTCTGGCTGACCTATCGCCTTGCGGCAATGTTTGCACTGGGCCTGCCATTTGTTTTGTTGATCTGGGCTTCGGTGCGTCGGGAGGCTTCGATGGTGCGTTTACTGACCATCTATTGGAAGATTGCCAGTTTGCTAGCCATCAGCGTGCTGTTGCTGACCGATCAAAGGCCTATTGGTTATCTGACGACCTTCTTGGCCCCCTTGTTGATGGTGGCTTCAGTTTGGTTTTGGGTCGACCTTAATGAGGAGCTTGCCGATTTACCTCCCTGGCGGCCTCTGCCATTAACGGTGCGTATTTGGCGCTGGGCTCTGAGCGGATTCGGTCTAATGGCGGCGGCTATGGCGTCAACCAGTCTTGCTTGCATGAAGGACGTTGCAGGGGCTAATTGTCGCGTCTGGTTTGAGGCTCCGCACGGGTTGCATCGGGTTGCGGAGCGACTGTTCGATTTCGTTTTCGGTGGACAGTGGACCGAAGCGGTCGCCGCATTTATTGGTTATGTGGCCTTGGTGGCTTATGTCGTGGGCTTGCTGCAGTGGCTTCTGGTGCGACTTCCCCGTCAGGGTCGGGTTGCTGGTGAATTCTGACCCTATTGCCTTTGATGCGATAGAGGAGCTGTGAGCAAAATCACCTCAGGTCTTGCGGCGCGTCAACACAACACAGAGAACTTGCGGAGAAGCTATGTGCATCGAGGACAGGTTGTCCTCACAACCAAATCAGGACAATGACATTCGACAAAGCTGAGCTGATTACCGACAAGTTCTTTACTCTGATTGCTGCAATTTGTATTGCTGCGGTTATCTGTGGATCACCTTCCGCAGAGGCTAATACAAATTCGAATGCAGGCCTTTTAGAGCAGGCCAGCAAAGAAGAGAAGTCTTTCTTATCTGGCTTGCCTGACGTTGACCCTCTGCCATTACCGGATTCTGCTGCCGGAGCTTTTTGATGGAGGATTGATCATTGAATCCATTGCTCGATTGAATGATTTTTGGGCTCCCTTTCGATGCTTTTAGTTTTGCTTGTTCAAGCAGAATGTTCAATGACTGCCGTTCTGGATAAGTATGTGCTTCTGATGAGTTGATGTCATCACCGCATTGACTTGGATAAGCCTCTGGATATCGCTAATTAGGCAGAGGCTCAGTGCTGATGGAATTGGTGGTGACATGGTTGTGATGGATGGGGGGATGTCGTGGAGCCCCCCCCTTTTATTGATGTTCGAGCACGCCCACGCAGCGACCGCAAAGGGTGGGATGTGTCGTGTGTTGGCCGACATCAGTTTCGTAGTGCCAACAACGTTCGCATTTGCTACCGCGAGCTCTGGCTACCTCGATCGTAGCCAAGGCGTTGTCCTGACTTGCCAGTAGTTCTGCCCATGGTTCACCACCTACTTGTAAGTGAGACACCAGCAACCAGTCGCGCAATCCATCCACATCGGGATCTCCTTGTTGCCTGAGCCAGTCGAGTGCTTCCTGGAGCGCTTCGCTGTGTGCTTCCAAGCGGACAGCTGCTTCAAGTGCTGCACCCAGCTCCCCTTGGCTTCGGCAGTCTTCTAGAACGCGGTTCACGGCGCTGCGCAGTTCACGTAGCTGGTGCATTGGCGCCATCATTGAGGGGTCTCGCCAGGTCTCTGGGACCGTGGGCCATCCCCTACGAAAGACAGAGTCTTCCGCTACGGAGTAGGGCAGGTTCTGCCAGATGTCTTCGGCCATATGACATAACACCGGGGAAATGGCCCCAGCTAGACGCTCAATAATGAGAGCCATCACCGTTTGACAGCTCCGTCGGCGACGCTCGGATGGTGAGCTCACATAGAGCCGGTCCTTGGCAATATCGAGGTAGAAGTTCGATAGGTCGACCACGCAGTAGCTCTGGAGTAACTGGAAGAAGCGATAGAACTCGTAGCGATTAAAGGCCGTTGAGATCTCATCCATGACCTCAGCTGTGCGTTGCAGCATCCAGCGATCGAGTAGGGGTAGCTCTGACACGGCAATCGCATCGCGCTCGGGATCGAAGTCGTGCAGGTTTCCCAGCAGATAGCGGGACGTGTTACGCACCTTGCGATACACATCTGAGATCTGACGCAGAATGCTGGCTCCGATCGGAACATCGGCGGAGTAATCCACAGAGCTCACCCATAGGCGCAGAACGTCGGCGCCGTAGGGAGGTTCTTGTTTCTGGTTTTTGCCACCGTCGATAATCACCGCTGGATCGACGACATTCCCTAGCGATTTGCTCATTTTTCGGCCCTTTTCATCGAGGGCGAAGCCATGGGTGAGCACCTGCCGATAGGGAGCTTGGCTGTTGATGGCTACGGAGGTCAGCAAAGAAGACTGAAACCAGCCCCTGTGTTGGTCAGAGCCTTCTAGGTACAGCTCGGCAGGGTAGGCGAGGCCATCTTGTTGACTAGCAACAGCCGCCCAACTCGAGCCCGAGTCAAACCATACGTCCATCGTGTCGGTTCCTTTGCGCCATCGTTCAGCTTCTGCGGCATAGGCCGGTGGCAACAGCTCGACTTCGTTGCGTTCCCACCACACGTCGGCACCATGTTCTGTGATCAGGGCCTTGACATGAGCAAGGGTCTCGTCGTTCAACAGCACCTCATTGCCTTCTCTCTCGTAGAACACTGGAATCGGCACGCCCCAAGTGCGTTGCCTGGAAATACACCAGTCGCCCCGTTCTCGCACCATCGCTTCCATGCGATTGCGGCCCGAGGCTGGTAGCCACTCAACGCTGTTGATGGCTGTCAATGCTTCATTGCGGAAGCCTTCGACAGAGGCAAACCATTGCTCTGTGGCACGAAAAATGGTGGGTTTCTTTGTTCGCCAGTCATAGGGGTAGCGGTGGGAATAGGGTTCGTGCTTCAGCAGAGCACCTCTTTCCTTAAGTGCCGCAATGATGGTGGGGTTGGCGTCTTTGAGCACGTTGAGGCCAGCGAATGGACCCGCCTCGCTTGTCATTGTTCCGCTTTCGTCTACTGGGCAGAGCATGCCCAGGTCGTTCTTTTGGCCTGTGTTGAAGTCGTCGACACCATGGCCTGGGGCCGTGTGCACAAGACCAGTTCCCGATTCGGTGGTGATGTACTCACCGCCGATCACGATCGGACCGTCTCGATCCAGTAGTGGGTGTTTGTAGATGAGACCTGCAAGAAGGGCTCCCTTGACAGTGGCGCGAGCTGTGAGTTCCAGCGCGAGGGTGTCGCGTAACGATGGCAACAACTCAGTGGCCACTAGTAGTAGTCGACCTTGGTTGTCAACTGCAAAGGAGTAGTTGAGTTTCTCGTTGACCGAAACCGCAAGGTTGGCGGGAAGAGTCCAGGGAGTGGTGGTCCAGATTGCAATTTGAAGAGCCTGGCCGAGTTCTAGGCCGTTTTTCGGCAGCTCCAGGCCCTGATTGCTAAGAGATGTGCGCAAGCTCTCGGGCAGCTTCGCTGCTGGGAAAGCAGCGTAGACACTTGGGCTGGTGTGACCGTCTGGATATTCCAACTCCGCTTCAGCAAGGGCTGTACGGGAGCTGGGACTCCAGTGCACCGGCTTGAGTCCCCGATAGATGTATCCCTTCTGAAACATCGTGCCGAACACTTGGATTTGGGCGGCTTCGTATTCCTTCTGGAGTGTTAGGTAGGGATGCTCCCAGTCGGCCCAGACGCCCCAGCGGCGGAAGCCTGCCATTTGGCTGTCCACTTGCTTGCGTGCAAAGGCTGCGGCTTTCTTGCGCAATTTCAGTGGTGTGAGTGCTTCGCGCTGCTCTTGATTGAGGTTCTGCAACACCTTCAGTTCGATCGGAAGGCCGTGGCAGTCCCAACCGGGCACGAAACGCACTTGACGGCCACGCAGGATTTGATGCTTGTTGATGATGTCTTTCAGCACCTTGTTGAGGGCAT
Source organism: Prochlorococcus sp. MIT 1306 (assembly GCF_047304515.1). Taxonomy (NCBI): domain Bacteria; kingdom Bacillati; phylum Cyanobacteriota; class Cyanophyceae; order Synechococcales; family Prochlorococcaceae; genus Prochlorococcus; species Prochlorococcus sp. MIT 1306. The sequence continues at coordinate 1,800,984 of NZ_CP138959.1, read as the reverse complement.
GGCCCATATGCAGGGCTCCATTGGCGTAGGGCGGCCCGTCATGAAGGGTGAAGTTTTGGCCCTGATTGTTCAGACCAAGCTGTAAATCAATACCTTGTTGCTTCCAGAACTCTTGTAACTCTGGTTCTCGTTGGTTTGCATTGGCGCGCATGCCAAAGCTGGTTTGCAAGAGGTTGAGAGTGTCCTTGTAGGAGGTTCGTGCAACACCCTCCGGGTGTTTTTCCTGGGTCACGGTGTCACTGCAGCAGGAGAGATTATCAATGGAAGGCTGTTTCGATTCAGTTTTTACCGCTGGTGTCTCTTGAATGTCTTCAGGGTCTGAAGTTGTTTTTGGCTCGCTATCTGTTGGGGCCTTGGCGGGACCCGCCTGGAGGATGTCTTTGGGCTGTTGGGCTTGAGATGGCTGTTGAGTCTCAGTTGGTTGTTGAGTTTCAGTTGGCGGTTGGTCAAAAGTTTGCTGTGGCGTTGAAGTCTGCAGCTGGCTTGCTTTCGTCTCTTGGCGTTCTTGAACCTTTGCTTCAGGGTGTGTTGAGTCTTTTGGGGAGTCAGTTCTGCCAACTTCAACAGCTTGTTTGTTCTCAGCGGGTTGCTGATCTTCTGATTGTTGCTCAGCGGTCTGCTTGGGGGCTACCGATGTCTTGAGGCTGGTATTGGCTTGAGCCGTAGAACTTTCTTTAAGTTCAGAGTTGGTTTTTGCTTGATCGGCTGGTGCCGCCTCGGTTGACACTGCTGGGGGAATATCCGCGGCTTGTTGATTTGCTGATGAAGGTTGGTTTGTAGATGGCTGTTGCTCAACAGCTGGTGCTGAGTTTTGGTCTGCGGTTGGTTCAGGCCGCACCCATTTCTTATTGCTTGCGTTTGCTTTTGGGCGCACCCGTTCGATCAACCCGTTGAGCTTGTCACCGATGCTTGCCAGTGAGGTCAACAGTTGTTTGAAACTCTCAGTGGTGAGTGGCTCAGGGCTTTCTCCTGATTCAGGGCTGGGTTCAGATCCCTCCGCTGATGTGATCTCGTTGGATAAAGCTGAGTCTTGGTCTGCTTTTGGTTCAGGCCGCACCCGTTCCATCAATCCCTTGAGGGTGCTGCCCAGGTTTGCGATAGAGGCTCCTAGTTGCTTGAGGCTGGTGGTCCATCGTTCCCGAGAAATCAGCCCTTGCTGATCATCCGCACTAAGTTGTTGCCAGCGGTTTTGGGCGACTTCCACCCCGAGCCTGCTCACGAGTAGTGCGCCACAGATCACTGCCAGCATTGGGGTCCCCTGCAAGCGGTCGCTGCTGGTGATCAGCCCCAGCCCCAGCATGAGCACCACAGCTCCCCACAGCCCGTCACGGGGGCGACTGAGTTCAGTGGCAAGCAGCGGTAGCAGGAGTACTGCCAGGCCGAACAGGAGAGAGAACTCTCCGAGGAGGGTGGCCAGCATCTTTGGCACAACGGTGTAGGCCCATTCTGGAGTGGTGTTTAGAGTTCAGTACGTGCCCATCTGGCGGAATTGGTAGACGCGCTGGTTTTAGGTACCAGTGGCTTAGGTCGTGGGGGTTCAAGTCCCCCGGTGGGCATCCTTTTTAAAGCCCTTGGTTTGATCAGGGGGTATGTTTCCATTTGATGACTCAGGTACTCTCCAACCCGGATCCTGTTGAGGCTGAAGCCAGCTCCAAGTCGGCCTCTCAACAGCTAACGGTGCCGAAGGAGTACCTCGATCCGCCTTCCCCTTGGAATCCCACGGTGGGATTGTTCCTGGGCGGTTATGGCTTGGCGGCGCTAACGATTTGGCAGTGGTGTTTTGGTGATTGGCCTTTACAAGTTCTGGTGGCATTGGCGTTCTTCGCCTTGCATATGGAAGGCACTGTGATTCATGACGCTTGTCATAAGGCGGCTCATCCGAATCCTTGGATTAATCAGTTCATGGGTCATGGTTCAGCAATTTTGCTGGGCTTTAGTTTTCCTGTGTTCACAAGAGTGCACCTTCAGCATCACTCACATGTGAATGATCCCAACAATGATCCGGATCACATTGTCAGCACTTTTGGCCCGCTTTGGTTGATTGCGCCGCGGTTTTTCTATCATGAATATTTCTTTTTTCAACGACGTTTATGGCGCCGCTTTGAGCTAATGCAGTGGGGGCTTGAGCGCGGTTTTTTTGTTTCCATTGTGATCGCTGGTCTTCATTTTGACTTCATGAATTTTATTTATAATTGTTGGTTTGGCCCTGCCTTAATGGTTGGGGTCACCCTGGGCCTTTTCTTTGACTATTTGCCCCATCGTCCCTTTACTGCACGGGACCGTTGGCATAACGCCAGAGTGTATCCAAGCAGGATGATGAATTGGTTAATTATGGGTCAGAATTATCATCTTGTTCATCATTTATGGCCGTCTATTCCCTGGTTTGAGTATAAGCCGGCCTACGAAGCAACAAAACCTCTATTGGATGCCAGGGGATCACCTCAGCGGCTCGGATTTTTTGAAAGTAGAGCCGATGGGTTTAATTTTCTCTATGACATCGTTTTGGGTGTCCGTAGCCACACAGCACGTCGTAGCAAGATGCGCCCACTAGCCAAATTGATACCCAGTCGCCGCTGGCGGCGACGTTGGATTGGTTTGTTGCATCGCACTGCTGTCTTGCCAGAACCCAAGAAACGTTGATTATTCGGCCAAAATTTTTGGCACTCTGAAGAAGTCGCCTTCGCGTTGAGGAGCAAGATTTAGAAGTTCTTCGCGTACTGGTGTCGCAGTCACCTCGTCAGTACGCGTCACATTCACCACTTCTACTGCTCGCGTGGTGGGCTTTACGTTCGTGGTATCAATTTTTTCAAGCTGGGCCACGTAAGCAAGGATTTTCTCTAGCTGCTCTGTATAGGTCGCGATCTGATCATCTGGCAGGTCTAGGCGAGCTAGCTGGGCCACTTTGCGTACGTCTTTGGCGGTGATCTTGCTCATGCTGCGGTAAGGAAGTTTGTTAGATCTTCGCTCAACGCGGTAGCCGCTGTCTCTAGCAATGAGGCACCATGCTCTGGCTTAGCGAGGTAGGGGTTGGATCCCATGCGGCCATCCGGATGCCGTCGGCGGAAATCCTCCGGGCCGTGGATCGGTCCTGCAGGGGCTGGCTCCGGTAGAGGCCGTTGTTTGCTGAGCAGACTGGGTTCTATGTGCAAGGTGAGAGCAATTTCGCTGGGAGTGGCGTGCTGGCCTTCTTGATCGCCATATAACTCTCTGGCTGCTCGAAAGACAGAGCCCGCCAAAAACCAGTTGGCCAGCTTGCATCGCAGTTTGGATGCCACGGGTAGGTCGTTGCTGATGGCGCTGCTGTAGGCCTGGGCAAAGGCGGCTTTAGTGGTGGCGATATTGCCGCCATGCCCGTTGATCACAAAGATTCGCTCGAAGCCATGGTTTGCAAGGGATATCACGAGATCGTGGATCAATGCGAGCAAAGTGGCGGGTTTTAAGCTCATCGTTCCGGCGAAACCGAGATGATGTTCAGCCATCCCGAAGGCTTGGGTCGGTGTGACAAGCACCCCTGTGCGACGGCCGACTTCAAGAGCTACTGCTTCAGCGGTGAGTGCATCGGTGCCAATTGCGCCAGTGGGTCCATGTTGTTCGGTGGAGCCAAGTGGCAGGATCACGCCTTTGCAATGGTTCAGATAGTCGTTCACTTCTGGCCAGCTACGCAGGGCTAGGCGAATGGAGTCGACGCTGCTGACGGCGCCGGGCAGGGTGGAGGACATGATGGGGAGGGGAGTCTGTTATGAATGCTCAATAGGAGCGATAATCTCTTCCTGATTATCAATGTGGCAGTAGGAAGGATGTGTTCCTTGCAGCCTAATTGGTTCTTACGATCACTCTGTGGCGCAATATCAATATTCTACGGTCATGAAGACTTAGAACAATGAATGGATACTCCCTAAGAGGATCTAAGATGTCTTTGCTTAATAGTGTATATGTGGCTTGATGGAGAGAAAAAGATAGTGGGAAAATAAAAAATGAAGAATAAATTGATTGGAAATTTATTCTTTCATGTTCGACATAAGCTTTAGATGCCTACAAGTTAAAGATTAAATCTTTGCAAGAACATCTTGCCAGTTGCCAATTTCTTTTTGTCGATAAATCGCTATGCTTTCATACCAATCGCATTGATTTCCTGTGCAGCCCCAGCGCCAGTCGGAGCTAAAAGGCAGAAGTAATTTTGTTGCTTTCCCCAGTGCTCCAGCCAGATTTACAGTGACATTGTCTATGCATACCACTTCATCACAAGCACAAATTAAAGCAGCTAGGCCGTCAAGATCATTATAGAGATCGAGCTCTTTGTTGTTGTAAATTTCAATGCCGTTCACTCTGGCGAGGTTATTGATTTCATCATCAACTCTTCCGTATTGTAGATTTATCAATCTATTTTTCGGACTATAAGTGGCTATGGCAATTTCTTCCAGGCTTATATTTTTCTGCTTAGCAAGGGATCTTTTTGCTGTAGAGTGCCAACTAAGGCCTATTAAATGGTCAAACTTATTATCCAGCAATTTCAATCTAAATTCCCGCGCCTTTGCAGTATCTTCTTTAAGGTAGCCTTTTGAAGATAGTTTGAAGCTGTCAGCGGATGGCCGAAAGAATTGTGGAGCAGAACCCATTGGGATATGGTAATCGTAATCACTTTCAGGAATGATCTCACCTCTTTCTCTGTATTCAATATCTTTAGGGAAGGAACGACTAAATAAAGGCAGAAGTCGCTTATCTGCCTGAACAATTAGCCTGTCACAGGCTTTATAAATATCTGGAATCATAGAAGCAAAAAGAATTTCGTCTCCAATGCCTTGCTCTGGCCAAAGCAAAATACTTCCTTGCATTCCAGGTACCCAGGTGGGCCTATTCTTCGCTATTCCTCCTCCATTGTCTCCATTCTTTTCCCAATTCTTCCAGCGCCATTCATGTTGCTGCCAACCATTAGGATAATCTCCTTTAGATAGGAGGGATAAAGATAGGTTGTAATGAGCAGCTGGATAATTACTGTTTCTGCTGATGGATTTCTTAAATGAAGAAATGGCGGCTTCGAGATCACCTTTTTCTTCAAGGGCCGTACCTAGGTTTGATAATATTTCAGGATTATCAGGATCTAGTGCAAGAGCTTTTTTGAATATGAGTATAGAATTTTCAAGATCACCTTGGGCTCTGTAGACACAACCCAGATTATTTTGAGGCTCTCGGTAGTTTGGTTTAAGATTAAGCGCTTTTTTATAAGACTCAATTGCAGCATCTAGCTCACCTTTTGCTTGGAGAGAATTTCCGAGATTATTGAGAGCTTCTGGATAGTTCTCTTTTAAGAGAAGTGCTTTCTTAAAATAATTGATGGCAGTTTCTATATTGCCTTGGTCTAGATAAATAGAGCCCAAATTATAATAAGCTTCGGGGAAGTCTGTTTTGATTTCAAGTGCTTTCATCCATGAATTTATAGCATTATTTATTTCACCTTTTGCTTTGAAGGCGAGGCCAATATTATTGAGAGCCTCTGGATTGCTCCCTTTTAAGAGAAGTGCTTTGTTGAAATAATTAATAGCAGTTTCTATATTGCCTTGATTTAGGTAAATAGAGCCCAAATTGCAGTAAGCTTCAGGGAAATCTGGTTTAATTTCTAGGGCTTGTGCGAAGGAGTTAATAGCAAGATTTTTTTCTCCTTTGGCCTTAAGAGCGAGTCCAAGACTATTGTGCGCTTCTGGAAAATCTGTTTTTAAATGAAGTGAGTTATTGAAATAGTTAATAGCAGCTTCTATGTTGTTAAGCGCAAGATAGGTGATGCCAAGATTATAGTGTGCTTCTGGGAAGTCAGGTTTAAAATCAACTGCTGTTTTTAAAAATGCGATTGCAGCATTTAGTTTACCTTCTTCTAATAGAGCATTGCCTAAATTATAATTTGCTTTAGGGCAGCTTGGATTGATGCTTAGCGCTTTCTGAAATGATTCAACAGCTGCCTGTAAGTGGCCTAACCTCTTAAGAGCAATACCGATGTAATTATGAGCATCAAAATAGTTGGGCTCTAGCTTGAGTGCTTTTTCTAGCATAGCAATTAATTCTTGCCATCGACCTTCTATTCCATAAATAATGCCAAGGTTTCCATAGGTCAGGTGATTATTGGTGCCACCCTTAATAAGTCTGGTATAGATTTCTTCCGCTTCTTTTATCCTGCCTTCTTGAAATAGAGAGAAAGCATAATCGGCTTGTTTGTCTAGCACAGATTGAAGATCATTTGACTCTGACTTTTCATTCATTGACTTCTGTTCGAAAATCTGATTTCTAGAATATAGACCAATCAATTATGCCGCTTTACTAAGGTAGAATCCTATATTCTTAACAACAAGGAAAATATTAGTGCATTAGTGATCCTGTTGCGCCAAGATCTATAGAGGAAGGATAGAGCTTTGCCTTTAGCGCCTTCGAGGTCTTTTGATGATTAGCCATCTCCTTCTATATTTCCTTGTCTTAACGTTATTTAATTCATTTGTTATATTTTAAAATATCGTGTTTGGCAAGAACATAAGAGCATCAGTGGCAGAAATGATATTGTTTTCACTTCGCTTTATCATTTTCCTGAAAAGCTCTATGCGTTAGGAGTCTCAATTATCTTTGTGCCTCTTTCTGTTTATCATCTAATATTATTTGCTGGCCGAGAGGTATCTACTTTTGGATGGCGAGCAGAGTCCATAGTAGTTCAGCCTTGAACTTTTAAAATCTGTGGCAGTGGTTATTGGTGTAGTATTAAATGATAATTGTTTAACTGTTTTTGACCTTGCTCCCAACCTCCTTTGCCAAGAGTCTTTGTGCATTTATTTCTGTTGGTGCAATGATTGTCCCTCAATATGCACAAGCTGAAAATCTTACATATAAACTGATTAACGGAGATGTGGTCAGTGGCGAATACTTGCCAGAGGAAAGTAGCAATAAGGTAAAAGTCCTTCTTAGCCCTTATTTTGGTCGTATTGAAATTGATACCTCTTTCATTACACCAGAGCCCACTCCATCGCGATGGCTCAGCTCGGTTGACGTAGGCATTGATGGATCGAATACGGGAGATGATTTGTCATTTGGCTATGCTATTTCAGCTTCCACTCGTTTCAAGGGGAAGGATCATGAGTTGAATGCTTCGGCGAGCTTTGACTTTGATAAGAGTGTAGATGCTGAAGGTGTGTCAACGATTGATACGAATCAAGGAGCATTCTCTATTCGCTATGACAGATCTTTATCCACTCCCAAGTGGAGTACATATGCTTCCACGGATTACATTTATAATGCTCTAAATGATGTTGGCGTAAACACGAATATTTTTTCCGTTGGTTTTGGCTATAAGGTTTTAGATAATAAGAAATTATCTTTGAGAGTCTCTTTAGGCCCTTCTCTCATCTGGTTTGATGGTGGCTCTGGTTGCAGCACAGGCGATGACATTTCGGATGGAATTTCTTTGCAAAAATACTGCGGAGAGATCATTCCATCTGGAACAATCGGAGCTGCAATAGATTGGGATGTTAATGAGCAATTTCGTCTGTCAATTAAGGATCAATTGACAGGATCATTCGTCAATGGCATGGCTGCAGGAAATGATTTGAGTGGTACGCTAAAGTTTTTCCCTTCCAAAAACTCTAAATTTTATATGTCTTTAGTGGCTCGGCTGATTTATAGTGCTCTTCATTCACCTGATATTGATAATACATTTAATTTTAAACTAGGCACAGATTTTTAATTCTCCTAGAAGAAGTAGAAGCAATAGGAAAAGACTATCGCCAGGATAACAACAGCTTCTGGTGATGCTTGATATCAGGCTCAATCAAGTCCCAGTGGACTTGCATCAGCTTGCGGTGAGGTTTAGATACGCGAATGGCATACGCGATGGCGATAGTGAGCGAAGATTTTGGTGATTGAGTTGATGGAATATGGTTAGCAGTAGGCGGAAGAAAGTGGAGTCTTTATTTTCTACAAGCTTGAATTTAAACCTGAGTTAGTGTTATGGGTGGACTTAAGCTGAGCCTTTATGAGATACCAGCGGAGTTGGTGGGCTTGTTCTCTCAGCTTGCTCAAGCTTATGCTTCCAATCAATTTCACATAAAGTTGTGTTTATCAATATACTTATGAAGAAAATGCTTAAGATTTCAGCCAGCAATATCTCTTTTAATCAAAGAGTAAAGTCATTTTTCCATCAGTTGAGAATGAGCTGAAGAGAAAGACCAAGATGAGTAAGTTAGCTTGTTATAAGAAGGCATTCCTGGAGTAGTATTACAGGCTGATTTAATCAAATGTGATGAGGCATAGTCGAATCAAAAGTTAAAGATTAATTATATAAAACTTGAGGCTCAGATGTAGGAGCTTTTGCAGCTCACCCACTTTGCTTCGGTGGAGGAATATCTTTTGGCTTTAGCCGCAAGAGACTTCTTAGCAGTGCTGCGAGTCAAGAAGTTGCTGTAAAATTAGATTACAGCTAGAGAAGTATGGTGAATCAAGAGGAGCTTTTTCAGAAACTCCAGGCAGCGGTTTCATTTCATAACCAGGGAGAGCTGGATAAAGCCGAAGCGATTTATAGAGATGTGTTGGCAGTTGATGCGAAAAACTTTTATGCACTTAACTTCTTAGGCTGTATTCTGAGAAGCAAGGAAATGCTAGACGAAGCGAGGAATCTTCTTGCAGCTGCTGTCATAGTAAAACCTGGAGATATTGGAGCTCAGTTTAATCTAGGGAATGTTCTTAGAGATATGGAGTCATGGGATGAAGCATTGGCTTGTTACCAAATAGCTCTGAAACTAAATCCTATTGACTCCTCAGTCTTGTATGAGGCGGGAAATGCTTATAGAATGCTAGGTGATACATTAGGGGCAAGTGAGAGTTATCGGAGGGCGATAGAGGTCAAGCCAGATTTTGCGGAAGCGTATTTGAACTTAGGGAATCTGTTTAAAGAGGAGGGAGAGTTAGAGGAAGCGATTGGAAGTTACCGGAAGGCTATTGAGTTAAAATCTGATTTTGCGGAAGCGTATTTGAATTTAGGGAATCTGTTTAAAGAGGAGGGAGAGTTAGAAGAAGCGATTGGAAGTTGCCGGAAGGCGATTGAGTTTAAACCTGATTTTGCCGAAGCATATTTCAATTTAGGGAATCTATTGAAAGAGGGGAGAGACTTTGAGGCAGCGATTATGAATTATCACAAGGCAATAGAGCTGAATCCAGACTTCGTGAATGCTCTTTCTGAGATGGCTGGAATTTTATCCGAGAATTGTGAATATGAACAAGCCATCTCCCTTTATCAACGAGCACTTGATGTTGATGATGAGCATGTCAACTCTATTGCTGGCTTGGGCTGGACTTTCTTGAGGGCTGATAGGCATCAGCAGGCGATTGTTTATTACGCGTCTTTGCTACGAAAGACTTCTATCAATACGGACGCATTCTTTTTCTTGTTTGAGAGCTTCAAAGGACGCCTCCAGAAAAAGTTAGTAAAAGAATTCTCTTATACTGAACAGTTCCTTGGTGATGTTCTGAACACTCTAAGTGTTTCAAGGATAGTTGCCTTTGGCGATTCGCATGTTCTACTCTTTGAAGATATTAAAGATATTGAAGTCAATCATGTTGGAGCATCGACTGCTTATAATTTGATCAAGAAGGATACGTCAACAGGTGGGCGTCAGCGGGTGCTTAATCGGACAAAGCGAATGGATCCAAAGGATGAAGCAGTTTTGCTTTGTTTTGGAGAAGTTGATATACGGGCTAATATCCTGAAGTATTGCTATAGACATAATCTTTCAATTCAAGTCTGTGTGTCTAATGTGGTATCTCGATATCTTGAGTTTGCTGATGAGATCATTTCTCAGGGTTTTAAAGTGCTTGTTTATGGAGGATATGGTTCTGGCTCCGACAGAATTGCTTTTGGCTCTGAGGCGGAGCGTAATTATGCTGCTGATTATTTGAATAGGACATTAGATGAGGCATGCAAGAAAAAAGGAATTATCTATTTTTCACTTCATGATTGTTTTTTTGATTCTGCTTCTCTTAAGACTGATTCGCGTTTCCTAGTTGATGATTTCCATCTTTATTCAGATGGAAATGCTCTGAGAGAAGTCCAGTTGCTTTTGCTTGAGCGAATGTCTCGGGTTGCCAAGAAATTTGCGGGAGCTTTGGAAGAACGACCATCTGCCCAGCTCGTGCTAGGGAATGTCGGGTGTGATGGAATGGTGGTCAAAGGCTCTCTTGATGGTGAAGTACTCGTTTGGGAGTCCGAGGTTGATTTCTTGCACTCAATTGTATTCGATTTAAATGCATTTATTAGCTTTGATTCAGTGATTTTATTATTTGCTGATGAGCTGGATGTTGACGCGGTGAATTTTGTCCTGGATGGACGTGCTATTGCTGTTGATGTAGTCCAAGAGGCTCCCTGTAAGTGGCGCTGGACTCCGGCAGATCTCTCAAGTCGATTCGTTGGGCGTTATCCGATGTTGAAAGCTGAATATAGTATCTTGTTGTCTCTTAATGGTGTTTCATTCAAAGTTAGGTCTTTGCTGGAAAGGTCAGCTGATTCTGCTCTCTGAGACGTGGTTGATATGAACGCCGTAAATCAACCCACCTTGTGAGCGATGGCATCCACCACTGCGTGAATGTGGTGACGGATCGCTGAGATTGAAGGCAGGGATTGGGTTGGTGGGAACTACAGAGAGCTAAAGCAAACGGGAAAGGCTTGGCTTTTGATGTGAGTTGGCTTTAACTCGCAGGGAAGCCACACTCGTAGTGGGGGGGAAGAGGAAGTTGTGATGAGGAGACCACCGTCACTGCGAAATAACAACGGAGCTCTGCAGGTCAGGGTGTGACTGGGAGGTAAGGACCATTTCATTAACCGCTTGGGGCGATGGGATGACCCAGTGGCGTTGGCACGAGCGCAGGCACTGAGCACCAGGATCTGGAGTGATGGCAAGGCAGGAATCCTGGATCAGAGCCTCAAGCGGTATCGGATTCCCTGCTGTTAGCAGCAGATGCTGAGACATTATCCTAGATGCCTCTGGAGGAGGTGGAAGAAGTGAAACCCTCTGGGACTCAGTATTTGCCTAGAGGTGGGACAAGTGATCATCAATTGTGGAGAAGATCTCAGAAGTTGATACCTGTTCATCTGTATCTTGGAGAGAAGAAAAGGTTCTCAGAGTGTCAGGAATCTCTGAGCATTGAATAGAAAATTGCTAAAACTCTTATAGGTAGAATGTGCCCTTTGAGAATTAAAATCTCTAAGAGCTTTGGGGAGATGCGGAAGAGGCTCTGAGAGATCTAAACCTCTGTGGAAATTCTATAGAGCCTAAATAGATACAGGATCAAGTCTGATGAGATTTTGCTCAAGGGATAAGAAAAGCACTTCCTAAATGTGATGCTGCTTGACATCTCAGAGAGCTTCTCTGTGCTACCGCCAGGCTGATTTCAATAAGGCTTCATTAGTCAATCAACGCTGAAGACAATGCTAAAAACACCAACAAGCAATACCTCCTTTAATCCAAGAGAGAAGTCCTTCTTCCAATACTTGGAGGAAGAGATGATGAAAAAGACAAAGATGAGTAAGTCAGGTGGCTACAAGCAAGCGTTGCTGGCGTATCACTCCAAGCTGACGGAATCAGCCGTTATTCGCTGAAGGTGTCAGGATGCTGAAGATCAATAACCGAAAACCAGAAGCTCAGGTGAAGGAGATCCAGCAGCAAGCGCCGTATGCATTTGCGGACGAGTATTTGATGGCAAGAAACACTAGGTATCTTGAGGCAGTGAAGCGAGGCAATAAGTTGCAGTAAACTGGCAAAAGAGAGAGATGGCTGGTGAATCAAGAGGAGGTCATGCAGCTACTGGAGGCAGCAGTGGAGGCATATCAGGGTAAAGATCTTGATGGTGCTGAGGCTATTTTTAAGCAGATTCTTGCAGTGAATCCTAAGGAGCCAAATGCACTGCATCTCTTGGGATGCATTTATAAAGATCGTGGACAGCTGGAACAGGCTGTTGATTTAATCCAGGCTTCTATTCGAGAAGATGCTAGTAATCCGATTGCCTTTCTTAATCTAGGCAAGATTCTTGCGATTGCTGGTCAGCATGAGAATGCTGCTTTTGTCTTTCAGGAGTCTTTGAAAAGAAATCAGCAGATTCCTGAAGCATGGTTTTGTTTTGGGAATGCTTTAAGGGTGATGGAGAAAAATAAAGAAGCAATGCAGGCATACCGCAAAACGTTGGAGCTGAATCCTGGTCTTGCTGAAGCAGCTTCCAACTTGGGGGCACTGCTCACTGACGAGAGTGAGTTGGATGAAGCTGAAGACTTGTTTGTTAAAGCAATTCAAAAGACTCCCAGTGATGTAAATTTGCGAATTAACTATGGAAATTTATTGTCAAGGAAGGTAGAGCATTCTGCGGCAATAAAGCAATATCAGCTTGCTCTGCCTTTGGCTCCTAATTCTCCAGAGCTGATCTTTAATTACGCCAACTCATTGAAAGAAGTGGGAGAGGTAGAGGAGGCGATTGGGAGTTATCGAAAGGCAATCGAGTTGAAGTCTGATTTTGTGGATGCTTATTTGGGATTAGGGAATGTATTGAAGGAAAAGGGAGAGTTAGAGGAAGCAATTGGGAGTTATCGAAAGGCAATCGAGTTGAAGTCTGATTATGTGGATGCTTATTTGGGATTAGGGAATGTATTGAAGGAAAAGGGAGAGTTAGAGGAAGCAATTGGGAGTTATCGAAAGGCAATCGAGTTGAAGTCTGATTATGTGGATGCTTATTTGGGATTAGGGAATGTATTGAAGGAAAAGGGAGAGTTAGAGGAAGCAATTGGGAGTTATCGAAAGGCAATCGAGTTGAAGTCTGATTATGTGGATGCTTATTTGGGATTAGGCAATGTCTTCAGAGAGTTGGGAGATGCCGAGGCCGCGATTGGGAGTTATCGAAAGGCGATCGAAGTGAAGCCTGGCTTTGTAATTGCGTATATGGGGTTAGGCAATGTTTTCAGAGAGTTGGGAGATGCCGAGGCCGCGATTGGGAGTTATCAGAAGGCAATCGAGTTGAAGTCCGATTTTGTGTATGCCTATTTGGGGTTAGGGTTTGTATTGAAAGAAGAGGGAAAGGTTGAGGAAGCGATTGCGAGTTATCGGAAGGCAATCGAGTTGAAGCCAGATTTTGCAAATGCTTATTTGGTGTTAGGGAATGTATTGAAGGAGTTGGGAGATGATGAGGGGGCTATTGAAAGTTTTTACAAGGCAATCGAGGTAAAGCCTGATTTTATTGACGCACTTTCCCGGCTTGCAGGCGAGCTAAGTCGGATAGAGAGTTTTGATGAAGCGATTTCTCTTTATAAGCGTGTGTTGTTGGTCGATAGTCAGCATATGAATTCAATTGCTGGATTGGGCTGGTGTTTTATTAAGAGTGGGAAGTCAGAAGAGGCAATTGACTATTACTTCCAAGTGATTCAGCAGTCGCCATCTAATACAGATGCGATCTTCTTTTTGTTTGAAGTTATCAGAGGAAATTTAAGTGGAAAGATGCATCAAGATTTCTCCTATTCGGCTTGCTTGCTTGATAAAAGCTTGGAGTTAATGGGCGTCTCGCGAATTGTTGCTTTTGGCGACTCTCATGTGCAGCTTTTTGAGGATCGAGACGAGATTGAAGTGAATTATGTCGGAGCATCCACTGCTTATAACCTGGTCAAGGAAAACTCTTCCACCGGTGGGCGGCGGCAAGTCTTAAATCGTGTTAGGCGGATGAATTCTGGTGAAGAGGCTGTGATGCTCTGCTTTGGAGAAGTCGATGTCCGCGTCAATATCCTTAGATATTGCTATCAGCAGGGTCTCTCTATTGAGGCATGCGTGGAAGATGTTGTTTCTAGATATATTGCTTTTGCGAGCGAGATTGCCTCTTACGGTCTCCAGGTGGTGATATACGGCGGTTATGGAGCTGGCGGCGATAGAAATTCTTTTGGCAGCGACCGAGAAAGGAATTATGCCGCAAAATGCCTTCATACCAGACTATTCGAGTTGTGTAGGCAAAGGGGTCTTGTCTATTTTTCGCTGCATGATCTATCTTTCAATGAAGAGACTCTGTCTACTGACACTTCTTATTTGTCGGATGGTTTCCATCTTTATTCTGAAGACAATGGCTCGAGGCGGGAAATTCACTTGCTTCTGTTTGAGAGGATGTATGGAGCGGCTAGTGCTCTATATTCCACTGCTGAGCTAGACGTTTGTCCCCAATTGATTTTGGGAAATGTGGGCTGTAGTTATTCTTTGAGAAAAGGGGAATTGGTATTTGGTCGTATCTCATGGGATGACGATATAGATATGCTCGAGTCTGTAGTTTTTGATTTGAGATCTTTTGTTTGTTTAGAGTCGATTGATCTGGAGTTTGATGAGGATTTGGGTGCGGGCGGGTTGAAATTGTTCTTAGATGGCTGTCAGGCTGATGTTGAAGTCATCAAGGAAAATTCCAGTCAGTGGCATTTGCGTCCCAAAGGGCAACCTGTCTCGTTAATTGGGCGTTATCCAATGCTCAAAGCGGAATCAAGCGTGTTGTCTTCGCTTAAGGGAATTTCTTATAAGAAGAAGTTTCTTGTTTGATGTCGCGCTGAGATTGATGCCTCAACGCTTGTATTGCTGTCATAAGCCAGAAAACAAGCCACCCTGGAAGGTATGGAGGCGTTACCGCTGAGTTTCTATGAGCGACCTGCAGAGGTGGTGGGCCCCGAGCTGATTGGCTGCAGGTTGGTGAAACGCCAAGAAGACGGAAGCCTGCTTTGGGGCGTGATTGTGGAAACGGAGGCGTATTCACAGGATGAGCCTGCCTGCCACGGCTGTCGCAGGCGTTCGCCGCAGAACGAAACGCTGTTTGGCGAGCCTGGTCGGTTTTATGTGTATGTGAGCTATGGCATCCACCACTGCGTGAATGTGGTCACCGATCGTGCTGAATGGGCCAATGGTGTTTTATTGAGGGCGATTGCGCTGCCGGATGAACCGGAACGCGTCGCGGCGGGTCCCGCTTTATTGGCGCGTCGTTTTGGTTTGGATCGCTCCCATGACAGGGCAGCCGTCACAGGAGAGAATGACGTGTGGCTGGCACCTAGGCCAGCTGATTTCGGTACGCCAACGATTGTGAGCACAACCAGGATCGGTATCTCTCAAGGACAAGACATTCCTTGGCGTTGGTATCTCAAGAACTGTCGCAGCATTAGTCGCCGTGCCAAGGGAGATCGCACGCCGCCTTTGCAACAAGCCTGGGCTCTTGCTCCTGTTGTCAGTGATGGCCAATGACCGGCTGGTCCCATCGACACATCCTTGATCTGGCCAGCTTCTCCCTTGAGGATTACAGCTCTGTTCTGGAGCTAGCGCATCGCTTCCGCTCCATGCCTGTCAAGGGTGCACGAAAGTTGCCGGCGTTGCAGGGGCGTTTGGTGGCAACGTTGTTTTTTGAGCCCAGTACGCGCACCCGAAGCAGCTTTGAGTTGGCGGCCCGTCGTCTTTCGGCTGATGTGCAGAGTTTCACTCCAGCCAGCAGTTCACTCAGCAAAGGAGAGACTTTGCTTGATACAGCTCGCACTTATGTGGCGATGGGGGCTGATGTTCTGGTGGTGCGTCATAGCTCGACCAGCGTTCCCGAACAACTTGCTTGTGCTTTAGATCGTTCAGGCGAACGCACTGCCGTGCTCAATGGTGGCGATGGGCTGCATAGTCATCCCAGCCAGGGATTGCTTGATCTCTATACCCTCGCCCATCATTTCGATCCGGATCACCCTCTGCCTGAAGCCCTTCAGGGCAAGCGGATCGTGATTGTTGGAGACGTTCTCCATTCACGTGTGGCGCGATCCAATCTTTGGGCACTCACTGCCTGCGGTGCAGATGTTGTGTTGTGCGGCCCGCCGAGCCTTGTGCCTCAAGATTTTGTCGCTTTTGTCGAGGCGCCACCTCCTGGTCAATCACATGACCCTGTTCAACATCGTGGTTGTGTAGAGGTGGTGCGAACCCTTGAGGAGGCCTTGCCTGGCGCGGATGCAGTGATGACTTTGAGGTTGCAGAAGGAAAGGATGCATCAGCATTTGCTTACTGATCTCAACCGCTTTCATCGTGATTATGGGCTCACCCACGAGCGCCTCAAGTTATGCGGGAAGCCTGTACCTCTGCTCCATCCTGGGCCTGTGAACAGAGGGGTTGAGTTGGGTGGATCATTACTGGATGATCACTCCATCAGTCTTGTCGAAGAGCAGGTGCGCAATGGCATTCCTATCCGCATGGCCTTGCTTTATTTGATGGCAGCTGTTGAGTCTTCCCCAGATCCTTCCTTAGCAGCCATCGGCTGAGGAGCTATGCCTGCGATCTGAGTGCTGTAGTACTTCATGGCGGCTTGTAGTGCTGCGTCCGGTGCTGCGATTGAGGGGCCTAAACCAGGCTGCATTGGGAAATGAGCATCTGGGGCATCAATGTCGATGTGCTGGCTGGGCATTCCCGTGAGCAGCATCGATGAGCGTTGTTGAGACACCACGGCGACTAACCATTTAAAAAGCAGCGTGATGCGGTTCTCTGGGTTGGGCATGAAGGCCAAGTGGGCAAGAGCCCAGCACATCCAGCCAATCCCTCCTGAGAATTTGAAGCCACGCAGATCTGCCACCGCTGCCACACGATCAAGAACCGCCATGCTGCCGAAATCAAACCAGTTGAATGTTGGCCGGGATGACCCGCTCACTAGTGCAGCGATGTCTTTGCCCACAAATCCGCCGGCTTGGGTAGCTGGGCCGGCCATGCCAGGTAGGGGTGTCTGATTGGTTGTGTGCCGATAGGAGCAGAGGTCTCCAACGACTCGGATTTCGGGATGGCCGGCAACGGAGAAGTCTGGTTCCACAACGATTCGCCCCCCCTTGTCGAGTTCACAACCGACCGAGTCGGCCAAATTGCGGCCGAGGTGC
Source organism: Prochlorococcus sp. MIT 1306 (assembly GCF_047304515.1). Taxonomy (NCBI): domain Bacteria; kingdom Bacillati; phylum Cyanobacteriota; class Cyanophyceae; order Synechococcales; family Prochlorococcaceae; genus Prochlorococcus; species Prochlorococcus sp. MIT 1306. Next base: position 1,784,081 of record NZ_CP138959.1, on the reverse strand, counting down.
GAAGGACGCACGCCAGCTGTCCAGATCACTGTTGCGGCCTGAAGATACTGATCACCATTCGGGGTGCTAATCATCACCTCTCCGGGTTGCATGGACTGCACCCTGCCTTTGAAAACCATTTTTACACCGAGTGATTCGAGAGTCGTGCGGGCTGATTTCGACAACATTTCAGGCATGGCGCGCAGCACCCTTTCGCCAGGATCAACCAAGTAGATCTTGGTTTGGTCCGGATTGAGTTGTTTGAATTCACGGCGCATGGCATTGCGCATTAACTCAGATACGGCTCCTGCCATCTCACAGCCAGTGGGCCCTGCACCCACAATCACGACGCTCTGTAGGAATTGACGGGCGTTGGGGTCGGGTGTTTGTTCGGCCTGCTCCATCGCCATCAGCAGTCGACGACGGATTTCTTCGGCGTGCTCAAGGATTTTCATCGGTGGAGCAAAGCTGCGCCATTCCTCATGCCCGAAATAGGTGCTGCCAGATCCGGTGGCGAGCACGAGGTAGTCGTAACTCAAGCTTTTGTTATTGAAAACGATCTGTTTGTCTTGCGGATTGAGCTGGGTGACTTCACCGAGCAGAACTTGCACATTGAATTGCCTGCCAACCAATTGGCGTAGGGGGGTGGCAACATCTCCTTTGGAGACAAGGCCTGTAGCGACTTGGTAGAGGAGAGGTTGGAAGAGGTTGAAATTTCTTTTGTCGATCAGAGTGACGCGCACCTCTGTATTTGCTAGAGCTTTGCAAGCACGCACTCCTGCGAACCCACCACCAATAATCAAAACATGGGGTGCACGGCGTAGGCGTTCTTCTGGTGGCTCTAATTCGAGGAAGAAGTGCTCTTTGCCCATGCTCCCTCTGATGATGGTGTTACTTAAAGGATATGGAGCATGTTGGCAATTTCCTTTGAGGTCATTCTTCTCACTTAGATCACAACAACTTGAAGCCTTCTAGTAGCAGGCCGTAAAGCAGACCAATCCTTGCCATGTCTAATAATTGACGGGCCAGAACGGCCCGTTTGGGAGCAGGCCACTGGCGCCGTAATCGCACCATCACTTCCCAAATCACGACAGTGAGAAGGGCTCCGATGGGGTCCATGAGGTCTAACGCGCCACTGATCGTTCCAACCGAGCTGCCTAACAGAAAGGTTATTAATAAAACGATCACAAACAGTGAGCTTCTCCGCCATGGGTTCACAGCCCAAAATTCCAGTCGTTCACCTGCTTGACCAACACTGCGTTGAAAGCGAGTGAACTGAAGCTGTTGGGGCATAAGTAAAAACTGGCAGGGTTGGATTGAGTTGAACCCCCATCACCCAGCCTGGAATCCTTCCAGACCCTTTTGCAAAACTTGTAGCGTATGTGTCTTCATTCTCTCCAATAGTTAGTGGATTTGAAGAAAAAAGCTTGCTAGGCAGGGTGTGGCAAGTGATCTGGGCGATTAACTAGCTTCAGCTTTGGCTTTACGCGATGACTTGCCTTCGAGTAGCTCAAGCAAAGCTTCCATTTGTGCCATGACTCCACGCACCTCGCCTGCTTCGGGGAGAAGGCCATCTTCCATGACTCCTTGATGCATTTCTCGTAGCTCTTGGCGGATGTAGCGAAGATGACTCACCACCTGTTCACGTTTTGATTGCGACATTGAGGACCAGATCCTTCTTCACTCTCTTTTAACGCATGGACTGTCAAAGAGTGCTGATGTCCGCATGTCAGATTTCCTGCAAGGGCAATTAAGGCAAATGTGAGTAGGGCTGAAGGACGTGTGATCACCGTCATCGTGACAAGACCTGCCAGTCCAATCAGGATCTGATGTTTGTGCTTACGGATACTTCGAAGAGGAGACTCCATGGCCTTAAGACTTGTCTAAGCGGATTTGCATCTGACAGCCTCTCTATAGCAATCGATCTCGTTGAGACCTGAATGGAGAATAGGGGATTCGAACCCCTGACCTCTGCGGTGCGATCACAGCGCTCTACCAACTGAGCTAATTCCCCAGCGGCAGGAACCTAGCGTCCAGGCAGAATGGAGCTGCTCTTTACTTGAGCAAACTCCATGCGGAACTCCAAGCTGCTTTCCATGGATATTGCTGGTGCGATTACTCCAGAACGTCTTGAGGCCTTTGATGATGAGGCAACTGCGGTACTTGCTAGGCGTCTTGAAGATGACGATTACCCCACGCCCTTTGCCGGGTTAGGCGATTGGCATCTATTGAGGGCTTTGGCGATTCATCGCCCTGAGCTGACAGCTCCATACGTGCATCTGATCGATCAGGAACCCTTCGATGAAGATTGAGGCGGCACGCCCTCTGATGGGTCGCCGTCTGCTTGTAGCAGTCACTGGCAGTATCGCGGCTGTTAAAACACCATTGCTGGTGAGTGCTCTGATCAAGGCCGGCGCTGAGGTGCGCTGTCTTGTGACTCCTAGTGCTGCTCGTCTAGTTAGCCCTGTTGCTCTGGCCAGTCTTAGTAGGCATCGCTGCTACAAGGATGAGGATCAATGGAATTCGAGTGAACCTCGTCCTTTACATGTGGCCCTGGCTGAATGGGCTGAGCTTGTCATTGTCGCTCCTTTAAGTGCAACGAGTCTTGCTCGCTGGACGCAGGGGCTTGCAGATGGGCTGCTGGCAAGTTTGTTGCTGGCTTGTGAACGGCCGGTGCTTGCAGCGGCAGCAATGAACACTGCCATGTGGTCCAATCCTGCCGTGAGGAGGAACTGGCAAGAGTTGCAGACTGATCCACGCGTGCTGCCATTGGCACCTGAATCTGGGCTGCTGGCCTGTGATCGGATCGGGGATGGCCGCATGGCCGATCCGCAGTTGATTGAGCTGGCTGTGGTGAGTGGGCTTTTGCAGGCTGATGAGACAGGCAGGCTGCAACGCGATTGGCAAGGGCGAAGGTTGTTGGTGACCGCTGGATCGACAGTGGAGGTTTTGGATCCAGCCAGGCTGTTGATCAATCGCAGCAGCGGCCGTATGGGGGTGTTGCTGGCGCAGGCAGCTCGGCTACGCGGTGCCCAGGTGGATTTGGTGCATGGTCCTTTGAAACTACCTGTTGCTTGGTTGGAGGGGTTGGCGTCCTATCCAGTGGCAAGCGCAGATGAGATGCAGAACATGCTGGCGCAGCTGCAGTCCAAAGCAGATGCAGTGGCAATGGCGGCGGCGGTTGCGGACGTCCGTCGGGTTAACCCTGCTCAGACTGAGAAACTTTCGAAGGATTGCTTGCTTCAGTCTTTTTCTCAGGGCTGGGAGCAAGTCCCTGACCTTCTAGCTGAGCTTGTTCTCAGGCGACCAGCTGGTCAGGTTCTGCTTGGTTTTGCTGCTCTAACTGGTAATGAAGCTCAGATTCAGCAGCTTGGTGAGGAAAAGCGTCTTCGCAAAGGCTGTGATCTGCTGATGGCGAATCCGATTGATCGCCCTGGTCAGGGTTTTGAGGAGGATTGCAATGGTGGTTGGTTGCTTGCTGCCGGTGGCAGCGTCCGTTCTTTACCTGTTACGTCCAAGCTGGCATTGGCGCATCAGTTGCTTGATGCCATTTTGGAGGTTCAGGTCGTGATTTCGACGCCATCTTGACCAAGTAGATCGATGAAAGTGCGCAGTTGCAGCCTTGGGATATATGGCCAGCCTCCGCTTTTCTCCATGGTCTGAAGCAGGGTGCAAAGGTCTTGACGGTCTTCCGGCAAGCTTTGGCGAAAGGGACCTTTCTGGATATCGCGATGGATCGTTTCAATCTCCCGGCATTAATGCCAGCAGGGTCTCTGCCTGTTTGAGCTCATCGGCCACCTCTCCTATTTCAGTTGTCAGTGGGGCTATACGGCCTTTTATGGCGTCTTCGCTGTGGGTGGTCACTGAGCCCGGTAAGCGACGGGTTGTTGAGAGGTGCAAGAGGCTAGCCGTAACGCCTATTTGTGCCCTGTAGGATCCAAACGATCATTTTGGGCGGTTCATCCCGCAGTTATCTGGCCTTTCGGCTTCTTCCCATGCTGTTTCGTCCTTTGCTGGCCCTGGTGCTGGCTTTCTGTCTCACCTTTGTAGCTGCCCCAAGCAGTGTGTCCGCCGCAATCACAGATGGCGCGGGCAATAGCGATTTCGTTGTTGGCAATGAACGCGCTAATGCACGTTTTGGCAACATCGTTAATACCGGTAGAGCAAACGATTGCCCAACCATCGCCGCTGGTTCAAGTGGATCCATCAGCATTGGTTCTGGCGATACTCTCAGCGACATTTGCTTGCAACCCACTGAGGTGTTTGTGAAGGTTTCGCCTACAAAGCGCAAAAAAGCTGATTTCGCTAAAACTAAGATCATCAGCCCATCCAATAACACCACTATTGAGCAGGTTTTCGGAGACATTTCTGGTTCTGGCGCCTTCGCTGAAAAGGGTGGTATTGACTTTCAATTAATTACCGTCCTCGCACCTAATGGTGAGGAAGTGCCTTTTGTCTTCTCAGCTAAAGACATGCAGGTGGATTCAAACAGTTCTTCAATCTCGGTTGGTACTGAGTTCAAAGGCACAACAAGGACACCTAGTTACCGCACTAGTAACTTCCTTGATCCCAAAAGTCGTGCTTTGACTACAGGTGTTGACTATGCCCAAGGCCTCGTTGCATTGGGTGGTGATGACAAGGATCTTCAGACTGAAAATGTCAAGCGCTATATCGATGGCAAGGGTCAAATCACCCTTTCTGTCGATAGTGTTGACGCTGGCTCCAATGAATTTGCTGGCACCTTCGTCGCATTACAGACTGCTGATACAGACATGGGTTCTAAGGAAGCTCGTGATCTCAAGATCTCTGGGGTCCTCTATGGCCGTAAGGGCTGATTAGAAGACTTCTCATCGTCTCCAATCCCAATCAACTGAATATTTTTCAAGGGGGCCTATGGGCCCCTTTTTTTTGACCATGCTTTAGTTGCGCCTGGTCTTAGCTGAGCAAAACCATCCGTCTGGGAGAATCTCCCGGCATCCCCAGGCTTGTCATGATTGCCAGTCCCTCTGCATCTGCCCAGTCTCCCGGCGTGATCGCCCCCTATGGAGGGACACTGGTGGATTTGATGGTGGCTACTGATCAGCAGGAAGCTGTCAAGGCCAGTGCCAATCTTGTGTTGGAGTGCTCAGATCGCAATGCTTGCGATCTGGAGTTGCTTGTCGGTGGAGGCTTTTCGCCTGAGCGGGGCTTTATGCATCAGGGTGATTACGACGCTGTTGTTGCAGGCCATCGCACTCTTTCCGGCTATCTTTTCGGCCTGCCAATCGTGATGGATACCGATCGAGAGGATGTAGCGATCGGTGATCGGGTGTTGCTGAGTTACAAGGGTCAGGATTTGGCAGTTCTTCAAGTCGAGGACAAATGGGAGCCCGACAAGGTGGTGGAAGCCAAAGGTTGCTATGGCACCACCTCTCTAGAACATCCCGCTGTGCGCATGATTGCCACTGAACGCAAGCGCTTTTATCTCGGGGGCACCTTGCAGGGTTTGGAGTTGCCTAAGCGTATTTTTCCTTGCAAGAGCCCTGCTCAGGTTCGGGCGGAACTTCCTGCCGGGGAGGACGTTGTTGCCTTTCAGTGTCGCAATCCCATTCATCGCGCTCACTACGAGTTGTTTACGCGAGCCTTGCATGCCAGCAATGTGAGCGAGAACGCTGTTGTGTTAGTGCATCCAACCTGTGGACCAACTCAGCAGGATGATATCCCTGGTGGCGTACGTTTTCAGACCTATGAGCGGTTGGCTGCTGAGGTAGATAATCCCCGCATTCGCTGGGCCTATCTTCCCTATGCCATGCATATGGCAGGTCCGCGCGAAGCCCTGCAACACATGATTATTCGCCGTAATTATGGATGTACCCATTTCATCATCGGTCGTGACATGGCCGGATGTAAGTCCTCCCTTAGCGGCGATGACTTCTATGGCCCTTACGACGCGCAGAACTTTGCACAGGAATGTGCAGGAGAGCTGGCAATGGAAACGGTCCCCTCGTTGAATCTTGTTTTCACTGAAGAGGAGGGCTACGTCACTGCCGAGCATGCCGAGGCTCGTGGATTACATGTCAAGAAGCTCAGCGGTACGCAGTTTCGCAAGATGTTGAGAAGTGGCGAGGAGATCCCTGAGTGGTTCGCCTTCCGTAGCGTGGTTGAGGTGCTGAGAGCCACGTGATTCCCTGAGCCCGAATAACATTCTTTCATTACAGGCAGGAGAATCTTGGATAAACGCTGGCGCAACGTAGGCCTTTACGTTCTTCTGGTGGTCGTGGTGGTCGTGGTCGGCACGGCCTTCCTCGGCAAACCTGGCACGACTGAGCGGGAGACTCTCCGCTACAGCGAATTCGTTGAAGCAGTTCAGGACAACCAAGTGAGTCGTGTGCTGATCTCCCCAGACCAGGCGACCGCTCAGGTTGTTGAAAGCGATGGTCGACGCGCGGATGTCAACCTTGCCCCTGACAAGGACCTTTTGAAGTTGTTAACGGATCACAACGTTGATATTGCTGTTCAACCAACCCGCCAGGCAGGTGCTTGGCAACAGGCCGCCGGAAGTTTGATTTTCCCCTTGTTGTTATTGGGTGGACTTTTCTTTCTCTTCAGACGTTCTCAGAGTGGCGGCGGCGGTGGTAACCCTGCCATGAATTTTGGCAAGAGCAAGGCCAGAGTTCAGATGGAGCCGTCCACTCAGGTCACCTTTAGTGATGTTGCTGGGATCGAAGGGGCAAAGCTTGAACTTACCGAAGTCGTTGACTTTCTCAAAAACCCTGATCGATTTACTGCTGTTGGCGCAAAAATCCCCAAAGGTGTTCTGCTTGTAGGCCCTCCTGGAACTGGCAAAACACTGCTGGCCAAAGCAGTGGCTGGTGAAGCGGCGGTGCCGTTCTTCTCGATTTCAGGCTCGGAGTTTGTCGAGATGTTTGTTGGGGTTGGTGCCAGTCGAGTCCGTGACCTATTTGAGCAGGCCAAGAAGAACGCTCCTTGCATTGTTTTCATTGATGAAATTGATGCGGTGGGTCGGCAGCGGGGCGCTGGCCTTGGCGGTGGCAACGATGAGCGTGAGCAGACTCTTAACCAGCTGCTGACTGAAATGGATGGTTTCGAGGGCAATACCGGCATCATCATCGTGGCGGCCACCAATCGGCCTGATGTGCTTGATTCGGCGTTGATGCGCCCTGGTCGCTTTGACCGACAGGTTGTTGTGGAGCGCCCTGATTACAGCGGTCGCCTGCAGATCCTCAATGTGCATGCCCGCGATAAGACCCTGTCCAAGGATGTTGATCTCGACAAAGTGGCGCGGCGCACACCAGGCTTCACAGGGGCTGATCTTGCCAACTTGCTCAATGAAGCGGCAATCCTCGCAGCTCGTCGAGAGCTCACAGAAGTGAGCAATGATGAGATTAGCGACGCCATTGAGCGGGTCATGGCTGGTCCTGAGAAGAAGGATCGTGTCATGAGTGAACGGCGTAAGCAACTGGTTGCTTATCACGAGTCTGGTCATGCCCTGGTAGGAGCCCTTATGCCTGATTACGACTCAGTGCAGAAGATTTCCATCATTCCTCGTGGTCAGGCTGGTGGTCTCACATTCTTCACCCCGAGTGAGGAGCGGATGGAGTCTGGTCTCTATTCCAGGGCTTATTTGCAGAACCAGATGGCTGTTGCTCTGGGTGGTCGAGTTGCAGAAGAAATCGTCTACGGCGAAGACGAGGTGACCACTGGTGCATCCAATGACCTTCAACAGGTCGCTCAGGTCGCCAGGCAGATGGTGACGAGGTTCGGGATGAGCGACAAGCTTGGTCCAGTCGCTTTGGGGCGGTCTCAGGGAGGGATGTTCCTTGGTCGTGACATCGCCTCTGAACGCGATTTCTCTGAAGACACTGCAGCGATTATCGATGCAGAGGTCTCTGATCTGGTTGATGTGGCTTACAAGCGTGCCACCAAAGTCTTGATCGAGAATCGTTCTGTTCTTGATGAGTTAGCGGATTTGCTTGTCGAGAAGGAAACTGTTGATGCTCAGGATTTGCAGGACTTGCTGATCCGACGCGATGTCAGGGTTGCTGAATACGTCTGAGCGCTGGGGTGATTGTCTCTGGCTTGATAGACAAGAGGTCTTGATAGCCTTACTAAGTGCTCAGCCCTTGTTTCAGTTAAGGCATAGCGTTTAAGACCATCTTGAGTGATGTGGCTCCAGATCGTCTTTGTTTGCAGTTTTCGAGCAGTTGCATCTTGTCGGAGTTCGGCATAGGCAGCTGGCCTGGTCTGCTCATCCTGGTTGGATGTCTTTGATGAGGGAGCTGTAGGAGTGCTTTGCAGGGCTCTGCATGGGAACAGCTTCTATGAGCTGTCCAGAAGCCTTGCCGTCTGTGGCAGAGCTAGGCCTTGCTTATGCCATGACTTCATCATTGGCATGCCGACCTTCATCAGCAGGCGCGGGACATGTATTAGGTGCTTGTGCCTGTGCTGTTCACTCCCATTGAGATCCAGCAGGCTTAACGTTGTCGATTGCCGGCTCGTTCAGTTGCTCTCTGCATCAGTTTTTTGGGGCTGACTACTGGCGTTAGTTGGCAGGACCGATGAAGGCTTTGCCCTGTCTGATTGCAGCGGGTGGGCTGACGCTTCAAGGCTTCATCCCTTGGCTTAATGAGGGGTATGACGCTGTTGCTTTGGGACGTGAGCTGGTTCAACAGGGGTGGCTTGATCATTCATTGAAGGCTTGTTTGAAGCCTCCGGCAACGACAGGCTAACTTCGACTATTTGTTGACATTCGGTTGAGATGCTACATATAAGATAGCTATTTATTCTTCAATGTCTCAGCTAACCATCAAGCTCAGTGTTAAAGCCGATGCTCTGATCGCACAGCTTCAGAAGGAGATCTTTAATCGTCGCCGTAAGAAGGTCAGCGCAGCTGGAGTGGTGGAAACCTTGGTCGAAAGCGGTGCCAAGTCTCAGTCAGACAAGCGCTTTGCGACGTCCTGGACCAATTTGATCAAGGACATCGAAAAGGCAGCCAAGCTCGCCAATACCCATGGCAGCAAGCCTTCAAATCTCACTGCTGATGAGTGGGCCATGGTGTTGACTCATCGCAGTCGTGGTCCAGGTAAATCAACGAGTAAGACTCCTGCAAAGAAAGCCTCTGCTGCTAAAGCCCCTGCAAAGAAAGCCTCTGCTGCTAAAGCCCCTGCGAAGAAAGCCTCTGCTGCTAAAGCCCCTGCGAAGAAAGCCTCTGCTGCTAAAGCCCCTGCGAAGAAAGCCTCTGCTGCTAAAGCCCCTGCGAAGAAAGCCTCTGCTGCTAAAGCCCCTGCGAAGAAAGCCTCTGCTGCTAAAGCCCCTGCAAAGAAAGCCTCTGCTGCTAAAGCCCCTGCGAAGAAAGCCTCTGCTGCTAAAGCCCCTGCAAAGAAAACCTCTGCTGCCAAGGCCTCCGCGAAGAAGTCTTCCAGCACATCAGTTGGCACGTCGCGACCAGCTCGCCGTGCACGCAAAGCTAGTGGGAGCAAAAGTATTGTTGCCTCCACGTCTGTAGCAAAACGCATGGCGAAGGCAGCTGGTCGTCTCGGGACCTCTGTCGTTAGCTCGGCTGTTGGCGCCAACGGTAGCGTTCCATTAGAGCTCAAATGAGCACTTGATGCTTGGAGGTGACTGGCTGATCCAGTGCCTCCATTTGTCTTTTAAGGCCTCGGGCGAATGGCTAAAAACCAACGGTTTTGCCAGTCGTACTAAGAGGCCTTTTTAATTGTCGAGCCAGTGGTTTGGCAGTGGCGATCCCGCCGGTGATTAAGGCTCCATGGCTCGTGAATCAGCACCATCACGAGGGAAGAGCGCCATTGGCAGCGCATGCTTTAACTATTTGTTGATGATGATCTAGTAATAGGACCTTGTGAAGGGGGAATCATTGCTTGGTCTAGGTAGCTCAGATTTGCTTTACCAGAGACTGCACTGTCCTTGTTGGCGTAAGAGGTGATCAGCGAGTACAAGGGACACCATGGCTTCAACTATCGGTACGGCCCTAGGCAGCACGCAGGGATCATGACGACCTTTGGCAGACAGTGTCGTGGTGTTGCCATCAGCGTCAATTGTTTGTTGATCTTTACGGATGGTGGCTGTTGGCTTGAATGCCACTCGGATCAGGATGGATTCACCGTTAGTAATCCCTCCCTGGATGCCACCAGAGTTGTTGGTGGCTGTTCGTAGGCGACCATCATTGCTGGGGAGGAAAGCGTCGTTGTGCTCGCTGCCTTTTAGCAGGGTGCCGCCAAACCCCGAGCCGATCTCAAAGCCCTTGCTGGCAGGTAGTGACATCACGGCCTTGGCGAGGTCTGCCTCAAGCTTGTCGAACACAGGCATCCCCAGACCCATTGGGGCATTGCGTACAACACACTCGATCACACCACCGCATGAGTCGCCTTCACGGCTGATGGCTTCAATACGCTCCACCATTTGCGCTGCCATGACTTGGTTCGGGCAACGCACGATGTTTGCTTCGACGTCATCAATGCTGACGTCCTGGGCATTGATTTCGGCCTCCAGGGTGTGAATGCGTTTGACCCATGCCAGTACTTCGGTGTTATGGGCTTTGGTCAGTAATTGCTTGGCAATCGCTCCAGCGGCTACCCGCGCAATCGTCTCTCTTGCGGAGGCTCGCCCTCCACCGCTTCGAGCTTGGATGCCGTACTTCGCCTGATAGGTGGCATCGGCATGGGAAGGCCGAAATGCAACATTCATCTCCTTGTAGTCGCCAGGCTTGTGATCCTTGTTGCGCACCACCATGGCGATTGGTGTTCCAAGGGTTGTGTTGTTGAGTAGACCGCTGAGGATTTCGACTTGATCTTCTTCCTTGCGGGGTGTACTGATCTTGCTTTGGCCAGGTTTGCGTCGATCTAGCTCGGCCTGAATCTTCTGTAGGTCAAGCTCAAGCCTTGGTGGGCAGCCTTCCACGATGACTCCCACGCCCCCTCCATGAGATTCACCGAAGGTGCTGATTCGGAATAGATCCCCAAAGCTGCTGCCCATCAAGAACTCATTCTTATTAGAGAGTAATTAGTCGCTGCGCAGCGGGGAGATTGCTTTGCTCATCTTCAATTGATGCTGGGAGTTTCAGAGACAACGGCTTGATTGATTAGCGCTTAGGAGAAGCGCAGTCATTGTTAGCGTCGCTTTCAGCTTGAGCAATCGCTGAGATCCTGCGCTCTTGACCAATGGGTTCCGCTTCATCCTTTGAGGTTTCTAGAGGATTTTCCTCGCAGGTAGAGGAGCGTGTGCTGCTGGTGAGGTTGCCCTGCAATCCCATCTTTCCAATTGGGCCGATTTACCTGGCCGATCACCTGCACAAGTGTTTCCCGGACCTTCCTCAACGGATTTTGGATTTGGCTGCTTTGCCTGTCCTGGATGTTGAACGGGTGTTGTTGGCCACGATTGATCAGTTTCGCCCCACCCTGCTGGTTTTTTCTTGGAGAGATATCCAGATCTATGCGCCGGTGGATGGTCGCACTGGCAATCCGCTGCAGCACTCCTTTGAGGTGTTTTATGCAAGTAATCCTTTGCGACGCCTCCGGGGCGCCTTCGGTGGATTGTTGTTGATGAAAAGCCATTACGGAGAGCTCTGGCGCAATCAGCGACTTGTGCGACATGGGCTGCGAGCTGCTCGTCGCCATGTCAGCCATGCCCGGGCTGTCTTGGGTGGTGGTGCAGTGAGTGTGTTCTATGAGCAACTTGGTCGCTCTTTGCCGAAGGGCACCATCGTGTCGTTGGGGGAAGGGGAGCCCCTATTGGAGAATTTGCTGCGCGGCGTTTCCCTGAATGATCAACGCTGTTTTGTGGTGGGTGAGCCAGTGCGAGCTGGTCTGATTCATGAGCAGCCTGAAAGTCGTCCTAAAACCGCCTGCGATTACGACTACATTTCATCGATATGGCCTCAATTGAATTGGTACCTAGAGGGTGGTGACTTCTACGTCGGTGTACAGACCAAGCGGGGTTGTCCCCACAATTGTTGCTATTGCGTTTACACCGTTGTGGAGGGGAAACAGGTAAGGCTCAATCCTGTCAAAGAGGTGGTGGCGGAGATGCGCCAGCTTTATGACCGTGGCGTACGTGGCTTTTGGTTCACTGATGCACAGTTCATCCCCGCCCGCCGATACATTGAGGATGCCAAAAATCTTCTGACGGCGATCAAGGCTGAAGGGCTCAATGGAATTCGTTGGGCCGCCTACATCCGTGCCGACAACCTTGATGCCGAGCTTGCGGAGTTGATGGTGGCAACCGGCATGAGTTACTTCGAGATTGGCATTACCTCAGGGTCTCAGGAGCTCGTGCGCAAGATGCGCATGGGGTACAACCTGCGCACTGTGCTTGAGAACTGTCGGCTGTTAGTCCGCGCTGGCTTCCGCCAACACGTGTCGGTGAACTACTCCTTCAACGTGATTGACGAAAGACCGGAAACGATTCGTCAATCCATCGCCTATCACCGCGAGCTGGAACGGATTTTCGGGCCCGACAAGGTGGAGCCTGCCATCTTTTTCATTGGCCTCCAACCTCACACCCATCTGGAGCAGTATGGCTTTGAACAGGGTTTGATTCAACCCGGCTACAACCCCATGAGCATGATGCCCTGGACGGCTAGGAAGCTGCTCTGGAACCCTGAACCGATGGGAAGTATTTTCGGAAGAATCTGTCTCGAGGCTTTTGAGACTGAGCCTGGCAATTTCGGACGTACCGTGATGGCCTTGCTTGAGCGGGATTACGGGGTGGCGCCTTTGGAGGAGGCTCTACGGGCTCCAGTGATGGGGCGGGCGGCCTTGGCTAATGCCGTGAGTTGATAGACGAGTAAGGCAGCCATCGCCAGCATGCCGACCACTCCACCGAGGGGGTTGTCAGCTGGCCCGGTGAGCCAAAGCGGCGACTGAGGGGAAAATTGGATGAGGCCGGATTGGAGGGCAAACCAGCCACCCACCAAACCTCCGTGCAGTCCTACACATCCCCAGAGGGAGCCATGGTCGAGGCGCCTGCGAATGGCCAGGACCAGGCCCAGTAGGAACAGCCCGCTCAGCAGGCCGAGCATTGGCCAGATTCCAATGTTAAAGCGTGTGTGCACCAGGCTGAAAATCAGGGCTTGAATGGGCAGTGCCAGCCGTGCTCCGATCAGTAGCTTGAGCTCTCCCCAGAGCCAGCCGCGGAATATCAGCTCTTCCAGCAAGCCCACGACGAGGCAGAGCAGAACGGCATTGAGCTGTTTCTCGGCGTTGAGATCCCCTAGCCAGTAGCCCCAATGGCCGCTGATCGTGATCACGCTGATTAGCAGCAGCAGGGCCCCGGCCCCGGCCAATCCCAGTAGCAGGGGTTTCAGAAGGGTGTCGCCAACGCCTGCACCAGTGATGCCCAAGCTGCGCCATGGATGTTGGCTGATCCAGCGGGCCCTAACCCAGCCAGGCAGTAGCACTAGAAACAGCAGTGCACTGCAGAGGGTTCCCAGCAGGCCGCGCCATTGGAGCGGCAGCCCTGGCAGGAACAGGACGGTCGGTTGCATGATCAGCCATCCCAACCCGTAGAGCAGGGGGATCAGGGTCACTGTCGGCAACCAGCGCCAACGTTGGTTTAACCATGCTGACCAAAGCGGATGTAGGCCAGACCTGTTCAGCTTTCCTGTTCCAGTGTGCTGGTCAGCCCCTTGGCTTTCAGTGTTTCGCAGTAGAACTCGGCTGGTTCGAGGTCGCAGACGATCACCAGCCCGACGCCGGTGTTGTGGGCTTCCAGCATCACGGCCATGGCGTCCTGCTCGCTTAGCTGGGGTACCACCTGCTGGAGGGTGACCACCACGTATTCCATGGAGTTCACTGGATCGTTGTGAAGAAGCACCTTGTAATGAGGCGATTGCTTGCGGATCCGCTCGGTTTGCTTCTCGAGGACGGCGGCACCACCGGGACTGGGGCTGGGGGCATTCACCGCCATGGCCAGGACAATCGGGAGGGCCCCAATGTACGTGGGCCGCTCACCCATGGTGAAGATGGTGAGCGATCCCAGCTTCAATGGCGGGGGATAGATCCTGTGATCTCAGAGGGCACGGATCCGACGCATGGCCTCGTCCACATTGACGCGACTGTTGAAGGCGGAGAGACGGAAGTAGCCTTCGCCTGCAGCACCGAAACCGCTGCCTGGGGTGCCTACCACGTGGGCGTTGTGGAGCAGATGATCGAAGAAGCCCCAGGAATCCATGTCGTCCGGTGTCTTCAGCCACACATAGGGCGCATGCTCACCACCATGCACTTCGATCCCGGCGGCCGTAAGTTCCCTGCGGATGATGGCGGCGTTTCTCATGTAGAAGCTCACTAGCGCATTGATCTCCCCCTGGCCTTGGGCGGAGTAAACCGCTTCGGCGCCACGTTGAATGATGTAGCTGACGCCGTTGAACTTGGTGCTTTGGCGCCTGTTCCAGAGATTCCAGAGTTCCACATCTGATCCATCGTCGCTTTTGCCCTTCAAGCCTTTCGGTACCACCGTGAAGGCGCAACGGGTGCCGGTGAATCCAGCATTCTTGGAGAACGATCGGAATTCGATGGCACACTCGCGCGCGCCCTCGATCTCATAGATCGAATGGGGTAGGTCGGGATTCTGGATGAACGCCTCATAGGCAGCGTCAAACAAAATCAAGACGTTGTTGGTGCGGGCATAGTTCACCCACTCCTGGAGCTGGGCTCTTGTGGCTACCGCTCCGGTGGGGTTGTTGGGGAAACACAGATAGATCAGATCGACTGGTTCGGAGGGGATCTTGGCTGCAAACCCATTTTCGGCGTTGATTGGCAGGTAGCTCAGGCCTGCGTAGCGGCCGCTTTGATTGGCGTCGCCGGTGCGACCCGCCATCACGTTGCTGTCGACATACACCGGATAAACTGGATCTGTAACGGCGATGCGATTGCTGCTCCCAAGGATGTCGAGGATGTTGCTGCTGTCGCACTTCGATCCGTCGGAGACAAAGATCTCCTCGGCATTGATCTGACAGCCTTTGGTCTGGAAATCATGCTTGGCGATCGCTTCGCGCAGCCAGTCGTAGCCCTGCTCAGGGCCATAGCCATGGAAGCCAGTGAAGGTCCCCATCTCGTCGATGGCGACCTTCATCGCGTTTCTGCATGCCAGTGGCAGTGGTTCGGTTACATCGCCGATGCCGAGGCGGATGAGCGCAGCATCCGGGTTGGCTTCACTGAAGCTTTTGATCCGCCTGGCGATTTCGGGGAATAGATATCCCGCCTTGAGTTTGAGGTAGTTGCTGTTGACCTGAACCACTGATGAGCTGGCTGTCTTGGCAGGCATCTTGCTACGTCACGGGACCTTGCGCTGTGTCGGGGGGGTGGCCAGCGTTGTCCATACGATGGGATTAGTGCCCTGCTGGCCATGACCGTCGCCTCACTCCGTCTGGAGCCGGTGGATTTCGACAGCCTGGTCAATGCCGGGATCAATCGCCCTACCCGTTACATGGGCCATGAGTTGGGGGTTGAGCCTCGCGATTGGCAGGCCTCTCGGGTGCGCTGGGCTCTCTCCTACCCGGAGATCTACGAGGTGGGCGCGAGCAATCAGGGCCACATCATTGCTTTATTCGATTCTCAACGCAGTTCCAGGTCAGCTTTGTGACAGGGCCTATCTCCCCGCTCAGGACCTGGCCCAGCGCTTGCGGGACCTACGGCAGCCTCTGTTCGCTGTGGAGAGTCGCCGTCCTCTCCAGGCCTTCGACATCCTTGGCTTCAGCTTCTGTTATGAGCTTGGGGTCACAAACATCCTTGAGATGCTTGATCTGGCAGAGATTCCTTTGTTGGCAAGCGACCGTGGTGATCAGCCCCTGAATGATCTAGCGGCACCACCATTGATCTTTGCTGGCGGACCAACGGCTACCAGTAACCCTGAGCCCTATGCCGCTTTTTTTGATTTTGTAGCCCTTGGCGATGGTGAAGAGCTGCTGCCTGAGATTGGTTTGGTAGTGGCTGACGCTAAGGCCAATGGATTGAGTCGCTCAAGCCTTTTGCAGGACTTAGCTCAGGTGCCTGGCGTTTACGTGCCGGCGCTTTACGGTCAAGGCCCTGATGGCACCTCCATCGTTCCTTTGGAGCCTGCTGCGCCGGCCAAGATTCTGCGTCTGGAGGCAAGCATTGATTCGATGGGCCGTAGCCTTAAACCTGTTCAGGTGCAGCATTGGCTTGCAGAGCAGATGGGTGAGTCCTTGCGCATGACCGGAGTGCAAAGGCAGGGACTCAAATTGCTGCGGTGTTAGAGTCAAAATATGACGTGAATGCAGGGGCAATTTTTGCCACTGGTCCGTCCCGGCCTTCTTCACTCCAATTCTGAGCAAAGCGAGGCTATTTGCTGCTCGTTCATTCCGTTCCCTCTGTTCGGGAGCAGTGAGACACATAACCCATAGGAGTTTTGGACTCCGTCTGCTTCTTCAACGGCCTTTGGCTGTTAATTCGTTTTCCACCCGATGCATTGAGCCGGCAGGCTATTGATCGGTTCTGAGTCCAGCAGGGCTCCCTATTTATTTTCTATGCCCCAGCAAATTGTCATCTCTGAGCAGCTGCGCATCGCAGCCTTGCTCTCAGATGAGCGAGTCGATGAGTTGATCGTCGCTCAGGGTCGATACCAGATCGGAGATGTCTACCTCGGCACGGTCGAGAACGTTCTCCCGGGAATTGATGCCGCTTTTGTGAATATTGGGGAAAGTGAGAAAAATGGTTTTATCCATGTCACTGATCTGGGCCCTCTTCGTTTGAAGAAGGGTGCTGCAGGGATCACCGAGCTGCTGGAGCCCCGTCAGCAGGTGTTGGTTCAGGTCATGAAGGAGCCAACAGGGTCTAAGGGGCCAAGGCTTACTGGCAACCTGGCGCTGCCTGGTCGCTACTTGGTGCTGCAGCCCCATGGCCAGGGGGTGAACATCTCTCGCCGGATTAATTCCGAAGGGGAACGCAATCGCTTGCGAGCACTTGGCGTACTAGTGAAGCCGCCGGGTGCTGGCCTGTTGATTCGCACCGAGGCCGATGGCATTAGTGAAGATCTGCTGATCGATGATCTGGAGGTTTTACTCAGGCAATGGGAAGCGATCCAGCAGGCGGCAGACAATGCTCTACCACCGGTACTGCTCAATCGCGATGAAGATTTCATTCATCGCGTTTTAAGAGATCACGTCGGTCCAGATCTTGTGAGAGTAGTGGTGAATGATGCCGCTGCCATTGAGCGTGTGAGCAGTTTCCTTGGCCAGGAAGGGCCAAATGTATTAGTTGAGGCCCATAACGAATCCACCGAACTTCTTGAGCATTACCGAGTTAATGCGGCCATCCGCGATGCTCTCAAGCCCAGGGTAGATCTGCCATCTGGTGGCTACGTGATCATTGAGCCGACGGAGGCACTCACTGTTATTGATGTCAATTCAGGCTCGTTCACTCGTTCGGCCAATGCTCGTCAGACGGTGCTCTGGACCAATTGTGAGGCAGCTATTGAGATTGCCCGCCAGCTGAAGCTTCGCAATATTGGCGGTGTGATCATCATCGACTTCATCGACATGGAGTCGCGCCGTGATCAGTTGCAGTTGCTGGAGCATTTCACAGCAGCAGTTCGCGATGACGCTGCTCGTCCTCAGATTGCCCAGTTGACTGAACTGGGGCTGGTGGAACTCACTCGTAAGCGTCAGGGGCAGAACATCTATGAATTGTTTGGCAGGGCTTGTCCTGCCTGTGGTGGCCTTGGCCATGTGGCGGTACTACCTGGCAAAGATCTGCTACAGCCACTTGCTATGGCGACTGGATTGGTGAGATCAGCAGCCGCTGCTCGAGCTGAAGCGCAGGTGCCAGCGGATGGCGGGAATGGTCGCCGTAGGCGTGGTGGGCGCATTCGTACCGGTGCTGTTGAGCTGCCTGCACATACGCCTCCTTCTGATGTGGCGAATGGAGTTGAGTCAACCACGTCTGTTGAACCTGAGAGACAAGAGCATTCGGCCTCGTCTGAGGGTGTTATTCGTCGCCAGGAACCTGAATTGGTTGCTGTTCCAATGGATTCAGGGCAGGAGGAGGTGTTTGCTTGGCTTGGATTAAACCCTTTGCTTTTGATTGAGCCACCTCCAGAGAATGACAACCTTCTGGTTCGCGTGGTTCGGCCTGGGGAAGATGCTGAGTCTGTCCTTGAGGAGGCTCGTGAGCAGCTTTCAGCTAGTTCCAATCGGCGTCGGCGTCGGGGACGAGGTGGTGGTCGAGGGGCCGGCCGTGGTGCTCCCGAAGCCAGTGTCGAAACCCATTCATCCAATGGCACAGAGGTCGTTGTCCAGCAAGCCAAGGTTGTCGCAAAGAATGAGCCCCTAAGTGTTCAAATCACTCCTCTTGAGATTGATCATTCATCGAGTAGCGCTTCTGTAGAAACCGTTTCTTCAATTTCTGAGCAGCAGGAGAGTGAACCCGAGGATCCTCGCCGCCGCCGCCGCCGCTCCTCTGCCGCAGGCTGATATGGACCCTTCGGCGGAATCCATCGCCGGAGTTGATGAGGTGGGCCGGGGCTGCTGGTTTGGTCCTGTGTTTGCCGGAGCGGTTGTCCTGACTGAAGTTGCGGCAGTCGAATTGTTGGCTGAGGGGTTAACAGACAGCAAAGCACTGACTGTTCGCCGCAGGGCTCGCCTAGTGCCGCTGATTGAGGATGCCGCGACGGCTTGGGCTCTTGGACAGGCCTCGGCTCGCGAAATTGACGCGCTAGGCATTCGCTCAGCAACGGAACTTTCCATGCTGAGGGCACTGCAGCGGCTGCCTACACCGTTGGAGCTTGTCTTGGTTGATGGCGTCTTGCCATTGCGCCTCTGGATGGGGCCACAACGTACGGTGGTGCGCGGCGATAGCAAATGTGCGGCCATCGCTGCAGCCAGTGTGTTGGCCAAGCAGGCTCGTGATGGGCTGATCAAGCGGTTGGCTAGCCGCTTCTATGGCTACGGTTTGGAGCGACATGTTGGCTATGGAACGGCGATCCATCGGCGTGCCTTGTTGGATTTAGGCCCTACAGCGCTTCATCGTCGCTCATTCCTCACCAAGCTGTTTGCTGTTAATGGCAGCCTCATTTGAGCTTATGGGTGTCTCTTGGCACCATTGGCTGAAATCCTTGACAAGTTGTTGGCCAACACGGGTTTTGATGCCAAGCAGGATGCCGCTGAGAATTGATTGACCGGTGCTTTTTAACACCCCTTTGGGGATCAGCTTCAGCAGTGCTGGTGGGGTAACGCTGACCGATAGCAGAGCTTCCCCTTCAAGACCCTTTGGTGTGGCTTCCATGATGGCCTCTAGGCCGAGGTCGAAGTCATCCACTAGATCTAGACCTTTAAGTTCGCTATCGGTTGCGCGGATGCTGAGTTTGCCGTCACAGTTGTCTACTTTGAGTGAGACGACTGGGTTGATCTGCAGCTGAAAGACTTTCAGGCTGGTCACTGCGTAGCTGAAGCGACCCTCGCCTAGTGGGGTAAGTTTTTCCCATTCCAGTAGAGCAGCCAGAACCCTATCCTGCTCGAGCAGGTAAGCAGGCAGTCGCTCAGCGTTTTGCCTTACCGGCAAATTGAGGTTCTGGCTGGCTTGGAAAGCCAGAGGCATGGCTTGCGGTTGACGCGTCATGATCCTATCGACCTCACTTGCGATGCGCTTCTGATGCCAATACGCGTGGCCTTCCTCGGACCGGAGGGAACCTATGGTCAGCAAGCGGCCCAAGCTCTGGCGGAGCTTGAGGGATTAGCAAATTTTGAGCTGGTGCCATGTATAGGTCTGCGTTCCGTCGTTGAGCATGTGGCCACTAAACGCTCTGAAATGGCGGTGGTTCCGGTTGAGAATTCCGTGGAGGGTGGTGTAACTGCCAGCTTGGATGCGCTTTGGTCTCATCCGCAGTTATGCATCCTTAGGGCAGTGGTTTTGCCGATTCGTCATGCTCTACTGAGCAGTGGCGGACTCAAAGACATCTCTGAAGTCCTGTCTCATCCCCAAGCTCTGGCTCAGTGCAGTGGCTGGTTGGCTGATCATCTTCCTGATGCCCTGCAGCTGCCTACAAGCTCTACGGCCGAGGCGGCCAGAATGGTTATAAATAGTCGATTTCGGGCAGCGATCGCTTCTCGGCCTACGGGCCAGGGAAGAGGCCTTAAAGAACTGGCTTTCCCTATCAACGATGTCGCGGGCAATCGCACCAGATTCCTGTTGTTACGGCAGGGAACACCGCTGCAACGTGGTGATGTGGCCAGCTTCGCATTCTCTTTGCATGCCAACGCCCCGGGCAGCCTGCTCGAAGCACTCACTTGTGTGGCTCGACTGGGGTTCAATATGAGTCGGATTGAGTCGCGTCCCTCGAAGCGAGAACTAGGTGAATACGTGTTCTTTGTGGATGTGGAATTGAGGGATGGGGGTGTTGGTGCATCTGAGCAGCTCATCGAGGCCTTGCAGCCTTTCTGTGAACATCTTGTGCATTTCGGCTCTTATCTCAGCAGCGACTTGGAGCTCGATTGAGATCAGTCGCGGCTGCGGAAGACACCGAATTGCATCAGACCATGGGCAAAAGCCCAGCGCATCAACAAAATCGTTGGTATTTCTCTGAATCCCTTGACCACGGCGGCTGGACCCAACCCGAGCACGGCTCCAGGACGACGAAACCCCTCCAAGATCGAATCATTCCAGGAGGGCAGGATGGATCTTGTCCAGTCGTCAGATTCGACAGGGCCGCAAGCAAAAGGGCTATGAAGCAAATTGCGGCGGAATCCTTTAATGCTGGCGAATTCTGGATGGGCCCACTGGTCGAGTAGCTGACGCATCACCCATCGCTCAAGGTTGGTCATCTCCCCATCTTCGTAATCACGGCGGTTCCAATCGGCCACCGCAAGTACACCTTTTGGCCTCAGCACACGCAGCAGTTCATCTGCATAGCGCTGCTTGTCTGGCATGTGGGGTCCTGCTTCCACACTCCAAACAGCGTCGAAGCTACCTTTGGCCAGTTTTAAATCGAGGGCATCCATCACCTGGAATTGGCAGGTCATCCCCTCAGGAGTGAGTTGAGACGCTCGTTTCACCTGGGCTGGACTGATGGTGATGCCAAGCACGTCAAAGTTGTAATCCCGGGCCAGGATTCTTGCGCTACCACCAATACCGCAGCCCACGTCAAGTACTCGGGAGCCTCGAGGGAGTTTGGCGAGTCCACTCCATTGAACGAGCTCATGTACGAAGTCTTGCTTTGCAGCTCGGAAATCTCTGGGGCTAGGAGGTTTGCCGTAATAGCCGAGGTGGACGTGTTCACCCCAGAGCCGCTCGAGCAGCTGGTCATTGGTCCAGGCATCGTAAGCAGAGGCAACACTGGCGCTTGATTTGTAGCGCCGATCCCGTTGGGTCCAGATCACTACAGCAGAAGCCAGGGTTGTCCCTGCCAGGATCAATATCCACACCCAAACGTCCATTAATTGTTGGCTTGATCGACGTTGGTGAGGCTTTCTTTGAGTGCAGTCCTTGCCGCAAGCTGACGGCGGGTGTGGTCAAGCATCTCGTATTCACGCTGCAGGCGATGGCTGGTTCTTGTGAGCTCCAGTAGTGCCTGTTGCTCTTCAGCCACAGGTCCCCCGAGATGGGCGCCGATCCAGAAAGAGAGTTCCCTGGGAAGATCAGGCAGGTCATCCGGCATGGTGATGTCTGAATCTGTGAGCTTGCCTGTAAGCATCACCACATCGTGTAAGGCTTTTGCAACGCTGATGGATAGCTCCTCTAGCTGGCTGTGGTTATCCATTTGGTCATCCTCGATCCAGCTCACCATGGCAGTGCGGAAAGGGGCGTCTCGAATCACATCGAGCACTCGGAAGCGCTGCTGTCCAAGGGTGACGATATTGCTGCGTCCGTCTTTGGATGTTTGGTGTTGCAGGATCTCTGCGCAACATCCCACATTCGCCATTGTTTTTGTTTGAGGATCCCAGCGCAGCACACCAAAACGCCGATCACTTTCAAGCACACTCTGGAGCATCATTCGGTAACGAGACTCAAAAATGTGCAGTGGAAGCACTTCTTGGGGGAATAAGACGACATCCGGCAGAGGGAAGAGAGGCAACTCCCTGACGGACAGGTCGGTCACAGATAATGTCCTAGAGAGATTAAAAGCCTAGTTAGCCGGCCCACATCTTGGTAGACCTTCAGAGTTTCACTTCAATGTCAACACCACTTGGCAGGTCAAGTTTCATCAGGGCATCGATGGTCTTTGCTGACGGGTTGTAGATATCGATGATGCGCCGATGGGTCCGCGTTTCGAAGTGTTCCCTTGAGTCTTTGTCCACATGGGGTGAGCAAAGCACGCAGTAAATCTTCCTTTTGGTGGGAAGAGGGATTGGGCCGATTGCCGTCGCGGCAGTGTTGTCGGCTGTTTCAATGATTTTGTCGCAGGAAAGATCCAACATGCGACGGTCAAAAGCCTTAAGGCGGATGCGGATCTTCTGCTGAGCGATAGCCGTGGACATGAAAGGTTTAGGAGATTTTCCCTGTATTGGGGTTAGGGATGGATTGTCGAGGTTCTTTGGAGATGCATTGAACGTTGATCGTTCATGCAGGCTGAAGCTTTGAATTTAAGGGATGACAAGGCAAAAGGCCCAATCATCCCCCTCTTGATCATTCGATGATCTTCGAGACAACTCCGGCACCGATGGTGCGGCCTCCTTCGCGAATGGCGAAGCGCATACCCTGTTCGATGGCCACAGGGCAGATCAATTCACCAGTCATTTTGATGTTGTCACCTGGCATCACCATCTCCACATTGGAGCCGTCTTCGGCTGTGAAGGCGGTAATTTGGCCAGTCACGTCAGTGGTTCGGATGTAGAACTGTGGACGGTATCCGGCGAAGAAGGGGGTGTGGCGTCCACCTTCTTCTTTTTTGAGGACGTAAACCTGACCCTCGAATTTAGTGTGAGGTGTAATTGAGCCTGGCTTGACGAGGACCATGCCGCGCTCGATGTCTTCCTTCTCGATGCCGCGAAGTAGGAGCCCGCAATTGTCTCCCGCTAAGCCTTCGTCAAGATCTTTACGGAACATTTCCACACCGGTCACGGTGGTTTTGCGGCTGTCTCTAATGCCGACAATTTCAATTTCCTCGCCTTTTTTGACCTTGCCGCGTTCGATTCGTCCGGTGGCAACGGTGCCACGACCAGTGATTGAGAAAACGTCCTCTACGGCCATTAGGAAAGGTTTTTCGATTTCTCGCTCGGGTTCTGGTATGGACGTATCAACTGCGTCCATTAACTCATCGATCTTTGCTTCCCATTCAGCTTCACCTTCAATGGCTTTGAGCCCAGATACTTGGACTATGGGGATGTCATCACCAGGGAAGTCGTAGCTGCTCAGGAGTTCACGGATCTCCATTTCAACGAGCTCAATAATTTCCTCGTCGTCGACCATGTCGCATTTGTTGAGAGCGACAACCAGTGCAGGCACGCCCACCTGCTTGGCAAGAAGGATGTGCTCCTTGGTTTGAGCCATGGGACCATCGGTTGCTGCGCAAACAAGGATTGCGCCGTCCATCTGGGCCGCACCGGTAATCATGTTCTTGACATAATCCGCGTGGCCGGGGCAGTCCACGTGTGCATAGTGACGCCCATCGGTTTCGTATTCCACGTGGGCGGTGTTGATCGTGATGCCGCGCTCACGCTCTTCAGGTGCGCCGTCGATCTCGGCGTAATCTTGCACCTTGGCTTGACCTTTTTTCGCAAGCACACTTGTGATGGCTGCGGTCAGGGTTGTTTTGCCGTGGTCGACATGGCCGATGGTGCCAATGTTGACGTGAGGCTTGTTCCTCTCAAACTTCTCGCGAGCCATTGTGTAAAAGAATCGGGGGGTGGAAAGTGGGTGTTATAGAGATCAGGAATTGCCCTGATTCTTGGAGATGATGGCTTCAGCAACGTTGCGAGGAACTTCCTCGTAATGGCTGAACTCCATCGAGAAGATACCCCGACCCTGAGTCATAGATCGGAGCTGGGTGGCGTAACCGAACATTTCGGCTAGAGGCACTTTGGACTGCACTTTAGAGAGTCCATCGTCAATGGACTGGCCTTCAACCTGACCTCGACGGGAGGACAGATCGCCGATGATCGAACCGAGGAAATCCTCGGGGATCTCGACTTCAACCTTCATCATCGGTTCAAGCAGTACAGGATTGCACTTCTTGACGCCGTCTTTGAAAGCCATCGATCCGGCGATTTTGAAAGCCATCTCGGATGAGTCCACATCGTGGTAAGACCCGTCAACCATGGTGACTTTCACATCGATGAGCGGATAGCCAGCGATAACGCCGGATTCGCATGTTTCACGCATGCCTGATTCGGCAGGCTTGATGTATTCCTTGGGAACGATGCCGCCGACAATCTTGTTGACGAATTCAAAGCCTGAACCAGGTTCGCCTGGCTCCATTTCAATCACCACGTGGCCATATTGGCCTTTACCACCCGTTTGACGGGCAAACTTGCCCTCGCCTTTAGAGCTGGCACGAATGGTTTCCCTGTAGGAGACCTGAGGAGCGCCGATGTTGGCCTCCACCTTGAATTCTCGCAGCATGCGATCCACGAGAATTTCAAGGTGGAGTTCGCCCATACCAGCAATCACGGTTTGACTGGTCTCAGGGTCTGTGCTGACGCGGAAGGTGGGATCCTCTTCCGCTAATGAAAGCAGGGCTTTGGAAAGTTTTTCCATATCACCCTTGGTTTTGGGCTCAACAGCCACCGATATCACTGGCTCGGGGATGTAGAGGGTCTCTAGAACAATCGGATCATCAGTCGTGCAAAGGGTGTCGCCTGTCGTGGTGTTCTTCAGGCCTAGAACAGCACCGAGATCTCCTGCGCGTAGTGCATCGACCTCTTCACGGTCATCGGCCTTGAGAATGATCAGTCGGGATATGCGTTCTTTCTCGTTCTTCGTGGAGTTCAGCACATAGCTGCCTTTCTCGAGCACCCCTGAATACATACGCACGAAGGTGAGCTTGCCGTAGGGGTCCGCCATCACCTTGAAGGCCAAAGCACTAAATGGTGCGTTGTCATCGGATGGCCTTACTGCCTCCTTGCCATTGGGAAGTAAACCTTGAATCGGGGGCACATCAACAGGAGCGGGTAGATAGTCCACCACTGCATCCAATAGCAGTTGAACGCCCTTGTTCTTGAAGGCAGATCCACACAGCAAAGGTACAAGGCCGTGATTGAGAACCCCTTCGCGAATGCCTGATGCAAGTTGGGCTTCGCTTAGTTCTTCCGTCTCTAGAAAAACTTCAATCAGTTCTTCGTCGGTTTCAGCAACACATTCCATCAGCTTGGCTCGCCATTCAGCTGCAAGCTCTTTCATATGGTCTGGGATCTCTGTTTCTTCGATGTCCTTGCCGAGATCGTCCTTATAAATGAAGGCTTTGTTCTTGACGAGGTCAATAATTCCGCTGAGATCTCCCTCTGCACCAATAGGCAGCTGGATTGGGATGGCGTTGGCTTTGAGGCGATTCTTGATCTGTCCGTGAACCTTGAGGAAGTCGGCCCCGGTGCGGTCCATTTTGTTGACAAAAACCATCCGTGGAACGGAATAGCGATCGGCTTGCCGCCAGACGGTTTCTGATTGAGGTTGCACCCCACCTACCGCACAAAACACGGCGATCACACCATCAAGCACTCGCATCGAGCGCTCCACTTCAATGGTGAAGTCAACGTGCCCTGGAGTGTCAATGATATTGATGCGGTGATCGTTCCAGGTTGTCGAGATCGCAGCCGCTGTAATCGTGATTCCGCGCTCGCGCTCCTGAGCCATCCAGTCGGTGACTGCGGCGCCGTCATGCACCTCGCCCATCTTGTGAACCACACCGGAATAGAAAAGGATGCGTTCCGTACAGGTGGTTTTGCCGGCATCAATATGGGCGGCAATCCCGATATTTCTGACGCGTTCCAGGGGAAAGGCGCGAGCCACAGGAAACTCTCCGGGGTTTGGCGTTAAAAGGCGGGTGAGACTCTACAGGTCAGCCCTTGGATCGGTTCAGTGCCGTCAGGGCTTGGCCATGTTCAGTAGCGATAGTGGGCGAAAGCTTTGTTCGCTTCTGCCATCTTGTGGGTTTCTTCTCGCTTGCGAACGGCGCTGCCAGCTTCATTGGCGGCATCCATTAGTTCAGCAGCCAATTTTTGGGACATGCTGCGGCCATTACGGGCTCGAGAGAAGTTCACCAGCCAGCGCAGGGCCATTGCCGTGCCTCGCTCCTGGCGTACTTCCATCGGCACCTGATATGTGGCACCACCAACACGACGGGCTCTTACTTCCACCAGAGGCGTGGCGTTTTTTACGGCTGTTTCGAAGAGCTCTATCGGGTCGCCACCGGTGCGCTCATTAATCAATCCAAAGGCTTGGGCCAGGATGCGTTGTGCAGTTGACTTCTTGCCGTGCTTCATCAGCCGAGAGATCATCATCGTGGCCAGTCGGTTGTTGAACTGGGGATCCGGCAGGACTGGGCGTTTTTCTGCTGCGTTGCGACGGGACATAGACCGTTAGGAGTGGAGAAGGTAGAGCTAATAAGGAGAGAGATGAATAACGAGGCTCTTTAATCCTGCTTAGACGCCTTGGCACCGTATTTTGAGCGGGATTGACTGCGATCCTTGACACCTGCAGTGTCCAAAGTTCCGCGGATGATGTGATATCTCACCCCAGGAAGATCTTTGACTCTGCCGCCGCGGATGAGCACCACAGAGTGTTCCTGGAGGTTGTGGCCGATGCCTGGGATGTAGGCCGTGACCTCAAAACCTGAGGTAAGGCGCACGCGCGCAACTTTGCGAAGGGCTGAGTTGGGCTTTTTAGGTGTGGAGGTGTAGACCCGTGTGCAGACACCACGTCGCTCTGGACAAGCGCGCAGCGCAGGAGATTTTGTCTTGCGAGTCAGGTGCTGACGCTCAGTTCGGATCAGCTGTTGGATGGTTGGCATCGAAGGTCGGCATTTGGTCGGAGATCCGACCTGATTCCACAATCAACCACCATACCGTTTCGGCTTGCCTTATTGATGATCAGACGGAATAGATTGCGATTAGAGCAGCTCTGCAACCAATACTCATTTGAAATTTAATCTTAAAAGCGATGGAGGATGTGGTGATAAGGGAGGAATGGTCCCTTGCAGTGCTTCGGTTTTGTTGGGCGAGAAGCCAAGTTTGATCTCTTTAATTATTTGTTGGCAATTGGATCCTGACCTCTGGCATTTTTAAGAGGCTCATTAGCTTTTTTAGGATTGCCTTTGTGTTGGCGCAAAATGAGTCCAAGGCCATTGTGGATCCTGGGGGGTGTGCCTCGACCTGTTACAACCAATTGATTCGCTACCAAGAGGGACGTTGAACTGCCTCCATCTAAGTTCAGGCCGTCTTTGATCCCAATTTGTTGCAGAGCTAGGCTTGTTTCCAGCAGGGTTGGATCGCTGCCCCTGGCCCCTTTGAGAGTGAGTAGCCAGAGCTTGTCACCCCCTTGGCCCACCACACTGCGGGGAGCTGCAAGGGATAGAAAGCTTGGGCTGAAGCCTTCTTGTCTTCCAGACAGAACCACCCGCCCGTTTTGCAGCAGCAATGGACCACCACCAAGCACTTGAGGCAGTTCGCCAAGAGGATGTGATGCTTTCATCCGCATGCTCACTGTTTCACCAGTCGCCGCCGGTAAAGGGAAGCCTCCTCTGGCTACGACCAGATCCCCATCCTTCCTCAGAGGAACCCCCCGGGCCAGCTGCACTTGTTGGAAGCTCTGCACTACTCGCCCGTTGATGATCATCATTGCGTTCTCTTCTCCGCTGAGGGCTTGGTAGATAGGCCCCCAGGCTCTGGTGTAGCGACTAAGGCCTCGCTGCACATAACCACTATTCAAGGTGCCAAGATTCCATCTCTGCCCTTTAGAAACTTGAAGTTCTTGTTGAAGTTGCAGGCGGCCGAAGGATAGGTGGCCTGTAGGGCCCCAGCCGATTGCCCCTCGATTGAGGATTGGGCCTGAAAACCATGTGCCATCAAGTCGTAAGGCCCCTAGGGGCAACTGGCGCACTCGATTGAAGAAACCCCCGTTGATGGCGATCAGAGCGTCTGCAGGTTGGGCCAACTGGTTGAGAAAACGCAGGCCTTGTTGATGGTTGATTTGCGGCAGAGGCCTGAGGAGCAGGCCTTGCTTTGACAGATTTGTACCAACCCTGGTGATTTGCAATGGTTTGACCCCAACGTTCACCACTTTTGTGTCGAAGATCAGGCCGCGCTGGATGAGGGCCTGGATGGATGGATTGAGCAGTGGTGAGCGCAGATTGGTTGCGTTGCTGTGCTTGCCAATACCGTCCAAGACAATGCGCCAGGGTTTGTCCAGGGTGAGGCTGCTTAGGGCTTCTGCCTGACCGATGAGCATGAGGCCATTGCGCTGCTGTTTGGGCATCAGGCCTAATGCCTTCATCTGCCTACGCTGATGGGCGGTGGCCTGAAAATTAAGAAAGAGATTGTTGTCAAGGCTTTGCACGAGCGCCGGACCGCTTAGGTCAAGCACCAGACGATTTGAATTGCTGCCCTTGCCCTGCCGAAGACCTTTGAGGCGTGGTGTTGGCAGTTCAACGTGAAGGGTCTTGTTTTGCCGCTTGATCTTGACTCCTGTCGTCGTGAGCCATTCGGCCACATTCAAAGCCACTTCATCTTGAAGCGTGATTTGTGGGAGGGATTTCAGAGAGGCTTTGCTTCCATACCATTGCAATTGCTGTCCGTTTGGCTGGGTGGACCTGCGGAAGCCAAAACGTCCGACCAGTAGATCCAGGGGAAGCCAGAGCTGGTTTGCAGTGCCATCCCTATGGCCTCTCCAGCTCCAAGGGGCCTCGATTAACTGACCATCGATGTTGAGGCGATCTCCAACAAATAAGTTCGCGGCTCTTACCTCAACAGTGGGAGGTGGGGGAGGAGGAGAAACCATGATTTCGACGCTAGTCCTCTCATTCGGCTAAGTCTTAGAGGAGGGCGCCTGCCTAGGATCACTGATTGAGCTTTTCACTGTGAACGCAGTCCACTGCGGTGCAGGAAAATAGTTTGGCTGAAGGTTATGTCTCAGGATCACCGTCGCTCCAATTGGCCCTATTGCGACAGCAGCGCGCCTACGGCCGTGGTTGGCGAAAAGGATGCATGTGGCGTTGGTTTCTTGGCTCAAATTGATGGGGTAGCTAGCAATTGGATTTTGCAGCAGGCACTTCGGGCCCTGAACTGCATGGAACATCGTGGTGGTTGCGGAGGTGATGCGGATTCCGGAGATGGAGCAGGTCTGCTTTGCGCTATTCCCTGGAGCTATCTTGAGGCCGTGTGGTCGGCAGTGGAAGCTGCAAACCATCGTTGTGGCCTGGGCATGTTGTTTATGCCTCGAGATGCTGCACGTCGCGCAGAAGCACGTTGCTTTTGCGAGCAGGAGGCCGAGTCTCTCGGTCTCAGGTCCAGAGGATGGCGAGAAGTCCCTGTGGATGTGGCGGTGTTGGGTCCCCTCGCCCGTGATACAGCGCCGGTTATCGAGCAGTGGCTGGTGCAGGGATCTCAGCCAGGTGATGCGTTGGAGGCGTTGTTATTTCGATTGCGGCGGCGTATCGGAGATCGTGCTCGGCAGGCCTGGGGAGAGCATGCCAATGATCTCTACGTGGCGTCACTCAGTAGTCGCACTGTCGTTTACAAAGGCATGGTGCGCTCCGAGGTGCTTGCGGCGTTTTATGCCGATCTCCGCGACCCTCGCTTTGAGGTTCCTTTTGCGGTTTATCACCGCCGCTTCAGCACCAATACGTTGCCCCGTTGGCCACTCGCCCAGCCGATGCGTTTGCTCGGTCATAACGGTGAAATCAATACGTTGTTGGGCAACCTGAATTGGGCTAGGGCCACTGAAGTCAACCTAGATGCAGTTTGGGGTGTTGATGCGGCTGATCTAAAACCGGTTGTTAATGCAGCTTTTAGTGATTCCGCCAACCTTGACGCGACTCTGGAGCTGCTTGTACGCAGTGGTCGCCCGATTGTTGACAGCTTGCTGACCTTGGTTCCTGAGGCCTTCCGGGAACAGCCAGAGCTGGCTGACAAGCCAGAAATTCAGGCTTTTTATGAGTATTCCGCGTGCACGCAAGAGCCCTGGGATGGCCCAGCCTTGCTTGTGTTCTCAGATGGTCGCAGTGTTGGTGCCAGCCTCGATCGCAATGGCTTACGCCCGGCCCGCTATTGCATCACCAGTGATGGCTTGGTGGTGATGGGTTCAGAAACTGGTGTGGTTGAGCTTGAGGAAAGCCGCATCATCGAGAAGGGACGCCTTGGCCCTGGGCAGATGTTGGCGGTTGATCTTGAAAAGGGTCGTTTGCTGCGCAATTGGGATGTCAAGCAGGAGGTTGCTGGCCGATATCCCTATGGCGAATGGCTCAGTCAAAATCGTTGCAAGCTTGGTCAAAAGTCTTGGCAGCAGGATTCTCAACTGGGAGATCTGGAACTGCTTCAGCAGCAGACAGCCTTCGGTTTCACTGCTGAGGATTTGGAGTTAATCATCGATTCAATGGCGGCTGGGGCCAAAGAACCCACTTTTTGCATGGGTGATGACATCCCATTGGCGGTGCTCTCCGATAAGCCCCACCTCCTATACGACTACTTCAAACAGCGCTTTGCGCAGGTCACGAACCCGCCGATTGATCCCTTGCGGGAAAAGTTGGTGATGAGTCTCGAGATGCATCTGGGAAAGCGTGGGTCTCCCCTCAAGCCTGAGGCAGCGGCGGCTTCGTTGATTCATCTTGAGACTCCGATTCTCAATGAAGCGGAACTTGCAGCTTTTGGTCAGCTGGAGTTTCCCACGACCACTCTCTCCACTTTGCTGCCCGTTAATGATGGGCCTAGCGGTTTGGGGGATTCTCTTAAACGGCTCTGCGTTGAAGCAGCGGATGCTGTGCGCGATGGCAGCCAGATCGTGGTGCTTTCCGACCGCGGGGTTGTTGCTAGCACCACCTACATTCCACCGCTGCTAGCGGTTGGTGCAGTGCATCACCACTTGCTGAAGCAGGGTTTGCGGCTGAATGCTTCCTTGGTGGTCGACACGGCACAGTGCTGGAGCACCCATCATCTGGCCTGTCTAATCGGCTATGGCGCTAGCGCTGTGTGCCCTTGGCTTACTTGGGAGACGACGCGTCATTGGTGGCAGCATCCTCGTACTCAGAAACTGATTGAAACCGGCAAATTGCCAGCGCTGACCATTGATCAGGCCCAGGCCAACGTACGTAAGGCGCAGGAAGATGGCCTGCGCAAGATCCTCTCCAAGATCGGTATTTCCTTACTTGCTAGTTACCACGGTGCTCAGATTTTTGAGGCGATTGGTATCGGTGCCGATTTAATTGAGCTGGCTTTTAAGGGCACGACCAGTCGAGTCGCTGGTCTCAGTCTCAATGACTTGGCTAGCGAGACCCTCATCTTCCATGCCAAGGCATTTCCTGAATTGGATCGCACCAAGCTCGAGTTCATGGGCTTTGTGCAATATCGCAGTGGCGGTGAATTTCATCTCAACACTCCGGACATGTCTAAGGCCCTGCATGCGGCCGTGAGGGCTGGGCCGGGCTACGACCACTTCTCTACCTACAAGAACCTGCTGGAGAATCGGCCGGCTAGGGCCCTGCGCGACCTGCTGACGTTTCGCTTAGCCCCTACACCCCTCCCGTTAGATCAGGTTGAAAGTGTTGAATCCATTTGCGCACGTTTTTGTACTGGTGGAATGAGTCTTGGCGCCCTATCGCGCGAGGCTCACGAGGTGCTTGCCGTGGCGATGAACCGTATCGGTGGGAAGAGCAACAGTGGCGAAGGAGGAGAAGATCCGGCTCGATTCAAGATCCTTGATGATGTCGATCTTGAGAGTCGTTCAGAAACCCTGCCCAGCATCAAGGGTTTGCGCAATGGCGATACGGCTTGCTCTGCGATTAAGCAGGTCGCCTCTGGTCGCTTTGGTGTGACGCCGGAATATTTGCGGAGCGGTAAGCAACTTGAGATCAAGGTGGCTCAAGGGGCAAAGCCTGGTGAGGGAGGTCAGTTGCCGGGTCAAAAAGTTGATCCCTACATCGCCAAGTTGCGTAATAGCAAGGCTGGTGTGGCGCTGATCTCGCCACCTCCCCATCACGACATCTATTCAATTGAGGATTTGGCCCAGTTGATTCACGACCTACATCAGGTTCACCCGGCTGCCAAGGTGAGCGTGAAGCTGGTTGCTGAGATTGGCATTGGCACGATTGCTGCTGGAGTGGCGAAGGCCAAGGCTGATGTGATTCAGATCTCCGGTCATGACGGTGGTACAGGCGCATCTCCGCTGAGTTCGATTAAGCACGCTGGAAGCCCTTGGGAGTTAGGTCTCACCGAGGTACACCGTTCACTGCTTGAAAATGGCTTGCGTGATCGTGTGTTATTGCGTGCTGATGGTGGTCTGAAGACTGGTTGGGACGTGGTGATCGCCGCCTTGCTTGGTGCTGAGGAATATGGTTTCGGCTCAGTCGCGATGATTGCCGAGGGCTGCATCATGGCTCGCGTCTGTCATACCAACAAGTGTCCTGTGGGGGTTGCTACCCAGCAGGAGGGCTTGCGCAAGCGCTTCCCAGGTGTCCCGGAGCATGTTGTCAACTTCTTTCTGTTTGTAGCTGAGGAGGTGCGCCAACTGATGAGTGTGCTCGGTGTGGCTCGGCTTGAGGATCTCATTGGTCGCACAGAGCTGCTTGAGCCTCGCAGCCTCAACCTGGTGAAGACCCAAACCCTTGATCTTTCTTGTTTGTTGGATCCGATTCCGGGGGCCGTTGATCGGGCTTGGTTGATTCATGACGCCAAGGCCCATGACAATGGACCGATCCTCGAGGATCAGCTGCTTGCTGATGCCGAGCTGATGGCAGCGATCGATAGCCATGGTCATATCGCCCGCAATCTCGCGATCGTCAACACGGATCGCAGCGTTTGTGCACGGATCTCTGGTGAGATTGCTGAACGTCATGGCAACAAAGGTTTTCGAGGTCAGCTCGATCTCTCCTTTGAGGGGGCTGCCGGTCAGAGTTTTGCGGCATTTCTGCTGCAGGGGGTGAATGTGCGCTTGGAGGGTGAGGCCAATGATTATGTCGGTAAAGGCATGAATGGTGGTCGGATCACGCTGGTACCAGCTTCGAGTGCAGATCACAGCGGCAGCCAGGTGATTTTGGGCAACACTTGCCTGTATGGCGCGACCGGTGGGGAGTTGTTTGCTTTAGGTAGGGCTGGCGAACGTTTTGCTGTGCGCAATAGCGGTGTGAAGGCCGTTGTTGAAGGTGCGGGGGATCATTGCTGTGAATACATGACCGGTGGGGTGGTGGTGGTGTTGGGATCAACCGGCCGCAATGTTGGGGCAGGGATGACCGGTGGCGTGACGTTCCTGCTGGATGAGCAAGGCGTGGTGAGCGATCGGGTCAACAAGGAGATTGTTGAGATCTGCTTGCTAACCACTGTTGAGCAGGAAGCCATTCTCAAAGCACTGCTCGAAGCCCATCTCGCGCAGACTGGCAGTACAAAAGCCAAGGCGATTTTGGCCAACTGGATCAGTTGGAAAGCACTGTTTAAGGTGCTTGTTCCACCCAGTGAAAAGGTCAATGTTGGTTTAACTTTGCTTGAGAAAGTTGCAGCCTGATTAATGCCTTGGTTTATCAAAACCGAGAAGTTTACGGCGGAGACTGTGACCCTTTTGCCAGAGCAGCGGCAGATTTACTTAGCTGCCCACCATGAATGGATCAAGGCTTTGCGCTCCGAAGGTGTCAAGGTTTCGAGTGGTTTTTTGGTTGATGCTGAACAACGACCAGGAGGTGGAGGGTTGTTGGTGCTGCAGGCAGACTCCTTTGAAGCAGCCAAACGCTTAGTCGAACAGGACCCGATGATTGTTGAGGGTTTAGTTAAATGGGATCTGCAGCAGTGGATCCCTGTGTGTGGGGAGCTCATGGCTTGAGTTCAGCGTGGGTGGGCGGCCATCAGCCGCTGGACCTCGCCGGCGTGGTAGCTGCTGCGTGTGAGAGGGGTACTAACCACTTGAAGGAACCCCAGCTCGGTTTCCCCTATAGAGCGGAAATATTCGAACTGTTCTGGTGTCACAAAGCGATCGACTGGCAGATGCTTTGGACTTGGCGATAGGTATTGGCCGATGGTCACTATGTCGACGCGGTGACGGCGTAGATCCTCTAGGACCTCAATCACCTCAACATCTGTTTCACCTAGCCCCACCATCAGGCCGGACTTGCTATAGACCTTCGGCCAGCCTTGCCGCACTTGATACAACAGCTCAAGAGATCGCATGTAGGCGGCTTGAGGACGAGCCCGTTTGTAGAGCCGGGGGACGGTCTCAATGTTGTGGTTGAGCACCTCCGGAGCTGCTCCCATTACCTTGGCGAGGGCATCCCAATTGCCGTTGAAATCCGGAATTAGCAGCTCAATTGTGGTTAGGGGAGAACGTTGGCGAATGGCCTCGATGCATGCGACGAATTGACTGGCTCCCCCGTCGCTGAGGTCATCACGGTTAACTGAAGTGATGACCACATGACGAAGGTTCATCTGAGCCACCGCTTCGCTTAGGCGCTCGGGCTCAGTGGGGTCTAGGGAGCGTGGGCTTTTGTCAAAGTCGATGTCGCAGTAAGGGCAAGCGCGGGTGCAGCCCGGCCCCATGATCAAGAAGGTGGCAGTTCCTCCTGCGAAGCACTCCCCGATATTCGGGCAGCTGGCTTCTTGACACACCGTCTTGAGATTGAGGCCCTTCAGCAGCTCGGCCACCTCGCCGATGCGTTGCTGTTGTGGAGCCTTGACGCGCAACCAGTGGGGTTTCAGTAAGGCCTTTCCAGTCATGAGAGCAGTTCAGGAATCCACTGGCAGCAGCAGTTCCAGGCGACTTCACCTTCTACAGTGAGCCTATCGGGATGTAGCGCAGCTTGGTAGCGCACTTCGTTCGGGACGAAGGGGCCGCAGGTTCGAATCCTGTCATCCCGATTGATCGTTGCTTTGGTCCGAGGTAATCCCTTCGACAATTGATATCAATCAGTTCTCTGTTCATTCTTAAGGCCTGCTTGGAGCCTGAAGTTTTGATGGCATCAGTGCCCAGTTTGGCCGGGGAACGATACTTGCAGCCCTGTTTGTTAAATGGCGCGACTTCAATCAGAGAAACCAGGATGGTCTCACACTGACGAATCTCGACAACGGCAACAAGATCCAATGCCTCGGCACAAATTGATGAAGATCAAAAGAGTCACCCAAATAGCTTCTGCCTCAGGACTAATCGCCCTCGGGGTTATGGCGGCCCCAGCACAGGCTGGTTGCGGGCACTACAACGGCCAGATTCAAATCTGCTTCAAAGGCAAATGCGAGGTGCAGCGAATGGTTCGCCATTGCTCGAGTGCCGTTGCAGGGAATCAGTGGATTTCCGATCAGGGTTATCAACTTGGTTACTCAAATCCAATCGGAGGTCGTTACACCACCTTTGAAGTGAGAAGGCATAGTCAGGTTCTCTACAGCGGTGACCCGGATAAATCTCCATGGTCATTCGAGATATGTGGAGAGTCGAGACACGTTGGCGGTTTTTGCTCGGCCAACCCCTGGGCCAAATAAATCCATCAATGATTATTGCAACAATCGCCTTCTTGTTTCGATCCTCCTCCTCGGGTTCGAGTTATCACTCGGCAATCTTGACCAGATCTTTGCCTCCACTCGGTAGGTAGTTGTTAGTAGTAGCGTTTATGAGTAGGTCCCGCTGAGATTTCGCAAGCCGGACGGCACTAATTGGATCAATCATGATTTTGTTGACCTATTGGCAGGTTATTTAGCAGTAATGCCACTTAGACTTAACGTTAGAATCCTCTTGTCAAGTCCTGTCATCCCGATTGATCGCTACCACTTGAGTTAATGTCTT
Source organism: Prochlorococcus sp. MIT 1306 (assembly GCF_047304515.1). Classification (NCBI taxonomy): domain Bacteria; kingdom Bacillati; phylum Cyanobacteriota; class Cyanophyceae; order Synechococcales; family Prochlorococcaceae; genus Prochlorococcus; species Prochlorococcus sp. MIT 1306. The sequence continues at coordinate 1,748,241 of NZ_CP138959.1, read as the reverse complement.
CGGGATTAGTCATGAATCGGTTTTGTGATCAGTTTCTAGGCCTGTGCTTGAAGGTATGTGGAGCTCTATAACAGCTGTTGATGGCTTCTTAATGCCTAGGTCAAAGAAAAGTTTGCATAAGCTGCTTGACTTTTGGAATGGAGGCTCAAGGCTTAAGGGAAATTTGAAGTGATGAAACCAGTAATTTTGCTTGCTGCAGTGGCAATTGCGGCTGTTCTTTTTGTTCTAAATCCACGCATGGCTGTTGATCACGGTCGGCCGATTTATCTTGTTTCTTGTCGTGTGGACTGGTCGGTGCATTGGTTGGGAGCCTTTAGGAAGGGTGGCCTATTGGGGCTCTATCCACTGGATCGTGCTGCTCAAGCTGTTGTGTCTGACACTCCTATTGAGTACGTCTCAAAGGATGAGCAAATGGCTATCGCAATGACCACTGTTATGAAGCCTTGTCGCTGAGCGCTTGCGGTATCAAGCGGATTGCTCTTTAAGCGATGTTGCAAAGTCACGAGAAAGCTATGTCGTTTAAATCACTATCGCCAGGGGCGGTAGTCTCGTTTTAAGAGACGATCCCTGGCAGTGGTGGTTGACGAGAGCAACAACGTCTATCGCTGTCTACTAATGCCTTTGCTGGTGGCTTACGCCCAACCAATTGTTCTGGTGAGCCAGTGACAGAGGCAGTGGTGGATGTCTTAGTGCTTGGCGCTGGTCCGGCGGCCCTGGCCATTGCTGCAGCCCTGGGCAAGGAGGGTTTACAGGTCTCAGCACTGACGGCTGGCAATCCTCGCGAGCCATGGCCATATACCTATGGCATTTGGGGTGACGAGGTGGATGCCTTTGATATGGGGCACCTGCTCGAGCACCGCTGGTCGAACACAGTGAGTTTTTTTGGCCCAGGCGCCTCTGACCCCAATGCTGACGCGAATCGGCCCAGTCCTCATCATCGGGATTACGGCCTATTCGACAAGATCAAGCTCCAGGAGCATTGGTTGCAACAATGCGAAGCTGCTGGTTTGACTTGGCATCAAGGTCTCGCAACTGATTTGGCTGTTGATGCCACCGTTAGTACTGTGACCACCGCCGAAGGTCTTGAGCTGCAAGCTCGTTTGGTGGTTGATGCAACTGGCTATAAGCCTGTCTTTCTGCGTTCTATAGATCATGGGCCGGTGGCGGTCCAGACCTGCTTTGGCGTGGTGGGACGTTTCAATAAGCCGCCTGTGGAGCCTGGGCAGTTTGTCTTGATGGACTACCGCTGTGATCATCTGAGCCCTGCGGAGAAGGCTGAGCCACCAACGTTTCTTTATGCAATGGACTTTGGTGGGGGATGCTTCTTCTTAGAGGAAACTTCGCTTGGGCTCGCACCTCCGGTGTCATTAGAAACCCTGCGTTCACGATTGGAGCGGCGATTGGCTCATCAAGGCTTAACGATCACAGAACTGCAGCACGAGGAGCTTGGTTATTTCCTGCCGATGAATTTGCCTCTACCTGACCTGCAGCAACCGCTGCTTGGCTTCGGAGGCTCGGCGGCGATGGTGCACCCTGCTTCGGGCTATTTGGTAGGCAGCATGCTGCGCCGCGCACCTTATGTTGCAAAGGCTGTGGCTGAAGCCATGGCCGATCCAGTGGCGGGGCCGGCGGTGCTCGCGGCTGCAGGTTGGGAGACTCTTTGGCCCAAGGAGTTGCGTCGTAAGCATGCCCTTTATCAATTTGGCCTTGAGAAGCTGATGCGTTTTAAAGAGCCTCAACTGCGTGATTTCTTTATCAGTTTCTTTGCTTTGCCGAGCGATGAATGGTACGGCTTTTTGACCAACACTCTTAGCCTGCGCGAATTGGTCGCTGCCATGGTGAACATGTTTGTTAGCGCCCCTTGGAGTGTTCGCTGGGGCCTAATGGGTATGCAGGGGCGGGAGCTGAAATTGCTTTCACGCTTTCTTTTCCCGCCTCGCTAAAAAGTGCCGTATCAATTCAGCGATGCCTTTACACAACTTTCAGCTTGACTGAATTTGCCTTGTTTTTAAGCCAGTTCGGCTCCGGGGTATCCCCTTGGTGTCACCACATGATTGTCTTGTAAACGACTGCTGCTATTGCCGATTAGCACAATGGTGAGCATGTCCACCTCTTTGACTGGCATCGTCTGAAGTGTGTGGAGCTGTATGTCTTCCTGGGCTCGTCCAAGTTGACGTGCTACGACCACTGGCGTGCTGGGGGCTCGATGCTCCAGCAAGAGTTCAAGGGCACGGGTCAGCTGCCAGTCGCGTTCTTGAGAGCGTGGGTTGTAAAGGGCTACCACGAAGTCTCCGCTGGCTGCACTTTTAAGGCGGGTTTCAATCTTTGACCAGGGAGTGAGGCGATCACTGAGACTCACGCTGCAGAAATCGTGCATCAGAGGGGCACCTACCTTGGCGGCAGCTAATTGCAGTGCTGAGAGGCCAGGATGCACCTGAAAATCTGGCCGATCACTAGGGGGTTTTGTGAGCCAAAGTTCCAGGGCTAGGCCGGCCATGCCGTAGATGCCACTGTCCCCTGAAGAGATCAAGGCGACTCGTGCTCCCTGTTCGGCTAGCTCCAGGGCCTTAAGGCAGCGATCCCGTTCGCGAGTGAGTTGGCCGTCCAGACGGGCTTGGTCTTGGCGCCGCAACGGTTCCAGTAGATCGAGGTAGAGGCCGTATCCAACCCATATGGCACTGCGGGCTAGGGCTGCTCGGGCATCGTGGGTGAGAAAGGCCAAATCTCCAGGACCGCTTCCGATCAGGTGCAATTCGCCTCTTTGGGGTGCAAAAGGTTGATTGGCTTTGCTGATGGCGATGGTGGCAGCACCATGTTCAGCGTTTTGGGCGTGGTGAATCTGTTTGGGTTGCAGCAAAGTGCCTTTGTTGCTAGCTGCGAGTAGTGCTGCTGCTTCGGCCACGGAATAGGTGCCCATAGCTTTTGCTACCACAGCAGATGGGGTGGGTACTTCAACTTCTGCGAGGGCATCAGCGTTGAAGAAGCGCACTGGCCAGTCCTTTGCTTGAGCGAGAGCGAGCAGAGCGGTTTCATTAGCCTTTTGGTCAATGCTGGCAAGGCCTGCTACTGCCTCTGGGGCAAGGCCTGCCTCTGCCAGGGCAGCTGCCACGGCGCGCTCAAGCAGGCTCAGGCTTGTATCGCGTTCGCAGCCAATTCCAATCCATAGAATGGCGGGATGCCAGCTGCAAGACGACATGCTGCTTTGTGGGCCGATGTTCAGCTGGGCTGGCCGAGCTCTATCACCATTGGCATTGGCATTGGCATCAAAAACTTCTTGTGCAGCAGCTGTTGTTTGCCAAAACGTCGCACCAGAACGCTGAAGAAGCAAAAGCTTCCCACCTTGGGCTTGGGACAGCATCAACTGATTCCAGTTGTCGCGGCTGCCGCTACGTCGCCAGCCCCAGCTTTCGCCAAAACTATCGAGGGCCAAGCGGTTTTGGCTGTTGGCGTCTCCGGTGAGTACGGCATGACCTCCTAGCTCTGCGGCCAGTTCCATTGCAAGTTGTTCAGCGCCCGCCTGGTGACCGCCCAGCAATGGCACGACGTGTTTGCCATGGGCATCAAGGACGATGACGGCGGGATCTTTGTCCTTCCCAATGAGTAATGGAGCGATTAAGCGAGTCACTGCTCCGATAGCACCCACGATAAGCAAGACCCCGTTTGGCTGCCAGTTCCTGCTCAGCACTTCGCTGGCGGGGCCAACTACAAGGCTTTGAGGTGTTTTGTCGAGAGTGTTTGCTGCACGCGGGGTAAGGGCCAGTTGATCCACCTGGCGGCGTCTTTCAAGCCTTTGCAAAAGTGGCCAGGCGCTGACAGAGAGACCAAGAGCCAGGCGCAGAGTGGGGCTAGGTGCGTCGGGATGGGTCAGGGCAGGCTGGCCAAGGGGAACGTTGGAGGCTGTTTCCTTTCAGCTGATCTAGGCATGAGAGTTAAAGCATGCTTTTGGATCAATCAAGGGTTGGCCAAGGGGGTTAGGAATTGGCTCCTGGGGAGGCTTGGGCAGTGTCTGCTTTGAGTTTTGGCTCTAGTTCGGCGTTGGGTTCTAGATCAGGAGTTGGCTCTAAAGCAGATTCTGGATCAGGGTTTGGTTCTAGATCAAGAGTTGGCTCTAGAGCAGATTCTGGATCAGGGTTTGGTTCTAGATCAAGAGTTGGCTCTAGAGCAGATTCTGGATCAGGGTTTGGTTCTAGATCAAGAGTTGGCTCTAGAGCAGATTCTGGATCAGGGTTTGGTTCTAGATCAAGAGTTGGCTCTAGATCCGATTCTGGTTCTAGTTCGGTTGCTATCTCGAGCTCTGGCTCGGGTTGGCTTGAGAGCGTCAACTCCTGTTTTGCAGACGGATCAGAAAGTTCGTCTTGGATAGGTTTTGACTCTGATGTGTTGTCAAGTGTCGAGATTTTCGGGAGTTCTGTTTTGTCTTGAGGGGTTTGATCAGCCAAAGGCTGGTCTTCTTCTGGCTGGGGTTCACCTAAGAGTCTGGCTATTTGCTGTTTCGTCAGTGTTGCCTGCATCCAAGCTGGCTTATCTGCTTCCCTGGTCTGAACAATCCTCAGTTGGTTGTTGAATACTGGATTAATTGGCTTGCCAAAGCCGTCGAGCATTTCTGTTTGAACGCTAATGGGGCCTGATCCTGAGGGCAGGCCCTTGATCCAAATGGCGTCTTGGTGAGTGATTTGGAAACTTTCACCATTCACACTCACTTGGAGTCGCCAGCGGCCATCGCCTTCTTTAAGGTTCTGAATGGGAGCATTCCAGATCAACCAGTCCAATAGAAGGGGTTCAGTGTTGCTGAGTTCTGAGGGGCTAACGGTGACGAACCAAGGCTCATCTTCTGTCGGTTGAGTTCGTTGCAGAGATTGCAGCTGATGGAGCCGCCATTGCAGGCTGGCCTTGGGATCCTTTACAGCTTCGCCCCATGGATAAGCGGCGTAGGCGCTGAGTCTGTGACTTCCAGGCTGCAGGCCCTCCATCGCAATGCGCAGTTGGGCACCATCTGCTTCGCTAATGCGGAGTGGTGGATTCTCATCAAGTTGCACCACAACATGGGCACCGAGGCCTAGTTCTGGATCGTTGGTCAGTGGCCAGTCCTTCAAATTGAGCAAGAGCTCCCAGCTCCCCTCATTCGTCAGCACAGTCCCGTCTGTTGGGCTTTCCAGACTCAGCTGGGGGTGATGTTTCGCTAGTTGCTCTCGTATTTGTTGTACTGCGCCTGGTGGGGCAATCTCTTGCAGAGTTCCAGTTGGCGCTGGCACGAGTAAGGATTGAGTGGTTGAACTTTCCCTGTTTTGGTTGTTAAAGGGCCAGCCTGGCAGAGCTTGTGCGGGAGAGAGCCCAGAGATGCTCAGCAGCACAACCAACACCAGGCCTTGCAATAGGCGCATGGCTTTCCCATGCCATAACGACAGATTGAATTGCTGACGCCGTCTCGAAAGCGGCATTAGAGGGGGGCAAGATTTCGTCATTCTGGGCAGCCACCCGGTGTGGGTAAAAGCGTGGCAACTCCTTGCAAGGCGGTGGTGTTGGATTAGTTGATTGATTTATGTTAATTAGCGTTGAAAATACGCTTCTTTTACAGTTGTAAACTTACGTGTATTAATGATCCGCTTCTGTCAGTGGCCCTTATGCAGACGCCAGGCCCCCACTGATTAGCGACCGGATAGAACATTTGTTACTTGCTGTCGTAGTGAGTGGTGCTCAGCTTTATGCTTCTCGAAGCGGTCCCCTTGTAGGGGCCCATAGCTCCAGTGTGAGTCTGAGTTTCGACTTTCGACTTGTGCTGGCGCCCGGTATCAGCACCACTTCGGTGGTGGTGTCTCCGGGGCCCCGGCAAGCCCTTGGGCCTGTCGAAGGGGTGGCCCTCCACCTCGATCCCGTCCCTCGAGGAACCTCTCGATGACCATCAGCCCACCAGAGCGTGGGGAAAAAGCGAAGCCTATTTACGATCAACCAGTCGACCGGGACCACGTTCCAGCCGACTTCGAAAAATTCGAACAACCCGGATTTTTCTCGAAAAGCCTCGCTAAGGGACCAAACTCCACAACCTGGATTTGGAACCTCCACGCTGACGCCCACGACTTCGATACCCACATTGGGGATCTGGAAGAAACCAGCCGGAAGATCTTTTCGGCGCACTTCGGCCATTTGGCCATAGTGTTTATTTGGATGAGCGGTGCCTTCTTCCACGGTGCCCGCTTTTCCAACTACTCCGGCTGGCTAGCCGACCCCACGCACGTGAAAGCAAGTGCGCAGGTCGTTTGGCCAATCGTCGGTCAAGAAATCATGAATGCTGATATGGGTGCCGGTTTTAACGGCATCCAGATCACCTCCGGCATTTTCCAAATGTGGAGGGCCTGGGGCATCACCAGTGAGACAGAGCTCATGGCTCTTGCAACTGGTGCCCTAATCATGGCTGGCCTTGTTCTCCATGGTGGAATCTTCCACTACCACAAAGCAGCTCCAAAGCTTGAGTGGTTTAAGAAGATTGAGTCGATGCTTCAGCACCATCAGATTGGTCTGTTTGGCTTGGGCTCTCTTGGTTGGACAGGTCACTTGATCCATGTGGCCAACCCCACCAACGCCCTATTGGATGCCATAGATGCAGGCACTCCAATGGTGCTTGATGGCAAGACTATTGCCACTGCAGCGGATATTCCTCTGCCCCACGAGCTCTACAACGCTGATCTCGTTGGCCAGATTTATCCAGGTCTTGCTTCAGGCATCGGGAATTTTTTCTCGGCTAATTGGTGGGCCTTTAGTGATTTTCTCACCAACAACGGAGGAGTGAATCCTGTAACAGGTGCTCTATGGAGTACTGACGTTGCTCACCACCATTTGGCATGGGCTGTCTTTTTGATGTTTGGTGGCCACGTATACCGCTCAAGATTCGGTATCGGCCACAGCATGAAAGAGATCATGGGGAACGTAAAGGGTGATCCCCTTTTATTCCCAGCTCCCAATGGGCATAAAGGTCTCTTCGAGTTCCTTTCCAACAGCTGGCATGCTCAGCTGGCAGTAAACCTGGCATGCATTGGTTCAGGGAGCATCGTGGTGGCACACCACATGTATTCTCTACCTCCATATCCATACCTAGCGACTGATTACCCAACCGTTCTTGGGCTATTCACACACCACATGTGGATTGGTGGTTTGATGATTTGCGGAGCAGCAGCTCACGCTGGCATCGCAGTCATTCGTGACTATGACGTCTCTGTTCACGTCGATAACGTGCTTGACCGCATGTTTAAGGCGCGTGACGCCATTATCAGTCACCTCAACTGGGTGTGCATGTTCCTTGGCTTCCACAGCTTCGGACTTTATATACACAACGACAGCATGCGTGCTTTGGGTCGTTCCCAAGACATGTTCAGCGACTCTGCAATCCAGTTGCAGCCTGTCTTGGCTCAATGGATTCAAAGCCTTTGGGCGTCTTCAATTGGCACATCATCTGTGGTTGGCACGACAACAGGTCTGCCAGGTGCAGTTAGTGATGTATTCAACGGAGGCGTTGTAGCAGTTGGCGGCAAGGTGGCTCTGATGGCTATTCCCTTGGGAACAGCCGACTTGATGATTCACCACATTCATGCCTTCACCATTCACGTAACTTGCCTCATCCTTCTTAAGGGTGTGCTTTTTGCTCGCAGTTCCCGTCTTGTTCCTGACAAGGCGAATCTTGGCTTCCGCTTCTCTTGCGATGGCCCAGGTCGTGGTGGTACCTGCCAGGTTTCCTCTTGGGACCACGTGTTCCTAGGCCTGTTCTGGATGTACAACTCCCTATCGATGGTGATCTTCTACTTCTCGTGGAAGATGCAAAGCGATGTATGGGGCACTGTCAATTCAGACGGGAGTGTGACTCATCTCGTTTCTGGCAACTTTGCTCAAAGCGCCATCACTGTGAATGGTTGGTTCCGTGACTTCCTATGGGCTCAGTCCTCACAGGTGCTCACGAGCTACGGCACTGGCTTAAGTGGCTATGGCCTGTTATTCCTTGGTGGCCACTTCGTGTGGGCCTTTAGCTTGATGTTCTTGTTCAGCGGCCGTGGCTACTGGCAGGAGCTATTTGAATCCATTATCTGGGCTCATAACAAGCTCAAGCTTGCTCCCACCATCCAGCCCCGGGCACTTTCTATTACGCAGGGCCGTGCAGTTGGTGTAACCCACTTCCTGTTTGGTGGCATTGTGACCACCTGGGCCTTCTTCCATGCCCGCCTTCTTGGGCTCGGCTGACCTTTCCTGACCTTTCCCCACATGGCAACGAAATTTCCTTCGTTCAGCCAGGGTCTGGCACAGGACCCTACAACCCGCCGTATTTGGTACGGCATAGCCACGGCTCACGACTTCGAGAGCCACGACGGCATGACCGAAGAACGGCTTTACCAAAAGCTGTTCTCTACCCATTTCGGTCATCTGGCTGTTATTGGCCTATGGGTTGCAGGAAACCTGTTCCATATCGCCTGGCAGGGCAACTTTGAACAGTGGGTCGCCGACCCACAAAATGTTCAACCTATTGCCCACGCAATTTGGGATCCTCACTTTGGTCAAGGCATCAGTGATGCTTTGACTCAAGCGGGTGCTTCCCGTCCAGTAAACATTTGCTATTCCGGTTTGTACCACTGGTGGTACACCATCGGAATGCGCACCAATACAGAGCTTTACCAGGGCGCCATCTTCATTGACATCCTGGTTGCCTGGCTCTTGTTCGGTGGCTGGCTGCATTTACAGCCAAAGTTCCGTCCTTCGCTGGCGTGGTTCAAGAACGCTGAGGCGATGATGAATCATCACCTCGCAGTGCTGTTCGGTTTCACCAACATCGCCTGGACTGGTCACCTCGTTCACGTGGCCATTCCTGAATCACGTGGTCAGCACGTCGGTTGGGACAACTTCCTCACAGTTCTCCCACACCCTGAAGGGTTGACCCCATTCTTCACAGGAAACTGGGGAGCCTATGCACAGAATCCTGATTCTTTGAATCATGCCTTTGGTACTTCTGAAGGCGCTGGCACGGCCATCCTTACTTTCCTAGGTGGTGTTCATCCACAGAGTGGTGCGCTTTGGCTGACTGACATCTCGCATCACCACATTGCGATCGGTGTCTTCATGATCATCGGTGGCCACATGTACCGGAACAGTTTCGGTATTGGCCATACCTTTAAGGAAATTACCGATGGTCACAACACAAGTCATCCTAATGATCCTCATAAGGATGGTTTTCGAGAAAAAATCGGTCACTACGGTCTTAGTCACACCGGCATCACCGATACGATCAACAACTCCCTGCACTTCCAACTGGGTCTTGCTCTTGCCTGTCTAGGTACAGCAGCCAGTCTTGTAGCGCATCACATGGGTGCTTTGCCCTCGTATGCCTTCATTGCGCAGGACTACACCACTCAGGCAGCTCTTTACACCCACCATCAGTACATCGCCATCTTCCTGATGTGCGGTGCCTTCTCTCACGGAGCAATCTTCTTTGTTCGTGACTATGACCCTGAGGCCAACAAGGACAATGTTCTTGCAAGGGTCTTAGAAACCAAAGAAGCACTGATCAGTCACTTGAGCTGGGTTTGCATGCTCCTCGGTTTCCATACCCTGGCGCTGTATCTCCATAACGATGTGGTGATTGCTTTCGGAACCCCCGAAAAGCAGATCCTTGTTGAGCCCATCTTTGCTCAGTTCATTCAGGCCGCTAGTGGCAAGGTCATGTATGGCCTTGATGTGCTGCTTGCGAATGCAAATAGTGCCCCCTCCTTGGCTGCGGCTGGGATGCCTGGGGATCACTACTGGATGGATCTGATTAATGCAAGTCCTGAGGTTTCCAACTTCATGCCTATTGGTCCAGGAGACTTCCTGGTTCACCATGGCATTGCATTGGGCCTTCACACCACTGCATTGATCTTGATCAAGGGTGCACTTGATGCAAGAGGTTCCAAGCTGATGCCCGATAAAAAGGACTTCGGCTATGCCTTTGCATGTGATGGCCCTGGACGTGGCGGCACCTGCGACATCTCTGCGTGGGACTCCACTTATATGGCCATTTTCTGGGCACTGAATACCATTGCTTGGGCAACTTATTACTGGCACTGGAAGCACCTTGCTGCTTGGCAGGGCAACATGGCTCAGTTCAATGAGTCCAGTACCCACTTAATGGGTTGGTTCAGGGATTATCTCTGGATCAATAGTTCTCAGATCATCAATGGCTACAACCCATTCGGGATTAATAATCTCTCCCCTTGGGCATACATGTTCCTTGCAGGCCATTTGGTCTGGGCAACAGGATTCATGTTCCTGATCTCATGGAGGGGTTATTGGCAGGAGCTGATCGAGACTCTCGTTTGGGCTCATCAGCGTTCTCCGATTGCCAACCTGGTTGGATGGCGTGATAAGCCAGTAGCTCTTTCGATCGTGCAGGCCCGTCTCGTTGGTGTGACTCACTTTGCAGTGGGCAACATATTTACGTTCGGTGCCTTTGTGATTGCATCTACAGCTAGCAAGTTTGGATAACATCCCCCTCGCTAGCTAGTTAGTCGATTCATCGGCACAAAGATATTCCCCGTCAGGTTTTGCCTGACGGGGTTTTTTCTTGCTTTGTTGGATGCATTTGTCCTTTGAGTATTGGCTGGTAAAACACCTTATTGGGCAAGTAATGCCATGAAAATGGTTTATCAAATTCTTTGAAATTACCTAGCCAAAGTGTTGGCTTTTGGCTGGATTAATTGATAAGAGGATGCCAATTGAAAGCCGTCAAAAGTTTGTTCATTTCCGACAGAGGGCTTCTTTTTATTCGCTTTCTATGGGCTATCTTGTCTATGAGTTAATCCGTTCTGTGTATACAAGTTGGCTCAGGGAATCTTGTTAGGTGGTTTTGCTTGGATTAGGCTTTCATCTCTCTTTGTATTGGCGCTTACCAAGATGCGAATGCAGGCCCATTTGTTCTGCAAATTTGCTTGCTTTGAGGAGACTCCAATGCCTCTAATTGTCTATTAACCTCATACGAGTCTCTAGGCTCACCACAATTTTCTTAGTGACTTTTTATCAATGCCTGTGATTTTGAAGTTTGGTGGGGATTTTCCGCCTCGCCTTGGCGAGGCGGAAAATCCTTAAATTGATTGGTTTATGAGGGCTAGAGGCAGGTTTCATATTTCAGCCTTGAAACACCTTTAATCATTGGCCTTTCAGCATGACTTGGCATTCTTGAAGCAATAAAAAACCTGGGGAAGCAGTCAAGCCACCCCAGGAGAAGGTTTTCTACTTTTCGATTTAGATGATCTGAAAGTTTCTTGATTCTTAAGAAGCCCAGACATTCATGGGAACATTCAGCAGTGGTTGCATGTGCAAAGTGTTGCATAGGAACCATGCAAAGGCTGCGCCCGCGCAGCCACCCAGCCAAAAGCCACTCGTGAAGTCGGCCCAGCCTTTCCTTGTGAACAGGTCGGCAGGAGGGTTGGCAACAGTGACGTCCGGGGGTGGCACGGTGGGTGCCTTGCCGGGGACGTTGTAAAGCACTAAAAGAGCAGTAAGGATATGCACTGCTCCAACTGTTGCCAATAAAGCTGCGGTTGTAGCAAAATCGGTCGTTCTTAACGGACCCATTACAAGGAAGGGACCGTAAATGAAGTAGCCGATCGCGGCACCAGTTTCCAAGCCGCGGAAGTTTGCAGAAATACCCTCGCGATAGAGGGGAAGATTGTTGACTAAGGCTTTCACGAAGTAGCCACTATTGACTGGAGTGGCCAGGTTTCCGACGCATGGGTCAGCAGCAGGCTGCACAGCCCACTCTTCTACGTGCCCTCGGTCACGGTACTTTTCGTTGAGCGTCTTTGGGCCTAGGGGCAGGTTCTCGTCAGTCATTCGGTATTAGGGGAGTCGGTTGGCTGGGGTTAAGCGTCTACAGCTCAGTCGGTAGCTGTGATATGGCGACCCACTAGGACAATGAAAATTGCCGGTGTCACTAGCACAATCAGGGGTACAAACACCGCAGGCAGCCAGGTGGCAGCAAAATCACTTGTCATGGCGTCAGCCAAAGGTTCCATAGCTACTGTATAGATCGCCTTTGAACAGGGCCTATTCAGGCCCTGTTGGCGACATAAAAGTTCAATCCATCACTATCGGGCTCATCATCGGTTACCGCCGTTTCAACGAGCCATCTTTCAATGAATCAACTGTTTGCTGGTGCTGCTGTTTTAGCTCTCACCCTGGTGCTCTGGGGTTTGGGTAGACGCCCTCGCAAGCTCCTGCTGAGCAGTACTGACGCCAGCAGCGTGGCTGCTTTGAATCGTGTTCAGCTAACCCTAGTCAAGCCTCAATGGCAGGGATCTGAGGATTCCACTTCGTTAGCCCTTGAGAGTCCGGTTACATGGAATTCGCCGGCTACGTCTCTTGAACGCCTTGCTCTGCAAAGGCAGTTACGTGAGGCCATGGCTGCAGGCCCTGATCAACGATTAGAGGCTGTGACCCTGGCAGGCCTCTGGGGTCATGTTTCAGTTATGTCACTGTTGCGGCAGGGGCTGCACGACTCCGATGGCCGTGTTGTGGCTGCTGCAGCGGCAGCGCTTGATTGCTATCGAGGCAAACCGCGTGCAGAGCTAATTCAGGATGTTCCGCCGCCGCGCAACGTCGCCCGTATGCGGTAGATCGGTCGTCCTTGGCTTTCGTGGTAAGTGCGCATCAGCAGCTCGCCTAGTAGTCCAAAGCAGAACAATTGGACTCCCGTCAGGCCGAGTACCACGGCCATGGTGAGTAGTGGGCGGTTGCCAATGTCTTCTCCCATCAGCTTGATCGCCAGTAAATACATACTCGTCAGCAGGCTCCCGCTCATTGCCACTAGTCCACCAAAGCCGAAGAAGTACATCGGTCGGGTCAAAAAGCGCTTCATAAACCAAACGGTGAAAAGGTCCATCAACACACGGAAGGTTCGATCAATTCCGTACTTGCTGCTGCCGTATTGGCGTGCACGGTGGTGCACCTTTACTTCAGTGATCCTTGCGCCTTCTATCGATGCCAGTGCGGGTAGAAAGCGATGTAGCTCGCCATAGAGACGCATGTCGCTGAGGATTTCTTTGCGGTAGGCCTTTAGTGAGCAGCCGTAGTCATGCAGCCTTACACCGGAGAAGCGTCCGATCAGGCGATTGGCAATTTTTGAGGGCAGCTTGCGCTGTAGGGCAGGGTCCTGGCGTTGATGACGCCAGCCGCTTACGAGGTCGTATCCCTCATTCAACTTTTCAAGTAGTAGTGGGATATCTGCGGGATCGTTCTGTAGATCGCCATCCAGGCACACAATCACCTCGCCTTGTGATACGTCGAATCCTGCTGACATAGCAGCTGTTTGGCCATAGTTTTTGCGTAGAAGTACGCCCACCAGTTCTGGCGTTTTAATACTTAGCTGCTCCAGCACCTTGGCGGTGCCGTCGGTGGAGCCATCATTCACGAGCACTAGCTCGAAGGTTTCACCAGTAGGGCGTAAGGCTGCAAGGAGTTGATCTACCAACTGTGGCAGGCTTTCCTCTTCGTTGAAGAGGGGTACTACGACTGAGAGGTCCATGGGCGAGGTCATGCCGGAGGCCTTCCGCAGTAGAGAGCAATTTAGGCGCTGCCCTTCAGGGGAGAGTGGTGCCGTCATGGCAGTGTTCCACTCGCCCCGCCCCGCGCAGCTCAGCTCGGTAGTAGCAGGCCACTGGATGGGTGTCGTGGGCAGGCAGTCGATCGCAACCGATGCCGTTGCGACCATGCTCTTGGCCGGAGCTATGCCAGTAGCTTCCGTTGCCTCTATATAGGCCAACGTGGCTGCAGTGTTGGCGACTGCCGAAGAAAATCAGATCTCCAGGTCGGAGTTGTTTGGTGTTGTCAGGTTGCACAGTTATTGGCGTACAGAACCTTTCCTGCTGATAGGCGTCGCGCGGCAGCCAGATGCCTTGACTAGCAAAGGCGGTCTGTACAAGGCCGGAGCAGTCAAAATTTGGCCCGATGCTGCCGCCCCATAAGTAAGTGTTTGGCTGGTTGGCTGCTGCCTCCACCCAGGTCATCACAGCCGCTAGTCGTTGCCGGATCTCTCTGATGACAAGCAGTTGAGGTCGCCAGCTCCCCCGTTGAATGATCTGGCCGTTCACTTCGCGCAGATCAAGCCAGCAGGGGTATCCGTCTTCCAGTAGCCGCACCCGTAGCCGTGTTACTGGCTGTTGATATTTGTTGGGCTTCGCTGCATCGAGCACTTCAAAGCTTCGGCCTGCGGCCGCCTGGGTGGCCAGACCTGCTCCTTCGACACCGGCATAACCGTTGACTCCCTTTTGCAGTTGCCAGCAGCTGCCTGGAGCAAGAAGGTCAGTGGTGATTGGGGTGCCTAGGGTCGGCATTGCCTGAAGTGATTAGCAATGGCGTTCTACCGCCCCGATAGTGCTATGCAGGCTCAGCTAACGGGGCTGTTAGATCGATTGGCGGCAGAGAGGCGCCCTGGCCTTCATAACAGCGTGGCGATCAGTTGGGTTCGTTATGACTGTTCTGATCCAACTCCCGGCAGTGGTTCGGGGGCCGGTTGGTCGGATCAGCGCATTCTTTTCCCTGCCAGTGTGGTCAAGCTTGTCTATGCCCTTGCTGCTGAGGCATGGCTCCAGCGGGACCTGTTGCCAGAGGCCGATGAGCTTCGTCGGGCGATGCGAGACATGATTGCTGATTCGAGTAATGACGCCACCAGCCTTGTGTTGGATTTGCTTACCGGCACGACAAGCGGCCCATCGCTGCTTGGAGAATGCTGGCAGACTTGGCAGCAGCAGCGGCACCTGGTGAACGACTGGCTGCAAGGGTTGGGCTGGGAAGAGTTGGAAAAGGTGAACTGTTGCCAGAAGACCTGGGGTGATGGACCTTATGGTCGAGAGCGAGATTTTTATGGCGTAGGTCTCGGTAATCGCAATGCGTTAACCACCGCAGCTACAGCTCGCCTGCTTGAGTCAGTGATGACTGATGCTTTGGTGTCTCCGTTGGCCTGCAAGCGCTTGCGTCAGCTTCTTTCAAGGTCTATTGATCTCATGCAGCGCAAGGCTGATCCAGAGAATCAGGTGGATGGATTTCTTGGAGAAGGTTTGCCGGTGGGATCCCTTTTGTGGAGTAAGGCTGGCTGGATGAGTCAGGCTCGTCATGATGCGGCTTGGTGGTCTTTACAAGGAGGCAGACCGATGCTTTTGGTGGTCTTCACTCAAGGAAGGGACCGAGCTAATGACACAACCCTCTTGCCGGCAATAGCTCGCGAACTCAGCAAGTTATAGGGTTAAAAGAATTGAGGCCTCTAAGTAAACTAAGCGATAAAAAGTTGAATTTGAGTGAAAGCGGTACAAGACAGGCAGTGCATGCCTAAATTATATTTGCCTATATAGATAAAGCCTTTAATGGCAAGTGACCTATTGAGTTTATATCCTTTTATCTTTTTAAAAGTACGCCCACCTTTCTAGTTTGGCGGGGCTTGAGTAGATCGATTCAATCAAGTCGGTTGAAGCGGGATTAGTTTGGAGGAAGTCTATATATATTATGCTTGAAGCCAAATGCTCACACATGCTTTGGAGTCTAGATGTTTAAGTAGAGAAGGTAAATCCTCCTGCTATGCCCCATTTAACAAATCGCCTTTAGAGGGGTAAAACGGTAGAGAATTTGTTCGAGGTTTAATGCTTTTCAATCCCAGCTTGGTTAGTTGAGCAAAAAAATAAGCTTTTTAGATGTGTTCATTGCCTGCTTTTGTCGAGCTGGAGAGCCTTTCGCTGAACGTTACGCAGAATTGGACAATGAATTCCTTGCATGCCTTTGCAATCAAAGCGATTTGCCACGCCACTAAGAAAAATTCTTGCTGATTACTGGACAGCTTCTTGGACAACACAAGCTCGCCGCTGGTCCAAATGGCGCAAATCCATTTGACACCCAGTAACTGTTTGATGGCAGTTGATTAAAGCCGTTTGAGGAGTGCCTGGCACTCTCGGAAACTGATTTTCAACGGAGAGGGAGGGATTCGAACCCTCGACAAGAGTTGCCTCCTGTAACTCCTTAGCAGGGAGCCGCCTTCAACCACTCGGCCACCTCTCCAGCGGCCTACATACCCTACCAATACCCACATCTAGTGCTTTGTTTTAGTTGTCTGGGTTTGGTGTCAAATCACCAGTCTGGGTAGTCGATGTTTGAAGCTGCAGAGCACCTCCCATGGAATTGATCCACTGAGATCACTCCATTGTTGTGGTGTAATACAGGCGTCGCCGTCCTTGCCTAGGAGGGTCACGATGCTTCCCACCTCTAGGTCGGGGTGATTTGTGGCATCAAGCACGAGTTGATCCATGGTGATGGCGCCAACCTGGGGGAGAAGCTGACCATCGGCTATTGCAGAGATTTGGCCTGATAGGGATCGGCTAACCCCGTCGGCATAGCCGATTCCTACGACTGCTAGGCGACTGGGGCGACGTGTGGTGAAGCGATGGCCGTAACTCACTCCCACTCCTGCAGGCACATCCCTTATCAGTGTCACCCTTGCTTTGACGCTGAGAGCTGGCTGAAGATCTACTTTCCCTTGTAGTTGCAGGTTGGGGCTGTGGCCATACAGAGCAAGACCAACGCGCACCATGTCGTAGTGGAGTCTGCGATCGCGAAGGGTGCCGGCGGAGTTGGCAAGGTGCCGCATAAATCCATTCTGTTGCTCTGGCAGCGTTCTTAGCACCGCCTCAAAGTGTTGCTGCTGCTGATCCGTCACCATTGCGGCTTCACCTTGGAGATCCCCATCTGCCAGGGCTAAATGGCTATAGATACCCTTTAATTCGAGTTGATTGAGGTGGCCTATCGCCTCCACCAGCCTGGGAGCTTCCTTTAACTCGCAGCCGAGGCGGGTCATCCCAGTATCGATTTTGAGCTGAATCCTGAATTGCCGGCCGCTGCCATCTGCAAGGTTTTGGCAGAGAAGAGCCTCTCGCATACTGCTGAGGGTGGGCATGAGTTGCCAATGAAGGCAAGCTTTCAGGTCTTCGCTATGGGTGAGATTGCCTAGCACAAGCACTGGGGCATTGTGGCCGGCTTGACGAAGCTCAATTCCTTCTTGGAGGGTTGCTACTCCAAGGCTTTTTGCTCCTCCTTGCAAGGCGGCTCGGGCTACGGTTACAGCGCCATGGCCATAGCCATCAGCTTTCACCACGGCCATCAGGGCACAACTTTCACAAAGGTGTCTCCGAAGGCTGCGGCAATTGGCTTCCACAGCTGCAGGATTAACTTCCACCCAGGCGCGCTGACGTGGATCGGCTTTTGCCATCTGCTCAGGGTTTGTGCCCCTAGGCAGATCACCGTGTGGGGCGATCAGGTCTCGCATGCTGGCAGGGTAAACAAGGGAATGACCTCACCCTTGGGGTGTCGTTAGCATGGCGCTTAATCAGGGGGCTGGCATGAGCCAGGTTCTCGTACTCAATGCGTCCTATGAGCCCTTGAACATCACCACCTGGCGACGCGCCCTGGTGATGATGTTCAAGGGCAAGGCGGAGAGCCTGGAACAGGATTCCTCACGCATGATTCGCGAGGACACCATGCTCCCTACGGTGATTCGGTTGCGGCATTTTGTTCGGGTGCCTTTTCGGCAATTGCCCCTGACGCGTCGAAATGTGTTTTTTCGCGATGGTCATTGTTGCCAATACTGCGGTTACCAAGGAGAGAAACTCTCCATAGATCATGTGATCCCTCGCAGCCGTGGAGGCAGCGATACCTGGGAAAACGTCACCACGGCTTGCTTGATTTGCAATGTACGTAAGGGCAGTCGTACTCCTCAGGAGGCTGAAATGCCTCTGCTTCGGTTGCCGCGGCGACCACTCAGCAGTCTCAGTTTTGAGGCGACTCGACAGATTCACTCGGGCCGACACAGCGAGTGGGAAAAGTATGTAATCGGCTGGGGCTCTGGTGATACCAGCCTCAACGTCAGCCTTCCTCCTGATGACTGAGTTCTTCGAGTTGATGGCGTTGCTCTTCGGCAATGCAGGCGCCGATCAACTCTTCCAGCTGGCCAGTCAGCACTGGCTCGAGGGAGAAATTGCGTCCTAATCGGTGGTCAGTGGTGCGATTGTCTTTGTAGTTGTAGGTGCGGATCTTTTCGCTGCGGTCGCCAGTTCCCACTTGGGCTCTTCTCGTTGAGCTTTCACGCGCGTTGGCTTCGGCAATTTGTCTTTCCAGTAACTTCGCTCTCAGGATTTCCATGGCACGTTCTCGGTTCTGCAGTTGGGAGCGTTGCTGGGTGCAGAACACCCTGATACCGGTGGGCTTGTGTAGCAGGTCCACTGCCGTTTCAACCTTGTTGACATTTTGTCCGCCAGCCCCGCCTGAGCGAGCAGTACTGATTTCTAGTTCGCTGGGATCGATCTGCACTTCCACCGCATCAGCTTCTGGCATCACGGCCACTGTTGCTGTGGAGGTGTGCACACGACCTTGGGATTCTGTAGTAGGAACCCGTTGAACTCGATGCACGCCGGCTTCGAATTTCAGTTGGCTGAAGACGGCATCGCCTTTGATTGAGAGGATTAGCTCACGGAATCCCCCCAAATCGGCCTCTGTTGCACTCAACGGTTGGACTGACCAGCCAATGCGTTGACCGTAGCGCTCATACATGCGGGCTAAATCACCTGCCCATAGGCAGGCTTCGTTTCCGCCTGCACCGGCGCGGATCTCGAGCATGACGCTGCGTTGATCTCGTGGATCACTTGGGAGTAGGGCCAGGGTGAGGCGTCTCACTAAGACTGTTTTGCGGGCCTCTAGTTGTTGCAACTCTTCCTGGGCTAAAGACTCCATGTCTTCATCACCCCTACTTTCTCGTAGTAGCTGCTTGGTCTCTTCCCATTCCTGCTCAACATGCTGGAGCGCTTCAAAATCGAGTACGAGGGGTTCCAGTCGTGCTCTTTCTCGCGCAATACTTTCAAGAAGTTTGGGATCAGCTGCCACATCGGGATCAGCTAGCTGGCGCTCCAGACTTTGAAAACTCGTCTTGGCTGTTTCCAGCCGAGTGATGAGGGTTGAAGAGTCCATACCCATCAACAGCGGATGTTTTTGGCACCCGGCGAAGTCTTTGAGGACAACAGCTCAGTCTTCTTTAGAGGTGTTGTTGTCCTTGTTGTTGTTTTTGGAGTCTGGGGTTTTTTCATCCGCAGCAGCATCGGCACTGCCCATGCCGTACTTGCGCATGAAGCGATCCACACGTCCTTCTGTATCAAGGATTTTCTGGGTACCGGTAAAGAAGGGGTGATTACCACTCCACACATCAACGTGGAGTTCTGGTTGGGTGGACCCGGTGGTCATCACCACCTCTCCATTGCAGATCACCTTTGCATCGGGATACCAGTTGGGATGAATATCAGGTTTAGGCATATCAGGATCAGGAGATGGCAGTCAGGTACAAGTAGGAGGGGCGAAGGATCAGCGCTTGGAGAACTGAGGAGCTTTGCGAGCTTTCTTGAGGCCGTACTTGCGACGTTCCTTGGCGCGGGGGTCTCTGCTGAGATGGCCTTCAGTTTTGAGCGGTTTACGGTTGTCTGCTGATAACTCACACAGGGCTCGTGCCGCACCCTGTTTGATGGCGTCGGCTTGGCCGGTGAGTCCACCTCCGTGAACGTTGACGAGGACGTCGTATTGCTCGTTTAGACCAAGGGTTTGCAGGGGTGCTTTCACTGCCGCGAGATAGGCGGGATTGAAGTTCAGATAGTGGTCACCGGGGCGTCCATTGATGGTGATCGTGCCAGTGCCAGGGACAAGGCGAACGCGGGCAACTGAGGTCTTGCGGCGGCCAGTGCCCCAGTAGACAACGCTGTTATTGGAACTGCTCATTGCGATGAAGCGGCGGGATTGAGCTGAAGGGTTTGGGGTCTCTGGGCGGAATGGGGATGTTCCGGGCCGCGGTAGACCTTGAGTTTGCGGAACAACTGTCTGCCAAGGGCGTTGTGAGGAAGCATCCCTTTAATGGCTTTTTCGACGATGCGTTCAGGTAGACGATCCTGCAAGGCTTGGAAGGTTTCAACCTTCATCCCTCCTGGACGGCCAGAGTGACGGCGGTAGAGCTTTTGATTTGCCTTGTTGCCGCTGACTCTGATTTTGTCCGCATTGACCACCACAACAAAGTCACCGGTATCCAGGTGAGGGGTGAAGCTTGGCTTGTTCTTGCCGCGCAGCACGGAGGCCACCTCAGTAGCAAGTCTGCCGAGTGTCTGATTCTCTGCATCCACCAGAAACCACTGGCGTTCGATCGAATCAATTGAGGGAACGGAGGTCTTGTTCATCACGCCGGCATGCCGGTTCGGAGATGCACTATCGCAAGGGATAGTGCTGGGCAGGGAGCATCAGGCACATTTAGGACTGAGCCTGATCAAGCTCGATCTTCAACTTTAGCCTTTCATGGGAGCAAATCCAAAAAGATCACTCATGGAATGGCTCGCGAAGCCCTTGTGTTTGCCCTAGGGGTGAGGCTTGGTGGTGGGAGTTCAGCTTGACTCCGGTGCAGATGGAGGATCCAAAGGAGGATCATTTGCTCCGAGGGAATAGCGCGGTTGGCAGTCATACCAACCTCCTTTAGAGAAAATGTCTTCTTCGTATCCTGCACGCAGGAGGCAAAGACCCTGAGCTGGTGCCGCTTCTTTTACTTCTTGACGGCGTTTCTCCTTCCAGCGCCGCTCAAAGGCCTCAACATTAAGTCGGTGTTCGCCTAAGGCCACCAATTGGCCCATCAACAGTCGCACCATGCCATAGAGGAAGCCACTGGCTTGGATCTCAATCACTATTAAATCTCCCTGCCGCTCAACCATCACCTCCTGAACTGTGGTGCGGGCATGGGCTCGTCGACTGCCAGTCCGTTGAAAAGCGCTGAGGTCTTGCAGCCCCAGGAGTCCCTCTAGAGCCACTTGCATCACGGTTTCATCAAGGCGAACGTGGTAGCGGTGCCAGCTCCAGGGGGCCAGGAACAGATTGGGTCGCCGACCGTTGTAGATCGTGTAGCGATATCTTCGGTATGTGGCTGAATGACAGGCATGCCAGGTAGCTGGGCGTGCCACTGCTTCCCGCACACGAATCGTGCTGGGTAGTCGTCCGTTTAGAGCAGGTGCCCAGCTTTCAGCTGGGATCGGGCCACAGCAGTCGAAGTGCACAACTTGGCCCGCTGCATGGACACCAGCATCTGTGCGGCCTGCTGCAACGGCCTGAATAGGCCTCTGAGGATCTAGCTGGGAGATAGCCTCTTCAAGAACTTGTTGCACGCTCACCGCTTGAGGTTGACGCTGCCAACCGCAAAAGTTTGAACCTTCATATTGCAAGCTGAGGCCAATACGTCGAACTGGCGTACTTTTTGGCGGTTCGACTTTTGGGTTTGGGAACATTGCTGATCAGTCCAGCATGTTGTCACTGTTCCCAGGCTTTAGACCAACTCTATGATTGCCATCTCAGCATTGTCGCCGCGGCGAGGCACCGTGCGGATGATGCGTGTATAGCCGCCTTGACGATCGCCATAACGGTCTTGGGCCTTGTCGAAAAGCGCATGGACCAGTTGCTTGTCGTAGATGTATCCGATTGCGCGGCGTCTTGATGCCAGGCTGCCGTTCTTGGCCAGAGTGATCATGCGTTCGGCCTCGTCCCGAAGGGCTTTGGCTCTGGCTTTGGTTGTTGTGACTCTGCCTTCACGGATGAGTTGAGTGGTCAGACCGCGAAGCATGGCTTTGCGTTGATCAGTTGGGCGCCCAAGCTTTGGGACTCGACATTGGTGACGCATGGTTCTCGGTGGGGCCGGGCGGGAAGGTGAAAAGAGTTAGGCGCTGGTACGGCTCTGAGGAATTGAGATGCCGATGCGCTCTAGGGCTTCGATGACCTCGTCTGCAGACTTAGAACCGAAGTTCTTGATCTCAAGCAGGTCCTCATAGCTGAAGCCCATCAGGTCAGACACTGAGTTCACCTGGGCTCGCTTGAGGCAGTTGTAAGCCCTTACAGAGAGGTTGAGCTCTTCAAGGGGGATCTGTGATTCAGCGGAAGGTTCGGGCTCCAGGCCAGGCTCTTCCACCATGGTGACGGTGGCAAGGGGCTGAAAGAGTTCGATCAGTTGGTTGGCTGACTCTGCAAGTGCATCATCTGGTGTGGTTGAACCATCGGTGACAATTTCTATGCGCAGCCTCTCGCGGGTAGAGCCTCCTTCTGCGACGGCAGTCTCGTCGATGGTGAAGTTCACCCGACGGACGGGCATGAACACAGCATCGATCTGCAGTAGATCAATGGCGCTGATATCTTCATTGTGGCGATCAACGGGCCGGTAACCGATCCCTCGCTCAACATGCACTTCTAACTCAAGGCTGTGACCCTCATGCACAGTGGCAATTTGGCGGTCCCCATCCACCACTTGGACTTGCGAGGAGAATTGCAGGTCTTTAGCTTTGACCTGAGCGGGGCCGGTAACCACAAGTCGCCCAATCTCTAGTTCACTTGTTCGACTGTTTACCGAGAGCTGTTTGCAGTTCAGCAGGATGTCGAGCACATCCTCTCGGACTCCTGGGATGGTCGCGTACTCGTGGTTGACACCTGCTATACGCACGGCGGTGATGGCGCTGCCCTCAAGGCCCCCCATCAGCACCCTGCGGAGGGAATTGCCAAGCGTGGTGGCTTGCCCGCGTTCGAGCGGTCCAATGAGGAAGACGCCTGTTTGGGCGCGATCATCGGCAACTTGATGCTCGATCCGGTCGATCTGGTATTGCAGCACGGTCTGAAGCGGGGCGAGAGGGCAGGAGCTAGGGAGTGAAACGCGGTTCAGACGCGCCGGCGTTTGGGCCGACGGCAACCGTTATGGGGGAGTGGGGTGACGTCTCTAATAAGAGTGATTTCGAGGCCTGCCACCTGCAGGGCGCGGATGGCGGTTTCACGGCCGGAGCCTGGTCCACGGACTAGTACCTCGATCTGGCGCATGCCCTGTTCGAGAGCTCTACGGGCTGCAGCTTCAGCTGCAGTTTGAGCAGCGAAGGGTGTGCCTTTACGAGCACCCTTGAAGCCACTGGCTCCAGCAGATGACCAGGCGATAACTTCCCCAGCTGTATCGGTGATTGAGACGATCGTGTTGTTGAAGGTGCTCTGAATATGCGCAACCCCATTGGGGACGTTGCGCTTGGTCTTCTTGGAACCTGTCTTTTTGGTGGGTTTGGCCATGGGCTGGGGCCTGGTAGATACGGTTTTGGGAGGGTCTGCCTGGGCAGCTCAAGTAGATGGTGCTTATTTTTTCTTGCCAGCCACGGTTTTGCGTGCACCGCGACGGGTACGTGCATTGGTTCTGGTGCGTTGACCGCGAACTGGGAGGCTCATGCGGTGTCGACGTCCGCGAAGGCAACCGATATCTTGCAGTCGCTTGAGGGCCATGCCCTCTTGGCGTCGAAGGTCTCCTTCAATCGTGAAGGCTTCTAAGGCCGTACGCAGCTTCTGCACATCTCCATCTTCCAGATCCTTGACTCGGATGTCCGGATTGACGCCAGATTTGGCCAGGATGGTTTTGGCTCGGGTTAGACCAATTCCATAGATGTAGGTGAGTGCAACTTCAACCCGCTTGTCACGGGGTATGTCTACGCCAGCAATCCGTGCCACTTAGCAGTTAATCGAGGGGGGATAGGGGTCGCCGATGGTGGCGAGAAAGGTTGGTGATGATTGACGGCCCAATTCAGGGCTGTTCAATCACCAATGAGGAACAGGGAGTTATCCCTGACGCTGCTTGTGCTTAGGGTTGGAGCAGATCACCATGACCCTGCCGTGGCGGCGGATCACCCGGCATTTCTCACACATTTTCTTGACCGAGGCACGCACCTTCATGGAGTGTGGCTCTCCAAATTTCCAAACGGCAACCCTACCATGCAGGTCAACATAGGGATTTCTCGATGCTGATAGCGATTGATTCGATACTGCCTTGGGCTTCCACTGTTTGCAGCAGTCCTTGTTGGCGGTAATGGTCGATGAGGGGGGCTGTTTTTTCGCGGTAGACCTCAAGGCGATTACGAATCACGCTTTCGTTGTCATCACTGCGGCCTCGGGAAATTAACCGTTCAATTAACACTGCATCGTTGAGTTCCAGTAGTACAACAGCCTCAATTGGTTGCTTGAGTTCCTTAAGTAAGGGTTCGAGTGCTGTGGCTTGGATCAAGGTGCGTGGAAAACCATCCAAGAGCCAACCACCACTTTGGTTCTTGAGTTGGTTCTCGACGATGGCGAGCACCAACTCATCGCTTACTAGCTCGCCTCGGTTCATAACAGCAGCAGCCTCCTGACCAAGGGGTGTTTTGGCGCCGACCTCAGCACGCAGTAGATCGCCAGTAGATAGGTGCATTAATTCATGGGCTGCGCAGAGACGTTCAGCCTGGGTTCCTTTGCCTGCGCCGGGGGGGCCTAGGAATAGGAGACGTTGCTTCATGGATGGCAAAAAAGGGCTTGCAGGCGAAGTAGGGAATCGTTCATTGGCGGACAAGGCCTTCGTAGCGTTGAGAGATCACGTAGGTCTGAACTTGTTTTGCGGTGTCGATGGCAACACCTACAAGGATCAGCAGTGAGGTGGCTCCGAGGCCTTGAAAGGTCTGAACGTTGGTGGCGCGTTCCACCGCGGCGGGAATGATTGCAACTGCACCGAGGAACAATCCGCCCAGTAAGGTCAGTCGGTTCTGAACCCCGGATAGGTAGTTCGCTGTAGCACTGCCTGGCCTCACTCCTGGGATAGCCACGCCTCCCCGTTTGAGGTTTGTGGCGATGTCTATTGGATTGATGGTGAGTGAGGCGTAAAAGTAAGAAAAGCCGACAATCAGCGCGAAAAACACCAAGGCATAGGGCCATGGATTAGCGGCACCTGGGTTAAGAGTGCTTGCAGCCCTTATGAGTAAAGGGTTTTTGGTGAAGTTCGCAATGGTGATTGGTAGAAAGATCAGTGCAGAAGCAAAGATGATTGGCATCACACCACCGGCATTCAGCTTCAGAGGTAGATAACTCTGGCGGTTTGGTAGCAAATTGGTTCCACCTATCTGTCGTTTTGCGCTCACAATCGGCAGGCGGCGGGATCCTTCCTGCACGAAGATGATCCCAACGATTGTCATTAGGAAAACCATCACGAGCACAATGATGCCCACCACATCGCCGCGATCACCGGTCTGTGCTTTTTCAATGGTTGAAGCCAGTGCTTTTGGCAGGGTGGCAACGATGTTCAGGAAGATCACAAGGGAGGCCCCTTGACCAATCCCTCGGTCAGTGATGATTTCGCTCATCCACATCACGATCATGGAGCCTGTTACTAATGCCAGGGCTGTCTGCACGACAAAGACGACCTCGCTGAGACCTTCCACGGCGTACTGGCGAAGGATTAGGGCAAAAATCACACTTTGAACTAGACCCCAGCCAAGGGCTACATAGCGGGTGATCTGTGCGATCTTGCGGCGACCAGCCTCGCCTTCGTTTTTTTGCAGGTCCTCGAGTTGGGGCAGGGCTGCTGTGAGTAACTGGAGAATGATTGAGGCGTTGATGAATGGGAGGATCCCAAGAGCGAAAATCCCCAGGGTGGAGATGCCTCCACCGGTGAAAATGTCTAGAAATCCGATCAGTTGCCCTCCCTGTTGCAGAAAGCTCTGAAAGGCCTCCCGATCAATACCTGGCATTGGGATGTAGATGCCGAGGCGAATAAACAGAAGTAATCCCAGGGTTGTCAGCACTCTGCCGCGCAGCTCTGGGTTGCGCACCAATTGGCTGATGACTTCAGCGGCACTGGGGTTGCGACCCCGACTGACGAGCATTGAGGGAAGGGATTGGGTGGGTTTGAAGCAATAAAGCAGTCCGTTGACCGAAGACTCGTCGGACTGCTCAGACCATAGACAGGCAGTTGTATTGACTTGGCATCGCTTCAGTCAAGGATTTCGCATGTGCCGCCAGCGGCTTCGATCTTGTTGCGGGCTGTAGCTGTGAATGCAGCTGCCTGAATGGTCAGCTTGACTTTGAGCTCTCCATTTCCAAGTACCTTTAAAGGGTGTTTAGGACTAGTGACAACACCATTTTTGACAAGGGTGTCGAGATTGATGGTGCTACCCGTCTTGAGCTCATTGAGGGCCGCTACGTTCACAACAGTGAACTCTTTTGAGTTCACTGTTGTGAAGTGTTTGAGTTTGGGTACGCGCCTATAGAGAGGCATCTGCCCGCCTTCGAAGCCTGGGCGGGTAGGGCGACCAGATCGGGACTTTTGGCCGCGCATGCCGAAACCACAGCTTGCTCCTTGGCCAGCGGCAATACCGCGACCTTTACGCATTTTGCGGCGCCTTGCACCTGCGTTGGCTTTGAGAGAGTCGAGTCGAAGAGTAGTCATAGGGGAATCAGGAGTAGATCTGCTCGAGGGAGATCCCCCGTTCCTTTGCGGTCTCCTTATGGGTGCGGAGACTTGCTAGAGCCACCATGGCAGCTCTGGCATTGTTTAGAGGGGTTTTGCTGCCGAGACGCTTGGCTAGAACGTTTTTGATTCCTGCTAGTTCCAGAACTGTGCGAATTGAACCGCCTGCAATGACCCCTGTTCCTGGGGCAGCGGGGCGGATTAGCACGTTGGCAGCACCTTCGCGTCCGTTGGAAAGGGTGGGGATGGAGTTGTGGCGAGTGAGAGGAACCTTGACCAGGTGCTTCTTGCCATCAGCGACACCCTTGCGAACAGCACCGATCACATCGCCGGCTTTGCCGACTCCAACACCCACTTGGCCACGCTCGTTGCCTACAACCACAATGGCCCGGAAACTCATCTTTTTCCCACCTTTTACGGTTTTGGAGACGCGGCGAATCTGAACGACTCGTTCTTGCCATTCCGAATCACGCTCTTGGCCTCGGCGGTCGCCACGGCGTCCGCCACCTCTGCGCTCACGCCCACCGCCACGGCGTTGCTGTTGCTGTTGCTGTTCTTGTTGTTGACCTTCCGCAGCTGCGGGGACGTCATTGGGGGTGGTCTGGGTGTTGGGTTGGGTCATGGTGAGAGCAGGGATCAGAACTGAAGGCCCGCTTCCCGGGCGGCATCGGCGAGGGATTTCACTCGGCCGTGGTACAGGTTGCCGCCGCGATCGAAGACCACCTGTTGGATGCCCTTGGCGAGGGCGCGTTTTGCGACTAAGTCCCCGACGGCATTGGAGGCGTCACAGCTGCTGCCATCGGCTTTAAGGCTGGTGCGTAAGTCCTTGTCGAGAGTCGAGGCGGCGCAAAGGGTGTTTTGGGCTTCGTCATCAATAACCTGGGCATAGATGTGGTTGTTGGAGCGAAATACAGCCAGTCGCGGACGCTGGGCGGTGCCATTGAGATGGCGCCGCAGGCGCCGATGGCGCTTCTGGGTCTGCTGCTTTCGGGAGAGGTTAGACATGGTGGGTAATGAGGAGGGAAGTCAGGCAGACCTCTATTTCTTGCCGGATTTGCCGGCTTTGCGCAGGATGCGTTCGCCTTCGTATCTGATCCCCTTGCCTTTGTAGGGCTCAGGTGGACGAATGGCTCTGATCTTTGCAGCTTCATTGCCCACCAGTTCCTTGTCTGCACCTGAGACGGTGACCTTGGTGTTGTTCTCTACTGCAAAGGTGACTCCTTCGGGGGGGTCCATTTCTACCGGGTGGCTAAAACCTGCACTCACGACAAGCTTTTTGCCTTTCACTTGTGCACGTGAGCCCACACCGATGAGTTCTAGTTTGCGCGTGTAGCCCTTGCTCACCCCTTCAACCATATTGGCGACAAGCGAGCGACAGAGACCGTGTCGCTCACGCGACTTACGTTTCTGACTTGTGGGTGTAACCACAATTGTGTTCTCCACCTGACTGACGCTGACGCCTTCGGGAAGGGTGCGGCTCAGTTCTCCTTTGGGGCCCTTCACGCTGACTGCAAGACCATCAAGGGTTACAGCCACCTTGTCGGGGATGGGGATGGGATTCTTACCGATACGAGACATGGTTCAGGTTCCGGGTCAGTACACGTAACAGAGCACTTCTCCGCCAACGCCCTGTTTGCGGGCATCGCGGTCGCTCATCACGCCTTTGGAAGTGGAGATGATTGCCATACCAAGGCCACCAAGGACTTTGGGCAGGGCACGGGTGTTCTTGTAGATGCGCAGGCCTGGCTTGCTCACCCGCTGCATTGAGCGGATGGTGGGATGGCGGTGTTTGCCGCTGTACTTCAATTCGAGGACTAGATGGGTGCGTACACCTTCACCTTCTTCGCTGATTTCAGAGATGAAGCCCTCTTGTTGTAGGACTTTGGCAATACTGCGTGACATGCGGGAGGCAGGAACGCGGGTGGTTTGGTGACGTTTTTCACTCGCATTGCGGATGCGGGTGAGCATGTCTGAGATTGGATCGTGGTTGGCCATAGTTCAGTCGTCTCCGAAGAGGGCTTAATTGCTGCGGAACGGCATTCCCATCTCTCGGAGGAGGGATTGGCCCTCTTCATCCGTACGGGCGCTGGTCACGATGGTGATGTCCATACCCCTGATGGCATCGATCTTGTCGAAGGAAATTTCAGGGAAGATGAGTTGCTCCCTCACTCCAAGGGTGTAGTTTCCACGGCCGTCAAAACTTTTTGGGCTGACACCTCGGAAGTCCCGGATTCTGGGCAGTGCAAGATTGATCAGGCGCTCCAGGAAGGCATACATCCGCTCTCCGCGGAGTGTGACGGCGCAACCTATGGGCATTCCCTGCCTGATTTTGAAGCCAGCGATGGCCTTCTTGGCCCTAGTCACGACAACTTTCTGGCCAGTGATAGTAGCCAGTTCAGTAATTGAGGCCTCCAAGGACTTTGCGTTTTGGGCGGCCTCACCGAGCCCTCGGTTGACGGTGATTTTTAGCACCTTGGGGACTTCGTGAATATTCGAGAGGCTTAGATCCTTCAGCAGTTTGGGCTGAATGGTCTCCCGGTAGCGCTGTTTGAGTGACATGGCTTGGTGGAAGGGTTCTTCTGGACGTGGTCAGAAGATCGGGGATTGGGAAGAAAGGGAAGTTGGTGGGCTGGAAATTGTGATTTAGATGGCCCAGGGTTCTATGGCTGGAGCTGTGACTTAGTCGATCAACTCTCCGGTTTTTTTGAGGCGGCGTTTTTTGCTGCCGTCTTTTTCGACAACCAGCGCCACACGACTGGCGATCTTTTTGTTATTGGAATAGAGCATCACGTTGGAGGCGTGAACGGACGCTTCCTCTGTGACAATCCTGCCGCTTTCTCCCTCTTGGGTGGGTTTGACGTGACGGGTGCGAATGTTGACGCCCTGCACAATCACGCGGTTCTCTATGGGCAGAGTGCGTAGCACTTCGCCAGTTTTTCCTTTGTCCTTGCCTGTGATGACTTGGACGGTGTCCCCTTTATGGATGCGCATCTTGATGCGCTGAGTGTTTTTTTGTTTGGGGGTTGCGATAGGCATTTCAGATCACCTCCGGAGCGAGGGATACGATTTTGGTGAAGTTGCGCTCGCGAAGTTCCCGAGCCACCGGCCCAAAAACACGAGTGCCTCTAGGGTTTTTGTCCTCGTTAATGAGCACTGCAGCGTTGTCGTCGAAACGAATCGAGTTGCCAGTATCTCGGCGCAGGGTTGCTTTTGTGCGCACCACCACAGCTTTGACGACCTCGGATTTCTTGACGCTCATATTCGGCATCGCGTCTTTTACGGCTGCCACGATGACGTCGCCTACATGGGCATAGCGACGGTTTGAGCCCAGCACACGGATGCATTGGATTCGCTTGGCGCCACTGTTATCGGCAACAGTGAGGAAGGATTCCTGCTGAATCATGTGGAGACCTCTTGAGCTTTGGGACTTTGGCTGAGGACTTCAGCAACCGTCCAACGCTTTGATCGACTGATAGGGCGTGTCTCAGTGATTCGAACGCGATCACCGACACGGCAGGTGTTACCAGCGTCGTGGGCTTTATAACGGGTGGTTCGGCTGACCGTCTTCTGGTAGATGGGATGTGGGTAGCGGTTTTCCACCGCTACCACTACTGTTTTGTCCATCTTGTCGCTGACGACGGTGCCGAGCCTTTCCTTGAGTGCCATGGGTTCTAAGGGGAAAATCAGGAGGAGGCGGCGGAGCGGCTGCGCTCCTTCTGCACCGTCAACAGCTGGGCCAGCTTGATGCGGGCCTCTTTGAAGCGGTGCGTATTGCTCAGCTGCCGGGTGGCTTGCTGAAAGCGGAGATCGAACAGCTCTCGGCGGATGCCATCGATCTGCTCTGTGATGTCGGCGTCGGTGAGTTTGCGCACCTCGGCGGCTTTGGGATGGGCCATGGGTCAGGACTCCGCGGTAATGGCGGGCACACTGGCAGGCTTGTCGCTACCAGCAACCTTCTCTTGGTCGTCCAGGCCGATGAACTTTGTTTTGATGGGTAGTTTGTACTGGGCAAGCCGCATGGCTTCCCTAGCAATGTCTTCGGTGATCTCTTCACCGCCCATTTCGAACAGAATCCGACCTGGCTTAATGACGGCAACCCAAAATTCAGGGTTGCCCTTGCCAGAGCCCATGCGTGTTTCAGCGGGACGCATAGTGACTGGCTTGTCTGGAAAGATCCGGATCCAGATCTTTCCACCCCGTTTGACGTAGCGGGTCATGGCTCGGCGGCTGGCCTCGATTTGGCGTGAGGTAATCCAGCCACATTCCTGGGCTTGCAAGGCAAACTCTCCAAAGGCAATGGTGTTGCCCCTGGTTGCGACGCCGCGCATACGGCCTCGTTGCTGTTTGCGGAATTTGACTCGTTTTGGACTCAGCATGGTTCAGGCCTCCTCATCAACCCTCGTTTGAGCGATCTTCGAATTGTTGGGGTCGACGATTGCCCCTGCGCCGTGGGCTTGCACCCACAGGCATTGACTGGGCCTCGTCTCCCAGTACTTCGCCTTTGAAGATCCAGACCTTGATGCCTAGTACTCCGTAGGTAGTGCTAGCCACTTTTGTGGCGTAGTCGATCTCGGCGCGAAGGGTGTGTAGAGGCACACGGCCTTCGCGGGTCCATTCGGTGCGAGCGATTTCGGCGCCGTTGAGCCGACCACCAACCTGGATTTTTAAGCCCAGTACACCCGCTCGCTGGGCCCGTTGTACGGCCATGCGGATGGTGCGGCGGAAGGCGACTCGCTTCTCGAGCTGCTGGGCGATGTACTCGGCCAGCAGGAAGGCATCGGCATCGACTCGCTCGACTTCGACGACGTTGATCCGAACCTGCCGGCTGTGATCACCGATGGTTTTTTGAATGCCGGTTCGCAGCTCTTCGATGCCACTACCCTGGCGGCCAACGAGGACACCTGGTCGTGCAGTCTTCAGCTCCACTTCGAGTTGGTCGGCCTTGCGGGCAATCAACACATCGCTTATGCCTGCTGCGCCGTACTTCTTATGGATGAATCGACGGATCCTGTCGTCCTCCTGAAGGAGGATTGGGTACATCTTGCTGGTGGCGTACCAACGAGATCGGTGCTCCTGGGTGATCCCCAGGCGTAAGCCGGTTGGATGGATTTTGTTTCCCATCGGTCGGTGTCCTCGGGGGTCAGGAGTCGGTCTGGGCTGCCACAGCAATGCTGATGTGGCAGGTTTGCTTCTTGATCGCGAAAGCGCGACCTTGAGCTCGGGGCCGATAGCGCTTCATGGATGGACCCATGTCGGCGCTGGCTTGGGCAATCACAAGCGATGCTGGATCAAGACCCAGGTTGTGTTCTGCATTCGCTACAGCTGACCTCAGAACTTTTGTGATCGGGCCAGTGGAGCGGTAAGGCATGAACTCGAGCATGATCAGCGCGTCGCGATAGGTGCGACCGCGGATTTGATCGAGCACTCGCCGTACTTTTGATACGGAGCCGCGGATGAAACGGCCGTGGGCCTTGGCGATAGTTGTCGTCGTGGGTGATGAGGTCGTCATGGTCTCAGCGGCCTCCTTTTTTGTCTTTGATGTGGCCTTTGAATGTGCGGGTGGGAGCAAATTCACCCAGCTTGTGTCCAACCATCTGCTCGGTGATGAACACCGGCACATGGCTCCTGCCGTTGTGAACGGCAATGGTATGGCCGATCATCATCGGCAGGATGGTGGAGGCTCGAGACCAGGTCTTGATCACCGACTTGTCATCGTCAGCATTTTGCTTTTCCAGCTTGCGAAGCAGGCTGTCAGCAATGAAGGGGCCTTTTTTTAATGAACGTCCCATGGCGGGTTAAGCGAACGGCAGAACAGTGATTGACATCAGGAATCGCGTCCTCCTCGGCTTCGTTTGGAGGTGCGGCGACGTTTCCGAAGAACGAACCGATTGCTGGGCTTGTTCCGCTTACGCGTCTTGAGACCAAGGGCAGGCTTGCCCCAGGGTGTCACCGGGCCTGAACGGCCAATCGGTGCACGTCCTTCGCCACCACCATGAGGGTGGTCACAGGGGTTCATCACACTGCCGCGAACTTGGGGGCGTCGCCCTAGCCAACGGCGACGCCCAGCCTTGCCAAGGCTGGTGTTGCGCACTTCCGAATTGCCTACTTCGCCGAGCGTGGCGTAGCACTCATGGCGCACAAGGCGGACCTCAGTGGAGGGCAGTTTGAGAGCGACGTAGTCGCCCTCCTTGGCCATGACTTGTGCACTTGAGCCGGCCGTACGCGCCATCTGGCCACCCCGGCCGGCATAAAGCTCAACGTTGTGGACGCTGGAGCCAAGAGGGATGGCTGAGAGTGGCAAGGCATTGCCTGTCTCGATCGGTGATTCCGGGCCTGAAATCAGCTGCTGACCAATGGCGATCCCGGCGGGAGCAAGGATGTAGCGCTTCTCGCCATCAGTGTAGAAAAGCAGTGCTAGGTGGGCATTGCGATGGGGGTCGTAATGGATTGCCGCCACTTTGGCCGGAATGCCGTGCTTATTGCGACGGAAATCGACGATGCGGTATAGGCGCTTGTGCCCGCCACCGCGATGGCGGCAGGTGATAACACCTCTGTTGTTGCGACCCTTGCGGCGATGTTTCGCCACCACAAGAGAACGCTCGGGTTTACGGCCGGTGACCTCATTGAAGTCTGTGACCACCCTGGTGCGTGTTCCTGGGGTGTAAGGGCGGAAGGTACGGATTGCCATGATGTTTTCAGATCCCTCAGGACTCAGGGAAGAGTTGGATCGTGTTGCCTTCGGCAAGCCGCACGATGGCTTTTTTCACCTGGGCTCGCTTGCCAGTGAAACGACCCACTCGACGGCTGCGCCGTGGAGGATTCATGGTGCTGATGCCGACCACACGGACATCGAAGAGTTGTTCTACGGCTGCCTTGATATCAGGCTTGGCGGCACGATGGTCAACCTCAAAGGTGTACTGGTTTTGTTCCAGTGCGCTGGTCGCCTTTTCTGTGATCAGTGGACGGCGGATTACATCCGCCAGCCGACCGTTGAAACGTTCAGTCATCTCCGTAAACCTCCTGGATCTTGGCGAGAGCCTCCTCGCTCAGCACCAGAGAATTGGCGTGGAGCAAATCGAAGACGTTGAGTTGATCGGCGGCGATCAGTTTCACCTTCTCGAGATTGCGCACGGAGCGTCGGATGATCTCGGAGGGTGTGGAAAGAATGATCAAAACCTTTGCATCTGCGGCAACGCCGAGCCTTACAAGGGCATCTGAGATCTCTCGGGTCTTCGGCGCCTTGAGGCTGTTGCCAAAGTCTTTGACCACAATGACGTCCTCAAGACGGGCCATCAGCGCGGTGCGTAGGGCCAGACGACGTTCCTTTCGGTTCATCGCCAGGTTGTAGGTCCTTGGCTTTGGTCCGAAGATGATGCCGCCGCCTGGACGTAAGGGGGTGCGGATCGTTCCCTGGCGGGCACGGCCGGTGCCCTTTTGCTTATAGGGCTTGCGACCACCACCACGAACCTCGGCACGGGTGAGGGTGCTTGCCGTTCCCTGACGGCTATGGGCCTGCTGCCTGAGCACTGCACGGTGCATGAGATCAACCGCCGTGGTTTCTTTAGAAACTTTGAGCTCAAGGCTTGCCTTGCCGGCTTCCTTCCCCTGCCAGTCGTGAACAACACATTCAGCCATCACTTACCTCCTTGAGCAGGCTTGCTGCCTACGCGTTTTGCGGGTCGGATGTTGAGCAGGGCGCCTGGCTTGCCAGGCACTGAGCCCTTAACCACCAGGAGATTGCGGTTGCTGTCCACTTTGAGGATGGTGAGTCCACGCGTGGTGCGCTTTTTGCCGCCGTAGCGGCCAGCCATGCGTTTGCCTGGATAAATCCGCCCTGGCGTGGTTCCGGCGCCTGTGGAGCCTGGCTCTCGATGGTTTTTGGAACCGTGGCTCATCGGACCACGGCTGAAGCCGTGGCGCTTTTGATAACCAGAGAACCCACGACCCATCGTGTCGCCGCTGACGTCTACCTTCTGGCCAGCTTCAAAACTGCCGACGGTGATCGCTGCTCCGAGCTCTAGGCCTTCAAGGCCCTCGACGCGATATTCGCGCAGGTGCTTCAAGAGAACCTCGCCAGATTTGGTGAGGTGCCCTTTGGAAGGCTTGTTGATCAATTTTTCGCGGGTATCACCGAAACCGATCTGCACGGCGGCATAACCGTCGATGTCAGAAGTCTTGAGTTGGGTGATGCGGCAGGGGCCGGCCTCGATCAGGGTGACCGGGATGGCTCTGCCTTGATCGTCGAAGAACTGAGACATGCCCAGTTTCTTCCCAAGGATGCCGATTGACATGGAGGGTAAAAACGCCAGCGTGGATGACCTCCTTCCGTTGTCCGGTCGGGGGGTTGTGATTCAGTGCTGATCAAGGGAGCGCAGTCGTCGCCGAAAGACCTCGGACCGTAAGAAACGGCGGCTGAGGCAATTTCGGATAGAGCTAGCGAGCAAATCAGCTGGCTGGGACTTGGGCGACCTTTTGAGTCAATCAGTTTCCCGGCAGTTCAGGGATAAATCCCTTTTCTGCTCTGGCCTAGGGATCCGGCGCAATCGTCGGACCTGATTCGCCTTCTGGAGGCCCGGCTAGCGGACGGGCACAGAAATACGAACCAAACCAAGACTTTACACCACTACTTATGCCAATTAAATATTTTCCGAACCTGCTGGCAGACTCATGGCTACTTGAGTGATGTCGTCATGCCGCTGTTGCTTTCTGGTCGGGTGTTTCGCCGTGACCTGGATGCTTGCGGCTGTCTGGCCATGCATGTTCCCCTTGAAGGTGGCAGTGAAACCCGTTTACTGCGAAGGCTTCGGGCTGCTGGATACCGCACCCAGCTGAGCTCAGCTCGGGGGCTTGGTGATCCGGAGGTGTTTCTTTTTCAGCTGCACGGTATTCGGCCTCCCCATCTCGGGCATCAAAGCGTTGGGCGCAATGGAGCTGTCGGTGAGGTTCAGCAGGTGATGCCCCAGTTGGCTGAATTATTTGTCGACAATGCTCCTGTGGTGCTCTGGCTTTTGGAGGGGCAGGTGCTGTCAAGATCTGAGCTCTTGGCGCTTTGTGATCTTTGTAAGCGTGAGTCGCGTTTACGGGTCGTTGTTGAGATGGGTGGTGCTCGCAGTTTGAATTGGCAGCCGATGTCCACTTTGCTCGGGGTCTGAACACTATTCCTTCTAACCCTTTGCAGCAGAGTGCTCTTCGCGGTGAGCTCGCCCTGGCCAGTGGGTCTTGGGTGAAGTTGATCTGTGGTGCCAGCAATCAGGATTTGCTTGCCATAACAGACCTTTGTGCCGTTTTTGCCGCGGCTGGTATTCACTGTGTGGATGTGGCGGCCGATGCTGCCGTTGTCAGGGCAGCTCGTCAGGGGCTTGATTGGGTGCAAGCGCGGAGTGGTTTTCGTCCTTGGTTGATGGTGAGCATCAGCGATGGCAAGGATGCCCATTTCCGAAAAGCTTGGTTTGATCCTGCGCGCTGTCCAAGCGATTGTTCGCGGCCTTGTCAACATGCTTGTCCTGCTGAGGCTATTGGCGAGCAAGGGGGGGTTCAGCTAAGCCGTTGTTATGGCTGTGGACGATGTCTGCCGACTTGTCCTCTTGGTTTGATCGATGAACACGACCGGCGACTTGAACTGAGAGATTTCGGACCTCTGTTGGCGGAATTACATCCTGATGCAGTCGAGATTCACACGGCACCTGGGCGGGCTGAGGCCTTTGAATCCACAGTTGCAGAGCTGATGTCGGCTCAGGTGCCTCTGCAGCGGATTGGGGTGAGCTGTGGTCTTGAGGGGCATGGGCTCACGGTTGAGGCTTTAGCAAGTGAGTTGTGGCAAAGACATGTTTGTTTAAGGCGTTCTGGGCAAAGACCTCTTTGGCAGCTTGATGGCCGACCCATGAGTGGTGATATCGGGTCAGGAACGGCTCGAGTTGCGGTAGCGCTCTGGCGGAAGCTGCGGCCATTGGCTCCGCCTGGCCCCCTCCAGTTAGCGGGGGGCACCAACGCCCACACGATCTCCTATATCTCTAGTGACGATGGGCCGGCAGGTATTGCCTTTGGAGGCATGGCTCGTCGTCTCCTCCAGCCCTGGTTGCTTGAAGCACAGGCCAGGCATGTGAGCCTGAGAGAATGGCCTGAGGGTTGGCAAGCTGCTCTTGCGCAGGCAGAGCAGCTTGTTCGTCCATGGCTGTTCCGCCAATCTGGGTCGTAAGCCTGCTAGAAGGCCGTTAGGGGAGCCATTTCTACATGGCTGCGGCTGAGGGCCATGAAGCCAAAGCGTATTACTGATGATCTAGACCGATTGTTGGATTTGTTGCCTCTTGCGGTTCAGCAGGCTTTGGCGACACCCAATAGCCGGGAGCAGTTACTCGAGGTGGTCTTGGATCTCGGCAGAGTGCCTGAAGCACGCTATCCGGGACGAGCGCTTGCTTTAGGAGAGCAGTGCCTCACGCGCGATGACCTGCAAACCACTGTTGATCGGTTGGGCCAGTTTGGTTCTGATAACCGTGCTGGCATTGAACGAACTCTGCATCGCATCAGTGCTATTCGTAATCGCCAGCGAGAGGTGGTGGGCCTCACCTGCCGTGTGGGAAGGGCCGTTTTTGGCACCGTGGCGATGGTGAGAGATTTGCTGGATAGTGGTCAATCGCTCTTGCTGATGGGGCGCCCCGGAGTTGGAAAGACCACCGCGCTGCGTGAGATTGCCAGGGTTCTTGCTGATGATCTGCAGCGCAGGGTTGTGGTGATTGACACCAGTAACGAGATTGCTGGTGACGGGGATATACCCCATCCAGCTATTGGTCGGGCCAGGCGCATGCAAGTGTCTCTGCCAGAACAACAACATCAGGTCATGATTGAGGCCGTGGAGAACCACATGCCGGAAGTCATCGTGATTGATGAAATCGGTACGGAGCTAGAGGCTCAGGCTGCGCGCACGATCGCTGAACGGGGGGTGCAGCTTGTGGCTACGGCCCATGGCAATGCTTTGGCGAATTTGATCAAGAATCCAACCCTTAGTGATCTTGTTGGCGGGATTCAGGCTGTCACTCTTGGAGATGAAGAGGCAAGGCGGCGACGCACGCAGAAGACTGTGCTTGAGAGGGCTGCTGAGCCCACTTTCCCTGTGGCAGTTGAAATCAATACTCGCAATCGTTGGTCGATTCATGCCGACGTGGCTGCCACTGTTGATCAGTTGCTGCGCGGACAGTTGCCACGCCCCCAGTTGCGGGAGCTGGACTCTGATGGATCGGTGCGGCTCGTGGATGCGCAGCCGAGTCGATCATCTTCACCACGTCCTGCTCTGGCGGCGGTCCCTCTGCCGGATCCAAAAGCACCTTCTCCTAGAGCGGCCCCCCCCGCTCAAGATCCTGCTGAGGCGATCTCTGCTGAGCGTTCAGATCAAAGAGCACTGCAGGTGCTCTGTTGTGGAATCACGCCCCAGCTGGTGGATGAGGCTATTCGTCGTCATGGCTGGCCTGTTCGTTGGGTGGATGACCTCAATGAGGCTGACGTTGTGCTCAGCATCCGTAAGGGACTCGGCCATCAGCCAACTCTGAGACGTCAGGCGCGTGAATCACGTGTGCCGGTCCTTGTGATTAAGTCCGACACTTTGCCTCAGGTAGAGCGTGCTCTGGAGCGGCTGTTAGCACGCCGCACTGGGCCGCAAGATCAGCTCTCACATTCAGAGTCTCAGGATGGTGATCAGGAAGATGCCCTGGCTGCACTTGAAGAGTGCAGATTGGCTGTGGAAAAAGTAGTGCTGCCCTATGGACGGCCGGTGGAGCTCTTACCCCGTAGCGAGCAGGTTCGTCAGATGCAGGTTGATATGGTGACTCGCTATCGCCTCAGTAGTGATGTTTTCGGCCAGGCGGAACAACAGCGATTGCGGGTTTATCCCCCTTGAAATGGCTCTGCTTGATCAGCATGCATTGACGAAGGTGGCTTCAATGTGGGTAACTATCTGGATTCCAGTGAAGTCTCCTCTGCGCGGCTAATGATCTGGATCATTGGGCCGTCGCCAAGTGGTAAGGCAGCGGGTTTTGGTCTCGCCATTCCTAGGTTCGAATCCTAGCGGCCCAGTTTCTCAATCCTCAGTTGACGTCTCGCTCCCTGTTGGTTTTCGACTTTGACGGTGTCATTGTTGATGGGATGGGCGAGTACTGGTGGAGTGCCCGTCAGGCTTGTATGCAGTTAGTGGGTCTTGACTTTGGTTCAGACCCTTTGCCCGATGCGGCTCCTGAAGCTTTTCGTTTGCTCCGGCCCTGGATCCATCAGGGTTGGGAGATGGTGCTTCTAGCAGCAGAGCTGCTGCGTTCTGATGGACCCTTGCTGCGGCATGGGGCTAAGGCCTTTTCGGTCGATTATCACTTGCGATGTCAGCAGGCTTTAGAGGCTTGGGGATGGCAGCCAGGTCAGTTGCAGGAGGCCTTGGAGCAGGTGCGGCGGAGTGCGCTGGAGGCCGATCGGTTGAATTGGCTGGCCCGCCACCATCCTTTTCCTGGTGTGATTGAGCGTCTTCGTGGCCTCCACGATGAAGGGTTCGACTTGGTGGTACTCACCACCAAGGGGGCGGAGTTCACCGCTGAACTGTTGAAGTGCTTTCAACTTGCTCCTCATGGGTTGTATGGCCACGAGTCGGGTAGTAAGCCTGAGGTGCTGCTGCGGTTAGCGGCGGAGCGACCACTGCGGGGCTTTGTGGAGGACCGTCGTGCCACCCTCGAGACGGTGCTCGCGACGCCCGGACTATCTTCTCTGCCTTGCTATCTGGCGAGTTGGGGCTATCTCAAGCCGGAAGACTGTCGGACCTTGCCGATGGGCATTCGCCTGTTGGAGCCAGAAGCTTTGGCGGCACCCTTGGCGAGCTGGCCCTGATCCGTTAGGGTACGTCTGTACTATCTGGGACGGTTCGCGGTTGTGGTGGTATTGGACTCTTTGATCGGTGTCCGTCAGCTTTGCCGCAGTGCTTTTTGCTTCGCCTAGGTCAGCAGCCGACGGTACTCGTTTAATCCTTTATTCACCATTGCTATGTCAGTTGACGTGAAATCAGCCCAATCCTCTAAGTCTGATTCCCTCCAAGCTGAGCCCCGTCCAGGTGAGCGGGACAAAGCTCTCAATTTGGTGCTTGGTCAGATTGAACGCAATTTTGGCAAGGGTTCGATCATGCGCTTGGGGGATGCCTCTCGGATGCGGGTGGAGACCTTCCCTACAGGTGCGCTGACCCTTGATCTTGCCCTTGGCGGTGGGTACCCGAAAGGACGAGTCGTGGAGGTGTACGGCCCGGAGAGTTCCGGTAAAACCACCCTCACCCTGCATGCCATCGCCGAGGTGCAGCGTCGTGGTGGCGTCGCTGCTTTTGTGGATGCCGAGCATGCGCTCGATCCGGTCTACGCAGCCTCTTTAGGAGTGGATATTGAGAACCTGCTGGTCTCGCAGCCGGACACGGGGGAGATGGCTCTGGAGATAGTCGACCAGCTTGTGCGCTCTGCCGCCGTTGATATCGTTGTTGTGGATTCCGTTGCTGCGCTCACTCCTCGGTCTGAGATCGAAGGTGAGATGGGCGATTTGGCTGTGGGTAGCCAGGCCCGTCTGATGAGTCAGGCGATGCGCAAGATCACTGGCAACATCGGCAAATCCGGCTGCACGGTCATTTTTCTCAACCAGTTGCGTCTCAAGATAGGCGTCACTTACGGCAACCCGGAGACGACGACTGGTGGCAATGCTCTCAAGTTTTATGCCTCCGTACGTCTCGATATCCGTCGTATTCAAACGCTCAAGCGCGGCACGGAGGAGTATGGAATTCGTGCCAAGGTGAAGGTGGCTAAAAACAAGGTAGCCCCTCCGTTTCGTATTGCTGAGTTCGACATTCTTTTTGGTCGTGGCATCAGTACCTTGGGTTGCTTGCTTGACCTAGCTGAAGAAACCGGTGTTGTCATCCGTAAGGGTGCCTGGTACAGCTATGAGGGCGACAATATCGGTCAGGGACGTGACAACACGATTACTTGGCTTGAGCAGAATTCTGAAGCCCAGGAGCAGATTGAAGTTCTTGTGCGTCAGAAACTCACTGAAGGGTCTGAGGTGACCGCTAATTCCATGCGTCCGTTGGCGGCTGCGGCCCGTACTGCGGCTAAAAAACCAGCCGTCAGCTTGGCATCTGAAGCTGCTTAAGACTGGCTAAAAGAACGAGACAACCCAAGAGCTCTTTGAGGGTCTTGGGTTTGTTGCTGAAGAGAGAGATTTGGGATGATTGATGCTTTCTTTCCCCAGCAGTTTCTTTTACCTGGCATCGGCGGGGGTCCACCACCCAGCGGCTGGGCCCACGAAGCGCGCTACGACCCACAAAGCCACCATGAAGCCGATGCCAATCCAGGCGCCACGGGTTGTGATGGCGTAAAAACGCTCTTTATCACGTTGGGTAATGGGCAGCCAGGAGACGATTCTGGGGGAGTCATCTTTTTTGGACTGTTTCTGGCGTGGTGCTAGGCCCTGATCGGATCGTCGTCTGGCTTCTCCCATGGCCTTCCTCGTTGCTGTTTGGTTGTTAAAGAGTAGTTGGCTTAATCCGGTAATAGGCGTTGCAGGGGTGTCCAGGGTTCGAGTGTGCTCAGCACTTGCTTCCCCCAGCTCCGTCCTCTTAGACGTCCGTCCAGGATGGCCAGTCGTCCGTGATTCTTTCGGAGCGGGGCAATCGCTGGTGTTAGCAGGCTGAGAGCTTCAGGCAAGAGAAGGTCTCGGAACCAGTCACGACCTTGATTCTTGAGGGATTCTACTCTTGCTGCTGTGAGTGGTGACTCTACGCTCGCTAGGGGAAGTAAGGCCACGATTAGTTGTTCTGGGAGAGGGAGTTGATCCTGGTGATGAAGCCACCAAGCCCAGCGGCAACAGACAACACCGTTGGATTCGGGCGCGGTGGTTTCATGAACGACTCTGCGTCCAAATTCCGCTGCTAACTCACTTGTGAGTTGGTGGCGCAGTTGCTGATCGTCAAGTAACACCACAGTGATGCCAGGACGTCCCAGGATCAGACGACGGCATTGATCGAGCAGATGCTCTGCATAGATTTCGGTATTCGGTAGTGGTTGGCGGCGCGGTG
The DNA here is from genome assembly GCF_047304515.1 of Prochlorococcus sp. MIT 1306. Classification (NCBI taxonomy): domain Bacteria; kingdom Bacillati; phylum Cyanobacteriota; class Cyanophyceae; order Synechococcales; family Prochlorococcaceae; genus Prochlorococcus; species Prochlorococcus sp. MIT 1306. Next base: position 1,706,836 of record NZ_CP138959.1, on the reverse strand, counting down.
CAAAAAGAGGTATTGGTTCCTGCAGGTTGGGTTCACTCAATCTGGCCATGACGGTTGCAGGAAATGCTGCAGCGTCCAACTCAGTGCGGATGAGATCGTTCTCCCTTGATTCGCTCAGCAGGACAGAGGGCTGGTCTCGTAACAGACCTGGAAGATTTTGAAGGGGTTCGAGCGGTTGTAGATGCCATTGCCATTGCAGTAGTCGGTGATCGAGTTCGGCCCAGCTTGCCCAAAAACGGCTATCGGCTTTCAGCACTGCAGGCCAAGGGGAAGGTGAGGGGCCTAGAAGTCGCATGAGATCTTTGAGAGCTTGAATTTCGCTGCCATCAAGGCGAACCTGGGCATTGGCTCGGGTGGCGTGAGTAAACAGGCTGCGGCTTAATCGTTCGTGCAGTTGCATGAGGGAAGCCTCCGCAGAAGGATGTGCCCGCCGCAAACGCTCCCAGTCTTGAGGTGTGATCGACAAAGCCATGCTGTCCCTTAGTCGCTGGCTTAGTTGGTCTGCTTCTGGAATGATCAACTGCCTTGATTTGAGATGCCCCTGGTGGTGTGCCTCAATCAACTCACTGTGGTTCATCAACCACAGTTGATTCCCTGAGGGCGGAAGGTGCCCTTCCCAGCAGGGGAGTTTGATGCCTTTCGTCAGCAGTTGTGGCAGTTCTACCTTGAGGAGTCGGCGTCGCTGCTGATCGGAAAGGATCATCACAGCATCCTTGGCCTCCAGGCAGAGAGGAACCAGCAGACCAAGCCACCAGAGGTCTTTGCTACGAGGGTCGAGCTGGATCAGGGTGTGATCTTTGCGCCTGAGACTGCGGGCAACAAGACGGCTCAAAGTGAGGTGATGAGGCCAGGGGGAGGAGTTCTGCAGGAGCAGGTGCTTGAGCTGCTGATGGCTGCGGGCTTCGAGCATTGCGAGAGCCTAGGAAGCTGTAAACCCGAGAAAGCTCCATGTTGATTGGTCGATCAACATGAACTGCAGTGCGAGAACCGTAGGGATGGAGCAGAACAAAAAAACATCACTTTGCGCTGGAGTCGTAGGGCTTGGGCTGATTGGTGGCTCCTTGGGATTGGATCTGCAGGCGCTTGGTTGGAAGGTCAATGGTCTGGTGCATCGTTCCAGTACAGCTGATAGGGCACGCGCTAGGGGTTTGGCTCACTTGGTGAGCACCGATCCGGGCATTCTTGCGGATTGTGATTTGGTGATCCTGGCGCTGCCTTTGGCTCAGCTGCTCAATCCAGATCCGAATCTCCTAAAGGCTTTGCCTACAGCTGCTGTGGTAACTGATGTGGGTTCAGTGAAGATGCCTGTTTTAGAGCTCTGGCGCGACCTACACCCCCGCTTTGTGGCTAGCCATCCCATGGCAGGCACCGCTGAAGCAGGAGTGGAAGCAGGGCTGCGGGGCTTATTTCAGCAACGTCCTTGGGTAGCGACACCTGACAATCAAACAGACCTTGAGGCGCTCGAGTTGGTGCGTCGATTTGCGGTGTCTTTGGGCAGTCAATGGTTTACGGCGGATGCAGCTAACCATGATCAAGCGGTGGCGCTGATTTCCCACCTGCCTGTACTGGTGAGTGCTGCGTTGCTACGAACAGTGGGTGAGGAGCGTGATCCTGCTGTTCGCGAACTAGCCAGAGTGCTGTCTTCTAGTGGTTTTGCTGATACCACCAGGGTGGGTGGTGGTAATCCCCAGTTGGGAACATCTATGGCTGAGAGCAACACCGCAGCTATCTTGCGTGGTTTGGCTGCTTATCGCTGGAGCTTGGAGCAGCTTGAGGAGGCCGTTTTGAATGGGCACTGGTCGCAGTTAAAGGCTGAATTGGAACGTTCCCAGGCATTGCGACCCAGCTTTCTTGTTGCTGCCAACAACGACCTCAATTCGCCACCCGTAACTGATGACCTCGCTGAGCCATGAGCTGGCGACAGGTCATGAGTGCCGAGGTGCTCACCCCTGCAGTACCTTCACCAGGGTGAATTGAGTCGCCACAGAGCCAGAGCCCTCGCATGGGGGTGCGGCTTGCTAGTCCGAAGGGCCCAAATTGTGAAGGGTGCTGCCCAAGACCACCCACAATTCCATTAGGCCGACCAGTCCAATGTGCAAAGCTCCTTGGTGTGGCTAGTTCTTGATGCTGCCAATCTTCAGATGCGAGATCTAACCAACTTTCAAGTGTTTGGCGGATGGCTAACAGGGCCGTTTGTTTGCGTTCTTGATAGGTGGATTCAGTTAGGCCACACCACTCCGCTGTGGCGGTGAACACACTTGCAATCACTGTGGCTTGTCCAGCGGGAGCACGGCCATCTCCCTCACGGCTGATTGATACGAACAGGGAGCCGGGTGTCTTGGAGGCTCTTTGTAGATGGACAGGACAGTTCTTAGGCAGGGCGCTGCGATCGATGGCCCCGTAGAACACCAAAGCTCCACTGGGTTGAGGTAATTTCATTAGCCTTTGGCGATAGGCCTTGGGCATGCCTGCTCCTTGTGGCATCAGCGATCTCAGGCATTGAGGAGGCAGACTGCAGACCACATCTGGTGTGGTCAGTTCTAAAGCCTTGCCATTGGGGGTTTTGATGCTGACTGTCCAAGCCATACCCCGCGCTGCTACTTCTAGGCCCACCACACGATGGCGCAGCAATACCTGGCCGCCATCCCGCTTCAGGGCATGCATTAGGTCATCGCTGAGTTTTTGCATCGATCCCTGCAGATGCCAGAGCCCAAGAGGTGCTTGAGCCATTTGCAACACGGTGGCTCCATAGAGGGCGGCTGTGCGATCGAGCGGTTCTTGCGAATAGAGCTTGATCTGGAGGTCTAGGAATTTGCGAAGGCGCTGATCCTGCGCACAGCCGCATAGCTTTAAGAGATCTGCCACTGTCAGGCTGCTCAATAGCCCTGAGGTGATTGTTGCTGGACGCAGAGCCTGAAGCAGTTGGCCTAAGTCCCAAGCGTTGCGGGGTGTGACTACCGGATCATGGCTGGCAAAGCCCCAGTTGCTTTGGTGGAGCTTGGCAGTCAGAGCCCAGAAGGAGTCACTGCCAGGGAAGTGATATCGCCATTCTTGTTCCCAGCGCTTTGGATCATGCCAGAGCTGAATGGGTTGGCATCCATCGGCGAGATCCACTGCACAAGCGGGGTTGAGTAGCTCCGCTTGTGGCATGGGTAGGTTCAGATGCCTATAGATGCGTTCATGGCTGCCACTGGGTTCTAGGCCGGCAACCTGGGTGGCACCCACATCGAAGATATAGGGACCTCGCCTGAATGTGCCGGCACACCCTCCAGGTTGATGGTGCGCTTCCACCAAGGTGACGGGTAATCCTTGCTTGGCTAAGAGGGCTGTTGCCGTTAGGCCGGCAATGCCGCCCCCGATCACGATGATTGAGTCCTCAGCCATCCGGTCATGCTGGCAAGGTCTATAGAGGTGTGGGTATGAACGAGCGTCTGAGACAGGGCTTGGTAGCAGCCGAGGGACCCTTGAGTGGTGAAGTGATTAAGGATGTTGAGTGCGTCGCAGGCGGATGCATTCATCAGGCCTGGTGTTTGCAGTTGAAGGGTGGTCGGCAACTGTTTGCCAAAACAGGTGGGGCAGATGCTTTGCCAATGCTAAAGGTCGAAGTTGAGGGGCTAAAGGCTCTTAAGGCATGGGTTGATCCGGGAGTGTTGGAGGTGCCGGAGCCTTTGGCGTTTGATCAGGTCTGTGGTGAAGCTGTGTTGTTGCTGCCTTGGTTGGATTTTCGGGCGGGTAATCAGGCATCCCTGGGCCGTGGACTGGCCCTTTTGCATCGGGCGTCTGCCGCCGAAAACCCTGGACGCTTTGGTTGGCCCGTGGATGGTTTTATCGGTGCTGGCTCTCAGCCAGGGGGGTGGAGGGAGGAGTGGGGCGACGCATTCGTGACGTTGCGCTTGCGTCCTCAGCTCAGAGAGGCGTCTCGATGGGGCTTGGATCTGGTTGATGTTGAGCCAATCCTCTCGGCGTTAATCCCTTGGTTGGATCGCCATCAACCCAGTCCAAGTCTCGTGCATGGGGATCTTTGGAGTGGCAATGCCAATGTTCTCTCAGATGGGCGGGGAGTCTTACTGGATCCTGCTACCTGGTGGGCCGATAGAGAAGTTGATTTGGCGATGACTCAATTATTCGGTGGTTTTTCGCAGGATTTTTATATCGGATATGAGAACGTATGGCCACTCCCAGCTGATGCAAGCAAAAGGGTGGAGGTTTATAACCTTTATCACCTCATCAATCACGCCAATCTCTTTGGAGGCTCATATCGAAGTCAGAGCCAAGCCATTCTGAATCATTTGGCAAGTTGGTTGCTGACTTGAATTGCATTTGGATTTGCAATGTTCAGCCTAAATATTCCTTGCGGAGGTTCTGAACCCTTTCAGACAGGGCAGAGCGCTTCTCACTGGTGGTGAGGTTTTGCCAGCTCCATTGGCCCACCATCACCACACCAAGCAGTTCGAGCAGTCCAGGCACGATTGGTAGCAAATTGATTGTGTCCATCACTCCCTTGATCAGGATCTGGGCAACAATCACAGCTGCAAAGATGCCTAAAACCTTGCCGATGCGCCCCATCTGGTTCCAATCGAGCTTGTTTAGGGTTTCGTTGACCTTGCCAACGGCTTCGCTGTAACGCTCTGAGAATTTAATCTCCTCACCTGCGTTATCAACGCTGTTTGTGGTGGTCTTTTCTGAGGTGGATTGTTCGTTTGTCACGGTGTTGATGTCGCTCATGAACACGAAACCGATGGCAAATCTTTGCCGAGCGTATCGAAAGGATCTTTGTTATGCCAGGGCTGCTGGAGTTTGATCGTAATTGCCTGATGGTTCTTCGTCGCAGCTTATTGGCTGTGGCGCCATTTGAGGGATGTGCTCTTTTATTGGGTGATCAAGATGATTCTAATAGTGATCAAGGCGGCAGTATCTGGAATGTTCGGCTGATTTGGCCTTGCTGCAATGTATGGGGGCCGGGAATGTTAAGCCTCCCTGAAGGCTCGAATGATCCGAATCTTGGGGCTGAGTTGCTGCCATCACGCAAGTGTCGCTTTGCTTTGGATCCTCGTGAACAGTTGCAGGCTCAACGCTTTGCCAGAGAGCACAATTGGCAGGTGTTGGGCAGTGCCCATTCTCATCCTGGCGGTGAGGCTGTGCCGTCCGTTATGGATCATCGCTGGGCCACTGTGCCGTCGTTAGTCGTGATCGTGGCTGGTTCAGGCAATGTGCGCGCTTGGTGGCTGACAGGAGTGCAACCTGATCAGCAGCATGAGGTTGCGCATTTGGGACAGTGGTAAGGGCATATCTTGCGGCACTCTTTCCCCTATCGGTCTCCACGAAACCGTTGATGTTGAACTGAGCCCCGATGAGTTAGAGCGCTTTTCTCGTCACCTCACCATGCCAGAGGTTGGGATGAATGGTCAGAAACGACTCAAGGCCGCTTCTGTGTTGTGAGTGGGTAGTGGTGGACTCGGCTCGCCGTTGCTGCTTTATTTTGCTGCTGCTGGTGTAGGGCGTCTAGGTGTCGTTGATTTTGATGTGGTGGATCAAAGCAATCTGCAGCGCCAGGTGATTCACGGCACAAGTTGGATTGGTAAGCCGAAGGTCGAGTCGGCAAAGGCTCGCATCCAAGAGATCAATCCTCATTGCCAGGTGGATCTTGTTGAGCTCGCCCTTAATAAGGATAACGCTCTCGAAATTATCCTCCCCTATGACATCGCTTGCGATTGCAGCGACAACTTCCCCACGCGCTATCTGCTCAATGATGCTTGCGTGATGCTGGGTAAGCCCAATGTCTATGGCGCGGTTTTGAGGTTTGATGGGCAGGCTTTAGTTTTTAATCTCACCACAGATAGCCCTAACTATCGCGATCTAGTACCAGAGCTACCAGCTCTAGGCCTTATTCCTTCTTGTGCAGAGGGTGGCGTGATGGGAGTGCTCCCAGGTTTGATTGGTGTGATTCAGGCCACTAAAGCAATCAAAATCATTACTTGTATAGGCAGCCGATTGGATGTTCTTGAACACTATGAATATGAGATTCCTAGTATCATTGGAGCAGAGCTGATTTCGCTGAGTTCCATTGAGAATGGAGACGCTATAGCACGAATCCGCGAGTTGGTGATTGGGCTTAGATTGTTTGTTTACTGCAAGGCTGGGGCTCGATCTAAAAGGGCTTTGCTTGAATAAAAAGCCAACGGCATCGAGGGGGTGAATGTTGTCGGTGGAATAGATGCCTGGATAAAGGCATTGAAGAGTTCAACCTCATGAGGTTGAGTTGCTCTTAGCGCTGCTCATTTAGCGGTGTGAAGAGTTTGGAGAGAACATCAAAGACAGTCGTTATAACTGCTTTATTTCTAAGTTTTAATCGGGCTGTAATAGCCATGCCTGGTTTGAGTTGATCCAAGCTGAGCTGACCCGGAAGACTTGTTTTGACTAGCTTTAAATCTGCGCTGTAAATCTTTTGGGCTGAATCTCTTGACTCATTGCTAGTCATTGGAGAAAGGGAGATGACTTTTGCTTCCACAGAGCCGAAATCAGAGGAAGGAAAAGCATCAACCTCTAGAGTTGCAGAAGTTTCAACCTCTACAGGAGCACTGAGTTTTGAAGGAATCCTAACCTTGGCAATTAATTCGCGATCAGGAATTATCGTGGCAACAACTTCTCCGGCTTGGATCCTTTCGCCAGGACTCTGATACTTTACTTCATGGATGAAGCCTTTCACTGGCGCCGTTATTGTAAAGCGCTTTGTTTTAGCTTCTAGCTCTCGAATATTGGCTTTTACCTCTTCATTACTTTGCTCTGTCTTATGGAGGGCGTGTTGCTTTTCTACTATCAAGCTTGAGATGGCTAGCTGGCTTTTCTTTACCTGAGCACGTTTTTCTAGAACTTGAGTTTCTTGGATTGCTCCTTCCTCTAAAAGACCAGTTAGCCTTTGAAGTAGATCCTTTTCTAATTTAAGTTGATCTTCACTTTGGAGCATGCGATAGTCGTACATTTTCATCTCTTTTTCGCTTTGGAGTGCAAGAAGTTTTAAGCGAGTTCTAAGACTTTCTAAACGTAAAACTGTTTCATCATCGCCATAGATTATTAGTGGGTCACCTGATTCAATAGGTTGATGTGGACGAATCAGGATTGAGCTTATTTCTCCTGGATCTAGAGCGGCAACTTGTACTGCTGGACTAGCTGTTGCTATCTCTCCTTGAAGCATCACAGTCTCGTCTACTCGTGCGAAAACTGACCAGATGATAAGGAAGACTGAGCCAGACCCAAGTGTCCAGATCAATACTCTCGACCAAGCAGGTGGAGGTGGCAATAGTGCAAGATCTGCTTGCGGTGAATCCGAAGATCGTTTCTCTTTATTCGAAAGCCAAGGAATATTTATAAGCTTTATGCTATTTAGACTCCTCACGCTGGTTCTCCAAATTGCGATTGATAAAGTGCGTAATAGCGACCTTTCTCATTCATCAGATTTACATGACTTCCGGTAGAATCTACGCGTCCAGCATGCATTACTATGATTTGATCGGCGTCGACTAATGTTGAGAGGCGATGGGTTATCATTAATAGCGTTTTATTGCTGAAATATTTTCTAAGATTGGTCACGACTTGTCGTTCAGTGTCTACATCTAGAGCTGATGTTGCTTCATCTAAAACAACCATATTTGGGTTTTCAAGTAGCATCCTTGCGAGTGAAATGCGCTGACGTTGTCCCCCTGATAATCCAGCACCCTTTTCTCCTATTGGAGTGCTGTACCCATAAGGTAATTCCATGATGAATTCATGTGCGCAAGCAATCGTTGCCATCTTTACTACCTTTGCACTTTCTGCTTGGGGATCACCCAAAGCAATATTTGAGAAAATCGTACCTTCAAAAAGCATGCAGTCTTGTGGAACGTAGCCGATTTGCTTGCGAAAAGCATAAAGCTCAACCTTAGATATATCGTATTGATCTATAAGTATTCGCCCTTTTGAGGGGAGATATAGCCTAGGAATCATTTTCAAGAATGAGCTTTTCCCACAGCCGCTCTGGCCAACAATTCCAACAAATGTACCAGCCTCTATGTTTAAGCTTACGGAAGAGAGTACTGGAGCGGCAGTCGATGAGTAGGAAAAACTGACCGAGTCTGCAGTGATTTCTCCTTTTATAGCAGGCATTACGATATTACCTTCTTCATTCTCACTGATTTCCAGAGGTTGATTTACTATGTCTCCAACTCTTTCCAGAGAAAGAGACATTTCCTGGAAACTTTGCCAGGTTGAAGCAAGCCTAAGCATAGGCTGTGTGACATAGCCACTGATTATTCTAAAAGCAATTAACTCTCCTAGGGTAAGTTCGTTCCTTAAGACCAGCCATGAGCCGATACCGATAATGAGAATGCTGCTTACTTTGTTTATCAATTGAAGTGCATTGGAGCTCGATGTATTTGCAAGAACGGCTTTGAATCCTTGATTGATTGAATCTAAGTGCCTATCTTCCCACTGACGCCTGGCTGACAGCTCTGCATTTTGCAATTTTATTGTTTGGATTCCACTCAGTATTTCAACTAATAGTGACTGTGTTCGAGAAGTTGCTTCTGCTCTCCTTCTAATGAGCCTTTGTGTAATCGGTGTTATCCCAACTGTGACTAAGAAAAGGAGAGGAATAGTAAGTAGTACTGTAAGAGTTAGAAGTGGGCTGTAGAAGAACATCACTAAGAAATACATGATAGAGAAGATCGCATCAAGTACTGCTGTGAGTGCTGTTCCAGTTAGGAACCGGCGTATATTCTGCAGTTCGCCCAATCGACTAGATAGTTCTCCAACCGGTCTTCTGTCAAAGAATCTTGCATTAATTCGCAACATCCTGGAGACAATAGATGAGCCGACCCCAATGTCTATTCTGTTAGAGACTTCCACGAACTGGAAAGTTCTCAAACTGCTAAATATAGTTTCTAGTATTACAAATGTAAGCATTAGTACTACAAGAGGTGTGAGAGCATCAAATGCTCCCTTGCTGATTACTCGGTCAATAATTTGCTGAAAAAGCAATGGTGTTGCGAGAGCAAAAATTTGATTTAAGAAGCTAGCTGCAAACACTTCAATGAGTTGAAGTCGATAACGCTTTACATATGGCATTAGCCATAATAAATTGAATCTCTTTCTAGGCGTATGTAGGCCGATCTCAACTGATATCACTTCGGGTGCTTCAGCCAGTCGTTCAGATGCTTGAGAAACTTCTAGTCGTTCAATTCCTTTTAGCGGATTTAGCAGAATTAATTCCTTAGCACTCGTGCCAGCCATGATTGAGCACATCCCATTCGCATCAATCCACATGCAGGGCGTCGGCACCCTCAAGGGATTTTCCACCTTGCAACGCACAATCCGTACGGCCAATCCAAGATTATCTAATAAGGAAAGTAGCCTGTTGTTCCAATTGATATCATCTTGATCCAAAAGATCAGCAGCACGATTAATCGTATCCCGCCGTGTTGGGAGTTCAAAATGTTGCACTAGCATCCCTATGCAAGATGCGAATGCTTCTCGCCGATTAGTACCACGTACTAATCGGAAGCCTTTATAATCCTTTGTCTCCCTTTCTGGGATTAATTCAGGAGTAATCGGGATTGACTCAATATCGACTGTTTCTTCAGTTTGTGCTTTTGTTGAAACCGACTTCTTCACATTATGTGGAGTCTGAGTGTATGAAACCTCATCAGGATCTTTTTTGATTCTAATGAGCCTAGGCCATTCTTTACCTTTGAAGAATGTGGTGCAAATCTCTTCTGTTATTCTTTGACCAAAAGTGAAGCCATCAAGCTCATTATCTAGATAGACTAGGCATTCACCATCCAGGAGTTTGTCATTTTGAGTAAAGAAGCCTAACCGTCTCTTTGCTTCGTTGTAATTGCTAAATGTGGTTAAAATGTTCTGATCATTTTCGTAGATCAGAGGAATCTCATGGGGATTTATTTTTTGCCGCAGTATATTACTTACAATTAAATATTGCTGCTCTGAAAGTTCATTCAGATCGATTAGATAGTACTTGCAAGGCGTGATAGCTCTGATCTCCTCGATGAATGGGACTGTGATCAGTTGAGAGATCCCAAATATTTCAGGAGCCTGCATTTTTATTAATGTATAAGATCCAAATGTTCTGTTTGTATCGATAATTCGAACTTCTCCTGCTTTTATAAGTATTAATTGCCCTGACTGGTGCTTGGATGAATAAATTAGAGCACCTGAGTCTGCCTCAATCGCTTCCACTGATTCTTTGTTAGCTAAAAGTGTTTCTAATATTTCTTCGTGAGTCTCCAGATTTATGTTCATTCAGCTAGCTTAACCCCGCTGAGATGAAATTTCAATAGTTGATTGGCGATGTCTCTCGACTTACTCCCCAATACAAGACCTCCTAGGAATTCCTTTGTCTTGTCATCCAGTTCACTGTCAAAACGGTATTCAAGTCTGATTATTGCGTGCCAATTATCCGCTATAAAAGGTTCAAATATTTGTCTTGGCTGAGCAGTACGCAGTCGAGCCGCTACTTCTGGATGTGGTGTCGTGAGGTCTACGGGACCAACAATTCCTTGGGTTTTTGCTTCAGGCCCACAGCTGTATTTTTCTGCTGCCATCCCAAAGTCAACTTCACCTGAGTCAATTGAATAATAGATACTGTATGCTTGATCCTCTGACTCTACTCTTATTAGGCTATACAGAACTCTGTCAAGCCGATCTTTATATCGGAGAAATAGTGATTCGCTACTCCCTTTTAATAGTTCATTGATTACTTGCTTTCGTTTTACTCGAATGCGAGCAAAGTCTATAAATGCCTCATCGTCTTCTTTAAGTAGGTGCGCCGACCGCCATTTTTTTAGAGCATCATCATCAGTTAGTCGAAGATCTTTTCCTAAAGAAGATACAGCTTCCTGGTCTGAGACATCCGAAGTATCATCAGGAAGTTCAAATTGTCGGATGAAGTCGATCTCAGCCTGAGCGCGCGCCATGGGCTCAAGTAATCCATGCAGCGCGATTTGCTGAATCAACTCTTGGTCATAGCACTGTTGTATTGGCATGCCTAAATATTAAGCTTATGCTTAGATTTTAACATCCTCCTTTTTTTTCAAGTCTTCTTGCAATTATTAAAGACCTGCTCTATTTACTAGCTCAGTGTGTTGCGAGCCTTCTTGAGGCATGCAACTCATGGACAGCTGCTTGAGAGAGAAGTATTTGTGTGAAATTTATTCGACAATATCTTTTTTTGCTAAAATTAGCGAGGCTTTATGCTCGCGAAAATCTATTGCATCATTTTTACTGGGTTGTACTTTTAAACCTAGTTGGTCACTACAATCTTTTAATTGGCTAAGCATTAAGACGTCAGCAAGTACAGGTTCTCCCTCGATGGCATGTTGCACTATTTGTAGTAGTTCCTCAATGGCTTTCTTGGCAACCATATTCTCTTTGTTAGCCTCATTAGTTGCTGGCAAGAAGTTTTCGTCAATCCAGTTCTCCCAGTTGATGTCTATGGCTCTGCCATCAGTAAGCTCTTTTTGTAGACTTATTAGCGACCTGACAAATTTACCAGGATTCTTACAAATTGGGATTGCATGACTTAGTAGTGAAATACCGTTGCCATCAAATCCTGGAAGAAGAGTGAGTTCTTGCAAACTTTGTTCAGTATTTTTAGACTCATCAAATGTAAGTGAGGAACTTTCACTTTTGATAACAATCAGTCGGCCATCACGTGTAGGCATAAGCCATCTCCCATTGAAATAAGGCTCTCTCCTCCTTAGTTTCAGGCGTAGATCACGGTTCATTGCTTTGGCTGTATTGGTTGCAATCCTTTCTCCAGCAATGGGCATTACGATTATTCCAAGTATTGTTGCGATTGACATTCCAGCTTCGTTATTCAACGGCTCTATTAGTGAGCTCAATACTTCCTGTGCATCATTCTTTCTTGCCTGCATCCAGTCCTGAAGGGATGACATGAAATTCTTATTGCTCTCAAAAGGATTAGCATTAGAAGATGGTATGGTTCCCTTATTTCCTACATCCGCTTGTTGTAGATCTGTGGAAGTATTAGCCAAATCAGGTGTGGTTGGTACTGATGGATTCCCTTCGAGCTGGTTTGCTGTTTGAATTCTTCTGCCAGTATCAATACCCGCATTGTTAGATCCTATCTTCGACTGCAAGCTATTCGAATTTGCTTGGCCTTTCGATTCACTTAAGCCGTTGTCTCGATCGTCATTGGTTGGAGCATTCTCTTGGCCATCCTCTTCAGTTGACTCTGAATCTACATTGTCTACCTCTTCAATATTGTCTACCTGTTCAACATTGTCCACCTCTTCAACATTGTCTTCCCCGCTTTCATCCTCGCCGGTAGTGGATGTATCCCCAACCTCGTTTGTGGGCTTGCTTGAAGATACTGTTTGGTACCCAGATGAGCCTGAAGAAGTGCTAGACACCGCCGCGGCCTTAGAAGTTGAAATAGGGATCAGTGGGTCTCCTATAATTCCTATCCCTTCATTCTCTAGAGTTGAGGGGTCATCTTTAATTGTGTCAAAGAAACCCTCGTCAACAAGTAACATGCTGATGATATCAGTTATCCCATCTTCATCTAGATCAATTAGAATTCCCGACCCATCAATCTGATCTAGTTGATTAAAGTCGAATTTGGCATCCGCAAGCAAATTCTCAATACTATCGCTAGATCTAAGTTTGATGTCTTTGATCTTTAGTTCGTCGGAGCTTGAAATACCTGTACTATTATAATAATGTATTCCGTAGTCTAGTCCAGAAAGCCAGGTATCTAGCTCACCATCTTCGCTTGCATTGTAGCTTTCTTTTCTTGATTTAAAAATATAAGGGGTCCCATCCGCAATTGTTTTTACTAGAGCGTCGAGATCAGCACCTCCATTTTCTAGTTTCACTTGTACAACACTTGTGCTTTTCCCTTGAGTGTCGAGTGAGAAGTCAAGCTTGCCTATTGGTGTCTCAGAGATAACTTCTTCAGTCAGTAGTTGCTCTGATTGTGCTAGTAACTGACTGCTCGCTTCTTCTTTCTCTGCATTAATCAATAATGCGCCTTGACTCTTTGAAGCATCAAGTAGAACCAACGGCTCTCCGTCTATTGGTTCTCCAAGAATGGCTAGTGAGCCTTCCTCTAGTTCTTCTATGAACTTGTCTCTGGTTGATGCTGAAACATTTAAACGTTCAAATATTTGCACAACTTGCTTTTCAGAATCTTTTAGATCTTCAACCTGTTTGTTGAATATACCTTTGATTTCACTGCTGCTGCCGCGCGAAATCAAGTCGAGGCCTTGTATCGTTTGTTCAGAACCATTGCCATTACTCACATTAATTCTTAATACGCCACTGCCAATTCCGCTTGCGTCTCCGATCTCTCCTGAGCTATCTGTCTGTCGAACAACAATGCGATGATTCCCAGAGGGTAGATCCTTTAACTGTTTCACATCCTCTGCCAGGAGAACTTTACCTGTCAGCTTGTCTAGTTCTATGAGGCCTCTCAGGGATCGGGGCACCTTCATGCTCCATGAAGCTTTGTCTTCTTTATCTAAATCAATGAACTGTTCTGAAAGAGAGAACAGTGTTCTGTCTTTTTTGGTCATATCTTCGCTGAATAAGTTCTCATTGATCATTGTTGTACTGGCGCTCTTGAAGACAGGTGCGCTATTGTCAATAGGTATCCATATTGTCGACTGATCACTACTCTTAGATCCAAATAATTCTCCCGCAGCATCATTCTTTACGTGTGTTTCTGTCCATATCTTTATAGGTAGTCCTGCGACCAGTTTTGGGCTCAATTCACGTGGTATTAGGCCTAGCTCATTAGGAGCTATCGATAGCTTGACTCTATCTAAACTTCCATACCCTTCACCAGTTAATTCCTGAAGACGACCTAAATCAATAGTTGCTGTCGAATGATTTGTGCCTTTATTCATCACGAAGAAATCTTGTTTTTCCGATCCTTCTAGATTGATCTCAACACTTGATGAGAACATTTGTAGATAGAGCAAGGCTTCGTCACCTTGTTTATCGTTGAGCTCTAGTGCATTGATAGCAAGGGCAGCTCCTAAATCAAGACTTAGATTTTTCTTTGCTGTATTCCCTAGTTCATACTTCTGCAACTCTTTTTGCTGTTCACCCCGTCTTAGTATTGTTGGCTCTGATGCAGGTGTAAATAATACTGATAACCAATCAGTGTTTTTGGACACTCCTTCTTGGTCTTTTACCTCAAGCCGGAATTGCTGTATAACTTCGCTCGTCAACCCTGGAGGTGGAGTTAACTCTAGGTTGATTTCTCCATTGTTCTTTGCAGATACCACAATGCTATTAGCTAGTTTGAAGTCTTTGACTTCAGCATTGTTTTCCCCTGGTACCAGTCTGATGCTTAGTTTGTCACCATGGACCAGATCTGGGTCATTGAATAATTTGATTAATGGACTATCAATCTTTTTGCCTTCCAGGATCTTCGCTTGCTCTTTGGTGGCTAACCATGTGGAGAGATTATCATGACCAACAATAATAGGTGAGTCATTCGTATTGAGAATGGTTAGTGGAACATCTGCACTTGTTTTTTCGCCTGCGAGATCTGTGGATGTAATTGTAATAACAAAGTTACCTACCTCAGCATTTTCAGGCGCAAGAATCTCTACGTCTGCACCTGACTTGCTTGCGAAGGAGTGGATGACACTGTTCTTATTGTTAAATTGCTCTCTATTGAGACCCCATAGGCCCTCTCTGTTTGGTCCTTCCCCTACATTGACTCCAACAAGAATATTTTTAGACGGGTCATCTAGTATTGCCTCAAAGCTTACGAGCTGATCGGTGGCAGGTAGCCATGCCTCACTGTTTTCTGATTTGGTTACACCAACACGTGCACCACCATAGCCAGCAGTTGAACCTGCCTGGAATCTAAGGCCTCCCTTTCCCTCCACGATAGAAGGTTGGAATGTAAGTTTATCGGTAATGCTTGCGCTACCTTTTATCAATTTAAGTGCAGAGTTCCAGGTGATATCCATGTCGGCTACGATCAATCCTGGAAATAGATCTGCCTGACTTGGCCGCTTGTCAGTCGCTTCTACGACTACTTTTAGCTTTGTTCCTGATGGCAGTTTGCCAAGTTTGTCTGCTTCGATTATATTGCCTTGAGAACCATTTTGATTGATAGCATAAAACTTTGGCTCAATTAATAGCTTATTGGTTGAATCTGGTGCCACTGAACTACGATATGCTAGCCCCAGCCAATCAACATCAACTTCTTCATTTTTAACTTTATTTACTACCTTTGTTATCTCGTAGCTGAGAACATCTCCGTACTTGCCATCTGGATCTATGAATAGATTATTAAGATCTAATCGTGCGTAACCATCTTCATTCACAGAGGGAACGCCACTCTCTACTGCTCCTAAGCCTGATAAGTCTGGATTGCTTATGGTGACTGGTGTGTCGTTGATGTTATTCACTTCAAGTTTGATTTTGTAAGTAGCTGTATCTCCACGATTGTCAACAGCTTGCCATTGCATGGCAATTAATCCAACATCATCGTTGCCAGGAGTTCCGCTTAGTATGCCACCTGTGCCTGTTGATGATGATTTATACGTTAACCATGCTGGCAAGTCCGTTGGTGCTATTTGATCTATTCTATCTCCAACATCAGCGTCACTAAATAGACCTTCTAGGTTCACTTTCCATTCTTTCTGACCTTGATCTAGATCAATTGACTCTTGCCATAAGCCGGTCCGCAACATGGTTGCTGTTTCTCTATTGACAATAGGAGCATCATTTATGTTCCTTATCGTAACTTCCATTTTCTTGGTAAGGGTTGCCCCCATTTGATCACTTGTACGGAGTTGTATCTGCTGCTTGCCGAGGCGATCTTTGCTCGTGGCTTCAATTATCAGCTCATCATTCTTTATTTGGGCCAAGTCTTTGATTCTTTCACTCCAATTGAGTCCATCAGTGCTAATTACGTGCTTTAGTTTGTCACCATTGATAATGTCTTCGTCGGTAAAGGCTTCGCTTAGCTTGATCGAGTGTTTTTCTCGTAGGTCTAACTTGCGGCTATATGTTGTAAGTTGGTTTTCTGTTTTGGCTTCCCATCCACTAAATGCATTTGGGTTGAAAACAGGTTCTGCGTTCAGGTCTCCAACTTCTAAGCTTACACGTTGTGACTCTGCTTGCCCTAGTGGATCGGTGGCAGTGATTTCAATTTTCAACATCCCAACATCGCTGTTGGTTGGTTTGCCACTCAGAACTCCATTTGTACTTAGACTCATCCAAGTAGGCAGAGACACTTTCTTGCCATTTTCATTGATTAGTCGTGCATCGATTTTAAGCTCACTTGTGTCGTTGTCTATATCGACGAATCTTGATCTAAGATTCCATTCTCCCTGATCACCTTCTTTGACTCCGTTTAAATCACTGGATACAGTGATTCTCGGCTTGTCATTAACTGGAGTCAGGATGATTTTCGTGTCTACGATCTTACTACTCATTGTTCTCCCATCGCTCCCTACACTCGATGCTTGTACTTTGAATGTGAATGTTCCCGACTTGTCTGCTGCTCCTTGCCAGTGAACTTGCCCCCACTGCACATAGGGTAGTTTTAGACTTGAGGTGAGATTGCCTTCTTCGTCTAGGTTTAGAGGTGCACTAAATAACGCCACACCATTAGAATCTTTGCCTTTCAGGTTTACAAGTTTTGAGTCTTTAGGTAGGCTCGTGATTCCAAGCTCAAGTGTTTGACCAGCACCACTTCCCCTTAACTTTGCATCGATTACTCCCTCTAGTTTTGAGAGTAACGGGATTGGTACATCTTCCAGCCCCTCCATAACCCCACGGATCTCAAGTAGTGGTACACGGACTTTCGCATTGGCAGCAACCTTGACCACCGACACCTCGCTCATAGCTATGTCATCACCATCAGTTGAACGAGCTGCTATAGAGAGGCTCAGTTCTTCGTCAATTTCGCCCAGATAAAGGCTCAGGCCATCAACATCGATGGCCTGTACTTCCCAGCGTCCATCTCCCAATTGCCTTGCAGAACTATTAAGTTGTGCCTGTGATGGTAGATTGACTAGTTCGTTATTTGTATTAACAGATCCAATAATCAGGCTTAATTTCTCCGACCCATCTTTGTCAGAAGATGTTATCTTTGGCTGAAGTAGTTTATCGATCTGCAGCCATCCATTGGCTTCAATACTTAGAGGAGAGCCTGAGCTATTGCTAATATTTAGTACTGGCTTTTCAGCTACTGCTGTTACTTTAATACTTCTACGGATTGTTGATGTAGTTGCTGTATTGCCAGCTCCAGGTGGGTGGCTAACTATTTTCAAATCAAAGCCAAAGTTGCCAGCTAAGTTTGCTTCTGTTTTTAGCAGCCAGCCATCCGCTGATGTGATGGTAAGTTCTTTATTTTGTTCATCAAAGATCTGGGTTTCCTTGTTAGGATTTATAATGGTTAGTCCTTTAGACAGGTTGGAAATTTTGTAACTAAGAGAATCCCTTGAATTGGCAGCCTCTGCTTTGATTAAATCAAGCAATTTTACGCCATCTGAATCTTCAAGAGTTTTGGGCTGCTCGAGGAGTGTGACACTTGCCTTACGTGCATTTCTTGCGAACGGAATGCTGAGTTCAGTTGTTTCACTTCTAGCAAGGTTCCCATTGCTGATTTCTCTACTTATGCGCGTAACGGAGAACTTCATTTCTTCTACTTCTCCTAGTCCCTTGTCGACAAGGTTCAACGTCTGTAGATCTTTGGCTTTAATAACTATGATTTTTTTCCCGCCACTTGTTGTCGAGCTTATCGGTAACCAGCTTTTGTTATTTGGTTGTTCGATCGTCAGCCCTGCTGGAACTACGAATTCGAGGCGCAGTTGCTCTGAGCCGTCACTATCTGTAAGGCCTTTTGTTGCATCTGGTTGATTGATTAGATTTCTCAAGGCAAGGCTTCCACCTTCTTGTAATGGGAGGGATGATGCTTTCCCGATGATCTGATCTGGTGAGTCTGAGACTGCTCGAATTGTGATCAGTGCTTTTTGGCTGTTTACCGCCTTGTCATTATTTGAGGATTCAGTTGCGACGGCCTGCCATTGGAATTGAAGGCTCCCCGAAAAATCTTTTGGAGGCACAAGCGTTAGGTCTTTGATTTCAGCAGTGCTGAATCGATAGACTCCTGCCTCTGGTTTAATAACTTTGCTTGTCACTCCATCATTAGAGCTCTGAATCTTTATGCCAGCAGGAAGTTCACTTAATTCAAAATGGAGGACTTCTGAGCCATCTTTATCTAAAAGTTCGGCTTTTTGAAGCAACTTGTTTAGTGCTAGTGATTGGTCTTCATTGATGATCACGTTGCTGAGTTGCAGCAGTGGCTTATCTGCCTCACTTATTACATCTAAAGCCAGATTAGTAAGTGCTGAGCTCTGGAGTGAGCCATCAGCCTGCAATTGACTCATTAGCACTTGCAAATTTACATTCCCACTCCAATTTGGGTCTGGTATTAGTTCAAGTTTGCCCCCATTAGCAGTGAGGTCAGACCAGGTAAATAACCAGTCACCACGAGCATCACGTACTCCAAGAGAGGGCACGATGTTATTTGGTAAACCTGCAAGACGAACTAATGTGAGAGTATCTAACCCGCTTTCTACCCAATTATTGCTGTTCTCGCTAAGCAAACGTAATGAGGCGGGATCACCGTTTTCGCGCATTCTTAGTCTTGTAACCTTAGTTTTCTTCCCATCCTTTGATTCTTCTCCTTCAAGTTGCAGGTCAAGAGGTGCTTTGCCTGAAGGTGCAATCCGCAGGCCTACATCGTAAAGACTGTAATTTGGCTCACTGTCGTTGATACTGGATCCACTGAGGCTCCGCAATATTGAGTTTCCTGCCGACCATTCTGGTTGGACGGCTAGGGTCTCTAGGCTTCCAAGATCAATAGAACTTAGAAAATCACCAATATTTCTCAGTTCGTTCGCTTGGCTGATTGCATCACCATCATCGAACCAGAGTTGTAGTTTACTCCAGGCAGAATCCTGCTCATCTAGTAATTTGTCGCTGTTGCTATTTAGGCTTGCTAATGCAGAGCTACCGCTAAGGAAACTTCTTTCACGACTATTGCTTTGGAAGTATTCTGATAAAAGCTCTTTGATACTAGTGATAGTCACATTGCCGTCAGGATTGTCATTGCTTGTGTCGTTAAGGACAACAAAAGCAGCCTTTTGATCTTCGTTTGTATTTGCGTTGCTTGCCAACCAAGCGGTTGGAACTGCACTTGCCTCGGGCAACATCGAGAACTTGACGCCATTCCCTGTCTTTTGTAGTGATGTTAGGGGTAACCCTTTGCGAGTCAAGTCTATAATTATCGGGTCAATTAGTTCCTTGCTGGCATTCAGAGAAGGTATCGCATCATTGAAATTACTTAGTTGGAGCGACTCCAGGATAGGTATTGACCTTGAGTCACCCCCTGGTTGGTCACTGATTCTTGCCGTTAGCGTGAGGTTTAGTTCTGCACTGCTAAGATCGCTAGGATTAGAGTCAACTGCTACTAGGAATAAGTTGCCATTGTTGAGTAGTTCGAATTGTGAAAGATTTGCCTCTTCGTTTTCCTCTGATACGGATGGAATTGTAAAAAGGGTCATTGTGCCAAAAGCATCGGTTGCCCCTACGGCTTTATAGCTATCACCTGATTTCTCTGCGAGTGCATAGCCTGTGGGTATATTTCGCACGGCAAGTGTGAGTGTTTCAGCGCGATTTCGCATCCCACTACTGCTTGGACCGCGTCGAATAGGTATTTGCAGGGCTCCAAGACTTGGATTGAAGTTAAGAACAGGTTGATCGTTTGAGGAGTCAATTGAGAACTCGGGATTACGAGCAACTTGTGCAACGTCCCAACTGAATTCAATGTTTTCAACGCAGCTTGCAAAACCTTTGTTGATTTCTTCTGACCAATCTTCTATCTCTGCGCTTGTATCAACTTCGGCTCGTGTTGATGCGATTGCTGTCAGATTGCCAATAAATGAACCTCTAAAACTTTCTGCGCTGCGAATTTGAAGTTCTAGATCGCTAGGAATTGGTTCGTCGGTGTTGTTGATAGTGATTAGATATGTCTTTTCTTGTGTTGAGCCTGATGCGCTTTCAGGAGTGATTATTGAGCTATTGTCGTTTTCGATATTGATGAGACTCCCCTGGGGAAGAGATATGCTTAGCTGGAGGGTGCGGGTGCCTTCAGGGAGGTCAAGATCCACATAGACAGTGCTGTATTCACCTGATCTTTGAATACCAGCTGGTGGTTGGATGATTACTTCTGGATCTTCTTGCACTAGAGGGCTTGGTAGCCAACTCAGCACTTTCTGCTCCGATAACGCCTGAAGCCAATTGTTTGGCTCAATGCTAATCGCCTGAATAATCAATTCAGCATTGAGATCTGATCCTGTTTCGCTCCGCAGTAAGGCCTTGCTCCAATCTGCAGGGCTAAGGAATAAGTAGTCGTCGTCTCTCTCTCCTAACTCTGTCCCATTTGCATCAGTAATTAGTAGGTCTGGGCGATCTTCGGGTAGCTTTATTTGGTAGCTTAGAACTTCTCTTGGGTCGGAACTTCTTGCTGTGATGTAATCGCCAATAGCTTTGAATGAGAAGCGATCCGATGGCACTTCTGCTGATTCCTCTTGTTCCCATAAAGGAATATTGGCTTCCGGTTCTAAGTTAAAATCTAGTATCTCGTTTGCAGCATCTGATCGCAAGCCTGTTTCACCCAGTTCCGTTTCTACATTAATCTCTATTGTGAAGTCGCCAATTGCATGAGAGTTGTTGGGAACTTTAAAATGTAACTCCTCTAATCTTGCCTTGATTTCCTCTGCGTTGCCGCTAATTTCCCAGCGTTGCTTGATGCCGGAATTTGCATCTGTCGTATCAATAGTGCCTTTTGAATCGATTAACACTAATGATTGTGGATCAGAATCTTTTCGATCAATTTTTAGATGAACCAATTCGCCCTCTCGAGCATCGACAGAGAGCTGGATAAGACTTTTTAATTGTATTGAGCTCCCCTCGCTAGCGCTGATGGATTCACTCTCTATAATTATTTCAGGTGTCGAGGCCTCTCTCTGCAGGTTGAATACTAGATCAAAACTAGTGGTTTCACCTGCTGTATCTGTTGCAGTTAAAGTTGCTTCCCATTCGCAATGCCCCCCATTTTTTGTTAGCCCTAACCCATGAGTGCTACCTTTGATCGTTAAGTTTGCTGGGTCAAACTCAAAGGCAGCTTTATTATTGGCACCAGTTGGCTTAAATAGCTCATTGTCTCCCTGCAATTCAAGTTTGAGTAGCTCTGCAGGATCAATGCTCAGGTCAGGATCACTAAAGAGCCCAATAGGCAGTTCAATATTTACTTCACTTTCTTCATCTAGGTTAATCCTCAGGCCGCTAAGTTGCTCTTCTCCATCTTCATTCTCGGATGAGATTAGAGCTGTTGCTTCTTCGAATCCATCCCCTCGAAGGTTTTCTATGAGTTCATCAGGGTTCGTTATCTGCAAGATTGGTGCACTATTGCGGTGCCGCACAAGTAGAGGAACAATGGCTGAAGCTTCTAGACCTTCGATATCACTAGCGCGTACTCTAAGAATGTGTTGACCGATATCATTTAGTCCTGGGTTGATTGTCAAAAGGCCTTCGTCTGGATCCCAGTCCAGCCATTTAAGATCATAATCTGGGTTTAGGTTTTCACCTGCATTAGCTAGATCTATTACTTCTCCTGTTCCTGTGTCGAGTTCAACCCGGATATTTAATCTCTCGTCATCAACTACGCCCATGTCTGGGTCGTTGAACCATGGCTTTAGTTCAATTGTTCGTTCGATCCCGGTGAAAAGTGCATTGGGGTCATTTTCACTCGGAGGTGTTTCTCCTTGCGCTGTGGGCTGTTGTAGCTTTAGAAAGTTGTTCAGCGCTGATGTTCTATAAGGAGCATCGTTAACGTTCTCAACCATGAGCTGCACGGCTTGATCGGCATACAGACCTGCAGCATCAATGGCACGAACCACCATCTTGCTAGCCCCTACATCCTTTGGTCCAGCTGTTCCTGTGAGGGTACCGTTTTCACCATTGATTTGAACCCAGGAGGGAACTTCTTCCTGCCCTTGCGCTGCTATCAGTTCATAGTGCAATCGTTCATCAGGATCGATTGTTAGGTCTGGGTCGTTGAAGGTTCCTTCGGGAAGTCGATAGGTGAAGCTTTGCCCCTGGATGAGGTTTGGTAAAGCAATAGAAACACCAACTTGTGGAGAATCATTGACGTTTTCGACGTCAATAATCAGCTTTTGTTGAGCGCTACCCCCTCGGCCATCATCGGCCATAACAGTGATATTAAAGCCCCCAACATCAGCATTGGCTGGTATGCCACTTAGCTCACCAGTTTGTGGATCTACCTGCAGCCATTTAGGGCCATCGACTAATGAATATTCGAGGTTTGCATCATCTTGGTCGCGGAAAAGATTACGCAGATCGTGACTAAGTTGTTGGTCTTGAAGTAGCTCCTGATGTAAAGAGTCTTGTTGAAGCTCACTAGCAGCTATTGGCTCTGGTGGATCATTGACTTCCCTTACTGCTACGGCTAGATGGCCAACCTTGGCGCTCTCACCTTCCCCCCGGCGAAGAGTAAAGGCATGGCTGCCAACTTGCTCTTGATCAGGTTTGGCCTGAACTGCCCAGACCTTTGGACTGCGTTCATCAAGAATCAGCAGGTCGCCTGCTTCTATAGCAATGCCTGCTGCTGCTGGTAAGAGTGTGGCTTCCAGTTGAACATCAGGATTCTGAGACGGGTCTTCAGTTCGGAAGGCCAGGCGTGCAAATAGGGTTTGTGGCGTTTCGCCCTTTAGGTAGCCCAGTGGCTTCCCTTGTCCACCATTCGGAAGGGCTGCAGCGCCTAGTCCTATAAGGGCTTCCCTTGGAGATTGTGTTGTGGATTCGGTCTCAAGAGTGTTTGTTTTGCCGGTGTTCTGAAAAAGCGGCAGATGATCACGTTCAAAAACTTTGTCAACGTCGAGTTCTTCTGGGATCAGTTCCAGTGCTGAGGCTTTCCAGTCGAGATTGAGCTCCAGGCCCACCAGCCCCTTCCCATTTGAGCGACCATCGTGAACATGGATTTCTAGCCATTGTTTTTGAGGGTCTGAAGCATCGGCAGCAAAT
The DNA here is from genome assembly GCF_047304515.1 of Prochlorococcus sp. MIT 1306. NCBI lineage: Bacteria > Bacillati > Cyanobacteriota > Cyanophyceae > Synechococcales > Prochlorococcaceae > Prochlorococcus > Prochlorococcus sp. MIT 1306. The sequence continues at coordinate 1,683,682 of NZ_CP138959.1, read as the reverse complement.
TTTTGACTGATAACAACTCTGCCTTGGCCGACTAATTCAGGTGTGGGGTCAAGACTCACCAGCTGCAACCAGTCTGGGAGGGGCGCTGCGGTTTCTCCTGGGAGTGTAAAGGAGGCTAGATGCCAGTCGAGGCCAGCGTCTTCATCAACTGGTGGCGGGTAGTTGCCTAAAGGCAGAAGTGTTGTTCTGTCTTCCAGCCACTCCTTCACAGTAAAAGGAATGCTCAGCGGGCTGCCATCTTCCTGAAGCCGAGAAGCTCCTTCTTCTGTGAGCGGATACCAAACTAGAGATTCGAGGTTGAGATAGGGGTCTACATCAGGCGTAAGGCCTTTGGATGACACAATTGCTTGATCTCGCCCATCGCCAAAATCGACAATCTTTTGAGGATCCGGCTCTATGAGGCTGATGACGTCATTGCCTGAACTTGGCTCGATGATTTCAACATCTTCCCGCAGACTACTTTGCCCTGATTCGTTATCAACCACTCCTATCTCTTTGTAGGTCAGTAAGGAATTATTGATAAACCCGCTGCCATCAATGATAGGACTTTGTTGTGAATAAGCCTTCTTTAGGATCTCGCTAGTAGAGTCATTCTCTCCATTTACTTTGATATCTATGTCTTCTGACTCTGAGCTTTGGATGTCTAACTCCTTGTAGACCAGTAGCGGATCGTTGGCAAAATCATCCCCTAAGAGAGGCGGAAGATTGTTGGAAACAATTGGGAGTGCCTGAGGCTCATTGCTGATAAATAATCCCGAGACAGCGTCTGAAGGTGTTGCAGCTTGGCTCCCATTTGTATTGTTCTTGAGTTCATGGAGCGTGTCATCGAAGGGCACTTTCTCCAGGGCCTTTAGATCAATCTGGTCATTGTCTATGGAGTCATAGTAGCTATTTTCAGCTTTCTCTCCGTTTAGGATTGGCTGAGAATCCCAGGGAGTAGAGTGGTTTGAATTGTCAATTATCAGCCCTGGAACCTCGCCTGCTAAAGCCTGAACACTGATGTCAATATTATTATGATCAAGGGCTATAGAATTATTTGCGTTTAAATCTTGAGTTGTCTCACTGTTGCTATCTAGATCAACCGATGTTGAACCGATTGTATGTACATCGCTTGCATAGTCGTATGGAAGCTCTGGAGTGGCCAATGACGTATGAGCAGCTTCTATGTTGTCATCGATTGGATCGGATGACCAAAAACCTAAGGTGGGCTGCTTGTCTGTCAATTTTATCGACCTATGAGATTGATAAATTTATTGGTTGATAATCATGGTTTGGATGGCATCGATATGTTTTTCTTTTTGTAGGGAGAGGGTTGGTAAGCTTTGCTTGAGAGCACCAGAATTCTTTCTTGAGAATTGTGAAAGCATGGAGATTTATATTGGTTTTTTCTAGGTTGAGCTTTACTAAGATAGTAGGTATTGATACTCTGCCGGCTTGCTCTTTGAGCTCATTGGCCAAGCTGTGGTTGCTTCTTGTGTTGTCGGCCATGGAGTTTCTTATTCTTCCTCATCTTTTCTATTCTATCCCATTTCAGTCATTCTAAGCCCCTTGTAAAAGGCCAGCCATTCATCAAGGGCAAAGGTCCAAGTTAATTCCATGATTGATGACACTAATTTTACCGAACTGTGAGTGCTCTATCCATTGACCTATGCCTGCTATTTTTTATTGATTATGTATATCAATTGATTGTCTTCGATGTCTTGTGATCTGATTTGCCCGATCTTAAATTCAAAGAGTGAACGCATCTTGGAAGGTATCTCCTTGCATGTCATTATCGTTGGCATTTTCGTTGCCATCAGCGCCGATTACCCCTGAAGTACCAGGAGCTTCAAAGGAGCTGACGTAGTCGTTGGAGGCCTCGATTGCATTTTGTGCATAAGAAGGGGTCTTTTATGCGTAAAATGCATAACGCCTCCTTCGGTTACCATTTTTGAGAAAAATTATCTTGTAAATTGAGTTGTTGGCATATAGAAGGGGCTTTGCAGGTATTGGCAAAACAAGGCGAAAATATTAAGGCTTTGAGGAGTGTGGCTCCTAAGCTTGCCATTGATCTAGAGGATGGCCTCAAACAGACAAGACCTAGCCATCCGATTCGAATAGAGAAATATATGGCTATTTCAATGGTGGCCTTGAGAGGCACATCTGATCTTTGGCAAGGTCGCTTGCCTATGGGTGTATATCAAGCCGTTAGCTCTGTTTTGCCTGTCAGCCAAGCCAGGGATATCAGCAAAGAAGAAATGTCGTTAACTGGTCATGAAGGGCATCAAGATTCGGATTGTCATTTTCGATACCTTCTGAGTGAGCTACAGCTTCTTAAGCCAAATCATCAAGGTAATGATGATTCTAAAAATATAAATAAACAAGCCGATGTGGCGCTTTTGATATTGCTTGGTGCTCCTCCATCGATCGCTTGGCTTGAAAGGGAGATTTCTTACTGGAAACCTCGTAAAATCGTGTTATTTCTCAATGTAATTACTGACCTGGAGCCACTTCTTGATACGGGCAAGCTTGCGTCGATTATTACTGAGTTGCACTCTAATTCTGGGGAATTAGAGTGGTTTTTGCTGAGTAATAGCAGGCAAAAGCTTACACAGTTATTGCATCATCGTTATTTGGGTTGCGTAGGTTCATGTCGCTTGGTTCAGTGTCAGGCAGGAGATCGATTTAGCGAGGCTTTCGCTTCTCTTCAGCAGGATTTTGGTAGGTCTTTGCGACCTCAAACTGGCGGACCTTTTGTGGATGAGTTGAATATGTTGCGCCGTAGCCGTCAAAACCTTGCCGAAGCAAGGAATTTGCTTGTGAGAGAACTCCCTAGAGAGAACGTCTCCGCACCAATCATCTTGGTGGCTTCTGGTCCATCATTGGATCGTTGTCGTGAGTATCTTGTTCGCAATGTGGGCAAGGCTCTTATTGTTTCTGCTGGCAGTAGTCTTGGCACATTGCTTGAATGGGGTATTCAGCCTCATTTTCATGTTCATGTAGAGCGTGGAGATGCTAATCATGAACTAACAAAGCTATATACAGATTATGTGCGGGCTAATGGTTTGACTCGTTTGAAACATACGATTGGAGTGGTTCCAACATCGATAGATACACAGCTGAAGGATTTGTATCGAGAATGTATTTATTATTTTCGCGGTGGCCAGAGTCCAGTCGCTGCTTTTGTAGGAGCAGAGCAGGCTGTTTTGGATAATGAAGGACCCCAGTGTCTATCAGCAGCATTCTCTTTTTGCATGTTAGTCAAACCGCAGAAGTTATTTCTTTGTGGCTGTGATCTTGGTTCTGCTGATAGATCGCTGGTTCGCTCTAGGAATGCGATTGGGGACTCTGCAAGAGATTTCGATTTGAGAGTGGCTGGCAACCTCTCAAGTTATGCTTGGACCAACCATGAAATGAGGCTGCAGTTGAATTATATGGTGTCAGCCTATAATTCTTTGTCAACTAGTTGTTCAGTGATTAATTTAAGCAATGGAATAAAAATCCCATTTGCTGAGGCGGGTCATGCTGACTTGTTGGATCAATTGTTAGATCCAAGTTCTCAAGACTATTTAGAGAACTTGCTATCAAGAATTTGCCTCCCATCTGATCAGGTTATTGAGCAAGATGTTGACGATACTATGATCGTTGATCTTCAAGCAAAGCATTGGTTGAAGAGTTGGTTTGCTCTAGCAAGTGAAGCCCCTTCTCTTGCTAATGGAGATTTGCGAATGACTGCTTCAAGGTGTTTACAGATTCCAGAGGCTTTGCATAAGCAATTGGTTCCTCGATTGCTTCGTGGCACGATGAGAGATGCTTTCTTCCTCATGGCGTGGTTTCATGAGCTTTATTCTGATGATTCAGTGATTATTGAGAATGGATGGAAAGCTTTTGAGCGCTTTCTTTTAGCCATATCTCTAGAGCTTGATTGGTTGGCGGAGTGCTTTGAAAAAGTTGATGATTAGTTTGATTGGATCATATTCTCTGCTCTCTTCTTTTTAGTATTTATTGTATTAAAGATGGTCAAGCGGGATGTGGTGTTTATTGCTGCAGGGCGATAATTGCTAAATAATCACTTAGTGCAATGACTTGATTGCCATCTACTATATTTTTTATTGATTATGTATATCAATTGATTGTCTTGGATATCTTGTGATCTGAGTTGCTCGATCTTAAATTCAAAGAGTTAGCGGATCTTGGAAGACATCGCCTTGCATGTCATTGTCGTTGGCATCTTCGTTGCCATCAGCGCCGATCACCCCTGAAGTACCAGGAGCTTCAAGGGAGCTGACGTAGTCGCTGGAGGCCTCGATGGCATTTTGATTTTTAAAGGAGTCGTTATCCCAGGCTGCATCACCTGTTGTGCCTTGGCTATCAAGCTCGTTCCAAGAGACATCACCGGATCCAACAAAGTTTTGATCGCCGTCGTGCAGTGATTTACCCCAGTCAGCGTCAAGTACAGATAGATCAGCTAGATCAATCTTGCCGTTGAAGTCGGCATCAACGTCGTGGGCAACGCTGGCATCAACAACACCATTGTTATCAAGGTCTTCCCCAGTGTTCTGCGAGGTGCTTTGTTGCCTTGCTGCACCAGCGTTGAGGTAAGCGAGGTCTTTCATTGAGACCCGGCCGTCGTAGTTGAGGTCACCTTGATAGGTGATCAGGTTGCTGGAGCCTTTTTCATTGATAAAGACATCAGAGTCATCTGCCGTGATGCTGAGAATGCCATCAGCAAGATCAACGACCTTGCCAGCATCACCAGTCACTTTGATATCAGCAACAAGCTTGGTTGATTCGCGATCATCTTCTATAAACACACCATTTTTAAAGTTGCCACTATTGAGTGAAGTCTTGCCATCGACAAAGCTATGGCCGACAAGTTCGGCATTGGCATTGCCGTAGGCAGAGACTACGAGGTTATTGCTATCGGTATTGCCGACATTGAGCCATTCTGATGTTGCCGAAACGGTGTCACCAGAGCGGATGAGATTGGTGAACGTTGCATCACTACCAATCACACGATCAGTACCAATGATGAGGCCATCACCTTGCTCCTCAATATTGATCAATGCTTGATAGAGGGTGACGTCTTGCCCCTCAACGGCAATTGCTCCACCGAGATCACTAAGGCTGCTGATTTCTCTATTGGTGAAACCAGTTCCATCGTTGAACTTACGTGAGAAGACGGTTTCTTCCTGGTTGGCTGTGATATTAAATGTGAGAGGACTTACAAATAGACTTCCATCGGCATTGTTGTATTCACTTTCACCAGGAGCTGGATTTGCAAGGCTCTGCTCATCGAAGTCGAGAGCAATCGAAGCGAGAACGGTTTCATTGGTAATGGGAGAACCTTCTCCAAGATCACCAAGGCTTGCCGCTGCAATTCGGATGGTTCCAGCTTCGTTATCAATCTCAACGGCATTAGCAACATTGAAGTTTTTGCCAATTTGAATGTCTTCAGCTGTAATATTTTTGAAGATAACTGGATCAAAGGCAATGGTGATGTCAGCACCTTCTAGGCTGTAATTATCGGCGAGAGTTTCACCAGTGACCTGAAGTTCATAACGCTTGCTGTAATCAATACCGCCGAAGCGTTGATTGCCTACGGTTTGACCTAAAACACCAAGTTGATCAAGGGCAGTATTGGAATTAGCCTCAAATAGCTGGTAGGTGAAGGCTGCTGCTGCATCTCCTTGGTAGACGTCACCAAAACCATTTAAGGTTGCTCTAACAGAAGAGATTGATACATCAGGTAAGTCATCAGTGAATAGATTCTCGATCTTAAAGTGTAGATTATTTGTATCTATGATCTGACTAAAAACAGAGTTTAAATCAACATTTCCCCAACCGTGGTTGTGATTATTCTCCCACCCGCCAGTCGCTTGGTTTAAATTCCAATTCGCATTGGCCTCAATCCCATCCTCCCGATAGTAAATTCCAGTATGAAGGCTGGTTGCATCGGCGTAAACAACAGTATCTGTGCCAATGAGTTCCTTATTTTGGTCTCGTATGTCTGCTAATGCTCTGGTGTCGAAGTAAGCGTCTTTTAAGTTGTAATTACTATCGGAGTTGGCGCTCACATGACCATTCCTGCTGTAATCGTCTCTTCCTTCAACAGTAAAATTATAATTAACACCAACATATGCATGGCCTGATGCTGAGTCTGTGTAGCCATCAATGATGGATCCAAGGTCAATATCTACTAGCTCTTTAAAAGTGCCCCTATCAACTAAATCAAAAACATCTACGTGAGTGTCAAATCCAAAATCAAAAGCAGTGTCACCAGGTGAACTGAAATCAAAGCTGAAGCCATCTTCCCCTCCTCCTGCGGCAAGTTCGTAGGACTCTAATGAGCCAACCAACTTAAATCCAGGTGCAGTTAGATCACCTCTATCCACATGTAGGTTCATCTCATCAGATAAAAATGATCCCATATACATGCTTCTGGCTTCGAAATTGATGGTTGTTTCGAAACCGTCGTTTTGTCCATAGTCATCGAAGTAACGTCCTGCTCTGCCAATCAGATCTGAGACAGACCAGTCACCAATCGCGTATTCAACAACAGTTGTTCCGTCAGTTGTTGTACTAAGGGCATCTCGGTACCTGTTCAAGTCATCCGTTGGATGCCAACCACCACCAGGTCCACCGCTTCCGGATGTCCCTGATGACCAGTCGTTGTTCTCGTTGTCGCCAACGTTCAAGTGGAAGTACATTCCAGGATTGTGGCCATCACTTGTTCTGCCATCCCATGACATACTTCCATGCCTTACGCCCAGCACATTGGCATCTATCTCTAGATTAATATCTAGCTTTTCTTGAAGATAATTATATTTTTCTTCTTTAGTTAGTGATGAGTCGACTAAGACATCCAGGCTGATCTCGCGAGTACCAGTGGGACCCTCTGCCCAGCCAATTTGCTTGTAGCTATCATTGAAATCTTGGCCCGCGTATTCAGTTAAGCCGTCTATGAAATCTGATGTTAATTCTATTTGGACATCTGGACTCTCTCTTAAAAAATCTTTCGCCTGGCCAGGAAAATCATTGTTTATGTTTGCCTCCATACGTTCATGTAGGCCAAAATTATCAATCCTGACCTCATTCGGGTCAATATTCAAGAAAACGCTCTCACCTCCAACCCAGGTAGCACCGTTGGAGTATTGCTGGACTACACCTTTTAGACGATTATTGATGTCATAGGCGCTAGTAGCCATTGGCATTGGATATCCATCGCCTGCACCTCTTTGGGAATCATTCCAATCCATCCATTGGGTGCCACTGTCAATGGATAATTCACCATCTTTGCTGCCGAAGGAGTAGTTCACGCTCCCATTGGACCACCTAGGTAAATCGTCCGTTCCGCTTACATCGACTTCCATCCGTAAGTCGCTGATGGTATCGATGTATTCAGACCAGTTGTTCACCGTCGCCGTCTCGGCGTCTCCGGTCCACCATTTTGTGTCGCCCGTCCCTGATTGGCCGGCTGTCCAGTCGCCTCCTGTGTCGTCTGGGGTCGGGGTCCCGTAGCCGTCTCCTGACTGGAGGTTTGCCTGGGTTGGGGTTGTGGTATCGGCCATGACCTGCCCTTCCTATCTATATGTATTGACTATACCTCAGCCAAGCGTTTCGAGCACTGGCTGATCTTGAAATGTGCGCCACTATTGAGTAAGCATTTTTGCGTGATTTTTGGTTGCCCCTGTGTCTGCCTTCTGTTTTGGCTTCCAGCGCCGTAAAAACCCTCGTTTTTGCTCTTTACGGTCGCCTCTAGGGCAACCAGCTTGATGCTTGTGTTGCGGACTCTTAACGCTTCCTCGGAGGGAGCTCCTGGCATAAGCCGCATGTAACAGTACTGTGATCATATGATACTTGCGCTTTTGTTGCTGGTGCGGCTGCGTTTTGGTTGATAGCTTGATCCAATTTTATATTTAATGTGTTGATGATTGTTGAGAGAATGTTCCAGAGATCTTCATGCCTTGATTTGAATCCATGTTGGCAGGAATGAATGGCTCATATCCGCAATTGGCTTGGGTTGAATTGTTTTGATTTAGATCCTTTTGCCTCGTATTCCTTATCTCTATAGCGTCAAGGGATCTTGAAAGACATCAGCTTGCATGTCGTCATCGTTGGCATTGTCGTTGCCATCAGCACCGATGACGCCTGTTGATGTTGGTGATTCCAAGGAACCAACGTAATCAGGAGAAGATTCGATGGCATTTTGATCTTTAAAGGAGTCGTTATCCCAGGCTGCATCGCCTGTTGTGCCTTGCTGATCGAGCTCGCTCCAAGAAAGATCAGCAGAACCGTGGAAGTCTTGATCACCGTTATGCAGTGTCTTGCCCCAGTCAGCGTCAAGGACCGCAAGATCAGCCAGATCGATTTTGCCGTTGAAATCGGCATCAACGTCGTGGGCAACGCTGGCATCCACCACACCATTGCCGTCTTGGTCTTGCCCGGTTGTGTTTTCAGAAGTGGTTTGTTGCCTTGCAGCCCCTGCGTTGAGGTAGGCGAGATCTTTCATTGAGACCCGGCCGTCGTAGTTGAGGTCACCTTGATAGGTGATCAGGTTGCTGGAGCCCTTGTTATTGACAAAGACATCAGAGTCATCGGCTTGCAGGCTGAGGATGCCATCGGAGAGATCAACCACATTGCCTGCAGCACCTGTGATTTTGATATCAGTGACAAGTTGGAAGGATTCACGATCAGATTGATCAAATTGGCCTTTGACATACCTACCGCTTTTAACGCTGCTGATGTCATCAACAAAGTGATAGTCGCTTAGTTGAGCATTGGCGTTGTCGTAGGCCGTCACTTGAATGTTGTTGGCATCTGTATTGCCAACATTGAGCCATTCGGTTGTTGCAGTGATCGTGTCACCAGAGCGAATCAGGTTGGTGTAGGCCGTATCAGAACCAATGACCCTCTGACTACCAAGAATCAAACCATCATCGACCTCATAGATGTTGATACCAGCGGAATAGAGCTTGACCTCAGTGCCATCAACATGAATATTTCCACCGAGATCAGCCAGGCTCTTGATCTCACGATTGAGCAATCCACTGCCATCTTCTTCTGTATAGGAGCGAGAGAAGACGGTTTCATCTTGATTGGCTTCTATTTCAAAGATCAGTGGGCTAGCAGCAAGGCTGCCGTCTTCTTGGATGCCTAAGGTTTTGAGAGTGCCCTCATCAAAATCAAGAGTTAAAGAGGCAAGTAAACGCTCTGAGGAGATGCCATCGCCTTGCGCTAGATCAGAGAGGCTAGAAGCAGCGATGCGAACAGCACCTGTTTCGTTATCGATGTGGACAGCATTGGCCAGAGGAAGATCAGTGCCGATTTGGATATCGGAGGCATTGATGGCTTGGAAGATCAGTGGATTGAACTTGAGAGTGACATCAGCACTTTCAAGGTTGTATTGATCGAGCAGAGATTGAGCCGTGATTTCGAGTTTGTAGCGATCAGTGCCATCAACGCCTTGGCCTAAGACAGCTAATTGATCAAGAGCCTGGTTGGAATCAGCACTAAAGAGCTTGTAGTTAAAGGCAACGGCCCCTGAACCATCTTCTAATGATGTTGAGGTGTCGTTGATTTGAACAGCCTCAGATTGAGCAAGGAGTTGTTGGCGTGCTTGATCAGAGAAGAGCTTGACGATCAGGCTCTCAAGGCCTTCTGTAGTGAGATCTTCTGCGAAGGTATGAGAGACGGAGAAGTTGCCATCAGCGCCGACTTGATTAGATCCAGTTAAAGAGCCTATTCGTAGATCTTCTTGTGTGAAGTTGTTTCCTTCTAGAGCCCAGAACAGTTCGGTGCCGAGGTCAACATCTGTGGTGCTTACTGTTGTGTTTAGGGTGTCGCCTTCATCAAGAAATGTTCGAGATAAATCGATGTTGTAGTTGGCTTCATCGGTGTCGTTGACTTGTAATGAAAATGACTTGGCAATCGCCAGCCCATCAGCATCTGTTGCCGCGATTCGGATTGAGTATTGATCTTTTGTTTCGTAATCAGCAATATCGTTAAGGATGAGTTGATTGCCACTGATGCGAAAGAAGTTGTTGGCTTCGCTTTCGGTCCCGGATACAAATGAGTATGTATGTTGATCCAAGGAATCTAAATCAGTTGCTGTTAGGGTTGAAATGGTCGTCCCAATATCTAGGTTTTCGTCAAAGCTCGTTGCTGAAAGTGTGATGTCTGTTGGGAATTCATATTGCTTCTGGTTGAAGATGATACTTTCCACACTACTGAGGCTGTCCTCTCCATCCCTTTCGAGAGTGCTGTCACTCACTTTAAATAGATCATTAATTGCATCAAGCACAAAGTTGTAATCAGTTATCTCTCCTGTGAACTCGGCGGTGTCGAATGAATTGCCGCCATAAATCTTGTCGTTGCCTTTGCCGCCAAAAAAATTGTCGTTGCCGTCTCGACCATGAAGAATATTGTTTACTTCGTTGCCTATAATGAGATCGTTGAATGATGATCCGTTGGCATTCTCAATTTCAGCATCTCCATTGGAGTTGTATGCAATTGTATAGCCTTTGAACTCTTCATTGATTCTTGAAACAAAGCCTCCTCCTCCAGGCTGGTTCTTAAGTGTTGCACTTCGCAGATCAATCGTTACTCTTTTTGATGACGAGGAACCATCAATGGTGTCAACTCCTCCAGCATCCCAAATCGATTTGAAGCCATCAAGTGTGTCGTCAATGGAATATATGTTGTCGCCAGTATTGAATGAATTGTTGGCTCCATATAGATACTGTATGGCTGCAATATCAAAAGCCCCAAGACCAGTTAGGTAGCCTTCGTATGTACCGATTGCATCGAATGATGGAGCGTATTCATTGGCACCAACATCGTTGTATGTCATGACACTCCAAGGAGTGGCATTTAATCCATTGTCGCCTGTATCCCATGGTGAATCGACCCCTGGAAATACAGGATTTGTATTGATACTGTCATGTGGGTGCTTTAGCCCTAAAGCATGACCAAGTTCGTGGGTAAAGGTTATGTGGTAGTAGCTGCCTGGGGAGACTGGGTCAGGATTTAGGTTCTCTTGATCGTTATCTGGGCTTGCATACTGATCTTGATTGATTCCTATATGGCCTGAATATCCTTCTGCGCCTGGCATGTAGGCGTAGCCAAGAATCCCACCTGAGCCAGTAGCAAGTTCAGCATCTTCATTGTCTATAAAAGCCCAGCGGATAGCTGCTTCATTTGAGGTGGATGCTTCCGTAAATTTTAGATTACCAACTTCTTCAAATGAATTGTGGGCTTTGATAGCTGCATTGATTTCTTGTTGATATGGTTCGGACCCCCACGTTCCATCGATGGTTTCCTCTTCGTTGAAAAAATAATACTTTAATTCTTTTGCTGCATTGTTATCATCTGGATCTGTTGTTCTCCATTTGATTCCATACATCAGGCCGGCTATGTAGTCATTATCGCCAGATAGTTCGTCCCATGTAGTTGCTTGGCTTGTCTCCTGCCATTGTGAAGCTTCGGAGTTTAAGCCAAGGTTATTGCTAGAGTTTGAGGCACTGTCCCCTTTATCTATGCCATCAGTTGTTATTGCAACTAATCGTCCATCTGGCTGACCTTGCCAGGAACAGCGATTCCAAAGGCGGATGCATTCCTCTGTTGAGATGTCGAGATCGACTGATGATATGTCGATCAAAGAATCGTTCTTTGTCGAGCTAATTTGGCTGTCAAGGTATTGACTCTCTTGACTACTATCTCCTCCGCTTTGGCCTGCTTTGGCGTTAATGATTTCAATTAACTGGTCTTGGTTGTCCAGCCATCCAACGGCTGAGCCCGTCGTGGAGACAACACATGTCATGCATTCACCACAATCTTTGTGGTAAGAGCTTGTGTAGGACTCCTCGAAGCTGATTGTGGAATCGTTACTCATTATTCTTTTCTCACCACAAGTCTTTCACGTCTAATTTCTAGAATATTGATCTCTAAATGCCTTCTTTTTTGGGTACACTCGATGTCTTTTGACTCGAGCTGTAAGGCTTCTTTATTCTCCAAGAAGAATACTTTACGGCTCGCATCTGTTTCCGTGCCGCTTGTGATTGTATCGTAAGTTTCCCTGCTTTTGTTTTGTATTTTAGCCGCAACTGTGTATTGATTCTGCTGGAGATTGTGCATCCTGCCCGTTGTTTTTTGATTCCTTTTAGGACTGCTAAATAGAATGCAGTTGATTGAAACGGTATGCTTGCAGTGCGACTGTTTTGTATGCTTGCCGTCGATTCTCGATTTTTTAGCTATTGGTGTAAGCATGGAGCTGTGTTTTGGGAGGATTCGTTGGTTGATTTCTCCTGGGCTTATCGATGCTTTTGCTCTCACCTTTTATGGAAGCTAGCCTTAAAAATCAGCTCTAATATATAAGTCTATAGGATTGCTTAGTAGTATCGCATATTAGGATGCCATACGGGGCGACGTGCTGCTTTGTCTGTGAAGCCACAAGCGCCCAGCACGAAGTCATTGGCTTGAGTGCCGAAATGGTTTTGTGTTGCTTTTGTTCAAAATATGTTTAATTCTTGCATTATCGTCCACTATGCCGCTTGTCAAGAAGTTCATGAATATGTGGCCTTGCTAGGTGGATAATGCAAATTTCCCTCTTCAATAGATGTTGGTTGTGAGAAAAAAAATAGTCTTTTGTAAACACTTAATAGATCGATCTCTTGTGAATTGAGGCTTTGATCTAACGAAGGCTTCTAGCGATTGGTATATCAGTAATCCACGCCTCGCTTGAGGTCGACGCCCTGCTCGGCATTGTGCTTGTGGCACACCATCTCTAAGTGGACGCCGGCTAGAACGAAGTATGCCGGTTGTTTTTTGCAGCGGCAGGTGATCCATGGCACGAGTTGGCTAGGCTTGTTGAGCAGGCCTTGAACAACTTCCACTTGAGGCAGCAGATCAATATTCAGGTGGTTGAGTTCATCAACCAGCAGTAATAGGCTTTGATTTGTTTAGAAGCTTTGGGAGAGTAGGCAGGCCGATGTGCTTGCTCCCACGCACCAGCCGCCATGCTTCCTCTCGATATCAGTGGTGTTGAGCTTTTGCCCGATGAGATCGCCCGCTTCTCACGGCACCTGACTCTTCCTGAGGTGGGGCTAGCAGGACAGCAGCGGCTTAAGGCTGCCTCTGTGCTCTGCGTTGGCATCGGTGGTCTTGGCTCTCCAATACTGATCTACCTTGCCGCTGCCGGTGTAGGGCGTTTGGGGATCGTTGATTTTGATCTAGTGGATCACAGCAACCTGCAGCGCCAGGTGATTCACGGCACAAGCTGGCTTGGTAAGCCGAAAATCGAGTCGGCAAAGGCTCGCATCCACGAAATCAATCCACATTGCCAGGTGGATCTTTATGAGATCGCCCTCACTAGCGAGAACGCTCTCGACATCATCCGTCCTTATGACATGGTCTGCGATGGTACTGACAACTTCCCCACCCGTTATCTGGTCAACGATGCTTGTGTGATGCTGGGCAAGCCCAATATCTATGGCGCAGTCTTCAGGTTTGAAGGGCAGGCTTCGGTTTTTAATCTCACTACAGATAGCCCTAACTACCGCGATCTGTTCCCAGAACCGCCACCGGCAGACATGGTTCCTTCCTGCGCAGAAGGTGGAGTCGTTGGAGTGTTGCCTGGGATCATCGGCCTGATCCAGGCCATCGAAACGGTGAAGATCATCATTGGAATCGGAACTAGCCTCAGCGGCAGGCTTCTGCTATTCGATGCCCTAAAGATGAGCTTCCGCGAGCTCAAGTTGTGCCATAGCTCCGAGAACTCTGTCATCGATAAGCTGATTGACTATCAGGATTTCTGTGGAATGGGCGATATTGCCCCGGAGGTAGGTGCGGTGGAGAGTATTAGTGTCAGCGAGTTCAAAGCGGTTCTCGACAACGGTGCAGATGACATTTTGCTAGTTGATGTGCGCACCCCCAAGGAAGCGGAAATTGCCACTATTGTTGGGTCTGTGTTGATACCTCTTGATCAGATCGAGAGCGGGAGTGCTATCGAGCAATTGCGCTCTTTGGTCAATGGGAAGAGACTTTATGTGCACTGCAAGCTGGGGGGGCGAAGCGCAAAGGCCCTTATAGCTCTCAAGCGTCATGGCATTGAAGGTATCAATGTGACTGGTGGCATTGATGCTTGGGCCAAGGAAGTTGATAACTCATTGCCTCGCTATTGAGTCGAGCGTGATTTATGTAGGGACTCATTTCTGAAGGGATTTCAATCAGCCCGCTTCAATAATTACCAGCTGCGGTAGGTGTTTAGGTCAGTCAATCAAAAAGCTTCGTTGTCGAGGATTGCCTTAGTAATCCACGCCTCGCTTGAGGTCTACGCCCTGTTCGGCATAGTGCTTGTGGCACACCATTTCTGAGTGGACGCCGGCCAGATCGAAGTAGGCAGGTTGGTTTTTGCAGCGGCCGGTGATGATGACTTCGGTTTCGGCCGGCTTGCGGAGCAGGGTCTGAACAATCGGCTCCACAGGAATCAGTTCAAGATCCACGCTGGGATTGAGTTCATCGAGGATGACAGTTTTATAGAGCCCACTGGCGATGGCGGCTCTGGCAATTTCCCATGCGCGCTCTGCTTCGACGTAATCGATCGGTTGTTGTTGACCTCGCCAGACGATGGCATCCCGGCCGGAGCGAAGATGATCAACAAGGTGGGGATAGCTTTCTCTTAAGGCTGCAATGGCAGCGTCTTCGGTGTAGCCATTGCCACCTTTAAGCCACTGCAAGATCAACACGCGATGGCTTTTGTCTTGGCTGATGCCACGGCCAATGGCCTGTAGAGCCTTGCCTAGGGCACTGGTGGATTTGCCTTTGCCCTCACCGGTGTAGATCTCAATTCCACCGGTGGGAAGGAAGGGAATAACGCCATCAGCCTGAGGCTCCGGACGACGATGGGCGCGCATTTCGGAATGCAGATCGGCTACCTGAACCAGGGCTCGTGGAGCGGCTCGTCCGGTGACGATGATCTCCATGCCGTCAGGTCGGTCGGTGAGTGTTTTGACTACATCGTCAACATCCAGCAGGCCTAGATCCAGCACGGGATTGAGTTCATCAAGAACAACGACTGAATAGAGGGCGCTGGCGATGGCTCCCTTGGCGATATCCCAGCCGCGTTGGGCTTCTTGGCGATCAAAACGGGTAGCGTCCTCGGCGATGAAAAATTCACCCCGACCTGTGCGCACTTGGTCGATTAGGTGAGGGAAGCCCTGTTGCAGTGCCTCAATAGCAGCATCTTCGTCGTAGGCGCGGCCTGGGCCTTTGAGGAATCGAAGCAACAGCACCCTGGTTCGTCGTTGCTCGCAGATCCCCAGCCCGATGGTGCGTAGGACAACACCAAGAGCGGCCTGGCTTTTCCCTTTTCCTTCGCCGTCATAGATGTGCAGTTGGCCATGACTGCGTTCATTGCTTTCGGCTGCGGTCGCGATGCCAATCCCACGTCCTCTTCTGCCGCTTGATGTTTGGCGATTTCTGGGTGTCTTGGATGCTGCCGTCTGCGAAGCCATTGACGGGTCCTCTACGGTTGGAGCTTAACGAGATCGATGGGCTGAGAAGGTGGTTGCTGGGACGGCTGGTGCAGCGGTGTTTCGGCAGTTGGAACCTCTGCCGGAGCGGGAGTATGCCCAGTTGCAGATGTTGCGCAAGCGTCTTGCCAGTTTTGGACGTGTTTGTGTGGCCTATTCCGGTGGAGTTGATAGTGCACTAGTGGCAGCGATTGCGCGGGAACAACTTGGACCTCAAGCCTTTGCTGTGACAGGGGTTTCTCCTGCACTTGCCCCTGAGCTTCTCGATGAGGCCCGTCAGCAGGCTGCCTGGCTTGAGATTCGTCACCAGGAATGCATGACTCAGGAATTGGATGATCCGGCCTATAGCAGCAATCCCACAGACCGTTGTTTTGCTTGTAAGCGTGAATTACATCGGCATCTGGGCCCGATTGCGCAATCAGCCGGTGGAGCTCAGGTTGTGGATGGCGTGAATCACGACGACTTGGGAGAGCATCGACCTGGCATTGAGGCGGGCCGTCAGGCTGGTGTGCGTTCTCCGCTGGCTGAATTAGAGATTGGCAAGGCAGGTGTACGTCAGATGTCACGAGCTCTTGGATTCCCTTGGTGGGATAAGCCCGCGCAGCCCTGCCTGTCATCACGTTTTCCCTATGGCAATAGCATCAACGCTCAACGGTTGCGTCAGGTTGGTCTGGCTGAAGCCTGGTTAAGAACGCTTGGTTTTGCTGAGGTGCGAGTGCGCAGCCAGGGCTTGGCTGCACGCATTGAAGTTCCCGCTGATCGGATTGAGGATGTGGTGCTTGAGTTGGATCGTGAGCAGGTCGTTGCGCATTTCCTTGCGCTGGGTTTCACCTCCATCAGCCTTGATCTGGAAGGTTTGGTCAGTGGCAAGCTCAATCGCACTGGCCAAGTGAATTGAAGGCCTGCAATGGCTTGCAGCTGTATCCCTTTCGCGACTCCTCTTGACTGAGTTGCTATCTGCGGATGATTGAACTTGCTGCTGTGGCTGATGTCATAGGCCACAAGCCTGAAAGGTCGTTCTCGCTGCTCGACCAGCTGGGCGAGTAGGGCAACAACAGCTTGATTTGGAGCTTGAGAGGAATCAACTAGCTAGAGCTAGCTCTGCCGGCTCTAAGGCCACGGTGGCTAACAAGGCTGGCTGTTGAGAGGTCCTATCCCTTGTCGGCCTGCATCTTGATAACGCAGGAAACACTGATGATTGATTCAGTTTTGATTGGAGCTTGATTCAGGGCGAGCAGAGCGATTGCCAGGCGTTTTCTTGGTGCTTGGATGCTTGCGGTCAATCAGGTTTTGTTGGCTATGAGGCTTTGTGGCTAAGGAAGCCTCAAGACGAAGCACCTCTGCCTCACGAATGGCTGTGTTCTTATCCAAGTGCTCAATGCTGTTTGGGTGTGCTGGTGGCAAACCTTCGGCTGCGCTTCCAGCTCGCAAACAATACAGACTTTTGCAGAATCAACCATGAGCATTTCTGCACATCAAATTCCAGCAGCCAGAGAGAGATTGCTTGGGAGCCACATGGGAGGGAGAATTAGCAGTTTTTCCTACTGAACGTCCTTTTTCTCTCGTTGAAAACTGGAACTTGCCGTCCGAGGACGTCGAAACCCTGAAAACCTGTCCTGGACTGGAGGGCATCCAACGCGGGTGCCCTCCTTCTTGGCAGTTATTTTCTCTACTTGCAGAGCAAATGCATATGTTCTAGATGCTTGTACCAAAATTCACGGCTGGCGTTGAGCGAGGTCACTGCTTGCCAAAAGAATTTCAGAGAACCTGTCGATAGCGGTGAAGGATGAAAACAAAAAGTCGCAACCGCGCTAGGGGGGAGAAACTAAGCATCAAAAAGCCCCGCCAATATGCAGGGCTTTTTGATGCTTAGTTAGCACAAACCCTAAATAGATGAGTGCTGCAGTTGATGTGGGCTGATGGCTGCAATCGAAAATATCCAAGACAATGAGTTACCTTTTAAGCGTTTAATCCCAGTGCTGCATTCACTTTGCCTTCCTCTTTCGCTGACTGGTGTGGATGCATCGAAGATCCAGCTTGACAATCTATTCAAAAAGAGTGGTGGTACTGCACATTGCATGCATCCATATACATTGCTAATGGCTGAAAGATGGAGAGTAAACCGAACCTGTGTTCATGTTGAATCATTCTCTCGCTCCGGGATTTATATTTACTAGGCTCTTATCTCCCTTCCCTAAATATCCAGTGTTAGTGGTAGTTGTAGATAAGTGGTTGGAACGAATTAGCCAAATGGTTAGAACGTTGTGGTCACTCTTTCGCTAGGAAATTTCTCTGTATTCAAATACTTGTCAAGACTTGCTATGAAGCCTACATCGGAACTGCTGAAGGAGTCTCAAGAACAGCTCAGTCAAACAGAATTAGCTATCCAAGACCTAGAAAAAATGCTAGGGCTAATGAACAAAAGGTTTGATGAACTGAATGGAATGGTGATTGGGTTGGGGCAAGTTCTTACTTTAGAAGAGAGAAAGAGAGACGATGATCGAAAAAGGGAAGAGCAAAGGTTGAGGTTAGAAGAAGAGCATTTGGATAAGTTTGAGCAGAACACGAGGCTTGACTAGTCACCAGTCTCTGAATCTCAAGCCACCACTAACCGTAAGGTGGATGAATTGGGTAATGTGATTAGGCGTGAGATACACCTTGCCTTCTAGAAGTGCCCGTGATGATCACTCAAGCGCTTCAGTATTGGTTTCAGCAGGTCGCTAGCTGATTAAGCCTTTGGGTGGCGTATTGCGGTCGCTAGAGCTGCTGGTGTTTCCCGTTGGAAGCTCTTTAATGTATGGCTTTTGGCGCCAAGTTCCTGGCGTAAGAGCTCACAAGCTCGTTCCGGCATCGTTTGATCGCCGCAAGTGAAGACATCCACCGCCGCATAACCATTCTCAGGCCAGGTGTGGATGGAGAGATGCGATTCAGCTAGAAGGGCAAGCCCTGTGACCCCCTGAGGTTCAAATCTGTGAGTGATGAGATTGAGAAGAGTGGCACCAGCACGCTTCGCTGCTGTTGTGATCGTGGTTCTTAGAAAGGCTTCGTCATTGAGCTTGGCGTGATCGCAGTCATAAAGCTCGAGGATGCAGTGCTTGCCCACCATGTCGGTGGCGCTGTGATTGATGGAGCTTGTGTTGTCTTGGTAATTGGTGTCTTCCCATCCTGGATTGGGATGCAAGCAAGACAGGGTTCTCTCCATCAAGGCAATAAAAATCAGCTCGCCACCTTAGCGGACCTCTTCCGAGCGATTTAAAGATCCTGCTTCGATGATCTGTGATCGCTGCTGCCATTCATCCTGGAAGCCCTCCAGATGGGTCGCGCTAACGAGGCACTGATGCTTCTCTCCTACAGCCTCGAGCAGCAGCAACTGTCTGCCGGGATCCAGTTCCGCAAGAACGTCATCCAATAACAGCAGAGGGGGTTCACCGCAGAGTTCGCCTACGAGTTCTAGTTCGGCAAGCTTGAGCGCCAGCACCACGGTTCGCTGTTGCCCTGCTGAGCCAAAGCGGCGCGCTTCTAAATCGTTGAGTAGCAATCTCACCTCGTCGCGGTGAGGACCGATCCTGCAACTTCCTAATCGTTCCTCCTCACTGCGCTGGCCTAGGAGTTGCGTTTCGATCGCCAACCGCCAAGGCTCTTCCGCTTCCTCACCTTCCAGTTGGCTGCCTGGCTGATAGTCGAGTCGCAACCGTTCCTTGTGTTTGCTAAGGGTTTCCTGCCATCGGGCTGCAAGTGGTTCAAGGCGGGCGAGAGCTCTACTGCGACGTCGATGAATGCGTGTGCTGACTAAAGCCATCTGTACATCGAAGGCATCCAAGAGGGAATCACGCTCCTGAATCGGGATATGGCGCCACTGACGCCATAGCTGGCTTCGTTGACGCAGCAGCTTGTTGAAGCGACTAATCAGATCTGAATAGATCGGTTCAAGTTGTTGTACGACGCGATCAAGCCATTGGCGCCGCAGGGCAGGCTCGCCTCGAACGAGATTGAGATCGAGAGCGCTAAACCCCACGCAACGCAGTGGACCGATTAGATCCAATTGGCGGGTGAGCGTTTTGCCGTTGCGGCGGGCTTGTCGACCTCCTTGCCGCCGCAATTCCAGTTCGAGCTTCTCAGTGTCATCAGCGATGGCGCGCAGCAGGGCCCGCTGTTCTTCCCAGTGGATCAAGTCTTGGTCGCTGCTTGCGCGATGCGAGCGCAGACTGCCGAGCAGCTCTACGGCTTCGAGAAGGTTGGATTTACCGATGCCGTTGGGGCCAATGACCAGCAGCCGATTTTCCGTCAACTCCAGCTGAAGCCTGCTGTAATTGCGGTACCCCTGCAGTTCGAGCTGGTGAAGCCGAATCGGTCTTGGAGCGGCATGAGGTTAAGGTACCTTGATTGAGGGGGCTTGAGAGTTGCTCTCATATAGCGGCATCAAGCCGATATTTGTGGGCATGTAGCTCAGTTGGATAGAGCATCAGATTCCGGTTCTGAGGGTCGGGGGTTCGAGTCCCTCCATGCTCGTATTTGCTTTAGCTCCCATACTCTTCAAGCGTCGTCAGCGGCATAGTTCAGCTGATGCGCTGATCTCAATTCAGGTTGTAGTCGGTCAAGCAAAGATGGTCAGAGTGCTGGAGTTCTCTCGTCATGCTTGGGTTAAAAGCGTGGTTTTGATCGCTGCAGGAAGGATCCGATAATGATGTTGACTCGACGACTTAGCGGAGTCGATAACTCATCGCTCGTATGCCATCTGGATCAACGATGAAGCCTTGATCCTTCAATGCTTTGAGGGAGATGGCAGGTGCCAATATTGAGATGCTGCAACCAGGCAGAATTCGGCGCAAATTTTCAAGTGCTTGATGCACGAGAACTGCAAGCAATTGTGCTTGCAATGAGCCGGGTTGGGCGACGAGATTCCAGAGGTTGACATTGAGGCCATGGTCGCTTGTGGCGCGCACAAAACCAACCAGGGTTCCTTTTTCTTGTTCAACAATGCTTAGATGCCAAACGCTTCGCTCAAAGGCCAGGGCCCATTGCTCTGAAGTGTGAGTGGCTTCTCTGCAACGAGCGAGAAGTTTGTTGAGTGCTTGAGGATTGGGTGGCTGTTCAAGGTCTAGCCGGAAGCCGGGGGGGAGTTCGGGCTGTTGAAGAAAGGCAAGCAAGGTGGTTTCAACCGGTGTTGCGCATGCCTGCAGCAATGCCGTTAATGGTGAGCAGTGCGCCTCTTAGCAGTTCGCTGCGGCTGTAAGTACGAGCATCGCCAGCATCGTTCATTGGTGGTTGCCGGTTCTGATCACGCAGTTTGCGAAGCAGGGCCACTTGAAGAAAACCAAGGGGCACGATCGTGCGATTGCGAAGATCGACTGATTGCTGTAGGGCGGGATCGGCCCCGAGCAACCTGGGTTGTCCTGTGATGTTTAAGACCAACCGGCGGGTGAGGCTGTACTCCGTTTCGATGATCTCGAAGATACGGTTAAAGGCTTCACGGTAATCCTCGCTGCCAAGGCTAGTCATGTAGTGATGGGCCAGGTCTAGGTCTACTTTTGAAAGGGTCATCTCCACCTTGGAGATCAGCATTCGGAAGAAGGGCCAGCGTTGGTGCAGTCTGCGCAGAAGGTCAAGCTGGTCAGCGTCTGATTCGACTTCGGCGGCTAGTGCTGTTCCCACGCCAAACCAGCTCGGTAGCAGGAATCGACTTTGCGTCCAGCCAAATACCCAGGGGATCGCTCTCAGGCTAGAGAGGTCCTTGGCGCCGCTTTTGCGTCTAGCAGGACGGCTGGAGATTTGCAATTTGCTGATTTCTTCGATCGGCGTGACCTGTTGGAAGAAGGCCACCAGATCAGGGTTGTTGTGGACGAGGGCCCGATAGTGCTCACGTGAACGACCAGCCAGTCTGGTCATCAGTTGGTTCCAGCTTGGGGTGGCATCCAGCTGGTTGGTTACCAGACTGTTTTGCAGGACGGCCGTTGTGAATGTTTCTAGGTTGTAAAGGGCTAGCTCGGGCAGGCTGTATTTCGATGCCAGCACTTCTCCCTGCTCAGTGATCTTGATTCGGCCGCGCACGGTTCCGCTTGGTTGGGCAAGGATTGCTTGGTAGGCAGGGCCACCTCCTCTGCCAACAGATCCACCGCGTCCATGGAAAAGGCGCAGAGCCACACCCTGGCGGTTAGCTAGATCTTGCAGGGCAATTTGGGCTTGATGGATCTCCCAATTGCTGGATAGAAATCCGGAGTCTTTGTTGCTGTCCGAATAGCCAAGCATCAGCTCCTGCAGAGGTTGGACCTGTTCGCTGACACGAGGGAGCAAATTGCGGTAGACAGGTGAATTTAAAAGTGCCTCCATCACTGCTGGAGCTCGCTGGAGATCCTCTACGGTTTCGAAGAGGGGCACCACAAGCAGTTCAGCATGGCCAGCCGCAGGATCCACGAGGCCGGCTTCTTTGGCTAGCAGCAGCACCTCGAGTAGATCGGAAACTGTGTGACTCATTGAGATCACATAGGTGCGGCAGATTCGGCTGCCGAATTCCTCCTGCAATCGGTGCAGCATGCGAAACACGGCCACCGTTTCTGCTGTACTGGGCGACCAGATAACGGCAGAGGGGATCAGGGGGCGGCGAGTCTGTAGTTCCTCTATTAACCATTGCACCCGCTCATTTTCTGCCATGTCGCCATAGGCCTTAGGCAGGTTTAGGTAGCGGGTTAATTCGTCGAGAGCATCGCTGTGGCGATTGCTCTCCTGACGAATGTCGAGGCTGGCTAGTGAGAAAGCGAAGATGTGGACCTGATTTAAGAGGGTATCCAGAGGCTCACAGCTCAGATCTGTGCTGACCAGGCTGTTGCGGATCAGTTCCAGGTCGCTGCGGAATTCTGCTACTGATTTGTAGTGAAGGGCTTCTCCCGCATTAATTAGATTGGGACTGGGGTTGAGGCCTTCTGGTGGGGTTTGCCAGCCTGCTTCTGCCAATTGCTGGTTGCGTTGTTGAGTGAGTTTCAACCTCTCCAGGGTGTAGCTGAGTTTGAGGCGATAAGGCTCGAGTCGATAGCGGGCTGCTCGTTCCTCGTAAACCTCGGGGAATCGAAGCCGGTCCATTTCCAGTGACTCCAACAGTGGAGTGCTTACCTGGCTCCATTGCATGGAGATGCTGAGTTGATCTCGGAGTTTTTGAACGGCATTGACATAGCGCTCCAGCATCAGCTGACGTTGATAACAGGCGGTGCGCCAGGTGATTTCTGGTGTAACGGAAGGATTGCCGTCTCGGTCTGATCCAACCCAAGATCCAAAAGTGCAGAAGGCAGCTTGTGGAATGTGTACGTCTGGATAGCTCTCGGCCATTGCAGTGATCAGGCGACGCCGTAGCTGGGGCATGGCATCAAAAAGCACCTGTTGGAAATAGTGGAGGGCGTAATCCACCTCATCCAGAACGGAGGGCTTGAACTGATGAAGCTCATCGGTTCGCCACCAGAGCCTGATCTCCTCCTCAAGCTGCAGTCTCAGGCTTTCTTTCTCAGATGACGATTTTGTTGGATCTGATTGCAACTGTTGCAACAGGCTTGCAACCTTGCGTTGCTTATGGCGAACGGTATGACGGACGATTTCAGTGGGATGAGCAGTGAAAACTAGGCGGATATCCATCTCCTGTAGAAGGGTCTCCAGCTGAGCTGGTGGCACGTTGAGAAGGCGAAGTCGTTCGAACAGCTCTCTGAATGTGGCTGGGTCTGTCTGCGTGGCGAGCGGTGGAGCAAAGGGGTCATAGGGTTTGTCTTGGCGATTGTTTTCTTTGCCAGAAGACATACTTTCGAGGTAGCTGTCTTCCTCGATCCGTTGCTCGAGGATATTCACCAGTTGGAAATAGAGGGAGAAGGCGCGTGCTGCGGTGATCGCTTCTGCCAGGTCCATCTCTTTGATCAACAGCACGATTGCTGTGCTGGCACTGTTCTCATCTGCACCTTCAAGGGCCAAAGGTTCACTGAGTTGCTTCAGTCGAAGTAGTCGTTCTGCCTGATCCGGTGGACATTCGCTGCGTAGCACCGTTTGCCAAAGGTCTTCCACCAGTTCAAGGCGGTTCTGCAGTAAGCGTCCTGCCTGCTGCCCTTCCCCGATTGCCCTGGGCTGATCGCAATCAGGCTTTTGGGCGGAAGACTGCTGCATCGATGCGCTAGTGGACTCAGGTTTGGCCATGATCATCCCAAAATGGCCTCGGCTTTGCTTGCTTTGAGCTCTTCGGCGTTCATTTCGGCAATGCTGTCTTGAATGACAGCCTCCACAGGCTTGCCATCGGCATAGTTCTGTAGCCATTGCATGGCTTGATTGCCCTTATTTAGGACCCTATGCAGCGGTGCAAGTTGTTTCTCCAGACCCAGATCTCTACTGATCGGAATGATTTCCTCGAGCATTGTCTCGATCCAGGAGCGGCAAAGGATGGGGCTCCCATCTCGCCAGTGGTGCAGGGTTGCGTCCAGGCTCATTTGAGCGACAGCAGAATCATTTGCATCACAAAGATCAGCAAGTTCATCGGTGGTTAGTCGACTCACTTTGAGTGGATCCAGTTGGCTTGGGTTCTGAAGAAGGCTGAGCACGCGCAGTTCGATTAGGGCAGTCACTGCAAGCAGAACATCGGGATCGGTGATTAAGTCGCAGATGCGCAGCTCTAGACGGTTGAGTTGATAGGGGCGGCGAGGTCCGTTTGGCCGTACTGAGGTCCATAGATGACGCTCATTTTGCATCGTGCCAGTGGCCAGTTGTGCTTCAACCCAAGCGACATAGTCAGGATGGCTTTGGAAGAGTGGTACCCGCTCTGGAGTGAGTGGAAATTGCAGCCATCGCTGAGAGTGGCTTCCCGTCGGCTGGCCATCTAGGAAGGGGGAGCTTGCACTCAGGGCAAGAAAGAGGGCTGCTTCACAACGCACCAAGCGCAGCGCAGCAAATAGCAGCGGTAGATCTTCAAGCCCTAGGTTGATGTGGACACTGGTGGTAACCACCCTGGTGCCGTAGTTGGCCTCAATCAAATCGTGATAGGGGTTGAGCGGATCAGATCGTTCAAAGTGATGACTGTCGCCCAGGCTGAGGGTGCTACCAGGAATCAATGTGAGCTGCCGTGGAACCAACCATTGCCGCAGTCTTCGCCTCGGAGCCAACAGGGCTTCCCTCAATGGGCCGTAGTGTTGATTTGGCTCAGTGATGTATTCCAGATTTCGGTGGTCTGGTTCTGTGACGAAATCAGCAAGATCGCTTGCTGCGGCAGTAGCTACGCCGACGTGCTCACCACTGAAGCGTCCTGTGAACAGCTCCACTTCGAACCCCTTAAGTAGCAGCCTGGTATTCATGACTTTTGGGACTCGAGGCAGGCCAGGGCTGTGAGCATTCCCCTTGCCTTGTTGAGGGTCTCTTCGTATTCCTTGGTGGGGATGGAATCGGCCACCACACCAGCGCCTGCTTGAACCTTGACTTGCCAGCCGCCTTCAGGATGGGGCCGCACAATCATTGTGCGAATGGTTATAGCTGTATTCAAGGCACCATTGAGATCGATGGACCCATAAACACCTGAATAAGGTCCTCGTGAGTCGGGTTCGAGCTCATGAATGAGCTGCATGGCTCTGATTTTTGGGGCGCCACTGACAGTGCCTGCTGGGAATGAGGCCATGAGTAGATCCCAAACATCCTTGCCTTTGGCAAGCACACCTTCCACTGCACTGACGATGTGCATGACGTGGGAATATTTCTCGATCACCATCAGCTCTTTCACCGTCACACTGCCCGGCCTGCAAACGCGTCCAAGGTCATTGCGGCCAAGATCAACCAACATCACATGCTCGGCACGTTCCTTGGGATCGGCCATCAACTCTGCTTCAAGATTGCGGTCCTCAAGTTCGTTGCCGCCACGCGGACGCGTGCCGGCAATAGGCCGAAGACTGGCCTTAATGCCATCCGCGACAGGCTCCGCCTTGACCATGACCTCCGGGCTTGAGCCAATCAGCTGCCAGTCGCCGAAGTCAAAGAAAGCCATATATGGAGAAGGATTCACCATTCGCAGACTTCGGTAGAGCTCAAGTGGCTGTTGAGGAACTCTGGTCTCCAGCCGTTGACTGATCACAAGCTGGAACACATCACCTGCGGCGATGTGTTGCTTGGCCGTTTGAACTGCCTCTTCAAAGCCTTGTTGGCTGTAGTTGCTGATGGTGGAAGGTGGAGATTGACCTTTTGGTTGCCATTGCAGTGGCTGAATTGGCGCCAGTGGTTCCGCCATGCACTTTTCTAGGTCTTGAATGCGTGCTTGTGCCTTGTCCCAAGCTTCGTTAGCCGTTTGCTCGCCACTCAGGTCTGCGTATGCAACGGCAGTGATGAGGCGTTTGACTTGATCAATGATCAAGATGCTGTCCATCAGCATCCATATGCCATCAGGCGGATCGTTGTTGTCCCTTAAGTGAACGGGCACTGTGGGTTCAACCCACTTGATCAGTTCAAAACCCCACATTCCATAGAGCTGGCCAAGGGGGGGTAGGCCTGGCAGGGTTGCGGTGCGATAAGGAGCAAGCCATTGCCTGAGGCCTTCAAAAGGGTTGCAGATGGCTTCATCGGTTCGTCCTTCTCGCCAACGACGTGTGAGGTGTTCCCCTCGGCAGGTGGCAGTCCAAAGTGGATTGCAGGCCACCACACTCCAGCGCCCAAGAGTTTCACCCCCTTCGACCGATTCGAGTAAAACCCCAGGGGGATGGTCTGCCCCAACTTTTAACCAAGTTGTGAGAGGGGTCTCCAGATCCGCTGGCCAACTGTGGGCCAAAGGAATGAAATTGGCACCACTAGCAGCCATCTCAAAGAAATGGGCACGATCAGAGCTGAGCATGAGGGAATCTTCGCAGCTGGTGCCGAGTGGTTGAAGATCCCCGTACCCTTCAGGCGAAAGGGACTCAGGCGTCGTAGGTGTTGCGCCCGCTGAATTTTAATTTCGCTGGATTGGCGTTTTCTCCGATCCGGCGATTGTTGACGTTCACCATAACCCTCCCTTCATTGACTTTCTCGGGGAATACTCCGTCTTTTGGATGCAGGAATTCGGTGTCACCACCAGGGAAGACGCGATAAATTTTGTAGTCTTCAATCTTGGGTTTGAACGTACGCAGTTGAGTGCCTAATGCGAGGCATTGTTCTTTGCGAGCGAAGTACATGAGGTTCTCGCCCTCATTCATCTCAGCTGCGCCGCCAGTGGGTAGTTCGAATACCTGAGCTGTTGAGCTGCTCCAAGTGATGGCGTATTTCTCTTCGGTTTCAGCGGAATTTAGAAGGCCCCCGGTGCTCCCTAGATACTTGGGATACTGACCTGTTAACGCCGTTGCTGTCATGAGTAACCTCGAGAATCGGCATACCGTTACTGGTGAAAAGTAGCACTGCGTTTTGTGCCCTATGGCACTGCTTGGCAGCAAGCTTCACACCCGTCAACATTGTGGCTTGTTTTGGAGTTCAAAGTTTTTCCTCAGCGATGGGAAAAAATACTGTGAGCCCTTTGTCCCGACGCTGTGTTAGCCACCCACCCAAGCTAGCCAGCATTCGTTGGGTTGCAGCTTGGCTGAGTTGCAAGCTGCCGGTTTTGGGGTCCCAGCTCAGCACTGGGCCTAGAGCAGCCTTTTGATCCCTACTGCTGGCTCCTTGATCTTCATTATTTGGTATTTGGCTGAGGATTTGAAGCTTTAGGCGGGGGCCTGCAGGGCGAAGCGTGAGCGATAGGCTGCCACCTGCTGGCAGGCCGCGGCTCGTGCGATCAATTAATCCACCCAGCATCGGTTCAAGACGTCCTGGATCACTAAGAACTTCTGGCAAATCAGGGGTGATATCGATCTGGAGCACTACCCCGCGGCGTTCGAGCTGCTGGCGCCAGGCTGGATGAAGCATTGTCAGCATGGCGCCGAGGTCGGTATGGGCGAGCATGGACGCTTCTGGCGGCTGCCGCTGAAGTTCTGCGGCATGAAAAATGAGGCCGAATCGATCAATTTGCTCAGTGCACTCAGCATCGATCTGTTTGAGACGGTTGACTACGACACCAGGAAGGTCACTTCGCCGCAGCAGGGAGTGGATCAGGGTTCGGATGGTGGCTAGTGGGGTTCGCACCTCATGAGTGAGTGCCTCCAGCAGAATGAGTTCAGCACTCGTTTCTTGATTGGCTTCTCCTCTGGACTTGGCCGGGTGTGATCTTTCAGGAATCGGTTGCAGTGTGAGACTTGGGGCCATGCCTGCCAACCGTTCCGCAAGTCGAGGCCAGAAGATTTTTTCTAGTTCAGGGTTGCTTTGTAAAGGTCCTAGGTTTGCCAAAGCCTGACGAAGCTCAATGGCATGGCCAGGGTCTTCGCTGTTCAGTCTCAGGTCCAGCATCTTCAAGAGATCACTGAGGGTTTCTGGATCACTGCGCATTAACAGATGGCGCTCTGCGGGTTTGCCATGCAGGGCCAGGGCAATTTGAACATCCGGGGTAATGATCAGCAGAAGGGGCTCGTGACCATCGTTTTGGCGCAGTGGTAACCGTTGATAGCCCCCGATGGCTGAATTGCTTCTCTCATGGATTGACCTCACGCGACTGGGAGGCAAGAGGCCGCCTTGAGGAGAATGGAGTGTTTCGAGCTCGTCTGGTGCCCAGACCCATCCTTTTAAGCGTTCGAGCAGTCTTGGCTCATAGAGCGCAGGTAGGGGTGCTGCCAGCCAAAGCCCCTTCTCAGGATCCATGGGCAGCAGGATGTCGTCTTGCAAGGTGTCCAGAGCTGCCCACCACAGACGTCGAACGGTGGCTTCATCGACTCGGCCAGGAGGGACACCTTCTGCAAGCCGTTGTTGGATCGTGGTGAGCGAGATGGAATCGCTCACCAGTTGTTGAGTCTTGTGTGGCCTCGGCGTGCCACCGAAAGGCAGAGTCCAAGTGCTACGAAGTTCACCACCATTGCTGAGCGGCCATAGCTCATAAATGGTAAGGGGATACCAGTTACAGGACCAAGGCCAATGGTCATAAAGATGTTCACGACCACTTGGAACATCACCATCGTGGCGACGCCTATGACAACCAGTGATTCGAAGTCAGTGCGGGCTTCTCTGGCAACTTGTAGTAGGCGTCCCATTAGTAGCGCGAAGCCTGTTACGACAAGGATGGTCCCGATGAAGCCAGTTTCTTCCCCTAGGGCACTGAAGATGAAATCGGTGTGCTGCTCGGGGATGAAACGTAGCTTGGTGAGTTGACCTTGCAGCAGCCCTGTGCCAAATAGCCCGCCAGAGCCAATGCCCACAGTGCTTTGCAGGAGGTGATAGCCACCACCTAGGGGGTCTTTGGTGGGATCGAGAAACAACACCAGCCGTTCTCTTTGATAGTCCTTGAGGCCATGCAACCAAAGCCAAGGGGTGGTAACAGCCACGATTCCTTGCAGCGCCAAAGTGAGCGAAGCGGCCAGGCGTTTCCATGGCAGTGAGCGATAGGCCAGGAAACCCATCAGAGGGAGCCATGCACAGAGAGTCCAAGGCCATAGCCCTGCAAGGAGTGCTGTGGCTAGAGGAGATAGGAGCAACAGCACCCATTCCCAGGGCATGTCAGCCCAATAGAGCATTGTCACTAGCAAGGCGCCGAACACGAGTGAACTGCCGAGATCCGGTTGCAGGAAGACCAGTGCCCAGGGCACAGAAATCACGGCCAAAGGCCTCATCAGGTCGATGGGGCGTTCTATCGGGTGGCGGTCGAGTACTGCTGCTAAAAGGAGGATTGCTGCCAGTTTGGCGAATTCAGATGGCTGAACATTCACCCCAGCGATGCTGATCCACCGCTGAGCGCCTAGGGCGGAGGTGCCGATTAGGCGAACGGCTACCAGGCTCAGAACCGTGAGTGCGTAGAGGGGAATTAATAGCGGCCGAAGTCTCTGGAGTGGCAATCGGGCCAGCAACAGAGCGACCAAGCATCCCAATCCAGCGGTGATCCAGTGGTGATACCAGTCGGCGTAATCAGCCTGTCTTTGAGTGCTGGCGATCAGAATGCCCGCAAGGATCACCATGGCCACTGGCACCCCCCAGAGCACTAGATCCAGTTCTTTCCACCATCTGCGTAGATGCCCCTTAGAACGGACGGACTTGCCACCATTGCGTCGCCGCCTCTGGCTTGAAAGCATGGTCAGCTGGCCTGGGAGGCGCAATCCAGAACTTGTTTGGCTAATTGCTTGAAGGCTTTGGCACTCACTGATTCGGGTCGGCTATGAACGATGGGGCTACCTTCATTGCCCCCCTCTTGCACAGGCATTTCCATAGGGATCTGTGCCAGCAGAGGGACATTATTTTCCATCGCCAGCTGCTCTCCCCCTCCAGAGCCGAATAGGGCGTAACGACGATCTGGTTGATCGGGGGGTACGAAGGCGGTCATGTTTTCGACCACGCCGAGCACGTTGACGCCCATTTGCTTGAACATTGCCAGTCCTCGGCGAGCATCCTGCAGTGAAACTTTCTGGGGGGTGGTGACAATCACCACCCCCGCAATGGGAACTGCCTGCGCTAGTGACAACTGTGCATCGCCAGTGCCTGGAGGTAGATCGACCACCAAAACATCCCGCTCCCCCCAGTAGGCCTGATAGAGGAACTGGCGGATAATCCCGTTCAGCATCGGGCCGCGCCAGATCACTGGTTGGTTCTCCTCGATCAGCAGACCCATCGACACCATGGCTATCCCATGACTTTCGATCGGGATGATGCATTGCTCAGCACCGTTGCCGCTGACCTCAGGTGTGCGATCAGCGACTCCAAGCATGGTTGGAGTATTTGGTCCGTAGATATCAGCATCGAGCAGTCCCACGCTTAGGCCCTCTTGGGCTAGTGCGCAGGCCAGATTGACGGCCACGGTACTTTTGCCAACACCTCCCTTACCACTGCTTACGGCGACAATCTGCCGAACCCCTTGGATGGCCTGGGGCTCGGCAGATTGTCCATGGCCAGCCTGGCCTATAGGCCCCTGGCTGGCAGTCTCCCCAATTTCAATCTGCACCTCACTGATGCCGTTGAGCTCTAGTAGTACTTGTCGAGCTTCTTGTGCCAATCGATCCCTTTGGCTTTGGGCAAATCCAGGCAAGGTGAGGCGGATTACGGCGCGAGGAGGAATGACACGGACCTGGTCAATCCAGCCCATTTCAATGGCCGAGCGGCCGCTGCCTGAATCCTTGACTTGATCAAGCGCATTGTGTGCCTGCTCGGCTGTGGCCATGCCTTTCCTTCAGGTGAGAGGATCCTATGTGTGGACTCTCGTGACAGTTCTCAAGGGCGATATCTGAAAAGACACAAAAACAGAGCTGTTCTGGCGCAAAATACAACGCAATTCTAGTACTGTTGTCTGTATGGTTCCTGCTTTGATTGGCAAGGTTATGGGTGCTTCTGAGAATGTTGGCCAAGGTCCTCCTCCTCACTCGCGCGAACGTGCACGTGAATTGGTACTCGGATTGCAAGATGAGATCTGTAATGAACTGGAGAGTCTTGATGGTGGCCAATCTTTTAGAACTGACAGTTGGGAGCGGCCTGAAGGGGGTGGTGGGCGATCCAAGGTGATGCGTGAGGGCCGAGTTTTTGAACAGGGCGGCGTTAATTTCTCTGAGGTGCACGGCGAGGAGTTGCCTCCGTCGATTCTGAATCAGCGACCTGAGGCAAAGGGGCATCCCTGGTTCGCTACCGGCACTTCGATGGTGCTACACCCGCGCAATCCCTATGTGCCTACGATCCACCTTAATTACCGCTATTTCGAGGCGGGGCCGGTGTGGTGGTTTGGCGGTGGCGCTGACCTCACGCCGTTTTATCCCTACCTGGAAGATGCCCGCCATTTCCATCGCGTTCACAAGCAGGCTTGCGATACGGTTGGACCTGAGCTCCATAAGGTCTTTAAACCTTGGTGTGACGAATATTTCTATCTGAAGCACCGTGGTGAGACCCGTGGTGTGGGTGGAATTTTTTACGACTACCAGGATGGATCTGGAGTGCTTTACAAAGGTCAAAACCCTGAGGGTCCAGCTGCACAGGTCTCACGGGATTTAGGGCCTCATCCGAAGAGCTGGGAACAGTTATTTGAGCTAGCCAAGGCTTGTGGGAAGGCTTTCTTGCCGGCTTATGTGCCGATTGTGGAGAAACGTCAGCAGCAGGCCTATGGCGACCGAGAACGTCAATTCCAGTTGTATCGCCGTGGGAGATATGCGGAGTTCAATCTGGTCTGGGATCGGGGCACGATTTTCGGATTGCAAACCAATGGCCGAACTGAGTCGATCTTGATGTCTTTGCCACCATTGGCTCGTTGGGAGTATGGATATGCCGCACCAGCTGATTCAAGGGAGGCTTTGCTCACTGATTTGTTTACTCGACCTCAGAATTGGTTTGAGGATTCGACGTTAGAGGAGCGTTGTCGACCACACCAGGCGGTGGATTAGAAGACGTCTTTCCACGTACTCCCAGCATCAAAGCATCGGTGACTTGAAGGGCGATGGCTTGAATGGTTGCTTCTCTGGTTTTGGGGTTGCGGAGATTGGCCTCCAGAATCCCTTCCAGCATTCCGATCTCAAGGATGCTGATCCCTCGTCGTGGTCCACCAAGGCCTCCCCGGAAGAGTCTGGGAAATCGACCGAAGCTCAGAGCAAGACTTTCATCCACTCGGTTGAGGTTGCGATTGAGGGCCGGGATCAGTCCAGATCCATATCCATGCGGGCTGTAGGCATCGAAGTGAATTTCTAGGATGTAGTTGCCTTGCCTAGAAAGGCGGCGGGCTACTGACCAGTTGGTACGTGGATCACTCGCTTTAGCAATTGAGAGTGCTCCTGGGTCGTAGCCGATGATGTTGAGTCCTTTTTGCTTGCTGAGGGCAACGACTGCATCGCGTACTTTCCGGTTCCAAAAGAGTTCATCCCGCATGCGGGGATCCATCGGCGCTTCTCCCCTTTGATCAACTGCAGCACCTGGGGTTCCTGAGCCATGCATCCCCTGAGAGTCTGCGTGTCCTGCCATGACAACAATCTTTAAAGAGGGAGACACCGGTTGGCGACCTACCCAATTGCCCCTTAAGCGCGTGCGGGGACCGGTGTTTAGCTCTGCAATCGGTGATTGAGCCGGTGCTGTTCTTGAAGGAGATTCAATAGCTGGCGGAGATGGTGCTTCTGCGGAAGTGGCCTGGCCAAGCAAGCTGACCCCCAAGCTGAAAGCTGTGCTCAGAATCAATAGGCTCCTGCCTCTCCCGCTGAGATTTGAAATCACTCAGATTGGAGAGGATAGAAGAGAGCCATCGCTAGCTAGCTCAAGGGGCTGGGAGAGTTCCAATTCCATGGCAATCAGTTCGTCGCGATGGGCCCTCAGCCGCAGGGTGCTGCCTTCGTCGTCGCTGGCGCTGATCAAGCGAAGTTCAACGGCTTCAATGCGGTTGGCGCGATTGCTGTAGAGCAATCCTGCGAGTGGGCCCAGACCAATAAGCAGAAGCGGCCACCAGTCCAGTAGGGGATAAAGCTGGCGGACAACCAGTCCAAGGCAGCCTGAACCAACTGCTGCGTATAGGGACAACAGGACTGCCAGCGATTGGCTGGAGGCAACGCTTCCACTGAAGCGAAGGAGTTGTCTATCAGCATCGCCACTATCTTGCTTCCAGCCTCGTTCCTCCAGCCAGTGGATCATTCCATTGAGGACCTCTAGTGGGGGACGCGGTGAGTGAACATCTACAACCGTGGTTCGGTCTTTACTTGCTGCCCGCAGAAAGAACACCAGGCCGATGGCCAGTAGCACTGTGAGTAGCAGGGTCGAGGAGAAGACCGCCGGCATCGCGTTCGTGCATGGGTGCTGATGTACCCATCTGTTCTAGGTCTTTACGATGCCATGGCAGGGCTCTATCGGTCGCTTTGCATCAGCCTTTGCTGAAGCGAGGAGCTGAAGCATGCGATTGGGTTGGATCAGGTTTTGGGCAGCGTTGCTTGGTGCTGCTTTATGGGGCTTAGTTCTTTAGAAAATTCAGGGCTTTTTGCAGCATGCCTTTCGAAAGCCGATGGCGTGGCTGCCTCAGCGCTAGTTGATGCAAGCTTCTTGCTTGATAGTTGACTGTCTTGAGCAAGTAGATCAGCAACCTGTAGACGGTTGCTCCCCGATCGAGAAACTGTGGCGGTGGTAGAAAAAATCTTGCTTGATATCGGCCAGACAGTTCAGCGAGGGCATGCGTCGGATGCTCAAGGTGAGCGAGTGACCATGCCTGATTCAACCCAGTCTCGCCACCGTTTTCAAATCAGCAAAATGAGCAAGCCGGCGCTGTGGCCCTTCAGAGTGGTGAGGATCTGTCCTGGCCCTGCGCCATTTGCTTAATGGCCGACTTTTCTCAAGCTCCTGCAAGCTTTGTCGTTTTCGATGGGGATCTCGACTCAGACTGGGCGAATCGATATCTCAGAGCATCTGCCATTGCGGTAGACACTGAGGCCATGGGACTTATTCATGGCCGTGACCGCCTCTGTCTCGTGCAGATTTGTGACCCTGCCGACAATGTGGCATGCGTGCGGATCGGTTTGGGTCAGACCTCTGCCCCTCGCTTGCAGAAGCTAATGGAGGCCCCTTCTGTTGAAAAGGTGTTCCACTTTGCTCGCTTTGATGTGGCCGCACTTGCTAGCGGATTGGGCATCTCCGTTTTGCCCATTTTCTGTACGAAGGTGGCCAGTCGCCTTGCACGAACCTATAGCCCTCGCCATGGGTTGAAGGAGGTGGTGATGGAGTTGGTTGGAGTTGAACTGGATAAGCAGGCCCAGAGCAGTGATTGGGGAAGGGTTGAGGAACTCAGCGATGTTCAGTTGGCCTATGCAGCCAACGATGCTCGATATCTGCTTCCGGCTAGGCACCGTCTAGAAATGATGTTGCGACGTGAGGGGCGCTGGGAGATTGCTCAGCGTTGTTTCAGCTGCATTTCTGTCATCGCGGAACTGGATCGTTTGCGATTTACCCAGATCTTTGAACATTGACCAGTGTCGTGGGCTTTAGTCCTCAACCATGAAGTTCTCTTCACTGGCCACAGCTTCCAGAAGTCGGTCTAGTTGAGAACCTGAGGTGTTTTCTCCTTCTGTTGGTCGAGAGCGAGCTTCCTCAAGTAGACGTTCGGCAATGGCCTTGCGGCCTTCAAGATCCCTAACCTCCTCTCGACTTGCTGTCAGGTCAACCTTTCTTCGGGCCGAGGCAAGGCTAATGCTGAGGCGGCTGGCCAGTTCGGCGCAGATTTTCACTAAGGCATGGTCCTGCATGGCCGCCATGGCAGTGGTGCTGCAAGCGTTCAGTATCCGCTATGGCGTGTCAAAAGAGCGTTGCCTAGGTGCTCTCGTATGCCCTAATAAAAGCTGTGAGATCAGTGCTGCGAGTGCAGCACTGCCGCCAGCTGTGCCCATTCGTCTGTTGCCAATCCTGCCTAATCGCTGTCGAAGGGAGTCGTCTTTTAACAGTCTCTGCAGCCTGTCTGCCAGTTCTTCTTTGCTTTGACAGGGAAGTACGGCTCCTCCCAAGAGGCGACTTTGCCGCATGGCGAATTGTCGTTTGAATTGTGGTCCTGGTCCAGGCATGGATAAGGCCGGAATGCCTAGGCCTACAAGTTGTTCTGTGGCGGTTCCAGCAGTGACAAGGCCCACTTCGGTCCAGGCCGCCCAGCGGTTGAATTGACCAGGCCCGAGCAGCAAGAGCTGTGTACCTTTGACCCAGCAGGCCTTGGCTCCCAGGGTGTCGATGGGGGGGGTGGATGGTAGGTATCCATCGGTTCTGAGAATCGCTTCGAGCTGGTTGAGGCTGGGTTGGGAGCCAAAGGCTACAAGTACTGCTAGCGGTAAATCGCTATCGAGCTGGCCTAGGCCTTCAAGGAGTCGCTTGAAATTCATGCCTGCTTCGGGCATTCGACTTCCACAGAGCAATAACAGTCGCCGGCATCGGTTGAGGGCGGCAGGAATTGATTCGACCTTGAATCCATCCATCATTGGGTTCCCAGGCGCCTTTGCGGCGACCCCGTGCAGTCGTAGTCCTCTGGCGGTGAGATGATCACGAACGGCAACCATTCGGCATCGCGAAGATCGCATTAGGGCCCATTCCCAGGGATCCCATTCACTGCCTTTGAGACGGTGGTAGTGGTCGCTCAAGGCCCGGCCTGGTCCACTTCTCCAGGTGTAATCACTTTTCGGTGTGCCGATGAAGCCATAGGTTCCACCACTGCTCCATGCCATGAGCAGGGGCAACAGGTCTCCTACTGCCAGAATGGCTTTACCGGCTTTGGCAGAGCGGCGCACACATCGCCACTGTCGCCAGCTGAGCAGAGTGAGTCCGGCGGCAAGATCAGCAATCAGGCCCCGCAAGCTTTGATTGCTGAAGCCACCACTTGGCAAGGGCGCTGAAGGGCCCAGGCGCTTGAGCCATCCAGCGGCTAAGGCATGTTCAAAAGCTTGTCCTACCCCTACGAGGGGAAGCACTTCAATGGGCAGATTCGGACATTTGCGATGTAGGGCCTCCAATACCCGTAGTGCAATCAGATCCTCGCCATGCCCGTTGCAAATCACGAGCAGAGAGCTAGCAGAGTGGCTGATACGATCCGCTGCAGGGAATTGAGTCTCCCTGGCGGCGGCATGGCCAAGTGGTAAGGCAGAGGATTGCAAATCCTTTATCCCCAGTTCGAATCTGGGTGCCGCCTTCGACAATGTCCTCCAAACAAGTTGCAGTAACTGGCGTGTTCTCGTCTTAGTTCTCTGCAAAAGCGGAAGGGGAGCGGAAGGGGAGTTGGGCTACTTCTCAACCAACGTTGTCACGATTCCATTAACTTAACGAATGAGATTAGCCTTGAAGAAACCGGAGCCAAGTCCAAACCATTTTTTCTTGTCTCGTAGGAAAGTAATCGCGAGTTCAAAGTCCATCAAGCCTTCATTCTCAATGACTTCTTTGGAGAGTCTTGCTTCGCTCTGTTTGGCATAGTTCTCATAAATTTCGTCCTTGCGGGACCCAAGAAAATTAACTATTTCTTGAAGAACATGATCTCTCCATACCTCTTTGCTCTCTTCGCTTAAAACTTGCTCATTAGCGTCTTTCATATGAGGGCAATAAACCAGCTGTGCTTAAGCTAACATCGCTCATGATCTTATTTGCTCAATGGGCAGGAAATAAGAGAAAATATGAAAATGGTTGAAGTACAATTCTCATTTCAACAGCGTAGGAGGAGGGTGTTCTTTGCTCTGCCGCCTTTTTTGAAGTTTGTTGATCTCTCATTATAGAGGCCATTGAATAGTTTTGATCTCTTAATTAGAAATGAGCTCTATTTTTATTCTTGCTCAACATATAAAGGGTTGGGGATTGTTATGTGTTTGGGGCTCTTTGTTGGTTCCTCCTTTGGATCCAACCAGTTTGCCGCCATCCTGAGCCCATTGGCTGTCGTGGTTCTTGCTTGAGGCGAAGACCAGAGAAGGGCAACGATGAGGCCAAGTAAGACTGTTTTCATTAATGGACGATTAACCTCTCAATGATCAGGGCGACAAATGCTCCTCTTAGGAAGGAAATCCAGAGCAACCCATAGTCAGACACCCCAAGCTTCTTCTTTTCACGTTCAATAGATCTCTTGTGTGCTTCGATCAGGTTCATGCGGCTAATGCTTCCTTTCTCATGATAATCCTGAGGATTGTTGAGAGTGCAAGTTCTGTTTGTTTTCTCATGGGCTGATAAGAGCACCCTTCATCCCTCAAACTCAGTATCAAACTCTCCTTTGCAGCATTTCTCTTGGATCGCCCTCCAAATTTTCCTCCTGTTTTCAAGCGGTGCTGAATGTGTTCAACTGTTTTTTCTCGGGTCAGCGAATGCTCTACTTCAGCAAGACCAGAAAGAAGTCCAAGAAGGACTGGCGTCAATTTACCTATTGCTCTTGTGTTGATCAGACCATCCGGTGTTCAGATATAGATGCCTTTCTTCTGAAGGTCGTGGAGCCTTGCAATCGCCTCCACTTGGTTTCTTTCTAGTTGGTTCAACTGCACAACTACCAATTCATTACCTTCATCGATTGCTGCCAAAGCAATTTGCAGTTGTGGTCTGCCAACTTCTTTCCCCCTAGTGCTGATGGCCTCGTGAAAGTTAAGGCAGCACTCTGCTTCATTTAATGCCTCAGCTTGATGATCGGCGCTCTGACATGAAGTGCTCGCTGGGGGTCTTTGCCTAAGCGCTTGAATGTCAATCAAAGGGATCGGCTTTACCTGCTGATGCTTTGATTCCGAATGCTCAGGATTGATTTAGGAGTCCTATGACGCAGATACTCAGAAAATGAGGCCTGTACTTGAGGGCATCCGATGCGGTGCTCTATTTCAGGCTTGAACCTAAGGCTCTTTATCTTTATGGGGGGGGAACCTGTTGTGGTGCAAGAGACAGCATTCAACGCGGGTTGAGCTCTCTTGTCACAAATGAGGTGGTCATGATCATTGAGGTAAAAGCAATTGCCAGTGGATTGTCGTTTCTTCTTTTGTGGGCCTGCTTGCTCTTTGGAGGGTCAGAACATTGGCTCATGGGTCGATTGTTGTCATATGAGGGTATTGGACATACAGGTGGAGGGTGATGAGCTCTTGATGAGCCCGAACAGACCTTGCTAGTCCTGCCGTCCTCAAGCGAAGGTTCTGCAGAGCAGGTCACAAGTAATCCAAAGAGGTGGGGCGATAGGATATTGATTCCTTCAGCTTCATCCAGTGGCAGAGAAAAAATCAGTGGCAGAAAAAAAAGGACAGGAGTTAGCGACTGTCTCCGTTTATTTGAATACAGGCATAGTTGCAGGTATTTTTGCGGTTGGATTCCTCGTTTCAGCGGTTCTGTTTGCTGCTATCACCTTGATTGCAAGGGCGGTTGTATAAGTGACACGAGCGACAATTAAAGAGAGAGTCATAGAGGTTGTCGATTTTGTGACAACCGAATCACCCTATCGATCAGCAACACAGGTATGGATCAATGACTATGTGTCTTTTCAGCTGGGCTCATCGCCAGATCAATCTTTAAAGAAAGGAGATGAGTTGCTAACCATGTCTATTTATTGGAATACAGGAATAGGGGCAATTGTCTTTGCTCTTGGTTTTGTAGTTACAACACTCTTGCTTGCAGGTGTGTCTTTGATTGCGTGGTGATCTGAAGCGGGTAGAGCTCGATCTAGGATCTTTGTTTATTCCTGCCAAGCATCAGGCCTTTCCTGGGTTTTCGTTGGGATTGGTGAGCTGCCCACTTCCACCTGATCAGTCTGGAGAAAGCAAGCCAATTTCAGCAAGGCAAATTCAACGCTGTTGTGGAGTGAATGAGGTGCTGCTTGGACTATTGATTTGGTCTTGCTCTACCATCCTGGCGCTCTTTTGGTAGACCTAAAGCTGCTTTGAGCTCGAACAGCCTAGTGTTTGTTTAATCATCACTGATTCAATGGCAAAGAACAATGGCAAGAGTAAGAAATCCAAGAAGTCCAAGAAATGCGCTAGCTCCTCCGGTAGTAGGCGGATCCTTTGGTATGCATTTGGGGCTGGAGGTTTAGCCGCAAGGTGGATAACAGCATTTGCTCTTTTGACAATTGCGATCAAGTTGTATCCGCTTAAGCAGGAAGCAAAGTTTTTTAATGCCTGTATTGAAGAGACAAGGGACAGCGGTATGAGCGTCTCTGCAGCAGTTCGTTTCTGCAATGGAGGCACCTGAGGGAGGGGTTGCTTTGTTTGCTGAAGCTTGGATTTCGCCCGGCTTGAAA
The DNA here is from genome assembly GCF_047304515.1 of Prochlorococcus sp. MIT 1306. Taxonomy (NCBI): domain Bacteria; kingdom Bacillati; phylum Cyanobacteriota; class Cyanophyceae; order Synechococcales; family Prochlorococcaceae; genus Prochlorococcus; species Prochlorococcus sp. MIT 1306. The sequence goes on along the minus strand of NZ_CP138959.1, from coordinate 1,644,487 downwards.
TTGCTTATCAGTCTGAGGTCGTAGATGCCCAAAAAATTAGTCTCGGGTTTAAGGACGTCGGTTGAGGGTGTCCTTTTTAATCTTGATGCCAAAAAATTGCTTCCCTCTTGGGAGGGGGGCTCCTTTTGTCTAGGCTGAGTCAATAGGATAATGACCTCGATGCCACGCCGTACTGCTGCCATTGCCGTAGGTGTTGCCACAGCTGCTGTCACTGCTGTTGGCTTGTCGTTCTTTCGGGTAGGAAAACCCCTGGTGATTGTTTCTGCGGCTGTTGTGGGAGTTGCCGGGGTGGCGGTCTCAGCAAGAAACGAGGGGGAAGAGAATGATGCAAATGCTTATATTAAAAGCGGCAATGCTAAATATGGGATTGGTGATTATCAGGGATCAATTGAAGATTTTAGTAAGGCATTAATCATTGACCCTCAGTATGCTCTTGCATATTATAATCGTGGTAATGCGAAGGATGAACTAGAGGATTATAAAGGTGCGATTGATGATTACAGCAAGGCTCTGGAAATTGACGCCAGGCATGCTATTGCATACAACAATCGCGGTGTCGCAAATAGGAAATCAGGTGACAATCGAGCGGCAATTGCTGATTACAATAAAGCGCTAGAGATTGATTCTCAACTTGCGGTTGCTTACCTAAATCGTGGAATTTCAAAAGAGAATGATGGCAACCTAACAGGTGCTTGTGCTGATTGGAGAGAGGCATCCGCATTGGGCGATGAAATCGCCGCTAAATGGGTGAAAGAGTCATGCCGCTAGATTGGGCTCTTGCTGTCTGCACAATGCAATTTGGGAGTGATATTGGTTCACTTTTGGCTGATCAATCTTGAAGTTTTCTAAGTCTTCACTTTGCCAAATTGCATGGATTCTCTCTTCTCATTCTCTCTTGTAAAATGAAGTTGTCAATTCAGTATTAGTGCAGATTGAATTAACCCGTTCTAGAGGTCTAATGCCCTTCTGCTCACTGAGTTCTGCTGCTTCTGCTGAGCTATCTTAAGCGCTTTCTTTACTGCTTAGAAAGGATCATTGCTGTTCTCTGACTGCTAAAGGGGGCAAACCTTTCCCTTCACGAAAGCTACAACGAGCCGGATTTGGCCCTGGATCTTCTTGTGATGAGCAGGATCGACAAGCTTGCAGGTAGGTTCGCTAGCCAGTTATATGGATCCTCGCCTTGAAGTTGCCCGCTCTTACTGGTCTTTCACAGTTGGGCTTCTCCGGTAAGGATCTCTCCACTCATGGCCCGTGCCCTGCAGCGGAGTTGTTTCAAAGAGAGCTCACAATCACCCTTTACCGGCCAGGCTTGAGGCAGTCCTTCTGCAATCCCTCGCCCATCAAACTTGCTTTCTGCCACGCTGCTCACCATGGCTGTCCATCTTTTTTCGTTCAGGGTGCAGCTGCCTGATCTACAGCTTAATGGGATGGTCTGATCCGGCGCGTTGGCGACAAAGGTGAGATGCCGACTGGACCCGTGTTCTACGCCTCGGCCGATGAAGCGTACCCCGGTCACTGTCGCGGTCTTGCGATCCATCTGAACAACATGGCAAGTCTGCATAGAGCCGCTCCCCAATCTGTATTGACATTTGCTAGCAATCGTTTCAAAGCGACCAATACCTTGGAGTGGGTCGGCGATCGAACTTGTTCCAGCAACCATGGACAGGCTGATCAGTAAGAGGGGAACAATCGGAGTGCGCATCTAGTTAATAGTCGCTATCAGCGACACACATTCCCAGACAACGTATGCCATTAATTGCGGTTCGCCGACAGTGGTTACAAAGGACATCCCCATTCTCTGGGGTGTCATCTGCTTTTGCCTCCTTTCCCCTTAGAGGCTTTCTGGAGTGAAATGGATCGGATGATTTGCCGGTTCTCGTCATGGTTGCGAGGATGGCGATTTGATTCGATTTTGTGATCATGCCCCTTCAGATGGGAGCGCTGGTGAAACAGTAGTGCGCCAAGCATCTCAGCCTAGACGTTGCAATTTCTAGAGTCTTTTGATTAGCTCGGTTGGCAGTACTTAGCCAGTTGACGGCAATCCATTTGGAGTAATGAACCCCTATTAGGCGCTGGTTGAGCTGGGAAGATTTGGATCAGGTGTCACCACGACCGGAAGAGTGGTTGCAGTAGAGCGGATGGGGACCACCTTGACGGGTGCCTCTGGAAGAATGCCGGAGTCAAGTTCCTTCAGTTCGCAGGCTGCCAAAGCTTCTTGAAGCAGTGAATCAAAAGTTGCTCCAGGCAAGCGGTGGCGTGAGATCTCGAGGAACGTGCGAGGCAGAGATTCAGCGGCCGCACTGCGTAGGGCTGGATTGCTGAGACGATGTTCTTGCTCACCTTGGATGGCTCGGATGAAGCGACGCGTCACATCTCGTTTGGTGGATGCCTTGATGAAGGTGTCGCTATCACCGAAACCGTTGTGTGCTTCGCGTTCGAGATCGCTGATGCGACGCTCCAGGCTTTCAAGAACTTCCTCAGCTTCTTTGCAGATGTGTACCAGTTGCCCGTCAGAGAGATTGGGGAGGTCTGCCACATAAACCTTGCCGTGGTCCCTCAGGGCTAAAAAGGTTGGCCTAGGACCCTGACCTTGACGGTGGGGGGCGTTGCGATCGTCGTAATCACTATTGATTTGCCGTCTTGGAGGTACAGGCCCTGCTGAGCTACGGCGACGCGTTATGCGCTGGGGGCTATCAAAGGGCATTGGATTTAAGTTAGATCTAACGACGCTGTTGCCGAAATATTCTCTCGGCGTGCATAGGTAAATATTACTTGAGCACGTGCCTGAAAATCGGTTCGAGAATAGGCTCGTACAAGTCCGATGTAATTAGTCAGAGATATCTTACGACTGAAGAACCCTTGCGATGCAATGCTTTAGCTGGGTAGCCCTCGTAATCTCTCCTCGGTTGAGGGAGAGGCAGTTTCGATTTGACCAATAGGCCAAGCTTGAAGTGCTTGTTCGTTGCAAACCTGCAGAGCATCACTTACTGCTTCTTCTGCGACCACTAGGCAGAAACCCACTCCAAGATTGAATGTGTGCCAGAGGTCATGTTCTGGAATCTGGCCAGCATCCTGGAGCCATTGAAAAAGTTCTGGTCTGGTCCAGCTGCTTGGATCTATGGCGGTAACTAAGTCTTTTGGACAACATCGGGGAAGATTCTCTGGTAGGCCTCCACCGGTGATATGTGCCATGCCGTGGAGTGGAACTTTTGCTTTTAGGAGTTTTTTTACCAGCTGGTCGTAAAGAGTGGTAGGGGTTAGCAGGGTCTCGATTAGAGGTTTGTTGTCGCATCCGAAGAGAGTGTTCTTATTGGCCTCAGTAAGGGCGAGCACTTTGCGCACCAAACTGAACCCGTTGCTATGAACGCCACTGCTGGCCACACCGATAATCTGATCTCCAGGCTTGATCTTGCGACCGTCAATCATCTCGTCTTCTTCTACCACTGCTACGCAAAAGCCGGCTAGGTCGTAGCAACCTGGGTCGTAAAACCCAGGCATCTCGGCGGTTTCTCCGCCTAAGAGGGCACAGCCGCTGCGGCGACAGCCCTCTGCAATTCCTTCCACAACTTGTGCCATGGCCTCTGGGCTGAGGGTTCCGGTGGCGATGTAGTCGAGGAAAAAGAGGGGTTCAGCGCCACTGGTAATGACGTCGTTGACACACATTCCAACCAGGTCCAGCCCTACTCCGTAGTGGGCTTGATGTTGCTGAGCTAGTGCGAGCTTGGTGCCGACCCCATCAGTTCCTGCTACAAGCAGAGGTTTTTTTAGCCCTGCGGGGAGGCGTATCAAGCCTCCAAACCCTCCCAGGCCACCGATCACCTCTGGGCGGTGGGTAGCTTCCACGCTAGATCTGATCCGCTCGATGAATGCCCTACCTGCTTGGACGTCAACGCCCGCGGTCTTGTAGTCCATGGTTTCGACTGGCCCTCCCTAGATCCTCCTCTGCCGCCCTCCATTCAGCCAATGTCGTGATTGTCCTGTCTTGCATTAGCGGGGCCTCTGGATGGCATCAGTGCGACTGATCAGCGTGGCATGGCTCTGCCCCTTGCAAGTCCAGTGAGGATCTGTTATTTGGCTGGTTAAAGTTGCATCAATCTGACGAGGAGGTGCTGTTCGAGCTCTCCTAAAGAGAGGATGTAATTCGTACGGTTTGGGGAAGTTTGGTTGGTTGAAGGACGTATTCCTGCTGGGGATGATTTTTTCTCCTCATTCAAGTGTCGTCTGCTAGTAATGAAATTTTCCGTTTCGCTTCTTGTTCTTGCTGGTGTTTGCTCCAGCAGTGCTGCACTGTTACCAGCCTTTGCTCGTGATCTTGACCTCGACAAAAAGGTCACCAGGGAACAGGTCAAGAAAGCTCTGCTTGAACGAATCTCGCTTCTTGCGACTCCTTTGTCTGCCAATCAAGGCAGCTCAGATCAAGGCAGTGCTGATGTCGCTACTGGTTTAACTGTTGATTCAGTTGTTGAGACACCACAAGCGTTACCAATCGTTCCAGTTGCAAAGCTCAACAGACCTGTCAAGCCAACTCCCACTGTTGTTCAAGTGAGCACTGGTGAAGCAAGCTGGTACGGCCCGGGCTTCTTCGGAAACCGAACTGCAAGTGGTGAAGTTTTCAGGCCAGGCACAATGACAGCTGCTCATCGCAGCTTGCCTTTTGGTACCAAGGTAAGGGTGACCAACCTTTGGAATGATCGCTCAGCTGTTGTGACAATCAACGATCGCGGCCCTTTTATCGCTCATCGCGTCATCGATCTTGCTCATGGTGCTGCCCATGAGCTTGGTTTGATATCGAGTGGTATTGCCCAAGTGCGTCTTGAGGTGCTGCGCTGAGTTTTTCTGTTCTCAGTTCAACGGCTGAGTTACATCGATGGCGTAAGCATCAGCAGTCTTCGGTTTATTTCGTCCCCACCATGGGCGCTTTGCACCGCGCTCATGGCCAGCTGATCAAGTCAGTTCAAGGATTTGGCAGCCTTCAACCAGCCGCTGTGTTGGTGAGTGTTTTCGTGAATCCTTTGCAGTTTGGCCCTGCTGAGGATTTCGATAGTTATCCTCGTGATCTTGAGGCCGACTGTGAGTTGGCATCAAGATCAGGTGCTTCTGCACTCTGGGCTCCTTCAGTTGATCAGGTTTTTCCTGGGGGGGCTTCTTCCCAGTTCAGGATTCAGGTTCCTTCTCATCTTCAGGCACATTTGTGTGGGGCGAGTAGGCCCGGTCACTTTGATGGTGTGGTCACGGTGGTGGCTCGCCTTTTGGCTCTAGTTCGGCCAGAGGTGCTTGTGCTTGGCGAAAAGGATTGGCAGCAATTGGTGATCCTGCGCCATTTGGTTGCCCAGTTGGGGTTGCCCGTGCGGGTGCATGGGGTCGCCACGGTGCGCGATGAAGATGGCTTGGCTTGTAGTTCCCGTAATCGTTACCTCATGACTCAACAGCGCCAGCAGGCGTTGGCCTTGCCTCAGCTACTTGCTCGAGCTGCTCGGGAGTCTCAGGATGGACGAGCAGTTGATCTTGCAGGGCTCCGGTGCGCATGGGAGCAACTTGGCTTGGAGGTTGAGTATGTAGAAACGGTCGATGCGTTTAACCTGCAGCCTTTGCATGCTGGCCGCAAGCTTTGCCTTCTGGCGGCGGCTGTGCGTTGCGGGGAGACTCGTCTCATCGATCACACTTTTCTGATGTCTCGTCAGCCAATTGTTGCTATAGATGGACCTGCCGGTGCTGGTAAAAGCACCGTGACACGAGCCTTTGCTGAACGGCTTGGCCTGCTCTACCTCGATACGGGGGCGATGTATCGGGCTGTCACTTGGTTGACCCAGCAACATGATGTTGATCCGCACGACCCTGTGGCAGTCAAAACCATCCTTGAGAAGCTTGAGCTTGAGCTTGAGCCATCTCAATCAGGACCACAGAAGGTTCGGATCAATGGTCACGACGTAACAGAGGCGATCAGATCGCCGGAAGTGACGTCCTCGGTTTCAGTGGTTGCTGCTCACGGCTGTGTTCGTAAGGCTTTGACGGCTCAGCAACAGAGGATGGGTGTACGAGGCGGTTTGGTCGCTGAAGGACGGGATATTGGTACGGCCGTTTTCCCAGATGCAGAGTTGAAGGTGTTCCTCACCGCCAGCCCGGCTGAACGTGCCAGGCGTCGCGCTCTGGACCTGGACAATCGTGGTTTCCCGGTTCCTGATCTGGCTGAGTTGGAAACACAAATCGAGGAACGTGATCGAATGGATAGCACCCGCGAAGTTGCTCCTTTGCGCCAAGCTGAAGATGCCACTGAGTTGATCAGTGACGGCATGTCGATTGAGGAGGTGATTGAGACTTTGATCGATCTGTTTCGAGTGCAGGTTCCCGAGGAGGTTTGGCCTACACCTGGGAGCTGAGTGCAATCAGTAGGCCTTCACAGGCGTCTTCAAGCAGATCGAGAACTTTCTCGAAGCCTGCATCTCCTCCGTAATAAGGGTCTGGGACCTCTTCAAGTGATGTTTTGGTGGCATAGCTGAGCATGGGCTCGATCCTGGCAGTTGCCATAGGGCCGACTTCGGTGGCCAGGCTCTGAACAGTCGCCAAATTATCTGCGTCCATGGTCAGGATTAGATCAAAAGTCTGCAGATCCTCGAGGGTGATCTGTCTCGCTCGGCTGGGTAGAAGGATCCCTCGCTGCTGGGCAGCACTACGCATGCGCGAATCCGCTGGCCTGCCAACGTGCCATCCACCGGTGCCGGCGGAATCCACCACGAAGTGCTTCTCCATGTCTTGGCTTTTGAGTTGATGCAGGAAAACCCCTTCTGCAGCGGGGGAGCGACAGATGTTGCCGAGGCAAACGAACAGCAGCCGATGATTCATTCAGACTCCAAGCGTTGCGGGATGAGCGTGAATCGCTTTGAATACCACTGAGGCACTTTTGATTGCACTTGCGAGGGTCTTTAAGTCTATTGATGGCTTGCCTTATCTCATGTTTGTTGAGTTGAAGTCAACAATGCACAAAAGAATCTCGTTTTCCAATGAGTTCATCTGAGACTTTGTAGGGTCTTGATCAGAGCGCTCTTAGAGGTCAAAAAGAACGTTATGGATATAAGACTCGGTCCATTGGTGACCATGGAAGCGGGCCAACATGGCTCTTGCTGGATCCTTTTTCGCTCTGTAGCTCAAGTATCGTTTCTGACCTTCCAGCAGCTTGAAGGCACGTTGAGGGGAGACCTCCTCTGCCATTTCGACAAGATCTAAGTAAAGGTTTAGGTAGTCTCTAAATGCCGGCATGATGACTTCATCGATCAGCTGGTTTCCTTCACTGCCCAGGTGTAGGCGAGTCCAGATAAATCCTGGTGAAAAGTAAGGTTTAGCTTCTTCTGGTATCGGCCCTCCCTCAGGGAGGCGAACTCTCCATTGTTCAAAGATTGGCATCAGTCGTTCCCAGACTTGTTTGGTATGACGTTCGTCACTTGTGATTGCTGGCTGTAAGTCCAGTGCTAAAAGGTGCCCAGATGGAAGTGTTACTAAGTCTGCACCGAAGAACGGAAGATCGAAGGTGTGATAAGGGTTTATCACGAAATTCAAGACCGAGGCTGAACTGCCGGCCTCCACGCATGCGGCTCGCACCTGTCTGAACTTTTTGGTTCTGCAAGCCCAGGTGCATGTTGTCACCTTGATGGGTTGAGATTTGGAGCCTGTTTTCCCTTCTCTTTGCAGGAACTCTGGAGCCACTGGGTATGGCTCAGGCTTCAGTGGTATTAAAGCGTTGATGGCATGGCTGAGGAACGGCGCCCATCGCCATTCGGGCATCCTGACTGGATCAAGGCTGCTTAGGCGTAAGGGTTTCATCGAGGTAGGTCATAGTCTGCTTCTGACGGCGGAGATGAATCCGCTTTAGTGCTGGCAGGAAACAGGAATTCGTGTAGGAAGCGATCAGACCATGCCTTGCCGAAATGACTCGTAAACAAGCCGTGGGCTGGATCACGCTCAGCGCTGTAAATGTCATAAGCGATCTGTAGTTGTTTGACTTCGGCCGCCGGGATTAGGGAGGCCTTATCGCTGTTTTGTTGGTGAAGCTCCCAGTAACAGTGCAGGAAAGCGTTGAACGCTTCAGGTAAGGAGTTGGTGGCTTTTTCGGCGCCGCCTCTGCAGAAAAGTAACCAGGGGGAGAAGTATTGATTGGGATCGAACAATCGCATCGTCTCCTCTCCACTCAGTTCAGGGAAACGATTTTGGAGGGCTTTGAGTCCCTGGAAGTGGCGCTCTAAGTAGGAGTGATCTTGAATGAGGGGTTGAAAGTCAAGGATCGCTACTAGTTTTTGTCTCTTCCCAAACCACAACAAGTCCAATCCCATCAATGGCTGATCAATGTTGTAGTTCGGATAGGCCACTGAGTTGAGGACCTGAAGGCTTTCCCCTGCATCGAGTCGCGAGACCCTCCAGCGACGGAACCCTGGTACCTGCCAGAGCCAACTTCGAATCAAGCTGTTTTTTTTCTCGTTTCGACATTCCCTAAGACCATCAGGAACTGCTGCAATTTCTCCGCCTTGTATTCGGATGCTGGAGTGCAGTTTCTCAAGTAATGGGTCAAACATCTAAATGTGACCCCTCACTTCTTTGGGCTGAGTTGAAGATTTTCTCAAGATCAGTGGCTTGATGGTTCATGGCATGTTTGATGAATAGGCCAATCACATACCCAGATTGTTCGATCTCCAGAGTGGTCTTATAGGGACTGGTGATCGCAAGCATTTCATCCTCAGCCAGGTTGAAAGTGTTGACCAGTTGAAGGCGTTGATTCTCCGTCAACCTCTTGCTTTCCTCTTAGGCCACCGCATCCTCAGTGCTGCCGCCTCGTTGGCGGCTCGTGAGGAATCCAAACAGGACCTTTCCAATTGCAGCCACTAGGTTGCCTTCCAACTCCTTGAACATGGCCATATTGCAGTGAAAGGCCATATTTGCCTCCTTGACCATGCGCTCGGCGGTCTGCTGATTGATCGGCAGGCTATCAAGGGTGGCGCTGTACAGAGTCTTGAACGCTTTGGTGTCTTCAATGTCATCAAAGATATAAAAACGCACGCCGTCATTGCCCCCTAGCTTCATGGCCTTCTGGGCGATGGTCTTGAGAATCTGACCGCCTGAAAGGTCCCCGAGATAGCGGGTGTAGTGATGAGCCACCAGTAACTCAGGCGACTCCTGAGCCAACGTGTGAATACGGGCCACATACTCCTCAGCCGCCAGCGTTGCCTTGGCCAGATTGCGCCAGTTGCTGCCGAAATAAAAAATCAAATCTTGTTCTAAGGCCTCGCAGCGATTGAGCTCGGGGAAGCCAACAGGTGCCACCACCGGATGCTTTTGCTCACGCAGCTTGCCGATTTCTGCTTCCAATGCGGAGTAGACGAAATAGAGATCAGCCACCAGCATGCGATAACTGGACTGATCAACCACACCTTTAAGGAAACAGCTCACGAAACCAGTGTTTTCGGCCATCGTGTGGGCGGCCTTGGTGCCTTCTCTCAATTGGCTCGCAAGGGCTACCGCCAAGGTGCTTGAAGTCGGATGTCTTGATTGACCCTAGGAGGCTAAATGGCAGTTTCAGTAAGACCTTAAAAGAAGGATTCGCACTTGAACAGGATTCAACGGCAATGAGGCTGAATTAATTCTGATCACGCTGTGCGACGAGCTCAGTGAGAATCAAGTCGATTCGCTGCAATTCGGTATGTTCGGCTAATGAGGCGTCGATCTTTTTTTGAGGCATCCTTAGCTTTTGCCCAATTGAGATAATTTCATTTCGTAATCGCTTGCGATAGTCGTTGAGATCCCCAATGGTCTCCTGTAGCTCTTCTCGTGTGGCTTCAGGCATTGGTTTTAAGAACTCATCTTTAAGCCTACACTTGAAGATTTAAGCATCATTTCAAGTAAGAGAACCCCTTTAGAGGAGGTCAACATCGAGCTTTTTGAGCAATGATCAACGCAACTCAATGAAGCCTTGCATGGCTTGCTTCTGCTCTGGTTGGCTTGGATTCTGTAGGAGTGCCGAAGTCCAAAAGTTTAATCAAGCAGTGTGTCTTGGCTGCGTGGATGCTTCAGTGACGAACCGTTGCGTGATTGCTTGCTGATTGGCTGGGTTTCGGTATAGAGGCTTACGATTGCTTTCGTCTTCAGCCCAATCAAGGGGGGCAAAACCCATTAGCGCAAATGTCTTGCCGCTTTAATGCAGGCTTCTTAAGGCGTCACCCGCATTAAGAGGTTTATATGCAAGTGGTAATGTCCATCTAGCTTTTGGAGTCTTCCCTTAATGGTTCAGAAGCTCCCTAACCCCCAGTCCTGTCCGGCTTGCCAATGCTTGACGCATTCTCTCGCGCTGTAGTTGGTGCTGATGCCAAAGGGGCATGCCTCGGCAGTGCCGATTTGGCTTCTCTTCGTCAGCACGTTGCGGATGCCAACATTCGAATCGATGCAACTAATGCAATCGCGCAACACATTTCTTGTATTGCAGCGGATGCAGTGAGCGGCATGGTTTGCGAGAACACAGGCATGACCCAGCCTGGCGGTAACTGCTATCCCACTCGCCGCATGGCTGCTTGCTTGCGCGATGGAGAGATCATCCTCCGCTATGTCAGTTACGCCCTCTTGGCTGGGGATGCATCTGTTCTGGATGATCGTTGCCTCAATGGTCTCAAAGAGACCTACGACGCGCTGGGCGTGCCTATCAAGAACGCAGTTCGTGCTGTTGAGATCATGAAGGCCGCTACTGTCGCTATCATTACTGATACAAATTCTGGTCCCTCTGCTTTCCAGGGCATCTCTGGTAAGGGTTCTGACTGCCAGGGCATTGCTGCAGAAGCTGCTTCCTATTTTGATCGTGTGATCAGTTCCCTGAGCTGAATCATTCGTAATCTTCTCCAATTTAATTATCACACTTCCATAAAGGGAATCACACGATGAAATCTGCTGTCACAACAGTGATCACTGCAGCAGATGCAGCAGGTCGTTTCCCTGATATAAGTGACCTTAAAGCTGTCAAGGCATCCTTCGATCGTGCGGCTGCGCGCATGGAAGCTGCTGAGAAGCTGGCTTCTGGCATAGACAATGTGACTGCTGATGCACTTAAAGCTGTTTACAGCGATGGTAAGTATGATCTTGCAACTCGGGACAAGTGTGCAAGAGATATCAACCACTACTTGCGCCTGATTAACTATTGCTTGATAGCAGGTAGCACTGGCCCTCTTGATGAGTGGGGTATTGCCGGTGTTCGAGAAGTGTTTCGCACACTTGGTATCCCTACTTCTGCCTACATCGAGGCCTTTAGCTACATCCGTGAGCGCGTATGTGTTCCTCGTGATATGGATCAGCAAGCTGCTAACGAGTTTAAGGACCTTCTTAACTACCTGATTAATGCTCTCTCCTGAACCTCAATGCCTTTAGGCGGCTACTTCTCAAGGTCTGTGTAGCTTGTTTTTTGGCTTGGTTGTCCTTGTCTGTAAAAGTATTGGGAATCTATTTAATTTGAAGATCTCCACCAAGCTCTTCTGAATTACTCTTATTGCTAGTGACTTGAGATGTGCTGAGCCTACATACATGAGCAAAGATGAAAACTGCAAGCCTGATCTTGAGGATTTATTTGATGACTTTGCTCATCCAAATCCACAAATCAAAGAAGAAGCTTATTTGAAAATGTCTCGCTACTGGCCTGAGGAGTCAATGCCTAGGCTGCTGGCCAATCTGGATCAGACGGATATTGAACTTAGAAGAGCATCTGTAAAAGCCCTTGGTGTATTTGGGAGACGCTCCTTGCTCCCTTTGGTGCAGATATTTCATGCCAGTGAGAATAGAATAGTTCGCACAAGTTGTCTCAAGGCTTTTGTGCAAGTGGCAGTTAAGTTCCCTGGTGAAGCCTTCCCAAAGGAGGCCATGGAGGTTGTCGAATTGGCTCTACAGGATGATATTCCTGAGTTAATACTTACAGTGGTTCCGCTTTTATCTCTTCTCGGCAATCAGGGGTTTCCACTTCTGCTACAGAGTTGCAAAAGTAAGAATATCTTGCTGGCCGCTATTGCAGTAACTGCTCTTGGGGAAGTTGATGTTCCTGCGGCTGAAGCTTGCTTGAAAGAGCTTCAGGCGGACGATTTAATTGATGATTTGTTGCGAGGGAGCGTGATTGATGCTCTCAATACATTAGAGCAACGTAATGCAGGCAATCCCAGTACTAAATAATGACTAGCTTTCATCATTATGGTTTTTTAGATCTTCGCTCGAAAGCTGATCAATTGCTAATTGCAGAATCCTATTGACGCTTTCATCTTGTTCTGCAGACTTTTTTTCAAGCAGTTCATTGAGTGTTTCCGTTGCCTTCAGTTTCATTAGAGACATGGCAGCATTCTTTCGGACTTGAGGGTGTAAATCATCGAGCCTTGCCAATAACATTGGCTGTGCCCAGGATGGTTCGTGTAGCTTGCCAAGCAATATGGTGGCTTCAGCCCGCACATCGCTTGCAGGGTCAACTAAAGCTCCTAGGAGAAGCTCTCGAGCATCCGTATCACCCAAGGCTTGTATTTGCTCTCCCAGGCCTGCGATGGCTGCCGCTCTAATTTCTGCATGGTCGGATTGGGCTGCATTGCGAAGAGCATCAGGTGCTTGCGCTCCCACAAAGGCCAGCCCCCAGCTAGCGAATCCACATTGCATTGCTGTGCTGTTGGGATTCATGATTACCTCTAGCAGGAGCTCTACTGCATCTGCACCAAAAATCGCCATGGCTCCTGCTGCTGATCCTTGAACGACAGGGTCTGGATCGTTGAGAAGGGCCTCGAGGAGATTTGGCAAGGTGTTTGGATCGCCAACCAGTTTGAGGGTCTTTGCGGCGGCGCGCCTCACCGTGGCACTGGAATGCTTGTGTAGGGCCACACAAAGTGCTGGCACCGCTGCCTTGCCTACGACGCCGAGACTTTCTGCAAAAGTACGTCGAAGCAATCCTCGATGATCGCCAAGACCAGACACCATGCGTTGAATCTGCTCTGCATCGGCTTTCGGTGTGTCTCCACGTCTGAGCAGAGCCTTTAATTCATCGGCCAGTTCAGCGGCTTCGTCTTCATTCAGCAACGACTCGTCAGTATTGATGCTGAAGGGTTGGTCCTGTGTCAATGTTGTCGACTTGAGAAGAGAATGCATGCATTATCGATGTGAGCAAGGTAGGCACTAGAGCCGAGTGATCCACAGTTTTGATGGTTCAGGCCCTTATGCAAACCTGCCCGATAGAACGGTAAGGGAATAACAACATGACCATGATGACGTTTGTGAATTGTGCAGGATTTTGGCGTTAAGTAGAAATTGTTCCTTCACTCTCTTGGAATTTTTCTAGGGAGGATCTTGGCCGAAAATTTTCGCCGTGTTTCTTTAGTGTTGAAGTTAGTTAACCCCCCTTGCCATCCTGATTGCTTTGTGAAGGTTGGCTGCCATGCCTTCGTTAAAGGCATGGTCAGAGCCATTGTGATATTTTTTTTGACCTTGAAAGGAGCCTAGGATTGTGTTTGGTTTGCTTCCTGAGCAGTTAAGTTTGGGTGTGCTTGAGATTGTGGATTCCAACAGCTTGATAATTACTATTAGCTAGAATAGCCTCAGGATGTTGATAGAAGCTAAAAGGGTCTTTAATGTCATTGATCTGAAGCCATTAGAGGCTCCCTTTTTTGGGTTTATTGAATTGTCGATGTAATAGTGGTAAGTAAAGTGACGATAAACTGTTCAGTGACGCTTGATTATTCAGAGTCAAAATTGATTATTGAGGCACTCCAGTCCCCTTGTTGGATGGTTGAAAGTTTGCCTTGTTTTTAAGGCTATTACCAATGCTTGCGCAAGCCTCGAGTCCTTCCCAGATTGTATATCAGTCAATCTCCTAAGAGTTTTAGCCCTGCGTTCTATTTCCATAGAATGGAACCCCTTGCTTATTCCCACAGCTTTTCTATCTCAAAACATGTTTTATTGCTGATCAATATGACTCATATGGATGAATCAAAAGCTACAGGTTGTAGTACGGAAGCAGAAATAGCTTCTTTGGTTGAGGCTGATCTACGTGAGCTATTGATAAATGAGTTCAATTGGGTAGGCAATAGCACGGCATTTTCATTAAGCAAATGATGGTAGATTTCTTTGTCGACAAGGAATGGACAAGTCGATAATACTTTGCGGCCTCAATTGGCACATAGATTTCCTGCTACCCTGGCTTTGAGCCTACTGTTTTGCTCTTTGGCTAATGATTCTTTTAGTGGCTATCCATGGAGCTCTGGGCATTATTTGTTATTTTTCTGCTTTGTCGCATTAGGGAAAAGAGATAGAAGTAAGCTTTTCTGGCTGAATCAATCAACCATTATTTAAGCTATCGTTCTAGTAGCAACAGAAGCTCCTAACCCTGAACAGCTAGCAATATCAACTCATGAATTTACCGATGCATTGTATTATGATTTTTCCACCTCTTTAATGAATGCATCTTCGCTCGAAGCGTCTATCACATTGTGCTTACTGAAATCTGGCTAGTGTTTTTTATGTTGAATTGGGGTAGATATTTGGCTTCTTTGTCAGTTGTAAAGAGTCATTCCGTAATCAATACTGAGGCTGATTTGCTATGTAAGAAAACGATTGATTGAGAGGTTTTTGAGGGTCTTGTCAAGATGATAAGGATCAATTTGGTGCTTAGGTATTTCAATGAATACCGCTTCTATTGACCCTCTGATTCATTATCAGTGAGTAGCGATACTTTTCTATTCCAGCTTCGTTCAGGAGGCATGCCTCTAATGTGATGCCAGCACCTTTTGCAAAAAAGCAGAGTTCACGATTGTCTAATATTTCTTAAAAGAGGACTGAGATAGGAATGCAGTGTTCCAGAGTAATGACTTGGTCAACCTTTCGGCCTTGCTCATCGTTCATATTCTGATCTAGTGAAAGAGCTGAAGAGCCCATTCGATAATCTTCCATCTCTCAGCCAGGAAGAGGCTCTCAAGATTCTTTGTACGCCTATCAATAAGTTGGAGTTGGCCAGTGATTACTACAAGGCAGCCTTTCACCTAAGCAAATTCCCTGGACCCATGACTGAACGGGCCTTGTTGCGCCTGATTGAGTCAGAGTCCTCTGAATTTCCTGTTGTGATTGCCCGTAAAAAGGCCGTTGAGGGCTTGGCTCGTCTTCGATGTACCGCTGCAATTCCTGCCATTGGTCGCTGCCTCACAAGCAGTGATCCATATTTGGTTGAGATTTCGGCTTGGGCACTACAAGAGTTGGATTGTCAGGATCCTGACCTACATCAACTCATGATGTCTTTGCTAGATGATCCCAAGCAGCATCGGCGCGTGTTGATTCAGAGCCTGTCTTGTCTTGGGGTGGTTTCAGCGGCTCCAAGAATTAAGTCTTTGCAGGATGATGCCAACCCTGGGGTTAGTGGTGCTGCTCTTGCTGCAGTGTTTAAGCTTTGTGGGCAAAGAGCTCGATTGGTGGAGCTGGAGTTGCATCTTGCCCTTCCTGTTCAGATGGATCGGCATCTTGCAATTCAGGATATTATCGATGCAGGGGAGTTTGACTTACTTAAGGCCACGTTAAGGGCACCTGTATCTCCGACCTTTCGAATGCGGGCCTTGAATGCACTTTGGCCTGAAGAGGTGGGGCAGCAGAATGGTCTTGATCTGTTGCTTATTTTGGATGGGCTGATGCGTGATGACCCAGATGATCTTGATCTCGTGCATCATTATGATGAATCTCCTACAGATGCCTTCTTGATAGAGGAACTATTCGCGACTGATTTCAGTCGCTGTTATCTTGCTGTTCAGACCTTGCGTAGTCATAATCCAAAAGAGCTTTGGCCTTTGTTGTTGAAATGCTGGGAACGAGCCGAGAAGGATTATGGCGCGCTCTATTTCTTTATGCTTCTTTTTAGATGTATGACCGATTGGCCGGAAACAGCACAACAGAAAATTCAGGATTTATGTTTTTTTGCACTTGATAGGCGTTGGCCTGATTTTATTAAATTCAAACCGGCGTCCATTCTCACACTGATGCAATATAGCCCCGAGATTGGTTGTTCCTATTTGTCTCAATGGCTGAACCCAGGTAAGTCTCCTTACTGGGCCTGTCGATATGCAGCATTATTGGCTATTGAGCCTTTACTTCATGTAGAAGAATGGGGCGCATTGGTAGAGAATGTGGCTAGAAATAAGGAGGACCCACATCGCTTTGTTCGAGCTAAGGTTAACAGTCTTGAGATGAATCGTATCGGGGCTTCTCCTCCTGTAACTTAGGGGTATTCTTCTTTGCTGACTCGCCTTGCTCGTGAATTTTAAACAGTAGTATTGATTATAGATTTAGCACTTTATTTATTATTATTTTGCTGGTCAACTATCAAGATATTACGCCGATCAATTCCCTCATGCTCTTATTTCTAAGTGTTCGAGAGGCCTGGCTTTTGCAAAGTAAAAAAACGGTAATGGCTTAGTAGGCCTGGAAAGCAGGATGTGAGTGCATGGGATAGTTGATATAGGCATTGAACTGTCAAGGTGTCTCTCCGTCTTGTTATTTCAGTCTCACGACACATCACTATTTTCTTGGATGTGTTAATTCATTGTGAGGCAGAGCGCAACCAGCTTTCGTTAAGATGATCGCCTAGATTTACAATACGTTGGAAGTGAAGTGGACCGTGCTTTGAGCCCCAGAGCTGTTCATGTGTTTTTGGGTCAAATCCGCGATCTCGACTAATCCAAATTTTTTCATCAAACTCCACCTCGCTGACCAGATAAGTCATGGTGTTGTTGCGAGGAACTAGGCATTCGTTACCAGGTTCAACTTGTCCTCGATATTGGTTTGGTTTGACTTCCTTGAAGTGCATAGCACAGCCGCGTCGCGGAAGGAGCGTATCAGCGCATAGGTGATTGAGCAGGTCAGGGTAAAACCCTGCGCCAGCCAAGCGCTTAGGTTCTTGCAAACTATAATTCTTCAATATGAATGCTTCTTTGCTTGCTAGTAATTTATGTACGCCCTGGCGATAAGGACGCCAGGGATCATAGTCATAACTTTGCTCTGAATAAAATCCAGGCCCTTGAAATACATCCCATAATAGTGGCCTAAAGTAGATATTGATTCTGGCAAAGTTGATTGGATCTTTCTGAGCTTGCTGCTTGTTGCTGTAGTGAGAAGCTAATGTTTTAGCGAAACGCAGTAATGAACTCTGACGCATCTTTTTTTGTTGATCCTTTAGTTTTTTAGCCTGCGCACTTCTGAGGCAAAAGATGTTTGCAGTACGCCTGAGCCTTTTGATGTTCGTAGAACAGATGACCGGCACCGAATGTGTTTGGAAACAAACCAGATTCTCTCTTCAGCAATAGATTGTCCATATTTGGTCATCAGCAGGCAAGTCCCGTCTGATAGGAATTCGTAATTTGAGACAGCTTTTTCAGCTTCTGCATAGCCCATACTTCTTAAGATCACCCCTTTTTCATGGGTTTTTGGGATAGGTATTAAAAGGCATGAGCCCGATGTAACGTCTGACTGTGCATTTGGCTCCCAGTCACTTTCAGCTTGCCATTCCATTTTGAACGGCGATACGGGCATTCTGTTGAGACTTGTCGTGGACTTGAGGAGTTGGATAACTTCCGGCTCTTCGGTATTCACCTTTTGGATGCGAATCTCGCTTAGCACTTCCTCAAATTGTTGGAAGGCTAGTGAATGGCTACTTCGCATTGACCGCCATGTACCTTCACTTTGATCAACGAACTGCTCAATGTTCATCAAGAGATTCGTTTGAGTCTTCGTTTTTAACACTTGGCTGATTGCCACTGGCTTTTTGAATCATGCGTACCATGGAGTCAACCATCATCGACATCGCCATGGGAATTTCTTTCCCTGAGGGGGTTAGGGCAGATTGATCACCGGGTTGTTCACTTGAAGGGGGGCGAAACAGAGGCATGGGGAACGACGGTGATGGAAAGTTCAGGCTTTAGCCCTTTAGAAGCTCAATGGTTTGCAGGGAAATCAATTCCCTTTGGCCATGATAAACAAGCAAGAGGTGTCTTCCTGTGAGCTGGAAGCCAAAATCTTTAATTGTTTTCAGTTTGCATGGCTTCATGATTTTTTTGGCTTGGATATAAGGTCATCAACCTATAGATTCACCCTTGTCAGTCGCTAGCAGGCGAGAGGAGAAGAGCAATCAGGAGCCCTTTAGGTATAAATACTTGCGAGCCATCTGGTTTGATTTCGCTGCCGGGCCATTGACCCAGGCGATTGCCCTAATTGCAACAAGCTCTATCTAATCTCTGGAAAATTACGCTCCCAGCCAATCGCTGCTTGCTTCGCCTGCTCAAGCTTTTCTTGGTCTCGTGGTAGCAATTGTAGAAGATGTCATGACACCAACTTTGCCTCGTTGAAGCTTCTGAGATGGACAGCGAGCTTGGCACCGATACCATCGGCAAGATTCTTTCTGGGAGGAAATATCTGATGACGGTCAGTGAAAACCAGGCCTCTTTTGAAAAGTTGCTTAGTAAGCAACTGCAGGGTTTGAGTCAGTTGAGTGAGGCCTTGATTTTGAGGCTACTTCAGCTTGAAGAAAGGGTCGCGATACTTGAGAGTAGTCAATTTGTGAAAGATGATGGCTGCCATGAGGCCACTGAGAAGCTCCTTGTTGATAGTGAGGAGCGCGTGAGGCACCTGCAGGGGCTTTTAGATGTTGATCCAGATCGATGAACTTCGTTCAACCTCACTTACGCTATTTCATCAGAAGGTCATATCCTTAAAGAGGTTAAGCCTGAGAATAGTGAATCAGACCAAGCCTTTAATTTGAAGACAGAAGATTTCCAGGCAGAGGGGAATGTTGATCAGGGTCTTGAGAATGGGGATGGGACTTTTGGCGATGATGTTGGCGATACTCAATGCGTGGAGGATGCGCAAACAAATCTGCTTTCAGTCTGATCTATGTTTTAGATCAGATCAAGAAGTCGGATGCGAAATTTAGCCACTTCTTTGGCAATGGATGGAGATCCCAATAGGAATGGATGGTCCTTGATGGTGTCTAGGACTAGATTTAGTTTAGTCTCCTGACTAAGCTTATTCTCCCCTTTTTTAGACTGATAGTTTTTCCAGGCCTCATCAAATGTCATCGCAAAATTGTCTGCATTATTGAACAGGCGGTCGCTCTTTTCGTTGGACGGAGAGAAAGACACGGCAATGGGCATCTTAAATTGATGCCAGGACCCAGATTTGAACTGGGGACACGGCGATTTTCAGTCGCCTGCTCTACCAACTGAGCTATCCCGGCCCGTCGCGTTCGCGACCTCGGAATCTTAAATCACTGGGTGAGGCAAAGTCTTGCCAGGGTGGCGATGAAATCATTGCCTTAGGCCGCTGGGTCAACAACCTTGCTGTGGTGCAAACCCAATCGCGTCTTGGCGGCGATGAGCATGATGCTTGAGGGGGCAGTCCAAAGGTCATCAGTAGTTCAGCACTGGCGTTGTCGTCCCTGCGTTGATGGTGAGCTTGTTTTTTGCCATCAACGCCTTGTGCCTGATCGATCGCTCTAGTCTTTGGGGTGATGAGCTGCGCACTGTGATCCAGGCGTTTTAGCTCGCAGCTCTTTCCATCTTCGATTAGCTGAAAACCGACTCACACCCTCCCTTCTATGACTTGATGCTCGGGGGCTGGGGGCAGTTTGTTGGATAAAGCGCTATCAGCCTGCGTGTTTCCTCCTGGTTGGCCCATCTTGCGAGAGGAATTCTCATGCTTGCTCAGGCTGCCGGTTTGGCTCGGTGTCGTGTTCGAGCAGTTGATCTTGTCGCTCTGTTGGCTTTCTGCATTCCCTGCCCTATGCGCTTTTAATTGAGGGTAAAGGTTGTGCCTGGCCTGAGCCGTGCTGGCGTTTGCTGCAGTCATCGGAATTGTTCCAAGTTCTCGGTGGATGATCTATTGCTCGGGATATCTCTTTAACCCTTCTGCCAATCGTTGGACTTCTCTGCCAGAATTATCTTTGCTCAGCAATACCTTGATTAGGGCATTGGCTGTGCATCCATTTGGAAACTGGGCGGATTGATTTTGCCCCTAAATGGTTGGGCCATCAGAAGAGGTTTGTGGAAGCTTTAGAGGCTTGGGATCGCTGAGGTTTGAATTGGCTGTTTGATCGCAGCAGTATCTGGGGAGGAATCCTTTCGTGGCTCATCTCTGTGGGCCTGCCTCATCTAAAAATCATTGCATTTTCATGCTACTTCGTTGTTTTAGTTTCTATTTTGGTGCCAGACTTACCAGTAGTGGCGGTCGAATTGGCACTTCGATCTTGAGTCGAATGGTTGGCGTTGGTGATTTCGATAATGGTGATATTGCATTGCTATTAGGTGGGCCTAACTGATGTCAACCCTCCTCTATGTGAGCGTGAACGCTCTGATTTTCGATCTGTATCTTTGCGGTTTGCCGATTAGTCTTGGTGCTATGTAGATCATTCTAGATTTTATAATGTAAGCGATCGGATGCTGGTCGTGGCAGATTCGCTCATGCCTAGCCAGAATCCCTGGGGCGATAAAGATGATTTGCTCTCTCGATTGGCAGAATGTAATCCACCAGAGTAGTGTTATTTGGCAGCATCAGGGCGAAAGTCAAAAATGCATCAACGCTTGAATGATCTCAAGATAATTAGCGATGAAAATGGTTGTCATTGTTTTTCGCTCGATAATCTTCCAAGGGGTGCAATGATTTTGAGCTGTCAGCAATTCATCCAGCCTTAAATATTGTTTTAAAACAGGGTTGATTATCAAGATCACGTTTGTGATAGTTGAGAGGATTGATGTTTAGGAGTTTTGGCCAGGCAGACAACACCGCCTACAGTCAGGCCAAGATTTTGCAAGCAATTCTTGGCTGCCGGAGCTGTGGCACCGGTGGTGAGGATGTCATCCACAATCCAAACCCGATGAAAGGACCAGTCAGTTGAGTTGTTGCTAAGGCCTGGCACCGCCTCGAATGAATGAATTTGATTTCGTTGGCGTAGCTGTCGGTCGAGATGGTGTTGTCCCACGGTTGCATAGCGGCGGCGTAAGAGGCCATGACAGGGACGGCATAAGCCACTGGCCAGAAGCTGGGGTAAAGGATTTGCTCGGTTTAGGTTTTTCCAGCTCGGAATCGGGACCAGCACAGCGTTGATGGGGACGAGCGGGGTCAGCAGTTTTGCTAAGGCGTGGATCGCTGACAGCTTCCGATCGCGACGCAGATTCAACAACAGTCGGCGGAGATGACCTTTGTACCAACCCAGAGTTCGCCATTTCAGGGGACTTAGGCCTCTTAAGCCATCGGCTGGTAGATCGAGTTTCATGCAACAGTTCAGGCAAGGCTTGGAAGACTCGGCCTCTGAGGTGATCGTTGCCCGGCAGATGGGGCACTGGGGTTGCATGAGCAGGGCATGACCTGCTCGAATCAGGGATGAAAGCAATGCAGTTCAGCTTCTGAAACAAGGATTCCCCTCGCTCTTATGGCAGGGTTCCCTTATGAGGCCATATCAGCCAGATGATTTCGGCATGGATTTCAGCATGGCCACCAGAGTGTGATGGGCATCTTCACTATCGGTGAGGGTGTGGTCGAACTTGATCTCTAAGGCATCCCCATCGACTTCAAGTTCCATCGTTTCCGAGGTGATTAAAATCATCTTGGCTGTTTGGGGGTCTTTAATTCCTCCGTAGTAACGCGCATAATTCATGACTGCCTCGGCATGGTCGCCATTCATGTGGCGACAGATGCGTGCACTGACATCAGGGGTGAGGGGGTCGGAGCTCATCAGCAGTGGTGTTGGAAATTTTGAGACTAGAGATTGGAGAGCCTGAAGTGAGCTCTTACCAATAGGAGTTAGTCAAAGCGCTGTTAAAGAAGGAAGTATCTCTAGTTCGATCACATTGAAGCTCATTGAACTTTTCTTCATGACAACCAGTCCAGTCAAAATGTGGTCATGACATTTGGTTAGCACCATTCAGAGCTGTTGATCCGATTCTTGCTTGGTACTAACCAAGTTGTGTTGAGGAGAGATCGCTTGCAAGGCCAGACGGGCTACTCCGGCAGCTGGTGGGTTGGTGCAAGTCTTGACGGGTATGCCAAGGATCCGTTCTCTTAATCGACGCCATTGGGGATTGCGTGCTCCCCCTCCCAGGCTGATCACTTGCTTGGGAGGGGGCGCGCCAAGTTCTTTGAGACGTTGCCAGCCTTGCAATTCGATGTGTGCGAGGCCTTCCAGCAGGCCATGGAGGTAGAGGGAATCGCTCACAGGTCGTGGAGTTAGCTGTGGTTCGAGTGTGGGATCGTCAATTGGGAAGCGTTCGCCGGGGCCGGGAAGAGGGCGCAGCATTAGACCACTGTTGAACTCTGGATTGATCTGGCGGCTTAACTCTTTGAGCTCGGTATCACTGAACAGTTGTCGAAGGACGCTGCCACCGGCATTGGAGGCTCCGCCGCAGAGCCATCGTCCGCCAACGCGATGGTTGGTGATGCCAGCACCACGGATTGGACCTTCCGTAAAACGTTTCAGCACAAGGGTGCTGCCCAGCACGGTGATGCCGTCGTCGGGACCTGCATTGGCAGTTAAAACAGCAGCATTGGCGTCGGTGGTCCCTGCTACTACGAGGAGTTGTTTCGGTAGGCCAAGGCTTTGGGACTGCTCAGGTGCCACCGTACCCAGAACTTTGCCGCTGCTTACGATCTCAGGAAGTGCTGCCCGCCAGGCTGTTTCGGCAATGCTGGCAGGCCAGGTCTGATTGACTAAATCCCAGCCTAAGCGCAGGTTGTTGCCTTCTTCTCCCCAGCACCAATTGCCTAGCAACCAGCCGCTGATCCAGTCCGCTTGATGGCGTAGCAGAACGCTTTGGCCATGGGTGCTGATTAGTCGTAGAGCCCTTGCCAAGCTGCTGCTCACACTTGAGGCTGGTTCTCCATGGGATACAAGGGAGATGAGTGTTTGCCTTTGCTCCGGGCAGCTCAGATTGTATGGAAGGGCTCTGCTAAGGGCTGTGCCAGTGTGGTCGCAGGCCAGCAGAGTTCCTGATGTGCCATCCACGGCTAATGCCCTCAGGGCCAGCCGAAGGTTGGTGGGCAAAGCCCGAATCAGTTCCATGCAGCAGGTTTTCCAGTCTTCAGGGATCTCAAGCCCTTTTGGATAGTCCGCTGTACTTGTGTGGATCAGCTTGCCGTGCTCGTTGAGCACGGCAAGCCGTACGCCGCTGGTGCCAAGGTCGATGCCGAGCGCCAGGGACGAGTTAGGCATGGGGTTTCTAGAGGCTGCTGCCCTGTTTTTGTTGTTGGGCCTCTGCTTGCAGCAGAGTGGAGGCCTTGTCCGTAACGTCTTCCCAGGGAAGCTTTAGATCAGGGCGGCCGAAGTGGCCATAGGCAGCAGTGTCTTGGTAGAACCGTCCTCCGCGTTGCTGAGGCAGCTGTCGCAGCTTGAATTGTTCGATGATGGCACCAGGTCGCAGGTCAAAATGGTCTTGCACCAAGGCTGTGAGTTCGTCATTCGTCACTTTTCCGGTGCCAAAAGATTCCACTAGGATCGAGACGGGTTTAGCCACGCCAATGGCATAGCTGAGTTGCACCTCTGCACGTTGAGCGAGGCCTGCTGCTACAAGACACTTGGCCACAAATCGTGCGGCGTAGGCGGCAGAGCGGTCCACTTTGGTTGGGTCTTTGCCGGAAAAGGCTCCACCACCATGGCGGGCATAGCCGCCGTAGGTATCTACGATGATCTTTCGGCCAGTAAGGCCAGCATCCCCCTGTGGGCCTCCGACCACAAACTTACCGGTTGGATTGACTAAAAAGCGGGTCGCCTCACGATTGGGTTTGAGGGGGAGGTCAGCAGTCGCTGGTTCTACGACATGGGTCCAGAGGTCTTGAGTGATCCGCTCACGGATTCCATTCTCATCCGAGATGCCCTCTACCTCCGAGGTGTGTTGAGTGGAGATCAAAATCGTGTCGATCGCGACAGGACGGTCGTTTTCATAGACCACACTGACTTGGGTCTTTCCATCAGGTAGCAAGTAGCTCAGAGACCCGTCATGACGGACTGCAGCGAGTTGACGGGCAAGGCGATGGGCGAGGCTGATGGGTAGGGGCATCAGCTCAGGGGTGTCGTCGCAGGCGTAGCCAAACATGATCCCTTGGTCTCCGGCTCCCACCTTGTCAAGAGGATCACCTGAATGGTCGTCGGCTTCATTAACCCCTTGGGCGATGTCTGGTGATTGTTGATCCAGGGCAACGAGCACGGCGCAACTGGTGGCATCAAACCCACCTGCACGAGCACCGCTATAGCCAATCTCGCGGATTACGTTCCTAACAAGATGGATGAAATCAACCTGGGAGTTTGAGGTCACTTCGCCTGTGATGAGGCAGAGCCCTGTATTGACAACTGTTTCACAGGCAACTCGGCTGCTCGGGTCTTGGGCGAGTAGGGCGTCTAGAACGGCATCACTCACTTGATCACAGATCTTGTCGGGATGCCCTTCTGTGACGGACTCAGAGGTGAAGACGTAACGGCTCATGGAGAACTGAAGTTATGCGTAATTTTAGGGTCTGCCTTGACGACTAGATCATTCCAGTGGTGGATGAGGTGGTGGTAGTTCGTCAGTGTTGGGGGTTGATTCCAGCCGGCCATGTAACCAAGGCTGAGACCTATACCAGCCTGGCGAGCCATCTGTAAATCGGAATCGGCATCACCAATCAAGGCGCACTGGGAGGGGGCTAATCCCATTAAATGGCAGAGTCTTTTGACGGCATTTGGATTGGGCTTAGCTGGTTGATGCTCAGCGCTCCAGAGTTCGGTCACCGTGTCATGAAGATTGTTTTGGTTCAGGAAGGTTTCAATCCCTGAGGCGCTGTCATTGCTAATCACGGCGCAGATCACCCCTTGTTGTCGCAGTGCTTGCAAGAGCGAAAGGGCACCTGGTAGCAGAGTTCTCGTTGTTGCTAGGCAGGGCACTTCATTCTCAAGAGCATCCACAGCTGCGAACACTTCATTGGCCAGAGCAAGAGCCTGTGGCCAGCCTTCTCCGAGCAGACAGAACACCGTTGCTGTGGAGATTAGGTTGTGATGCCTTGACGCTACGGCGATGGTTCCGCCTGGATCGAGTCCTTCAGCGTTGAGTCCATAGGCAGCAGAGAGAAGTTCCTGAATTTTGAAAACCACACTTTCGCTGGCATTCCCTCGGTGAAACCTACGAATGGCTTGTTCGATTCTTCCTTTTGCCAGAGTGAGCAGGTGGGGTTCGCTATGGCAAAGGGTGCCATCCTTGTCGAACAGCACCCCTTGGATGTTGCCGATGGGCGTCCCCCTCAGCAACAGTTGAGGCATGGGCTAGCGATCAGGATTAGTCGAGGGGGACAACTTCTGGATCTTCGCCTTCTTCGGCTTGCTCGAGCAGCATTTGCTTGTAACGGGCGGCCATTTCTTCGGCTTTGTCAAAGACTTT
The DNA here is from genome assembly GCF_047304515.1 of Prochlorococcus sp. MIT 1306. Taxonomy (NCBI): domain Bacteria; kingdom Bacillati; phylum Cyanobacteriota; class Cyanophyceae; order Synechococcales; family Prochlorococcaceae; genus Prochlorococcus; species Prochlorococcus sp. MIT 1306. The sequence continues at coordinate 1,619,081 of NZ_CP138959.1, read as the reverse complement.
CTGTGGATCGGTGAGCATGTCTCCGGGTTCGGGCTCAAGGGCCTTGGTAGATAGTGAAATTCGACCTCTCTCCGCATCGAGATCGATGATCATGACCTTCATCTGATCATTCACGTTAAGAACCGAGTGGGGGGTCTCTATATGCTCGTGACTAATTTCGGAGATGTGAAGTAGGCCACTCACGCCACCGATGTCGATGAAGGCTCCGTAGGGCTTGATGCCGCGAACGGCGCCGATGACGACTTCGCCAACCTCGAGGCGATTCATCTTCCTTTCCACCAGAGCACGGCGATGGCTCAGTACCAAGCGATTGCGTTCTTCGTCGACTTCGAGAAATTTCAAAGGTAGGAAGTCCGCTACAAGCTCTTCCTTTGGCTTGCGGGTGCTGATGTGTGATCCGGGGATGAATCCTCTCAGGCCTTCCACCCTGACCAGGGCACCCCCGCGATTGGTCGCAAATACTTCGGAGTAGATGGTGGCATCTTCCTTTTGCAGCTGTCTTACCCGTTCCCATGCACGTTGGTATTCGATGCGGCGGATTGAAAGGGAGAGTTGTCCGTCTTCGTTCTCCTCACTCATGATGAAGAACTCACGGATCTCTCCGGGGAGTAAGACGTCGCTGAGTCCTTCGACCCGATTGATCGACACTTCCTGAAGGGGCATGAAGGCTGCGGTCTTGGCCCCGATGTCGATCATTGCCCCCTTTGATTCAAGGGCAAATACCGTGCCGTTGACAATGTCACCGGGCTTGAAGTTGTAGTCGTACTTGCTCAGTAGCGATGCAAATTCATCGAGGGTGAATCCAGCTCCACTCAGGTCGTTTTTGGCTGCTCGGCTGCTCGGGTCATCGGCTGTTGGGACATCCTCTGGAATGCTCAGGTCTTCTTCAGCCAAGGCTTGATTGGCAGCTTCGGCTGTTTCAGAAGCGGTATTGATTACCTGCTCGCTGCTAGTGCTTTCAGCAGCAGAGTCCTGAACTTGTTCAGTAGGAGTCGCAGACATTGTTGGATGGCGGTCTGCCCTATGGCAGTGCGCAAGGAAATCCGAGTGGCCCGCCGACCTTTCGGAATTAATGGATCACTCTACAGATTGACTCCTTATTCTCAGCGAACGGCTGCGAGCTGTTCCTTGTTGGCATGAATGCCTTCAAGTGCTGCTACGAAATCATTAATTCCACGGAAATGACGATATACAGACGCAAAGCGCACGTAAGCGACCTCGCTCATTTCCGATAGTTGGTCCAAAACCATTTCGCCGATTTCAGCACTATTCACTTCACGCCCACTTCGTTGCTGAAGTTGCAGTTCAAGCTCGTTCACCATTGACTCAAGTCTGTCTTGCTCGAGACCGGTTTTTTGACAGGCCATAGTAAGGCCATTAAGGATTTTGCTGCGATTGAAAGTCTCCCTATTGCCATTACGCTTCAAAACTGTGATTGGAACAGTTTCGACGCGTTCGTAGGTCGTGAAGCGAAAGTCGCAATGTAAGCATTCACGGCGCCTTCTTACACTTCGCCCGGCATCAGCAGCGCGGGATTCAAGTACCCGACTATCAGTGTTTTGGCAGGAGGGGCATTGCATGCCCGTAAGACTCCAAATTTAGTGAACTAAGTCTAGACAGTAATTCGAGCCTTGAGAAGGACCTGTTGAACTGCATTCTCAGGCTTTAGTGCCGTAAATCCTTTGCGAGACAATGAGACTGCATGATTATTTGGATCATCGAGATTGGAGTAAGAAGTGCTTAAAGACAAAAAAAGCCCCGCCGAAGCGGGGCTTTGAAGAGATTGGCGTTTTATTTGCCACTGTCTTTGCCGATTTTCGGCGGATCACGGAATGCAACCGCGAAGAACAGAGTGGCAACCACCAGGGTCATTAAGAGGGTGTAAGCAAAAGCATCCATTGAGAGTCTCCGTAGGGTCGATCAGCTGAAGGTGTAGTTCTTGTTGAAGGCTTAAGTTTGCCCTGGAACGCGACGAGTAGAAGCGTCGCCCAACTTTTGGAACACACCGAATTCAACTTGGTCGCCAAGGTCAGGATCGATACCGGCAAACACATCGCGGTACAAGGTCCTAGCTGCATGCCACCAGTGGCCGAACAGGAACAGGAGCGCAAAGTTGACGTGAGCAAAGGTGAACCAGCCTCGAGGTGAGCTTCGGAAAACACCATCAGAAGCATAGGTCTCGCGGTCGAAAGTAAAGGCTTCACCAAGTTGAGCCTTGCGAGCCAGACGCTTCACATCAGCGGTATCAGTGAAGGTTTTCCCATCCATGGAACCGCCATAGATGGTTGCCGTCACGCCTTGCTGCTCAAAGGAATTCTTTGCTTCAGCACGGCGGAAGGGGATGTCAGCACGAACAACGCCGTTCTGATCTTCAAGTAATACAGGGAAGTTCTCGAAGAAGTTCGGGATCCGGCGGACCTGGAGATCATTGCCTGCCCTGTCTTGGAAAGAGATGTGACCGAGCCAGCCAGTCGCAAGGCCGTCGCCATTCACCATGGCGCCAACTCTAAATAGACCACCCTTTGCAGGGCTGTTACCTACATAGTCGTAGAAGGCAAGCTTCTCAGGGATAGCGGCATAAGCCGCCTCTTCAGTAGCGCCGTCATCCATGGCTGATTGGACACGACGGTTGATTTCAGTTCTGTAGAAATTTTGGTCCCACTGATAACGGGTAGGTCCAAACAGTTCAACAGGTGTGGCAGCAGATCCATACCACATCGTTCCTGAAACGATGAAGGCGATAGCGCAAACAGCCGCGCAGCCACTGGCTAACACTGTTTCGATATTGCCCATTCGAAGGGCTTTGTAAAGCCGTTCAGGTGGGCGGTTGAGCATTTGGAAATGGCCACCAAGGAATCCAAAGATTCCTGCAGCAATGTGGTTCGCCACAATGCCGCCTGGACTAAATGGATTGAAGCCAGCCGCTCCCCATTCAGGAGCGACGTTTTCCATATGACCTGTTAGTCCATAGGCATCAGAGACCCACATCCCTGGACCATAAAGTCCAGATAGATGGAATGCTCCAAAGCCGAAGCAAACCGCACCTGCAAGTGTCAGGTGGATGCCGAAGATTTTTGGAAGGTCTAAAGCAGGCTCTTGAGTGCGTGGATCTAGCCAAAGATCAAGATCCCAGTAGGTCCAATGCCAGATTGCGGCCAGCATTAATAGACCACTGAAGATGATGTGAGCGGCAGCAACACCTTCGAAGCTCCAGAGGCCTGGATCAACACCGGTTTCACCGGTGATGCTCCAGCCCCCCCAGCTGCCAGTAATTCCGCAGCGGGTCATGAACGGCATGACATACATGCCTTGCCGCCACATGGGGTTGAGGACGGGATCCGAAGGATCGAAGATGGCTAATTCGTAGAGGGCCATGGAGCCGGCCCAGCCGGCTAACAGGGCTGTGTGCATGAGGTGCACGGCCAGAAGTCGGCCGGGGTCGTTGATAACGACCGTGTGCACCCGATACCAGGGCAATCCCATGGGTCAGGTTCGGGGGAACGAAACGAAGCTGCTAATGCAGCCAGACCCGCAGATCGTAAGACGTGCCCCATTAAGTGTGGAGAAGGTTGTCGCTAGCTGCAACGTGTAGTGATACATGAATAGCTCTTAAAAGAGTGGGTTTGGAGGGCTATCGATTTCGTCAGGCTGAGGTTTTGCTGATATTCAGGCTTGGTTACAAACTGCAATGCCGCGCTTGAGACAAAATGGGTTGTCTTTTGCGTTCCAGATCCATGCCCATCATTCGCTTTGTCCGGGAAGGCAAAGATGTTGAGTGCAAACAGGGCGAAAATCTCAGGGAGGTTGCCTTGCGCGAGGGAATGGAGCTCTACGGGCTGAAAGGAAAGTTGGGGAACTGTGGAGGTTGTGGTCAGTGCATTACTTGTTTTGTTGGAATTGAGGGGGAGAGCAAAGTTGGTGCGCTTTCACCACGAACTGAGGTTGAGGAAATCAAGCTCAAGCGCCGCCCTGAGAATTGGCGCCTTGCTTGTCAGGCCATTGTTATGTCGTCAGTGATCGTCGTGACTCGACCACAGGAAGCCCTGCTTAATGCCAAGAGTCGTCTTGAGGAGGCGCGTGCGCAAAAGCTGTCTTAATAGGCCATCAAATCCCTCGAAGTCAGAGGGGTTTGATGGTGTGATCTCAGCTGGTTTTGAAAGGGCGTGGGCTGCTACGCCCGGTGACGAGGCTTGAGCAGATTGCAGTTTGGGTAGCTTGCGGGTGATACTTTCGCGGAGTAATCCTCTGCGGCCATGCCTGTAAACAACTTCGGCTTCCTAGCCACCCTTCTGTTCGTAGCGGTTCCGATGTTGTTTCTGATTGGTCTTTACATCCAGACCAACAGCAACAAAAGCTGATCAACTTCTTGCTGGTTTGAAGGCCATCCGCTTTCCAGTTTCAACTGCGTTCTTGGCCCTGGTCAATCAGGACTAAAGCGGTTTCATCAACTCAGGTGAAGTTGCTCACCGGAACTCCCAACCAGCTTGTCGAGGACCCAAAAGCCCTTGCTCAGTTCTTGTTGGCGACTCTCCCAAGCAATTGAAACTAGATCTGCGTTCTCTTCAACCGCCATCTGGACCACCCTCGCTTTGATTCATCCCTGCTTGATGGGTGTTCCCATTGCGTTGGGGCTGATTCTCATTAACTTGCCAATGTCTTGGCGGGGAAGGGTTTACAACTCTTTTGATGGGGTTCCACTATCTAGCTGGACAACTTTCAGGCATCCAGACTTAGCCGATAGATGTCAGCTGTTTTGAACTTGGGAAGGTCAGTTCGGGTAGAGCATTTTCAGCATTGCTTCGAGCTAGTTCTTGGTCAGTAGGTTCTTTTGCAAGCTTTACCAGGCTTTGCAGCAGCCTATGGCGAGTGAGTTAGGAGTTCAGCATGCTGATGAAGAGTGAGAAGACTCAGCCTTGGAAGCTGCGTAAGAGGGTGTTGCCGCAGCACACAGATCACGCTGGGGTGATGTGGCATGGGGCCTATGTGGCATGGCTGGAGGAGGCTCGAGTGGAGGCTTTGGCGCAGGTAGGTTTGCCCTATGAGCGCATCTCCGCAGCCGGATTCGAGATGCCTGTGGTGCGTCTTGAGATTCACTATCGTCGTGCGCTTCGCCATGGTGAGGTAGTAGAGCTGGAGAGTTGGTCTCTGCCCTGCGATGGGGTGCGATGGCCCTGGTTCACAGTTTTTGCATCGGAGGCAGGGGATCGGGTCGCTGATGCTCAGGTGGATCTTGTCCTGCTCAATGTCATGGGCTCGAGGCGGCGGGTGCTACGTCAACCCCCAGAGCCTCTTGCGAGTGCTTTACGGCAACTACAACAGGGGGCCGCGCCGCGCCTATAAGATCATTGGTTCATACGTACTATTTCGCTTGTGGAGCGTCGGCATTGGTGGTGGCTTTGGAGCCGCTGTCCAGGGATTGGAGCTGCTCGAATGGGAGACCTCGAGGCGCTAGGCAAGGCTCACGAAGTCAGTCTGGCTGAGCTATGGACTTGGCCTGAGGAAAGGTTGAGCAAGGTGCTCTCCTGGCCGAAAGCCTTGTTCAAAGACTTGAGCCTCCACCGCAGCAGGTGGGGAACTTGTCCAAGTGTCGACGTGCCGGAGGATGTCTTGTTGCCTGTGGATTTGCTTTGGCCGGAAGGGGTTCGTGCCTTGAAGCGCCCTCCTGTGGCGCTTTTTTGGCAGGGCCGGCAGGAGCTTTTGGGATGCCTTGGGGCCCGTAGGGCGGTAGCAATTGTTGGCACACGACGGCCTTCGAACCATGGTTTGCGTGTGGCTGAAGCATTGGGTCGTGCTTTGGCACTAGCGGGTTGGCCTGTGATTAGTGGCCTTGCAGAAGGGATTGATGCGGCTGCCCATCGCGGCTGTTTGGAAGGCGGTGGTGCGCCTGTGGGCGTGCTGGGCACACCGTTGCAGAAGGTCTATCCCCGGCAGAATGAGGGCCTTCAAGCTCTGGTCGCGGCTCAAGGGCTGCTAGTCACAGAGCAGCCCCGGGAGACTTTGGTCAAGCGCGGTTGTTTTGCAGCCCGTAATCGCTTATTGGTGGCCTTGGCAAAGGCTGTGGTCGTAGTCGAATGCCCCGAGAGAAGTGGAGCCTTGATTACAGCGCGGCGGGCAATAGAGCAGCAATGTCAGCTGTTTGTCGTGCCCGGTGATGCAAGGCGATGGTCGGCCCTCGGTAGCAATGCTTTGTTGTTGGATCAGGCTTCCCCTTTGCTAAGCCCTGAAGCTCTTGTAAAACAACTTGGTACTGGTCCGCTGGCGGTTCATTCTCCTTCGGTTGCTTTTGATTTATCTGGTTCTCGCCCTAGCTCACGAGCCGGCCAGCATGGCGATACAGCACTGTTACAGGCCATTGGCGATGGTGCGTCCCTGGAGGATTTGATGACCTGTCTGAATCTGTCTTCGGCGCGCTTGACAGAACAATTGCTTCAGTTGGAGTTGCAGGGTGTTGTGGTGGCAGAGCCTGGTTTGCATTGGCGTTTGGCCTAGCCTGTTTCGATGGCATTGCTGGAGATTTGCGCAGCAGAGCTATTGGCCTGGCGTCGTTTGCAGTTGGCTGAAGGAGGCCGTGCTGTTGATTTTGACTGGTTGCTTGATTTGGGTGGAGGTTTGCGCTGGAGCGATCTTCAGCAGCTTTATCTCGATCCACGACGTTCAGTGCTGCTTGAGCGATCCCTTGATCAGTTGGCAATGATCTGGAAACAACATCTTGATCATCACATTCCTCTTCAGCATTTGATCGGTTGCTGCCCTTGGAGGGACGTTGAGCTGGAGGTCAGTGCGGCGGCATTGATTCCCCGTCAGGAGACTGAGCTGTTGGTGGATTTTGCTTTGCAAGCATTGGCTCGGAAACCTTTTGGTCGCTGGGCCGATTTGGGGACAGGTTCAGGAGCACTAGCTGTGGCATTGGCTCGCGCGCTCCCTGTTTGGCGTGGACATGCAGTTGATTGCAGCATCGAGGCCTTGGCTTTGGCGAAACGGAACTTGCAAAGGCTTGCGCCCCATGCCTTATGGCAGCTGCATCAGGGCAGTTGGTGGGAGCCATTGCGGCCTTGGTGGGGAGAGTTCAGCTTGGTGCTGGTCAATCCTCCCTACATCCCAGAAGCTGTAATGGCTCAACTTGAACCTGTGGTCCGTGATCATGAGCCGCATTTGGCTCTATGCGGGGGAGCTGATGGGTTGGTGGCCACTCGTCAAATCATTGTTGGTGCCATGCAGGCCTTAGAGCCTGGTGGTTGGCTGTTCTTGGAACACCACCATGACCAGAGCGATGCCGTGCTGGCTTTGATGCGTCAGCAGGGTTTGGAGAATGTGGAGTACAAGTCAGATTTACTGGGGGTAAGGCGCTTTGCCATTGCTCGGCATCCTGAACATCACGACTCTTTGAACCATGGCACTTCTGCCTTCGGCTGTTCTTGACGCCAGTGCCTTGGCATCCAGATTGCATGCTGGTTCAGCGGCATTGTTGCCCACAGACACCTTGCCAGCTTTGGCGGCCGCTCCTGTTCATGCTGCACAGTTGTGGACCATCAAGCAGAGGTCGGCCGACAAACCTCTGATCCTGATGGGATCTACTCCTGAAGAGTTACTTGCGCATGTTTCGCCGCTTGCTTTGGAGGATGCCTGGTCGATGGCCAGGCGCTATTGGCCCGGGGCCCTCACCTTGGTTTTACCGGCTTCGGGTGTGCTTGTTGAGGCTCTTAATCCTGGAGCTTTCACGCTTGGGTTGCGAGTACCGGATTGTGGAGTGATTAGGTGTTTGCTGAAGCAGAGCGGGCCGCTAGCTACCACGAGCGCGAATTTGTCTGGTGCTGCGCCCACGTTCTCTGCAGATGCTGCTCATACTTGTTTCCCAGGATTGCCATTGTTGGGGCCATTGCCATGGCCGACGCCTTCTGGTTTGGCCAGTACGGTGGTGGCTTGGCAAGGGACCGGGCGTTGGCATGAGTTACGACGTGGTGCAGTGGTGCTTGAGCTTTGAATGAATCGCGCGATCAAGAGAGCTTGGCTATTCCAATGGCTAACCAAGGTCGGATAAGAGGTGTATTGCAGAGATAACTTCAGTGATGTAAAAAACTTCTCTTAACAAGGGTGATTTGTTGAGGATGTTGCTTTGGAAGAGTTGTTGTTGCTTGGCTGTCAAGCTTTTGCGGTTCTGCTGCTTAGTCACGAATCCCTATTCTTAACAGCCAGTTGAGCTCATCTAGCTCGTGCTTGAATTCGCCGATATTTCTTTCACAAGTCTGGCGAAGCTTGTCTAGTTGAAGATATTTTGTGCTATCTGTCTCCACATTATTCATTTGAGCAGTCAGGCTGTAAAAAGCTTTCCAACACTCTTTTAAAACATTGTTGAGCTCACAGCCTCTGTCGAGCTCTGATTGAGAGAGTTTTGTGAGCTTCACCCAATACCTTGAGATGCTGTTTAAACATAGAAATACCAGAGCCGAAGTGCCAAGACCTTAATAATCCCTGCATTTTTAAACTGTTGCGAAACCTTGTCGCAAGGCTCGTTAAAGCATTTAATTTCGTTAGGCAACGCCACATCAGGGGTTAATTGCTCTAGTCCAATGGCGTATGCTGGCCATTATTATGGATACTCATTAATGCAATAAGAGGCAAAGCATGCCTTGTGAGTTGATCTTTGTGCTGGTTGGTGAGGCTTTTAAGGCACGGTGAGGTTGACTGATGGTCAAGTTTTTAATATTTTCCTGTGCTTTTTATTCAGGGCTTGAATTGTTTAGATCAACAATGTCCAGACCATTTGAATCTTTGTGCCAGCCTTTATTTTTTCGGCAAAGGTCAAAGTTAAGAAAGCCTAAGGCGATTCCTTCTTGAAGATGCTTTGGGAATAAGTCGCCCAGCTTCTTAGTCTCTTCTTCAGTAAAAAATTTCAAAACCTCATTTTTGATGCCAAGCTCAAATGTTTACTTGTCGAACACTGGCTCGCCTTGATTCAGCTTTATTGCAAGTTTTCGGATGGTTGTAGTAACACTCAGAAGCTTGACAGGATTCTTTTGCTGCTTGTTGATTTCTGCAACTTGTGCACTTGTAGGTTGTGTCATTATTGGAATTGGGTAGCCAAGTTCGATTGTTTTCTTCATTAGATCATCTCGCAATGTCTTTACTGCGCCTGCTTGACTTGGGTCGCCCGCAAGAATAGCCTCAACAAACTTCATTAGATCATTCCTTTTGGATTGGGATGAGTGAAGTAACGTTCGTATAGAGGCTTTGATGGCAGTGACATCAAGGCGAGATTGGGTTTCTCTGATTGAATCAGTTAGCAACCTTGATACTTCTTCTTTTTTGCTTGCTGCAATCGATTTGATCTTCGATAAGGCGAATTTGTCTGAAGCAATCCATTTGACGACTTCGTCCAATCCTTTATTTGGCCTTGGCCATCTCCGTAGGCAGCCTAGTGGGACGACAATCTCATGGATATAGTAGGCGTGAATTTCAGTGGCAATAGTTTTTGCACTGGCTGTTGAGATTTCATTGCTCTCAGAGCAATCGCTTGGCATGTTGTCAACTTCCCCGTTGTCAATCATTGCTAAACACCTTGATCTTTTGCCTCGACAAGAGCATCAGTTCTGCTTAGGCAATATGTGCTAACTGCAAACCATACGAGTTTCATTCTAAGTGTCTCTTCGTTGTCAAATTCGTCTTTCAAGTCAGAGTCTACATACCCTGTCTCCTCTATTATCTCATGGATATCGGCTTCAAAATGCTCGTAAAGATAATCGAGTTCCCACACTTCTCTGAAGCCGTCAAATCCTGCAGATATGCCTCGATGGTTAATCTCTCTAATCTCTTGTGAATTGCAGAAGCGCTGGTCCAGGAATTCTATAAATCTCATTGCCTTGGCTCTTATTTTAGCAGGATCCTAGCAAGACCTTCTCTATTAGGCCCAAATACCATTGGAGCCATCAATCCTTCATTACCTTTTGTTGTGTTTGCTTCCTGTTTTTGATGCATCTTTCTCTCATCAAATGGGATTGAGTAAGCTCCATTAGCAATGGAGCTTTATTGTCCTTGGAGATTTTTGAGCTGCTATTTTGCATTTTGCTTGCTTTCATATTTTGCCATTGGATCTGATTCCCTGATCAAGGTTTCCTTACGATTGTCTTGGTCGTTGCCCCCGTGTTCAGTGTTGTCGATAGTTCTGGTTGGTTGGTGGCATTTTTTTGAGCTTATGGGTAGAACCTCTTTGTAAGCTTCAGATCCTTTGATCGCGGCGTTTAGAACGTAGACAGTTGTTCAATGAAGGTCACCATCAACTCTTCACAATGTTGTCAGTCACGTGAAAGTGGCTTTGATTCCTAAATTGCCTTCCTTCACATGCTCTGGCTGATCGGCTTGGTATTGCTTCTTCAGTCCAGCTTTCATTGGCTGTTAGAGCAGGCGACTGTGATTACTACACCGATTTTTGAATTACGGGGTCTGGGTTGGGTGCTGTTGTTGCTTGGAGCTTGGTTGCTCGCAGGGAAGGTGAAGGATCAGGCTGATGGTTGAGAGGTTTGAAGAGTTCTTTAAGACAGGACGTTTGACAAGTGTGTCCAAAAGGGAGGGCTCTTGTGCTGCCTTGATCTTCTTGTTTGGCAGCTTGGCTATTGACAGTCATCATTCTGAAATGCCGGCTAACGGATTTGAACCGATGGCCTTCGCTTTACAAAAGCGCTGCTCTACCACTGAGCTAAGCCGGCAATCCCGGAAGTGTAACGACGGAGGCGGCTGCTTCTGGCTGACAGTTGGCAATCAGCCACAAGGTGAGTTCGAGTCGGTTTTGACAGCCGGTTTTGGCGAGGGCATGGCTGATGTGACTTTCCACGGTTCGTGGACTAAGGATCAGTCTTTGTGCAATGGCTTTGTTACTGAGACCCTCAAGCAACAAAGTCACCACGGATTGCTCCGCTGGGCTTAGTCGTTGCGGTCCAGCTGATGGAGGCAATGGAAAAGAGTTTGATTGATTTTTTGGCTGCATAGCAGCAAAGCAATTTCCTTGAGGATTCCCCCTCTTCTCCGCACTATTCCATTGCTCCAGGAGTTGAAACGGATTCTTGGCTGTTGGAAACCTTCTCTTGGCTGCTGACAGCCTTCTCTTGGTTAATGACAGACCTCTCTTGGTTACTGACAGCCTTCTCTTGGTTAATGACAGGCTTTGCTTGGGAACGTTTGATCGGCAAGTTAGCCACTAAGGCCGTCATGCGATCTTCGGTTTCAAGGCTTACTTCGCCTTCATCAAGGTCAATCTCCACGTACTTGGCAACGACCTCAAAGATTTCGCGTCGCATTTGATCGAGCAGTTCAGGGCTTAGATCGCTGCGGTCATGGGCAAGCACCAGCTGAAGGCGCTCCCTTGCCGTTTTGGCACTGGCTGGTTGGCGGCCCAGCAATTTGTCAAGGATGTCTCGCAGAGTGGTTGCCATTACATCAAAAGATCTTGGTTTGCATCAAACGCCACACCTTTTCGCGTAGTCCCAGTCCTTCCTTGGCCGGATCGATCAGAGGAACATCTTCCCCTTGAAGGCGACGCGCAATGTTGGAGTAGGCACGAGAGGCTGGAGAGTTGGTGGCACTGAGGGTGAGCGGCTCACCACGGTTGGTGCTCACAATCACCTGTTCGTCCTCTAGAACTAAACCAAGCAAGGGCAGCGCCAGGATGTCGGTCACATCGTCTGCGGCCAGCATCTCTTGATTGGCCATCATCTTTGGACGCACCCTGTTGAGCACCAGCTGAACAGGGCTTACGCCATGGGTGTTCAGTAAGCCGATGACACGGTCGGCATCGCGCACTGCCGAAACCTCAGGGGTTGTGATCACGATTGCTTCCTTGGCGGCAGCAACAGCATTTTTGAAGCCGTCTTCGATCCCCGCGGGGCAATCAATTAATACATAGTCGAATTGCTTGGCCAGCATCGCGCCAATGCGTTGCATGTCCTCAGGTTTGAGCCACTCGAGCATGCGGGGGTTACCGGCGGGCAGAAGCGAGAGGTTTGGCTCCTGCTTGTGTTTCACCAAGGCCTGATCAAGCCTGCAGTTCTCTGAAAGCACTTCCTGGGCGGTGTAGACGATTCGGTTCTCCAGGCCCAGCAGGAGATCGAGGTTGCGCAAGCCGAAATCGGCATCCAACACAACGGTTTGAACTCCAAGCTTGGCAAGAGCGATACCCAGGTTGGCGGTGAGGGTGGTTTTGCCGACACCTCCTTTTCCGGAGCAGATCAGAATGGTGCGTGTCGTTGGCGCCACGGGCCATTGAAAAGTTCGGTCAGCTTAAGTGGCGTAGGCAATAGGCCCAAGAGAAATGGTCCAAGGTTTGCAATGGAACAAATGGGCTTTGTTCAACGGGGCATTAGCCGGAGGCTTAATCGTGATGTGTGTTTGCCTTTTGAGGCTGAAGAATTAACCGTTGAATCTGTTAGCCCTAGCAGGCTCGATCATGATTGTGCCTGCTTCAAGTCGGGCCTCTTCTGCTAAGCCAGGTTGGGGTTGATCTTCAGGGCCTCGAGCAACTGCATCGGCAATACGCAGTTGAAGTGGCCTGAGTTGTAGGGCCACAATTTTTGCTTTGGTGTCGCCGTCCTGTCCGGCGTGAGCAATGCCGCGGAGTCGGCCCCAAACCATCACGTCGCCTCCAGCTGATATGCGTGCGCCGGGGTTGACATCCCCGAGTAGCAGCACGTCTCCTTCTGCGCTCAGATGGTCTCCTGATCGCAGAGTGCCTTGGTGGAAGAGCAGTTTTTGGGGCGTCTTGGGCTTGGGTTGTGTATCGCCAGAGCGTGTTTTGGAGCTGTTTCCCTGTGGAGAGGCCATATGCGTTGGATAACCCAGAGCAGCAGCGCTGACAAGGGTTTCTCGCAAGTTGGCGTGAATTCTGGTCAGCGTCACTCCTTCTTTGTTCAGCAGCTCCATCAGCTGATGCAGGTCCCGGCAACCAAGTTGCCAGTCGCGGCAATCGAGTTCGGTGGGTCCAGGATCAAGTTCATTGAGCTTGGCCGGCAATGTTTCTCGCCAATGTGCTTCTCGGCACCAGGGGAGTGTGAGTCGTTGTGTCTCAGGCTCGCCCACCTCGATCTCCAAGACCCTTGTCAGATGAGGACGCTAGGCCAGTCCGTCTAGGTTGCCAGCGCAGCTTGAAGCTCCCCATGAATCTCTCGGGGATAAATCAACCATGAAGATTCGGCTGGGGTAATCAAGCTGGCGACCAGAGGAGAGGCTTGCTCGAGGGCTCGCAATTGCCTTCCATCCCAAAGACGCAACCCTCCTTTGTAAGGGTGATAACCGCGCTGTTGCTGATGGCGTAATCCACAGCAGAGCGCTGGATCGAAGCCTTGGCGTTCAGCTAGTTGCCGAGTCAGAGTGAGGACCTCTAGCTGGCTGCTATGGCTCAGATATTCCACTGCAAGGGCTTTCAGTAGGTGGCGATTGAGGAAGCGTTTGCAGAGTTCGGCTAGAGGTGCTGGCCCCTCGTCTTGCCAACGCAGGAGGTGATAGCCGGTGCGCAGGTCATCATTGGCGAGGAATGTGTCGAGGTCGAGTTGATTGAGGCTCCAGAGCCAGGTGGCCATGATCTTGTCGGCCCAAACATGAGCAGCTCCGAGTTGGCGAGCGGTGCGCACCACCTGCTCAAGCAGCCAGTTGCAAACAACATTGAGACGGTGGTTATAGACACTGCGGTACATCAGGTTGCGTACGACCAGGTAGTGCTCAACTGCCATGAGGCCTTTTGGATGAATGGCCATGGCTCCATCAGGCGCCAGGGTGAGGGCGGAGAGGATTCGCTCGAGGTCGAGCTGGCCGTAATGGGCGCCTGTGCTGTAGCTGTCTCGCAAGAGATAGTCGAGTCGGTCGCAGTCCAGTTGGCTACTAACCAGAGCCTTGATCACGCTGTGGGGTGAACTTCCCCGTTCAAGAAGATTGGCTACTCCATCTGCAGTGCCCGGGGCGTAGGCCTCGAGGGGCGCACGCACGGTGGGATGTTCCCTGACTAAACGCGCCGACCAGGTCTCATGGTCCAGACCAAATATTTCCTCTCCGGTATGGCTTAGGGGGGCATGGCCGAGGTCATGCAGTAGGGCCGCTCCATAGAGCAGTCCGCGATGTTCCTCTAGGCCTGAGTCGAACTGCAGCAACCTTTCCAGAGCAAGGCGTGCGAGATGAAACACACCAAGGGAATGGGTAAAGCGACTGGACTCAGCTCCATGAAAGGTGAGGAAGGCTGGCCCAAGCTGACGGATGCGGCGCAGCCGCTGGAATGGCGCCGCATCGATCAACTGCATCACCATGGCCTCTGCTGCATCGCTGGCATTGAGGGTGATGCCGCGATGGAGAGGGTCGTGATAGGTGCGCAGACTCATGGATCATCACGATTCTGCTGAGTTTTGAATTCAACATCTTCAGCACTATCGAGCTGAAGATCTTCTGTGGTCTCTATCTGGGCATCCTGATCGCGGTCGATTTGGGCCTCCATCCAGAGTTCAGCATCATGCAACCAACGGTCTTCTTCCCCTCCAGGATTGAGGGGTTCAGGAGGATCCAGAATCCGATCCGGCTCGATGCCCTGGTTTTGAATGTCTCGGCCGCTTGGAGTCATGTATCCGGCTACCGTCACGGCCAGGCCACTGCCGTCGCTCAGGTTGGTGAGTGTTTGGATCAGACCCTTGCCAAACGTGCGGCTGCCAAGCAGCTGTGAGCGGCTGTTGTCTTGGAGGGCACCAGCCAGAATTTCGCTCGCGCTGGCAGTCCCGCCGTTGACCAGTGTCACCATCGGACCGTCATAAAGGGTTTCAATTGCAGAAGGGATTGCTTCGTTAATGCGCTCTCGGTTGCGTGTCTCCACGATTGGGGAGCCACTCAGGAAGGCATCCGCTACAGCTAGTCCGGAGCTCACTAACCCACCGGAGTTATTGCGCAGATCTAGAACTAGGCCTTCAATCTCTTTTTCTGACAGTTCCTGAAGTGCTTCTTTGACCTGTTCGGGCACTCCTTCGCTGAACTGGGTGATGCGTAGGTAGCCCAGGGTGTGTTTAGCACTCCTCAGTCGGCGGGTCCGTACTGGCCTGAGGTCCACACTGCGTCGCTCGAGGGTGAGTTCTTCGCTAGATCCATTTGGGGGTTGCAGTTTTACTACAACTTGTGAGCCCACTTCTCCCCGCAGCCTTGCAGCTGTGGCTTCGAGTCCAAGGGCTTGTGGAGACTGGCCATCCACGCTGAGTAGGGCCGTGCCGCTTGTGACGCCCGCATCGGCCGCGGGGGATCCTTCAAGCGGAGCGATAACCACGACCTGGCCATCTTCAGCGCGGGCCCCCAGCTGTAGACCAACGCCGTTGATCTCGCTGCCCAAATTGGCGGCTTTTATGGCGGTGTAGTCGTCTGGTCTCAATAGTCTTGTGTAGGGATCTTCAAGTGGAAGCAGCATCGCTTCGATGGCCTCATAGGCCTCGTTACTACTGTTGATTGTTTTCTCTAATGCCTGCTCTCTTAGCCTTCGCCAGTGCACCTGATCGAACTTGGCGGGGTCTAGATATCCCTGGTTAACGAGCCGCCAGCTTTCAACGACCAGTTGTTGGGCATCATTCAATGCCATGGCTGGAGTCGCCATCAGCAGCATGCCAAGACCCAGGCTCAGCCACGCAAGCCATAGGCGCCGCAGCGGATGTGATCGGGAGTTAGTAGTCGGCAACATTGGCTTCATGCCGGGTGCTGTCCATGCAGGACGTTAAGTAGACTCTCGCAATCCGGACCCTCATTTGCATGACGAACTCCTCACCTGTCTACGACTGGTTTCAGGAACGTCTTGAGATTCAGGCCATAGCTGACGATGTCAGCTCAAAGTACGTGCCTCCACACGTCAATATTTTCTACTGCTTAGGCGGAATCACGCTGGTGTGCTTCCTGGTTCAGTTCGCGACAGGTTTCGCGATGACCTTTTACTACAAGCCCACTGTGACTGAGGCCTATAGCTCTGTGAGCTATCTGATGTCAGATGTCAGTTTCGGCTGGTTGATTCGTTCTGTGCATCGTTGGAGCGCCTCGATGATGGTGTTGATGCTGATCTTGCACGTCTTTCGCGTCTACCTCACCGGCGGCTTTAAGCGTCCGCGAGAGCTCACCTGGGTTACCGGTGTTGTGATGGCTGTGATCACCGTTTCATTTGGTGTCACCGGTTATTCCCTCCCATGGGATCAAGTCGGTTACTGGGCTGTGAAGATCGTTTCAGGCGTGCCTGCTGCTATTCCCGTGGTTGGAGATTTTATGGTCGAATTGCTTCGCGGTGGCGAGAGCGTCGGGCAGTCCACCCTGACTCGTTTTTATAGCCTTCACACCTTTGTGCTGCCCTGGCTACTTGCAGTGTTCATGCTCATGCATTTCCTGATGATCAGAAAGCAGGGCATTTCAGGTCCGTTGTAAGTGTCAATCATTCAGATTCAAATCCCACTTCACGTTTTTATATTTCAGTTCAGCACCTACTTCATTCGCTAACTATTCGGC
The DNA here is from genome assembly GCF_047304515.1 of Prochlorococcus sp. MIT 1306. Lineage (NCBI taxonomy): Bacteria > Bacillati > Cyanobacteriota > Cyanophyceae > Synechococcales > Prochlorococcaceae > Prochlorococcus > Prochlorococcus sp. MIT 1306. The sequence goes on along the minus strand of NZ_CP138959.1, from coordinate 1,602,596 downwards.
CAAAATCCCATGCACATTCTTAAGAAGCCCGATTTCTCTGATCCAAAATTGAGAGCGAAACTGGCCAAGGGCATGGGGCACAACTACTACGGTGAGCCTGCTTGGCCGAATGATCTCCTTTACATCTTCCCAGTCGTGATTCTGGGCACGTTTGCTTGCCTTGTTGGTCTTGCTGTTCTTGATCCCGCGATGTTGGGTGATAAAGCAGATCCCTTTGCAACGCCTCTAGAGATTCTTCCTGAGTGGTATCTCTATCCGGTGTTTCAGATTCTTCGGGTTGTTCCTAATAAGCTGCTTGGCATCGTGTTGCAGACCCTTGTTCCTCTCGGGTTGATGCTGATTCCCTTCATCGAAAACGTTAATAAGTATCAGAATCCATTCCGCAGGCCAATTGCGATGGCCTTCTTTCTATTTGGAACGATGATTACTATTTATCTCGGCATCGGTGCTTGTCTTCCCATCGACAAGTCCCTAACTCTGGGTTTGTTCTGAATAGTTTTTAAAAGTCAAGATTTGCTTCTATGGGCCCGGCTTCACGCCGGGTTTTTTGTTGCTTACACCTCATGTGTTGGCAGCAGTTCGTCGAGATCCAACCACAACACGTCGTCGGGGCAGACGCGTAGAAGGTGGTGGAGAAGTAGAAAGCCCACCATGGTCCAGGTCTGGTAGGTCCTTGACTGCTGTCCTACCCAGGTTCCTGTTGGTCCATCAAAGTATTCGGCCCATTTTTGACGCGGCAGTTGGTTTAATTGGCTCCAGTAGCACTCCTCCAGCAGGGCGCGCATTTCACCCATCAGCAGCACGTCGGCCTCAGGATGACGCCGTTCATGTAACAAGATTGAGGCTCCGAAGAACCAGAGCAGGCTGGGCCAGTGTCCGCCGTTGTGATAGCTCCATGGCCAGTTTTTCGGGTCTGAACCTGTCTTGTTCTGCCATTCCGCCCCTTCCATGGGTGGATGACAGATGCGCATTGGCATCTGAGCCATCAGATGCTGTCGGTTGTGAAGCACCAGTCGGAACAGAGCGCGCTGTTGTGGGGCGGTCAGTAGCCCAAACAGGCAGGCTAGGGAGTTTCCGAGACTGTAAAAACGAAAGTCAGGTCGTCCGGTGCGGATGTTGCCGATGAGATAGCCACCCCGGTTTTCAAGCCAGTCTTGAAGCCAGTCGGGAACGACCTGTGGCTGCACGTTGAACTCGTTTTGGTGCTGGTTGTCGCCGTATTGCTCTGTGGGTCTTCTTCGCAGCACCTGCATGGTCTTGCTGGTGACCCAGTAGTGCTTGAGCAGGAATTGACGTAGGTCATGCACCCATTGGCGGGTCAGTAAGAGACGTTGGTCGAGAAGCCGACTGACATGATTCTTGCGACTCAGTTCCATCAGCTCGATGCAGCTGCGCAGGCAGGCATAGAGCAGTACTTCCACTTCAAGTGGTGCCCCCCAAACATCCATGGGGCGGTCAATCATGAATGAGCAATCCTGAACAAATAGAACTGGAGTGCCCTCGAAGGTGGGATGCAGCACGAGATCGAGCATCAGCTGCACACCTCGTTGGACCTTTTGGTTGGTGCCGAAGTTTTTGTCACCGCTGCGCTTGACATAAAGCCAGCACAAAATGGGCCACCAAAGGCTTGCGTCCACAGAGGTGATCCTGCCGATTGAGCGCTGGCCATAGTCAGCAATGAGCTCGCCTTGTTCCTCAACGAAGCTGGTGGGGAACACCCCGCGTGTCTGATATGTGGTGCTTTGCAGATCTAGGCAAACGCTGAGGAATTGCTTCACCTCCTTGTAACGCTTTTGGGTGAGCAGGTAGATCATCACGGGCACGTTGTCGCGCAGGAAGACCTCGCCGTAATTGAGAGCTTTGTTATGGGGCTGATGCTCAAGAGCCGCCACGCTGCCTGCCACAGTGCCGCCTACTTCGATCAGCGTGCGTTCGAAATGCTCCTTGACCTGCTGCACCACCTGGTCTTCATTGGAGTTGGGACGAACCCTCTGGTTTTGCTGGTTTAAGCGTCCGGCCATGGACTGATATGCAATGCATTTGCCAAACGCTAGTGATGGCAGCCTTGACCAACAGTGGAAGCAACTATGGAGATGGGAGCGATTGAGAAAAGATTGCGTACGGGGTATGAAATGGGCTATGTTTTTGTACTGCGCGAAGGGCTGAGCCCTGTAGCGCAGGCCACGCGATGCTGATGGCGAAAGCTCGAGGTGTCAGTGGGCGCTTACAAGATCAGAGGAGCGATCCGCTGGTGTTGTAGGTTTTAGAAGCGATCGCAAGATCGCAGCGCCTGACACTCCTTACAAGGGAGTGGAGGAGCAGAACCTGGACAACTTAAGAGTTTAGGAACTGACGCTTTTGTCGCGTTTAGGCCCTATGAGCAGCGATCAAAAGCTGATCAAAAGGTTTGAGCAGATATGCGACGAGAGTGTGAGGTCCCGTCAAAAGAAATGAGTTGCAGAAACCTGTTACAGCATCAATTTTTGCTTTCACGGGCGAGGATTGATGTCAAAGGTGTGACAGGTGAAAGCAACGACCGGATCTGAGATCCTGGAAAGTCACAGAAGGAAGAGATTCTGAAGTGCACTCTTGTAATCCTTCTGTCAGAGGAAGGGGGCAACAACTGCTTGTCGTACGCCAGTGCGAATGAGTGGGTGAAGCAAATCAGACTGAGTGATGAGCCTGTAAGGGTTGATTGCGAGAGGGTTTGATCTACTACGGAGAGTTTGATCCTGGCTCAGGATGAACGCTGGCGGCGTGCTTAACACATGCAAGTCGAACGAACCTTCGGGTTAGTGGCGGACGGGTGAGTAACGCGTGGGAATCTGCCCTCAGGAGGGGGATAACGGTTGGAAACGGCCGCTAATACCCCATATGCCGAGAGGTGAAATGAATTTCGCCTGAGGATGAGCCCGCGTCTGATTAGCTAGTTGGTGAGGTAATGGCTCACCAAGGCATCGATCAGTAGCTGGTCTGAGAGGATGATCAGCCACACTGGGACTGAGACACGGCCCAGACTCCTACGGGAGGCAGCAGTGGGGAATTTTCCGCAATGGGCGCAAGCCTGACGGAGCAACGCCGCGTGAGGGATGAAGGCCTCTGGGCTGTAAACCTCTTTTCTCAAGGAAGAAGATCTGACGGTACTTGAGGAATAAGCCACGGCTAATTCCGTGCCAGCAGCCGCGGTAATACGGGAGTGGCAAGCGTTATCCGGAATTATTGGGCGTAAAGCGTCCGCAGGCGGCTTTTCAAGTCTGCTGTTAAAGCGTGGAGCTTAACTCCATCAAGGCAGTGGAAACTGATTGGCTTGAGTGTGGTAGGGGCAGAGGGAATTCCCGGTGTAGCGGTGAAATGCGTAGATATCGGGAAGAACACCAGTGGCGAAGGCGCTCTGCTGGGCCATAACTGACGCTCATGGACGAAAGCCAGGGGAGCGAAAGGGATTAGATACCCCTGTAGTCCTGGCCGTAAACGATGAACACTAGGTGTCGGGGGAATCGACCCCCTCGGTGTCGTAGCCAACGCGTTAAGTGTTCCGCCTGGGGAGTACGCACGCAAGTGTGAAACTCAAAGGAATTGACGGGGGCCCGCACAAGCGGTGGAGTATGTGGTTTAATTCGATGCAACGCGAAGAACCTTACCAGGGTTTGACATCCTGCGAATCTCTTGGAAACGAGAGAGTGCCTTTGGGAACGCAGTGACAGGTGGTGCATGGCTGTCGTCAGCTCGTGTCGTGAGATGTTGGGTTAAGTCCCGCAACGAGCGCAACCCACGTTTTTAGTTGCCAGCATTTAGTTGGGCACTCTAGAGAGACCGCCGGTGATAAACCGGAGGAAGGTGTGGATGACGTCAAGTCATCATGCCCCTTACATCCTGGGCTACACACGTACTACAATGCTACGGACAAAGGGCAGCAAGTTCGCGAGGACAAGCAAATCCCATAAACCGTGGCTCAGTTCAGATCGTAGGCTGCAACTCGCCTACGTGAAGAAGGAATCGCTAGTAATCGCAGGTCAGCATACTGCGGTGAATACGTTCCCGGGCCTTGTACACACCGCCCGTCACACCATGGAAGTTGGCCACGCCCGAAGTCGTTACTCCAACCCTTGTGGAGGAGGACGCCGAAGGTGGGGCTGATGACTGGGGTGAAGTCGTAACAAGGTATCCGTACCGGAAGGTGCGGATGGATCACCTCCTAACAGGGAGACAACACAATGATTTTGATGTCTGAGTATTTTAATTCTTAGGCCGAAATCCTGTCACCTTAGGTCGATCGGTACCTCAAGTTGAGAATCAAAGAAAAGCTGAGTCATCAGCTTGGAGATTGATGATTGATTTTAGTTCCTAAACTTGTCTAGGTCACACCCCGCAAGGGTTACTCCTGGGCCATTAGCTCAGGTGGTTAGAGCGCACCCCTGATAAGGGTGAGGTCCCTGGTTCAAGTCCAGGATGGCCCATTCGGTGTTGGGGGTTTAGCTCAGTTGGTAGAGCGCCTGCTTTGCAAGCAGGATGTCAGCGGTTCGAGTCCGCTAACCTCCACTGACTGATCTCCTACAACGAGCCAATGGTGAGAACCGTTGTGTGATGTGATTTAGAATTTAAGTTTGCTGGAAGACCCTAGCTTCTTATCATTCCAGGCCTCAATCAATTGAGGTTAGGTTGATAGGACGCTGGGCTCACTGTAATTCGCAAGAATTGCAGAGATGTTCAGCAGAACCTTGACAACTGCATAGGTAAGTCTGGAAAGAATAAAGCATCTCATGGATGCATGATTCTTGGGAATCAGCTAATGCAATCTACGCGAGTAGAGAGCTGAGGTTGATGAACGAGAATGATGTTTGATTCTTGAGTCAAGAGCCGAGACTCTATAGCGTTCTTTCGATGTCATCGAGGCATCGAGAGTTTGATTGGTCATTCAAACCATCTTCAATGACAAACAATTCAGTTTAACTGGAGAAGTTTGAGATTGCAGCCAGGTGAATTGCTAAGAATACGTATTCAACTACGTGAAGCGTTATAGAGATTAATTGGTCAAGCTACAAAGGGCTCATGGTGGATACCTTGGCACACAGAGGCGATGAAGGACGTAGTTACCTGCGATAAGTCTCGGGGAGCTGGACACACGCTTTGATCCGGGAATTTCCGAATGGGGCAACCCCTAGTACGGCCAGCTGAATCCATAGGCTGGTGCGAGCCAACCCAGCGAACTGAAACATCTTAGTAGCTGGAGGAAAGGAAAGTAAAAACGACTCCCTAAGTAGCGGCGAGCGAACGGGGAAGAGCCTAAACCGATGGTTTCGACCATCGGGGTTGTGGGACAGCAATGTGTATCAGGGATGTTAGGAGAAGTGTTTGAATGGCACACCACAGAGGGTGAAAGTCCCGTAACCGAAAACTGAACTGAACTAGCTGTATCCCGAGTAGCACGGAGCACGTGAAATTCCGTGTGAATCCGCGAGGACCACCTCGTAAGGCTAAGTACTACTGTGTGACCGATAGCGCAACAGTACCGCGAGGGAAAGGTGAAAAGAACCCCGGGAGGGGAGTGAAATAGAACATGAAACCATGAGCCTACAAGCAATGGGAGCCCGACTAAATCGGGTGACCGTGTGCCTGTTGAAGAATGAGCCGGCGACTTATAGGCACTGGCAGGTTAAACCGGAAATGGTGGAGCCATAGCGAAAGCGAGTCTGAATAGGGCGATCGTCAGTGTTTATAGACCCGAACCCGGGTGATCTAACCATGGCCAGGATGAAGCTTGGGTGATACCAAGTGGAGGTCCGAACCGACTGATGTTGAAAAATCAGCGGATGAGCTGTGGTTAGGGGTGAAATGCCAATCGAACCCGGAGCTAGCTGGTTCTCCCCGAAATACGTTGAGGCGTAGCGTCTAGTGCTCCAGCAGGGGGGTAAAGCCACCATTTCGGTGCGGGCTGCGAGAGCGGTACCTAATCGAGATGAACTCTGAATACCCTGTGTGTAACTAGGCAGTCAGACTGTGGGGGATAAGCTCCATGGTCGAAAGGGAAACAGCCCAGACCGCCAGCTAAGGTCCCCAAATCAACACTAAGTGATAAAGGAGGTGGGATTGCCCAGACAACCAGGAGGTTTGCCTAGAAGCAGCCATCCTCAAAGGAGTGCGTAATAGCTCACTGGTCGAGCGATCCTGCGCCGAAAATGAACGGGGCTAAGTGTTGTACCGAAGCTGCGGATTTAACTTGTTAAATGGTAGGGGAGCGTTCTATGTGGGGCGAAGCGTTAGCGTAAGCGGGCGTGGACTGCATAGAAGTGAGAATGTCGGCTTGAGTAGCGAAAACATGGGTGAGAATCCCATGCCCCGAAACCCTAAGGGTTCCTCCGGCAGGCTCGTCCGCGGAGGGTTAGTCTGGACCTAAGGCGAGGCCGAAAGGCGTAGTCGATGGATAACAGGTCAACATTCCTGTACCGGTTATGTTTTGGGAAGGGGGACGGAGAAGGCTAGCCAAGCCAGATGTTGGTTACTGGTTTAAGCGTTCGAGGCGTTGAGGAGCGGAGAAAACGTTCTGAGCTAAGGCGTGAATACGAGCTGCTACGGCAGCGAAGTTGGTGATGTCATGCTTCCAAGAAAAGCCCTATACCCGTTAAGGCATAACTGCCAGTACCCGAAACCGACACAGGTAGGGTGGTAGAGAATACTGAGGGGCGCGAGATAACTCTCTCTAAGGAACTCGGCAAAATGGCCCCGTAACTTCGGGAGAAGGGGTGCCAGCGAGAGCTGGTCGCAGTGAAGAGGCCCAGGCGACTGTTTACCAAAAACACAGGTCTCCGCTAAGTCGCAAGACGATGTATGGGGGCTGACGCCTGCCCAGTGCCGGAAGGTTAAGGAAGCCGGTCAGCGTAAGCGAAGCTGGCGACTGAAGCCCCGGTGAACGGCGGCCGTAACTATAACGGTCCTAAGGTAGCGAAATTCCTTGTCGGGTAAGTTCCGACCCGCACGAAAGGCGTAACGATCTGGGCGCTGTCTCGGAGAGAGGCTCGGCGAAATAGAATTGTCTGTGAAGATGCGGACTACGTACACCCGGACAGAAAGACCCTATGAAGCTTTACTGTAGCTTGGTATTGTGCCCGGGCTCTGAATGCGCAGGATAGGTGGGAGACGTTGAAGTAGTGCTCGTGGGTGCTACTGAGTCAATGGTGAGATACCACTCTTTCAGAGCTAGGGTTCTAACGTTCACCCGTTATCCGGGGAGCGGACAGTATCAGGTGGGCAGTTTGACTGGGGCGGTCGCCTCCTAAAAGGTAACGGAGGCGCGCAAAGGTTCCCTCAGGCTGGTTGGAAATCAGTCGACGAGTGCAAAGGCAGAAGGGAGCTTGACTGTGAGACCTACAAGTCGAACAGGGACGAAAGTCGGCCTTAGTGATCCGACGGTTCTGAGTGGAAGGGCCGTCGCTCAACGGATAAAAGTTACTCTAGGGATAACAGGCTGATCTCCCCCAAGAGTTCACATCGACGGGGAGGTTTGGCACCTCGATGTCGGCTCATCGCAACCTGGGGCTGAAGTCGGTCCCAAGGGTTGGGCTGTTCGCCCATTAAAGCGGTACGCGAGCTGGGTTCAGAACGTCGTGAGACAGTTCGGTCCATATCCGGTGTACGCGCAGGAACATTGAGAGGATTTCTCCCTAGTACGAGAGGACCGGGAGGAACGCACCTCTGGTGTACCAGTTATCGTGCCAACGGTAAACGCTGGGTAGCCATGTGCGGAGTGGATAACCGCTGAAAGCATCTAAGTGGGAAGCCCACCTCAAGATGAGTGTTCCCATGGCATAAGCCAGTAAGGTCACGGGAAGAACACCCGTTGATAGGCTCTACGTGGAAGTCCAGTAATGGATGCAGCGGAGGAGTACTAATAGACCGAGGGCTTGACCATCCATTTGGTTCTTGCCCGAGAAACAAGTTTTATTCAATTCAGAGCATCATTCGCAAGGATGATGACCTATGCAGTTCTCAAGGTTCACTCCTTGGGAATGATTTTATCCTGGTGTTCATGGCGATGTGGAACCACTCCGATCCATCTCGAACTCGGTTGTGAAACGCATCAGCGGCGACGATATTTTGGGGGTAGCCCTCTGAGAAAATAGCTCAATGCCAGGTAAAACATTTCCTTATGTAGATCATCAATCTTGCGAAAGAGTTGTTGATTTACCAAGAAAAAGCCACCCGCAGGGGTGGCTTTTTTGATGTGCAAGTCAGTGTGATTTTTAAAGAAGATAATCAAATAGACACCAGAGGTCTTTGATTGCTTTGTGATCCTGTTGATCTTGCTCTGGATTGCCTTCCCTAAGACTGAATAAAACACTCATGCCTGCTTTTTCTGCGGCATTACATTCTTCGTGGCTATCACTGACAAAAAGCACCTTTTCTACGGGAATGTTCATTGCTATGGAGATATCGCTATAGCTTTTGCTCTCTTTTTTGTTGCCAGTACGAGTATCAAACCAGTGGCTAAATAGTGCTGTTTGATCTCCGTTGTCCGTGTGCTTGTAGAGGAGCTTTTGAGCTGATATGCTGCCTGATGAATATACGGCAAGTGCATAATCTTGTTGTTTTAGTTTGCTTAGCGCCTCGATCGTTTCTGGGTAGAGCGAAGAGCAGAGATCACCTCTCTCATAACCCTCTCGCCAGATTCTGCCTTGCAGATCTTTTAAAGCACTAGACTTGCGATCAATTGTTATTAGATGCTGAAGGTAGCCGCAGATGTTCTCGATTTCGCTGCTGTTCTCCCTTATTGCTTTGCTTAGGAGATCTTTGCTGCTCTGATCATTATCAGCTTTCCATTCATCCCAAGCTTCATCTATAAGAGATTGAATCTCATTGTTTTCTCTGTGTTCATTTAGGAATCCTTCTAGATGGCTATCAGCGTAAGGAAAGAGAGTATCGCTAACAAAACTTGTAGGGCATGTGGTGCCTTCAATATCCAGCAAGATGTGAGTGATCACGATTTTTGGCTGACTATAAGTTGTTCACGCCAGCAGAGCTCTAGTAGGAACTCCAAGATTTCTACGTGACGTTTTGCTTCGTTGAGGCTCCCCCCCCACGCATATAAACCGTGCCCTGCGACCAGTAGTCCATAGGGTGCATCATTGACCATTTCGCCTGCTGCTTGGCTTAATTTGGCTAGGTTTTGGTTGTTCAATAGGATTGGCAGAGTGATTGATGTGGAATGGCTATTAATCCCTTGCAGGCCTTTCAGCATTTCCCAGCCCTCAATTGTTAGTTTCCCAGTATTTTTATAGTGGTTGGATAGCCATGTTGCTGTAATCGAGTGTGTGTGCAGTACGGCCTTGGCGTTGGTCTGCTCGATGATTTTTAAATGCATATCTGTTTCAGCACTAGCTCTACCTTCTCCTTGAATCACGTTACCCGAGCTGTTGACTTCAATGAGTTCGTCTGCCTCGATATTTCTTTTCTCAATGCCGCTCGGTGCCATCAATAATCTCAATGGCGTTTTTTGTAGCACTATGCTGAAATTACCTCCAGTCCCATCACACCAACCGCGTTGATGGAAATCGCGAATGGTGTCGCTTAGAGCGTGCCGCTGTTGCTGTGAATCGAACAATTTACCCAGGATTCATCTTTGGCAATTGGGGCACCAGTGTGTGCCACGACCGCAGAGGCTTTCACGGCGGATGGGCGTGCTGCATATCCGGCAGGCCTGGCCTCCTCTGCGATACACCCAGGCTTGACCACCGTAGTTGCCGTTAATGCCTTCAAGATCTCTGAAGTCGCTGAAGGTTGTTCCTCCAGCACCGATGCTCACTCTGAGGACTTCCGTGAGGCAGTCGCATAAGCGTTCAAGTTCGACCTTCTTTAATTGACCTGATGGAGTGTGGGGACGGATTCTCGCGGCAAAAAGGCTTTCATCGGTATAGATGTTGCCTGCCCCTGCCACGATGGATTGATCCAAAAGTGCTGACTTGATTGGTCGTTTCGAACCCTTCAAGCGTTTGCTTAGGTAAGAGGAATTGAAGGCGCTGCTGAATGGCTCTGGCCCAAGTTTTTGCAGCCCTGTGATGATTGTTTCCGGGGCGTTGCCAGGTGGAACCCACCACATTTGTCCGAAGCTGCGGGTGTCAACGAAGCGCAGTTCCTCATCTTTTTTGTTCCAGATGCGTACGCGTGTATGCGGGCAGGGTGAACTGATGGCTTCATGCCATTGAAATTGCCCTGTCATGCGCAGGTGAACGCCCCACCATCCACCATCAGGATCTGGTTCTGAATCAGCTGATGGCTGGGCAACATCATGATGTAATGACGCCATCAAGTACTTGCCGCGTCTTAACCATGAGCCCACGTGCATGCCGCAGAGCATCTTGATGAATAGGGCAGAACCGCCAGGGCTTGCTATTGCTCGTTCTCGGCAAACCTCAACCTGGCCGATCTGAAAATCAATAAGACGGTCTGCCAATCCGCGGCGGACCGTCTCAACTTCAGGTAATTCCGGCAAGCGCCTTAGGCGCGATCGAGTTCTGATTCAGCAAAGCTGTTGGTGAGGTTGCCGTTATCGGTACCTTGCATGCCGAAGTAGTTCGTTTTCTCGAAGCGAACCAGTACCCCATATTTGCCGGTGGTGTCGACAGAGGCCACTGTGCCCACTTCATTGTGCCAGTAACTCTCCTCGCGCCTGATGCGAACTTTGTCGCCTTTTGAGATCGCCATCGCTGCGCAGGTATTGAATTCACCCACAAGAATATCGCCGTGAGTGTGTGAGTTGACTCATGCGTCACAGAATGTCGCCCCTTGGGGTGTAGGCCATGGCAGCATCCAGCCTTAAGTCAGGTGTGTTTTGGTGAGTTCGTCCGTTGCGCTTGATCCTCCTGCTATTGAGCTGGATCTGCCCGATCCGGAGCAGGACGACATCAGCACCATGGAGTTTCTTGCTCGACTTGAGCAAGCCTGGTCTTTGTGCGATCGCTTTGACTTGCAAACTGAGATTTGGCGGGGGCGAATCCTTAGGGCAGTACGGGATCGTGAGAAGCGTGGTGGTGAGGGGCGTGGTGCTGGCTTTTTGCAGTGGTTGCGGGAAAGGGAGATCAGTAAGACCCGTGCTTATGCCCTGATTCAGCTGGCTGATTCGGCTGAGAACTTGCTGGCAGAAGGAATGCTGGAGGAGAGCAGCGTGAATCAATTCTCTAAAAGGGCCTTCATGGAAACGACGCAGGCTGTTCCAGAAGTGCAGATGATGATTTCCGAGGCGGCCAATGAAGGTCAAGAGATCACTCGCAAGCAGGTTCGCCGACTGACGGATGAGTTCACGTCTGCCACAAGCCCCCTGTTGCCGGAGGAGATCCGCCAGCGCACGCAGGAGAACCTTTTGCCTCCCAAGGTTGTGGCTCCTCTGGTAAGGGAGCTGGCAAAACTGCCGGAGCTTCAGCAGGAAGACCTCAGGCGAGCTTTGCGGGAGGAGCCAGAACTGGATTGCATTAAGGATGTAACCAGCACAGCACGCTGGATCAGTAAGACCACAGAGGCCAGCGAGGCGGTGAGGGCTTTCCAGCAAGGTGAACTCAACCTGGAGAAGGCCATGCATGAGGCTCAGCGTCTCGATGCTTTGGGTTTGCTGGCTGATGCTGTCTCTCAGGCTCAGTCTTTAGAAGCCTCCGTTCTGAAGCTGCATACGGCCTGGCGACGATTGGGGGGGTTGCAGGAACGCCTTTGGGTGGAAAGTGGCAGCAGTACCCCTTATCTCCGTGATGTTTTGGGTGCTTTGCAGAGCCTTAGCGGGGCAACCTTGAGGGTGTCGCTTGGGGAGTTGGCGGGAGGGAAACGGGTTCGCTTGCAGCTGGTGGAGGAGGCTCCTGATCAGCTAGAGCCGCCGCCGCTGACTTGAGTTCGAGATCGTGCCATCAGGCTTGGCGCTCGTTATCTTGAGGGCGCTATTGGTGGTGTGAAGTGGATCCACTGATCGAGGCCCTGCACCATCACTATGGCTGGGATGGTTTCAGGTCTGGTCAACGTCCTGTGGTGGAAGCGATTCTTGCGGGTCAGGATGTGCTGGCGGTGCTGCCCACCGGTGGTGGTAAATCGCTTTGTTATCAGCTGCCAGCGCTGTTGCGTGATGGTCTGGTGGTGGTGATCTCTCCCTTGGTGGCTTTGATGGAGGATCAGGTCATGCAGCTGCAACGGCGGGGGATTGCCGCCGCTTGTTTGCATGCTGGCCTGGATCCGTCGCGCCGTCGCGATGCGCTGGTTCGCCTGCGAGAAGAGCGCTTGCGTTTGCTTTATCTGGCTCCCGAGCGCTTGCAGGGTGAGGCCACGCGGCAATTGATCGAGGACACAGCTGCGCAGGGAAAGTTGGTGGCACTAGCTGTTGATGAGGCCCATTGCATCAGTGCTTGGGGCCATGATTTCCGGCCTGATTACCGTCGCCTGGGGCAGGTGCGACGCCTCTGCCCAGGTGTGCCTGTGGTTGCTCTTAGTGCTACTGCGGCTCCAAGGGTGCGTGCCGACATCATCCGCCTGTTGGCTCTTCGCCGGCCGCAGGTGCACGTTTGCTCGGCCCGGCGAAATAATTTGCGCTACGCCATGCGGCGGCGTTCGAAAGATCCTTTGCCCGATGTGCTTGAGGCGTTAGGGAAATCAAGAGGGGCGAGTTTGATCTATGCCCGAACGCGTCGCTCCGTGGAGCAATGGGCAGAGCGGTTGCAGGCGGCGGATATTGCTGCTACTTCTTATCACGCCGGGCTTGACCCGGAGGTGCGCCAGCAGGCGCTGGCTGATTTCCTAGATCAAGACCAGCCTGTGCTGGTGGCCACGGTGGCCTTTGGCATGGGTGTAGATCGCAGCGATGTGGGATTGGTTCTGCATTTGAATCTGCCTGCCACGCCGGAGGGCTATTTGCAGGAGTCTGGCCGGGCCGGGCGTGATGGACTGCCGGCCGATTGCTTGGTGTTGTTTTCTCCTGGTGATCGCACCAGCCTTGGTTGGGCGATGCATGCTTCAGCTCGCCGTTGTGCTGATGAGAACGCTACGCAGGAGATTCAGATGCGGTTAGAGCTGGCGCAGCAACAGTTGCGGCGTATCGAGGCGGTAGCAGAAGGGGAGTTTTGCCTGGAGCAAGGGCTTTTGCTTGCCGTTGGTGAATTGGTGCCGCCTTGTGGTCGCTGCGATCGCTGTCAGCAGACTGCCCGCCGCCGTGATTGGTCTGAGCAAGCCTTTGCTGTGCTTGAGGTGCTCGAAGATCGCAAGGGCATGAATCTTCGCAGTCTCAGTGAAAGCCTGTCGTCCACTACAGGCAGCAAGCAAGAGCGTTGGGGTTGGTTGGCTCGCCGGTTGGTGCAGGAAGAGCTGATTACGGAGAGCAATGATGGTGTCCAGCGGCTCTATTTACGTGAGAGCGGTCGGCGCTTTTTACGCCAACCCTGGCCGCTGCACTATGCGGCCTGAGTGCAGCCCTCGATGGCCTTAGCCGCCTTTGGCTTTGCAGAGATCCTTGACGAGATCATGCTCAAAGCGCTGCTGTGGAGCACCCCAAGTTTTCCAAGATCCATTCGTGCCGGTGGTATTGATCTTGCGCGCTGGGCAGTTCACAGCCAGATAAAGGGCTTTGCCATCTTTGTTGAGGGTTGGGGCCACGTAGCTTCCTCCCATGAACTTCCAATTGGCCCAGTCCACTTGAAGTGAACCGTAAGTGCGCCATTGCGTTTGCGAAGGCTTGACAGCAACTTGCTGGGTGGATTTGGGCTTGGTTTGTGGTTTTGCAGCAGGTTTGATCGTGGACTTAACAGTTGGTTTAACGGTGGTTTTTGCAGTCGGTTTGATGGCAACTGTCGTGGTGGACTTGGGCTTGGGTTGTGGTTTTGCCGCAGGCTTGGTGGTGGACTTAACAGTTGGTTTAACGGTTGGTTTAACGGTGGTTTTTGTAGTCGGTTTGATGGCAACTGCCGTGGTGGATTTTGGCTTGGTTGTTGTTGATGGTTTGACCCGTAGAGACAGTTTGCTGCCGACTAACAACTTGTTGGGGTTGTTGATGCCATTGATCTTGATCAGGGTTGCTACAGGGATTTGATAAGCCCCAGCGATTTGGTTCAATGTTTGCCCTTGAGCCACGGTATGGGAGGTGGCATTTGGATTTGCCTGAATGGCTACAGGTTTGCGCTTTGCTGCTGCTTTGGGTTTGGGAACAAAAGCCCCTTGGGGCAGTTTCAGGGTTTGGCCACGTTCGACATAGTTGGCATTGGCAAGGCCATTGAGGGCGACGAGATCCTGTTGGCGAACTCGGTAGCGGGCCGCAATGGTGCTGAGGGTTTCGCCACTGCGTACCGTGTGGCGATTGGCGCCAGCTCTGACTGTGCCTGATGAGCTGCCTGGCAGTTTGAGGGTCTGGCCGATGAATAAGGTATCGGCATTGGCAAGGCCATTGAGGGCGACGAGATCCTGTTGGCGAACTCGGTAGCGGGCAGCAATGATGCTGAGGGTTTCGCCACTGCGAACCTTGTGACGACTGGCGCCAGCTCTGATTGCTCCGGAAGCACCTCCCGGTAATTTCAACGTTTGGCCGATATATAAATTGTCGGCATTGCTCAGACCATTGAGGGCGATGAGATCCTGCTGGCGCACTCGGTAGCGAACAGCAATGGTGCTGAGGGTCTCGCCACTTCGTACCGTGTGACGGCTTGCTCCAGCCGTGACTGTGCCTGATGCGCTACCTGGCAGTTTGAGGGTCTGGCCGATGAAGAGGTTGTCTGCATTGGCTAGGCCGTTCAGCCGCATCAAGGCCCGAAGGGATACCTGATATCGCGCTGCGATTTCCGAAAGGGTGTCACCGGGTTTCACTGTGACGCTGGCACCCCAGGATGGCAGCGGTAGAAGTGTTGTCAGGGCTAGAGCGCTAACAATGATCCGGCGCATCAATCTCTCTCTACAGTTTGGTGAAAGATAAGCTGCCTCCACAGATGCGCTAGCCCTTTTCAAGCATCCCGAAATGATGCCCTTGCAAAAAGCGGCTTGATTATCCCAGCACCTTTTTGAGCAACGCCAGATTGGCCTTGTAGGGGGGGTAGCGCAATTTGAGATCTAGCCAGAAGGTGCGACGTAAGACAGACTTTTGATGGGAAAAGGTTTCGAAACCAGCCAGGCCGTGATAACGCCCCATGCCACTGGCCCCGACTCCACCAAAGGGCAGCTCAGGAATGCCTACATGCATCACCACATCGTTGAAACACACTCCGCCTGAACTGGTTGTGTTGAGGAGCTGTTGTTGGTCGGCATGTGTTCCGCCAAAGAGATAGAGGGCCAGGGGCTTTGGTTGTTGTCGGACCTCAGCGAGAGCCTCATTAAGGCTGTGCACGCTGATGACAGGCAGCAGTGGGCCGAAGAGCTCTTCCTCCATCAGCGGATCGTCGCGCTTGTCTACGTCAATCAGAGTGGGAGCGATGCGTCTTTGATCGTGGTCAATTTGTCCGCCTGAGAGCACCTTGCCGCGCTGCTTTGCTTGATCAAGCAAGTGTTGTAGTCGCTGGAAATGACGATTGTTGATGATCTTGGCGAGGTGGGGTGATCGCAGCGGATCGCCTCCATAGAGCTCAGTAATGGCTCCTTTCATCGCCTGCAGTAGAGGCTGTTTGAGTTGTTCTTGGATAAGTAGATGGTCTGGGGCGATGCAGGTTTGACCAGCATTGAGACCCTTCCCCCATACCAATCGCCTAGCCGTGACCGAGAGATTGGCGCCATCAATCACGATGGCTGGGCTTTTCCCTCCTAGCTCCAGGGTCACCGGAGTGAGATGTTCGGCGGCAGCAGCCATCACCTTCTGGCCGATGGCGCCGCTGCCGGTAAAGAAGATGTGATCAAAGGGTTGCTTGATCAGTGCCGCTGCAATGGCCCCATCCCCCTCGATCACCTGTACGACCTCGCTGGAGAAATGTTGAGGGATCAAATGGGCGATCAGTCGAGAGGTGGCAGGGGCATGCTCGGAAGGTTTGAGCACTGCTGTATTGCCTGCTGCCAGAGCACTAATCAGTGGTTGGAGGGTTAGAGAGAAGGGGTAATTCCAGGGGCCGATGATCAGAACGCAACCCAGGGGGTCGAGGATCACCTCGGCTTGACCTGGCTGATGGGCTAAAGGCACTTGTACGTGCCTGGGTTGCATCCAGCGGCTGAGCTGCCGTTGAGCCAGTTTGAGCTCCCCACGCAGAGCGATCAGCTCAAACAATGCCTCGGTTGGTGGTTTGCCTAGATCCGTTGCCAGGGCATCAAGCACCTCGTCTTGGTGCTTTTCGATGAGGACCTCAATTTGCTTGAGTTGCTTTCTGCGCCAGGCTTCTGGTCTTGTGAGGCCCGAAATGACTGGCTTGCGCAGTTCACTCAGCAGAAAGTTCTCAGGAAGCAAGGTCTGACACCATTGTTACTCGTGTCTAGGTGTCTAGCAGTGGTGCCGGCGCTGTTGGCGGATGGGCACAAGCGTTGGCGATCAGTTGACCTGCTGGGTTGAAGACGGCGGCCCTGGAGCTACTGGTGCCCTGAGCGAGAGCCAGGCTTAGGAGCTGATCATCCATGGCTGTTCTTTTGTTCAAGTGCTAGCGGTGGGATCTTGGTATGCAATGGGGCATGCAGCAGATCGATGGGCTGACCAACACTCCCCGCTGGGTGGCCCAGGCGGTGGTGTATCAGATCTTCCCTGATCGTTTTCGTTGTAGTGGCCGTGTCTTAGCTCATCAGCATTTGGCTTTGCGCTGCTGGGGCAGTGACCCTTCTGAGCAGGGTTTTCAGGGGGGAGATCTCTACGGGGTGATCGAGGCCCTTGATCATCTCCAGGCGCTTGGTATCAGCTGCCTTTACTTGACACCCGTCTTTAGCTCTGCCGCTAATCATCGCTATCACGCTTATGACTACTTGCAGGTGGATCCGCTCCTCGGTGGCAATGCAGCGCTAGAGGCTTTGATTGAGGCGGTGCATCGCCGCGGGATGCGCATCATTTTGGATGGCGTGTTTAATCACTGTGGTCGCGGGTTCTGGGCTTTTCATCATCTTTTGGAAAATGGTGAGGCTTCGCCCTATCGCGATTGGTTTGAGGTGCGGCAATGGCCGCTTCATCCCTATCCACGGCGTGGGCAGGATTGTGGTTACAGCTGCTGGTGGAACGATCCAGCCTTGCCAAAGTTCAATCATGCTCATGCCCCTGTGCGTGAGTATTTGATTGCCGTAGCCCGCTATTGGCTCGAGCAGGGAATCGATGGTTGGCGACTTGACGTTGCTGATGAGGTGCCTGCTGAGTTTTGGCTGGAGTTTCGGCACATGGTTAAGGCAGTGAATCCAGACGCTTGGATTTTGGCTGAGATCTGGGGTGATGCGAGACCGTGGCTACAGGGGCAGCACTTTGATGGGGTGATGAATTATCGGATGGGTTGGAGCAGCCTTTGCTGGGTTGCTGGTAAGCGATTACGCCGTCGGTATCGCAATCCTGCCTATCCCCTTGACCCTCTGAGTGGGGAGGCTTTTGTTGAGCTATTGGCAACAACGCTGGGTTGGTATCGACCTGAGGTGAACCGCAGCCAGTTGAACCTGCTTGATAGCCACGATGTGCCGAGAGCTTTGCACACACTTCAGGGTGATCTTGCGGCGTTGAAGTTGGCCTTGCTGTTGCTGTTTTTGCAACCAGGGGCGCCTTGCATCTACTACGGCACAGAGGCGGGTTTGCAGGGTGGCCCTGAACCAGGTTGCCGCGAAGGGTTCCCTTGGCATACGCCTTGGCCTGCAGACCTGCGCGATTTCATTCAGTCGTTGAGTGATCTGCGCCAACGTTGCCCAGCTTTGGCTGATGGCGGTTTGCAATGGCAACCTCTTGGAGCTGATGCACTTCATGCTTGGTGGATGCAGCCCGAGCCAGCCACAACGCAAAGGGAGACGTCGATTCAGGTGTGGGTCAATCGCAGCCGCAGGTCATGGCTGCCGACGAAAGGCTCATCGACAGACCCTCTTTGGCTGGAAGGAGCATTTGAATGCAATGGCCGGGGATTAGGCCCTCAATCAGCCGTGTTGTTGAGCTGATCAAGATCACCTCTACGTTTAGCCCTCTTCAAATCGGTAGTTTTTGGAGAGGCGGAAGACAGTGCCTGAGAGCAGCACCAGTGCGATCAAGTTAGGAATCGCCATCAGACCATTAAGTGTGTCAGCTACGTCCCACACCACGCCGCGATTGCCTGCAACAGCACCGATGACAACCACAGCGACCCACGCCAGGCGGAAGGGAAGAATGGCTTGCACCCCAAAGAGATATTCAGTGCAGCGTTCGCTGTAAAAGCCCCAGCCAAGAACTGTTGTTAGCGCAAACACCACGAGGCCAGCCGTCACGACCCAACCTGAGCCTGCAAGGCCACTGTTGAAGGCAGCGATTGATAGATCAGATCCTGACTCACCACTCTGATAGGCACCGGTGGTGATGATCACCAGAGCGGTCATTGTGCAGATGACCAAAGTATCGATGAAGGTTCCAAGCATGGCGATAGTGCCCTGACGGACTGGGTCATTGGTGTTGGCAGCAGCGTGAGCGATAGGCGCACTACCGAGACCAGCTTCATTGGAGAAGATGCCGCGCTTGAAGCCCATCAGGATCACTTGGGTCAACGTGCCGCTGGCAGCGGCTTCGCCTGTGAAGGCATTAGAGAAGATCGTTGAGAACGCTGCTGGCACTTCGCTGATGTTGCTGAGAATGATCACCAGGCAAGCAATCACATAAAACAACGACATCAAAGGAACGATGGCGGATGCAGCCTGGGCGATGCGTTTGATGCCGCCAATGATGACCCCAAAGACAAGCACTCCAAGCACGACACCTGTTAAAAGCCGAGGGATGCCGATCGTGGCTAAGGCACTGGAGACTTCAAACGATTGCACTCCATTGCCAATGCCAAAGCCCGCCAGCATTCCAAACAGGGCAAAGAATCCGCCCAGCCAGGCCCAGTTTGGACCTAGGCCATTGCGGATGTAGTACATCGGACCACCGACATGATTGCCGAGGGGGTCCACTTCGCGGAAGTGAACTGCAAGTAAGGCTTCGGCGTACTTGGTGGCAATACCAAAAATGGCAATTAGCCACATCCAGAACACCGCCCCAGGGCCGCCCATGGCGATCGCAACAGCGACACCGGCGATGTTGCCCGTGCCGATCGTGGCCGCCATCGAGGTCATCAGTGCCTGGAATGGACTGATTTCGCCCTCGCTAGAGGAGGTTGGATTGCGAAGCAGCATGCGCACGCCATAGGGGATGCGCAGTAAGGGCATAAAGCCCAGCCCAACCATCAGCAAGATGCCGGTGCCTGCAATCAGGATGACTGTGGGCCAACCCCAGGCAAAGCCGTTGATCGGATTATTGATGGCCTCGACTGCGTCTTCCAGTCCGCTTGGGAACTGTCCGAGTTGTAAGGATAAATTCGTCAAGAGCGACGCTGGCAACACATCCATTTTTGCAAAGGCGCTCAAAGATGTTGTCAGAGGCGCCTACTGACGGCAATGTTCGTATCAGGCTGCCTTTGAGGTTGTTACATCAGCAGTAGAAAGTGTTGTTTAAAGGTTGGTCCTTTTCGTCTTGCTTTGGAGGGTGGTGGTGAGCACAGTATTTAGTTGTGGTCCATCCCAGGTTCTTTCTGTTTGTCGTTTCAGCGTTGAGAGCGACTTAGATCCTTTCTCATCCCTATTGAAGGACAGAGCAGTGCTTGACGGTTGATACACACTGTTCCCGCTATCGGTTGCGGCGATGTCGAAGGAGCTTGTATCGGTAATGGAGTCATAACTGTCGCTGCTGTCTGAATCTTGCTCAAGACTGTTTGCAGCAGAGTTATTCTCAATAGAGCGACTTGTCAGCAGAGCTGGAGCCAGCAAGGCTTAACTCTGAAGAGGTTGCTGCGATAGACGCTGCTGCTGCTGAAGGTGTTGTTGTCGTTGCAGGACTGTCTAGTGGTATTGCAGTAGACGTTGTTGCGACTTCCAGCCTTTCTAGATCGGCGTAGTGGTGTGATTGAATCTTCAAAGAAATGATCAATGCCTACTTACTTGGTTACGATAATTAAATTAAGGTCGACGTTTATTGAGGAGACGGCGATCGAGAAGGGTCTGATCGCTAGAGGCGTGAATGCATCATGGCTGTGCATGAAATGTTGCTTGTAGCTGATGGATTCAATGTTTGGCAGATGTGACATCTTGCGCAAACTTTGCTCTTGAAAGTTAGTTAAGGCTTTGCTAGGGGCGTCCTCTGGTAGCTGTTGTGATCGGGGCCTTCTCTTGTCTTGTTTGCTTCTTCTATGACCGTCCGCTCAGATGAGTTTGAGCAATCGAACAATGGAACAATGAAAAAAAGGAACCATTGAACAATGTGACAACGTTTGCATATTGATCACGTTCCATAGGGTTGGCACCGCCTTAAAAAAGACCTCCTCGGTTTCTTAAGCTGGCATTGACTTCCCAGGAGCCAATGACATGGAGACACTGAAAAGCGTTGTGCTTCCTGTGGTTACGGCAGCTGCTCTGCTAATAGCTGCTTTGTCTCTCGCTTTCATTGCCTTCAGTTTGGCGCCTGTCGCTCACTGGGCAAATAATCAAAACATCTGTGTTGAACAAGAAATCACGAAGTCGAAGGCTCCTATCTCCTGGGGCGTGAGGAAGTGCAATGGGCGCTCAAAGGTTTATCAAGTGCAGCCAACTTGATTTCGCGGGGGCCTGTTGGAAGGCCCCCTGAGCCACAACGGGTCTCCATCGTGCCCGCATCCCATTTGTGCAAGAAGAGATCTAGTGGCTTTCCCTAGCAATAACCCAAGGCTTTTGGGATGTCATTGGGGTGAACCAGACAGTGCTTTGACTTGACTTGGTTGATTGTCAAAAGTCTTTTGAGCGAACTAGCAAGGCTGGGCTCGCTTGTTGATTGCTGCCCTTGAGGTTGCATCGCAAGAGGTATTGGGTAGAAACAGGTCAGCATGCAGTCCAGCCACCATGTCTTTGATCGAGCGTTGGGATGCGATGAGCGACGAAACAAAGACAATTGTCAAGAAATTCGGTGCGTTCTCTCTGCTTCTCTTTGTTGCTCTCTCGGTTCTTAGAGCCCTTGTGCCTTTGGCGATCATTGCCGCGGGTGGCTATTGGGCTTACAAGGAGTTGGCGAAGAGGGCTTGACGCACCCCCCATCCCTGCAGTAATACATATTTACTACTGAGGGGCGTTATGGGTGGCAGTTCAGCATGTGAGCCAGAAGGTTGGTTGATTGATCCAAACAAGCACTGGTCCCTTCGCTTCCATCGCGATCAAAAGTCTTGGAGCAGCGATCTGTTTGTGTTTATGGATAAAGGGCGAGCAATGCCTGACGGGTCTCCTGCCTTGCTCAAAAGCAGGAGGCACTTGCCGAAGCGTGATGCCGTTGAAATCTGGAACAAGTTGAGGGCAGATGGATGGCACCGTGTGGAGCCGCAATGGGGGCTTGGCTTAGACCCTTGACACACCAAAAAACAAACCTGAACATCTCGACCTAAAAATCTGCTGTTTGGTTGAAAGATCCCGAAAACAGGAGATGGGTTTGATTTCTCTCAATCGCCTCATCGGTACACCAAAAGAAACTTTTGCTGTCTCTTGATGGCCCTTGGATTTTCGGAGGTCCCGGGTTCAATGCCCTCGCCGGGATTTGAACCCGGGACCTCTCCCTTACCAAGGGAGTGCTCTACCACTGAGCTACAAGGGCATGTGGAAGGTGGGCCGGGTTGGATTTGAACCAACGTAGGCAGAGCCAGCGGATTTACAGTCCGCCCCCATTAACCACTCGGGCACCGACCCGAACCACACCTGCAGACATTACCAGCAGATCGCACCTTTGTGGCTGAATGTCTGGGAAGGTCTTGTGGGGATCGATACGATCCATCCAACCCCTTCATGCTTCAGGGCCATGCGACTGCTGCTGCTCAACGGCCCCAATCTCAACCTTCTCGGTCAACGAGAGCCTGGTTTTTATGGCGCAATGACGTTGAAAGCGATTGAGGCAGACCTGCTCGCTCAGGCGGAGGCAGAAGCGGTTCAGCTTGAGTGTTTCCAGAGCAATTTTGAAGGTGCTTTGGTGGATCGCATCCATCAAGCCATCGGCCAGGTGCAAGGAATCCTGATCAATGCTGGGGCCTATACCCATACCTCGATTGCTTTGCGGGATGCTCTGCTGGGAGCAGCGATTCCATACGTGGAGTTGCATCTCAGCAATACCCATGCCCGTGAAAGCTTCCGGCATCACTCTTATCTCGCTGATCGCGCTGTGGGTGTGGTGAGCGGTTTTGGTGCATTGAGCTATCGCCTTGCTTTGGAAGGGCTGCTGGCTCATTTGCGTCAGCCGCAGCAGGTTCTATGAGTGCTCTTGCTGCTGCTAAGACGTCAAACGCCACGATCAAATGGCTGGCGGCTCCCACCAGTGATGCTTGGTTGGAGCAGGCGATTGCTCATCCGCTCGAGCTGCTGATTGATCACGCTCATTGCGAGCGCAAGGCGGCGGGTGCCGTCGTGCAATTGATGTTCCGCTACTTGTGTGAGCCTGGGCTCGCAGAAGTTCTCAGCCCCTTGGCCCGTGAGGAGCTCGAGCATTTTGAGCGAGTGCTCACGTTGCTTAAGGCCAGAGGGCGTTACCTGGAGCCTCTGGCTGCACCCCCTTATGGCGCAGTTTTGGCCAAACAGATCCGTAGGGATGAACCGCAGCGCATGCTCGATAGCTTTCTGGTGGCAGGCCTGATCGAAGCCCGTAGCCATGAACGCATGTGGTTGCTTGCCACCCACCTAGCTGATCTGGAGTTGCGTCAGCTCTATGCAGATCTGCTGGCGAGTGAGGCGCGTCATTTCGGCCTCTATTGGAGGCTCTGTGAGCAGCGTTTTCAGCGTGAGCTGATCATTGCTCGTTTGCAGGAGTTGGCAGAGGTGGAGGCAGGGATCCTCGCCAATTTGCATCCTCAGCCACGCATGCATAGCTGAAGCCAACTTCAGCCTCATGGCAGCTTGGCGAATCTCTCGGCGATCGCATCCCCTGTGAAGTTTGCAATCCAGCCTTCTGGGTTATCGAAGAAGCGCACAGCACAAAACTGTGGCTTGCTGCCCATATCGAACCAATGGCGAGTTCCGGCAGGCACGTTGATGCAGTCGTTTTGTTCGCAGAGCACTTGCAGCACTTCCGCGCCGATGTGTAAGCAGAACAAGCCACACCCTTCTACAAAGAAGCGAACTTCGTCTTCGACATGGGTGTGTTCGGCTAAGAATTTTTGGCGCAGCGCTTCACGATCGGGGTGGTCTGGCGTGATTCGGATTGCATCCACCGTGGGGTAACGGCCATCTGCCTGCACTCGGGCGATCTCGACGGCGTAGGCCGCAAGGATGTCGGACTCGCTTGAGTTCTGATTGAGCTTGACTTTGGCTGGCCAACGCTGGAATGCAATGCCCCGTTTGGCCAGCTCGGCTTTGATCACTGCAGGATCATCGCCCTCCAATAAGGGTTCCGCCGGGCTTGTGGCGTTGGTGCTGCCTTCGGGGTGGATGCTGAGGCGACTCATTCCCAGAGGTTGAAGGGGTCTTTGCAGCCATCTTGATCGTGGCGTCTTAGAACGACGGCTGAATGTTTCGTTCGGCTTTGTCGAGCCCTGCTGTTTCAACCACAGCTCTCATCCTGGTAGGGGTGGGCCCTGGTGATCCTGCCCTTTTGACCCTTGCTGCCATTGAGGCGATTGAAGCGGCCACTGTTGTGGCCTATCCCGTGGCACAGCAAGGGGGCAAAGGGATGGCGGCGAGCATTGCCTCGCGATGGATTCGTGCTGAGCAACGCCAACTGCCATTGCTTTTTCCCATGGTGGCTGCAGCTGAACCGCGCCAGCAGGCTTGGCGAGAGGCCAGTGATCAACTGGCAACTGCCGTTGCTGCAGGAGAGCGAGTGGTGGTGCTTTGTCAGGGTGATGTGTCTCTGTTTGCCACAAGCTCTTACATCTTGCTGGCTCTCAAGAAGCATCATCCTGATTGCCAGGTTCGGCTGATCCCAGGAGTCACGGCCGTTGCCGCCGCCGCTGCTGCAGGTAAGTGGCCCTTGGCGATGCAGCAGGAACAACTTTTGCTGTTGCCGACCCCAGATCAATCCAGCGAGCTCGAGGTTCTACTAGAGGATGCTGCTGGTGCTGGGCGTGTGCTGGCGTTGCTCAAGTTGGCGCACCGCTGGGCCTGGGTGAGGCCCATGCTCGAAGAGCGGAATTTATTGCAATCAGCACTGTTTGCCCAGCATTTGGGCTGGCCCGATCAGCAGGTGTTGCAGGCCAGCGAGGTGCCCGCAACAGCTAAGCCCTATTTTTCGTTGTTGTTGGTGCGCCAAGGCTGGCCGGAGGTGATGCCCTGATGTCGAGTGCTCTCTCTTTGACCGCCATGCAGTGGTTTGGCTTGTTGCACCCCGTGCTGATCATTTTGTTTGTCTATCCCGTGGTGGGTGCCACGATTCGGCTTGGCACTTTGGCTCGCGAGCGGCGCTTGCAGATCAATCCGCTGCCTGCCTCGGTGCCTGTTGAACATGCCGAGCATGGCCGCTGGGTTGCCGGAGGGGTGTTGGTGGCAGTGTTAATCGCCTTTTTTCATAGCTATTTGGCCGCTTGGTTCGAGGCGTCGCCCGGGGGTTTGGCTGGGGTTGGTCGGCTCGTGGCCTTGGCCTTTGCAGAGTTGGGCACTGTGGTGATCTACCTCCGTCTTCTCAAGGTGAGGCGCCCTGCTGCGCGTGCGCTGTTGGGCCTCGCTTGCTGGTTGGCATTGCTGCTGCTGGGAGCACAACCTGAGATCAATCGCCTCACAGACAACCCTTTCGATGCAGATTTTTGGCGCTCCCACTACTGGAGTGGTGTGTTACTGAGCGGGTTGTTAATTGCATCGGTGGCAGCCAAGCCTGAGATTGCTCGTCATCTCTCGATGCGACGACTGCATGTCTACGCCAACGTGTTGGTTGCTGTATTGCTCGCAGTGCAGGCGATTACAGGCACACGTAATCTCTTAGCAGCTTGAGCAGGCCATTGATCGCAACTGGATGATGAGCTGTTGAGTTGATGACGTCGATTGATTAGTGATATTGGCTGGGTGATTGGATGTGGCTTGGTAGCGGATTGATCGCAACTTGAGGCTGGATTAGGCGTTGGTCGCTTCAGGCTATGCCGTTATGAGTTCTGCGCTGGCTTGCTCTAACAGTGATATGGCATCCGTTGGCGTTGGTGCACGCATCAGGGCATGGCGCAGTTTCGATGCGCCGGGGAAGCCGCTACAAGTCCATCCCATGTGTTTACGGGCAATCAAGAGGCCATGTTCCCCCTTTGCTTGGACCAGCGCTTCAAGTTGTTCACGAGCAATGGTGAGTCTCTCTGCCGCTCCAGGCGTTGCAGGCACTGGGCGGCCGGATAGTGCTGCATCGATTTGGCCCACAAGCCATGGCGCTCCCAGCGAGCCTCTGCCCACCATCACGCCATCGGCTCCAGTGATCGCCAGGCAGCGCTTGGCATCCATGTCGCGCTTGACATCGCCATTGGCAATCACGGGGATTTGCAGTGCGCTTTTGACGGCAGCGATGGCGTGCCAATCAGCTGAGCCTTTGAAGCCTTGCTCTCGAGTTCGAGCATGCAATGTCAACATCTGGGCGCCGGCCTGCTCGAGTGATTGGCACCATTCAATTGGTTTTGCATCGCTGCCACACCAGCCCAGCCTTGTCTTCACGGTGACTGGGATTTTGACCGCTGCAGCAACAGTGCTCACGATTTTTGCCGCCAGTTGTGGGTCACGGATCAGACCAGAGCCACCGCCCTTGCGTGCAATCTTGCGCACAGGACAGCCCATGTTGATGTCGATCAGGAAGGCACCAGCAGCTTCTGCTCGTTGTGCAGCATCGGCCATCGCTTCTGGGCGGTGATCGAACAATTGCACGCCAATGGGCCCGGCTTCATTGGCGAGTTCGTCGATTTTCTGTAGGCCGTGGCCCAGCTCCAGGCTGGTGGCATTGACCATTTCCGTGAATAACAATGCATCTGGCGCCCAGCGCCGAACCAGGCTTCGGAAGATCTGATCACTCACGCCTGCAAGAGGCGATTGCAGCACTCTGCAGCGCAGTGCCCTTGTTGTTCCCCTGCCGGGCAGGCTGAGTTCAGGCACAATGTTGATGATCAGAGTGATCGGATCAATATCCTAGAGAGAATGGCCTCTCTTCATTCAAGGGAGCGTTCTCTAAAAATAAGAATTTTTGGTTTTCGTATCATTGATGGTGGGCTAAATGAGGTGTGAGAATGAGTTAGTTGGAGAAGCTTTCGCTTGTTATCGTGGGACAAAAATTGGATTGCAAGTATAACTTTGGCTTTTTGGGAAGTCATTTTTGCTTGTCAAAGACCATCATGTCTCTACATCCTTGATGGCGGGGCTATGCTATAATGATTACAAGAATATGTAGCCTTTGTGACATGTCTGAGCTGGTGATTAAGTCATTAAAGGATCTCGATGGTCTCCGTTCGGCTCCTGATCTTGATGCGACACAATCGAAGCATTTGCTTGATCAGCTTTGTGTCTCTATGGGCGACGCTGATTGGTTCACAGTGGGAATCATGGCCCCTTCTTCTAGCTTGGCAATTTTTGTTTTAAGAGAGATGGAATCTCGTTTTAATTGGTCTGCCATGAATGTCGTTGATAAGCCTGCTGGCGAAGGACCTGTCTTTCTTAAGGCAAATCAAAAGACCGGTGACATCCATGTACGCATCGAGCATGGCTTAGGTGAAGGTGTCTTACTTAGTTGCCAACATAACAATGAAGAAAAAGAAGCAGATACCCTAGGCCCTTTCCCATTAGACTTTTTTAAGGTTAAGGATTGAACTTGCTCTGATGTTGAATTAAATTCCTTCGGTTTCATGATCAACAGAAGGGATGCACGATTAGCAAATTAGAGAAATGAGCCATTATAATTTGTCTAAACGTTTTTTGTAATGCCTCTTCCCTTCTTTTTCGATGTGCCCGTTTCGTATTTTTACTATCTATTGGCGGCTACGCTGCTGGGCTTTGTCTTGTTAATTGCTTTTATCTTCTTTAAAATCAAGCAAACTCGTTCCTGAACGCTGTATTTGTGATTACTGCCCTTTTCTCTTTGCTGCTGCTAAAACTTGATTTGGCATTCATCCGTTCATTTCTTTTCTATAGCCACTGCTGAAATATCCACGCTCATCATGTGAAAGCTCTGTGCCTGAGTATTCAAAGATGCCTTTTTCTAAATCTTCCATCGTGACTGTATAGCCAGCAGCTTTGGCAAGCATCAATACATCCGTTCCTTCGGCTTTTAGCTTCTGCTCTAAAGATGGGCACGCACGCAGCATGGTCATGAATGCTTTGAGATGTGCTTCAGACATACCGTCTTTTGGTAGTTAAGCTGCATCATCGTATCGACGAATTTAAATTGATCAAGTGCTAATTGTGGAGTGTTTGGCTTTACTGATGTTGGCTGTGGCCAGCGATTGATTGGGTTAATGAGCCCTTATTTCTCGCGTAGGTTTTCCCGATTTTGCCGATGGCTTGCCTCTCGCTCTCGATTACTCTTGACAGTAAACCTAAAATAAAATTTATGCTTAGTTCTCTTAACGCTTCTACCCTGCTTGTCGTTGGTGGGATGGCAACCTTGATGTTGCTTTATGGCGGTTTTATCCTGTTTAAGATACGCCAGCGCACTCCTTAGCAAGCATCTCTAGCTTTGATTTGAGGCAATAAGGGTCTTGGCTGTTTGGCTTCGATTTTGTGAAGGCGATGATGCGACCATCGGCTTTGTATTCGCTGAATACGATCGCATCTCTGTAGCAGATGGAGTGGACCACCTTTTCTTTAGGCAAGTCGGAGATGATTTATCGCTCACAGCAGATGGCATTCACACCACCTTGCTGGATGTTGATAAGGGTGAGTTTCTCGCTGCTGATGTGATTGACTACATCTGATTTTAAGAAACCTTGGCCTGGTTCCACATACAATGATTGTGACCGGTGAAATTGGCTTTGCTTCTCATTTAAGTCTTGAATTGCTCTGAAATTTCTTTGCAGTATCCCTCTCTAACTTGGCCTCTTAGTCGGGCTCTATTAATCCAGATTCTCGAAGATCGTCTGAGCGATCGGTTTGTTGCCGAATTGATCTGGGAGCGGCTTGGCTATCAACCCAGTGCTGATTCAACGACTGCTTGGTCTGCCGGGCCCCAAACACCGCAGCCCTGGCGTGATGCCTTCCCCACTGCCCCGCCTGTGATTGCGCAGCGGCCGGCAGCTGTACAGCTCACCCGCTCGATCGCAAAAGAGCACAAACAGCTTTTAAAGCAGCAGCTTGCTTTCGCTGGCTATCGCATTGATGAGCTCTACCCTCGTCGCACCCGTCGTGCCGCGGCTGTGAACTGGCTGCTGGCCTGGTTGGCGCAACGGGGAGACGCTCTTCCCGCCGAAGGCCCCTTGCCGCAACGTCTTGACCCTCCCCTTGACCCCGTTAAAGGGCATCCTGGCGATCCGATTGTTGAGTGAATCCTGATTGCAGAGCTGCATCACCCCGTCTCGGTTTGATGCCTCTGTAGGGTCTAGAAGGATTGCAAGGATTCAGCCAAGTGGCGCGTCCGATTGTCGCCATCATCGGTCGCCCCAACGTCGGCAAGTCCACGCTGGTGAATCGACTTTGTCGCAGTCGCGAGGCGATCGTTGATGACAAGCCTGGCGTCACCCGCGATCGCACCTATCAGGATGGTTTTTGGGGAGATCGTGAGTTCAAGGTGGTCGACACCGGTGGCTTGGTCTTCGATGACGACAGTGAGTTTTTGCCCGAGATTCGCGAACAGGCCAACTTGGCTCTGGCGGAAGCCTCTGTAGCACTGGTGATTGTTGATGGCCAGCAGGGTGTTACGGCTGCAGATGAGTCGATCGCTGAATGGTTACGCACGCAACCATGTCCCACTCTGGTGGCAGTAAATAAGTGCGAATCGCCAGATCAGGGTTTGGCGATGGCGGCCGAGTTTTGGCGTCTTGGCCTGGGAGAGCCTTTCCCGATTTCTGCAATCCATGGAGCTGGCACAGGTGATCTGCTCGATCGTGTGCTCTCTCTTCTGCCGCCAAAGCATGAGGAGGCAGAAGAGGATGAACCGATTCAGATGGCCATTATTGGCAGGCCCAATGTGGGTAAATCAAGCCTGCTAAATGCCATTTGTGGCGAGCCACGCGCGATTGTTAGCCCGATTCGTGGCACCACCCGCGACACCATCGATACACGTCTTGAACGTGAAGGCCATCCTTGGAGACTGATCGATACAGCTGGCATCAGGCGTCGGCGCAGTGTGAATTACGGCCCTGAGTTTTTTGGCATCAACCGGAGTTTTAAGGCGATTGAGCGCAGCGATGTGTGTGTGTTGGTGATTGATGCCCTTGATGGGGTCACAGAGCAGGATCAGCGTTTGGCCGGCAGGATTGAAGATGATGGCCGCGCATGCGTGCTGGTGGTGAACAAATGGGATGCGGTTGAGAAAGATAGTCACACCATGCCGATGGTTGAAAAAGAGCTGCGCGCCAAGCTTTACTTTCTCGATTGGGCCACGATGTTGTTCACTTCTGCACTCACTGGGCAGCGGGTGGAAAGTATCTTTGCTTTGGCCGCCTTGGCAGTTGAGCAGCACCGTCGTCGGGTGAGCACCTCGGTGGTGAATGAGGTGTTGAAGGAAGCCTTGAGTTGGCGCAGTCCACCCACGTCCCGTGGTGGTCGCCAGGGACGCCTTTATTACGGCACTCAAGTGGCGAGCAGGCCGCCTAGTTTCACCTTGTTTGTCAATGACCCGAAGTTGTTTGGCGATACCTACCGCCGCTATGTGGAACGGCAGTTACGAGAAGGGCTTGGTTTTGATGGCACTCCATTGAAGCTTTTTTGGCGTGGTAAGCAGCAACGGGCTGCCGAACGCGAGCTGGCTCGTCAGCAGAACCGTTTGGGATAAGTCATGGACTGGTTGCGTCAGCTTCCGATCGGGCAGTACGTGGCTGGCAACTCCGGTTGGTTGCGTCGTCTCGATCCCCGTTTGAAGCTGGCTTGGGTGTTGATGTTCCTGCTCACGCCAGTACTGGCTGGCTCGTTGTGGCGTATTGGTTTGGTTGTTGCGCTTCTCTTGATCACCTTGGCCAGTGGTTTGCCGGTGCGGATCTGGTGGCGATCGTTGCTGCTGCTGCTGTTTCTGGGCGCTCTTGTGGGGCTGTTCGCCATGATGTTGCCGACGGGGGAAACCGCTGCCACCCTTGCTGTGCGCTCGCCGCAGGAAGTGCCGGGGGCGAGTGTGACCAGCCTGTCTTGGGAGTTGCTGCGGCTTGGTCCCCTGCGCCTTGGTCCTTTGGCCTTGGGGCCCTTTGTGGTTAGTCGTCGTTCTGCTGAGTTGGGATTAAACACCGCCACTCTCATCTTCACTGTGGTGCATAGCGTCAACTTGATGTTGCTCACCACCCAGCCGGAAGATTTGGTTTGGGCTCTGAGCTGGTGCCTGGCACCGCTGGCCTTGATTGGTGTACCTGTCGATCGGCTTAGCTTTCAGTTACTGCTTGCCTTGCGCTTTCTACCCCTGGTGCAGGAGGAGTTGCAGAACCTCTTACGGTCTCTCGCTAGCCGAGCCGTGAACTTGCGGCAGTTGGGTTTCAAGGCCTCTTTTGCTTTGATCCTTTCAGTGGGCGAACGCCTCTTGGCCAACATCCTCTTGCGAGCTGAGCAAGGAGCAAACGCTTTGCTTGCTCGTGGAGGTCTTTGGTTGCCGCCCGATCAGTTCCGCCCTCAGGTGTTATTGACTGGAGCGTCCCTTTGGCTCAACATCGCTTCGGCAATGTTGCTGCTGTTTGTGCTTGGCTTGCGTGGGAAGTACGGTGCTTTGTAGATGATGAACTGTTGCAGGTGAGCGCCGAGCGCTATCTCAATCACCCCACGTTCGGAATGCTCTATCTCGTGGCCCCCGCCGGCGATGGTCGAGACGTTTACGCCACGCTCTATGCCCAGAGAATGTTTTTTCTCGTCACGCTGCAACCTCGAGGGGCGCAGTTTGAGGTGATTCCCTATCAAGACGCTCGCCATTACGCCGAACTTCATCTGAACCATTGTCGGCGTGATCGCTCCCCTGAGTACGAGAGTTGGCAGCAGTTGTTTGCTCAGACCTTTATCTGAGGTTGATGTGACGTTGTCTGCTCGTTGGCACGATCTGGTTGATCGGCTTGCTGATGGAGTTCATCTTTTGGCTGTGAGTAAGGGGCATCCCGCAAACTTGATCCGTCAACTTGCCGAGCTTGGTCAGCAGGATTTTGGCGAGAGTCGCTTGCAGGAGGCTTTGCCCAAGTTGGAGGCATTGGCTGATCTCAAAAGTCTGCGTTGGCATTTCATTGGACGTCTACAGGCGAACAAGGTGCGGGGAGTGGTGAGATCCTTTGCCGTGATCCATTCAGTGGATTCTCTGGCTTTGGCAGAACGCATTTCAAGAATTGCTGCTGAAGAGCAGTGCTGCCCGCAGGTGATGTTGCAGGTCAAATTTCGGGATGATCCCTCTAAGGGTGGTTTCTCTCAAGAGCAGCTCAAGCAGGCCTGGCCCGATCTGATCCAGTTGTCTCATTTGCAGTTGATTGGTCTGATGACCATGGCTCCTATAGAGCTTTCACTCGAGCAACGCCAGGAGCTTTTTCGGCAGTGCCGTGAACTTGCTGATCAGCTTGGTTTGCCTGATTGCTCGATGGGAATGAGCGGTGACTGGCTTGAAGCTATGCATGCAGGGGCTACCTGGTTACGGCTGGGGTCAATTCTCTTTGGCGCGCGTTCAATGGCTAAGTCTTCTTCCGTAGATGACATTAATGCTGTCTAAACCCTTGCCCCGGCCTGCTTAGAGCGCTATTTAGGTGTCAGGTTAAGCAGTCTTCCTCTAAGGGGAACTTACCTTCAGTCGGTTTTAAGCCGATTTACGTTCACATCATCGCGAGAGGATCCCAACGGTGTCGCTTATTTCCCGTCTTCGTGCTGTCGTCGCTGGTGATGACTATCTCGACAGCGATTACGACGACCTCGATTACGACACCGATGACGATATGGGTGCAGATCACAGAAGTGATCATGCCAGTGGCGGTGCTTTGGCGACGCCATCAGACTCCAGCCCTTTTGATCTTGGTGGGGGGTTCTCCGGTTCCAATGTGATTGGTATGCCAGGGGTTGGTTCGACTTCTGCTGAGGTGAACCTGATGGAACCAAGGAGTTTTGATGAAATGCCTCGTGCCATTCAGGCCCTGCGAGAACGCAAGACTGTGATCCTCAATCTCACGATGATGGAACCTGATCAGGCGCAGCGTGCGGTGGATTTTGTTGCTGGTGGCACCTTTGCCATTGATGGTCACCAGGAGCGGGTAGGAGAGAGCATTTTTCTCTTTGCTCCTAGTTGTGTCACGGTTTCCAATACCAGTTATGACGAGGCTTCTGCACCACCGATGGTGAGTCAGGATCACGATTCAGTACCGTCATCGTCTCAACAAACTGGTGCGGCACCTGTTCCGGCCTGGGAGGTCACCAGCGCTGGTGGCCTCTAATCACTCCATGCCCTGCTCTTTGGGGGTAATCGGCCTGGGTCGAATGGCTCAGGCTCTTGTTTTGCCGCTGTTGAAGCAGGGAGAGCTTGCTCCGCAACAGGTTGTTGCGCTAGTGGGCCGTGGCGCAAGTGTTGAACGTCTCGCAGACCAGCTGCCAATCGGTCTGCGTTTGAAAGCTGCAGATGATCCCACTGCGGCAGAGGCATGGATGGCGCCCATTCAATTGCTAGCGGTGAAACCGCAGCAGCTTGAACAGATAGCAGCTTCCGCAGCTCGTCTTAAGCAAACTGCAGAGAGGCCGCAGCTGTTGATTTCTGTGCTTGCTGGCGTGAGCTTGGCTCGTTTGCAGCAGGCTTTTCCCGCTCATTCCTGTGTGCGTGCCGTTCCAAATACCCCTGCCTTGGTAGGAGCTGGGCTCACTGGATTGTCGTGGGGAGAGGGAGTCACGGCAGAGCAACGCCTAGCGGTTGAGCGATTGTTTTTGCCGGTGAGCGAGGTGCTGGAATTGCCGGAGTCGCAGCTGGATGCTTTTTTGGCGTTGACGTCATCCGGCCCTGCCTATGTGGCACTGGTGGCTGAGGCGATGGCTGATGGTGCGGTAGCGGCAGGCCTGCCGAGGTCCTTGGCCCATCATCTTGCCCATCGCACCCTTGCTGGCACAGCAGCCTTGCTTAAGGATCAGAAACTGCATCCTGCGGAACTTAAGGACATGGTGACCTCTCCGGGTGGCACCACGATTGCCGCACTGCGCAAGCTTGAGCGGGCCGGGGTTCGTTCTGCTTTGATTGAGGCGGTTGTTGCAGCTGCTCAACGTAGCCGTGAACTGGCTTGAGTTAGGCCGCCATCTTTGTCGCTCCTAATAAGCCGCGGTAGAGCGTTTCCAGGTCATCGATGTTGCGGGTGATGGTGTATCGCTCCAGCACGCGCATACGGGCGCGGCGACCCAGTTCGGCTGTTAGTACGGGTTGATCGCGTAGCACCGGCAGCAGGGTGCGTAATTGGCTGGTGACACCCTGTGTGCTTAATACGATGCCCGCACCGCTATCTAACACTTCCCCATCAGCCCCGGCGTCAGTAGCCACGCAGGCTGTACCTGTTGCCATGGCCTCTAGCAGTGCCAGAGACAGACCTTCGACCAGGCTTGGCAGGAGGAAGACTTCAGCGCATTGCAGTAGGGCCACCTTGGTATTGAGATCTGACTCATAGCCCCACCAGAGAACGTCGTTTTCTTTTGTTGGGGTTGAGTTGTTTTGCAGGGTCGAACGCAGAGGGCCATCGCCAACGATGACCAGTCGGCAGCCCTTGGTCTCTACCAGCCGCCAAGCGCGCAGCAGTGCCTCCACATTTTTTTCTGCTGCGATGCGTCCCATGTAGAGGAAAATTCGTTCATTTCCCAGACGTCCAAGCACTTCTTGCTGCATTGGGTTGGTGCATTGGGGACTTGTTGGTGCCCAACATTCAGGATCGACGCCATTGGGGATCACGGCGAGTCGTTGTTCCTGTACTCCAAGTTTGGTAAGAACCTCAGCTTGCAGCTCGGAGAAGACGATCACCTTGTCATAGCGAGCCAGGGCAGGAGCGTAGAGCTGATACGTGAGCTGTTGTGTGCCAGCCGTGAGGTGGCGCATGCCGCTATCAAATGGTGGGTGGAAAGTTGCCACCAATGGCACACCGATTTGCTCGCAGAGTTCTGGCAGCCGGAAGTCGAGGGGGGAAAGGGTGAGGCTGGCGTGAACGAGATCGGGTTGCAGTCTTTCTAATGATTCCCTGAGTTCTCGCTGCGCTCCTGGGAAGGGAATGGTGTAAACCTGTGACTTCACCAGGTATGGCAGGCTCACTTCTGGGTCATTGGCCAACAGTGCGCTCTCGCCGTTGCTAAGGCCGCCTGGATTGTCGAAGTGAATAAAACTGGTCTGATGGCCGCGTTGTCTTAGGGCCTCAGTCGTGTTGAGACCGTAGGTGACGTTGCCGCAGAACGGTGTTTTTTTGCCTAGCCAGGCAATGTGAGCCACCTGCTGCAATCCTCCTGCCGAATGTGAAAGCTAGCAGCGCTGCCAAGGGCGCTCTAATAAAGCTGCTACTAGGGCAAGTGCAGCAAGCAACCACAGCACTGGCACGAGCCCATAGCTGCTCACCAGAGCGCCAGCCAGCACAAGAGGCAGACTCAGGGTGATGTTGATGAGGTTGTTTTGTAGACCAAACACCTTGCCGCGCTGTGCTTCTGGCGTGTCTTCTTGAATGGTGGTCTGGGCTGGAATCGCTACAAGGGCTGCTCCCACGCCCAGCAAACCGCATAGCAAAAGAGTTGGTCCCAGAGAACCAAGCACTCCCCCAAGCAGCACAAGGGTGCAGGCGATTGTGCCCAGGCCGGTTGCGCACAAGTTGCGGCGGTTGAAGCGGTGGCCGGTTTGGGCCATCACCACAGCCCCCAGGGCCATCCCAATCCCACTCATCGCCAAGATCATGCCGAAACCAGTTGGCCCCA
The DNA here is from genome assembly GCF_047304515.1 of Prochlorococcus sp. MIT 1306. Taxonomy (NCBI): domain Bacteria; kingdom Bacillati; phylum Cyanobacteriota; class Cyanophyceae; order Synechococcales; family Prochlorococcaceae; genus Prochlorococcus; species Prochlorococcus sp. MIT 1306. Next base: position 1,567,547 of record NZ_CP138959.1, on the reverse strand, counting down.
AACCTTTGATCGAACCTGCCAAGGTGATGGCCAGCACGTACATGGCGGCTAGCAGGCTATAGATCACAACAAGGTGGAGCATGGCCCCTCGCACAGCAGCCTGTTGACGAAGCACCTGCAGACCATCGCCGATTTCCTGCCAGACACTTTCTCTAGAGCTGTCGCGAGGTTGCTCCTGCATCTGGATCGTGCTCAGGCTGATCGCTGCCATGCCGTAGCAGAACGGTAGGAGCAGAAATTCCCCTCCATTAAGTCCTAGGGAGAGGAAGGCTTGTTTGAGTAGACGCAGGATTGGATCACCAAGGGCAAAGCCCACAATCGTGGCGCCCATGCTGGTTGCTTGATACAGGGAATTGGCAGCCAGGAGATGTTCCTTTGGCACCAGTTGAGGGATGGTTGCTTGCTCGGCTGGCGCGAAGAATTGGGTGAGAACTGACTCCAGAAAGGTCATCACCAGCAGTGCCCAGTACCCCCAGCTGAGACCCAGCCAATGGGGACCTGGCAAGAGACAAACTGGGGCCAAGAGCACCAGCAGAGCACGCAGCGCGTTGGAGGCCACCATCACGCGACGTTTCGGCCAGCGATCAGCCCATACACCCGCCACGGTTCCCAGCAACATTGCTGGAATGGTGTTGGCTACATAAATGCCTGTGGCAAGCAGGGTGATCTTTTGTGCGCGGGTTTCGAAATCCATCCGAATCGCCGCCGCCACCTCTGCAAGCGCCTCATTGCTTTGAGGGGTACTGCTCACCCAGTACTGGGCAATCAGGTACACCATCAAAACGATGTAGAACTTGTCGGCCAGTTGGGAGAAGATCTGACCGATCCACAGCCGGCGAAAGCCATCCAGCTTGATCACCGCTGCCAATCCGCGGCGTCCTTCTGGATTCGAGCCGGTCGGTAGGGCCGGTTCGGGACTGTTTAGAGTTGGACCGCTCAAGATGCTTGTGGTGCCGCGGTTATGTTCGCCCATCGCCTGAGCTGATGATGGCCTCGCGCAACATCCCTAGAGATCGCATGTGATGTGGCAGATGGGTGCGGATCCAGCACTCCACTACCGCGAGCAACCGCAGCCACACCTCTGGCGGACCCATTAACTCGCCATCGCTTCGCATGGGCAGGGCAGGGCGAAGCAGCCGCTGCAATAGGGCTAGCTCTGAGGGATTCAGTTGCAGTGCTGCGCCGGGTAGGGCGCCGATTGCAAAACCCTCTTCTGGCATCAAACTGCAGCGCCATTCCCATTGGCCCAGGGGTGGCTCCAGCGCTGTGCCGTTGCGACAGCATTCCTGTACTGGCAGGCCATAGCCGCCTAGAGCAAGCAAATGCACGCAAGCCTGCACGCTGCAGGCCAGGGTTGTGTTTGGCTGCGCTGGCTGGGCTTCGCTGAGGGCCTCGAGTCGTTCGAGATGCATCAGCAGTGTGTTGAGCAGGCCAGGGAGAGGATCGTTGCCTGCTACCAACATCAGGCTGAGTTCTGCAAGGGCCTGGGCAGCTGCCAGTGTCTCTAGCTGTTTCCCCACACTGTTAAAGCTGCGCAATACCTTGAGTTGCCGCACCCTTGCTAGGCCTCGGCGTCCTGCGACTTGTAGCTCCAGCAAGCTGAGTGGCACTGCTGCCGCAAGGCTGCTGCGTGGTCGTCGCGCCCCAGGTACGGCAAGGCGAGTCACTCCTTCTTGATCGCTGAGCAGAGTGAGAAGTCGATCATGTTCCCCGAGCGGTCCCACCTTCAAAGAGAGGCCGTTGAGGCGTCGTTCTCCACTCACGTTTGGCCACGGCGTAGTGCCTGCATGAGGGCTGGGCCTTGACTGGTGCCAAGACGGGTTGCGCCTGCTTCCACTATGTCGAGGGCTTGCTCGAGAGTGTTTAACCCCCCGGCGGCTTTGATTCCGCAACGACCCCGAGCCAGGTTTGCCAACAGACGTATATCAGCTGCCGTTACTGCTGGGCCGAAACCATTCCCACTTTGCAGCCCGCTGACGTCAGCATCGATGGCGGCGTCGACTGCCAAGCTCAGGCGATCCGCCGGCAGGCGGGCCATGTTGAGGATCACGTGTACAGGTAGCCCTAGTGCACAGATCTCGGCAAGTTCTTCGGCAAAGAGTTCTGCTTTGCCTTGGCTGAGGGCCCAGAAGTCTGGAACCACATCGAGCTCTTCAGCTCCATGATCGGCGGCCCATTCCGCTTCGGCTTGTTTGAGCGTGCTTGGTATGGCACCGAAGGGAAAAGCGATCACGGCAATCAGCCGCGTTGGACCTGGAGGACCGAGTCGTTCGCGCGCCGCCTGCAGGCGATTGAGGTTGGTGCATACACCTGCAAAGCCGAAGTGACGTGCTGCATCACAGGTCTGCTGCAGGACCTCTGGATCAAGGTGGGGATCGAGCAGTGCCTGATTGATCAGTGGTGCTAGATCCGGTAATTCACGCTGCTGGGAGGGTCCAGGCATCAAGATTGCTCACGCTTAATCTCGAGCCTGTATAACCCCGTAGCCGCCATGGTTACGTCGGTAGATCACCTGCAATTGGCCACTTTCTTGTTCGCGGAACAGGTAGAAGTCATGGTCGATCAGGTCTAGTTGATGCCGGGCTTGTTCGACGCTCATTGGCGGCATGGCGAAGTATTTGCGCCTAACGCCTGGGCTGGGGAGGTGGGCCTCCTTGCCATCGAGTAGTGAACCGTCGATCGGGGCTTCATCGATCACCGCTTCGGTGGTCGGCGTTGAAGAGGCTCGATGCCCGGGGCTGTGATGGTGATCGCTGTGGCGTTCCTTGTAGCGGCGTAGTTGACGGCAGAGCTTGCTGGCTACCAGATCAATGCTGGCGTAAAGGTTTTCACTGCGTTCTTGAGCGCGGATCACGGTGCCGTTAGCAAAAACGGTGACCTCGGCAGTCTGTTGAGGCACGCTCGGGTTTCGGGCGACTGAAAGGTGCACATCAGCTTCCTTCACCATGTCTTCAAAGTGTTGAATCGCCCGCTCCAGTTTTGATTGTGTGTATTCGCGTAGGGCAGGTGTTAGTTCAAGATTGCGTCCATGGATCAGCAGCTTCATGGCATCCCTCCGGTGCCGATTGATATCGGCAAGTTAGGTACTACCTCTACATCGGCACAATCCCGATCGACTTTTCTGTATGAGTGCAGTGAGCCAGTGCCCTTCGAGATGGCTTGGCTTTGGCAGCAGCAGTGGCAGCAACATTTGTTTGCCAAACCCCTTGCTCCGCAGGCAGTTTGGCTGTTGCAGCATCAGGCTTGCTACACCCTCGGTCGCGGTGCAAGCGAGGCCAATCTGCTTTTTGATGCCAACAATCCGCCTGCTGCGTTGCATCGCATTGATCGGGGTGGTGAGGTGACCCACCATTTGCCTGGGCAGTTGGTGGTCTATCCCGTGTTGGATCTGCGGCGCTATCAAACTGATCTGCATTGGTATCTGCGTCAGCTTGAGCAGGTATTGATTGATGTTTTGGCTGTTTTGGGATTAGCAGGTGAGCGCTTGCAGGGACTCACCGGGCTATGGCTGGAAGGTCGCAAGGTGGCTGCGATTGGCGTGGGGTGTCGTCGCTGGATTACTCAACATGGATTGGCTCTCAACGTGGATTGTGATCTTGAGAGCTTTTCCGCCGTTGTCCCCTGCGGCCTGGTGGGTCACCCGGTGGGTCGGCTGAATCAATGGATCCCTGGGCTCACGGTGGCGGAGGTGCAGCCTCTGATGCGTCAGAGCCTGAGTGACCGTTTCGGTTTGGTTTGGCAGATCCCAGAGTCTCTGGCCAAGCCAGGGGCATTTGCGTCCGATGCTTAGCGCTCTTAGCCCTGTTTGCATTGAAGATGTCAGATGAGGTAGCAGCAGGTAGCAGGTTGAAAGACGACAACCATGAGGGTTCTCTAGCCAAGGCGGTTTGGCGCCCTTCTCCACATGAAGAAGATGGATTAGCGCATCAGGGTCATGTCGCCCAGATGGGCCGCGTTGATCAGATCTGGCTTTGGTTGGCGCAGAAGCATGGCCAAATCCTGGCGGTTGATGCTCCTCATGCGACTCATCCTGAACGCTTTCGCTATGGAGAGCTTGCTGAGCAGATCGCTTTGGCTGCTGCTGCGTTCAGCCATCTCGGCATCGGCGCTGGAGATGTGGTGGCGTTTTTTGCTGAAAACAGCCCCCGCTGGTTGATTGCGGATCAGGGTTTGATGCGTACTGGTGCTGCTAATGCGGTGCGAGGAGCGACTGCTCCACTGGAAGAGCTGCGCTACATCCTCGCGGATTCAAGCGCTGTTGCCTTGGTGGTACAGAACGCCGAGTTGTGGCACAAGCTTGCCCTTACCGATGAGCAGCGCAGGCCTTTGCGCTTGGTTTTACAGCTTGAAGGTGAGCCCGCTGATGGCGTGCTGGGGTGGCAGGAACTGCTTGCTGCAGGAGCGGGTCAGCCTGCACCAGATCCCTTGAAGGATCGCGACTCCGGCTCAGCGGCAACTGTGACGGCCACGATTCTCTACACCTCTGGAACAACAGGGCAGCCAAAGGGTGTGCCCCTTAGCCACGCCAACCTCCTACATCAGATGAGGTGCTTGGCTTGTGTAGCTTTCCCCTCTCCGGGTGCGCCGGTGTTGAGTGTGCTGCCGATTTGGCATGCCTACGAACGCAGCGCGGAGTATTACTTCTTTTCGTGTGCATGTACTCAGAGCTACACCACGATCAAGCAATTGAAGCGGGATCTACCGAGGGTTAGACCGATTGTGATGGCGACGGTGCCGCGGCTTTGGGAGGCGATTCAGGCGGGCTTTGATGAAGCGGTTAAGGGCATGCCAACAGGACGGCAACGCTTGCTGCGGATGGCCCTTGCCAACAGTGGCTCGCAACGAAAGGCTTGGCGTAGGTCTCGAAATCTTTTGCTGGAGCCGGTGCCTTTGACCACCCGGACGCTGGCTTTGCTGGAGGCAACGCTGCGCTGGCCTTTGCATGGTCTGGCGGGTGCTCTGCTCTGGCCCAAGGTGCTGAATCAGCTCTGTGGGGGGCGGCTACGTTTTCCCATTAATGGTGGTGGAGCGATTGCACCCCATGTGGATGCCTTCTTTGAGGCGGTTGGGCTGGAGCTGCTGGTGGGCTACGGCCTCACTGAGACAAGCCCAGTCGTCAGTTGCCGAAGGCCTTGGCGCAACATTCGTGGCAGTTCAGGACCGCCTCTCCCTGATACTGAGTTTCGGATCGTGGACCCTGAAAGCGGCGCGGCGTTGATGTTCCGTCAACGTGGCCGTGTGTTGGTGCGGGGGCCTCAAGTGATGGCTGGTTACTTGAGGAAACCAGATGCCACAGCCAAGGTGCTTGATGGGCAGGGTTGGTTCGATACCGGTGATTTGGGAATGCTTTTGCCCGATGGCTCCTTGGTGCTGACTGGTCGCGCTAAAGACACGATCGTGCTTAGTAGTGGCGAGAACATCGAGCCTGGTCCGTTGGAGGCGGCATTGGTTGCGAGTCCACTGTTGGAACAGGTGATGCTTGTGGGCCAGGACGAGCGGCAGCTTGCTGCACTGGTGGTGCCCAGGGAGGAGGAAATGCTGGCTTGGGCAGAGGATCAGGGATTGTCGATGCAGACTGGCCTGATTGGATCTCCTGGAGATGAGGCGTTGCGGCGCTTGCTGCGCGGCGAACTCAATCGATTGCTGGCTCAGCGCTCAGGGTCGCGGGCGGATGAACGGTTGGCGGGTGTCGCTCTGGTCGAGGCGTTCACGATCGAGAACGGTTTGCTGACTCAGACTCTCAAGCAGCGGCGCGATCGGATCACGCTCCGAGATGGGGCATTGATTGCGGCCCTTTATGGTCGCTGTTGATTTTGTTTTCAGCCGGCAGTTGACCCCATGGTCACAGGCTGAGACCCTTAGCCATTACTCATCACTTTCATGTCCGAAGGCACGACCCTGTCGATTAAGCGCTCGATTACTGTTCGCGCGGTAGTTACACCAGATTGGAAGGAGGAGGCTGAGCGTGAGCTCAGCAACGCCATTGCAACCACCGATCAGCAGTTGGCCCAGTTGGAGCAGGAAGGTCAGCAGGTGGTTGATGAGGTCCGTCGCCAGAGTGCCAATCCCCTCGACCCACGCGTGCAGGAGCAGGTGGCCCAGGTGCAGCAACAGGTGGCTGGCAAGCGCAGTGAGTTGGAGGAACAGAAGCGCAACCTGCTTCAGCAGCAGGCGCAGGTGCGCGAACTAGAGATGGAGCAGATTGTTGAGCAGGGTCAGATTGAAAGCTTTTGTGACTTGAGTGTGGGTGACAATCTGGTGAAGAAGATGCAGGTGTCTGTGGTTGTACGCGACGGTGTTGTGATGGAGATAGAGGGGGCCTGACCTCCTTTGAAACGGGGCTTAAATGTTGAAAATAATGTTGGATACAAACTTTGGAGTTAACTAAAGCCCTCTTTGCCCTTTGCCCTAGGCCATAGGACTTTGGATTGGATTTTGCATACGTCTTGTCTGAATTTTGATGATTTAATGCTTAAGACCTACTTTAAGGAACTGCCTCTGAATTGTGAGGCGTGTCTTAATTACTTATGCGCATATGCAATATAGTTATCTAAGGATTAAAAACCTGACAGTATTATTGATACCGTCGAGCATGTCTGATGTTGGATGGATGTTGTTTTTGCCAAGTGTTTTTTTGATAAACTCATTGCACTTCACTCCTTGCGGCTTTTAATACCTTATGTTTTTGGTCAATGCTCGCAACACTATTAGATTTGTTGTGAAAACAAGCTCGTTTTGGCTTGTAGAGATTGACAGCTTGCTTGTCCTTGGTAGGGCATTTAGAGCCCGCTAATTTTGTTGCTAAGCGAACAACCATGATGGCGACAAAAGGAGATTCACGAAGAAGATACTTGTCTTCAAGGTTGAAAATAAACAAGCTTGGGAAAGTTTGTAACTATACAGCTAATAACATGCATATTTACGATGCAGCTATAATATTTGGCTTCCACAATGAAGCATTTTGTACTCCTCGAGCCCAGCAGATGCATGATAAGGGTCTTTTTTGAACGTCCGTATTTTAAATGTACTTTATGATCAAAGTCCAAGCTTCCTTTTAGGAAAGGTCACTGCCGCTTAAGTATTGGCTTTAGAGGTTCTTTTTTGTTTGTCTTAATCAAGTCTCTTTTCTTAAATAGGAGAGCTTATATTGAGTAGGCTTGGTCTTGCCAGGAAACTGATGCTCCTGAAAAATCGGAAGGCGACTATTCTTTACTTGCTATTTTTATGCTGCGTATTTGTTTCAGCTCCATGGGTGATGAATAGAACAAATAGCCTCGAAGAAGGCCGCAGCTGGAGACTGTCTAGAAAATATCAATTAAAAGAAGACCGTGCATCAGAGATAGACAGTGTCTTAAACGGAGAAGTCTCAAATAGTAATATCCATAAGTTGCTTAGAATGGATCCGACACCTTTGATCTTTGCCCAATCACTTGTTCTTAGTGGCCCTGCACGTGAGCTGGGCAGGAATTTTATAAAAGGCATTGATCTTTATCTTAAAAAGGTCAATGATCAAGGTGGTATAGATGGTCGCCCGATCATGATATGGAGATTAGACGATGGCTATGAACCAGATAATGCTTATAATAACACTACTCAATTTATTAGTTACTCGCAACTTCTTGGATTATTTGGTTATATCGGCACACCAACGACAAAAGCTTCACTCCCACTAGCTAAGTCTGCTGGAATTGATATTATCTCACCATTCACTGGAGCAAGTGTATTGCGTGGTGGAAATAATGCCTACACAATTCATCATCGCGCTAGTTATGCGGATGAAGCGAAAAGGATTGTTGATTATTTGGTTAATGATGGATTTGTTCGCATCGCCATAGGATATCAAAATGATTCCTATGGCAAAGATGTATTAAATAGTCTTATAGAGGAATTAGCTGACCCTCATCGGCTATCGCCAGTGATAAGTGTTCCTCTCGTAAGAAATTCAAGAGATACGGGTAATGCAGCAAAAGAAATTAAAGCTCATAATCCCGATGCTCTTATTGCGATTTCAACTTACCAGACAGTTGCCAGTCTTATTCAGAATCTAAATTCACAAGGAAGCTACCCTCAAGTTATGACGATTTCATTCACAGGTACTAAATCACTAATCAAAGAGTTGCCCCGTCATGCTTCATTTGGAATAGGCGTTACACAAGTCGTTCCTTTCCCATGGGACCTTCGCAATCCCATAGTGAGAGACTATCAACATGATCTACTTCATGTTGATTCAGATGCTGAATTTGATTTTGTGAGCTTGGAAGGCTATCTGATCGCGAGGAAGCTTGTATCGGCCTTACGAAAAGCTTCGCCGGCTATCAATCGATCAAGCCTGAGAGAAGCATTGCTGGAGGAAAATGATGGTCTTATTTCTGGGGGTGTAGAAGTAGACTTGGTATTTCTTGGCACCGATCCATGGCAACCATGATCAACCGCTAGATTTAGTTATTGATGGCAATCCAACAAATAGCCATGGATATTAATAGCACTAATAGAGAGACTGGAGGCCAGCTTTTTTCTAGTAATGTGAGTCTTTTTGCAATCTTTAGCCTAGTCTCCTGGTTTGATTCCTTCATTCTAACTCTGCAATCTTGTGTATATAGAACAAGTGCAAAGCTAAGAAGTGAAGCGATATAGCAGAGTACAAAGATCTGATCTAAGTAAGTTAAATAAGGAAGTTCAGGTAGTCCAGAACGATAACCTTCCTGCATAAAAACAAGAGTTAGTAGCACCGCCAGGGGGATTTCCAGGTTGTATTCTGATTTGACACGAGTAATTAAAATAATTGATGCCATAACAACTAGCAATGGCTGTATTAATTTCCAGAAGGATGACCAGGGTGATTTCCCATAGGTAACATCAAAAATTAATTGGCTATATTCAGCGCTACTTTTGTTGTTGCTTCCGAAGCTCGTAGCTAAATGATGTCGGTATTTTCCAATTGACCATCCATCTAAATGCCAGCCTATTAAATTCGAATATCCTCCGATTCCACTGTCTCTTATGTCAGGGATTAGACGTAAGCTATCATAAGTAAGTCTTCCATCTGGGTCATCAGTCTCAAGTACTATTGGCAAGCTTAGGGCGTCAAAAGGGTAGCGGGAAATATTAAAGTTATCGATATAGAATTCTCCTGTGTAAGCAAAAGTTTGGCCGTAGTTTCCATCTTCAAGCCTAGTCGGAGCGGCATCTCCTTTTGGGGCGATATCAGTAATCTCTGGATTGATATCATTTTTGAATTTGATTATATTTAAGATTGACATGTCCTCCGATTCTAAATACTGCTGCAGTGGCTTGTTCCAATTCATAAAGATATAGCCCTTGCTTGAGAAGCCTGGAGTTGTTAAATCGAGGTCGTAATTATTAACTACGTATACCCCTGCCTTGATTTGATATTTAGTTTTGGCCAGTAATTCAGCGTCATTAATCACTTCTAAACCACTAAGAGGTTTGCCACGATTCAAGGATGGCTTTGATAAGTTGACGATATGTGGTGAACTTGTAAGCCTGAGTACCTCACGAGTGGATACGGCTTGTTCTTCTGAATTTAAAAATAAAGTAACTAATATTGCGGCAATGAGAAAGCCTGAGATGAGAACTGAGTTCCAGCTATATTTGTTCTCCCATAAGCGAAGTGCCCAGGGGTGTCTTCTGGTTAAGTGGCGAATCAGTCTTATCAGCATTTAAGCTTTCGCAAGAATGGCCAATTGTTTTTGAGCTTAGCAAGCTAGACTCTCAAGATCCTCACCGTTATACTTTAGCATTTCTAGCATGCTGTGCATTAACGACTTATTCTTGCATCTAATCTAACTGTACAAACAGCTTTTAGATCTTTTAAAAAATAACTAGTAGCATAAAAAAGTAGATTTATGTCAGCTCTCATATGGCCGCGAATTGAACATCTGAGTGCATGGACTCTTGCACGATTGGCTTGAGATGATGATTGTTGGCTATCTCCAGCAGGCCAACTTATGCAGTACATCTCCGGCGATCCAGGAGCATAATTCTCTTCGCTTACTTCATAACACTCATGCGACTTTGATTGAAATGTTCAGCAATGGCTTGTTGGTTGTGTAGCAATCTATTTGATTGGCCTTTGGATTATTCGTTTGACCAATAAATATTTCGAACCCCCAGCGTTGACGCTGAAACATTGCATTGATTTAATACTATAAATCGCTTCAGCCTTTCTGAATCAGTCAGCTTTTGGAGAATGATGTGTTCATGCTTGCATGGCTTTTGAGTATTTGCCTATCCCTAATACTCGTTCGCAATCCATGATTCTGTCGAATGCATCACCGATAGCGTAATCAGTTTTCTCTCCCTGCTCTTCCAGTTTCTTGATTTTTTTCTCTAGTTCAAGTAGAGGGTTTTGCGCCTTGATGCTTTCAGTTGTGCCATGACTTTTGGCTTCAGGCTCTAAGACAGCCTGATTAATAAGGATCGATCCCTCTGATTGCAGATATAACGTTGCCAATTGTTCCAGGACCTTTGTGTATTTTTCACCCTTCTGCTTACAGCGTGATCTGAATGCATCCAGCAAATCGGGATGAAAGTTTGCCGAGAATTGCCCTGCTCTCACGATCGACTGACTGTGTATGGGCAAATTTAACAGGCTTGCCTATGGATAGCGGTTCTTTTGTATAGGCGAGGCTGCCGCGAGGGATCCTTCGCTTTAAAATTTTGATTGATCAACCTCAGCCAACTCCTGATATTTGCCTTGGGAACGTTGCAACGAGGTTTGAGCACCCCTCAAAATTCAAGCCGAGGACAGGACTATCGCAACTCACGACATTTTCATGCCTGCTCTGAGCTCAACGATGACGGAGGGCAAGATCGTTGAGTGGCTTAAGCAACCTGGCGACAAGGTTGGGCGTGGTGAGTCGGTGCTTGTGGTGGAGTCAGATAAAGCGGATATGGATGTGGAGTCATTTCAAGATGGCTACTTGGCCGCGGTCTTGATGCCTGCTGGTCGTTCGGCTCCAGTGGGCGAAACGATTGGTTTGATCGTTGAAAGTGAGGCCGAAATCGCGGCAGTTCAGGCCAATGCCCCTGCTGAGCCAGCGTCTGATCCTGCCCCTCTCAAGACTGCTGCAAAAGTTGTCGATGACCCTGCCCCAGCATCTACTCCAGCGCCCGTCGTGGAGAGTCCCCCTGTTGCTGCTCCTCCGCCTGTTGCCAGCCAAGCAGTAGACACTGACAAACGCATCGTTGCTTCCCCGCGGGCTAAAAAACTTGCTGCGCAGATGGGTGTTGATCTGGCCAAGTTGAGGGGTAGCGGACCCCATGGCCGTATCCAGGCTGAAGACGTGCAGCTGGCTGCAGGTCAGCCGATCAGTGTGCCTCAGGTTGCTGAAGGAAACGCTTCTTTCGCAACGACGCATGCAACTTCTGCAGGCGTTGCTCATGCAGTGTCATCTCCTGTAGGTCAGAGCTTTGGGGCCCCGGGAGAAACCGCAGCCTTCAACAACCTCCAACAAGCGGTCAACCGCAATATGGAGGCCAGTTTGGCCTTCCCCTGCTTCAGGGTTGGCTACACGATCACGACTGAACAGTTGGATGCTTTTTACAAGCAGGTGAAGCCTAAGGGCGTCACGATGACAGCCCTTCTGGCCAAAGCCGTGGCCTTGACGCTAGTGCGTCATCCCCAGGTGAATGCTGCTTACAGCACCGCTGGGATGATGTATCCAGAGCAGGTGAATGTTGCTGTTGCAGTGGCGATGGACGATGGCGGTCTGATTACACCGGTTTTGCAGAATGCTGATCGCACCGATCTCTATGAGATGTCGCGGCAGTGGGCAGATCTTGTGAAGCGGTCACGCAGCAAGCAGTTGCAACCCGAGGAATACAGCACTGGTACTTTCACACTCTCCAATCTGGGCATGTTTGGCGTGGATCGCTTTGATGCAATCTTGCCCCCTGGCACTGGCGCAATTTTGGCGGTAGCTGCATCGCGGCCTGCTGTGGTGGCAGGAAAGGATGGCTCGATTGCGGTCAAGCGCCAGATGCAGGTGAACCTCACTGCCGACCATCGCGTGATCTATGGCGCCGATGGGGCCGCCTTCCTCAAGGATCTGGCAGAGCTGATTGAGACGCGGGTAGAGAGTTTGGCGCTCTAAACAGGATTCAGATCCAGGTTTGACAATCTTTTGCCGCGCGCTAAAAAGTGATAGTGAGCGGCCTTGATTTCATTCAGGAGGCCTAACCACACCAAGTAGAGGGTTCTTGACCGGACCGGCGACTCCGTAGGTCACCACGAATCCTTGCCCACCAGCAAACGTCGACGTTCGACCTAAATAGCTCTTGTTGATGACGGCATTTTCGTCGTACCAGTTGTTCGCACTCCAGATATTGCCGGCATCATCGACAATTACATCGGTGTTCATTTGAATAACACCACTCTGATAATCATGAATCACATCACCTGTCGTTTTCCCCTCAGGGCAATTTGATGTATTGGTTCCACAGATATGCATCAAACTGCTACCAAAAAGATTTGCAACCCATACATTGTCATTGCCATCGATGCTTACACCCCAGGGAATATAGACATCTCCTTTTGCAATGTCTGATTTAATCATCTTCAAATCAGGTGAGATCAGTGCAATCATTCCAGAGCTTGTTTGCTGCGGATTTGCTTTTGCATATTCAAGCCCTTGCATGAATTCCTGCATGATTGTTGTTGGGCGAGGAGGTGCCTTGCTGACCCCAGGAGGTAAAACTAGCGTTGCTGAATCAGTTTGCTGGGCGACCCAAGCATTGCCTTTGGAATCGATTGCCACACCTCTTGCCCCTAAAGCGATATCAATTGTTTTCACTGCCTCAGGGTTTTCTCCAGGGAAGATGGTGAGTTTATTGTTGTAGCTGCTGGTTACCCAGACTCTATTTTGCTGGTCAACAGCAATACCGAAAGGAGCTTGTAATCCTTTGATTGTTAATCGCTCGCCATTCTTATAGTCACCATCTGGGAAACGAATCATGTGATCCTTGGTGTTATCTGCAATCCATACATCTCCATTCGCGGCGGTTGTTACTGCTTGCAGTTGGCCGATCTCGCCATCAACAGTCGCCGGTCCAAGTGGTTTGCCATCTTCAAGATCAAAGACCCCGATCTTGTTGTTAAAAGTGCCTACCCAGGCATAATTTTTCGAGACTCCTGTTCCCCAGCCCACGCCATTCAGCCCTTGTCCGTTATATCCCTGAGGTGATGGGGAGAGCGCTTCTCCGCTGGCGTTGAACCTGGTGAGCCCTCCGCCAATGGAGTTGATGACACCAGATTGGGAACCAGGCATCCAGTTGGCACCACTCCACATATTGGCGTTGTCGTCAAACATCATTTTCCCGAGTGCCATTGCGCCGCCACCCTCTAGACGGATCGAGAGTGAAAAACTCTCCGGTTCAAATAACAGGTAGGGAAGGGTTGCGCCTTCTCGAATTTGTTCTGCCTTGTTGAGTGGATATTGTTGAGTGAACAGTTTGTAGAGCTCACTAGCTTTTGCCCACGGCTCTTTGGCGATAGAAATCAGTGCGTTGAGGCTGTTATCTGAATTGGTTAGATTGAGGAACTGACTACAGCCATCGGCTGTATTGCTATTGCCACAAAGGGCCAATAGGTTGGAAAGAACGTTGAGACGAACCATCGTCTCGGAATTGGGTAGGTTTAAGCCATTCAGAAGTGTTTCGCCATATTTGCCATTGCTTGTATTGACTAGGTGCCTTACATGCCCCGAACCAATGGCTAAAGCTGTTTTGCTGCCACTGATCTTATTTCCGTTGATTAGTTGAGCATTGGGCCACACTGATCCCACGGATGTCAGTTCGTTGATGACGACAGACTTGTTGGAATTGGAGTCAAGAACACTGAGCATTTTCAAGTTGCCAGTATCTTGCCCATCGATACTTCCTCCTTCGGAAATTAAATAACTAACCTTATCCTTATTGCGGGGTATGGACAATTTGAACGCCCCATCTTTAGAGGTCTTGGTCTCAATGATTTTCTTCGCTCCATCCTTGGCGGAAGACTGCCAGAGCAAAACCTTGGCTTCACTAACGGGCTTCCCTAATACGGAAACCCTCCCTGAGAAGCTTGACGCATTACCCGTGATGCTGGAGACCTCGCAGGAGGCAAGCAAGACCGACAGCGAGCCCAGCAATGCACCTCCAAGGATGGGAACGGAAATGGGTTTCATCGCTACAGATTGTTCTGTTGGTTCTTCTAGTTGTAGTACGTAAGTAGTGCAAGCTCTTCAGTTCTCGGTGTTACGTCATAGACCTGTGAAAGTGCCGTTTGCTGCCTTGCGTGCATCCTGAAGAAAACGATTCCAAGACGACTTGAGCTTTTTCCAGAAACTTCTTGGGCATCCACTCCTCCGCAAAAAGGTTGACGATGAGCGGCTGCCCAGTGTTCAGGCTTTGCCGATTCTCTCGTCGGATGCCTTGTCGTCAGTGGCTTATGCCACTGAAGCTGCACTTGGTGTTCTGATTCTTGGCGGCAGCGGTGCCCTTGGCCTTTCTGTGCCGATCACCCTGGCGATTATTGCTCTGGTTGCCATCGTTGTGCTCTCCTACCGCCAGGCGATTGAGGCTTATCCGAAAGGGGGCGGCTCCTACGTCGTGGCACGCGACAACCTTGGCCGCAACGTTGGTTTGATTGCAGCGGCGGCATTGCTGATCGATTACACCCTTACCGCGGGGGTGAGCCTGATGGCTGGCACTCAGGCACTCTCCTCCCTTGTGCCATCGATGCTCGATCACGAGGTTTCGCTTGCCTTGCTTTTGTTGGCTTTGATTGGCTGGGCCAATCTGCGGGGCCTCAAAGAGACTGGACGGCTGTTTTCTTTGCCCACCTATGCCTTTGTGGTGATGGTGGCTTTGTTGATCCTTGCCGGTTTGAAGGATCTGATTTTTGAGCATGGCTTCGTGCCGGACATGCCACCAGCTGTGCAAGCCGTTCAGCCGTTGGGGTGGTTTTTGATCCTGCGGGCCTTCAGCTCAGGTTGTTCAGCGATGACTGGTATTGAGTCGATTGCCAATGGAGTGAAAGTTTTTCAGGAACCTGCGGTGGTCAATGCCCGACGCACGTTGTTGGTGATGGGTGTGTTGCTAGCCGCCATGTTTTTGGCGGTTAGTGGGCTGGGTTACATGTATGGCATCGCTCCGAATGATCGGGTCACTGTGTTGGCTCAAATCGGTTCGCGGGCTTTTGGTTCGGGCAGTGTTCTGCTTTGGGCTCTGCAGCTTTCCACGCTCTTGATCCTTGTTTTGGCGGCCAACACCGCCTTTGCAGGTTTCCCTCGTTTAGCGGCGATGTTGGCAGAAGATCATTGCCTGCCAAGGCAGTTGAGCTGGATTGGTGATCGCTTGGTCTACCAGAACGGTATTGGCGTTCTTTTGCTGGTCACGGCGCTGATCATCGTGATCTGCAAAGGCGATACCACTGTTGCCGTGAACCTTTATGCCCTGGGGGTCTTCACTGCCTTCACCCTTTCTCAGCTGGGATTGGTTCTTCGTTGGTGGCGGTTGCGGGGGAATGGTTGGCAGGGTCGGCTGTTGATGAATGCTCTTGGTGCAGTCACCACTTTTGTGGTGCTTGTGGTGATCGTGGTGAGCAAATTCCAGGAGGGTGCCTGGACTGTGGTGATTGCCATCCCTGCATTGGTATGGGGTCTGGCGCAGATTCGACGCCGCTATCGAAAGGCTTATGCAGCGCTCGCTTTGGAGCCTGACTTTGGCCCATTGCAGGTGGAGCCTCGCCAACCTCCTTTGGGTAATCACTGCATCGTTTGGATCCCGGGTTTGTGGCGTGCCTCCATGGAAGCGTTGCGTTATGGATGTTCCATTGCTGATTCCGTGACGGCTGTCTTTGTGCTCGGCGATGATGATGATCCAGACGCAATTCGTACCGCCTGGGACAGACTTGTTGGCGATCATCCCGGTGAACTCGAGCTCCGCCTTTTGGAGAGTCGCTTTAGTTCGGTGATTGATCCTTTTTGTGATTATGTCGTAGAGCAGGAAGAGCTTCATCCGGAGCGCACGACCACTGTGGTGATGGCGCTAGTGATCACTCGCGATTGGCTCGATCAGACGCTTCTCAATCAGCGGGCTGTCTATTTGTTTAAGGCCCTGTCTGGCGACTACAGCCGAGTCTTTTGTGTGGTGCGTTATTACCTAGCGGGATAGTCGATCAGCGACGTCGTTTGGGTTGACAACCTTTCTCTACACACTTTGGCGTTTCAGCTTGAGAGAGGGCGTAGGGGGCTTTTCTTTTGGCAAAACATCCTCGTATTGCTGCTATCTATTCGCTCCTGTAGTAGGCCTGAGGCTCAAATGAGGGCGCCATAATTGCACTTGCTATCCATGGATCATGAGAAGGGAACTAGAGATTGGATGGGCGATTGAGGTGTTCTAAATGTCAGAATTGAGTTGACGTAGAACAACACACTCAAGCAAGCATTACAGATCTCCCATTCCACATCTCTCTTGCGTACAAATCTTCTTCACCCATCCCTCTTTTGTGCAACTGAATAGGCCATTGGTTGATGTTTCTCTCTTGAGAGATTCATTCCTGCAGAAAAAAGTTCCCTTTGGTGTTTGCATGACTTCATCACTAATCCGTTGCCACTTGCCAAGATTGATGTAGGGTTTCTTCTCGCAATCTTCAGGAAATCTTGACAGGCAGGGATCAAATGCATAGCCATCCTTGTCAACATAAACCCCAGCATCCCCAGGGCTCCATGGAGAGTAGTAATCATAGTTATTGGTGATACCTTTACTGGGCTGTGATTTAATTGATTGAGGCAAGGATGCAGCGAGAATGAAAAGAAAACAAGCAGCGAAGAGATTTATGCCTTTAGTCATTTTCAATCGTGTGCGATTAAAGAAATCCTAGATTAGTAGGCTAGCCTGGTTAGGCGATGCAATTGATCCTGTTAATGCCCATGTCTATACAGACATTTTTAACTCTGTATTGCCGCCCACAATTCTATTGCCTATCAATAGTGAGCGTAGATGGGAAAGAGTCGACTGTAAAATATGCAACTTGTCAGTTTGTTCCTGCAAGGGATCTGATGCAGGAAATGATAAGACATTATTTCTTCTAAGAGTGATAGGTAAGGATCAATTTCATTAACATCATGATTTTGAATTGATATTCAGATGTAGTCCTTCGGAAATAGTTGAATGCACCCATGAATTGCATCTTGGGTCACACAAGTTTTTGCTTAATCCCAGCAGAGGC
Source organism: Prochlorococcus sp. MIT 1306 (assembly GCF_047304515.1). Taxonomy (NCBI): domain Bacteria; kingdom Bacillati; phylum Cyanobacteriota; class Cyanophyceae; order Synechococcales; family Prochlorococcaceae; genus Prochlorococcus; species Prochlorococcus sp. MIT 1306. The sequence goes on along the minus strand of NZ_CP138959.1, from coordinate 1,550,314 downwards.
AGGCTTTTGCATGATTTTTGTGAGAGAAATTTTTGAACTGCAAATCAACAGTTTTCGCCCTATTCACTTTGATCTGAGCAACATCAAGTGCATGGTGCCGCAATGTGCGATGAGGATGATGCTGAGTGCTCTTAGCAGGGCAGATTGAAAACCTGTAGTGATTTCCAGGAGATTTGCTTTGCTTTGCTCCGACCCCTTTTGCAAGGGCTGCTGATCTGACGCTCTGCTCTGGTGGATGCTCTTCCCTGCTAGAGCATTAAAATAGATAGGGATAACCAGCGGACTAAAAACTTGCTGGTTTGTGAACCCAGAACTTTTTGAACGGTTTTCTGAACGTCACTCATAAAGCAAGACTTCACGAATGGTTCTAGATCCAAGAGATTCTCTGCTCAGTTCTTATGACTATCCGCTTGATCCTGAGCGCATAGCTCAGCTGCCTGTGGAGCCAAGGCATGCGGCGCGGCTTTTGATAGTTCAGCCATTGGGGATGAAGCCTCCCATCGCTCGACATGCAGAGGTTTGGGATTGGCAGGAGGAATTGCGCGCTGGTGATCTGCTTGTCATCAATGACACTCGCGTTCTTAAGGCTCGGCTGCGGGTGCGGCGATCAGGTGGTGGCTTGGCTGAGTTGTTGGTGCTTGAGCCGCGTGGTGAGGGATGCTGGCTGTGTTTGGGCCGGCCTGCTAAACGTTTGCGCCCAGGTGATCAGCTTTGGCTTGAGGCTCTAGGAGAGGACCCCATTGCTTTGCAGGTGATTAGCAAAGACAGCGCTAGTGGCGGACGGGTTGTGCAGTTCCCGAGCCATTACGCCAATGCCGAGCAGCTTGAGTTGCTGCTTGAGCGCTACGGCGAAGTGCCCTTACCGCCTTATATCAAATGTCATGATCCAAGTGATAGCGACCGTTATCAGACCCGTTATGCATCCCGCCCCGGCGCCGTTGCGGCACCAACGGCTGGGCTTCATCTCAGTGATGAGTTATTGGAGGCTCTTAAGCAGCGGGGAGTGATACTGACCAGTGTCACCTTGCATGTGGGCTTAGGCACGTTTCGACCTGTTGAAACTGAGGACCTGAGGCATTTGCAGCTTCACAGCGAGTGGGTGGAGGTGCGCGACGAAGTTGTTGAGGCGGTGATGGCTTGTCGAGCACGAGCAGGCCGGGTGATTGCTGTGGGAACCACCAGCGTCAGGGCCCTTGAAGGTGCTGCTTTGGCAGGTGGCGGATTCCTGCAGTCGTTTTGTGGACCAGTGGATTTGGTGATTCAGCCGGGTTACCGCTTTGCCGTGGTGGATGGACTGCTCACCAACTTCCATTTGCCCAAAAGCTCTCTATTGCTGTTGGTGAGTGCCATGGTTGGTCGTGAACGGCTGCTGGCGCTCTATGCCGAGGCCATTGAGCACCAATATCGCTTTTTCTCTTATGGCGATGCGATGTGGATTGATCCAGGGGCGGTGTTGCCGGCGGCCCGCCCCTGTTGATCAGTTCTAGCTGGAGGCGATTTAGGCAGCTACAGGGTCCTGAATGATGCCTGTGGGCACACTCTCAAACATCACTGAGGAGAGATAACGCTCGGCCATGTCTGGCAGCACTACCACGATGGTTTTGCCCGCAAATTCGGGTTGTTCTGCCAGACGAATAGCCGCTGCAACTGCCGCACCACTGGAGATGCCCACCAGTAGACCTTCTTCATTTGCCAAGCGCAGGGCCATGGCGATGGATTCATCATTGCTGACCTGCTCAACACGATCCACTAACGAAAGATCGAGGTTTTTGGGAATAAAGCCGGCTCCAATGCCCTGGATTTTGTGAGGACCAGGCTTGATCTCTTCCCCGTTGAGGGTTTGGCTGATGACCGGGCTATGGGTTGGTTCGACGGCTACAGAAACGATGGATTTGCCTTTCTCCTGCTTGATGTAGCGGGACACACCGGTGATCGTGCCGCCGGTGCCTACGCCAGACACGAACACATCAATGGCGCCATCACAGTCGTTCCAGATTTCTGGACCGGTTGTTTTGCTGTGGATGTCGGGATTGGCCGGATTCTCAAACTGACCGGGCATGAAGTATTTCTGGGGATCGCTTTCGGCGATCTCTTTTGCCTTGGCAATGGCGCCTGGCATCCCCTTGGCGGCTTCTGTGAGAATGAGCTCTGCACCAAGCACTGCCATCACCCGCCGCCGTTCTAGCGACATTGATTCGGGCATGGTGAGGATCAGTTTGTAGCCCCGGGCTGCTGCTGTGAAGGCCAGAGCGATGCCTGTGTTGCCAGAGGTGGGCTCAATGATCGTGCGCTCTTTGTTCAGTAAGCCGCGCTTTTCGGCATCCCAGATCATGTTGGCGCCAATGCGGCATTTCACGCTGTAGGCGGGATTGCGGCCTTCAATCTTTGCGAGAACAGTTGCCTTGGCGTTTTTGCTGACGGCGTGCAGTTTGACCAGCGGAGTGTTGCCGATTGCCTGGCTGTTGTCTTCGTAAATGCGGGACATGCGTGCATATGAATCGATCACATCATTAGCTGGAATTTGGCTCTATTGGTGAGGACGATGATCTGTTGTGACGACCATGTGATGGGTTGCTTACGGTTAGGCCTTGAACGCCATCTCAAAGCGTTGCCAAAGGGTATCGGGATCTTCAAGCCCTACAGATACACGCAGCAGATGGCTCGGTACTCCACAGGATTCTGCCCAGCTCAGTTCGTTGTAATGGGCGAGCAGTACATAGGGGCACACCAGCGTGAAGCTTGTGCCGAGGCTTGGACCTTTGCAGACCTGCAGGGCGTCATACGCCCGCTTGGCTTGCGCTACCCCCCCCGATAGCTCAAAAGAGAGCAGGCAGCCGTGGCCGGCGCCAGGGCGCATCAGGGCTTGGAAGTTGGCGCATTGGCCTGGATGGTGGACGCGAGTAACGGCGGGATGGCTTGCCAGTTTGTCTGCCAATCTTTGGCAGGCGTTGTTGAGCTGCGGCAGCCGCTGGTCCACATCTCGGCTGGCTTGTTCTAGGGCGATGGCATCAGCATCCCCGAGGGGAGCAAGGGCAGTCGAGAGCTCTCTGGACAGCTCCTCTCGCCAGCGGGAGTTGGGGCTTACAACGAGAGAACCGGCCAGGATGTCACCACGGCCGGCGAAGCTTTTGGTGAGGGAGCTAAACACCAGGTCTGCATGGGGCAGGGCATCAAGATTGAGTGGTGATCCGATGGTGTCATCAGCGATCACGGGGATACCACGAGCCTGTGCTAGGCGGGCTACCGCTGGCAGGTCGACACACTGCAGCATGGGGTTGCTGGGTAGCTCAACGATCACAGCGGCTGGTTGTCTGCGATCGAACTCCAGGGCCAATCGGTTCAGCTCTGTTGTCAGTAGAAGGTCGCAACCTTCAAACACCACCTCAGGCAGCTTGAGCACATCCACATAGGGAAAGCCAAGCTGCAAGCAGGGTTTGCCTGGGCGTAGAGCCGTAATCGCTTCCAGGGCTTTGGTGAGAGCAGCCATCCCAGAGGGATGCAGCTGCACGAGCTCTGGGTCGCAGCCATAGATCTCTGCGAGTCGTTGTCTTAGCAACGTTTGGGCGTCCGCGCTGGCTTGCAGTGAGGGGAATGGTTCGTGCCCAAGTGCGCTAGCAGCCTGACGTGAGGAAGCACCAAGGCCGCTGTGTTGCCAGAAGGCCTTGGCAGCGCTGCAGCCTTTTGCGTCGGTGAGCAAACATGGCAGGCCCAGTATGGTTTTGATGGTTGTTTTTGCCATCGGCTCACTGCGCTGGCAATGAAACCTGGCTCGCTCAGCGGCTGCAGCAGTGGGATAGGGCCAGGCACTGCCATCTGCACAGCCATGCTCTTCTCGTGCTTTTTGGGCGATCTCTGCTACCAGTGGATGGAAGCCGAAACGGGGGTAGATGGCCTGCAGGGCCTTGAGACAAGCAGGGTCTTTCTCCTCATAGGCGACCACGTCTTGCCAGCGGGGTAGGGCTACCGAAACGGCATGGAGACTATCTGGTAGAGCTTTGCCGAGGTCATCAGCGTGCCAGCAGGGATCCTGCAGTAGGTCGCGTGGGCTCACTACAGCTGTTTGAGGGCTTGATCTAAATCTGTGCTGAGATCAGCGAGGTCTTCGCAGCCCACGGAGAAGCGCACCAGACCATCATCGATGCCAAGTTTTCGCTTGACATCTGGATCGACTGAGGCATGGGTCATGGTGGCGGGATGACAAACGAGGCTTTCAACACCGCCAAGGCTTTCGGCCATCGTGAAATAGCGCAGGCTCTTGCAGAAGGCGTAAGTCTGGCTTTGGTCAGCGTCGAGACTGACCGTGACAATTGCACCACCCGCGCTCATCTGCTTGCGGGCTAACGCCTGCTGGGGATGGTCTGAACGGAATGGATAGCGCACCCAGTGCATGCGTGGATGGCTGGCCAGTTGATCGGCGATGGCGGCAGCATTAGTGATTTGGCGTTCGAGCCTGAGTGGCAGGGTTTTGATGCCGCGAGTAATCAACCAGGCGTCAAATGGGGCGGGTTGTAATCCCAAGGCCTTTTGTGCAAACACCATCTTTTGCTGCCATTGCGTGTCGTCGCTGCAGACCACACCGCCAAGGGCATCGGAATGGCCGTTGATGTATTTGGTGGTGCTGGTGAGTGAGAGGGTGGCGCCTAGCTGCAGTGGTTGTTGCAGTAGGGCTGTGGCAAACGTGTTGTCGACGACGACTGGGATTTTCTTTGCTGCAGCGGCATCACAGACGGCCGCCAGATCGATCACTTTGAGCAGGGGATTGGTTGGACTCTCCAGCCAGATCATTGCGGGTTTTTGAACTGCAATGGCATCAAGAGCTGATGGATTGGTGAAATCCAGCCAGGCTGTTTGTACACCAAAACGACTAAAAACCTGCTCGAATAAGCGCACGGTGCAGCCGTAGAGATTTTCCTCACAGAGCACCAGATCTCCGGCTTGCAGTGTGGAGGCGATGGCTGTGATGGCGCTCACCCCTGAAGCGAAGACAGTGGCGAATTGAGAGCTTTCCACTGCTGCCAACACTGATTCGAGGATGCGGAAATTGGGATTGCCTGAACGGGTGTAGTCGAAGCCCTGAGGATTGCCGTGGGCAAAGGTTGAACTGGTAAAGATCGGTGGCATCACGGCACCGGTCTCTGCTGCAAAGCTCTCGCCGTGGTGGATGGCGCGGGTGCTGATCCCTGCAACCTGCTGTTGATCGCTTTGAGCTGGGGCCACGATCTAGAGAGGGCTTTGAGCAGGGTAGGCAACAGCAACAAAAAACCCCTGCAAAGCAGGGGCCTGTTGAAGAACGCTTGGCTGATTTTGATTCAAACCTTTCTGGAGTAGTACTCCACCACCAGCAGTTCGTTGATCTCAAGTGCGACCCATTCGCGTTCGCACTTGCTAATGATCTTGGCGCTCATTTTTGCTTTATCGAGCTCAATGTGTGGAGGCACATTTGCTAATCCGGGGAACTCTAGGTTCGCTTCGGCCAGCTTTTTGCTGCCTTTGCGCTCTCTAATGGCAACCACATCACCGGCTTTGCATTGGTAGCTAGCAATGTCGAGAACACGGCCGTTCACGGTCACATGGCCATGGTTCACCAGTTGGCGAGCACCGGGAACAGTGGGTCCAAAACCGAGGCGGAAGCAGACGTTATCGAGTCTGTTCTCCAACAGCTTGAGCAGGTTGGTTCCTGTAGAGCCATCTTGTGCACGAGCTTTCTTCACGTAGCGCACAAGCTGCCGTTCGGAAATTCCGTAGTTGAAGCGGAGCTTCTGTTTCTCTTCGAGGCGGATCGCGTATTCGGAGCGCTTGCGACGGGCTTGGCCGTGCTGACCGGGGGGATGGGACCGCTTAGCGGCCTTCCGGGTGAGACCTGGTAGATCTCCCAAGCGCCGCGTGATCCTCAGTCGAGGGCCGCGGTATCGAGACATGAGTTAAGGCAGGTTGGATAGAATAATTCGCGCTCCCGATACGTCATGCTGGACCTCAAGGCCCAGCCTTCGGCTCGCTATGCGCGAATCCAATACTCTATCTGGCGGCATCTTTGCACTGCTCAATCGAGCCATTGGTTCAGTGCTGCTTGCCTTGATTGGCTTTTATCGAACCTGGCTTTCCCCTTTACTTGGGCCCCATTGCCGCTTCATCCCAAGTTGCAGTGCTTACGGGCTTGAAGCGATCCAGCGTCATGGACCATGGCGAGGTGGTTGGCTCACCCTGCGGCGCCTGTCTCGTTGCCATCCTTTTACCCCCTGTGGTTGCGACCCGGTGCCTGATTAATGCAGGCCTTGAGGTTGTTGCTTTACAGCCGCAATGGTTGTTGTCTCTGTGAGGGGCTTGAACAACGCCTGCGCGAGCTGGCTTTGGATCAACTCCAGCCTCCTTTAACGCTGTGTGTGATCGATATCGATGATGGTGCGACACCCGCCAGTATCAGCGACCATTACGACTTGCAGGTTCCTGTTTTGGTGTTGGTTGAACTGGAGCAACAGTTTTCGCTAGAGCTGCCGCGGGTGTCGCCGCGGCTTGGGGGGGAAGGACTGTTCAGGTGGTTGCAACAGGCCTGCACCAAGGCGCTTGGATCGGACTAGAACGGCTCCATTCATGGTTGGGCCTGGAATGACCCAGATGCTCCATTCATTGTTGCGGGCTGTAGGACTACCTGTGCCGGAGGGATTGGCGAATCCCTGTCTTGCAATGGTTAGCTGTGATTCCCGTGCGGTTGCTCGAGGCTGTTTATTCCTTGGCTTACCTGGTGAACAGGTTGATGGCGGCAGCTTTTGGTCTCAGGCTTTGGCCGCTGGTGCAGAGGCGGCGGTGATTGGTCCGGCAGCAGCAGCCTTGCGGCCGCCTGGGCCTACAGATGCAGTAGTGGTGGTACCGGAGCCGGTTGCAGCATGGGTTGGACAGCTGGCAGCGGCCTTTTGGCAGCAGCCCTCCTCGAGGCTTGCTCTGATCGGGGTAACGGGGACGAATGGCAAAACCACCACCACCCATTTGATTGAGCATCTCAGTGTGGCTGTGGGCAGATCAACTGCCTTGTTCGGTACCCTCGTGAATCGCTGGCCTAATTACAGCGTTCCCGCAACGCATACCACGGCCTTTGCTGATCGCCTTCAGGCTCAGTTAGCGCAAGCGGTTGAGGCCGGTGCTGAGTTGGGAGCGATGGAGGTGAGCTCTCATGCCCTTGAACAACAACGGGTGGCGGGATGTCGTTTTGCTGGTGCCGTGTTTACCAACCTCACTCAAGATCATCTTGACTATCACTCTTCGATGGAGGCTTACTTCGAGGCCAAGGCGCAGCTGTTTGCACCACCGTTGCTGGAATCTGGATCAGCCAAGGCGGTGGTGAATATTGATGGCCCCTGGGGCGCACGATTGGCGCAGCGTCTCGGCGATACCTGTTGGCGCAGTTCTCTTGCCGAGGGTGTTTTGCAGCGAGCTGATGCTGAACTGACAATGACGGAGCTGACGATGAGCTCCGCTGGGGTTCAAGGTCGCCTGATCAGCCCTTGTGGTGAGGGCTGGTTTGACTCTCCATTACTGGGTCGCTTCAACTTGATGAACCTGCTTCAGGCGGTTGGGGTCTTGTTGCAACAGGGCTTGCCCTTGCCGTTGTTGTTGAAAGCGATCGCAGACTTCCGCGGCGTACCTGGGCGTATGGAGCGCGTGTTGATCCCTGCAGCTGATGCCAGTCAAGTGCCCACTGTGTTGGTGGATTACGCCCACACCCCGGATGGTCTGGAGAATGCCTTGACGGCTTCCAGGCCGTTCACCAGTAAAAACTTGTGTTGCGTGTTTGGTTGTGGAGGAGACAGAGATCGTGGCAAGCGCTCTCAGATGGCTGCAATTGCAGCGCGGTTGGCCGATCGCGTGGTGGTGACCTCAGACAATCCCCGCACAGAAGATCCCCAGCAAATACTGGTTGATGTGGTGGCTGGAATCCCTCAAGGCACAGCCTTAACTGTGGAGGTTGACCGGGCGGTGGCGATTGCGCTTGCGATTGCCGAGGCAGCTCCTGGTGACGTGGTGTTGGTGGCAGGCAAGGGCCATGAGGATTATCAGATCCTCGGAACAAGCAAGGTGCATTTTGATGATCGCGAGGAATCTGAACGGGCGCTCAGATTGCGACTGAAAAGTTGATGCACCCTCTATCGAACAGAGGGTGCTTGATGAGGCTTTGTTCTTAGTGTTAACAAAGAGTTCACACTAAGAACAAAATAAGGCCTTGAAGTTGTTGATCTTATTGTGGCTCTTAAAGGGTCTAGTGATCGTTGGCTGAAGTCTTATATTTTGCATCGTATGGCCAACTGTTTATTTTGTTTAAAATGGAAGACTTAGTTTACAAGTAGATTGTCTTTTAAGGAATTAATAGTGACCAGGTAAAAGCGGCTCCAATGCCGATCCAAATGCCTGCGGCAATGTGTTGCCCGCCGTTGCCGATGCTATCAAGCAGACGCTTTGAATATGTTGTGACAAGCAAAAGAATACTTCCCTGACTAATGAACAATCCTAGGAAATAAGCTGTTAGTGGAGTTGGTTCTGCTCCTATGATTGCTCCACCTAATAGATATCCATGTAGGGAAATTAAAGGGACCAAAAGCAAAGGAGATGCTTTGCCTAAGGCCACAAGGCCAGAAACGGCAAGGCTCAGTGAGACAAGTGCTTCTGCATAAACAGAGAGAGTTTCTGGCAGGGGGATGAGTAGGGAGATCGCACTACCGAGAAGACCAGCTGCTAGTAATGGTGTCAGCCATTGGCGTGGTCTTTTCAAGCCCACGAAACCAATCGCCAACAGAAACAAGAGGTGGTCTGGCCCCAGTAGTGGATGGCCAACTCCACTGATTAAACCCTGCAGGGCATTGAGATTTCCCGCCTCTGGCATTGCGAAGGGGTGATGGGCGAAAGCTGGCTTAACCAGCATCGCTAGTAATGCTGGAGTGGCCAGGATGGCTGCAATGAGCCAGCTGTAGCTGCGCAATAGTGTGGAAGGGTGCCGATGGGCAAGCTTGGTAGGAATGATTCGATCCTCGTCGATAGAAATTCGGCGGGTATTCTGACTCGCGCAAGTGCCCTAATAAGGGCGGTTGCGCTTTACAGCTGCGGGACAGCGCCGGACTTTCACCGAACTTTCCCCCTTTCATTCAGCAGCTGATCCCTGCTGAAACCGATTTGACGATTCAATCATAGTCATTTTGTGAGATCATTGCAGATGTAGCACTTTACCGGCTTGGGTAAGTGCTAATTAAATGCTGAATAAATCCACCTCTCTTGTCTAAGTATTGGCTGTTTTTCCTTTTAAATTTATTTAATTAATGGCTTTATGATTTGATGCACATCAGGCATGCTTTTAGAGTCTGGATTTGACTTTGCTTCTGATTCATAGGCTTATTTTGTTGTCGATAATGGAACTTTTGAGATCGATTATTGAGCTGCTTTTGGCAAAGAAGATAACGTAGCTAACGGTTAATTGCTTGGCTCTCCTTTGCTAGCTAGCTGCTTGAGTGCGGTTGTAAGTGTGTTGAGTTCTTGCTCTTCAGTGGTGATGTGCACGCATGCACGTAGGCAGATTGGATCTTCTAGATGCCGAATCCAGAGCTGATCGTTTCCTAATTGTTGAACCACATCAGGAGCTGGGGGGCCTTGGGGTAACTCAAAGCTGACAAGACCAGCTGCTGGGGCACTGTTGAGCAGTGCTTCAACGCCTTCGAGCTGTTGTAGTTGATTCCATAAGTGTCGGCTGCCTTGGCGAATCTGGCTCAGTCGTTCCTGCTGAGAGCCTGCGGTTTCGAGCAGCTCCAACGAACAGCGCAGGCCCGCCATCAGCGGCACGCAGGAGGTTGCTACCTCAAAGCGTCGACTGTCGTGATGGAAGAGTTCGTCCAGGTTGCTTTGAAGATTGCCTTCGTTCTGCAAACTGCGCCAGCCAATCAGGGTGGGATTCGCTTCGGCGAGCACCCGTTCTGAGAGGGCGACTCCACCAAGCCCTTCAGGCCCGCAGGCCCATTTGTGCCCCGTAAAGGCATAGATGTCTGAAGCGGCAGCGGCTTCCTGTATAGGCATTTGGGCGAAGCTTTGTGCCGCATCCACGAGCAAGAAAGGCTGTTGTGGATGATGGCTGAGGGCTGTTGAAACAGCCGAGATCGGCATCACCTGGCCTGTATTCCATAGCAGGTGGGAGAGCACTACCAGCCTTGTGCTTGGTTTGAGGTGCTGCTCAAGTCTTTCCAGTACAAGGCTGTCGCTAGTCGTTTGATCGTCAGCACCATTACGCAAGTTTTTTACAGGCAGCGTGTCTATTTCCAGGTGTTGTCGGCGGGCAAGTTCGATGCATGCAGCAACGATTCCCGGATGTTCACAGTCGCTAATGAGCAAGCGATCACCTTCTGAGAAAGGCAGGCCCCAGAGCGGCAAGACACAGCCACTGGTGACATTTTCAGTGAGCGCGATGCGATGGGGGGCAACGCCGCAGAGCTTGGCTAAGTGTGAACGAGTGGCTTGGACTTCTTTGGCCACATAGGGCCACACGCTGTTGGTGAAGGGACCCAGTTCTTGAATGTTCTGCCAGCTTGCAGTAATCGCTTCAAGGGAAGGCGTGGGTAAGGGGCCCTGGCCGCCGTAGTTGAAGTAGGTCTTGTTAGTGATTGCTGGGCAGAGATCTCTAAGCATTATTGGATTGGTGTTGATATTGCTGTTGACCTAGGTGTCGCACAGGAAGGTTCTGCACTCCATCACTAATGCCCGTCAAAGCTACATGCTGCAACGTGCGATGTGAGGGGCCACAATCGGAGAAACATCGTGTAAAGGGCCAATAGGGAAGTCTTTCCAGGTAGAGATAGTCATTGAATCTCTTCGATCTCTATAGGCAATCTCACATTATCTACTGATATCCTATTACTTTAGATTAAAGAAATTAACTTAGATCTAGATAGCTGATGGTTAGGCGAAGCAAGGAGCATACTGGCTCATAAGCTAAGTAAGATGATTTGCCTTCATCTTGAGTTGCCCATAAAGCGGCAATCAGGGATTATATCAATTACCCTATTCACTGAGCCCTTGCAAACCATAGTCATTGAGTGATCATTCATAAAGCCATGAAAAAAACATTTTTCAGACAAAAAGCTGCTAAAGAGATCATGATTTCTGGCCTCAATGGAAAGGCGCTTCAGGTTTCCCAAGCCGATATACCTGATCTGGCTGCAATTAAGGCTGTTTTGCCTGATCAATGCTTGAATTGCAGCACCAATACTTCGCTTGCTTATCTAGCGCAATCTCTGATAATACAGGCCATTGTAATTTTTATAGGGATCTCCATGCCTCTTCGCATGGAAATATTGCCTGTTTGGGTTCTCTACTGGCTTGCATCTGGCACAACAGCAATGGGCTTATGGGTCATCGCCCATGAATGCGGACATGGTGCATTTTCGAAAAATAGGAAATTAGAAACATTCGTTGGATATGTGTTGCATTCGATGCTTCTTGTTCCATATTTCTCATGGCAGCGTTCACATTTAGTTCACCATACTTATACAAACCATATCGCCAATGGTGAGACCCACGTCCCTTTGGTTATTCGTGGCAATGGAATTGATGAGCAAGCTGGTGGAGAAAAAGATATTGCCATAGCAGGCAAATTAGGAAAAGTTCAATATGGTGTATTTCAGCTTGTGCTTCATCTGATTTTTGGCTGGCCAGCCTATTTGCTTACTGGGAAGACCGGAGGCCCAAAATATGGTCTATCGAATCACTTCTGGCCGATCGCACCTTTCTCTAAAAAATTGTGGACAAAAAAATGGATAAATAAAGTATGGCTTTCCGATTGGGGGATAGGCCTGACTTTGTTTGCTTTGATTGCCTGGAGCCTGCATGATGGCTTTGTTACTGTTTTCGCAATTTATATAGCTCCTCTGTTAGTAGTTAATATCTGGCTAGTGACCTACACTTGGCTGCATCATACTGATACTGATGTTCCCCACCTTGGCCGTTCAGAATTTTCCCAATTGCGAGGTGCATTCCTATCGATCGATAGGCCATATGGAAAAGTAATTGATTTCCTCCATCACAAGATAGGCTCTACTCATGCCATTCATCACATCGCACCTTGGATGCCTCATTACCATGCGGGCAAAGCTACTGTTGCCCTGAAAAATGCTTTCCCAAAGGTATACCTTTACAATCCCACGCCAATTCTTCAGGCTCTTTGGCTTATTTCTACTAACTGCATAGCTGTTACTCGGGAAGAGAGCAGTGGGCGCTATGTATGGAAAAATCCTTGGTGAGAGGACGAGGATCGAATAAGATCCATTTACTGGCTTAATATATATCCAGTCAGTTTTTTACTGATTATCTATAGCCAATATATACTCATACTCCATGACTTTTTTTATAGGGATTACTCCTGACATCTGTGGATAATGTTTGTAAAGCTGTTTGTATGGGTTGATATTCTATTTCTGAAAAGGATTGCATTGTAAGAGATTTCTTAGGCTGCTGGAGTAAAGCCCGCTCGTTAGATTAGATCTTGTTAGCGAGTTCGGGGCAGACGTCTCTATGAATCACATCAAGTCCATGCATTGGTTTGTAGTGCATGTCATTCAATAGAATTCGATATCATATCTGAACATAAGATTCTCCCTAGTTAGGGATATGATTATTCAAATGGAGTGGTAATCAATCATCTACGGAGACGTAACGTGTCCATTCCTCCTTTCTATGTTGTTGATGGTAGAAAACAACAAAGGGAAAGTTGAACTTATAGTGGGTGTCGTTAAGGATTTTGTCCACCCAGTAACAACCTATTTGATAATTATTCCTAAACATCTCATCATTATCTGAATAAATGTCTACGATTGAAGTGTCACCATTCAGGTGTTCCTCTATGAAGGACTGTTTGTCTTCGAAGACGTCGATCAGAAAAATCTCATAGGTATTTTTGGTTATACCAACCCTCATTAATTCTTCGATAACCTCATCATCCATATAGTCAAATCTCCAGCTACCATCATCCTCATCAGGAGGTTTAATGTCTTCATCCTTAGACAAAAGGATTGCTAAGTCAGTTTTGTCCTTAGTCATGACTCTCTAAGCGGGAGAATAAAAAATGGTTGTTTTAAGGAGCTTCTCACGATGTCAACCTGTTGACCATAATAACCAACACCTTCTAGGACATCATCAGGTAATGATTCATCCAAGTGTAGCTGAGTGGGATTCGTCTTAGGGGTGGGGTGGTTGTTACCACTAGCAATAGTCTCCAAGCCGCCATCTTCGATACATTGCTTTTCGTTAGTTTCTTTATCGTTAGTTATCAGTCTAAAGCTAATCGAAAGGTAGCCTCATCGGGCTACACGCTTCCATCCAGGGATATAGACCTAGTTGACCTCACAGCACTTTTCATAATCCTTTTTCGTTAAACCAGAACCTGACCCTTGAGGGTTTTTATTCTTTAAATTATGTTGTGTTGATTGTGGGGGTGATTTAAATTCATCTCTCAGGTGATGTAGCTCATCACCTTTTAGATATTCATAACCACCATCACATTTCACTTTTACCCAAGATTCACAATCCAAGGAAATGACCTTGCTTCTTGATTGATCCTTGCTCATAGTTGCTGGCACTTCGAAGATATTCTAGTGCTTCGCACGTATTTTCTGGGGAAACAGAAAGATGCTTGAAGGCAAGCATCTTGTTTAGAAGTTCCCATTTACCCTTTAGCAGGTCTTCTGATAATAGATATACTGGTCAAAAGCTGAATAGCAACAATTTCTCTTTAGAGCGAAAGCTTCTCCGCTTGCTTTATAAACCGAATTTGGGCACTATTCCTCCCATGCCAATTAGATAGGATAATGCGGCCAAAATTATAAAAGAAACTACGATTTGCAGAGGAAGCTGCAGCAGCTCTTTCGAGGTAGGTAGAGGAGAGAGGTTTGGCATTTGATCACGGGGATCCTCTTCTTCGCTGGGCATGGAATGTTTTTCTCTGACCTTTAACAATCTATTCTAGCCAATCCAAGCTTTAGCTCGATGACTTCTTACAATTCTTTTAACTTCCCACTTCTTTTTCTTGCCCTCCTGGGCTAAGTATGTTAATACAAAAAAACAGTTGTCTTTTTCTTTTGTCTTTACCTAGTACTGTCTTCTTTCTATTCGCAATCCTCCTGATATTTGTTGCATTTGTAGTGGTATTTAATTCGTTAGTTGCAAAAAAGAACCGAGTTAAAAATGCTTTTGCATCAGTTGATGTTCAGCTCAAGAAGCGTTATGACCTCGTACCAAACCTGATTGCGACGGTTAACCAGTATATGCAGCATGAGCAAGGAACCCTCGCCAAGCTAACCGAGCTTCGAGGTATGGCCCAGAGTGGCAGGCTGGGCACGCGTGGCAGGGTTGAGCTGGAGAATCAATTCTCTCAAGCGATGGAGTCAATCATGGTTGCAGTTGAGAATTATCCAGATCTTAAGGCTAGCCAAAATTTTCTTGCTCTTCAGGGATCCTTGAATGAGATCGAGGAGCAGCTTTCTGCTGCTAGACGTACCTTTAATGCCGTAACCACTGACTACAACGACGCCATTGAAATGTTTCCTAGTAATCTTTTGGCTGGGCTGATCGGCTATCGACTCCGCCCTCTTTTCGAAATGCCTGCTATCGAAAGAGAGAACCCTAATGCGGCTAAACTATTTGCTGGCTAATGGTGAATCAACGATCCTTTTTTGCTGGTCACCCTTCTTATTTCCGCCAGGAGATCATGCCAGTTTTACGGATATTTGAAGACAGACGAAAGCTCATTCTGCAGAAAATATTGAAGATTATATTCTTAATCAATTTGTTGATAATTGTTGTTGTCATTCTGTTAACTTTTCAGCTAATCTCGCAGATCGCAGCTTTTGTTTTACTTCCCGTAGTGGTGGTTGTCTTTGCCATCTTCTACAGGCAACTGACCAAGCAATATAAAACGCAGTTCAAGCTGCAGGTTATAACAGCGATCGTTAACTTCTTTGATTCAACTCTTCAATATGATCCGCACGGTCGGGTGTCTAAGTCTCAGTTTGTGCAAAGTGGGTTATTTAATGCTTCTCCTGATCGTTACCTTGGCGAGGATCGGGTTTTTGGTACTTTGGGAAAGACCCGTATCGAGTTCAGCGAGGTTCATGCGGAATATCAGTCTCAGAGCACCGATTCTGATGGAGCTACGCACACCTCATGGCACACGATTTTCAAGGGTTTGTTTTTCGTAGCAGACTTCAATAAGCAAATTAAAGGCACCACGGTTGTGCTTCCAGATATAGCCGAACGTCTTTTTGGAGGTGTTGGTAAATTCTTTCAAAATATTCAAAAGATTGGCCGACATCCCGAACTGATCACTCTGGAAGATCCTGTTTTCGAGAAGTATTTTGTGGTTTACGGGGATGATCAAAATGAAGCGAGATATATCCTCACCCCGAACCTTATGGAGCGGATTGTTTCATTTCGGCAGCGAACCGGACAAAAACTTCGTCTTTCTTTTTGTGGAGAGAACGTTTATGTGGCCATCCCGAGCGACCATGACATGTTCGAGGCCAGAGTTTTTCGCACCCTTTGGAGCAAGACACTGATCAAGAGCTATGTGGACGACATGGCGATGGCGATAGGTGTGGTTGAAGAGCTCAATCTCAACCGTCGTGTTTGGACGAAGCCATGAATTTTAAAATGCTAAAAATTCTCAAGCGGAAGAGTTGTTCTGGTTACAGCCTTTAAAGCACCTGCACCACTTCACTGACTTCGGGGATCATTTCGCGCAACTTGCGTTCGATACCCATTTTTAGGGTCATGGTGCTACTAGGGCAGCTGCCACAGGCTCCTTGAAGACGCACTTTCACCACAGGACCATCAATTTCGACGATTTCTACATTGCCGCCGTCTGCCATAAGAAAGGGCCTTAGTTCATCGAGAACGGTTTCCACGTTCTCGTTGGTGAGGGCCATGGCTTCTGTACTCATGGATGCTCTGCACGTTTGTATCTATCCAGCCTAGGGGGTTCGCTCATAACCTTGCCAGCAGGGGTGCTTTCAAGTTGTGGCCGTCTCTGATGTTGCTGGATCCCAATCTCGCTACGACGCGGTGCTTGTCGGGGCTGGAATTATGAGTGCCACTTTGGCGGCCCTGCTGCATGAGCTCGATCCTGAGCTGAGTTTGTTGATGGTCGAGCGTTTGCAGGCGCCGGGCCTTGAGAGCAGTGCGGCAGAAAACAATGCAGGCACTGGTCATGCGGCTAATTGCGAACTGAATTACACACCGCTTCAGCCAGATGGCAGCGTGGCTACTGCTAAGGCGTTGGCCATTAATACCGCCTTTGAGCGCTCTTTGGAGTTCTGGGCTTCGTTGACGGAAAAGGGCAAGTTGCTACCGCAGCAATTTCTACATCTGGTCCCTCATATCAGTGTGGTTTTTGGCGATGCTGATTTGGCTTTCTTGCATCAGCGCTTTCAGCAATTGAGTGCGCTGCCTGCCTTTGCCTCCATGCAATGGAGTACTGATGCCGCTGAGCTTGCCGAATGGATGCCATTGGTGATGGAAGGGCGAGCCAATGCAGAGTCTGTTGCTGCAACCTGCATTAAGCGGGGTACGGATGTGGATTTCGGATTGCTGACAGGGGCCTATGTGAAGTCATTACAAGCCAGCGGAGCTTTGGAATTGAGTTGCGGCTGCGAAGTCGTTCATTTGCACCGGCTCGGCAAGCACCAGTGGAATCTTGATCTCAAGCATTCATCTGGAAGTCGCTCTGTGCAGACACCTTTTGTGTTTCTCGGTGCAGGGGGGGGGGCATTGCCTTTGTTGCAGCGATCTGGCATTCCAGAGGCAGCTGCCTATGCAGGCTTTCCAGTGAGCGGACAGTGGTTGGTCTGCTCTGAGCCAGGTTTAACGGCAAGGCATCACGCCAAGGTGTATGGCAAGGCGAAGGTGGGTGCTCCGCCAATGTCTGTGCCACATCTTGATAGCCGTTGGATTGATGGATGCCGCTCGTTACTTTTCGGGCCTTATGCGGGTTTCAGTAGCAAATTCCTCAAGCAAGGCTCCCGATTGGATCTCTTGCATTCGGTACGGCGCAGCAATTTTCGCTCCATGTTGGAGGTGGGTTTTAAAAACTTTGATTTAGTCACTTATCTCCTCTCAGAGCTACAGCAGAGTGAGAAAGATCGCTTTGAAACCTTAAAGCAATTTCTTCCCAATGCGCAGTTGAATGATTGGAAGCTTTCAGTTGCTGGACAGAGAGTACAAATCATCAAACGCACAGCCGAGGGGGGGCGGTTGCAGATGGGTACAGAGGTGGTATCCGCTGAAGATGGCTCCCTCGCTGCCTTATTAGGAGCTTCGCCTGGGGCTAGTACAGCGGTGACGGTGATGCTGGAAGTTTTGCAGCGTTGCTGGAGCGAGCGTATGGCAAGTGAATCTTGGCAACAACGATTGCAAAAATTGTTGCCGAGTTATGGCCATGATCCTAATTCTGATCCCTTACTGCTGATGCAGATGCGTATACGCAGCAATAAATTACTCAGTTTCACTTGATCAAAATATGATCTAATTTTGATGTTTGATAATCAGCTTTTGATGAGACTGTGGATGCTGACCTTGAAAGCCTTGCTTTGAGATTTGCTTTCGCAATGGTTCTTATGCGAATAAGTCATGATTTACCAGTCAGTACTTAGTCGCATTTGAGTATTAAAATTCTCCCTTGAGAACGGGGCTCCCAGGCTTGGAAATGAGTGAGTATCCGCTGATTTATTAGTTATTTCTTCCTTAGGATTGAATGAAAGTGTTCTCTTAGTAGAGATGGGCTTTGCCTGGCTTTTGCTCATCAATTTGAGGTCATTGATCTTCAAGATCTGTTTACTACTTGACCATTGTCTTTACCAGTTGATTGCTATGATTCCTGTTCTCTGAGCATCTCTGGCTTGCGTGATTAGTGCAAGACCGTTCTTGATTTGTTCGTGTTGATTTCTGTCGCTATGAATCTTATTATTAAGATCTTGTTTGGAAGACCAGTCGCTATTTCTGTGTTTAATTTTTCTTATTTAGAGAGAGCTTCTGTCTTCATTTGGTTTTGACACTATTGAGATTATTAATGATACGAATGCCTAAGTTTTAATCATCAGGATCCCGGCGAAGAATATCTGATGCTTTTGAGTAAATCTAGGCTGTAGATGCTGCAAAATCCCTCCATACACTCATAGGGCAATGGGCCTGATGAGATGGCTGCGAGCATTCTTCACGGCTGGTCAGATCAGCAGCATCCTTAGAATCTGGACTCTGACTCCAAAGCGCCCGAGAGGGGAATTCGCCAACGCATGACCGACGTTCCCGTTTCTCGCTTGAGGAACTTCTGCATCATTGCCCATATCGATCACGGCAAGTCGACTTTGGCTGACAGGCTTTTGCAGGACACTGGCACGGTGGCTGGTCGGGATATGCAGGAGCAGTTTCTCGACAACATGGATTTGGAAAGGGAGCGGGGCATCACGATCAAGCTCCAGGCTGCTCGGATGAACTACACGGCTGCCGATGGCGAAAGCTATGTGCTCAACCTGATCGATACCCCTGGCCATGTGGATTTCTCCTATGAGGTGAGCCGCTCCTTGCAGGCCTGTGAGGGGGCTCTGTTGGTGGTGGATGCCAGTCAGGGTGTTGAAGCCCAGACCCTGGCAAATGTCTATCTAGCGCTGGAAAACGATCTAGAGATTATTCCAGTGCTCAACAAGATTGATCTGCCGGGTTCTGATCCAGAACGGATTAAAGAGGAGATCGAGGCGATCATTGGTCTTGACACCTCAACAGCAATTGCCTGTTCGGCCAAAACAGGCTTAGGCGTACCAGAGATTATGCAGGCGGTGGTGGATCGTATCCCGCCCCCTGCAGATTCCCTTGATGAGCCAACGAAGGCACTCATCTTCGATTCTTACTACGACTCCTACCGAGGCGTGATTGTGTATTTCCGGGTGATCAGTGGCCGAATTAGCACTAAGGACAAAGTGTTGCTGATGGCCAGCAAGAAGAGCTATGAGCTTGATGAGATCGGTGTGATGTCACCAGATCAGTGTGAGGTTAATGAACTTCATGCCGGGGAGGTGGGTTATCTGGCGGCCTCGATCAAGGCGGTTGCTGATGCAAGAGTTGGAGACACGATTACGCTCCTCAATGCCCCAGCAGATGAGCCGCTGCCTGGTTACACCGAGGCAAAGCCGATGGTGTTTTGTGGTTTGTTCCCTACGGATGCAGATCAATATCCAGATCTAAGGGAAGCGCTTGACAAGCTGCAGCTTTCAGATGCGGCATTGAAGTATGAACCTGAAACCAGCAGTGCGATGGGTTTTGGCTTTCGTTGTGGTTTTCTAGGACTCCTGCATATGGAGATTGTGCAGGAGCGGCTTGAGCGTGAATATGACTTGGATTTGATCGTTACTGCTCCTTCAGTGATCTACAAGGTGAATATGATTGATGGGGACATGTTGATGGTGGACAACCCTGCAACATTGCCAGATCCGCAGAAGCGGGAATCGATTGAGGAGCCTTATGTACGGATGGAGATCTATGCCCCCAATGAGTACAACGGCACTCTGATGGGTTTGTGCCAGGAAAGGCGTGGTGAATACATTGATATGAAGTACATCACCACTGAGAGAGTTACCTTAATTTATGAGCTGCCCTTGGCTGAGGTGGTGACGGATTTCTTTGATCAGATGAAGAGTCGTACCAAGGGTTATGCCTCAATGGAATATCATTTGATTGGTTATCGCCGCAATGATCTGGTGCGCTTGGATGTGTTGATCAATGCAGAAAAGGCTGATCCACTTACCACGATTGCGCACCGTGATAAGGCTTATAATATTGGGAAGTGTTTGGTGGAGAAGCTCAAGGAGCTGATCCCAAGACAGCAGTTTAAAATTCCCTTACAGGCTTCAATTGGTAGTCGTATTATTGCCAGCGAGAGCATCAGTGCCATGCGCAAGGATGTGCTTGCTAAGTGTTATGGCGGAGACATCTCAAGGAAAAAGAAGTTGCTGAAGAAGCAGGCTAAGGGTAAAAAACGGATGAAGGCAATGGGCAAAGTAGATGTGCCTCAGGAAGCATTCATGGCTGTGTTGAAGCTGAATCAGGAAAGTTAAGCATGGCTTTTTATTGACTGGAATTTGTTGTTACGTAATCCTTGTCAATTTGTAGATGATCCCCTGTGGTGTTAGTTGATAATTTCTCCATCCAAGGTGATTCTAATCCAAGGGCTATGGTGTTTGTTTTGAGTACCTGTTCTCGTGTGTTGTTGAAGTTTGAATAGTGAGTAACTGTAGGGTCATAATCATTGGCTTGCCAGCTACCGCCCATACGATCGGCATTAGGCTCTCCGTCTGAGAGGAAGTAAAGTGTGTCCGTTTCGTTATCTTTGAAAGAGGCATCTAATCCTTCCCATGGATAGGTCCCTCCCCACTTTGTGGGACGACCATTATCCAGTGAATTAACGAATGCGATTGCGGACTCGCGCATACCATCATTTCCAATTTTAACCAAGCCATTGCTTGATTGTTCCCAAACTTTGTGGTTTTTTCGACCTGGTGAGCTGAAGGATTGGATGCTGATTTTTGTATCTGGAGAAAGTGCTGTAATTAAGCTAGTGAGTTCAGTTTGGAGTGATTCTATTCTGGTTAAGGCGCAGTTCTGACGTGACCAGAAATAGTAACTTCCACTCCAATATATTTTCCAGTCGCCATAGGTACTCCCCCAAAGGATGCAAGCACTCATGGAGCCTGAGCCATCAACAAGGAAGCGGATGTGCTTGCTTTTTACATTACGAAAGTAGGCCCCATTAAGCACACCATTGCTATCATCTCCATAGTGCTCGATTCGTTTGTCTGCTCTGGCGAATGCCGCAAGATAAAGTGGATATCTGGTAATTGTGCGTGCAGCACTGATGGTTTCAAGATAACTCTCAGTCTCAAATTTCTCTGCGTCGTTGTTGGGGTTCGGATCAGTGAATTTTACCAACTTGCGTTTTTTATCAGTCATCACGCCAAGAGCTGGTTCCATAAAGGTGCGTACTGGTGTGATGTCATCTGTAAAGTTGACATCAAGGTCTTCAATGACTTCTCTGAGGCTTTTAATCTCACCCTCATTATTTGTTAAGTGTTCGCAATCACCTTCTTGTTTTGTGCATTTCATCACTCCGATATCTTCAATTGCTTTTGCAATAAATGCATCTTCTGTTTCGCTATAGCGTCCATCAAGGCTGAGAGGAGCACCACATCGCATCAGGGCATAACCTGCTTTATTTGAATTAACACTGAGCCCATAAAGAACTGGTGTGTTCAGTTCAGCCATCTTGATGCCGAAGACTGGCTTGAACACTTGATGTCGAGCTTCTGCGAGCAGGCCACATTGCTGGAGAGTTTCTTGATAGTTCTCATTTGCCATATCGGTATGTTCCATTCCAGCTGGTACAGCGTCGCTATTATTGACCAGGATATGGATGCTCCGTTCGATTTCTGATCGCAGCAGGCGAAGGCCATTGGTTGTGTTTTGCCGCAGGGTTGCCTTGCTTTCAGCCCTATCAATCAATGTCTGCGTTGAGCGCAGCGCTAATGAGGATGCTCCGATCAGCAGAATTCCTGCCCCCGCGGCGACGATGGCTTCAGACATCCCAAAGCCATTGGTAGGCAAAGGATGAGATCGGCGCTGATAAAGGTTCTTTAGCAGTTTCATGGATCAAGTGCCATAGAACTATGGCTTTTGATGGTTTAACGATGACAGGATTGAGATCTTTTTTTCTCAATCGGCTGTGAATGTTTCCTGAAGATTGTCTGAAGACAACGATTAACTGCTGTCGCAGAAATCAGTGTCATCATTCCAGGTTCCGCTTTGGATATGGCCATTGCCTGAGAGCTCCACGCATCGGGTTCTCAGCAGAGGCTCTTGGGCACTATGTCGAGATCTCACTAGGATAGTGAGATTGTCATGTTGTGAGCTTGTTCCCGGCGGTGATAATTCATAGCTGGCTTGTGACGCAGACACCTCGACCTCTTTTGACTCTCTGGTTCCTTCAATACTGAGAAAGCGATAACGTGATTTGCCTTTTAGCAATTCGGGTGTGCAGTTAACAAGCTCACCATCTTGATTCCAGCAACACTTCAGACGTTGAGTATTACTTTGAGAGCCATTAGGTTGTTGAAATTCCAGGAGAAGCCAAGGTGATCCAAATGATTTTTCGGTTAGATCCTGATCAAGGCTGAGGCTGCAGCTTGATTTTGACTGCCCCAATCTTGCGCGCAAGCTGAACAAGCCAGATTCGACAAATTGTGTGTAGCGATCCACCTGACCTTGAGCTACATTTCGGCGGAATTTTGGTACCCCATACGCAGATAAAATACTTACAATTGTGATGACAATCAAAAGTTCCAGCAGGCTGTAACCCTGCGAGGTGTGTTTCTGAGAACGTACGTGTTTCATTTATAGCACCTTGCCTGGAAATTTGGATTGAGTTCCAGGACTCTTTGTTCAGTATGATTTTGCATCTCAGTGTCATGTAGCAGCTTAGCAGAATTGTTGTTAGCAACTTTTGCTACTCCTGGCCCTTCAAAGCTGTAGATGATAATCGCAATCTCTTCTGCAGCGGTGGTATTAACTGTTCTATTGATCAGTTTTTTGTTTGATTCGTTCTTGAGCGTCGGAGCTGGGACATATTGTCGACCCGATCTCTCAATGATTTGCTCCTTCAGGTAATTAGGAGGGTCATTACAGGCATACTGCTGCTCATCTTCGCTTGGGATTGAGTCAAAAGTAAGTAGAGAGTCAGCTTGCTGTAAGAGCTGAATGTTATCATTAATTGCTGCCTCAATACGAGTTCGTTCGAGTTGATTCCTGCTGTTGACCAGTGCTGAAAGGGAAAACCTACTTACTGCAGTCATCACCATGGCCAGCAAGACACCAGCAATCAGAACTTCCACGATGGTGAAGCCCGGATCCCATTTTGGGTGATCTGTTTGATTGCCATTGCTGCTGGTACTGAAAATCTTTAGCTGATCTGTAATGAGTCGTCTATTGTTTTTTCTAGGTGAGAGTGAGTCTTGCTTTTGTTGGCTAATTCTTACCCAACTCATTTGTTTGAGCTTTGCTTGAAGTAGGTGAATGGTTAGGTTCCTCTCAATGGCTTGATTCCATCGAGATCTTTGTAGGTTCTCGGCAGATCGCGTGTGTTTCACCATCGCCGGAACGTATCTAGGCCTGTTCCTCGAATACCGCGGGCTACGGTGCGGCCATAGCCTTTGAAGCCATAAGTGCTCCACTGCCAGAGTTCTTCGGCTGCACGAGTTACAGATCCTTCGCCGCCATCGGCGCGATCGGTGATCAGATTTAGTGAATGATCTTTTGAGCAGAAGCTATTCGCCCAAATCACACCACGCATCTCTGCATCACTGCTTAGCGTGAACGTTCCTTTGCCAAGAGCGACCCATGCAGCAGGCAAACTGTTGCCGGCAACACTCAAAACGTATGGGTCATCTAAAACTCTATTAGTGGCACAGTCGCTTGGGGCATCACCTTTTGAAGACGTAATCACAAAGCTTTCGGGACGGTTGTTACACGTTGTTTGCCCAGAGTTAACCCCACAGAGAAGGCTGCTCTCTGATAGCTCTATACGCCCACTTAGATTCGTCGGGGTAGAACCTGAGATAGGTAATTCAAGGTGTAAAACTATCGGTTTATTGTCATTCTCAATCAATAATCTCGTGTTTTTTATATTGATGTGCTCCACGTAAATATGACATTCCCCATTTTGATTGGAGCAAATATCATTCTGCCTGATTCTTACCTCCCACTCCTTCTGCGCTTGTGTTGTCCAGGATTTCCAAGTATTATAATAGATTGAAGATTTGTACCAGCTGTAGCCATCTCTAAGAGTTGGTTTGCCTGTATAACACCAGTTGTATATACATGCCAGAGTTGCATCCCAGGTGAATCCATTAGAAGCTTGTTGAGAGGTTTGACCAGTAGAGCTGACTTTGCTTGTGATCTGTATTCCTGGTGGTGCAGATGTGGTCTGGCTGTTGTTCGCTCTTGTACAGACAATTTGGTCGGTACCGCAATTAAAATTGGGATTGTTTCCTGTGTCATCAATACTCCATACACGCGTAGCTCCTGAATGGCTTGGCATCGTGTCGATGACTTTGTTCTTGTCGTACAGAGCTGTACTTGGTAGCCCTCTGTTGAGCACTGGCCAGATTCGATCTGCAACAGCGCTTGATTGGCCTTGAATGCCAGCTTTGAGAGTGTTGTCATCACATCCACCTTTTCTCTGGAAACTGTTTGGAGATTCCACGTCCCATAGGATTAAGCCTGCTCCGCTGATGTTTGCAGGGCCAAGATCAATATGTTGTGCAGCAAGTACACCCCAGTCTTCAGGCCTTACAACACTTGAGCTAACGTATAATGAACGTGTTAAAAGTGTTCGAGCTAAATAGTCTTCGTCAGAAGAACCGACTCTTTTTGCGATACCTTCAATTTGGAAGACGCCTTCGCCAAGACCATTCTTTCCTGGGCTTAAGTAATCACGAAGGCGGTAAAATGTTTGAATGCTGCCTTTCCCATCCTGACGCTGGGTTCTTGTTTCGTCATCAATAAATGGTACTGAGATGATTGTTTCTGTATTTCCTCTACCCACGTGGCCTGTAGGCCATTTGGCTGTCTCGCTGGATGGATGAATGGGTAACCCCATTGAGGTGTCAGTGCATAGTTCTTCAAGAGGTTTGGCTTCTGTCGTATTGATGAGTTCCCAGGAGAATCCGTGATTGGGATTATTAGTATTCTTTTGATTATTGAGTGTGAAAAGAAAGCCTCTATAGTTCTCAGGATCATTTTGGTTGAGCTTGCTCAGGATTCGGTTGAAGCCATTGACTGCAGCAGCTTCGGCCATCTGTTGATAGCTTTCGGATGCCCCAAGCTTCCTGGCCATCAGTTGACGGATGAGCAACCCGGTGGCGCCAGTCAGTAAAGTTAAACCTGTTAGCAATGCTAACAATAAGGCTAAACCTTCTTCTCCACTAGGCGCTTTTCTCTGCCGAGAATACCAGAGGTTATGATGTAGTAATGATCTTTTAATCTTAGGCATCAGCCACCTCCTTTGCAGACAAGATCAGCGTCGCTAATTGCGTTTTTGCTGTCTTTTCTTCCTTGTTTTATATCGCTAGCGCCCGTTGCAAGGTCAATGCAAGCCATTACATTTAACTTGGCGATTTCTGTATTTTCACTAGTTGGCTTTGCAGTGAATTCGAAGTAGCTATTGTTGTCTCCATTGTCTGTGCGGCTTACTGTGTAATTGTCTCCAGGCAGATTGATTGAACCGAAAGTGGAAAGACTTGCCGGCCCGTTGGTTGTCATGATCGCTGCGATATCATTGAGTTCTGCCCAACCAGTGGGGATTTTATTGAACTCATCGATATAAGCTGCCAGAGTATTTTGTATCTGAGCAAGAGTTGAGACCGCCTCGTTCTGCTTCGCTCTTTGCACTTGATTGAAGTAATTTGGTAACGCAATGGCGCTAAGGATCCCTATGATTACTAGCGTCATAAGCACCTCAATTAGCGTAAAGGCCTTGCTCTCCTTGTTGTTTATTTGGCTTGGAAGAAGCTTCATGTGAAGTTTTCTCTACCTGTCTCACCTTATTAGTCTTTTTTTACACAAGACTTAGAAAAATCTGAGAAGTGATTGAGAGTTTTATGCAGAAAATGCTTTACGCATAAAGCTCGTATTTATTATCTCTTGGCCATGTTGACCTTTTGCCAGCACTTTTCGACCTAAACCTTTAGAGAAAGATTTAGGTCTTCGCTAAATATGTAATTGTGCTAATTGGATTGACTGCTTTTATTGATGGCTTATGTGTAACTACTCCTTGTAGTTGTTATGGTTAGATTCAGCTTGCTGCTTGGGTGATTTGCCCGCTGTCTTTGTCTACAGTGATCGTGCATTTTTGACCCGCCGTTAATGCTTTGCCGTTGCATTTTGCTCTACCACCAACAGCATCAGACTCGGTTACGTAAGTGATATTTTTTGTAGGTGCTTTTGTTGTATCTCCGCCATTGCAATTATCTGCGATTGTTAGGCCTGTTGATGTGGGGGGGTAATTAGCTGGATATGGCCCATCGGTGATGATCGCTGCGGCACATTCCTTGGCAAGTCCAGCTCCTTCACCTAGTTGTGTGTTGAGCTCAGCTTTTTCTTTAATCCCGGTGAATTGCGGTAGGGCAACCGCACTCAGGATGCCAACGATCACAATCACGATCATCAGCTCCACCAGGGTGAAGCCTTGCTGAAAAGCGCTAGCTTCCTTCTGGCGTCTCAACAGCGCAAGCTTTAGCTGTTGGTTGAGGATGCTCATGGTGATATGCGATTTCAATACTGGTCTCATCATATTGCCTTGATATGGCGATTTTGTGGTGAAGGATCGTCTAAGGCTTCTCTGAGAGTTCTCTTTGAGCTGTCTTAGAGGCTCGTTAACTGTTGGCCCAAGATGCTTCTTTTCATGCTTTTGCCCCTGAGCTGATCTGCTCTCGCCTCTGGCCCTCAGGTTTTATCAATTCGAAGCTTGTTTGCCGATTGCTCATGTTGTTGATTGATTTCAACGCCTTGTTGAGCAGGCTGTTGCAGGATTGATCTGCTGGCCTCTTGCTGATCAAGGTCTTCATCGTCTGTGATTGCCGCTTGCCTACGGCGGCGGGGAATCCTTGTCGTAGTTGTTGTTTTGAGATGACTTCCTATCGCCAGCGGGGCTGTTGTCAAAGCACCACTGCTGGCTTGGTGTTGCCCCTGGCGCTTTCGGCTGCCTTGGTGATTTTACTTGGCAGCACTTCGCTATTTTCGCTTGCGCTCCTGAGCCGTAGTCACACGCGCATCAGCACGGCTGAGCGGATGCGCGCCGATCAGCTTCGCTCCGCTGCGCAGCACTTCGCACAGCTGGCTACAGATTCCCACGCCTGCCTTCTCACTTGGCCTTCCAGCAGTTGGAAGGATTTGGGCTCCCAATGCGCTGATGCTGATCCCGGCCATCTGCAACAAGGCTTGATCGGCGAAGACGTTTGGTTCTTGGTCGATTGGGTTCCCAGTGGTGACAAAGGTCGCTTGAGGCTGCGTCTTTCCGCTGGTGCTCGAGCTGCGTTTCTGCTCGCATTAGACCCTGATGGCCCTGTTGTGCGTGAGGTTGGTGCGATGCGACCTCTGGTCACCCTTGAGCAGGAAAGGCCATGAGTTTGTCCGAGCTGATGGTGGCTTCACTCTTGTTGGCTGGCACGGCAACGAGCGGACTGCACGTTTGGGGGCAGGCCAGCCTGGTTGCTCATGTTGGTTGGCTCAAAGAGGAGCAGCTTGAGTCTGTTGAGTTGCAGTTGTTGGCCGGCCAGCGCTGGTTGTCAGCTGTTGGCCATGGTTCTGAGCTGCTTACTGCTAACGGCAGTTGCCGTTTTGATCTTGCCGCCGTGTCTCGTTCAGCAGATATGGCTTTGCTTTTGCCGGATGGGCTTGAGCGGCATTGGCAAGCTTATGGGGCTGGACTTTGGCTTGAGATTGAGGCTCATCCGCCTAAGGGGTCGCTTGTTGAGCCGCTTCGACGTCGCCAGTTGCTTACGCCCGCGGGGACTGGTTGGTGCAGGCCCAGTCTGACGGCGCAGCCATGAGCCGTTTGTCCTATGCAGTCCCTGCTGAGCAGGGATTCAGCTTGTTGGAGCTGTTGCTGATTCTCTCGATCCTGGCAGTTCTGGCTGGCTTCAGCCTGGTGAATGCTGGTGAGTACCGCCATCGTTTGCAGGTGGATGTTGCTGCTCGACGACTGCAGCTTGGCTTGGAGCGCGCTCGACTGTTTGCTTTAAGTCAGCGGCAGCCTTGTGGGTTGCGTGTTTCTGCTGAGGTTTGGCAGAAGCCGCTTGTTAGTGAGTTGCCAGCGTGTGTGTCCTCTCGATTGAGCCTGCAGGAACCATTCGCTGCAGTGCCACTGACTTGGCAGAGCAACTTGCCTCAGCTGATGCGCTTTGCGGCGAATGGTTTGACGTTGGATGGTGGAACCGTTGTTTTGGGCAGCCTTCACAGCCCTTACCGACGCTGTTTGGTGATCAGCCTGCCCTTGGGCGTGAGCCGTGTTGGCCGTTATGACGGCGATCCCCTCGATCCAGCAATTGGTCTTAGCAGTTCACGTTGTTTACCTGATGAAGCGCTCTAAAGGCAATGACGGTTTTGATGGCTTCACCTTGGTGGAGCTGATGCTGGTGATCAGTGTGGGGATGGTGTTTATTGCGATGGCCCTTGGCGTGATCATTAGAGATCTTTCCCTTGGTCAGGCAATGGCCCAGCGCCTGCGTGAGCGGAGCCTTCAGCAACGCACCCTGATGTTGATCAAGGCTGACTTGGCGCGCGGCTATGGCTGGCTGGCTGATCCGCCAATCTCCAACCTTTGGCCTTGTTCCTTGGCCGGTCGTCAGCCTGTGTTGGCAATCGCTACAGCACAAGATGATCCCGAAGCCCGTCGACGGGCCATCATCTACTCGGTTGGCTCTGCTCCATCGCCGATCTGGCGCAGCCAGGTGTTGATGCGCTGTGGCCCGGCGTTTGACATCAACGGCGAGCCTAACCTCGCAGGCGGCTTCCAGAACCGTGTGCTGATCGATGGCTTGCCTGCCTCGCTCAGTCATGGGGAGCTTGGTTTTGTGGCTCGTCCGGATCCTCTTCTGTCGGTGTTGCGCCTTGAACTGGAGCAGCAGTTTCAGGCTCCTAACGGGAAGATGCAGCGCATCCGTTCAGCGGCCTCTGCTTGATGCCCTGCACGTTGCTGATTGATTGGCGTATGCAAAAAGCATGTCAGGCTCAGTCAACTTTGCTTGTATCGATGTTGTATTCGGATCAGATGTAAATTGTTGAGACGCAAATATTCGATATTAATGATGCTTAAATTGCTCTCAGCATGACTTGCCCGCAATACTCTTTGTGCGGAATTTGGGATGCCAGTAACACCCTTCATTTGAAGGGTTGCGTCAAGGGGGAAAGGAATTTAGGGTTGAATGATCACAGTATTAGGAAAAACAATTTGGCAAACTTTTTAAGCTTAGATCCTTCCCCTCTATGGGAGTGTGAGCTAAATCACAGGGATGAATGATCCCGGTCACTACTGTAGTCGTTGAGAACGGCAAAGCTATCTAGTACCCAGGGATGAGTTCTTGGTGGACATTAACCGTCTTGGCAAATCATTAAGAGTAAGAGGGGCCTGGGTCAACCTTAGGAGTCCGCCCTATTCGATCCGCCGCGTTCTAGAGCGCACCAGCCTGATGGCTGTGTTGCTGGGATATGGGCTATTGCTGTTATTTAACGTTCAGCTCCCCGCTGAACAGCGCCGGCAGAGTCAACTAGAAGCTCTTGAATATGCCAAGGCTGTGCTTAGAAAGTCGAAGGATTCCATCCTTCGCTCCGACCCCGCATCAGCCTCTGGGGCAAGTATTGATCCATTGTTGCTGAAGCGATTGCTCAGCAATTTCTCATCTTTTCGTCTTGTGCTTTGGATGCATCCCAAGGGATTTGAGGCTGGCTTGGTGAAGCCTGATGTGAATAGTAATGTGAGCCTTGGCAGGGTTCTAGCGCTTCGCTATTTGCAGAATCAAGATGGTGATTCGCAATATGGACCCATCCTTGTCGATGGTGATTCAGGTCACTATTCAATCGCCAAAGATGAAATTAAGTTGCATGGTAATACATGGAATATTTATCTGCTAGAAGATGTTACTCGGCAGATTCGTCAGCAAGAAATTCTAACCTTGATTATTATTCTGGCTGCTTCGATTGCTTCGATGGTGACCTTGTTCCTCACGCGCGCAGGCATTCGAACAGGATTGGAGCCTCTGCAGCGCTTTGGCGGCGTAATTGAATCAGTATCATCAGGATCTCTGGATGATCATCGTTGCGAGCTAGAACATGAACCTCTTGAGCTTAAGCCTCTTGCCAGTTCATTTAATTCGCTCTTGGATCGTTTAGCTGAGTCTTGGAATCGTCAGCGCAAGTTTGCTAATGCCCTCAGCCATGAGCTACGTACACCGATTACTTTGATTACTGGCTACAGCTCCAGGGTTTTGCGCCGATCAGGAAACCTTAGTGAAGATCAGCGGCATCAATTGACGATCATTGATGATGAGACTCGTCGTCTCGGAAGGTTAATCACTGATCTATTAGATGTTGCACGTGATGAGTCTGGCACTCTGGTGATGACATCAGAGCCTTTTTCCGCATGTGAGACCTTAGAGCAGGTGCTTTTGCTGAACCAAGGTGATCATGAGGCTCGCTTGAAAATGCAATCGAGTTCACACGGTATTGATCAGATCTGGGCTCTTGGTGATCACGACAGGGTCGTTCAGTGTCTTGGCAATTTGATTGAGAACGCTTTCAAGTACAGCCCAGAAGACAAGCGAGTCGAATTGAGCTGCATTAGCACGCATGAGCATGTGAGATTGCAAGTTCGAGATCATGGCCCCGGGGTACCAGAGGCTGATCAGGAGCTGATTTTTGAGCAGTTTCAGCGCGGCAGTAACACGGCACAACAACCTGGCAGTGGCGTTGGCCTGGCCCTTGTGCGCTCGTTGGTGAAGCGGATGGGAGGCCGCGTTTGGGTTGAGAATGCTGCTGATGGTGGAGCGATCTTTGTGATTGAGTTGCAACGTTGTCAGACGCCTTAGCAACAATGCAGAGACTGTTCTGTCTCCTTCCTCAGCAGTGAGCTTTGACCTTTCGTCTTTGCGGCTGTCACGAATGACCTTGTCGACTCGCATGGCGCGCTGGGGGATGGTGATTGTTGCCATCTATCTGTTGGTGGCCTTAATCACCCCCTTGTTGGTGATGGTGGGTGTTTTGCCTGAGGCCAACGCTGGTCTTGATAATCTCATTTATGCGCCTCCTTCATGGGGGCATTGGTGCGGAACTGATCGTCTCGGACGAGACGTATGTGTTCGCACCATGGAGGGCAGTGGCGTGGCTTTGCAGGTTGTTCTTCTTGCGGTGACCTTGGCTGTGTTGGTGGGGGTGCCCTTAGGGATGATGAGTGGCTACCTCGGAGGTGCTTTTGATCGCATGTTGGTGTTGGTGATGGACACCCTCTACACCTTGCCGGTGCTCTTGCTTTCTGTGGTCTTGGCTTTTTTGCTTGGACGGGGTATTCCCAATGCGGCCGCAGCCCTTTGTGTTGTTTATGTGCCCCAGTACTTCCGCGTGGTTCGTAACCAAACAGCCCAGGTAAAAGCAGAACTGTTTGTAGAGGCTGCCCGTTCCCTCGGTGCTGGCCCCATTTGGATCTTGCGCAAATACCTGCTTCGCAATGTGATCACATCCGTGCCAGTCCTGCTGACCATGAATGCTGCTGATGCGGTTTTGGTGCTTGGTGGCCTTGGTTTTCTCGGCCTGGGACTGCCGGAAACCGTGCCTGAATGGGGGAGTGATCTGAATATGGCTCTGGCAGCAGTGCCAACTGGGATTTGGTGGACTGCTCTCTATCCAGGCCTAGCTATGTTCGTATTGGTGCTGGGACTCTCATTCCTTGGTGAGGGGCTGGAGGCATGGGTGAGTGGTCTCGATGAGTCGACTGCCTGATGACAGATCACTCCCATTGCATCCTTTGGAGGGCCACACTGGGGGAAGTCTTTGCTTCAAGCCATGCCCTGGTGGATCACATTGATCTTGCTGGCGCTGATGATCTTCCTTTGGGTCTCCGGGCGCCGAAATCCTGATGATGTGATCGGTCTGCTTGAGCAGATGCTAGCGATCGGCTTGGCCATGGTTGTGCTGTTTATAGGCCAAAACATTTTGCTGGAAAGCATTGTCTTGCTGATTGGCTTGCGTCTTCCCGCGGCACGTCAAAACCAACTTGGGATCAATTGATCGCATGCAAGCAAAGATGTTCAGATGCCATTTTGAGTGTTAGCTGGTTGCTTAACAGCGCAATCTCACGTTGCGGGGGAGGCTTCCTTGGATTTCGCCTTGATCGTTAAGGGCAGGATATGACCTGCCTTCCTGCTGGCACCATGCTGCAACTTCTGGATAGGCCCACTCAAATAGGCGTTGTTGATAAAGCGCTGGTTCTAGGCCTTCGCCGGCTTGAGGTGCGATACCAGCCAGCCGTCGTTGACGTAGGGCCTCAAATAGCAAGGTTGCTGCTGCTACCGAAACATTCAACGACTGCACCATGCCGCACATTGGGATGAAGATTCCTTCATCCATCAATGGTTTCGCAAGCTCACTAAGGCCCCATTTCTCAGCTCCCAGGACGAAGGCTGTAGGTTCGCAGAAGTCGCAGTCGCGGTAGTCGCGTGCACTTCCACCTAGATGGGTTCCATAAAGCCGAAAGCCACTTTCCTTAATCGCCTTGACGGCCACTTCGATGCTGCTGTGTTCCTTGAGCGGTATCCACTTTTGGCTTCCCTGGGCGGTACTGTTGAAGGTGGGCAGACGTCCTGAATAGTTCACTGCATGGGCTTCCAGGACACCCACCGCATCGCAGCTGCGCAGAATGGCTGAGAGGTTGTGGGGCTTTTCCACGTGCTCAAGTAGAACCGTCAGATCTGCCATTCGGCAATCCAGAACAGCCTTGAGACGATCAAATCGGCGAGGCAGCAGAGGCATGGGCCAAGCGTCTTTTGACTTGAGGGTATGGGATGCCGTGTCCCTCATCCCTTTCGGTCAGTTAGCGACCTATGGTCAGATTGCTGAGTTGATCGGTGCCTACGGATGTGCCCGTCAGGTGGGTTGGGCTATGCGTCGATTACCTTTGCCATCCAAGGTTCCTTGGCATCGAGTGGTGAATGCGAAAGGGATGATTTCGATGAGTTTGAGCCGCGAAGGATCTGACTGGATGCAGCGGCAGATGTTGATCGCTGAAGGAATCCTCGTGGATGCCGAGGGTCATTTGCCCTTAAGACAGCATCTTTGGCGGCCGCAGTTGATTGATGAGGGCCTTGTGTTGGCAACGGCTCAGGAAGGCGTTAGCTCTGGAAGGTTCGTCTCAGCCCAGGACAACCATTGACGTTGTCTTCTTCCGTTGCTGCCGCTGATGGATCTTTACCTGTACCGGGACTGCTGCCGCGGCGGGTGGCATGGGAGCTTTTGCAGGCAGTGGCGGCAGGAGCCTATGCAGATGTCGCTCTCGAACGAGCTCTTCGTCAGAACCCCATGAGCGGTGCCGACCGTGGCCTGGTCATGGAATTGGCTTATGGCGCAATCCGTCAACGGCAATGGCTCGATGCTTGGTTGGATCGTCTCGGCAAGGTGCCTGCTTGCAAGCAGCCACCAGTGCTGCGTTGGTTGCTGCATTTGGGGCTCTATCAGATTTTGCGTATGCAGCGGATTCCAGCCGCAGCGGCAGTGAACACCAGCGTTGAACTTGCTAAGACCGGCAAGCTTGCCAAATTAGCTCCGGTGGTGAATGGCATTTTGCGGGCGGCATTGCGTGCACGCGATGCCGGTATGGTGCTCAACGAGCCAGAGGACACTGCAGCGCGGTTGGCTCAAGCGGAATCTCTACCGTTGTGGTTGGTGGAGCAGCTACTTGTTTGGCGTGGCGAGGTGGGAGCTGAGCTGTTTGCTCGCGCCAGCAACCAGGTGCCAACACTTGATCTGCGCATCAATCGACGTCGTACAAGCCGTGAGAAGGTAAGGCTGGCGCTTGAGGCTATTGGAGTGGAGAGCACTCCGATCGAGAGCTGCCCTGATGGTTTGATGGTGACTGGTAGTGCTGTTGACCTAAGCCAGTGGCCTGGCTATCAGCAAGGACATTGGTGTGTGCAGGATCGCTCTGCACAGTTGGTCGCACCGCTGTTGGGGCCACAGCCTGGGGAGCGGATTCTTGATGCCTGCGCAGCACCAGGGGGTAAGGTCACTCATCTTGTTGAGCTGATGGGTGGTTCGGGAGAGGTGTGGGCTGTGGATCGTTCCGCTGGTCGACTCAAGCGCTTGGCGGATAATGCTGCTCGCTTGGGGGGTGACTGCCTCAATGCTCTAGTCGCAGATGCCACGAATCTGTTGGCGGTGAAGCCAAGCTGGCGAGGATCCTTCCAGCGCATTCTTGTAGATGCGCCATGTTCTGGTTTAGGTACTTTGGCCCGTCATGCGGACGCACGTTGGCGAGTCACTCCGTTGCAGGTTGAGGGGCTGGTGATCTTGCAGTCCAAGCTGCTTGAAGGCCTTCTGCCTCTGCTTAGCTCTGGAGGCCGGTTGGTTTATGCCACTTGCACCATCCATCCGGCCGAGAACTTTGATCAGATCGAGGCCTTCCTTGGTCGGCATCCTGAATTGAGCTTGTCTCAGGAACAGCAACTATGGCCTGATCCTGAGCATGGTGGTGATGGTTTTTATTCAGCTGTGTTGGATCTCAGCTGAGCCTGATCAGGGAAAAGGCATTGGCTCGAAGTTTTCATTGAGCGGTGGTCCCCCTGGCGGTGCGATGTATCTGGGTGGAGGTCCCTGGGTTTGATCTTGGTCTTTGGCAGCATCCTCGCTGCCGTTCTTTGGTTTGCTTCTCGTTTTGCCTGGTGGCCTAAAGGTGCGGTTCATAACTGGCTTTGGTGGGAAGGGTTGCACCTCAAAATTGTCTTGGATCTTGGTCATGAACTGCTTCCAGGCCCATGCAGCATCACCACTGCCGCCAGATGTCTTTCGGTTGTTGTCGTAGCCAAACCATACGGCGGTTGTTAGTTGTGGTATTGAGCCAATGAACCAGAGGTCACGGGCACCTTCCGATGTGCCGGTTTTGCCCGCCACCGGCCGGTCACCGAGGGATGCCGCAACTCCCGTTCCACTGCTGACAACGCGCTGGAGCATCCAGTTCATGGTGTCTGCTACGTCGCTGTCGAGGGCTCGACGACCTTTGTAGCCTTCGAATCGATGGTTCCAGATCACCTCGTCGTCTGGGCCTCGGATCTCTTCAAATGGCGTGGGCTTCATGTAAATGCCCCGGTTGGCTACTGCGGCATAGGCTGCCGTCATGTCGAGCACTGTTTGCTCGTAGGCCCCAATAGCGAGCGGATAGTACTTGCCCAATGGGCGAGTGGTGCCGATGCCAAGATTATTGGCCATGCTGATCACGGCATCAAAGCCCACCTTGTCTAGTAGTTGGACTGCAACAGTGTTTAGGGAGTATCTCAGGGCATCAGCGAGTGCCACTGATCCCAGGTATTTGTTGCCGAAGTTCTTTGGGCAATATCCTCTCCAGCAGCGTTTCGCGTCCACAACCTTGTCCTCTGGCTTGATGCCGGCGTTGATGGCTGCTGCATAGGGAAAAAGCTTGAAGGTGGAGCCAGGTGAACGCAGAGCCTGTGTTGCTCGATTGAATTGGCTGGCATTGAAGTTTTTGCCTCCTACCATCACCCGCACTTCACCTGTGCTTGGTTCGATAGACACCATGGAACCCTCTGTGTTCCCGGGGGCGTATTTGCGGATCACCTCTTGGGCTTGCTTTTGCCAAGCTAGATTGAGGCTGGTGTGAATCTTGAGTCCACCCACTTCTAGTTGCTCTGGGGTGAGCAGATTGGGGAGTTGCTGGGCTACCCAGCTTGTGAAAAATGGTGCGCTGCTGTTGAAGTACTTCGGGATCGCTGGCTTGAGATTGAGGGGGCTGTTGCGAGCTGCATCGGCTTCTTTGGCAGAGATAAATCCGGCCTGCTGCATTCGTTTAAGGACAATTGCGCGGCGTTCTAGGGCGATTTTCTGGTTGACCAGTGGTGAATACACTGAGGGAGCAGGGGGCATGCCAGCGATTAGAGCGGCTTCCGGCAGTGTGAGTTGATTGGGGGATTTAGAGAAGTACACCCAGGCTGCATCGGCTACGCCGTAAGCACCTGAGCCCAAGTAGACGTAATTCAGATACTGCTCAAGGATTTGCTGTTTGCTGAGCTGTCGCTCCAGCTTGTAGGCCAGAGCAGCTTCTTTGAGTTTGCGCGGCAGGGTTCGTTCCTGACTCAGGAATACGGTTCGAGCAAGTTGCTGAGTGATGGTGCTGGCACCTTCCCTCACGGAACCCTGGCGGAGGTTTGTCACCAGGGCTCGGCTGACACCCCAGATATCCAAGCCATTGTGGTAGTAAAAGCGGCGGTCTTCTGCCGCGACGAAGGCTTGCTCCACAAGCAGAGGCATCTTGTCTTGCTCAACCTTCTCGCGGGTCGCGGGACCAAGCTTTTGGATCACCTGCCCATCAGTGGAGAGCAGCGTGATGGTGCCTGGCCGGTTGAAGTTGGAAATCCGCCGGGCATCGGGCAGAACCGAATCCAAGGCATCAGTGAGAGTCCTTTCAGCCAAGGCTGCGACACACCCGATGGCGACAGCACTACCTGCAATAACAATCCAGTGACGGCGCTTGCGAGTCACATCCCCTGTGTTAATGGGCTATGGCCTATGGCTAGAGCAGTAACCAACATGCCAAGGATTAGGAATGGTTGAGCACTGGTCTGATATCTCACATCAAAGGCCAGGGGATCACGCAGTAACCAGATGTCTTGGAATGTGATCTGGGGAATGATCAATAAGATCAAAACGACTGAGGCAAAATGCTGGCCAATGGCGATCAGAACAACAACCATCGCGAGCTGGAAGATGTCGATCATTCCTGCACTGATCCAGCTGGCCTTTTTGATTCCAAAGACAACTGGCAGGGATTGAAGACCGAGGGCTCGATCTCCCTCTACACTCTTGAAATCGTTGATGACGGCAATACCAAGACCAGCCAAGCTATAGGCAAGTGTTAGCAGTGCTGTGGTCCAAGTCAGTTGTCCGAACAGCGCCTGACCAGCCCACCATGGCAGGGCGATGTAGCTGGCACCAAGCGCGTAGTTTCCTATCCAACCGTTTTGTTTCAGCTTGAGAGGTGGGGCTGAATAAATGAAGCTCACAAATGAGCCGCCTAGGGCAAGAAACAGCACAACGGGAGTGGTGTGTTCAGCCCAACGATCTAAGCCATAGGCAACTGCAAGACCACCGAGAAGCAGCATCCAGATCTGAAGCTTGACTTGTGTCAGCGGGATGGCCCCGGAGGGAATCGGCCTATAGGGCTCATTGATTGCATCGATCTCGCGATCGTAGTAGTCGTTGATGGTTTGGGTGTAACCGGTTAGAAGCGGGCCACTCATGACCATGCAGGCCGCGGCTGCAAGCACATCTGGTAGGCGCCATTGGTATTGACCACTGGCAGCTGCTCCACAAATCACCCCCCAGAGCAGTGGGATCCAGGTGACAGGCTTCATGAGCTGCAGACGCAGCTTCCAGATGTTGGTGGTGCCAGAGGCACCTTTGATGCCAAGGAGTTGGCGAGCGTCGCTCACGGCAGGCGTCTCAGGCGGAGGTAACTTCGTCGTCAAAGAACCAGCTGACAGTGCCATCGCTAAGTTCCACGACCAAGCCAATGCCCATGCCGTCAGTCATTTTGTAGCCGGTGACCCTGCCAACGTCAGATTTCTTGAGCAGCTCGACCATTTTGGCTGGAATGCGATCGCGAACGCGAGAGACTCGGACCTTGGAGCCGATTCTGTAGGAAGTGGCAGCCTGGGACATGGCCTGCAAGGCTTAGAAGGTGGCGCAACCTTAACAGTCGTCACTGCTTTATCCCAATGGTCGCGCTTCGTTTGATTCCTTGCCTTGACGTGGCTGATGGTCGCGTTGTGAAGGGCGTGAACTTTGTGGGCCTTCGTGATGCGGGTGATCCCGTGGAGCTTGCCTGCCGCTATAGCCAGGCTGGAGCTGATGAGTTGGTGTTTCTTGATATCGCTGCCAGCCATGAAGGTCGGGCCACGCTGGTGGCATTAGTTCGACGTACTGCTGAGGCCGTGACCATTCCATTCACAGTTGGAGGGGGAATCAGCTCTTTGGATGGCATCACAGAGTTGCTTCGGGCCGGAGCCGACAAGGTGAGTCTTAATTCCTCTGCTGTGCGGGATCCAGATCTCGTAGCGCAGGGAGCCGACCGTTTTGGCTGTCAGTGCATTGTGGTGGCCATCGATGCTCGACGTCGTCCTGAGGGCTCGGGGTGGGATGTTTTTGTCAAGGGAGGGCGCCAAAACACAGGTTTGGATGTTGTGAGCTGGGCTCGGCAGGCAGCGGAACTTGGTGCTGGTGAAATCCTGTTGACCTCAATGGATGGAGATGGAACTCAGGCTGGTTATGACTTGGAGCTCACGCGAGCAGTCGTGGAAGCGGTGCCGGTGCCTGTAATCGCTTCGGGAGGTGCAGGTTGCCTGGATCACATCGCAGAAGCCTTCACGATTGGCAAGGCCTCAGCTGCATTGTTGGCCTCTCTGCTTCACGATGGCGTGCTGAGTGTGGAGCAAATTAAGACTGATCTGCTGATGCGAGGTTTGTCGATTCGGCCTCTTGAGGCCTGAGGCTTTGTCTTTGTGTTCAGCAACACACTCCTAAATTTGGCAGAAGTTCTGTTGGCGAGAGTGCTTTTTGATTTGTTGCTGATCGATCACCCTTGGGCGCAGCAGTTGCTCCAAGCAGTGTTCACGCCCCTGGATGGAATCTTCTGATGAGGCCTGGTGACCCCCAGGCGGTGGAGCAGTTGTTTGATGCGGTCGCTCCTAATTACGACCGGCTTAACGACTTGTTGAGTCTTGGCTTGCACCGCATCTGGAAACGCCAGTTATTGGCATGGTTGTCTCCGCTTCCAGGTGAACATTGGCTTGACCTTTGCTGCGGTACTGGTGATCTGGCACTGGCATTGGCCCGCAGGTTGCGACCTGGAGGGTCTGTGTTGGGGCTAGATGCGGCTGCGGCACCTCTTGCCGTGGCAAGGCGCCGCGCCGCGGTTGAGCCTTGGCTGCCCCTCTCCTGGTTGCAGGGAGACGCTCTGGATACTGGCTTGCCTTCCCATCGTTTTGACGGTGCTGTGATGGCTTACGGCCTGCGCAATTTGGCGGATCCAGGCGCTGGGTTAATAGAGCTTCGACGCCTTTTGCGGCCTGGTGCTCGGGCAGGAATCCTTGATTTCAATCGCATGGGCGAGGGGTCCTTGGCAGCACGTTTTCAGCGGTTTTATCTGAGAAGGTTGGTGGTGCCAGTGGCTGCCCAGGTGGGTTTGCGCGAGCATTACGCCTATTTGGAGGCCAGTTTGGAGCAGTTCCCAAAGGGAGAGGTTCAGGAGCGACTGGCTCGGGAGGCGGGATTTGCCGCAGCGAGCCATCGGCCTCTGGCTGCGGGACAGATGGGCGCCTTGCTGCTTACCGCTTGATGAGCTGATCGAGCAAAAAGACTCTTGCGAAAAGACGGATCGATGACTTATGAAGAAAACATTAAGACGCAGTTCGCTGTGGCCTTCCCTCTCCCTTCTCTTCTCTCCTCAATTAAGGACTTGCTTTTGGAGGTGCAGTGGCTTGATGGCTTGATCTTGGTGACTGATTCTCAGCAGGCCACCTTTGTGCCCTTTTCGCAGGTGGATTCTTTGTTGCGCAGGGTGCGGGCACGCCCCAATGGTCAGATTGTGGTTGAACGGTTGTGCATGGCACTCCTTGATGACCATGATGGTGGGGGAGCCAAGCCTGTGCTGGTGTTTCAGGGTGATGACAGGTTCTGGCTGGGAATGATGGGTTTGAACGGCAGTTACTCGAACCGTGATGGCGCTGTTGCACACCTCGATCGCTGTTTTGCTCTTAGCAGTTGAGTTTTTCACGCCATCAAGGAAGGTCTTGATGAGTGAAGTGCCTCTTCTGAGCATGAGCATGTCTGCTAGTTGGCTTAACCAGCAGTTGACTTTTTGGCAGAGAGATCAGGCTTTTTGTCTCGTTTCAAATCAGCTTTCACCCTCAGGTGTTTTACATTCTTCAATCAGGTGAAGAAAACCTCTACTAGGTTAAAAAAATCGGATTATCTTCGCAACTTAAAATTGTCGCTTACCCAAAGTAAGCGTCCAAACTAAATTGGCAAAATCTTCCTGTTTCGAGGAGCGAAAGCAAGCTTTATATCTGGCATGAATAGGCTGATTGCCGTAAAGATAACAAGACTTCATTTTCCACGCCTGTTGATATCCACAAGATCATTTGAGATCACTAATAATAACCATCATAAAAGCTATCAATCACTTCTGCTTGCAGGATTTGGCCATTTAGCAGGCTAAATTAATTGGTGCTTGTGATGGTAATAACAAGCTCCTGGAGTGACCTCGCTGCGCCATTCAGCTTGATTTGCATCGATTGCTGCTGGTGTGAATAGAATGGTTGTGAATAGCAACACAAGATGTCTTATTGGCTTTTTCGTTAGACAATAACAAACCTTATTGTAGTGAATGAATTGTGCCAAAAATAGCCTCGGTTCATTATTGAAGCAGCACACCTTGCCAGAAGGCGTTGAAGTTATGCTCTGATCTTGAATGTGTTGGCGGCATGGGACAAATTAATCTCTATATCCCTAACATTATTGCCATCATCTTTTATCGGTAAAATATGCGATGACTGTTAGGAATGTTTAATGATTAATACAGGATCAACCATTCCAAAGTATGGTCAATGTTGAGGAGAGATGTTTGTTGTTTGCATATTCACTCTTGTTCAGAATAAAGGGTTCTGTTGCACTTATGAGCTGATCGAATGATGAAGAGAAAGAATTCCAATGATATTAATAACTTACCCTAATCGATAACTTCTATAATTCCTTCGGCAACATACACTGCTAAATCCTCCATATTCTCTGCTAGCTCTTCTCTTGATATGTCCCATTTGTCACACATTTTTGTTGATAACTCATGTTGTTTAGCATGTTCTATCATTGTTTCTACCATATGTTGAGTTAAGCTCATTCCCATTCTTACTTCCAGATAATCCCATACAGATGTCTCTAAGCGACTAATAAATTGAATATCATCACTACCAGCGTAGTCATATAGACCCATCACCCCTATATGGCAAAAAACCTGCCCTAATTCGTCGTAAGCACTTTCAGAGCCTTCGGCATGTTCATATTCTGCCAAGATCCACTCTAATTTCTCTCTCCCCTTTTTGTTGCCATTCTTTGCTGCCTTGAGAAGCTCGTAGAATTCTTTGAACTCTATGGGTTTTGGCATGAGGGTCATCGAATTCCAGCAAACATCCTACTCGTAGCACTAGAGCTGATCACCAAAAGCTGGTGTGATGAGTAGAGGAATCATTTCAATCCTATCAAGCCCTTGTCAATAGAAATATCAAATGGTTTTTGAACTTATCATTTATGTTAGAAGCTAACTCACGGATTTAGGCAGCTCATAGTCTTCCTCCTCCCTGCCTAATACTCTTGAATAGAGCTTGATAAGCCTAAATAAAAGCGGGCGATATATACCCTGCATAATTTTATACTTTTCTTTTCTCTATTGACGTTCACCAAGTCCCTTCATTTCTTCAAGAAGTGTTTGATTTAAGTTCTCATCACATCTCATGAGCATTAACGGATAGATCTTACCTTGGATGTATGGAGCATATGCTTCGGCGCAAACTTCACCGATCGCACTCTTCCAGGCCTCAAAGGTTGAAGCTTTTAGTTGAGACTCTAAACTGCTATTTGAACGTTTAAGGGCTTGGGAGGCGCAATAGCTCAGCTCATAGTTGTTGCCTCCTGGGCACTTGAACTCATTTGCCTTGGATGGGACAAGTACTGTCCATATAATTAAGGGGAGTAAGGGGAACACTTGCTTCATTGCCTTGCCTGTTGCTTTTGGCAATTATGTCATGCCATTGAAGCAATCATGTCAATGAATTTGCAGACTTTACTTGTCGATGATCTCCTTAAAACAACCAGAATATGACATACTCGGTTCTTCTAAGGTCGAAGGATTCTTGCCCCTTTTTTTGATGATTTCTTGCCCATCAAAAAAGTCCATCGTTTCATGCTATTACCTTCAAGGTTCAAGAATTACTTTGGCGATTAGATTAAAGAAGAATATCTCGTTGTGAACATGAAAGGATTTGGACAAAAGAAGAAAATAAAAAATAAACAAACCTCCAAGAAGTTTTCCCGAATACCACCTGACCAACTCAAGGCTATCGCTTTTAAATATCACCAACAAGGCAATATAAATGAGGCACAAAAAGCCTATCAGGAATTTATTAATAGTGGTTTAAGTGATCCAGATATATTCTCTAACTTCGCATTAATCTGTCAATCCCAAGGAGAGATTGATAAGGCAATAAACATCTATAAGAAAAGCATCAAACTATTCCCTGGCCATGCTTTTTCACATGCAAACTTGGGATATCTTTTCTTTCAGATAGGAATGTTAGATGATGCTGAAGTGGCGATACGCCAGGCGATTGTTATACAGCCTAACCTCGCCAATGCTTATTCATACCTGGGTTTAGTCTTACGAGAAAAAGGAAGACTAACCGATGCAGAAGATATAACCCGAAAGGCCATTGAACTTCAGCCAGATTTGGCTGATGCATACGTAAACCTTGGTCAGATCCTACAGAATCAAGGCAAACTAGATGAAGCAGAACATACAACACGCAAGGCTATTGAATTGCAAGATGATTCAGCAAGTATATATCTCAATCTAGGTGGTATCTTGCAAGAACAAGGTAATCTAACTGATGCAGAAGCGAACACAAGAAAGGCAATGAAGTTGCAGGCCGATCTGCCTGATGTCAATTTAAACCTTTCTATAATTTTAAAGGACCTTGGCAGAATTGAGGAGGCTGTATTTCATGTAACAAGAGAAATTGAGCTTTACCCACAAAAGCAATCATCATATTTGCTTCTTAACTCTCTGCTTGAGGAATCTGATCTTTCATTCTTACCTGAACGACAGTCTAGAGTTTTGCTTCGTGGCCTATTAAAGAGAAATGATATTGCACATAAAAATCTATTCTCAGCAATTAATCGCTTGATCCCAGAACAAACACTAGACAAAATTTCAGGCATTCATCATGATTTATTTGATCACCCCTCTTTTCAACATATTCTTGCTGATGATGAGATCATCAGTGCTCTTGGTTTGATGTTATTCACCACAATGGCCTGGGATAAGGCGTTGACTAATATACGCAAGCAAATATGCATTTCAATCCAAAATAATGCTTTTAATAAAAGTATTGTCGACTTAACTATTGCACTTGCGGAGCAGTGTTTCCTAAATGAATATATTTTTACATGTACCAAGCAAGAATTGGAAGCAATCGAACAGTTTAAACTTTCTTGCTTGAGAAGTGACTTTGATCTGAAAACTCTTTCCATCTTAGCTTGTTATATACCCATTACTCATCTTTGTGAACAGTTCCCTTCATTAAGAGAATTCATCGATGCGAATGAGAAATTAAATAATTTAAAAATAATGCAACTCGTTGAACCAGAACGCGAACATGAGCTTGCAGCATCTATTCCTAAATATGGATCTATAGATGATGGTACTTCTATTCAGGTTAAAAAGCAGTATGAAGAGCATCCTTATCCGCGTTGGAGATATGCTTCTTATTCACGTGAAAATATTCAAACCATATCTTCAGCGATTAACAATGAAATAAACCCTAATCGGGTCTCAATCATTTTGCCCAAGCAGAGATCTCGAGTTTTAATAGCTGGCTGTGGCACCGGACAGCAGATATTCGATGCCCTCTCTTATTCTAACTCTGATTTAACTGCTATCGATCTCAGCTCTTCTAGTATCGCTTATGCAAAGCGTAAGGCTCATGAATATGGAATTGAGCATATAAGATTTATAGAGATGGACATTCTTGATCTTCCAAAACTAAATGAAGAGTTTGATCTTATAGAATGTACGGGTGTTCTCCATCATATGAAGGATCCATCTGAAGGTCTGCAATCTCTACTTAAAATACTCGCAGCCGATGGAATGCTCAAATTAGGATTTTATAGTGAGCTAGCACGTCAAGATATTGTTGAGGCTAGGAAAATTATTAAATCTGAATCTTTTGAGGCTAGTAATGAAGGCATTCGTCTATTTAGGAATAAACTAATTAATGGTGAATATCCGAACATTAGTTCAA
Source organism: Prochlorococcus sp. MIT 1306 (assembly GCF_047304515.1). Taxonomy (NCBI): domain Bacteria; kingdom Bacillati; phylum Cyanobacteriota; class Cyanophyceae; order Synechococcales; family Prochlorococcaceae; genus Prochlorococcus; species Prochlorococcus sp. MIT 1306. The sequence continues at coordinate 1,506,362 of NZ_CP138959.1, read as the reverse complement.
TCTCAAAATGGCCAGACTTTTACACAACTTCTATGTGTAGAGATCTTTGTTTTCATATTATGGAACATCGTTATTCACTAGAGATGATAGCATTGCTGCTTGACCAATTTGAACTTAGATTCTTAGGTTTTGTGTTGCCCAGTATTGTTAAAAAAGATTATGGCAGAGCTTATCCATCTGATTCAATGCAGACTGACCTCGGCTATTGGCAACAGTATGAACAAGCCAATCCCAACACCTTTCGACAAATGTACCAATTTTGGACGAATCAAAGATAATGGCTTATGCCTAAATATTCTGCATAAATATTGATCATTTTGGTGTTGAACACCATGCTTATATGAGTGGATTGCCTGGCAACCAGTCCAATGGTATAATGTTGGCTCATAATCAATACAATGATCATGGAAGATTCTGAGAGCAATGCAACTTCGAGTAACGATCAAACGGAAGCATTCGAGCCGCCAAAAAATAGATTTGGAATACCATATTTGCTCGCAACTGATAAAGAAGAAAAAGATATGCCTAAAAAAGAGGTGCTTAATGTGTTAGGCCTACAATTATCGGCACCAGCGGGAATGCAGAACCCGTTGTTGATCTTCTTTGGATTAATTGGTGTTAATATTGCAATTATTGGATACTTTACATACATGCTAAATAAATAGTCTTGTATTAATCTTGATATTTGCTTTCAATGCTTATTGTTTGTTCGCTCGTTTTAATGTATTCACCAAGACTCCTTGAATCAGCTAGTGTAAATACTGCTCACTAGAACTTCCTTGAATTTTTTACTGTTTTATATCTTGAAAATTCTATAGGCTTATAGCTCTAATCTCTTTAGGTGTTTGCCACCCTTTGATTGAGTTACTACCAGCAGATATACTCTGGAGAATAGAATAATGACTTTCTGCGATTCGCATTTTTCTAATCTAATAGGACTATGACATCAAAAGGCTATAAACGAGCCTTAACCTTTTTCTGATTTGATGATCTCAAAATGAGATGCTGAAAGAAATAATTTCAAAGATCCTCTCTTTAAGAGATAATCATTGACTGGTTGTTCTTTTGATATTATCTTGTCTTTTTTGTAGGACTATATTGATTATTGCTAGAGAAAAAACTCCCGTGACCGAGGCAATAAATATTACTAGAGGTGCTCCTTGGAGTGCCTTTATATTCCCATTAATAATTTCTTGGATTTCAATACCTCCGAGGCGTTTTAGTGCATATCCACTCGCAACAAATGGGGCATCCGATATTATGATGCTAAACAGTAATGCAGGTAGAAACCTTTTCCATGTAACTTTCGTAAGCCCTAAGCCATAACAAACAAAATCAAATAAATTCGACATTAAAAAACTTGTCATTAAAAAAAAGTTTTGCTCTAGATGTTTTTTGCTAAAATCCTCAACACGATTCATCAGATTCTTGCCTACGAGTTTCTCAATTACGGCTCTGCCAAATTTCCTTGAAAGGGTGAAGCAAGAACAACATGCGACCAGATCTGCTATGAAAACAACCAACAACCCTTGTTGGAATCCAAAGAAATAACCAGAGAGAACAGAGCAGTATGTGCCAGGAAGTATTGGGATTATTATACTTATTGACCTTAGGGCAAAAATAATCCCAATTGCCCATAGCCCTATCGATTCAACTCCACCATCAATAGCTTTTAGCCAACTTCCTATCGTTGACACATCTAGAACTCGAGAAATATAAATCATTAGAGCTACTAGGAGTATGCTGATTATTAAATAAGAGTATTTCGTCCGATTGAGCTGTATTCTGATCACTTTTTAGTGGATTTAACTAACTGACTATAGCATTTACATGTTTTCGAGTCTATTCGAATTACTCAAGCTTTTGCTTAGGTAATGGATAAGTAGGAATACAATACAATTACGATCAAAGCCCCTCAGAACAACGCTAGTGCACTTCCATGACACACGTAGCAGGGTTTTTAGTTATTGACTGTGATCTGCGCGACGAGTCAGGGTACTTCAAGCGACAGGTTGCGGATCTTGAGATTCGTAAGATCAAGGTGCCACGCACCGTGCCTTTCGGTTTTCTGACTACCTGATTCGCTGGCGGGACTTCTCTGTTGAGTCGAGCGAATAGTATGGATATCCGTCACTCAAACCATCAGAACTCTTTGTCGTCAATCTAATGACTGACTTGCCCTATGCCAGCACGATTTTGCCTTGTTGTGGCAGGACATAAGAGATGAGTTCTTCAAGGATTACTCCGATACTATACCTTTTACTCCAGAAGAATACGTTCCTTACCAATCTCCTTTAGTAATGGAGAGGAGTAGAGATGATGTCTGCAAACTCTCAGTTCAAACATAACTAGCAAGTCATGACTAGGCACGATGACAGCTTGAATGTGAGGGTCCGAATTTGTGAACTGCTGGTGCTGAACTACTGCATTAGATAATGTTCTATAAATCGACAATTGTTACATTTCCAGACACACTAATTCGGACATCCTCTGAAGTGTAAAAAGGATAAACCATATGTTTGAGAGTGGCAGGAAATAAACACATAACACCTTCATAAGTCTTGTCTACAGGAATAACACAGGTATTACCAGTAGAATCAACAAACCCAAATGAACTTGCTACTTTCTCATTCGCATTAGACGTAAAGGGAAGAGATTGTTCTTCTTTAAGGTCATAAGGAATTTGCACCCATATAACAAAGCTGAAAAGTCCATTGTGACTATGAATTGGATTAAACTCATACCTTTTCTGAAAATTTACCCAAAAATCTTTAAGCGAATACCTCAGAGGCTTAGACTGGATAGAAGGAAAAGTTGCCAACTTGTAATTTGTGGTATTCTGAAGTACAGGCGATACTTGAGGATCCTTTAAAAAATCTCCAAAAAATTTATTTATTACGTAATCTGTAGGATCTTTTAAAAGAAGTGATTGAGAAATATTTCCAGCCAAATTTTGCGAGTAATCAACTTTATCTTCGCGTGCTTGATCAATCAATATCTTGAGATGCTGAAGATAATCAGAAGGCAACTTATTAAAAGCAAACCAATCCTGGGCATTCAGCCGAGTAAATTGAATCGCCATGACGCATTTATTTTAACATGTTAACTTTACCATACCTATAAAATAGTGTACAATCCTATTTTATAGTGCAATGAACTGATTGCACTGTTTTAAATAGACAAGTTAACTCGAAACGGTCCGAATCATCAAAAATGGAAAACTTGTTTACTGGCTATGGATGCAGCAAGCAGCCATCTAAACAAAAATAAGCTAAATAAATAAATTTTCGTGGTATAAAAACTTTTCTCAGGGCCAATAAATCGCTGATACTTTTAACTTCAGAGGTAAACCTCGGTGATGTGATTTTAAATCAACCCCAGATCAAACCCCTCTCAGATTTTCTACAGAATGAAGAGCTACTTTTGAGACTAGCTTATAAATTTCTTATTTATTTTACGCAAGGTTCTCCCCATCAAAGCCTACAGAGTGAATGTGTTTACTGCGAACAAACAAGCGGCAAGATATAAGAAAACAACACATTAACCGACGTATTGACTTTAGCCAATGTTCCCATGAATCATGTTAAGCTTATTTGATATGTGACGATTAATCAAAATAGCACCAAGCAATGGAAACACAGCAAGAGCTACGAGTATTGATCGAATGGGAAAACCCAATACTAATCTATTCGTATATTATTAAGGGTCAAAAAAAATCTCAATCGCTAAAAATACAGAAGGATTGCCAAGAAAAATACTATATCTTTTATTGGCTATTATTGGCTTCTAAAGACTTTTTTTTTACACTCAAAAGCAAGAAGCTTCTGTTTGGCCTCTCCAAGTTCGATGAAGCGCCTTCTGAAATAAAGATAGCGATAGAGGCATGTATTAACAGAATTAATAATACCCAAAAAATAATTCGTTCCCTGCCTAAGAACGGATTTAAAAAACACGACGGCTTAAACACTGATAATATATTGTGGCTTGGAGCAAAAGATCTACGATCTTTGAATTATATAGATATGATCAAGAAAAGTGGAAAAAAAATATATTATACTCCTGATACTAATGATTTTGATCAAGAGTCAAGGAATGTTGTCGATGAGACTTCAAATTATTTACCAATCAATCAGCTTTTGCAATTGATACTATCAAAAAGCATAGGCATGGTGATTTCAATTAACTGGGACTATATACAGCTTTCATCGACAAGGAGCAATGCTGAGGTTTACCTTATACTTAAGGAATTGGGAGTTAAATTTATATGTATTTACAATGATCCTCAATGCGTCGCATCTTATGGACCACTATTGAGAAAACTTTACCAGCCTGAGCAAAATTTTATCAATCTCGGCATCTTGCATGAATATTGTGACGACACATTGAAAGAGAAGAATTTGAGATTTGTTCCCTTAATAGGAGACTATAAGTCACATTCTAAAGATATCACACTTGAAGATACATACGAAATAATAATCGCTACAAACAGTAGAATAAATGATGTCAGGGCATGGCGAAAACCTATTATTCATTTATTCGAATATCTTCACGAACCCTACTCAGAATTACCAATTTGGTATCTTTCAAGTCTCAATATCTTAAATCAATGTTCGATGGATAAATATCATAAATCGATCATTCATCGAAATCTTTGGTCAGTCTTTTACGGCGCCAATCAATATATAAAACATCAGTTGGTTCGTAACATTGAGACAATTAGGAAAGTTACCCTTTTTGGAGATCAAGGCTGGAAAGAAATCGCGCCAATAATATATAAAGGCAGTCTTGATCAAACTCAGCTTCGTTTTGTTATGCAAAGCAGTAAGCATTTAATAGTTCTAATGAATTCCGGTTTTTCTTATCTAGACCATACAGGTGCAATATATGATGCAATGCAATTGGGATCCGCATGGATAAATTTGCCTACAATATCCAATACTAAGTCTATTTCAGGACTGAGTGATCTTGAATATCGGAATAATAAGTCTTTTAATTATTTGCTAAATAATGCCCACATAATTTACAGAAAGTCTTCTCTTAGATCAGCAATCAAACAGCTCAAGAATATATACAGATCTGGCATAATGGCGCCATTTGATTACATCGTAAACCCAGCACTAGGCGGATCAAATGATAATAATAATTCGAGCGAATTATTATACGATTCAGAGTACATAAGCCATAGGGAGCTCATTTCTGAAAAAGTAGGTCTATATACTATTCATAATCGTCCCCAGTTAGAAGAGTTTTTGACTTATATAAACTCAATCAAAGTCGCCTGACGACGATCCATTCTGCAACTGATAAACGAACTCTCGCGACTTTTTTCTACCTCCTCTCTTTTGCCTGATAGTCCCAAATTTCTGAATCAGAGGGATATCTCGGGTTTCCACTCACAGAACCACAAATTCCACTGGTAGAAAGTCCATGACATCCTGAGAGCTACCCTGAACAGTGGACCTCACGAAGGAAGTTGGTTTGGAGCATTACGAGTCGTACTCAATCAGAAAGTTTCTAAAATGTACATAAAAGGTCAGAACATTTGGCTGCAATGCTTAAGGAGAGTTCTATTGATATTAGTTCCCAATCTTTCTGGTGCATCGGTTTGCATCTGACCTTCACCCACTTAGTGATCTCGGGTTCGTTCCAGGCCGCTGATGGTGGACCCAGTTTGATCTGCACAGGTAAGGTCCCTTCGTTCATGCGGGCATAGATAAAGGTCTGGCCCATTCCCGTTATCTCAATCACTTCTGGAGATTTGGGAAGCGGGGAGCAGAGATTTGCTTTGGCATCACTTGTACCTCTTCCCCGTTAGGAGGTTCAGCATGGCTTTTGGGATCGCGAAGAAATTTATTCAGTGTGCTTTAACCCAATTTTTGCGGTCCCTCTAGATGTTGAGGAGGAAAACGCATGACACGCACACGCGCCCCTGAGCGTTCCCTTCGACTTTCGGAGGTGAGATGAATAAAGTACTTTCGATGGCGGGCATATCCTCCACTCAGGTTGATATGGAATTCCATATGGAGAGTCACCTTGGGCAATCAGCCAAGGTATGGTTAAAATCACATATCAACACGTCGATCGAAGCCAGAGGCGGGTAATGAACCCGCTTATTTGTGCCAAGACCCTTTGAGATATCAATAACTGTGCCTGTCTTCGCAGTCAACTTGTGGAGAAGTCCTCCCTTTATACTCTGTCAACGCGTTCAAACGCCCAACGAAAATCTAATCATTTTCGGGCATTAACCAACGATGTTAAACGCCCTCCGTTCCCCTAAAACCCCTATCAGCACAGGAAAGTTATAGGACATGCATTTCCAGGACATCATCACGACCCTGAATTCCTTTTGGGCTGATCAGGGCTGTGTGTTGTTGCAGCCTTATGACACCGAAAAGGGCGCAGGCACGATGAGTCCCCATACAGTACTGCGCGCTATTGGACCAGAGCCTTGGGCTGTGGCTTATCCAGAGCCCTGTCGTCGCCCCACCGATGGTCGCTACGGCGACAACCCAAATCGCGCTCAACACTATTTTCAATATCAGGTATTGATCAAGCCCTCTCCAGTTGGTATTCAGGAGACGTATCTTGCATCGCTTGAAGCTTTAGGAGTTTGTACGGCGGAACATGATATTCGCTTTGTAGAAGACAACTGGGAATCACCCACCCTTGGAGCCTGGGGGGTTGGTTGGGAAGTGTGGCTTGATGGTATGGAGGTTACACAGTTCACTTATTTTCAGCAATGTGGTGGTATTGATTGCAGCCCTGTGCCGATCGAGATCACCTATGGCATTGAGAGACTGGCCATGTATTTACAGAATGTCGAGAATATTTGGGATCTCAGCTGGAATAACAAACGAAGCTATGGCGATATATGGCTTTCTCTAGAAAAGGGTCAGTGCGACTTTAATTTTGAATCATCGGATCCAATTCGCCTCAAGCAGTTGTTCGATCTTTATGAAGCGGAAGCGTCAGACCTGATCGCCAAGCAGCTTCCAGCACCGGCACTTGATTTCGTTCTTAAATGCAGCCATACTTTCAATCTCCTGGAGGCTCGTGGCGTGATTTCGGTTACGGAGCGAACAGCCACGATTGGCAGGATTCGCAGTTTGGCTCGCGGGGTGGCAGAGGCTTGGTTAACAGAAAGGGAGGCAATGGGATTCCCATTGCTTAATAACAAGGCACTTGCTTAAGACCAGCCATTGCAATCTTAAATAGCTCAATTTTAAATGGCTCAATAATTTCAAGGGCCTGATTCCAAGCACCTGACTTTGCCTGTATCAAAAGATACTTAGAACTGTTAGTTGTGTTCGTTGTGAACACGCATCTTTTTACTAACCTTTGCTTGCCCATGTTTTGGGCTTTTTGTGTGAGGAACCAAATGAAACTCTTCCAGCAATTGCTGGTGGCACCTGCTGCTTTGGGCCTGATGGCCCCTATGGCAGCTAATGCCGCAGACCTCGACATCAAAGGTGTGTCCGATTATTCGGCCTCCAGCGAGCAGGTCACCAGCATCTCCCAATTCCAAGATGTTTACCCAACCGACTGGGCTTATCAGGCTCTAAGCAACCTGATTGAGCGCTACGGCTGTGTAGCTGGCTATCCAAGCGGTAGCTACCTGGGCAACAGAGCAATGACCCGCTTTGAAGCGGCTGCTCTATTGAATGCCTGCCTCGATCGCATCACTGAAGTCACCGACGAACTGCGTCGCCTTCTCAACGAATTCGAGCAGGAGCTCGCCATCCTCAAGGGCCGTGTTGATGGCCTAGAAGCCCGCGTTGGTGAACTGGAAGCAACTCAGTTCTCCACCACCACCAAGCTGAAAGGTAAGGCTCATATGGTTCTTGGCGGAACCAGCTATACAGGCGATGAGACCGATGACCTTACGGATGATGGGGACTATCTTGGAACTGATGCACTTACTTTTAACTACACCCTTCAGCTTGATCTAAATACCAGTTTCACGGGTAAAGATCTTCTCTATGCTCGCCTGAAAACTGGCAACTTTAAAGACAGTGCATTTGGTGGCAAGGGTTACGTTCCGCAGGCGTACTTGAGTGTTGCCAATAGCAACCAGGACGTCGTTAAAGTTGATAAGCTCTGGTACACCTTCCCAATTGGTGACAGCTTTACTGCTTGGATTGGCGCCAAGATTGAAAACTACTACATGCTTGGTAGTGCTCCATCGGTTTACCAGCAGATCTTGAAAGCATTCAAGTTAGGTGGTAATTATGGTGTCTACGGTGCGAGTACAGGTCAAGGCTTAGGTTTGGCATGGAAGTCGCAAGTCGACGATCCGATGGATGCCAGGTTTGGCATTAGTGCCAACTATGTTGCCAAAAACGGCTACAACGGTGATCCCTCAGAGGGTGGAGTTGGCAACGGCAATTCCAAAGGTAAGTTTCTTACCAAGATTGATTACGGCAATCCTCAGTGGCAAGTCTCTGCTGCTTATGCCTACACCCAGCAAGGTATGACTCAAGGCTTTGGCACAACCAATGGTGGTGCCAGTGTCTACAGCAAATGCATGGGTACAGATTCTTGCGGTGCTGATTCCAATGGGGTCGCCTTTAGAGCTTTTTGGCAGCCAGATGAGCCAGGCATTGTTCCTTCCTTCAGCGTTGGTTACGACTTCACTTCTTACAACCTGCCAGATGAGGCAGCAGATGGCACACGCGACCAAAGTATGGCTTGGTTCGCAGGCATGGTGTGGAAGGATGCCTTCATAGAGGGCAATGCCCTTGGCGCTGCAGTCTCTGAGCTTCAGTGGGTGACCCAGCAGAAGGGCGATGACACTCCTGATGACGGCAACATGGCGTTCGAGCTGTGGTACAAGTTCCAGGTCACAGACAACATCTCTGTGACACCAGCTGTTTTCTATCTGAGCCGTCCGTTCGGAGAGAAGACAGGTTCAGCTACTAAGTACGGTGGCGACGGAGCTGATACTTTCGGCACCTTCGGTGGTCTAGTTCTAACCACATTCAAGTTCTGATCTTAGCGAGGCAGGAGATTTTCTGCCCTGGTTCGTCAGACCATCAAGGCGCCCTTCAAGCGGGCGCCTTTTTTTGTCTTTAGAAATTACTCAAAAGCTGAAGAGAGCAATGCAGAACACTTCAACGAGGAAATATGCATTGGTTCTTTTATCAATTAATCTACGATCACAGTAAAGGGGAGCTACTGATCTACTCTCTCTTCAAGACTAGCATGTTTACTTTTATGAGCAAATTAATGTTTTAAGCATTGAATGAAAAATGCTTGTTACTAATAATATGCCTTGTGATGACCACTTTGCATTTATTGAGGTAGTCATTTTGAAAACCATTTCAGAATTCATTTACCATTAGTTGCTGGATGCTTATCTGGCGTGAGGTTCGACAAAGTAACCCAAACTAATGAAACTAATGACGCGGCAGGTCTAGCGAACTAATTGGTTGATCAGATGATACCAGAATTAGTTGCTGAGATCCCTATTAAGCAACTCTTCTTGGATTCCAAGGTGTGAGAATACAGACTATTAGTTCGTGATGGCGGCAAATCAGAGGATCACAGTATGTTGCAGGAGATCTCAATGTTGTCAATCTGGATTTTATCCAGAATAGATTTTGAAAGTGATAATTATAGCCTTACTATTCCCAGGCCGAGTTAAATTTATCTCATGCTTAGCAGACCTTGCTTCTCGAGAATTGAGCGCAGATAATACTCTTCACCATATGCAGGAAAGTAAGACTTTTGTGGGCTTATATTTGTAAATTTGCATCCTTTCAGTAATGAGGCCTTTTTGTTTATTGGGAGATTATTCTTGTTGCATTCACCCCTCTTGAACTTGTCGATTCCCAAGAGAAGAATCCTAATAGGCTCAATATCGAGAGGGTCGCTAAAGTGACGTCTCCAGTGATATTCAAACCACTTATCTGATCCAATTGAATCTTGATCTTTAAAGGATTTTTCATGACTTAGCGTTTTCGAATTAGGATCATCATGATCATCTATTCTTAATTCAACTACTAATTCAAGCCAATTTCTCAACTCAACGTCTTCGCACAAGACTTTAGGGTTGATCGCAAATTTTTTGATATTCCATTCTTTCTCAAGCCGCAGGCACCCTTTGTTCATTATTCCTTTAGGTCCATAGGTATGAAGCCTGTTGTCATTAAGGAAGTAATTGAAACTGTAAAAAAAGCCATCTCCAACAACATTCTTGATTAAATTCATCCAATAAGATATTGCCTTGTCAGGCATTTCTTGCAAGCTTCCTGTGTTGATGACGGCATCAAATTTGTGGCCCAACAAGGATTCTGAAAATTGAATTGGCACCAGGTTAACATCCCATTCTTTGAGATCAATTTCTTCATGGGAAGAAGTTATCTTTACTGACTTTTCGGGAAAATTTGCGCGTATAAATGAATACGAAAAGAACAACATCTCGGGGAGATCAGTTAATATATATTTTGTGTCATTGGTTGCTTCTAGGAAAATACGAGCTAAACCACCGTAGCCACCGCCAACTTCTAGCAAGACTTTTGATTTTTTAGGCATATATTGATTTTTGATTGAATTTTTCTCTAACCACTCTGAAACTGTAAGATAGATATATAAGTGGTATAGGAATACATTGCTATATTGCTTCCCTTCTACTGAGGCAATGCTTTCTATTCTACTAAAGTCGGATTCTTCTGGAAGAAGATCTAGATTAACCTTGGGAAACTCTTTTGCTATAAGCCAATACCTTTCTTCTATTATGGATAAAATACTGCGACCCCTGGTGGTGACAAAGTCTCTCTCTCGTCTGTGGTCAAAGCCAGATGTTGGCAATTGTGCGTAACAGACTATTTCACTAAAAGTGGTTTTTTTTCTTCCGAACTCCAAAGCTGATTGCTGTAGATTCTTCCACCATTGTGAAACCTCAAGATTTGGAGGAGGGGGTAAAGAGGAGACATGTTTTAAGATTGAATATGCGTCTTTTATTTCTTTAAGTTCAGTGTTGATCATTTGAAAGCCTAGTAATGAGTATTGAAGCAAAACAAGTGTACTTGACCATTGTAACTAAACGATGTTTTGAACATTTTTAGGATCCTCTGAGAGTTGATGTCACAGTCAGAATGATAGGATGGAACAATAGCTTCAATAATATTTTCATTACTCTCTAGATTAATGGAGGCGCTTATGTATCCATAGTAAGGGTACTGGGATAATGGTATTAAAGTGTATCCTAGATTGATCTGTACGAATTTGGATCGTTTTTCATCAGATTCTTTGGGTAATATACATGATCTGACTTTCCCAAATATTCTTGCAGTACCAGGGCCGGATTTGATTTCAATCACAGCATAAAAATTGGAAAAATTGATCAACATTTTGTCTTTTGAAAGCAATCTAATGGGATCAATCCAGAGGCATTCTCTCGATTGGCAGTTGACTATTGATTGAGAGAATGGCCCGTTTGGAATTTGTATCTCTGGGATTAGTACATTGTCACGTAGCTCTACAAGTCCTAAGTTATTGAAATCTCCTCTAGTTGCACCGGCTCCTATTTCGTCTGGGCAGGTTAAGTGACCACAGCTACCAGAATCATCGCTTATCAAAATTAATTCCTTTGGCCCTTTTTCATTTAGCATGCTTCCAAAAAAAGTCCCTCCTTTATTTTGTTCAGCGTGTGGTATGTTTAAGTATCTTGTTGCGGTGGAGAGATAAAAACTGGAATTGGCGGCATCACTTAATTCATATTCGCAACAGCTTTGGATTTCTGAAATAAAATTAGCTCCAAGCTCGTTGAAATGAATTATATTTCCTGTGGCCAGATCTGGAGCATGCATATTATCCAAAGTGAATCTTAACTCAGACTATCATCTGACTCTTATAACAGCAAAATCAAATTGCTGTGATATGCGATCTCTGAAGCATTAATGCAGCCCTATGTATGTCGTTAAGGCAGGGTGTTCCCGCGTTTCTAAATGAATATAAAAAGCTCAATCAAAGCTTTCTTCTAACAGGAAAGAAGCCTTTTTGTTCATTTTAATATATCTCGATTATTTTTTATATTTTGCAGCAAGGGGAAGAGTCAAGCAAAGTAGGGAATGGAAGTTGGTTTCACCTCTAATAAGTTTCGATATGATGCTCTGAGAATCGTTTTCCAAATTAGCGGGAAATTAACTAACACAGAGAATGTCGTTGGAAGAGACCTCCTTACCCCCCCCCTCTGACACAACAGTCAGCACAGGCGAACTGACAGAAAAAGACCACTGGTGTCCCTCTCCCTCATGATTTGTTCGGATCCATTAGAGTCTTACGGGAACTGGTTTTCTGGATGGGGGGCTACCTTCATCACAGGTACGGTTCACCTTTTCGTCTATCTCACTAAGGAATCTGCCCAGGTACATTTCTTATCATTGTCGATTCCAGTGTTCCTTTAGGCTTTATGCGGTTCCTGAATACCCAGGTCGCTTTGACAACCCACCCCTAAGTCCTACGAGTAGGCACAAATAAGCGGGCATGTTTGTGAAAACTAGTTCAGAATAGGTTTACCAGCAGTTTTCTCCTTCGCCGATCGGGACGCAAATATTTGATTTCTTTGCCTTTTTGGCAGCTTTCTTAGCATCTTCATCAGGCTTGCTTTCAGCATCGATGTCTTGATCAGTGGTCCACTCTTTCAGTCCTCCCATATCTCCTTCACCGCCTTCGCCAGCGTGACTCAGGTTTGGCTGAAGTGCGTTTGCCGCCAGCAGTGCAGAAGCTGCAAGAAATATTGCTACAGGAGACTTTTTGCTCATGCTGAGAGGCTCATTTTTAAATCCATTTTGGCTCCTCCACGCCACCATTGTTTGGCGATTCGTTACTTGACTTGGTATCAAATGACTCTGGCTTCAGCTGCCGAGGCGCCTGAGCAGGTTGGTGTAGGCCTGAAAGATCAAGTCCAGTTCTGGTGAACGGCCATGCTCGGCAAGAAGGGCACGGGCACCAGCATTGAGGCCAAACAGAATAGTGCGGTCTTCATTGCTGCTGATATAGCTCTGGATCCAGCCAACACAAACCAGCCGTTCACCAGCAGTGACTGTTTCCACGGCATGCAGGCTTGTGCTGGGATAAATGATCACCTGGCCAGCTGGCAGCTTCACTTGTTTGCTGTCTTGCAAGGTTTGAATGCAGAGAGCTCCTCCCTCGTAACTTTCTGGCTCGTTGAGAAACAGCGTGAAGGAGAGGTCGCTACGCCCTGAGCTCATGTAGGCATTGTCGACATGCATTCCATAGCCCTGGCCAATGCCGGATCGACTGAACATCACCCCGTGGATGTGCCTTGGCAAGGCAAAGCTCTTCACAAGCGGATCCGATTCAAGCTGCTTAATTACCAGCTGGCTGTTTTCTTTGGCGGTTTTTGAGTTGCGATCCAGCTGGAGGTTGTTCTTGACTTCGGCTGCTTGATATCCCGCTGTTTTACGTCCGTCCTGCCATGAGCTTTCGTCAGCCAAGAGAGTTGCACGCAATTGGCTCACAGTTGCCTCATCAAGCAATGGATGGGTCAGGGGCTCCATAGAGATTGCTGAGGAAATCCCATCATCAGAGCGTTGAGCCTCTTGGGTCGTGAGCGCATCATTTGTTACAGCAGCTGGTATGGAATGCGCAAGGAGGCTTTGAGTGCGCTCAATAGGGTGAGGCTTACAACGTTAATGGTTTGCTGGCAATGGGTTTGAAGGCGCGTCTTACGTATTCAGGCTTGGCGGCCGTTCTCGCCCTTGGCACTGGATTCAGCCAAAACGGTGTTGCGAATGCTCGAGAAGTACGTGTTTATTCAGGTCGGCACTACAACACTGATCGTCAAATATATAAGAAATTTTCTGAGCAAACAGGGATCAAGGTTCGGCTGATCGAATCTTCTGGGATTTCATTGTTAGAGCGTCTTAAAAGAGAGGGGGCAAACTCTCAGGCCGATGTGATCATCCTTGTTGATGCGGCACGGATTAGTAATGCAGCAAAAGAGGGTCTTTTGCAACCTTCGCGCTCAGCAAAATTGGATAGCGAAGTCCCTAGTGCCTATCGCGATCCGCGAGGTCGTTGGTATGGCCTGACCCGTCGTGTGCGGGTGATTGTTGCCAATCCATCGAAGGTGAACGTTGGCAGTATTCGCACGTATGCCGATCTGGCTAGCCCCTCACTTAAAGGGAAGGTGTGTCTACGCAAGCGCAACAACGTCTACAACCAATCTTTAGTCGCTGATCAGCTTGTGTTGCGCGGTGAGGCGGCAACCAAGAGTTGGTTACAGGGAATGATCTCTAACGTTTCCCAGCCTTACTTTGGAGGAGATGTCTCCCTCGCTCGTGCTGTGTCACAAGGCATCTGCGGTGTTGGCATCGTTAATCACTACTATGTTGCGCGGATGCGTGCTGGTGTGAGCGGATCGAAAGACAAGGCTCTTGCTAATAAGCTCACGGTTATCACACCTGATCCCGCCCACGTCAATGTCAGTGCTGGTGGGTTGGCTAGGTATGCAAAGAATAAGAAGGAGGCGATTGAGCTGCTTGAATTTCTTGCTTCACCCGATGGCAGTCAAGGCATGGCTGGCCCCACCTATGAGCATCCGTTGAATGGCTATGGCACGTCGTTGGAACTCAAAAAGTTCGGCACTTTTCGCCCCGATCGGGTCACGATTAGCCAGCTCGGAGCGAATAATGCCAAGGCGATTCAGTTGATGGCTCAATCCGGTTGGAAATAGGGTTTTAGGCTTGTGGGTTCAGGGCTAGAGCCCTTCTTAGGGAGATCCTTTGCCAGGCTCTTCCTCGAACCCCGCAGACAGCGAAGTGCAGAGAGGGGAATTCTCGAGATAGTCGTTTGAGTTTGTTTGCGAGGGTTTTCTTCGCCTTTGCTTGTTGCAGGCTTGGCCCTGACAGCACTAGTGCTTGGTGCCCAGCCCTTTCCTTCTCAAGCAATGGTTGTCGTTGCTGTGCTGTTGCTGATTACGGCTCGTTTCTGCTTGATTCGTCTCGGCATGACCCAAAGCAGGGCTACAGCATTGGCGTTGATGTTGCCATTGTTGTTGGCATGGGCTTGCTGGTGGGGGCAGCCGAGGCCTGGACCTTTGGAACCTGTGCGTTTGTTGGCGAGTGCCGGTTCTTTTGATCGTTCCTCGCGCCTACCGCTTCGCAGCAGCCTCGAAGGCCGGCTGCTGAGTGATAGCCGATTGCTTGGGGCTAGCGAGTTTGGGGCTGATAGTTGTCGTGCCTTGTTGGCGGTGAACCGGATCAATGGCCTGCCGAGGCATGGCCGTAGTGAAGTTCAGCTAAGACCTTGCCCTCAGCTTTTGCAGCAGGGTTGGCGAATCCGTGTGCATGGTCAGTTGCGCGCTCCGGCTCTAGGGCCTCATTCGCTTCTGCCTGGGCCAGCGGAGCGGCTTCAGCAGCAGGGAAGTTGGAGCCAATTCTGGGGTGATCAGGTTGAGGTGTTGCAACGTCCCTGGACGCCCATCGCCGATGCTCGTCGCCAGGTCGCCATGCGCTTACAGCAACTGGCAGGTCCACGTTCGGGAGGATTGCTGGCGGCTTTGGTGTTGGGTCGTGCCCAAGTTGATCTGCCGCTTGATTTGGTTAAGGCGTTCCGCGTTGCTGGCCTTTCCCATGCCTTGGCGGCTTCGGGCTTTCATCTTTCTGTGCTGTTGGGAGCGTCGCTGGGGATTGCTCGGTTGCTGCCAAGGTCCTTCCGTTTGACGTTTGCTGCAACGGCACTGATCAGCTTTTTGATGCTGGCCGGTCCACAACCGTCGGTTGTGAGAGCTGTGTTGATGGGTGGCACGGTGTTATTGATTAATGAGGGCGGAGGCCGCAGTCGTCCTCTAGGGGTGTTGCTAGCGACTTTGGTGCTGATGCTGTTGGTGAATCCCGCCTGGGCGCGTTCGATTGGTTTTCAATTGAGTGCGGCAGCTACTGCCGGATTGGTCGTCACAGCAGGGCCCCTAGAGCAGGCTCTCTCCAATCGTCTACCTACATGGCTTCGAGGGTTGGCACCGGCGCTGGCTGTTCCTTTGGCCGCAATCGTCTGGACTCTGCCACTACAGATTGTCCATTTTGGATCCACTCCTGTCTATGCCCTATTGGCGAATCTGCTGGCTGCTCCTTTGTTGGCGCTGCTCACCCTCTCAGCGATGGCGTTGGTCTGGTTGTGTTTGCTCTTGCCTGCTGGCTTGCTGACTCCATTGCTGAATTGGATAAGTTGGCCGATCCAGCAGTTGGCTGGCTTATTGATTGCTCTGGTGCGTTGGATCTGCACTTGGCCAATGGCGCAGTTGTTCACCGGTCATCCCCAGCCTTGGTTGGTGCTGTTGTTGGTGTTGGGATTGCTGCCATGGTTGGTAACGGGATTGCGTCACTGGCGTCACTGGGGAGTGGTTGCGTTGTTGGTTTGTTCGTTATCGCAGGCTGTTGTACAGATGGGCGATGGACTCGTGGTGGTGCATCAGCGCAGTCGTCAATGGTTACTAGCTAGGCATCGTGGGCGGGCGGTTTTGATTAGTACGCATGGAGATGGTCGTAGCTGTTGGCAGGCTCGTCGGCTGAGTGAAGCGTTTGGCCATGCCCGTCTTGATTGGGCGATGGTCTTGGATCCGGTTGCCAGTGAGGCGGCGTCCTGTTGGCGAAATCTGGCCCATACCGTGCTGGCTGAGCATCAGGGTGTGATGCCTTTGCAGGTTGGACAGCGGTTAGTCAGTCCTGGCCTGGAGGTGAGACCAATTGCTGCAGCAGAGCAGAGTTTGCAGTTGCGAGCTGGTCGTTTGCGTTGGCATCTGCTGCCAACGCGTCAGGCCTATTGGAGTTGGCGTGATCGTCAGGGTTTGGATGACGTGGAGCGTCAACCTTTAGTCAAATCAGAGGGTTTGACAGGGGTATGGCTTGGCTTTGTACCAACTTCTCTTGAGCGGCGATGGTTGGTAGAACACACTGCAGGGCGGCTTTGGGTCAGTGGTAGAGCCAGCGGCTCCTTCAGCATGGTGGCCTCAGCGTTTTAAAGTTGCCTTGCGTCTTTACTGGCGTCTGGAGAGGTGGCTGAGTGGTCGAAAGCGAACGACTCGAAATCGTTTGACGGGCAACCGTCCGTGGGTTCGAATCCCACCCTCTCCGTTTTTGACTGTCTCAACTGGTGCTGACTGTGGGCTCAACCAGGCTCCTGTTTTGTGAAAAAGCTCTGGTTTCAATCTTTTTCAATAATGAATGGAATAATTTATAGATTAAAGAATTTGAAAAAAATAATAGACTGATTAATTAAAATCAAGCCCTAGAAAGGATTCTTGCTGTAAAAATCTACTGCATAGATGCTATGCATGTCTTCCCTGTGGCTAAGGAAATTTGATGCTAATGAACCAAAATAATAAAACCTTGATGCTCAAAAATTGAGTGAATACTAATCATTCCATCCGCTCAGTAGGGAGGCATGGTCATCAAGCAGTGACCATGCTTAAATATTTATATCTTGCACATATCACTAAAAGCAAGTTAATGCTCACTAGGTTTATGTATTGCCGTGATAAATTATGCGTTGCTTCTTTGGCTGTCATGAGTAATTGGGTAATGGGAAAATTATTCAAAATCATAGCTTAAAGTAAAAAAATATGGGCTTATCGCTCATGGGTAGAGTAGGCTTCTTGGTAAATTAATTGAACGCACTATGGAAATAGCTAATGAATTCCAAAGGATGCGAATGGCATATGATTTGTACGGATTTGTAAAGATATCAAATTCCTTGGAACAATGGCAAGTGGATGGCATGGAAAAGGCCTTCGATAATTATTACTTAAAAGTACAAGGCCATACAGCCGAAAGTTCTCCAGAAAGATTACCTTTCTTGGGAAACCCCATAGAAACAGAACCCGATTTTTTAGATCTTTTTGCCTCATCAAAATATGTTCTTTCGTGCCTTGATGTAATAGCAGGTGATGACTGCCAATATTTAGGATCTGACATCCTTGCTGTTTATGATGACTCTATTGGAAGTCATAGAGATACATTATATTCAATAGATGTACCAAAAGTCCTCATTTGCTTGTCAGACTGTTCTGGCTCTTCAAATTCATTCCCTAAGGAAATTTATAATAAAAATTTAGCAGGATCTTTTGCTGTAATGTCTGGAAGTCATTATCCAGGTCTTCCATTCAATGCATTTTCTGCCCAATTAAGTGATTGGCCTGGTCTAACAGAATCTCTTAGAGTCGAGCTCTCTCCACATTTTCTTAGGGGTGACCAAAGAAACAATGGAGATTTTCTATATCCTCATATAGATTGTGATTCTCGTTATCAAGGATATTCAAAGATACCTTTTAAGCGAGGTGATGTAATTATCTTTTCAACAAGAGCATTGCATGCATTAATCCCTACATTTAGTAATCACGTTACTAAATTATTTGGTGTTTTATTTATAGAAGGATTCTCGAAAAAATTTGGAAAGTCCTTGCCAAGCAATATTCAAAATATGTCAGAGAATGAGCTTTCATATATAACGCTGCCATATAATTTGAGGTTGGCTGATGCAATCACAAAGGATTGTAGCTATGAAAAAGCTCTAAGAACACTAACCGATTGCCCAATGGGGCTAGGAGGTGTTCTTGAAGGAAGTAACGATTTCGTTAAAAGTATTTTTAAGCCTAAGACTAAAATCTACGACATGGTAGAAGAGTCTATTGATATGATTAAAGAAAGGGTCTTTTCTAATGATAGGAATGTAATAGAGCATTTCCATGCAAACTTCAATATTCAACGTCAATATTTGAACTCCTATTTGCCACGTACATACCCCCAAAGTTTATTGAAGGCTGGCCTTCCGAATTCAGAAAATGATCAAGCTATCTCTGAGTATCGAGATAGATTAACGACTAAGGATGCAAAAGGATTTAGCTTGAGGAAGCTCTTCCGTGACTTCAGGCAAGATCCTGGCCGCTTAAAGTCAAGATTAAAGAAAAGGTTGATAGAATCTTTCCTTGGAAGGATTAATTGATGCATTTATATTAAACTCTTATATAAGAATCCCTTTTGCCATTAAGGATTTTCAGTCACTATTCTGCTTTGCAGAAAAGCATGTTTGAGCTCCAGTGACAAATTTGATAATTAGACCAGAAAATAAGGAGTCACTTTTTACATTTTTTGGGGTACAGTTTCTCTCTTAGTTAATCATAGGCCCCTTCGACTTATTGTTGGATGGAGTATTGCTGCTTATCACCAAACCTCTATATTGGAAGTGACTATGTTTTTTTAGTAGTGTTTCGAAATCAAAAGAGAAATAAATGTCTAGAGGAAATCAATAGGCGTAGATTCAGCAATTAAGATTATTTTATTCTTAGAGGGAATACGAAGAAAAAACTTTGTGATCTAGATGGCGCATTGGGGTTGGCAGCGCTTCCGCCGTTCCATGCCGCAAAACCAGAGATCAGTCTTAGACATTCCATCTCTGAATGTTCTTACAGTTCAATTGTCTTCTTGATAACGCCTTTTGTTGCCCTTCTGTTCTCTGCTACTTTTTTGTTAATGAACTCTGAGATCAGCAGTGATTCCCCCTTCAGCAGGCGTTTAACTTCTTCTTCTGATGGGATAAGTGTTGCACAGTTTGTCAGCTGAACATTAATCAGGTCATTGCGCCCTGAAAGATCGATCCGTTCATCTCCCTATTGTCGATAGCGCTGCTCAAGACACATGGACGCCCCAATCTAAATCCAAGATATTCCTGCTAAGTGGACTGATCCGTTTTGCTCAAACCCATAGTGAAAACTGTATTACCGGATCCTTCTGAGCACGGGAGATCAGAGCAGTCACCTTCAACCACTTGACCCCACCAGCCCTCTTCGGTCAGTACAGACGTCTTGACCATGAAGGGTCCGATGGCACATTTCTCATGCATGCATCTGTCCCCCCCTTTTTTTTCGACCCAGAGGAGATGCAATGCATGGACCGCCGCCACTCTCAAATCCTCACGATCAGGAGGTTTTACATGGTCTTTAATCACTTACGCTATGCCGTCGGCAAGCAGTGCCAGTCCTTGTGGGCCAGGCCTATCCATCAACGCCTGATTCCTCAAGGACAACACCTCAACAGCAAATGCCATCAATGGATCATCAGAAGGGAGCTGGGGGGCGGATGGGTGCCTGAGGTTGCTTAGATCGCCCAAGAACGATTGAGAGGGGCAAATAGCGCCTTGTTTACCCCAAGCGCTGCCCCTTGAATTTTCTGATTGATGCAGTCCTGCACGGCATCCTTTGTCCAAGCAACCTGTTGAGGTCCAGTCTGGATTCATCTTGGGAAATTCTTTTCGGCGATCATCTTGTAAATCGTCGACTTAGAGAGTGATGTCATCTCTTTTACTTGATTGGATCCCAGGGAGATTGCTTCACAGGCTCTTAGACAGATGCCCTAGTCTTGCTTGCAATTATATGCTTTGATGATGAATTTAGCAGCTTTCGCTATAGACAAATGTATAGTGAAAATGTTTGTAGATATTGCTTGTTGATCTTACTTAGTGGTCCTGATTGGTTTGCTGCAGTGTATATTTCCTTCAGATCGATGGACGCCCTCTACATTTTATTAAATAATCAGGAGTTGTCTTGATTTGCCACTTTCACGTGGATACGTTGCAATGACTGTTGTTTTAAGCGTGAGGAATAGGTCCCAAGTGTTCATGGTAGTTCAACTTTAGACAAAATGTGTTGGGGATGTTAGGAGGTTTGATTAGGCTTTAGATTGTTGTGGATTAGCTACTCTAAACTGCTAGCGTAATCTACGCTAAATTAAAAGCTCTACCAATCCTGTCCTTAAACCTTTTGGTACTCAATATGAAAATTCATCGAGATATTCGAAAATGAAGAAGTTCCAGAAGTTCCTTCTGATTTCCCTTTGCGTACTAGCAGCTGTTCTCTTTTATTACTTTATTGTAGTCGAATGGAAAGAACAGATTAATCAGATTGTTTTGGATATGGGGATATGGGCGCCTTTAGGAATATTTGTCCTTAGAGGTATTAGTACTATTTTCCCTATTATATCAAATCTCCCATATGCAATTCTTGCTGGAAGTGTACTGGATTTCAAAACTGCTTACATAACAATTTTTTTGGCTGACTTTATCTCTTGCCAGGTGGCATTTTTGATAGCTAGAAATTTAGGACGTGAACCTGTTCGCCGCTTGGTTGGAATAAAAGCAATGAAGAGAATTGAAAGTTTCAATCAAAATCAACTAGAAGGAAATTTTTTCCTAATGACTGGAGTACTAATGACCGGGCTTTTTGATTTCCTCAGTTACGGCTTAGGATTAGGAGGGACGCAGTGGCGACTCTTTACATCTGCTTTATTCCTTTGTCTTGTGATTTTTGACGCTGTAGCCGTTGCTATAGGTGCTGGATTGGCTGATTCTGTATATATAGTAATTGCAATGGTTGGTATGTTTGGGCTTGCTATTATTACTGGTTTGATTAAAAAGAAGGTCTCTATCTCTAATTAATAGCAGCAAGAATAATTTTTAGCTCCTTGACTAATTTGAGATTAACTTTATTTTAAATGACTTTGGAAGCGTTAAATTTGTTGGGGAATATTTCCTCGCTTTTCTTGAAAGACTTATTTAGGTGTGTTCAGGTCTGCTCTCTAGCGACCTGCTTAACGAGCACCCTCTCCTTTGCTTGATACTTCTTCAATGGTGAAAAATATGAAAATTGCTCGAGGCATATCAAAATGAATAAAATGCGTATGTTTTCCTCATTGCATTTTGGGTGGAAGTATTTGTTGTTCTGGTTTACCTCATACAGACATATGGCATTGAGCCGCTTCGTAATGCGGTGGAAAGTCTGGGCATCTGGGCTCCTTTGGGGATAATGCTACTTCGTGGGATTAGCATCATTTTGCCTGACTTACTTAGTTCTGTATATTCACTTGTAGAAGGTTCTCTATTGGGGTTTAAAACAGGATGCGTAACAATTATTTTAGCTGATCTTATCTTTTGCCAAGCAGCATTTTTTATAGCTGGAAACTATGGCAAAGAGCCTGTTCGCCGCTTGGTTGGAGTGAAAGCAATGAAGAGAATCTAAGGCTTCAATCAAAATTAACTGGATGGAAACTTTTTCCTGATGACCGGACTCTTAATGACTGGACTTTTCGACTTCCTCCGCTACGCCATTGGC
The DNA here is from genome assembly GCF_047304515.1 of Prochlorococcus sp. MIT 1306. Lineage (NCBI taxonomy): Bacteria > Bacillati > Cyanobacteriota > Cyanophyceae > Synechococcales > Prochlorococcaceae > Prochlorococcus > Prochlorococcus sp. MIT 1306. Next base: position 1,484,239 of record NZ_CP138959.1, on the reverse strand, counting down.
ATAGGAGGAACAAGTTGGCGTTTGATTACTCCAGCATTAATTGTAAGTCTCTTGATTAGTGATTTCATCATTGTCGCTGTCGTTGCTGGAGTAAGTTAGGGGGCGGTTTTGATGCTTGGAGCTGCTCTACTTTGTATGTTTGTACTTGTTAGTGTCGCTTGCCTTAAGAAGAAGATGATCTCTAGTACTAATAAACAGGATTCAAAATTGTCTTGCTTCCACCATTTTTTCTGAAATCAGTCTTTAGTGAAATGGGCTTAGCAGAGATGGTTCAGTGTGCATGGATTTTTCAACCACTTTGAGCCAATTCTTACCATAGATGACCTTTTGTTTTCTCCTCTCCCTAAGTGCGAGGACGCTCTCTCAACTTTTTGGCCGTTCAGCAGTGTTTGCTAGAGATCGGCACGTCCAAAAGGTTTTGATTGCTGCTGGACTCTTAGCTTTTGTTCTAGCCTAGGTTTGTTCTGCGTATGTCAGGAGATTCTGGCAAAAGCTTTTATCAAGCCAAAAATGGCCTAAATGATTTGACTTGAATTCTACTGACCTTCCTGTGACAGGCAAAGAAAAGTCCACTAATAAAGGGGTTTCTAGCCTGGTTCAGGGAATCCAGCAACGCTTTCAAGCCTTTGTCACTAAACCAAGGGGTGCGTCCAAGGCCACGCCACAGCCTTCTGCTAAGCAGCCCAGCCGGACCGACAGTAGGGTCCAGGATTTCAGCCATGTTTCACTGCAGCCCAAAGACTCAAAGTGGGCACGCTGCAGCTGGAGCATCAGCAAAGTCGATCAGCAACGGGCAAAAAAATCAAAGGCAAAAGCCCTATGTCTGCGGCTGGTCGATCTGTACAGCCACGCCGATGCCTTGATCAGTAGGCATGCCATCAAAGAAATTCTTGTCGACAGCGAGGCTCATGAGTGGTTCCTTCCTGTGCCGATGGGTGGCCGTGACTATCTCCTTGAGCTGGGCTATCAGCTTCCTAAGGGAGGTTGGCTTTCACTAGCGTTTTCAGAACCCGTATATGTGCCGCAGAGCGATCCTTCTGAGCAGAGTTCTGATAGCTCATATAGCTCTTTCCGCCAGGAGCAAGACTTCGCCTCCCAACCTTTTTCTCCGACTTCCTCTGTTGCTGAAGTTGCTGATTTTGGTGATGACGGAATGCACGAGCAGATGTATCAGCGTGCAATTTCAAATCATCCCAACCCCAGCTTTGGCATTGGCTCGGAGACTCTTCAGGGGGATGGTCGTTCCGATCGCACCAGGCGGTTGAGTAATGATTCTGGCTCTGGATGGTTGGACAGTGGTCGTGGACAGTTTTTACGCCGACGCCGTGAATCTCAGCAGAATGATCCCGATAATGCTTCTGATTCTGATTGGTTCTGACCGGTTGGTGATCATTTCGCTCATTGTTTGCTTCTGATCTGTATTGGTTCAATAGTTGGTTCATACAGACCAGCGATCGGTGTATGAGTTGATCAATCGCTAATGAGGGTTAGTCACGCGGTGTGGTGTCCCAAGGAAGTCTCATGAAGTCCCAGAGCGCCCGCGCTCAATAAGACGAAATGGGTCCCTTTTGTCATAGTTATAAGCTGAAAAAATAGAGTATAAGTTTATTACAATAATTGAGCCTTCATCAATTCACAATGTGTTTGGAAAAGGGCAAACAAAATACGGTTTTCATCGCAACTCAAAGCAAGATAAAACCATGATCTTCTTACACATGTACAAGATTTGGTAAGGTTCTACTTCGGTTTTCTGCGCCGCTGGGTAATGTCTTAATCATTTGATGCTCTGAGGAGAACATTATTTTTGGTAGGGTAAGATTCAATTACTTTCTCTATATTTGGCTTTGCTTTTGATTGTTGTGATTGTTGACTTATTGTCAACAAGTGCCACCCGAGTACGAACAGACTTTGAAACCTGAGCTCATCCAGATAAAGAAAACAGCATCTTCATCTGGAGAAGGGTGTGATCAAGAGATTGGCATCTGCGAAGACTGCAATTCATTTGAGGGTGAAGTTCTTCTCTCTGAAGGTTGGTCTTGCGATGACGATGAGTGCCATGTCGTCATTTGATTTCTTTACGACCTCAGACAGCCAATAGTTTCTTCAGGGTATAGGGATACTGCTTGAATTTATCTTCATTACTTCTTACTGAATATTATAAAGTACTGTCTCCAGCAATCCTTCTGAAGTCTTTCTTTCTCTTAGATGCATCGAGGTGTATTATTTAACCAATCGGCTAAGTGTGTAATCATGACAAATAGCTGAAAAGTTTAAACTTTTGCTGTAAAATAAAATAAAAAATTATGGATCCACGTAAAGAGAAATATCGCAAAATATTTAAAGGAGTTCAGGATGAAATGTCTTTATTACTTCTAAAGGAAACGAAAAAGCTTGAACCACTTGACGTTTCTATTAAGGCTTCAAGTTCAAGGGCTTCAGCCATTAATAAGCTTAGGATTGACATGTGTGAACCCTTACAACTGCAGCAACATAAAAAGAAACTTCTTTGTGTTGAATTAGCAGGTAGTAGATCTGGTAGAGAGATTATAGAGGCTTTGATTGCGGAGGAAAGTAATAATCAATCCAGACTTCTTTTTGTAGAATTTGGCAGTTTTATGGGAGCTTCATCTAAAAGGTGGAGTCAGGTTGTAGATCATATTGATGTCATCACTGTTGATCCATGGATTGATGATTTAAGTGAATATCTATCTGAAATTAGAGTCTGTCCTATACGTAACTCGATGGTTAAAGGTTTCTCCCATGACGAGTATTCCCAAATGATCGAAGACCTAAAGGCCATGGGTATATTTTATTATGTAAAAACATTACTCAATGACTATAAAAATATATTGCCAATACGTGGTCGATCGCCATATTTGTTGTTTCAGCTTCATCTCAGAGGTATTTATCCAGACATTATTTATTACGATGCAAATAAGAGTGGCGTGGATTTGAGAATTGCCCTCGAGTTGTTTCCTTTCAGCATTCTATGTGGTGATGATTTTATGTGGAAGGATGAGAATGGTCAAATCCCTTTGCAAGCTGCTTTGGAAGAGATTCAACAGATCTACGGGGGCAAGGTAGATTTTCTTGGCCAGTCCTGGATTCTTCGTCGATAAAGACCATGTGTTGACTTGAACCAGTGTTTGTGATGGCTACTTATAACTATAAATTGAGGAGTATTTACTATAATTTGAGTAGTTGCTATTTCATATTGAGAACATAATGGCCTTCCTTATGCGTATAATTTGATATCAGCACGCAATGTTTGCTTTCTTTATATGATTGGCTTATGCTTGTTTCAAGCACTAAATTATGACGAGCGAATTTATCTCAATCCATTGGACTTTATTTCCCCAGTCTTTTTTATTTGGTGTTATTGTCTTGACCTAAAAGTTGCAATAGATCTCTATTGGTACCCTTATTATTCGAGTTTAGATTTGCCAGATCAGCATTAGGCCCGTGTTAATTTGCCACTTAGTATAAGTTATAATAACATGAATCTATCTGTCAAAAAACAACTAATAAATATTTTTTCTTGTAGAAGAAGTTGTTAGTACGGTAAAACTATTTTTCACCGCTCATCATGAATAAGAACCAAGAAACATCTCTTGTGATTAACGTGTCTAAATTCATCCGAGGATCTTGGAAGTACTTATGATGAAATATTGGTTGAGGGTAACGAGTAATAAATTAGCATTTTTCCATATATATGCATACGTCACTTGAATTGGATATAGTGAAGTATTGGATTAAGAGGACGAGGGTTGCTTAAAATTGGTCTCAATAGACAAGACTATATTTCTTTAGAACTATTATAGCCGAGGTTTTTAGGTGAGATCTCAAGTAAATTGAGAATAGTTTTCATGGTAAAGGAGTTAGAGATAATCAATTTTATACGCTGAATTCATTCGTCCTTAATAAAGGCAACAAAAAATAATTGAATATGGCGAAACTAAAAAAAAAGAACTATATTGAATTAACTTAACTAGAACCATGAAGCCCAGCAATATTAATCAAAGTATGACTAGAGATGGATTCATATTGATTAAAGATAGACTTGAAGTGGCACCAATATTAGAAATTTATCAAGAACACATAATGGTTAATAAAAAACGAACCCCAGCGACACAGACCGTTTTCAATAAATACGGTTTCTATAGCAAGGAGATGAATCCACATCTACAGAGCGATAAGGTATGGAACTTAATACACTCACCTAAAATAGAAGAATGCCTTATGGAATTACTTAAAGGCCCGATAGTTTGCATTAACAGCATCTTTGTGGCTAAGGAACCTAAAAGTAATAGCTTCTTAACACCACATCAGGATAATATCTACTGGGGACTAAGGACAAACGGAGCTGTAAGCGTCTGGATAGCCATTACAGGTACGAACGAAGAGAATGGATGTATGCAAGTACTTCCTGGAAGCCATAAAAGTCCTCGATACCATAAACAGGAAAAACACATTGATAATATTCTGCAGATGGGAGAGAAATGTCCTTTAGATGACGAAGAAGAAAAAATGATGCCTATCGAACTTAACCCTGGCGAGTTTAGCATTCACCATTGCCAAACAGTTCATATGTCAAATAGAAATCGGAGTAACAATTGGAGAATAGGATTAGTAGGAAGATATGCTGAATTAGATGCGCTATCAGAAGAGCATTCTGCAAGTAAATGCTATACATATATGAACATAGATAATCAACATAGCATCTACAAGCCTGATGGAGACTTTGTTCTAGGTGCAGAGCAGAAAAGAAAAGTATTCGAATTTAATAGAAAATATTATAGGGTGCTTAATAATAGTGCAGCAAGAATATTGCGTTAATACCTATGACTAATGTATGGGTATATGGAATGTTTGATTTGGATAATTATGGTGATTGCTTGTTCCCACTCATAATAAAAAGTCGTCTCGATGGCTTATATAATAATCTTCATTTTGTCAGTTTAACAGGTCACAAGACCCAATTCGAAGATTCTGTAAGTTCAATTAGTTTCGAAAATGCAGAATCCCTGGTGAATCATGGTGATATCGTAATCATTGGTGGCGGAAATGTTATAGGGGATTTTCCTTTGACTTTTTTTGAAGACCAAAATAACCCCTATGGAAAAAAATTTAGTGGAGAAGATCTTTGGCTAACTGCAATAGAAAATGCATTTTTTAGACAAGCAAAAGTTGTTATAAGTGCCGCAGGTGCGTTTGCACCCTTAAAAAAATCAACTCTTAGAAGATGGGAAGCAGTCAGAGAACAAATTTGTTATATTAGTTGGCGAGATCATAGTACTTGGAGGATTTGTGGCCGACGAAATGGTGAATATATTGTTCCAGATATAGCGATGGATCATAAATTGATTCAGATAATTACTGGCTGTAAACATATTAAGAAGGTTGACGAGGTACTCGTGAATGCACGTCCAAGATCAATTAGAAACGATGAGTTTCAACAAATGTGCAAAACTATATCTAGAATTGGCGAGAAACTAGACTTGAAAGTTAGATTAATCGCCATATCCAAATCTCATGCTGATGACAGAGTGGCTCAAGAAATGAGTAGACATATCAATGGAAGTGTATATTCTGGAAGAGAGACTTCATTATGCCTCGCTACTTTGAAAATAGCTAGATCACGCTTAGTTATTACTTCATCTCTTCATGTATATATTGCTGCAATTGCTGCTAATTGTAATTCGGTTGTTGTTGAAAGGCCTCGATATAATAAGTTCAAGGGTTGCAGGTCTCATATCTCTAAATCTGGTATATCAGTTGGTGATTGGTCTTCTTTAGATGGCTTGATTATGAGCTTAGATCAAGCAGAAGGCTGTATTGATGACTGCCAAAAGAAACTAGACAAGCATTGGAATAGAATAACTTCAATATTGATTGGCAATCATGAGCAACAACGCCTATATTATTAATAGTGCCTTTGACGGTGATGGAAGTGCCTCTCTCATCCAATCAACAAACTTCAAATATCGATGGGCTAAGCATTGGATATAATGATTTCAGATCATGGCTACTAAAATATGTCGACGATGTCTGGGGCTTACCCGATGGTTTTGATATGGATAATGGTGATATATGTTTTGAAGAGATAGGATTGGACTCTTTAGAAGCTCATATGATGGCCTCATTGATTGAGGATGATTTTAATATTACTTTTGATCCTGGCATCCTACTCGAACACAGCACTCTTAATAAATTGGCAAGTCATTTTACTAAGTGATATATTATGAATCTATCAATTATAATTGGATGTTATGAATTAACTACTCAAATAGAAAGAACAATTGTCTCAATACATAAGGCTCTTCAAAGAGTTCCCAATATTACAAGTGAAATCATAATTGCTGATAATTCTCTTAAAGCTATAATAGATACTAGCAAAAGCAAGGAATTAAATTTTGTCTTGCGAGAATATGGTCATTTACGCCAGCCAATTCACCACATTATTAATGACTCTGTCAAATACTCGAAAGGAAATCTTTTATGTGTAATGATTGATGGAGCACGATTATGCTCCAAAGGAGTCTTTCGTAAAAGTCTAATACTCTTTCAACATGATCCGAACTGTTTGATACATATTCCTAATTTTCAAATAGGACCAGTACATCAGATGTATGCCTCTGAAGTGGATTTCGGCTTAAAAGATGAAGAAAGATTACTCATTGATTTGGGTTGGCCAAATGTACATAGTGTTGATTTGATACGTGCATCAACCCTGGAAGAACATGCAGGGCTAGGACCAACAATATTTGAAAGTAACTGCTTACTCGTAAGTAGAAGGATTTGGGACAAAGTAGGGGGTTATGATGAAAGGTTTCTCAGAATGGATGGTGGTTTTGCCTCTGCTGACTTGCTATACCGATTGTCAAAAGTATGTAGTGCATTATTAATTTTGAAAAATGAAGGCTCTTTTCACCAGTTACATGGTGGAAGTACAACAATTAGTCCAAAACAGACCGAAATTGGATTAAAGGATATGACCACTGAATATAGACAAATAAAGGGATTTCCAGTTAGAAGATCTTTCGGAAAGCCCGTAGAAGTTATAGGTCAACAAATTCTATAGATTCAAGAAGAGTTGTTAGTTCTTTTACTTCGTTGTATGTTTTATTTGCCTCTTGAAAAAAGCTATTGGCAATAATAAGAGCAAGCTCAGGATTTTTGTTGTTTATCTGAAATCTAATATTACGTAGTTGCAAGAACTTATTATCAGGATGTTTTGAAACAAGAAATTCAAGTAATTTCTCAAGGTCCTCTTTTTTTTTCAGAATATGTAATAGATCAATTTCTAAAAGATTCACACGAAGTTCGTCTGGGAATGAAATTTTAAGCTCCTCAAGACATCTCAATGCTCTAGTAATGCGATAGGTCTTGATTAGATGTTTTAAATGCCATAACCTTTGCTCAAGTACAGGCTTAGTATTATGGTTTGAAGAATCGTATGGTATAGACAAGCTAAGTCTGAAATTATTTGAGAGGTGTAATTTTGAGTCTGACTTATGGCAGAGGTATAGATAATCAGGCGTCAACGTAACAGGGTCAAAAATTTGCAACTCTAGTACTGTAAAACCATTCAGAGATGTACACAGCAGTTGATAGAATTCTCTCCCATAGTTTCTGTAGTGATTATGGGCATTAGGATCTGGGTAACCCCAATCGTCTGTTTTAGGGAAGATTGCTGGGCTTGGTACAGTTATAGAGATATAACCTTGAATACGAAGAATTCGAGATAGTTCCTTCAGTGCTTTCTTGTCATCTCTTGTATGCTCAAGTACATGATTTAATGCAATAAAGTCATAACTTTCATTAGGTCGAGCTATGTCACAAAGATCCAAATGGTTATCTCCATTATAAATACTATATTCAAACGTTTTAAACCAAGAAGGTGAGATAGATTGATCTTTGCTAAACATAATCCCTGCATCTAGAGCAGAATCTGGAATTCCAAAATTAACGAGAGCAGAGAATACTGCTCGATGTCTTGGCAAAGATCCACATTTATTACACAAGCGCTTTAGACGGAAATGTGAAGCTCCACCAGGACTAAAACTTTTTGTTTTACAAATTGGACAGATATTCCGATTGTTATTAAATTCAGGCTTACTAGTCAGTGAATTAAATATGTATTGACGTGTAATAGGTAATTGATTAGGATGACGTTCTGGAAGTCTTTCTATTCGTTTTGAAAAAGGAGAGTAGCTAGAAATCAGTTTATTTATATAGGTCCAGTGACCCTCGAGTTTCTCTTCAAGCATTTTAGATTTTTTCTGTATAGAGTACGAATCCTCCGGCACACTATTCTCTGACTCTAGGAACTGTAACCAAGAGGTATAACGCTTGAAACCTAATTCAATTTGTAAATCATCGAATTTATGTAAATTTCTGGGAGCCACAAGAATAAGGGGTGTTTTATAACAAGCAGCAGAAATTGCTCCATGGTATGAACAACCAATATATAAAGAAGCATAGGCTATTAAAGATAGACTTTCTATCAGACAGAAATCAGTATTCACTAGGGTATGTTTGTGCTTCAAGAAAAAGGATAATTTTGTAAGGACTAACAAATCTCCATGACATAAGCCTAAAGGTAGAAGAACTAAATGATAATTATTTTGTTCGCAATATGAATCTAGGTATTTAGCAAGCGATTCGATGCTAATATCAAGATATTCAGGCTTAATATTTACCACGAGTAAGTTTGAAGTTGAGATCTTATTTTTTTCTCTAAATCTATCAAAGTGCCCATATAAATCTGCCTTTTTGTATATTGATCTTATGCTAAAAGAACTATCGGGCATGTATTCAATAGGACCATCGTAAAACTGTCTAAATATATCCACTGAAGTCTTGTCACGCAAATAAACTGGTGAGAATGAAGTTTGTGAAATCCACCGAGAAATTGTTTTTTGAAATGATCCAGTAAATAATGTTTTATCCAGACAACCAGGCATATTCCAAACGATAGGAACATTATATCTAATTGATTGTATGAGAGGACCTACCCAAATAGAAAGTGCTGCCAGATCGATGTCATCCGACCACGACATGTGTTCAGCTAGTGGTTTTAATGATCGAGTTATGATGTTGCCTCCACCTATTAAAATTAGACAAGGTCTACCAGATACTGTTATCGGAGTTGAAGGTAATGAGTCATGAAATAGAGTAGGTTGGCCCTCTGGAGATATTGGTAAGAGTCTATAGTCACTTGTTATTTTTTTCTGTGCTATAATAGGCATAAGTAAATCTCCATAATTATCTACATCAAAAGTTCCATACATCCATACATCATGAGATCGATAGTTCATTTTAAAGAGTTCCTTTTAATTTACTCAGGCTAATTCATATTCACAAATAGGCGAGCGTATTATGATAATATATATCAATATTTTAAAAATTCTGGTCAACAATAGGTCATAGTGAGGATTAGTCATTCCAATATCTATAGGATTCATTAACCATTACAATAGAGCCTGTCACTAATAGAAACTCTTTGATCGTTTTCAAAACAACTCCCTTCAGCTCCTATTCAGCACTAACAACCAACTGTTAATTCCAAACCACTCATGATGATAGTTGCTTATGTTCTTTTGGAAAGTATAAATAAACAACCTGGCAAACTTGAATAGTTTCCACACAAAAAACACTATTTATTTTGAACATACCATCTATCGTTTGTCAATTTCCTGGTTTGTATATATTCTGAATAGATTTATTTAGACTTGATCCTTACAGCTAGCAGATCATTTTTTCGTAAATCATAATTTTTCAACTCATTTCTGCCTACACACACCTGACTGGAAAAGATCATAAAGAAGATTTAATTGTGTTTCCTTTTAACTATAATTAAAAAAACTTAATTAGACATGAACTTATTGGATCAACTTGAGACTGCAAGCCAAAAAGGAAGCAAAGAGTTTAGGCGAATCCTAGATATGCAGTTCGCGAATTCACCACCAGTACTAACACACCATAGAGTTACCAAAGATGTTTATTTTTGGGTTATTGATTGGATCAATACGACCCAGCAAATATTTGACCCATTTGTTCTTTTTCAAGATATTCGTGAATTTGGCGAATCGCAATTCTATGGTTTAGTCGCAGAGGCAAAATGGGCGATTAATGATGAGCAATCAGCTCGAGTAGCAGCACAACAAGCCTTAGACTTTGACCCTTTCTATGCTCCAGCTCACAATTTGATGAATATTATGGATGGCGTGGACGTTGAAAACGTTGGTAACAAATTTATCTGTTGTCAACCCTTTACTCAAATGGAATTAAAGACCATAGCAGGACGTGACCAATTTACATTTTGCTGTTTGCAATGGAGCCCCTATTTAATAACCGGATTAGACTTACATAAAGATGAAGATATTTGGAATAGCGAGGGAGCTCGCGAATTCAGAAAAAGCATATTAGATGGAAATTATAAATATTGTAACAAACGAATATGCACTTTGTATAACAACCCTATTCACAACATGGTAACAAGAGAAGAAACTAGGGCAACATCAACATTAACATCAACATCAATTAAACCTACTAAACTTTCTCCAAAAAGACTTATTCAATCAGACTTTATGCGCAAACAGACTCAAAAAGTAGATCCATACTTCGTTGATCGACCTAGACATATATTTATAGCTTATGATGAAAGTTGTAACTTAGCATGTCCTTCTTGCCGTAAAGGCATTAAAAGGGTCAGCGAGAAAAAAAGAATAGAAATGGATGATCTTTTTGAGAGCCATGTCAGACCACTCTTAATTAATGGCAAAACTCATCTAACAGCATCAGGTCACGGCGATCCTATTGGAAGCCCACACCTTAGGAATAAGCTTAAATCAATAGTTGGGATCGAATATTCAGGAGTAAAAATTAATCTTCAAACAAATGGCCAATTACTTGATGAATACGGTTGGAATGAACTAAGTAATATACTCACTAAGATAGCAGATATTCGAATCTCTATAGATGCAGCCACAAAAGAAACGTATGAAGTTGTCAGGTTCCCAGGTAACTGGGAAAAGCTTTTAGCCAATTTAGACTTGACTAAACAGTACAAGAAGAAACATGGATTTAGGTTTATAATCAACTTCTGCATCCAGTCCTTTAACTTTAATGAGATTATGCAATTTGCAGAACTTGGACAACAATATGGAGTAGACAAAGTAAATTTTCAACAACTTATTAATTGGGGCACCTATTCTTCTGAAGACTATAAAAATCGCAATATTGCTGATGTTAATCATGTTCGTCATGATGATTTTAAGCAACTATTAACTCATACTTTTTATAAATATCCTAATATTCAACTCTCATCAGGTCTACGGAGATTTCTAAACAGATAGTCTTTTTTTCAATCTCTTTACGCAGATCACGATTGTGTCTTTATGATTTAATTTGCAACTGTACGTTTCTTTAGAAAACTCAGTATCATTGGAGATGTTTACTTCTAAATGATCGGTTTTTATTTTTTCGAATACAATCAGCAATATATAGATCAATCCCCGCATATTTTCTCAAGCTGATACGAATCATATCTATATTTATCATAACCCCCATTTTACCTATAATGGGCATATTAACTATCAATCACTAGTATGGCAGACGAAGCAATCCAAGAGCTTTATTCATTCTTTAGAGCATTAGAGCAAGATAAGCACTTGAAAGAACTTTATTTTAACTCGGATAACCGTGAAGAACGTCGTCAGATCATTGAGAGACAAGGCTTTGATTCAGCGTTGATACTGAACGCTGTTAATAATATTGAGATTAACATCGATGATAGGAACACTACGATCAAGGATTGGCTAGATAGTAAAAATGTAGACAGAAGCAAGACTTCTCCTGTACGAATTATTCTTTCAGCGATACAACAAATTGATACTAGTAACAGTTTAGCTCAGATTACATCATCGTATCAACAATATAACTCTAGTCTAGAATCCCAGGCCGGAGGCGCTGGTAAACCGTATAAAATGCCAGAAGCCAAAGAGAGTGGTTATGCTAAAAACGTAGAATCTGAAGTGTCTGGCGATGTAGATAACCCGGGTGACGTAACCAAAGATATAAATGAGATTCGAAGTGCATATGATGATGTACAAAATGCCGGTGAATTAGAAAGTAAAGCAAAAGATATAGAGTCTGGATTTGATCAAGTGTCTGAACAGAATGTAGACAAAACAGTAAATGAATTTCGTAAAGATATTTATAACGATGCCGAGCGTGAGCTAGATCTTCAAGCACGTAACATTGAGAATGATCTAAAAGATAAGGCTAGTAATGCTCTATATAATCAACTAACATCAGATGCTAAGGTTTTACAAGATGAGCTTGGAGGAAACGCAAGTGTAACGGTTCAAAAGGAAGCAGATGGATATTCCTTGGATATCGAAAAATCTGCGAGTGGATCCCTTGAATCTGGTGGATCAACTACAGTAACTGATGGAGCAACAATAGATGCAACATTAAATATAACAGCCAATGATCTCGAAGGCCCTGCTGAATTAAATATTAAAGGAACTGTTTCAGTCGATGGAAATGTAAACGCTGACGAAACCAATAGCAAAGGAAGTATCACTGGAGATGCAAAATTCACAGATGCAGGCTCCGTAGATATGACAATTGACCCACTTAATTCAACAGATGATTCTGTTAAAACTACTACATCAGGGCCTAAGATTGATTTAACAGCAACTGTAGATGAAGCAGAAAAAGAGTCTTATAACAGCAAAAATGTAACTCTTGATGGCACTACCACAATTAAGGGAAATATTGAAGAACAAATAGACGTAGATGTTCGTGACCCTTCTGATACTACCGTGAAAAATGTTGGCAATGACCTTGATATCAACCAAAGCCTAAAAGCTTCAGCTGATATAAAAGCTACTGTTGGCGATCTAGAACTATCTACCAATCTAAAGGGTAGTATTGATGCTAACTTAGATGTAAGTAGTTCTGGAGCAAAACCTAGTATTACGCTTGGAGAGATCTCTGCTGATGTTGGTGTTTCTGATGACAAACCTATTGATTTAGGTACCTATGATGCTGGAGAAGATGAAGTCACTGTATATGCGAAACCATCAGGTTCTCTAGATTTAGATATTGACCCTAATGATCAAAGTGTTACGGTTACTGATGCAAGCGTAAATCCAAATATATCAGTTGATGCTGTTCCATCATAATTCTAATCTTTTAGATTCACAATCTATTCCGTTACATCTTCAATCTGAGTTCCCGTAATATCATTCAGAGTATAATATGAGTCTAGAATCAATCCGTAAGTATCTGCGAAATTAGAAACGATTTGAGCAGCCTCAATTTCAGCACGGTAAACTATTGTGGGATCAACATAACCTATAGCAAACCTTTTTCTTTGAGACTTTAATGCTCTGATTGCATCAGTGTAACTTCTAACAAGTGGTTCAATTAGCATTCTTTGGTAGTTTAGTGTATTTATTGCTGAAACTGCAGTCTCAACAAGTTGTTGTTTTAATGCTACAGATCTCTGATTATATGAATTGGATTGGCTTTCATAACTTTTCGCCTCTTGAAAACTCGAAAAACCATCAAAGATGTTCCATGTTGCGTTCATTCCAATATAACTTGATAGTTGTTGACTCCATGCTCCAGATGGCTGAGTAGGCGGTGAATATGACATGCTTCCTTGTGTCCCAACAAATGTCATATATCCAAGCACTGACAACTTTGGTACGTATTCTTTAAGGGATGCTTTTGCAAGACTCTTATACTTAGATGCAATGCTACTAGATGACTTTACCTTCGGATAGTTGTCTATTATTTTCTCTGTCTCACTTATTGATAGAGGCCACTTAGACGGTAGTTGTATTTCTGGAGGTAATATTAATGTGTTTGACTGTTTTATCCTCACTATTAATTTTAATTCAGAACTATTGTTCTCGTAATTCAGGATCGCAGAATTCAGCTTATGAAGTATTTCATTGGCCTGAGAGCTCAATGTTAATATCTCAGTGCTTGGCAGATAGCCTGATTCAAACTGGCTTTTATAAACACTTAGAATCTTTTGGTATGATTTAAATTGATCAAGATAGCTAGCTATCTCATATTCTAATTTAACTAGGCTTGTCAACAATTTTGTAGTTCTTGAAGCAATCTGATGTGCTGAATACAGAGAGTCTTGACGAGCTGACTCGTATGAATGCTTTGCAGCATTGATTGTATCTGCACGTGACGGATCAAAAATGGTCCAATTTAGTGTGACTACTGGATACGCTTGTGTGTAAGAACTTGTCGTTGTATACGGGTCCACCAGACCTACAGATGAACTTCCCCCACTTGATGTCGATATTGGATCACTAGGTTGAAATGCAGTTCCTGATACAGACGGATTCGATGAATCTGATGGTGAACCATAATTTTGCGTATTTGAGACAAATGTTTTTAAGACTGATCCTGAACTTAGGCTCAAGTTTGGATACCATGTGGCAAATGCTTTCCTTACTAGCCACCTTCTTTGATCAATATCATCTATCTTTGATTTTAAAGATGGGCTATATATTAGAGATCGTATTAGCAGAGAAGGTGAAGATAAAACAACAGCCATATTTTCAGTTTTTATTGGCCTGCACCTTTTTTTGAAAATTGATACATTTGAATCATTGTTTGCTATACAGAGTAAATATATACTGTCAACTGTAAATAGCTTCTGTTGGTCTATTCGATATTGTGAGGGCTTTATTGTCTTCTTTATTAATTCTAATTGTTTCCCTGAAAGAGTCTCTATCGCAATATCTTTGAACAGAGAATTATCATTGCTCTCATTGACTGAGCCTTTACTTACATCATTTTGGCTCACTATTTTCAAATTGTTTTGATTACTATACACAGGATTGATTGTAGTAATTAATAAGGTTGCCAGCAATAAACTTGGTTTACGATATAACCTTGTTCTTATTTTCCACCATAACCAAAAATTGTTTTCCACGGAATGGCTTCATGTGCTTTTAGTCTAACAACATTGTACGGAATATATTCACTCTGGTCTGAGTGTGTTAGATTAATTCTATATTGGATTTATCATTGTGCTTTGGAACAAGTCCAACAAGCAATGGCTGCAAGCAATATCTTCAAGTCCTCTTTATATAGTAATTATTATTGTCTCAGGTTTAACAACTATAGTCTTAGCATGGGCAATTTTATATCGAATCAAACCTACTTCTTCTGGTGTTGGTCTTACAGTCAAGAGAGGAATAGTCAATAGAGTCTACACTCCGATTGAAGGACGTGTTCAGTCTGTCTTGGTTGATTTAGGCCAAGAAGTACGTAAAGGCCAAGTTATTGCATTAATTGACAATACACGAGAGAAAATTGATTTTAACAATAAGGAGCAAATCGCTAATGTCTCAGGTGACTTAACGCCTTCTCAAATACTTTCTCAATCATTATCTACAAAAAAACAAATTAAAGCAATCAATGATTCCATGACTACTTTGATCAATCAGATCTCCGTTAATAATGACCTTCTCAATCGAATGCAAACATTACTAAATACAGGTGATATTAGCGACGCAGAGTACTTGCAACAACTCAAAGCAGTTGATGATTTAAAGATTCAATTATTAAGCCTTAGAGGAAAAAAAAGTTCTTTGCAGTCATCCCTTTATCGATTAACAATTTCCGCACGCAGTGACCAGATAAATGATATACAGAATTCTCAGCTGGCTAACTATAACTTAGAATTATCGAAGAAGATAGTCGCAACAATAGACGGTATCGTTACATTGATAGATGTCACAGAAGGAGATTTTTTAAAGGAAGGTGATACCGTCGCCCAGATTAGTTACAAAACTGGTGCAGTTAAAGGAGTATTTGTAATGTCAGGCGATATGGCAAAAAGAGTTAAACCAGGCGATCAATGCCTTGTCAGTCCCGCTGAGTCGCCTCCTGAACGTTATGGTTATATCAAAGGTACAGCTGATAGTATAGGTATATTACCTACAAACCCAGATGAATATAGAAGAAGAATAGGCTTAGACTATACAACAAAGCAATTATTTCAGGAATTAACTAACAATGGAAAAGGAGAATCTCTTTTCAAGGCTTTCCCTTA
Organism: Prochlorococcus sp. MIT 1306; assembly: GCF_047304515.1. NCBI lineage: Bacteria > Bacillati > Cyanobacteriota > Cyanophyceae > Synechococcales > Prochlorococcaceae > Prochlorococcus > Prochlorococcus sp. MIT 1306. Next base: position 1,468,137 of record NZ_CP138959.1, on the reverse strand, counting down.
CATTGTCATAGTTAATATTAATATGAAGGATGGGAAACCCTCTTGGACTACAGGGAAGAATCCACCCTGGGGCTTTATGCCAGGTGCCGCTGCACAAGTACAATGTGTGTATAACCAATGGTCACCAATTCAATATATAATCCCTTTCTTACGACGTGAAGCTGGATATGTGAGGGTTAGCTGATGAAATTAAAAAATATTTTCCAATCCCATAAACACTCTGTCCCCGAGATCTATCAAGCGGAGGAATCTGAATGTGGTCTAGCTTGTCTCGCAATGTTATTTCAATTTCATAATGGAGACTATGATTTAAATCTTCTTAGACAACTTTATGGATCAACAAGGGGAGGTATTAATGTTCCAGACCTTATAACATTTTCCAGCAGATTAGGTTTGAGGCTTGTACCAGAAAAAGTTTCCACATTGACATCAATACAGATTCAACACCTACCATGCATTGCCTTATGGAACCATAGTCATTTTGTTGTTATTTCAGACATTACAAAAGACTATATCTTGGTTAACGACCCCTCTTATGGTATTGATAAATACGATATAAACGTAGCGACAGATGATTTCAGTGGTCTATATTTTAAATCACGAATTATTAATAATATTTTTAGAATAAAGTCTAAAAATAGTTTTCGTTTTTCTAGTTATCTTCCCCAGGGCTTAAATTCTCGCGATATCGGCGTAGTTTTTCTGGTTTTATCTTTATCTCTGGTCTTAGTGGCTTCACTATTTCAGGTAGGAAACGCCCAAGTACAGGATGTTTTCTTCAATTGGATAGTAGAGATGCAAATGAAACAATGGTCTACACCCCTAGGATATGTGCAGATAGCTACAGCACTTATTTCATCAGTCACTCTTTTATGTATTGGATTATATGTGGCAAAAAAATATACTGATCTTTCTCTTAAGTGGAATTCTTTCATTTACAAACGCTTACTACGTCTTCCAGAGGAATACTTTTTGAATAGACGTACTGGAGATACAATTTCTCGTTTTAACTACGCTGACAATATTCTAAAGAGTAGTCAAGCTTCAATAGTCACGCTTGTCGTTGCCTTTGTTAATCTTTCTGTCCTTTTTATGATCTTGTCTACGACAGATGGATTGTTATTAATTATTAGTATGGTTGCAGCAATATTAGCTATTGGAATTGCAATCGCTTTAAATCCTACTCAACGCTCTCAACAGCAACAAGTCCAACAGTCTGCTGGAATTGTGGAGAAGAATTTATATGATATGATTACAGACATTGATCAAATTAGACTAGAAGGACGTGAAGCATATTACCTTAAAAATATTGCAAAAGCAGAGGCACAAAAAACAACCTTTGAGAACAGGTTATCCTTTAGTTATGCCAAGGAACAATTCATATTAAAGTGTTTAGACAATACAACTTCAACACTCTTGTTAATCGCAGCAGGAATGGTGATTATAAGTGGTAGGATTACATTAGGCCAATATGCTGCAATTGATGTGCTTATTAGCACTTCACTTTCACCACTTATGAATTTATCTGGAGTTGTCCGTACCTTACAGGAAACAAATGTAGCCTTTCAACGACTTGGAGATATTACTAAATACCCTTTAGATCCAAGATTCAGTGAAACTGCTATTGTTCCTAACCTTGATGATAACAAATTTCCAACTTATATTATACAATTAAGCGACGTTTCTTTTTCTTACTCTGCATATTCTACCAAAATACTTGATAATGTCACTATTGCTTATACTTCAAATGATTTTCCTTTAGTTATCAAAGGAAGAAGTGGATCAGGAAAAAGTACATTAGCTAAAATTATAGCCGGAAGACTATTAGCAAAAACAGGTAATGTACAGATTCTAGATCATGATATAACTAATATAGATATCAGTTCAGCCAACCGACTTATACAGTTGGTTGACGGCAATCCATATTTACGCAATACAACAATTTATGATAACTTACAAGTAGGCAAAACTATATCTATAGAACAATTGAAAATATTAACAGATCAGCTTGGTGTTTCTAACCTCCAACTATTTACAGCTCTAAATCGTAGAGTAAGTTCCTCCTATCGTGATTTAAGTGGTGGAGAAATGATGTTGGTCCAGTTAATCAGAGCTTTAGCTAGAAAACCTAAGGTATTAATACTAGATGAAATCCTTTCGGTTATTTCTCCAGAGTACCGTTCAGGCTTAGTTAGAGGTATTACTTCAATAGTCAAGTATTCCGTGTTTATTACTCATGAAAATTTAGATGTTCTTGCTAATTCACCGACAACCATATTCAAATCAGCCAAATTGTCTATTGGTAACGGAATTAGTCAATGAACAATAGACCATACTTTTTGTCAGATTTAAGATATGTCCTCGAAGATATTATTAATGATCATGTTCTGCGACAAAATGCAAATCCTTCAACCATTGAATTCTATACTGGATTAATTGCAGACCAGAATAATAAATTTAAAATTGAAGATATTTTTTTAATATTAGAGGATTTACAGATCATAGCAATAGAGGATAAAAAAATTATTGAACATTATCTTTCTGGTGCTTTTTTAGGTAAGGTTCTAATTTTAAACCTTAATCAAGGTAAAGGACATTTATGTGATCAATCTATGATTAAAAATGCAAACCTATACAAGTCACTTTTGCAAGATAGTAAATCATACTCGCTCTTTTCTCGCTTACCTCAGAAACCTATTACCAAGTATAGTTTTGCTTGGAAGCAGTTTTTCCCACTCTGGACTAGTTATCTTATAGCGTTACTGTGTTTGTTAATTGGATCCATAATATCCGTACTACCAATTATAGCTATAGAACCAATCTTTAATACTATTGTCCCGAGTGGTCAAATACCATCTCTTTTAATACTAGGTATTGCTCTTATCCTTGCACAATTATTTGGTACTTTCAGTGAAGCGCTAGCCACAGTATTTTCAAGCTTATTTGAGAATGATATCCGTTTTCGTAGTTTTCTTTCTATCGTTGATAGATTCTTGATGGCAAGACCTCTCACTCTTCCTAAAAGAGGAGCAGGCCTATGGAGTCAGACATTTAAAACAGCAATGGCATTTACATCATCAATTCGAACTATTGTTGTTCGTATACCTTTAGCCTTATTTGGGATAGCACTTAATTGTTTCGTTTTTGGTATTACTCTTTCAAGACCATTTGTAGTAGCACTACTAATATTCATGAGTAGTATCCCAGCCATTATCAATATTTTCTTTGGTTGGAGAGTTGGCAAAATAGCGTTTGGACTTGTTTCAATAAATTCCAGAATAGATCAACATCTGTTTGATAGCTTTAGATCAATTGGAGATGCACGTTCCTTACAGGTTGAATCAAGTCTAGATCGAACTTTTACTAGTCTACGTAATTCTCTTAACAAGATTACCCTACGAATGAATCTCTGGTCTCAGATCGGTATCTTTCTTAATTCATTACTTGGCGCATTGTTAATAGCTGTAATCTTATTTCTCTATACAGAAAGCAGTGGCATTTCTCAAGGAGGTTATCTAGTTATATTCGTTGCATTCTCGTCCGTTTCAGGCTCATTTGCCGAACTCGCAGAATCTCTTTCTACAATACTTGCTTCAGCACCAACCTATTTTAGTAAAAATGCTTTAAGAGATATAAGTAGTTATTGTTATTATTCATCATCCAAACTTGCTTCTGCTTCTGAGTTTAGGCAAAAGCCTGCTCCATTAAGTATCCTAAGATTATATAAGATTTCTTTCTCTTATGACTTAAGAGAACCCTTGCTAAATGATATTACACTTGATTTTAACTCCGGTAGTTCTTACGCTTTAGTAGGAGTTCCTGGTTCAGGAAAATCAACACTATTAAAAGTCATTGGCGGTTTGTATCAGCCACATCAAGGTTCTGTTCTTATCAATGGCATGCCAAATGCCCAATCAACAAATGGTCTTAATGATTACAATGTAATCTATATCCCTCAGACAGGAAGGATGCTTGGCAACAATATTCGTGAATTTCTTGACCCATTCAATGTCATGGATGATACTAATATACTATCTGCATTGAAGTTGGCTGGTCTTTCTACATTGCTAGAGGATATGCATATGGGTTTAGCAACAATTATTTCCGAATTAACATCGGATATATCTTCTGGCCAAATACAACTCTTCCATGTAGCTCGAGTGATCCTACATAAGCCTGACTTGCTTCTCTCTGATGAACCTACTTCTCACCTTCAAGAGGAGACTCATAAAAATGCGATTCTTTTACTAAATAAATATTCCACACTACATATCTCAACACTCCACAGGTTAACGGCTTTAGAGTATTTTGATAAAAGCTACACACTAAGTAATATCAACCCTACTAATGTTGATACTTAATCTCTAGTGTTATACTTAATATCAAAAGTAGCTTCATGGATTCACCAATTCTTCATTCTATGAAGGCTAATAATAAGCCCTCTATTAGTGTCATTACCTCACCCAGTTTAATTAATAAGATAAATCGCATCTACATCCTGGTCCGTTATAGGATTGGTCCCTATAAACTTTTTGTTTCTAACATCACAGACAATGACTAGATTCTATTCTCGAGTAGACGATATTTTCTATAGCCATAAGGATGGTCAATATTTTCTTCTAGACCTTAATAATTCACGCTACTTCGAACTCAATGAAATTGCAGCTATGATTTGGGAACAATTAGATAAAAATCCTACCATTCATGATATTAGTGCAATTGTATCCACATACTCATCAAATGAACTGTCCATAGAGGAACTATCAAACTTTTTAAATGTACTCAAGAATCACTCTTTAATAATCGTATCCTAAACTCTTCATCTTTTTATCTATTTCCTCTCTGCGATAATAATATGACTGTAGCCAGATGTAACTCCTTCATAAATTACTCTATGACTTCTATTTATCATTGTTTTTATTCTTGAGTAATTTAGACTTAGATTTAAATCAATCATACCTTGACTACCACTTAACTCCTCATTACTCTTTTCTAAGATACACCGAAAACATATAATGATCCATCGTAGTTGCGAGATAATCATCAAGTCTCGTTTGAACTCATTATACTTAGGCGCCAGATCTATGCTTATATAAACACCCCCCTTAGAGACTTCGCTATTCTTCTTGCTATCTAAAATGTAGATACTTTTTTTATTTTTCACTAACTCCAATACACTATCCAAGCATTCATGTGTATATATATTTGTTTTAGGTATAATTTCTATTGTTTCTCTAAGTTGGCCAATATGTAATTGATAATGAGCGCGAGTCCATTCTCTTTTTGATCTACAGATAAGACTAGAGTGATCTATTTTTAATACTCTTCTAATCTTTTCACATCTTCGTTTATTAGAAGCCCCTTTTGGTGATAATATATATAATATGCATCCAGTAGGACAAATACTTTCTTCTTCGATATCAAAATATGGGTAAATTAATGCTAGGAACTGTGATATTGTTAATAGATTTTTTAACCTAGGGCTAAACTTAGTTTCAGTAAGACTGAATCTTGATAGTATCTCACCATAGGGCGATAACGTTGTTACCCAATATTTACACTTATTTGATATTTGTCTAATTAGATCCCCTGGACTTTTTATATATTGCATTAAGCCTATTGTACTTATCATTGTATACTCTCCATCTGGTATTTGGTCTTTGTTTATATCTAATACAATACAGTCATCTGATCGACTTACTATGTCAAGAGGGATATAGTTAGTTATTTCACAGTTTAGTTGTGTTTTTATATACTGGTTCCCACAACCAATATCTAATAAATTCCTTGGACAATATTCTTTAATAAACCTCCCAATATATCTTGCTCGTTCAGGATTACGCGATCCAAAGAACTCTGTTTCATCAGACCAGAACGAATCTTCACTCATCTTCTTTTTACTTGATCCCCATGAGTCCTTCAAAAGCTAGTTTCTTATATATTATTTCAATATTATTTATTCCTAATTTATTTAGCATTGATATGTTCTTAGCGGAAGTATTAGGTACTAGTTTCCCAACTAGTGAAAACATCTTGCTGACTATTTCTTCAGAAGAGAAGTCTTGCTCTATCTTATAGTCAGTATATATCCTTGACAGAATCTCTTCATTTCTTGAATTCTGAGCATACGTTTTTTCAAAGATAAATATTACACCTCCTGGTCTTAATGCACTGATTGATTTTTCTAGTACTGTAGACCGTATATGCAGTGGTATGAATTGAAGTGTATAATAAAATATTACGATGTCACATGGAATTAATTTTATTTTTTGGCAGAAGTCTCCAATAAATTCAATCTTATGCGATAGTTGGCTAAATCTTTCGTTGTAATAAAATTCAGGATATTCTCTAATGTATGGATCAACACCTATTAGACGTATACTTGGTTTCTCAATATGTTCAAACGATAGTGATTTCAGTAAATCACCAGGCCCACACCCCATGTCATAAACACGAGAATCTGCCTGGATGAAGTAATTACTCAGTTTAGTTATCAATCTATGCCCTTCTTTATATCCAGGTATAGATCGTTCCATATGTGACTGCAGTTCTTTTGGTGCTAATGCTTTAAAATTCCAATTCCCTAAACTCGCACTCTTACTATCACAACTGTCATTTCTATAGTAGTTCACGTAAATAATAAATCCCTTCTTTTCAACATAGCATAGTCAATATGCTTTCTTCATCGATGATAATTTTATCTAACTCTTTGATAAGGAACTTAATAACGTATGTATGTTTTGTTTTGACTATGTAATGTCTGACTGTTGTACTGGTGATTCCATACTTGATGATAGAAACCAACATTTTAAATTTTGTTTGTCGCAAGAGCAAAATTTTCTACAAACTGATGGTGTTTGAGTACCAACAATAGAATTATAAAGTTCATCCCACACTATTTCATCAGCTAATATCTCAGACAAATTTCGATTGTATATATTCAGATGCTTTTTGTTGAAATGTCTGAGAGCATATAAGTCTGATTGTTTTGGCTTAAAAGGCAGTGAATTGTAGAGATAGGACCTCACCCAGTTACATGGGTATACAAACCCATTACAATCAATATAAAATTCCGACTTTCTCTTAGCATAGCAATCAACAACATTTTCCTGCTCATGTGACCTATTATGTGTGTGCCCATTGGGATAGTCTCTCGTCTTTATTTTTTGACCCTTACACTCACTAATTGTTGTTGATTTTCCATCTCTAGTATATGTGATACTTGACTTATTTTCCTTCTCAAAATAATTTGTGTATTTAACCATAAAATTGCTAAAGCCATATTCATTGGCTAACTTCCTTGCCTCTTCAATCTGATGCCTATTGTGCTCAAATACCAGAAATTGCCAAACTGCGTTGCCCCCTGATTCCATTAATTTTCTTGCATTTTCGATAATACTTTTGTAGTCTGTGTTTACTCGATATAACGAATGTGTATCTTTTAATCCGTCAATCCCAAATATTACTTCGTGATGTGAGCAATCTTTTGCTAACCTATTGCCAAAATCTCCCCACCATTCTTTACAGTGTGTAGATCCATTTGTTGAGACTCTTATCGAAAGTGGTTTTTGTTTTTTTGTGAGGTATGAAATGATTTCCGTGATATTAGGGTTAAGTGTAGGTTCCGATAGTGTTCCACAAAGTGTTACCCGTTTCAGGCTATGATATTTAAAAAATACATCACTAAAAGCATCCTTTATTTTCTCTAAGGACATATTACCATTTTTTGCATCACTCTTTACTCCTAAATTCCCCTCTGTGTCTATATTAATTCTGTCATAACACATTGGACATAGTGCATTACACGTGCTGGAAATTTCAAGATGTGCACTTAATCTATACGGCCAGAACATTTTGATCTCAACAGAATCTTTTATAGGAAACTAATCATTCTTCAATCATAAATCAACTGTTTGGATTACGTGATTTACTAAACGTTTAAAAATCCCCATCCCAATACAATAGCTACTTATCGAGTGTGTGTCTACTCCTTTAAGTGGTATAAGTTGCGTACATCCATATTGTGATAGATTCTCAGCGGTTGCCCTATCGATTATATTCTCACTTCCATACACATAATACAGTGGTATGTTTTTAGCTGACATGTCTACAAGTGCTTCTTCACTACTGCCATAAAGATTGTCCATCTTCTTATTTCTTATGAAACTCCTTTGTCCTTTTCTCTTATACCTACTTGTCAACTCCAATAGTTGCTCTCCTTTTTTTATTTCAGATGATGGCATTATTCCTGCAAAGGATATCACTGCTTTTGGTTCTACATAACTAGCATAGTGCAAAGCAGCTAATCCAGTTACAGAAGAGCCAATAAATATTACTCTTGAACTTTCTAAATTATCTACCAGTTTCTTAAGACCATTAGCACAGCTCTGAACATCCTTTCCCAATGGCGAAATTCCTCCTGAAAACCAATTTAGAGTTGGATCCGTCAGGTATATACTGCCTATTCTTTTACCACTAACAATCTGATTTATGTAGTCTGCAGAGTAGTAACCGATCGCACCAGACCAACCGCAGAAAATTACTAGAACCGTCTCATCACTATCCGCTATGTAGCTACTTATCGTCTGCATTCTGTTTCTATTAGTTACTTTTTGATTCTTAACGACCAGATTATTAGTTATAAATGATTTTAGTATAGGCTTGGTTAAATGCCTTAATGTCGGATGATTTCTATTTACATAGTTGAGTATATTATTTGATTCTTTATACATTCCTTTACGCAATAATATTAAACTGTATTGGAATAGCCATCTACAATCTTTAACATTATTTTCTTTGTAATATTTTTCGACAGCCCTTTCAAACTCTTTATCAACTTCAATTTTCAATGGGATACGATTAAACCACATTAGATATTCCCAACTATTCAGCAGACTTGTAAATGGATACTTGAATATTTCCTCTGTTTTGTTAGGCTGTCCTGCAACCACACTAAGAATTAGAATATTATTTAAGAGCCTTCTATTAGGTTTCTTCTTGTGTTCGTTAATAAATAACTCTATGTAGTTGCTATAATCTTTTACCTCAGCAAATACAGCAGCTTGACACCAAATTGCAATACTTGATATAGGTAACTCTTGCCTGCTAAATGCTTCTTTGAAAAGATAAAGTGATAACGAATTTGATCTTTTAGTAAATTTTAACTGTGCTTCCTTTGCTAGAGCCAACCCTTTTAAAGACTCTATATCTTTTATCTTCTCTACTAGTATATATTTCTCCTTCTCTCCACTAACTACTCCTATTATCTTAGAAATAAGTGCATAATATACAGAGCTATTCAGGATTTCTTTGCTTGGACAATTTTCTTCCAGAAACTTTATTGCATTATCTATATCTTTATAGTCTATTAAAATTTCAATTATTCTTTTTAATATCCATTGATTTTTTGGTCTTTCTACCAATGCATCCTTGGCTTCATCTATAAATCTTATTGCCTTCCCTTCTTTCACAAGAGATCTCCATTTTACCTCCAACTCATCCAACCAGGCACTGTTTTTATCTTTTAATGTTTTAGCTACCATAATTCAAACCTAGTACCTCTCTAAATCACTAGTAATTTTTATTTGGTTCAATCTACCAGCTCCTCATATTCTAAAAACTTTCTCTTCTATAGCATTCATCATGCTACTTACTCTCGTTGACCATGAATGATTTTCGTAGAAATCTTCAGGAGGGTAGAATGATTCATTTGATTCGTTAAATGAGATTATCTTTTCAATTGCAGATATAATCCCATTTGCATCACTTGCATAATAAATGTGGTCTAAATCCGGCATGTTGAATGAAGAGGTTGTCACGACGGGAATTCCAAGACTTCTATACTCATAATATTTTATCAAGTTCATATATTTCGTTTTGTTGTTGTCAAGGTGTGGAATAAATGCGATAGCTCCTTCACTAAACAGTCCAGGAAGCTCTGCAGCATTGATATTTTCATGCACATTCATATTATTTCTCCCATTTGAATAGTAATTTGTATTAATATATGAGTCTCCATAGAGATGTACTTCCCATTCCGGTCTCTTACTACATATTGAACGTATTATAGACCAGTCAATTCGTTTATTCATATTACCTGTATATATTAAATTTATCTTTTTTGGATTCAATCTATATTTCTCAAGACCTTTAAAATTACGTAATGGGAATGCATTTGGTACTAGTCGCACGTCTTTTGCACCGTATGATTCAATCAATCTTTTCATTGGCTTGCAGTTGACAAAACACAATTCACTTTCTTTTGCAAAATACTGATACTGTGACAAAATATATTTGCGTTGTGCAGGGTTTAGTTCTTCTTCTAATACATTATCTACATAATCACTGATAATTACCTTCCCATTGAATTGCTCTATTAACATCCCAATATTAGGAAAAGGAGGGTATACCCAAGCGATATCATATTGTGATCCACACTTACCAATTATCTTCTCATTTACGAAACTACCAAATTTTGACAATTCACCGTAATCATTCTTGAACTCAGTACCCAGCCTATTGCGCGTATAGATATATGTGCTATAGGTTATCTTGCCCGAATCCTCTTTCCCTCTATATCTATTTAATGCATGCTGTTTTTTTTCATTATTTGATTCAAGCGTTTGTATACTTACTGGAGGCTCCCAGTGAAAAAGATGTTTCACTTCTTTTCTTTGTGCAATCCTTTTAGCTATAGCGTGATGTCTACGTGGAAAAGTGCCGGTGTCTGATTGACGCCAAAACATTGAAATTACAAATGGTTTCTTTAATATCAATCTTTCCTTCTTTATCGCCAATACTGGAATGTCTAAGTCTACAGAATAATTTACATTGAACCACTTGTTTATTTTAGCATAATCCTTTTTCTTATCAATATAAGGACCTTCCTTTTTTTTTGAAAACAATTTTTCAAGAGTAACCATATTCTCTTTGTAATCAAAGATCTCAATCTTGCCATTTTTCGTTTTATGCTTCTTTTTGCTCAGACATGCAAATATTGCATCTTTAATATTCTTGTAGTCTTCCATAAATATTATATCTACTCCTAGTCTAGATAACTCCAAAATAGGTTCTGTTTTTGTCGCAAGTAATATACTTCCCGCTATCGCTGCATCTGAGATTTTTGCAGGAGTTTGATAAATGCTTATTAAGCTATCTACTTCTTGCAACGTACAGATTATGTCTACTTCTTTGCAAATCTGAGTATTCTCTGACATTTTAATATTCTCCAATATTGTTAAATTCATATGTTTGCAATTTTGCAAGATCGTCTCTATTGTCTCGATATTCTTTTGCCTGTATATTATTAATTCAATCTTTCGGCCTATCGACCTTTCTTTTTTTAGCTCTATTATAAAATTTTCGATCCCTTTGTGTGGTCTAATTGTTCCATTGAAGAGTATTCTTATACATTCTTCTTCCATTCTTTTCTTTAAAGTTGTTCCTTCTGAGTCTGTTTCTATCTTTTTAGTAGTATTCCTCATGTGCCTAATCACATGTCCTTTGTTGTTGTAGCATTCAGATATCTTTTTGTTTGCAAACGAATAGCCATCCATCAAGCTTGCTATATATTCAGCAAATCTGAGCCAATCAATTCCCGCTATATTCTGCCCAGTAATAGATTCCAATTCCTCCAGAATATTATTGGTCGTCTTGCTCCATTCTTCCATGTTAAATACTTCACCATGAAATGCTGCTTCGTAATCATCAATGTCTACAACTACTTTAGAATTCCATATTTGCTTGTACAGATATCCAATCAGAACAGATTGTGGCCTTACCTTCGAAACCCATACATATTCATATTTATTTTTTCTGATAAAATCTATACAAGTATCAATAAAGTCTTGATCTGAATAATATGGTAGTAACTTCATGCTAAATATTCTTTCTCTTTCTAATATTGGCTCCCATATGCTCATTTCCGTTGAGACCCTTATAGGGCTTAGTAGTGTTGGTATTCTTCCAATTGCATCTAATCCATTTGCCATTACATATGCTCGACCCATTGCATTACTTGCTCCTTCCCAGCACACTACAAGTGCATTGCCTGTATCTTCATAGTTTTTAGGCCATGATGGATTGTTTTGTTTTTTCTTGTAGTGCCAATCGAACTTCAAAATGCTTTTGCTTGAGTTGTCTGGCAACATTATTATTTTTCTTTCTAGGTCATTGCCGATCGTTGAGGAATGCCCTTTTGTAAAAATCTCAATATAGACACTATTCCATGGCCTCGGCAGTATTTTAGAGCAAATCAAAGATGTATACTTTTCGAATAAGTCTTTATCTATAATCTTTTTTAGGATTGATATTAATTTTGCTTCCTTTTTCGTTAAGGCGCAACAATAAGCAATTTGGTGGTATGTACGAGAATTATTGTCGAACTCATCTGTTCTGCCTGCAAACGACACAACATCCGCATAGAGGCCTTCTTGGTATAGCGCCTCAATTTGTAAAATGAGTATTTCGGATGAGTTCACTATGAAGTTGGAGTCCTTTTCATACTACCAAAAGCCGTTCATGTATAAATTTTATTCTCTTTCTGTTAACTTGTTTTTATAATATTCTCTTTCTTCAGACATTATATTGCATTATACGCTCCTCCTTCCCCCTTCTTTTGTATCCAGTTTTAATTTTATAACTCTCCTTTACCTCTACTTTTTCCTACTTTTTCACTCTCTTGTGTTTTGCATTCATTCCTTTAACGATTTCTCTTTTGTTTTGGCCAGGTACCATTTATGTTAATTATTCTTGTCGGAGCTTTTTCTTGATTATATTTATTTCATAGTATATTCGATTCCTTGCTTCATTCTTGTCCTACTCTTCGTTTTAGTTTTTAATCTTGCCTCTACTTGCTGTCTGGTTCTTGTTCAACACTTGACGTATTATACGTAATCATGCTGTATCCTGAATTGGGAAGAAATTAACTCTAATCAATTTATTATAGTTGTCTCAGCCACGCTATTCTTGCAATTTAATCCCCCCCCACACTCTCTCTTGATCGGCTAAACGCTTGTAGCAGCTGTTTCTTGTCTTCGTTGCTTTGTCAGGAGATTCTGGCAAAAGCTTTTATCAAGCCAAAAATGGCCTAAATGATTTGACTTGAATTCTACTGACCTTCCTGTGACAGGCAAAGAAAAGTCCACTAATAAAGGGGTTTCTAGCCTGGTTCAGGGAATCCAGCAACGCTTTCAAGCCTTTGTCACTAAACCAAGGGGTGCGTCCAAGGCCACGCCACAGCCTTCTGCTAAGCAGCCCAGCCGGACCGACAGTAGGGTCCAGGATTTCAGCCATGTTTCACTGCAGCCCAAAGACTCAAAGTGGGCACGCTGCAGCTGGAGCATCAGCAAAGTCGATCAGCAACGGGCAAAAAAATCAAAGGCAAAAGCCCTATGTCTGCGGCTGGTCGATCTGTACAGCCACGCCGATGCCTTGATCAGTAGGCATGCCATCAAAGAAATTCTTGTCGACAGCGAGGCTCATGAGTGGTTCCTTCCTGTGCCGATGGGTGGCCGTGACTATCTCCTTGAGCTGGGCTATCAGCTTCCTAAGGGAGGTTGGCTTTCACTAGCGTTTTCAGAACCCGTATATGTGCCGCAGAGCGATCCTTCTGAGCAGAGTTCTGATAGCTCATATAGCTCTTTCCGCCAGGAGCAAGACTTCGCCTCCCAACCTTTTTCTCCGACTTCCTCTGTTGCTGAAGTTGCTGATTTTGGTGATGACGGAATGCACGAGCAGATGTATCAGCGTGCAATTTCAAATCATCCCAACCCCAGCTTTGGCATTGGCTCGGAGACTCTTCAGGGGGATGGTCGTTCCGATCGCACCAGGCGGTTGAGTAATGATTCTGGCTCTGGATGGTTGGACAGTGGTCGTGGACAGTTTTTACGCCGACGCCGTGAATCTCAGCAGAATGATCCCGATAATGCTTCTGATTCTGATTGGTTCTGACCGGTTGGTGATCATTTCGCTCATTGTTTGCTTCTGATCTGTATTGGTTCAATAGTTGGTTCATACAGACCAGCGATCGGTGTATGAGTTGATCAATCGCTAATGAGGGTTAGTCACGCGGTGTGCCGTAACCTCCACCGCCTGGGGTGCAGATCAGCAACGCCTCTCCGGCTTCGATATTGATCGTTGCGCATCCTTTCAGTGGCTCTCTTTTTCCATTGACGTGTTCAAGTTGGTTTGCTCCTAACGCCCCCGGCAGGCCGCCTGATAGACCGAATGGTGCAATCCGTCTGGATCCAGAGAGAATCGACGCTGTCATTGGCGCTAGGAAGCGAAATTGTCGCAACAGCCCATCACCACCATGCCATCGCCCAAGGCCGCCACTACCATGCCTTAACGCAAAGAGCTCCAGCCGTACTGGATAGCGCTGCTCAAGGATCTCTGGATCCGTGAGGCGTGAATTGGTCATATGCGTCTGTATGCCATCAGCACCATCAAACCCTTTGCCAGCACCGCTGCCGCCGCCAACCGTTTCGTAATACTGATGGTCGCTGTCGCCGAAGCTGAGATTATTCATCGTGCCCTGGCTTGCTGCCATAACCCCTAGGGCCGCGAACAATAGATTGCAGAGTGCTTGGGAGGTTTCCACATTTCCTGCTACGACTGCTGCAGGTGGGTGCGGGTTGAGCAAGCAGCCATTAGGAACGATCAGTTCAAGCGGTTCAAAGCAACCGGCGTTGAGTGGGATCGTCTCCTTCACTAAACAGCGGAAGACATAAAGCACTGCTGCTTTTGTTACGGCCAGCGGAGCTTGGAAATTGTCAGAGCCCTGGGCTGAGGTGCCAGTGAAATCAACCTTTGCTGTGCGCTGATGCTTATCAATTGAGATCTTCAGGCAAAGCTTTGCGCCATTGTCGAGCTCTACTGAGAAGGCGCGATTGTTCAATGTTTGGATCACCTTGCGCACCGCTTCGGCCGCATTGGCCTGTACATAGGCCATGTATCTGTTGACTTGTCGATCACCTGTGCTGGCGACAAGAGCCGTCAGCTCTTGAACGCCTAACTGGTTGGCGGCGACTTGCGCTTGTAGATCGGCGAGCAATTCGGCTGGGTTTCGTGGCGGCATGTTGCCGCTGTGAAGCCTTTGCTCCCAGCTCTTGTGCTCGTGGTGACCATCGATCACAAAAGACACGTTACGGAGGAGGAGTCCTTCGTCTTTGATGCTGCGACTAAAGGGCGGCATCGAACCGGGCGTGAGTCCACCCACATCGGCATGATGCGCACGACAGGCGACGAAATAGCTTGGTTTGTCGCTTGTGGTGAACACAGGTGTGATCGCTGTGATGTCTGGAAGATGGGTGCCGCCGTGGAAGGGATCGTTGCTGAGTACTGTCTCGCCTGGGCGCAGTGGTCCGCGTTCGCCAGCGTTAATTTGTGCCAGAAGATCGGCGACTGATTCACCCATCGAGCCAAGGTGAACCGGAATGTGAGGGGCATTGGCGACGAGTGCACCCTGATGATCGAATAAGGCGCAAGAGAAATCCAGTCGTTCGCGGATGTTCACTGAACGACTGGTTTGACGTAGTCGCTCCCCCATCTGTTCGGCGATGGCCATGAAGCGATGATGGAATAACTCCAGCAACACTGGATCGGGCGTTTGCTTGACGAGTGCTACAGGGTGTTTGGTAATCACTGAACCTGCAGCGATGGCGTCGAGTACAAGAGCTCCTTGTTGATCCACGCTTGTTCGCCAACCGGGCTCTAGCACGATGCACCCTGTAGCCTCCAAGATCAGCGCTGGCCCTTCTAGTACAGACCCTGCTATCAGACGGTCGCGATGATGGAGGGGCACCTGCTGCCAGCCAAGATCTGGCCAATGCACCTCAGCATGTTGATGTTCGCCCCGTGGTGGAGGTGTATGCAGTTGGACGTCACCTCGTCTTGATCGACTTTGATCGCTTGGGGATGCGGGGGCTACTACTGCGACTTCGAGCCTTTCCACCACTAAAGGCTGATTGTGAGGAGGGATATAGCTAAAGCGCTGTTGGTGGGCGACCGCGAATGCTTTTTGTATATCCGTGATGCAAGTTGTTGGCTTCAGGGAGAGCGTCAAGCCTTGTTCGCTGGATGCGTAGCGCAGTTCGATGCGGGCCCAACGCTTTGGTGGAGCTGAATCAACAGCACTTGCAAGGTCTCCTGATTCCTGTAGGAGTTGTTCTGCTTGCGTCTGTTCCAGCTTGATGAGCTGCTGAAGTTTGTCCAATAAGTCTTCGTTAAGGGGTTCACGCACAGACCTTTCGCGTAATTGACGTTGACGGGCATGGCCCATTCCATGGGCTGAGAGCACACCCGCTAAGGGGTGAAACAGCACTCGCTTCAGTCCTAGCTGAGCTGCTAGCCGGCAGGCATGTTGCCCACTGGCCCCTCCGAAGGCCACAAGCACGCCTCCACGGATGTCATGACCGCGTAGTAACGAGACCTGTCGGATTGCATCAGCCATGCGTTCGATAGCGATTGCTAAGGCACCTTCTGCACTGTCTTCTGGTGTGCTGCCGATCGTCTCCGCTAGTTGCCTAAAGCGCTTTTGCACAACTGATAAGTCTGGGGGCTGGTTAGCCGATGGGCCGAATAGTGCTGGAAATTCGTTCACCTGTAGGCGACCGAGCAAGAGATTGGCGTCCGTGATCGTCAGTGGACCGCCACGGCGGTAACAGGCTGGTCCGGGGTCAGCACCAGCTGAGCGAGGCCCAACCTGTAGCCGTTCGCCATCACTGCTGATGATTGATCCACCCCCTGCTGCCACGGTGTGGATTGGTAACCTCTGCGCCATTAAGCGCTGGCCAGCTACCTCTGTTTCAGGGCTGCGTTGCCAGTCTTCCTCCTGTTGCCCGGCAGGAACATGAAACACATCGGTGGAGGTTCCGCCCATGTCGAAGCCCAGTAGAGGTTGGTGGGCGAGGCCTGATGCTCGTGCTGCGGCGACAGCACCAACCATCCCCCCTGCCGGTCCGGAGAGAATTGTGTCTTTAGCGAGTAACCATTTAGGTGTCAGCAATGCACCGCTTGAGCCCATCATGCGGAGACGTGTTGAAGGTCCGAGCTCCTTGCGGACTTGGTTTAGATACTTGAAAAGTACTGGTGAAACAGTCGCTTCCACCAGGGTGGTTTGTCCTCTGGGCACCAGGCGTGGCAGGGGGCAAACCTGATGGGAGCAAACCACGGAGTTAAATCCCAGCTGATTTAACCAGTCCTGCAAGTGCAGTTCGTGTTCGGGGTTGCGGTAGGCATGTAGGAGAGCAATGGCGCAGCTTTTCAAGCCTGCCTTGGCATGTCGCCGCACTTCATCTTCGAGGGCTGCATCGAAGCTGATCGGTTCGATTTCTTGCCCCTTGGCATTGAGGCGGCCTGGCACCTCGATCACGGCTCGTGCCAGGAAGGGCGTGCGGCGGATCTGTAGAGCAAATAATTCAGGCCGATGCTGATCGCCGATGCGGAGCAGATCTCTGAAACCACGATTGCAGAAGAGAAGAACCGCTTCTCCTGCATTTTCAAGCAAGGCATTGGTGGCCACGGTGGTGCCGAGGCGCACTTCTTCAATCAAGCCGATGGGAATTGGTTGTCCTGCTTTGAGCTCCAACACCTCCCGGATCGCTCGGACGGCTGGATCACCAGGTTTGTCTGGCTGTTCCGAGAGCACCTTGCGGACAATGCATTCTCCAGCGGGATTGATTCCGACAAGATCTGTGAAGGTTCCGCCGCGATCAATCCAGAACTGCCAAGGCATGCAATTGAGCCAGTGGCTTGGCGGAGAATCGTGCCTCTATTATCGAGCCTTGCGGGAGTTGCTTACTAGGCCTGGCGTTCAGGAGTGAAACAGAAGCACAAGGCCTTGGCTGACTTGGTGGAATTCTCTCTCTTCGCGACTTAGGTCCAAACCGACTTGAAGAGCTTCTTTTAGTGCATCTTCAAAGGGGGGGGTGAGTGGGGCATTTTGTTGTCTACATAAAGCTGCAATGCCCACGGGAGTGGCATGCCAGCGAAAGCGCCCAGTTTCACCAATCGCAGGTTGATTGAGGGCATCTTCAAGGAGGGAATTGATCGGCATGCTTCAAGTGGGCTTAACCCAGCTTCGGAACGCAGCACTCTTGCTGCAATCGGCTGAGAGACTTCGTGATGAACTGAGGATCAATCCGCTATGGCTGGCAAGGCCCCAGAAGACTTGCCCAAACGGATTGCTTTGGTGCATGAGTGGTTCACGCCCCGTGCCGTGGGGGGGGCTGAGCAGGTCGTGCAATCTATCGATGCTCTGTTGCTCAGATTGGGCTGTCAACCAGACTTGGCAGCTCTGGTTGATGGAGAAAGCCTTAGGCCAGGAAGCTGGCTGGAAGGTCGCGCCATTCAGACCAGTCCGATTCAACATCTCCCCTGGGGAGTGAGCCATGTGCAGCAATACCTGCCCTTATTGCCCCTTGCGATTGAGCAGTTAGATGTGGGTGATTACCCCTTGGTCATCAGCAGCAGCCATCTTGTGGCCAAGGGGGTACTCACCTCTCCTGAGCAGCTCCATGTGAGCTACGTGCACACTCCCGTTCGTTATGCATGGGATCAGATGCATGCCTATTTGCGTCGCTCGGCCTTGGCACAAAGCGGTTTAGGGCCGTTGATCCGTTGGCAATTGCATGTTCTCAGGCAGTGGGATCAGCTCAGTGGTGCGCGCGTGAATCATCTGTTGGCCAATTCCCGCTTTACAGCGCGGCGGATTGCTTGCTTCTGGGGGCGTGAAGCGGAGGTGGTGCATCCACCGGTGAAGGTGGATCGCTTCCGTTGGGATCAGCCTCGCAATGATGTGTACCTCTGTGTTTGTCGCCTTGTTCCTTACAAGCGAGTGGATCTTGTGATTGAGGCCTTCAATCGATTGCGCTTGCCACTGTTGGTGGTTGGCGATGGACCGGAGCGGACATTCCTAGAAGAGTTGGCAGGCCCCACAGTGCAGTTGCTAGGCCGTCAAACCCAGGCGCAGGTTGAGGCCTTGATGGCAAGTTGCCGAGCCTTCGTTTATGCCGCTTTGGAGGACTTTGGAATTGCACCAGTGGAAGCCATGGCAGCGGGTGCCCCAGTGATTGGCTTGGGGAGGGGTGGCTTGCTCGATACCGTGCGTTGTGCGGCGGCGGGAAGGCCTTACCCAACAGGGGTTTTGTTCCCTGAACAGACAGTTGCATCAGTCGCGCAGGCGGTTGCCTGGTTTGAGGAACGTCAGCTTTGGCAGCAATTGACCCCTGAAGTCGTACGTCTTTGCGCAGAACAATTCCGTCCGGAAGCTTTTGCGTCGCGTTTTGAGACTGCACTGCGTCAGGCCTGGCAACAACATCAGCAGGCCTGTGCCGTTGCTGCGAGTGACCCTGTGGAGCTTTTAGAGTTTCGATCCTGATCTTGAGTAGGCGAGCCGCTTGGAGAGATCATGAGATTGGCGTCCAGGCGCTTTGTGTTTCATGGGGGTAGTAGAGCCCTGGGCCGAGGGGCTTCTCGTCGTCATCTTGAGGTGCTTGCAGCCCCAGCCTCAACGTTGCCTGCGAATGCCTTGATTGGTCAGCAGAGTCGCTTGGGGAGATCGATTAAACGATCTGGAGATGTGGTGTTTTCTCTTACTGTGATCAGCCTCGGCTTTCCTGTCTTTCTCCTTTTGGCGTTGCTGGTCAAACTCAGCTCACCTGGGCCTGTTTTTTATGTGCAGCGACGGGTAGGTCGTGATTATCGACACTTTGGCTGTATCAAGTTCCGCACGATGAGAGCAGATGCCGACGACATCCTTGCAAATTTGCTTGTTAAATCTGCTTCGATGAGGACTGAATTTGAGCGTGATTTTAAGCTTCGTAAGGATCCTAGGATCACACCAATTGGTCGATTTTTGCGTCGTTCCAGCCTTGATGAACTGCCTCAGTTTTTGAATGTGCTGCGGGGTGAAATGAGTTTGGTTGGTCCTAGACCAATCGTTGATAAAGAACTTGAACGCTATGGGGAGTTTATGCATGAAGTTGCTTCTGTACGCCCTGGGCTGACTGGTCTTTGGCAGGTGAGTGGTCGCAACAATCTCAGCTATGCCAAGCGGGTTCGCCTTGACCTTGCTTATGCCCGGGGGCGCTCATTCATGTTGGACTTAGCGATCATTCTGCGCACCTTTGGTGTGCTGTTGCTGCCTATGGATCGCGGTGCCTACTGAGGCGAAGGGTTCAGTCTCGTGACCAGCGCTGGTTGCAACGAGCTGAACACTTCATCTCGCTTTCCGGATAGCTGTAACCAGCCTTACGAGCGTTCTTCTCCACTTCGGCGGGATTGGAACCGCTGAAGGTTCTGGTGGTTTTTGCCTGAGCAGGGATCTGCACCGACAGCAGCAGCAGAGCTGTGGCTGTGATGGTGATCATTCGCATTGGCTTGGTTAGAGCAGAACCAGCGCAATCATGATCCAGACCAGTTCAAGCCAACTTGTGAGTGCCAGGATGCGCTGCAGAGCATTTTGGTCTGCCGGCGGTTGATCGATTGCCAGCAAGGGTTTGTCCACCCATCGGTTGCCGTATCGGTTGCGTCCACCCATTCGCACCCCGGCACAGTGGGCATAGATCGCTTCGGACCGTCCGGCGTTGGGGGAGTGATCCAATGCTCCGTCCTGTTCCGCTGCCATCACCAGAGCCGGCAGCTGGCGCCAAGGCTTGCTGATTAAAGGAAGGGTGAGCATTACCAGGCGGCAGGGGAGCCAGGTGAGTAGATCATCGAGTCGTGCTCCGGCAGTGCCCAGCCATTGCAGTTTTCCCTGCCGATAGCCCAGCATCGAATCAAGGGTGCTGGAGGCCTTGAAGCTCCAGGCCAGAGCTAGAGGGCCTGGCCATGCATTGGAGACATGCCAGAGGCCAGCACCGATCAGCATCCAGAACAGCGGTGCAAACACGCCATCCACGGCGTTTTCGGCTGCGCTTTCAGCGGTAGCCCGCAGAATCTCCTGCTTATTCAACTGGGATACATCGCGTCCCACGATCCAGCTCAGCTCCAAACGGGCGATAGACAGGTCTCCTCCCGCGTCTGTGGGTAGCGCCTTCAACACCTTCAAGATGCTGTGGCGGAGGCTGCCGGCGGCGAGGGCACTGGCCAGGGCGATCACCAGCAGGGGGATTCCGAGCCAGGCTGGGGCGATGCCCTCCTGCAGGGCGAGGCGTTCGATTGCCCAACCCAGTGCACCGCTGCCGCTGATCAGCACAGCGGTGATCAGAACGCCGCCAACACGCAGCAGCACGGGTCGATTCCCGGCGATCGCTTCAGCAACATGGCGCAGCTGTTTGATCACAGCTCCCATCAACTCAACGGGATGTGGACACCAGCGCGGATCACCGATCAGCAGGTCGAGACCTGCTGCAGTGATGATCATCAGAATCGCCAGGTTCAGGCTGTTTTCAGCCAGCTGAACATGGCGCGGAGACCTTTGCCGACCTGCTCAATTGGATGGGCGGCATCGCGATCGCGAATCTTCTTCATCTCAGGTTTGCCTGATTCGCATTCTGCGACAAAGTTTTTAGCGAAGGTGCCGTCTTGGATGTCAGCCAGGATGCGCTTCATCTCAGCTTTGGTTTCAGCGTTGATCAGTCTTGGCCCACTCACGTAGTCGCCGTATTCGGCCGTGTTGGAGATCGAATCACGCATGGCAGTGAGGCCACCTTTCACCATCAGATCCACGATCAACTTCACCTCGTGAAGGCATTCGAAGTAGGCCAGCTCAGGCTGGTAGCCAGCTTCTACAAGGGTTTCAAAGCCTGCTTTGACGAGCTCTGAGAGCCCGCCGCAGAGTACGGCTTGTTCGCCGAACAAGTCGGTTTCGGTTTCTTCTTTGAAGTTGGTCTCGAGGATGCCCGCTCGGGTGCCACCGATGCCCTTGGCGTAGGCCATGGCCAGTGCACGGGCTTGGCCGGAGGCATCCTGTTCAATTGCGAATAGGGCTGGGACGCCCTGCCCGTTCTGATATTCCCAGCGCACGGTATGGCCGGGCCCCTTAGGAGCGATCATCACCACGTCGACATCAGCTGGTGGCTGAATCAGCTCAAAGCGGATGTTGAAGCCGTGAGCGAAGCTCAATACTTTGCCCGAGCTCAGATGAGGGGCAATCTCCTTGGCATAAACGTCTTTCTGGAATTCATCTGGTAGCAGCACCATGATCCAGTCCGCTTTGGCGGCGGCCTCAGCGACGCTGAGCACTTCCAGCCCATCGGTGCGGGCTTTCTCGGCGGAGCGGCTGCCTTCATATAGGCCCACTACCACATCTACGCCGCTGTCCTTGAGGTTGAGGGCATGGGCATGGCCCTGGGAGCCATAGCCGACAATTGCCACGGTCTTTCCGTTCAGCAGACTGAGATCGGCATCGGAGTCGTAGAAAAGCTGAGCCATCCTGGCGTGATCGTTGATCTGGGTATCTCTTCACCTTACGTAATTGGCCTTGGTCGTAAGTTTCCGGTCCATCTGGATGCCTCCAGACCGCCTCTGACTCAGGCCACTGGGGTGAGTCCTGTCACCCTGAACAGTCCGTCATTGTTGTGTTGATCGCCGCTGCTGAGCTGATCATCGAAGGCGAAGGCATCGCTTCCTACGAGGGAGAACAGCGAGACGTTCCCGGTGCTGCGGGCATTGGGCAGGAGTAGTTCTCCGGCATCCGTGAGCACCAGCGGCATGTAGATCGCCCCGCCCTCGAGTCGCAGCGTGCCTGAATAGGTGCTGTTGTTCGTTGCATTGTTGATCGGCTGATCGGCATTCACCCGTCGGGCCAGGGCGGCGGCCTTGTAGCCGGAATCACCTGGGCGAAGATCATTCACCAGGCCGGTGACATCGTCGACGCGGTAGAAGAACAGTTCGTTGATGTAGTCCGCATTGCGGCTGTAGTCGTAGCGGATGTCCCAGTTGCTGCCTTCGAGGGCGCCATTCGCCCAGCGCAGATCGAGTATGGCGCCCACCGCGTCTGCATCGAAGCGATCAGTGCCGCTCAAAGGATCAACCGTGTTGTTGCCGGTGCGCTGCTGGAGCAGGGTTCGTCCTGCGTCATCCAACTGTTCCCAGATGCTGAGTCGGCGCAGGGATTTGCGCTCCACAGGAGGTGGGATATAGGGTATGGATCCGTCGATATCGTCGCGACCGAGATGCTTCACGGCCGCCAGGATTGTGGGGTTGTCCGCCGTGGGCTCGTAGTAGCGTGCCATCACTTGAAAGTCGTGGGCGGCGCGGCCCCACCCGCTATTTGGGGTCGGCAGCCAGTTAGTCCGCGCGCTGCTGGGCTGGTCGGCGCGAAGCTCAAGCACGATCTTGCCATCTTCATCAACCTCCAGCCTGTCCTGTTGCGGGGATCCCAGCTGTGCCACCGGTTGAATCCATCCGAACGACAGGCTGCTGCCTTCTGCTGTAGCCGAAAGGTCGATCGCTGGCCCAGGCGAACCTTGGCCCCCGATAGGCACGCCAGGGGTTCCTTTGACCACGTTGTAGGAGGGCTCATAGCTGGCTGAAAGTTTGATCAGCAGGTTGTTCTCATCGCTGTGATCCCTGCGGGTGGCCTGCACGTAGTAGGTGGTTTCGGCGTCAAGGCCCTCGATGTTCCCGTCGACGCCGGTGCGTAGGGCTGTGCCTTTTGCGGTGGAGTTGTTCCAATTGTCGGGCTTGGCGGTGCGCAGCCAGCCATTGGCGGTGAGCGTCGCCCTGGCATCGATGCTGGTGTAGGCCAGGTTGTTGATGGCGTTCTCGACAAGGAACGGCTGGTAAGCGCTGCCAGCATTGGGTTGATAGATCGTGAACGACCAGAACCCATTGGCTGGGCCGTAGGTGGTGCCTCCTAGTTCTTCGCTCAGGGGCGGCAGGGTAATTGAGTAGTTGTAGCGGGAGCTCAGTTTGTAGCCGTTATGGTCCCGCTGGGTGGTGGGATAGACGCCGTCATTGGGAATGTTGGCGGCCCCGCCATCGATCGCCACACCACAGCGCACCAGCCAGTTGTGCCAGGTGTTGGGATAAACGCCCATGTTGTAGTTGCCGATGTGCCAGTAGTTAGTTGCTTTTGCACCGGAGGCAATCGTTGTTGTGGCCTTGCTCAGCAGCTTGTTGCTAAATAGATAGGACTCCTCGAAGATTTCTCGGTCGCGGCTGTTCCAGTCGCTGGGCATGGTGAAACCCCTGCTCAGGTTTAGGCCGATCGTGCTGAAGCGCTTATTCAGTGCTTTGGTTTGGCTGTTGGAAAGGGCGGAACTCGGTTGATAGCTGCTGGTTGGTAGATAGTGGTCGCCGCCCAGTGCGTTCTGCACCTTGTTCTGATTACCCAGCCAGATGGCCTCGTCCGGGATGTTGGTGAATGTTCCAGGCTTGATCTGGGCCGGCACAGGGCTGTCTTGCAGGGCTGTTCCCAGTTGATCGAAGAAGCCCTTGGCGGTGCTCGGAATCGATCCCCACTTCTTTTGAGCTTTTTCAGCTTTTTGATTGGTGCTGCTCTGGCTGATCGGTTCTTGATAGGGCACCGAGCCTGTGCGCTGGAAGTGGTCGATGGAGGTGATCTGAAAGCCGCTGCCGGCAATGTCTTCAGCACCGTTGATGAAGTCGTGGGTGTTGGCTAGTGCGGATTCACTGAGGGTGTCGCTGCCGAATCTCGCGGTAACCCAGGCGTAGGGCGTGTCGACCCTGATGATCCTGACAGTGCGGTTACCCTGCATTGTTCTCAGGGTCGTGAGCCAGTCGTTGCCGCTGTAGTAAGGGCTCGAGGGGCCGGCTAGCAGGTAGTAGTTGGGGGAATCCTGAGTCGCGTTGGACTTGGATTGGGTCCGCGGGCCGATCGATCCGACGGTGTTGATGTAGCTATCGAGGATCGCCCAGATGTAGTAATTCTCGTCGGTGTTGGCTGGTGTCTGGAGGATGCGATCCCCTTTGTTGAGATTCAGCCAGCTTGTGACGTAGAGCACCGAGGCGTTGGGGGCCGGGGCTGAATTCTTGTTCAGCCAGCTCGCTACGGAACTGGGCTTGAACAGCATGTTCTCCTTAGCCTGCACTTTGGTGCCGAGCTGCCGGTAGCGGTAGGTCTCGGCTAGGGGATATCCCCAGAGCACGGCATGGAGGCAGGCATCGACGATGCGCTCTTCATTGCGGCTAAGTCCCTTGAGGCTGCTTCCGGCCAGGTCGGAAAATTCATCGAGAAGCGCGCTCGTGTTCAGTCCGTTTTGATCCGAAAGCAGGTAGGGCTTAAACCAATCAGTGAAGTTCTGCATGCCTGATTGTTATGGCGGCTTGGTTTTTGGCTTCGGTTGGCAGGACTTTCAGGCTTCGTTCGGGTGGGCAATCACACGATCGATGAGGCCATAGTCTTTGGCCTCGGCTGCACTTAAGAAGTAGTCGCGGTCGGTGTCTTTTTCGATTTTTTCAAAGGTCTGACCTGTCAGCTCTGCCATGGAGTGGTTGAGCATGTCTTTGATGCGCAGGATTTCACGCGCTTCGATTTCGATGTCGCTGGCTTGTCGTTGGTTGGTTCCACCCAGAGGTTGGTGGATCATGATTCGGCTGTGGGGCAGGGCGAGTCTTTTCCCTTTGGTTCCTGCAGTGAGAAGGAAGGCGCCCATCGAAGCTGCCAAGCCAACGCAGATTGTTACGACATCACTTTTGACGTATTTCATCGTGTCGTAGATCGCCAGGCCAGCAGTGACTGATCCACCTGGGGAGTTGATGTACAGATAGATCGGTTTTGTGCTGTCTTCAGAATCGAGGTAGAGCATCTGGGCAACCAAGCTGTTGGCAACACCATCACTGACTTCCTGGCCAAGGAACAGGATCCTTTCCACCCCCAGGCGGGTATAGATGTCGACCCAGCGCTCCATCTGGCTGCCGGGAAGACGGTAGGGAACGCTTGGGGTACCGATCGGCATGGTGAAAAAAGAAAGGAGGAAATCAGAACTGGATTAGGAATGATCTGAGATAGAGCCTGGAAGGGTTGAGTCCAGGGTTGCAGTGGATCGATCAGTTCAGTGACTCTGAACTGGGTAGCTCTTTACGGCTGCTGAGAATCCGATCGATGATGCCGTATTCGACAGCGTCTCCAGGGGTGAGATAACTCATCCGATCAGAATCCTTTGATAACTGCTCAATGCTGCGGCCTGTATTGCTGGCAAGAATTTTGAGCATGGCTTGCTTGTTGTGCAGTACTTCCTTGGCACGGATCTGAATGTCGGTGGCTTGACCTTGGGCCCCACTGCGAGGTTGGTGCAGCACGATTGAGGCGTGGGGAAGGGCAGCCCTGTGGCCTTTGGTGCCTGCCGAGAGAATCACCGCTGCCGTGCCCATTGCTTGGCCGATGCAGATGGTGTGGACAGGGGGTTTGACGTAACGCAGGGTGTCACAGATCGCAAAAGCTTCGGTTTCAAAGCCGACGGCATCACCCGTATACCAGCTGGTACCAGTGGAGTTGATATAGAAGTAGATGGGCTTTTCTGGGTTGTCGAACTCCAGATAGAGAAGTTGGGCAATGATCAGTTCGGTCACATCCATGCCCAGCTGCCGCTTGGCATCGTCGTCGGAGAACAGGGGCAGTCCTAGGTAGACAATGCGTTCCTTGAGAAGTAGCGATGGCAAATCCGGAGGCGGTGTACGCATCACGCTTGATTCGCCGTAGTAGGGAGCGGACACCGTCATCTGCAGCACATCTTTGGCGGAGTTTGGAGACTAGCGAGGGTTAGCCGGTGGGCGCTCGCTGGTCTTACTTGATTTGCGGGTTGGCTGATTTTTCTCGAACCGACCAAAGACCATCCTGCCGGTAGGGGTTTGCAGCGCTCCAGTGATCACAACGGGTAGCCGCTGTCCAATGGCCTCTCTGCCGCCCTCCACCACTACCATCGTCCCGTCTTCTAGATAGCCCACCCCCTGGTTGTCTTCCTTGCCCTGTTTGACGATCTTGAGCTTCAGCTCGTCGCCGGGTTGTACTTCAGGTCGCAGGGCGATCACGATTTCGCTGAGGTTGATTGCTTTGAGGTCTTTGACCTTGGCGACTTGGGCGAGGTTGTAATCGGCAGTGATCAAGATTCCGCCTGTATCGGCGGTGAGTTTGAGCAGTCGCTCGTCAGTGCCGGATCCCTCGTATCGGGTGCTGTTTAAAACCAGCCGTCTGCCATAGCTTTCGCGTAATTCAGTGAGCAACTTCAAACCGCGTCGACCTTTGGCTCGTTTTTCGGCATTGCTTGAATCGGCCAGCTGTTGCAGTTCATCAATCACGGTTTGGGCCACGATTGCCTGACCTTCCACTAGTCCGCATGCCATTAGTCCACGAATGCGGCCATCGATGATCACGCTGGTGTCGAGAATCTTTGCAGTGGCAGGTGTTAGAACCCCATCGGCGACTAGTAACGCCTCGGTGCTGTTGGGATTGAACAGGCGTAGCAGGGTGCGGCCGTGGACCTCCGCCAGGTTGTATCCAAGGACGCCAAAGAAGACATTGCTCAGTACTGCGGCCAGAGGCTTCACCAACACCACCTCAAATGGGAGGGGCAAAAGCAGGATTGGTGCCAGCAGCAAATTGGCAACCAGTAGGCCAAGAATGAGGCCTACAGCTCGACTGACCAAGAGGTCGGTGGGCATGGTGCGCACCTGCTGCATCAGCCTTTGCCGCAGTCGCTGGAAGAAGAATCCAGCCAAAAGTCCAAAGCCGGCGCTCAACCCACTCAGGACCAACCTCAGTCGATCGATGTTGATCGTTTGCTCCAGCAGCCGTTCAGGCAACAGCTCAACTCCTAGCCAGCCAGTGGCCGCGCCAGAGATCAGAAACAGCACCAGGATGAGCAGGTCAACCATGGGGTCAGATCGTGTCTGCTCGCTCCGGATGCAGGCAGCATGCACCATCCTCTGGTGCTTGGCCCGGGCAGATGTCCGCACCTTTGCGGATTGATTGATGAGAGACAGTCCTGCTGTGTTGCCACCTCGCAGTGCCTATCTGCACATTCCTTTCTGCCATCGGCGTTGCTTTTATTGCGATTTCGCTGTCGTGCCTCTTGGCGATCATGCCAATGGGGCTAAGGGCTCTGGCAGCGCCTCGATTCAGTCTTATCTGCAGCTATTGCAACGGGAGATTGCGCTTGTCAAGCCTGGGCCAACGCTGGCCACGGTTTACATCGGCGGCGGAACACCATCTCTGCTCAGCTCAGCTCAGATTGGTGCCCTGTTGGATCAGCTACGGCAACGGTTTGGCGTTCAGCTTGGTGCAGAAATCACACTGGAAATGGATCCAGCTAGTTTCGATCAGCCTTACCTAGAGGCCGTACTAGCGGCTGGTGTCAACAGGGTGAGCTTGGGGGGGCAGAGTTTCGATGATGCAGTGCTCGAGACGCTTGGGCGCCGTCATCGTCGCCACCATTTACTGGAGGCGTGCGGATGGTTGCATCAGGCTCATCAGTGCGGAGAGCTGAAAAGTTGGAGTTTGGATCTCATCCAGAACCTGCCTGGACAGGAGTTGGTGGCATGGAAGCAACAGCTTGTTGAGGCCATTGATACTGGTTCACCTCATCTTTCGATCTACGAGTTATCTGTTGAACCAGGCACAGTATTTGCTTGGCGTCAGCGGCGGGGGGAGTTGGATTTGCCCGATGATGATTTGGCCGCTGAGCAGATGCAGACCACCAGTGTCTTGCTTCGTCAGGCAGGATTTGGCCGTTATGAAATCTCCAATTACGCCTTGCCAGGGCACGCCTCACGCCACAACCGCGTGTATTGGAGTGGGGCAGGGTGGTGGGGGTTTGGTCAGGGTGCGACCAGTGCGCCCTGGGGCCAGAGGCTGGCTCGTCCGCGCACAAGGGATGGTTACTGCAACTGGATTGAGGTTCAGGAGGCAGAAGGACTGGATTCCTCTCTAGTTGCGGCTCAGGCAAGACCCTTACCTCTGGATGAACAGTTGTTGGTGGGTTTGCGTTGCCGTGAGGGAGTTGATCTTGAGGCCCTCAGTAGGGCTTGGGGCTGGACTCATGAGCAGTGCAAAGCTCTATTGCCGTCGTTGCAGGTGCGCTGGCAGGCGGCGTTGGATCGGGGCTGGTTAGAGCTGCATGGACGACGTTGGCAGCTCAGTGATCCCGAGGGGATGGCCATCAGCAATCAGGTTCTGGTGGAGATGTTGTTGTGGTGGCAGTCTCTGCCTGCTGATGCAATTGCTTCACCCAACCTTGAAGGGCTTCTACGCACAGCTGGCGACCTTGGATCAATGGCGGACTGAAGGGGGGTTGGCTGGGAGTCAGTCCCAATAGGTCAGCGGTGACCCTTACCTGTCCATCGCAATCTTCGCCAGCGCCGATACCGATCACGGGGATGGTGAGTTGTTGACTCAGGCAACGAGCGATGGAACTCGGCACATGTTCGACCACCAGGGCGAAACAGCCCGCTTGCTCAAGTTGTTTTGCTTGTTGCAGCATTTGCGCTTGGCTGCGAGGGTCCTCCGCCTGACGGCGGTAGCCGAGTCGATGTACTGCTTGTGGAGTGAGGCCCAAATGCCCCATGACTGGGATCCCCATCCGCACCAGACGCTCAATGACTGCTAGGACCTCTGGCTCGGCTCCTTCTAGCTTCACAGCGGCGGCACAGGAGTGCTTGAGCAGGCTTCCAGCTGCAGCTACAGCCTTGTCTTCTCCGCATTGGTAGCTCAGGAATGGGAGGTCGCAGACGACGAGGGGCTGTTGTGGCAGAGGGCGAGTGAAACCCCGACCCACCGCTTGGGTGTGGTGGAGCATCTGCTCCACTGTCACAGGCAGGGTGGTTGCATGGCACAGTGCCACCATCGCTAGCGAGTCTCCTACTAGAACCACATCGGCTCCAGCGGCCTCAACCAAGGCCGCGCTTAAACCATCCCAGGCTGTGAGGATGCTGATCGCTCGCCCGGCCTGCTTGAGTTGAGTTAATTCGCTGGGGCGCATCTGCTTTTCCAGGCCCTCGAGGGTCCATTGCTAGCATCGTGTTGACTCGGACCCATGCGGCCGCGACGCCTAAATCTGGTCAGGACCGGAAGGTAGCAGCCACACGGGATGCTCGTGACAGGCGTGGACTCCGGGTCACCCACATGGACGAAGGTTAGATCTCGTTATCGTTGCGAGGTTGACGCTTGCGCAGGAATTCGGGAATTCGTGCACCAGATTCGTTTGCTTCAGGCTGGCTATAGATCGATTGAGAGGCAATCTTGTTGATTGAGCGTTCGCTCCGGTAGGGCTGGTTGCCTTCAAATCCTGTGGCGATCACGGTGACGTGAACTTCCCCTTCGAGTTTCTCGTCTACCACAGCTCCAACAATGATGTTGGCTTCTGGATCGACCACGTCGTAGATCACTTCCGATGCGGAGGTCATGTCCTCAAGGGTCATGTCGCGACCGCCGCTGATGTTGATGACACAACCTTTGGCTCCGTCGATTCGGGCCGCCTCCAGTAGCGGACTACTGATGGCTGCCTGGGCTGCTTC
Organism: Prochlorococcus sp. MIT 1306; assembly: GCF_047304515.1. NCBI lineage: Bacteria > Bacillati > Cyanobacteriota > Cyanophyceae > Synechococcales > Prochlorococcaceae > Prochlorococcus > Prochlorococcus sp. MIT 1306. The sequence continues at coordinate 1,437,720 of NZ_CP138959.1, read as the reverse complement.
TATCGCCCTGGAACGTCCTGAACCTTCACCAATCCCCAGCAGGGCCGTGCCGGCTTCGGTCATCACCGAACGCACGTCGGCGAAGTCCACATTGACAAGACCAGGGCAGGTGATGATGTCGCTGATGCCTTTAACACCCATACGCAGGATGTCATCTGCACTTCGGAAAGCTTCTTGAAGCGGAGCTTCGGAGATGACGTCTTTAATGCGGTCGTTGGGGATCACAATCAAGGTATCCACATGATCGGCTAGGCGGCCAATGCCTTCAGCGGCCTGTCGCATGCGACGACGTCCCTCAAAGCTAAAGGGTTTGGTGACGATGCCCACAGTGAGCGCGCCGCTTTCCTTGGCAACTTCGGCAACCACTGGAGCGGCACCAGTGCCGGTCCCGCCACCCATGCCAACGGCGATGAAGACGAGATCGACGCCTTGCAGAGCTTGTTGCAGTTCTGCTCGAGATTCCTCCGCCGCCTTCTGACCGATGCTGGGATTACCGCCAGCTCCTAACCCCCGCGTAAGGGTCTGACCCAGCTGCACGCGGTTACTGGCTGCAGACTGAAGCAGGGCCTGAGCGTCTGTATTCATGACCCGATAGTTCACACCATCGAGGTCACTGAGAATCATGCGGTTGACGGCATTGCTGCCGCCTCCGCCGACGCCAATTACTTCAATGCGAGCTGATTGGCTGGGAAGGATCCCTGCGGTCTCCATTGAGGTGGACACGGACATGTTTTTGATCGCCATCTCCATTGTCGATGTCGAACCATTGAGGTGTTGATGCATTATGTCCGTGTTGGAGCTTTTCGCTGAAAGTTTCAACACAGTTGATTTTTTGCGCCATCTCTGAAACGGACAGTTGGCGATTTCAGGTCATCTGGCATTGCTTTTGCTTGACATGCCTTGCAGGACGATTGACCTCACTTAGAAGGTTGGGGCATCTGCAGTTCCGGTTTGGAGGGATCGCTCATGTCGATGGTTGTGCCTGTTTTATGGCGAAAACTTGACGGCAGGGTTTTGCTCAATTGGGCCACAGTTTCTAGTTGCTCCTTCAGCAGGGTGCTATTGCTGCCTAGCTGGATCAGGCCAAGGGTCTTGGTTTGCAGGCTGAGCTCTCCATCAGGAGCTACGAGGATTCGCTCTAGGGGGCTACCAAGCTGATTTCGTTGCTCAAGTATCTGGGAAATGGCTTGCCGTTTGCTGGCTGTCCAGCCTTCCACAGTCAAGTTTGTAGAGGGTCGCTCGCCTTGTTTTGCCACGTTGAGTGGAATCCACATCGCAGTGCTGTCGACCATGCCCTGCTCTTGGCCATAGGCGCGTTTTCTTAGTGCATAAGCAACGGGTTTTCGTTCTTGAACAGCCACATCTATTCCTGGAGGGAGTAGGCGCCTTTGCACAACGACCGAGTTGAGCGGCAGTTTGCGCAGCAGGGTCTGCTCTAGTTCTTTGGGATTGAAACCAAGAAGTGGCTGGGGGAAGTGGAGCTCACCGGCCTTGATCACGGTGTTTGTTTGGATGTTGCGGCTGCCTTGCACATGGATTTGCTTGGCGTTGTTGAGGCTCCATCCTTGGCTGAGTAGTACCCATCCCAGGCCTGCGGTAATAGAGATGAATGTCAACATTCGCCAGAGGTAGATCAGTTGCTCTCGGCGGCGTTGTTGGCGCAACCGGCGCCGCCTCTCTACCCCTGGGCCGTTTGCAGGCCGTCGATCAGGGGTGGATGAGCTCACAGGTCACAGCGTGCCCGGGCCATCAGCTGATCCACCCAACGGCGAGCCTGTTCTGCATCGGCAAAGGGCACATCCATTTCTTGGCCATTGCCGATCAGCCGAAGTCGACAACGGCCCTGAGATTCTTGGGTGAGAGGGGCTTCCCCTGAGGTCAGGGCCATCAGTTCCAGCATCTCCAACTTGGTGACTTCAAAGTTGCCCTGCTCTTGAAAACGGCCTGCTTCAAAGCTGCTCCAGCTGAGCATGCCTTGTCTCAGTCGAGCAGCTCCTGAGCCGTCAAGCTTAGATAGCTCAGAGTCCTCAGCCCAGACGCGGAAGAGGTTTTGCCGCCGCCTCTCTAGCCACCCGAGAGCAGTGAGAAGCACAAATACCAGGAGCAGGGGGAACCAGAGCAGACCGTGAATCATTGGCAGGTCAAAGATGGAAGTCCGGAATGCCATCAAGTTGGAACTTGTTTATTCTCCCGCTGTGATCACAAGTTGGCTCACGAGCTCTTCGAGCGTTACACCAGAAGCCTCCCAGAGCATTGGATACATGCTCTGAGATGTGAAGCCTGGCAGGGTGTTGATCTCATTGAGCCAAATTTCATTGCGTGCAGCGTTGTAAAAAAAGTCGACCCTGGCCATGCCATGGGCGGCTACGCAGCGACAGGCTTGTAACGCCAGTGTGCGGATTTGTGCTTCCACTCCCTCTGGTAGAGGCGCTGGAATGAGCGTATGGCTGCAATTTTCGCTGTATTTGGTGTCGTAGTCGTACCAGTCCGCATCAAAGCAAATCTCCCCTACGACAGAGGTTTGCAGCTCACGCTTGCCTAGGACAGCGCATTCAAGCTCTCTTGCGCTCACTCCCTGCTCCACCACAATGCGCCGATCAAGGCTGGCAGCCTTATCGAGACCGATAAGCAGCTCGTTGCGGTTTTGAGCTTTGCTGATACCGACAGAAGAACCCAGGTTGGCGGGTTTGACAAAACATGGGTATTTGAGTTTGGCCTCCAAGTGTTTGGCGACGCCTTGACGCGATTCAGTGTCAAGGAGATCTGCGGCATCAACGGCGACGTAAGGCACCTGGGGTAACCCTGCTGCAGCGAAGGCTGCTTTCATGGCCAACTTGTCCATGCTGAGGGCAGAGCCGAGTACGCCTGAACCCACAAAAGGTTGTCCCATCAGGGTGAACAGGCCTTGCACGGTGCCGTCTTCGCCATTGGGACCATGCAGAACTGGATACCAGACCTGTACCCTTTCGCTCCCTTCAGGCAGTTTGGTAAAGCCCTGCGGGGCAAGGGGTGTCGACAGTTGTTCCGGTTTGGCGGGTTGTCCTTGCTTCAGCACTGCTTCGGAAACGCCAGCTGGCCACCAGCGGCCTTGTTGGTCGATGTAAATCGCAATGACCTCGAAGCGATTGTTGTTCACTCCGCTGCGTAGGGCACCGACCACGGTGATAGCTGATCGGATTGAAACGGCATGTTCCTCGGACGCGCCGCCGAACACCACGCCTACACAGGTGCGGGAGGAAGGCATGGAGATGCTGCAAGGCCGTGGGGGTTAGCGACCAAAGGTATCAGTGCCGACTTCTGGTTTGATCACAAGGGGTTCCGCTCAGGGAGAAAGCACGCACGCTGTTGATCTGAACGTCGACGAGATCGCCTGGGCTATAGCGGCAACCTTGGGGTCCTTCGGCCGCAAAGAATGTGAGCCGGTTGGTGCGGGTGCGTCCCATCAGCTGTTGTGGTTTTTTTGGATTGATCCCTTCAGCTAGCACCTGCTCTACCTTGCCGGAGTAGCGGCTATTGCGCTGCAGGGCTACGCCTTCCACCAGCGCATTGAGTTGTTTGAGTCGCTCCACTTTCACCGCTTCGGGGAGTTGGTTGCTCCAGGTGGCTGCAGGCGTATTTGGACGGGGGGAGTAAGCCGCGGTGTTCACCTGGTCGAAACCCACTTCCTCGACGAGGTTCAAGGTGTTTTGGAACTGGGCGTCGGTTTCGCCTGGGAAGGCCACGATCACATCAGTACTGATAGCGGCATCGGGCATAAGCTCCCGGATTCGGTTCACGATGCGTCGATAACGCTCCACTGTGTAACCCCTAGCCATGGCCTTAAGCACATCGTTATCACCGCTTTGGAAGGGGATGTGGAAGTGTTCGCACAATTTGGGTAGATCAAAGCAAGCTTCGATCAATCGTTCCGTGAAGTAGCGCGGATGGCTTGTCGCAAAGCGGATGCGCTCGATTCCTTCCACGTCATGAATGTGATGGAGAAGATCGGTGAGTGTGTTTTGGCGGCGGCCTTCAGGGGTGATCCCGGGCAGATCGCGTCCATAAGCATCAATGTTCTGGCCAAGCAGTGTGATCTCCCGAAATCCACGGGCGGCCAGGCCCTCGATCTCTAGTCGGATCGCCTCTGGCGATCTTGATTGCTCCTTCCCCCGAACGGAGGGCACCACGCAATAGGTACAACGCTCGTTACAGCCGTAGATCACATTGACCCAGGCGCAGATTGTGCTGTCCCGTCGAGCTGTGGTGAGGTCCTCGAGAATGTGGTTGTCATCTGTGGCGACAACCTGCTGACCATTGTCCACCTGTGTGAGTAGGGCTTCAAGGCGGTTGGCGTGTTGGGGCCCCATCACAAGGTCGAGTTCAGGGATTCGTCGCAGTAGCGCTTCTCCTTCCTGTTGCGCTACGCAACCAGCAACGACCAGCTTCAGATGGGGGTGTGTTCGTTTGCGGCGGGCCTGGCGTCCTAAGTAGCTGTAAACCTTCTGCTCGGCGTTATCGCGAATTGTGCAGGTGTTGTAGAGCACGAGATCTGCTTCTAGTTCTGCTGGCGCCTCGTGGTATCCCATCGCCTCAAGAATTCCGGCCATGCGCTCTGAATCGGCTTTGTTCATCTGGCAACCGAAGGTTTGAATCCAGAAACTGCCTTGATGCTGTGCGGTTGTTGCCGGATTAGTTGCGAGGGCGGAGGTGGCGACCACTGCAAGAGGCGAAGCGAACGATCGAAACAATCTCATCAACTCCTTCAGTGTGTCGAGCCCTGATGGATTGTGTTGATTTGGAGATGAGGTCTGTGAGCGCTATTTATTTAGTTGAGTTGCTCAGCCGTTGGAGTGTCTTCAGCATTGCTGGTAGATGCTGTTTGCCACCCGTATGCAGCTTGATTTGGCTGCACCGAGGCCTTGATGATCAGCTGGCTTCCTGAAGGCGGCCATCACACCGCTTAGCAGGCTTCGAAGAGCTTCTAGGCGTTGCAGCTGGGGCTTGCTCGTTGTGGAGGCTTTGACTCTTGTGAAGTCATGGGAAGAGTTGAGGGCGAGCGAGGGGATTCGAACCCCCGAATAGCGGCGCCACAAGCCGCTGCCTTAACCACTTGGCGACGCCCGCCGCGTCGGTAAGAATTTACCAATTCGCCTTGAAGCCATCCTGCTGAACCCATTTGATCAACGTTGCTGGCCATCCGGGCCATGGCTGGCTGGTGTTTTAGTCCTTGCAGGTTGTGGTGCGGTGTTGGTTTGGACCAACCCTTCCATGGAGGATTACAGAGATTATGCAGGTGATCAGTTGGTGGAACTTGCGACTGAGGAGTTATGTGAGCAGAAGGGGCTGCCGATGGTGTTGAGGCTTTGGATTAGAAATTGTCCAGAGCTGATCGCAGCGCAACAGCCGGTGCTGGCATCCGTTGCAGGAGAGTTCACCACAAGACTCAATTTTGGTTTGGGCAGTCTTTACACGACCAAGTTGGATGGTCGGAATTTGCTCCCGAAGATGCGTCTGCCCTCCTATACCGTGACAACCATTGCGGGCGCTGGGCGTTTCCTGACCATTCAGACTCGGACGGATCCGGGCAATGTGGAGTGAGCCAGGAGCGCAAGGGATGCCTCGAGGCTTGGGTGCCGCGGGGTTTGTTGACAAGGGAAGTGGATGTCTTATCAGCAAGGGGCACCGCCGAGGGTCTATGTCCTCTTCGCATTTGTTGGCAGGACGGGCGCCTCTGCTCTTTTGAGCTGATTGATGCTGATGTTTTATCGCCGAAGCGGCTGCTCTTGCCGAGGTTGGCAGAGCCCCATGCTCATCTCGACAAGGCATTCGCCTGGCTTGAGTTTCCCAACCTGCAGGGCACCTATGGCGGTGCCATGGTTGCGAATTTTAAGGAGCGTCAAAGCCGCACGTTGATTGGGGTGAGGCAGCGTGCTGAGAGATCTCTCAAGCTTGCCTTGAGGTATGGCTTGAGAGCCATGCGCAGTCATGTCGACAGCCTTGGTCCAGCTACCGATAGCAGCTGGGAGGCTTTGCTGGATCTACAGCGTCAGTGGCAAGAGTGGATGGAGTTGCAATGGGTTGCTCTGGTGCCGATTGAGCACTGGAGCACCCGCGAAGGCGATCAGCTAGCGGGTCGGGTTGCAGAGGTAGGAGGTCTGCTGGGTGGTGTGGTTTTGCCCCCTTTTGATCCGGGGAAGACGCGAGATTCATTGCGGCAGATGCTGCAACTTGCCGATCGCTTGGGCTGTGGCATTGACCTTCACATTGATGAGTCGCAAAGCCACCCTGCGGCTGGCTTAAAGCAACTGCTGCTGGTGCTTGATCGCATGTCAATCACAGTGCCGATCACTTGTAGTCATGCCAGCAGCATGGGGTTGCTGCCGCCGGGAGCAGTGCGACGTTTGGCTGATCGGATGGCGCATCATCGACTCAATGTGGTGTCTCTGCCGCTGACCAATGGCTGGTTGTTGTCGAAGCAACCTCGTCGCACTCCTGTGGAGCGACCTCTGGCACCCATCCATCAACTCCAGCTGGCAGGTGTAACTGTGGCTGTGGGAGGCGACAACGTTCAAGACCCCTGGTTCCCGGCTGGCAACTTTGACCCTTTGGCATTGATGGCTTTTGCGTTGCCTTTGGCTCATCTGGCACCTTGGCAGCGCTTAGGGCTTGCTCCTTTCACCACAGCTGCGGCCAGGGTGATGAACCTGTCGTGGGACGGAACATTGCAGCCAGGCAGCCCAGCTAACCTGCTCCTTTTGGAGGCTGGCAGCTGGGCTGAGGCCCTAGCTACTCCACCCCGCCGGGAGGTGATTGTTGATGGAAACTGGCTGCAAGACCTAGACCAATAAGCGTCTTTCCTCAATCAAGAAAGAGTAGGTATTTTATTGTTTGAATGTTGAAGTCTTTTGAGTTGGGATTCACATTATTGTTTTTTTGATCCTTGGCTTGAGCGATTGAAGAATTAATTAGGCGATATTTATTTGTAATGCTGAAGGGAGCATGGCTTCGTAGCAATGACGGAATTCAAGGCATTAAGCCTTCTGAAAGAGAAGATTTAGCCCTAAAATTGTGAGCCTATTAAGGCTGATGGGCTTTAACGGAGAAACTGGTATTGATTATGGAACTTGCAGATGCAACTATGATTCTACGGGTAGAGATATTATTTAGATCTAGTCACTAATAGTGGCTTTGGAGATCTGGGTAGGGGCTAGTTTTCTTATATTTTTAAAGTTGAATTAGCTGCTAGGTCTAGAGATTTAGCCGCTTTGGAGGCTTGCTTGGCTGCTTAACGTTTGCTCTGTCGATGGATTGCCGCTATCAATTTGTCTTAGCGGTTTGGCCGATGACCAGCACCAGACTCCTTGCCGATTGTTGTGCCGAGCTGACGGCCGTTGCTGATTTGGAGCTCATTGATGCGCCGGTTGAGTTGAAGCGCTTTTCAAGGGATGCCTATGACTTCTCTCCTGTATTGCGAGAGCAGCTGGAGGGCTGTTGCGCCGATGTTGTTGTCCGCCCCCATACGGTGGCGGCGGTGGCGGTTGTGGCTGGTGCTTGCACGAGGAATGGCATCCCGTTAACCCTGCGAGGTTCAGGAACAGGGAACTACGGCCAGTGCGTTCCTCTCCAGGGGGGGGTGGTCATGCTGATGGGTGCACTGTCTAAGGTTCGGCATCTCGATCCCGACACGGGAGTAGTGACGGTGGAGTCGGGCTGTTTGCTGCGCGATCTAGATCAACATCTTTCTCGCCATGGTCGGCAGCTGCGTTTGCTGCCATCTAGCTGGCGAAGTGCTTCGGTGGGTGGATTCGTGGCTGGCGGCTCGGGTGGGATTGGTTCTGTGCGCTGGGGTTTCTTGCGGGATCCAGGCCATCTGTTGGCTTTGGAGGTCGTGACCGCTGAGGATTCGCCCCAACAGTTGCAGTTGGATGCGGCTGGATCGGAGGCCCTCAATCATGCTTACGGCAGCAATGGCATCATCACGGCCTTGAGCTTGGCAACCGCTCCGGCTGTGCCCTGGCAGGAAGTGATGATCGATTGTGATGATTGGTCAGAGGCCGTGGCCCTTGCGCTCCGCTGTACTCGTGCAGCGGTTGATCTGCATCTTTGTAGCTTGCATGAGCGACCAATCGTCGATCAGCTGCCTCACTGGTGTGGTGCTTCTAATGGTCAGCATCGCCTGCTGCTACTCGTGGCTCCCGATGGTGTTAGCACCCTGAAGCGTCTGGCAGCAGCGGCAGGAGCTCATTGCAAGGTATGGGGCCCAGAGACTGATCGGGGTGGCACAGGGTTGCGTGAGCTCACCTGGAACCACACCACGATGCACATGCGTGCTGTAGATCCCGACTGGACCTACTTGCAGATGCTTTTGCCACAGCCTGAGTTGGCTGCGATGCAGGTTCTCAAGCAGCAATGGGGCGATGATCTTCTTTGGCATCTGGAGGCGGTGCGCCAGCAGGGTGTTCAACGCCTGGCTGCGTTACCCATCGTCCGCTGGCGTGGTCGGCAGTCGTTGGAGCAGCTGATGAACGATTGTCGGCAGCTTGGGGCTGTTGTGTTCAACCCGCATGTGATCACTGTTGAGGATGGCGGGCTTGGGGTTGTTGATGCCGATCAGGTGGCGGCTAAGCGTCGTTATGACCCCAAGGGTCTTCTCAATCCAGGCAAGTTGAGGGGCTGCTTGTAGCAGCCATTCGTTCAGCAATTCAAACTCTCGAAGGTTGCGATGCCGGTGATTTGGTTGATGCCGTCGGCATCAAGGCAAAGGCGGCGCTGGTCATCAAGATCGAGTAGCGCATCGCTGAAGTCGGCACCATCAATCTGCGCTCCTGCGAAGCTGCTGCCTGAGGCAATCACCCCTTTGAGGACACTATTGCGCAGATCCGTATCGACGAAGTCGACACGATCCATCAGTGCATCAGAGAGGTCAGCGCCGCTGAAGTTTGATTGGGTAAAGGTTCCTTGGGTGAGGATCGCGCCACGCAGATTGCTGTTGCTGAAGTCGGCAGCTCTTGCAACGGCACCAGCGAAGGATGTGTTGGAGAGGTCTTGTGCGTGGAAGTCTTTCCCGTTTTGGTTGGTGAGGGTGTAGTCCAGTCGTTCTTGGAATAGAGCTTGATCCTGTAGCCCAACCCCTGAACTGGTGTCGAGAGCCTGCGCAGGGATAGCGATCAGCAGGCATAGCATCCAGCCCAGAAACGTCATCAGGCTTTGACGTTGCGACAACGAGCTCGGCATCGGCTTTACGGCAGCACCTCTCACTCTGCCTTGATGGTTTGCTTTGCGAGAAGATCACCTAATAAATAGAGGGAACCAGCTACAACTGGAGGAGGATTTGGCCATCGATTCTGTTTGAGCAGGATGGAGAAGACCTGTTCAACATTGTCAGCAGATTGGAGTTGGCTTGATAGGTCCGGGCAGTGTGCTGCGAGTTGGTGCTGCGTCCAGCTGCAGTGTTCCGGCACCGGCACGATCCAAGCCAGATCGCTTGGCTTGAGTAAATGGCGAAGCATGGCTGGTGCTTGCTTGTGGGCCTGTAGACCAAGCACCCAGCAAACCCCAAATTCTTGATTGCTCCACTGCTGCCGCTCGTGGGCCAACCGTTCGGCTGCTGGTGGGTTATGGGCACCATCAATCAGCACGGGCTGGCTTTGCCAACGGATGTTTTGTAGTCGTGCAGGCCAGTAGGCGTGGGCCAGACCTGTGCGAATGACGTCTTCATTAAGCCGCCAGCCAAGTGGGGCCAGGGATTCAAGAGCACCCTTGGCTACCGCCGCGTTCTGCCGTTGCAGGACTCCTGGCAAGCCCAAGGTCCAGTCATCTGGGAGGGGTGAAACCCATTGCAAGCGGGCCTGTTGATGTTTTGCCTTGTCTTCAAGAATGCTCGCCACTTCAGCTTGTTGACGAGCACTGATGACAGCAGCCCCAGGACTGATGACGGCGCTTTTTTCTGCTGTTATCTCTTTAAGGCTGTAACCAAGGTGTTCGCAGTGGTCGAGGCCGATGTTGGCCATGGCAATGATTGGTCTGTATGGATGAGCTGTGGTGGCATCGAGGCGTCCTCCGAGGCCCACCTCAAGCACAAGCAGCTCTACCTCGCGGGATCTGAAGTAGTCAAAAGCCGTGGCCATCAACAGCTCGAAGGGGGTGAGTCGGTGGGTTTGGGCAAGGGGTTGAAGGGCGGTGAGTCGTTGGCGTAGCTCAACGATTGAGATCAGCTCACCATCGCTGCTGATCCGTTCACACCAGCTCACGAGGTGAGGAGAGGTGGTCAGCCCCACGCGAATGCCAGCAGCCTTAAGGCTGCTGGCAATGAAGCTGGCGATAGACCCTTTGCCATTGGTCCCTACGACCTGAATGGCTGGAATAGAGGCACAGGGGTTTCCCATGGCCTGCAGTGCTTGTTGCATGCGCTCAAGGCCAAGATCCATCCCCCGCTGATCAAAACGAGGAATCAGATCGCTTAAATCTTCCTTGCTTGGACTTGTGGGTTTGGCCACTTAGCGGAAGTGCGCCAGGGTGGCCTCCAGACGTTGGAGCAGTTGGCGGATTTCGCTTGGTTTGATGATCAGCGGCGGCACCATCCGCACAACCTTTGGGCCTGCTGCTATCACCAGTAGCTTCTCTTCAAGGGCGGCTTGGGCGACATTTGGTGCTGTGAATGTGCTTTCGTCTTGGAGCACCAATCCCTGCAGTAGCCCCCAGCCTCTTACCCCTTTGAGTTGCCTCGGGAAACGTTGCACCAGGTCAGTGAGGCCTTCGCGAAGCTGAGCACCTCGTTGCTGGACCTTTGCGATCAAACCCCGTCGTTCTATCTCCTTGGCAACTGTGAGAGCTGCCTTGCAGGCAAAGGGATTGCCGCCAAAAGTACTGGCGTGGTCACCTGGTTCGAAAAGATCAGCATGCTGTTTGACAAGCAACGCTCCGATGGCATGGCCTCCCCCGAGTCCTTTGGCCAAGCTGAAGGCATCTGGTTCGACCTCAAGCTGCTGATACCCCCACCAGTGACCGCAACGGCCCATCCCGACCTGAACTTCATCAAAGATCAGCAGGATCTGATGCTGGCTACAGAGTTCTCTAAGGCGCCGGAAGAAGCTTGCTTCGCCTGGATTGACGCCACCCTCACCTTGCAGTGGTTCGATTAGCACGGCGGCAACGGAGGGCCCCTGAGCTTCGAGGCGATTTAGCTGCTGCTCAAAGGCTTGGAGGTCATTGAACGGGAAAAATTCAAAGCCCTCAACCATGGGTTCGAAACCTTTGTGGTAGTTGGGCTGACCTGTGGCACTTATGGCGGCAAGTGTGCGGCCGTGGAAACTGGAATTGGCGGTGAGAATGATTGGCCGATCAATGCCGCGACGGCGATGACCGTGTTTGCGAGCCAGCTTGATGGCGGCTTCGTTGGCTTCTGCACCGGAATTGCAGAAGAACACGCTGTCTGCGCAGCTGTTTTCTACTAACCAATGGGCAAGAGCCTCTTGTTCAGGAATCCGATACAGATTGGAAACATGCTGAAGTTGTTTCAGCTGCTGGCCAAGAGAGCGACGCAGGGCCCGGTCACTGTGACCGAGTGCGCAGGTCGCGATACCGGCAACAGCGTCAAGGTATTGATGACCATGGTCATCCCATACCCAGCATCCTTTCCCGCGTAACAGAGTGACGGGAAAACGTTTGTAGGTGCCCATCACAGCAGTGGGAGCGGTGGGACTTGAACCCACATGCCCGAAGGCGCTGGATTTTGAATCCAGTGCGTCTACCAATTCCGCCACGCTCCCTTGGAGGTGATGTTATGCCAGGGTCATCCTGAGGGCTGATGCCGAAGGATATGGGCTCCAGATGCATTCAATTTGGTTTCAATCCCGTCATAACCGCGATCGAGGTGGTTGAGGCCATCAACTTGACTGATGCCGCGTGCGGCAAGACCTGCTAAAACGAGCGCCGCTGCGGCTCTTAAGTCGTTACCACTGACTGGTGCAGCACTGAGCTGGGGAATGCCTTCGACCACAGCTGTGTTTCCTTGAAGACGAATCGAAGCGCCCATTCGTTGCAGCTCAGCGACATGCTGCATGCGGTTTTCGTAGATCTTTTCTGTCACCACGCTTGTGCCTTTGGCTGTGGTTAACAGGGCCATAAAGGGGGCCTGCAAGTCCGTTGGGAAGCCTGGGAAAGGTTGGGTGATGATGTCAACACCATGAAGATCTCCCGGGATAAGCGTGATTCCTTGCTTGTCAATCTCAAGGGTGCAGCCGCAATCTCTCAGTTTCTGGAGCACGGCATTGAGATGCTCAGGGATGACTGGAGACACTCGAACAATCGAGCGGGTGATTGCCGCTGCTATCAGGAAGGTCCCTGCTTCAATGCGATCAGGGATCACCGAATAGTTGCAGCCGTGTAAACGTTCAACTCCTTCGATGGTGATGATTGGACCACCAGCACCGCTTACACGAGCACCCATGGCATTGAGCATTTTGGCCAGGTCTTGAACCTCAGGTTCCTGGGCAGCGTTTTCGATGGTGCTAGTGCCTTCCGCCAACACAGATGCCATGAGAATGGTCTCGGTTGCACCGACACTTGGGCAGTCGAGCACGATTGCAGCACCTTTAAGTCGTCGTGACGTTCCTGGTACTGAAGCTGTGACAACGCCATGCTCAACTTTCACCATGGCACCAAGAGCTTTAAGCCCTCTGATGTGCTCAACAACAGGCCGGGCTCCGATGCGGCAACCACCCGGCAGGGGGACTTTGGCGTGACCGAGTCGTCCTAGCAGTGGGCCGATGCAGAAAAAGCTAGCTCTCAGTCCATTGACTAGATCGTAGGGAGGTTCGGCGTGATGAAGGTCATCAGCCTGTAGCCAAACGGTCTCCTGACTCCGTTTTACACGTACCCCCAAGGAGGAAAGGATGTCTGCCATCCCCTGGATATCAGTGAGCTGGGGAACATTGTGCAGCTCAAGAGGGCCTTCGCTGAGAAGGGCTGAGGTCATCAGAACGAGAGCAGAATTCTTAGCTCCGCTGACTTTCAGCTCTCTGGAAAGAGTATGTCCGCCTTGAATCTCCAGATGAGGCTTGAGAATCTCCTGAGATATGGATAACGCTGCGGGCATGTCCCGTTAATTATTCTTGAACGAAGACATATTGACAATTACACCTGAGACAGTCTAGACGTCCAGACCTCAAACTGGTTCAAAACTGTCAGGTTGATATAAAGCTGGCAGGCAGTCGATGTCTTATCGTCATGATGTCGCTTGCGCGACGCACACCAGCGGATGTGGCGGAATTGGTAGACGCGCTAGTTTCAGGTACTAGTACTAGCAATAGTGTGGGAGTTCAAGTCTCCCCATCCGCATTATCTTGAATGAGTAATCGACCTCAAGCTGCATCCATGATTGTGCTCAAGATTACCAATGCTTCGGAGTTGGTGGCTTCAAAAGTGGGTCGCTTCCTTGAGCGTCTAACTCCTGATGATTTAGACAGTTCCACTGTGGAAGATCAAGTCATCAAAAAGATGATTGAAAGTCTTGCTGCTGAAGGCTTGAAGGGTGAAATCGCAGCAGTCAATGGGCTTGATATTGATGGCGAACAGCTTGTCCTGAATGAAGGTTTGAAAGTGCGTCAGCAAGCAACATTCTGAGGTTCTGTAGATCGGAGCTAATACCTCGCTATTGATTTCAAGTCGCCGCAATCCTCTGGTGCGGAGATTGAAATTCCTCGCTAGCAGCGAAGGCCGTCAAGAGCAGGCTTTGCTGCTGCTTGAGGGAACCCACCTGCTTCAGGAAGTGTTGCGAACCACACACCGTCCTAAAGAGATTGTGGCGACAAATTTTTGGCTGGAGCGTCATGGGGATCTTGTGCAGGCTTTGCCTGCAGAAACCTTGATTCATCAGGTCACCCCAAGTGTTTTGGAGGCTTCGTTGACGACAGTTAGTCCAGATGGTGTCGCGAGCCTTGTACCCCTTGACTCTCTTCCTCAGGCTGTTAATCAAGCCAAGTTTGTGTTGGCTTTGGATCGGTTGCAGGATCCTGGCAACCTTGGCACCTTGCTGCGAACAGCCTTGGCGGCAGAGGTGGAGGCGATTTGGCTTGCGTCCGGGGCGGATCCCCTTAGCCCAAAAGTGCTGAGGGCTTCGGCGGGGGCCATCCTTCAGTTGCCCTATCAGCGCTTCGGGTCATCAGGGCAGGAGGCCGTGGAGCAGTTGGCTGAGCAGCTTGAATGTGCTGCTAGTCGCGGTTTACAGGTCGTGGCCACCATGGTGCCGGGCTCTTCTGCAGCCCATTCTTGTTTGCCTTATTGGCAGCTGGACTGGAGAAAACCGACTGTGTTGGTGCTAGGCAATGAGGGATCCGGCCTGCATCCGCGTCTGCAGGCGTGTTGTACTGATTGCGTGACCTTGCCGCATAGCGCAGCAGTTGAGTCGCTCAACGTGGCGGCGGTGGCTGTGCCACTACTGTTTGAGCGGCGACGAGCCACAATGACCTTCTCCACGCAGTAGTTCGGGTGAGCGAAGCCAGTTTCGACTTCGATGTGATCGTGATCGGTGCGGGTTACGGCGGTTTTGATGCCGCCAAGCATGCCGCTGATGATGGACTCAAGGTGGCGATTGTGGAATCAGGTGATATGGGCGGCACTTGCGTGAATCGAGGCTGTGTGCCCTCTAAGGCATTGCTTGCTGCCAGTGGAAGGGTGCGTGAGCTGGCTGATGCTGAACATCTATCTGGTTTCGGCATCCATGCTGCACCGGTGCGTTTTGAACGCCAGAAGATTGCTGACCATGCCAACCAGTTGGTGGCCACGATTCGTACCAACCTCACCAAAACGCTGCAGCGGGCTGGTGTCACGATCCTGCGTGGCCATGGACGATTGGAGGGGAGCCAGCGAATTGGCTTAAGAGAGAAAAGTGGAGTGGATCGGCTGCTCACTGCCAGGGATGTGATCCTTGCCACAGGCTCTGATCCATTCGTGCCCCCTGGGATTGAAACGGATGGACGCACGGTTTTTACCAGTGATGAAGCCGTGAACTTGGAATGGCTGCCGCGTTGGATTGCAATTATCGGCAGTGGTTATATCGGCCTTGAATTTGCCGATGTTTATACGGCTCTCGGCTGTGAAGTCACGATGATTGAGGCGTTGGATCGTGTCATGCCAACCTTTGATCCCGACATCACCAAGATGGCAGCTCGGCATTTGATTGAAGGACGTGACATCGATGCACGTGCTGGTGTGCTGGCTAGCAAGGTGATCCCTGGCTGCCCGGTAAGGATCGAACTGGCGGAGATGAAAAGCCGTGAGCTGGTGGACAGTTTGGAGGTGGATGCGGTGCTCGTCGCTACTGGTCGGGTGCCAAGTAGCAAGGGGCTCAATCTTGAGTCGGTTGGGGTGGAGACCAATCGCGGCTTTGTGCCGATCGACGACAGCATGAGGGTCTTGGTCAACGGAAAGCCGCTACCTCATCTTTGGGCCGTGGGGGATGTCACTGGCAAGCTGATGTTGGCCCATACAGCCGCAGCACAGGGCACGCTTGCTGTCGACAACATTCAGGGGCACTCCCGCACGATTGATTACCGCAGCATTCCAGCGGCGACCTTCACTCATCCGGAGATCAGCTCCGTGGGGTTGAGTGAAGCCGATGCCAAAGAGCTTGCTGCCAAGGATGGGTTTGAGTTGGGGAGTGTGCGCAGCTACTTCAAGGCCAATTCCAAAGCACTAGCAGAGCTGGAGAGTGATGGATTGATGAAGTTGTTGTTCCGCAAGGACAGCGGTGAAGTTCTTGGTGCTCATATCTATGGATTGCACGCCGCCGATTTGATTCAGGAGGTGGCCAATGCGGTGGCACGTCGTCAGAGCGTGGCTCAATTGGCCACTGAAGTGCATACCCATCCCACCCTGAGTGAAGTGGTGGAAGTGGCCTATAAACAGGCGGCCAAACAGCTGGCCAAGGCGGTTGTTGCATCGGCCAGTGCTTCCTAGGCCGCTGTTCTTCAAGCAGGTCTTAGCCCCTGCGGTTCACTGTTTTTAATTGCACTATCACCCTATGGAGATCCGTAGACGTCCGCCCAATCCAAGCGTCAAGGTGGCGCATTTGCAGTACGCCATTCCCCACGCCGATGCTGAGCCGCGCCACATTCTTGAGAAGATTGTTTGGGAGAAGGACCGTGAGGTTGAGACGGCAAGACAGCGCGTACCTCTAGAGACGCTTAAATCTCAGATCGCAGACTTGCCCATCCCTCGAGATTTCATTGCTGCCTTGCGTCAGGCTTCGGTGGTTCCGGCAGTGATTGCTGAAGTGAAGAAGGCCAGCCCAAGTCAAGGTGTAATCCGTGCGGACTTTGACCCTGTTTTGATCGCCAATGCCTATGCGGAAGGTGGTGCTAGTTGCTTGTCTGTGCTGACCGACAAGAGCTTCTTTCAGGGTGGATTTGAGGTGCTTGTTGAGGTGCGGCAGACGGTTGGACTACCACTGCTATGTAAGGACTTCATCCTGACGCCATATCAGCTTTATCAGGCGCGTGCTGCAGGTGCAGATGCTGCCTTGTTGATTGTGGCGATCCTCTCTGATCAGGATCTGACGTATTTGAGCAAGGTTGCCAACAGTCTTGGACTCACTGTCTTAGTGGAAGTGCATGATGCTGAGGAACTTGAACGGGTTCTCAACCTTGGTGGTTTCCCACTGATTGGCATCAATAATCGTGATCTCACCACCTTTGAGACAGACCTTGAAACCACTGAAACACTGAGCAAGCAATTCGCTACTCGATTGCAGCAGCAGGGTGTCTTGTTGGTGAGTGAATCGGGCTTGTTTAACCGTGCTGATTTGGACAGGGTTCAGGCAGTAGGCGCTGAAGCTGTGTTGGTAGGAGAAGCCCTGATGCGTCAGTCGGATGTTTGTGCTGGCTTACAGCAGCTGATGATTGGAGACGAAGGAACAAGCAACAGCTGATCATTTTTTCTCTTTTATTTGAGCAATCGTTGCGATGAATTGCCACTCCAAGAGGTTGATGTGAGCTTGCTGTGAGTGAAGGATGAGCCGTTGCTCTTTGAGCTCAAGACGCGCTTGGTTGAGGTCTGGGTGAGTTTCTTTAAGGTCCTTGTTTTGGTTGGCGGTTTCTCGAGCTCTGTCGCCGCTTCCTTGATGCGTTAATTCTGTTTGTTGCTCATATGTGTCATCCTTCTGTTTTTGATTGTCTACATATTTCAGGCATTTTCCAGGGGTTGTCCTGTTGTTTCGATTCAACAGCCTTCATCTGATGACGACACAAGTTGGCGATGCTCGAGGTTCGTGAGTTGCCTGAGCTGATTGCCTCTTTGCCTGCAGATCATGTTGAGAAATCAGTGCGCTTGCTTGCAGACGACGACTTCGCTACTCAGATGCGAGCTCTGATCAACGAGCGCTCTCAACGCTTGTTTGCTGAGCAAGAGGTAAGCCGATCGTTTTGTTGATTTTCTTGCTTCTCTGCGCGACGAACTGCTCAAGGCCCATTCATGAGCAGAGTCTGCCCACAATGCTTATAGCGTCTGATCTGTTCAGCAGTGGCATCAGCGCAATTCCACCCTCAATCCGTCAGACTTGTTCGTGACTGTTTCGATTTCATGCTGATCAGCATCCTCACGGGCTTCGCTGCTGGAGCCCTTCATGTGGTGGGTGGTGCTGATCATCTTGTTGCCATCGCGCCGAGCGCATTGCGTAAGCCGGCTACGGCATTACGCAGTGGCCTTGCGTGGGGGATTGGCCATTCAACAGGTGTTCTGGTTCTTTCAACCATTGCCATTGTTTTGAAAGACCTCGTCCATATCGAGCGCATGTCCTCCTGGGCCGAATTCTGCGTGGGAGTGGCGTTGCTTGTGGTTGGAGCGATGGCGATTCGTACTGCTCTTGGCCTGGATATCCACACCCATCAGCACACGCATCAGCAAAACTATGGTCACGCCCATGACCATCAACATGTGCACCTGCATCTGCGTGGGCGACACAAGCACGGGCGACATGCTCATGCAGCGAGCAGTCTTGGTCTCCTTCATGGCTTGGCTGGGGCCAGCCATCTACTTGCAGTCATTCCCGCACTGGCCTTGCCTCCTCTCGGGGCTTTGATCTATATGGCGGCTTATCTGTTGGGTTCCATCGCAGCGATGGTCGCGGTTGTTGGTGCGATTTCCTTAGCCACATTGCGTGTGGGGCGTCGTGCCTTGCCCTTGCTGGTGGGATCAACCGGTGGGCTATCGATCATCACGGGCTTCTTTTGGTTGCAGAAAACATCCCCTCAGCTTCTTTGATTGCCTAATCTGCTGGCCTCTTATGCGCTGAAGGGAACACGCAATACGCATTCAGCGATGCCAAGGAGGTTGTCGCGATTCACCAAACCGAAATGCCTGCTGTCTGTGCTTGCTTGCTCGTTGTCACCACGTAGTTCCAGCCCGGCATTGTTGATTGCAATCAGGCGTTTGATCAGCAGGGTTGCTGGTTGCAACGGATGACGGACAACCACAACACAGCCTGCCTTGAGCCGCCTGTCATCGCTGGTGATCGGTTGAAAGATCACCAGGTCGCCAGGGGCAAGGCTGGGGCTCATTGAGTGTCCATCGACACGAGCGTGGCGACGAAGACCTGAAAGCAGCAGGAACAGCGAACGCCAGTTCGCTGTTGGCACCGTGCTTGTTGGCTTAACTGGCTCTCACCCAGGCGTCATTGCGACCCTTGGATTTCCAGAACATCGTGTGAATGGCTTCCACAGCTTTGATCAGTTCATCTGCCTTGGATTGATCGATGTTGACCTTGCAAGCGCTGCAGAGCTTGGCCGCTTTCCAGAAGATGTCATGCAGATTCGGGAAAGTTGCCAGATGCTCTGGCTTGAAATAATCCGTCCAGAGGATCAGCAGCTCGTTCTTGGTTTGCTGAGCTTGTTCTTCCTTGATGGCGACGAAGCGGGAGAAGGTGTTGTTGTAAGCCGCCCAAGCAGCCGGATCGTTGCCTGAGGGAGGCTGCAGTTCGAGCAGCTTTTTGGTCATCGATACGACGGCTTCAGCTGAGACTCTTGCCGAGGCGGGATCGTAAACGCCGCAAGGGCCATCACAGTGAGCCTGGACCGAACGGGCCGGCAGGCTGCTGAGAAGTGTGGAAAGTGCCGAGCGCAACATCTGGCAGGTAGAGAAAGCCAATCTGAGCCTACCCAGGCTGATTGCTAATTGGGTTTGCTTTTGATTTGATTTTCTATTCAGCGTTTAGATCATTTGATGCCAAGTAGTTCGACTTCGAAAATCAATGTGGCGTTGCCAGGGATGACACGGCCTGCGCCGCGGCTTCCATAGCCCAGCTCTGGGGGGATGACCAGCTTGCGCTTGCCGCCCACCTTCATGCCAGCAACGCCTTCATCCCAGCCTTTGATCACTCGTCCAGCACCGAGGGGGAACTCGAACGGCCCACGTTTGTAGCTGCTGTCGAATTCCTGGCCGTTTTCCAGTGTGCCGCGGTAGTTCACGGAAACGGTTTGGCCTGCTGTGGCCTCCGGGCCATCGCCGATCTTGATCTCAGTGATGCTTAGACCACTGGCTGTTAGTTGGGATGGTTCTGCTTCGATTGGGCCGCCAAGGGCTGAGGCATTGGCTTGCGTGGCATCGATTTCAGCGGCATCTGCCTTGGAGCCGTTGATTGCCATCTTGAACAGTGTTGGGTTGGGATCGTCGGGGTCGAGTTCAAGCACTGCCATGCTCAAAGCAGCTGGCTCGCCAGTTCGCACCTCCGCCTGCACGGCGTTCAGATTGCTGTCGGCGACCACAACTGAGGGTGACACGATCTGGCTGACAAAGGCCACAACCACGCACATCACAAAGACGGCTGCACTGATGAAGATGTCGCGCACTGAATCTCAATGATTAATCAACATGATTCTGGCAGGAGATGCAGCTTTCGCCTGTGCTTGGGTTATTTCTGCTGTTTCAGTTGCCTTTGCTGTTGTTCCAGCCAGTCGATCGTGCCGTGCAGCTCATTGGTGTCTTTCTGGTTGGCTAAGCCGAGAGCAAGGAGAAGGGTTGCGATTTTTCGCTGCTGTTTTGCTTTGAATGAGAGAAAGTTGGGTCGGGTGGGGGTTAGTGCTGTTCTGCCTCTGAGCTAGATGTCCGTGGTCTTGTCGTTGATCCAATTTGATAGTTAAGGCCATAACCACTCACACCACAAAGACGGAAGCACTCTCTGCTTAATCACCTGTTGATGCTCGTATCCATAGCCACATCCGAATTAAGCCTACTTGCATGATTTGTAACGGAACTCCCAAATCTTTGATCTTAGGGTTACTTGGTAGATTAATGGGGTCAAAAGAAAATACTGATTGATTCCGAGCTGAAAGAATCATTTTGATTTGTTCCTCATTAAGCCCTCGAATGCGTAGACGTTCTGTAGCGATGGAAACGATTAGATCATTACTAAGCTTGTTCTGGTCTTCGCTGTAGCTGCTTAGCAACATTGCTCCCCCTGGTCGACAAGGGAACTGAGTTGATCAAATGCTTCTATCTGTTCCGCTGGCGGGAAAAGATGCATGAGGTTGAGAGCGATGAAGGCATCGAATGATTTCGCTGTTAACCCCTCCCTAGCTTTGGCCAAGGTGCTTGGTATCCAAGAACAACGTGTAGCCGCATTGATTTTTTCTAGTTCTTTCATGCAGAACGAACGCATCTGTTCACTGGGCTCCACTAAAGTAAATTGAGCTTTTGGAAGTACTTGCAGTAAAAGCGTTAGTTCTTCTCCAGCACCTGGACCAATTACAAGACATTGCCTCGCTTTTTGGCATTGCGATTTTATGGTGCTTGCTGCTAACTCCAAAAATGTTTCGTAACCAGCAATTGAGCCACGAATGGAAGATCGATATTGAAGGCCATAGTCACCGTCAAAGTCCAGACTCGAAATGCTGGTCTGTTGATTCATTTGGATTAATCATATGCAGGAGTTGATTATGAGCTTAAAGGGCTAACTGCTAATTGATTGTTGGCAGGTAAAAAAATACTTAATGTGGGCACCAAGAACAACATCTTCGAAAGGCATATCGAAACCAGCGGTACCAATCAAATAAGTTAGGGTGTGATTCTATTGTTCATCTGCCGTCAACCTGCTGTAGTGCCTAAAGTGGCTGAATAGATCAAAGAACAATTTGCGTGATCCTGTTGCTCACGAATGTCCAAGATGTTTTTCTTTCCTGCCTCATTCTATCCAACTAACGGAGTGACTTGCACAAGCTGAATGTCACTTGAACTTCATTCCATCTCTTCACGGCATGACTGAGGCGATCAATAACAAAGCTCGTGTTGCCAAGGCCCGCTAGCAACAGCTGCTGGAAAGGTTTGGCTGAATCCATCGCAACCTGTGGATGTTCTCCGATCGCGTCAAGATGGCTTTGGTGTTTGGTGTTTGGTGTTGACCATGGGCAATGACCGATCCCTAGCGCTGGTGCAGGGGGCGGTTGGTGGTGTCTTGGCAGGGATTGCTCTTGCCCAGGGGGGGCTGCTTTGGATGGCACCGGCTCTGGCCTTGCTTTGGTCGGCGTGTCGCTTTCCAGTTGCAGCCTCTCTTTGGGGTTTGGTGGCCGTGCTGCTCAGCCATCGCTGGTTGTTGGCGTTGCATCCACTCACTTGGGTTGGCGTGCCTGCACCTCTAAGTTTTCCTGTCGCTGCTTCGATTTGGTTGTTTTGCGGTGCAGCAGCAGCGGTGCTTGTGGGGCTTTGGGCTTGGCTGGCAATCTGGATTGCTCATCTGGCAACGCGAGAAGCAGGCATCCGCGCTCAGGTGTTTCATGCCCTGCTGATGGCATTGATCTGGGGGCTTGCGGAAGTGCTGTTGGCCCGTTCACCCTTGTTCTGGATTGGCGTCGGCGGCAGCCTTTTGCCCGGTGATCGAGCCTTGGCTGGTTTGGCCCGCTGGCTTGGGGCTGGAGGTTTAGCCACGCTCCAGCTGCTGATCGGTTGGTGGTTATGGCGTACGGCGCTGGCCTGGCGTCGTGGAGTTGGTTGGCGTCGTTCTTTGCTCGTGGGGCTTCTGTGTTTGCTCTTGGCCCATGGTTTTGGCTGGAGTTTGTTGCGTTCATCAGATGCATCCGCACCCATTTCGGTTGCGGCTTGGCAGCCCGCTATCCCTACGCGCAGCAAGTTTTCTGAGGAGCAGCAACGTCGCCTTCCCGAGGCTCTTCAAAACGCTCTCGATCGAGCTGAGGAGCTTGATGCAGCCTGGTTGGTCGCTCCAGAAGGCCTTCTTCCCCCTGGTGAGGAGTTGCTCAGGCCTGCACCGCTTCCCCTGCTCAGCGGTGGTTTTCGCTGGCTGCGCGGTCAGCAACGCAGTGCTTTGTTGGTGGTAGATCGCGGCGAAAGGCTGGCTTCAGCATTCATTGACAAACACCGTTTGGTGCCCCTGGGGGAATGGCTACCTGCTTTGCCTGGTGGTGTTTTTCGTGGCTTATCAGCTGTTGGTGGTCTTCAACCTGGTGCTGCTTCGCGCTTGTTGCAGTGGCCAGGTCCTACCGCTGCCGTGGCCATTTGTTACGAGCTCAGTGATGGGGCTGCTTTAGCCCAGGCTGTCGCTGATGGAGCGCAATGGTTGTTGGCGGTAGCCAATCTTGATCCCTATCCCTTGGCCTTGCAGCGGCAGTTCATTGCTTTGGCACAGCTGCGCAGCATCGAAACCGCCCGTGATCTACTCAGCGTTGCGAACACAGGCCCCTCTGCTTTGGTTTTGGCGACAGGCAAGCAGCAGCAACTGCTGGCTCCTTTTACGGAGGGGGTTGGCTTGGCGGATCTGCATCTCCATCAAGGCATCAGCGGTTACACCCGCTGGCGTGAGGCACCTTTAATTGGCTTGATGCTCTTTGCAGTGGTTGGGCTGGGCTGGTCGCGTGTTCGCTCCTAGCTGATCAGCTTGATGCTGTGTTGATCTGCTGGATCAGGCCACCGCCGAGGACTGCGTCAGTGGCATAAAACACTGCAGCCTGGCCAGGTGTGATTGAGAATTGCTCTTCGTTAAAGGTCAGTCGGCAGCGGTGAGGACGGTCGGCGGCAATGTCCTCTGCTGTGGCTTCGATAGGGGTGAGCTGGGCGGCAACGGGTCCGCTTCTGTAACGCACTTGCACCTCCACATCGATGGCACTGCTTGGCGGTGCCATCGAAATCCAGTTCACTGCGCCCACAACGCAGCTGTCACGCCCCGCCTCTGCTCGAGGGGCAACGATGACGCGATTTGCTGCCGCGTCTAGTTGCACCACGTGCAGAGGCTCTCGCCAGGCCACACCAAGGCCTTTGCGTTGGCCAATGGTGAAATGTTCGATTCCATCGTGTTCACCCACCACTTTGCCGTCTTGCAGCACAATCTCGCCTTGTCTGGCAGGTAGGTAATTGTCAAGGAAGGCTTTCATTGAGCCGTAGTGATCAGCAAGGCAAAGGTCCTGACTCTCTGCTTTCTTGGCTGTTCGTAGGCCGTAACGCTCTGCTTCCTGTCTGGTCTCTGCTTTGGTGAGCTCCCCTAGGGGAAAGATCACCTTTGCCAAGACATCTTGAGGAAGGTCATAGAGGAAGTAACTCTGATCTTTGTTCTGATCGAGACCACGTAAAAGCTGGTGCCGTCCGCTGGAATCCCCAGGTAAGGCTTGTTGAGGTTCTGGATCCTCGCGATGGCGAATACGGGCATAGTGCCCCGTGGCAACGCGGTGTAACTGGCGTTCTTTTTCAGCCCAGCTGAGCATTGCCGCAAATTTCACCGAGCGATTGCAGCGTGAGCAGGGTAAGGGTGTGACCCCTTGTTGATAGCCCTGCACGAGTTGGTCGACGATTTCTGCTTGGAATGTGGCGCGCGAATCCACCACATGATGAGGGATTTTGAGTTGCTCACAGATGCCGGCGGCATCGATAAGTCCATCGCTGCAGCATGCGCCCTTGCCACTCATCAGCCAGAGAGTGAGACCTTCCACCTGCCAGCCCGCCTCCACGAGTAGGGCGGCGCTGAGGGAACTATCAACACCGCCGGAGAGCCCTACCGCGACACGCTGCTCGCCTGGCCAACACTGCAAACGTGTCAGAGCTTTTGCAACAGCTGGGGTGGCTGGTGTTCTAGACAAATCCTTAAGGGGGGCTGGGATTGGCGGCTGCATAGGCGTTACCGCAATGATGTCTTCATAGTGAGGTCTCATGCGCTCCAGTCTTGTCCTGGCCCCCATCGAACGCTGATCATCTTTTGGTTACTGCTGCGCAGATGGCAGCTCTCGAGAAGGAGATGTTTTCCAGCGGCTTGCCGGTGGCTGCTTTGATGGAAAAAGTAGGCCAGGCGATGGCGGCTTGGTTTCGCCAACAGTCTGAGTTGTTGGCAGAGGGTGTGGTGGTGTTGGTGGGCCCTGGCCATAACGGTGGTGATGGATTGGTGGTGGCCAGGGAGTTGCACCTTGCAGGGGTGAAGGTCCAGCTCTGGGCGCCCTTGCCGATCCGTCAACCATTAACGGCCCAGCATTGGACTTACGTTAAATCCCTTGGCATTCAGCAACTAGATCACGCTCCTGATGTTGCTGGTGAGCCTGTTTGGATCGAGGCTCTGTTTGGGCTTGGACAATCACGCCCACTCCCTGAAACGCTGGCAACGTTGTTGCAGGCGCGTCAGCGCTGCCAGCCAGGCAAGTTGGTGAGTTTGGATGTGCCTGCTGGGCTGTGTTCAGATTCCGGCATCCCTTTCCCAGGTGGGGCTGCCGTGGCGATGACGACGCTCACTGTGGGGTTGCTCAAACAAGGCCTTATTCAGGATGCGGCGATCGATCATGTTGGCCGCCTGGTGCGGGTTGATATGGGCGTGCCGAAGACCTTGTTAAAGCAGTTGCCACAGTCGCAACCTCGGCGGCTCTGTTCTGCGGATGTGGCCACCCTTCCCTGGCAGCATCCAGCAGCAGGCGCGATGAAATACGAACGAGGGCGGGTGTTGGTGATTGCTGGTAGTGATGATTACCCTGGGGCGGCTTTTCTGGCCATTCAGGGTGCTATCGCTAGTGGTGCAGGCAGCATTCAAGCCGCTGTGCCTGCTGCAGTAGCCGATCAGCTTTGGCAAGTGGCGCCTGAAGTTGTTTTGGCGGCCGCACTTGAGAGTTCTGCGGCAGGTGGCATGGCCTTAGCTACTTGGTTGGCGAGTCATGATCTCAGCCGGTTCGATGCCGTCTTGATTGGGCCAGGCTTAGGTCGAGGTGGAGAACCTTGGTCAGTGTTGGCAGAACCGTTGCAGCGCTTTGCAGGCTTGTTGGTTTTGGATGCTGATGGTCTGAATCGATTGGCGCTGGCTACTGATGGATGGCAATGGTTACAGCAGCGCCAAGGGCATACCTGGCTTACTCCCCATGCCGGTGAGTTCAGGAGATTGTTTCCGCAGCTCAAAGCTCGGCAACCTCTCGATTCGGCTCTGGAAGCATCCCGGCTTTGTGGAGCAGCTGTGCTGCTCAAGGGAGCACACAGTGTGGTTGCGGATCCGTCTGGTGCCGCCTGGCAGCTAGGAGAGACAGCAAGTTGGGTTGCTCGTACTGGGCTCGGGGATCTGTTGGCTGGTTATGCAGCTGGCTTGGGATCTATGGATGCTGCTAAGGCTCAGGCTTGCCATTGCCAGGGTGAGTCTTTGGCCGTAGTGGCGTTGCTTCATGCCGAGGCTGCACGTCGATGCCGTCAAGGCAGTTCAGCAAGGTCTATCGCTCAATCCCTTGCAGAACTCACGATTAGCTTGCAATCAAATGAATGTGATCAAGGGCACGTCAAAGGGTATGAATGCAAACGATAAATACCTAATTATCTCGATTCCCCTGCATGAATCCGAAAGCTTTTTTAAAGCCGCAGGGTTTTGCTGAAATTTGTAGGAAAATTTCCTTCCAAATAAATCAGGAGCCGTTGAAATGGTTTCAGCAGCGCCTAAATCAGCAGAAACACAGAGGCGTAGAAGTTCTGATCCTGTCAGCTGGTATCTCACAACGATTGGGCGTATACCTCTTCTTACCCCTGCTGAAGAGATTGAACTTGGCAATCAAGTTCAGACGATGATGAGTCTCACTCAAGACGGCTCAGTTGCGCCTGATGATAAGGAGTTTACGACACATCAGCGTCGCATGATTCGCATTGGCCGTCGTGCCAAAGAACGCATGATGAAGGCCAATCTTCGTCTTGTTGTGAGTGTTGCCAAGAAATATCAAGGCAAAGGACTGGAACTCCTCGATCTCATCCAGGAGGGTTCACTTGGTTTAGAGCGTGCTGTTGAAAAGTTTGATCCAACCCGTGGCTACAAGTTTTCGACCTATGCGTTTTGGTGGATTCGTCAGAGCATGACACGTGCGATTGCGTGCCAGTCGCGCACGATTCGCCTTCCTGTACATCTCAGTGAAAGGCTGACCACAATTCGAAAGGTTTCTCTGGATTTGGCTCACAAGCTTGGAGCAATGCCCAGTCGCTCCGAGATCGCTGAAGCGATGGATATCCCTGTTGATGAACTCGACTCTTTATTGCGTCAGGCGCTAACAACCAGCAGTTTGGATGCGCCAGTGAATGGCGAAGAAGGACGAAGTTTTCTTGGTGATCTGATCGCTGATTCCTCTCTTGGGGAACCTCTCGACAAGGTGGAGCAGCGTATTCATCATGAGCAGCTCGGGCGTTGGCTCAGCCATCTCAGTGAGCAGGAGCAGCATGTTCTTAAGCTCCGTTTTGGTTTGGAAACCCATGATCGACACACCTTGGCTGAGATTGGTCGCTTGATGGAAGTCTCGCGTGAGCGTGTTCGTCAAGTGGAACTAAAGGCCTTGCGCAAGCTGCGTAACCTCACGCGTAGGGTGCCCAACGGGATCTGAAACTGCCTTACTTATCTTGTTGTCTCTGCTTGCTTCCAGTATTTAGTGATCAAGAGGGCTGTCAATCTTCAGCCCAGATGTAGCGAGTGAGTTCGTTGGCATTTGGTTCGGCTGCGGCAAGGGCAAACTCCACGCAGTCATTTACTTCTGCATCGATCTCTTTTTCAATAGCGCGTAGTTCATCAGCACGCACCAAAGATTCAGAGGTGAGATCCTTCTCAAGAGCCTTTAGGGGATCTCGTTTTGCCCAGAATTGCTTTTCCTCTTCGGCGCGTAGTTCATCTGGATCAGCAAGAGAATGGCCACGGAATCGATAGGTGAGGCACTCCAGCAGGGTGGGACCTTCACCAGCCCTGGCTCTTTTTATTGCTCTCTGAGTGGCAGCTCTTACGGCGAGAACATCCATGCCGTCAACCTCTTCGCCAGCCATTCCGAAGGCAGCAGCTTTTTGCCAGATTTCCGGTTCACTGGTGGCTCGCTCATGGGCCATGCCAATGGCCCATTTGTTGTTCTCGACAACGAACAGGATCGGCAGTTGCCAAAGCTGCGCCATGTTGAGGCACTCAAAGAATTGGCCGTTGTTGCAGGTGCCGTCACCGAAAAAAGCTGCTGTTACAGCATTGCTGCTGGCATCACCCAGGGCATCCCGCTTATAGCGACTGGTGAAGGCTGCCCCCAGGGCGATGGGAATCCCTTCGCCGATGAAGGCAAATCCTCCTAGGAGGTGATGCTCTTGCGAAAAGAGGTGCATGGAGCCCCCACGACCTTTGCTACAGCCGGTTTCCTTGCCGAAGAGCTCACTCATTACTTCGCGGGCGGGTACACCGGCGCTAAGAGCATGAACGTGATCGCGATAGGTACTGCAAAACCAATCGTGCTGGCGTTTCATTGCACCGATCACACCAGTGCTAACGGCTTCTTGGCCGTTGTAGAGGTGAACGAAGCCAAACATTTTTCCCCGGTAGTACATCTCGGCACATTTGTCCTCGAAGCGTCGCCCAAGGGTCATGTCTCGGAAGAGTTCTAGGCCGATCTGACGATCAACCTTGGCGCGTTTGGAGCTGATTAGCGTGGAGATTCTCTCGCCATGGCGGCCTGCTGCCAGGGGTTTTGCCGTGGTTTGGCCTGAGCTCACGGAGGTTTTCTGGCTCATGACAGACGACCGTCATTCGAGTGACGACTGTAATGGTCCGTTGATTAGCAATGGGCAAAATCCCTTCCAATGTCTAGAGTTTTATGCCAATCGCTGCGCAGCTGGTGGACCTGCCAATTGATCATTTCCGCTTGCTGGGTGTCAGTCCTTCGGCAGACAGTGAGGCGATTTTGCGGGCCTTGGAGTTGAGGTTGGATCGCTGCCCTGACCAAGGTTTCACCCATGAGGTCTTAATTCAGCGGGCAGAATTGTTGCGGCTTTCAGCAGATTTGCTGACCGATCCGCCACGGCGTCAGGCCTATGAGACTGCCTTGTTGGAGCTCAGTCGTGATCACCCAGGCGAGACCGCCGGTCTTGATGTGTCACCTAGTAGGGAGGTGGCAGGGCTGATCTTGTTGTTTGAGGCGAACTCTCCTCATGAGGTCTTTCATCTCGCCTCTCAGGGATTGCAGCCGCCCCAGTCCCCGACGCTAGGTAGCGAACGAGAAGCTGACCTCGCTTTGTTGTTAGCGCTGGCCTGCCGGGCTGCAGCCGCTGAGGAACAGGAACAACGGCGTTATGAAGCAGCAGCGTCTCTTTTGCATGACGGGATCCAGTTGTTGCAGCGGATGGGCAAGCTCTCCGAAGAGTGCCTCAAGCTTGAGAACGATTTAGATGTCCTTCTGCCCTATCGCATTCTCGACTTATTGAGTCGGGATCTTGGTGATCAGGTCTCTCACCAGGAAGGACTGCGCCTACTTGACAACTTTGTGAGCCAGAGAGGAGGCCTTGAGGGAAAGGCCCCATCGCCTGCACCTGGGGGTCTTGATCAATCCGAATTTGACAACTTCTTCAAGCAGATCAGAAAGTTTTTGACTGTTCAGGAACAGGTTGATCTTTTCCTGCGCTGGCAGCAAGCCGGATCAGCAGATGCGGGTTTCCTTGGTGGGTTGGCTCTTGCTGCGGTTGGATTTTCGCGTCGCAAGCCTGAACGGGTGCAGGAAGCTCGGCAGCACTTAGAGAGTCTTGAACTGGATGGATTCGATCCGTTGCCGATGTTGGGTTGCTTGGACCTCTTGCTCGGAGATGTAGGCCGCGCTCAGGAGCGCTTTCTGCGCAGTACAGATCCTCGAGTGAAGGATTGTCTTAACAGCCACCCTGGCGATGAATTGGCTGCTTTTTGCGAGTACTGCCGCTCTTGGCTGGGAGGGGACGTGCTTCCCGGTTATAGGGATGTGGATGCTGAGGCCGTTGATCTGGAGGCTTGGTTTGCTGATCGGGATGTTCAGGCCTATGTGGAACGCCTGGAAGGCAGCGAAAATCGTGCTTCGTCTTTAGGTAAGGCCTTCGCCGGATCGTCTTTGAAGCAACCCTTCCCTTGGGCTCCTCTTGATCCCGATGGGATTTTGCCTCTCTCTCTTGGTGGGCCTGAGGTTGGTCAACCTGCAGCTGACCCAAGCTCTGATGAGTTTGCCAGCGATGGCATTGCATGGATTGATCGTTTAGCAGATCTGCCACGGCCGACGCGGCCGGTGCTGACCGGTTCTGTTGTCTTTGCGGCCCTGATTGCAGCCTTTGCAGGCTTCAGCTTGTTTGGCCAACGTCCTCGTCCTTCAGTCAGCACGGCTGCTGATCAGCCTCAAGTCACAGCACCTCCTACCGCCACACTGCAAGAGGAGGTCCTCATGCCTCAAGTCCCTGTCAGCGCTGTGGTTGAGCCGCTTACTTTGGAGCAGCCGAATCAGGCACAGCTCAAAGACCTGCTTCAGGCCTGGCTCAGCAACAAGGCAGTCGTGCTTGCCGGTGGCAAGAGTGATGCTCTGCCTGAGGTCGCAAGAGATCCATTAGTGCAGCGCGTGGCGCAAGAGCGTGCCAGGGATGCTGCTTTAGCTGAGACCCAGAAGGTTGTGGCCAGCATCAGCTCTGTAGAGGTGGTGAGTCGAACGCCGCAGCGTATTGAGCTGAATGCAGTTGTGACCTATCGCGATCAACGCGTTGATGCTGCCGGCAAGGTTGTTGACCAAACGCCGCAAAAGGATCTCTCGGTGACTTACATCCTTGGTCGTGATCCCGATCGTTGGCGCCTGCATGAATACATCAGCGGCAAATAATCACTGTTTTGCCTAAGGGCTAGCCATCGCTTTTTACGATGAGCTCAAAGCCCTTGGCACGTAGGCACCATGTTTGAAGAACTTTCAGCCCGCTTTGAAGATGCAGTTAAGGGGCTGAGAGGCCAGGCAAAGATCAGCGACACCAATGTTGAGGATGCTCTTAAGCAGGTGCGACGTGCCCTTTTAGGGGCTGATGTGAGTCTTGAGGTCGTGCGCGAGTTTGTCGATGAGGTGCGGCAGAAGGCAGTTGGTGCCGAAGTGGTGCGAGGTGTCACTCCTGATCAGAAGTTTGTTCAGGTGGTGCATCAGCAGCTGGTGGAGGTGATGGGTGGTGATAACGCTCCCATGGCTGAGGCTAAAGATTCACCAACGGTGGTGCTGATGGCTGGATTGCAGGGGGCTGGCAAAACCACTGCAACAGCGAAGCTTGGACTTCACCTTAAAGATCAGGGCCAGCGGCCACTGATGGTGGCTGCTGATGTCTATCGGCCGGCTGCCATTGATCAGCTCCGCACCCTTGGTGAGCAGATCGGAGTTGATGTATTCAGCCTCGGAGACGATGTCAAGCCTGAGGAGATCGCGGCAGCAGGACTTGCCAAGGCTCGTGAGGAAGGTTTTGACACCTTGCTAGTGGATACGGCAGGTCGGCTGCAGATCGATACCGAGATGATGGAGGAAATGGTGCGGATTCGTTCTGCCGTAGAGCCCGATGAAGTGCTCTTGGTGGTGGATTCGATGATCGGTCAGGAGGCGGCTGAACTCACGCGGGCGTTTCACGACAAGGTTGGTATCACTGGATCTGTTCTCACCAAGCTGGATGGTGATTCCCGCGGTGGGGCTGCGCTTTCGATTCGCAAGGTGAGTGGTCAGCCGATCAAGTTCATCGGTACTGGAGAAAAAGTTGAGGCTTTACAGCCTTTTCATCCGGAACGCATGGCCAGCCGCATCCTCGGGATGGGCGATGTGCTCACCCTGGTGGAGAAAGCTCAGAAGGAGGTAGAGCTCGCTGATGTTGAGAAGATGCAGAAGAAGCTGCAGGAAGCCTCGTTTGATTTCTCCGATTTCCTGCAACAGACGCGACTGATCAAACGGATGGGTTCCCTCGGAGGTTTGATCAAGATGATGCCGGGCATGAACAAGCTGGATGACGGCATGCTCAAACAGGGAGAGCAGCAGCTCAAGCGCATCGAGGCCATGATTGGCTCGATGACTGCTGATGAGCGCAAGCAGCCTGAATTGCTTGCTTCACAGCCTTCTCGTCGTCGTCGTATCGCTGGTGGGAGTGGCCATAGCCCCGCTGACGTGGACAAAGTTTTGGCTGATTTTCAGAAAATGCGTGGCTTCATGCAGCAGATGAGTAAGGGCGGTGGCATGCCTGGAATGCCAGGAATGCCTGGCATGGGTGGAGGGTTGCCCGGTATGGGGGGGGCTGGTGGTGGCATGCCTGGCATGGGAGGAGCAGGCATGCCAGAGCCAGCTTCAGGTGGTCGCGGTGGTGGATCCCCCAGGCGTCAGCGACCGGTGAAAAAGAAGAAGGGGTTTGGAGAGTTGTAATTGGCCGCAGGCTATGGTTGTTGTTTGGCGTGTGTTTAAAACACCGCTGAACCATCCACCTTTTACGAACTTAGGGCCACGATGATCAAGCTCCGCCTGAAGCGGTTTGGCAAGAAGCGGGAAGCGAGTTTCCGCCTTGTGGCCTGTAACAGCACCTCTCGTCGTGACGGTCGTCCTTTACAGGAGCTTGGCTTTTACAACCCTCGCACGAAGGAAACGCGGCTCGACACTGAGGCACTGCGTTTGCGTCTTAGTCAGGGAGCTCAACCCACTGATGCCGTTCGATCTTTGTTGGAGAAAGGCGGGCTGATCGAAAAGACCGTTCGTCCTGCTGAGGTTGTTGGTAAGGCCAAGCAGGCTGAAGCCCGTAAGGCTGGTGCAAAGAATGTGGCCAAACAAGCTGCAGAAGCAAAGGCTGAGGAAACTCCTGCTGACAACACAGAAGCCTGAGTTGATGCATGGCCGGAGTTACCTCAGAGGGTCGCTTCGTTCTGGATCTTCCCGATACTGACGCTGCGCTGGCTCTTGCAGGAAACGCTGAACAGACCTTGCATCACCTTCAGGCCTTAACCGGGGCTTCTTTGGTGATTAGGGGTCTTCAGCTTGTGATCGGCGGCCGCCCTGCTCAATTGGAACGTGCCGCAGCAGTGGTTGAGTTGATCAGACCTCTGTGGCAAGAAGGTCAGGCTGTTTCAGCTGTTGATTTACAAGCGGCGCTCACGGCTCTTGATACTGGCCGTAGGGATGCTCATGCTGAATTGGCTGATCAGGTGTTGGCCCGCAGTCAGCGAGGCAACCTGCTGCGGCCGAGGACATTGCGCCAGAAGGCTTATGTCGAGGCGATGGAGCGCCACGATCTCACCTTCGCTCTTGGGCCTGCAGGAACTGGTAAAACTTTTTTGGCCACAGTGTTGGCAGTGCGCATGCTCAGTGAGCGAAAGGTTGAGCGCCTGGTGTTAACTCGGCCAGCGGTTGAGGCCGGTGAAAGATTGGGCTTTCTGCCTGGAGACCTACAGCAGAAAGTGGATCCTTATCTGCGTCCTCTTTATGACGCTCTTCACGCCCTACTAGGAGCTGAGAAAACCACCACATTGCTGGAGAAGGGGGTAATTGAAGTGGCCCCCCTCGCTTATATGCGAGGACGCACCTTGGAAGAGGCTTTTGTGATCCTCGATGAGGCTCAGAACACAACGCCGGCTCAGATGCGCATGGTGCTCACTCGGCTTGGGGAGCGTTCGCGCATGGTTGTCACGGGTGACACCACCCAGGTGGATCTGCCACCGGGCCAGCTCAGCGGACTTGTGGATGCTGCTGAGGTACTCGCTGATATCAACGGTGTCGCTGTCTGTCGCCTCACCTCTGCAGATGTGGTGCGTCATCCGCTTGTGCAAAGGGTTGTGGATGCTTATGCGCGCCGAGATCAACGATAGGGAGACCCGCACTCAAAAAATCAGCAAAACCCCTTTTTTACTGGCAAAGTAACGGTGTTAAATGATCTGGTGAGCCATGCCGGCAAGCAGCAATTTCCAGGAGGCCATTCGCGAGGCGCAATCCAGCGCCTTGGTTGGCCCCAATGTCGTTAACAAGGCCCTGCCCTATGTGGGCGGTGGCATGGTGCTCACCGCCGGTGGCGTGTTGGGAGGGATCGCCACTGTTCAATCCATGGGTTGGCAAGCTTTCCAACCCTTGTCGCTGATTGCGATCATCCCCTGGTTCATCCTTTTCTTTGTTGCCCAGAATGCAGCAAAAAAAGGCAATAACGCCACCGCTCTTCCCTTACTGGCCACCTTCAGCCTGTTGACGGGTTTCACCCTCACTGGTTTGGTTCTTCAGGCTGTTGCCGTTGCTGGTGCGGCCTCTATCGGTATCGCTGCTTTGGCGACTGGTCTCACCTTTGGGATTGCCTCGGTTGTTGGTAGGCGCATGAGCGACAGCGTCGGTCAGGCCCTCTCTGGTGTGGTTGGTCTTGGTCTGATCGGCCTGATCATCGCCATGGTTGTGCAACTGATTGGCAGCATTTTTGCTCCGCAGGTTTTCGCGATCGGCACCTTCGAATTGATGATCGCCGGCTTTGGCACGGTGCTCTTTGTAGGCATGGCCTTCGTGGACTTTTACACCATGCCTCGCACCTACACGGATGATCAGTACCTTTCAGGTGCTTTAGGCATGTATCTCACCTACATCAATTTGTTCATCTTCATTTTGCGTCTAATCATTGCCATTCAAGGTGGCGGTCGACGTAACTGAACTCAGCAAGAACATTGCTTCAGCCCCGCCTAAGCGGGGCTTTTTTTGTTGCTTGATTCAGTTGAGATCTGTTGCGGCACTGGTTGCAAGCTCTTAAATCAGGGTTGCATTGCAGTTAGCAAATAAGCAGCTTTTGGACCCCTCTAATCAGCTTTCTGATCAGAGAAATAAGAGACGACGTTTACGTTTCATTCTTCAGATCGCAATTTCAGCAGCCTTAGGAGGGTTTCTCTTTGGCTACGACACGGCAGTGATCAATGGAGCTGTCGGTGCGATCGGTACCGCCTTCACCGTCTCCAAGGAAACCCTCGGCTTTGCTGTGGCCTCAGCTTTGCTGGGTTCCGCATTGGGAGCGTTCACCGCTGGCTGGCTGTCTGATCGAATCGGTCGTCGCAACAGCATGCTGGTTGCTGCACTGATGTTTCTTGTTGGTTCCCTCGGTTCTGCTCTTGCTCCAACGATCACCACCCTGATCCTCTGGCGGGTCGTTGGTGGTCTGGCCGTCGGTTTCGCCAGTGTGTTGGCGCCCGCTTATATCGCCGAGATCTCTCCTGCATCAATGCGCGGACAGCTTGGCTCACTACAGCAGCTGGCGATTGTTAGCGGTATTTTCCTGGCGTTGCTGTTCGATTACGTCATCGTTCTTTTGACTGCTGATCAGAATCCCGTTTCATTGATCGGTCCTCTAGCGGCCTGGCGCTGGATGTTCATGTCTGAAATCATCCCTGCAGCTCTTTACGCAGTACTTGTGATCGGCATTCCAGAGAGTCCTCGCTATCTCGTGCAGAAAGGTTTGACGCAGCGTGCCAAGGCGGTGATTGAAAAAACGCTGCATGAACCTGCAGATCAGGTGATCGCCAGGATCCAGAGCAGCCTGGTTAACACCCATCAAGGCAAGTTAAGTGAACTGTTCGATCGCCACACCATCCTGCTGCCGATCATCTGGACTGGCGTGATGCTGGCGATCTTCCAGCAGTTTGTGGGCATCAATGTGATCTTCTATTACTCCAGTGTCCTGTGGCAGGCCGTTGGTTTCAGCGCCAAGGACAGTCTGATTGTCACGGTGATCACCTCGATTACAAATGTCGTCACCACCTTCATTGCGATTGCATTTATTGATCGTCTCGGCCGCAAACCCCTGCTTTTGGCTGGTTCGCTTGTGATGGCGGTGAACCTCGGTGTGATGAGCTGGGCCTTTGCCGGTGCCCCTCTCGTCAACGGTGCGCCCCACCTTGCCGGGGCAGGAGCCATTGTGGCTTTGATTGCCGCCAATCTGTTCGTGTTCGCCTTCGGTTTCTCCTGGGGACCGGTGATGTGGGTGATGCTCGGAGAAATGTTCAACAACCGCATCCGTGCGGTGGCAATCGGGCTGTGCGCCATGGTCAATTGGATTGCCAATTTCTTAATTTCCGATACCTTCCCTGGCTTGCTGGAACACTGGGGGCCTGCACTCGCCTACGGCTTGTACGCCACGGCTGCTGCGATCTCGTTCTTCCTCGTGCTGTTTTTCGTCAGGGAGACCAAAGGCATGGAGCTCGAGGAGATGGCCTGATGCTCTGATCAGCAAGGCTCTTCCCAAGGGTGTATTCGCCTCAAGCCTATTTCTCCCTGTTCGTGATGCGTTCTTTTTGCGTTGGACTCCTAAGGGCTATGGCCTGCCTGAGCCTGGTGGCATCGTCATTGAATGCTGTTCGTGCTGAACCGCGCGAAGACCGCGGCGAGCTATCCCCTGATGTCGAACGGCTCGAAGTGATTGCGCAGCCCTGGTTGCATGACTGGCTCTGGCTTCCAGAGTGGATCCGCCTGTCGTTCAACTACACCAACGAGATTGACGCCAACCCGAGTGGAGGCAATCAGCAGACAGGAACCTATACCCACAACGTTGCCGTTAATTCGGCCTTCTCAAGCGGCTTCGGCAAAGAGGCGAGCGAATGGCAGGAGATCGACCACTGGACGTTGAATATCACGGCGTCCCAGCGATCAGGCACCAGCCTCTCGCAGAAGATTCCCAATGAGCTCGCCGTTCAGCAGATCTACGGTTATGGGCAGACGTTCCGGTTGGCGGGACTCTGGCTGGAGCGCAATCAAGCTGAGGATGGCCTGCTGAAGATGAAGTTCGGCAAATTCGCCACCTTCGATGACTTCGCCTCATCGCCACTTTATTGCTTTTACACCAACAACGGTTTTTGCGGGCAGAACTGGGGGATTCCCAATTCCCTGCCGGTGATGGCCTATCCGGCGAACCAATATGGGTTCGTGTTTTATCTCGGTGAGGTGGACGGACCTCATGTCCGTTCAGGGACCTACCAAATCAACCCCGATGGGGCGGAACCGGCCTTTCATGGCGCTGATTTTCAGATACGCGATAGCGATGGTCTGGCCCAGTTCGTGCAGTTAAATGTGCCATTCGGTTCCGGGAAGCCTCAGGCGGCCAGACGTCTCGAGGATGGTTCCGTGCTGCTCGTTCCAGAGGATGAGCTGGAGGTTTACTACGTGTCAGGTCTTCCCCAACCGGGGTTGCAGCTGGGTGGATGGATTGGCAACTGGCAGTTCCCACTGGTGAATGGCAATGGCAAGACCTCTGAGAGCAACGAAGGTGTCTATGGCCTCCTCTCAGTGCCTTGGGACTTCGGGGGGCTGGTGCTCGATGGCCGGTTGTGGGCCAATGCAACTTATGGTTTGGCTCAGAGCGTCCAGGATGTTCCCAACACTTATGCCGGGGGCTGGGTCGGCAAGGGTTTGTTCCGCAATCGCCCTCACGATGCCGTTGTGATCGGACTGGCCAATGCCAACTGGAGCCGAGACATCCCTGACGGACCGATTTGGGAATCAGTCCTGGAATTGGGTTATCAGTTCATGCTCGGCAGCAATGTCTCGATTCAGCCGGGGGTTCAATACATCTTCAATCCGATGGGCAAGGGCGATGTGGATGATCCTTTGCTGCTCGGTCTGCAGATGAGCTTCTCCTTTTGATTGGTGAATTGGCCATCGGCGATGGCGGCTTCAACACGTCAGCATCGCCTTAATTTGCGCCAGATCAAACGGGATGACTATTTCTATACCGAGCAATTTTTGATCACGATGGCTACGGCGACTGCCCTGATCATGATCGAAGCAGTTGCCTTGGTGTTGCTCATTCAAGGCTCTCAGACCGGCTGAATTTGTTCGTTCTTATGGCTTCTCTTTTGTCCCTTTAAGACACAACTGTATTGATGAACGTACTGATTCCTGGAGCACTATTCCTGATCATGTTCGCGCTAGGGCTCAACCTGCGCGACAACCACTTTGATTTGATCCGAAACCGCTCAGCCTTGTTGCTGCGCGTCTTGCTGGGCACCTGCCTGCTGGTGCCGTTGGTAGCGATGATCATTCTCTGGCTTCCGCTCAGCTTTGAGTTATCTCAGCCTGCGAGATTGTCGATTGCTCTGATGGCGGTTTGCCCAAGTGCTCCGCTCACACTGCGCAAAGCGGGAAAAACAGGCGGCAATGCTCAGATGGCTGGCTACTTGCAGATGGCTGCGGCGATTGCGGCGATTATTTCAATTCCTCTGATGGCTGAGTTGTTCACGACTGTCTTTAAAGGGCAAGGTTGGGACATCAGACCTATGCAGGTGGCGATGAATGTGGGCCAGGTTCAGATCCTGCCGTTGTTGTTAGGTCTGTTGCTACGCCGCTGGTTACCAGCTTGGGCCGAAAGTACTGAGCCGTTCTTCAACAAGCTTGCCAATTTGCTGCTGCTGCTGCTCCTGGTGGTGATTCTTGTTAAGGCCTTTCCCTTACTCATTCCTTTTGCCAGCAAGAACCTGCTGGCGTTGGCATTGATGGCCGTCATGGTGATTGCATCGTTGCTGATCGGTTATCTGCTATCGGGGCCGGACCTCAAAGAGCGAACCACTGTTTCACTGGTGACCTCCATGCGAAATCCAGGCTTGGCACTCTTGTTTGCCCAGATCAATGCTCCGCAGATGCTTGAACTCAAACTATCGATCCTGACCTATTTAGTGCTCATAATTATTTTTTCGATTCCTTTCTTGAATTGGCGCAAGCGGTTGGCGATGGGAACTTGAGCTGTTTCTGTTATTTCCACTTTTCACTTCCACTTTTCACTTCCACTGTTTTATTTCCACTGTTTGTTATCAAGCTGAGCCCAACCTGATCACTAGATCAATAGACAAATCAATAGGCCAGTCAATCAGCCATTGCTAAAGCCATTCATGTTTCTGCGATGGCCTCGATTGAGGCTGTAATGGCTTGCTTCTGCTCGTCGTCATAACCCCAGCGATTGAGGAAGGCGACATCTTCCCCACGGGTGTGCTCAACAGCTTCAAGCAGTTGTTCCAGTCTTGTTTTGACGGACTTCGGTTCGAGCAGACGCAGTAGTTCAGTGCAGCGGGATGTCACTCTCTTCGATCCAGCCTGCTGTGTCATATCGCCTGCGCGTTGATGGTGCATGGCCATCGCCGTGCTCATCGCTAGGTTGCGGACGGTCAGGTCAACGACACCGTCTCCAGCAGCCCTTAATTGCATCACCAGGGCTTCGGGGAGGCGATCCATCAGTGGGGAATCCCCTGCCAGGCTCACAACAAAGAATCCACGGGCGCCATCACGGCTGGCCACCAATTCCGAGACCCGGTCGGCGAGGACTTCATCACTGAGTTCGCCCTCTTCCCATAACCTCAGCCACTGAGCGGTGATTTCAATCGCTTGTTCAAAGCTTGGCGCTGGGGTGCTCATGGATGTTATGCATGCTTTCAGTCAGGCTATGGGGCCACATTGAGCCAGGTCATGTCGCCTGAGGCCATGGAGTCTCTCCCTGAGGGATATCGTTCCGGTTTTGTCGCTTTAATTGGCAGGCCCAATGTGGGCAAATCCACCTTGGTGAATCAGTTGGTGGGAGAGAAGGTGGCGATTACTTCTCCTGTGGCGCAGACCACGCGTAATCGGCTGCGGGCTATCGTCACCACCCCCGAGGCTCAGATGGTGCTAGTGGACACCCCTGGGATTCATAAACCTCACCATCTGCTTGGTGAACGGCTGGTGCAAAGCGCCCGTGCAGCCATTGGTGAGGTTGACCTGGTGTTGCTTCTGCTTGAGGGCTGTGAACCACCCGGCCGTGGTGATGCTTTTATCGTGGAACTGCTACGCCAGCAGGATCTGCCGGTGTTAGTTGCTCTTAACAAGTGGGATCGTGTTGCTGAGCAGCAACACGATCCGGCGGAGGAGGCTTATCGGCAGCTGTTGGCAGACTCTGCTTGGCCGCTCATACGTTGCAGTGCGATTAGTGGTGAGGGATGCAATGGGCTTGTAGAAGCTTTAGTGGGGCAGCTGCCACTAGGCCCCCAGCTCTATCCAGCTGAGATGGTGTGTGATCAGCCGGAGCGGGTGCTGCTGGCTGAACTGATTCGCGAGCAGGTGCTGATGCATACCCGTGAGGAGGTGCCCCATAGCGTGGCGGTGAGCATTGATCGGGTTGAAGAGATGCCTGTTGCCAATGGACGTCCTGGCAAACAGGGGAGGACGGCTGTGTTGGCCACCGTGCTGGTGGAACGCAAGAGCCAGAAGGGGATCCTGATCGGCAAGGGAGGCTCGATGTTGAAGACGATTGGTCAGGGAGCGCGCTTGCAGATGCAGACCTTGATCGATGGTCCTGTTTACCTAGAATTATTTGTGAAGGTGGTGCCTGATTGGCGCTCTAAGCCAGCGCGATTGGCGGAGCTTGGTTTTGAGGGCAAGTGATTATTGCCCGTTTCAAATGGGCGACTGAGAGGATTGATGAATGATTGATCTTCCAAACCTTTTTTTAAAGTCTTTTCGGCTGAGGTTATTTCTTCAGGGGTGCTCTGATCAGCGGATGAGCTTGCCTAGTGTCTGTGCGCAGATCCGTTGGTTCTCCCATTTAGCAGCCTGAAGGAGATGGCGCCTTTTCGCCTCGATGTAGTGACTTTGGTGCCGCAGGCGTTTACTCCTCTTGGTGAACTCGGGGTGATTGGTCGTGCGTTTGCCTCTGGTATCGCTGCCTTGCACACCCATAATCCCCGCGATTACACCACGGATCGCTACCACAAGGTTGATGATCAGCCTTATGGCGGTGGTGCTGGCATGGTGCTTAAGCCAGAACCAGTCTTTGCTGCTTTTGAGGCGATTCCTGTTCAGTCGCGACGGCGGGTGCTGCTTCTGACCCCTCAGGGAAAACCGCTATGCCAGAAGGATTTGCATCGTTGGGTAGTGGACCACGATCAGCTTGTGCTGATCTGCGGGCATTACGAAGGTTTTGATGAGCGGATCAGAGGTTTGGCAGATGAGGAGGTGTCTGTAGGGGATTTTGTGCTCACCGGTGGTGAGCTACCAGCAATGACGGTGATCAATGGGGTGGTGAGGTTGTTGCCGGGAACTGTTGGAACGGCAGAGTCGCTGCAGGATGAGAGTCATAGTGATGTCCTCCTCGAGCATCCTCACTACACAAGGCCAGCGAATTTTCGCGGCATGGTTGTTCCAGATGTGTTGCGCAG
The DNA here is from genome assembly GCF_047304515.1 of Prochlorococcus sp. MIT 1306. Taxonomy (NCBI): domain Bacteria; kingdom Bacillati; phylum Cyanobacteriota; class Cyanophyceae; order Synechococcales; family Prochlorococcaceae; genus Prochlorococcus; species Prochlorococcus sp. MIT 1306. Next base: position 1,397,381 of record NZ_CP138959.1, on the reverse strand, counting down.
TGGTGATCATGGTGCGATTGCTCTGTGGCGACAGCAACAGCGGCAGCTGCGTACGCAGCTGCGTCGTCCGGATCTCTATGCTCGCTGGTCTGATCAGCAACAATCGTCAACACTGACAATGGAGTCCCATGGTTCTGCCTCCATGCAGTTTCGTATCGGCAACGGCTATGACATTCATCGCTTAGTGCCCGGTCGCCCCTTGATTCTTGGTGGCGTGACACTTGATCATCCCGATGGGTTGGGGCTCGATGGTCACAGCGATGCTGATGTTCTTGTTCATGCGCTGATGGATGCCTTGCTTGGGGCTCTTGCTTTAGGCGATATCGGTAAATATTTTCCGCCGGATGATCCCCGCTGGAAAGGGGCCGATAGCTTGATGCTGCTTGAGCAGGTTGTCGCTCTGGTACGAGATCGCGGCTGGCAGATTTTGAATGTGGATGCTGTGGTGGTGGCTGAGCGTCCCAAGCTCAAGCCTCACATCAATGCGATGCGCAGCAACCTGGCACAACGGTTGGGGGTGGAATTGGATGCCGTGGGTGTGAAGGCCACCACCAATGAAGGGCTTGGACCGGAAGGTCGAGAGGAGGGGATGAGTAGTCAGGCAGTTGCACTGTTGCAGCAGATAGGCCTGACATGAATTGCAGAAGCTTGTCTAGGTTGATTTCCTTTGTTCTTAGCTTTTTAGTGATGTTGTCCGGTCATCCTGATGTCGCGATTGCCGCTCGTCATGATCCTGATGGCGGCGATGACGTTGCTGTCGTCGAGCATCTGCGCATCAAGGTGCCGGCGCATGCACGGGAGGCTTGGCTCAAAGCTGAGCAGGGCAGTTGGGAACCCTGGCTCGCGAAGCAGAGTGGCTATCTGGGGCGGGATATTTTTTGGGACGCTGAACAGGAGGAGGGCATCTTGCTGATTCGTTGGGCCAGCAGAGAACAGTGGAAATCGATTCCACAGGCTGAGGTGGATGTGGTGCAGGCACGCTTTGAACAGCTGGCCCGTGAGGCCACAGGTCAGGCCAGTAGTCATCCTTTCTTGCTGCAATTTGAAGGCGAATTGGTGCCTCAGTGACTGAGCCGCAGGTACGGCTGGATTTACAGCGGCGGCAGCGGCTTGGCATGGTGGAGGCGATCTTTGGTGAACACAAGACCAGTGAACAGATCGCAGCATGTCTGAGTCGTCTTGAGGCTGCGGGTGAACTGGCTTTGGTTACGCGGGTTGATCAAGCCAAGGCGGCGGCCGTGGCAGATCTGCTTAGCAATGTGCAGTTTCATGCTCAGGCTCGTTGCCTCACACTCGGAGATCCGGCGATCTTGCTGCCGGCACTTGGTGAGGTCGTGGTGCTTAGTGGTGGTACCAGTGATTTGCCTATAGCGGCGGAAGCTGCTTTGGCGTTGCGTTGGCATGGCATCCAGAGTGAACTCTTGCTGGATGTGGGTGTTGCTGGTTTGCAAAGGCTTCTCGATCAGTTGGTACGGCTGCAACGAGCCAAGGTACTGATTGCCTGCGCAGGCATGGAGGGTTCACTGCCGACTGTGTTGACAGGGCTTGTGCCACAGCCTGTGATTGGTGTTCCCGTGTCAGTGGGTTATGGGGTCAGTGCAGGAGGCCGTACAGCCCTTGAGGGCATGCTCGCCAGTTGTGCACCTGGTCTGGTGGTGGTGAATATTGATAATGGCTATGGAGCTGCTATGGCGGCACTGCGCATTCTCAAGCCAGTTGCCTCAACCGAAGAGCTGTCAATCAATAATCAGGATCGTGAGACAGCAACTGGTGAGAATCCTGGGGGCTGAGTTCAAGTAGCTGTTCAACCCAGAGCTTCATTGATCGTGGCAAGCGATTCTGTTCGTAGCGCATTAGGGCTTCCGCCAAAACGGTTGTATTCACCCAATGCAACGAACGTGAACCCATGCATTTCTCTTGATTGAGCGAACGATGGGGTACCTAATTGAATCGCGCAAGGGGAGTGCAGGGATTCACTCTGTTTCTTCGTATTTGGCACCAAGTCGCCAGAGTTCATTGCTGTGACTTGGCAATTCAACATCACGCAAACGGCGAACTAGTTCAAATAGATCACCACGAGCCAATTCACCATTGGTTTGCCATTCCATTGCACGGGGGTCAGGTCGGGACGCGGCAGACAAGGTGGGTGCGGGAATGTGTTCGAATCAAGGTATCAATACTTAGGCCTTGTGTTTGGTTCATGACGATCATTCTTTGTGGAAGATTTTGTGAAGACCTGTCTTTGGACCTTCTTGGTCGGGGTATGCAATCAGAGGTGCTGCAGGTTGGGGTAGGACGTCACAACCTCTTCTGCGCTCAGAACATCACCTCGACCTTCGGGTTGCCAGATCACCTCCAGGGCCATCAAATCAGTTGAAGAGGTGGATCCAAGGATGCGAAGGCTTTCTCGTAGCTGCTCGCTGCTGATTGATTCACTCAGTTTTATGCGGCTGCTGGATGCAACCAAAATCGTGACGACGATGTATTCATTTGCTGCATCGGCCTCGCCGGCGCTCTTTTCTGAAAGCTCATCAGTTCGTCGTTCTCCGGCAACGTTGGATGTCACCTCCGCTCGCAATTTGCTGCGTTCGGTCATCGAAAGACGGTTAAATGTGGATTCTGCGGAAGCAAATGGCACGCTGCCGCTTTCTACATTGGCGTAAACCCAGAGCTCTGGCTGACGCAGAAGGGCAAGGGTGGTTTCCTGCAGAACCCGTTGCAGCCCGCTTGAACTGCCTGTTTGCGCTGAGGCTGCAAGCTCACGCAGGTCTTCCTGCAGAGCCTTGGCGCTGGCCAGAAGCCCTACTTGCAATTGCAGCATGGTGACGGGTCCAGCCGCAGTGGGCCGTTGAGCGAGTTCGCCTGAACTATTGAGGGCGGCATTTCCCCTGCCACCACCCCGTACGGCATTGACCAGAACGCCCACAATGGACATCAGAATTAGGAAGCCAAAAAGGCCGCCGCCACCGAAACCAAATATGGGAATGAGGAAGGGAAAACCGATGCCACCTCCGCGGTAGCCCCCGCCGTATCCTCCATAACCTCCTCCATAGCCGCCGCGCATACCACCGCTGCTGCGTGGCATTGAGGGTGCACGGAAGCTTCCTCCTCCGATGCGTCCACCACGAGCGGCATGGCTTGGCTCGGGTTGAACCAGAATCAAGCCTGCTACCAGGAGCGGCAGCAATAGAGCAGTCAGCCAGCGGCTGAACGTGCGTCTGGAGGGAAGGTTTGGCAAGCGGGCCAAAACGTTGCGGCGGTTGGTCTGAACTCTAGGAACCTCCGCCGACGATAGTGACGATTTCCAGTTGGTCCATCTCCTGCACCAGCTGCTCCTGCCAGTGATTTGGTGTCAGGATCGTGCCGTTGAACTCCACGACGACAAGGCGAGGGTGGTAGCCCAGCTGTTCGATCACGGCCGCCAGCGAGGTTGGCACCGGTTCTGGCTCGATGTCCCTGATTTCACCATTCACCATCAGTTTCATCTCAGAGCCTCCAGTAGTTGAAGGCTGCTAGCGGCTGGATCTTGGGAATTCATGATCGCTCCGACTACAGCGATTCGTTTTGCTCCGGCTTGAAGTACTGCTTCTAGGTTTGAGATGTTGATGCCACCAATGGCAAACCAAGGTAGCTGGGTGGCTTTGGATGCCTCCTTGATATAGGCAAGCCCAATTGGTTGTCGTTCCGGTTTGGTGGCTGTGCTGTTGACAGGCCCTACTCCTAGATAGTCGCAACCTTCTGCTTCAGCTTTTTGAAGCTGGGCAAGGAACTGTGTGCTTCGACCCAGTAGCCGCTCGCTGCCGATGAGTCCCCTTGCTACGTCTGTGGGGAGGTCGTCCTGGCCGAGATGAACACCATCGGCGTCCACTGCAAGGGCTAAGTCGATTCTGTCATTAACGATGAATAGCGCCCCATGCTTTTTGCATAGGTTGGCCAGCTCTTTTGCCTGAGTCAGTCGTTGCAAGTCGCTAGCTTCTTTATTGCGGTATTGCACCATGTCGATGCCAGCGACTAGTGCTGCACTCACTGTTCTGAATAGATCGTTGTTGGCTAGATCGGATTGTGATGTCGTAATCAGGCAAAGATGGCAGGCCTGCAGTTGTTGGCGTCTCTTTTTGCCTGCGTTGGCCTGCAGCACGGTCACCTCTAGGTCGTAGAGGCCATAGCGGATTGCAGCAGCGCTGGCAGCCAGCTGGGGATCTGGCTGACGGGCGAACTCTTCCAGCACGCGTAGAGCTTCTTGAACGCGTGCGCAGTTGGCTGCCACAACATGCCATGGTTCGTGTCGCTCTTGCTGAGCAGGATGAGTGAGGCCGATCCCTTGATCTGTAGCAGTGGAGCGTGCCTGTTTGTAGCTGTCGTGATGATGGCGACCCAGTCGCTGACGCCAGTCTTTGAGAGTCACCACAAGGTCTTCACGATCTAGGCCGAAGCGGCACCAGTCTTCGACGACTCGCAGTCCTTCCCGAGCTCGATCGAGGTTGGCATCGATCAGCTGAGCAACACGTAGATCTGCGATCGGGGCGACAGGCATCGATTTCATGGCAGTCTTGGCACAATTGCATCCCCATTCCGATCATGGACAACAGTGGTTCAGATAGCACCATGAACGTTCTGATCTGGGGGGTTGTTCTTTTAGGTGGGATTGGGGTGTTCATTGTTTGGGGTTTGACGAATGCTTATCCCACCCCTGCTTGATCTTGCCTTTTAACGCTGGCTTATCGGACCTTCAATTTGCTGCGTGCTAGGTCGGCATCGCGGCCAATCTGGGTGCTGAGTTCTTCAAGGTTTGCGAAGCGTTGCTGGCCTCGAAGTCTCTGGATCGGTTCAACCAATACTTCGCATCCTTCCAGGTCCATTTGCTGATCCAGCAAATGGACCTCTACGGCGGAGGGCGATGTTGGATCCACTGTGGGTTGGGGACCCAAATTCATCACGGCAGCAAGGGGTTCGCATTCATCTTTGACTGATGCCCAGGCGGCATAGACCCCAAGACCTGGCAGGAATTTGCGACCATCAACTTGCAAGTTGGCTGTAGGCCAGCCCAGTTTTCGCCCAAGGCCGCGGCCGCTGACGACACGGCCGCGGAAGCGATAGGGCCGGCCCATCAGGGTCGTTGCTGCCTGTAGATCGCCTTCGCTGAGAGCGGAGCGGATGCGGCTGCTGCTCATCCGCCCCTCTGTGTCTTCCAGGATCGGCAACACCATCACTTCCACTCCGGCGGCTGTGGCGAGCTGCTGCAAGGTGGTTGTGTCGCCCTCACGATTCCGTCCGAAGCGGAAGTTGGCCCCAACGGCAATGCGCTGCGCTTTGAGGGTGTGGATCAGCATTTGCTTCACAAAGGTTTCGGCACTGAGGGATGCCAGAGCACGATCGAAGGGCACCAGCACAAGTTGTTCGACACCAAGCGGAGCGAGGAGGCAGGCTTTTTCGGTAGGCAGGTCCAGTCGTAATCGCGGTTCGCCATAGAGCACTTCGCGGGGATGGGGCCAGAAACTCACCACCGTTGGCACGCCAGGCGCATTGTTTACAACAGCCTCAATAACGCGGCGATGGCCAGCATGAAGGCCATCGAAACTACCGAGGGCAAGCGCTGTCGGGGTGCTTGCCTGCTGAGGGGGGTAGAGAGGAATCAAGGTGGCCGTGCACATGGCGCGCGTAGATGGCAAGTTTGAACGACCGCCGCAAGAACTTGGATGGCTGACCCTCTCGATCTTCAAATGGTTTCGCTCGGGTTGCGTCGCATGGGATGGATTCGTTTTTGGATACAGACAGTGCTTGGGGTTGTTGTTGTTGGCGTGCTGTTGTTCAACAACATCGGCAGCAGCTTGGCCCGCAACTCGGAGCGAGCACTCGGGCTTGGTCCTGGCTTGTCGCTGACAAGCTTGGCGTTCTTGTTTTTGCTGTACAGCCTTTGGCAGGGTTGGCTGATCGTTCGCCTCGGCAGGGCCCTCAACAGTGCTGTTCGCCCCAGCCGTGGTGAGACCAGTCGTCTGCTCAAACGGGGGGTGATTGTTGATCTGCTCGGGTTGGTGTTCTCCTCCGTTGGGTATCAGTCGTTGGCTGGAAGTTTGTTTGTACAGGCGTCGATGCAAGCGCCGGGAATCTCGATTGGTGCAGGGCGATCCGCATTAGATAATTACCCGATCACCTCCTTGGAGATGCTTTCGGTTCTGAGCAACACCCAGGTGTTATTTGCGCATTTGGTTGGTCTGATCTTTTCGCTTTGGTTGTTGCAGAGGATTTATCGCACAGGATGAAGAACAAATTTCTTTTTTCTTAAGATCAAGGAGAAAAATTCTACTTAATATGAAAAATATATTGAAGATTTTTAGTGTCTGCTAAGTCCAAATCTCCTAAGAATCTTGTCGTTTTTATTCGTGATCAAGTTCAAACTCAGTGGTTCCCAGAGCAGTGGAAAGCTGACTTCTTGCCTACGACGAATTGGCTGAAAGATAATGGATTGTCATTCTCAAATGCTTATGCCAGTACTTCGATGTGCACGTCCTCGAGGTCTACTTTTTTTACTGGAAAATTCCCTTCTCAACATCAAGTTAAAAATGTTTTAGACGAAAATCATCTTGATAACGAAATCATTCAGAATCAGATTCAGTTAGATCCGCAGCTTCCTAACCTTGGGAGCCTCTTTAGCCAGGCTGGTTATGACACAGTTTATTTTGGAAAGCAAGATCTCCAAAAATCCTTAGCCCTTAATGAGATTATCGGCACTGATGGAGAGGTTGTTAGGCCTTCCTCGATTGCTTACACAAATTTAGATGAATATGGTTTTGGGGACGGTACGCCTGCTGTTCCTGATTGGGAAGGAAAAGATGCGGGTGGTGATTCCAGTGACAGGAATTATGGTGGTGGATCTGCTGATTGGGATTCTAAATACATTGAGCGAGCTAAGAATTGGCTTAATCAAAGGATTAATGATGGAGATGAAAAACCATTTGTCATGGTTGTTTCGTTAGTCAATCCTCATGATGTTCTTGCTTATAACTCTGAAAGTTGGATTGACAATCCAGATCATGGTGGTTACGCCAGTGAAACATGGCTAGATGCGGGGATTACAGCTTTGCCACCAACAGTCAATGAAGTTAAGAGTCAGAACAATAAACCGCCGATTCAGACTACATTTGAAGCTGCCGCAAATAAAGGACAGCAAAATCTAGATAGTGAAGAGTTGCAGTTAAATTATCTGAATTTCCTGGCTAACCTTACCCGTAAAGCTGATGAGCAGCTTGGAGAGGTTTTGAGCTTGCTTCAGGAAGACGATGACTTGTTAGAAGATACATTGATTGTAAATACGACTGACCATGGAGATATGTCGATGGCCCATGGTGGGATGACGCAGAAAATGTTTAATGCGTATGAAGAGACGAATAATGTTTTGTTGACTTATTCCAATCCCAAGCTTTTTGGGAGAAATGCTAAGTCTTCTGATGCACTAGTTTCCCATGTTGATTTTTTGCAAACCATTGCTTCTTACATGGGGGTTTCTCAAGAGTTTATCGATGATGCTGATTTAAGAGGAGTTGATTATTCCTCAATCCTTAGTGCGGCTGAAAAAGGTGCTGGGAATCGATATAAAGGTCTTAATGTTCAGGATAATGTCCTGTTTACATTTGATGATATTTGGTTTGGTAATGACCCTGACTCAGGACTGCCGAATAGTTCCATTCATGGATCTTTGCCAGGACGCAATCGAATCCAATCAATTTTTACAAAAGATTATAAGTATAATCGTTATTACAGTCAAGATTATGATTTAATAAATAGGGTTTCGGATACGTGGAACGCAGATACAGTTTGGTTTTCTGAATATTACGATATAGCTCCTGATGGTAATGATTATTTCGATGGTGGAGCTCCTAATGTATTCAATTCTTTTGAATCGTTTTCGCCAACACCACTTGAGATGAAAAATCTTGATCCTGTCTATGGAGGCTATCAGCCTAGTCCAAAGCAATTAATTGATCTTAAAAAATTATCCAATACTTTGGAGGATTCTGTAGATGAGCGCCTTCAGCCGCTTAGAAGGTTTGATCCCGTTACGGGCGAAGAAGTGATCGTGACTAGTCTTGATGATCCATCTGCTCCGGAGATCTATTTTTATAATGGAGGCATCAAGTATCGATCGGATAATGATCTAAAGGGTGAACCTGCTTATGCCTATGGGTTTGGTGACCCATTGATTCAGTTCTTTGATCTGGAAGGCGATAAAAAGCTTCTGGAAATTGCTTTCACCACGCGCTTTGGTAATGAATATGCCGTTGTAGGGCGTTCTGCTGATGGAGAAAGTGTGGAAATTTTAGAGCTTTTCGTTAGCGATACCAACGTTAATTACCAAGAGACCCCAGTTGTTCTAGGAACCAATGGCCCCACTATCCAGTATCGACTTGTTCCTGATGATTATCAGATCGGTGATATCGGGATCGCTTGGGATGGTGGAGATGTGGTGTGGGTTGCAGACCAGCTTGCTTCCTCTATTTAGTTTCGATGGATGACCTGATTTTGTTTTGGCGATGACTTCATCTCCGGTTGAGGCTTTTATTGCTAAGGCCCGAAAAGATCCTGAGCTGCTTGAGCAGTTAGAGGGCTGCTCGATTGAACAATGGGGTGATCAGCACACTCCTTTAGATGTAGACTTGGATCGGGTTGTTGAAGTTGCTCAAAAGGCAGGATTCCAGATTTGCCGAGCTGATTTAATCGCTGCTCAGTGCAAGCAGTTGGATGGTTTCTGGTCGTTTGAAATGAACAATTCTTTTGTGGCACGTCGTTGTTTGGAGACGTTGCAGTGTCAGGTTTCAGATCCCGCCTGGAGAGTCCGCTATTACTGAGTGACAGCCAGACCTCAATGAGTTAAATAGATCGCACTGAAGTTAGTTGACTCTGTATAGTTCTGGCCTGAAGTTTTCCCATGGCTTGTCTTGATTGGGCGCAGTAATTATTTTCATTGTTTTCTAATTAGTTAATCAGTTGTCCATTCATACTGAAACTCGGAAGAGCAGAAAGATCACCACGCCAAAACAGATCGGGTTGGATGGGTGTCAAGGAGGGGGAATTTGTTTCGATTTGGGCCACGTCGCTGGGCCAGTCGCGTGGACCATCGCCGGCGGTCTCAAGATCTTTCACCACTTCTCCTGCTAACCAGAAGTAGGTGCGGCTGTGCGGATCGACACGTCGACTGAACTGTTCCTCGTAGTGGCGTATTGAAAGGCGAGTCCAGCGCAGTGATCCCATCTGCTCTGGATGGCAGGGGGGAATGTTGAGATTAAGCAGCAGGTTGTTGGGCCAGTTGTCTGCCAATGCATTCTCTGCAACATCCATCGCTAACTCGGCAGCAGCCTGGAAATCCCTCCATTGGAAGCAGGCGACGCTAACCGCAAGCGCCGGCAATCCCTCAAGGGTGCCTTCCATTGCTGCGGCCACCGTGCCTGAACAGAACACATCAGTTCCTAAGTTGGGGCCATGGTTGATCCCGGAGAGCACCAGATCGGGCTTCTCTGCCAAGAGTTCAGATAGGGCCAGTTTGACGCAATCTGCCGGCGTGCCGCTGCAGGACCAAGCCGTCACACCTGGCCCGTAGAGCTCATCGACGCGTTCGGCTCGGATGGGGGTATGGATGGTGAGGCCATGGCCGGTAGCAGAGCGCTCATGGTCGGGACAGACCACTGTGACCTTATGGCCGCGGCTGGCGGCGGCAGCGGCGAGGCAGCGGACGCCTTCAGCTAAAACTCCGTCATCATTGCTAATCAGAATTCGCAACGGAGTCATCTCCTTGTATCCACTGCGGGGAACTTAATCATGATGACTGCCTAAAGCATGATGACTGCCTAAAGTCAGTGGCTGCGATCTTTTTTCAGTGAGCGCCACTATCTCCTTGCAGCAGCTCACCGACCAGCTTGATGCCCTTGAGGCTGAGGCGGTGTCTGCTATCGCTGCTGCCGCAGATGCGGATGCCTTGGAGCAATTGCGGGTGAGCCTGTTGGGCAAGAAAGGTCGCTTGTCTGGTGTTCTCGGGGCGATGGGCAAGCTCCCTAGTGAAGAGCGACCGCTTGTTGGTCAGCGCGCCAATGTGCTTAAAACACAGGTGCAAAACCTGCTAGGGGAACGGTTGCAGGTGGTGAAAGCGGCAGCTTTGGCTGATCGGCTGCTGCGGGAAACGATTGATGTCACTGCGCCTTCCAGTGGCATTCCTGTGGGCCATCGCCACCCTTTGATTACAACAACTGAGCAGATCGTGGATCTGTTTTGTGGTTTGGGCTATCGGGTGGCTGAAGGCCCGGAGGTAGAGACCGATCACTACAACTTTTCCGCCTTGAATATTCCCGAGGACCATCCCGCTCGAGACATGCAGGACACGTTCTATCTGGGCGGCAATCTGCTCCTGCGAACCCACACCTCGCCTGTGCAGATTCGTTATCTAGAAGAGAATCCGCCGCCGGTAAGGATTGTGGCGCCAGGCCGGGTGTATCGGCGTGATGCAGTGGATGCGACCCATTCGCCTGTCTTTCATCAGGTTGAGGTGTTGGCCATTGATGAAGGCCTTGATTTCAGCCATCTGCGCGGCACGGTGATGGCCTTCCTGAAGGCATTCTTTGGCGATATGCCGGTGAGATTTCGGGCTAGTTATTTCCCCTTTACCGAACCATCGGCTGAGGTGGATGTGCAGTGGCGTGGGCGTTGGCTGGAGGTGATGGGTTGCGGCATGGTGGATCCAGCAGTCTTAGAGGGCCTGGGGCTTGATCCAGAGCGCTGGAGTGGGTTTGCGGCAGGCCTTGGTGTGGAACGCTTCTGCATGGTCCGTCATGGCATCGACGACATTCGCAGGCTTTATACGAGTGATCTGCGCTTCCTTGAGCAGTTTTGAGTCGATAGCCGATCGTGCACTGGATGAAGCATCGCCGCGTTGCTGCATCCAAAAACAGCTGAATCCCCATAAAGTGAGGTCGTTGTTTGCTTCATTCGATCGGTGCCCTGTGTCGGACTGATCGTTAATGACGGCAAAGAGTTGGCGGTAGAGACCGCATTGACCCTTCAGGCGCGGCTTGAACAGGCTGGTATCGAAGTGGTCAGAGCAAGTAGTTCTGGCGGAATGGTTGGCTTTGCCAATCCAGATCAGCATTTGCGCCTGCTTGGTTACAACGCGTGCGTACCTGAGGGATTCGATGCCTCGATGGCACTGGCGATTGTTCTGGGTGGTGATGGCACCGTGCTTTCGGCGGCACGGCAGACAGCTCCTGTGCAGGTGCCAATTCTCACCATCAACACCGGACACCTTGGCTTCCTGGCGGAGGCCTATTTGGCTGATCTCGATCGGGTGCTTGAGCAGGTGCTTAATAAGCAGTGGACGATTGAGGAGCGTTGCACCCTGGTGGTGAGTGTGTTGCGCGGTGATCAGCGCCGCTGGGAGGCACTCTCTTTGAATGAAATGGCCTTGCATCGTGAACCGCTCACGAGCATGTGTCATTTCGAAGTCGCGATCGGTCGCCATGCGCCAGTGGATATCTCTGCTGATGGCGTGATCCTTTCAACTCCTACGGGATCAACGGCTTATGCACTCAGTGCAGGAGGCCCGGTGATTACACCTGAGTGCCCGGTGCTGCAGCTTGCACCGATTGCCCCTCATTCGCTGGCGTCAAGAGCGCTGGTTTTCAGCGACCAGGAGCCAGTGACTGTGTTTCCAGCGACGGCTGATCGCTTGATGATGGTGGTTGATGGCAGTGCGGGTTGTTATGTGTGGCCGGAAGACCGAGTACTGATTCGTCGTAGTGATCATCCTGTGAGATTTGTGCGCTTGGCAGATCACGAGTTCTTCCAGGTGTTGCGCAACAAGTTGGGATGGGGTTTGCCGCATGTTGCTAAACCTGATCGAGTATGAGCCGCAGGGCCCTCTGCTTGCAGTGGGGGAAGAGATTGCGGTTTCCTCTGCTCTGGGCAGGGCTGGCGGTAGGTCTCAGCGCTCTTTCATCTATTGGGGTGCGAGCAGAACCACCGCCTCAGTATTTGCCCCTCGAGGCTCAGTGGTGCCTTGAAAGCGGCTCCTGTTTGTTATTGGAGGTAGCGGATAAGGCAGAGGAACAGCGCTTGGGATTGATGCAGCGCCATGCCTTGCCATCAGGCCAGGGCATGTGGTTTCCGTTTCAGCCTGCAAGGCGATTGCGTTTTTGGATGCACAACACCTTGGCCGCGCTTGACATGGTGTTTGTTGATCAGGGCCGCGTGATTGCGATTGAGGCGGCTGTGCCTGTTTGCCCGCATTTGCCCTGCCCGAGTTATGGCCCGAAGCTGCCGGCGGATGGAGTGGTGGAGTTGGCGGCCGGGGAGGCAGCACGGCTATCCATCAAGGTTGGTGATGTTGTGCAGATTCAACCTTTGCCGAAGCCTGTTGATTGGCAGCCTTAAGGCCGCGTGCCTTTGAGGATCATCACCGGGTTCATCGGCGCCATGCGTGTGCCGTCTGCCAGCGGCAGGCCCCTCCAGGCTTGGTGTTGACTCACTTTCACTGTGAAACCTAAGGCTTCAAGTAGAGGCCTGAGTTCTGCCATGGCCTCGACTGTGGCCAGTGGAATCACGACGACTCCATGTGGTTGAAGTTTTTGCAATACGGCCTTGAGCAGAGCAGCTCGCTGGCGGCCGCCACCCCCTAGCAGCACCCGATCGGGGTTGCTGAGTTTTGCTGGCAAATCTGTTCCATTCAGCAGGCTGAGGGCCTCAACTTCGAGCACTGCAGCAGGCTGAACGGCAAGCCTGGCAGCATTGGCCTTGATCAGCGCTGCGCCGCCACCACGCTTTTCAACAGCAAGCAATTGCAGTTGTGGGCGTAGGCGTAGGGCCTCTAAGCCAACGCTGCCAACTCCAGCGCCTAAATCCCAGAGCACGCCCTGTTTTGGCAGCTCTAACTCTGCGAGGAGCTGAACACGAAGCTCCCGTTTGCTCATCAGGCCAGGGCGATCGTCGTGCTGCAGGAACAAGCCATCGTCAAGACCGAACAATGGAAGTTCGCCTGGATCTCCTGGTGGAGCAGCTTGTTCGGCAAGCAGCACAACCATGTGTAGGGGATGAAGATCCGATGGCAAGGCATCCTGTGGTGTCAGCCGTTGCACCCGTTCATTGGCGTGTCCGAGCTGTTCGCAAAGCCACACTGCATAGGCAGCTTCAAGGCCAGAAGCGCGCAAAATCGTACGCACCTCTTCGGCTCCACCGCGGCTGGGATCGGTGAGTACAGCTAGAGCTGCGGGGCGTTGTTGCAGCTTTTGAGCCAAGGGGGCCGGGTCACGGCCATGCAGGCTGATCCAGGCGGCATCCTGCCAAGGGCGTCCAAGCCGGGCAAAGGCTAGTTGCAGTGAAGAAGGTGCTGGGTGGAAATGCAGTTGATCAGCAGGACATGCCTCGAGTAGTCGCCTGCCGATGCCGAACCAGAGCGGGTCGCCGCTAGCGAGCACGACGGCGGTGCCCTGCCGCTGGCGCAACCAGGCGATTAGTTCATCTGGTTGATCGCTGGCCATCAGTTCTGGCAAAGGCTGATCCGTTTGCTGCTGCTGCCACCAGCTCGGCAGTTGCGGCAACAGGCGACGGGGTGCGGCCAGCCCTTGGGCTGAGAGCACCAGCTCTTGCAATGGCGAAGCAAGGTGATCTAAGCCTGCGGCATCGGTGCCGATGACGTGGATCGCTGCGGAGCTGATTGAGGCGGGCATGTTGTCATTCTCGGCTGAAAGGTTGTATGGCTGACTTGTCGTTGCCTTGAATGGTGAACAGCATGGAGGCGGGCAAGATGGCGGACGAGATGGCGGGCAAGGTGCGAAAAACTGAACAGGAACAGGATGCTTTTGTGCTTGATCGCCGTCGGCGTTTGCATGAGTTGGTGGTTGCCTTGATTCAACAGCAGGGCGAGCTGGAATTGCTTGATGGCGAAGCCCCACGCCTTGATGTTGCTGCAAGTTCAGCTCAAGCTCATGATCCAGCGCGCTGGTTGGATCGCAATCGCCGTGTGCTGCAGCGCTACCAGGCCTTGGTTCGTTCTGCCGTCACCATCGATGCTTTGTTAGATGCTGAATAGGGCGTAAGAGTTCGGCAGTATGTTTGGTCTAGGGGCGCATTAAGAACTGACGGATCAATCAATTGAATGATGATTAGCGCGTGGTCGAAATAAGATTTGCAAATGTAAGCGTTGACATAAAGAAATCTTTAAGAAGAGTGCAAATAGTAAAAGAAGATTTGATGATCGCATTAATTATTTCTTTCCGATTATGGGTCAGTTGCTTCCAAGTCCGAATGAAGAGTGGAGCACGCTCTCTACAGAGGAGGCTACTTCTAATAGTGTCACTTATAACAATTATGGGGAATTAATTAATATATATACGCTAACAAATAACAACATAATTGATAGCAACGGTCAGCTGATTAATTCAACAAGTTCCTCGGCACAGCCAGGCCCTTTGCATAAAGGCATTCTGCTTAACGTTGCGGGCGCGATAATTAACAACAATGAAAATGCAGTGCTTGTGAATGCCTCTATAATTAATAACATTGGTGTTCTGAATTACAATCTTGGCAGTACACTAATTAATCGAGGTTCTGGAATACTGACGAATGAATCCGCTAGCAGCGGCAACAGCGGTGGATACCTGTTGAACATGGGAACGATTGACAATTCGGACAATTCACTAGGAGCAAAGGGTTTTATTAATAACGGTACCTATCAAGGAACTGGACAAATTAAAGGCAGTTGGACAGACCATGGAACTGTCAAGCCAGGCAGTTCTGCAGGCGGAATGCTCATTGATGGTCACTACTACAAGAAAGATGGCTCAAAAGAAATAGAGCTAGGCGGTACATACCACGGAGATGGCGACCGCACTTGAACTGAACACGATTGGATTGAGATTAATGGTGATCTAGAACTCGCAGGAAACCTCGATGTTTCACTGATTGATGGCTTTAAGCTTTCTGCTGGTGATTCATTTGTGATCACAAAAGTCGATGGAGATCTCTCTGGTCAATATGAAGGTCTTGATGAAGGAGATTCAGTAGGCAGATTTAAAAGCGATAACGGAGGCACTCTTGATCTGTTTGTGACCTACCAAGGTGGTGATGGAAATGATATTGAGCTCTACACCCAATCATTCTTAGGTGTTCGTCCTGAGAGCTTGAGTGATTCAAGAATTATTGGTTCTGATGCTGATGATTCCTTAACTGGAACCTCTGCAGATGAAGTGATCTTTGGAGCTAGTGGTGATGATGTTTTGTTAGGGCGCAGTGGAGATGATCAAGTCACAGGAGGCAATGGTGATGATTGGCTTGATGGTGGGTCTGGAGATGACAAGCTTAAAGGTGATCGTGGTGCAGATACCTACACCCTGAGTCGTGGTGATGATGTGATTATCGGCTTTTCATTCGCTGAAAACGATCGCATCTCTGTTGGCGATGGAGTTGAGCTTTCCTTGACGCAAGTTGGAGATGATCTGTTGCTTACATCAGATGGGATTCACACCACATTGCTGGATGTGGATAGGGGTGAATTCTTTGTGGCTGATGTTATTGACTTTATCTGAGCTATAGAAACCTTTGTTTTGCTATCAAGGTTCAAACGATGCCTTGATGGCTCTGGCTGAGCGCTTGATCTGCTGACAAGCTGGGCACATCATTTTTTGCCCCATGGCCCTTTTTGGCTTGTCAGCTTTCAGGTCCTTGTTTAAGCGTGGATCGAGCTTGAAGCCTCGGAGTGTGCCTGCCGCCAGCTGGAGCCGTGCTTTCGGATTGGCTTGGCAACAGCCTTACACGGTGCGTTATGCCAGCAATCTCGACGATGGGCCCTGGCATGGCATGCCCCTGGGAGGCTTCGGGGCCGGTTGTATCGGGCGTAGCCCTCGCGGTGATTTCAATCTCTGGAATCTTGATGGTGGTGAGCATTGGCAGGGCAGCATTCCTGATTGCCAGTTCGCTTTGTTTGAGCGGCAGGGGGATCAGGTGCGTGCTCATGCGCTGGCTACAGCGCCACAAACCGATGACTCTCAGCCTGAACTAAACAAGCCTCTCTCCTCTTGGAGCTGGTATCCAGCCAGTACAGAGCAACGCACGACTGGTAGCTATTCAGCTCGCTATCCGCTCAGTTGGACCCATTACAAAGGAGTCTTCGCTGCTGAACTGGTTTGCGAGGCGTTCAGTCCAATCCTTCCTGGTGATTACCGACGCACCAGCTACCCCCTGGCCGTGTTTCGTTGGCAGCTTCAGAACCCAACATCGCAATCTCTGGAATTGTCGCTGCTGCTGAGTTGGCGCAATACATGTGGCTGGTTTACGAACACTGATCCCTCCGCCAGCGTTCATTTCCGCGATGACGGCAGCCCTGAACACAGTTATGTGCCTGCCATCGGACGTGGCGAGGGGCAGTGCAATCGTTGGATTGATCAGCCAGGGCTGATTGGTGTCTTGATGGATGGTGAGCGAGCTGACCCCTTGGCTGAGGGGCAAGGGCAGTGGTGTTTGGCTGTCCCTGATCATCTGCCTGGTGTGGAGGTGATGCGTTGTAGCCGTTGGGATCCCAGCGGAGATGGCAGCGAACTGTGGAGATCCTTCGCTAGTGAAGGAACCATTGCAAACAGCAATGACAAGCACAAGAGCTTGGCGGGCGAGCAGACCAGCGCTGCTTTAGCGGTGAAGGTCACCCTGGCGCCTGGCGAAAGTCTTGAGATCCCTGTGGTGATCAGTTGGGATCTACCGGTGACGGCTTTCGCTTCAGGCGTTCGCGATTTACGCCGTTATACCGACTTTCACGGCAGCGATGGTCAGGCCGCCGCCGCTCTTGCTGCCGAGGCCTTGCGTGATTGGCCTGATTGGCGTGAGCAGATTGATGCCTGGCAGGCGCCGGTGCTGGCGCGTGAGGATCTGCCTGAGCGTTTGCGAATGGCTTTGTTCAATGAGCTCTACGACTTGGCTAGCGGTGGCAGCCTTTGGACGGCAGCCCGTCCAGGAGATCCGGTGGGTCGCTTTGGGGTTCTTGAGTGCTTCGACTACGCCTGGTACGAAAGTCTTGATGTGCGCCTCTATGGCTCCTTGGCTCTGCTGCAGTTGTGGCCTGAGCTCGATAAGGCTGTCTTGCGTAGTTTTGCTCGAGCCATTCCAGCGGCAGATGCCACACCACGACCAATCGGCTGGTATTTCACCCAGGGGCGTGGCCGGGTCGAGGCCCCCCGCAAGAGGGCGGCGGCTACTCCCCATGATCTGGGAGCACCGAATGAGTCGCCGTTTGATGCCACCAACTACACCGCTTATCAGGATTGCAATCTCTGGAAAGATCTGGCCAGTGATTATGTGCTGCAGGTATGGCGAACGTTTCTTCTCTCACCGAATGGCGAAGATCTGAGCTTCTTGGCTGAATGCTGGCCGGCGGCAGTGCAGGCCCTCAGTTATCTCAAGCGCTTTGATGTCAATCACGATGGTCTGCCTGATAACGGTGGCGCTCCGGATCAGACCTTTGACGATTGGCCTTTGCAAGGCGTGAGCGCCTATTGCGGGGCTCTCTGGATTGCAGCTCTTGAGGCTGCTCTAGCAATGGCACAGCGCTTGCATTTGGACTTAGGATTGAATACGGCAGAGGAGCAACATCAGTTCAGCGGTTGGCTTGAGCAATCACGTGCCAACTTCGATCGGCTGCTTTGGAATGGGGAGTACTACAAGATCGATGCTGAGAGTGGTACGCCGGTAGTGATGGCTGATCAACTCTGCGGTGATTTTTATGCTCGCTTGCTGGGGCTGCCGTCTGTTGTTGCTGATGAACGCAGTCGCAGCAGTTTGAATGCAGTCAAGGAGGCCTGCTTTGAAGGTTTTGAAGGCGGCCGTTTGGGAGTCGCCAATGGTTTGTGCCGTGATGGCATGCCACTTGATCCCAAGGGAACCCATCCCTTGGAGGTATGGACTGGCATCAACTTCGGTCTAGCGGCCTACTACCGACTGATGGGCGATGCCCCGACGGCCACAGCCATCTGTTCAGCGGTGGTCAATCAGGTGTATGGCGGTGGTTTGCAGTTCCGCACCCCAGAAGCGATTACTGCAGCGAAGACCTACAGGGCATGCCACTATTTGCGAGCAATGGCTATCTGGGCCCTGTGGGCAACGCATACCGATTGGCAGTTGATTCCAGGTGCTGAACGGGCAGGGTCTGAGGGGTGAATGAGTGACGCCAATCTGTGCGGGATGTCCTATCGGCATCGATAGTTTTTTGCATACGCTGTGAAGACCTTCTTTGAGGTCATGGCCAGCGCAGGGAGTTCTGCATCGCATCGATGGCCTGGCCTTTTCATGCTGAAGAGGGCTTTGGCTTGCTTCTTTGTGGCTGTTGTGCTGTTGCTGCTCAGCCCATCTCTTGTCCAGGCGCAGGTGTTGACCAATGAAAGTGATGAAAGTTCTTTATTTGTACGCAGCTTTGAGACCCTGCGTGATCTCGAGTATCACAGTTGGCAGGTGGTGGCTTACCGCCAGGGCCCGCCAGGTGAGCCAGTGGTGTTGAGGATTGTTGGTTATCCCGGCAAGGTTCGTCTCAATCATCCAACCGCACTGCTCGTGCATGCCGGTCGCCGAGACTGGGCCTTGGATGACATCACAATGGCCAGTCCGCAATTGGCGAAGGATGGCCGTGAAGCAGCAGCAGAATTCGATCTCAACCCTTTGCTGGATGATTTAACCAACAATCGCCCGCTGCGTTTGCAGCTCGCCGGTGTGTTTACTGAACTGCCTGTGCCTCCTTATGTCGTCAGCGAGTGGCGTTCATTGCCGCAGGCTGCTCAATAGTTGATGAACGTCAACCCCTCTGCCAGTGCTGTTTGGCTGCCATGGATGCGGCGGGCGTTGCACTTGGCTGCTCTCGCAGATGGTCGCACCAGTCCCAACCCTCTTGTTGGGGCAGTTGTTCTAGACAAGGCTGGCAAGCTTGTCGGAGAGGGTTTTCATGCCCGCGCTGGGCAACCTCATGCTGAGGTAGGCGCTCTCACACAAGCTGGTGAACAGGCCAGCGGTGGAACCCTGGTGGTCACTTTGGAACCCTGTTGCCATCAAGGCCGCACGCCTCCCTGCACGGAGGCCGTCATCGCTGCCGGACTTCGCCGAGTTGTGGTGGCAATGCAGGACCCAGACCCACGCGTTGCTGGGGCCGGCATCACTCGTTTGCGTGATGCCGGACTGGAGGTGATCACTGCTGTGTTGGAGCCGGAAGCAGCACATCAGAACCGGGCTTTTGTGCATCGTGTTTGTACTGGGCGCCCCTGGGGGATTCTCAAATGGGCGATGAGCCTCGATGGACGCACCGCTCTGCCCAATGGCGCCAGTCAGTGGATCAGTGGTGGTGAAGCGCGTCGCTGGGTGCATCGCTTACGTGGCCAATGTGATGCTGTGATCGTTGGCGGCGGCACTGTGCGTGCGGACGATCCGTTGTTGACCAGTCGTGGGCACTCTGACCCCGAACCAAAGCGGGTGGTGCTGAGTCGCAGTCTTGATTTGCCTCAACAAGCTCAGCTTTGGAACACTGCAGTGGCTCACACCCTTGTTGCACATGGCCTAGAGCCTGGCCATGAACAGTTGGCTCATTTGCCTGAGGGGCCTGAGCTACTTGCTTTGCCTGCCTCTGAACCGCTTGAGTTGCTTCAGGCCTTAGCTCAACAAGACTGCAACCGTGTGCTGTGGGAATGCGGGCCAGGCTTAGCAGCCGCAGCACTGCAGCAAGGCTGTGTTCAAGAATTGGCGGTGGTGGTAGCTCCCAAGCTGTTGGGTGGCCTGCCGGCCAGAACATCACTTGATGATCTTGGCCTCACAAGCATGAAAGATGTTGTTGGGCTCGCGTCTGGCTCATTGCAGTCGTTAGGGGCTGACTGGCTCTTGCAATATGAGCTTTTTAAGCATTGCTGAGATCTACGCAATACCTATCGTTTGAATATTGTTGGAGTAAGTTGTATTTATGTATTGGATTGGTAAATATTTTCAGAGGCTGACTACAGAAAGTCATCTCAACAATGTTGAAAGCATCAATAGATGATTGTTGTTGTGCATTTAGCAATTGACAAGACTCCGAAGTCTTTATAGGTCTTTTTGATTTTAATGGCAATGCTAGTCAAGTCATCTGTTAGTCGAGCTGAAACCACCACAAGGCTGATTAACAGGAGAGAGATATGAGATTTATGCTTGCGAAAGCTATTTGATGATTGATTTGATGCAAGATAAATTCCATCAATAATTTAATACCCTCAAAAAAATTGTTTGACCTAGGCAATCTTCCAAGGCTTAAAACTTAAAGGAGAGGTGCTAACATATTAAGACAATTTGTAGCATAGGGAGATGATCATTGGCATGAGGCAGGGTGCCTGATCAGAGAGATGGCTTGCAATTGCTCATGCGATTCCAGTCGTTACTCTCAATCGCTAGAGCTTGCTTCGATAAGCTCGCACTTAATCCAGCAATGTTTATCTTCAACTAGAAATCGAGATCAAGCAGGACTGGCAATGAGTGTAACGACTAAATCATTAACCTATTGCGACAGACTACCTGTCCAGAAGTCTATGCCTGTTTAAATAATACTTTATAACAGTATTAGCAGTGTAGCCATTGACGAACTAGCCTGCATTATGTTTCTAGCATCTTAGAATTTTAAATAGATATTATCTTGCTGTATGCTTGCCGATGGGATTGAGAAGGCTTGGGATGAAGACACCCATTAATTGGTCTCATTCTTCTTAGGAATTCGATGCTCGCCTCTATAGCATAGAGTTTATGCTTTGATCTTGATGTTTTTAAGTTAGACGCAAGATTCATCGATCTTTTTGATCAGTAGTGACCTCCTGCTGTGAAGGCTGAATGTCTTTTGGAGTCGATTCTTTGTTAAGCCACTTGCTGTTGGTATTGCCGGAGAATCTGCTGATCAGCGCACCCATCATCAGAGTTAGATAAAGGGGGCCAACAATGCTGGTGGCCACGCTCACCATCCTTGCTGCTGGCAAAATCGGCTTGATCCCCCCGAAGCCAACGGTGGTTAGGCACACGAAGGCAAAGTAGTTGATCTCGGCAAATCGATGAGGCGTATTCAGCACGCTGTGATTGGTGCTGTTGATGGCCTGGTTGGGTAAATCCAGGAGCGCAAAGCTGTTGGGTTCAACCGTATACAACGCATTCATCACCAGGCCGGCGCTGATTCCTAAGAGTAAGTATCCAGCGGCTGCTCCCATCAAAACCATTTCGCTGACTTGGCGCTCACGACTCAGCTGTTTCACCAGTCGAATTAAGCTCCAGCCCACGAACAAAATCCAGCTCCATATCAGGGGAATACCGCTGTAGGTCCAGTGACTTGGTGTGAGCAGCCAGAACCATAGGCTCAGCAATGCTGCCCATCCCAGCCATTGATAGAGCCGTTCTCTCCAGACATGATGTTTGACTTTTCTCGCCAGCAACCTGGTGATCAGAATTGCGATGACTGAATAGCAAATTGGAGCAGGCCAATAAACTTGCGGTATGGCAAAGCTTGCCAATAGCAACAGGGTAAAAGCGAGCAAGAGGCGATAAAGCCTGTCTCGATATTGATGTTTTCGTTGCCGTGGTGTAGTAGTCACCCGAAACAATCAGCTCATAAAATTCTTAGTGTAGCGATGCGTTTGTCAAGCACCTGCTTGCTGAGAAGAAACGGTTTCGATGATTCCTTCTTGATGTTGAGTCGTGGTGATCTTAATTCTCAGGCAATTGATGCTTTAGAAAGTTTCTTTGCCTGTGATCGTGCCTTTGACAGGCACAAGAAACATCGGGATCATGGACCATTTGAAGATGATTTCACACGATTTAACTTTGCTGCTGTTCTTCTGGGCTCAAGAATTTAGTTGTTTTGCATGGTTTGCCGCTTTGCCAGGTCAAAGTAAAACATAATAATGACTCGTCTTAATCACCTACACTGTAGACAATGATGTTGACCGAGGAGAGCAACGGCCATGTCTAACAAGCAAGCTAATTTGTCAGCGACAAGCCAGAAGCCGGGAAAGCAAAAAAAGAATTTCCCCTTGAGCCTTTGGTTGGGAATTCCAGCTGCAATGCTTTCGATAAGTCTTTTGGCATATTTCGTCGGCAATCTGAAAACTCTGCTTGAAACTTTACCGGAGAGAGCTTCAAAAGAGGGCAAACAGTTTTTGTCAAATTATGAAATCATTGGCCATGACATATTTTTGATTATTCTAGCATTGGTGCTTTTGGTATTAGTTTATAATTTAGTGAAAAGTTGTTCCGATCTTAAGCTCGTTATTGATAAAGGAAATATCAAGAAAGTGATCTCTAATGTCATCAGACACCCTTTCGTTTACGGAATATTCATCATTTATTTGATTATGATTGTGAATAATGCAAGCTGGCATTATCCAGAGTTAGTTGGATGGTATTCCGATATATTTGAATATGATCTGTTAGAGAATTTTCGCTTTCTTGATGGTTTTGTTGGTGAGACGATGCGCCGCAATGACTTTAGATTTTTCCCCTTGGCTCATCAAGACATACATCTTTTGAGTTGGCTAACTCCTTATCCAAAAGTCTGGGCGATACTCAATGCTATTGAACTAGCCGTTGTCGTTATTTTTATCACAAAGTTTATCAGAAAGCTTACTAATAATTTCCTCCCTTCGCTTTTATTGCTGACGACAGTTCTTGTTCTAATCAATCCCGTAACAGCAGTTGTTTTCTTTCAGTTTGTTTATTCGGAACGACTACTTGCAACTTTTTTGGTTGTTTTTATTTACAGTTACCTTTGCTATCAGCAAACGCAAGAAGATAAATATTTCTACTTGACATTAATAACTGCTCTTCTTGGTATCTTTCTCAAGGACATAGCTTTTATATTCTTTATTGGACCAGCTGTAATGACCTTGTGCTTAGGTTTTGCAGGGCGAATGGCCAATCATTCCTATCTGCCCAGATTGGGCTACGAATCATCCCCAGGATCATTTCGCTTGGAGCGCTGTCTGATCTTCTTGATGGCTGCCTATCTCGTCTCCTATTTCTTCCTGAGCTTCTTGCCTAGCAACTATTTGCAAAGGGGAATATATAGTGAAGGCAATCAATTCTCCCTGGTATTTGATGGCAGAATCTTGATGATATGTTTTGTATTTGCAGTTCGTTTGTGTTTAGTTTTCCTTCGCAAAATTCAGGTTAATCTTGTTGATGCACTAAATGCATCTGCGATTATATATATTCTGGCCACTTCTTACTTTGTCGATTTTTCAATGGGCAATCACTTGTCCTTTCCTGTTCAGATCGTTTTTGCAATAGACATTACATATTTTGTTGCCTTGCTGACTCAGAGTTATTCTTTTAAAAAGTACTTTGGTAAGATGATGGCGACAGCATTTGTCTTTGTTGTTGCTTCTTTTACGGCATTGCTCGAATGGCCTAGTTTTTTAAGTCGTCTCACGTCGACGAAAAACCGTCAGGATGACTGGGCCTCTACGTATTATGCGATTAAGAAGATATCAAAGCAAATGAAGAGAAACGGGAAAGAGGTCAATATCATCTTTGCCAAAGGTTGGTACAACGAACATAGGCATTTAAATCGTTTAACCTATGATCGTCTTATTAAGATTGATCCTGCTACAGGAAAATACATTGTCAAGGAAGGAATGGGAAGGAGAGATAAGAGCTACAATTACATGCCAAAAGATGGCGATCTTCTCTTGAACATTGACCGCCAGCAATTCAAGGAACGCTTGCCAATGATAGATTTTAGTTGTTTCCAGTTGCTTTATGATGCAAACCCTAGTGTGGGTTATGGCAAAATCTATCGTTATATGCAGAGTCAGTGTTCATCCTAAGTCGTTGGCTCTATTCGATTCTCAAAGTTGTTCCAAGCTGTTGTTGCTATGATTCTAATCAATATTTATCTAACTCAGTCATGATGCTTTCTACGCTTTGTTTCCATTGATGCTATTGACTCTCTTTGATTGTTTGTCCTAGCAGTTTGTTGAACTGATTAAAGTTAATGCTTATGCGTCGGTTTATATGGTTGATTCCTATCAGTTTTCTCTGATCGATCAGAACAGCTGTAATTGATTTGGGTTGGTCCTTGAAGCCATTCTGGGGGCTTGGCTTACACACCAATCATGTGGATCCCAAGGGTTAAGCAAGCTTTCAAGTGCATGCAAGTGGGTGGCATCCCCTTCTTCCAGCCAGGCCTCTTCTAAGCCATTTGGCACGATGACAGGCATCCGCGTGTGCAGTGGACGCACTAAGGCATTAGCGCGCGTGGTGATGACGCAGCAGGTTTCTACTTCGCTGCCATCGGGCCCGATCCAGTGATCCCATAGCCCCGCCAGCCAGAACGGTTCACCATTGCACCGATGAATCCGTTGCCCTTTTTCATAAAAACCATCGCTAGGTAATAGACAGCGGTGATGACGCCAAGCTGAGCGAAAAGATGGCTTCTCCGCAATGGTTTCGGCACGAGCGTTGATTGGCCTTGGGCCTCGCCAGGGATCTTTCACCCAGCTGGCCAAAAAGCCCCAAAGAAAATGGGTTACATCCGTATGTCTTTGATGCTCTCTTAGCGCGAGCACAGGCTCGCCTGGGTGGATTTCAGCGCGAGGGGCGTAGTGGCTTAGCCATGTTGACGAAGAGCTGTTGGCCAGCCAAGGCGCCAGGTCCTTTCGCAGAGTGTCCCTTGGGGTGGTGAGGCTATAGCAGCCACACATGGTTCCTCTCTCTCCCAGGGCTTGATTGTCTCTGATAAGACCTTTCTGTTGATCTGCTTTGTGTGTTTGCCTTGATAGATGGTCGAGATTGTAATTTGCTTACTCGTCAGCCTCTCTTAGCTGCTCAACACAGCTGGTGAGACATTCGCCGTCATCAAGTGAGCAGGTTGAAATGCATTCAAAGTAAGTCTCAACAGCATCCCAAGTCTGCTCTGATTCTAACGAAAACTCATGATTTGACTTCGTGTTTTCAGTGATACCCCAAGCGCTGGCAGAGTCGTTCTCCATTAAGACGTTTGTTGCCGTATCCATCAGCAGAGCAAGTGGTGGATATGGCCATAGCTCATCTGGCTGAAGAGGAGAACATGGAGGCAGCAACATGGCAGGAAGACCTTTGGAACTCTCTAAATAGTCAAGATGTGATTTTGCTGAGTGCAGTCCTTCGCAATAAAGGCATTGAGATCTTGAGCAAACTCGAAATAGGCGACCTCTATCGCTCTCGAAATACTGGATTGTCCCGCCTTTTGCGCTTAAGTAAAATGGATGGTACTTCATGGCGGTGAGTTTTTTTCGTTGCTTAGATCAGTAGACTTCAGGGCCGACCTGTTGATGCTTCAACGCCTGAAGTTTGTATCGGTACTGGTCTTTCTAAGAAGTCAAGATGACTTGTATTTTAGACATTTATGAATAGAGATATCAGCATTTATTTGATCTTGACACGCCCGTGAGAAATTACCTTGTTGGGGTTGCCTTGCCACTGCAGTTGAAGGATATGGATTTGTGAATGCCTGCAGGAGAATGCAGCCGATTGGTTGCGGTAACAGTCAAGTGCGGTTTAGGTTTTAACGATGAAGCGAATGCCTCCCTTTTATTTAATGAATCCTATCCCACTTTCTTGGTGGTTGAATGTTTGATTAATAATAATAAAGCACCTAAGTTGCATCGCTTAGGCGCAATTGCTTGAGAGTAAATACCTTCATGGCATTGGTTTGCTCTCATGGCCAAAGAAAATGTCTTGCTTCTACAGAAGTTAAATTTATTGTTCAGGCAGAGCTTTTCAGAAGAGGGCTGACATCAAGACTTGTGGTGCCAATGCACTACAAGATTCTCTTTTTGCCCTAGGGGTGTCGTTGGTTGCCTTGAAACTGCCTTTGCAGCATCGGTTTCACAAGTATTCAGATGGCAGTTAATGGCTTGGTTTGGGGAAAATAAGTGCCTTTGATTGGCAGTGAACTCCTAAAAACCCTTAGCGAAAAGGCTTTGTCTTAGCGGCCACTGACAACGATGCATTGATGTCTCCAAGGCAGCCAGCAGCGCTTCGTTTGTGGTGACGTTCGGTTCTCACACCAGTAAAGGCAAGCGCTTACAGATTGATCGTCTTAGCGTGACAGCCCGGAAATCAATTTTTTTCGATGGCGATCCGTGAGGATGACAACAAACCGAATCGACGCTTTGGCATCGTCAATTTGGTGTTGATCGGTTTCGGTGTTTTGTTGCTTTTCAGCAGCTTCTTACCCAATCCTGCTGCACAGGTGCCGAGGGTTCCCTACTCACTATTTATTGATCAGGTTGACGATGGCGCCGTGAAGCGGGCCTTCATCACTCAGGATCAGATCCGTTACGAACTGGCCAATCCTGAGGAGGGAGCACCGTCGTTGCTGGCCACGACGCCGATCTTCGATATGGATCTGCCCCAACGGTTGGAAAGCAAAGGAGTTGAATTTGCAGCAGCGCCGCCTAAGAAGCCCAATGTTTTCTCCACCATCCTCAGCTGGGTTGTGCCCCCGCTGATCTTCATCCTTGTACTGCAGTTTTTTGCCAGGCGTTCCATGGGTGGTGGTGGTGCCCAGGGAGCTCTTAGTTTCACTAAGAGCAAGGCTAAGGTTTATGTGCCTGATGAAGAGTCCAGAGTCACCTTTGCCGATGTGGCAGGGGTAGATGAGGCAAAGGATGAGCTCACTGAGATCGTTGATTTTCTCAAAACACCTGAGCGATATACAGAAATAGGCGCGCGCATTCCTAAGGGTGTGCTGCTTGTGGGCCCACCTGGTACAGGTAAGACCTTGCTCTCTAAGGCCGTTGCTGGGGAGGCAGAGGTTCCCTTTTTCATTATTTCTGGTTCGGAGTTTGTCGAGCTGTTTGTCGGCGCTGGTGCGGCCCGCGTGAGGGACCTGTTTGAGCAGGCCAAGAAGAAGGCTCCTTGCATCATCTTCATCGATGAACTTGATGCCATCGGTAAAAGTCGTTCTGGCTCAATGGGTGTCGTGGGAGGCAATGATGAGCGGGAGCAGACCCTTAACCAGCTGCTCACGGAAATGGATGGCTTCTCGTCCACCGATAAGCCCGTCATCGTGTTGGCCGCGACCAACCAGCCCGAGGTCCTTGATGCAGCCCTGCTCAGGCCTGGTCGTTTTGACCGACAGGTTCTTGTGGACCGCCCAGACCTCTCTGGCCGCAAGACGATTCTCGAGATCTATGTCAAGAAAGTGAAATTGGCCGAAGGGGTTGATTTAGACCGCATCGCTCAGGCAACCAGCGGTTTTGCTGGAGCTGATCTGGCCAATGTGGTGAACGAAGCGGCCTTGTTAGCGGCTCGTGGCAAACGAAAAGAGGTAGAGCTGAAGGATCTCAACGAAGCGATCGAGCGTGTTGTGGCAGGCCTTGAGAAGAAGAGCCGAGTGCTCCAGGATGATGAGAAGAAGGTTGTGGCCTATCACGAAGTGGGGCACGCCATCGTTGGACACCTGATGCCTGGCGGTAGCAAGGTTGCCAAGATTTCAATCGTGCCAAGGGGGATGAGTGCTCTTGGCTACACCTTGCAGTTGCCTACTGAGGAGCGTTTCCTCAATTCCAAGCAAGACCTTGAAGGTCAGATTGCCACCTTGTTAGGAGGGCGTTCTGCAGAAGAAATCGTGTTTGGCAAGATCACCACTGGTGCTGCTAATGATCTACAGCGCGCTACTGACCTTGCTGAGCAGATGGTGGGGACTTATGGGATGAGCGATATTTTGGGCCCTCTGGCTTATGACAAGCAAGGTGGGGGGCGTTTCCTTGGTGGTAACAACAATCCACGCCGAGTTGTGAGTGATGCCACTGCTCAGGCCATTGATAAGGAGGTGAGGAGTTTGGTGGATCAAGGTCATGAGAGTGCCCTTTCGATTCTTCGGCATAACCTCGCCTTGCTGGAGACCATCGCCCAGAAGATCCTTGAAAAGGAAGTTATCGAAGGCGATGAGCTGATCGAGATGCTCGATTCCAGCGCTCTCCCTAGAGGTGTTGTTGTTGCCTAAAGGCTTGACGTCAGGGGGGCTGGTCTCCGATAAAGACTCTTTGAAGCTTCCCTAATGGCTGTCAATCCCCAAGGTGTTGCAGCCGTCCTTGCTGACCTCAAGGGTCGAGACTTTCTTTCCTGCGCTGATTTCACTGCGGAGCAGACGGTTGCCTTGCTTGAGCTTTCCCGTCAGCTCAAGAGCGGTGATCGTCGCATTGATTTGGGAAATCGAGTTCTCGGATTGATTTTTACGAAGGCATCGACGCGCACACGAGTGAGCTTTCAGGTCGCGATGGCACGCCTTGGCGGGCAAACGGTGGATCTCAATCCTCAGGTGACCCAATTGGGCCGGGGCGAACCGCTTGAAGACACGGCGAGAGTGTTGAGTCGTTTCTGTGATGTGATCGCGGTGCGGACCTTTGCTCAGCAGGAACTGCTGGATTACGCCCATTGGGCTTCGATTCCGGTGCTCAATGCTTTGACTGATTTGGAGCATCCCTGTCAGGCAATGGCTGATTTCCTAACGATTCAAGAGGCTCTCGGGTCATTAACGGGCCAGACCTTGGCCTATGTGGGTGATGGTAATAACGTCTCACATTCTTTGATGCTCTGCGGCGCTCTCTTGGGGGTCAACGTTCGGATTGGCTGCCCGCAGGGATTTGAACCTCTGCCAGAAGTGATTGATCAGGCCCGCAACTTGGCAGTGGCTGATGCTCGTATTGAAGTGATGACAGATCCAGTTGATGCAGTGCGAGGTGCGCAGGCGTTGTACACCGATGTTTGGGCCTCGATGGGACAGGAACAGGAACAGTCGCAGCGGGAAGAGGCCTTTCGTGGTTTCTGCCTCAATGAGGATTTGCTTGCTCAGGCAGATCCCAACGCGATCGTGTTGCACTGCCTACCGGCTCATCGAGGGGAGGAGATCAGTTCAGCTGTGATGGAATGTGAGGCCAGTCGAATCTTCGATCAAGCTGAAAATCGTTTGCATGTTCAGCAAGCTTTGCTTGCGGCCGTGCTTGGTGGTCTCTAGTTCCAGGCTGGATGGGTGCTTTCGGTTTTGAGCACTCTGGTCAACTCAGGATCGTCTTGCGGCTGCACTGTTTGGTGTTTAAACCCTTGCCAGATTCAGTGTCTATAGGTACACATGTATTGACGAATCAATGCATTGCCGTTGGCTGCCTCTTCTCCTGAGTTGCTTACTTCTGCCCAGCAGGAGCTTTATGACTGGTTGGCCGATTACATCGGCAGCCATCACCACAGCCCTTCGATTCGACAGATGATGCAGGCCATGGGTCTGCGCTCACCAGCTCCGGTGCAGAGCCGGCTTCGACATTTGCAGCAGAAGGGATGGATCACTTGGCAGGAAGGGCAGGCGCGTACCTTGCAGCTGCTTGGTGGGTTGGTGTCCGGTATCCCCGTATTGGGGGCAGTCGCCGCTGGTGGTTTGGTGGAGACGTTTGATGATGTTCAGGAGCGGTTAGATCTTGCACCAGTTTTGGAGACCCGTGGCCTGTTTGCGCTCACCGTGAATGGAGATTCGATGGTGGATGCCTACATTGCAGATGGCGATGTGGTTTTGATGGAGCCAGTGCCTGAGCCTTCGCGGCTGCGAGATGGAACGGTGGTGAGTGCACTTGTGCCAGGAAGTGGCACCACGCTGAAGCACTTTCACCGCAACGGCGCTTCGGTGCGGCTTGAGGCCGCCAATACTGCTTATGAGCCGATTGAGCTACCAGCCGATCAGGTACAGGTGCAGGGAAAGCTCGTGGCTGTTTGGCGTCAGGTTTGAGGCCTTGCCGTTGTAAGCTCTGTTTTGACGGCGGTACGAGCCCAGTGTTACCGGCGTTTATGGGGCCATAGCTCAGCTGGTAGAGCACCTGCATGGCATGCAGGGGGTCAGGAGTTCGAGTCTCCTTGGCTCCATTCAATTTCCCAGGTAGAGCCTGGGCTTTCTTGTCTCTAGGATGATTCACGCCACCCACTGCTAGAGCAAGTTATTGCACTTTTTTATACTACTTTTTGCACTTGGGATGACCTCTTGCTTAAACGGCTAGTGAGCAGTGCAAGAACTAGAAGCAAGAAGAAGAGGGTTTCACCAGGTCAACAACGATTGTCATGGGATTGGGATCTAAGGCTCAATAAAATTCCTGAGGATTGTTCTCAAGTTGCAGTCAAGTTTAGTGGCACAAATGGAATCAGAGATAGTTGTATTTCGTTCAGCTTCTGATGATTAGTTGAGGAGAAAAAGGTATTAGTTAGAGGCGAGAGGTCGCTAGCCAGTTTTGTGGTGTCAAGTCAATAACATCAGAGTTGGCTGCGACCAACTGCACGCCAGTCTAAGTCTCTAATTGGCAAACAGGTGCCAGGTATCGGATGGCTAATCACCTTCACTTGCGGCTCAAGCCAGCCCATGCAAGGAGCTACCGAGGCTCATGCATTTCTCTGGGGGAGCAGCAAGATGAGTGAAGTACAAGTCTCACTAATGGCCCGTTTCGTTGCTTTTGGTCTGCTGACATTGCTGTTTTGCTGAGGTTCTACAGGTGCCCAGGTCCGCTTCGATGACTGTGAGCCTTCCTCCGCTGGAGGCGTTACCTGCAACACCGTTCCTGAAGGAAATACCCGGATGCAGATGATTGATGGTGAAAGCGGTTTGCTCGATGAGGCCAGCCCAGGCTGGTCGGAATATGACCCTTATCAGGGATATGAAGACATGCTGGATGACAATCAGAGCTGATGCGACTGGAGCAACTCGGCAAGAACACTGCAGCCAATCCATTTGAGCGTGTTGCCAAGCTTTAAGAGCCACCCTGATGGCGGATGGCCAGCTTCTCGAAGCAATGGAGCGAGATGTCTTCAGAGAGGTTGAGAGACAAACAACGCCTTCCTTGGGATTGGGGTTCAATCAAATTTCATAGGACTGGTTGTCGATAGTGGCAAGCTTCAAAAAAACAATCGAATCAAGCATGGCGATAATCAGTTTTTTTCTTGGATTTAGTTATAAAGACAGAGCCCAAGATAGGCTTAACAATTGATGCGTGGTTATTTGTGTCGAATCATCATTGCCAGGCTTATCTCCCCCAAATAGTAAATTTAATTGAGAATTGAATAGACAAGCAGAGGCTAGTTAATAGATCGCTCATCTTTCAGTATTAGGCAGTCTTGTCCAGGTTAATTGTGCTGAGATTAGATGCTAGTTCGATAGCTTATGTCCACAGAAAAGTCCTCGTGCTAATAAATTTTACTTATTATTGGAGAGCTACATAATGTGATTGATTCAGGATCATTTAAGAGACTTCCTTGAGCAGTAGCTTGACGAGATAAGTATTTGATCAGTGGCTTGATTGGATGTTTTGGGCAACACTGGCCTGTTCACACCATGGTGATTTCGCCTAAGAAAACTATCATTAAGCTGCGCAACTCGTCCATGCTAACAAGTAATGCCAACAAGATATAATTCTTTTACCAACCATTGTCATCGTCGCCTTTTCTTTCTATGGCTGACACATCAGACCAGCCGATCATTGACATTTCTGCCGAAACGACGGAAACCCACCCTCTGCTCAATGACGAGGATATTCATGAAAAAGTGGCTGAGCGTCTCAAGCACTCAAAAGAATTTGGAGCTTTGGTTTGGGAGGCTACTAAGGAATACTTGCAAAAAATGAACCTTACTCCACAAGAGAAGTCAAATGTAAGTGACTGGCTGGCCAGTAAAAAAGATAAATTACAACAATCAGTTGTTGCGAAATTGAATGATCTTCACCAAGGTGATCGAAAGTAGTTGTTGTATTTGCAAAAAAGTTACTGCTTGAATCTGGCTTGATGTGCTGATTGCGATGCTTTGTTTTTGATCGATAAGCCAGCCCATGATTCCAGTTTTCTGACTGCCAATCAGGTTGATAGCGATGATACATAGGTCTTCAGAGATGCCTTTCTCTTGGTCGTATGTATTTTGTATTGCCTGCCTGCATGATCGGCTTGCAGGTTTTTATGCTAACCGCAAAGTCCTTTCTCGCTCAATGAGTCGTTGTCATTAACCTGTCTACGTTTAGTGGAATTCTATATCGTGGCATCTAGAGCAGTTGCTAATAAGTAAAACCATCAGTGCTGGTTTTACTCACTGTCCTTCAGATTTTCTAATTCAATGGAGAAGTGATATAGGGCGATGCCAAGAAATGCACCAAAGACAACTTGGCCGTCGGCATTAGGTGCGATTTCTGTCGCAACGATCAGGATGAAACTAGTTAATGTCAAGGCGCGTAGAGTGCGTCGCTTTATTGCTCTATTCCTCAGCCTTTTGTGGAGCAGGGAATTGGTCTCACTCATCCACTGTTCAAGCTGTTCTCTGGATTTAGTCACTCCTAAGTCGTCAGCAGCTGTTGATTTCTCATCTTACTGTGCTTTGTCTAAGCTTTTCAGTGTGTGCACTAACAGTCCGATCAATAGTCCAGAAAACGTTCCCACAAGAATTTGTCCATCGTTGGGAGCAACTTCTAGCATCATGACAAATACAAAAACTGTCCATATTAATAGCTTTATGTTGACCATTATCATTGTTTAGCTCTTGGCTAATGATGGTGCGTTGTCTCTTTAAGAATAAGGTTTAATTTTTCAATCTGATCTGCTCTGTTGTGATGCTTTTTGCTCTGCCCTGGCAAGCTTCGCAATGATGCCAGCAGCTTCTAACTCCCCTGTGAAGCCAAATGAGGCAGAGTCAACCAGACGATCGGGAAACAAAACCCCGTCTAAGTGGTCACATTCATGTTGGATCACTCTTGCTGGGAATCCCTCAAGGCAATGCTCAATCTCTAAACCATCTTCATTGAGCGCCCTGTAGTGAATCCGACTCCAGCGGGACACCTTGCCCCGCAGGCCTGGCACACTCAAGCACCCCTCCCAACCATCTTCTAGATCAGAGCCGATTGTTGTTAAGACAGGATTAATCAGAAGTGTTTGTGGAATCGATGGGGCCTCGGGATAGCGGGGATTAGGGCCTCCTCCACCAAACAGCACCACTCTTAAAGGGATACCAATTTGGGGTGCGGCGAGTCCTGCTCCTTGATGGGCCTTCACCGTGTCTTGTAAATCCTTGATGAGTGAAATGATCAGCTCAGCAGAGACATCATCGACGACCTTGGACACTTGCCTCAATTGAGGGTTGCCCATACGCAGGATTTCCTTCACAGCCATGATTATTAACCTCCTTTTCTCTTTGCTGTAGTTCTCGCCAACACACCAAAACCAGCCACAAGGATGAGCAAGATTCTTTCAATGGACAATTGAGTTATCAGGTTCATTGTTTTGGTTTTTGTTC
The DNA here is from genome assembly GCF_047304515.1 of Prochlorococcus sp. MIT 1306. NCBI lineage: Bacteria > Bacillati > Cyanobacteriota > Cyanophyceae > Synechococcales > Prochlorococcaceae > Prochlorococcus > Prochlorococcus sp. MIT 1306. The sequence continues at coordinate 1,364,092 of NZ_CP138959.1, read as the reverse complement.
ATGTTCAGCTGCTTAGCAGTCTCTTGCAAAAATTACTTGAGTGAGTTACTGCTGCGCTCCAGTTGTCGGCTTCAGTGAGTCCAGAGTTTCGGGTGGGTTTGAAGCTGTGATCCCCGGCAGGCATCCATTGCAAACAGACCTTTGGCGACAAAGTGTAGGTTTCCACCTCATCTTGTCGACCCATCCCATCGCGTTCGCCTTGCAAAACCAAGGTTGGTGTTTTTTGCACAGCAAGATGTTCAGTTCTCAACTGCTGAGGTTTCCCCAAGGGATGAAAGGGGTAACCCAGGCAGATGCAGCCAAGTACGTTCATTTTGGCTGAGAGTTCATCTGCCAGAAGACTGGCGACCCTGCCCCCCATCGACTTACCAGCGATGAAGACGGGCCGACTTGCAATTTCTATCTCCACTTGCTCAAGGAAGACTTGCTTCAATTTCGGCAATCGATCAGGGGGAGAGCGTTTGCCATTGATGCGTTGTTTAGCCATGTAGGCGAATTCAAAGCGCACCACTCGCCAACCGACCCCTGCTAAACCACTAGCTATCGCTGTCATGAAAGGGCTATCCATCGCTGCACCAGCCCCATGGGCTAAGAGCAGGGTGGCAGGAGCATCGCTTGAACCATTCACCAGGCGAGGGGTGGGATCCATCGATGATTTATTCATCTACGCATTCTCCTGATTTATGCCAGTTACGTAGACATACTTGGTGAGTCATCGGTTTTTGTCAGGAAGGAACGGAATGGCTCAATGAAAAAATCGTAGGAAGCTAATCAATGGGGTTGTGACCTAGGGCTGATCTAATCCCCGACAAAGAGTCGTAACTTATTAAGTGCAGTGTTTCTAATTGCCTACCGATCAGAACTTGCAAGCTTGATCACCTATTCCAAAGCGGCAGCAAGCAAGTGATGAGACGGTTAGGAGAGTTCAGCTCTTGACTAAGGAAATCAATCAGAATTCAACGCTATCGGAGCAAGGGTGTTTGGCAGCTCAACCTTTTCTCAAATGGATGATGCCATCGAAAGCAACGTTATGCACTCAATGGCTGCTCCTCTTGTTGATCAATGGAAACCACTTGGAATTCCAGCTTGGCGGCCTCTCGATTACTTAAGCGTCGAGTCCAGGCACCTTGAATTGGATCATTCCAACGAAACCCAGCTTCCTTGGCTAAGTGTCTTTGTGCATAAGACACCTGGGCACGCATCAAACGCCTTGGCTCTAGCCCATGAAGCAGCAGAGTTTCGAGATCCTTGCAACGGGCGAACACCTCGGCGAGATAAATGCAGTCGGTGAGAGCACGATGTGCGGCCCATACCGGCACGCCATAAGCGAGAGCTAAATCTCTTACAGAAGGCCTGGAACGAAGCTGACGATCAACTGGCCAAGCGATGTCTTCCATCGTGCACAGCCAGGGCTTGGAGACAGCTGGAAGCTGATCCTTCCCGAACCACTGACGATCGAAGCCAGCATTGTGAGCAACTAACAGATCAGCGGCATCCAGTAAGGCTTGGAAATAGTCCAGCCCTTGTCGCCAAGGCTGATCCAAGCGAGTGACCTCAGCGGGGATGCGATTGATTGATTCAGCCGCATTGGTTTCCACAGGTAGCAAAAAGGAATGCTGGGCAAGCACAGCACGCTGCGGTGCATGGAAAAGGATGGCTCCAACCTCTAGGCATTGACCTCGCTTCGGATCCAATCCAGTGGTTTCCGTATCGATGATCAGCAGCATCTCTGGCAGTGAGCTCAAAGCTTCTCGATGCAATGAAGGCAGTGCCACTGGTGCATGAGGTTGCGGTAAAGAGACAGCCTCTGAATTAGAGACAGCCTCTGAATTAGAGACAGCCTTTGAGGTAGAGACAGCCTTTGAGGTAGAGACAGCCTTTGAAGGAGTGACAACTGCCTCTTCTGCATTGAGATCGGGGAGAAGATCCAACTGACCAGCTCCAAAGAGATGCTGCTTTGCTTCCCCCACGCCGAGTTCATCGATCGATTGCTTGTATTCTCCCGCACCCATCAAGGGGCTCTCTAGGGTGCGTCATAGATGCGAGCTTCTGGATGGCCCTTCAAGTTGGTGATAAGGCTCCTGCCATTGATCTGGTCGATCAAAATGGCAACAAGCGGCGTAGTAATGATCTCAAAGGCAAAGTACTCGTGTTGTTTTTCTATCCCAAGGACGACACACCTGGATGTACAGCCGAAGCTTGTAGCTTTCGAGACAATTACTCAGTTTTTGCGAAACTCGGTTCTGAAGTCTGGGGGGTGAGTGGAGACGATGACATCAGTCATCGGCAATTTGCGGAACGACATGGCCTGCCCTATGCATTACTGAGCGACAAGGACAACACACTGCGGCGAGCCTTTGAAGTTCCTCGCACCCTTGGGATGCTGCCAAGCCGAGTTACTTACGTGATTGATGGCCAAGGAACAATCCGCCATATTTTTAATAATCTCCTCGATGGTCCTGCTCATATGCGTGAGGCATGTCGTGTCGTGGAGGAAATCAAAAAGAAACGATGACCAGATGGAGACGCCTCGGCAACGTCTGGGGACTATGGCCAGCTCAGCCAATCGCACTGGTCGAGATGGTGGGGGGCAGTTATTTGGCGGCGAGCCCCCAGCTCAGCTACCGACGATTGCTTGAAGGTTTAGCTGACCACAATCTGGCGGTTCATACTTGGGGCTATGTGCCAGGCTTCGACCATCAGGCTCAGGCCAATGAAGCTTGGAAACATTTGCGTCGTTGTCGACAACAACTTGAGGCCAGAGTCGGAGCCCTCCCCACACCCCTTCGCTTGGGCCATAGCCTTGGCTGCAAGTTGCATCTTCTAGCCCCAGATGGAGGTCGTAACAGCAGGGCTTTGGTGGCATTGAGCTTCAACAATTTCACGGCTGATCGTTCGATTCCCATGCTTCGCGAACTTGCACCAAAGCTTGGCTTTTACACGGAATTCAGCCCAAGCCCCAATGAAACATTGCGATTGATCCGCGAGAGTTACCACCAACCTCAGAACTTATTGGTGAGTTTTGGGGATGACAGCCTCGATCAGAGCCCAAGCCTTTTGCATAGTCTCCAGCAGCGAGTGGAAGATGCAACACAAAGCTTGCATCTTCCAGGCGATCACCTCACCCCGGCCAGTGCAGGGTTACGGCAGAACCTTCTCGGCGACTGGGCGGATGACTCCGCCCGGGCCGAGACTCTCAAGCAATTGGTGGAAACGATCTCCTCTTGGGCAAGTCCATGAACGAGGTTGTGATCAGGATCTAAGCCGATCCAGCACGGAGCGATCTTCCAGGGTGCTGGTATCACCCTTGACCTCCTCTCCAGCGGCCAAAGCCCGCAAGATACGGCGCATAATTTTGCCGCTGCGGGTCTTGGGTAAGGCATCACTGCAACGGATCTCATCAGGTCGAGCAATGGGGCCGATTTCCTTGCCCACATGAACACGAAGCTCCTGAATCAAAGCATCACTCACTTCCCTGCTTCCCTCCAAGGTGACGAAGGCCACGATCGCTTCACCTTTAAGGTCATCAGGCCTTCCAACCACTGCCGCTTCAGACACTGCCGGGTGACTCACCAATGCCGATTCGATTTCCATCGTGCCAAGACGATGGCCTGAAACGTTAATCACATCATCCACCCTGCCCATCACCCAGAAATAACCATCACCATCTCGACGAGCTCCATCGCCTGCGAAATAGATGAAACTGCCATCCTTAGGGCGTAAGTATTCCCAATAGCTCTCTCTAAAGCGTTGAGGATTTCCGTGCACGGTGCGCATCATTCCGGGCCAAGGACGTCGCACGATCAGATATCCACCATCGTCAACGGCTACCGGCTCGCCTTGTGCGTCAACCACATCAGCCTCAATACCTGGTAGGGGAAGGGTCGCAGATCCTGGTTTTGTTGGCGTCGCACCAGGTAATGGGCTGATCATTACTCCACCCGTCTCCGTTTGCCACCAAGTGTCGACAATTGGGCAACGATCACCACCGATCACCTCGCGATACCACATCCAGGCCTCAGGATTGATGGGTTCTCCGACGGTACCTAGCAAGCGCAGACTGCTCATGTCGTATTGATCGGGTACATCCCGACCACTTTTCATGAATGCCCGAATTGCCGTAGGTGCGGTGTAAAAAATCGTGATCCCGTGCTTCTGAATTAACTCCCAAAAGGCTCCAGGCTTGGATGGGCGTGGTGCCCCCTCATACATCACAGTTGTCGCCCCATTGGAAAGAGGCCCATAAACAATGTAGCTATGGCCAGTGATCCAGCCCACATCGGCTGTGCACCAGTAGACGTCTTCGTCGCGAATGTCGAAGATCCACTTGAAAGTGAGGTGAGCCCAGAGGTTATAGCCTGCCGTGCTGTGCACAACGCCCTTTGGCTTTCCAGTGGAGCCAGAGGTGTAGAGCACAAACAGGCGATCTTCACTCGCCATGGGTTCGGCCGCGCACTCTTGAGATTGAGCTGACACAAGCTCGTGCCACCACTGATCTCGACCAGGTTCCATCACCACGCTTTCTTTTGTGCGTTGCACCACCAGCACCGACGTCACGCTCGGGCAGGCACCCTCGGCTAATGCAGCATCCACTGCCGGCTTCAAGGCAACGGCCTTGTCCTTACGAAAACCACCATCAGCAGTGATCACGGCTTTGGCTTCACCATCCACCAAACGATCTCTAAGGGCTTCAGCGGAAAAGCCACCAAAGACAACAGAATGTGGGGCTCCGATACGGGCGCAAGCCAACATGGCAATGGCCGCTTCTGGGACCATTGGCATATAAAGGGCAACCAGGTCACCTTTGCCAATGCCAAGAGCTTTCAGCGCATTGGCAGCCCTGCACACTTCAGCATGAAGTTCTCGATAGGTGAAGCGCCGCACATCACCTGGCTCTCCTTCCCAGATCAGGGCTGTTTTGTCTGCCTTCGGGCCATTGAGATGGCGATCAAGACAGTTGAAGGAAAGATTTGTCGTGCCTCCTTCAAACCAACGCGCAAAGGGAGGATTCGACCAATCGAGAACGCTATCAAAGGGTTCAAACCATTCCAGCTCAGTGCGGGCGGCTTCACCCCAAAAACTGTCAGGATCAGTTTTGGCTTGCTCTGCCATCCGACGATAGGCTTCCAGGCTGCCAACCATCGACTGTGAGGCCAGCTCTGCGGAGGGATGAAAGACGCGCTGCTCCTGCAGCACTGACTTAATGGTGCCGGATGGATCAGGGGACATAAGGCAATCAATGACCAGTGATTTTCCGCATTCAAGCGATTAAGAGCAGGGACTACAGCGCTGTGACACGCTTGTTTAAACGAATCCCATAAGCGACAGTCTCTGAAGGGCATCTAAATGAGTACAGATTGAAAGGGTAAAAGTCTGAAATAAGATAAAAATACGAAGCGCAATGATCAATTCAAAGTCTTTTCCTATCTGCTTGCAGGCCGCCAAATATAGTCGTAAAAAATACATTCCTGCTAACGGTGAAAAGAATGCTCATAGCAGCACAACGATGGACCAATTCTGCGGGCAATCCATTGACTCGCAATCACTTCAATATGAAACTTGTGATTATGTTGTAAAGTCGATTGTAAAAGTGATGCCGGCTGAGTTAATTCGTGTGATTGATAAACTTGAAAAATGCATTCATCCTCTGGCCTAGATACTAATAACACATACAGGTTTCGATCTTCATCAGGTCGGCTGTCTTGTGCTTCCAGAATGTCTTGAAACATCTCATCTGCATGATTGCTTGGTAGCCATATTCACTGCTTCAGTTGAGTGGAAGCTTAGAGATTTGTTTAATGCCTTGAATGGCAACTTTCTTTGAGTAAGGGGATTGTCTTGCTTAAGTTATCCCATCATGCTTGGCTTGTCTGACAAGTGTTTGTTTTTGCTTCAGGCAGATTTGTCTTTGGATTGACGATAAGATCCTCTGATAGGCCAATAAGCCGCAAGCCAAGTAGAGCCTACCTCTGAATGCAAAATCGCAGGTTTCAGCTAGAAATGCGATAGCTGCTTCTTTTCATGACTGATGACCAGTCTCTCTTGCTAGGTGAGCCACTTTTATAGGAAAGGTGTTAAAAGTATGAGTTGGGCCACACAACCTCCTGTTAAACCCTTGACAACTTGCATCCAATCGAAAATGACTGAGCTGGATATTGAGTTTTAATCAAGTCAATCGAGAGGGTGCGCATTGGTTCATGTCCTTCCCTGCGGCCTGCTTGTTTGATCTAGATGGAGTGTTGTTGGATACTGAACCTCTACATGCTCAGGCCTGGTCTCAAACAGCGGCTGTCTTTGCTACCAGTCTCAGTACAAGTCAGTTGTCGATGCTAAAAGGTCGGCGTCGTCTTGATTGTGCTCATCTGGTCAACAATTGGTTGAACACCCCGGTAGGGATCGAACAGCTCTTAGCCGTGCGCCAGCCGATCGCAAAGCACCTGCTCAGTCAGGCTAAAGCCATGCCTGGAGCAGAGGAACTGGTTCGCTGGTGCTACGACCACAGGCTGCCAATGGCCATGGCCTCCAGTAGTACGACAGATGCCGTGGCATTTAAAAGTATCCATCACAGCTGGCTTGCACTGATTAAGACTCGAGTTCTTGGCGATGATCTATCTCTTACAGCAGGCAAACCCGCTCCAGATCCTTATCTACTTGCCGCGCGGCGGCTGGCTGTCAAGCCGACTGCCTGTTGGGCATTGGAAGACTCTCAGGCCGGCACACAGGCTGCCCTAGCCGCAGGGTGTCATGTCTGGGTGCTGAGCGAAAATGAAGCCCACATCAATTGCGATGGCAAGTTTAAAGATGAGAATCCTCGTCAAATCGCTCAGTTAAAAACCGTTCTTGACCATCTCCAGCAGGCTTGGGATGCACTCTGAAAAGCTCAGTAGAGACGGCTTAAAACAAAATCAGGTAGTTCCATTAATGCACGCTGGCAAGGTGAATCTGGTAGCCAAGCGATAGCTTCACGAGATTCCCTGGCAAAATCTTCAGCCAACTGTCGGCTGCGTGAAATAGCCTGCGAATTACGCACCAGCTCAAGGGCTTGATCAAGATCGTCCTCTTCGCTGAACTCTCGCTCAATCAGACGAGCTAGAGCCAAATGCTCCTCTAGCGCATAGAGAGCCGGTGCCGTTAGATAGCCACTGGCTAAATCACTCGCGGCAGGTTTCCCTAATTGCTGTTCACTGCCTGTGAAGTCGAGGATGTCATCGACAACCTGAAAGGCGAGTCCAAGCTGGCGACCGAAGTGATGCAGTGATTTCTGATGCTCAACACTCTCACCACTGAGCACGCCGGCAGCCTGCACACTGTTGGCCATCAGAGAAGCCGTCTTGCAATAGCTCTTCTCCAGATATGTCGCAAATGATTGGCCGGTGTCATAGCGATAGAGGCCCTGCTTCACCTCCCCATCGGCGAGGTCCATGATCACCCGACTGAGAAGCTTGACCACAGCTAAGTTATCAAGATTAGCCAGATGCCAACTGGCCTGTGCGAATAGAAAATCACCTGCCAAAACCGCAACGCGATGATTGAAACGGCTATGAACAGTGGCCACGCCTCGGCGAGTGGCCGCCTCATCGACGACGTCGTCGTGAACAAGAGAAGCCGTGTGGATCATCTCGGTAATCTCCGCCAGCCGACGATGGCGGGCCGAGAGATCACCATCAGCAGATAAAGCTCTTGAGATCAACAGCACAATGCCCGGGCGAAGGCGTTTGCCCCCGGCACTGAATAAGTGCTCTGCCGCTGCTTGAAGAATGGGATGACCGGCACCAATCAAGCTGCGCAGATCAGTGAGCAGGGTCTCAAGATCCAGCTCGACCGGCTGCAGCAGCTCAGTAACGGTGGCCATGGATTCCCTCGGTGGAGTGATCTTACGAGGCGCAGGCAGGACATTGCAGTGAAACCAACTCAACTTGAGGACGCTCGCCCAACCATGGCGTAGCACGTGTGGCAAAGCCCTCGGGATTGGCAGTCACGCAGAACCGTGTAGAGGTCAGCGACAGTGATGTTCCCAATGGGATCGTTGGGCCACCCAACAGAACATCCAGCTCGCGCGCCACACCGATAGCAGGATCAATCAAACGCACATCTTGCGGCAAAATCTGACGCAAGATCGGTTCAAGAAGAGGATAGTGAGTGCATCCGAGAACCACTGCTTCCACCTGTGCAGCCAAGAGTGGATTCAGATACTCACGCGCCGCCTGATAAAGCTCCTCGCTGCTGAGTTGACCAGTTTCAATCAATGGCACAAAGGCAGGACATCCCTGCTCAATCACCATCGTGCCTGGTCGAGAGATCTCAATTTGTTTGCCATATGCGCCTGATGCAGCAGCAGCAGGAGTGGCCAGTACTCCCACACGCGCTTCCGAAAGCATGTTGGCTGCTGCCTCGATCAACCTCACGACAGGGATCCCTCCCGCAACCGCTTCAGCCACATCAGAAGCCAACGCATTCGTGGTGTTGCAAGCCATCACAACCGCAGTCACTTGCTGGTCTCGTAACCACTGGACAACTTCCTTGGCGATCACTCGGATTTCATGCGGCATGCGGTTTCCGTAAGGGACTCGGGCGGTATCACCGAGATAGAGGCAAGACACCTGCCCATGGCGCTCCAGCACTCGCCTGAGCACAGTCAGCCCACCCACGCCGCTATCAAATAATCCCAAGCGAGGCTTCAACGGACCCCCTGCAAATAGTTGAGGATGCCAGTAGCAATAGCCAGAGCCAACTTGCGGCGATGGGCTGCTGAAGCCAGCCGAGGAGCATCTAGCCGTCCGGTTAAAAAACCTGTCTCAACAAGGGCGGAGGGCATTGTGGTTCGCCGGATGACAAAGAAACGGCCCCGTCTGACCCCTCTGTTGGGGCTCCCAGGGGAGACGTTCAGCACCTGTTGCTGGATATGAGACGCCAGCCTGGCTGAACGGGAATCAGAGAAATAGAAGGTTTCGATTCCATTGACCTGTGGTCTGGACATGCTGATGGCATTGGCATGAATGCTTACAAATGCAGTAGCACCTACTCGATTGGCGATCGCCACTCTTGGCGGTAGATCCACATCCACATCAGCCGTGCGGGTCATGATGACCTGCACCCCTCGAGCTTCTAATAGCTGAGCCACCTGAAGGGAAACATCGAGAACAACATCCGTCTCACGCACACCGCGAATCCCTATGGCACCAGGGTCTGGACCACCATGACCAGGGTCAATGACAACTCTAAAGCGCCCGCGGGGGACATTCGGCAAACCAGAGGCATTGATAGGCGTCCGTGTGGGGGTAATCCGGATTCCAGGAGCCCATCGGCTCAAAGTTGATGCTGTCAGGTCTCCTTCACCGATAGGGCGAAGCCCACGGGTCGGTAAGCCTTCGAAGTTGAGCTTCCAGCGGTCCGGAGAGGTTCCTATCAGCTTGAGCTGATTTGGATTCAGAGAGATTGATGGTTTGAACTCAATCACCAGTCGAGTTGATCCAGGCGTTGGTTTCCCCAAACGAATCGCACGCACCGGCCCGCTACCCCGCAGGCTGCGAGAGCGGCTCAATTCGCCAGGAAAATCAATCCAGACCTTTGCTCCCTGGGCACCATCCGCTGGTTGAAAGAACGCTTCTAGACGAGCCCCTCTTGATGTACGCAACTGCAACACCCCGTCGCTTCCAAGTGCCCAGGCCGCTAAAGCGCTTGCCGCTCTGGCCGGCAACGCTGCCAAAACCAAAGGGATCTGCAAGGCACCAACCACCAGCAGGATGAGAGGGCGGGACGGAGCCGAGGCCATTGGCTCAGAACAGTGCTGACTGCCGGTGTTGGAGGCTTGGCATTTGCGCGCGAATGCGACCAATGTGCGAGTTGTCAACAGGAGCAATGGCTGCACCCTGACTCACCCCTGCATCAGCCAAGACGGTTCCCCAGGGATCAATCACCATGGCATGTCCATGGCTTTGTCGACGGCTGTAATGACGACCTGTCTGGGCAGGTGCAAGCACATAGGAGGTGTTCTCGATGGCCCTGGCCTGAAGTAAGACCTGCCAGTGATCTTTTCCGGTGAAAGCCGTGAAGGCTGCTGGAATCATCAATAACTCGGCGCCAGCACCGACGAGATGGCGATAGAGCTCAGGGAAGCGCACGTCGTAGCAGATGGATAGTCCCACTCGACATAGTCCTGGCACATCCACGACCGGGGGTAGTTCACGACCAGACGTAGTCGTGGCCGACTCCTGATAGGTGTTGCCTTCAGGTAGATCCACATCGAAGAGATGAATCTTGTCGTATCTCGCGAGCAGCTGACCATCACGACCGACCAATTCGGCTCTGTTGACCGTGTGATTGCTATCTCCTGCAGGTACAGGGAAGCCCCCGCCCAGAAGCACCACCTGGTAGCGCCTTGCCATGGTGACCAGAAAGCGGCTGCATTGCTGAGCTAAGTCTTGTGCCAGCTCCAGCCGTCGCTCGTCATCACCCATAAAGGCAAAATTTTCAGGTAATCCCACCAACTCCGCACCACGGCGGGCAGCCAGTTCGATCTGCTCCTCGGCAGCAGCAAAATTGAGCTCTGGCTCCGAGGTGCTCGTCAGCTGCAAAGCGGCTGCCAGAAAGTCGGTCACAGGGTTGAAACAGAGAGCGAGATTTTAGATCGCAGTGTGGTTTCAAGAGGCACAAAGGACTCCGGGTTTGACCTGAACAGGAACCACAGAAAGCCGATCCAATTCAGCACAACATCTGAAATCTGCATCGTGATCGCCAAGCCCAATTAAGCGTTGCCCATGGCTGGCTTGACGAAGACAGGCTTCTGGATCGTGCTTCCACTGCTGCCAAAGGGCTAGTGCAGCAGTGAGTTCGTCGTTCACGACACAAGCCTCATCAGCGGCAGCATCCAATAGCAAATCGGCTAATGCTCCGGCCGCCAAAGAATCCTCCAGGGAGTAGGCCCCTTCCCAGCCACTACCAACAATCCAAAGTTGCTCAGGTGGATCCATCAACAAGTGGTCTGCAACAGCTTTGCGGTTTGGTAGTGCCAAAGTGAATAAACGCTGAACCCCACGCACTCGCTGCAACGAGCGCGTGCCGTTAGTCGTGCTCATAAATAGTCTTTTGCCAGCCACTTGCTCGGGCACCACAGCGACGGGGGAATTCCCCAGATCAAATCCCTCAATGCGCTGTCCGCCTCGCTCACCAAGCATCAAACGGGAAGACTCCGGCCATTGAGCCGCGCTCTGCCTCAGTTGGTCCAAATCAGCAAAGGTTTCAACAGCTTCGGCACCGTTGTTTAAAGCCCAGGCGATGGTGGTGGTGGCTCTGAGAACGTCGATGACGACAGCAGCATCAGGCTCAGCCCCCTGAGGCACATCCGCGGCCACATGGAAATAAGCGAGCTGCATGGCCTCGATAGGGAACGACGTGCGCCACAGTAACTAGATCATTTTGCTGGCTGTCTTACCAACCATGCCCCTGCTTCGTCCCGGACCTGCGTCCCAAGACATGCGGGACTTCCTAGCCCTACTTGAGCAACGTGGCCAACTAAGGCGGATCAGTGCCCCCGTAGATCCAGATTTAGAACTCGCCGCTATTACTGATCGGGTGCTGGGCTTGGGTGGGCCGGCCCTGTTGTTCGAAAACGTGATTGGTTCATCGATGCCAGTGGCAGTGAATCTGATGGGCACCATGGAGCGAGTGGTGTGGAGCATGGGTCTGGACAACGCTCAGCAACTTGAGGATCTGGGAACTCGTCTGGCTCTGCTGCAGCAACCAAGGCCGCCAAAGGGTCTGCAAGAAACCAGACAGTTTGCAAGTGTGTTTTGGGATCTGATCAAAGCGCGACCAGACCTGGATCTCACACCTCCCTGCCATCAGCAGGTGCTGCGTGGAGATGCGTTGAATCTCGACAACCTGCCTTTGATCCGTCCCTGGCCAGGCGATGCCAGTGGTGTGATCACCCTGGGCCTTGTGATTACCAAAGACCCGGAGACGGGAGTGCCGAATGTGGGGGTCTATCGCCTACAACGCCAATCGCCAAAGACCATGACGGTGCATTGGCTGAGCGTTCGCGGCGGAGCCAGGCACCTACGCAAAGCTGCTGCCATGGGCCAGAAGCTTGAGGTAGCCATTGCTATTGGTGTACACCCGCTGCTGATCATGGCCGCAGCAACTCCGATTCCTGTGCAACTCAGTGAATGGCTTTTTGCTGGTCTTTATGCAGGAGAGGGTGTACGTCTCACTGGCTGCAAAACACTGGATCTGAAAGTCCCTAGCCACAGTGAAGTGGTGTTGGAAGGAACCATTACACCAGGTGAGGAATTAGAGGATGGTCCATTTGGTGACCATATGGGCTTCTACGGAGGAGTGGAGCCCTCACCATTGGTGCGCTTCCACTGCGTGACTCAACGCCGCGATCCGATTTTCCTCACGACGTTTAGCGGCCGCCCCCCCAAGGAAGAAGCGATGCTCGCCATCGCCTTGAACCGCATCTACACGCCTATCTTGCGTCAACAGGTGTCGGAGATTGTTGACTTCTTTCTACCGATGGAGGCCCTCAGTTACAAGCTGGCGGTGATTGCAATCGATAAGTCTTATCCAGGACAAGCCAAGCGTGCCGCGATGGCTTTCTGGAGCGCATTGCCCCAATTCACCTATACAAAATTCGTTGTTGTGGTAGATGCAAACATCAACGTGAGAGATCCACGCCAAGTCGTATGGGCTATCGCTGCACAGGTCGATCCGCAAAGGGATCTCTTTGTACTTGAGAACACCCCCTTCGACAGCCTTGATTTCGCTAGCGAACATCTAGGGCTTGGAGGCAGGATGGCTATCGACGCCACCACTAAGATTGGCCCTGAGAAACGCCATGAATGGGGCGAGCCACTCAGCCGGGATGCAGATCTAGAAAGCAGGGTGGATGCTCGATGGCAGGAGTTGGGGCTGGAGGATTTGGGCAGCGAAGAACCTGATCCAAGCCTGTTCGGTTATGTGATGGAGAGTCTTTGCCGTCAAGCGATGGTCAAAAAGACCTGAATTAAAAATGGACTGATTAGCAAAAAACACTCGGCAGATATCTGTTGGTTGAGATGGTCCAAAAGAGACAAATTACACAACACAAAAACAAATTGGAAATAAGCTCAAACGCTTGCCCATAAGATCGATCTGATCCGGGCCACACCCATTGAGCGTTACAAGCACTGCCTCATCGTCACGTGAGCTTCGAGCAGGTGGTGGGCTTTCTGGAACGGTGCGAGTCCCTGGAGATAAATCGATTTCCCATCGAGCGCTGTTATTTGGAGCTATCGCAGAAGGGGTCACCACCATCGAGGGCCTTTTACCTGCTGAAGATCCCATGAGTACCGCCGCCTGTCTTCGAGCGATGGGAGCCACGATCAGCCCGATTCATGCCGGGCAAATAGTTCGCGTTGAAGGCGTTGGTCTCGATGGACTTCAAGAACCGCAAGATGTACTCGACTGCGGTAACTCCGGCACAACAATTCGGCTGATGCTAGGGCTGTTGGCGGCAAGCAAGGGCCGCCATTTCGTGCTTAGCGGTGATGCCTCTTTGCGCCGTAGGCCCATGAATCGGGTTGGCCAGCCATTAACAATGATGGGAGCCAAAATTAAAGGACGATCCAACGGCGACTTCGCACCACTTGCCGTGAGTGGTCAGAAACTTCGTGGTGGTGTCATCGGTACACCTGTAGCAAGTGCCCAGGTGAAGTCAGCCCTGCTGCTGGCAGCCCTGACAGCCGATGGGGCAACGACTGTGATCGAACCAGCCCATTCGAGAGACCACAGCGAACGCATGTTGCGGGCATTCGGCGCTGATCTCGAAGTGGGAGGAGAGATGGGTCGCCATATCAGAGTGAGCCCAGGACAAAAGCTTTATGGCCAAAATATTGTCGTGCCAGGTGATATCAGTTCTGCTGCTTTTTGGCTTGTCGCAGGAGTGCTTGTGCCTGGAGCTGAGCTCGTGGTGGAAAACGTTGGTTTAAACCCCACCCGTACCGGAATCCTGGAAGTGTTGCAGCAAATGGAAGCTCGCGTTGAGGTGCTCAACCGCCATGAAGTCGCCGGTGAACCGGTTGGAGACCTACGGGTGAGGCAAGGACCGTTAAAGCCCTTCAGCATCAATGGGGACATCATTCCTCGCCTGGTCGACGAGGTGCCGATCCTGGCGGTGGCTGCTTGTTTCTGTGATGGTGAAAGCAAAATTACTGACGCAAGTGAACTGCGCGTCAAGGAAACTGATCGGCTTGCTGTGATGACCAGGCAGCTCACGGCTATGGGAGCAGATATCGACGAACATGCCGATGGGCTTACCATCCGCGGGGGCCGAACACTGCGAGGCACAGACCTCGATAGTGAAACGGATCATCGTGTCGCCATGAGCCTGGCGGTGGCTGCGTTGCTGGCAGAGGGCGATTCCCGCTTGACGGGTAGCGAAGCTGCGGCTGTTTCCTACCCGAACTTCTGGGATGACCTTGAGCGGCTGCATCGCTAATGCCGGCCACTCTCGCTCTTTGGGGGCGCTGAATGTTTTCCCAACGGCGGATGGTAGCTTCAGCCTGCATAGTGAGTACTTCGACGAAGCGTTCCACAACTCCGCCGGAGCGCTGAATGAAGCATGCGCGAAATTCGCACAACCGGCAGAGTTGACGCGCTTTAGTGGCGGACAAACTCTTCGGATCCTCGACGTATGTATGGGTCTTGGCTACAACACTGCGGCTGTGCTGGATGCCATGCCAACTCCAGCGCCGAATGTGCTGTGGTGGGGTCTAGAGATTGACAGGCGACCACTGGAACTCGCTTTGGCGCAGACGGGATTCTGTAGTGCCTGGTCAGCATCGGTCCACCAGAAACTTATTTTAATCCGAGATTGTGATGGTTGGGATCAGCTAGAGAGCAGGGGAAGAATGTTGTGGGGCGATGCACGCCAAACGCTTCATCAGCTACCCCAAGATCAGCAGTTTGATTTGATTCTTCACGATGCCTTCTCTCCAGGCCGCTGCCCACAGCTATGGAGTGAAGAGTTTCTGCATGGCTTGGCCATACGATTAGCTCCAGGTGGGAGGCTCCTGACCTATAGCCGTGCAGCGGCCATACGTGCCAGCTTGCAGCGAGCAGGGCTGAAATTATTCTCGCTACTGCAAGTGCCAGGGGAGCGCGGAGGTTGGAGCAGTGGCACCATGGGGATGAAGCAGTTCAAGATCAGCTTTGGAGAGAAAGGGCCTGGTTGGCGGTCGCTTACTGCAATGGAACATGAACATCTACATACACGCGCAGCCGTTCCGTACCGCGATCCAACTGGAGAAGATCAGGCAGAAGTGATCCGGAGGCGGCGCAGCACTGAACAACAGCTCTGCGGATTAGAGGCGACCAATACCTGGCACCACCGCTGGACAGCCAAGCAAAGGCAAGGTTGATTCTTGTCAGGAAGAAACTAGTGAAAAATTAGAATAGATAAGAATTGAAAGAGATTGTTTAGAGTCATTCTTGAATCCTCCCAACTCAATGCAAGTTCATTGCTTACAGCTGATCAATCCCAAAGGTGATGTTGTGGCAACGTTTGATTTAATGGACCCTCTTTTACTGGGTGATTCATGTCAATGACTTGCAGCTTGCTTTCACTTTAGATTGTTGATCATGATCTAAACGATTGCTTGAACAATGACTCATCAATAAGGAGGCTTTTTATGTGGGGCCATAGTGCGCTTCATTGCCAGCAAAGTGCCAGTGCTAGTGAAAGTAGAAACTTCTCTGGCGCTCTTCTGGCTGAATCATCACTGCTAGAAGCTGAGCTGATCCTGCTTAAAGGCTGTTAACTGCAGTGAAGTTGTCGGAATTCAATTAGATTCCGGCCGATTCGCCATTCGCTCCATGCTTGCCGTCGCCATCTTGGCTGCTGGGAAGGGCACCCGCATGAAGAGCTGCCTGCCGAAAGTCTTGCAACCGCTCGCAGGCTCCACATTGGTTGAGCGGGTGTTGACCAGTTGCTCGGGCCTTCAACCTCAACGGCGCTTGTTGATTGTTGGCCACCAGGCGCAAGAGGTGCAACAGCAGCTCACTGATTGGCAAGGCTTGGAGTTTGTTGTTCAACAACCTCAGAACGGTACAGGTCATGCGGTGCAGCAAGTACTGCCCGTATTGGAGGGCTTTGACGGTGAGCTTTTGGTTCTCAATGGTGATGTTCCATTACTTCGACCAAGCACGATCGAACACTTGGTGAACGAACATCGCTCAAGTGGTGCCGACGTCACGCTGCTAACAGCTCGACTCGCAGATCCCACGGGCTACGGCAGGGTGTTTTCAGATCAACAAGGCCGCGTAAGCAGCATCGTTGAACATCGCGACTGTAGTGACGAACAGCGCCACAACAATCTCACTAACGCGGGCATCTACTGCTTCAATTGGAAGACATTGGCCGCAGTACTACCTCAACTTTGTAGTGATAATGATCAAGCTGAGCTCTACCTCACCGACACTGTGGCGTTGCTACCTATTGCGATGCATGTAGAGGTGGCTGATCCCGATGAGGTAAATGGCATCAACGATCGTTGCCAACTTGCCAACTGTGAGGCGCTGCTTCAAGAACGGCTACGTAACCATTGGATGAAAGAAGGGGTCACTTTTGCTGACCCTGCTAGCTGCACGCTTAGTGAAGACTGTCAGTTCGGTAGAGATGTGGTGATTGAACCCCAAACCCATTTGCGGGGCTGCTGCAACATTGGCGATGGCTGCCAGCTTGGCCCAGGAAGCTTGATTGAGAATGCCGACCTTGGTCATGGAGTCAGCGTTCTTCATTCCGTTGTACGTGATGCCAAGGTGGGAAATGAGGTGGCTATTGGCCCTTTCTCACACCTACGCCCTGGTGCAGGCATTGCTGATCACTGCCGTATTGGCAACTTTGTGGAGATTAAAAAAAGCCAAATTGGCGAGGGTTCAAAGGTGAATCACCTCAGTTATATCGGTGACGCACAACTTGGTCGCCATGTCAATGTCGGGGCCGGTACGATCACTGCAAATTACGACGGTGTGAGAAAACATCTCACCGTGGTTGGTGATAACAGCAAAACAGGGGCGAATTCCGTTTTGGTGGCGCCGATTGTTTTAGGGTCGGACGTGACAGTAGGAGCTGGCTCCACTCTCACTAAAGATGTTCCCAATGGTGCTCTCGCCCTTGGCCGCTCCAAACAACTGATTAAAAATGGTTGGCAGTGAAACGAGAGGATTGAGGCTTAGCCCCCTTAGAGCAAAGGGATCAATTTCTCTAAAGCGACACCACGACTAGCCTTAAGCAGAACCACATCGCCGTCCTCAAGCCAAGCCTGCAATGGCTGAGCAGCCTGCTCTGGGTTGGCAACGACGGCCAAATGTGGCAAGGACCCTGCTGCTGTTGCCATGGCCTCAGCCTCTGCGCCTGCAGCAACGACGACGAGTCCATCCAAACCAACTTGTACCGCCCGTTCAGCGACTTGGCGATGCAAAGCCACGCTCTGGTCTCCTAGCTCCAGCATGGTTCCGAGCACTGCAAAGTGACGTCCCGGTTGAATTGCTAATAGCTCCAATGCTGCTTGCACGGCTTCCGGCGAAGCGTTGTAGGTTTCATCCAGAACAGTGAAGTTGCCAACTTTTAGCCGTCGACTACGGCCACCAGGAACGTCTACTTTCAGATCGGATAGCGATTCGTTGCAGACATCTAATTCACGGGCAACTGCGAGTGCCAGCATCAAATTGCAAGCGTTATGCATCCCTTCTAAAGGCAGGGTGTAGGCCTTTCCCTCTAGCAATAGTTCACCCTTGGCCAGGTCAACGCAGCCAACGAGGTCAGCCATGGGTAGAGGTCTTCGATGCAGATCTGCAATCTCTGGTGGCTCTAATTGTTGATTGTCTTGAACTGCCACGCGGATCACCCGCCCCCGCCAGATCCGTTCAAGAGCATCTTCCAGTAGCGAATCCCCTGCTGGGATGACGATCACTCCTCTGGGTTTGAGGCAAGTGGTGATCTCACACTTGGCGGAAGCAATCGCCGCACGACTACCTAAACGACCGACGTGTGCATTGCCGATATTGGTGATTACAGCGACGTCTGGGTAGGTGCAACAGGAAAGCCGTTCTATTTCCCCAATTCCACGCATCCCCATCTCCACCACAACTGCGCCATGATCTGAATGCGCCTGCAACAAGGTGAGCGGCACACCCACGTCGTTGTTGTTGTTGCCTGCACTTGCCAAGACCTCACCAAGGGGTGTGAGTGCAGAACGGATCAACTCCCGAGTCGTGGTTTTTCCTGCAGAACCTGTTACGGCAACCACCGGTACATTCAGCTGACGGCGATGCAGCAACCCCAGCTGCTGATAAGCCTCGAGAGTGTCTTCCACAATCCAATGGGGGAGACCCTCGGGTACTGGATGATGATCTTTGCGAGCCACCACAGCCGCCTGGGCCTCAAGTTTTAGAGCTTGAGCAAGAAAGGCATGACCATTGAAATGCTCCCCCACCAACGGCACAAAGAAGCTGCCTTGGCTCAACTGACGACTGTCTGTGCAGATCGGACCAACAGCTTGGTCAAGATCTAGGTCAGACGCGTGAACATGCATCGGAGCACCCCAAAGCTCGACCAGCTGCCCCAGGCGCAGTCTCATTAAGCCAAATCCCGATCGAAAATAATCATGCCCACACCCACTCTTGCTGTCCTGGCAAGCAGTTGATCATCCTCACCCTGAAGCTGAAGTTCGTCATAACCGAGCTGTTCAGCAAGAGCCTGCCAAAGATCGGCAAGTTCATGCTGTCGAGATGAATTGAGGTTGTTCCAAACTGAACTAAGCCTCAACACAAGATCATTGTCCAGGGGTCTTGGTTCGGCGGCAAGAAGCAAACCACTGGGGAGATCATTGTCTGCCAGCATCGTTAACAGAGGCTCAAGCTGAAGAGGCACAGCCAAAGGCTCTGAAAGTTGTGAGGGTTCCAGTTCAGAAGGCTCCGACAACGTTGCAACAGGCTGTGACTCCGCAGTGGAGGGGGTAGACATCACAGCCAATGCAGCTGAATTGCTGGGATAGGTCTCTGCAGGATCTGGTTGTGCCACAGCTGCACGTTGGTCAATCAGCAGACTGCTGGAGAACACTCCCAAGACCACTACGGTTGCAAGTGTCAATGGCCAAAACATTGGTGCCATTGCTGCAGGCCAGAACCTTGGTGTGGAGAATTCGCCTTGCCGGTTGAGACGCCAGAGTTGCCTGAGTCGCAGACCAAGGTCTGCGAAGACATCACGAAATCCCTCTCGCAGGGATACCCAGGGATTGGTATAGGGGACTGGGAGTCGTCCCGTTTGCTTCTCTGGCCGGGGCGACTTTTCCATGTTGATCAGGAGCCCTGACGACCAATCGGCAGATTGAAAAGATGGGGGTGCAGCAATGGGGTCGTCTGCAAAAGAGCCGCCAAATCTGCAAACCCAACAACCAAGTTTAAACCTCTTTTTTTAATCATTCCCCTTCTTCTTGCGTCTGGTTCTTTTTTTCGCATTGCTGTCCTGACCCTGAAGGGAAGGATCTGAACCCTGGCCGAGAGAAAATTGCTCCACAACCGCCGCATCAGGAGACGGCTCCTTAAGGCCACAGACATCCCGATACATCTGGTCATAGTCGAGAGCGGAGCGATCCCAGCTGTAGTTTTGAGTCATCGCACGTTGCTGCAACTCACGCCAGCAATCACGATGACGGAACGCCTCCCAAGACCTCACTAATGCTGTATAGAAGTCAACAGGCTCAAATCGATCGAAGCAGAATCCAGTACCGGTTTTATGAATAGGGTCGTAAGAAGGCACCGTGTCGACAAGACCACCCACTTTGCGCACCACCGGCACGCTGCCGTAGCGCATGGCCAACAGCTGACTAATGCCACAGGGTTCGAAGCGACTCGGCATCAGAAATGCGTCACTGCCGCCGTAGATCAAACGTGCTAGGTCATCGTCGTAAGTGAGGAAAACCGAGAAGCGGCCAGGGTTCTGAATCGCCAATTGCCATAGGCCGGATTCCAAACCACGCTCACCAGTGCCCAGCACCACGATCTGGGAATCTGTGTAAGCAAGCAACCGCTCTGTCACCTGCAGCAGAAGATCAACACCTTTCTGATCCACCAACCGACTCACCATCCCCAGCAGATAGGTGTCCGGATTGACCTCAAGCCCCATGCGCTGTTGAAGTGCCTGCTTGTTAACAGCACGACCTGAAAGGTCATCGGCACTAAAAGTGGCTGGCAAAGACTTGTCATTAGCAGGGTCCCAATCCTGCAGGTCAATGCCATTGAGAATCCCACGCAGCTTTCCGGAGATGTAGTTCAACAAGCCATCAAGGCTCTCCCCGTATTCAGATGTACAAATCTCTCTGGCATAGGTGGGAGAAACGGCATTCACCCGATCGGCATAAAGCAACGCTGCCGCCATGGTGTGATCCCCTTGCATGTACCAGGGGCACCAAGTCATCCGATCAAGTTTCCAGCGCCAGGGGCCCTGATATTTGAGGTTGTGAATGGTAAAGACCGTGCTGACTTCAGGGTCCTGATGCATCCACACAGGAATCATTCCGGTATGCCAGTCGTGGCAATGCAGCACCTGCGGTTTCCAAACGTTCCAGGCAAATTCCGTTGTTGCGCTTGCGAAAAACGTAAAACGCCAATCTTCGTCTTCTCCGCCGTAGATCCGTTCAGGATCAAACACTGGATGCCCCACCAGATAAAGGGGCAAACCATTGCTGGGATGACTTGTCTCATAGATGGCGAACTCGTTGCCCATGGTCTGACCCCGCCAAATCGGATCAGTAGGGATATCCAGCAAGCTCCAGAGCTTGCCGTAACCAGGCATGATCAGACGCACATCATGATCAAGCTTGGCCAGGGCTGGGGGCAATGAGCCCACCACATCCCCCATTCCACCGACCTTGACCATCGGCGCGCATTCCGCAGCAGCAAATAGCACGCGCATTTTCAAGTCAGTCGAGAGCCGCGAGACTCTAAATGTGCATCAGCTCAATCAGATCACGATCATGGGAGCACCTTGAGCGGCGTGCCGATTTTGACCAGCCGATAGAGGGATTGGATGTCCTCTTCAAACAGCCGAACACAACCATGGGAAACAGCTCGGCCAACAGTCCAGCGGTGTGGCGTCCCATGGAAGCCAGAGGTGACGCAGCCATCAATCGTTAGCCAACGATCACCATCGTGAGCGTTTCTGCCGTTGCAATCTCGATAGAAGCCGATCCAGCGACTGCCAAGGGGATTGTTAGGCCCAGATCCGATTCGCTTACCGCTCTGGGGATGCTCCCAAATGGGATGGGGAGTCTTTCCCAAAACTTGAAACTCACCTGCCGGAGTCTCCCAGCCAGGCATGCCCACCGCCACTGAGAAGCTTGTAATTAAGGAGCCATCTTGCAAAACAAGCAGCCGACGGCTACGCCGATCCAAGACCAGATGCCGCCCCTCACGTTCAATCACAGCGGCGGGGAAGCTGGCGACGATTTGCGGAAGAGATTCTTGAAGTGCTGCATGAATCAGGGAGGGCAGCAGCGGCAGTGGAAGCGGTAGCAAGAACTCCTTCCCCAAAGCAAGCGATGCGTCAATCATGACGCTGCCTAGAGCGGCTGGTTAGGGAAGCCAGCCTGAGCCTGAAAAATCTGGAGGTCGTTTTTGTAGAAAAGCATTTCGGCCCTCCTGGGCTTCATCCGTTCGATAGAACAGATGGGTGGCCTGGCCGGCTAGCTCCTGAATTCCTGCCAAGCCATCGGTTTCAGCATTGAATGCGGCCTTCAGGCAGCGGATGGCTGTGGGGCTGTGCTGCAACACCTCTCTTGCCCAACGCACTCCCTCTGCTTCAAGGGCATCAAGGGGAACAATCTCGTTGATCAACCCCATTTCCAGCGCTTCTTCAGCTCCGTATTGACGACAGAGAAACCAGATTTCACGAGCCTTGCGTTGCCCCACGACCCTGGCTAGGTAACCAGCACCAAAGCCACCATCAAAGCTGCCCACCTTGGGACCGGTTTGCCCAAACGCGGCATTCTCTGCCGCAAGACTGAGATCACATAACAAGTGCAGCACTTGGCCGCCGCCGATCGCATAGCCAGCTACAAGTGCAATCACAACCTTTGGCAAGCTGCGAATGATGCGTTGTAGGTCGAGAACATTGAGGCGCGGCAAACCTTCCTCATCGAGGTAGCCACCGTCGCCGCGCACACTTTGGTCACCACCTGCACAAAAGGCATAGCCGCCATCGTCAGCAGGTCCAACACCGGTGAACAAAACCACGCCTAAACGTTGGTCGTCTCGAATTCGTGTAAACGCATCACAGAGTTCCATCACCGTGCGTGGTCGGAAAGCATTGCGCTTGGCCGGACGATCAATCGCAACCCTGGCAATGCCTTCTGAACTGCGATCGAGCAGTACGTCTTGATATTCACCCCAGGGTTCCCATTCGATCGTGGGCTTGCCAGGCAAAACCTGTCTTGGCCTCATATCAAACCGATTGGAATCCATAGCCATCGGGATCAAAGATCAATGTGGCCATTTTGGGAAATCGACTGCAGATGCATCACCAATCCCTCGCGAAGCTGTTGCCTCATCGATGAATCTTGACCCCGATGTGTGCATACACGTATCAAAACAGGTCCAGTCTGGAAGAGCCCCCACTCCAAGGCTGCTGGTATGTCTTCGAGACAGGCCACCTGACGGTGAGGAATGTTATGAGCCGCTGCAAGGGCAAGAGGATCAACCGCCTGAGGCATGGCAAACAGCTGCTCAAATGCTTCGCTCGGAGCTGTCTTCACCAGCAGCTGCTCAAAGATGCCTCCGCCACCATTGTCGATCAACACCACCACCAAAGGCGGGCGCTGGGGATGAGCAAGCAACCAGCCATTGCTGTCATGAAGGAGAGCTAGATCGCCGCTGACAAGCAAAGTGGGCCCAAGGGCCATCGCTAAACCCATGCTTAAAGAAAGGGTGCCGTCGATACCAGACGCGCCTCGAAAACTGAAGCATCGTCTCGAAAATAAGCTCTTGTCCGCATAAGCCAGCCAGTCCCTCACAGGACTACTCGCTGCCAACATGATTGGTAGCTCAGCTGGCAGAAGACGGGATAACCAGCGCGCCAGGGCTGGTTCTGTGATGGCACCCTGCAGGGGTAACTGCTGATCTAGCCAGTCCTGCGCAAAACGATCGATGATCTGCCATTTTTTCAGTAGAGACTGGGTTGCCTGTTGAGAGGCGGCATCAGCATCGATCCAGCGATGGTGATGTTGTTGCCACCAGGTCGTCAATCCATGACTCCATTGCACTGACAAACCAAGGGGATCGAGACAACGGGAGTCTCCCTCTGTAATTAGGAGCTGACCGTCACCAAAGCTTTTCAACCATGCCTCAAGGCTCCGACTGGCTGACATTGGTCCTAGACGCAGCACTTGAAGCTGCTCATGAGAGCCTAAAAGCCCAGCAGCCAAAAGCAGCTCCCAGGAGCGGATTAGACCAGGTTGGTCTGAAGGCAGAGCCGATAGTGGATCGGCCAGCAAGGGCCAGCCACTCAAGGCCTGCCACTCCCGCAAGGATTGCTGAAAAGCAAAGAGGTCTTTACTTAGGCCTCGCCAAGCACCAGCTATCACAACGCCGGGTCGGAAAGGATCCAATGCAAAGGGAGCCCGATCGCTAACCCCATCAGTCCCCTCAGCTGCCATTGCCAGATTTGTTGGCGTGATCGGAGCTGAACGTGGAATCTTGGGAGACCACCCCTTCCAGATCACCCTCTGCTCTTCTTCACTGAGATGTAGAGGCTCCTCAAAAGGCAGATTGAGATGAACGGCTCCTGAGGGGTGATGAGCTCGTTGCCAGGCCTCCTCTGCGAATGATTCCAGCGTTTCTCTACTGAAAAGATGCAACCCCTCTCTTGGGCCCTGCCCAATCCATCGACAGGCAGGACTCAAGAAAGTCTCCTGATTCACCGTTTGATTGGCACCGCAATCTTTGAGTCGATAGGGACGGTCAGCAGTGAGCAGCAACAGGGGCTGACAGGATCGATCAGCCTCCACCGCTGCAGGCAAAAGGTTGGCTACAGCGGTGCCCGAAGTGGTTACTACAGCTGCTGCAGTGCCAGTAGCAGTGCTAAAACCCAAAGCCAAGAAAGCAGCAGAGCGCTCATCAATGGCAGTGCTAAGCCGCAAGAGTTTGGTACGTGCCATTCCTCCTGCAGCAAGTGCAAGGGGCCCCGAGCGGCTGCCGGGACAAAGCACGAGATGGCGTAGCCCCAAGGCATGAAATGCCTCGAGCAAGCTCAGGCAAACCAGCAGATTGTTGTGAGCAAGAGACAGAGCTTGAGCCTTAGCCAATGCGATTCTCGGTCAATACCGACCGGCGAGGGCCGGCTTAATCAGTTTCGATGACCCCGACACCTTCTCCTCCTCGAAAAGAAGCAAGCGGTAGCTGGCGCAGCCTGCTGCTCTGGTTGGTTCTGGCCTTGTTGATGCGCTGGCAGGTGGTGGAGCCTCGCTGGATTCCCTCAGGTTCAATGCTGCCAACCCTTGAGTTGAAGGACCGCATTCTTGTTGAGAAGGTTCGCCCTCGACTTGCACGTCAACAAGAGCAGCCTTTGCCGCTGGGCAGCGTGGTGGTGTTTCACACGCCACCTGCACTATTGGATGCTGGCTACGACCCCAAAGCGGCCTTGATCAAACGCGTGGTGGGGCGTCCGGGCGATGAACTGGAAGTTCATCATGGTCAGCTCTTGCGCAACGAGATCGCCATCAAGGATGACTGCCGTGATGCACCAATGAACTACGAGATGGCGAAGGTGACCGTTCCTGAGCATGAACTCTGGGTGATGGGGGACAACCGCAATTCCAGTCTTGACTCTCATCTCTGGGGGCCATTACCAGAAGAAGCTGTGATCGGAACAGCTGTTTGGAGGTACTGGCCACTCAATCGGTTCGGTCCAATACGGTTCCCCTCCCAAGGCAAGAGTGGATCTAACGACCTAGCTGCGATAGGGTCAACATCGTGACGAAAAGCACACCGGATGTTCAACCCGGAGTTCCTGACCACCGATAACAACGATTGCCAGGACGGTAATGGGCTAATTCAGTACCTTCAGGATCAATCCCCTGATGTATTGCAGCGAGTCGCCAAGTCCGCCAGCAATGATATCCAGGACATCATTCGCCACAATGTTCAGGGCCTGCTGGGCATGCTCCCAGGCGAGCAATTTGAAGTGAAGGTCACAGCCAGTCGAGATAATCTCGCCAGTTTGCTCGCATCAGCAATGATGACTGGATATTTTTTGCGCCAGATGGAGCAACGCAAGGAATTGGAAGAGTCGTTGTTTTCAGATGAAGCGATGGCAGTCGACACAGACGATCTCAATCTCTGAAGGCTGCCTGAGGATCTTTCGGCACCACACCAAGGCTGAGCAGGCGTTGATCAACGCTGCCTAGAAAGCTCCAGCTGGCTTGATTGATAGCCCATGGGCGTCTGGAAATAGATTCACTTAAAGCTCGAACGTGATGAGGCTTGAAGGCCACGATGTCGCTGAAGTGAGCAGACACAAGCCAACGCATCCCTTTCAGGCGCCGCATCTCATCCAACCATTCCAACAAGACGTCCTTCGCTCTTGGAAATACGAGCCGTTCCAACACGGGCGCAACTTGTAGAAGCGGGCCTTTCTTTCCGAGACGCTCCTGAGCTGCAGCTTCCCAACCGGGTTGCCAAGCGAATGGAAACAGGCCGAAATGGGCTTTAGGGCTAAGTGTTCCGGGCCTGAAGGCATTGCGCAGCACTTCCAACAGGGGAGGTATCACAAGCGGCCCTGGCTTCAGATAGGTTGCGAACAACACCACACGGGCCCATCCTCGGCGGCGCGCTTGTGGAGAATCCTCAAGGGGTTGATCACCCCGATCACGGGCGTGGAATAACAGGGGTGTGGGGTCTAGATCAAACAGAGCTGGAGGCTCTGCCTCGATGCCTACTAGAGCATCTGTTACCAATACAGCGCCGGAAGCTCGGTGAAAACAAGCCACCTCTTCAAAACGGCCAAGCCCCAAATCCAGGGGGCCTAAAGGGAGCCAAGTACAACTGTCCGGATGGGGGAAGCCATCCTCCTGCAACACCTTGGTGCGGCGCGCTGGAATGCCTAGCCAAGATGAAGGCAAGGAAATTGGGAAACTCCACTGACCAGGACAAACCCATACCTCTGCCTGTGGGAAGGCTCGTGCCATTGCCGGTAGAGACAGTTTGTGCTCTAGGCCAGACGCGGTGGGAAGCACAATCGTGACCACATTGCCATGGGTGGCCTCCAGATCAGCTAGAGCTCGACGCAACTCGGGAGTAGGAGGAAGGGGATTGAACAACATCAACCCACCTGGCACCTTCACCACGGTGAGCCTGACAGGCACAGCGACGTAATAGAGACCTTGGAGTTGTTCAAAACTCCAGATCTGATTGGGTATTAGTTCCCGGACTAGGGTGCGGCGCTGACCATAGGGATAGAGAGGTAACAGCGGCCACCAAGGCCACTCTTGATCAAGCCAAGAGACAGTCTTATGTGCACTCACTTGCTCTGCAATAGCTTGATTCTCGGGAGTCATGTCCTCAGTCTGTGCAAGTGGTCAACATCTTGTGCAACTGGCTTTAGGGACAAGCTAGAGATAGAACAGGCGAGCAAGCCAATCTGTCCCTGGATGACGCCCAACTCCGGGATGCGTCGCAACAGCGCGAGGCTGAGGCAGCTTGCCAATTATCTCAGAGGAGTTCACTCTGAGCGGCATGGACTATCTCTGCGCAGGTAGACCAGGCCGAATGGCTAGGGTTTGATCTGTCTGCTCTTCAACGCAAAGCCAGAGGGTGGAGACGACCAGAAGTGGCTGAAGCTAGGAGCGAGTTGCAAGATCCAGATGTTTCGATCTCTGCAGCATGTTTGCTCTTCAATATCGCTACTGATGGAAAGGCTCTTAACCCTGGCAAAGAGAGCGGTTACCAATAGGCCGAAGCAGGTTAAGGAAAGCTTGTTAATCCAGGACAGACCAGCGCGTGATCATGGCCTTATGGGTTGGAGCAGAAGCTGAAACCTCGGATCCTTGCGCAGCCGCCGCCTAATCTTCGCGACGAGGTGAATAAAATAAAAGCTAATGCTTCTACTCTTATCCATACATAGACCTAGGTAAAAAAAACTAAAAATCATTCAAATAGTTTGGACAGAAAGAAGGGGCCGATTGAGATACTGGAATGATTTAAAGATCAAGGATGAGAATGGTAACTATTAACTTATTTACTGCTCTCATCCTAACCCGTAGGGGTTGGCAATAGGAAGGTGCCAGCAATTACCATTAAGTTAATCATTGACTCTGCTACTCCTGAGGCTGCTTTTGACGGCATTTTATTGATCTAAGTATTGATTGATATGTGAAAATCGCAAAAGAAGATGACCTGAAATGCATTGTTAGCATCGTTAATGCTAGGGAAGATTTGTCCATGGATGTCTACATCAAGGCTGTCAATTCTAATCAAAGATAGGTATTGAATGAATTCGATCTAAATAGTATTGAGCTTTTTGGGGCTGGCAGAGATTGCTCAGTATTTGAGATTTAAGAAGACACCAACTACAATTAAAAGCACTGTAAGCAAAGC
The DNA here is from genome assembly GCF_047304515.1 of Prochlorococcus sp. MIT 1306. Taxonomy (NCBI): domain Bacteria; kingdom Bacillati; phylum Cyanobacteriota; class Cyanophyceae; order Synechococcales; family Prochlorococcaceae; genus Prochlorococcus; species Prochlorococcus sp. MIT 1306. Next base: position 1,336,465 of record NZ_CP138959.1, on the reverse strand, counting down.
TGCCCATATGATAACCGGGCTAATTGAGGGATTATTTCTTTTGCTGAGGGCATCGATAATCTGGTCCTTAATCTCTTGGTCAGAGAGCTCGACTACAGCTTCTGTAGTGGACTCATTTGAGTCAATAAAGAGTGAAGCGACTTTAGCTGTTGAGACTATATCTGCACCTTCAGTAGTTAATTGACTTTGCAGCAAGGGTTCTGATTTGAGCTTGGCAAGAAAAACTTTGAGTTGTGCTGCTTGCATCGCAATCTTGCTATTATTAATTACTCTATCAAGATCATGTGTAATATCAACCTTTCGTAACCAACCATAATTATAAAAACGCTGCCAATGAACGATGATGATGAAAAGACGGCAAGCTTTTGGCGAAACAAGTGAACTCCCTTGATTGTCTTGCCATCCATTGAACACTTATTAACTCTTGTATAACAAGTCAATTGAACCTTTTGGATTGCTATGGTCTCCCCTCAAATTTGTTGATAAACACCTATGCTTACGTCTGCTGCAAAGTAGATTCAATGCGTTCACCAATCAACAACATTTCATCAGTCCGATCAGGCGTTGCTCCTACGGTGATGATTGTAGGAGTTTCAATTGCAGCGATTGTTGGTTTCTCGTCGATATTCGTCGTGCCTGCTGGTGAAGTAGGAGTCGTAACGACGCTTGGGAAGGTTAGTAAAAATCCACGGCTGCCTGGCTTAAACCTAAAGATACCCTTCGTTCAATCAGTTCATTTCTTCAACATAAGGACACAAGTTCGTCCAGAAAACTTCTCTAGTTTAACTAAAGACCTGCAAGTTATAGAAGCGACTGCAACTATTAAGTATGCTGTAAAGCAGTCTGAGGCACCAAGGATTTATAGTACTATTGCAACAGGTAATGCTGAGATTTATGAACGGATCATCCAGCCATCATTACTCAAGGCTCTGAAGTCTGTGTTTTCAAAATATGAACTCGTAACCATTGCAACTGATTGGAATAATATCTCTCAGATTGTAGAAACCAATGCATCTGCTGAATTGGCAAAGTTTGACTATGTTGAGGTGAAAGGTCTCGATTTAACTGGATTAAAAATCGCAGAAGAATATCGTTCCGCAATTGAACAGAAGCAAATAGCCGAACAGCAATTATTAAAGGCACAAACAGAAGTGAAGATCGCAGGGCAAGAAGCAATCAAGTTTGAGACTCTTAATAGAGGTCTCAATGATAGGGTGCTTTATAAGCTATTTCTTGACAAATGGGATGGCAAAACTCAGGTTGTGCCAGGTTTGAATGGTCGGATGCCTCCAGTCATCGTCGGCCAGTGACGATCTCTGTATATTTATTTGTTGATGATAGTCTGAACTTGCAGGTGCAATTAAAGGCCTAAGCAGGATCATTCATATAAAGAATAGCTAGCTTTCCTTGACTGTTCACTCTTGCCTGCACTTGATTTCTCTATGTCTAGTATTCAGGAGCTGTTTGATTATAAATGAAAGCAATCTGAACAGACTTTATTGTTTCCGAACAGGTAAAAAAATTTAAGAGTTGTCCCTAGTCAAATTTCACTGTTTAAGCAATATTTGCTTAGCTCTTTTTCTTGATGTTGAGGTTGGCGAGCGGCTTTGTTAAACACCATTCACGATTCAATGTCCTTCCCGCCTTTTACTTGCCCTGAAAACCTACACCACTTCGTGAACCTGCCCTGAATTATTTGCTCGATCCAAATTTTGTACTTGTTTTGGCTTAGTTGCTGCAGAGCTTGATCACCATCAAGATGGACACTCCATTGGCTTTTTAGATCCAATTAGATCAATTGCGTTGTTCGTTTCTCTTTCCATTATCGCTCACTGGAGCCTCGATCAAAGAAGAACTTAGTAGCTCTGAATTCTGATTCGAAGTTCGAATTCAGTGGCTGTTGCAAAGATCGAACAACGCGACTTCGGCACAAAGACCGGGCCCAAAGGCGAGTGCCAGGCAAGGTCCGCTGCAAGCCTTATGACGCATGCGTTCAAGAATGAAAAGAACGGTGGCCGAAGACATGTTGCCGTGAGATTGAAGGACGGACCGGGATTCAGCCAGGTGCTCATGCTTGAGGGCCAAGGCGTCGGCGCAGGCCTGCAGGATCCTCGGCCCCCCAGGGTGGAGGGCCCAGCTGCGGATTTCAGTCAGATCGGATCCATGGCCCCTCAACCAACTGCTCAGCCAAGGTTGCAATGCACCAGCTATCGCCTCTGGCACCTGTGGTGATAAACCCATAGCGAAACCATGATCTCCGACCTGCCAATGCATCAGACTGCTGGTGTTCGGAATCACGGTGGAGCCAGAAGCCTTCAGAGTCAGAGATTCCTTCGATTGCGCCAAAGCTTGAGAAGCAACCAAGGCTGCTGCTCCATCCGCGAACAGGGCGTTGGCTACCACCTTCTCGGGGTCCCAGCCGTAATGAAGATGGAGACTGCACAGTTCGATAGAACACAGCAGCACTACCGCGTTGGCATCAGCCTCAGCGAACGCTCGCGCCACACGTAGACCGTTCAAGGCACCGTGACAGCCCATGAATCCCACATGGGTCCTCTGAACACCGGGGTCAAGTTCAAGTTGCTCGATCAGAGCAAGGTCAACACCCGGAGCCTTGAATCCGGTACAGCAAACGGTCACAAGATGAGTGATCACATCAGCTGCCAGCTCGGCCTCCTCGAGGGCAAGACGGCATGCATTGATTGCCAGCGCTGAAGCATGGTGATCAAACTCGTTCATCCTTGCGGCAGTAGTGGGGCTTTTGGCCCCGTAGAAGGGCAAACGCTGCCTGATCGGCTCACTCGCGTCGTCTCCCAGCAGAACGCTGCCCCTGTTCTGAACCTGAGTTCGTCGCTGAATCCGGCGGACCAGTGCCGCTCGTTCGGGACTGTCGGCACTCACCAATTCTGCAAGCGCCATGGAATCGCTCTGATTGACTTGTTGTTCCGGCACTGCAGTTCCCATGCCGAGAATGGTCAGAGGCATTGCTGACTTCCGGCGGAGGGGAGGGTCACATGGTTCAGGCTGGCAACAATCCGTTCAGACAGTGCCGGCCAGCGGCTGCTCAGTTCAAACAATGCCCTCGTCGACTTTGGCTGCCTCAGCACCATGGCCAGAGTGCGACAGATCCGCTGGCGACGACCGATCCGCAGCTTCAGCTCTCGCGTCCAGCGTTTCTCCAGATCATGGCTCCAGCGCAGGAGGCCTTCTTGAACGAATGGTGCCGCTGCGGCACCTGCAGTGAGGGCCCAGGCAATTCCTTCTCCTGTAAATGGCTCCACATAACCCGCTGCGTCACCCATCACCAGAAAGCGCTCTCCGGCAACAACCTCAGCGCCGCGACTAAGAGCTGGCGTCAGCTGCCATCGCCCCTGTCTCAGAGCAGCAGGAGGGGGGAAACCAGCCTGTATAAGTACATCCTGGGTAGCTCCGGCCGCTCCTTGCCCATGGGCTAGCGCCTGCCGATCGAAAGCGGCTGCCAGATTGAGTAAACCGTCCTCTCGGCGCACCAGACCCACATAACCACGTTCGCCGATTGCCATGTGAATGGCGCCTGCGGTGTAGTGCTTCTGATCATCAACAAGAACACAACCGGCTCCAACCCTGGAACGACTACGGATCCTGGTAATGCCAGCATCCTGCTCGGGTAAGCAACGCTGGGCAAGCCCAGCTGCGACAAGCACGACACGCGCCCTGACGAGGTTCTGTTGACCGCTGCGCTGATCCTTCAGCCGCACAATCCGCCAGCCTGGTTGGACTTCTTCGACCCCGGCGCTCATTTGACAGCGAACGGAAGCTCCAGCTTCAACGACCGCGTCCATCAGGGCCTGATCGAACTGTTCCCTGGAGAGAGCAAAACCATCGGGAATGGCTAGAGATGTTTGACGACCATTCAGGCCGAGGCGAAGGGTTTGCAGTCGTACGCCGCCGCGATCAATGATTAGATCGTTCTGTCCCAGAGAGGCGAGAGTCGCCTGAGCCTGTTTGTTAAAGCAGCAACCACACACTTTCCAGCGGGGGAAAGCGCGTTTTTCTACAAGTAACACCCTTAATCCTCGCCTTGCGCAATCCAGGGCGGCTAGCCCCCCTGCAGGACCGGCCCCAACCACCAGTACATCCCACGACTCCTGCATCTCAATGACGCTCCCAGCTGAGCAGGTAACGCTCAGGCCAGCAGCGATTCAGTTGAACACCCTCCAAACCTGCGCGCCGGGCTAAAGCCATGATTTCCGCAGGACGGAAAGCGGCACGAACCGAAAGGGGGCCATCGGTATGGACCACCCAGGAGCGACTCAGAAGACGCGTTCCAGCCCAGGCCATCACATAGCCCAGACGACTGCGGATCAGATCATTAACCAGCACAAGCCTGCGGGCCCTTGTTGCCATTCTGGCGAGAAGCCGTTCCACGTCGCTGTCGTCTAAGTGATGGGTGAACAGGGTGCAGAACACCACATCGAACGATTCAGCACCAACGTTCTCAGAGAGTGCGTCGGCAGAGAAGAATGTCAACTTGGCATTCCGTTTCCGTGCATTGGCACGGGCAATACGTACGGCCTCTGGGTTGAAATCACAGGCTTGAATCTCCAGCTTCAGGCCCTGGCGCTGTGCCATCAGAGCAAGATCGATCGCTGTGTCTCCACCTCCGCAGGCGAGCTCGAGCACACGTAGGGGAGTCTCGAGCTGAGGGATGGCTAGAGCCTGGATGGATTGGAATAGACCTGCAGAACAGCGGCTGATGGCATTGATGCGACGCAAGCCGTTTAAGGCCCTGGCATGTTCAGCGGGATCGAGCCCTGGCTGATCCATGACTTCCGGTTGACGATCACGCCGGTTGAGAGCCTCACCCCAGGGCATCGGGCACGAACGTGGTGTTCCCTCAACTTAGGCAGAAGGCTGGTGCGGAAATCGTCAGATCATCTTTAATCTCGCTCGAAACGTAGATGCAGGCAATGCGCCCGAACACCGAACCGGTCAAGGCCCCAAAAATCCTCTCAACAACAAGCTGCCGAACATTGTCAGAGAGCACAGCAGAGGACTCATTGCTCAGGTAGACGACGTGTCATTGCAGGAAACATGGCTCCCTGCACAAATCCCTAGGCACATCACAGGGATAAGGCCTGCAAACAAATTGCAACCACAGCCGCAAAGCGGCAGCAGCGGCCATCAAAGCCACGCTTGATCAAGTCAAATGATTGCTTGAACTGGAGTCTCAGGCGTTATCAGTGGATTATCTGTTGAAAGTGCAGATCATGCACAGAATGTGCCTTCTCAATTTAAATCTGAACAGAGATTAGGCATTGAGCAATTGCTGTTCCTCAAACCACATTGAGCGGCGCCGAATTGAAGAGGCCCACAAAAATCAAATCCTCTCTGGTCAGAGTTGCGCTGTTCGGCCACACCTATGGAGCAAGTGAACGCTGAACTTTCAAAATGCCGTATCGAGGTGCCAATAAGAAAGTCAGCAGGAAAAGAACGGTCTGCACCAGCACAATGCAGCCTGCGGTGGAACTATCGGTCCAATAGCTGATGTAGACACCTAGAACACTTGAAAGGGCACTGCTGAGGATTGCGAGCAAAGTCATCCGATCAAAGCGGTCTGTGAGTAGATAGGCCGTAGCACCAGGAGTGATCAACATCGCAACCACCAGAATGATGCCTACGGTCTGTAGACCAGCAACGGCAGCAAGTGATAACACCGATAACAGTAAATAATGCAGTAGCCCTGTATTGATGCCGATCGATCGTGCATGGGTTGGATCAAAGCAGAACAACATAAAATCCCTGCGAAGAACCAACAGAATTGCCACCACAATTCCAGTAATCAACAGCGTTTGCTGGATATCAGCCATTGAGATTCCCAGCACATTGCCAAAAAGAATATGGGTGAGGTCGATGTTGCTTCTGGTTTTGGATACCAGTACCAATCCGAGCGCAAAAAAGCCTGTGAAGACAAGCCCAATCACAGTGTCTTCCTTGACCCGTGACTTCTGTTTTACAAAGCCAATCAAAGCCACCGACCCCACGCCAAAGACAAAGGCCCCTATCGAGAACGGCAACCCCAGGGCATAGGCCACAACCACTCCGGGCATCACGGCATGGGAGACCGCATCGCCCATCAACGCCCAGCCCTTGAGGGTCATGTAGCAGGAGAGCAGTCCACATACCCCTCCAACAAGAGCACTCACCACCAAGGCACGCACCATGAACTCATGACTAAGGGGTTCCAATAACCAAGACAGTGTTGTCGCTGTTGCCAGAAGCTCTTTCATTGCTTGAAGTCCTCCGTGGAGGTCGGACCACCGCTCAGGACGTTCGGAACCATGCCGCCGAATGTCATGGCGAGGTTCTCTGGAGTAAAGACCTCTGCCGTTTCGCCATAGGCCAACACGGTCTTGTTGATGAGTACCACCAGATCGCAGAACTCACGTACATGACTGAGGTCATGGGTGGAGATCAAGATGGTGTGACCCTCATGACGAAACTGAAGGAACAGCTCCGCCATGAGCTTTTCGGTTCGTACATCAACACCGTTAAATGGCTCATCCAGTAGGAGTACCGAGGCGCGCTGGGCAATTGCGCGGGCCAGGAATGCCCGCTTGCGTTGGCCGCCGGAGAGGGCCCCAATGGGGCGATGTCTTAAGTCGAGGAGCTCCACCCGTTCGAGGGCATGCCAAACCGCCAATCGATCTGATTCCCTAGGGATGCGTAAGAGATTCATGGAGCCATAGCGACCCATCATCACCACTTCCCAGACGCTTATTGGGAACGAGCAGTCGATTTCCTCGCTCTGAGGGACGTAGGCAACAGCTTGATCGCGCTGGGCACGGGGAACTGATAGCCCATTGATTTGGATCGTTCCTCGTGATGGTCTTACAAAACCCATCAGGGCCTTGAAAAGGGTTGATTTTCCAGAACCATTCATTCCAACTAGCCCGCAGATGCAGCCAGCCCGCAAATGCAGGCTGGCGTCATAAAGCGCCACGACGCCGTTGTAATCCACGCAAATTTGATCGGCCTCAATGCGCAGGCGATCGCCGAAAGGAATTGAACGACACTGATCCATTATTTTTCGCGATTGGCTGGTACCAATTCATCCAGAATCAGACCGACGTTATGTCGTTGAAGATCGAGCAAGGTCGAGGCCGGCCCATCGGCTTGCGAAAGAGAATCAACAAAGAATGTACCGCCCATCCGAGCGCCGCTAGCCCGTGCGACCTCACGCTGAGCCTTGTCGCTGACAGTGCTTTCACAGAAGATCGCTGGCACTTCACGCAGCTTGACGGTCTCGATGAGTTTGGCCATACGTTGAGGTGTGACCTCACTCTCGGCATTGACAGGCCAAAGGTAAGCCTCCTCCATGCCGTAATCCTTTGCCAAGTAGGTGAAGGCTCCCTCACAGGTGACCAGTAAACGACGTTTGGCTGGAATCATTGCCAGAGATGTCCTTAGTTCATCATCCAGTTTTTGGAGCTGGTCTTTGTAGCGACGACCATTAATGGCAAAGGTCTTGGCACCTTCTGGATCAAGACTGCTAAAGGCTTTCACCAGTTGATCGACGTATTGCATCGCTCGTTGCGGAGACATCCAGGCATGAGGATTGGGCTTGCCTGCGTAGGCATCCCCCTCAATTAACAGTGGCTCCATACCCTCACTAAGAGTCAGCGTTGAGACCTTGCCAGCAGCGGCAGTGAACTTGCGCGCCCAGAGTTCCAGCCCAAAGCCATTTTCGACAATCAAATCCGCACCAACAGCTTGGGCTAGGTCACTTGGCGTTGGCTGATAACCATGAATTTCAGCGCCCTGCTTGACGATGGAGCGCACCTTTAAACGGTCGCCGGCAACATTGCGTGCCATGTCTGCCAGCACCGTGAAGGTGGTGAGCACAAGAGGTTTGCCTGAGTCCTGGGCCTGGGACTGGCTCGCCATCCTGGTTGGTGGTGTGCAGGCACCTAGAAGTGCAAGGCAGCTGAAGGCAAGTACAAAACGGAGGGCTTGACGCCCAGAGATCAATTGAGACACGTGATAGGTCCGTTCGCGCCAAAGACTCTCAGGGGTTATTTCATGTTCCCTGAAGCTCCTAAGTATGGAATCTTGCTTAGCCCAAAAAGAGGCTTTTCAAAGAAGTTGCGACTTAGCAACAAAAAGCCCCCTCCTTAGAGGGGGCTTTCAGGTTCAGCTGCTGCCAAACCTTGTATTGGAGATGATCAGATCAGCCAATCGCAGGAGCAATCAGAGCCACAGGTGTGGACTCAGCAGCTGCCAGGTCGAGAGGGAAGTTATGAGCATTACGCTCGTGCATCACTTCCATACCGAGGTTGCTGCGGTTGAGCACATCAGCCCAGGTTGGTACAACTCTGCCTTGGGCATCGAGAACCGACTGGTTGAAGTTAAAGCCGTTCAAGTTGAAGGCCATGGTGCTAATACCCAGTGAGGTGATCCAGATGCAGATCACCGGCCAGGCGGCCAGGAAGAAGTGCAAACTGCGGCTGTTATTGAAGCTGGCGTACTGGAAGATCAGACGACCGAAATAACCGTGGGCAGCCACGATGTTGTAGGTCTCTTCCTCTTGGCCGAACTTATAGCCGTAGTTCTGAGACTCGGTTTCGGTGGTTTCACGAATCAACGATGAGGTCACCAGTGAACCGTGCATGGCGGAGAACAAACTGCCGCCAAACATGCCTGCCACACCAATCATGTGGAAGGGATGCATGAGGATGTTGTGCTCTGCCTGGAACACCAACATGAAGTTGAAGGTTCCAGAGATGCCTAAAGGCATGCCATCCGAGAAGGAACCCTGACCTACTGGATAGATCAGGAACACAGCAAAGGCTGCCGACAGCGGTGCGCTGTAGGCCACACAGATCCAAGGGCGCATGCCCAAGCGATAGGAGAGTTCCCATTGGCGACCCAACCAGCAACAGATGCCGATCAGGAAGTGGAACACAACAAGCTGGTATGGACCGCCGTTGTAAAGCCACTCATCAACAGAAGCAGCTTCCCAAATGGGATAAAAGTGCAGGCCGATGGCGTTGCTGGAAGGAACAACAGCACCAGAAATGATGTTATTGCCGTAGAGGAAAGAGCCAGCAACTGGCTCACGGATACCGTCGATATCAACCGGCGGTGCCGCAATAAAAGCAATGGTGAAGCAGATGGCAGCTGCCAACAGCGTGGGAACCATCAGGACACCGAACCAACCCACATAAATGCGGTTATTGGTGGAGGTGACCCAATTGCAGAAGGACTCCCAGCCACTGAGGCGACCACTGCGAATGGTGGTGGTCATTGAGTATGAAGAGGACGTTAACGAGCCTCAACCCATGGTTAGGGAAGACTCGCTAATAGCATATAAAAATTGGGCAGCAAAGCTCACTTGCCGCAACTGCTTTCCTCACATTGCGACGCAGTGCGCAAACAAACTTCATGAAGGTTGTTTGCGCAGCCTAGGCAGGGTTCGATGAGGCGCCTGGTTGGCGAGCCAACTCCTTGATCCAGCTGATTCCCTGTTGAGAAAAGCTGGACCAATCGAGACGTTCCTGCTCTGCAGCCTTAGCAACCAGCAGCGGTGCCTGAATCTTTAAGGCCTCCAAATCCGGCTCTGCAACGCCACTGTTCAATGCCAGCCAATCGGCCATTGAGCGTCCAACAACACGGGTTAGGTAAGCAGCGCTGAGCGCCTGAAGAGTACCCGCTGCAAGCCAGCTGCTGCCGTCAAGTTTGGCTACGCCCAATAGAGCTTGGCCACTCCACTCCACCACTCCCTGGGCTAGAGCCGCCCCAGCCAACTGGCGAGCTGCCAACTGCAGAACCTCTGGCTTCAAGGAACACTTCCAAATCCCCGCCATCTCTTTAATCATCAAGCCGTTGACCACAGCCACGGCTAGAAGATCCGTCGTGGGTAAAGGAGAGGCAAAAACAGCCCCTGCAACCACCCATTGAGTGCGCTGTTGGAGTCCAAGGAACCTCTGCCTGCGAAGCTGCTCTAACTCGGCTTGCCAATTGCGGTGCAGACTGCCCAACAAGCGCTTACGCGTGATCTCAAGATTTCGCTGAGGGTGCTCTAACAGACGTCTCACCGGTGCAAGGGCTTCTGAAAGATCGTCTTGATTGCCTGTCCAACGCAGCACCTGTCCGCTCAAGCGTTGTGGCAACTGAGCTTGAAGTGCCTGCTGCTGATCGACCCAAGTCGATGAATCTTGCCAAGAGACGATCAGCCAGATTGGTTGATTGGCTGGCACCCTCTCTAACCAAAGAAGGTCTGCTGCCATCAACGGCAAAGGCAAGACATAGAGCAAGACATCCTGCTCTTGTAGAGCTGCGGGCCAGACCCAAGATTCGCCTGTTTGAGAGAGGGGCCGCGCCCAGCTGATGCTCAGTGGAGTGGATCCTGCAATGGCTGTCTGAACATCGGGATGATCCTCAAGAGAACCCTCTCCGGAATTCACAAAAGAAACTTTTTGAGGTTCGGAACGCTGGAGAACGGCATCAAGGGCCTCGCTGCGCTGTTGGCGAAGCGCAACCACATCTTCCTCATCCTCTAGGGCCTCAAACTGATCAAGGACCTCTTTGCAGCGACGGATCCAGCCCTGCACAGAATCTGGTGCATCAAAACGGGCCGGTATTGAGGGCCTTGACAACCACCAGACGCCCGCACCAGCAACCATCAAACCAAGACCACCGCCAGGCAGATGAATCACATCAGTGAAGACCCACTGACCGAGGACGAAGGACCCTGTGATGAGTGCTACCCGGCCAATTAAGGCAGGGGAGCGAGGCACAAGATTGATCAGTAGGGCTGGAAGCTTCACGGGGCACCACCTGTCGTGCAAGCCTTACCAGCCTACGTGACCTTCTTCGTTCAATTAATGGCTGAGAGAAGACTTTGCGTTCATTTAGCTCCTCAAATGGGGCCACAAAGAAGTGTTTCTCTGATGAAGATCAAAAAAAATTTAATCCCGTCATGAACCCCAGGCATGTCGCGAAAGACGACGATGCGTCACACTTGCGCCTGATTGCAGGCCGTAGGCCATGACTGATTCTTACAGCGATCCGCAACGACAAGAAAGGCATGGTGATGGTGCCCGGGAGAGCGGAAGGGCTGGATTCCGAGGTGGGCGCGGTCCTGGGAACCGTGAAGCCGGCGGATTTCGTATCCGTTTGAGCGACAACGAAATGCGCTCTGCCAGAGCCCTGCAGGACGCCTTTCAACTGCGCTCCACAGTGGCCGTACTGGGATTTGCCCTGCGTACCCTTGGCCAGATGTTGGACGATGGCCAATTAGACGAACTGGTGGCCAGTGAACGTTCCAAGGCCCCAAGTGGTGGCAGACGAAGAGAAGAAGGAGCTCAGCGAACGCATAGTGATCGCTCTCATAAAGACAGACAGCCAAAGCACCGAGGGGCTCGACCTGATCCCTTTGCACGGCCAGCCAAGCCTCAACCATCGGTTCAAGAGCCCGAGAAGGCTCTAGAAAGTGAACAAAACCGTGCTGAAGAACAAACTCAGGAACAGGACCAGATTGCTGAAACCGAACAATTGCTCTCAGCAGAGCAAGAGCAGGACCAGGCTGCTGAAACTGAACAAGTGCAGGCAATAGAGCATGAACCTGAGAATGCACCTAGTGAGGGCTGATTAATGCAGCGCCCGCGGGTCCTTTCCGGCGTCCAGCCGACAGGTGCTCTCCATCTGGGCAACTGGTTGGGGGCCATCCGCAATTGGGTAGATCTTCAGAGCAGCCATGACACCTATGTCTGTGTCGTGGATTTACACGCCATTACCGTTCCGCACGATTCAGAACGTTTGGCCGAGGAGACCCTCTCCACAGCCGCTCTCTACCTGGCCTGTGGGATGGATCCAGATCTCTGCAGCATCTTTGTGCAGAGCCAGGTTTCCGCCCACAGTGAGCTCTGTTGGTTGCTGAACTGTGTTACGCCTCTGAACTGGCTAGAGCGAATGATCCAGTTCAAAGAGAAGTCAGTCAAACAGGGGGACAACGTTTCTGTGGGACTGCTGGACTATCCGGTGTTAATGGCAGCAGACATTCTTCTTTATGACGCTGATTTGGTGCCCGTGGGCGAAGACCAGAAACAACATTTAGAACTCGCCCGTGACATTGCTCAGCAGCGCATCAATGCCCGCTTCGGTAGTGAAGAGAAACCTGTCCTTAAAGTCCCAGATCCCCTGATCATTAAAGAGGGGGCAAGAGTGATGAGCCTTAGCGATGGCCGTAGCAAGATGAGTAAAAGTGACCCCAATGAAGGAAGTCGTATCACACTGCTTGATCCGCCTGAACTGATCACAAAAAAAATCAAGCGGGCCAAGACAGATCCCCAAATGGGCTTGCAATTTGGCAACCCAGACCGCCCGGAGGCCGACAATCTGCTTGGGATTTACGCCATCCTTAGTGGCCGGGGAAGAGACGCAGCCGCCCAAGAATGCGCAGAAATGGGATGGGGAACCTTCAAGCCTCTGCTGGCCGACGCCACGGTGTCAGCTCTTGAGCCGATACAGCATCGCTATCAACAACTCATGGGCGACCGCATTGAACTCATCAGAGTTCTTGACCAAGGCAGGACCAGAGCGCAAGAGACCGCCCAAGCAACCCTTCAACGAGTTCGCCAGGCCCTTGGCTTCCTGATAGCCAGCTAATTAATACAGGCTGAAAGAAAAGTTTTGCTAATCATTGGAGCCCAGTGGTGGCCGAGGCATCCTTGTGGCACTGAAGCCAGCGAGTTCTAGTCATCAGCAAGGGTCTCGTGAGACGCAGAATCTGTTGTCAATGGCAGCTTCAGGCTTATGCACACTCTGTTGCGTGAGTCAAGGGTATTAATCACCATCTCGCCAGACGGGGGAGTGATTGATCAATGTGACATACCGTTTAGTTGGTTTACGTGCTTCGCTCGTTCCCATTGCACTTTGGCTTTTCAAGTCAATCGAATCATTCGAATTGGTTCACGGCAACTTCCGCCATGATCTGTCTGGGTGTTCTCATGGGTACTGGCCAGACCTTGCAAGCTGAACGCATCCAGTTGCCTAAAGAACATGCTTTTAGGGTGAACGTTTCTTATCAAAACAATGGAAGCCAAAGGCTGCACTATTTAATAACGCCCGAACGTCGAGCCCTTCTGAACACCATCCGTTATGCAGAAGGCACTTGGAAAGAAGGAAAAGACCTCGGATATCGCACAATGTTTGGAGGGGGTGTCTTTGAGGACCTCTCTCAACACCCCAACCGAGTTGTGGTGAAGTTCTACAGCAGTGCAGCAGCAGGGGCCTATCAATTCATCCCATCAACTTGGATGGCAGTAGCGAAGGAGCTGAACTTACCCAATTTCCAACCACAACATCAAGATCAAGCAGCGCTGCACTTAGTTAGCAAGCGCGGTGCTCTCAAGGAAATAGATTCTCTTGGTTTAACGCACTCCGCGATGGCTCGTCTTGCACCGGAATGGGCTTCGTTTCCTAATTGGGCTGGCAACAGCAGTTATGGACAGCCAGTAAAGAGCCATGCAGAGTTGGCAAAATTTTATTCAGCCAATTTGCGGCAACTGCAGCAGCAGGCCTTAGCAAGCTAAAAGCATCTAACTTCAGAACCAACAGAAGTTGTGTGCTTCTACTCGAAAGACATCCCTTGGTTACAACCAAACCCTAGCGTTGCCTTTGCGGATCACTCTCTAAAAGAGACATCCAAAAAGGATGACTATCACAACAGAAGCAGACAATCTCGGCAGCTTTCTTGCCACGAGCAAAGCCATAATCGATGCCCTCAACCATGACCGTGAGCATTGCGATCAGGGCAGTAAGCGATTTGCTCACTTGCTTTGCTGACGGGCCTGCTTGTAGCTGGCTTATCAGCAAAGCTCGAATCCTATGACAGACTATTCCCTAAGCAGAAATTGTTAGACATCAAGCGTCTCTCGGATTGATTAAGATCAAAGCCATGTGTGCTGGGGGTAGGCAGGTAATGCCAACATCTTTTGCTCACGACAGCTAAGATCCCTTAGGCGGTTAGATCGGCTGTATAAAAAACCATTTTGAGATCGTAGGCAATAGCTCTGACGAATCTAAGCAAGCTCCCATTGAAGTCTATGCTGGTATTTTGCTTGTTGGACTTGCTAGGAAATTTGATTCAATGTTCCTTTTTCGCAGTGTTCCTCTACATTGTTGCTAATCTGCAAAGTATTTTAGTCCAGCATTCAGAGGTGGAAGGATTGCGAATGATATAGCTGATAAAATCGAACGCTATTGCAACTCATCAAAGAAAACTCCTTGCTATGCCTATTATTACACTTCCAGATGGAAATAAAAAGAAGTTTGATCAACCCGTAACCATTATGGAGGTGGCCGAAAGCCTTGGGCCTGGATTAGCAAAGGCGGCTATTGCAGGCCGAGTCAATGGCGTATTGCTTGACACCTGTATCCCTATTGAGAAAGACTCTGAAGTCAATATCATCACGGCTAAAGACCAAGATGGAATTGAGACTATTCGCCACTCATTCGCTCACTTGATCGGTCATGCCGTAAAGCAATTATATCCCGAAGCAAAAATGGCTATTGGTCCAGTTATTGAAGACGGATTTTATTATGATATTGCTTATGATCAGCCTTTTACGCCTAAAGACTTGGAAGCGATTGAGGCTCGCATGAAAGAGCTGGTTAAACTTGACTACGACGTCAATGTTGAAATAGTTTCAAGGGAAGAGGCTCATAAGGAATTCGAAAAGCGATGCGAGCCCTACAAGATCGAAATCGTAGATGAAATTCCTGAGAATGAAATTATCAAGCTGTATCGACATCAAGAATATACTGATATGTGTAGAGGTCCGCATGTGCCTAACACAAGGCATTTACGCACTTTCAAATTAATGAAAGTATCAGGTGCTTATTGGCGAGGTGATTCAAATAAAACAATGTTGCAGCGCATCTATGGCACGGCCTGGGGAAGTTCCAAAGAGCTGAAAGCTTATCTCAAGCGCCTTGAAGAAGCTGAAAAGCGCGATCATCGCAGGATCGCCAAACAAATGTCTTTATTTCATACTCAAGAAGAAGCTCCTGGGATGATCTTTTGGCATGCCAAGGGTTGGGCTATTTATCAGGTTTTAGAGCAATATATTCGCGAGACCCTTAGCCTGCATGATTACCAAGAAATCCGAACACCTCAGGTTGTAGACCGCTCCTTATGGGAGAAATCAGGCCATTGGGAGAAGTTCAAAGATGACATGTTCACAACGACATCTGAGAATCGGGAATATGCTATCAAGCCGATGAATTGTCCCTGCCATGTACAGATCTTTAATCAAGGCCTAAAAAGTTACCGTGACCTGCCAATTAGATTGGCAGAGTTTGGTTCATGCTTAAGGAATGAACCGTCTGGCTCACTTCATGGTCTCATGCGTGTGCGCAACTTTGTTCAAGACGATGCTCACATCTTTTGCACTGAGCTTCAGGTTCAGGAAGAGGTCTCTAAGTTTATTGATCTAGTCTTTGAGATTTACAGATCATTTGGGTTTGACTCGGTGCTTATAAAGTTATCAACCAGGCCCGAAAAGCGTGTTGGTAGTGATGAGATATGGGACAAATCAGAGAAGGCCTTGTCGGATGCATTGGATGCTAAAGGTCTTGCCTGGGACTTATTGCCAGGGGAAGGTGCATTCTACGGACCTAAAATTGAGTTTTCTTTAAAAGACTGTCTTGGTAGAGTTTGGCAATGTGGAACGATCCAGGTTGACTTCTCGATGCCGGAACGTTTGGGAGCATCTTATGTAGCAGAAGACAGTCAGCGCAGAACACCAGTAATGTTGCATCGAGCAATTCTGGGTTCTTTTGAACGTTTTATCGGAATTCTGATCGAGCACTATGCTGGACGAATGCCTGTCTGGCTAGCACCTGTACAGGTGGTAGTGATGGGGATTACAGATCGCAATGCTCAGTCTTGTCAGGATGTTTGCAAGAAGTTATCAGCCCTAGAATATCGAACTGAAGTTGACTTAAGAAACGAAAAAATCGGTTTTAAAGTTCGCGAGCATACCCTTCAGCGTGTACCATTTTTAATCATTATTGGTGACAAAGAAGAACAAGGTGGAGAGGTGGCTGTGCGCACTCGAGAGGGTAAGGACTTTGGCAGCATGCCTTTGAATAGCTTCACATCACTCCTGGATGAAGCAATTGCTCTTAAAGGTAGATCAGGTGCCTCTTGACACAAGTTGTCAATAGTTAGGTAATAATGATAATTGAGGAATGCCTCGCTTTGGGGGAATGCTCTCTTCCATCTGGTTGAGAAGCTGAATGGCAAATTGGGCCTGGTCATAGGAGAAGCTAATTGCTTCTCGTTGGTCGCTCTGGCTCTCTCGTTGGAGCACTTTATTTTTGTACTGCGCAGAATCAGAACTTCTTCATGGTCTCTGATGCAAGCACTACTCAACCATCAAAAGAAATGACAGGTTTTGCGAAACGTCAATCAAACCAGTGGCGGTATCTCAATCCGTGTTGAGCAGGGCCAAGTCAGGGGGGGGCTAATTAGAGCTGGCCAATTAGTCCTTGCCAACCGATTTAGGCATGGGGATCACTATCCCTTGAGCTAATCAGCAATCTATCTAGCGTAAAAGTTGCAGATCTCTCGCTGTCAATGCAGCCTGAGTGAAGCTCTTTCCCTCATTAGTTATCACCATGCCGTCCCTGAGAACCTTTCTGGCAGGTGATTTGGGGGGCACCAAAACCTTGCTTGCGCTCTATAGCTGGGACGAAAAGCAACTCAAGCAGCAGCACCGGCGGAGGTATCTATCCAATCAGTGGACTTCGCTTGAACCCATGCTGAGCGACTTCATCGCACATTTGCCAGGGGAGATGGAGCAACCCAATAACGGCTGCATCGCTGTTGCAGGTCCGGTTCGTCATGGTGAGGCACGTATCACCAATCTGCCCTGGAGCCTGAAGGAGAAGGACCTTTGCGCAGCCACGGGACTGAAGCATTTGGAACTGATTAATGACTTTGGCGTGCTGATTTACGGCCTACCGTTTCTCAACGACTCGCAGCAGGTGGAGCTTCAGCTCTCACAGCAGCATTTGTCTGGGAAAGGACCAATTGCAGTTCTGGGGGCAGGTACTGGACTTGGAATGGCCCGTGGCCTGCCCACAAAAGATGGGATGGTGGCGCTGCCCAGTGAAGGCGGACACCGTGAATTTGCTCCTCGCAGTGAATGTGAGTGGCAACTTTGTGAGTGGCTCAAGGCCGACTTGCAACTCGAACGCCTTTCATTGGAACGTGTTGTCAGTGGCACCGGCCTGGGTCATGTGGCGCGCTGGCGGCTACAGCACAGTGACGCAGATGGTCATCCTCTGCGAGATCTGGCCGATGCTTGGCGCCATGGTGCTGATGATCATTCCGACCACTTGGATCTGCCTGCTCTTGCTAGTCAAGCCGCAAGCGAAGGCGATTCAATTCTTCAAGAAGCCTTACAGCTCTGGCTAGCTGCTTACGGTTCTGCTGCGGGAGATTTAGCTCTGCAGGAACTCTGTATCGGAGGCCTCTGGGTGGGTGGGGGTACCGCTGCGAAGCAGCTTCAAGGTCTTCGCTCAAGCACCTTTCTTGAAGCCTTCCGCAACAAGGGTCGTTTCCGTCCGTTTCTAGAGCAATTGCCTGTGATGGCAGTGATCGATCCCGAGGTGGGCCTGTTCAGTGCAGCCTGCAGAGCACACATGCTTGCTGAGCAAGGTGGGACACTGACCTAAGTAGACAAGTAGGGATGGCGCAGCCGAGTATCGGCCAAAAAATTGTGGTTGACGTACCGTCCACCACCGCCAACCTTGGTCCTGGCTTCGACTGCCTTGGTGCTGCCCTTGACCTCAACAACCGTTTTGCCATGCGGCGGATCGAAGGGGATAGCGGACGCTTTGAACTCATTATTGAAGGCAATGAGGGAAGCCACCTACGCGGTGGGCCCAACAACCTGATTTATCGCGCCGCCCAGAGGGTGTGGAAAGCCGCAGGGCTCGAACCGGTGGGACTAGAAGCCAAAGTGAGGCTTGCGGTACCCCCCGCAAGAGGCCTAGGAAGCAGTGCCAGTGCCATCGTGGCAGGGTTGGTCGGAGCCAATGCCTTGGTGGGCGAACCGCTCAGCAAAGAAAAACTGTTGGAACTGGCCATTGACATTGAGGGACATCCCGACAATGTGGTGCCTTCTCTTCTAGGAGGTCTTTGCTTGACTGCCAAGGCAGCCTCGCAACGCTGGCGGGTTGTTCGTTGTGTCTGGATCAATTCCGTGAAAGCCGTTGTAGCAATCCCCTCTATTCGCCTAAGCACGAGCGAGGCAAGGCGCGCCATGCCTAAAGACATTCCGATCAGCGATGCCGTAGAAAACCTTGGTGCCCTTACGCTCCTGCTGCAGGGACTGCGGACAGGAAACGGCGACCTGATTACAGATGGGATGCACGATCGATTGCATGAGCCCTATCGCTGGCCATTAATCAAAGGTGGTTTGGATGTTCGCGATGCGGCTCTGAATGCCGGAGCCTGGGGTTGTGCCATCAGCGGAGCTGGCCCCAGCGTGCTGGCTCTGTGCCCGGAGGATAAAGGGCAAGCAGTCAGTCAGGCAATGGTAAAAGCTTGGGAGGCCGAGGGTGTAGCAAGTAGGGCACCACTGCTTAGCATTCAGACAGGAGGGAGCCACTGGCAACCTCAGATTGAGGATGAGTAGATATACTCAAGCGCCCGCCCCGGGGCTGATCAGTTCCTTCGCATTCTCTTGCCTGCCATGGACGCCAATTTGCCGCTGACGGCTGCGTCCCAGGCCTCATTCCCCTGGCTTTCCCTGATCGTGCTGCTGCCGGCAATGGGTGCCCTGTTGATGCCTCTGTTGCCAGGGAATGAAACAAGTGACTCCCAGGCACCACGCAATTTTGCACTGGCCTTTCTGCTGGTGGATTTCGTGCTCATGCTGGTTGTGTTTAGCCGCATGTTTGATGGCCAGGATGGAGGGCTTCAGCTGGTTGAACGGGTTAGTTGGATTCCCTTCATCGGCCTGGAGTGGTCTCTCGGAGCAGACGGCCTTTCGGCTCCTCTGGTTGTACTTAGCGGGCTGATCACTCTTCTTGCCGTGGCAGCTAGCTGGAAGGTGCAAAGCAAGACAAGGCTTTATTTCGCCCTGTTGTTGGTTCAGGCTTCTGCCCAGGGGCTGGTTTTCCTCTCTCAAGATTTCCTGCTGTTCTTTCTTGCTTGGGAACTAGAGCTGGTTCCGGTCTACCTGCTAATTGCCATTTGGGGCGGAAGCAGACGTCTATATGCCGCCACCAAATTCATTCTCTACACCGCTCTAGCGTCTTTACTGATCCTGATCAGCGGACTCGCTCTGGCACTTTCGGGTGGTGAGTTCACGCTCAACCTCACTGAGCTGGCCAATCGATCTCCAGAAGGCAGCCTTGGACTCCTCT
Organism: Prochlorococcus sp. MIT 1306; assembly: GCF_047304515.1. NCBI lineage: Bacteria > Bacillati > Cyanobacteriota > Cyanophyceae > Synechococcales > Prochlorococcaceae > Prochlorococcus > Prochlorococcus sp. MIT 1306. The sequence continues at coordinate 1,317,040 of NZ_CP138959.1, read as the reverse complement.
GTTATCTGGGCTTTCTGGTGGGCTTTGGCGTAAAGCTACCGATGTTTCCTCTCCACACCTGGCTGCCAGATGCCCATGGAGAAGCCAACGCACCAGTTTCGATGCTGCTGGCAGGGGTACTCCTAAAGATGGGTGGCTATGCCCTTTTGCGCTTCAACGTGCAAATGCTGCCTGATGCTCATCTTCAGCTAGCGCCGGCCCTGATCGTGATTGGGATCGTCAACATCATCTACGGAGCACTCAACGCCTTTGCTCAAGACAACGTGAAACGACGAATTGCCTGCAGTTCTGTGAGTCACATGGGCTTCGTTCTGTTGGGTATCGGCGCGATCGATGCTCTCGGGATCAGTGGGGCCATGCTGCAGATGATTAGCCATGGCCTGATTGCAGCAGCCATGTTTTTTGTCACAGGAACGTTCTACGAACGCACGCAGACCCTCTCCATCCCCAACATGGGTGGTCTGGCCAAGGTCTTGCCAATCACCTTCGCTTTTTTCTTGGCCAGCTCCCTGGCTTCCCTCGCCCTGCCAGGAATGAGCGGCTTTGTCAGTGAAATCACCGTCTTCCTCGGCATCATTAGTCAGGAAGGATTCACTTCAATATTCAGGGTTATCACGATCGTGCTGGCGGCGATTGGACTGGTGCTTACCCCCGTCTATTTGCTGTCGATGTGTCGACGGGTCTTTTTTGGCCCCAGGATTCCCGCCCTTGCAATGATCGAAGACATCAACCCCAGAGAACTGACCATTGGGCTCAGTCTGATTGTGCCCACATTGGTGATCGGATTTTGGCCTCGAGTCGCCATCGATCTCTATGAGGCTTCAACCAATGCTCTCGCTGACCGACTGATTAGCCATAGCTTGGTTGCCCAAGGTTCCCTGCTACCCCTTGGCTGAATAATGCCTGTTGCTGTGAACGAAATAAAGTCACCAGCCCTCCTCCAGGGTGAAGGAATCCCAAACTTCACTGCCATTAATGCTCAACAAGTTCAGGATCACATTCCTGAACTTCTCTCTGCTCTTAACAAACAATTCAGCCAGCTGGAACAAGACCTAGACAAAGTTTTGGCATCTGGCAAGAGCATTAATTGGGAACAAGTCATGTCTCCCCTGCATCAGCTGCAAGAGCAATTGCGTTGGAGCTGGGGAGTTGTATCCCATCTCAACGGCGTCTGCAATACCTCTGAATTACGACAAGCTCACGCTGCACAGGAACCAGAGGTGGTGCGCATTGGAAACCTTATGGGCCAAAGCCAAACACTTCATCGTGCCCTGCGCCGGCTGAAAGACCAGACCTCAAGGCCATTACTGGATTCGACTCAACAGCGGATTTTGAACGCGGAATTACTCTCCATGGATCAACGAGGCGTGGGTCTCGATGACGACGCACAGCAGGCTTTTAATACCACCAGTGAGCAACTGGCCGAGCTGTCGACCCGCTTCAGCAATCACGTCCTGGATGCAACCCAGGGATGGAGCCTGCTCCTCAATCGATCAGCACAAGTTGACGGACTGCCGCAGAGGGCCTTGGAGGTTTTGTCCTCAGCAGCCAAGCAAGCCGGAGATCATCGAGAAGACGGTGGAGAACCGACAGCGGAGCAGGGTCCCTGGCGATTAGGTCTAGATATGCCCCGCTACATCCCCTTCATCACCCATGCAAAAGATCGAGGGCTACGTGAAACGCTCTACAAGGCTCATGTGAGTAGAGCCAGTGCAGGTGAGTTAAACAATCAACCATTGATTGAAGAGCTGCTAAGCCTTCGGCTTGAGCAAGCTCAAAGGCTTGGCTACATGAACTGGGCTGAACTCAGCCTGGCCAGCAAAATGGCCGAGGGCGTTGAGGCCGTCGAGCAGTTGCTTGAGGAGTTGCGTGCTGCCGCTTTACCCGCCGCCCAAACGGAGTTAATTGAGCTCGAGGCATGTGCCAAAAAACATGGAGCTCCAGAGGCCAGCCAGCTCAAACCATGGGATGTGAACTTCTGGGCTGAACGGTTGAGGCAAGAGCGCTTTGACCTTGATCAAGAAGCGCTGCGCCCTTGGTTCCCCCTGCCAAAGGTTTTGGAAGGTTTGTTCGGACTTTGTGAACGTCTTTTTGGCATTCGCATTCAAAGTGCCGACGGTGAGGCTCCGATCTGGCATCAAGACGTGCGTTATTTCCGGGTGTTGGATGCCAATGGTTCAGACCTGGCAGCGTTCTACCTCGATCCCTATAGCCGACCAGCCAGCAAGCGAGGGGGGGCATGGATGGACGAATGCCTGATACGCAGCAAAAGCCTCGAGGGCCAATCGATTCTTCCTGTGGCCTATTTGATTTGTAACCAGACCCCACCGCAAGCAGATACACCAAGTCTGATGAGCTTCGATGAGGTGGAGACTTTGTTCCATGAGTTCGGCCATGGTCTTCAGCACATGCTCACGACCGTTGAGTATCCACAGGCTGCAGGAATCAACAACGTGGAATGGGATGCAGTGGAACTGCCTAGCCAGTTCATGGAGAACTGGTGCCTCGATCGCACCACGTTGATGGGGATGGCACGTCACTGGCGGACTGGCGAACCGCTTCCGGAGGAGGAGTTCGCAAAATTGCGCTCCAGCCGCACCTTTAATGCCGGTTTGGCAACTCTGCGCCAGGTGCATTTCGCTCTCACTGATCTGCGCTTGCATAGTTGCTGGACACCAGATCTCGGTGTGAGTCCAGATCAGCTTCGCCGTCAGATTGCTGAGACCACCACGGTGATGCTTCCGATCGCCGAAGATCAATTCCTCTGTGGCTTTGGCCACATCTTCGCCGGTGGTTATTCCGCCGGGTACTACTCCTACAAGTGGGCAGAAGTTCTTAGTGCTGATGCCTTTGCTGCCTTTGAGGAAGCTGGTCTGGAACTTGAAGATCAAATTCGGCTCACTGGCGCTCGCTTTCGCGACACAGTTCTCAGTTTGGGAGGTAGCCATTCCCCAGCAGACGTCTATCAGCAATTCCGCGGGCGACCAGCGACCACCGAGGCATTGATTCGCCATTCCGGCTTAGCCGCAAGCGCTGCGGCTAAGTGAGGAGATGGCTGAAGAGATACCGCACTCTCTTAACCCTCTAGCGTTATCACAAAGCTGGGGCCAAGACGAGCATGACGATATCCACACGGCACAACTGATTGCACTTGAGGAGGTGCTTGAAACAAGCAGCTTGCGTCGCGGCATAAGCCGAGAACAGTTGCTAAGTGAGTTGTTGCGTGATCTCGATCATCGCCGCCTAATCCCCCTGATAGGAATGCTGCCGAGAGGCTGGAGGATAGCTCCGGCCGTTCTTCCTGAACGTCTACGAGGGATTGCAACCCTATTAGAAGATGGTTTGCTAAGCCCTTTGCTGTTGGCAGCGTTAGCTGATGACCTACAGCATCTGCTGCCGACTCCGGAGAACAAACCGCCCAGTGCCCTGGAACTCTGGCGCCAACCCTCAGTTGCCCTAAAGCCAGGAAATGGTGTGGGGGTGCCGGGCAATTTAAAGAACTGTCGATTACTGGCCAACTAGCCAATCACTAGTGATGCACTTTTTGACCCGAAACAGCTTGGTCGAACCCCTTTAGGGAAAGGTCTCACTGCACTCGGTAGTGGCCTGGTCTGGCACAACGAGGGGTTGGTCATGCTTCAGAACGAGTCTTCTCAACGCATGAATGAGCTCATGGCTCAGGTGCTCAACTGCCTAGCCGCCAATCGTCTACCAGAGGCATTGCATCCCTCTGAACCTTTCTTATTCGAGGGGCTAACCTCAGGACGTCAACTCATTGAGTTGCTGAACCGACAGGGTTGGCACTGTTGCGGACGAATTAGAGCCAGTGTGGCCAGCTTCGGCCTGGGAGCTAGCCAAGCCAAGGAAAGCGGGAGATGGCTTCAGGTCCCTTTGGCGATTCCATATCGAACGGGTCTGGAGGATGATCGCAACCAGGAGATCCTCAGCTTGTTGCCGCATTGCAGCTTCGAGCTTGAGCTGCAACCATAAGACAATGATTCAATTTTACTGCAGTATTGCCAGGGTATAGAAGGCATGAATGGCTGGGTCGCGATGAATGATCTGCATCGGCCCTGGCAGAACGATCGCCACAATGGAACAGTCGCATACCCCAGCGAGCCATTAACACAGCAACGCCTCGCCGATGCAATAGAGATCACCGAATTAATCGCAGCGGTGCACAATATGGAGGCAAGCTCGCAAAAGCTACACCTAGGGGGGGTATGGAGCCCTGGGCTATTGCATTGATTCAACAGCCCTACTGGAGCAATGCCTTAACGGCTCTACCCATTTATTTCCACTGACACTGGGAGGAATATGGCGAGAACGACTGCGCCGTAGCCTCGACAACCTTCTTGATCAGGGCTTTTGTATCAACACTAGTGTGGTAGATCGCTACCGATGGGGCCTTGACACGTTGCCCCAGGATCTGAGCCTGCAAGGCTCTGCACGATTAGAGGCAATGCAGAGGCTTTCAAGCTGTCAACCCAGCCACAGTACATTTGCGCTTGTGAGGAACCTCAACGGCGAAGTGGATCTCTAAAGCGATACCAGCGCAAATTTTCATTTATAGATAGATCAACCGGAAGCCGAGCGAGCCAATGCTAAGCAGATGATCCACCACCTCATCAGTGAAGTTAACAAGCCTATCGAAAGAAAGAATTGGCTCTGGGGGGATTTCATCAAGCTTCTTAGTCACGAGAAATCAAAGTAGATGCTTTTGATCATGATGCATAGAATTGGTTAAGCATCAAGTTCATTTAAGCCTTTAATACCTAAAAGAAGCTACAGGCAATTCAATCAAGGGAATCGTGCTTGCGAAAAGTACACGTGCTAACTAAGCAGACATGAAGCTTGAAAAAGCATAAATCGCCCACTCGAACTGCCTCCTAATTACCAAGCAAGGCTCTTTTGAAAAGACATTGTCTTGCAACATCAGGAAGTAGCAAGACATGATTGAACTGGTCTTACCCAACTGCCATGCATTCAGATCTCAAGCAGAAGCACTGGAGGCCGCAATGGTTCGTCCGTGGAGATGTCGACGGATTCCTAGGACTTGGCCTCGATAACTTGATTCAAGTCCTCTTGATAATTGCCTTATGCCGCAACGTGCTCGGCTATCCGAATGAATTAGTTTTCGGCACAATCCTTCCTGCCACAGGAATAAGCCTGCTGATAGGCAACCTTGCCTATGCGCATCAGGCTCATCAACTTGCCAGCATCGAAAAACGTAGTGATCGGACAGCTCTGCCCTACGGAATTAACACCGTGAGCCTGTTTGCTTATGTGTTTTTGGTAATGCTCCCTGTGAAACTCACCGCACTGGGCCAGGGAATGGATGAGGCAAGCGCTGTTCGCCTCTCCTGGCAAGCAGGGATGGTGGCTTGCCTGGGTTCTGGGCTGATCGAAACAGTAGGGGCTTTTACAGCAGGGGTACTGCGTCGCTGGCTGCCTAGGGCTGCATTACTTGCCACTCTCGCCGGAATTGCTCTTGGCTACATCGCCCTTGGTTTTCTGCTGCGTACCTATGCCCAACCTGTAGTGGGGCTGACAGTACTAGCAATTGTTCTGGTCACCTATTACGGACGCTTGCGATTGCCCATTCCTGGTGGCTTGCTTGCTGTTGTTATTGGCGTGGGGCTTGCTTGGAGTACTGGATTAATCAATAGCGACGCTAGCCGTTGGAGTCAGGAAGCAAGTCAGATTGGCTTGCGCCTTCCTCACCTAGAAATCGCCAATCTTTGGCATGCTCGTGGCCAGCTGCTGCCCTGGCTAGGGGTGATTGTGCCAATGGGCCTATTCAACGTGCTGGGTTCTCTTCAAAACATCGAAAGCGCAGAGGCGGCAGGTGATCGTTATTGCGTTCGAAGCTCTTTATTGATCGATGGCATCGGCACAATGGCTGCCGCAGGTCTGGGGTCTTGTTTCCCTACAACCATTTATATCGGCCATCCAGCCTGGAAGGAAATGGGGGCTCGCATTGGCTATTCCTGGCTAAATGGCTTGGTAATGGGTAGCGCTTGTCTTCTAGGTGTTTTTGGTTTGGTCGCAGAGTTGGTACCTATTGAGGCAGGCATGGCGATCGTGCTCTATATCGGCATCGTGATTGCTGCTCAAGCCTTTCAATCCACGCCCAGCACCCATGCACCGGCAGTAGCTCTTGGCCTGCTTCCTGGATTAGCAGGATGGGGTGCATCACTGATCAAGGCTGGTTTGCGCGCAGGAGGCGCCGGAAGCAATTCAGAACCTTTTAATTCAGCTTTATTAGGAAGGCTTCAAGAAGCTGATGTATGGGCAAGTGGCGCTTTTGCCCTTGAGCAAGGACAAATTATTACCGCCATGCTGCTAGCGGCAATGTTGGTTTATGTGATCGAACAACGCTTTTTAGCAGCAAGCATTACTTCTTTCCTCGCATCTGCAGCCTCATGGATTGGGATCATCCACGCCTGGCGATTCACCCAGACCGATACTGTCCTGGAGCTTGGCTGGGGCGTTGGTAGCTCCTGGGCAATGGGCTATCTACTAATGGCAGTTGTGTTCATGCTCGCCGGTTTGCATCAGCGCAGATTGATTTCTGGTTGACAAAACTGTTTTCAAAATGCATAAGTTAAAGAAATGAGCGAAGGCAACACTATTGGATCCACTTTGCCAGGCTGCTGCATGTCACTCCTCTACGTTTGTAGAATGGATGCCAAGAAATATTTACAACGATGACTGATGTCTAAGAGAATGACTCAATTCCAGTGAAAGGGAGGCAGATTTTCTCTGATGATGACCTTGAAAATGTTGTTGGTGGAGTTATTAGAGGAAGAGCTTTTAATGAATATGGTTAACAGCATGGATGGAGAACCTGGTAACTTGAAAATTATTACTTCCTTCCGATTTGACTAGCTAAAGGGATTGCCTTTAATAAGAAGTGATCATTAATTCAGAATGAAGTGTATGGATGTTTCCATTCCTTCTGTTTATAGGCTCCGCCAGCGTCTCTCTCAACATCATAATAATCCTCAGCTGTCTTCTCTAGTTTCTCTATTAACTCTCTAGGAAGTTCACCTTCCTCAGTTGTTAGTTTGCCGATTTGCCTTATGAGGTCGTGAATGTAGTCCATTGTCCTTCCTAATTCACTACAATTGCACTCTACACCGCTTAAGAGAAATAATCTGACTATCGACCCTTCTTGAAACTTTGAATTTAGAGTTGCATCTTGCTGGTGCTGGGACTATGAAAACTATCAACTCTCCCTTATCAGTCGACAAGCAGGATATTCTTATAGTCAAACCAATGCCTTAGCTCGGAACACTTCATTCAAGCAATGATGAACACACTTCCCTGAAATTTCGAACGCAGGACAGCTCTTTTATTTCACTCTAGATTGGTAAGGGCTGCTAGATGGCTAGATGTAGGGTAATCAGCAAGCGTTACACGATGCTCGATGAGTTGATTGACTTTTAATTGCCTTAACAGTAACTGAGGCTTCAGCACCTTTTGGCGTCTTACGAGATTTCTTCATGAGTGGATAGAAGGCTGGGAGGTTATAGCTTAGTTAGCTCACATGTTAGATAGTTTCTCCGCTGAAAATTTCAATCATTGCTTGCAAAACTGGTCGTACTAACAACTTGCATTAATGCGAAAAACCTATGTAAAGCCTGACTTGATAGGCGCTTATCTGGTCATACATAGTTCACGACAAATTGCATCAACGACCTTAGTGCTGAAATCATCACTGAATGGTCCTGAGTGACCACAATGGTTCATACCGGAAATTTCATAGCGAGCAAGCTTCCTTTTGCGTTGCCATCGATTCCAGTTTGACAATGGCAACAGTGGCGAACGCCCGGGGTAAGCCACCTGACCAAGAGCAGCAACAGGGTCTTTCCCGCCCACGACCATAGCCACACGATTGATCTCCTCTAAAGCGCCATTCCCACTGAACACTCCACAGACAGTGATTACCTGTACTGGAACACGACAAAGTTGTTGCAAGATCTCCGCCGTCCCAATAGCCATCTCTCCTCCTCCGCTGTAACCCACTAATACCAGACGCACAGCTTTACTTGGATGGAAGCCAAGCGATTCAAGACGACGCGCGATTTTCAAGGCAAGCTCATAATTCATCACTGGGCCATAACGGCGGTCAGAGGAAATTCCCACTTTGATCACATTATTGGCTTGTACACAAAAGGCGCTTAGAAAACGAACTAATGAATTGGGATGATGCTCTTGTAGAGAAAATAATCTTCGCCAGAACCACTGACTGTATGAATCTGAACGCAGTGCAACAGGCATGATTGTGTAAGCCTCAATACCTTTGACTAAAATAGACTCATGATCAATTCCCTCTTCTAGTTGCGAGAGGAATCGACTCACCCGTGGAGGATGGTCTTCTTCACTTTGATGAATGCCATCCAGGTAAATGATGTAATGCCGATGTCCAGAAAAATTCGGGGATAGTTCAGCAAATAGATCGCTTGGGTTAGGAAGACCATCAAGCCATCCTTCCCAGAAGACAAAGTCAAGCATCACTGAATAAATACCTGACATAGGGACCAAGATGATCACCAGAAGTGCCGCAAGCTTAAGAAGCTCATCAAGTGATTCGCTGGTTACTAATGCAATAGCATCGCGACGAATCACAGCTACGCACAGGAACAAAAGGATGGCTGAGGCCAGCATCAAAACAACAACTGTCCTGCGGCTTGTAAGCAGCAGTTCACGATGATGGCGAAGCGATGATCTAGTCTTAGTCATGATCTCAGATCAGATCCAACTCAATGATCAAGAGCCACTTCTCGTGCTAGTTGGGCGTAACTTGATTTCCACCTCTGAGCGAACAAGAGCGCAATTAAAACAAGTGCCAAGGCGAAACCAGGAAGGGCCATGACCAAGCCTTGCTGGAGAGGTATACCATAAAGAGCTTTTAACAAAACAACTACATTGAGGTGAATCCATGCGAAAAGTGTTACAGCAATTAGATCACTAATATAAGGAGCTCCGACAAGAATATAAAATAATCCTGGCCAAATTGCTGGTAGCATATGGCTTGCAAAAGTAATCGGATGTAAAGGCACAGACTTGAGAGACGTAAGTATCAAGCTGTCACAGAGAATTCCCATTAGAAAAGCTAGGCTTAGGCCTAGCGCATCAAAGAATAAATGCACGGCAATTTGCACAGGACCTAAACGATTAGCAAGAAGAGAAAAGAAATGTGCTGCTGACATTGAAAGGCCAACTGCCAGTAACAATCCAACCCCAGCCTCCATTTTAAGCAGTACCTCAGCCATGGAATCAAGGCCTTGACTGAGTCCGCTTAAGCCCTGTAGAAGAGCATCAGGCACGACGCATCTCCGGACGATTTACGATCCAGAGAACAACAATTGAGAGAATGGCACTGTAGAAGCACCATACTGAATTGAAAGCCATGCTATATGTAAACAGTGTCAGAATGATAGACAATACAATTAATACTCCGAAGAGTTTGACGGCTTTGTCTTTAAGTATCAGCAATGGAATAACAATCCAAGACCAATAAATTAGTTCTCCAATAGGCTCTGTATTGATGAAATTATGGAAGATGGTGTTGACGTTGTAGACGATCCTTCCGCCTGTCACTAGTCCTGGCTGGACCAACGGTGGATGTACTAATAAAGGCAGCCAGAATGAGATTCCAAGGATGGAACCAATAATCCAAACCCAGCGTAAAGCTCTCTTGACTCCTTCACTTTCGGAATGACGCCCAATCGAGTATGCGCTCCATGGAATCCATATCATCCAGAAGCAATAGGCAAAAAATAGAAAGCCGACAGAAGTAATTGAGGTGAGAGGTTCGGTCGGTGAAGCCACTGTTTCTCCGTGACCTAATCCCACCCATACAAAACCTTCAATAAATTGCTGTAGCCCGAAGAAGAACGGTACTAGGGCTAGAGGTTTGTAGCCGGGACGTTTCGCTTCAGACGCAAGATGGTGGGTATAAAGCCCTAAGGGCATGAGGACCGCTGCAGCCGTAAAGCTGGCTGACGCTGAGAAACACATCTGTGTGCTTGTTTATGAGTGTTCGCTCAGTTTGGTCAGGTAACTCGACTTCGCCAAGTTAATTACTGAGAAGCTTTGAAATCAGCAACTTCAATGCCAGCGGATGAGACATCAATTGTTGATGCGTGATTACTGGAACGGCCTGTTGCTCACCCACCGGTAATACGGCTTGCCAGCCTGGAACAACCATGACATCCCATCGACAGAAATAACTGCTGCATTCAATGTCTTCTAAGGCTGAAACGTTACCGTTGAGCTGGCGCAGTAAGGGGCTGCCGCGCTTCATATCCGCCAAACCAGCAAACAAACAGGAGGGAATCCACTGGGCTGTGATTGTGCCTCGCTGTGGACTTCCTACACTCAGAAAACGATGCGTTCGTCGTGATCCACCTAGTTGTTGCAGCCAAATTCGACTGATCACCCCTCCCATCGAGAATCCAAGTACATCGATAACCGTCTCGGCCCCCCACTGCTCAACGATCAGCTGATCCAACGTTTCGGCCAGCTTGGAAAGCGGAACAACTCCCAGGCGATGAGGCAAGTGGGGGATCTGTAGAGGTAGCTGATGCTGTTCGAGTACCTTCACCAACCGCCTAAAAAGATGCGGGGTATCCCAAAGACCATGTACAAGCACCAATGGTCGACGGGGTTTATCCACTGATGCGACATGCGTAAACATCGCGAAAAGCCTTAACAAAGATCAGGGTGTTGGCCAATGGCGACACCTCTCAACAGCCACACTGCCACTAAACCCAGGCACCGGCGCAGCACATTTACGCACAAGCACTCGCATCGGCACAGGACCGTAGAGATCTTCCAAGAGCACTAGCAATTGCTCGCTGAAGTGTTCGATGGTGAAACACTTCAGTTCAAAGGAGAGTCGTTGCATTGCACCAATAGCCAAGCTGTAGTCCGCAGTGGCATTGAGGTCATCATCCAGGGCAGCCTTGTCAAGGTCTAACCAAAGGCTGAAATCCAAGCTGAACCACTGACCTTCACGTCTTTCATGGTCAAGCACACCCACGTGAGCCCACAAGCGCACATCGTTAACATGAATGGCTCCTAAAGGGAGACGATTGATCACAGCGGTAGGTCCCGGTGCGTGAACATGCATTCACCATTGGCATAGTCCGCCACAATGTGGCCTTGTCCACGCAACCGATAGCGATAGGTCACCAGCCCTTCCAAGCCAACCGGCCCCCTTGGAGGCAGTGTTTGAGTACTGATTCCAACCTCGGCTCCAAAGCCATAACGGAATCCATCGGCAAAACGCGTGGAGCAATTGTGAAAAACACCGGCACTATCGACAGCTTGGAGAAAACGCTCAGCCGTCTGCTGATCATTGCTGACAATCGCCTCCGTGTGACGGGAGCTATAGCGACGGATGTGATCCAGGGCTCCCTCTAGATCAGGCACCACTTTCACTGACAGAATTAGATCGAGATATTCCGTAGCCCAATCCTCTTCACTTGCTGACTCTTCTACTCCTAAAGCTCGGCTAGCTGAATCGCCAAGCAGACGAACCCCGGCCTGACGAAAGGCAGGAATTGCAAGCTCTAAAAACGACGGTGCAATGGACTGATGAATGAGCAGAGTTTCAATAGCGTTGCATGCTGCGGGGTACTGGGTCTTGCTGTCGATTGCAATCTGGAGGGCCTGCTTCAGATCCGCTGCGGCATCGAGATAGAGATGACAGATTCCGTCTGCATGACCAAGAACCGGAATTCGTGTGTTGTCCTGAATGAAACGCACCAGTTCGTTGCTGCCGCGAGGGATGATCAAATCCACTAGGCGATCAAGGCGAAGTAGGGCAAGGCTTTCCTGACGGGTCGTGAGTAAGGCAATTGCCTCGGGATCGATCTCTGTTTCAGCCAGACCATTCTTCAACGCCTCAATGATGGCCTGATTGGTGTGGCTTGCTTCGCTGCCGCCCTTGAGAAGTGCGCCATTGCCAGAGCGAATCGCCAGTGAAGCGATTTGAATTACGGCATCTGGGCGCGCCTCAAAGATTACCCCCAGGACTCCAAGAGGAACGGTGATGCGCTCCAGTACAAGGTCTTGATCGAGTTCACGATGCAACTGACGCAAACCAAGGGGATCAGATAACTGAGCCAACTGCCTGAGCCCCTCGATAGCCGAATTGAGTTTGCTTTCATCAAGCTTGAGCCGCGCCATCAGGGAAGAAGCAAGTCCCTCAGTTCGAGCCTTCTCTAAATCGAGTCGATTAGCCCTCACGATCTGCTCAGAGCTTGACAGCAAAGCATTGGCCATTGCTTTCAGGGCCTTACGCCGCTGGTTGTCATCACTTTGCCCAAGAGCCATGGCTGCTTGCCGCACCTCTGCTGCAAGTCGCAGCAACTGGGTGGAAGGCTCAGGAACTCCAGGAGAAGTTGTCATCACAGCGCGGCACAGCTGTGCTCATCATTACGCCTCAAGGGGCATTGCCGACACTTAAGAGACGTTGAAGGGCAAGTCGAGCTGCCCCCAGGCGACCAGCTCCATTCCCAAGGGCACAGGAGCGAATCTGCAAACCCTCCCTGCTCACAGCTTGCACCCGCTTCTCTACTTCCTGACGGACCGCTGGTAGGAAATGAATTGCTCCACCTGCAAGACCTCCTCCGACCAGCACCAGCTGAGGGGTGAAAACATAGACGAGAGAACTGATTCCCACCCCAAGTTTGCGGCCATAGGTTTCCCAGATCTCGAGAGCCTCGCGATCGCCAGAAGCAGCTCGTTCGCTTAATTCTTCTGGGTCCCCAGCCCATAGACGTTGAAGGGCGCCAATGCTGGCGTACTGCTCTAGGGAGCCTTGGTTGCCACTGTTGCAGCTGGGACCTTCAGAATCCACCCCAATCAGACCAGGCTCGGCTGCAGCCCCGTTATGACCGACAAACAATTGCCCCCCAAGCATGACGCCCCCACCTACTCCGGTGCCAAGAGTGAGCAGAACGACGTTTTGAAAATCTTGGGCCGCGCCCTGCCATGCTTCACCAACGAGAGCACAGTTGCCATCATTCGCCAGGGTGACGTGCCGATTCAGTCGTGGTTCCAACCAGTCGGCTAAAGGAACCTCCAGCCATCCAGGCAGGTTGATACAGACCCTGGCGACCCGCCCTTCAGCATCCATTGGTCCTGGCAAGCCCACTCCCACGAATGCAGCATGATGGTTTGGATCAACAGTTTCGATAGCTTCGCAAAGAGCAACTGTGACAGCACCTGGCACCGAGGGTTGAGGGGTTGGCAACTCGGTTTCTGCCAACAGATGGCCCTGCTGATCAAATCGACCTAACTTGATCGCGGTACCTCCCAAATCGACACCAATGAACTGAGCTAAGTCGGTTGCCAATTGGTCAAAAGCGGAAAAATAATTGCAATTGGCTCTGCCAAATCCCCTGGCTGTCTACAGAACCTGAGAGATTCATGCTGGGACTGATTTGATAAGTAAGGGTGCCTTGCGGAGGAATATCGTTGCGGTCTGGTGTCGCCAAAATAGAAACGTTAAGTCGCTTAGTGATATCAATACCAATGTCTGTGACTAACTCGAGAGTGGGTGGGACTTGCCCAGAAACGCGCTCTTGTTGACTCGTCACAACCGGCGAGACGTATGCAGGATAAAGGGCGATTTGCATTCGTTGACTGAAAGCATCAGAGATTGTTCCAAGAACAGGCGTGAGAAGAGATTGACCGATCACAGTCGCTAGTGCCGCACCACCACCTTCTCCCGACAACCCTGCCAGTGAATTTCCTCCAATTAACCCCAGCAATTGAGCACGAGGCAGTGACGGCGAGCTGCGTAAGTCAATGTTTTGGAAAAGACGATTTGCAGGTCCCTCGGCCTTCACCATTACTTTGATCAAGCGGAACTGTCCTCCGGCCCGAAGAGCACCTGTGCCATTGGTATCAAATACATTCGCTGATGCGGCATTACTGTCGGTGCCGATGCTGATGCTGTCGGAGACCTGGCTGTTCATGGCGACATCAACGTAAGGGATTAGGCCCAGAGAAGGAGTAAACACAGCGACATTCGCAGCTCGCTGATCAAGACTGAAGAACGTCGTAAACAGATTCAGCCGCCCATTCAGTAGCCGAATCACACCACGAGCCTGAAGCTTTGGATCTAGGGGGCCATTCAAACTGAGCAACCCTTCTGTACTGAAATTGGCCAGCGCATTAGCAGTGATGCGCAAATTTGGCCCCAGCTTTAAACGCAGGTTTTCGAAGCTGATAGAGGGGATGTTGGGAATCACGGAGCTCAACATCTTCCTCCGACTGACGTCTACATCTGGTCCAAGTAAGACCAAGGGTTTCTTGAAATCCCACTGCTCCTCAAGCAGGGTGTTGGCATTAACAACTTTGGGGCTGCTGGAAGTCGCTATCGCCTCTCCGGCTCCAGGCCTTTTGGTGGATTGAATGGCAGAGTTGATCGGTCGCAGAAGCCCTGAGCCGGCGGGTGAGATCGTTCCTTCTTTGATCGTGAGCTCACCACCAATCAAGGGTTTCAGTAAGGCACCCGTGAACTTGAGCTTGGCGGCCACCCCTACATCAGCCTTTGGCAACTTAAAACGGGACTTACTGATCTCGATGGTCAGGGGCTGGTCTTCAGGTGCAGGGCGAAGCAAGGCAATGGATCCCGCACCTTGCAAGATGCCCTTCGAACCAATCTTGGCTTTGAGACGCTGCACCTCAAGGCGATTGAAGTCAAAAACCATGGCAGCCTCCAACCCCTTGACAACTTGTTCCATGACGACGAATTCGCCGTTTTGCACCACCAAAAATCCATTCGCCTGAGGAGCGCTAAGGCTGCCGCTAAACAACAACTTGAGGTCGGAGTTACCGCCCTTCCAGGCGACCGCACCTTCAGCAAAATCAGCCAGAAAATGTAGGCCGTCGCCGTGGCTCTCAACCCTGACGTCTATCGGCAAGGAGGGATCCAGAGGCACTTGACCGGTAATGGTTACAGCCTCTTTGGAAGAAGAGCTTCGCAGCGCGAAGTCGAGGTTCAGGAGGGCATCATTCAAGAGGATCTGCCCTTTGTCCAAGCTCAATTTGCTCTCAGCCAACCTGGCGCTTTCCATCACTAGGTCAGCTGTGATTTCAGGGGTTCCCCGTCTGAGGTTGTATCGACCCGAAAGTCCCAGAGCGCCTCGCAGTGCTTGAGGTAGAGGTGCAACCAACGAAAGCAGAGAAAAGGGAACGTGAAGCAGTGAAAACGACCCTTCCCCACCATGCAGTGGTCCTTGAATCGAGGCGAAAATGGGTTTGACTTGTAGGGCGTGATCCTGATCCTCACTTTCTGTCCAGAGATGACCGCTGGCCTTTAGCCCCAGATTGAGTTTGGACAGATCGGGACCCTTCAGATCGATCACCGCATCAATCTGCCCACGTAGATCTTCTGGATGGATGATCTTGCTACGACGATTTTGCTGGTCGAAACGATTGACGGAAGCCTGCGCCGCTGCCAAGACTTTGAGCTGATCATCTAGAGACCTTCCCAAGGTTTGCATCAACAGAGTGCCCAGATCTTGGGCTCGCCCAATCGAAGCTGGAAGAACATCATTAAAATTAGAAAGTTGCTCTGCACTAGAGATCAGCCAACGCGCGCTTAGACCGCGTGCCTTTGCCTTAGCAGAGAGTTCGCCACCAAGGCGACCTCCTGCTGCAAGATTGATCTGGCCTGTATCCGCTGGTAGCAGCTCACCAGTCAGCTTGTAGCGCTGGTTGGCGACCCTCCCCTGAAGCAAAGCCTGTTGAAATTGCAGACCCATCAATCCTGGATTGCTGATGGTGACTTGGCCTTCTATGGCCAGGGGCTGAAGGCCCAGGCTGCCTGACCCGCTGAGTTGACCATAAACGCCTTCAAATCGCTGCTTTGAAGACAGGGCCGCCTCAATTCCATCCACTTTGAAATTGTTCAACTCCCAGCGATAGCGAGCTGGGATGCCGTTTAGCGAGAGACGGCCATCGCCACGGTTAATCGCCAACTCCTGTGGCAACCAGTCGCGTCCCAATCGAGCTGAGAGCTGCCCAGGGATCACCGCCCCCACTGATTCCATCAGCAGAGTGCTACCCCCAGTAGGGAGTCCGGCCAAGTTCCCTTGCCAATCTTCCAACAATCGCAACCCTCCAGCCTCTGGATTCACCACCCGGAGGGAAAGATTTGGCCGAAGGGCCGAGAATGGCCCTCTCACCTGACCCGAAGCAGCAAGGGTTCCAGCCAAAGAGGTGCCGAGAAGCGGACCAATACGAGCTAAAGGGAAAGGACTCAAATTCAGATTGGCCTGCAGTTCTCCACTGCGTAGGCGTCCTTGATCAACTGAGAGAGGCAAGTCCGCCACAACTTTGAGCAGGGGACTGTTGAACTGCCTTAAGCGGAGCAAACCGGAATCTGCTGACCACCCCGCTCGCAGAGACCAGGTTTCCAGCAAAGGATTACCTTGCTGAGCAAGGCTTAGCTGAAGTTGGGGGCTCGATGAAGGGCCCTCAAGCTGAAGTTTGCCTTTGATCAAGGATTGGCTGCCGAGAAGATCAGCAAGCACAGGGATGGGCTGCCATGCAGGGCCTGCAAACTCCAGGCGCTGGGTGCTCAGCCCTAACTCGGGATAGAGGGGCCCCCTTGCACGGACCTGAAGACCTGGACCACGAACATCAAACGTGTCAATAACGGCCCTGAAGGCCTTGGGATTGCGCCAGTTGGTGCGCATCTGCAAGTTCAGTTGCAGCGGACCATCAACGGGGATCTTTGGGGCAAGAATCCAGCGGCCACTGGCGTGCAGATTGGGCTCATGCCAAGGTCCATTGATCCGGGCTTGGAAGGCATGCCCTTGTTGCCGCTGGTTGACCTTGAGGTCGAGGTTGTAGGAGTGATTGAGACGAGCACCTCCCTTGAGAGAAGCGGTCCAAGGGCCGTAACGCCACTGGCTGAGAGGTAACTGAAGACGATCTTGACGACAGTTGATCTTGGCTTCACGAGATGAGAGTGACTTTTTGAGGGGACGCCCCGCTAATTGGAATCGAACCAATGACAGGGATCCCTTACAGCCCATACGTCCCTGATTAAGACTCACTTGGAGGTCACCGCCAATCTGACCCTGCATTTGCATGGGCAGCGTTCCCGGCAAAAGCCCCTGCAATGGTTTAAGGCTGATTTGGTCCAAACGAGCATGGGCCTCAAGCTCTAAACGATCCCAGCGCCCACGTCCCTTTAGGAAGAATCTTCCACGATCTGGCAATACAAATTGGACAGACCCATTGGCCCATCCCTCCGCCAACTGAAGGTCTGCCCGTGTGGTAGCGGTGAACTCCAAGTTTGCGGGTTCGATGCGGACCCTGGCGGGCTGAGTCAACCGCAGCTGAAGATCAACCTTTGGGGGAGGCTCGCCTTTGGATGGACCAGGGACCCAGTAGAAACCCTTGTGATTACGACGCAGCGTTAACCGTGATCCTTCAAGGGTTAGTACGGCAACGGGTCGCAAACGCAACAGGCTGGCTATTGGGGCAAGGCTGATGGTTAGACCAGAGAGCGATGCTGTGGAATCGTCATGACTTCCAGACAGCACTTCAGTGGGACCAATGGCCATACCCCAGGGCCGCAGGCCCTGATAGGCACCAATTTTTAAAGGATGGCCTAGAGGTTTTGAAAGCTGTTGCTCCAGTTGCGGACGCAGACGTTCAAGAAGGGCAGCAACAACTCGATCGGCGCCAACCCAAACAACCAAGCTGCTGGTTAGCAGTAGAACAGCAGGGCGTTTCCATCGCCCTTTAGCCAAAGATTGACTCTTCTGTCCCATCGATTTGAGTCAACCTTCCTGGGAGCGTGCGAAATATAAGTAGTTCTCCTGAGGTTCACCAGTCCATGTCCATTCCAGAGCTGATTGAAACCGCAACCGGATGGCTTGCCTGGTCAGGCCTAGCCCTATGCCTAATGACCCTGATTGCTTTCTTGGTTCGTTGGGGACAACGCTTCCGGCTGGTGGGAGTGACCAGCTTCAACCTTCTTCTTTTGGCAAGCTGTTGGGCTTTTGGCGTGAGCTATACCCCCCCCCTCAAGGTGGAAGGAGCTCTGGTGGTACCCGTGGTGTTTGACAACAGCACGGACCTTGTTGTCGCCCAGGCTCCCGACGACTTTCCTGATGAAGCGGTCGAAGCCACATTGGAGCAACTAGCAGGCAACATCCATCGCGGTGGATATAACGGCAGTGAAGTGCATGTGCGGCTACGCAGGCTGGAATCGGTTGGAGAGGGTGTCAGTCAACCCGTCATCCTCGGTGAAGTCATACGCGACTTGCGTCAGAACATCACGCTGCCATTAGCCGAAAAAAGTGATGCAGGTTGATCAACCTCTGGGAGATTTACCTCAGAGCTTTCGTGACGAACAAGCCTTGCTCGTGGCCGCAGGGATCACAACATGGAGCGCATTGAAACGCCTCGAGGACCAGGACCTCAACCGACTTGCTAAGGGAGGGCTTGCGACGACCCGCAACCTGAAACGATTGCGAGGCATGGCGGCACTTGTTTGTGATCTAGATCTAGAACTGGCGGATGCTGCCTTGCTGATCCACTCCGGGCTTGCCACTGCAGCCGCTTTGGCCGCTGCGACTCCACAGGATGTCGTGCATCAGACGGGACGGTTACAACGCCAACTCAATAACCATCGACAATCGAGCGTGGACCTTGCTATGGCGAATCGCTGGATCCAACTTGCTCGTACTAGGCAACTGCAGAACTGACCTAGCGAAGCCCCACAATCCCGACAAGAGTGTCTCAAATGATCACAGCGTGCATCTTTGGGACCAATGCGCTATTTGCCAGCGCTGATCGTCGTAGCCCTTGCCAGTGCTTCGGATGTCAAGGCGCAGTCCAGCCTTCTTGAAAGCGTCAAAAACAACCCAGGCGAAGCGCGCGAATTGTGCAGTCAATTTAAGGCTCTCAATACCAAAGGGGTTTCTGCTTATTCATCTCAAGCGATCTCAGAAGTCGCCCGCCAACGCAATCTCAGCTCCAATAACGCTGAGATTCTGGCCACCTATGTGATTGGAATGAACTGCCCGGATGTGCGTTGAAGGTCGAACGAGCTCTGGATCCGTGAACTGGCACGATGCCTGGCTGACACTCTCTGACGGGGTCAAGCTCGTTGCCAGGTTATGGGTCCCGAAAGGTGAGGGACCCTGGCCTGCTCTCGTGATGCGTCAGCCCTACGGACGTGCGCTCGCCTCAACGGTGACTTACATCCATCCTGGTTGGTGGGCAAGTCACGGCTATCTGGTCGTGGTCCAGGACGTACGTGGTCAAGGGGATTCCGAAGGCCACTTCAATGGCTTCCTGCAAGAAGTTTCTGATACCAGTCAGACGCATGCATGGGTTCGGGAGTTGCCAGAATGCAATGGCCGTCTTGGAACCTATGGGTTTTCCTATCAGGGCCTAACACAGCTGCTTGCCGAACCCGGGACGCCGCCACCGGACTGTCTGGCACCAGCGATGGCAGGAGTTGATGAGCGCAACCATTGGAGTTGTGAGGGAGGTGCTCACTGGTGGCATCTTGGCTTGGCCTGGGGGCTGCAACTTGCTGCACTACAAGCTCGTCGCTGTGGCAACTGGGAAGCATGGAGAGAGCTTCGTCGCAGTTTGGAAGACGACAGCTACCTGTATGAGGGTCCGGCACTTCTGAAACGCCACGATCCCGATGGAATGAGCTTGAGATGGCTACAGCAAGCGAGCCAAAACGATCAAGGCTGGGTTGTACACAAGCCCTTGGATTCCTGGCTTCGTCAACCGATGCTGCTTCTGGGTGGCTGGTGGGACCCCCATTTGAATGGCCTGCTTGACCTCTATCAACGATCAAGCCAAGTAGGTGGTAGTCCAGAACTTCACATCGGTCCAGCGACTCACCTGCAGTGGTGGCCTGATGCACAGCAACTTCAGCTGGAGTTCTTTGATCGCCATCTGCAATCTTCGAAAGCATTAACGAATTCAAGAACCCATGGGCGGATCTGGAATATCACGTCTTGTTCTTGGCAGACATTTGCAAGCCCCACCCAGACCACAGCATCAGCCCATGCCGGCTGGAGTCTTTTCAGTGGAGGGATGGCCTGCTTGGACCCCTCAGAAGGCACCCTGCATCAGAACAAGGAAGGTGGCGGCGTGGTTTATGTGGTCCATGACCCTTGGCGACCGGTTCAAGCAGTGGGAGGACATCTCAGCCCAAAACCAGGAGTTGCTGAGCGCAGCGCCGTGGACCAGCGCGCCGATGTGGCTACCTTCACAAGCACTGCTTTGCAGGAACCTCTCCAACTCAATGGGATCCCATTACTGCAGCTGACCGTGCAGTCAGATCAACCGGGATTTGACCTTTGCGTTGCCCTCTCCATTGTTAATCGCAGCAACAGCGAGGTGAAGCAGCTCTCAACAGGTTTTCTGCGTGTGCAAGGAGAGCAGGCCCTGCGCATGCTGCCGCGCAAGGTGAAACTTCAACCAATACTTGCAGACCTGCAGCGAGGAGAACATCTGCGCCTATCTCTCGCAGGCGCTGCCTGGCCGGCCATTGGTGTCAACCCAGGCCACGATCGTCATCCCTGTGGCCCTCCAGGACCCCATTGCCAAGTGGTGACCATGACACTGCAGCTCAATGGATCCAAGTTGAGGCTTTTGCCATGGAACTCCGGCAAAATAGATTTCGATTTGCCCCAAGAGTTTTGAAGCTGTCTGTTTGCCTGCTGAGCCTATCCCTTGGATTGCCCATGGGCCTGAGTGCACTAACCCTTCCGACTGTGGCAGCGCAGGAGACCATTCAAAAGACCACCTTGAGCCCTACTGAGGCGACAAAAACAGCGCAAATCCTGCTCAAGGCATTAGTGGTGCAAGACGCGAAAACCATCTATGGCCAACTTTCAGAAGCCCTGCGCAGCAGCACCACCACTGAACGGATCCAACAACGTCTGAAAAGGCGCCCTCAAGTCAAGTCAAGTCGCATTGTCGACGTCTCACCAGGCATAGACGACACCACTGTCGACGCCATGGTTGAGACCATCGATGGCGACGTCCCGTTGATCATGGTCCTCGATCAGAAAGGGAAATTGATCGCATGGAAATGGAGTGGTGAAGCATTGCCGATCGAGCAATCAGCCATTGATTTCGTTAACGATTTGGTATCTGCTCGCTGGATCGCTGCGCGTTCCTTTCTTGAACTGAGTTTTCAACAGGAGTTGAAACCACAAGACTTGCAACGCAAGTGGACAAAACTCAATCGCGTCACCGGAGGTTTCCAAAAGGTGAAAGATGCGATTGTTGCCAGCCAAGGCGGGGAACAGCAGCTGGTTCTAGTGACCATTGAGTTTGGCGATTTAACAGACAACCTTTTTGTCATTTTCAACAGTCAAGGGGAGATCATCAACGTGGATTTCTCAGCGGATCTGGTCTGATTGATCAGCGTTCGCTGATTCAACTGCTCACTCTGGTGCTCAGTCTGCCCTTGCGGTCCATGAATCGACCTAAGCTCCCGGCCATCGATGTCCTTGCCCCATGACCACCAGTGTTGCCCTCGACTGGGTGGTTCAAGACGGCCAAAGACTTGCTGAATGTCGCCACGATCATCCTTTCTCGCTGCTGGGTCCTCAATCCCATGAGGGGCAATGGATCGTGCGCATCTGGATGCCGGAGGCAAGCCAAGTAGAGCTGCTTTGTGATGGCAGAACGACTGCCATGACAACGCCCAATCACTCCTGGATCTTCGAAGCAGCTCTCAACCAAGATCCCGGCCGCACATACCAGTTGCGGGTTAAACGCGCAGGAATCGTGCATGAGCAGCACGACCCCTGGGCCTTCCACGATGAATGGATGGGGGAGATGGACCGTCACCTCTTTGCGGAGGGCAACCATCACCACATTTGGCAACGCATGGGCGCTCATCTGATGGAGCGTGAGGGTGTTGAGGGAGTGATGTTCTGCCTCTGGGCACCCCATGCATGCAGTGTGGCTGTTCTCGGAGAATTAAACGGATGGGATGGCCGTCATCATCCGATGCAGCGTCGCCAGGGAGGCCTTTGGGAGCTGTTTATTCCTGGGTTTAAAGAAGGGACCCTTTATAAATACGAAATCCGAACCCAGGACGGCCATTGCTATCAGAAAGCTGATCCTTATGGTTTCCAGCACGAGGTGCGCCCAGCGACAAGCTCCGTAGTCGCGAGGCTTGATCGCTATCAATGGCAGGACGAGCAATGGATGCGGCAACGGGATAGTCGTAATGCGCTCGATCAGCCAATTTCTGTCTATGAAATGCATTTAGGCAGCTGGATTCATGCAGCAACAGATGAACCGTATATCGAGTTGGATGGCACGCCCCGGGCGCCGGTACTCGCTGCTGACATGAAGCCTGGAGCTCGTCTCCTGACCTATCCCGAACTAGCCGACCAGTTAATCCCCTACGTGAAAGATCGGGGATTCACCCACATCGAACTGATGCCAATCTCAGAGCATCCATTTGATGGCTCATGGGGATACCAGGTCACAGGGTGGTATGCACCCACCAGCAGATTTGGAAGTCCGGATGAATTCCGTGCATTTGTTGATCGCTGCCACGCCGAAGGTTTAGGTGTGATCATCGATTGGGTGCCAGGCCATTTCCCTAAGGATGGTCATGGCCTGGCCTTCTTTGATGGAACCCATCTCTACGAACATTCTGATCCGCGCATTGGTGAGCACAAGGAATGGGGCACGCTGATCTTCAACTACAGCCGCAACGAGGTTCGCAACTTTCTCGTTGCCAATCTTGTGTATTGGTTTGAGCAATTCCATATTGATGGTATTCGTGTTGATGCGGTGGCTTCGATGCTTTATCGCGACTATCTGCGACCTGATGGAGAATGGATTGCCAATGAAGATGGAGGGCGAGAAAATACAGAAGCAGTTCGATTCCTCCAACAGGCCAATCACGTTCTCTTCCAGCACTTCCCTGGAGCACTTTCAATTGCGGAGGAGTCAACAACTTGGCCCATGGTTACTCAGCCCACTGATATGGGCGGCCTGGGATTCAACCTTAAATGGAATATGGGTTGGATGCATGACATGCTCGATTATTTCGAGTTAGATCCTTGGTTTAGGCAGTTTCACCAGAACAACATCACTTTTTCGATCTGGTATACCTACACCGAAAACTTCATGCTGGCACTTAGTCATGATGAGGTTGTGCATGGTAAAAGCAATCTTCTCCATAAGATGCCCGGAGATGACTGGCAGAAATGTGCAAATGTTCGTGCATTGCTTGCCTATATGTGGACCCATCCTGGCAAGAAAACTATCTTCATGGGAATGGAATTTGGTCAACGATCGGAATGGAATGTATGGGGAGACCTGCAATGGGAGCTGTTGACACATGATCCTCATAAGGGTCTGCAGAGATTGGTTGATGACCTCAACACTTTCTATAAAGCCGAGCCTGCTCTATGGAAAGATGACTTTGATCAATATGGATTCCAATGGATTGATTGCAATGATAATCATCATTCTGTAATCAGCTTTATGCGTCGTGAAAGTATTGGCGGAACTTGGCTTGTCGTCGTCGCCAACTTCACACCGCAAACTCATTCAAATTACAGAATTGGCGTGCCTATTGGTGGCTATTATCAGGAAGTTTTCAACACAGACAGCTCTTGTTACGGCGGTAGAAACCTCGGCAATATGGGCGGTAAAAACACTGATGAATTCAATATCCATGGATATGAGCAGTCTCTTGAACTCTGCCTACCAGCGCTGAGCGTGCTGGTCTTCCGTCATGACCCGAAGCGAAGTCTTTGAGTGCAGCCAAAGCCAATGAACATGTGACGAAGCTGCGTTCTCAACATCACTGATGCCTTAACAACAACGGCCTTCAGGTAGGTTTTCTGACTGATCCTGACCCTTGTAATGAGCGACTCCCAGCCCTTATTGCTCCGCGCTGCGCGTGGTGAGTCGGTCGAGCGGACCCCTGTGTGGATGATGCGCCAGGCGGGACGCTACATGAAGGTTTACCGGGATCTCCGGGACCGTTACCCCAGTTTTCGAGAGCGTTCTGAAAATCCTGATCTCTCTTACCAGATCTCGATGCAGCCCTTTGAAGCATTCCAGCCTGATGGGGTGATTTTGTTCTCAGACATCCTCACTCCCTTGCCCGGCATGGGCATCGATTTCGACATCGTTGAAAGCAAGGGCCCCCTCATCCAAAAGCCGATTCGCAGCCTCAGCCAAATTGAGGCTCTTCATCCATTGGAGCCAAACGCAAGCATGCCTTTTGTTGGCGAGGTGCTCGGACGCCTGCGCGAGAGCGTTGGTAATAAGGCTGCTGTGTTGGGTTTTGTGGGGGCTCCCTGGACCCTTGCTGCCTATGTGGTTGAGGGCAAAAGCAGCAAGAATTACGCCGTGATTAAGGCGATGGCTTTCCAGCAGCCAGATCTTCTGCATCGTTTGCTCAACCATTTCGCTGAATCGATTGCCACTTATTTGCGTTATCAAATCGATTCCGGCGCCCAGGTCGTGCAGATGTTTGATTCCTGGGCCGGTCAGCTCAGCCCGGCCGACTACGACACCTTTGCAGCGCCTTATCAAAAAAGAGTCGTAGACCTGGTGAAATCCACTCATCCCGACACTCCAATGATTCTCTACATCTCCGGCAGCGCTGGAGTGTTGGAACGAATGGGGCGCACAGGTGTCGATATCATCTCTCTTGACTGGACTGTTGATATGGCCGATGGCTGCGCTCGACTTCCCGAGCACTTAGGTGTGCAAGGCAATGTTGACCCTGGCCTGCTGTTTGGAACACCAGAAGCGATTGGAGACCGAATTGTCGATGCGGTTCGCAAGGCTCGAGGTCGCCGGCATATCCTCAACCTCGGCCATGGCATCCTGCCTGGAACACCTGAGGACAATGCCAAGGTGTTTTTCGAAACTGGCAAGACTGTTGACAATCTGATCGGATCTGCCGCTTGACTCCTGCCCGGATCCTGATCACAGGAGCCAGCGGCTGTGTTGGGCAGTACACAGCCGCCTGGCTACTTGAAAACTCCGATGCCGAGTTACTGCTCTGGCTCAGAGACCCGGCCAAACTCACGGCCATCTCAGCGCAACACCCACGTGTTCAACTGCTGGTTGGAGATCTACGTGATCCCCATTGTTTTGCTAATCAGCTCGCCACGGTCAGCCGTGTGATTCATACGGCAACGGCCTGGGGGGATCCAGAGCGAGCCCATCAAGTGAATGTTGTGGCTGTTAAAACTCTGCTCGGGCTTCTCAATCCAGAGGTTCTTGAGCAGATCACCTATTTCTCTACGGCAAGCATCCTCAACCGGGATCTTCAGCCATTGCCAGAAGCTCTTTCGTATGGCACTGAATACATTCAAACCAAGGCTCAGTGCCTCCAGGACCTTGAGCACCATCCGTTGGCTGATCGGATCGTGGCTGTTTTTCCTACGCTCGTTTTCGGGGGAAGGGTCGATGGCACGAGCCCATTCCCTACCAGCTATCTCACTGAAGGGTTAGAAGAAGCAAGCCGCTGGCTTTGGCTGGCACGCTGGCTAAGGGCTGATGCCAGCTTTCATTTCATTCACGCAGCTGATATTGCTTGCATATGTGGCCACTTGGCAATGACCCCCAAACTCCCCAATCGAGAGGCTGGGCAGGGAGCTGTTCGGCGTTTGGTTATGGGTCAACCCGCAATCTCTGTGAATCAAGCTATAGCGACTCTTTGTAGCTGGCGTGGGCTCAGGCAGACGCCTGGTTTACCCCTGTGGGGTTGGCTGATTGAGGCTCTGATCAAGGTGCTACCGATCGAAATCAATGCCTGGGATCGATTCAGTATCAAACAACGGCACTTTGTGCATGATCCAATTACGACACCAGAACGTGTCGGAGGTCACAGCCATGCAGCCACACTTGAAGCCGTGTTAGCCGATTCAGGGCTGCCGCAGCGAGGAAAAGTTCACAATAAGGGTTAAAGTGTTCATAGAAATGATGTAAACCCTCATGGCCTCAATGCTTCGCTCTATCGCAGCAGCTGCCTGCGCCCTGCTCTTGGTGATTGGGCTTGGAGTTTCTTCCGTTCAGGCCGCCACTACTGAAGTGAAGCTAGGCACCGATTCAGGCATGCTTGCTTTCGAGCCCAGCTCTTTAACCATTCAGGCTGGAGATACGATCAAGTTCGTCAACAACAATCTGGCCCCACATAACGCTGTATTTGAAGGCCACGATGAGTTAAGCCATCCAGATTTAGCCTTTGCACCTGGTGAATCTTGGGAACAAACCTTCTCAACTGCTGGTACTTATGATTTCTACTGTGAGCCCCATCGTGGCGCTGGCATGGTTGGAACGGTTACTGTTAACTGAGTTAAACAAACTGACTGACCAATAAGTAGATTTTAAAGACCCTAAAAATATCAAACCTGAGGTAACAATCCTTTTTTGTTGCCTCAGGTATTTTATTTGATGACATAAGTTTGATCCATCAAGCAAGTTTACATACTATTCCCCGCAGGTTTGCAGGTATCAAAGCTTGCATATATCATCAAACTAAGAATTTATATGATGCAATGACACGAGAGGGGCTGTCTGATCTTCTCCATACAGCTGAGCACAGTTTAACGCTGCGGGGCAAGTTGAAGAATTGCTCTAATGATCAGGAGTTAATAGATCTAGCTAGAGATTATGGTTTTCCTGTCCAGCTTTGCGACCTTCAAAATGAGGCTGAGTCACAGCAGATAGAGGATTGGTTTAGAAACAGTAGAATTTCTCCAATTCGCAAATGATTGGCTTGAATGCAAGTGGCTGCAAGCCTTTAAATATTTGCTGGTGAAATGGTTGAAGGTCACGGTGCTTATGTTCAATCAAGGTAGAAGCATGATTGGTGTCAGTAGTGATACATTTTCCTTGGAGTAAAAGATAGGCTAAATGTTGGGTAGTCTATTGTATTTGGATCAAGAGAATACTAAAAGCTTAAGCCATGAAGAGATGATCTAGTCTTGCTTAGATGGTTGATCTATAGGCTTCTTTAAGCCAATAATTAAACATTTTAATACCTAGATGTCAGTTTTTGATCACGAATTCAGTAATGAGATTTGATTTGTTTCTTGGTGGTGCTTACCACACTCTGCCGAAAGAGCCGTACCAATCAGAACGGTTTACCGCTTGGCGCTAATGGTTAGTCGACATACGGTTGAATCAACTTAAAAGACCACATGCAACCTACGGCTGATCAATTTACCGAAAAAGGCTGGGCAGCAATCGTTTTGGCCCAACAACTTGCCCAGCAACGCAAGCACCAGCAACTGGAAACAGAGCATTTGTTGTTGTCACTGCTAGAGCAAAATGCTTTGGCAGGAAGAATCCTAGAAAAAGCAGGTGTGTCGATCGGCAACTTGCAAACAGCCGTGGAGGCACACCTGCATGAACAGCCCACTCTGCAGGCAGCGCCAGACTCTGTCTATCTGGGCAAAGGAGTCAATGATCTGCTCGATCAAGCTGAGAAACATAAGCAAGCTTTTGGCGATGGTTTCATCTCGATTGAACATCTGTTACTTGCATTGGCCGGGGACAATCGTTGCGGCCGCAAGCTGCTCAATCAAGCGGGCGTGGATGCGGGCAAACTAAAGGTTGCAATTGACGCGGTACGCGGAAACCAGAAGGTGACCGATCAGAACCCAGAAGGAACTTACGAATCTCTCGAAAAATATGGCAGAGACCTGACTGCTGCTGCTCGCGAAGGCAAACTCGACCCTGTCATCGGAAGGGACGATGAGATTCGACGCACGATTCAGATTCTTAGTAGGCGCACCAAAAACAACCCTGTCCTCATTGGGGAGCCAGGGGTGGGAAAAACCGCAATTGTTGAAGGCCTCGCACAGCGGATTGTTAATGGCGATGTACCTGCAGCCCTTCAGAACAGACAGTTAATCGCCCTTGATATGGGTGCTTTGATTGCAGGTGCGAAATATCGAGGCGAATTCGAAGAGCGACTCAAGGCAGTGCTCAAAGAAGTTACCGCCTCTGAAGGACAAATCGTACTTTTTATTGATGAAATCCATACCGTTGTAGGTGCTGGAGCTACCGGTGGGGCAATGGATGCCAGCAATCTGCTTAAGCCAATGCTGGCTCGAGGGGAATTGCGCTGTATTGGTGCAACGACCCTCGATGAGCACCGACAGCACATCGAAAAAGACCCCGCTTTAGAAAGAAGATTCCAACAAGTGCTGGTGGATCAACCCACAGTGCAAGACACGATCTCCATCCTGCGTGGTCTCAAAGAACGCTACGAAGTGCATCATGGGGTGCGCATTGCTGATAACGCCTTGGTTGCTGCAGCTGTGCTCAGTAGCCGATATATTGCCGATCGTTTTTTGCCAGATAAAGCCATCGATTTGATGGATGAATCTGCTGCACGACTGAAAATGGAAATCACCTCCAAGCCGGAGGAAATCGATGAAATCGATCGCAAGATTGTGCAGCTCGAGATGGAGAAGCTTTCCCTAGGACGTGAGTCCGACTCCGTTAGTAAGGAAAGATTGGAAAAACTAGAACGCGAACTTGCTGAATTAGCAGAGCAACAAAGTGCGCTCAATGCACAGTGGCAACAAGAAAAAGGTGCGATTGACGACCTTTCTTCGCTCAAAGAAGAAATCGAACGGGTGCAATTGCAAGTTGAGCAAGCCAAGCGCAGCTACGACCTCAACAAGGCAGCTGAACTGGAGTATGGAACTCTGGCGGGATTGCAGAAACAACTCAGCGAGAAAGAAACTGCCCTGGCCCAAGATGGAGAGGCAGGCGATAAATCACTGCTGCGAGAGGAGGTTACGGAAGACGATATTGCTGATGTCATCGCTAAATGGACCGGGATTCCTGTCGCCAAGCTTGTGCAGTCGGAAATGGAAAAGCTGCTTGGACTTGAAGCAGAACTCCACCAACGTGTGATTGGCCAAGAACAGGCTGTGCAAGCTGTTGCGGATGCGATTCAGCGTTCTAGGGCAGGTTTAAGTGATCCCAACCGCCCGATCGCAAGTTTTTTATTTCTAGGCCCCACTGGTGTAGGTAAAACGGAGCTATCCAAGGCATTGGCCTCTCAACTGTTTGACAGCGAGGCGGCCTTGGTGCGAATCGATATGTCTGAGTATATGGAGAAGCACAGTGTAAGCAGACTGATCGGGGCACCTCCGGGTTATGTCGGCTATGAGGCTGGTGGACAGCTCACCGAAGCCGTACGCAGACGCCCTTATGCGGTAATCCTGTTCGATGAAGTGGAGAAGGCACACCCAGATGTGTTCAATGTGATGTTACAGATCCTCGATGATGGACGTGTCACCGATGGTCAGGGTCGCACAGTTGATTTTACAAATACGGTGCTAATTCTTACCAGTAATATTGGCAGCCAGTCGATTCTCGACTTGGGAGGTGATGATAGTCATTACGGGGAAATGGAGCGTCGAGTTCATGATGCTTTGCACGCTCATTTTAGGCCTGAGTTTCTCAACCGCCTGGATGAAACAATCATCTTTCATAGCCTTAGGCGCGAGGAACTGCGTCAGATCGTTGCCCTTCAGGTCAATCGGCTGCGTGAGCGTCTTGGCGATCGCAAGCTTGGCCTAGAGATCAGTGATACAGCAGCTGATTGGCTCGCTAATGCTGGCTATGACCCTGTTTATGGGGCCAGACCCCTCAAGCGAGCGATCCAACGCGAGCTTGAAACTCCAATAGCCAAAAGTATCCTGGCTGGCCTTTATGGAGATAGTCAGATTGTGCATGTGCATGTGGATGTGGACGAGGAGCGTCTGAGCTTTCGTTAACCCTCCGTTGATTAGCTCGCCCACCAGGGGTGTCGATCGAGCAAATTGATCAGAGCAGAGTTTTGCTCTCATACCACTGAGGTATTGCTTCGTAGCAAGCTGCATTGGCCTCATTCTCACGCGCTTCTACCCGCCAACAACAGCTGCGCCCAGTATCTCGATCAAGCAGAAAGGCATTGGCCCATTGCCAAACCAGCTCTGCGCTGGACTCCATGCCCACATTGTCCATCACCCTTAGATCGATAGCACCTTGATCATTCAGGCTCTGCCATTGAGGCAGGAGCGGATCATCAGCATTGGCGAGGAAGGTGTGATCGAATTGGTTGTTGAGTTGTTGTTCCAGGGGCTTAAGACTGGAAAAATCGACGACAAATCCGTAGGGGTCAAGCTCTTGAGCTGCAAACCAAAAGGTAAAACTGCGGCTATAGCCATGTACGAATCGACAGTGTCCTGGATGACGCCATTGACGATGACAACAAGGATATCCAGTAAAATTCTTGCTACAAGTGTAAGAATTTTTGAGTGTTTTAGTCATGGTCGTTCATCTAGAGAGTTGCTGGAATTGGCGTGTGTTTTGAGATTATGAGTAGAGAGTGACTTTGATGTCGTGAATCGATCTATGTGACTATACGGATCAGCCTAAGCGACGAATAAAATCATGTTCAAATAGAAGCCAATCTTTAAGGTAATGCATTGTAAATGCTTTTTATTGAAGGAAGTTGCCTTGGGGAATGGATTCTAGAGGGAAGATCTAAAGACTCATCTGTATTCCATGGCGTAGAGTCAAAGCTCTTGAGTTTGATCATTAACTTATTTGGAAAAGTATATCTAATTGAAAAAAAATTCTTCAGGCAACATTTCAGCATGATTGCGGGTGTCCATTGATTTCTGATCAAGGCTTTCAATTTGGTGCCTCCAATCCGATTGCAAGAAGAAGCATGATGTTTGATGTTTTCTGCAAGTGGCAAGTTCTTTTCAGCGGAAACTCAGATCAGGCTCCTTTTGAAAATATTAGATCTGCGATTAGTCGTAATATCTTGGAATGCGTTGCATGGTGACAAAGGAGATATGAAAACTGGCAGTTGCTAAATCTGGAGAATTGAATTGCTCAGATCTAAGAAGAGAGCAAGAATTGATTGAATTTATTTGCTTGGACGTGCTGCTAGTTAAAGATCGATATAGCTTGTTTCCATACATCAGCAGAAATCAAATCGGAAAGGTGTCCGTTCAGAGCTTTATCGATTATATAGCCATTGAAATTTAACTTATCAGCAGTTTGAATCTTCTCCTTTTAAATGTGCCTGAGACAAGCCATCTTCTTGATACTGAGACTGAATGCTTTGAGTCGCTCTTATCAGTCCGCCAGCCCACCCATCATCCCTTGATGTCTCTGGTGTTTGTTGATCCTGACCCCTAGTCATGGCTAGAAGTGAAATTTCCAATCAGCACCAATAGCATTCGAGATGCTGATGCACTGCTCCATTCGCCTCCAGGTTAAGAGACCTTAGGAGGGGCGGATCCTGCGAGAGCGAAGCAGTTGATGACTCGTTTGGTGCTGAGGGATGATTGCACGGCAGCACCTGCGCTCCTTGAGGACGAATGCAACCCCTCAGCCCCGCCTTCATCGACCAACTTTGTTTTGACGATATTGGTTTGATTCCAGCGATCTCCCAAGACTGGCTTGATGGAGCCGTTCTGATGATGGCCTGGATGAATCGCACTGCCCTAGAGCAGACATTAAAGAGTGGCCAAGTTCATTACTGGAGCCGCTCTCGTCAGGAGCTTTGGCATAAAGGTGCCACTAGCGGTCATACGCAGATCCTTAAGGGAATTCGTTATGACTGCGATGCTGATGTGCTTTTACTCAGTATCGAACAAACCGGTTTGGTCAGTTGTCATACCGGAGCTCGAAGCTGTTTCTTCGCAGAGGTAAACCAGCATTCGCAGGGAGACTCATTGACGCTCCCTCCTCCGATGGATGCCTGCAGTGAACTTTTTCGGGTGATTGATCAACGCCACACCACACCCGAAGCCAACAGTTACACAAACAAGCTTTTAGAAGGTGGTGACAATCGCATCCTCAAGAAAATTGGTGAGGAGAGTGCGGAATTTGTGATGGCTTGCAAAGACGACGATGCGAAGGCAATTGCTAATGAAGCAGCTGATCTTCTCTTTCATCTGCAAGTCGCTCTTGCCCACCACGGTGTGAACTGGAGACAAGTGCTTGAGGTGCTCGCTAATAGACGTGGAGCACCGCGTCGAAACTGAATGCTGAACTGTGGCTGACTGAGTGATTCTTTTTAGTGAAACTCCCATCAACGTGGTTGCCCAAAGTTGGTGGATTGTGAACGGATCCACTCAAGTGTGAGCCGATCTCTTTTGGAAACAGTCAAGACAGGCAATGCCCCCTGGGATACGGCCATGACATCGCCAGCGTGATCACTGTGCCCCCATAGGCCAAAAGCATGACCTAGCTCATGCAAGGCTGTCGCTTGAAGGACAGGCGCTCTTAGTTCTGGTGAAACCATGACCTTCACTTTTGGCTCAAGTTGGGTTGCCTTTTTGCGTCGAGCCTCAACGATAGTCAGCAGACTGCGGCCATTGCTGGCACGCCAACCCGAGGGGAGATGTCGGAGCGGAGGGCGTTTTCTAAACACCATCACATGAGCGCGTTCAATCTCAGCGACCCTCGTTAGTGGAATCACTTCAGACCAGCTATTGAATGCAGCATCCACAGCATTGGCCCATCGCTTTAACCAGCGATGGCCCGCAACAGAGCCTTTGGGGTTTGGTTCAACCCATACACACCAATGAGGCAGGCTTGGATAACCAAAACTGGTGGTCGCTAATTTGTCGACATACCCGAGCCCATTTCTGGACTCGGGTAATTGAAGCCCACCATTCAAAACACGTACGTCTTGCGCTGGTGGACAGTGATCTGGAACCATTTGGATTATTGAGAAGGAAGGCCGACGCCGCGGGCCATCAGGGTTGCCAAAAGGGGAATGAATGCAAATCCAATGATTTCGATGTTGATGAACCAACCGAGGCGAGTCACTAAAGAGGAACTCACTTCAGGCAGTTCTCCCTTGCGCAGTGGAATAGCCCAGAGGATATAGGTGACAGTTGGATAAAGCGAAAGAGTCCCCGCAACAATAAAGACTCCTACCTTCCACCAGAACAAAGGGTTTTGAGTGTAAAAGTCACTTCCTTGGCCGAAATACAACACCCGCAGAATGCCGCTGATCAATAGCGCCAAGCCTGCTACGCCATAAACGATGTCCGTGATTACCATGGCCGTGGCTTCTCCACGGTTTGGGGAAGCCTTCAACAGCTTTCGCTCAAGCACCAAGGCAGCAAAGCAAACCATGAAGCTCAGGTAGTGGACGTAGGCAATTCCAGCATTGTTGACAATCTCAGGCATGAGGACGACTCCCAAGTGGATGGGATGAATGAAATTCGCTTTGACGCTAGCGACATCAAGCTCAATGAACGGCTATCTCAATAGAAGAAGAGGGTGAGGGGGGGCTGCATCAATCAAAGCAACACGACATCCTGAAGAAACTGTTTAATAACGCATAAAAAGTTAATTCCGTACTCTTCCTTACGCCGTCAGGATGGAAACACTTTGGCTCTAGGTTCAATTAAGAGTTTAGTTCCAGATGGTGAGTTCTTTAAGTGCCTATCTTGGGGAGATCGGGCGCCACCAACTTCTGACACCTGAACAGGAACTCACAATGGGTCGGAAGGTTCAGGCCATGGTTGCGCTTACTGACCGCTGCCATCTTGCTGGTGGAGCAGGGCCCGAATGCGAATACTCAGATGATCAGCGCCTCACCATTCGTCGTGGTGAAAAAGCCAAGAATCAGATGATCACTGCTAATTTAAGACTTGTAGTGAATCTTGCCAAGCGCTACCAGGGCAAGGGTCTTGATCTTCTCGATCTGATTCAAGAAGGCACGCTTGGACTTACCAGAGCAGTGGAGAAATATGACCCAACCCGTGGCCATAGATTTTCGACCTATGCCTATTGGTGGATTCGCCAGGGGCTTAACCGGGCACTATCCACCCAGAGCAGGACGATACGAATTCCCGTCAATGTGAATGAAAAGCTAACCAAATTAAGGGCAGCAAAGTCAAGACTGATGCAGAGCAACGGCTTTCCTCCCACTGCTGAGCAATTGGCAAAAACCATGCGATTGCCGATGGCCGAAGTGGAAGATCTGCTCGCTTGTGAATTACGCAGTGTGACAGTGAGCCTTCAAGGAGTTGTGAAGTCAAAATCCGACCCTTCAGAACTTGTGGATGTCCTTCCCAGCGAAGAGATCCCTCCGATGGAGCGTGCCGAAATGGCGGAAAGGACTGCATCGGTATGGACTTTGCTCAATCGTGCGAACCTCACTCCTAAAGAACGGATGGTGGTCACACTTCGTTTTGGACTCGACGGATCTCATGAATGGCGCACCCTCGCAGAAGTTGCACGACATATGAGTTGCAGTCGCGAATACTGCAGGCAGGTGGTACAAAGGGCACTGAGAAAACTTCGCAAAACAGGAATTCAGAGTGGTTTGGTAGAAAGCACCCTCTAAGCGATAAACCTCACTGAAAAGTAGGAAATCCGCCCCAAGAAGGGGCGGAGCTCATCTTATGAATCCCCATAAATCAGGTAAAAATGGAATGACATCGGCGCCGAAGAACCATGGTTGATGAGGCCACCGCAACTCACACCACCGTCGATGCAACGGTGCTGGAAAGTTCCGTTATTGATCAGAGTCTGTTTCAAAAGGTGTTGCGTCAGGCTGGGCGAAGCCTTGCAAGGCCGGCTTTAGAAGCTTTGGAAATGCTCTTGGATGCATCAACACCTGCACAGGCCAGACTCACCATGCTCGCTGCACTGACCTACCTCATCATGCCCATTGATTTGGTGCCAGATTTGATCCCTGTTGCAGGATTTAGTGATGACCTTGTTGCACTTACCGCAGTCGTAGGCCTCTGGAGCAATCACATGACCCCCCAGATTCGTGACCGTGCCCGACGCAAACTAGATCGGTGGTTTCCCGTTGGCGGCTGATGTCAGGATGGTCTGGTCAAGTTGAAGATGAGCTGACTCTCCTGCTGAAGGATTGGTTGAAGCAGCAGGGACGTACCCAGGCAGACCTGCGTCGAAGCCTTCAGGCTGTGTCGACTCGCATGCCTGCCTTGCTTGAGGTCTTGGAACGTGAACATCGCCTGGGAGGAATACCACGGGTGGCAGCACGTCTATGTGAAATTGAAGCGGAATGGGTTGGAGCGAATGCATCATCTCCATTCAACAACCAAAAAGATGCTGATCCTTTCAGCCAACTAGACCTACTTCTGCAAGAAATCCGCGACGACTGCGGCAGCTGAACCAGATGACAGGCAAAGTGGATCTGAATGACTGTTTCATCATGCGTGTTCCCTTACTTGTGACTTGCCTAGGAATGACTGCCAGTCTGCAATTAGCTGCTCCTCTAAGCATGCAGGCACAGTCGGAGGGTTGGCTACTTGGACCAAACAGCAGTACAGGTGAGAACAGCAAAGTCGTGCCCAGCAACTGCATTGAACAGGAGGATGGATCCATTACCTGCGATACCAAGATTGAGAATCCCAGCGGCGATACCCAGGCTCGGCCTTCCTACAATCCGTTCAATAACTGAGATCCGCCTTGCGCCGTCTCAAGCGGGCAATGCCTTCATTTCTCAATCTAGTGGATTGGGGAGAAAGAGTAATTGTCAAGGTTCTCACAGTGATCACCGTTGTTGTGATCATTGCGGCATTGATACAGCTCATCGTGAATGTTGGCAATGAACTGTTCGCTGATTCACAGCAGAGCTGGCTTGGGGATGACTTAATCAAGGTTCTTGGTGATCTGTTAACTGTGCTGATTGCTCTTGAAGTGCTTCAGAACGTCACCAGTTATCTCCGCCGCCACGTGGTACAGATTGAGCTGGTGCTTGTCACAGCGCTGACAGCCGTGGCGCGCAAAGTGATCGTGTTGCCCCCAGGATCTGATGATAAACCTCAGTTACTGGCTGGACTGGGGATTGCCTCGATTGCTTTGGCCGGGGCTTATTGGCTGGTTAAGAGAGCGACAATTGATCCGGCCCTTTCTGCTCGTTCCAGAACAAAGCCAACCAAATTGTCCCAGGGTGAGGATCAGTTCGTTCCACACGATGCAGACGGTGAGGTGCCAAATGCAGCTGATCTCCAACGCTGAGATCAACCCACGCATCGGGATCTTTCAGTTGCATACGTGCACTCCCCTTCATTAGCACAATCCATTCGTGATCAGCCTGGTCATACCAGAACCCCTCTGGACTAGATGCAGCACAAGAGAGAATTAGTTCTAGGCGCCAATTTGAACCAGCGTGGAGAAGATGCTGTTCTTCCTGTCCTTGTGGAGGTAATGGTCGCGTTAGTAGATTGGCATCGGAAGAAAGCTGCTCGACAGGCTCAAGTTCACCCCAACGGCGTCCAATCTCAAAGCCCCAAGATCGAGCTAACTTCACCACTTGGTTGTGATCTCCACAAGCGGCTAGCAGCTCCCGTCGGCCAGGGACAGTTTCTAGCGACTGAGTCATTTCTTGAAGCTGTTGCACCTTGTCGAGGAATCGGTAGAGATCCTGTTCTGCCATCCACTTCTCCAGAATTCATTTCCAACTAATGATGCTGACAACAAATTGTTTAAGGCATCAGCGAAATTTTTTTGGTTGCCTCATCCGCTTTGATCATCACAACACGCATAGAAATACTCAACCGTGAAAACCTTTGAACAGAATTCACAACCTATTTCCATGCCTTACATCAGCCAGCCTATGAGCGCAGTGAACAGCAGTTGATTCGGCGCAAGACCTGCTCTAGGCCTTTGTGATAGCCCAGTCCTCTCTTTCACGAGGATGCCAAGCCCATGCGCAACTGTTAAAGCGGTATCAGCAGATCACAACAGATCACTACGGCAGACTGAGTCGTTACTGCTGATGATTGCATGAACCTACAGATTCGTCTGAGGCGACTTGTATTTGAACTTGGGGGCCAAACTGCAGGATTATTAATCCTGATCTCTACACTCTTGATCCATCCTATTGGCACCATTGCATTGGATACCGATGCTGGAGGATCGTTATTCAAGCAACACTGTTCAGGGTGTCATGTAAATGGTGGCAATATCATTCGACGTAACAAAACCCTTAGGCTCAAAGCACTAGAGCGCAATGGTCTAGATAATCCTCAGGCAATCGCCAGAGTGGCTCGAGAAGGAATCGGGCAAATGTCTGGCTACGAGGATGTTCTCGGCGATAGTGGAGATCAGCTCGTGGCGGCCTGGATATGGGCTCAAGCTCAGAATGCTTGGACCCAAGGGTAAACCTCAAGAGAGGTCCATATTCCTTCCTTCCAGTAAACGTCTTGCTCTAGAAGGTTCCTAACAACATCAAGACTTGCGGCTTCGAAAATCCCAAAAACATGAGTGCTCCCTTCTGTTGGACCAAGAGTGATCAGAATGCCCTGTTTCTTAAGAGTGGTAAGCCTATTGAGGTGTTCTTCACGAAAAGGGCTTCGCTTTTCAAGTGCGTTCTCGCAGTAAGTACCCCAAAGAACAAATCGTGCCATGTCTGCAGCGTAAAACTCATCGCTAAAATTTGTCTCTTAAAGGATGGCACAAATGGGTAACTAAACGCTATGTTGTTGAAGTAGATTTCCGTTTTACAAATCATGCTCACCGGCAGCGACCTCCTCACGAAAGTCAAAGACCTGGGTGATGTCAGCAAATCCGATCTTGTTCGCGCCTGTGGCTACGTCTCCACGAAGAAGGATGGTGGAGAACGCCTTAATTTCACTGCTTTCTACGAAGCTCTACTAGAAGCTAAAGGTGTAAGCCTTGGTATAACTGGTGTTGCAGGTATTGGTAAGGGTGGACGCAAGCTTAGCTATGTAGCTACTGTTCAGGGCAATGGCAATCTATTGATTGGCAAGGCCTATACAGCCTTACTTGATCTCAAGCCTGGTGATGAGTTTGAAATCAAGCTTGGACGCAAGCAGATTCGCCTAGTTCCCGCTGGTGGAAGCGACGAAGACGACGATTGATTCATATTTTGAGCTAAGGGAGATTCAGCGAAGATCGTTCCAATCTCATTTGAATCACTCAAGCCCTGGAAATTTTCCAGGGCTTTTTTGTTGATGTTTTAAGGCAGGATGATAGATATGAGCAAGTTAAAACTCATCCAGCAGCGTTGCGCAGCTCTTTGCAGAAAAGACCCGCTTCTTGAGCAACAAATCCAGGAGCCGCAGCAGCCATTCGTTTCACTAGAGCACTGCCAACAATGGCTCCATCAGCACCCCAACTTCGCACCTGCCGTACCTGCTGAGGCCCAGAAATTCCAAATCCGACTGCTACAGGATTGGAGCCGGATAATTTGAGTTGCTGCACCAAGGATTGAACACGTTCCTCCATGACAGAACGTTCGCCAGTAACTCCCGTCACGCTGACTAAATAGGTAAATCCCCTGCTGCTTTCTGCAATCCTTGCCATACGCTCCGCAGGTGTAGTAGGAGCCACCAGAAGAACCAGATCAAGTCCACGAGCCGAAGCCAAGGGAGAAAGACGCTCAGCTTCCTCGAGTGGAAGATCTGGGACCACAAGACCGGCAACTCCAGCCTCAGCCGCTTCATCACAGAAACGCTCCATGCCCCGGTTGAACAATGGATTCGTGTAGGTGAACAGGATCACAGGAATGGAAAGTTTGCCCCGCAAGTCAATCAACATCTGCAAGACCCGAGCTGGTGTCGTACCAGAAGCCAGTGCTCGAGAAGCAGCTGCCTGAATCACCGGACCATCGGCGAGGGGATCGCTATAGGGAATGCCCAGCTCGATCATGTCCGCGCCAGATTGCTCCAGGCTGAGCAATACCTCAGCAGTGGTTGCCAGATCAGGATCACCAGCCATTAGGAAAGGCATGAGTGCAAGGCGTCCCTCAGCTTGTACTCGTTGGAAGCGACTGCTGATTGTGGCTTGAGTATTGGATTTAGGTGCCAAGAAATCTGCCATAGCAATCATTAGAAGAAGGCGTGAGGGGGGCAAACGCCCTAGAACCTATGGGTCAGAGGGGGCTTGTTGTTTAGGATTCTCATCCTCAATATCCTTCAGTAAGGAAACTTTCTCAGCATCAGGCAATGCATCGAAGCGAGTCTGAAGTTCAGCAGCTGATAGATTTTCATAGGCCTGTTGATAACGTCGCCGTTGCTGCATGAAGGTCATATTCCCTGAAACCACTCGAAGTAGATATGATCCCGTCCATGCGACAACAACCACAACAAGAAGTGATTGAGCAGCGATACCGGCAGAAATACTATCCAGGCCAGCAAATCTCAATACACCGTAAGCGATGCCCCCGAGTATCAAAACAAGAAAGCCCAGCTGAATGACCTTGGCACGCGTCATATGTTCAAACCTCTCCTTGACCATGAAGGCGAAGATTCAAAAAAGGCGCGAATAGAATTAAACCGGGAAAGAATAGGAACACCATTCCGTAGGCGCTTAGACGCTCGAATTTGCCCATACAGTGCCACCGTCTGTTCATCCAGGAATAGAGGATCAAAGGGACAACAATCAAATAGAGGCCGCCTAACAAGGCATAGGCAGCGAGCACCATCAGCGAGTTGATCGAGATTGGACTGGTGACGGCCTGTAGAAACACTGTCCGCAAACTGCTTCGTGTAAATCTAGGATGCCATTGCGGGCCTTGGCCCAGCCATTGCCGGGGGCATGGCGGAATTGGTAGACGCAAGCGACTTAAAATCGCTTGTCCTGAAAAGGACGTGGGGGTTCAAGTCCCCCTGCCCCCACTGGTGATCATGGCAACGAGCCAAATATTTTCCCCATTTGCGTAGAGATTCAAGTTGCTAGCCAGACCCCAATCGAATCCTTGATTGCCAGGTCGAGCAATGGTGCAATTAATGCGCTCCGATGCGTGCTTTATCAATCAACCGAAACAGACCAGCCCAACAGTTCGCCAGCATGAAATGGAACTAAGTGTTCGGAAGACTCTGCGTTCGTTTGTCCGCTAAAAGTAGCTGGTACAACATGAGCTCGTCGTATCAGTTTGATTGAGGTGTTATTGAGGGGCAAGCCATAGAAAGCTGGACCGTATTCACTTGAGAAGGCCTCAAGACGATCCAGTGCTCCTTCCTGCTCAAAGACTTCGGCATAACTTTCCATCGCATAATGAGCATTGAAAATGCCACCACAACTACAAGCACTCTCCTTTGCAGAGCGAGGGTGTGGTGCCGAATCAGTGCCAAGGAAAAAGCATGGTTTGCCACTTGTCGCTGCTCGACGCAGGGCGAGTCGATGGCGTTCACGCTTGGCTACTGGTAAGCAGTAGAAATCACTACGAAAACCACCGAGGAACATTGCATTGCGGTTGATATGTAAATGATGAGGAGTGATAGTGGCTGCCAAATTCGGTCCACCTGTTTCCACGAACTGAACTGCCTCTTGCGTCGTGATGTGCTCCATCACTACACGAAGATTTGGATAAAGCGCTATTAGTGGTGCCAGGTGGTGCTCAATAAAAAAGGCTTCTCTATCGAAAATGTCGATATCGACATCGCTCACCTCACCATGAACGAGCAATGGCATCCCAATTTTCTCCATCGTCTCTAGAAGTGAGTTAATCGCTCTTAGATCACTGACTCCCTGCTCGGAATTAGTTGTGGCATGGGCTGGATAAAGCTTGGCGGCGATGAAAACATGCTGTTGATGCCCTTGCTCTAAAACATCTGGAGCCAAACTCTCGTTGAGGTAGGCCGTCATCAATGGCGTAAACGGAACACCATCAGGAAGGGCTGCCAAAATCTGGTCGCGATAGGTTTTTGCTGCTTCTACACTCGTGATCGGTGGCCTGAGATTGGGCATCACGATTGCTCGTCGAAACACCCGAGCTGTGCTGCCGAGAACCGCATGCAGCATGGCACCATCCCTCAGATGGACATGCCAGTCATCCGGTTGACGCAAAATGAGTTGGTCGGGCAAAGAATCCAAAGCCATCAACCCAGAATGAGGTGTAGAGATTTCAGCACCAAAGCAAGACCCAAAAATAAATTTGCTGTGATACACCCTTTCAGGAAGTGCTCCCAAAGATGATGTTTTCGACGCTATGGCTCAGTCATTTCTGAGAACAGACAATGACATTGTGTTCTCAGGAGAGAGCCTTGGCCAGTGCAGAAGAGCAAGAAGCGAAAATCAAGATCATCGATAGAAGCATTTTTGCAGCGTTACGCTTTCTAAGTAGAGAGACATCTGAGAATCAGCGTTGGTTCGATTGAGCAAAAGCGAATCTTGCAAGTATGAAGACCAAAACCTTAAGATCGTCTTACGCAAGCAACCATGATTTTTGAGAGAGAGGCTCAGGGTTTGCGTTCAGATGCAGAATCCCTTTAATCCGTTCGGATCACATGCCGCAATTCCTTGAACCGGCTTTACAAGTGCTGGCAGGAATCGGCCTGTTGTTTGGGGGCGGAGAACTGTTTGTGCAGGGTTCCGTCGCCCTTGCACTGATCTTCGGTATACCTGAACTTGTGATCGGTCTCACTGTGGTGGCCTTGGGCACATGTGCCCCCGAGCTGTTCGTCAGTGTGAGTTCAGTGCTCAAGGGCTCCGATGCCCTGGCCGTGAGCAATGTGGTTGGTAGCAATATTTTTAATGTGATGGTGGTGCTCGGCAGCAGTGCCCTTGTGCTGCCACTCAGGGTGGAGAGTCGTTTAGTGCGACGTGATGTTCCTCTGCTACTAGCGGTGTCTGCAGCCGTATGGGGAATGGCTTCAGCAGGTCGTGTGACATGGCAGGCCGGAGTAGCCCTCTTGATAGCTCTCGTGATCAATTCTGTATGGGAAATCCGTACGGCCCGTGAGGAACCGGATGGAATGGAGGAGGCTGAGCCGCAGATCAATAGCGAAACTGCCAATGGCGGTTGGATCAAAGCTTGTATCCGCCTTTTGATTGGCATCCTGTTGTTGACCGTCGGATCGAACCAGCTGGTTAAAGGGGCAAGCGATGCTGCTTCACTCTTAGGAGTGAGTGAGACCGTCATCGGACTCACGATCGTGTCTGCTGGCACCTCAATGCCGGAATTGTTCACATCTTTGGTGGCTGCTCTACGAGGCCGCACAGATCTTGCGATTGGCAATGTGGTGGGCAGCAGCTTGCTCAATCAACTTCTGGTCCTGAGCAGTTGTGCCTTGATCTCTGGTGGGGCTGGGCTGCAAGTCGATCGCTTGATCATTGAGCGAGATCTACCTGTGATGGTGCTCACCACGCTTGCCTGCATGCCAATTTTTTGGACCAGGGGACGAATTAGCCGACTTGAAGGAGGGATCCTCGTAGGGCTCTACGTTTTTTATGTGATCGATCAAGTTCTCCCCCGCACCCTACCCACTTGGCAGGATGGATTTAGATTGACAATGCTCTGCATTGTTCTACCGATTATTCTTGTGATGATAGTGCTTCAAGCCTTGTTGTATTGGCGTCAACTGCGCAGAGAACGAATAACTCATGGTGTTGATTGATTTAGCAAACATCCTGCTGAAGATGGAGACTACTCGAGTTAACTGATTCGAAGATACCGATATCATTTGACACGAACTTGAGAACATACTCATCGCCAAGATCATTGTTTGCCGAGCCGTAGCAGATCCCCTAAGGCATTGCCTGGAATACTCAAATGGCGTAATTGACCAACTGAAATGATGTATGGAATTTATTTTCAGCAATACTCCCTAAGTCATGGTGACAAACTCCTCAGAAACCGTGGGATGTAATGCCATGGTGCGATCAAAGTCTGCCTTTGTAGCACCCATTGCTAGTGCTATTGATGCCATCTGAATAATTTCGGCAGCATGTTCCCCCACCATGTGACAACCAAGGATTCGATCAGTGTTGCGATCCACAATTAACTTGAGAAGACAACGGGGTCCCCGCTTCGGCAAGGCCTGAGCCATGGATCGGAAGCGGGCGCGGTAGACCTTGACCTGATCTTTGCCATAGCGATCAATCGACTGCTCTTCAGTGAGCCCAACCGTGGCTAGCTCTGGTTGGCTGAAGACAGCACTGGCAACGAGGTCATGATTGACCTGGCGGGGTTTCTGTCCAAAAACACTGTCGGCGAATGCCCTGCCCTCATCGATTGCCACAGGGGTGAGGTTGATGCGGTCTGTTACATCACCAACAGCAAAGATGTGAGGGATATTTGTCGATTGGTTGGCATCCACTGAAATACGTCGACCTTCTAAAACGACCCCAGCAGCATCAAGGTTGAGTCCTTGCAAAAAGGGTCGTCGTCCTGTAGCAAGAAGGACCCCCCCACAAGAGAAGCGTTCCCCACTCTGGGTTGACAAGACGAGATCGCCAAGCTGGCCTTTTAGAGCGGCTGGGTTTTCTCCAAAACGAAGATCAATGCCCTTCCCCTGCATTCCATCCTGTACTGCAGTGGAGAGCTCCCGATCAAAGCCACGCAGCAAGTGATCCCCTCGCACCAGTTGGATGACCTCGACTCCAAGGCCATGGAGGATGCAGGCAAATTCACAGGCAATAAATCCAGCCCCCACCACCACTACTCGGTCGGGGAAGCTGCTTTGCATGAACATGTCATCGCTAACCCAGCCCAACTCCGCACCTGGGATATCAGGACGATGGGGACGCCCACCGACCGCGATCAGAATGTGATCGCCGTGAAGTTCTTGTGAAGCATCGATGGCTCCGTTCCTTGAGACAGCCACGCTGTTTGGGCTCGTAAAACTTCCCCATCCCGTCACAAGCTCAACACCGTTTTTGGCTAGCAGGTCAATGTGAAGAGCATTGAGACGATCCACTTCCTGACGCACATTGGCTAGCAACACCCCCGCATTGATCCGTGCTTCACTCAACTCAACTCCAAAACTGGGGGCAACTTCAAGCTGTTCCCGATAAAGAGATCCGTAGACCAACAGCTTCTTAGGGACACAGCCGCGAATGACGCAGGTCCCTCCAACACGGTCACCTTCAACGATGGCGACCTTGGCACCATGGCTTGCGGCTCGCTTAGCAGCGGCTAGTCCACCAGAGCCAGCGCCAAGCACGATCAGATCAAAAGGATGCTCCAAGAGACGAGGATCACTGCATCCATTGTCAACTCCTTAAGAAAGCAACGCCAGGATTACTCAGGCATCGTGACGACAATGACCAGAAAACCTGTCATGACTCATTCAGAACGACGAGTTATGGATTCTCTGCAATCGAGCATTGGCCGAAACTCTTGGCTTATCCAACATCAATGGTTGATCATTTGATTTGAATCGAGAACCTCTTCTCCAAGCACCTACATGCACTTGAAACAGGCATGATGATGCGGCTTCAAACCAAGGATTTATGCCTCCTGCAGCGTCGATAAAAGCTCTTGACTGGCAGGCCTTAGCAGAGCTAACAGTGCCGGAGGCTGATCGAATCAATGGCCCCACCAATGCGCAAGCCACCTTGCGCCTGTTTGGGCAATCTGAAAAAGCTTTAAGGGTCACTCTTTATCGGGACCATCACGCCTGGTGCCCCTACTGCCAGAAGGTGTGGCTTTGGCTCGAATGGAAGCAGATCCCCTACAGGATTCGCAAAGTCACCATGCGCTGCTATGGGGAAAAGGAAGCCTGGTTCAAGAAAAAAGTACCTTCAGGAATGCTTCCTGCCCTCGAGCTTGATGGTCGCTTAATCATGGAAAGTGATCAGATCTTGTTAGCTCTAGAGCATGCATTTGGTCCTCTAGGTCATCAGTTGGAGGAACCGCGCACCCTTAAGTTGCGAGATCTGGAACGGCAACTTTTTGGAGCCTGGTGTCGGTGGCTTTGCACAGTTCGATTGAATCAGAGGCAGGAACAGGCTTGCCGCGAACAATTCCAGATCAAAGCTCGGATGATGGAACACCAGCTGTCAGCAGAACAAGGACCTTGGCTGGATCCAGCTAGCAATACACCAACCAGTCCATGTCCAGGAAGCGC
This sequence comes from Prochlorococcus sp. MIT 1306, assembly GCF_047304515.1. Taxonomy (NCBI): domain Bacteria; kingdom Bacillati; phylum Cyanobacteriota; class Cyanophyceae; order Synechococcales; family Prochlorococcaceae; genus Prochlorococcus; species Prochlorococcus sp. MIT 1306. The sequence continues at coordinate 1,272,185 of NZ_CP138959.1, read as the reverse complement.
CGATGTGGTGTTTATCCCCTATGTCGAAAGGATGAATGCCTCATTGGCGTATTACAAAGGTTTCAGCCTGCGGGAAGAACATCCCGCCATCCATAAGTGGTTTAAGGCTCTCGAAGAATTGGAGGTGTATCGAGGTACGCAGGGTGACTTTCATACCCATGCCCACGACTTGCCGCCTCAGATGGGTGGATGCTGGGTTGCACCTAATCCAAAACAACAAGAACTGGCAGAAGCTATTGATTGTGGTGAAGGCCTTGCGGAATTGGAAACCTGCTGGGCTGATCCCGATAACTCAAAGACGCGGCCCGAGGGTCTTGCTCTGTCAAGGGTGTTGAAGCATCACCAACGACTTTTGGAACTCAACCCGCTTGGAGCTATTCGCTTCGATCAACCCTTAAGGGCTACGCTCACACGAATGGCTTTAGGGGCCTCTTGCTCACCAGATCCAGGTAGTGCTGGAGGATTGCGCTACCTCAGGGATCGCATCTCAGTCCCGCGAGACATGCCACTGCTATCAGCTCGACGGCTGCGTCAAGCCCTTGAACAAACAGCCCAGCTCGATAGCCCTGAGATGGGCGCTCCAATTCCGATTTACGATCGCTTTGATCAGAATCCCAAGCCTTTCCTGGCGAGCTGATGCAACTGATTCCTTCAGTATTGGCTGCAGCGTTTTTGCTGCTTCCAATCCATACGCCAGCGCTTGAGATCAATGGTCAGACATCTTTTGTAGCAGTGCCGACTAAGGCAAAATTAATTAACTACAGCAGCTATGCATTTGAAGGTGGAGCAAAGTTCTATTTCGTGATCGAGTTACCACAAGGAGCAGACGCTGGTCTCGGCGGAATCAGTTTAAAACAGATTCGCGGTGTCCAGCCTGCTTTCTATTACGGTCCTATTCAACCAAAGGCATTTTTGGGAATGCCACGTCAGGTTGGATCCGCCGTACCGGTATCAGCCAATTTCGAGGACGGCAATCGATCGATCACTATCAATTTTCAAGAAGCTGTTCCACCCGGAGCCAAGGTCACTGTGGCTTTCAATGTGATGACGAATCCACCCGCAGGCCTGTACGTGTATTCGGTTTCTGCTATCCCTTGGGGCCCTAATCCCATCCCCCAGAATGTAGGAGTTGTACAGATGAGTGTTTTCTCACAAAGACGATTCTGAAACTTCATAGGAATTTAGATGAGCACGAAGATTTTCTTAATAGGGGCATTCTAGAAATAGAAACCTATTGTTTCAAAGTAAAACTCCCTTAATTTTCTAGTGAGGAGTTAATTTTTTTTGTCGTAAGACAAGCTTTATTGATCATCAGCAAAGAGATAAGACTCTCCTAAATGCAATTTTAGCTCTTGACCTCATCCTCACTACACTCGGCAAGGCTCAGTACACCTACAGCAGTAAAAGCTAAGGCTCCCAATAAGGTTGCTCGGATCGCAACCTGAGGATCAAGCACAGCGGCTATGGATAAATCTACAGGGATAGCAGCGATGGCTGCTTGCATAAACCACAGACATCCGAGGGCATTTACAACAGCCACCCACCAACCAAGATGGTGCGGCTGTATGACGAAGAGACGGCCATGACCTACCTCAAGAAGCCCGAAGATCGCCGAAATAACAAACAGCACGGACCCGAGAATGTTGGGAGCAACCTCCAGCATTAGCCATGGTGTTCCATTCAGCGTAGGCAACCCCCAGCTTGAAAATGTCTCCATGTTGAAAAGAACGGTGCCAATGCTTTGCGTTAGCGCACACCAAATTCCACACCAGCCCCAGCGCTGCTTCCGATTGAGCAAACCACGGGTCACCAACAAAGCCTGTTCCAACTGAAACCAACCTCCTGCCGTAAAAACAACGGAGCCAATTGCCAAGAGCGCTGCACCCGAGCCAAGTTTGCTCATCAGCAAAACACTGCCAATAACGAACAACAGCGGACCAATGATGAACGCCACGGCCGTTTGCACTTCAAGACGATGGACGTCTTTCCCACGCAGTAATGCTTGAACCATATGCTTCGGAGCCAAGGTTCGATACTTGCCTTGCTCCAGCGGTCCATGGCCTTTTCGCAGACGACGACTTGTCCACAGCCCCCAACGTGAATGAGCTTCTAAATCATGCGGTCTGTCGCTAACAGGAACATCTTCCCGCCAAGCTGTCGTGCCCCATGGACTCGAATAATGCGACTGAAGGTTTGGAGGATGTTCCCGCTTTAAATTCAAAGCCCCCAATGGGGGGGCATCATCCATGCGCATCAAGGCATTCAACCATTGAACGGCCGAGATGATTAGTAGACGCTGCTTCAGTAGCGTTAAGACTGATCTTGACAGGATGACTCTCCAAATGAGTTATGGCGTTGCGGATGTCGGTAAGTAGGAGATCAGCCATTTCACGTGAGAAATCGCGTTTTACCAAGATCCGCTGAAAGGCTTGATGAGCAAGCTCACCTGTGAATGGATAAGCTGGCACTTGCCAACCACGTAATCTCAGTCGATCAGAGAGGTCGTAAAGGTTAAAACCAAGCTCTTGGCCGGCTCGCAATGTCCACACCACAGTGGGGATGCCACGCGCTGGGTTGCCATCGTGTATCAACTCAAATGGGCCTAGCTTTTTGAGTTCTTGAGCAACATATTGAGCATTGGCATAGCTCGCTCCATGGATGGCTTGATAACCATCGCGACCTAGGCGGACAAAGTCGTAGTACTGGGAGATCACCTGCCCCGCTGGCCGCGAGAAGTTGATCTGAAACGTTGGCATATCGCCTCCTAGGTAACTCACATGGAAAACCAATCCTTCCGGTAGATCACTGGACTCACGCCAAAGAACCCAACCCACACCCAGAGGAGCTAAGCCGAACTTATGGCCAGAGGAGTTGATTGACTTCACGCGCGGCAAACGGAAATCCCAGGGAGCCAGGTCAGGGGCACAGAAAGGAGCAAGAAAGCCACCGCTGGCTGCATCCACATGGATAGGAATGTCGAGTCCTTTTCGCTGTTGCAGCTCATCGAGGGCCTGACTGATGGCTTGTACGTCTTCATACAGGCCGTGATAAGTGACGCCCAGGGTAGGCACCACAACGATGGTGTTCTCATCCACTTGCTCCAGCATTCGTTCTGGAGACATGCAGAGCTCGCCGGAGGTCATCTCCACCTCCCGCAACTCAACGTCCCAGTAGCGGGCAAATTTCGTCCAGCAGATTTGTACACTGCCGCAAACCATGTTGGGGCGATCGATCGACTGACCTGCCGCTTTGCGATGTTCACGCCAACGCCATTTCGCAGCCAAGCCACCCAGCATGGCGGCCTCACTGCTACCGATGGTGGAGCAGCCCACAGCTTCACCGGGGGCGTGCCATAAATCAGCCATCATCGAAACACAACGGCGTTCAATCTCTGCGGTTTGGGGATATTCGTCCTTGTCGATCAGGTTCTTGTCAACCGCGAGGGCCATTAGATCAGCCACCTGGTGACTTTCATAGGTCTGACAGAAGGTGGCCAGATTTTGTTTGCTGTTGCCGTCAAGCAATAACTCCTCCTTGAGCAAATTAAATGTTGTCAATGCAGGACGGCACTCTTGCGGAAAAGTCGCGCGTGGTAATGGTGAGACCAATGCATCAACGGTTTCCCCAATGGCATGTTCTTCCAGATCGTTGGAGCGGGGATTGGAACGATGCAGGGCCATGCTTTTTTCTTGTGTCTATGTATGACCTTAACGACGTTGTTTGAGTAAGGAAGCCTTGCAAGATGGGAGGTGCAATAACAAACAACTGAGTCGGTTGATGATCCATGAACTCAACACCCCTTCGGAGTTGAACGAGGCCTATGGCCTGATCCGCCACCTTCATCCGAAACTCGGCAAAGCTGATTTCATCAGCCGTCTTGGGCTGCAACGCAATGACCATGGCTACGTGCTTTTGGGTCTTTTTCAAGACCTCAATCCAACTGATCAGAAGCAACCCTCTTCATTGGCAGTCCTGGCGGGATATCGCTTGGCTTCTTCCCTATCGCTTGGCACCTACTTCTATCTGGGAGATCTTGTGACCAACCCCACCTATCAGGGCAAGGGTCTGGCAGTTCAGATGTTGCGCTACTTGGAGGCGATCGCAAGGGATGCGGGTTGCAGACAGATCCATCTAGATGCAGGTGTGGAGCGATTTGGAGCCCATCGCTTTTATGCAAAACAAGGGTTCAACATTGTGTTTCACCATTTCGCCAAGGAGCTTGGCTGAAAAGAGTTCCATCAAACCTATGGCTATCAGATCAATCAATCCATAGACGGTTGCAGTCTTGGTAAACGATCTTGAAATGCAGAAGTTTGCTTCTTTGGGCTTATATCCCTCTAAAAGATTCTCTCAACATGCTTTTCAAAAACCCTTAAGACAATAATTGATCCGATGAATCACTTGGTCCGCTTGATCTTTGGCCATATCGATCTTTAGACCACATTGATTGCTTTGCTATGCGGGGCCCTGCAGGTTCGCCGTAGTTGGAACGTCAGTCGCTGGTCGAAAGCAACCCTGCTCTGGATCGCCTTTTGGGTCATGGGCCTAGGGGGACTGTATGGATTCGCAATGCATATAGTGTTTGGCCAGTTCATCGCCGAGCAGATCGACTGGCCTAATAGCCCATTCCAGAATGAAGTGGCATTCGCCAATCTCACCATTGGCATCCTTGGTTTGAGTAGCTTCTGGCGGCGAAGTCGTGACTATTTGGTGGCCTCGATCGTTGCCTATGCCAGCTGGTTCTTCGCCGATGGGCTCGGGCATGTTTATTCGCTGGTTGTCCGGTCCAATGATGCTCCCTCCAATGTTGGAACAATCTTGCTTACAGACTTTTTAATGCCAATCCTGGTGGTGATCTTGTTGTGGCTAAGTCGCGAAGAACGCACCCGACTAAAGAGCTAAGCCCAAAAAACACTTTCGATTTGTTGTTGCAAGCTCCGCTGCCTTCCAGAACAATGCTGACATCCCGTTGTTAATCCTAGGAGAATGAGGATGTGGCTGAGCTTTCATAAGCTCTCAGTCTGCTGACGATGGAGCTTAAAATCATAACGAAAAAAACCTTCTAAAACTCTTTTTACAGAAACTCATCTAAAAAGAGGTAGAGGCAAAAACCTAATAACAACCTCCGTTCAGTAGTAATGTCATCGACACCTGAAAGCCAGCCTGATCAAAGCCAGAGCGTAATTCTCAAACCAAGCATCCGCTTACCCGTATTGGTGTACGTTATTGGGCTAGCAATGCTACCGCTCCCTCTCCATCCTTGGGCGACGATTGTGGTGTGTGGATTCGCAGTGTTTTTGCTGGTGCAAGCCTATCTGCTGCGTTTGGAATTGACCGACAAAGATCTCGTGATATGGCGAGTCGACGAGGAGATACGTCGCTTCCCATTTGCCAATTGGCTGGCCTGGCGAATGTTCTTACCGGAACTACCATGCATCTTATTCTTCCGCGAAGTCAATAGCCCTCATCTGCTGCCGATCCTTTTTGACCCTGTCATGCTTTTAGAACAGTTGAGGCTTCGAGTTGGAACTCTCGAAGTGCCTAAAGTATCGGACTAAGATAATTCAGCAGATTGATAAGATTCTGGGTAATGACCTTTCGCCTCCTCAATCACGAACTTCAGATGAATGCATGAAACTGCAAACACCATTGTTTGAAAACGACTCATCAATTCCGTTACTTATCTATGATGGTGGCTGTCCTTTTTGTCTCCACTTTGCAGAATTGAGTGAGTTGCGTAGTGGTATTCAGGGCTTGGAGATATGTGATGGACGAGCAGAAAAGCCTTTGCGAGATAATTTAAAATCTCGAGGCATAGATCTCAGTGATGGAGCTATATTAATAGTAGGTGATGAGGCTTTTCATGGGGCTGAGGCCATTCAGTGGCTATGTAAAAAAATGGAACCATCCGCTCCGCTATTATCTGTTCTTAAGACTTTGATGTCTTCACCATTTCGCTCGAGGTTAATATATCCTTTCCTAAAGCTTGCTCGGCGAACAGCACTGGCTTATAAGCAAATACCATTGGATCCAGATTAATTAAAGAAGCTATTTAACTTGCCGGTAAATATCGGTGATCCACTTAATTTAATCAAGCCAAAGCATTAGCTTCTCTCACTTTCTTGCAGTAAACTTGATTGCCATTGCTTTCAAGAAGCTATGGCCTAAGAATTCATTGGATATCTATGATTTTGTAGGTACATCTATTCCTTTTGAAATGGTCACTAATATTTCCCTGATTGAGATTCAAGGATTGATACTTTAGGGAGTGCGATTAGAATATTTTTAGTACTTCACGATTATCCTATCTCCATGAGGTGATTGATACACTTTTTCAGTCACCTCTCCTTTGTCAATAATGATTGTCACCACCCTAGAGCCCTCTGGGATTTGAATAGTTTTTTCAGCTTCTACTTTTTCATCAGCCTCAGGCTCAATGGCTGGATTGTCTGAAGGATTCTCAATTGGCTCTTCAGGCATGGGCGGAATTCACTGCTTTTAGATCATAGCTGTGAGAGTCAAAAGTGACAGATTAAACCAAGGAAAGCGTTAAAATACTTGTTAATGGCAAGTTCAAATCTCTAAAAGTTTTTCACTGATGCTCCAAAGCCTTTGACGGTCTTCCTCCCTAAGTGCCAACGGGGCAATGCGGCAAAGCTTCGGGTAACCCCTAAAGTTAAATCTAGGTCCGTATTGTTCGCCGCCTTGAGCAGTTGGCGCGGTTGCAGCATGTAATTGCGGTAGGGATCCCATTGCAGCGCTCTGAAACATGGGATCCATTAACCGATAAGCAAGGCCTTCCGGCCAGGATTTGTTCGCAGCAACAGATTTAGGCTGCAAATTAGTGCGTGCCAGACCTGGATGTGCCAACAATGATGAGATCCCACTTGCTGCCTTGCGCACTCGCTTGTCGAGCTCTAAGGCGAACATCACATTAGCAAGTTTGCTTTGTGAGTAGGCAGCCCAGCGGTCATAGTGCTTGATCCCTTGAAGATCGTCCCATGCGATTCGACCCATGTACTGTGCGCCAGAAGTGACGGTAACAACCCTTGCTCCATGTTGCTTTGCGAGTAAGGGTAGGAGCTTTAGTGTCAATGCCATGTGGCCAAGATGATTAACGGCGAACTGAAGCTCCAGACCCTGTTTGCTGAGGGTCTGTGGAGTAGCCATCACTCCAGCATTGTTAATTAGCAGGTCCACTCGGCTGTATTGGCTTTCTACCTGCTCAGCTGCACGTCTAACGCTCGCTAAATCAGCGAGATCCAACTCAATCAGATCAAGCTTTGTGGAATCATTGCTCTCGAGAATAATTTGGCGTACAGCTTCACCTTTGGGTCGTGAGCGACAAGCCATAATGACTCTGGCGCCCTTGTTAAGCAATGCCTTGGCCGTCTCAAGACCAAGGCCACTATTGGCACCTGTTACTAATGCAACCCTTCCTTTCTGATCAGGGATATCTGCAACTTTCCAACTCATCAGGTGGCTCCCTTATCAGCGGTGATCCATAAAGTAGAACATTAAAGCCTAAGCTGCTGCATAGTATCTTGAGGAGGGCCTGTAATTTCTAAATGGTTACACTGTCCTTCTCAATTCGCTAATTGATCCCATAAGGATGGCAAGCAATGTCGTAAAGTCGATTGTAGATATTTCCTCGCCTAGGATAGAATTGCGTTTGCTTGATTTAGTCATAAGTTCAATATACATGGAAGATGGTAAGATGGGATGTTGTTGTACTACATAACACCTCAATCTTTATATTGTCGGAAGCTTTGCTAGTCAACCACACAACTCATGCCTAGCTGCAAAGATATTCAAGACCAGAACATACAAGACCAGTGATTCTTTTACTCTTCTTGCATATATCTATATTTTCGACGTAGACCATCTATCAAGCCCACTTAAACTTGCACTCAGTTTTGGGCTGAAATGGTCTCAAGTAAGTTGCTGACGAAAAATGATCTTTGTCTGCTTGAAAAATTGTGAGTTATAATCAACCTTACTGCTATCTCTGACGATTTCGTTCAAGTGTGTGGGGACATGATTCATCCTGACTTTAGTTACTATTGGCAGTGAAACTTATCTCTAAATCATTGGCCAGTCTTGTTATCCAGGCCAATCAGCTCATATGTTTTGTCTTGGGCACTCATTTATTTTACTGATCTAGATGAAAATAAATCTTCCTTCTAACAACGCCATGGGATCGGCTCAGACACTCCATGTCTTTGTTTTGATCAATAGTGAAATTTTGCCCCAAGCTTTATTACTTTGATTTAAAATTGAGTAGGAAAATGGACTGAGCCAATGGATTTATGGAACAACTTCTTATTGGCAGACGCAGGTCTGATGCTTGTAGGGATACCCCTGTTTTTCATTTGGAGAGCCGGAAAAAATAAAGCAAGCAATCAGGATCATACAAAATGATGTGTCGCTTTTTGAATGACACTAAAGTAGCTAACCGGCTGGTGAATTATGGTTCAGGATTGTCATCCTCCTGTATTTAGACTTCATTAAACTTAGAAAGGATATGTGTCTCGATATCCAACACAAAAGACTGAAGTCTGCGGTATGAATTACTAATAAATCGTTTGTGAAAATTATTGCCAGGATACGAGATTCGTTTGTAGGCAACTTTTCTAAACCGCCATGATTTATTATCGGAGTAGCGATGCAGCCAGAATTGATTTGATGGTTCTGTGGAGTCCTCAATAGTCTTAAGAATATTACGCTCCAGCATCTCTTTATTAAAAAGATTCTCAGTGCGAATTAGGGCACATCCAGTAGATCTATCAATAGCGGCCATCCTGACATCATATAAATTTGGTGAGTCCTGAGCAGCAAGTACTAGAATTAAATCTTCAGTTGTTAGAAAAGTAGAGACAATAGCCTGATCTAGGATTATCTCAAGAAATTCACTCTTTGTATCCAAATCATCAAGTTTTGCACAATAGATGTCCTTCGTTTCAGGGGAGGTCATGAAAATGACTGACTTTGGATCAAGCCAGAAATCAAGATCAACTTTTTCAATATTTGGCTCACCTTTATTCTGATGGGATATACAAGCAAGACATTGTTGGACTGTATCGGTTAGTTCATTTAGGAGGGTCTCAGGCATGTGATTGCAAATGTAATCGTTGACTGTTCTTGCTGTCAGGAATAAGTATTTATACTGTAGTATGGCTTTGGCTTAAAGATTGTGTTTCCGGTGTTTTTTGTTTGCAGGGATACAGTCTCTTAAGCAGCTTATTGCATAAGTGTCGCCTGGGTTTAAGGCAAATTGTCTTATCGCCGCAGGTGCCAATAACAAAGCTATCCTGATTCTACATAGTAAACTAGCTCCCGACTATGGCTGAGAATCTAGCAGCAAGAGAAATTCTTTTAGCAGTATCAGTATCATAGATAGTGCCATGTTATTAGCACGGTTTTAGCATTAAATTGAAAGAAGCATTGATGTGCTCTGCCCAGCCTCTTTTTTGTGACTCCACAGATGGCAGAAGCGGGATCCTTAACAACATTGTGCCTTTACCCATTCTGCAGCATCTTCATCTCCCAGAGAGGAGGCCTGTCTCCAATCAGAACAAGCACCCTCTAGATTTCCCTCCAATTCTTTAGCAATACCACGATTTCTATAGGCAGCAACATTCTTAGGGTTAATGACTAGCACCCTCTCATAGGCTCCAATTGCACCTTGGTAATCTCTTAAAGCAGACTTTGCAAGACCGCAACCAATGTAGGCATCTTCATATATCGAGTTAATTTCTATTGTCTTGTTGTAATCATCAAGCGCGGCTTGATAGTCACAAAGGTTGTAATTAGCTAGGCCCCTGTAGTTGTATGCCTCGGCATAGTGTGGATTGACTTCTATCGCCTTAGTGTAACAGTCGATCGCTGATTGATTGTTGCCTCGCTCTTGTTCAGCATTGCCTTGGCTGTAATATTTAAATGCATCTAGCTGACTTCTGTCTTCTTCATTGTTCAAATCATTTACAATCTTATTCTTAACTAAGTTTTTATTTTCACCACGCTCGTTCATCGCTGTGAGAAGTTGTGGTTGTATTACTAGCGCCTTCTCATGGTCAGTAACCGCTGCTTGCCTTCGGCCCAGTCTCTCCATTAAATTGCCGCGATTGTAATAGGCAGCGGCAAACACCGGCATGGCCTCAATTGCTTTTGTGTAATCAGAAATTGCCCCTTTGATATCATTAATATTGTTTTTGCTAATCGCTCTATTGTAGTATGATTTGGCATGTCTTGGATTTACGGTAAGTGCCTTAGTATAATCAAAGATTGCACCTTTGTTGTCGCTTAGATTGACTTTAGCAATCCCCCTATTGTAATAAGCAGTAGCATGTTGTGGATCTAGTTCAATAGCTTTTGTGTAGTCATCGATTGCCCCTTCGATGTTACTTGAGTGTCTCTTGACGACACCTCTATTGATGTAAAAGCTGGCATCCAGACTGTTAATGTCAATGGCTTTATTGTAATCATTCAGTGCGCTTTGATAATCGCCTAGTTCATCTTTTACATTCCCTCGATTATTGTATGCAATGGCATTATTTGGATTGATCTCAATTGCTTTGCTGTAACAATCAATTGCCCCTTGATAATCTTTTAAACGAAATCTTTTTTCACCTTCTTTGAAGTAGTCATTTGCAGTTTGCTCAGATACGGAATGATTGGACGACTCATTTGCCATGGCTTCAGGAGTCTCTAGCGCCACTTCAGTTGGAGTCTACAAGACATAGCCAAACTTTTAGCAGTATTTTAACTCAATGATTCTGGGGACTGGCTTGGCCATAGCCAACTCTGTGCTTGCACGAAAACGTACGTACCTTACTGATAGTTAAATCAACACTGCAGTGAAGACGGCGAAACATGTTCGTCATCGGCTCTGAATTTTAGACAGCATCCTTTCGCAAGGGAGCAATCAATGCAGAGAGCAATTTCGAAGTAATAGCAATGCCTTTTGATAGAGATTCTCAATCCAGGCAACATCGGTCTAGTTTGGTTTCCTTTATTGGACTTGCCAGATTTGACTTTATAACCAGCTACAAATCATGCATAATTAAACTTTAGATGAGTTGTTTTCGAATATGCCTATGATCAACTATTTTGAATCATTGGCTTCCGTCCTATCCATAGTGACTTTCCTTCTGCAATAAGAGGATCATCGTATTGCTTGTGGCAAGGAAAATGTTGGTGTAATCCGCGTTGAATGGTTTGAACAGTGCTCAATGATAATTCCCGCTCTGCTGGCCAGCTCAACGGTTGTTTGCCAACCCTCCGCTTTGTAGAGGGATCTTCTTGTTCTTGACTAGCTTTTCATCTTATCTTGCCCCATAGTTATCTGTTCTACCTGTCTTTATATTGACTATCGCACTTCCTCGTCAGAACAGCCCCTCTAGTGCTGGATCACGACATAGAGCGAAGTTTTGAAGCCGATGGTGTGTAAACCAGCTAAATAGAGAATCCACAATTGATCATCTAAACCACTTATGACCGATCTCGAGGCAAAGATGCTCACAACACGCGAGATGTTTCGTGCTCACCTCTATCCCTCCTTGGCGATCTTTGCAACAGGCTTAGCAACCTTCTCAACTATCTACTTCGCAATTCAGATTGAACCGATTGCCCAACAGTCACGATTCTTTCATCGTTGTGTGCAAGAACTAAAGGCAGACCCTGATGGTCAACTCGAGTCCAATTGGAAGCAAGTCCAGATCTGCAAGGGCGGCAAATAAGTATGCCGCGGGCAGCATGGGAATAGGCAAGACGAAAGTATTGGGCAGAGGGGTCCTTCCACCGGACCTTTCAACCATGCGTTGTTGAACCTGTGATAAGCAACAGCCAATCGTCTCCAGGTTACGTTTGCTGAGCCGCGACAACCATCCACGATCTTTTGAAAGGTCTGCCCCATCTATAGGTAGGCCTAAAAGTTGTCTAATAAAAAACCCGCGCTAGGCGGGTTAAGAGCTTGATTTTAAAATGTTTGATTTTAGAATCCAATCGAAATCACACCACCAATTCCTGGCCTACGACGCAAGTGGTAAGGGCGATAGACGGGCCTATAGACGTTGCGATAGCCGGGTCTATAGATCGAACGACGGTAAATGGGGGAATAAGGACGTGATACAGGAACGTAAACAGGTCTCCGGTAGCGCTTCACGACACAGCCGCCATAACTGTGGGAATAGCGCCAACCGCGACCACAACCATCAGCTGCTTGTGCTGGAGTGCTGATGGCCAGTGCTGATGTTGTGCTAATCACTGCTAATGCGGTAGCAGCAAGGGCGGATTTGAAGTTCATTGGATGGTGTGGGTTGTGGAGGCTGAGTGTCCCCGATGAACACACCATCTCCGCGATCAATGATTAAGGTGATGAACTAACTCACTCATTGCTGTGAGCTTGCACACTGAGGGGTTTGAGTGAAAAGCAAACCTATTGCTATGACTTGATTTGGCTGCATAGGATCGATGCTTTTCAGTCTGGCAAAAAGGGTTGCTATTGCTTTAGAGAGCCCCTGCATGAACCAGTTCTGCAAGCTGCATCGCCTAGATGCAGCCCATAGTCTGAACAAGTGTTTTTACTCATGCCGCCATGTTCCCCTCCTGGCTAGAGATCAAATAGGAGTCCAAGGACGCAGATACCCTGAAAATGAGTCCTGGACTTGAGGGCATCCGACGCGGGTGCCCTTTTTAATGCAATGGATTTGACGACCCTGAATAGAGAAAGAATGCTCTCTAGATGATTTTGAGCAAGCTCAGCGCTGGTTTGGAGGCACGTTAAGGGGTGACTTTTTTGGCGTTGCTACCCCTGGGAGATCGACGAACTGGCCCGTAAAGTATCAATGTGTCATTTTTTGCGGACAATTTTTGAATCTCTGGCTAATAATTGATTAGTTGGCGAAGTGCTGAGTGGGATTTCCACATTGCCCTTTATGTGTTGGAATAGCATTTCTATCCCTTCTTCTGGTTGTGACGCGTGGTCTGATGGTTTGGCAACTTAGGGACACTATTTCGGTAGCTGTCTAGCTAAAAAGTTGTCCGCGAATTCAAATCCTGGGTAATTATGTCGGCATGGATGTAGATGCAATTGGGGGTGAAAGAGGTTGGTAAGCTTACGTCAAAGAACTGTAAATCGAGGCGCAAGTTATTAAGACCCATTGGTGAATCTATGCCAAATGTCTTCAGAGCGCTTTTGCCTCTTCAATCTTCATAAGTAAATCTTTTGGGCAGACTGCAGAGATCGGAACCCTACTGATAGAGCATGATTGCTGCCCCTCCAGTCAAATAGGCTCCACTGCTTGCAGGAGAAGATGACTTAGGCCTGCGCAGTAATCAAAAGAATACAGACCCTTTCATTGAAGCCATTCAATTTTTTCATTAGTTCCAATGAATTGAAATCAACTTTCTTGTTGCTAACAAGACATGCATTCTCTAAGGCTAGTTATAAACATAAGGATTTTTCAATCGCTCGTTGGCTAGATGGAGGTCTCAATCTTCAGCTACTGCTAAACACTCCATATAGCTTCAAAACTTCGAGGTAGAGTATGGCACTAAGTGAGGTCATTACAACGATTACCGAGCCGCCAACTTTGACGAGTTTTTTGTCTGTGTTGACTTGACAAGCCTTGATCGAAGCTTCGGTTGCTCCGAACGGTAAAATGATAGCACCAAGGATTACAATTGCGATGATTCCAATCACGATTTGACTGCTAACTGTGCTGTTGCTAAAAGTATTGACTGGGACATCTAATAACTCTCTAGCTGATTCCATCAGCTTTTTAAAGTAACCCTCTTGGCTAAGCTCGAATAGAGTTTTGAATTCAGCCAACATTTTAAATTTCCGATAGTACACTCAGCTTAATCTGGCATAAGCATGATGGTTTTAAAGGTTAATCAGCGGTTAGATAAAGCAATGATTAATAGGTCTTTCTACCCATGATCCATCGCCGATGCGAGCAAATGTGTTGATCAATGTATCTCTAGCGGCTGCCTCAACGCTTTTAATCCAAATGTCTCGCATTAGCTGGCTTTGGTTGAGCCTATATCTTTGAGTTGTGATTGAAGAAGTAAAAAAGAAAGGCCGCAAGAATAGATTGGCCAGGGTAAAATTGCTTTATTGCCTAGCGGCAACATGTTCGACTGTCGCAATCTAGCCAATGCGCCGTTCAATTTTTTAGATCAGTATTGATGCTGTTTTCTCTGATGACATTGGCAACAGTCTTGAAGTCTATGCACGCCCTCGCTGTTGGAGTAGCACAGTACTTAAAGCCGCTGCTTTAGCAGGGGTTGTGAACAAATAAACGCTAAATGACAACAGGGTAATCAGATTTTAACAGGACCACCATTTTTTTGATCTGCGGATGCTGATGCTGAAATAGTGGAATGAGTAGCATTCCCTAAGTTTGTTGCAATCGAATTCAAGGTGAAAGAAAAGATTTGCTTTGTCCTCAGCATTAAATCAATAATCGCTTCAGCTTCTTCATTTAGGTGGTTGGTTGGCCCACAGTCAGGTAACTTTGAATTAGTAAAGGACCTATAATAGGTCATGAACCCGATGCGTAATTTGTCTAAGTATTTTTCCCCTATTTTTCTTGCTGCAATACTTCTCTTCTCTTCTGTTCTAGCTCCAAGGCCAGTCTTTGCAGACGACTTCGAGCTGTCCCCTGCGGTATCGGAGGTGGGCGAGACTTTCTCCGATAAGTACTGTGTTGCGATCTCAGACGGAAGCCCTGCAGATCAAGCGGCCTTAGTTGCTGGGCGTCAAATGATAAGTAGCTTAATGCGCTCAGGTGCTTTAAAAGAAGTCATGGCAGTTCCAAAAGAAGATATGGCTTCATTCATCGCCTCGAATATTTTCGAGACATGCGGAGATGATATTGGAATTTCCGAGTTAGAGCTTAATGCTTCTATCCTTAGCCTTGCAAATCAAGGTCCTAGACAATCTCAAGCCAAGCCTTTTAACCCTTCTTCGTTAATCAATAAAAACCTAAACACATAGTTCCTAAAGAAGATACTCATTCCACCGAATAGCAGAGAGCTTCCATCACGTTCGGTTATTAGGCTGTATTCATACAGATAAAGCAAGTAGCAGATTCTGATTAAAATCAGGGAAAGTGTCTATAGATGACATCCTTACAATTTTTACTTTTCAACTTTTAGGTTGATAAGAACCGAACAGAGCCATTGTCTTTGCTTGTTGTAGGCCAAATCTTTACGAGCAGTCTTAAATTCAGCTTAGTCTGACAAATAGGCTGCTATTGTTAAATCACCAAACCATCTATCGTCTATAGGCCGTATTATAGGTATGTTTGAATATTGAATCGCTGAAGGAGCCTAAAATGTCTAAGGATAAAGAGTTCGCAATTAGCAAGGATAGTCTTCGTGCTTCATGGGGAAATGTTCCAATTTCTGCAAAAATTTATCAGCAGATACAAGCCTATCTCCTCCAACGTCAATCAATGGGCTTATCAACTGATGTCGATGAATTGATTAGTACTGCTACCGATGAGTTTCGTGATTTTCAGCAACGTCCAGAGGTCAAGGTAGCCCTCGAATTGGTCTTTGCGGATCTTGAATCCGATCTGGCTTTTTCAGGATTAAGTAAAGACGATAGGACCCAATCAATCGTGATTAACTTTGCCATCGCAAACTACCTCAATAATTTCACTGGTAAATGATATCTTTGTCTCTATGTGAATAGTAGATAGCCTTATAGGAGATGCTCATGTATATATAAACCACTGTTCGGGCTATCGTCAATAATTAATCCACACTCCCGTTCCAACCCGTAACCCTATCTAGGTTCTTACCACGTAGCTGTAATTAGCTGCCAATGATTTATTCTCTGCCTCCTGTTCAGTTTCAAATTAATGCATGTCATTCGCTTAGCTCCACTAACCATTTGGAATCTTTAACGCAGCAATCTCGGCTTGCCTGCTTCGGCTATTGATTCACTTCACTCAAAAGTGCCCAGCCTTCCCATTGAACACTTTGATTAA
The DNA here is from genome assembly GCF_047304515.1 of Prochlorococcus sp. MIT 1306. Lineage (NCBI taxonomy): Bacteria > Bacillati > Cyanobacteriota > Cyanophyceae > Synechococcales > Prochlorococcaceae > Prochlorococcus > Prochlorococcus sp. MIT 1306. The sequence goes on along the minus strand of NZ_CP138959.1, from coordinate 1,256,184 downwards.
CGTCAAGTGTCTTCAATGTATGACTGGTCTTTATCATGATCACAATATTATTTTATTTTGCCGTAAACTTAAGACAATGATTTTAAATTAAATTGCCAAACCTTTATCGCTACTGAGTGTTATCCAAATAAGGAAATTCTGCTTAAAACTGTTTTTTCTACTTGACCCTCAGCTACAGCTATTCGTCCCACAACTTGATGCATTCTTTGATTGCAAGCACGGCCCATAAGCCTTAACCGCGAACCACTGATGTGCTTCTCTTAGCCCGCTATCAACACTTCTAGCTTGAGCGACGGCACAATCGAGAACAGCTTGCGATTGCATCAGAGTGTGATGTGAAAACTTCTAGACCGTTACTGCAACGGATTTGCGCACTGTATTGCCCGTGTATTGCATGTGGGTTTTGATCTTGCTGCGCCCTCTTAAACGATGGGAAAAGAGTCGAGGCTGTCTTGTTGGAATGGAAAGAGCTGATTTGCTTCAGAACTCCGAAGCCCACTGGTGATTTTGCATGGATCGGCCTTGAATTCGTCAAGGTGGTCATATGGATGCTTTACCCAGCCACCATCAACGCTCTAGGCAGTGGACTTTCAGTCGTTCACTTCTATGTGACCCACTACGATCTCGGCTGCGTCAGTGGCAGCAGGTCCGTACTTGGGCGCGTTTGATCCGTGAGGCTGAGGCCCTTTGGCATGTGGATGTGAGGGAACTCAGACGTTTGGGTGCCTTGGAGTTGTCCCAGTTGCTTGAGGAGGTTCCACCTAGCCAGCGGGGACGGGTTAATCGTTGGTTGCATCGCTATTCAGTTGCAACCAGGTTCCAATCAACTGACTTGGAGCCCAATTGCTCTGAACGGTCATGAATCGTTGATGTCACAACAGAAAAAAATTTTTTTGGCAACCCTTTTTATTTTTTATTGTACAATACCAGTTGATAAAGCGTTCAAAAATTGATAACATTTTAGATCTTAGGTTAGACGCTCCCATTCAATCAATGGGTGGTAATACTTTTTAAGCCTTTAGATAAACGTGCTTTCAGGAATATATTATTGCCTTTTTTTAGTGCTTAGTTGATTTTCAATCAAGCCTTTAGTAGCTTCTTGCTAGGAGATCAATTGTTAAAGCTTAGATCAATCCTTTTAATTTGTTGATGACAGGACTCGTTAACGGTCGAATCATGGGTTGTTTGGCTTGCCATTGCGGTTAGCTATTGCAGATTGAGTAACTAATAGGTGAGTAACGGTCTTGATAGCAGAACAAGCGTCGCTTGCAATGTTTTTATTATGCGCTGACTCTATGGTTATTTTGCTTGGATTCTTCATTGACTCTTGAATAATTCCATTGACAGAATCTATATAGATATTGATGAATCAAAAAAGCCACCTCTCTAATGAGAAGTGGCCTGAAGACTGAGATCTCAGTCATGCACGGAATCGGAGCGGCGGGATTTGAACCCACGACCCCTACTACCCCAAAGTAGTGCGCTACCAAGCTGCGCCACGCCCCGGCATAGGCAAGCTATCACAGGGTATTGCGTTGCCTCCTGGCTGATCTAATCCGTTTTGAAGGCAATCTTCTGCTCAACCGCCTTAAGAGTCGCCTTGACAGCTGATTACGGCTTTCGCTTGCGTAGCCCCATAGCTTGAGCTGATGCGCCATCTGTCTCAATTCAGCAAGGTTCATTGCTGCCAATTGCAGCTCTGGCAACGTTCTCCAAGCGCGCGCCCTCATAGGAAGCTGAGCTTCGCTGGTGCTGTTTCCCATGTTCAAGCTGACCTCAGCAAGCCACTCGGGAATGACCACCATCAGAACTGCGATGAGCCCATAGAGCTCAACCAAGCCCTTAGGGAGCGGAAGAAACCTGCGTGGCTGCTGTGGGTCTGATGGTGAGGGCAAGATCAGCAACCTGATGCTGAATCCTGACCACTTTGCCACTTCTACAAGGGCTCAGATGGGCAGGGGTGGTTAGATCTGTAAGGATCCTGAGGTTGGCTCTGGGGCCTCCCGCCACTGTAGAGCTGGTTCTTTCCCCTGTTGACCGGCATGCCTCAAGGAGAAGATCAGGCAGAAGACAATCATCAGAGTGGCAGCTAAGGCAAGCATTACCAATCGATCTGGTAAGGGTGGCTTCATTGCTCCATGTTGGTGATCTGCTTGCTTGAGTTGTAGGTTATATGAAATTTGCAGTGTGAAATGTTATATGAAAGCGGCTGCTTCTCTTTATGAGTAATTCTGGTCACACTTATCAAAAAACGATCAATGGTCAATGAGAAGACTTTCTTTGCTTAGAGCAACTTTAGCTCTGCCATGCCTGTTAACCACTATTGCTTTACCGATAAGAATTTCCTCTCCTGCTTTCGCAGATACCCTCTCTCAGGGGGAGATTCCGCTGATTCCTCGTGAAGTCTTGTTTGGCAACCCTGAGGTGAGTGGGGTTAGCTTGAGTCCAGATGGTAAGCAGATTGTTTTTCTGGCGCCCCATCGGGGAGTGTTGAATCTTTGGGCTCAAGAACTTGAAGAGGGATCTAAACCACGTCTGCTTACAAACAGCACGAATCGTCCCACTAGGCCTGCTAATTTAAGTTTTGGTTATATGTCTTGAATTAACTTGGCTTGAGACTGTTCCTTTTAAGCATGCTATTTGCTAGGGCTTGATTATTTCATTTCCAGATCTTAGAACGCAATGACTAACTGACCAATCATATTCTTGCCAGACACTGACTGGTAATTTAAAGTTTGCACCTGGGAAATCATTTAGAGCAACCTGAGTAGGCATTGCAGAGCAGTATGGTCTACTTCCGGGTTTTGCTAGGTATTGCTGGTGATAGGACTCGGCATAATGGAATTGTTGATCGGCTTTGATTTCAGTTGTAATTGCTCCAAAACCACCCCTACTTAAGAGTTGCTGAAAGCTGTCTCGACTGGCCTGCGCAAGCTCCATCTGCTGAATTGTGGTGGTGTAAATCGCCGATCGATATTGACTCCCTCGATCATTACCCTGGCGATTCCCTTGCGTGGGGTCATGGCATTCCCAGAACAATTTGAGGAGGTCGCTGAAGTCAATGATGGATTTATTCCACACCACTCGTACGATTTCAGTGTGTCCGGTACGTCCTGAGCAGACCTCTTGATAGGTCGGTTGCTCTTGATGACCACCGGCGTAACCCACTGCCGTGGTGATGATCCCAGGTAATTTCCAGAAACCCTTTTCGGCTCCCCAAAAGCAGCCACAAGCAAACAGAGCATCTTCCTGATCTGTGCTTAGCGGGGCATGCAGCCCTGTACCTAGAACGGCGTGCTGCTCAGTTTCTGAGGGAATTGGAGCCTCCTTTGAAGCCTTTGGGGTTAACCAGGATGGGAACATCAAATTCAGGCAAGATTGCTAACCATAGGCAACTTCTTTTGGCTTTAGATGCAGTTGGTTATGGAGCCCTGTCACGAAGCTCAACAGGAGGGGGGTATGCCTAAAAAAAGGGTCATCTTCAACAGGATAGAGCCAATCTTAGTTTGATCAGATGGATTCAAAATACCCATCACTGCCTCATTGATGGGAACATACAATTTCTTTAACAATTTCTTGTCCTTATATACAGTGCAGACTGACTTTCATGATTAGCTAAAGCTAAGGATTTTTTTGATTTGCTCATAAAACTCTGCTAACAGTTATTTTGCTGCCATTAGCTTCGGGCTATCTTCTTGTTGGCTAGCGACAAACCCTCTGATCTGAGTTGAGATTACTTCGCAATTCATTTCATGGTTTGTTCAATGTATAAAATAGTCAACTAAGTCTCCAAGATCAGATGCATCTCTAAGCACATTCTTGCAATCAAGCGTTCAGTTGCTAGCTGCTTCAGCTCTTTAATTTTCTGATTTGATTTGTTCTAAATTAAATCCTGTTTTCCTCTGCTTCCAGGTTGATTTACATAACAGATTCGACTTGTTAGATGGATATTGACTTTTTCCTTTTGATTTCCCATTCAAGTCTTATCCGAAAAGAGTTTCTGGATCGCTTCATCTCTGCCACTTGGCGTGGCTAAAGTTTTATGATCCATTGTGATTAGAGGTTGCGAGACTGAGCCAGTCGTGCTTCTCTCGACGCTGGCAATAAAATCAGCAGGAGTCTTACTAGTGATGATTGGAAATAGTTAAGGCAGAAGTTTTTCTGTCACTGTCTTTCCAATGTTGTGCGTCCAAATTGCCCCTGACCTGATTGCATAGGTGGATCCCTTTTGATGAAGCCAGTAGTGGATTTACTTTGTACCATTCGACCAGCTTTGGTGTTTTAATGAGATCTAATCAGAGCCCTTGATAGTTCCTTCGATAATGGTCTCAAGGCATGATACGTAGAATATTTTCGTCTTCGCGGCTTCATTAATAGGCTTACCTTTATAAGCCCCTAGGTTGATCAGGCTGGTAACACACATTCCCCAATTGTCGTTAACTCTAGGAAGCTTCTTTGGGCTCCAGAGAGATGTGGTTGAGCAGGGTTGTTACGAAGGCGAACAGGAGGAAGGGCAGGCTTAATACCAAGATCAAGCCAACGCCAACTAGAGCGAACAGAGGCCTGCTCGAGCCCATAAGACCCAGGCCTGCTGCAAGGCTTACAAAGATCACAGCCATCCAGGCCAAGACTTGGCCATAGATGTCTCCAAAGGTGAGAGTGCAACGCAAGGAGTATGGAGTGTTGGTTGTCATGTCATTGCCTTTATCCTCTTCCTTACAGTTAAGCCTCTTGACGCCCGCTTGTCTTGCGATTGACACATATCATATTGAGAGGCAAGAACCCTTTGATAGCAATAGCTCTAGGCAATTAGAATGTGGGTAGAAGGCACCATCTTTGTTCCCACTATTTAATAGATTTAGGGATAGATCTGCTTTTATGCTATTGCAAAATGCTTGTTATCATTATTTAACGACCCAGAACGTTTCTCTTGTAAGTTCCAAATTTACGATGTCCATAGAATCTATGGATACCTGATTAAGGTAATAGGAAAATCTCAGAAATGAAACCAAGCCTTCCTGCTTCATGTAATTAGAAGGATGTTTCTAGAATGAACAAGAAGTAGTAGGCTTATTGAGGACCAAGCTAATCTTACAATCCTAACGACGTGTGCACAGTAAAAGCACCACTTCCACTGCTTCAAAGGCTCAGTCAGGTTCCAGGCATGGAAAAAGACAAATATCGACTTATTATTTTGCTTCCCCAGTTAGGTGACTTTGACAGCATCGAATATGCTCAGGCGCTAGTAGCTGATATGCCAAGGCTAAGGGTTGCTGGGATCTCCACTTTGGCCATAGGCATCGGCAATGCTGGCAGTGCTGAACGATTCTGCACCTTTACTGGCTTTCCTAAACAAAGTTTGTTGGTAGATGAGGAACCGATACTTCACAGAGCCCTTGGCCTCTATGGCGGACTAAAAACACCTGGTGGTCCTTGGCCTGCATTGTTGTTAATGTGCGCAGGCATTGGTTCTCCAGGCACCCTGTCTGAAGTACTGCGTGGCTACATAGGAGATCGTAGTGCACCCCAGCGAATCGCCAACAACGAAACCATCAACATCTCCCCATTCCCATCCGTAACAGGATCCTTTTTCTCGCGAGCTGGTGGTGAGGGTTTTCAAAGACCATTTGAGCTCGCGACCGTTCGACTGCGAAACATGATAGAAGTTCTAGGTAACTTGCGTACTTATCTACCCCGTCACGACTTCATTACACAACGGGGCGGTACTTATTTACTAGATTGTGACGACATACTTTTATATAGCCATCAAGACAAGGGGATCCTAGGTTTTTCAGAAACAATGGCCAAACCCCTTTCCTTTCTAGACCAATATCTAGATAGGAATTAATATCAATAAAATATCAAATTCATTACTCTCATGACTCACGCTTGACTGCTAGTCTTTGATTTGGCGATTAGTATAAAAAGCTAGGGTAATAATATGCATAATTCCTCCAACTAACGTTGAAACTTGCCTGGTAAGTATTTTGTGTAAGTCACAATCAATAGATGTTATTGGCAGCCCTATGTTAGTTAACGACTTGGGGTAAAATTATAATCAACTATATTTATAATACCCATCAAGTCCAAACATCTATAGGTTAATTGTGCCCCCTGTTTATCTGCCGAAATGGCAATATCAGAATATTTAGCATATAGTTTAATTCCTCAAACCCTACAAAAAATTCTATTGATCCCAAATGACGATTGAAAGTTGGACGAAGCTGGTTCACTCTTCAATGAACGATAGTATGTTTATTGTACATTAACTACACAAGTGTCCTGCACCTCAACACTTCTCCATTAGCATGAATAGGCACTCTCATTTAAACAAGTACATTTCACCAATGATGGCCTTAAACGTTAAACCTGAGCATGAATGATCTAACCAAGGCGATCAACCTTCATTTGGCCTGTGAGTTTCAGGCAAGTCATACCTACCTAGCGATGTCAATTTGGCTTCGCGAGAAGGATTTAGCTGGATTTTCCTCGTACATGCAAGTTAAGAGCCAAGAGGAACGTGGTCATGCAGATCGACTTATTGCCTACCTTGTTGATTGCGATGAACAGGTCGAACTTCCCGCTGTTGAAGCTCCACAACGCAATTGGGTCTCCACGCAGGATCTCTTTGATCAGGTCTACGAGCTAGAAAAAGATGTAACAGCATCAATTAACCGCATTTATTCCATAGCCGAACAAGCTGGTGAGCGTAGTGCGACCGCCATGCTCGATTGGTTCATCGCAGAACAGTTACAAGAGGAAGCGGAAGCTCGTTTCGTGCGTAAGCGACTTCGCCTGGCTGGTGACAACACTGCTGCGCTACTTCTTTTGGACCAACAGTTTCTTGATGGAACTGCCTTGACAACTGTCAAAGGTGGCCTTACTGGATTAAAACAATCTGAGAATTAATCCAAAGTTTTTATGATCACTATTCAATAATACTAGAAAATATTATCCGCCGCTGTTTGTTGTGGCTTACTTCTAAAGCATTTCCATGGCAATGATCTGGCAGGAATAAAAATTGCACAATGCCATCATCTTGCATGGAATGATATTACATTGTTTCTAGTAATACCTTCTAGCTATAAAAAGTTTGTACAAATGACCATCCTGTTAGAAAAGCTCTGAATAGAGATGTCTCGACAATGATTTCTTTGCCAAAACTTATTTCACATTAGAATACTTTGTCAAATCTCAATAATGCTGTATTCAAAATTAAATAGCCATAGTTTCTCTACTTTTATTTGTAATTAAAACCAATACTAAAAAAGGGCAGAGTGAAAACTCTACCCTTCCTTGCAAGCGAGGCCAACTTAGATTTCACGTCATGTTGGTTCCTTGTCCATCATTATCGGCTTTGCCTCCGATGATAAAAATAGCAATGCAGGCCGAGCCAATGATCCCACACACCACTGCTGAGAGGGTTCCAAAATCCATTGATGAATCCAGACAAAGTCCATATATCACTAGCCTAAGTAATCCCAATTACAGGATGGCATTGTGCAATTCGAAATGAGACTTAATCCTAGGTGAGCCACTCCATCGTGCAAATACATACATACAACAAAGTGCCAGCGATGGCTTGCTTCGGTTCTGTCAGGATTCCTCAAAACCTAGTGATATCAATAATAATTCACCTTTCATGATCTGTGGCCTGCGAGGCATAATTTGATCGGCTGTATTAATTATCACTTGATAATGTGTCGTTGAACTCTAATTTACGTGATTAATGCCTTGTCTCTGCGGTATCATCTGCGAGGCCTATGATGTATCTAATGATCGCGCTTAATCATACAAATACTACGGCACATTATCATGTCTAAATCACACTCACACTCTTTAAATATGTAGAGTTCTGTGTACACCTAATGTCGAACTGTCGCCATACAAATAGATTTCATTTGCCCTAAACAAATTCATTCTCGTGCAAACCTACGGGAAAACAGACGTTACCTACGCCTGGTACGCGGGTAACAGTGGTGTGACCAACCGATCAGGCCGATTCATTGCCTCGCATATTGGCCATACAGGATTAATTTGCTTCGGCGCTGGTGCCAACACCCTATTTGAGCTAGCTCGGTACGATTCCGCATTACCAATAGGTGACCAAGGATTTGTAGTTCTTCCTCACCTAGCAGGCCTTGGTATTGGTGGCATAGAGAACGGTGTGATTACTGACTCCTATGGGATGCTTGTAGTCGCAGTCTTCCATCTAATCTTCTCGGCCGTTTATGCCGGTGGAGCGATGCTTCACTCTTTTCGATACAAGGAGGACCTGGGAGAATACCCGCAAGGATCCAGGCCCAACAAATTTGATTTTAAATGGGATGATCCAGACAGGCTCACCTTCATTCTTGGACATCACTTGCTATTCCTAGGTCTTGGCTGCGTTCAATTTGTTGAATGGGCTAAATACCATGGAATTTATGACCCAGCAATGGGTGTTGTACGTAAGGTTGAATACAATCTTGACTTGTCAATGGTTTGGAATCACCAGATTGATTTCCTTACGATTAACAGTTTGGAAGATGTGATGGGCGGTCATGCATTCTTGGCCTTTTTCTTGAGTGCTGGTGCTGTTTGGCATATTTTCAGCAAGCCATTTGGGGAATACACTGAATTCAAAGGAAAAGGACTCTTATCTGCTGAATTTGTGCTTTCTACCTCATTGGCAGGTGCAGCCTTTATTGCTTTTGTGGCAGCCTTCTGGGCTTCTATGAACACTACAATTTATCCAACTGATCTCTATGGTGGTCCTCTTAATATCGAATTGAACTTCGCTCCATATTTCTCAGATACAGATCCATTGTTTGGTGGAGACGTACACTCTGCCCGTTCATGGCTGTCAAACTTCCATTTCTACCTTGGATTCTTCTATCTTCAGGGTCATTTCTGGCATGGATTGAGAGCGATGGGCTTTGACTTCAAGCGTGTTGAAAAATTGTTCGATCAGCTAGAAAGCAACGAAATTAGTCTTAACCCAGGTAAGAGTACGACAGTGCCATCAACATCAACAGATAACGCCTCATAAACTAGCTTCTTCAAATTAACACTGCTCTTTAGCTCAAAAAAAAAGCCCTGCGTAAGCAGGGCTTTTTCATTGAGTCTATGGTTGTGAACTTGAAAATATCTTCCTCAGCAAACTACAACTTCTGATTGTTCTATAGTAAGAATTTCCTCCCACTAGTTATACTGCTTCAAATACGTAAACCGCTGATCTTCAAGTTTGCGATTTTGACCTGCCAACGCAAACTGACTTTGTCAAAGCAAAGAGGTTCTTTGATTCATTAACAATCTAAAATAAACATCTATAACTAGCCTTTGATATAGTCTAATCGCTATTGATGCTTGGCTTTTGATGCTGAGGATCCAGGATCAGTGCGGCTATGCCTTTTCACGAACTCTGCTTCAACGACTGTTTCACTGATCTTAATGTGATCGATTTACAATAGAGCCTTGGCCTTAAGGGTTAGAAAAGATTGTCTCTGCCACTTATTGATCTCTAGCTTCTTGATTAGGAGCCATTTTGCGCATGCGGCTTTGTTGTTGCTGTCTTATTAATAAATGAATATCGGCGGCCAATACCAAAACACCAAGCAAGACAATTCCGCCAATGGTTATTGGTGTCAGCTCTACTGCCGCTGCAAAGGGAGCTGTATACATCGTTGACTTAAAATTCTCTCTAATCATAGCTATAAAGACCCATTTGAGGCCCTGCAAACTTAAAAATCAAACGAATCCAAATATCTAGATAGGCCCTCTTACATGTGTTGTTTAACAGTCGCTATGTCTTCGCCACCCTGCCTCCTAATCACTCCATTGAATGAGCTTGCCTTGTCTCTAAAAAAACAAACGAATCGCCTTTTACTGCATTCCATTCATTAACTGTAATCAAGCAGGCTTGTGATCTCAGTATAAATCAGATTTGAAATCACTTTGCCAGATTATCGCTAGAAACTGGCAAAGCCTATGGCAGGCAAACCTGCAATGCTAAGCAGCTTTACAACTGAAGCAGGATTTAAGTCATTGCATAAAACCGTAACATCAATGCCTTCACGAGATTCCATTTATATTTCCTTTCGATCTGTTCTTCTTCCATCCAATCTAAGCCCAGGATTAGCAACTCTTTCAATGGCAAGGATTCACTTCATCTATTTATTTGAAGTGCATTGCGCATTGCTCTTTGGCGATTGATTCGTTCTGCCCCTGCCACAGATTTCAACATGTGCAAGTGAGCAGGTGATAACTTGACGGCGTCACTGGGCCAAACAGCACTCCATGCTGTGACGAAATTTACATAGGAATCAATCAGTAATGCAGATCCCTCGCAACAGCCCTATTGCTATTGAGAATCGCTTGCAAAAGGCCCCGTTGAGCGTATAGGTTGCGAAGAGTTCTCAAAAAGCACTTGAGAGGCTACAAATGAGCTTCCGATTCCTGCCAGATGATCCAATCCCAGCAGTGCGGATGCCAACAGGGCAATCCATCCTGATTGATCCAGCCGCTCGTTCAGGTGGCGCTTGTATCGAAGTTGTTGAGGGTATTGCCCGCGTTTACTGCCCATGCGAAGAAACTGAAGGAATGACTCTCGCTTTTCTTCAGGAAGGCGATCAACTACGCACCGATCGTTTGTGCAGTGAAGGTGTCTGCGTTGAAGCACTTACACCTTTATGTTTTCGCAGCGATGCTGAAATCCGTGATGGGCATGACTTTGATGCAGTGAACGAATGGACCCTGCAGCTGCTTCGCATTCGCCATTTAGGTAATGCAGAACAGCGTCTCCAAGCATTGCTCGCCCTGCTTGTTAACCGCTTAGGACGACGCTGTGGCGACTGGTGTGATCTCCCATTCCGGCTCACCCATGAGCGAATTGGCGAACTCATCGGCTCCACGCGTGTGACCTCCACGCGACTGATCTCCAGGCTAAGGACGGCTGATCTTTTAAATGTTCCCAGCGGAGAGCCCATCTTGCGTTTGGCTCCAGCCTTAATCGAATCAGCACCTCTTGCCGCCTCATAGCTCTAAGTTAATGAAAGATCTAGTTAAGACATCAGACAGCGTTATCGCTAGTCTCTGTAGAGAGGTTGATGGAATCCGCCATCGCTCTAGCTCGTTGCTAGAGGCTATGGCTAAATGTAATGATGAGAACCTATTTTGCCGTCTGAAAAAAGAATTTCAGCAGCTCAGTAATCGACGCAGTCGATTACTCGAAATAGCTAAAGCAATGCAATTTAAAGGTTTCGACGATAAACTCTCTATTGAATTTCTAATTGAGATCAGTAGCAGGCCAATTGACATGAGAACTTGTTGGCCTTATGAGAAAAAGTCTGGTTTTATTAGCCACAACTCATAGGCACTGTTAGTCACTATTCTAAAAACACAGTTATCTATCGATATTTATTATTGAGGGCGATTTCTAGGCAAGCTTTGCAGGTGAATGCTTGCCATCGCTTAATTCGCCGTCAATAATTAACATTGCAGAGGGCTGATTCTGGGCAAAACGTACACGACCCAAGAGGTGAGCCAACTCATTTTCAGAGTTGACTTGATTATCGACTAGTGGATCAAGGAACACTGTCGTGCGCATATCAGATGCTCGCTCAGCCATTGCATAAAGCTGATGCAGTGAGGTTGTCACGTCTGCCTCCATCTGGAATGAGGCAGCCATGATTTCATCTGTAGACATCCATTCCTGACGGGGTGAAGGTACATCCTGCAGAACAACAGTTTGTCCACGAGCAATTAGGTAATCTGCAAAATGGGCCGCATGTTCCTGTTCTTGAATGGCTTCTTGCTTGAAGTAATGGGAAAAGCCTCGTAATTCGCGCTCAGCAAACCAAATCGCGATAGCAAAGTAAGCAGCGCTAGCATTTCGCTCCATGGTTAGATGCTCTTGGAGAGCCTCAACCAGAGACACTTCCATTGACTGAGCGATTGCACGTCCTGCAGGACCTGTTGTAAGCGCTACAGCTTTAGTACTGCTAGGCAATGCCATGATTTTTCCTTTTGAGTCTGCACACTTTGCCGAGGCTGAATTAGCAAAAACGCAAACATGCAGATGGTGATGTGACAAATGCTACAAGCCCTTGTGCATCTTGAAAAGGTCTATTCAGGTGCGATTTGGACCCTGTAGAATGAGAATCAGTCTCAGTTGCGGAGTCGGCCGCAGGTCCTTATGGCCAAGTCCTTGGGGAATGACGATACAGATAGTCTGCGACGCCGTGGGCCGGTTCAAAACAAGAAAAAAGCCTGCAAAAAGCGCAAGTGCTCGAAGTGGAAAGGTGGTAAATGTGTATGCAGCCGTGGCTGATTACCCATTCCTTTGCGAAAAGGGGGTATTGATGGCCAATACAACTGGATCAGGATAAAATTGTAGCCTTAATAGTTGTTGAGTGATTGAGAGCACCACTGGTTAGGTCTTGGTGGTCAATCATTGCTCTCAACATAGTGGGCATGGAATCGCTCCGGGGAAAAGAAGGCCGTTCTGTCCAGTGCGGAAGGCGACGAAACAGCGCTCTCCTGTCTTGACAGGACTTTCAAGTGGTTGCCTTATACGCAACGTGTGATTTCCAAGCTCCACACGCAACAACCAGTGACTACCAAGAAACTCGCGACCTTGAATCAGAGCCTCGCCTCTGGGATCCTGCTGAATCTGAAGAGCCTGATCATCGACCATTAACTCAGTTGCCTTAGCAGCATTAGGTTCCTTGGGTTTTGAGAGAGGGCCAATCGGCGTTAGCCAGTGTTCGCCACCCATGTTGAGAGGAAGCAGGTTTCCTTGGAGCACAAAACGACCAACAAAAGGTGTGGCTGGTTTTTGCACAAGATCAGAGGGTGATGCGCACTGATGGAGCTCACCATTGCGCAGGACGGCAACCCGATCGCAGATTGCCAGGGCTTCTTGAGGATCATGTGTCACGAGCAGACCACTGGCACCACATGTTTGAAGAACACCTGCAAGTTCGCTGCGCAAGCGCAGACGTACCTCAACATCAAGGTTGGAAAACGGTTCATCAAGAAGTACGAGTGATGGTCCTGGGGCCAATGCCCTTGCCAGTGCCAAGCGTTGGCGTTGGCCTCCAGAAAGCTGATGCGGATAACGGTGACGAAGATCCGCTAGGCCAAGCATCTCCAGCAGCCATTGCGCACGGCTGGTGTCTTGGCCGCGGCGTAAACCAAAACAGCTATTGCGCCAGGCATCGAGATGGGGGAAAAGAGCATAATCCTGAAACACCATGCCTATGCTTCGGCGCTCGGGTGGCAGCATTCCCCGTGAGCTTGCAACCTCGTGATCATCGATGCAGATCGTCCCTCTCACAGGCTGTTCAAACCCAGCAATCAATCGCAGCAAGGTTGTTTTGCCACAACCTGAAGGTCCCAATAAACCAACGAGTTCACCTCTCTGGAGGTTCATATTGATGGATTGCAGTGTCCAACCTTCTGCTGATCCATCACCGTAGTGATACCAGAGGCCCTTGATTTGCAAGTGGTTAGCAATCACAATCGTATATCCATAGCTGGGGCGGATTCGATAAGTCGTGCCGAGAGCAGAAAAGTCCCGCCAGGTTCAATCAGCTCAAGATCATTCTTGTTCCGAAACAAGGTGATCTGACGAGTAACAGTGGAGCGCGTGGCCCCAATCAGTTCGGCCATGCGTGCATGGCCTAGGGGAAAGGGCAATTCATAACCTTCACTTCTACGGATGCCAAAGCGACCAATCAGAAGTTTTAAAAGAGCAACTAACCTTGCTTCGGCTCCTACTGGATGCCTTACAAGATGAAACTCAAATAGCCAATCCCATAGGATATCTTGCTCTTTTGGGCAGTTGTCTGCGTAATGAAGGCCAATTGAACTATTCGTGAGTGCCTCAAGTAAAAAGTTACTGCCGTCGGGTAATCGAAGCCAACTAGATTCAGAATCACCACAAAAGGCCAAAGTGATATCAGGAAAATGATCTCCGAAAGAGCCTGAAAGCCTGGCAATGCCCTGCTGAAAAAACAGCCGCACGTAGCGAGATTGATCAGTCTGGGATGACAGCAGAATGCTCTGCCCTACTGTGAGTTGAAGTGATTCCAGCGATTCCAGTTGACTACTGACTGTTATCGGACAAGACGCATTGTGTAATGGTTGACGGAGGAAAGGGACCTCTTCCTCGCCATAACTACTGGTGGCAGAATCAAGGGTGATCTTTGTGGCAGGCTTCCAAGATCCATTGCTGTCAGATAGATCCGAGCATCTACTAGAGATTTTTGAGTCAATAGCGACCCTAATAGATGACAATTGTCACAAGCGGATGAATCATTCTCGCCCATCAGGCACAGATAAATGCTTGCTTGGCATGTGATATTTATTACATCTAGAGGTAGCTATTGATTCGGGTCGCTTGGTTTGGGGGGAGGTAGTAGCAAAACAAAGCAGAAAAATGAGCATGTTGGTTTTTTGGTCAAGAGTCAGGCTTTGGTTCAAACAAAAGGCCAGCCATCCTGCTCATGGGCTGCTTGGATTCAAGTTAAGCCGTATAGTTTCAAATGTTATTCATAAAAAATGGCTTATAGCGAGCAGAATGCATGATCTAGACAAGGATTTTGTATACATAGAAGCAATTAAGGATAGCTAGAATGGCAAGCGTCTATGTCAGTGAATTATCTGTTTATAATGATCGATTCGCCTAAGACTATTGTAAAGCTAGTTGGATAACTGTTGGTGCCAGAATAAGTCAATAACTGCTATAAATAGGATATTTGCAACCAGATTCCTGGGGTAGGACTTGCCTATCATTAGCACTTTAAATATGGATTGAAGTATACATTCATGCAGACAGAGCATCCTGTCTTCAAGGTTTATGGTGATGAATACAGTGAATAACAGTATTCGCTTTGTAACTATCAAATATACAGCGTTTGCTTGATAGTGGTGTATTGAATAGATCTGCGCACTTAGTTTTCAGAAAAAGGATGAAATGGCTGTTCCTATAGATTTAATTAGCACTAGGAAAATGCCATAATGTGAGATTTTTGCTATCCTAAATATAATCATCATTGAAAATGAATGGAATGATTGCTGATAAGAAATTAGAAGAATTAACCATTCCGCTTAACGGCCCATTCTCTTTTTTATTTTATGGTTGGCGTTAATTCTGAAGTTGAAATGTCTTGCTCGGTTTACTGTAGTCCAACAATTAGTGAATGCCGTAGCTGATTGAGCCGCTAAGTATCGAGATAAATGGCATAGTTTACTAAAGACTTCTTAAAAGGCAATTGCGTCCATGCCCTTGATCAACATCCAAGCATCAGTTCCAGCTGTAGTTGATGCGAGCTCACTTCTGCAAGAGCTCTCTAGCAAGCTTGCCGAGCTACTGGGGAAACCAGAGAAATATGTGATGACATCTCTTCAATGCGGTGTGCCAATGACATTTTCGGGAAATACTGAACCGACTTGCTATGTGGAGGTGAAAAGCATTGGAGCTCTCGATGGTAGCCGTACGCAAGAAGTGAGCGAACTCGTGTGTAGCCACATCGAGCAAAATCTTGGTATTCCAGCTGATCGAACCTATATCGGCTTCGAGGATGTTCCTGCTCGACTCTGGGGTTGGAACGGAAGTACCTTCGGTTGAAGTGATCGTGATATGCCGCTAAATGATTACTCAAACAACCTTAAGTTACATGAAGTAATTGTTAGCGTCCATCTCACTTCAAAAGCAGACTGAACATTGGGATTCACAGGTAGATAAGCAAGAGTAGATGTTGAAAAAGAAATTTTTTGACCAATGAATGATAAAAAGAAAACAAACACCGCAATTCGCAATTCAATGAAAGACACGTGAGAAAACATCAACGAGCAGAAACGATCATGCGACGACTAAACGAGCACTATCCTGACCCTGCTATTCCTCTTGACCATCATAACGATTTCACCCTATTGATTGCAGTTGTTTTAAGTGCGCAGAGCACTGACAAGAAAGTCAATGAGGTAACAGTATCTCTGTTCGAACATGCACAGACCCCAGAGGAGATGTATCAGTTAGGTGAAGTGAATATACTAAATATGATCAGACAGCTAGGGCTGTCAAAGCAAAAAGCCAAAAATATACATAGACTTTCGGAAATCATTGTTCAACGCTTCCATTCTTCCGTTCCAAAGAATTTCAAAGATCTAGAATCACTCCCTGGAGTAGGACACAAAACAGCAAGTGTTGTTATGGCGCAAGCCTTTGGAGTGCCTACATTTCCAGTTGATACTCATATCCACCGTTTAGCCCAAAGATGGGGATTGTCTAATGGCAGCAGCGTAGTTCAGACAGAAAAAGATCTCAAAAAGCTGTTCCCGAAATCAGCATGGAATAAGCTCCATCTCCAGATCATCTACTATGGGCGTGAAAATTGTTCTGCAAGAGGGTGTGATGGAACAACCTGTGATTTATGTAGAGAGCTATATCCAAAACGACGCAATCCAGTAAAGTTGATCAAAACCTAGCCCGTTAAATAATAAGATATTGTCTGATACTATGCATGCGCAAATGACGTCATGAATTAAATTAACGTATAAATAGCTAGGAAAATATTTTGTTATCAATCCTTAGCATTATTCAATCGCTTTGGTTCCCGTGAAAGAGCAAGTGCAGCAATAATACCTCCAAGAAATCCACTAGCATGTCCAATCCAGCTCACCCCAGCCGGAGACACGCCTGGGATCAAAGCCGGAAGTGCATTTCCAAAAAGAACCAAACCCACGATTGACAATAAAATGGTCATGAAACGGCGTTCAAGAAACCCAATTAACAAAAGGTAGCCGAGCAGTCCATACAAAACACCCGACATGCCATGGCTTCCTCTAGGCCAAAATAACCAAACCGGTATTTCCATCACAACAACAGCAATTAAAACACCAATATAATCACGAATGCCCTTGCTAAGTACTAACCAGCTTAGCGGTAAAAACATAATTGTGTTAGAGATCAGATGGCCAAAACCTGCATGGCTAAATGGAGCGGTAAGTAGCCCCCACCAAGGCAGGCCAGGCCCTATAGGCAGATTCCAACTACCCGAAAAAAATAGCTGATCAATACTTTCCTGCAGCCAAGCAATCCCTACAAAGAACAGAGGGAGTAATAACCGAAAGCTCAGCATCTGCTTACGTTTGGATTGGTCCACTCAAGATGCTTTGAAATGACAACTGCATGATTCACCATTTTATTATGCTGCAACTCCCCTACAACTCCATTAAGACATTGCAGCAATCAGCAGAGGTGTAGATCAATATGCTGCGATCAAAGCAGATCTTCCCTGGCATTTCGACCTAAGAATGGTTCTCCAGCAGACATGAAAGACGGCGCTCCCAGTGATGAATCGACATTGCTAAGGCAAAAATCCAAGCGTTTTGAAGCTAGAGCATTGATCAATCAACAGCGTTCTATATATATTTTCGCTAGACCATGTGCAATCTTCAGCAAAACGACATGGGCATCAAGCTGGCCATCAGTGGAGCCTCTGGCAAAACCGGCTATCGAGTTGCCGAGGAAGCCCTAAAGGAAGGGAATCAGGTGCGCCTGTTGCTTCGTCCAAACTCCCTTTTGCCCGACAATTTGAGCCAATGCGATCTACGGCGCTTGTCATTGGCAGATGAAACAGCCCTCGATGAAGCACTTAAAGGCTGCGACGCGCTTGTGCTCGCAACAGGTGCCAGACCCTCTGCAGATCTAACCGGCCCTGCGCGGGTGGATGCCTTAGGGGTAAGACAGCAAATCGCCAGTTGCAAAAGGGTTGGCGTCAAAAGGGTTGTTCTGGTCAGTTCGCTTTGTGCTGGACGATGGTTGCATCCACTCAACCTTTTTGGTCTGATTTTGGTTTGGAAACGCCTAGGAGAACAGGCACTTGAGCAAAGCGGTCTCGATTGGACTGTGATCAGACCGGGTGGCCTAAACGACCGAGAAGAGAACCTAGAGAAAGAAGGGATCCTTTATACAGGGGCCGATTGTCAGGAAGACGCTAGAATTCCACGACGATTAGTTGCGCGTTGCTGTATTGAAGCCCTGAAGACTCCCTCGTCAATTGGCCGCATTATTGAGGTCACGAGTGACCCTGATCTGAAGAGAATCACAATGCAACAAGCACTTAAAAATATCAATGCTCTGGCGTCATAGTGTCATCAGATAAGGAGTGTCTGTTCATGAACACCAATGCCAAAATTGATGCCTTACAGCTGATGCTTACCGACCTGCGTACTCGTAACGAACCCATTCGTCACAAGGCGGCATTCCGAGGTTGTCAACCTGAGTTTCAGGCACTCGTTACCAAGCTGATTGAACAACTCGAAAGCGAACTTTTTGAGGAGAAACAACGTCAGCGAAACCATAGTAACCATGCATCTGGCTCTTGATACTTGCCAGGGTTAAGCTCAGTTAAAGAGCAATTGATCACAACGTTTTGCTTCCAAAAGTACAATCAATATAGGACAACAGAAGAGGGAGTCATTTAAAGGAAGTTATTAGCTTCCCTTTTAATGATTCTAATAAGACGACTTAAATGAGTCTAGTGATTTGATCACTTGCCGACCAAGCCAACGGCACTACGAGCTTTGTCGAGAATTTTGCCTTGAAGGGGAACGAAGCCCAACCCATCAGCTTGCGCCTGAGCCTCATCACTCAACATGTAGTCAAAGGTTGTTTTGAGTGCGTCAAGGTTGCTGCCATTACCAGTTTTGTATGCCAACAACCAGGTGAGAGTGGCAATCGGATAAGCACCTTTGGCTGTGGGATTTGGATTGGTACCGGCAAGATTGGCGTCTAACTGGATGCCATTGAGGGCAGCGGCTCCTGTATTCACAGTTGGCTTGAGGAACTCGCCAGAGAGATTTTCAAGTGCAGCAGCTTTAACCTTTCCTTTGATGAATGACTGATTCACATAGCCGATGGCACCAGGTGTATTTGTAATCACACCAGCAACACCTGAATTCCCTTTAGCGCCCACCCCTGTTGGCCATTCCACTGATTTACCGGCTCCCAGGGTCCATTGTTGAGAAAAGGCCTGCATCGAATTGGTAAAAGCTTTGGTGGTGCCAGAGCCATCAGAGCGATGCACCCAAGTGATCTTGCCTGCAGGGCAATTGAGCTGATTCCAATCAGTGATGCTGCCAAGAGCAACTTCAACCGCTTGCTTTTGGGTCAACTTCAGATCGCAGTCTCGGTTGTAGCCAAAGGCGATTGTGCCTCCCACCATGGGGATTTGCACCAAGCCACGCTGAACCTTGTCGATATCCTCTTGCTTCATCGGATCATCCGATGCCGCGAAGCTCACGGTCTGATCAATAAAGGCTTTGCGGCCAGATCCAGAGCCAACCGCCTGATAGTTGACCTGTGGCCCCCCAGCCTTGGAGAGATCACTCAACCAACGGGTATAGATCTTCTCTGGGAAGGTCGCACCAGCTCCGCTGAGCCGTGCGGATGACCCTGAGGTGCTGCAAGCAGTCATGCCAGCACTAAGAACAACCACTGAAAAGAGCAAAAGGGCCTTCTTTGAGAACGACATGGGGCCCCTGAAGGATTTCATCAACCCATACCTAGATAAGAAATGCCCTTTGATGGGAAAAAGTCAGCAATTGACTAGGAGATCTTGATGAATCGGTGAGTGGTTAAGGGAGATAAGAACGTTCTACCCAGTAGAACCTTGTTCTTTTCTCTAGGCAAAAGCCCAGCAACTGAACTATCAAAGGGAGATTCCTGCCCCTTTCCTTAGTCAAGCTAGGCTTCGCCTGGATCTGCAAAGATCAACAAGGCGTTGGTCTTTCGGTGAATATTTGAATTAATAACAGCTTCTATCCAAAAGAGTTCAATGCCCATTTGATACCCAACAATGGTTGGCGTTGATACATGCTTCTGATGCGTAGGCTACTTTCAGCTCTCCTTGCTATCACCGTATGCTTTGCAGCTCCTTCTTGGGTGATGGCTGCTGACTCGGCCCATGGCGGACAAGTCTTCTCGTCTACTTGTGCCGCATGCCACGCTGGCGGCGGCAACATCGTAGATCCTGCAAAGACCCTTCAAAAAGCGGCCCTAGAAGCAACCTTAAGCAACTACGGCTCAGGTCATGAAGAAGCAATTGTTGCGCAGGTCACCAATGGTAAAGGCGGAATGCCTTCCTTTGCAGACGTCCTTAGTGCCGCAGATATTGCTGATGTAGCAGCCTATGTTGAAGCGCAAGCCAGCAGTGGTTGGTAGTTAAAGTCAATTAATCGTTTCAGATCCTTCTATCAAGCTGGTTGAAAAACCAGTGTTGATAGAGGGATTTTCATTTTTTAGCCTAATTCCAAGCAGGCCAAACCATAAACCTCGTCTAAAGGAATAGAGGGTTGTACTCCGCGATACATACGCAAAGTTTGAGAAACAGCCCTGAAGCCAAGTCGTTTCAGCAGGGGCTCTGCCGAAGAGTTGCCTCCAGGTGCGTCCAAGAGCACCACACCTGGATGGCGTTGGATCAAACGCTTCAGCAACAGCTCTGCGAGTTGCGGACTATCAGCCAATAGCGGCCCAATCCGCCAGCCTTCCCCATCACGTAATAAACAAGGCCGGATCCTGCCAAATCCATGGCAACAATCGTTGCCATCTACCAGGGCCAACACATTACCGGCCGGATGCTCAAGCCAATCGGAAAGGAAGTGAGGGCGGGGGCTGGGTTCCCGTATGGCGTCATAAGACTGCACAGCCATCGCGGGGATCGAATCACCCTCAAGCAGTTGCAACCCTTCGCCATTGGAATAACCATCGTTGCCAACGAGGTTGCCATCACAAATCCTCTGCCAGCGGGTTGTCGGCGATGCATTTGCAAAGCCCCATCCGGCATAGTCGTCAATTCGATCGTACGCAGCTTCTAAACCAACGCAGGGAAGATCAACGAGATGCTCGAGAGCATGTTCCCATAGCTCAACCCCATACCCATGCCCTCGATGTTCCGGAATGACAAGGAACAATCCGATGAAGCCATAGGCGGCGTTGTAGCGAACTCCGGCAATGCAACCGACAGGCTGATTGCCGAGCCAACCCACCCATAATCCCTGACGGTCGGTATGACGATAAATACTTACATCACCCACACCAGGAGCAAAACCCTCTGCCCTGGCCCATTGCGTAACCATGGCGATGTCATTGCGTTGCAGCGGCCGGATCTTTAGCAGCGAGGCCATAACAGAGCAATTAACGAGATGTTTTTGAGGATCAAGCTGGTTTGGAGATTGATCCAATGATGGGGCGTGATATTTAAAGATTGAGATCCATCAGGATGAGATTTGATCCTGTTCCGAAAGTTGCTGCTGAATCTGCTGGCGATAGATCGCTGGGGCTAGCACTAGAAACAAGCCCCACCATCCGAACACGCCTATAGCGATCAGAACAGTAAACCAAAGCAGATTGGGCCACCACCAACTGACAGCGACAAAAGCAACACCTGTGAGCAGAATGCTCCAGGGTTGACACCACCAGGGTTTTTCATCCCAAAAGCTTGCAGTGGTTGCTTTGCCTTGATCACTACTCATCGCAGTGTCTCTAGTTGGCCAGAAGCATGCATCTTCGATAGTTCATCGTAACCGCCAATCAACTCACCATCGATGAAAATCTGAGGGAAAGAATTGAGCTCACTAAGATGATTGAACTCCTTGAAAGAGGCATCATTGTCGATGCTCTTAACGGTGTGCGGAATGGAAAGAGAACGAAGCATCCTCAGAGCTCTTGCCGACCAAGGGCAACCGGGCAGAACAGCAATTTCCAGCCTTGGTGGCTGAGAAGAATCAGGAGAGTCTTGTGGGAGAGACTGATCCAATAAACCCACCAACAGATCAGCACCCTTGAGCACAAGGGTGCCTGGTTCAAGATGGCCTCCCCATACCTGACAGGCACTATCAGAGAGGCTTAGATGCAGATGAACACTATTGGGAGAAACTGTGCCATTCAGAGTGATGATCTCCAAGTTTCCCTCTAGGACAGTAGGCCTTGACTGACCAGGACACTGAAATGCTGCACGCGAAAGATTGCCAACCACCCCAAGAACGAAACCGGAGCTGTTCTGTTCCTGAGCCATTTTCTGAAGGCTTATCAGCAGGTCCCTGCCTGGAGCAAGCTTCAATGGCAGCGAACGCATGGAGTTCTCCTCAGTGAAAACAGAGATTAAGAATTCAACAATAAATGCTGATCCTCAGATCTGATCGATAGACGACTCGAAGATTGCCATAGAGAGCTTTTGAGCACGAATGGCAAGTTATTGCTGAACTATTGCTGCCAAGCTAAGACGTCAAAGTGTCGTCACTGCAGAACCCAATGGATGAGCTGCAAGAGCGCCAACGATTGCCTCAAGAGGCTCCAAGTGCAGCAATGGTGGCCGATTCTGCTGAATCGGAACGCCTCAATGTGACCCTGCCGGCGGGTTTGATGAATCGGCTCAAGCAGCATGCCCTTGCAGAAAGCCGTAGCTGTAGCAGCCTTGCGTCATTCTTGATTGAAGATGGATTGCGTCGTCATCGTCAGTTAGACGGGTGACGACCAGTTCTACTGAATAGCGAGGATCTTGACTGTTTAGATGCTGACGTAAGTGCAGTATTAGAAGGTTGACTAAATAGTGTTATTGGTTCGTCTTTGCTGCATTGATGAGTTAGAGGGCGGCTTAATTGATGTTTATAGCCTCAATTTCTATGAAAGCATTGTCTAGATAAAAGTATCTTTATAGCTTCTGCGGCAATGATTTATTTCGAATCTTTTAAGTCAATCGTTGATCATCTCAGTTATCCAGTGTAAATTAGTTCTAATTAGAAACTGTGTCTATGGAGAGTCAGTTTAGGCGGCGCTTATTAATTTTATAAGTTGATCTGAATACACCTGCTCTTAGGCTCTGTCAACGTGGGGATCGACCAAGTGGTTATGTTGTCCTCCGTAATGCATCTGACCAGTCAGAAAGGATGTCGTCTAGCCATCGGAGCTTATCCAGCCTTTAGTTATGACGCTAGAGGTGGTGGTGGAGACGGCCTTCTAGGGCCTTTAAATCAAAATGGGCTGAGAAGTCTTCGCTTTGATCCAAAAAACCTGATCATTCCTGCTCTCAGCTGGCGCACAACACAGATACTTGGCTTGCCAATGCCTCCTGGTTTGAACATCAGCATTAGAACCAAAAAGCTTGAAGGGTCTTTCGCACCCGATAGCGGTGAATTATTACTTCAGTTTGAAGCGCGCTTCTGTTTCACGGTTGGCAGTTGGCTCACTGCTCCTGACCTGACTGTGAACACATGCCTCAGCAGTGGAAAGGTTGAGAGTCAGCGCCATCATGTACAAGGACAGGCACTTGATGCGGATGGCAATGCCGTACTTGTGGGCGTCGCTACCGTGCCACTCAGTGGAGCCGCATGGCTGGATCAATTTTTGGGACTACCCGATGAAGCGCTAGCAGTGCTGAAGTGTCAGCTGCAAAACTAAATGTTTGTGAGCATTAGATCAGAGGAATTATTTCAAAAGCCTGTCGCTTATCGCTTGAACCTTATTACTGCGTTCAAGGCGAAGGAGTTCAATATTAATCAAACGTTCCAATGGACTATCACTAGGCAAGACAAATCCATAGGTCTGAAGGGAAAGCCTAAAAGGTGCTAATTTTAGAGATTTATCTGGATTATTTTTCATATAATAACTCAAG
Organism: Prochlorococcus sp. MIT 1306; assembly: GCF_047304515.1. Lineage (NCBI taxonomy): Bacteria > Bacillati > Cyanobacteriota > Cyanophyceae > Synechococcales > Prochlorococcaceae > Prochlorococcus > Prochlorococcus sp. MIT 1306. The sequence continues at coordinate 1,232,524 of NZ_CP138959.1, read as the reverse complement.
ATAGGTTTGTCTGAGATCACTCCTGAGACTTTATTTTTCTTGATTAGATGAATAGCCTCCTTAAGGGTTGGTACTGGCAACGGCCGTGCACCATATGATCTTGCTAAAAATACCCCTGTGGTGCCAGTAACTACGCCAATTAATTCACCATCCAAATCCGATGGTTTCATGATCCCAGGCAATTGCGTCTGAGATAGCGAGACGGTAAATGCCGAAGCCAATCCTGCAGTAATTGTCGACACTGATACTAGCGAAATTACCATCCAGACCCCTGCTATAGACCTTCCTGCTTTTGTTAAAGGTGCACGGTCTCCGTAACCTACGGTGGTGAGTGTAACCAAGGCAAACCAAATCCCATTCCCTAGACCCTTTATATATTGAGGAGGAAAATGTTCAGGGTTGCGTTTTCGCTCTGCAAGCCAAATCAGATTGCCTACACAGAAAAGTGTAAATAGCAAGAAAGTGATAGAAGATAAAGCAGCGACACCAAAGAGAGGTTTGATCCTCGTCCACAATCCGGGTGGCTCTGATGGTACTAAAATACCCTCCTCTGCATAGAAATAAGGTTGAGTGAATTCAATCCCATTTTTTGCCGCCCGATCTGGCGTAATGCTGATAGGCCCGATAGCCAAATCAATCTTTCCATCAGCAACCGCCTTGATGTTCGAATCTATGTTGGGATATGGAACGAGAATGTATTCAAGTTTCTCTGCATTAGCGATTTGATCCCAAACTTCAATACTAATCCCCTCATATACACCAGCCCTCTTGTCCACAAATGGTGGCGAACCACTCACTCCAACCCTTAAAGCCATTGCCTCAAGGGGAGACGGAGTCGCCATGACAATCAAGGCAATAACGGAGAGCCTTCTCTTTAAATTTATGCCGCCCATCAATCGCCTATACACCAACTGAAAAGCCCATCTAACCTAAGGGTGCCATAGGAATGCGGACGATTCTTATCCACACCACCACGACAAGAAAGGTTGTAAGACCAGTCTGAGCAAGAACTTGAAAGGAGAGACAAGCAACAGCTTATTTCTGTTCAAGGCGACGAACGATCAAAATCATTGCTAGAACGGATCCAACTAGGGCACTAATCAGAAAAAGAGTCATCTAGAAGCTACGACTGGAAAGGTCATCTTAGATTGCGATCAACAGCCCTGAAGAGCGTTTTGCTATTTCCTTTTGTAAGCCTTAAGCGCTTGCAAGAGTTGCAGATGGTTCCCTAACAGAACCATAACCTTTGAATAAGACAGTATCTGACGGCACAGCTAGGTCAAACAGATTGATCGCGTTTCAATGACATGACAAAGCCAGCCAGGCCAAATTCTTCCCTAAGCAATATTGATATGGCTAGGAATAGATAACAGATGCAGCAAAAATACGGCTAACAAGCATTGACTATGAAAAGGCTTGAAATGGATCAAAATTCAGCACAGAAAGCCCTTTTGGAATCATGAGAAGGTAATAAATTCTGGCAGAGAAAGGTTCGAAGCTCGAACGTCTTTGCCTGTTTCATTTTTTAGTAAGAAGCCATTCACTAACGACTTCCTTCATCTAGGGAGTTGACGGGAAGCCATTGATGCAGTGAGCTTTAGCTGAATTTGCTGATGGTGAAGGTAGCCATTTTTCACTTGCCCCGAACGAAAACAGCTACAACCAAAGCAAAGGCAGCCCCACTTAGACGTGCTGGCCGCACAGCCTCCCCGCCAAGGCGGCGACGGCGGCCTCAGCGTAGGAGATCTCAGCTACCCAAACGCTTATTTGTGATCGTGTTGCCGCTCACTGTTTTTGCTGGTCTTGTGGCTCTGGCCCCGAAAGCACCCGAACGCTTCAACCCGAGTCAAGTCGCCCAAGAGAGCATTAAGAGACAAGTCCATGCTCCCTTTCGCTATCGACCAAACGATGAGGTCTACGCATTCGATTTTGACCCACGTAAAGTGAAGTTCGGCCTTCTTGAAGGCTGGGATAGAGAACAGGACGCTTTCCAGGACTCCTCTTCACTGGCATTTGTCTCTGGTCCGATGTACGAGCGGCATGTCGACATTGGCGGCCAAGAGATCACAGTTCCCCTTGGAGATCTCAAGCTGGGTCAACGTGTTTGGAGTAGTCGTAACCGCGCTGCCTCCATCCAACGCGCCTACATAGGCATTCGCTACAACGGCAGAGTTGACTTCGGTTACGGAGAACTAACAGCCAATCGTGCCTCAACCTACGACACCTTTATCGGAGGCCTACACAGCATTTACAACGATCTGGAAGCGCCTCCTCCTCGCTACAAGGGCGCATACAGCATCAGCATGGGCCAGCGGATCCGCTACTACCTTCCTCGCATCAGGATGATCATGGGCCTGCGACAAGACGGGCGTATGGAGGTATTAATGAGCAGAGATGGGTTGACCCTTGAACAGAGCAAGGATTTAGCCCGCAGCCGTGGCCTTGTGGCGGCTTACATGCCAGACCATGCCTCCAAGAGTCGTTTGATCATTCCAGGCGTCAAGGGCTTCACAGAGGATGACGCCAATTGGATCAGCGGTGGTGTCACAAGCTTTGTGCATGTTCCCTATCTCCTGAGGCTCAGTGAACGGCGCTTCCAGCTTCAGGGCACCTTGGCAGCCTCTCTCAGCCCCAGGATTGATGGGGCGCAAGACTGCAATGGAGTTAATTGCCAACAATGGCCGGGCGGAAGACTGTTCGACCGGGCCCTGGCTGGACTGAATCGCTTGATAGAGCAAGGTGTGGAGCCCATCGCCAGGATGATCTGGGCGCCCAAGCCCGGCACTACTATTCCCAGCGATAGCCAACGCACTTTGCTGGCTCGTAATAGTGATCGAGCTCCTCTACGGGAACCGCCGATTACGGCAGATCCACTGGTATTGCTCGAAACGCCCGAAAAGTTGGATTCACCCTTGAATCTTAAAGATAAGGATCCCTTGAGAACGGATCTGGAATGGGGCAACACCCTGCTTCCCCCTGATCTGCCACCACCTTTGCTGCTTCGGGAAGGCGAGGTCCTGCCTACAGCCCAGGAGATCCATCAACAAAGAGACCCGATCCATCAAAATCCAGCTGAAATCGAGCCTCCACCACTGATCGGAGCCCCACCACTGCCGGTATTACCTCCACCACCGCTGTCTGCATCAGAGGTAGGACTGATCAATTAACAGTTAAATCAATCGTTTTCATGGCAGGCCTCTACCGATAAGGCCTTGCCAATTTGAATCGTGTTCCATTCCCTACGCCTCAAGATTGGCTATTGCATATTCGCGAGCTTCGATAGGCACTAGTCACCCTGCATTGATAAAGCTCGAACAACATCACCCCGGGTAATCACCCCAACAAGTTTGCGCTGATCGTTGATTACAAATAAGCGCTGCGTACTGCGGTCATGAAGCATGGCGGCTGCCCTTGGTAATGGCAGTGCTTCATTGCAGGTATGGGTGTCGCTGCGCATCAAGTCGTTGACGCTGGTACCAAGCACCTGGTGAACTTGCTTATCCCAGTTAAGGGGGTTCCGCAAGTAGATAACACTGTCGAGCAGTAACACATAGGGACCAGCATCAACGCCGCTCTCGCGCACCATCAGATCTTGCTCAGTGAGTTCCCCCACAAGCGTTCCATCGTCGTTGACGACTGGCAGGCCACTGATGTGGTGATCAGTCAGCAGTTGTACAGCCTCCTGCAGAGATGTGGCTGGCACGACACTGAGCACAGGCGTTGACATGACATCCTTCACCGTCTGCTGGAGCACCATGAATCACATGCAAGTTCATTCATTCTGAGCCTGTGAGTGCACCATCCCGCCTCGGTTCACCATCAACACTGAGAAGATCGGCAAATGCTCTAACAGTGGGGCGTTCTGCCGCAGGCCTCCCCCTGGTGTTGTTGCTTCAATTGGGTCAGCCTGCTCTGGCATGGGTGTTGTTGCTGCTGGCAGGGCTTAGCGACGCCGCTGATGGCTGGCTAGCCCGCAGAGCAGGTGGTGGTAGTAGCTGGGGTGCTCGCCTGGACCCGCTTGCTGACAAGCTTCTTCTAGCAGCACCGATGATCTGGCTGGCCAGCAACGAGGTCTTGCCTGTTTGGTCGATCTGGCTCCTGCTGGCCAGGGAACTACTGATTTCTGGTTGGCGTGCTCAAGCCTCATCTGGTGCTCCTGCTTCTTGGGGAGGTAAAGCAAAGACGATTCTTCAATTCCTAAGCATGCTGCTGTTGTTGTGGCCGCCTAGTTGGGGAAGCCACAACTTTTGCCTCAATATGCAGCACCTGGGCTGGTGGTTGTTCTGGCCATCTCTGTTCCTGGCGCTTAGCTCTGCGTTGGCATACATCAAACCCCGATCAAGGAATGATCGGCACTGAAATCTGGTTCAGCCGTTGGCTTCAAGGAGTAGTCGTTGCAGTAGCTATCTTCGAGGCCAGTCTCAAGGTCAAAGCGTGGCTGCCAGGCCAATTCCCGCTCCACCCTGGTGATATCGGTAAGGAAATGACTCAGCCTCAGCGGGAAGGCCTTACGAGCTTTGGGATTCAGGCCTGAAGGATCAAAAGAACGAAGCTCAACGGTATTTGGATCTTTGCCACAAGCCCTTGCTGCCGCTGCAATCAAGCCCCTGAAGGTGATACCACGCTTGCTGGAACAGTTGTAAATGCGATTCGTCGCTGTCTCCACCTCAAGGGAACGAACCATGGCATCAGCCAGATCAACAACATGCCCCAATTGGGTGATGGTGGTGCCATCTCGTGGCAAAGGAACCGGTCGATTATGGACGATACGATCGAAAAACCAACGTTCAATTGGGTTGTAATTACCAGGACCATAGATATAAGTAGGTCGGAAACTGGTAAAGGGAATTCCTTGCTGAAGCAGCCATGATTCGGTCTGAGCCTTGCCGGCATGACGACTGTTCGGGTCGGTTGCGCTCTCCTCATTCAGTGGCCACTGTTCGGAATCCGCATAGACGCCAGCGGAACTGACATAGAGGAAACGATGCTTTGGCTCTCCTGTACAGGCCACCACCCTTTGACTGTCTTCAAGCTTGCGCCCTGAGCTGTCGACGATGACATCGAAGCTTCGGCCTTGAAGACGACTCAGCCCCTCAGTGGTGGTTCGATCACCACTGAGATGTTCCACACCATCTGGCAAAGAATGGCGGCCACGAGTGAACAACGTGAGCGCATGGCCTTGGGCCTGAAGTCGAGTAACTAGAGGCTTGCCGACAAATCGGGTTCCCCCCATGATCAGAATCTTCAAAACAGCTGAATCATCAAACGCGCATATTGAAGCGCGTTCGATCAGCAACTGAAGGCCCTTCGCCCTGCAGGATGGAGCTCTCAGGCAACGTTCTTTGCCAATCATGGATATCATTCCAGCCATCGACCTACTGGACAGCGCTTGCGTGCGACTTCACCAGGGGGACTACGAGAAGGTGACTCGCTTCAGCGAGGACCCCGTTGCTCAAGCCCTGAGCTGGCAGAAGCAGGGGGCAACACGCCTACACCTGGTGGATCTCGATGGCGCCAAATCTGGTGAGCCGGTCAACGATTCCTGTGTGCGAGCTATTACCTCTGCTCTCAATATTCCTGTCCAGCTCGGGGGAGGTGTGCGCACTCTCGAACGAGCTGAAGAACTTCTCGCCTATGGCCTTGAACAAGTCATCCTTGGCACCGTGGCAATAGAGCAACCCCAGCTAGTGAAACAGCTTGCCCAAAGGAATCCCGGTCGGATTATCGTCGGCATCGATGCCAAAAACGGCAAGGTGGCAACGCGAGGATGGATTAGCCAAAGCGAGGTGAATGCAACAGACTTAGCCGCCGATTTCAATGCTGCCGGCATCGCTGCAATCATCAGCACAGACATTGCAACCGATGGAACTCTTGAAGGGCCGAACCTAGAGTCATTACGCGAAATGGCAAACGCCAGCAGCGTTCCAGTAATCGCCTCCGGAGGTGTGGGTTGCATGGCCGATCTACTTAGTCTGCTTGCTCTTGAACCCTATGGAGTGAGTGGGGTGATTGTGGGAAGAGCTCTCTACGACGGCAAGGTGGATCTAAATGAAGCAATCCGAGCTATTGGAGATGGCCGACTGCAGGACCCACCAAGTAGCCAACCACTGATGGCATGAGGACCTTGGACTATGAATTGACCTTGCTGGAGCCGTAAATTGAATTCATTATCACTTCAGTTGTGACGCACACCGCTCCCAAGATCAGCGGCTCAAGTGGTGGGCGGGATGAAGATGGATTGCAGGGAGCCTTCGAACGCTGCCGGCTGCTCGGGATGCGACTAAGCCGTCAGCGGCGCATGGTGCTGGATCTCCTCTGGAGCGAAGCCACTCATCTCAGTGCTCGCGATATCTTTCAAAAGCTCAACGCCTGTGGTCGGTCCATCGGTCACACATCCGTCTATCAGAACTTGGAGGCACTTCAATCAGCAGGACTGATCGAATGTCTCGATCGAGCCAATGGTCGCCTATACAGCTACCGAAGCGATCCTCATAGCCACCTCACCTGCATAGAGACCGGCAACATCACAGACCTTGATATAGAACTCCCTGAGGATTTGCTCGATCAAATCGAGGCCAAAACTGGTTACTGCATTCACTCCTACACCCTTCAACTCAGCGGTCGGCCAGCATGTAAGAACCAGAACTAAAAACATCAAGATCTCAACGGACTGGAGGATTTGCCTAACGCTCGTTACCTTGATGGCATAAGCCTTGTGCCGTGGTGAATTTGGCGGACAGCACATCCACTCAGATCCTGTTGTTGGCTCCCGATCTACTCGGTGAATCCTTAGCGTTGCAGCTCAGCAGTGCAAACCCAAACCTGGATGTCATTCTGCGGACGGATCAGCTGAGCCGTCATCCAGTCCTAGTGATCTTGTCGGTGGAGAGTCTCGAAACTCTCAGCACATTGCAACTGGAACTCAAAAGACTTCAGGAGCATTGGCAACCTGCTCCAGTAATGCTGATCCTTCCGGCCCAGCTTCGCTTCAATGCAAACGAGTTGTTGAGCCTCGATTGTCCAGGCCTGCTTCAAGACCCCGATCTGGTCACATTGCAGGCTGCCATCACCACCCTTTGTGGCGGTGGAAGAGTTGTGAGACTCAATGCTGCCCCTGACTCCCCAGACAGCATTCCCCAAGCAACGATGGGGCTTGGTCAGTGGCTTTTGGTGAGTGGTCTCCAGCAGATCGACAACGATCTGAGGTTGATCGAAGCATTCCTCAACCCACCGCCCAAAAATGAACTGTCTCGTCTTTTGATGGAAGGGCGCCAGCGGGAACTCCGCAGTGCAAGAGATTTTTTGTTCTGGATTTGGGGCCCGCTGCAAGTGGGATTACGCAACCCTTTCCCCAAAAACCGGCCAGCCCAAAAGGCACGCATCAATTTCGATTTCGATGCTTCAAGACAGATCTCAGCAGAAGCTGCTGGAACGGTTATCTGCCTTAGTGAACGCAACGCAGTGGCGGTATGGGGAGCGATTCGTCAGCGGCTTAGCGATTCCGTAGAAAGAGGACTCAGCAATTCAACAGGCAGCTTGCTAGCGATTGAAAGCCTCAATCCCGAGCGACGTCGTGATCTACTCCTGGCCCTTTTGAACCAATTGGATCAAGTGATGAAAAGGCTGCGTCAAGCCAACAGTACCGAGACCCCACTCAATGACTCCTGGCTGACGCTCGAATCTGAACTACGTGAACAAGCCCTGCGATCCATGGCAGGTAATTACGTCAGACTTCCTCGAGGTGGTGAACTCAAACCAGTGGCAGATCAATTGCTTGCCACTGCCAATCTCAAGGGAATTGATCAAGAACTTCCAGATCCCCAGAGAATGCTGGCTCCATTGCTGCTCGACAGACCCGTGCTTGTTGAGGGGCAGCTGCTGCCGGCAGATGCCCCTCGTGCCTTACTGCAACTTGAAATGTTGGTGGGTAACTGGCTCGTACGAACCGCTGAAATAATCAGTGCCGAAGTTCTCGGAACCTGTGGTGAGTGGCCCGAACTACGCCGATTCCTACTTAACCAGCACTTGATTTCCACACGAGAACTCGAGCGATTGCGTAATCAACTCAATACTCAGGCCCGTTGGCAAAACTGGATTCAAAGACCAATCCAGCTCTACGAAAGCAAACGACTCCTCTACAGGTTGCGAGACGGCATTATCGAGCCATTACTGCTGACCGAACCTCGTGATGAAGAACTCAGCGAACTTGGTTGGTGGCAGCAGCAAGTTGCTCTATTGCTCGAAGCCCGCGATGCTCTGGCACCCTCAATGCAATCCCTGATCAAACGCATTGGTGATCTCATGGTGGTCGTGCTTACTCAGGTATTAGGCCGTGCTATTGGTCTGGTTGGACGAGGAATCGCTCAGGGAATGGGACGCAGCCTGAGAGGTGGCTAACTCCCTCACTTTCGAGGCACTCAAGCGCCAAAATGAGCATTAAACATCTCCGTGTACTGCCCATGACCCATCTGCTCAAAGCACTCCTGAGCTTGGGTCTGGCCATTCTTCTGATGGTGCCCCCAGTCCAAGCCATCCGAGATGACGATGCCTACGACGGCAACATCTTTCCGATCTATGCGGGTGATGGTTCATTGGGTTACGGGCAAGCAACAAATCTTCCCGAAGCCCTTAGAGAGAAGCGCACAAGTGTGATCGTGTTTTATCTAGATGACAGCGCCGTCAGCAAGGCTTTCTCGCCTGTGGTGTCAACAATTAAATTGATATGGAGAGATTCCATTGATCTGATCCCATTGACCACAGACGAGTTTCAAGGACGAACAAGCAACGATCCCCAAGATGAGTCTTATTACTGGCATGGACGCATCCCTCAAGTGGTGGTGATCGATGGTCAAGGTGAGGTGCTACTCGATCAAGAAGGCCAAGTTTCACTCGATGAAATCAATGATGCAATCAGTACTGCTACAGGCCTAAGTAAACCAATTGATTCACTGAAAATCGACAGCTTCAATGAGTACAACAGCTTCATGGTGAAAGAATAAGGCGCTAAAGTACTGCTATCAGCATCAACTACCCTTTACGCTGCGCGCCAGGTCCCCCGGTCTAGTAAGCCGGCTGCTCCAATGACTTGCCTGCTTGAGCTGCTCCTACTGCTGGGTCTTGGTGTGTTTTGGCTCGAGCTGAGGCATCGTCTGAGGCCCGCCTCCCCTCTGAGCCTCAAGGCGCTCGACTTCAAGGTCAAGCAAAACAACTCTGATCTTGATGTAGAAATCTGGCTGGAGATCAGCAACCCCCATCCGCGCATGGAAGTGATGGTGCCTGAGTTGCAAATTAACCCTGTTCTGCTTGGCAAAGCCGATCTAAGTGAAGTCAAGTTGAGCACAAAGATCACACCACATCATCCAGATGAAAAGGCTCGCGATGATGGTTACTGGGCGGCCTACATTGTCAAAGGCCACAAAAGCACGAGGGTGCAGGTGAACCTGCACCTGCAGAACAGTAAAAGCAGCGATTTGAAAACCAGTGTTGACAGCATTTGGGTAGATGTGAACTGGGTGAACTACGGCCCCTTTGGTCGGCTGAATCGTCGTCAAGGTGTCCTGGTGCCACTCCATCAGCCTGAACCCCTCCAACCCTCTGAAGTCAGCTTTCAAGCTGGCGATTGCTGTGAGGTGTTGCCTCTGAAAACCCATTTGCTTGGCACCCTCGATAACACCGTTGAGATCTTGCGTGACTACGCCAAGCCGCATCTACGCCCAGGAGATGTCCTCACGATCGGGGAAACCCCGGTGGCGATCATGCAAGGGCGCTATCACCACCCCAGCACAGTCAACCCTGGATGGCTCGCCCGGTTCCTTTGCCGAGCCTTTCATCCCACAAGCAGTCTTGCTACTGCTTGTGGGATACAGAGCTTAATTAATCTGGTAGGGCCAACCAGAGTGCTACTGGCATGGATCGTTGGCCTAATTCTGAAAACGCTAGGAATCAAAGGAGGTTTCTATCGACTTGCTGGCGAACAGGCACGTCTAATTGATGACATCACAGGAACCACTCCTCCATACGATCAAACGATCGTGCTTGGGCCCCTCGCGCCAACAAAGCTCTGCAGACAAGCAGCCGCTGAGTTGGGAGTTGGCGTTGCCATCGTTGATGTCAATGATCTGGGCCGGGTCAAGGTCCTGGCCTCTAGTGATGGTTGCGATGAAACCCTTCTCAATAAAGCTCTGCGTCCGAACCCAGCCGGTAATGCCAATGAACGCACGCCTTTGGTCTTGGTCCGACCCAATTGACCACAATGGAAGACACGGTCAAGCTGGATAAGATTCAACTGAAGGCATTGGTCGAGGCGTGATCGAGGCATCCAGCAGCCCCCTTCAGGTGATGTCCCTAAGAGCGAGCCACTTCCCCATGCTGAATGCCAGCAATCACGCTGGTCGGATGCACTGGCTAGAGACCATGCTTTGGCGCGGTTGGCTGGCAAGAGCTGAACAACAACTTCCAAGCTTGCTGCCAACTAGGCAGCCAAGTTGCCTAGTTGCTCTTGAGCAGAAAAATCTGGTCGGCCTCGTTGTGATTAGGCCCTACAACCGACGTGGCACCTGCTGGTCAGTGACCTCACCGGAGTTAATAACGTCGCCGCGGCACTGCAGCAAGCAAAGCGTGAGCCGTGACCTTTTAAAAAATGCCATCCAGCAAGGCAGTAAGCGGGCACAGAGCTGGATCTTGCGCTGCCCCGTCAATGACACCGATCAGCTGGCACTAGCCCGAGTGCTCGGCTTTCAACCTCTCAAGCTCTTCCAGTGTTGGACACCACCTTCACTGATGGCCCAGGCGATACCAACTTGGCCTGATGAGCTCAGCTGGCAACAATTGAGCCATCGAACAGCCTCCTTGCTTTGGCCACTGGAAAAAGCCGGAGGCTCTGGCCATCTCCGCCAGATCGTCGATCGACAATGGATCGACCTACTTGACCAAAACCAAACGGGCAGTGGCGTGCTGCTTACCCAGGGCGGCGCAACGATTACGGCCATTGCAGGTCTGGTCAGCCATCCTGGAACAAACTCAGAAACAGTGCTTGAACTCATTCGCGATGTCGGCTGGGACCCTCGACTGTCACAAGCTCTGCCAAAAGTTTTGGCTGACCTTACGAGCATGTCCAAAACATTCCGATTGATCACCACCAGCGAAGACGAGCCGCTCAATACTCTTCTCGAACAACTGAGATGGAAGCGTGCGGGAGAAGAGTTGCTGCTTGGCCGCAGTCTTTGGCGTCGCCAGGCAAGCAGCAAGTTGCTTCTTGGAGCTCGACCACTGCAATCGATGCTGGGGCGACTGCAACCACAGCAACCACCCCTCCCTACTCCAAGCCTGGGCCGACGTGAATGACGGCAACAAAACCCAGCCCCAAATCCATTCTTAGTCTGGATTTGGGGAAAAGACGCATCGGCCTAGCAGGCTGCGATCCACTGGGCATCACGGTGAGTCCTCTACCACCTCTGCAGAGAAAAAGCTTCGACCGAGACCTAAAAGCATTGCAGCGGTACTGCACTAGTCGCAAAGTGGAAGGTCTGGTCGTGGGTTTGCCACTCGATGCCAAAGGTCTGCCCACTGATCAAGCACGACACTATGAGCGCTATGGACAACGCTTGGCGAGAGCTCTCAAGCTGCCTCTCGCTTTGGTCAATGAACACAGCAGTAGTTGGGCTGCTGCTGAACGCTACAACTTGCAAGGCGATCGCAGTGGCCAGCTTGATAGTGCTGCGGCAGCACTTCTACTCGAGCAGTGGTTGCGAGAAGGTCCCGAACTGAAACCGGTCCACGTGGCGGCCCATCCAGTGAGCCAGGCGAACAGCGATAGTGGATCCTGAGCAAATCAACCTCAGCTCTAATGACTGCCCCGGGTCCAAACATCAATGGCGAGGTGCCAACGGTTCTAGTAAGAGATGATGAAGGGCGGGATCTGCTCTGTTTTCTCGAGCAACTCATTCCCCTTGATGACAAGGATTACGCCCTACTCACACCGGTCGACACCCCCGTCTCCCTCTTCCGCCTCATCGAAGGCAACGATCCTGAACTGATCGAAACGATTGCCAGCAGTGAACCAATCCTTTCAGTGGCCGATGTCGTGCTGCAAGAACACGACCTCACTCTTGTTCGCTCAGCCGTAACACTCACTGTGAACGGTGAACTAGACGAACCCGATCCAGAGGAATTGGAAGATGAGGAAACCGATGGCGACTCCGAGACATACGAATTGCTCGTTAGTTTTATGGTCCAAGAGCAGGAGTATGGCCTTTATATCCCTCTGGATCCCTTTTTCGTTGTGGCTCGCATGACCGACGGTCAAGCAAAGCTTGTAGAAGGAGAGGAATTCGATCAAATCCAGCCACGTATTGAAGTCGAGCTCGAAGATAGGGAGCTGTAGATCTAATGAGCCAACACTGGCTTCAGCCAAACTGGGAACCCGGCCTGACCCTCCCCCATCTGCCGATCCAGCACTTGCTGGATCAGGGCCTGCAGGCCCTGATCCTTGACGTTGATCGCACCTTGCTGCCCGGGCGTGAGATTGAACTACCGCTATCCGTTACAAGCTGGGTTAAGGAAGCCCAACGCCATCTATTACTTCACCTCTTCAGCAACAATCCCTCTCGAAAACGTATCGGTTCGGTAGCTGAGCAACTAGATCTCACCTTCACCTGCAGTGCAGCGAAACCTCGCAGAGCCCGACTGCGAAAGGTACTCAATCAGCTCCAGTGCAAACCTACAGAGATCGCCATTGTGGGAGATCGAATCTTCACTGACGTGCTAGCCGGAAACCGTCTTGATCTCTATACCGTTCTAGTTCGACCACTACGCGCCGATGGCTACCCCTGCAACAACAACCGAGTTCAGCGTCTCGAACAAAAACTTGCCGCATGGTTAGGGGCCCCACAGACATGAGTCTGTGGGTGGTGAAGGTGGGAACCAGCCTGCTGAGAGGCAATGAGAAGCAATCCACCGCCGAAGTGATTGAGAGCTACAGCGCCTGCCTTTCAGCAAGCCTCAAGCGGGGGGATCATGTTGTCCTCGTAACAAGTGGTGCCGTAGGTCTGGGTTGCAATCGTCTAGGGCTAAGCCAACGGCCGGTCGATGTGGTGGCTCTCCAAGCGACGGCGGCTATCGGTCAAGGACAACTCATGGCTCTCTATGAGGCTGCTATGAGCCGAAGGGGCCACACCGTGGCTCAGGTATTGCTCACCCGCTCAGATCTTGGCTCGAGGCACCGTTATCGCAATGCTTCAAGCACCTTGAAGCAACTGCTCGACTGGGGCGTGCTGCCGGTGGTGAATGAGAACGACGCCCTCTCTCCGGAAGAATTGCGTTACGGCGACAACGACACCCTTTCAGCTCTCGTTGCAACCGCAGTGGGGGCTGATCAGCTCATCATGCTCACCGACGTGGATCGCCTTTATTCCTCAGACCCCCGCATTAATGCCTCTGCCGAACCGATCTCAGATGTTTACCATCCCCATGAACTGACTGCCCTGGAAGTCGCGGCCGGGGAGGGAGGTCCCTGGGGCACTGGGGGTATGACTACAAAACTTGCGGCAGCTCGCATCGCTACCGCAAGTGGCATCACCGTTCTTCTTGCTGATGGCCGCGATCCTCAAGTACTTGATGGGTTGCTGCAAGGAAGACGGAGCGGCACGGTGTTTCATCCTCACCCTCAACCTCTCGGCAATCGCAAGAGCTGGCTGGCCCATGCCCTGAAGCCCTTAGGGACCCTTCAGCTGGATGAAGGCGCCTGCGATGCCCTTCAAGATCGTGGCGCCTCCCTCCTCTTGGTGGGGGTTAAAGAGGTGGAAGGAAACTTTGAAGCCAACCAGCCGGTAAGACTCATTAATCCTGAAGGTAACGAGCTCGCTCGAGGCTTGTGTTCCTTGAGCAGCAAAGAACTGCGCGAGGCCATTGAGACCCAAATGAGCACGAATCGTTCACCGGTTGTGGTGCATAGGGACGTGTTGGTTCTCCGCAACGCGTGACTTGAGTGAACATCAACAACACATCACGCCTACGATCCGCCGAAAAGTGATTTGACATGCTCTTCAGCCAGTTGATCGCCTCCCTCCAACAAGGAAGCGCTGGGCTGCAGGACCACCAGCTAGCTGAAGATCCTGAACTGCTTAGCGGCGCATCTCTTGATCAAGCAAAGGCCAATCAGCTCAGTTTTCTGGAACAGGGCAATGCACTAACCACACAGCTAAGCCACAGCAAGGTTGGGGCCGTATTGATTCCACCTCAGGATGATCTACGTGTCATTGCTGAACAAAGAGGGCTGGCCTTTGCGGTGTTGCGAGATCCTCGCCTGGCATTCGCTGAAGCCTTGGAACAATTGCATCCACGCTCGCGGCCCAAGGCAGGCGTTCACCCCACAGCTGTGATCGGAGATCAAGTGCATCTTGGTCAAGGGATCTCAATCGGTGCGCACGTCGTCATCGGTGATGGCAGCCGTATCGGTGCCTATAGCGTGGTTCATCCAGGCGTAGTGATTTACGAAGATGTGGTGGTGGGGGAAGCTAATGAACTTCACGCCAATGCTGTTCTTCAGCCTGGTTCCAGGCTAGGTCTGAACTGCGTTGTGCACTCCAATGCCGTTGTGGGATCAGAGGGTTTCGGTTTCGTACCTACTGCCAATGGATGGAGAAAGATGCCTCAAACAGGTTTGGTGGTTCTTGAAGACTGTGTAGAAGTGGGCTGCGGGTCGACTATCGACCGTCCATCGGTGGGTGAGACTCGCATCGGCGCTGGTACCAAAATTGACAACCTTGTGCAAATCGGCCACGGGGTGGTTACAGGCAAAGGATGTGCCCTTGCCTCACAGGTGGGGATTGCTGGCGGTGCTCGCCTGGGTGACGGTGTAATCCTCGCTGGTCAGGTTGGAGTCGCTAATCGAGCTGTAATCGGCGATCGTGCCATCGCTAGCTCGAAGAGCGGTATTCATGGCGAAGTTGAAGCGGGGGAAGTTGTCAGCGGCTATCCCGCGATTCCAAATCGCCTCTGGTTGCGCTGTTCCGCAACCTTCAGCAAATTACCGGAGATGGCCAAAATGTTGAGGAAGCTGACAAGAGATACACCTCAGTAACCTCATAGGAGGCACAAGCCATTTTGGAGTCCTCCACATGCGCCAGCACCGCATCGTTCTGCTGCCTGGTGATGGTATCGGTCCTGAAATCACTGCTGTAGCAAAGTTGTTACTTGATGCAGCAGGCGAACTACACGGTTTCAAGCTGAATTTCGAGCAACACCCCATAGGAGGTGTTGCCATCGACGCAAGCGGATCGCCGCTGCCAGCCAGCACCCTGGAGGCATGTCGAGCCAGTGATGCGGTGCTCCTTGCAGCAATTGGTAGCCCTCGCTTTGATGCCCTCCCCAGGGAGCAACGGCCGGAAACAGGCCTTCTATCCCTTCGTGCAGGACTGAAACTATTTGCGAACCTCAGACCGGTGACGATCCTGCCGGCCCTGATCGATGCCAGCAGCCTGAAAGCAAAGGTGATCAAAGGCGTTGATCTAATGGTGGTGCGGGAGCTCACAGGCGGGATTTATTTCGGCCAACCGAAAGGGCGGATTGAGGCCGATGGGGATGAGCGCGCTTTCAACACAATGACCTACTCCAGAACAGAGGTGGACCGAATCGCCAAGGTTGCTTTCGACCTCGCCCGCGATCGCAGCGGAAAGCTTTGTTCGGTAGATAAGGCAAATGTGCTTGATGTCAGTCAACTGTGGCGTGATCGTGTCGATGCTTTGGCTGTCAACTATGGAGATGTAGAGCTCAGCCACATGTATGTGGACAATGCCGCGATGCAATTGGTGCGCAACCCCAGGCAATTCGATGTGCTGCTCACCGGCAACCTGTTCGGAGACATCCTTAGTGACGAAGCAGCCATGCTGACAGGCTCGATTGGCATGCTGCCCTCAGCTTCGCTCGGCAGCGAAGGACCAGGACTGTTCGAGCCGGTGCATGGCTCCGCACCCGATATTGCAGGACAAGACCTGGCCAATCCAATGGCAATGGTGCTTTCCGCAGCAATGATGCTGAGAATTGGCTTAAAGGAAAACGATGCCGCAACGGCTCTTGAACGATCAGTGGACCGTGTTCTTGCGGCTGGTTTCCGGACAGGTGACCTCATGAGTGAGGGCTGTACCCAACTGGGCTGCGCAGAGATGGGTGAGCAATTGCTGCAAGCGCTTTAAAGGATCGACAACTCTGATAAGCAAATGCTGATGTTGCCAAATTGAGCTGTTTGCTCCATGACCTGCCAAAATCTCTGGGCCTGTCCTGCCTGCGTCGATGTCGAAGCGTCACCCGGTTGTCGCCGTTACAGGGTCCTCTGGAGCCGGAACCAGCACCGTAAAGCGGGCCTTCGAGCACATTTTTTCCCGAGAGAAAATCACGCCCGCCGTTGTAGAGGGCGATAGCTACCACCGCTTCGAGCGGATGGCCATGAAGGAAGCCATGGCTGACGCCTTGGCCAAGGGTGAAAACTTCTCCCACTTCGGCCCAGAAGCGAACTTATTCGACAAGCTCGAAGAGCTCTTCCGCACCTACGGTCAAACAGGGGGTGGCAAGAAGCGTTACTACTTGCATAGCACTGAAGAGGCAGCAGAACATAACAGCCGCCTAGGTACGAAACTTGACCCTGGTCAGTTCACCCCTTGGGAGGAAATTCCAACCAACACTGATGTGCTCTTCTATGAAGGTCTGCATGGCGGTGTCGTTGGTGATGGCTACGACGTAGCAGCCTGCGCTGACCTACTGGTTGGGGTGGTACCAATCACCAACCTTGAGTGGATACAAAAAATCCACCGCGACAATGCCGAGCGTGGCTATTCCGCAGAAGCAATTGTGGATACGATTCTGCGTCGCATGCCTGATTACATCAACCACATCTGTCCACAATTCAGCCGCACAGACATCAATTTCCAGAGAGTGCCCACTGTGGACACCTCCAACCCATTCATTTGTAGGAACATCCCTACGCCGGATGAAAGCTTTGTGATCATTCACTTCCGCAAAGGTGCTCGCGAAAAATGGGGCATCGACTTCGGAGATCTGCTCAACATGATTAATGACTCGTTTATGTCGAGTCCGACAAGCATCGTGGTGAACGGAGGCAAGATGGGTTTTGCAATGGAATTAATTCTGACCCCGATTATTCATCGCCTGATTGAAGACAAACACAACCTCTCCTAAGCAAAATAATTTCGTTACCTCAAGAAACAACTATGATGGGATTATCTGAGTAATCAGTTAATCCTATTTCTATTTCTAACCTCTCATTTGTAATTTCAACAGCTGCTTCCCGATCAACCGAGGCAGCACGCTGGGATCGGATCAACAGTGACCAACTGATTGAGAAAGCACGACAAATTTATTTCAACTATCTCTCTAACACCATCACTACTGGCACGGAACCCAGTGGTGTTGTTCTGAATGAAAACAATGGGAAAGGACGCGTTGTCTTTGATCTTCCGGTTCTGCTCCCAAAAGAAAAGTATCTCAAGCTAGAACTCCTGCGCACCCTCCCGATGCGCTCCCGTCAAACCCGCGCAAGAAACATCGCCATCTCTAGGCGCAGCTAATGCTCTGGATTTATATAGCGATCATCGGAGCTTGTATGGGCAGCTTCAGCAATGTGATGGCCTGGCGGCTTCCCCGAAAGGAATCATTGATTTGGCCTGGTAGTCATTGCCCACGTTGCGGATGTGGTGTGCGTTGGCACGACAACATCCCAGTACTCGCATGGATTCAACTGGGCGGTCGCTGTCGTGATTGCAGAACCACCATTCCAGTGCGTTATCCAGCGGTGGAGAGTCTCAGCGCCGGGCTTTGGGTATCGGCTGCCTTGGCAGCTCCAACCAGCATGGGCGAGTTCTCTTCCTTGTTCAATCTCTTTGCTGGAGTGGTGCTTGTCAGTGTGCTGTTGCCACTGGTCCTTATCGACCTCGATCACATGTGGTTGCCAGAACCACTCTGTCGGGCTGGTCTTTTGTTAGGCCTGGCTTTCACAGCGACAGCGGCAGCTTCACTCGGCTGGAGTAAGGGATCAGCCCTGCTGCTCGACCATTTACTAGCAGCAGCAGCAGCCTTCATTGCGATGGAAGGGCTTAGCTTCTTTGCTAAAAAGCTGATTGGTCAGCCAGCCCTTGGGCTTGGCGATGCCAAATTGGCGGCCCTTGCTGGAGCATGGTTAGGACTGAATGGGGTGGCTATGGCCATGACCTTGGCCATCATCAGCGGCGCAATGGTTGGTCTCATCGGTCGGCTTACTGGTCAGCTACAACCTCGCCAGCCTTTTCCCTTCGGGCCTTTCATTGCCTTTGGGGTCTGGGGTGTATGGCTTTGCGGATCAGATTGGTGGTGGCAAAATTGGGCGAACCTAATGGGTCTTTAATAGACCAAAGGCTGCTAGAAAAAAATGCCAACTGTCAGTGAGTGAAGCGCGCTTTAGATTTGGATGATTCACCACTTCTTAATTTGCGGTATTGGACATAAGCATGGACACTTGATCCATCCTTATGTCTGTCCGAGAAGCCTTGTGCCAGTTGAGAAGTCACCCGTCCTCACACTGATTTAAAAGGATGAGTTTATTCGACTGGTTTGCTGATCGTCGCAAGGGTCAGTTCGTTGGCAAGGTGAGCCAGGAAACTGAAGAAAGCGATGGCCTTTGGGTCAAATGCCCCGAATGCGGTCAGGTTGTTTATCGCAAGGATCTTCATGCCAATGCAAGTGTTTGTTCCAACTGCGGCTATCACCACCGCATCGATAGCGACGAAAGGATTGTCCTGATCGCTGACCAAGGAAGTTTTAAATCATTGGATCGCAACCTCAGCCCTACAGATCCACTCGGATTTAAAGATCGCCGTGCCTATGCCGATCGACTGAGAGAAAGCCAGGCCTCAACAGGCATGAAGGACGGGGTCGTCACAGGTCTTTGCCAAGTTGAAGGAATGCCGATGGCAATGGCGGTGATGGATTTCCGCTTCATGGGCGGTTCTATGGGATCAGTCGTTGGAGAAAAGATCACCCGACTGGTGGAGCGGGCCACAGCCCAAGGTCTACCCCTTTTGATTGTCTGCGCTTCAGGCGGAGCTCGAATGCAAGAAGGCATGCTCAGCCTGATGCAAATGGCCAAGATTTCCGGTGCTCTTGAGCGACATCGAGAGGCTGAACTGCTCTACATGCCACTGCTCACTCATCCAACTACCGGTGGTGTGACTGCCAGTTTTGCCATGCTCGGTGATCTAATTCTGGCGGAACCGAAGGCTCTGATTGGCTTTGCTGGACGCCGGGTCATTGAGCAGACCTTGCGGGAAAAACTACCCGACAATTTTCAGACTGCCGAATATCTGCAAGAGCACGGCTTCGTAGACACAATCGTGCCTCGCACGCAACTTCGTAAAACGCTGGCCTCACTCTTGATGCTTCATGGCTGCAAAGCGAAAAAGGCTGCGGGTAAATAATGAGCAAATCTCTATTCCGATTCTGCCTCTGGCTTGGTCAGGGTGTCATGCTTCTGCTGCTAACCCTTTTGATTCCTTTTGGCTTTCTCGAAGCAGAAATCGCAAGCGCTGGCCCAGTCGAATGGAAGGAAGTCCCAGCCACTGAAGCTGGACAGCAATGGTGGGATATAGGCAGCCTTCACTACGACAAGGATGGCAATCTCAGCGTGCTTAGTCGCTTTACTCCAGCGCTCAGAGAAGGCGAGAAGCAGCAAAATGGCAGCCTTTATTTGATGCATGTGGACTGCGATCAAAAGCTCTTCAGGGATACTTCAGTGAATGGTTTGCATCGTTTCCGCGCAGAATGGAAACCCTCTGATGGCGATGGGCTCATCGATGCAGTCATCGATGAGGTTTGCACTGCAGAGGTGACGTAAATATCAATCATGAATCCAATCCGCCCTCCAATTGGTGTTGCGATTGCCGGCCTTGGCTTCGGTGAAAGCGTTCATCTTCCGGCACTAAAAGCCAATCCAGACCTACAGCCTGTTGCCCTTTGGCATCCACGCACAGAGCGATTAGAAAAAGCCTGTAACCAACATGAACTTATCGGCTATAGCAACTGGTCAGCCCTATTGACTGATCCAAAGATCGAGGCCGTGATTCTGGCAACACCACCAGGCCCGCGTTTTGAATTGGCGCTAGAAGCACTCAAAGCTGGAAAACATTTGCTTCTGGAGAAACCCGTGGCGTTGCATGCCGATCAAGTCGCTGAACTGCAACGACTGGCCATCAAGAAAAGATTGAGCGTGGCCGTGGACTTTGAATACCGTGCTGTGCCGTTGTTTATGCAAGCCAAGCGTTTGCTTGATCAAGGCATCGTGGGAACGCCATGGCTGGTGAAACTTGACTGGTTAATGAGTAGTCGCGCCAATGCTTCAAGACCATGGAACTGGTATTCCCAATCCGAGGCAGGTGGCGGCGTGATTGGGGCGCTAGGCACTCATGCCATCGACATGCTGCATTGGTTGTGTGGGCCAACTCGCCAGGTGAGTGCTCTGCTATCCACCTCGATTCAAGCAAGGCCTGATCCAAGTAGTGGCGAACCGTGTGATGTGAGCAGTGAAGACGTCACCCTGGCTCAGTTAACGCTGGGTGGAAATGAGAGGCCTGAAATTCCTGCCCAGGTGAGCCTCACGGCAATTGCCCTCCAGGGAAGAGGGTGCTGGCTGGAGATCTACGGCAGCAACGGCAGCCTCTTGCTTGGCAGTGACAACCAGAAAGACTATGTGCATGGCTTTGGCCTCTGGGCAGCAGCTGCCGGTGAGCCACTACGCAGCATTAGCGCTGATTTGGATCTAGCATTCCCCACCACATGGACTGATGGTCGCATCGCCCCTGTGGCGAGGCTTCAAGGCTGGTGGGCCGAGAGCATGCGCAGTGGCCAGCCAATGCTGCCAGGCCTTGCGGAAGGATGGGCCAGCCAAAAGGTATGCGACAAAATAAGGGATTCAGCTAGATCAGGACAGCGACTTGAAATCCAATCGACACTCTGAAAATAAATAAGCCTGATAGAGATAGGTGACAGTTCTGACCATCGTCTTATAAAGTCCGGGGCCGCAGGTCCAGGACTCTTTGCTTGAGAACTGGCCCCTACTGACACTACGGAGATCTCTATGGCCCTCGTTCCGCTAAGGCTTCTGCTTGACCATGCCGCAGAAAACGGCTATGGCATCCCTGCTTTCAACGTGAACAACCTCGAGCAGGTGCAGTCCATCATGGAAGCGGCTGACGAGACTGACAGCCCAGTGATCCTGCAGGCCTCCCGCGGTGCTCGAAGCTACGCAGGTGAAATCTTTTTAAGACATCTGATCATCGCCGCCGTTGAGACCTATCCAGACATCCCGGTTGTGATGCATCAAGACCACGGGAATAGCCCCTCAACATGCTTTGGTGCTGCCGCAAACGGTTTCACCTCTGTGATGATGGATGGTTCTCTTGAGGCAGACGCCAAGACACCTGCCAGCTACGAGTACAACGTTGCTGTCACAAAAGAAGTCGTAGGCGTGGCCCATGCCATTGGCGTAAGCGTGGAGGGTGAACTGGGCTGCCTGGGCTCCTTGGAAACAGGTATGGGTGAAGCCGAAGACGGCCACGGATTTGAAGGCAAGCTCGACCACAGTCAACTGCTCACTGACCCAGCTGAGGCCTCCGACTTCGTCGCTAAAACCAAAGTTGACGCTTTAGCAATCGCGATTGGGACCAGCCACGGCGCCTACAAATTCACGCGCAAACCCACTGGTGAAGTATTAGCGATCAGTCGAATTGCAGAAATCCATAAGGCCATCCCTAACACTCATTTAGTGATGCACGGTTCCTCTTCCGTTCCCCAGGAATGGCTGCAAATGATCAATAAATACGGAGGTGCAATCCCTGAGACCTATGGCGTTCCTGTCGAAGAGATCCAAGAAGGGATTCGCAATGGCGTGCGTAAGGTCAATATCGACACCGACAATCGCCTGGCTTTCACCGCTGCTGTACGTGAAGCCTCTGTCGCTGATCCTGCCAACTTCGATCCACGCCACTTCAACAAACCTGCGCGTAAATATATGAAGCAGGTCTGTCTTGATCGCTATCAGCAGTTTTGGTGTGCCGGCAATGCCAGTAAAATTAAGCAACGTGATATCAACTATTACTCAGCCCTTTATGAGAAAGGTCAGCTTGATCCAAAAACCGCTGTTGCTGCATGATTAAGGCCAAATGAATTGCTGAGGGGGGCTGTGAGGCCTCCCTTTTTAATGACTATGGTTTAGGACAACAACATTAGAGATCCATTGCGTCCGTCGAGGCGCGCGATTGCTCCAAGAGGCAAGGCAAGATTCGGTTGGCCATGACCAACAGGAAGATCCCTGACCAATGGCACGCCAAGAGAAGAAAGACGCTCCGCAAGGATGCTGACCATTGAGAAGTCTCCAGGGACAATCTCCCCTTTCCAGCTGAAACGGCCTGTCGCTACAGCCGCAACATCTCGTAGCAGCCCTGCACTGCGCCATTGTGTGAGCATGCGATCAACCCTATAGGGTGCTTCACCTACATCCTCGAGCAGTAACACGGCACCCCGCAAATCAGGGAACCAGGGTGTTCCGATTAAATGTGTAGCCACGGTGAGATTGGTTACCACTAAAGGGCCTACAGCAATGCCTGGAATCACCCCAATGCCCGATATCGGAGCTACAGATTGACAAGACAACAGATCAACCGTTCGTTGCCATTGTTCGTCAGACCCAGTCATCGACCCATGGATGGCGCCGCGAGATCCCACAGCCCACTGGGCCAATAACAGAGAACTGGAGTCTGAGAAGCCCAGGCTCCAAAGGGAGCGTCGTGGAAATTGGAACCCGTCCTCCAAAACCCTTGCGCCACCCCAACCAGAGCCGATGTAGACAATTCCATCAACATGAGGATCCCTCCACGCGTCCTCTAGTTCAGTGCGGCGCTGGGCATCTGTGCCAGAAAACCACTGCCATTGGCGATGCAACGATGGAGGTAATTCAAGGAGCCACCCCTGCGCCTTGCAACGCTCAACTAAAAGAGAAAAGTCTGTTTGAGGATCGATCCACGTACCAGTATTGACCACCCGAATTCGTGAACCATCACGCAGTGGTGTTGGCTCCGCCAAAGGTGTTGATGCATTAAAGGCTGGGGTCAACGTTCGCCCCAGCTTTGGCCAAGCCAAGCTTGCTGCTAAGGCAGCCGGAACCCCCATCAGCAGCGAACGCCGTCGCATCGTGAATCAGCCAAGCAGTGACTGCAACAATCCTCTGCCATCCACACCACCAATCACAGGATCACAAGCCCGTTCAGGATGTGGCATCAAGCCAAGCACATTGCCAGTCTTGTTTGTAATTCCAGCGATATCAGCCACTGAACCATTGGGATTATTGACATAGCGCAAGGCGATAGCGTCATCGTCTTGTAACTGGCAAAGGGTTTCGTCACTGCACTGATATCGACCCTCACCATGGGCAATGGGCAGGGTGAGAGCATCCTGGCGTTGATGACCCATTAGCCAAGGCGTGCGGTTGCTTTCCACAGTCAGCAAAGCATCCTCACAGATGAAATGAAGGCTTCGATTGCGGGTTAGAGCTCCAGGGAGCAGACCTAGTTCAGTCAGAACCTGAAAGCCATTGCAGATGCCGAGCACTCTGCCGCCACGTGCAACAAATTCCACCAGCGACTCAAGCACAGGCGCAAAGCGGGCAATTGCACCACAACGGAGGTAGTCGCCATAACTAAACCCGCCTGGAAGCACAACAGCATCAAGACCATTTAAATCACGGGTCTCATGCCAGAGAAAGCGCGTTGGGATGTTCAAGCATCCTTGCGCTGCCCAGCGCACATCGCGATCACAATTTGAGCCAGGGAAGACAACAACACCAATACTCATGGCTGAATTAAGCGGTGGTTGTAGGAACCGGCTGAAGCTCAAGGCTCCAATCTTCAATCACGGGATTGGCAAACAGGCGATCACTGATCAGTTCCAGCTGCTTGCGTGCTTCCGTTTCATTATCAGCCTCGAGCTCAAGATCAACAACCTTTCCGATCCGCAGTTTGCTGATGCCTTCCACCCCAAGGCGATTGGCAGCAGATCGAGCAGCCTCTCCAGCCGGGTCAAGCACTGAAGGACGCAGACTGACAAGAACGCGGGCATGAAATCGCGGCACGGTCTGTAGGAAGTGGATTGTTAAATCTTCGCAGCTCAAGGCACCCGCTTTAAAGGATGAAAGCGCGTTTAAGACCTAGGCCACTAGGCCCGCACTGCTTGCGTGGTGAATGGTGATGGTTGATTCAACGATCAAAACAATGCTGATTGTCATTACAAAACTGGTCTTGTTAATGCTATTGATGAAGCATGCAAGCAGAACTGATAAGTGCAGTGGTCATAGGGTATTGAAATTGCCAGAGGATTCCAGGCAATAGTTACGATGGACGTGGGGCAGAGAAGTCGATGATGCTGGCTCTACGCCAAAAACCAACACATCTGCTTTAGCCAAGGGGGCAGTGGAAAGATGCAGATATGCTCATAAACAGTAAAGTCACATGACAGCTATCCAGCCATTTTTTGATCAGTGGGAAAACTCTGCGGTTAGGGAAGGTCTGATGAAATGGGGACGTCCCACTGGATTAAAGCTGAGAAAGCAGGCGATCTATCGAAGCCCAAAGATCTAGAATGACCTGTGAAATAAATAGTTACTTCTAAAGCACCTGTGCGCTAGAAGTAACTAGCCGTAAAGAAATTATAATTAAACATCAATTCAATAGGCAATGGATACATTTGAAATTAGATCGCTGATATCAATCTCAATCGGTATCCTTGTACTGTTTATTGGCAAGCGCATCAATGGCAATATTCAAGCGCTGCAGAATTTATCGATTCCTGATTCTGTTACAGGCGGACTGATTGCAGCACTAGCAATCACACTCGTGAAATGGACAACGGATATAGAGGTTGTATTTGATCTTGGTGCAAGAGACTTCTTGCTTATTTATTTCTTTACTACGGTTGGTATAAGTTCAAATTTAATCAACATGAGAAGGGGTGGGAAAGCCCTTGGAATATTACTCGGTCTGGTTATTGCTTTCATTACGATTCAGAACATTTTCGGTGAATGGACAGTTAATCTATTTGGACTCCAAGAAGGCCTTGGAGCACTTTTGGGTTCAGTTTCGCTTGCAGGTGGCCATGGTGTGACCATCGCATGGGCGCCAACCTTTGCAAAACAATTTGGCATCAAGAATGCTTTGGAAATTGGCGTTGCAGCATCTACATTTGGGTTGTTGTTTGCCAGCCTAATAGGTGGGCCAATCGCCAATTACTTGATTCGAAAAAATCATCTGAATTTAGATCATAAAAAAGAAATATATAATGAAAACAGGAATGGAGATGAAAATACAAACAAGAAGGAATTGAATAATCAATTAGCATCAAAATTGGATTACAACAGTATTCTTTCGTCAGTGCTGGCTGTCAATATCTGTATTATTCTCGGGAAAATATGCCAGGGATTTCTTTTTAAGTTAGATATTCAACTGCCACTTTTTGTTGTTTCTATGATCGTTGGAATCATTTTGAGCAGCATTTTTCCGGATCGTAAGATTTCAAATGATTTTCTAATTTGGCCTAAGCAAACAGCTGCATTATTACTTCTGGCAGAGCTTTCCCTTGGCACATTTCTGGCAATGTCAATCATGAGTCTGCAGTTTTGGGATCTCTTGGATCTCCCTCCGGTCTTGCTGTTGATATTGGTTTTCCAAACTATCCTCTCTATCATAGTCAATCTATATCTTGTTTTTCCGCTGATGGGTCGCAACTACGACGCAGCTGTGATTTGCGCAGGATTTGCGGGCATGTCGATAGGTTCATCGGCTGCTGGGCTCGCAAATATGACGGCAATATCAAGGAAGTATGGGCCAACCAAAAAAGCATTTATAGTCGTGCCACTGATCGCAACATTTATTGAGATTATAAATTCAGGTCTTATTATTCCAGCCTCAATTAGGTTTTTATGATTTATTAAATCTTAAATAAAGAATTCACCCGGCAAATCAAATTGCCAATATCTTCATGAGTGATCCGCCAAGGATAGACAGCTTATGCAAATCCTGAATAGCGAATCAATAGATGCAGGTATAGGAAAAATATAACACAAAAATTATAGTTATCTGAGCAATACTATGCAGCTAAAGTAAAGAAGAGCTGAGTGGACTGTGCTGACCCTGGTTGTTAGCTGTCTGGCTGATGGTAAGTAAGACTCTCTGATGAAATCTTAACTTACAAGAGGATATAGATTATCATGCTAAGCATGAGACAAGTCCCTAATAAAATAATGGGCTAGAGATACTCTCTGGGGCTCTATTGCGTCAATAATATATATAAGAATTGGATGAAGTGAGTTTGGCTAGTGGATGGCTTGTTTAATTTGTTCATTCATCAACTCTCTGCCTCGACTAATCAAGTCATCTCGAGTGAACTCACCAGAATCCAGCTTTTGCAATATGCTCTTCTGTGCTGCATAGTCTTCGTTGTGCAGTCCAGCACGGCTTTGCATCATCCGCCATGATTTACGGCGCTCTACATGGAAGAGAACCATCTGACGACTAACCGCATAATACTTAAACTTGCCATTGATTTCAGCCTTGAAATAGACACCCCAATCAGGCACATAGGCATGATGATTCTCATTGAAAACATTTCTATAAATAACATCTTGCTGCCTAATTAGAGTAAGCATATTATCGATATGTATAAACTCGTCAACTTGTGCTTCGGGAATCTCTTTGAGGTGTCTGCGAAAACGTGCTTCGGTAAGAGCCCAGTGAGCAACAGTGAGATTATATGGCTTTCCATCTGATTGATATTTAGCTGCCCTCCAGTCTCGATTGATTGAAGGGTTACCCTTGAGCTCAAATGTTTCCTGGATGGTCTCGCCAGCGCGAGGATTATAGATAAACTCAGGCATCCCACGACTATCGCGAATCATACGAGCCTGATAGGCACTCATGTCGTCACCAATACCATGCTCTGGTTGACAAGATGTATAGCATTGGAAAAAGGCTGTACCACGATATTCAAGTCCATCAAGCATTGCCTTATACATTTTCCCTGAATTTGCCATCGAAACCTGGGCAATAAATGGCGAACCATGGCCAGATGTAAATGCTTCTGCAACACTTTTCTTCTCTACGAGCTTACCTTGCGAAGCAACACCAAATTGGTTCATGTCATATCCACCCAACATGTTAGAGCTGTCAGAGTTTTGACCTCCGGTGTTGGAATAGACCTGGGTATCAAGCATCAGTAATTTCACATTTGGACGGTTTTGCAAGACGACCTTTGAAACGTTTTGGAAACCTATATCGCCCATAGCTCCATCACCACCAATCGCCCAAACCTTAGGTAACTCACGTATTTCCTGATCAGTCATGAGTGAGTCATCAAGATGAGTTAGCTCGAAGTATTCACGCTCACTACAAACATTGATGTCACGATCGAGAAGTGCTGTAGCAAGTCGTTCCGGAGTCACAGATCGACGTGCATGATTGAGGACAGCAGATTCTCCTATCAGCCAACTAATGGTTGCGCCATCCTGAAATAAGGAATTCATCCAGGGGTATGGATGAGGATTGGAGGGAGGCGTAGAGCCGTAAACCGTATTGCAGCCAGTATGAGCACCCATATACATGGTGCACATTCCATTTGCCATACGTCCATCAACTGCCTGTAGATCACAGTGATTAAAGGCATCCTG
The DNA here is from genome assembly GCF_047304515.1 of Prochlorococcus sp. MIT 1306. Lineage (NCBI taxonomy): Bacteria > Bacillati > Cyanobacteriota > Cyanophyceae > Synechococcales > Prochlorococcaceae > Prochlorococcus > Prochlorococcus sp. MIT 1306. The sequence goes on along the minus strand of NZ_CP138959.1, from coordinate 1,204,776 downwards.
ATTGAGGACTGTTACCAGTGCTGTGATGATTTCTTGATCAGTGATCTCACCAAATCTATTGAGCCGAAGAGTTGTATCATCTTCGTTTTCACCACCAAGACCCATTACTGCATGGGCTACAGAACGCTTAAACCAACTATATTCATCATCATCTTGAGTCTTTAGAGTTGCCAACCTTGTGACACCACATTTTTCTAATAGTTGTGCTTTATTGCGTAACCGCTCTGCTTTTTGGTGATAAATCGGTCTCATGTATGCCTCTGTGATAGAAGCAGCGGCCCTCAGCACACTTTTTTCGCCACAGCCTGCACAAGCACCATCTCCAGAGACAAGAGACTCGTAATTACTCCGTACCATCAAGTGCTTCCGCAGGGCTGATTCAAGAGAAGATTCTGGTGATTCAGACTGATATTGCCCAAGAAACTTTTGACTGGTATCTGGTAATAAGCGGCTAAACACTTGGGCAGTTGTAAGATCGGCATTAAGTTCAGGCGTATCCTGCTTCATTCGCAGGGCATCATGTTCGCCACAAACCTGAACACACTCCCCACATCCTTTGCAGAGGTCGCTAACAAAAATAGAAAAGATACCCCCACTACCAGGATTCTTCTTCTCAAGACTTTTGTAAATACTAGGGGTGTTGTTATAAGCAAGTGGTAACTTGTCAACAATATCAATTAGCTGCTTACGGGAAGATTGATCGATTGATGTAAGCTCATTCAACTCATTACTTAGAATAGTTTTAAATGGCTGTTTGGTTTTGGATGCAACATTGTCATTCATTTTTTCGTGGCAACGTTGATCTAATCCAGGTACCTCCTTCAAAAGTTGCTTCGATGCATTCTCATCAATGACATAATTGCGTATGGCAGTGACAAGAATTGTACTTACATCTTGTGCTGTATTAGGCAAGGCAGTATCAGGGCATGCAGCGATACATTCCATGCATTGAGTACAATTCTCTGCGATGTAAATTGGGGTTTCGCGCCTGGCTACATATTTACTTTGTGTCGCGCCACTGGCAGGTCCCATAACAGATAAGCTTGCAAAAGCACCTGATGGTTGGTGATAGCCCAAGTCGTTTCGGAATTCTGAATCAAATTTCTGCAGTGTTTGGAATGGTGACCTATTGGCTTGTCCATCAGGCATCGCACAAGACGAACAGCCACTAGCAGCACAACCTGCAGTTGCTGGAATCTCAATGAGAGCAGAATCCTTTGGTGCAAGCATGGGATTACGCATGCTTGAAGTATCTACATCCTTATTTTTTCCATAAGCAATTTCCTCAACCCGTTCAAAGCCACCAGCCATAACTTTCATGTTTGAATCAACTACCGCGTCACCAAAGCGTCCGAACTTCTTTTGATATTGGTTGCGAACAACCTCCTTATACGCTGCCTCACTAATTTCGTGATCCTGCAGAAAGGTTGAAACTTTGAAGAATGCACCAAGGAAGGAATTGCCTTGCATCCTTAATTGCAGATCAGTTCGAGTTGTTGCTTCTCGAGCGATATCGAATCCAGGCAGAATAAATACACGAATGCCGTTATCCTTGATAAATTTGCGATACTTTGAGGGAATTCGCTCCCAAGCTTCAGACGCGGGCTCACTTGATTCCCATACAAGGCAACCGCCTTTATTTAAACCCGCCAGCGGATTAGTATGTGTGAATGCTTTGGGGTCACAACAGAGCACCACATCAACATGATTGAGCTCACAATTCACTTGTATCTTTTCAGCCGCAACTGTTAGGAAATAATTAGTAGGGGCTCCTTTCTTTTCGGAGCCATATTTGGGGTTGGCCATAATGAAGAGCTTTTCTTCCAATTGGCCATGTTGATCATAGGTTGGATCACGTTCGGAAATCATTTGCCCAAACTTACCGATAATTTCACCAAGGTTTTTACCCGTGGTGATCATTCCCCAGCCTCCAATCGAATGGAATCGAACAGCAATCGCTCCATTCGGCAATAGCGATGGTGTCTCTTTAGAAACCACGCTATAGGGGTGATCAATGCCTAGTGTGAAATAAGCTTCGCCATCAGCTGCACTTTTGCCGTCTTTCCGGGCAATCTCCCCAGTGGCATATTCAAAAGCTCCGATGATATGTTCCGGACGAAAATCTCTAGAGCCAAGCCCATAACTTCCGCGAAAAATTCTTGGTGTTTGCTCAAGTGTTATTGCAGGCATCATGCCTCCATACTGAGTAGACTCCTGTCCTTTACTTAGAGCAGTGCGGATGTCTCTACCTAATGGATTATCACCAGCCAAGCCCTCATCTGTTCGTTCTAAAATAATGACATTCTTTTTCCCACGCAAAGCATTAATTAATGCCGCTTCAGGGAAGGGACGTAAAACATTTATATGAATAGAACCAATCTTGGCATTGCGGTGCTCACTTAGGTAATCGCATGCCGCTTCAATGTTTTCAGCTGCACAACCAAGAGAAATAAAGACTGTATCCGCTTCCTCGGTTTTATATTCTTGAATAAGACCGTAGTTGCGGCCTGTTAATTGACTAAATTCTCGATAGCATTGCTCAAGGAATTCAAGGATAGGCTCATTGAAATTATCACGACGTGCTATGACACCATTCATATGGTGTTCTTGATTTTGAACCGGACCTAAAAGCACAGGATTCTTTAAATCCAACATTTCGGGAACTCGGCGACGCCGAACTCCGAACAGTTCTCTTTGAGCTTTAGTAGGGCAATCTATCTGGTCATCTGGTGCACCTAGATATTCACGTAGTAGATCCGCTTCTGGGGCTCGATAAGTACGTTCAGAATGGGTTGTCAACATCCCATCTTGAATATTCATGCCTGGATTTAAGGCTAATTCATTACATTTACGCAGAATAATTGCCTGATCTGCAGCTTGCTGGGCATCACGGGCAATTAACATCGTCCATCCAGTATCTAGTGCCGCATTGAAATCATCATGGCCACAGTGAACATTAAGAGCATGCTTGGTCAGGGCTCGAGCTCCAACCTCCAAAACCATTGTCGAGAGCTTTCCCGGGGCATGGTAATACTGTTCCATTGCATATACAATTCCCTGTCCAGAGGTGAAGTTAACTGTGCGCTTACCAGTCATCGCTACCGCAGTAGCACCGCCTTGCGCGGCATGTTCACCCTCTGCTTCAACAGATAACTTTTGGTTTCCCCATACATCAAGAGCCCCTTCCGCAAAAGACTGTTGATATATTTCGCCACCCTCTGTTGAGGGTGTAATTGGGTAATAGACACCTCCTTCCGTAATGCGCGTTTCTACCCACTTGGTGACAAGATGATTGCCATTACACGTCACCGGAACTCCTGGATACTTGGGGTTATCACCCCCCAGTACTGCTGGAGTCATTTCCTGTTCTACGGTTTGATCTGACATACGTAGAAATCAACGAAGGAACGTCTGCTGTGTGCGTGAAATCTACTGAAATCTGTGAACAGATTGCAGCACTTGATCAAAGAGAGCGAAACAACACCTAAGCCCAGGCCTCAACGAGTCGATTCTAAAAAAGCTTAAGCCTCACCCGTCTAGCGAATGTCAGTCTTGAGGCTTGGCTTGATTTTTTCAAGAGCTGGTGTCTCTGCTATCAACCCCTAAAGATAGTGAACTGTTGTTCCTGGCTGCATAACCTGGGAGCACAGGGGATGTTGCCTCAATCTGTTTAGAGGCCCTCAGGTAGCGACTCTGTTGTTTTCAAGTACGCAAACCTCGAGACCACCTGGTATGACTACGGAATAGGCCTGTATTGCCTATGCAAGCACAAAGTCCTGTGCTTGCTTGTAGCTCAACAAGACCCATAGCTATCAATATTCTTGTCGTTCCTTGCCTTCGCAATAGCGCCCTAATCAAGGCCTATTGAATCATTGGTTGAAACAGACCACCTCTTTTGAAGATCAGTAACAAAGCATCGTGGCAAACCGCTCAAGGGGCATGAATCGGTTTCACAGAACTTCCATCAACCAGATCTGAACATGGATGGTGGATTTTGAGATCTACATCCGAATTATGGGCAGCATCAAGGGGACACAAACTCACCACTAGCCGTGCTGCACAGCGACCTTGACCTGGCAGTGATCAGTTTAGTGATCTTCGCCTATTGCCTGCTTTCAAGACGATTGTCCAGGACAGCAGTCTCTGGACCACTGGTCTTTGTTGCGCTGGGCTTAGTCCTTGGCCCTGCCAACCTGGGCTGGCTCAACATCTCACTGGATTCAGCGCTGCTAAGGCGTCTGGCTGAGATCACATTGGGTCTTGTGTTGTTCACCGATGCAGCAGCCTTGGACTGGGCAGTGTTACGCAACAGTGTCCGCCTGCCAATGCGTCTGCTGCTGCTCGGACTGCCACTCAGCATTCTGATGGGTTTCGTGGTAGCCCGATTGATATTGCCTGAACTAGGCCTGATTGAAGCAGCCCTACTTGCTGTGGTGCTCGCTCCAACAGATGCGGCACTTGGCGAAGCCGTGACCACCAACCTCGAAGTACCAGAAGCTATCCGCGAAGACCTCAATGTTGAAAGTGGCCTCAATGACGGAATTTGTGTTCCTATGTTGTTGTGTTTTCTTGGCATCTCATCTGGTCATCTTGACCAGATCAATGGACCGAAGGATGCATTGCAGAGCTTCGGCCAGCTGCTTGTCAGTGAAATAGGAATCGGCCTCGTGATAGGAGCCTTTATTGGATTATTGGGTAGTTGGTTAAGGGATCAGGCAGAACAACGCAAATGGATTGCTGAGGATTGGAGGCCTTTGATCACGGTGGCCCTGGCCCTGAGTGCCTACACCCTCGCCCAAACCCTCCATGGGAGCGGATTCATTTCCTGTTTCATCTCTGGTCTTCTCTATGGGATCTGCAGTCGCAAAGAACTCAAGGACGGTGAGATGGTGGCTTCTCTGGCAATGGGTGACATGTTGGCCCTACTGACCTGGGTTCTATTTGGCAGTGCCATGGTGCCCGATGCCTGGAGCAACATCACAGTCGCAAGTGTTGTCTATGGGGCTTTAAGCCTGACACTAGTGCGCATTGTTCCGGTTGCCTTAGCAACAAGCGGCCTTGGACTTGATCACTGGACGAAACTCTTCGTTGGTTGGTTTGGGCCAAGAGGTTTAGCCAGCATTGTGTTTGTTGTGATGGTGGTAGACGCGGCGCTTCCAAACGCACAAGTGATCCTTACTACCACAACGGTCACCATTGTTTTGAGTGTGATTGCCCATGGCATTACAGCTAACCGGTTTTCGATGTTCTACGGCCGCTGGGAAAGAAGTCATGCAGGTTGAAATAAAGAAGATTGAGTTTATAAAGACAAAACAAAAAAGACGAAAGCTCAAAAAGAACACGCCAGTCAAACGAACGATCTATTGAAATGAATGTATCTACAGTAATGATGCTCAGGATTAGGGCTAGACATGGTTGAATGACATGCCTATCTATCTATATCGTCAGTGCTTGGAATCGTTAAAGATAATGCATGATAGAAATATGAGCCTATTGAGTGTTCTGCTGGAAGATGAATGAATTTAATTCTAGTATTAATTAATAGTTGATGCGACTAGTCTAATTCATGGATAGCCAACACTCTTCAAGCCAAGGAACGGCCTTTCCAGGTCCAATCGCGTCCAGTCAGTGTCCTCCAAACTGAAGTTGGCCCAAGTAAGCCAATAAGGATGCCACCTGCACTCATCAACCACCAATTCGTTAGCGGCACCTCGAATTTCTGACGTGTCCAAAGACGTAGAATGAACTGAAGCAATACACCAATTACTGAAAAAGTAAAGGCAACTAATTGTGCCCCATAAAAAGGGATCCAGAGCAGGCTAACTATTATCAGAAACAAAACTAGCCAGGGGCCTGTGAACATCCAGAACACTAGTGCTGATGCTCCGATTGCTTTGACGATACTGCTATCTAGGCCTAGAAACCAATTTTTGCTCCAGCCTTCCCAAAGCGCAGGAAAATTGTCGTACATCCGCAATTGCAATGCATCTAACCCCAGCAGATAACGAAGTCGAAATCCCCCGCCTTTCACTCCACGAGCTAGAGCCAGATCCTCTATCACTACATCAGCCAGTGCGCGATGACCGCCAATCTCCTCATACGTTGATCGGCGAAATAACATAAATGGTCCAGCGGCAAATGCTGTTGATTCAGCTGGATCATTGGCGGCTTTAATCGGAAAACCTACAGCCAAAAGACAGGCCATGATCGGTTGCACCATCCATTCAGCGGAGCAGCTGCAGTTAATACGTGGTACCAGGCTCAGTAGATCTGCTTCTTCCTCAATCGCCTGATTCAGTGCACGCTTGAGGGTTGCTGGGTGAAGCTCCACATCTGCATCTACAAACAGCACCCAGGTGCTACTCACAAGCTCCATTGCGCGCGAGCAGGCCCAGTTCTTGCCTACCCAACGCTGCGCCAAGGGTCTTGGTCCGGCGTTGAAAATTGTAAAGCGACCTTCCTCGAGCTTTAAGACTGAGGCCACATCGCTTGCAACTTGAACGGTTTCATCAGTACTCCCGTCATCAACCAACAACACTCTCCAGTTATTGCAGGGTGGATCACTGGTCAAAATGCTGCTCAGGCACACCTTGATGTTGGTGGCCTCGTTATAAGCAGGAACAACCACTGTGAGCTCAGTTTTCTTGAGGGTTTCCACCTTGCTAGGTAGCTGCCCAGGCTGAAACTGCTTGGAATTTAAGGTTGGAGCATTTTGGAACACACGTACAAGACTGAACAGCAGCAGTAACAAGCCGAGTGCTGCTCCTGCAGCAAAGACAATCAAGATCCAAGTAAGGATCAACAAAATTGTTTCCCTAAAAAGTCCTTCTATCAAATCATCTCAAGGAGTAATCGCGGAAATCTGTTCCATAAGCATTTGCGGTGACAGCTGGAATGACCAGTTAACGCTGTAATCAAAATCACAGGTCGCCATGAGCACAGTCACTCACTAACTGATAAAAGCCATAGATAATCATTGCATCAATGAATCAATGATCATCATTTGGCTATACCCATGACAACAAATAAATTCGAATTAGAAATCGAAAAGATCATCACACTCACTATTGCGATTGGCTTTGTAACGACTGTTGCCACATCAGCTTTTACAGAAGTCAATGCGCAGTTGAATACCAACTCAAATGCTGCAGGCCCTCCCTTTGAAAGACTGCAGAATGAAGTCAAGGCGAAGAACTGAGATTGCCTTAATAAGGCTTGCTAATCCATATTTGCTGATTGCTTTTTGCGCAAAAAAATAAAATATGATTTTCTAATATTAGGTGTATTTGCTCGTAAAGTTTTTGTTAGTAATAATCAAAGCCCATTTTTTTCAAGCTTGCCTATATCCCGATGTTTCTATGCATGCACGTACAAGCAGATGCCACAATGGCTGAGGTTCCTTTGCGCAGGGTATCCCGCATTGTCAGTCGAGAAGCCCATTGAGCCAAGCACTGTGATGCAGTTTCAGACCGAGAAATTGCGTCGAACAATCCAGGAGTGTCAGGATCTTGACACCCTACGTGGCATCGCAATGCAATTGTTGCAACTTCACGAGAAAAAAAGCGCAATTGCAGAGTGGGCAACAAAAAAGGGAGTTGATGCTGAATGTCGAGCACTTGTGGCCGAGATGGGTAACAACAACAAGCTGGCCAACACCTTTCAAATAATACGAACTGACGGCCAATCAGATGAGATCGCTGGTAGGTATTTTTCCAGCTATGATGAGGCACATAATGTATTGGAAAGATATTATGCTGATCTCAGCTGTTGCGATGAGGATGAAAGAGAATACTATGACATTGTTGAGGTAAATAGCTAAGGCATGATGCCTAAACCACCCCTTACCATTAAGTCAAGTGGAAGTATTTGCCTAAAACAAAAAAGGAAATTCAGCATCGCACCTTCCTTGTTGATCTGATCAAAAACTGAGAAGTGACTAAGGGGAAATGCTTGATAAAAGCGGAAACAGCACTTTGGTTTAAGTGACAAACTAATGACGTCTTTCTTGTTTATTCAGTCTATGTGATTGAAAAAAAAGATTCTGGAAATTAATTAACTAGGCAGAAAGTTGCCACTTAAATCTAAATGCATACAGCGCAGGACTATCTTGTTTAATCAACAGATCTGAAAAGCCTTGGGAGGCCTATCTATGGTCTTTCACCAGGGCAAATCCCAGCCCATTCGACCAAATAGCCAAATTCCTAAGGTGACCTTGGCTCCAGTTGTTAAAAGCCACCAGCCCAAGAGCTGCTTTTTAGTAAAGCCAAACAGCATTTTAGCAAGAGCTTAGTCAGTACCATTCATAGCCCACCAAGCGGTCTGTTAGCTACCAGCTGTAGTGGTTAGTCAAAAAAGAGCCCCCAGCTGTCGGTCTGGAGGCCTGCATACCTTGCTCAATTCAAATCAAAACGCGCTCAAAAGCCTTGCGCTCTCGTAAGTAATACTCATTGCTGTATCCCGAATCAGCTGGTTTGCAGGAGGAGAAACCAACCTCGCTTACTTGGATATGTGAGGGCGGCCAGCTCTGGGCATGGTCCCAGTGATAATTGGGGAGGCTTGCCAACACACAAGATAAAAAAGAAGCTCAATCAATCGGCATCTGTTTCCGCTTTGATTCTGTAATAGCGATCAACTCCGAGCCATTTCCAAGTCGCTCTAGCCGACTTTGGTCCCATAAAGGCAGCCACTAGAAGGATTGGTAAAGACACCCAGACAGCTCCTGCTTGAAACGTTAGCCAAATAAGCCATCCCACAAATACAAGTTGAAGCAGACCAAGAATGGTAAAAACTGTTCCTCTGGGGTAGCGGAAGCCTTTGTAGAGAAGAACTGTGCACATGCCAAGGGTGAATGCTGGGGGCATCGCCAAAGCGATGTTCTTCACCCAGAACTCAAGCAGAGACGTATGCCCATAGATGGGGATACCGCTCAATGAGGGGTTACTGGCCAGTAGTGCTAGCAGGAATATGACGGTTAGACCTGCGGCGATTTGACGACTCATGGCTTCGTTGGAACACCCTCTGGAGATAGCAGGTTCTGATGACACTCGCAGTGACTTGGTGCAAAACCAAGTCAAGCAATCCTGGCATCCACAAGTCCCGAACTGAGAAGTAGAAACAAGATGACTTGATGATCGCGAAAAAGCTTTGCAAGAAAGCTGCAAATAGTTGAGAGGCGCTAGACAAGCTCAGACCACAAAAAAGCCCCGACGAGCGGGGCGAGGTCAAAGGGTTTTTCAGAAGTGATTGCCAAATGAATTACTTCTGGTACTCCTGTCCGCGATAGGTGAGCACAGGATGGGCCTGGGCTGCTTTCAGCTTGTTGTTTGCGTAGACAGTGCGGCGGTATGTCAGTTCTACGAGTTGCTTAGGTGCAACTTCTTTGTGCTGGGCATACTGCTGGCCGCGATAAAGAAGCGTGGTCATGATTCAGAGTCCGAAATGACGTCCAAGTCCCCGTTCCATGGCTTGGCTCGAACTGCGCCCTGCAATGATCAGGGTGAACGTTTGGTAGCTATCGCTACAAACGAATTATGCACTTTGCGCGGCAGGGTTTGTTGTTCATGCGGATACAAAATCCTGCATGGATCGCGCCTCTTCGCTTTGGATTACAAGGATGAAGCTGTTCTGGAAATCAAGATACGGTCTGAATTCTCTCTCAAGCTGTCGTTCCAAAAGGGACCATTCACGACTTTTGCAAGGCCGTGGTCGCAACAAATCTTTACGAGTATGGATGAATAGGGGGGTAAGTATCCTTGCAGAACGTACAGCAACTTTCGCTATTGATTTCTTGATCGAATGTGTGCTGGTCCTTAAAAGGGAGCTAATCAGAGTGAATGAGAACTGGGCATAGTTCAACCAAAAGAATCAGTGACAAGATTCAACAGTAGAAATACTTAAAATCGTCAGTGAGGCAGGAGGCTCTGCTGGCCTCCCTCAGCGGGCCGGCATTCAGCTCAGTCCTAATGAGCAACTCTCCTAAATGAGACGAGAAAAACTGAGAATCACAATGAAAAATCCCCTTGGTTTCCGGACCCAGGGGATTGGACGTCGTCCATGGCTAACTTCGCATCTGCTTGGGGAAGAAGCTGTAATCAAGGCACCAAGCGAACGTGCCGAATGTATCGATCATCCAGATCAGTATTCACTATTCCCCTGAGCTACGTATTTATTTTCACGTTTTAGGATTGCCAAAAGTCTAAATATCAAGAATTATAAGCATAGTAACATTTAAATAAATTGAACAAACTAATGAAAAATGAGTACTGAACTGTGCACCGATAAAATGTAATGAAATATCTAACGATCACTTTCCATGCATCTAATCTCAAAAGAAAGAAGAGGGGTGTTGTCGTTGATGGGATTAAAGAAAAAAAATATCAATAAGCCAATCTGAGTATTGTGACTATCATCATTTTCGTGCAAGTCTGACAAGGTTAAGTTAACAAAAAATTGACTAGCCATTGGCACGAAAATCACTAGGATTGGTTAATAGAGTCAGCTAGTCATGACCTCACCGCAAAGTCGAAGCTTGCTAAGCAAGTGGACTGATAATACTTGTCAGTTGCTGCGACGCACTCCACCACTGGTCTTTGCAACGGCTGTTTTCGTGTGCGGAATCGTCGCAGCATCGTCAATCTTAGTCAAGGGAATCCGCAGTAGTAATGACACAATTACTGTCACCGGAGCCAGTACAGAGCGTATTACGAGCGACTATGTCGATTGGTCTGTAAATGTTCAACAAACTGGCTACAACCAGCAGGCTTCCTATCAGCTGCTAAAACCATCGTTAGAAAAAACGATGGTCTTTCTAAAAGCCAATGGAGTCAAGCCTGATGAGATAGAATTAGGGACTGTTAGGTCTAATAAAGATCAAGTTCGCAACCCAAAGACGGGAGAGCTGCTATCAACAACTTGGACGACAACTCAGGCTGTTCTGATAGGAAGTTGGGATGTTAAAAAAATCCACGTGATTTCAGGAAAGATCAGTGCCCTAATTGGTGAAGGGGTACCTCTTTCAATTAATCGACCCTCCTACACTTTTACAAAGCTTGCAGCCAAGCGAGTTGACATGCTCGCAAAAGCTACTCGTGATGCACGCAAACGAGCAAAGGTTATTGCCCAGGAAGCAGGCTCAAGTATTGGCGCAATCACCAACGCCGATACCGGCACATTCCAGATCACAGTCCCTAACTCTACACAAATGAGTAGTTATGGATCATACGACACCAGCACAATTAAAAAAGACATCACCGCAGTTATGGGGGTAACATTTCGGGTTGAATGAAGACTGAATAAGTCTATAGAGTTGCGGCTTTGTTTTATTAACAAAAATACGATTGATGATTGGATTAAGCTGAGGATTCTCATGGTTTATGTTAATATATTGCCGATGATTTGCATTCTCTTTTGTTGATAGCCTGATTTGAAATCATGAGTCTGGCTAAAGTTCTCTAATGCCTGACCCGAAATCGTGCATTGCATGATCAGGATAAGGATTGTCAAGAATTTGATTCCACACTTGCCAAAAGATTAAGCACTAGCTATTGGATCTGAGCACCATTCGCAACGTTTTCTCGAAAGATCTTGAATTGAAAAGAGAATCTATTCAAAGGCAGGGTAACCATTGCCAGCCAATTGCCAATAGTTTTGAACGATCGCCATCAGCCTCCACCCCAGTCAAATGCAGAAAATTTTATTGAATCCAATCATAAAGATAATGCAATCACATAACAATATTGAGCATGATGAATCAATCCCAATGATGATTGGTTGCATCATCAGGTACCTACACTGATGCTGAGTATTGCTACCTTATTTCTACGGCCATGACCCGCGAACGAGATCCCTTCCGCATCCCACGAGCAGGACTAGAGATCGCGGCGATCGCAGGCCTTACATCGATTGATATCAACCTCAATGGAGGAGCCATCAATGGTGGTGAAATCGTGGCCGAATCAACGCTCGGCGGGATGGCCGTCTATGCCATCTACCAAACTCTTCTGAGCGGATTAAGAACCGAAGCATTGCGCAAGCGGGGTGCGATCAGCCGCACCGTACAAATCCAAATGATTAGCACAACTGTCTGGGAATCAGTTAAACAGGGTGCCGCAGTCAGTGTCTTGCTGGGTGTATTGCTACTGGTTTTCCCTTGGTTGAGCCTCCCACTCTCAATCATGGGGATGGTCGGCATGGGTGTTGCCTCTATTGAATTGTTCAATGCGTTCTGGGATGGTCTTGATGCAATGCAGCGAGCTGAGCTTCATGCTGCATCAATGGAAGCAGGAGTGAATCTACGTCGCTTCCTGAATGGTGATCAGCCTGAAGTTCAATTTTTTTAAATCAAAACGAGCACTGCTACGCAAGCTTTCATTTATCTGGGCTTCTGCATAAGCCTCACCCTCATGAACCTCCTGTCTAGACATCTCCAATGAAGGCAAGTTTGCTAGTCGCCTTGATCTTTCTTTCACCGCCATATCTAGACCGCGACAGCCTGAACTCTTTCAGTATGAGTGGTTATTGAATATTAGCAGACTAGTATCAATAATAAAAAAAGTCCAACTCCAGTAAAGATTGTCTTGTTTGACCAATTTGTCATATTTAATGGTGGCCAATTAGTGAGAGTATATTCCTGTTCTTATTCTTATGTCTACGATTTTTATCGCAAAGAATCCATGTTATTCAAGAGGTTTGGAATGTTTTGCTCGTCATTTCTTTGCCAATAACAAAGTCTCATCAACTCAACTAAGGGTTTAGATCTCATGTGTGCAGTTCATGCTCAGTTCAAACGGTACACAACTGTTAGGTAGCTGTAGCAAATGAGAGCTCAAAGAGGCGATGTCATCAGGCTGAGTCATCGCCTCTTTGGGCAATGACTTAACCCTGGCAGCCATATCGGTATTGACCCAACCTGGACAAATCGCTGTCACGCGGATGCCTTGCTCCCATCCTTCGTTACGCATGGTCTGACAAAGGCCCATCAGAGCAAACTTACTAACTGTGTAGCCAGCCAAACGGCCCTTGGAGCGCTTGCCACTCATTGAGACCAACACAATGATGCGCGCCTCATCATGGCATTCAAGCTGAGACCAAGCAGCGCGGCTGAGCAACCATGGGCCCATGACATTCACCTGCCAGAGCTTATCAATCTCATGCTGCTGGTTATCATTAAACCGTATGGGCGTGCGATGAAATACGCCTGCACAGTGAATCAAACTATCGAAGCCACTGAAATGAGCCAAGCTTGCCGATACCCAGCTTTCGGCAGCGTTAACGTCCTGGGCTTCATAGGGATGTATGAACACTTGTTCAGCACCAGCGATTGCCGGGTCAAGTGAGCTACCAATTAGGCATTTAGGGTCCCTTAGGCCAAGGCTAAGACGATGGCCATCAGCCAACATTCGTTCGGCAATTGCTCGGCCTATACCTCGACTGGCACCACTGATCAAGATGGTGCGCATCATTCCTGAATGGTCGCAAATCCAAAAACATTATTGCTGGTAGTTCTCGTGATGCTCATAACTCTGCAGAATCTGAAAACCTTTTGATGAAATCCCGCTCCACCCAGGCAATCAAAGCCCATGCAACGGAGCAAGCCGTCGCGGGGATCCATTGTTGTTTAATCAGGTCGATAAGCGCAAGCGTGCTTGCGGTGATGGCTAATGCCCGAAGTCCAAAACGTGAGAATCGCAGAAGTTGGTTGTTCATTAGTTTCTCTTCTCCTTTAACAATACCGAGTAAAAAGCCAACTCATCTAGGGAGTGATCAATTGATCTAACTTTGAAAGGTTTTGATGCTGCCGTAATTCGGCTAGATCAATCAACTATAATGACTAAGAGTTTCAACTTTGAACCCAGAGTTAAGGGTTGGGTCAAATTCTTCACTTTCCTCTAATGACGAGATAGCGAAATTCAGATTAAGGAGATCCTTACATGCAGTAACTCGATGCTGAATCAGAAATGATAAAAGTGCTACGTATGTTTATCGGCTAAAGAATCAAGAGCATCATATCGTAATCACACTATTTGATTCTACCGAGGCTGAAAGTAGTGACAATTTTAGCTTAGGAAACACCCGCAACGGCAGAGAGTGGCAAGACACAGACAGTGCAGATCAACATCAAAACCGACGTATAGAAAGTCATCGTGAAACCAAGCGCTCGTCCTACCGCACCACGCCGATAGCCTGCAAAGAAGAGAACTCTCCCTAGTGCAAAAGACAATGCTGCTAGCGGTACGACAGACAACCACGCTGAGGGCATAACGATTGTCCAAGTGCCATAAACGAATGCTGCAGGACCGACTGCTCAAGGGTATTTTGAAGAAGAGACTAGAGGAGGATGGCTCGATCAGAATCTGTTCTAAGACCTTTTCCATCAAGCTCGTCTGGGCTAAAGAAGCGATGCTTTGCAAGACGGCCAATCGAAAAAGTAAGGCAGAGGGCAAGAATGATTAGTGATTTAAACAGAACAGAACTTTTTTCTAAGAGTGTAAGATTGGAATGGAAATTAAACGTATTTAGCAAAATTCCGAAAATAATGATCCCTATCGAAATTGCTGTGCCAGTGAGCATTCCATGAAGGACACCACTCTGTTTAATTGAAAGTTCCATTGTTAGCTTCTAGTTCGTATTCATATTGGTATCAACTCAATATATCTAGGATTCATGGCCCTGACCTGAAGAAATCATATAAAGCTAATTCTTCAGGAGTAATTGAGAATCATCAGATTACGCACTCAAGCTTGGCCCGAAGGTCCAAGTTGGATAGGGTCTGAAACGAAGAATGAGGAAGAGGAAAACTGCTTGCTTTTGGAATAAGATTTAATCAATAATAGAATACTCATGCCCTAGATGTTTTACCAAAGAGCAGCAAGATACTGGCTCGATTAAAGTCCAGGCCAGGTTTTTGTGACACTCCTGGTCTTAATCTTTTAAAAGTTTTAACCTTTTAAGTGTTTGAAGCCTGGAGTTTCGTTTCTTGCTAGAGCTGAAGCTGGCTTTAGAGACTTTCTTCTCTTAGTTAAGGGTTATATTTCTCTATTCACTCTTGCGTAGAGGAGATTTCATGCTTTACAGCTGGTGATAATTAACTTCTGATAATCATTACCGTGTGTTCTCTTCTCTTGATTTCTAGGTTTAAGAAGAAGGGTTTTCTTTCTGGCTGAAAAGAATTTGATGTGAATTCATTTTCATCAGGATAGTTAGCCCGATCGATCTCGTGTTGAGATGCATCTTCTGTTTTTAACTCTGATGGATGAATGCCAAGCACCATTGATTGTGAATTATCTGTCTGCTTGGCTGTCGAATCAACGCTTGGATCATTATTGCTATCGACTGTGAATGAAAATCCAAGCAGCCATTCGGCCAGGGCTATAACCAGAGCCATCGAATACACCAAGAGTAGGTGCAGAATCAAGAGCAGAGGTTGTAAGCCTAACCAAGCTGGACGAAGGATGATTAGCAAGGGCTTGATAACCCTCGAGAAGCGTTGTATGGGCACTATCAGACCATTGACAACCACAATGGCCAACTCGATAGGGTGTGGAGAGGATGGCATTACTCGTCGTCCCATTCAGGAAAATCTAGTTCTTCCAATGCATCGCTAGACCTAGAGAAGGATCCATAGACGATCAACAACCATTTAACATCACTCTCCGAGCTCGACAATCGAGATTGGTACTCAAAAAGAGGTTGCTACTTAAAAAGATCTGCTTGCTTCATCGCCTGGACCGCTTCGACCTTTCCCATAATGATCTGATCCGACTAGAAAATTGAATCCACATATTTTTAACTATCTGGACAATTTAAAGGGATACTTCTGGCAAATCAATGATGGAATTAATGCCAGTTGAGGAGGATGGGCTTGCCTGTTGATTAATCACCAAGATAGATTCTTTATATGATTCACTATAAAATAAAGGAAGAATTGGTGTTAAGTCCTAAGTTAGTGCTTTGTAAAACGCATTAGGCCCCAGCAAAGTCTTCCCTGACTCCCACCTTCAATCCAATGACCAAGGCCTGCATCCATGCGACTCAAATAATCCGTACTAATTACACTTGCAAGCTCTTGATGACGTCGACGTAGTTCCTCTCGAACCCGCGTGTAATGCCTCACAAGCATTTCTGTGCGTTCTTGCCATACATCTCTAGTCATCCCTGAAGCCTCTGCCCAGATTCGGTAACGATCAGGAGATGCCAAATCTGATAGGTGGATACGATCAAGAATCGGTTGAAGGGCGTTGGCTTCGATGCCGTCGCATGCCATTGGATCTGTTAAGACAAATGCACCCCCCGGCTTAAGAAGCCTTGATACTTCATTCATTACCTGGAGGCGATTACCGGAATGAAGTATGGCGTCTTGACTCCAAACCACATCTGCTATGCCATCGGGCAATGGCACTTCTTCGAATGATGCATCATGTACTTTGATGAGCTTGGCCAATCCAGCAGCATTGTTGAGATCTCGATGGCGCATATTCTCAACTGCAGAGATATTGACAGCATGCACATTGACCTGCCATTGCTTGGCGATACGGCGTGCCGCTCCGCCATAACCAGAGCCAAGGTCAACGACGCAACCTTTAGCTGGAGGTTGAGTTGCAAGCTCCATAAGTGCTTGCACGGTTCTCTCGCTCGCGGAAGCGATGGCTTGATCGGCAGTCTCGTATAGGCCGATATGGATGTCTTCACCTCCCCAAATCTCGGCATAAAACCGATCTGCATCGCTGCTGTCGTAATAAGTAGCAGCAACAGTTGATGATGATGAATTCATGATTGATTAGGATTGTATTTTGCTGAAGTCTCTAATATCACGTATCAGTTTTGTTTAAGGTCTGCTTTGTATTCCTTCTCAGCGACATGTACATAAAAATCTGGGTCTTGATGGCCAGGTAAATAATCTCCAAAAGATGTAATCTTCTGGAATCCAACTTCGGTCATAAGACGGTTTACGTAGCTTTGCCTTAGGGGGAACATATTCAAGTGATAAGTGCTGCCATCACTGAAGGAATATTGAAAACGCGCTAACCCTTCATCAACATGCTCAGGGCTGACATTGACATCCTTCCCGCAATAAACATTTCCCTTCCCAGAACGTATCGCTACACCTTGATCGAGAAGTCGGTCATAGTTTCGGTGGTCAAGAATCAGGATTCCATTATGCTTAAGTACTGCGTAATATTCAGCTAGAGCCTTGCGTCGATCATGCTCTCGAAATAGGTGGGTAAAGGAATTGCCCAGACAGATCACAGCATCAAATTCGCCATGAATATCTCTATTTAGAAAGCGCCAATCAGCCTGAGCAGTGCGTAATAACTGACCATGATCACGAGCATTCTGAAAGGCTCTCGCCAACATATTAGGGCTTCCGTCTGCACTGATGACGTCAAACCCTTCCTTCAACAAACTAACCGAATGAAACCCCGTTCCGGTAGCTACGTCGAGCACGGAACGTGCGCCATGTTCACGAAGGATTCGAATATAAAAATCGCCTTCAGCTTCGGACCTCGCCTTCCAATCAATCAGTCGATCCCATCTGTCTGTGAAATCCTCAACATATTCCTGCTGATAATGGTCTGTATCACGTACTTGTTCCGGTTTATCACCAAAGTTTTGCAGATCGTCTTGGCAGGGTTTTTGCGAATGTTGAGTCAAAGTCATGCAGATTCAAACTTCCCGAAGATTTTTTTGATGCGCCATGTCTTTGAGGTCGGGAAAGGCCCGAATCAGCTAGAAAGGCATTGGTCTGAGCAAGGCTGCGTTACAGCTTATGCAATTCCCATTCGCAATCATAGCGAATGATTCTATGGATGTCTGTTAATCAAAATCTAATGACATCACATCAGTTCCCTTAACGCCTAATAATTCATCAAATCCCTTTGGCAATAAGTGCTTTCAGCCGATGATTCAAGATAGACAATTCATTTGACTTCATAGGTGCCTTGGTACGGCCTGCAAGCAGTCATAGTCTGTAAATACAGTCGATGTCAGATATGACGCCCCGGATCAGCATCGACCAAGTCTGGAAGGTGTTTGGTGAGCATCCTGAACGTGCGCTTGACGATCACTGTCAAAGCATGGATGCGGAGCAACTCCATAATCAAACCGGTCTTAAGGCTGCCGTACGCGATGTAACGCTGTCGATCTCTAGTGGCGAGATTTTTGTGGTGATGGGCCTTTCGGGTTCAGGAAAGTCCACGCTGCTACGCATGATCAATGGCCTAATCCTCCCAACTGGCGGTGAAGTCTCCGTTGACGGCAAGCCGATCACTCAGTTGGCAGCTGCTGAACTGCAAAAGCTTCGCAGCAACAAAATGGCCATGGTTTTCCAATCTTTTGCGCTCTTCCCCCAGCGAACCGCACTTGAGAATGCGGCCTTCGGCCTTGAGGTTGCGGGAGTTCCGCGACAAAAAAGGCTGGAAAAGGCCAGGGAAGCACTTGAGCGTGTTGGTCTTGGTAAGGATCTCGACAGGCTTCCTCAACAGCTCTCTGGCGGCATGCAACAGAGAGTTGGCCTGGCCAGAGCCCTGGCACTTGATCCTCCAATCCTGCTCATGGATGAGGCCTTCTCGGCTCTTGATCCTCTGATTCGGCGCGAGATGCAAGAACAACTGCTGGAACTTCAGGCAGAGAGACCTCGCACGATCGTCTTTATTTCCCATGATCTAGACGAAGCTGTAATGCTTGGTGATCGCATCGCTCTAATGAAAGAAGGCAAAGTTCTGCAATGTGGAACGCCACGTGAGCTGCTCTGCAAACCCGCCAATGAGCAAGTTCGTCATTTCTTCCAAGATGTTGATGCCGCCTCTGTGATCACGGTTGATACCGTTGCCGAATCACCCGCTCGCCTAATCAATCAATCAGATTTGCGGCAGCTGCAGATAGAAGGAGATACAGCAATAGAAGCACCGACGTGCATCGTGGACGATCGAAATATCTTCAAAGGTGTGCTTCAAAAGAACGGCAAAATCATTCCAGCTGAAACTGGTCCAGCTCTCATCGCCGAGACCACCATTCGCGATGCCATGAAATCTGTTGCCAACGCCCCGTATCCAGTTCCAGTGATTGGATCAGATCAGCGCCTCATTGGCGTGATGAGTCCACGTCGACTTTTGCGCTCGATGATCCTGAGATGATGGATGTGATTGACCAAGTTTTTGCAACCGTCAGTACCGGCCCTGTCGGCGAGGGCATGAGCAGATTCGTGGACTGGTTGCTCAATCATGCGCAACCAATTTTCCTAGTAATTGATTCTGCAATTAATGGGTTAGCCGGAGCAATCGAACAGATCCTCTCCGTACCAGCGCCCTGGCTGCTAGCTCCCCTGATCGCCATACTCGCAGCTTGGCGAGTGAGTTTTAGCTTCGCCATTCTCAGCCTTCTTGGTCTGAACCTCGTTTTGTTCATGGGGCTTTGGCAGCCAATGATCTCAACCCTGGCCCTAGTTATTGCAGCCTCATTACTGGCACTAATCATTGGGATCCCGATCGGCATTTTTTCTGCCCGTCGCCAACACATCTGGGCGATTACCCGCCCAGTATTGGATCTAATGCAAACCATGCCGGCATTCGTTTATCTCATTCCGGCAGTGATGTTTTTTGGCACAGGGCTTGTCCCATCCACTATCGCAACGCTGATCTTCTCGATGCCACCCGTAGTACGCCTGACGTACCTGGGCATACGACAAGTCCCTGTTGATCTAATCGAAGCCGGGCGCGCCTTCGGTTGCTCAGAACGACAATTGCTCTGGAAAGTGCAACTTCCAAACGCCTTACCAACCTTGATGGCTGGTGTTAATCAAACCATCATGCTCGCTCTATCGATGGTTGTTATCGCTTCAATGATTGGTGGTGGCGGCCTAGGTGATGTGGTGCTAAGAGGCATCCAACAACTTGACGTAGGCCTTGGCTTCGAGGGGGGGCTCGCCGTGGTAATTCTGGCTGTAATCCTGGATCGCCTCACACAAAGCCTGGCTGCCTCAAACTTTTCGAGAAAGTCATTGCCGCAGCGCTTTAAAGCCTTTACTAACCTCTGGACTTCCTCATGAAAATGTCTAACAAGTTGCGAAATCTAAGCCTTGTTATCGCTGGAGTGCTGATGACTGGCTTGTCGGGATGTTCGAACGCCAAACCAGATCAATTGCGCATCGGCTGGACTGCCTGGGCTGATGCTGACGTAGTAAGCCTGATGGCTGAAAAACTAATCGAAAGCCACTATGAGCAGCCTGTCGAACGAGTTATGGCAGATATCGGTATTCAGTACGACTCTGTTGCTCGCGGGAAGCTCGATCTGATGTTAATGGCATGGCTGCCAAAAACACACGATAAATACTGGCAAAAAGTAAGCGATCGAGTTGTAGATCTTGGCACGATGTACTCAGGTCGCATTGGCTGGGTAGTCCCTGACTATGTGCCAAAACAACGTATTGGCTCCATTAGCGATCTGAGCGACCCGAAAATTGCTAACGACTTCAACAACACAGTGCAAGGGATAGACCCGGGATCAGGGCTGATGCAGGCATCTGAGCAAGCGCTAACTGCCTATGACCTATCGGATCTGAAGCTGATTTCAGCGAGTGGTGCCGCAATGACAGCCGTTCTCGATCGGGCTATCAATGACGATCGATGGGTCGTGGTAACTGGTTGGACCCCTCACTGGATGTTTGCCCGCTATAAACTCCGCTTTTTGAAGGATCCCAAGAGTGTCTTTGGTGGCCAAGAAGGTATCCATGCCATTGCACGCCTAGGGCTGGACAAAGACCATCCCAAAGTGGTCGCCTTTTTCACCCGCTTCAAGCTGTCCGATGGTCAGCTGGATGCCATGCTATTGGATGCTCAGAACACCTCAACAGAGGAAGCCGTTAATAATTACATAGCCAACAATCGGAATCAAATCGACTACTGGATGAACGGCACTATGCAAGAGCCGAAAGATAGAGAAGCCAAACCATAACCACCCGCTCAGCTCTTGAGCTGCTTAATCAGTTGACTTCCCTTAGACAATATCTGACATCAAAGAGCTTTCAAGACCAAAGCGAATCGCTTCAGCTGCTTGCTTTTCAAAACTAAGCACCACCAGATCAATGCCCGCCTCCTCAGGATGCCAGGCGTTCTCTGGAGCAGCCTCAAACCAACTGCTAAGCCTTGGGCCAACCATCTGCAGCTGAAGGGGTAAAGCTTTGCCCGGTAGCCATAAGCGACCTTTTAGGCGTACAACCTGATGAAGTGTTGCCAACTCAGGCAGAAGTGCTTCAACCGTAGCCCGATCAACAGAACCTTCAAAACGTACATTGCCACTCACCATCTCCACATGGTTGTGGTCATGATGATGATCATCTTCATGATGATCGACATCAATGGCAGTATCGTCGATTAGGTCATCGCCAAATTGTTTAGGCGAGCTCTTTTGTTGGTAGCCATTGTCTGCAGTACTGAGACCCAATACCACAGCAGGATCGACTTGGCCATGACTGATCGGCATCATTGACGTGCCAAGGCGTACCTGTTCAGCAAGTTCGCTCTTGAGCTTGCGGAGGTCGACATTGGAGACAACATCCGCTCGACTGATCAATACCAAATCAGCAGCTTCCAACTGATCAGTGAATAAGTCTTCAACAGCACTGAGATGATCAAGGCTTGGATCCTCCTGTCGCTGTCGTTCCAACCCGGCAGGATCCCCAACGGGGCTACCCGCTGCGAGGGCTTCACCATCCACCATTGTGACCACTCCATTCACATAAACTCGAGTGCGTACGGCAGGCCAGTCGAGCGCTTTCAAGAGGGGGCGAGGCAGAGCAAGTCCACTGGTTTCAACGATAATTCCATCCAACTTATCCGCCTGTTTCAGCAAGGTCTCCATGGTGGGTAAAAAGTCTTCCTGCACTGTGCAGCAGAGACAACCGTTATTGAGCTCAACGACTCGACCATCCAACTCCTCCTCCGGACAAAAGCCACAGCTACGGATTAAATCGCCATCAAGACCAACCGTGCCAAATTCATTGACCATGACCGCTAAACGCTGCCCCCCATGAGTGAGCAGATGACGTAGCAGGGTGGTCTTTCCAGCTCCAAGGAAACCAGTCAAAACCGTGACGGGTAGACGCTTTGAAATCAAGGCAGGCCTATGCAGGTTGGGGATCAAGAACGACAGCCAAGGCTGTCAACAGTGTTGGAGCCGCTAACGGCATTGGTGCCATTTGCTCTGGAGCAAAGCTCATTCTGCTGGCGACGATCAAGCACAGCATTGCTGAAATCAGCTCCTTCAATAAGGGCATCTTTAAATTGACTCTGCATCAGCATGGCGTTGGTGAAGTTGGCTCCCCTGAGATCGGCTCCATCGAAACGACTAGCAAAAGCCACCACATTTTCCAAATCAGCCCCTTGCAGATCAGCTTCTTGCAGCTGGCTGCTGTTAAAGACCGCACCACGAAGGTCGGCCTCACTGAGATCAACGCCGCGCAGGTCAGCCTTGAGAAAGTTTTGTTCCTTGAGGTCACGTCCGTGCATGTCTTTAGAGATCTCTTCAATGGCCTGGCCTCCTCTGAATTCAGGAGGGATGATTGCCATCACAGGTGACTCTGTTAAACCCAACACAAGAATCACAAGGCCGCTAAGCAACACTGCTCGACAACGGTTCCACCAACAGGGAGAGAGATTCATGAAACTAGAAAATTGCAATGAGCCAGTAGTTTGAGCAGTCACGTTATGGCAATTGCCGGCCAATCCACGCGTCATGCCAATGACCCTAAGGGTAGTGGTCCCCCCCCATCCACTGATCGCCCACTGGCTCACATTGCTGCGCAACACCACAACACCGCCAGCGCTCTATGCCACAGGCTTGGAGGAACTTGGTCGCTGGCTTACCTATGAAGCCCTGCGGGATTGGTTGCCCCACCGCCGTGAAATGGTAACCACATCTCAAGCGCAGACAGAAGGCACGCTAGTTGAGTCCAACGTGCCATTGCTGAGCATTCCCTTGCTGCCCGGGGGCCTTGATCTTTGGCAAGGAGCACGACGGGTGTTACCCAGTTCACAACTATGTCTTGGTGGGGTGCCCGACAACATTGAAACCAATGCCGGGGTGATTGTTTTTGTGGATCAGATTGCTAGTGGTGAACGTTTATTAGCCATCCTGAAGCTTCTGCAGACTCAAGAAATCGAGGCTCGCCGGTTAAGGGTGATCACTGTTCTGGCATCAAGTCCAGGCCTCAAACAACTTGGCGAAATGATGCCTAATCTCACGATTCACACCGCTTGTATTGACCCCGAACTCACTGAAGATGGTGAGATTAGTCCAGGTATTGGTAATCCGGTTTTACGTCTAAACACTAGAACCGGAGGCACGACCTAGACTTTGAAAACTGATCCAGTATCTATGGGCCAGCATCGCGAGCCGGCAACCGGCAGCCTCACCTCCCTGATCAGCGGTGCCGTACTCGGCGCTGCCGGACTTGCCTGGTGGCTTTTTTCTGAGGCAGAACGCCGGCAACGCAGTCGCCACCAACGAGCCATGCTTCACGCTCCTCGCATGCAGGACGGATCAGAGGCCCTGGAGGCCATCTCTCATCCCGAGAACAACAGTCAACACCTGGAACATCGAGTGGAACAACTCAATGCCGCCATTGCAGATGTGCGCAGACAGCTTGAAGATCTAGGGGCGAGGACCTGAGTGGTCGTTAGGTTGGCGACTGAGTGCCCCAGTCGTCACCATGCTCAGATCTGCCGCCATCACAAAGGGAACTCAACGCTCTCCCAACCGAGCCATGCTTCGCGCAGTGGGCTTTGGCGACGAAGATTTCAATAAACCAATCATCGGTATAGCCAACGGCTACAGCACGATCACTCCTTGCAACATCGGTCTTAATGACCTGGCGCGACGTTCAGAAGAAGCAGCCCGCCAGGCCGGTGCAATGCCCCAGATGTTCGGCACCATCACCGTCAGTGATGGCATCTCTATGGGCACCGAAGGGATGAAATATTCCCTGGTAAGCCGCGAGGTGATTGCTGATTCGATCGAGACAGCCTGCAACGCCCAAAGCATGGATGGCGTCCTAGCAATCGGTGGCTGTGACAAAAACATGCCTGGAGCCATGATCGCCCTGGCCCGAATGAACATCCCAGGTGTCTTTGTCTATGGCGGAACGATCAAACCAGGAAAATTGGCTAACCGCGACCTCACGGTAGTCAGCGCCTTTGAAGCTGTTGGCCAGCATGCCAGCGGCAAGATTAACGAGGAGCAACTCACCGCTATCGAGAAGAACGCATGCCCAGGAGCAGGAAGTTGCGGTGGCATGTTCACAGCCAACACGATGTCAGCCGCGATTGAAACATTGGGATTGAGTTTGCCTTACAGCTCAACGATGGCTGCAGAGGATGAGGAAAAAGCAAATAGCGCAGCCCGTAGTGCTGAAGTGCTTGTGGATGCCATTAAGGCAAATATCTGTCCCCTCGATCTACTCACCAAGAACGCATTTGAAAACGCGATTAGCGTTGTCATGGCAGTGGGCGGCTCCACCAATGCAGTGCTGCATCTGCTTGCGATTGCCCGTAGCGCAGGCGTAGACCTTTGCATCGACGACTTCGAGCGCATCCGCCAGCGTGTACCGGTGATTTGTGATCTAAAACCCAGCGGCCGTTACGTGACT
The DNA here is from genome assembly GCF_047304515.1 of Prochlorococcus sp. MIT 1306. NCBI lineage: Bacteria > Bacillati > Cyanobacteriota > Cyanophyceae > Synechococcales > Prochlorococcaceae > Prochlorococcus > Prochlorococcus sp. MIT 1306. Next base: position 1,180,139 of record NZ_CP138959.1, on the reverse strand, counting down.
GTTGATTTGCATAAAGCTGGCGGCATTCCCCAAGTCATGAAACAGTTGCTCGATGCAGGTTTACTCCATGGAGACTGCCGCAATGTGGAAGGTAAAACCTTGAGAGAACTGCTCAAGGATGTGCCATCCGAGCCTTCAGCAGATCAAGACGTCATTCATCCCCTCTCGAAACCGGTCTATGCCAAGGGGCACCTGGCGATCCTTAAAGGCAATCTGGCCAGCGAAGGATGCGTGGCCAAGATCAGCGGGATCAAAACCCCTGTACTTACCGGGCCTGCAAGGGTTTTTGAAAGCGAGGAGGCCTGCCTTGCTGCCATTCTCAACAACAAGGTGAAGGCGGGAGATGTCGTCGTCATACGTAACGAAGGCCCGGTTGGCGGGCCTGGAATGCGAGAGATGCTTGCTCCTACATCCGCCATCGTCGGTGCAGACCTTGGTGACAAGGTGGCCCTGATCACAGATGGACGCTTCAGCGGAGGTACCTATGGTTTAGTTGTGGGTCACGTGGCACCGGAAGCAGCGGTCGGCGGCATGATTGGCCTTGTGCAGGAAGGCGACAGCATCACTATCGATGCCGATCAACTGCTGATCCAACTCAATATCGAGAACGATGAATTGGAGCGTCGCTCCAGCGCATGGAAAAAACCACAGCCGCGTTATCAAACAGGAGTTCTCGGTAAATATGCCCGAATGGTGAGTAGCTCCAGCAAGGGTGCTGTCACAGACCAGCCTGATCTCTAATCAACTAGCTCTGCTCAGGCAATACCAGCAGTGCTCTCAACCTACGAGCAAACGATTCCATTGGCGCTCCATCCTCAGGCGGCTGACAGCGTTGGCCACTGTTGCCATCCATCCAAACGGGATGCTGCCCTTGCCAAAGCATTGGACGATCAGGCAGTTCACACCAAGTCAACATCAGATTTAGATCGTTGCCGCTGCGATAGATCTCAAGTTCAAGGTCATGCTCTGGAAGGCGGTCACCTTCTCGGTTTCGGCATTCAATACGAACAATGAGATCAACAGATTGAGCCGATGTTAGATCGGGCGTAGATCCAGGCTTCTGATTATCGACATCAGCAACATCTGTGAGCACAACAGCATGAAGCCAGGGCTTCAAACAGACATCAGCCGCTGAGGCCACGAGGACCGACCAATTTTGCGCAGTCTGTTGGATTTCATTGCCTGTCAAGGCTCTCAGCTGAATCTAGGAGGTGAAAAAAGCTTAGGCTATTTCTAAGCAAGATTTTACTATTGAAAGGAATTCAATCACTATGCTGGATTGATCATCTATCCCCAATGGATTCAACAATACATTTAATTAGTGGGCTGTATTTGATTAGGCAAAAAAACACAAAACCCTCTGAATGCATATGGCCATTTTAATACTAAAAAATTTTCAATGAATCAGTGAATTGCTTTGATCGATCGCAGTAAAACTCGAATTGGGCCAGGGCGGAATTCTGGGTTCAGTTCTCCTGGTTGACCAAACTTAGAATGCAATAATTGCACTTGGTTGATACTTGATGCATCAAAGCGAATCAAGCGCAGAGGCATAGCCAACGGCTGGGCAAGCACCGTAGGTTTGAGTGAGCTGAATGGGATTTCAATGGATGTCGTACCAGAAGCCTTAGTCGGCAATTGAGCGACCCATCGCAAACCACCATAAAAACGCTCAGTGAGGCCAAAGAGCCCACTGCGAGAGCCGAGTGCAAGCTTTAGGGTGCGACCGTCTCCATTCACCTCCACCTGTAAGGCTCGATAGCTGGAAAGATCAAGAGGAGGGTTCAACAGGGGTGAACGGCAACTGACAAAGCCGCCATCCTGTTCAACAAGTTCTCCTTCTAGGATCAGGCCCTCGGAGGTCACTCGACAGGCAGCCTGGCTGGATCCGCCCATAATTGTGTCGTTCAAGCTAGACCAGGAGTTGAAGTCGTTCAGTTGAACCTGAACGGAGGCTTGCGGCGGCAGCTCCATGGTGAGGATTGCATCTTTTCTTCAAAAGCAAGAGTAAATGATTGAATTGAAAGAGAAACTGAAAATATTTGATTATTCTTAGATAAGCTTCAGGCTTTAAACTACAGTTTATTTAGAAAAAGTCACCAGGATCGGAAATCTTCCCAGTAGCAATTTTGTCTCCATCGTCATCCCAGAGAGTTAACTTGCCTGACTTTGTATATATTTTCGCATCACCAAAGGAGTAGTCGGGCAGTTCGGCTATTTCCCAGCGATCTCCTTTTAGTGTGCCAATTTTTCGTCGTATCTTTTATTGTATTCGCCATTGTCATCATTGTCATAGTATACGACCCCTTTCATGTAACCTTTCTTGTCTACTTCAAAGCTCCATTCGTAACTCGCTGAGATCCTCTCTTTTTTCCATTTGAGCAAGAAATCTCCTCAATCTGTGAAATACTCATATTCTGCCTTCCATTCTGCTGATATTGTTTTACCCTTACTCTTTCTATTCTTTTTCCCCATATCAGGAACCTCCTTGCCTTGAAAATAAGGTATATCTAAAATGAATTCTATATTTTAGAAAGGCATAGAAATTTTTTTAATCTTCATATACTGGCTCCCTGCTTTGAGTCAGTTTTCCTAAGAAGACAGAAGAATGCTAGGTAGAACTGAACTAATGCAAGCAATAGTTCTTACCACTCACAATTCAGCCGCAGCAGCCACATCTGCCAAGACCAATATCGGTGAACGAGGTTGAACCAAGCGGGCAGGCGTGCGTTCAGCTGATTCAGCAGAATCCAATAAGCGCTTCAGGGCAACCTGCTTCCCTACACCACTCACAAGAAAGATCACCTCGCGTGCAGAGCTGAGCACCGGTGCGGTGAGAGTGATTCTCTCTAGTCCCTTCCCTCTACCGACAGTCGCCCAGCGATCAACAACGGCGGGGGCATCCGTTCCTGGAAAAAGAGAGGCTGTATGGCCATCTTCACCAAGTCCTAAAACCATTAGATCAAATACCGGCGGATCACCTGCACAGGTTTCCTGCACGAGTTTCGCGTAGGCCTCGGCACTGGCCTCAGGGTCTGGCAGCTTCACCGTTGGCACGGGATGAAACGCAGCCTGCGATCCAGGGCCTTCAGCAAGAAGTGTTGCACGAAGCATGCGGGCGTTACTGGCTTCATCACTGGCATCAACCCAGCGCTCATCGCCCAGGAAAACATCCACACGATCCCAGGGCAGACGCTCCTGACCAAGCAACCTATAAGCAATAGCGGGGGTGCTCCCTCCCGAGAGAGCGATCTGAACGCGATCACGCTGATCAAGTACCAGATCAATATGAGATGCGATCCTCTGGGCGGCGCGACGTGCCAGATCCTCAGGGTCGCTCGCTCGTTCAACTTTGTAGGTCGTCATCACGATCTCCTCAGTCCAGCCACTCAGTATGGAAGGTTCCTTCTTTGTCAACCCGCTGGTAGGTATGTGAGCCGAAGCAATCGCGCATGGCCTGCACCAAATTCTGTGGTAATCGTGCCGTGCGATAGCTATTGATGTAATCGAGCGTGCTGCTGAAGCAAGGCACTGGGATACCGGCTTCAGCTGCGCCGGCTACCACCTTTGCTAGGCCCGGTAGGCGACGGCTCACTTGCTCTGCGAACCAAGGATCGATCAATAAGTTGGAAAGCTGAGGGTCAGCATTAAAGGCATCCTGGATGCGCTTCAGCAGACGGGACCTGATGATGCAGCCACCCTTCCAAATCTGCGCGATGGAGGGCAAATGCAAGTTGTAGTTGTATTCAGCAGAAGCTATACGCAGTAGCTCCATGCCCTGCGCGTAACTAGCCATGCAAGACAACACGACGGCGTCCATGAGCGGCGCCATGCCATCTGCGGAACTGCCAAGATCAAATGGTTTGATCGCTGACCCATGCAAAATCTGCTCAGCGGCAATTCTTTGAGGCTTCATTGAGCTCATCACACGGCCATTCAGAGAGGCGTAAATGGTTGGCACTGAAGCTCCTAACTCCAAGGCACTGACAACGGTCCATAGACCAGTTCCCTTCTGGCCTGCCTGATCCATAATTTTCTCAACAAGGTCACTGCCATCGTCAGGATCCTTGGTGCGCAAACACACTTCGGTGATCTCAACCAGATAAGAAGAGAGCTCTTCTGTGGCATTCCATTGCGCCAAGACATCAGCCATCTGGGTACCGGTCATGCCACCAACACGCTTCATCAGGTCATAGGCCTCGGCAAGAATCTGCTCAATGCCGTACTCGATCCCGTTGTGGACGGTTTTAACGAAATGCCCAGAACCTCCAGGACCGATGTAGGTCACACAGGGACCATCCTCCACTTGGGCAGCCATCTTGCAAACAAGGCTCTCAATCGCCTCATAGGAGGTTTTTGTTCCGCCTGGCATCATGCTCGGCCCTTCAAGTGCCCCCTTAGCCCCACCGGAGACACCCATCCCGATATATCCAAAGCTTTTGCTCTCTAAGTCGGCGACACGTCGCTCGGTATCACGAAATTCGGAATTTCCACCATCGATGAGTAGATCACCTTCCTGCAGATAAGGGGAGATCTGCTCAATAACGGCATCAATAGCCGAACCTGCCTTGATCATCATCAGAATTCGACGGGGTCGTTCGAGCTTGTCGACGAAATCTTGAAGGTCCTTGGCACCCTGAATGGCTTTATCAGACCCAAGCCCTTTAAGGAACTCCTCTGTTTTGGCGTAGGTGCGGTTGTAAACGACACTAGAAAAACCATTGCGCTCTGCATTGAGCACAAGGTTTTCGCCCATCACGCCAAGACCGATCAAACCGAAATGTGCCTTGGACATCGCCAGTGAAACGATCAACTGGCGTCAGTGTGACCACAGCAACTCCAATCTGCTGTGATCTGTACAGCTATGTCAGGGTTGAACCATCCTCGCTTTAGATAAGAAACCGTAGAGATCAACACCAAAATTTCCAAAAAAACTACTTGGATCTTGTGTTGATTCAGCCTCGGGCAGCATCAAATCACGGTGCCATCAGAAATGGTGGCATTTTTGACCACTACCACGATCCCATTGCGGATGTAGAAGCCCTCATCAGCACGATCGGCTTCCTCAACGTGATCCTTGTTGACGATCGTGACGTTGTTGCCGATGCGTGTGTTCTTGTCGAGGATCGCCCCCTTCACGGTGGTGCCTTGGCCAACGCCGAGCGGGATGCCTCCTCCTTGCCTTAGAAGAGTGCGTTCTTCGGATGATTCATAGAAATCAGAGCCCATCACCAGGGAATCTTGCAGGACCACATCGCTCTCAACTCGGCTTCGCACACCAAGGACGCAATGGTGAATACTGCAGGATTTGAGGATGGATCCCTCTCCAATAATCGATTCCGTGATTTGCGCATCGACCAGTTTGGTTGGCGGTAGATAACGGGGTCTTGTATAGATCGGGAACTTCTCGTCATAGAAACTGAAAGGTGGATTGGGCTGCTGGGTAAGAGCCAAATTTGCCTCGTAAAAAGCTCCTATCGTGCCGATGTCTTCCCAGTACTCATCGAACACATAGCTTTGCAGCCGGTCACCTCGAGCCAGGGCCTCAGGAATCACCTCCTTGCCGAAATCCTTGTGAGAAGGGTTCTTATGCAGCAAATCGAAGAGAGTGGCGCGACTGAACACATAGATCCCCATTGAGGCGAGATAGGGCTTGTTCCTTGCCGACTCAGCTGACAAGCCAAATCGAGAGGTATCGACGGCCATGGCCTTCAGGGATTCACCCTTGGGCTTTTCACGGAACTCCTTGATGTTTCCATCGCTATCCGTGCGCATTAGACCAAATCCCTCAGCCTGCTCTGCATCAACGGGAAGCGCTGCCACTGTGAGATCAGCACCTGAGCGACGATGGTGCTCCACAAAAAGGCTGTAATCCATACGGTAGAGCTGATCACCAGAGAGGATCAGATATTCATCAACATCCCATTCCTGAAACAACCACTGATATTTACGAACTGCATCCGCAGTCCCCTCAAACCATGAAGGACTTTCTGGGGTCTGCTGTGCGGCAAGAACTTCTACAAAACCTTGACCAAAGGCAGCACTGAGGTTGTAGCTCTGTCCAAGGTGCCGATTCAGAGAAGCGCTGTTGAACTGCGTCAACACATACATCTTGTTGATGCTGGAGTTAATGCAGTTACTGATTGGGATGTCAATCAGACGATATTTGCCTGCAAGAGGTACGGCCGGCTTGGCCCGCATCTTGGTGAGGGGGTAGAGGCGCGTTCCTGCTCCTCCCCCGAGAATGATGGCCAAAACACGCTTCATGCTGCCCCCGCAAATCGGCGTTGCGCAGCAAACTTACCGGACGGTTGGCCATCTAAAGCTCTCTGCTGCGAAGATCCAACAAGACTTCTGCAAATCAAGACGCAATCAGTATTTGGCATAGAACTACCCATCCTCTAGTGGTGGATCTAACTCAAACAAACACGCCACCACACGCAGAGCCTGTTGCCGCTCTGGACGAGCCTGAGGAGCCCGTAGCTGAGTGACTGGGGTATGGAGAATTTTGTTAATGATTCCTTTGCTTAAAGCCTCAACGACTTTGCGCTCACGAGCAGAGAAATCAGGCCCCATCCGACTGAGCGCTTTTTGTAATTCCTCTGCACGAATAGCCTCAAGGGTCGCCCTCAAGCGATTAATGGTTGGCACAGCTTCCAGGCTGTCCCACCACTCTAAAAACAGACGCGTCTCTTCCTGGAGCACAACCTCTGCTTCTTTGGCCATCTGTTGGCGGGCCTCCTGATTACGAGACACCACCTCATGCAAATCATCCACATCATGGGACTCAACACCGGGTACATCGACAACATCTGAGGCGATGTTGCGCGGCACGCCGATGTCAATCAGACGAAGAAAACTGCGGCGCTTGAGCTGCTTGAGCAGAGATGCATCAACAATTGGATCGTCAGCAGCCGTACTGGTAAATACCAGTGAACAGGTGCTTAGACAATGGTTCAAATCATCAAGGGGTCGACACTCAACGGGGAGCTCAGGGAAATCAGCGGATAGATCCTCAGCTCGTTGCCGCGTGCGGTTCAGCAACATCACCCCGGAACAACCTTTCGCCTGAAGATGTTGAAGCAGTAGTCGGCTCATCCGGCCCGCACCCACCACTGCGACCAACTCAGACTCCAGAGTCATCAACTGATCTTCCCCTTGCGCCTGGCCAAGTTTCAGTTGGGCTAACTCCACAGCCGCAGAACTAATTGAGACAGCCCCCGTACCCAGATTGGTTTCACTGCGAACTCGTTTGCCAGTACTCACTGCCTGAGTGAGCAGACGGTTAAGAATCGGGCCCATGGATTTGTGCTCCTGCCCCAATCGCACCATCTTCTTCACCTGGGAAAGGATCTGTCCTTCTCCTAAAACCAGACTGTCCAGACCAGCAGCCACCCTCATCAAGTGGGCTACTGCTTCATCGTGATGAAAGTTGAACAGATGGGGGGAAAGATCTTCCGTTGCCAAACCAGAATGTTGGCCTAGAAAATCACTGATGGCTGAGATACCTCGTTCCGGATGACGTACCAAGGTGTAAATCTCAAGCCGATTGCAGGTGCTAAGGATCGAAACCTCAAGGACTTGATCGTTGCCGCGAAGAGTTTGCAGGGAGGTCTCCATGGTTTGCTCAGGGATGCTGAGCTTTTCACGGATTTCCACCGGCGCCGTGCGATGACTTAAGCCGACGACGGCAATGTGCATGGAGACGTCCCTTAGATCTTGCTTGTCTTGGATGGTTAGCTCAGAGCGATGCTCTTAGCTCCATCCTTGATATGCACGGTATTGGTAAACCGAGCTGTGTTGTCGAGAGTGCTGATCACCAAGCTGCTAGTGCGTGTGCAGTCAGGCTCGAACTTAACTCCATGGAACAACAGTCCATCAGTGATCCCACTACCAGCAAAAACAACATTGTTGCCGGAAGCCAGTTCTTCGGCTTCATAGATCTTGTCAACATCAGTAATGCCCATCTCATTGAGGCGGGCAATGTTGCCTTCCTTGGTGTAATCGGCCCACTCACTGGTTTGAGCAATGGCGGGGTCATACACCAGCTGGCCCTGAAAATGACCACCGAGGGCACGCATTGCGGCAGCTGAAATCACACCCTCAGGAGCAGCACCGATGCCCATTAGACAGTGGGTGCCGGTGCCGGCAAACCCGCAGGCAATTGCGGCTTGAACATCCCCATCTGAGATGGGTTGAACACGTGCACCAGTGGCACGTATCTCTGATATAAGGCCTTTGTGACGAGCTCGATCCATCACGACAATGGTGAGTTCACTCACGGCAAGCCCAAGACACTGGCTAAGGATGTTGATGTTCTCGGTGGCAGATTTGCGAATGTCCACCTTGCCTTTCGCTGACGGGGGGGCCGCCAATTTTTTCATGTAAAAGTCAGGAGCATTGAAAAGGCCACCGCGATCAGAGGCGGCTAGTACAGCCATCGAACCTCGCTGGTTGTTGGCGCAAAGATTGGTGCCTTCGCAGGGATCGACAGCAAAGTCAACGCCTGGGCCGCTGCCGCTGCCAACCTCTTCGCCGATATAAAGCATCGGGGCTTCGTCGCGTTCTCCCTCACCGATGACGATGCGACCCTGCATTTGGATTTGTCCCATCCGCTTACGCATGGCTTCCACAGCTGCTGCATCGGCTTCGTCTTTCTTGCCGAGACCAGTCAGATGTGCCGACGCAATGGCCGCTTGCTCAACGACCTCGAGAATTTCCTGAATAAGAGTGCGATCCACTGGTATGCGGCGGTGGGGATGGGTGTGACGACCAAAGAAACGAGCAGGGCTGGACTGAATTCACGGGTCAGCGTTATACGCTGATCATGTGAAAGGACCCGATGCCGCAGGGGTTCTCGGCTCTAAAGCGCTGCTCACTGTATCAGTGCAGGCAACAACGAGAATGCCCATACAGCCGATTCCTAGAATCGCCCACTCCCCAACCCCGATCGATGAGCACGAAGCCCCTGGTAATTGCACCTTCGATCCTTTCTGCCGATTTCTCCCGCCTAGGAGAAGACGTGCAGGCTGTAGATCAAGCCGGCGCAGACTGGATTCATGTGGATGTCATGGATGGCCGATTCGTGCCAAATATCACGATTGGTCCTCTGATCGTTGAAGCACTAAGGCCTGTGACCAGTAAGCCCCTAGATGTCCACCTGATGATCGTGGAACCAGAAAGGTATGTAGGAGATTTCGCAAAAGCTGGTGCAGATCACATCTATGTGCAGGTTGAAGCCTGCCCACACCTTCACCGCAACCTTGCGCAAATCAAGGATCTCGGCAAGAAAGCAGGAGCAGTACTCAACCCAAGCACACCTCTGGACACCCTTGAGTACTGCCTGGAGCTATGTGATCTAGTACTGATCATGAGCGTCAACCCAGGCTTCGGCGGGCAAAGCTTCATCGACAATCAAGTGCAAAAGATCCGCGACCTGCGTCGCATTTGCGACGAACAGGGTCTCGATCCCTGGATCGAAGTCGATGGAGGGATCAAGGCCGACAATGCCTGGAAAGTGATCGAAGCTGGCGCCAATGCGATTGTGAGCGGGTCTGGCGTGTTCAATCAGCCCGACTACGCTGAAGCTATCCGAGGCATCCGTAATAGCAAACGTCCTGAAGGTGTTCTGGTCTGAAGTAAATGATGCAGCAAAACCTGCATCTATTTTCTATTAGCCTTGTGGGGATTTGTTGCTAATAAGAACAGATCAATATGAGAAAATTAGGCTTCAAAGAACCAGCCGTAGCTGTGCAAACCAATCCCTAATAAATTCACACCGATATAACAAACAACGATCACAACGATGCCTGCCACGGCAACTAAAGCTGGACGTCGCCCGCTCCAGCCACGGCTGAAACGTGTATGCAGATACGCCGCATAAACCATCCAACAAATTAGAGCCCAGGTCTCCTTTGGATCCCAACTCCACCAACTCCCCCAGGCCTCATTGGCCCAAACGGCACCACTGATCAAGCCAAGCGTGAGCAACAAAAAGCCAACCGTAATCGTGCGATAACTAAGGCTGTCCAACTGTTCAGTGCGGCTCAAGTTGATTGAATTCAGGCGCAGGCCATCATTTTGATCCATAGCAGATGTGGCTAGCTTTGCCTGACGAAAACCACCTGTTCCAATTGAACTGCTGCGTAGCTCCAAAGTTTGCTGGCGATCAGTAAATAGAACCGCCATTGATAAGAAAGAACCAACAAGCAGGGCAGCGTAACTACACATAATCACGCTCACGTGCATCACAAGCCAACTGGAGCGAAGAGCCGGTACTAGAGGAGAGGCCTCCTGAAGAGTTTCTGGTAATGCAAAGCTGGCAAAAGCCACACAAAGCAAAGCCATTGGTGTTGCAGCAGCTGAAACAATCGGGGAAGACAAGGAACGTTCCACCAATAGCTGCGCAAGTGTGCAAGCCCAGGCCAGAAAACAGAGGGATTCATAAAGGTTGCTGATCGGGAAGTGACCCGACTGCCACCACCGCAAAACCAATTGAGCGGTAAGAACCAAATTGGCAAGAGCCACCAGAAGTGTCACAACAGCAGAATTGCTACCTCCTGAAACCATCCAAAAAGAGATTGGTATGGCCAACAGAAGTAGGGCAAATGCAGCCAAACCAAGAGCCAAAACAGGATCCCCTAGCGAGGCGGAAAGCTCAGCCAACGTCACTCCAAACACCAGGACCCTGCGACAACTCTCTTATTCTGCCGCTGCAGTTCAACCACTGGCCTGACGCAGCAACAGACCGCCACCTGCCAAAGAGATAAAAACAGGGATCCACGCTGCCAACATCGGTGTCAAAGTGCCCGTAACGCCTAGAGAACTGAAGCTGAAGCTAAGCGTGTAATAAGCAAGAATTAATAAGAGACTGATGCCAAATCCCTGGGTCCGGCTGGTACGAGAATTAGGTTTTGCTCCAAGGCTGCTGCCAATCAGGCCAAACACCAGGCAGGACATCGGGAAAGTGAATTTTTCTTGGATACGCACCTTCAAACGCCTTGCCTCTTTACGGTTGCCAGCATCGGTATAAATACTTGCAGCCTCCATTGCCTGTGCAACAGTCATGTTGTTGGCATCTTTAGGGAGTTTGGCTACACGAATTGGGCCTGATGTTAGGGGGTAGAGATAGCGATCAAATTCAACTGAAGTGGTACTGCCACTTGGTGTGAGAGTAAGGATATTGCCGTTAAAAAATTCCCACATCGCCTCCTGCTCATTCCAAATAGCCCGCTCGGCCTTCAACATCTGAGTAAAACCAAGACGAGATAAATCAAGCACTGTGACATCCTCCATTTCTCCCTTAAGGAATTCCCTTGCATAAAACAACTGAGAAAGCCCTTGATTCCTATCTTCAGCTTTTGCGCCAGTAATCGTTCCGAATCGGGAATAAACAACATGTTTGCCTTTCTCTGTGGCAATTGCTTTGCCAAGAGCACGCTTTATTGTCACCTCAGCACTACTATTTGTTCTTGGAACAATGACATCATTGAAGATAAAAGTTAGCCCTGTCATCAATAATGCCAATGCCAATGCTGGAGCAACGATTCGTCTGGTGCTTACACCGAGGCTGCGCAAAGCCGTGAATTCGCTGTTAGAAGAAAGACGGCTATAAGCCAACAAGGTGGCCAGCAAGGTGGCCATCGGAAAAGAAATCACCAGAAAGAAAGGTAACTTCAAGCTAAAAACCTGCAATGCAAAATGCAGAGGCAATCCAAACTCAACAATCTTGCGCACCAAATCAAACATCACCCCCACTGAGACGGAAACCACCGTGAAGGCCGCTATGGCAAACAGCAATACGGGTATTAACTCACCTAAAAGCCATCGATCCAGCAGCGGGATCAGCCTCCACTTGGACGAAGCCCAGCGCCACCACTTCCAAGGCCAAGAATCAACGTCTTTCAACTTTCCAAGGCGCCATTTGCTCAAAGCTGAAAACCCTCCCCGAGATAGTGACGCCGCACCAAGGGGTTGTTTGCCACTTCTTCAGAACGGCCTGAAGCAAGAATGCTGCCTTCCGTAAGAATGTAAGAGCGGTCAGTGATGGCAAGGGTTTCACGGACATTGTGATCAGTGATCAGGATTCCCATGCCACGCTCCCGGAGGGTATGAATCAAAACCTGGAGGTCCGCCACTGCCATGGGGTCAACACCAGCGAAGGGTTCATCAAGCAAGAGGTAGGTGGGACCTTCTAGGCCTACCGCCAAGGCACGTGCTACCTCGCAGCGACGTCGTTCGCCGCCGGAAAGTTGATAGCCACGACGGTCCAAGAACAAGTTGAGATGAAAGTCTTCAACCAACTGCTCGAGACGCTCCCGACGCTGATGAGTTGTTAAATGACTTTGAGAGAGCGCAAGCTCAAGGTTTTGTCGCACGCTGAGCTGCCGGAACACACTTGGTTCCTGAGGGAGATAACCGATACCTAGACGAACTCGATTGGGCATCGGCAAATCCGCCACTGGCTGTCCATCAAGTTGCACCTGCCCGTAATCAGGACGCAACAAACCGATGACAAGATTGAACGTTGTTGTCTTGCCGGCACCATTGGGACCGAGTAAGCCAACAACTTCGCCTGGATCAAGGCGCAAGGAGACATCTTTTACCAGGTGACGCCCTCCCATGGTGAGCGCCACCTGCTCTAAACAAAGACTCATTGGGCCAAAGGTGCCTCTGCCTGATTGTTGGAATCAAGTTGCACAGAAGTGAACACTTGCGCACCAGTGCTTGGGTCTGCTACCGCTTGCTCCTCTTCGAGTAGATAGACAACTCGCTCAGCCTGCATGGAATTTTCCCCGTCCCGAATCACATCAACATCTCCGGTAAGTACCACACGATCTTCTTTGCTGAAGTACTGAGCCTGTCTAGAGGTAGCAACGATGCCTCGGGCTGGATAAACGATGCGAACGTTGCCGATGGCGGTGAAAACCCCTGTGACGCTGTCTGCGTTTTGGATATCTGATTCGATCGTGATCCAACCGCCATCTTCTACCGGAGCAGAAGGGCTGCCCTCCTGGCTTAAAACCGCAGGGGTAGACATTCCAACAAACGCTGTCGCTATGGCGAGATGAACTTGCCAACTCCTTGTCATGACTTGAACAAGAGCAGCCAAAGCGGAACAATCCAAATCTTGATGGTTAATTTACTCAGAAACTGAGCTGTCATAGATCAGGCCTGGGACAGTGCACTCGTCGGGATCTTGTCCCTGCTGAAGCCGTTGCAAGCGATTCTCCACACAGGTGCAGAGCTGATCAAGGTCAAAACCCAGGTTTGGAGTTCCTAGAGCTTTTAGACGCCCGAGGCCTTCACCATAAAGAAGAGTTGCCCCGCGACGATTTCCGCGCTGCAAGTGAAGTTGGGCAACAGCAACCTGAAGTACCCCTTGGATGGTCTGGCGTGCTTGACCGGATGTCTCATGCCAAAGCTCCTCAAAGGCGTCATGAGCGGGGTACCAATCGGCCTTATTAAAAAGCTCCACGGCTAGTTGAAAACGTGGATCATTGATCAGATCAGTAGGCTGGAATTTCTCCATCAAGAGCTTCAGCGTTTGGCCATCTTCTTGGCAGGCAACTTGCGTAAGCGAATGGATTCTGGGGTGACTTCAAGCATCTCATCTGGACCGATGTACTCAAGAGCACGTTCAAGGGTCATCTGAACAGGTGTCTGCAAGGTATCGAGTTCTTCTGCACCAGCAGAGCGAATATTTGTGAGTTGTTTGGCCTTGCAAACGTTTAACTCCAGATCCTGAGGCCGACTGTTTTCGCCAACGATCATCCCCTTATAAACCTTGACACCCGGAGAGATGAAGAACTGACCTCGACCCTCAGCATTCTTGAGTGCGTAGAAGGTCGCAGTGCCCTGCTCAAAAGCAATCAGAACACCATTCCGACGAGCATCAAACTCACCCAACATTGGGCGATATTCAAAAAAAGAGTGGCTCATAATTCCTTCACCCCTGGTAGCACGTACAAACTCACCACGGAAACCGATCAACCCTCGAGAAGGAACAACGAATTCAAGCTGGGTGCGACCGTCATTACCGGTTTCCATGTTCTGCATTTCACCCCGACGCACTCCCAACTTCTCAATGCAGGAGCCAACGGCTGCCTCTGGCACATCCATCACCAAGGTCTCAACGGGCTCGCAAGGAGTGCCGTCAATTGTTCGGAAGATCACCTGAGGCTGGGTTACCTGAAACTCAAAACCCTCGCGGCGCATGGTCTCAATCAGGATGCCCAGGTGTAGCTCACCACGTCCGCTAACCGCAAAACGATCAGGAGAATCAGTGTCCTCAACGCGTAAGGCAACATTGGTGAGTAATTCCTTGCGTAAACGATCTCGCAGCTGCCGGCTAGTGACGAATTTGCCTTCTTTGCCAGCAAAGGGTGAATCATTGACGACAAATGTCATCTGCAAAGTGGGTTCATCCACCTTGATTAGAGGTAAAGCTTTTGGTTCATCTGGACAGGCAATGGTCTCGCCAATATTGACTTGATCGAAACCGGCTAAAGCAACGAGATCTCCCGCTCCAGCTTCTTGTATCTCAATCCGTTGCAACCCTTCGAAACCGAGTAGTTTGCTAATTCGGCCACGCTTAATGCTGCCATCATCCTTGATCAACGAAGCACTCTGACCATTACGGATAACCCCGTTATGGACCCGACCAATCACAATCCTGCCCAGGAAGTCTGAATAATCGAGAGTAGTGATCTGTAGCTGAAGAGGCTTGTTCTCATCTCCAACAGGTGGTGGAACATGACGCAGGATGGCATCAAATAGTGGCTTCATTGTTTGACTTTCAGTTGCCATATCTGGCTTGGCAAAACCTCCCATTCCACTGCCGAACAAGTACGGGAAATCACATTGGTCATCATCTGCACCGAGTTCAACAAACAGATCGAGGACCTTGTTGACAGCGGTTTCAGGATCCACCCGCGCACGATCAATCTTGTTTACGAACACAATTGGCCGCAATCCCTGCTCAAGCGCCTTCTTGAGCACGAAACGCGTCTGTGGCATAGGCCCCTCGTTGGCGTCAACGATCAGCAAACAGCCATCAACCATGCCAAGCACTCGCTCAACCTCACCACCAAAATCAGCATGCCCAGGCGTATCAACAATGTTGATACGCGTCTCGTCGTAGGTAACGGCCGTGTTCTTTGAAAGGATCGTAATGCCCCGTTCCCTTTCCAAATCATTGGAGTCCAGGACACATGTGGGTACAGCCTCGTTGTCTCGGAAGATCCCGGACTGAGTGAGGAGGGCATCCACCAAGGTTGTTTTGCCGTGATCCACGTGAGCGATAATTGCAATGTTGCGGATCGCCTTGGCCTGGGCACTCATGGGTCAGAGACTTTCAAAAGGAAAAGGAAACGCACACAGGCGTAGTGGCGGAAGGATATCTCAATTTGAGATTCGACTTAACTTCTAGGCCCCTTCCGCTAGCTAATCAAAACTTCTAAGACCGAAAAAAAACCTTCATCAGTTCATTCATTCCAGTTGATGAGCTGATTCAAAGAGTCTCAGAGCAGAAGCTGAACCCTCAAATCGCCAATGCCAAGGCTCATAAGTCACCCCCTGGGGGTTATCAAGGGGAAAGGAAAGGACAAAGTGATAACTAGCAGCATGATCCTGTAGCCAGCGGAACGCCCTAGTGGCTTCGAAGCTTTCAGACAGATTCGCTTCAGGAATCGTCCCGTCACCAAGATCAATGGCATAGCCAGTGCTGTGTTCGGAATAACCTGGAGGTGCAGAGACTTTGGCCCGTTCTGCTGCTGTCTGGTTCCGGTCTGATTTGATATCAAAAAAGATTCGCTCTTGTAGGTCGTGAGAGCGGTAGCCACTCAACAGCCTCAAATCAACACCATCTGCTGAAGCCGCAGCACGCATGGAACTCAATGCATCAGCGGCTTCCTGATGAAGCTCAATCCCAGGCTGCATGAGAATTCGATTCTGCACTGAGGCTTCTGGGTAAGGGAAATGTCCGAGCAGACGTCCGTCAGCAGTAGGACGATCCTGAATGCCCTCAACAGGAGCTGGACCCATAAGCCCAGCAAATAGCCACGGGCCGAACAAAACAGCTGTGATGGAACCTCCAAAAACCATCAAACAAACCACCAGTAATCCCAATGAACCACCCCTTGTCCGTCTCTGAGGACGCGACCGACGAGCAACGGGAATGTCATCTCGGCTGATGCGTCGAGCGTTGATTGCTCGAGCCACGAAGTTGATGCAGTGTTATCTAGATCGTAAGGGGGGGCGCCAGGGGGCCCCAAAATCTCTTTCAGGGAAGTAAGTTTTACTTAAGTGATTCCGCGGAGCGGACCTGAACATGCTGCGTGTTGCCGTTGTCGGTGGTGGTCCAAGTGGATCCTGCGCCGCAGAAGTTCTTGCCAAAGCAGGTATCCAGACCTGGCTATTCGAACGCAAACTCGATAACGCCAAGCCTTGTGGTGGAGCGATACCTCTTTGCATGGTGGATGAATTCGACCTGCCCGAGTCGATTATCGACCGCAAGGTTCGCAACATGAGAATGATCTCTCCATCAAACCGTGAGGTTGATATCACTCTGGACAAGGTCTACAGCCCAGACGACAAGAGTGAATACATCGGTATGTGCCGTAGAGAGGTCATGGATGCCTTTATGCGAGATCGTGCCGCCAGCCTCGGAACTAACTTGATTAATGGACTCGTTACCAAAATCGACACTGGCTCTAATCGTCAAGGTCCATACACAATCACCTATTCCGACTATTCAACTGGTAAATCCACTGGTGAAGCCAAAAGCCTCGAGGTTGATCTAATTATTGGCGCTGATGGAGCCAACAGCCGTGTAGCAACAGCCATGGATGCTGGTGACTACAACGTCGCCATTGCATTCCAAGAGCGCATCAAGCTGCCAAATGAAGAAATGGCTTACTACGAAGACCTTGCTGAAATGTATGTAGGCACTGATGTGTCACCAGATTTCTACGGCTGGGTGTTCCCCAAGTACGACCACGTTGCCGTTGGCACAGGCACCATGCAAAAAAATCAGACCCTAATAAAAAGCTTGCAAAAAGGAGTACGCGAACGAGCTAAGAAACGACTTGTTCATGGAGAGGTGATCAAAGTTGAAGCCCATCCGATTCCTGAGCATCCTCGTCCACGCAGGGTTGTTGGTCGTATGGCTCTTGTTGGAGATGCAGCGGGCTACGTCACCAAAAGCTCTGGCGAAGGCATCTACTTTGCTGCCAAAAGTGGCCGCATGTGTGCAGAACAGATCGTGGAATCGAGTCGGTCTGGTGAATTAATCCCCTCCGAAGCAGATCTCAAGAAATATCTGAAGAAGTGGGATCGTAAATACGGTGCCACCTACATCGTTCTGTCAATACTTCAAGCCATCTTCTACTCGAATGACACTGCCAGAGAAGCCTTTGTCGCCATGTGCGATGACATGGACGTGCAACGACTCACGTTTGATAGTTACCTCTACAAAAAAGTTGTTGCGATGAATCCATGGCAACAGATCAAACTGACACTGCTAACTGTGGATGCACTCGCACGGGGGATTTTCCGTAATCAAACAAGCTATAAACCTGTCCCCAGTGCTGTACGTAGCGACGAAGAAGTGAATGCCATGCTGGCGATCAAAACCATCACCGGCGGTATCAAGGTAGACAACAACAAAGATGCCTCCAAGCAAAATTTGGCATCAGAACAAGGAGAACGTGACCCTGCTGTTTCAAACAAATCCTAAGCCTGAAATAACCACTTAGCCGCTGATTTGGCTGAAATCGGCCAGCACACCAGCTTGGTTGCGCAAAAGGCTAAGCAGATTGAGACGGTTTGCGCGTACAGCGAGATCTTCACTCATGACCATCACACTCTGATCACCATCAAAAAAAGCTGCGAGGGCTTCGGAGCCAGCAATCAGGCCATCTGCTAAATGACGGTACCGTTCACTTGAGGAATCCTTGGTGATTGGTTCAAGAGCATTGAGCACTTTCAACATCTCCAACTCACTAGGCTTTTCAAACAAACCAGGATCAACGACCTCAGCAGCACTCAGCACGGTTGCTGGCAGGTCCCCTTTCTCTGCTAAGCGTGCCGCTCTGGTAACAACAGCCTGAACCGCCAGCAATTTACCCGTGCGGCGCATCCTCGCGAGCAGATCTACTCGCAGTCGCGCATCAGCAGGGTCAGAAAGAAGACGATCGATCAAAACTGTTTCACCAGCAACCGCTTGGGCCAGATCAATATCGGTTCCTGCCTCCTCCAGCAGGCTGAGCATCCGCTGACGAAGAAACTCACCAAGCTCAGCCGCCAAGGCGGATGGTGTGACCTTGAGATGCGGTAGGAGCTTGCTCCAATGGTTCGTCGCTCGTTGCAATAAGGCGAGCAGATTCAGTCGCCAACCCTTCGACCAAAGGATTTGCAAAAGACCGTTACCGGCCCTGCGCAAGGCATAGGGGTCTGAGGAGCCACTAGGACGGTCACCCTTGGCATAGATGCTGAGCAGCAATTCCAGGCGATCGGCCAGGGCAAGCACTGCTCCCGACTCTGACTCGGGCAAAGCATCCCCTGCCCCACGTGGCAGGTAATGCTCCAAAACGGCAAGGGCTACTTCTCGAGGCTCTCCTTCCGCTAACAAATATTTCGCTCCCATCACGCCCTGTAGCTCTGGAAATTCGCCCACCATCTGACTGACCAGATCGTGTTTACAGAGATGGACGGCTCGACGCACTTGTACAGAAATTTCAGCAGAAAGATCCAACAGCTCAACAAGCACATCAGTGAGCCATTCCATGCGCTCAACTCGATCGAGCAGAGAACCAAGGCCCTCGGCAAAGGTCACATGCGCTAACTTTTTGCGCCGCTCGATGCTGGCCAAAGAGCGATCGGCTTCGACAAAGAATTCTGCATCAGACAGTCTGGCTTTGAGCACTCGCTCATTGCCGCGTCTTACAGGATCGCTTGCCTTCGCGAGCCCATTGCTGATGCAAAGGAATCTGGGCAGAAGGCTGCTCTTGGCATCGAGAGCAAGAGGGTCTTTGACAGCATCAAGACGGTAAAGGGGTACATAGCGCTGATGCACTCTCATCACGGTGCTGAGCACTTCAGCGGGTAGATCTAGATATGACTCAGCGAAGGCTCCCTCTAAAAGCAGAGGTGCTTCCACTAGGTCGGTGAGCTCTTCGAAAAGATCATCAGGACAATCAGGGCATGCTTCAAGACCAGCAGCAGCCGTATCAATTGCATGACGGATCAAGGTGCCACGTCTTTGCCGATCGACCTCTACACCAACCTCGGCGAGGGTTTTTACGTAACTGCCTGCAGAAGGAATGATGACAGCTTGATCGTGTAGTCGATGGCCTCGACTCAGGTTCGCTGCACAAATCGCTGGGTCGCTGCCGTCAAGGCAAACAGGGATGATCTGCTCATCGAGCAGGGCCACAAGCCAACGAATAGGACGAGAAAAACGCCTTTCACCTTCGCCCCAGCGCATGAAACGTCGACCTTGAAGACTACCTATCCACTCAGGGATCTGGTCTGTTAGTAGTTCCATTGCTGAACGTCCGTGCTCAAGCACGGTTGCAAACACAAAAGGTCCCTTCGGGGTCTCCCGAATCTCGAGATCCTCTGCTTTCAGCCCACAGCGCTTGGCAAAGCCAGCGGCTGCCTGGGTTGGTACACCATTTTTGAAGGCTTGGCCAGCCGGTGGGCCCTTGCGGACTTCCTCTAGATCAGCAGTAGCGCTGGCCAAGTCTTCAACCAGCAAGACAAGTCGCCTTGGCGTACTCGTGCACTGGAGCATGCCGTAGCTAAGACGTAGACCTTGCAAATCACGACTTACCATCTGCTCCAGCTGAGGTAGGGCAAGCCGGGCAAAATCAGCTGGCAGCTCCTCAGTCCCAATCTCCACTAGAAGGGTCGACACGGAGGCGAGCTATCAAGACCGCCCAACTGTATTGAAGGGAGCAGCTCAACAGGTCGTGTGCATTTCGCTACGGTGTATTAGGAAAATTTTGACGCCGTGACCGAAGGGCAGACAACATCTGGCCAAGCGGCAGATCTCAAGTTCGCAGCTTGTCTCGCCAGTGGAGCAGACCTGAGCAAATTTGAACAATTCAAGGCTGAGAGCTGCTACTTACTAGACCCCCTGGCTGCTGAACTTGAGAACAGCAGTGATCACTTCAGCAACGACGCCGTTCAGCTGCTCAAATTCCACGGAAGCTATCAACAGGACAACCGAGATAACCGCCAGAAAGGTGAGGGTAAGGATTGGCAAATGATGCTGCGTCTGCGGAGCCCTGGCGGACGTATTCCACCATCACTGTTTTTAGCCTTAGATGATCTTTCCAATCGCCTTGGCAATGGGAGCCTGCGGGCCACTACCCGCCAGGCGTTCCAGATTCATGGGGTCCGCAAGGAGGACCTGCGCGAAGTTATCAGCACAATCATCCGATCAATGGGATCAACCCTGGCGGCTTGTGGTGATATCACTCGCAACGTTATGGCACCAGCAGCTCCCTATGAGAAAGGTGGTTATCCAGCTGCCCGACAACTTGCCAATGAAATCGCTGATGTTCTCAGCCCAACGGCAGCGGAGGGCTCCTATCTAGACCTATGGGTGAATGGAAGTGCGACCTACCGCATCCGCCCCTCCAGGCGAGTGAAAAAAGTTCGTACCCGCCAGCATCAGGGCAACGTCTTCAGTGGAGATGCCAAGGAACCTCTCTATGGCATGACCTACTTGCCGCGCAAATTTAAGTGCGCCGTCACCGTGCCAGGCGATAACTCAGTTGATCTACTTACCAATGACATCGGTCTAGTTGTCTTTACTGCTGCAAACGGTGAAATCAAGGGTTGCAATGTCTATGTGGGTGGCGGCATGGGTCGAACCCACAACAATGAACAGACATTCGCCCGCACAGCTGATCCTCTTGGCTATGTGGCTGCAGAGCATGTATTGGATTTGGTGCAGTCGATTTTGGCCTTGCAACGCGACTACGGAGACCGAAAGACAAGGCGTCATGCCCGCATGAAATATCTTCTCAATGATCAGGGGATCAGCTGGTTTAAACAGGAACTCAAGAGCAAATACTTCCTTCATCCAATCAAAGCGTTAAGGCCTGAACCAAAGAGCAAACTTGAGGACTATCTGGGCTGGCATCAGCAAAGCGTTGGCCAATGGTTTGTTGGTTTGCCACTGCTCTCTGGACGCTTGGAAGGAGATCTAAAGAAAGGACTCCGCCAACTGGTGGAGACCTTTCAACTTGAAATTCGCCTAACACCGAATCAGGATCTACTGCTCTGCAATATCGGGACGTCACAACGGTCCAGTGTGCGCAAAGGTCTAGCCGCTCTAGGCATCCGCGCCCCAGAGGCTCCGGCGATGCTGGCACGGCATGCAATTGCTTGCCCTGCTTTGCCCTTATGTGGTCTGGCAGTAACCGAAGCAGAGAGAACGCTGCCTGTCTTGCTTGAGCGAATTGATGCTCAGTTGCGACGTCTTGAAATTACTAAATCGATCCTGATCCGCATGACAGGTTGTCCCAATGGATGCGCTCGGCCCTACATGGCCGAGCTTGCTCTAGTGGGAAGTGGTGTCGATCAATATCAACTCTGGCTGGGAGGCACCCCAAACCTGCAACGTCTTGCCAAACCCTATCTACAGCGGATGCCCCTAGATCAACTCGAGAGCACACTTGAGCCCCTACTGCTGAGCTGGAAGCAAGCTGGTGGTCGACGCAGCCTCGGAGACCATGTCAACAAACTTGGCGATCAAGCCGTCCTTGGCTTGCTGTCTGGTAATGGCAAGGCTCCATAGATTGCTTCAGCGACACCCTTTCTCCACGCCCAGAGTTGATCTCCATAGCTGAAATGCCACCACTCATTCGGGTGCTGAGAAAACCCAGCTTTACCCATGGCCTCAGCTAAAGATTGGCGCCTGTTGTGCCAGAGGTAAGCCTCTGATTGAGGTTGATCGTTCGCAGCTTCGCGGTAGTGATCCGGTTCTGAAATGCTGCCAATAGCATCGATCTCGCCACCCATATTCAGAGCTATTCCCTGGCTATCAGCAAGGGTGAGATCCACGGCAGCTCCAGTGCTATGAGGAGGTGGAGTACAAGGATCAAGGCTGGGCGGAGCCCAAAACCTGCCAACATCATCAATGACCCTTTGCAGCTCCTCGGCCTGACTACGGTCATCGCGCTTCAGTTTGCGTTTGCGGCACTCCTTAGCGATGGCATGCTCGACCATAAAAGCCTGAACAGGAATCGGTCGCCAGGCATCAAAAATGGCAAGGCAAAGTTCTGGATGCTCTTGCTGCAGCTCATCTTGAGCCCTCAGCAGACGATCAACCACACCCTGACGCAGCCGAAAGGGATCAGCCTCTACACCATAGGGGGCACCTAAGGATGCATAGGGATGTGGCTCCAATCGATGCAACGAAAGAGGGATTTGATTGAGGGACTCCCCACAATCACGAATGGGCCTATCACTCCAAGGGCGCAGCAGGAAAAAAGTTCGCGCCGACAACATTTCCACAGCGACAACCTAGTTTTCCACAAAGCAAATCTCGTTGATGCGGCGAGATTTGAAATTGGTACAGCGAACCAACATCAAGCCAGAAAAACCTTGACAAAGAGTTGAAAAATGAAAATTAAAAAAATTACTGCCAGCCATTCAGTGAGATCGCTTGCGGCACAGTGCCTTTGCGGCACTGGCTAAAAAAATTAGGCACTAACGACAATGACTGCACCAGAAGCCTGCCCGGCAACCGATGTAGCAGAAGACACATCGGCTCGTAATTTCTGAGTATTAAGACTCAAACGAGTCTCAAGTGTGTGGAAAAAATCAATGGACTCAATTCAGATGGGCTGTTCCACTCAGGTGCTTCCACTGTGCCTCCAGCAATTCCTTGAGCCGAGAGTGGTCAGTCAGGTTCGGATCATCGCTGAGCAGTCTTTGAGCCTCATCACGAGCCTCTTCAAGCACTGACCCATCATCTGCAAGGCTGGCCAGGGCCAAATCAGGCAATCCAGACTGTTTTGTGCCAAGCACCTGCCCTGGCCCTCGCAAGCGTAAGTCAATCTCAGCAATCTCAAAGCCATCACTGGAGCGCACAAGGACTTCAAGTCGCTGCCTCGCTAAAGGGTTTGTGCTGTCATTGATCAGTACGCAATGGGACGCTGCTGCGCCACGTCCCACACGACCTCGCAGTTGATGCAATTGGGCTAGACCAAAGCGATCCGCGTGATCGATCACCATCACACTTGCTTGAGGTACATCCACGCCTACCTCCACCACAGTGGTAGAGACCAGCACCTGGCAATCACCCGCTGTGAAGGATTGAATCACGCCCTGCTTCTCTGAGCTACTCAAACGTCCATGCAGTAATCCAACCGTGAACTCCGC
This sequence comes from Prochlorococcus sp. MIT 1306, assembly GCF_047304515.1. NCBI lineage: Bacteria > Bacillati > Cyanobacteriota > Cyanophyceae > Synechococcales > Prochlorococcaceae > Prochlorococcus > Prochlorococcus sp. MIT 1306. Next base: position 1,156,739 of record NZ_CP138959.1, on the reverse strand, counting down.
AAATACCTGCTCTGATAAATGAGTGTGAACCTTAACTGCTGAACGCAGATCAAGTTTCTCGGAGTCGTCGATCAGCGGTAACACCACATAAGCGCGCTGGCCAAGAGACACTTGATCACGGATGAGTTGATAGGCCTGATCACGATCGCAGCCCCTAATCATCTGAGTTTGAATGGGGGTACGACCGGGAGGTAATTCATCGATCTGACTCACATCCAAATCTCCATGCAACGAAAGTGCCAGTGTGCGAGGAATGGGCGTTGCTGTCATGGTCAAAAGATGAGGCTGGAGCCCCTTGTTCAACAATCTGTTGCGCTGCTTCACTCCAAAGCGATGCTGTTCGTCAACCACCACCAGCCCCAGTCTTGAAAAGGCAACAGGATCTTCGATTAATGCATGGGTGCCTACCAGTATTTTCAAGGATCCATTGACAAGATCATCAAGGATCTGACGGCGACGTATACGAGTGGTTGCCCCCGTAAGCAACTCGACGCTGACATGCAACTGAGGCAACCAACAACACAATGTGCGGTAGTGCTGCTCGGCAAGGACCTCAGTGGGTGCCATGAAAGCGCCTTGCCAGCCGGCCTCTACCGCTGTCAGCAGGGCTGCTATGGCGACAACCGTCTTGCCACTACCAACATCTCCCTGAATGAGGCGCGCCATTGGTTCCGAGAGCACCAGGTCAGCTTCGATCTCCCTCAACACACGCTGCTGAGCTCCTGTGAGAGGGAATGGCAAAAGCTCCAGGAAGCGAGCGACAAGGCCATCTCGCTGCCCTGCCGTCTGCAATACAGGAGCAGAACAACTGCGCAGCTCTGCTCGCCGTTTGAGCAACCCCAACTGCAATAGAAGAAACTCGTCAAAGACCAATCGACGTCGAGCAGACTGCAATGTGTGCTGATCGTCTGGATGATGAATTGCGATCAAGGCATCGCTTCTGCTGGGTAAACGCAATGCCTGACGACGTGGTTCAGGCAGGGATTCAGGCCAACTTGCTGCCAAAGGTAAAACCTGCCGTACCAGATCACGAAAGCGGTCAGCCGTAAGGCCTTCAGTGAGGGCATACACAGGCAACAACCGGCCAATGCTTTGCGATCGCAACGGCGAATGCGGACTCTCCATGACCTCAATCAAAGGGTCTTGAAAACTCATGCCGTAAGGCCCCCCTTTGACCAATCCACTTACGGCCACAGTGACTCCAGGCGGGTAAAGGCGTGACTGGCTTTTGAGGTAAGCAGGGCTGCTGAAACGCCGACCAGCGAAAAATCTCCTCACTTTGAGCCGACCAGTTGGGTCTTGAAGCTGCAGCTCAAGAATGGACAAATTTGGGTTGCGTGGACTGGTGAAGCCATGACAACGCCTCACTGTGGCCACAATCGTGGCCGCCTCCCCTGCCTCTAGGGCCTGGATACGCCGCAGCGAGGAATAATCCACATAGTCTCTGGGGTAGTACTGCAGCAAATCTTTTACGAGCAGTAATCCAAGCCCGGCCAAGCGTTCAGCAAGTTTTGGGCCGATTCCTTTCACCTCTGACAGTGGGCTTTCCAACTTCAAAGAGTGGTTCCCACTAGCTAAAGGCATCTGCCGCTGCATTTCAGCTCCCCCCTGCTTGAGTCTGGGAGGGCCTATTGGCGCTGGTGGTTCTAATCCCTGGCGAATGCCATGTAGAAGCTGCCTTGAGTCCGTCACCAATCGACGTCGCGCCGATTCAGAGCTGTCTGGATAACTCGCAAAGGCTTCAGCTAGCTGGCTGAGTCGAGACTGACTTTTAGTAGGCAGCAATCCAGAGGGTGGTTCTGCTAACTGACGCACCAAGAATGCATGAAAATTCTCCTGACGCCCCTCAAGATTCTTAAAACCGTTCTCAGCCTCCAGGGTTAACGCTTGCTGCAGAATGCGCATCCAGCTGAGCAGATGCTGCAACTGATCCGTACTCAGGCCTTGGGTGGACTGGTTGGAGGATTGGCGGAAGGGCTCTGCCACCACTGTTGCTTTACCTCCTGAGCCATGGCGCGACGTTGCCAGTGCCGCTGTTGTCGAACCATTTTGAGCAAGGTAAGGCGATGTCGCTTGAGTTGAGCCCGACAACGTCGCAAACGCGGGTCGTCAAACTCCAATTCGGATGGGCGCAGAAGAACGCAAGTGATCTCCATGCCCTCTAAGACCATTGGATTGGTTGATACCGGTACGCGCAATCTCAGCAAATTGGATGCCACAGGTTCAGATTCCAACTGACCATTCAACACAGCATCAAGCAAGCTGATTGGTAAGAGGCTGTTGACAATTCCGGCTCGCAACATTTCCACGTTGAGAGCGTGGGAAAGATTGCGCAATCTACGAGCAAGAGCACGATCAAGAGATTCCAGCCAACGTGCTAGTTCAAGGGGAATCACGGGCAAAAAAACCTGCTCCTCATCAAGACCACTTTTAAGCAGGCTGCTGTCACCAGGCTGCAAATCGCTGGATTCACTGGTCAAGACATTCTCTGTAGCCATGGTCTCTCCAGCCATGACAAAGAGAGAGCGAAGCACATCAAGATCACCCTTCTGCCCGCCAATCGGTTCTGAGTCCTCTGACGCCAACTCCAACTCCTGAGAGTCAAGCTGAGCTTGTTCATCCTTGCCTAAATCAGGCTCATCGACATCCTCAGTACCAGCCAACCCTGCGTTTAAGCCAGCGTTTTGGGGATCATGATCAAAAGTCAACATGCTGCCGAGACGATCAGGATGCTCGAGTGGAGGATCAAGGCTTAGGTGAATGGACCCTTCAGCTTCTTGCGTGGAGTCCTGTTCAGAACGAAAAGCCAACAACAGCTCACGCCTGTTTTGATCGCTCTTTCTCTGGCGTTCACGTTCCATCTGGCGAACGAGATCCATCAACTGCTCGACAGTCAATAAGGAACAGCAATGAGAGACCAATTGCTCAACCTGATTTTGAAAAGCTGCCCTTGTCTCGTCCGAAAGCCCTCTAAGACGATTCTGATCCTGATCAGTTATCAACAGGAACAGGGCTTGACGGACAACATTGAGCAGTTCCCTCCGTAATAATTGCAGGTAGAGAGCTAAATCGTGGTACAGAGTCAGCGACAAGCGCTGACTCTGCTTTTTTAGTGAGGCAATCTGCTGATCGGGCTCGAAGCGTTGCAATCTCTACTTCTCCGCAGCCAAAATTAAGCAGTCTTCATGGATGCTACTTCCGTAGCGAAATCAGTCTGTTCCACTTCAATCCCCTCCCCAAGTGTGTATCGGGTGAAGCGGCGAACCTGGACATTCTCTCCAATCTTGCCAGCAACTTGCTTGACGAGTTCCGCGACCGTCATGGAGCTGTCACGGATAAAGGGTTGCTCAAGCAAGACCAGTTCCTTAAGGCGCTTGCCAATTCGTCCTTCAACGATCTTTGCCTTCATCTGTTCAGGCTTGCCAGAAAGATCATCGCGACCCATCTCAATAGATTTTTCCTTTTCAACGACATCAACAGGAATCTCTTCTGTGCTCACGTATTCGACATTCGGGCAGGCCGCCACTTGCATGGCGACATCCTTTAAAAGCCCTTGGAACAAATCACCACGAGCAACAAAATCAGTTTCGCAGTTCAACTCCAGAAGTACCCCGACCCTGGCTCCGGTGTGGATGTAAGTACCAATGGCACCTTCAGCAGCAATGCGAGAAGATTTCTTTTCTGCACTGGCAATACCCTTCTTACGCAGCCATTCGCTCGCCTTGATCATATCTCCGTCACTCTCTGCAAGGGCTTTCTTGCAGTCCATCATTCCCGCGCCGGTCTTGTCGCGCAGGTCCTTGACAAGCTTGGCTGATACGTCCGCCATGGGTAATCGGGGAGAGGAGTATTAGGGATGCAGCCGACCAGATAAGGAGGACGGCGGCGAGAACTTAGTGCTGGAAATGGACTCAATCGTCGTTGTCGTCAGCACCTCTTTGGTCATTAGTGCCATGACGGCCTTCGTTGATGGCATCAGCCAGTCGGCCCAGCACAAGCTGCACAGAGCGAACGGCATCGTCATTACAAGGGATCGGGACCTCGCAAAGGTCAGGATCGCAATTGGTGTCAAGCATGGACACCAAGGGAATGTCCAATTTGCGGGCTTCAAGTACAGCGTTGGTTTCACGGCGTTGATCAACTAGCACCACGACATCAGGCAACCGTCTCATCCCTTTGAGACCACCGAGGTACTTCTGCAGTCGCTCAAGCTCGCGACGCAAAACGGAAGCTTCTTTCTTGGGTCGCATGGCAATAGCACCACTGGATTCCATCCGCTCCAGATCCTTCAATCGATCAATTCGAGCCTTCATCGTGGTCCAGTTGGTGAGCATGCCACCAAGCCAACGTTGATTCACATAGGAAGCTCCGCAGCGAGTGGCTTCCAACGCCACCACCTCAGAGGCCTGCTTTTTGGTACCAACAAAAAGAAATCGCTTGCCACTTCTGGCAGAAGAACGAGTCCATTTGTAGGCATTGTTCATGCAGATCGCGGTCTGCACCAGGTCAATGATATGGACTCCATTACGCGCACAGTAGATGTAGCGCGACATCTTGGGATTCCAGCGACGGGTTTGATGCCCAAAGTGGGCGCCCGCCTCCATCATTTCTGAAAGAGTGACAACAGCCATAGTTTTTAGGTTTCGGGTTCGCCTCCACCTGCCAGGTATGCGAGACGATTCAGCCAAAAGGCATGGGTCGACTCAGTCATCACCCGAAACGGACAGGTGTGCGGAATGAAAGAACCATTGAAATTTATCAAAGCGACAGCTCAGCGCAGCCCTGTTAGTGCTGCTTCTTTGAAGAGCGCGCGTACCCCGATTCGGTTTAGGGGTAAACGCAAGAGCTCCATTGCCAAACCTTGATGACCGTTGCGAATCAACCAGCCAAGTAAAGGCCTGAGGCTGCGCTCATTAAGTAATCCACCGAGCGTAAGCAACTCCCATAACAACCGATGAAGCCAGGTGAATTGGATGATGAAACGCACCCGTCGCGTCGGGTGCTTGCGATAAAAGACCAGGCCCATTTTGGCCCGCTCCCGCTCAACTCTGATCAGGTCAGGAACTTGCTCAAGACGCAGGGCAGGATGCCAGTGATAACCAACTGCTTCGGGACATTTCACCAACTCAACATCCATCTGTCGCAGTCGTTCCCCCAGCTCTAGATCCTCCCAGCCATACAGACGGAAATTGGTATCGAATAGTCCAGAACGTTCAAGCACCTCACGATCAATGGCCACATTGCCTGTCGCGAAGTAGGCCCATGAGTTGTCCTGGAATTTGTGAGGTTCTGTAGTTGGCTGCTCAAAATTTGCCGTGTTGATCACCGCGCCATAGGTGAAAGAAAGTCGATCACCGCGTTGCTGCCAACTTTTTCGCAAAGCTCTCGCATGACAGGCGAGAAACGATTCGGTTACAACGAGATCACTGTCGATAAAAACAATTAGATCACCTCGGGCATTGTCTACACCGCGATTACGCCCCTCTGCCGGCCCCCCATGCTCTTGCTCCACCATGCGCACATGTGGAAAGCGAGACGCCTCATCCCTAAGCCAGCTAGGTGTGCCATCCGTGGAGCCGTCATCCACCACGACCACCTCATAACCATCTAGCTCAGAGAAAAGGACCTGTTGCTCAAGAGCCAACAGACACTTCTCAAGGATCGATCGACGGTTGTAGGTGGGTATCACGACGCTTGCGAACATTCGCAACCACATCTGCTGCTGACAAGCAACAGCCTAGAGACATGAAAAAAGGGGGGCTATCAATGTCCCCCCATCTGTTGATTTAAAAAGTCTGTCGATGGGATTAGTCGGCAGCACCACCGTTGTTGGCAGTTCCGGTTACACCATTACCAGCTCCCTCACCTCGGCCGTCATTGCGTAGCTTGCGCTTCTTGAATTTGCGGGCATAGGAGCGATTCCGCTCTTGCTTTTCTTTCTTGAGGTTTCTGCGCTTGGCCATGCTGTTAAAACTTCCAAACTAGAGATCTTTAACCAACCTAACCAAGAGAGGAGATCAGGCGACCATCTTCCATCTGCACCAATCGATCCGCGAGATCAACAATGCGTGGATCATGGGTCACCATTAACACCGCACAAGACTGTTCTCGGGCCAATCGTTGAAGCAGCTCTACCACTTCCCTTCCTGTGACGCTATCCAGGGCTGCTGTGGGTTCATCGGCTAGCAATAGCTGAGGTCGAGCCGCCAGCGCACGTGCAATTGCGACTCGTTGTTTTTGGCCGCCAGAAAGATCATGGGGCAGTTTGCTTAGGTGATCGTCTAGCCCCACAGCCCGCAACCAATAGCGTGCCTGATCACGGCGAGCCCGATAAGAGAGACCTGGCAACAAATCAGCTCCCATCTGCACGTTCTGTTCAGCTGTGAGACACCGCAAAAGATTGTGGCCCTGAATAATCATGCCGATATGACATCGAAGCTGTTGGCGAAGGCGACGATCTGATCCACGTAACTGATGGCCGAACACGCACACATCTCCCTCTTGAACTGTGCGGAGCGCTCCGATCAAAGTGAGCAGAGTGGTTTTGCCACAGCCTGAAGGCCCGCTGAGCAACACCACCTCGCCAGGGGCTATTTGCAGAGCAATGGACTGCAACACCTGACGTCGCATTGCACCAATGCCAAACCAGTGGCTGAGACCCTGAACTTCAACCATGAACTTGTCATTCATGGCGATGTCTTCTGATCGAATGATTGAAAGAGAACAGACCCATCAGAAAATCTCTGCAGGATCGGCATCGACCAATCGGCGCATCGCCAGCACCGCTGAGCCCATGCACATTGTCAGGATCAGGCTGAAAACAAGCACGGCACGCGGAAGATCCATCGCCACAGGCAGTTTTGTCGAACTACGTACCAAGGCGTATAGGGCCTGGCCGGCGGCATAGGCCGGCACATACCCCATCACTGCCAGGAAGATCCCTTCGCGAGCTACCACGCCTAGAAGAGTCTTCAAGCGATAACCCATCGCCATCAGAGTGGCGTACTCAGGCAGATGATCGCTGACATCGGTGTAGAGGATTTGATAGACAATCACGCACCCCACAACAAAACCCATTGCTGCACCGAGGCTGAAAATGAAGCCAATGGAAGTACTGCTTCGCCAGTAATTCTTCTCAAACTCAATGAAAGCCTGCTTGGTAAAGACCTTCACATCGTTGGGCAAACTCGCCGTTAGAGATCGAACCACAGCATCTGGATCTGCCCCTGGCCGCAGCCTTAGCAAACCGATTTCAATGCTTCCAGGCGGATTGCTGGGTAATAGCTCAAGGAATGTCTCCCTGCTGGTGAGCAGATTGCCGTCAGCTCCAAACGATGGCCCCAGGCTGACTAACCCCGCCACTCGAACCCTTTTCCCGGCGAGCTCAGTATCGACAATGCGGCCCTCATCAAACCACTTGGCAATAGGTCCGAATTCATTTCGAGAACGCTGATCAAACAAAACACGGCCACGACTTGTGAGCGCTTTTGCCTTGGCCGCAAGCTCAGGATCTGTGAACAGGGAATCCCCCGGTTCAAAACCTAAGGCAAGAATCTGACGAGTCGTGAGGGTTTGCGGATTTCTCCAAAGCAAAAAATTCCAGTTCACAGGCGTGATGCCCTGGACATCTGGATGTGCCATGGACTGCACCAACCGACGCCTTGGAAATCCACTCATGCTGATCGAGCTCATCGAGCGAGGGCTCATTAACACCAGGTCAGCATCAAAGAGACGATGCACGGTGACACTGGCATCGAACAAACCATCTCGGAAACCCAATTGCATGAACATCAGGATTCCGGCGAAGCAGATTCCTGCCAGAGCAACCAAAAGCCGCAAAGGTTGACGACTCAGTAGCAACCAAGCCAGAGGGATCCTCCGCCGTTGCCAAAAGCCAGACATCACGAGGGCTGAAAGCGAGCTATCACCTTCATGCCCGCGAGACTTCTCACCCGAGAAGCTGAGTTTTGGTCAAGACTGACCCGAACTTCAACTACGCGGGCATCTGCATCACCAGTTGGATCAGTTGAGAGCACATTGCGCTGCCGAACCTGGGGGCTAATGCGTTCCACACGACCCATCAAAGTCCCATCAAATCCACCGTTTTCACTGGTTAAGCGAACAACTTGTCCAACATTCACTCGATTCACATCCGACTCATAAACTTCGATCAAGGCTTCCATGGTCTGATTGGCGCCAACTTCCATCACGCCATCACTACCTGGACGCTCCCCGACGCGAGTGTGCACCCTTAACACCACACCATCGAGGGGAGACTTCAATTGACTATCAGCGAGATCAGCTTCAAGTCCGCTGATTTCAGCCAAAGCCTCCCGACGTTGGCCATCGATTTTGACGAGTTCTTCCTGTTTTTCCTCCAAATCCACCAGAGATGAAGCTCCAACCATGGCAGCTTTTTGATAACGAGTGACCTCCCGCCGCTGCATTCGCAACTGAACCTCGAGGGTCTCCAGTCGAGCTTGGACGGCTGCCAGATCAGCAAAAGTTTTAGGTCGGTTGTCGAACTCTGCTAGAACCTGACCACGCTTAACCGCATCACCTTCACGAACACTGAGCTTGGCAACCCTTGGAGTGCCACCAAACCCGCTAGCAGGGGCGGCCAAGCGACGGACATCACCAGCGGGCTCAAGTTGCCCCAAGGCCGCAACAGCTTTAACTGGTCTAGCAGCTGGAAGCAGTACAGGACTTTCTGGAGGTGTCTCAGTACGACGCGTAAGGCTCCAGATACCAATAGCTACAACAAGGCAGATTCCTCCGGTTATCAACCATCTCCAGGTTTTGCTGCTTAAAGGGGAGGTGGATCCTCGAACAAGATCTCCTCGATGTATCGATCCGCCCATTGAGGATTGAAGGCCTTCTCCAGCACTCCGCGAGTCTTGTCGTTGCGTTTCTGTTGGATGCAATAGGAGAGTTGGCTCTTATGCCTTTGGATCGTAGATGCCGCATCAGAAGCATCGGGAGTCGCGTCAATGACGCTAGAGATAAGAGCTTTGAGATAGCCATCTGCCAAATCCACGAACCAGCTTTCCTCCTGGCTACTAGCTGGACGGATGAACTGGACAAACGGCGAGAAGATGGATCCCCATGCAGGCAATTCCCTCACCTGTTGAAACGCAGGAATGGGCAGTGATTCAAGGCCATGGAGTAGGGCCACTGGCATTGTTAGGCCTACAGGCGAAAGATCCACGATCGCCGCCGAAATACCGGCAGGACTAGCAACAATATCTGCTCCAAAAATTGGCAGATCAAAGCGAGGATCGGGAAAGAAGACGCAATGGAGTACTTGCAGCCCCCCTCCCAGCCTTGCTATCTCCAAATGCAACTTGCGCAGCCCCCGACAACGATGCAATTCATTGCTAATCAGCAGCTCCTCTCCATCAAGCTGGCCGCTGATTGACTCCATCACTGAATCCAGCGCAAATGGACTGAGCTCCGGCAACTGCGCCCTGCGCTGCCTGATCCGCGCTGCCAACGACTCGATTAACGGGTGAATTGCCGGGCCGCTTGTGGAGGGAAAAGGCAGCACGATGGCAAGAAGGATCAGAATGGGACTTTGACACGCACCTCTGACACGCTCCACCCCTAAACCCAATCTTCAACACTGGGCTCTAAACAACAAGACCCGCTGCGTGGTGGCATCCATGCCAGATGCACCTCTGACTTGTTTAGACCTCTGGTGCAAAGCAGGTAGTTCAAGCGAACAAAAAGGAGAGGAAGGACTAGCCCACTTTCTTGAACACATGGTGTTCAAGGGAAGCTCACAGATGGAGGCTGGAGAATTCGATCGGAAAATCGAAGCGCTTGGAGGCAGCAGCAATGCCGCCACAGGTTTCGATGACGTGCACTTTCACGTTCTTGTACCACCAACGGCAGCCAGGGCAGCACTTGATCTACTGCTCAATCTCGTTCTGACTCCAGCTCTGCGTTCAGAGGCCTATGCCATGGAGCGAGATGTCGTATTGGAGGAAATTGCCCAATATCGAGATCAACCGGATGATCAAGTCCTCCAACAGCTTCTCGAAGCATGCTGCGAAGATCATCCCTACGGCCGAGCCATCCTTGGCTTTGAAGCAAGCCTAAAAACAAGTACTCCCGAGCAAATGAGGGAGTTCCACAGCCGCCGCTATCGAGGCCCGAACTGTTGCCTAGCAATTGCGGGTGCCATTCCTATAGGCCTGCAAGAAATCTTGAACAACAGCCGTCTGGCTGAGTTGAATCACCAAACGATGGAGGACATTGATCCTGCCATTTCTCCAACTTTCAGCTTCCAAAAAGGGCGACGAGAAATTCAAGTCCCCAGGCTGGAATCCACCCGGCTATTGATGACCTGGCCGATGCCCCCTGCCTCAAACCAAGAGATGGTGATGGGAGCTGACCTGGCGACCACCCTGCTTGCGGAAGGACGTCGCAGTCGACTGGTGCATCACCTCAGAGAGGAATTGCAAATTGTGGAATCGATCGATATGGATGTAACCGTGTTGGAACAAGGCAGCCTTGTATTGCTAGAAGCATGCTGCAACGAGAAGCAGCTGGACAGGGTGGAAAAGGAAATCCACCATTTACTGCAGACCAGCCTCGAATCAACACCCAAGAATCAGGAGATCGAACGAGCTAGCCAACTGGTTTCAAATGGACTGTGTTTCAGCCTTGAAGCTCCCAGTCAAGTAGCCGGCCTGGCAGGGAATCAAGCTCTTTGGAATCGTCCTCAATCCTTGTTGGCACCACTTGATCACCTGTCTGCATGGACGCCGACTCGACTTCTCGAGCAAATGCTTCCATTACTGCAACCAGAGCGCAGCTTCACCCTTGTTGCCAGACCGATGGAAGCAGGCGAATGAATCCTCTTGATGTGGTTTTAGATCCAATCGCCGCACCGGGAGTTATCGCCGCCAAGCTCTGGGTTAGAGGCGGCAGTGGTGCTGATCCAAAAGGGCAACGGGGAGTTCATCAACTGCTCGGAGCCCTCTTGACCAGGGGCTGTGGACCTTATGACCACCTTGCTCTAGCCGATCTCGTTGAAGGCTGCGGGGCAGGTTTGCGCTGCGATACCCACGAAGACGGATTGCTAATTAGCCTCAAATGTGCAGATCGTGATGCCGAACGACTCCTTGATTTACTTGGCTGGATGCTGATCGATCCGCATCTGGATTCAAGTCAAGTAACGCTGGAAAGGGATCTCAGTCTTCAAGCCTTGCAAAGACAAAGAGAAGACCCATTTCACTTGGCTTATGACGGCTGGCGGCATATGGCTTACGGCAGTGGCCCCTACGGCCACGATCCCCTTGGCCTTAGCGAGGACCTGAACCAACTTGGTCGTCAGCAATTAATTTCGCTAATCGACGGGCTAACAGCACAATCACCTGTGCTTGCCCTCGCTGGGACCATTCCAGAGGATCTTGAACAGCGGCTGGAGGCAATGGAATCTTTCCAGCGCTGGCCCAATCAGCCACCTCAGCAAGCGAGAAAGTCTGAATCAAGCAAGATCTCAACAGAGAACATTCAGATCGAATCCAACATTTGTCTTCAGCCTGAACCTACAAGTCAGGTGGTCATGATGCTTGGACAGCCAACCCTTGCTCATGGCCATGAAGACGATCTGGCACTGCGTCTACTGAACTGCCACCTGGGATTAGGCATGTCGAGCTTGCTGTTCAGGCGTCTACGAGAGCAACACGGGGTGGCCTACGACGTAGGCACTCATCACCCGGTACGTAAGTGTGCGGCTCCATTTGTATTACATGCTTCGACAAGCGAAGACAAGGCAAAACTCACCCTTCAGTTGCTTCTAGACAGCTGGTGGGAACTCAGCCAGCAAGCGATATCAGAAGAAGACATTGAACTGGCACGCGCAAAATTCCATGGTCAACTCGCCCATGGAGCTCAAACCACTGGACAACGTGCAGAACGCCGAGCCCAATTACGGGGACTAGGGCTGCCAGGCAACTATGACCAGCACAGCTTGGAGACAATCAAAAATCTTGATGGAAGCGCTCTGCAAAAGGCAGCTCAACGACATCTAAAAATGCCCTTGCTAAGTCTCTGTGGCCCAGAAACCAGCCTTCAAATCCTTGCCAAGGACTGGCAACAGCAAGTGGTTCAAAGCTCTTAATCCCCCTTTGCGCCATCAACATCTGAAAGGTCAAAGACCAGGCGATCCAGTGGGATCAGAAAGCTGCCATGACGAAATCGCACAACAGCCATGTCTTTGGCTCGCAGGCCAACGATCTTGCCAAGCTCTTCTGGGGAGACCAAATCCGGTGGCCGTAGCATTGGCATGGGATCCGCGGTCTTTAGATAAGGCAAGGGCACCTTTAAACGGACCTGTTGACCAATAACCGGTTCCATGAGAAATGAGCAATGCCACTCTCCTACTGCAGGATGGAGCAAGCTGAAAACCCTTTGTGCGAGCCCTGGCCACCTGGAGCGGCGCCCTCGCCGGCCTGATGATGATCCTTGTAGGAGGGTTGATCCCTGCTGCGCTGCTCTTGCCTGGCCTTGACTTACAGCCACACGTGTTAACCCTTCCAAGCACTTGGCAGGTCCCAGCTCTATTGCTGTGTGCACTCGTATGCGGTCCGCGTGCTGGAGTCATCGCTGCAGTTGCCTATCTCACCATTGGCCTCGTTGACCTACCCGTATTTCATGGTGGTGGAGGCCTCAATTATGTGCTGACACCAGGCTTTGGCTACCTGGCTGGATTCGTTCCAGCTGCCTGGCTCAGTGGTCGTCTGGCCCAGCAACCAGGCATGAATGATGTACTGAGCTTGACGATTGCAGCAATCGCGGGGCTGATCATGCTTCAACTTTGCGGCGTACTCAATCTGCTTCTCGGATCTGCCCTATACCAATGGCCTGATCGCATACCAGAACTGCTATTTAGCTATACCTTTGGCCCCCTACCCGCTCAACTAGTCCTCTGTGCAGGCGTTGGCGTACTTGCTTTGCCATTGCGAAATCTGCTGTTTGTTGAATGAATCAACCTCAAATACTGAAGCAACGTCAACTATCACGCCGGGCAATGCTGCTAATCAGCATCCTGCTGATGCTGATTGATCAGATCAGCAAAAGCTGGGCCCGTCAACAACTCAGTTCAGGCTTCGTATTCCCTTTTGTTCCTGGGCTATTGCAGTTGCGTCTGATCAGCAACACAGGCGCAGCTTTTAATCTTTTCAATGGAGCAACATTCCTCTTAGGGCTGCTCAGCCTGGTTGTGACCATTGGTTTGATGGTCTGGATATGGAGAGCAGGACAGATGCCGATATGGCAAGGCCTTGCCGTTTCCTTTCTGCTCGGCGGAACCATCGGCAATGGCTTGGACCGATGGCGTCTAGGGCACGTCACCGACTTTCTGCAACTTGTACCGGTGGACTTTCCGATTTTCAATGGAGCTGATGTGGCGATCAATTTGGCCGTGATCTGCTTCGGAATCGATGCCTTGACAAGACGCCATGGACAACAACACACCTAAGCGATTTGCGATGACTGGAGTGATCATCCATCAGATCAGTCAACCCGATCGAAAAGTTGTTCTTTAAAGCGATAGCTGCCGCTTTAGTGGAAACGAAAAGATGGAGCTTGTCTTACTTGATCATCAAGACAAGCATTGGTCTCTAGATGATCTCAAACCCACCAATGCAGCTTGTTGGCGAGGGAGGAGGGGCCGAGAGCTGGAATGATGCGACGCCGATCAAATCAAGATTTCACGATCCTCAAAGATCAAATGACCTATCCACCTCATTCCTGCATACAGCCAGCGAAAGCATCAAAATTGCTGGTCTGGGCAGATTCAGACCATGCTTTAAATGGTGGTGATGAACTGGACCAGTGCAATAGGTGTCTTGGTGATATGGAAGATGGCAAGACCGGCACAACCATCAATGCCAGAGATCTGCTATTGATCGGCCATGAGCCTTGCGGATACAAATTCTTGCTCTCTGGCTCAGCAATGATGCCAACAGTTCCAGACCCCAGACGCTGTCTCTCTGGTCAAAGATCATTCAACCTGCAGGCCAGCGGAAGCATGACAAACAAATGATCTCCCGTCAGCGGCTGCTCCTATGGACCGCCTGCGCGCTGGTGGTCTTGCTCGTCATCGGAGCTCTCGTGCAAGTGGTGAGGAACCTGCTCTGGGATTTGAGTTACCTACTACCTCCCTGGTTGCTAGGCCCGGTGTTGTTCCTAACAGCAGGCCTCATCATCTTGATGATCTATCAAGTTGGATGGCCCTGGTGGAAGGCTTTTAAGCGTCAGAACTTAGAAACTGCTCAAAACAATCAACGGCCCCTTTCCACTCCAAGTAGCCGTCATCAAGCAGCCAAGCAAAGTCTTGAAAGCATTGATCGCCTGCTCGAACGCCTTCAAGACGATGTCACTCGAGAAGGGCTTAAGCAAGAGAGAGAAAGGGTGGCTGATGAACTGGCCCGTGGTGATCTGATGGTGGTGGTGTTCGGTACTGGTTCGAGCGGCAAGACATCTCTGATCCGAGCACTTCTGAACGAAATGGTGGGTGAGGTTGGTGCACCCATGGGATCCACAACCAGTAGCCAGATTTATCGACTGCGTTTAAAGGGATTTGATCGAGGCCTTCAACTGGCTGACACCCCAGGAATTCTTGAAGCAGGCAGAGCCGGTTTAAGCCGAGAGAAGGAAGCAAGGCAACGAGCCAGTAGAGCTGACCTGATGGTTGTGGTTGTGGACTGTGATTTACGCGCTTCAGAGCTGGAGGTCATCAGTAGCCTCGCCAATCTGGGCAAACGATTGCTCCTGGTTCTGAATAAATGCGATCTACGCGGTGAAGAAGAGGAGCGACGGCTGTTGGCGCAGTTGCGAGGGCGATGCAAGGGCTTGCTTGAAGCTGAAGATGTGATCTCCTGTAGCGCTGCACCCCAGTCAGTGCCGCGTCCCGGCAAACGACCTTTGCAGCCTCCGGCTGAGGTCGACAATCTGCTGCGGCGCCTTGCGTCAGTGCTACACGCCGATGGTGAAGAACTACTGGCAGACAACATTCTGCTGCAATGTCGCCATCTGGGAGATTCCGGTCGCCAGCTGCTGGATCGACAACGCCAACATGAAGCGCGTCAGTGTGTTGATCGTTACAGCTGGATCAGTGGTGGTGTCGTCGCTGCAACCCCCCTCCCAGGAGTGGATCTATTGGGGACGGCAGCGGTGAATGCCCAAATGGTGATGGAGGTCGCCCGGGTCTATGGAGTTCAACTCACTCGCAACCGAGCACAAGAACTGGCGGTATCAGTAGGTCGCACTTTGGCAGGACTCGGCATTGTTAAAGGTGGAGTGGCGATCATCGGCACAGCTCTCAGTGTCAACTTGCCCACCCTGTTGCTGGGCCGAGCGGTACAAGGGGTCGCTGCTGCTTGGCTCACACGCGTTGCGGGGGCGAGCTTCATGACCTACTTCCAGCAGGATCAAGACTGGGGGGATGGCGGTATGCAGGAAGTGGTTCAACGTCACTACGATCTCAACCGACGAGAATCTTCGCTGGAACGTTTTCTCACGACAGCCCTGAGGCGTGTGGTGGAGCCTCTACAGCGGGAGAAACGGCGACAGCTCCCGCCACGCCCAGGGCCTCGGGGGGTGGCGGACGCATCGGACCACGGGCATCCAGAACTGTGATCAAAGCCAGGTAGAACAATCCAATCGCTACTGATAAAACAGTCGTGATAATCGCCACCCAGCGACCTCGCGGGGGTGATGAAGCCATTAGCGCAAACCCAGCAAAGATTGATTCATCAGAGTTGCCAACCGAGTGAGATGAATCGATTGCGTATGGGGGTTGCCCAAGACCACCTTGAGGAAATGACGACCATGATGCAAGGGTCTTGACACCATCAACTGCTGTTCCAGCAAGCTTTGCCGAGTTGCTAATGACCAGACTGAGGCTTGATCTGCATCGGCGTTTTTAGGGGTACAGGCAATGAGATGCAATGGTCCGCTGAGAAGAATGAACCTGGATGCATCGAGTTGACGCGCGAGCGACTGACGACGCTGAATCGCCCCCTCCAGCAAGCTCTGAATTCCCTGCTCCCCGAGCTGACGCAGACCCAACCAAAGCTTGAGCACCTCTGCTGGCCGAGTTCCTTGAAGGCCAATTTCACTTCCATGACCGTCTCCCCAGGCTGGTTCCATATAGGGCAAGCCAGTCGAGAAGGCTGAAGCAAGATGGGATTGGTTCGCGACTAGCAATAGGGATGATGTCTTAGTGATCCCAAGCAACTTTTGAGGATTCACTGTGATCGAATCGGCTAGAGAGATTCCTTCAACCACAGAAGCAGTGGCTGCTGCTAGAGCAAAGACCCCTCCAATGGCTGCATCGACATGCAACCAGACCCGCTCGCGTCTGCATAGCTCTGCTACCGCTATCAAGGGATCTACAGCTCCCTGGACAGTCGTGCCTGCTGTCGCCACAACGGCTAAGCATGGTCTTCCTTCTGCGCGGAGAGCCTTCAGTTGATGCTCTAGGGCATCGAGATTCATGCAGCCCTCTTGATCGACAGGCACCGTCTGCAAGGCATCGCTAGCCAATCCCATGACCCGAATGGCCTTAGCGAGCGACACATGAGCGTCGACACTTGCAAGCACCACTGCCCTGGGATCATCTTGAAGATCTGCCTGTTGGCGAGCTATCACCATCGCCATAAGGTTGCTGAGGCTGCCACCACTGGCTGCCACACCACCAGCCGTCAACGGCAGTCCCAAGCGCTCAGCAAACCAGCGGCACATCTCTCGCTCTAAACGCGAAAGACTTGGTGACAACTCCTCGGCCAAAAGATTGTTGTTTAGTCCTGCGCAGATCAAATCAGCAGCGATGGATGCGGTTAGAGGAGGCGGATCGAGATGAGCCAATGCACCTGGATGGGAAGGCTGATAAGCCCCTTCCATCACCAACTGCAAATCGTCCAGCAAGGCATCAACTGAAAGACCTTGAGGCGGCGGCGCCACATCAGGCAAAGCACTCAGCGCTGGTAAGGGGCCTCGATTACTTGCTGTTGCGAACCACTGACAAAGTCGAGCACTGGCCTGCTCCAGAAAAGTCTGCAGTTCTGGATCGAAACGGTCAGGCTTGGCAAAGGGCGCCAAGGTCGCAGTCGGCCTTATCTGGGGAGTGCCAGCCAAAAACGCTCGTCATACAAGTTCCATTCTCCCTCCTGATGGCATTGTTTGATCAGGAGCTGCCACTTAGCGGTGCCTTTAGCGAAACCTCTTGAACTAACCAACATGCAATGCCGCTGTTGGATGTTGCGGCTACTGACTCGAGCAAAACAACTTGGCGGTCTTGGAGAAGTTCCTGTGAGTGCCGTAGTGCTGGATGCCGATGGCCGCTGTATCGGCCATGGCAGCAACCAAAGGCATCGAGGACGTGATCCATTAGGCCATGCAGAACTGATCGCACTCCGACAGGCTGCCTGGCTAAGAAGTGATTGGCGATTTAATGACTGCACCCTGATTGTCACTCTGGAACCCTGCCCGATGTGCGCGGGAGCACTAACACAAGCGCGCATGGGCCAGGTGATCTTTGCTGCACACGACCCCAAGCGAGGTGGGCTTGGTAGCACAATCAATCTGGGGGACCACCCCAGTGCGCATCACAAAATGCGTGTTCTAGGCGGTGTGATGGAAGTTGAAGCTAGGCAGCAGCTAGAAGCCTGGTTCAAGCAGCAACGGCAACGTTTTCACGAAAACGAGGTAACTCTGACTCGAACAGATTGAGCAACAGCTCAACGTTTTTAGGGGTGGAGTTGTATCCCATCAAACCAATCCTCCAGATCTTGCCAGCCAGGCTTCCTAATCCGCCACCGATTTCAATGCCGTGCTCATTCAGCAAATGCAAGCGGAAGGCATTGCCATCCACTCCATTAGGAATGCAAACAGTTGTGAGTGTGGGCAAACGCAAGGCTTCAGGTACATGCAACTCCAAACCAAGACTCTCGAGCCCTGCCCAGAGCGCTTCGGCATTGCAGCGATGACGATCCCAAGCGTTTTCAAGGCCCTCATCCGCAAGTAATCGCAGGGCTTCACGCATCCCAAAGTTCATATTCACCGGCGCAGTGTGGTGATAAACCCTGTCGCTTCCCCAATACTGATTAAGCAGCGAAACGTCTAGATACCAATTGGGCACCTTGCTACTACGGGCCGCAAGCTTCTCTTCGGCACGGGGCCCCATGGTGAAAGGACCAAGACCAGGAGGGCAGCTGAGCCCCTTCTGGCTGCAGCTGTAAGACAGATCGACCTTCCATTGATCCAGAAAAACCGGAACAGCACCTAAGGAGGTGACCGTATCTAGCAGTAAAAGGCAATCGTGCTTATGGCAAAGATCGCCGACACCATCCATTGGCTGACAAACGCCAGTGGATGTTTCTGCATGCACTAGAGCCAGAATTGCTGGGCGATGCTCGATCAAAGCTGCTTCTAGCTCTGCAAGGGAAAAGGCTTCTCCCCAAGGTTTTTCAATCAACTGAACATTGGCTCGATATCGAGCAGCCATATCGGCAAGGCGATTGCCGAAATAACCGTTTACCGCAACCAATACCGTGTCACCAGGTTCAACGGTATTGGTCAAGGTCGCCTCCATGGCGGCACTACCAGTGCCGCTCATCGGCAGTGTGAAACGGTTGTCGGTCTGCCAGGTGTAGCGGAGCAACTCCTGAACCTCACCCATTAATTCCAGATAAAGGGGATCAAGGTGGCCAATCGGAGAGCGCGCAAGTGCCTGAAGCACCTTGGGATCGGCATTTGAGGGTCCAGGCCCAAACAGCAAGCGGGTAGGCGTGGCAATCGGTTCGAGAACCGTCTTATGAGATTGGTCAACCTGGGGAAGGGTTTGCGTCGTCGCCAAGGCCCTTGGTTAGTTCAATTGTTTAGAGCCTAAGCAGTCAACCTTCATCCCCGGGACTTTTTTTGAGGGATTGCAACGGCAAGCAAGCAGGTCAATCAATAACGACAGCAATGAAAAAATACTGATTTTTTTTTCGAATCTCTTGGCAGCAGAAGGGAAGTAAGTCAAAAAACGCTAGCTCGTCTAGCAAAGTCCCTTTGAAGCCTGATCCGTCGTCATTGGCTCAATACTGATCCCCATTGACTGAAAGCAGGCTTCAAAATCGTTGATGAAGATCGAGCGAAGGCTGAAAGAAGATGGTTGTAGCAACCAATCAACCCTGTGATGAGATCAGCCATTGAGGACGACTGGACGACTTGGACGAGTTGATGGATATCGAAGCTAAACAATCAAAATCAGTGATCCAGCAATAAAGCTCTCCCAGGCTTAGATCAGCTCAAGCTGACAGAAACGGTTACGGAATCCACCCAGAAAGAAAACAAGGCTTCAGCAGAAGGTACCTGCTGCTACAAAAAGAAGGCCATGCGGCTGATTACGGTCGCTTTATTATCGCCGGCTCGGCCTCATCTTCGCCATGGGCAAATCACCCCAAGACGTCCTCCGCCAGATCAAGGACGAGGGCATTGAACTGATTGACCTCAAGTTCACTGATCTGCACGGCAAGTGGCAGCACCTCACCGTTTGTTCGGACTTGATTGATGAGGAAGCCTTCACTAATGGCTTGGCTTTCGATGGATCTTCCATTCGTGGATGGAAGGCCATTAACGAATCAGATATGGATATGGTTCCTGACGCCAGTACGGCCTGGATCGACCCCTTTTATCGCCACAAGACTCTTAGCTTGATCTGTTCCATTCGGGAACCTCGTAGCGGCGAGCCCTATGCCAGATGCCCCAGGGCGCTTGCGCAAAAAGCCCTCGGTTACTTAGCCGGCACTGGCCTAGCCGATACAGCCTTTTTTGGTCCTGAGCCAGAGTTTTTCATCTTTGACGACGTCCGCTACAACTCCGGTGAAGGTGGTTGCTTTTACAGCGTTGACACGATTGAGGCCCCTTGGAATAGCGGTCGCATCGAAGAAGGCGGCAACCTTGCCTACAAGATCCAACTGAAGGAGGGCTACTTTCCGGTTCCACCCAACGACACCGCCCAGGACATCCGTACTGAAATGCTGCTGCTGATGGGGCAATTAGGAATCCCGATGGAGAAGCACCACCATGAAGTTGCTGGTGCTGGCCAACATGAATTGGGGATGAAGTTCGCTGAGCTGATTGAAGCTGCGGACAACGTGATGATTTACAAGTACATCGTTAGGAATGTTGCACGTAAGTACGGTAAAACGGCAACGTTTATGCCCAAGCCGGTGTTCAACGATAACGGCACCGGGATGCATGTTCACCAGAGCCTCTTTAAAGGAGGCCAGCCCCTCTTCTTTGGAGAAGGCACCTATGCCAACTTGTCACAGACGGCTCGCTGGTATATCGGTGGCATCCTTAAGCATGCTCCCTCCTTCCTAGCTTTCACCAACCCCACAACCAATAGCTACAAGCGTTTGGTGCCAGGTTTTGAAGCTCCTGTAAACCTTGTTTATTCCCAGGGCAATAGGTCTGCAGCTGTTCGCATTCCGCTCACTGGCCCAAACCCGAAAGCCAAGCGTCTTGAATTCCGCCCAGGCGATGCCTTGGCCAATCCTTATCTAGCTTTCAGCGCAATGATGATGGCGGGGGTTGACGGCATTAAAAACCAAATTGACCCTGGCGATGGTTTCGATGAGGATCTATTTGAACTACCAGCAGAACGCCTTGCCAGCATCCCCACAGTGCCAGCTTCACTTAATGGTGCGCTCGAAGCATTAAATTCAGACAAGAACTACCTCATGGAAGGGGGAGTCTTCACTGAAGACTTCATTAACAACTGGATTGACATCAAATACGAAGAGGTGCAGCAATTGCGCCAAAGGCCTCATCCCCATGAGTTCACCATGTATTACGACGCTTAATAGTAATTGCAATTTGTGCTTAGATCTTAAGCCCCATTCGCGTTCTAAGAGAGCCAAAAGCCTCTGATTTATAGAATCAGAGGCTTTTTTATATGATAGATAATCAATTTGTAGTCAATTTATAATGCTTTTGGCCTATAATTAATGCAAGAGCTCAAAGCAAGTTTGAGAAGTTCCACATCTTTTCTCAAGTCCGACCTTAAGCCATAAGGAAAGGCCGATAACATCAAGAAAGAGCAAATTTTCATCCGGCTTGTCTTTGTTGATTACAAAATGATTGAAACAATGCTTTAATTGTTGATGAGCTTAGCAGATCTCTTTATGAGTGCTCTTTCGCCTCCAAAGTAGTTCTTGCAGCAGTTATTCTCAATTCCCTGCAGTTTTTTATCAGCTTTTACAGAAAGGATCCATTGCCAATCGATCTCTCCAAAGCTGGAGGGAAGGGTTTCGAATGCTAGAAATACAATGTTCCTGCAGGCTGGCATTTATTTAAACAATAATAATCTTGCTCTTGATGCGGCTGATCACAGATGAATGTATTTAGTGGAAGCTATTTCAGAGTGATTAGCGATCTGACTGCTAATTAAGCCTTCGAATTCCTAGAATCTTATTTAAAGGGGCCTATTCACATAGACCAAATAACAGTAATCTTTCGCATGATGCTTATGTAAATTAGGCTTTCGCAAAGTCAATCGCTATCATTGAACCAAGCTCAACTGGCAATGCAAGCTATCAGGGTTTCAATCGAATATTAATAGTAAGCAATTGCTTCAATTGTCCGCCATTAAGAGACGAGAGCTGTCAAAAGAGTTATTGTTTTTATATAAATAAAATAAACAAGGTAAATGAATTGGAATTTCGGCAATTTTCTTCCCATTCTTTTGCTTCCATTTATTGTCAGCAATGGTGCGGTTGGATTACCTGCGCAGGCGAACGATCTCAAAGAGAGAAAGAGTTTGGCATACGATAAAGCCAAGGAGTTGATGGATCCTGATCTATATTTTGTTTATCGCTTGACTGATCGTATTATTACTACAAATGCAATAAAAAGGCCTATTAGGGTTGCTGTCCGAACAGGAGCTAATTGCTCAGGAATGCTTGGCATTGATCCAAAAAGCGAAAAATGTAGAGCAATTAATCTTTTGCCTAGAATAGATCAAAGCTCAAATTTTGATATTTGGGCAGCTCAGGTTGTAGAGACCATGGCAGGCAGCCCGAATGCATTTGCGATGAGTAGCGCTGGAACATTCTATATAAATGTAGCGATGCTTAAAGAATTGACTGGCAAGATTGATCAGGCTGCCTGTGTTATTGGCCATGAGTTGGCTCACATAACACAAAATCATTCTGAAGAAATGGCCAAGAAAAATAAAGAGCTTGACAAAAAAGCCGGTAAGAAGATTGCTAGTGCAGTGCAAAATGCTCATAATGCACAGTCTGGTCAAAGAACAATGGCGTTAATATTTGGAGGAATAGCAGCCATAGGCGGAGATTCAAGTTCACTTCAACAGACTCAGTTTAATATCGCCATGCAAAACTTGTCTGCACAGCAAATAGCACCAACAATTGTTAATAAGGCAATGAAGTTAGCACCTGAATCTGGAGAGGCATTTGGCAAGATGCAAGGCTTGGCCCCTAATTTTGTCAAACGTACACTTCGTGATATCAATAACTATCTTCGCGATTATTCTTTAGAGTTGGCTGGCCTTTCCAGGCAACTCGAATATGAAGCAGATTTGCTTGGCCTTGAGTATGTTGCAACCGCTGGGTTTGAGCCATCTAAGTGCAAAAAGCTTTTTACAGAAACATTGCCTCATACTCAAGATAAATTGATCAAAAGATTGCTGCCTGAAGGAATCAAGGATCCAGGTGTAACAACAAAAACATCAGGAGGCTCTGATTCCTCTGGTCTGTCACTCGATGAGTTAAGAAAAAAAGCTTATGAAAAAAGTATTGCTGCTTCTAAAAAAAATCAAAAGGAATCAAAGAAATCCAAAAAGATTGAATCTGATGATATCCCTGATGATGTAATGGAATCACTTGAATCTACACATCCTGATGGGCTAGACCGAGCAAAAGCAATTGATAAACATCTAATGGATAGGAAACGGTTTGCTAAGCTTACGGCCACTGGAGCGGCTAAGCTAAATAGCCTATTCATGCGAAATTGGAGTTATGATGATCAATCAAATTCTGTTGTCATATCATCTGAGATGGTAAGGCCTGAGGACATAGGTAATTCTTTCACTGGCACGGCTGGTATTGACGTAGATAAAGAATTAGGGTTTTAGCAAGAAAGAGGTTTCCGATTGGAAAATAACAACGAAAACTGATCTATGCGCTAGTGTTGATAACAACCCTTAAAGTTTTGATTGTATTTTGATTTATTCATGAATGACTGCCTGATGCCAAGCGAATATTGTTGGATGATTATGCCCAACGATCCATGATCTGTTTAACAACCACCTGCTCCATTCCTACCTGCAAAACCACCACAAGTGGCAGGGCCAACAACACCCCTGGTAGGCCCAATAAGGCGCCCAAGCTCAGTTGAGCCATTAATGCCACGGTGGGAAGCAGGTTGACCGTACGCCGCAATAACAGGGGAGTGAGCAAAAACGCCTCAAGATTCTGCAAAATCAGCCGCAACACCAGCACTTGCAGCATCAGTAGGGGTGAAACAAGCAGGGCCATGGCCAATGGCAGCAGGGAGGCGGCCGTTGGTCCAATGGTGGGGACGAAGGTCAGCAAGCCACAGACCAATGCACTCAATAGGGCCAGAGGAACCTTGAGCAGTGCAAGCCCTGCCCAAGTGAGCACAAACACGCTGCTGGCTGAGATTGTCATCCCAGCCAGCCAGCCACCAAGAGCCAAACGGCATTGATCAAGCAATTCAGCCATCTCCTGTCGCGCAGGCCGAGGCGTTGCAGCAATCACCATTTGACGATGGGATAGAGGGTCTAGCGCTAGCAAGACAGCCAGCAGGCTCATCAACAACAACTGAATCAGGCTGTTGGCGGCCCCGCCTGCAACACCAAGCAATTGCGAGCCCAAGGGTTGGATCCGATCCCAGCTGAACTGTTCGGCAAAAGACTCTTCCAGATTCATCAGTCGCGGGTTGCTGACCAGCATCGATTTCAGCTTGGTCATCAGGGTGGGCACGAGGTTGCCCAACTCTTGAACCTGGGTGATCAACTCAGGCACCAGCAGCTGGAAAACCAAGGCACCACCAAGCAGCAGCACTACCAGCACCACTGCTAGCGAAAGGGGACGAGGCCAGGAGAGGTGGTCCTGAAGTTTCTCAATTAGGACATCAAGTGCTACTGCTAATACCACTGCTCCAAACAGCACCAACAACACCCAACGCAACTGCCAGGTGAGCAAAGCCAGCACCACCAGAGTGAGTGCGACAAGAAGGGTGCGGGCATTCATGGCGCCAATCGCTTTTTCTTCCAGGGATCAAGCAAATCGTGGATGACCACCTCGCGAATCAACACTTGCAGCACGACAGCGAGTGGCAGCGCCAACAGCAGGCCGAGAGGACCAAACACAACTGTGAATACAAACTGGGCTGTGAGAGTCAGCCCAGGCAACAATTTCACTTGGTGATGCATCACTGATGGAGTGATCACATAACTTTCCAGGTTCTGAATCACCACATACAGCCCAAGCACAGCGACTGCTTTCCAGGGTGCATCAAGTAGCGCTACCGACATCGGAAAGATCGTGCTCAAGGTAGGCCCCACATTTGGGATCACGTTGAGCATCCCAGCAAGCAAGGCATTCGCCATCACCAGCTTGATCCCAAGTAGTGAAAGGCCGATTGCTGCAAGCAGGGCCACGCAAAAGGAACTGATCAGTACACCCACCATCCAGCTGCTCAGCGCATCTCCGCATTGGCTCAGGATCGAGCGGGCTCGTCGCCTATAAAACGAAGGCAATAACGAGATGGCTACATCTCTGTATGCCGTCGGTTGCACCGCCACCATCAAGCTCATCGCCAACACAAACAGGAGTTGCACCAAGCCGCTGCCGAGGTTGCCTGCAAGGCCCAGAAGGCCTTGCAGGCCTTCCCTCACTCCTGAGGCCAAGCTTGCACCATCTGGTAATGCGTTTAACCCATTTGCAAACAGCTGTTCTTCCCAGCCACCCTTGCTGTTGTTAACTCCGTAGACCATTGCAGAGGTTTGGTTGATGGCGCCGATGGCCAGCTTCCAGAGTTCCTTAGCTGCTGAAGGTAGTTGTAAAAGCAATTGGTGGAATTGCTCTGTAAAGGGGGGCACCACAATGGCGGTCGCCATACTCACAACAAGCACAAGCGCGACTAAGCAGATCAGGAGGGCCATGCTGCGAGGCATGGGTTTCCTTGAGCGCAGCTCACCCACCAGAGTGCAGAGAGCCATGGCAAGAACAACGCCTGCAAAGAGGTGGATCAGCACCTCTCTAAGGCTCCAAAACAGCACACCCGCAGCCATCAGTGCAGCCAGAGCAAGCCATTGGGAGAATTTCACCCGTTTTCAGGCGGCAGCCTTTGCATTCTCGCCTTAGTTTTGGGAGTAGCCCAGACCGTTGCAAGCTGCATAGCGTTTGGCAAAACGCATGAAGCGTTCAAAATCCTCTTCTGATTTCCAGATATAGGTGACTTCAAGTGCGCTTGGTTGGCCATTCACAAAACGTGCATTCACCTCACGCGTCACGAGTTCGCCTTCTTCGTCGAGCATGAACATGCCGGTGATACCTGCCCACGTTTCCGGAGCCATGATTTCTGGCTGATCAAAGACAAAAAGAGCTCTGCCGGTACGGCCGTCACTACTGCGTGTGAGTTTGATGTCGGGAACGACAGGTTCATCAACACCACGTATGAACTGAATTGCCGCAGTTTTGTTCGCTTTAGCCATTGATCTCTACGACACGATATGGATCTTACGTTGAGCTCATAACCAGCTGTGGCTTGGGGCTTGATCTGACAAGCTCTCGTTCAATCAACATCTCAGCGGCTTTGGTTGTGTTCAGTCCGCAAAGATCCACGCTTTGTCTTTGAGGGGTCCTGCTTAGTTCGTAGTCATAGCAACGGTCGTAGTAATCCAACATGGCGCGACAGGCTTGGTCCCAGTTCTCAAGAGCGATTGCATCCAAGGCCTGTCGTGTGCGCTGTGGGCCTAAACGGCGGCTGATGCGTTGGGTCGCTTCCTGCAAAGACTCACGGCCATGCTGGCCATACACATCAACCAGTTGAGCAACCCGTTCATCAAGTGAACGGTTGATCTCCAGCACTGGTGCCATTTGCATCTGATGGAAAAGTGCTCGGGGGATTCTGCAACGACCCACCTGTGAACTTTCCGCTTCCAACCAGATTTCATCAGCAGAACTGTTTTGACAGCGCTGTAAATCTTCGGCAAGGAGATTTTCGTAATGTTCAGTGCTTGGTTGTGGGGGTAAGCCCAACCCACCAAAGCTGCTGCCCCGATGGTTCGCCAAACCTTCAAGATTGACTACAGCGACCCCCCGTTGTGCCATGGCAATGAGCAGATCAGTCTTGCCCGTGCCTGTTCGTCCACCGAGTAATCGCAAAGGCCAGGTTTGCTCAAATTGTTGCAGCACCCATCGCCGATAGCTCTTGTATCCACCCTCCAGAAGCACAGGCTTGAGATCCAGAAGACCCGCTAGCCAAGCAACACTCGCGGAGCGCATGCCTCCTCGCCAGCAGTAAATGCGTAGATCAGAGGCTGAGGCTTCTTCTGATTCAGGGGTTGGATCTCTGCTGAGTTTCGCCAGGGCTTCAGCAAGACCTGACAGCTTTGGACCTGTGAACTCAAGACCTAGCTTGATCGCTTGCTGACGACCTTTTTTTTTGTAAGTGATGCCGACAGCCGCCCGTTGCTCATCGCTGAAGAGAGCAAGGTTGATCGCACCTGGCCAATGCCCCTTATTGAATTCAGCTGGACTGCGAACGTCCACAACCGGACCATTGGCCTGACGGAATCTTTCGATCGAGTAAGGAGTATGGGTACCCATTCCTGACATAGTGGGCCAGCGGCGAGCCAGAAGAGCCGGTTTCGATCCATGATCTCCGGTCCCCCCCCCTCCACCAACCAGAGCGTTGAAGAACTACTGGAACGATTCACCAGTGGTTCAAAGCGTCAACGGCTCAGCTTGGTTAAAACGATTGAAGAACGGGCAGAAGAGCTGGCTGCATTAGCTCAAGCAGCTCTTGCCTCTTTTGACCCAGACGGAGACGACTGGGCTGCAGGATGGATTCTGCAGGTTTTTCAGCGTCATCAGCCACAGGTTTTGCCCAGCCTGTTGAGCAGTGAGTCGAGTGGCTGGTTCTCGACCCCATCAGCTGTGGGGATCGACTATGAGCCTTTGCAACGTGACCTACTAGCCGAAAACTTTGAGGAGGCTGATCGCTTCACCAGTGCAACGCTGCGCAAGCTCGCAGGACCTGGAGCCGAGCAGCGCGGTTACGTGTACTTCAGTGAGGTGCATGCGATCAATGGCCTCGACCTGGTCACAATCGATCGTCTCTGGACTGCATATTCACAAGGAAGGTTTGGGTTTACGACCCAAGCGCGCTTGCTGAACGCTCTCGATGGCAGATATCACAGTCTCTGGGCTCGTATTGGTTGGAAACATGAGGGAACATGGACACGTTATCCAGGCTCCTTTACCTGGTCTCTCTCTGCCCCTGAGGGGCATATGCCTTTAATTAATCAGCTACGGGGTGTGCGCTTAATGGATGCGGTGCTGCATCATCCATCACTTGTAGCCCGTCGTTAGAGCAGATTTCAGCTTGAGGCACCGGCCTAGACCACGCGAACGGTTATGGTCAAAACAGGTCTGAATGGTCCTGATGCCTTCCTGGTCACGGGCAGCTTCTAGGCTTCTATTCAGCGTTAGCCCCCAAGGGGTGGCCCCGCTGTTTCGTTGGGCTGACTTCATTCTTCCTTCAACCTTGCAGCTCACTCCTTTACTGGAGATCCTGCTTGAACCTGTTGCCTGTCAGGACACCAGCTATCGCCTACAGCTCGGATTGCAGGAGGCCTTGGTGAATGCAGTGCAACATGGCAATTGCGGAGATCCAGGCAAATCCCTGCGAGTTCGTCGAATCTTTACGCCTAACTGGATGATTTGGCAGATCCAGGATGAAGGGATCGGTGTACCACTCAATGCTCGAGTTGGTTGCCTTCCAGCTCAACTCGAGGCCAATAGTGGACGTGGCATGTTTCTGATTCATCAGTGTTTTGATGATGTGCGCTGGAGCCAGCGCGGCAATCGTTTACAACTTGCATGTCGACGCCCTAAAATCAATTAAAAACAAGCAATATTTCAAGGTAATTTTATTAAATCCAATCATGCTTAACGCTGATCGATATGAAACTAAAAATCTTTTCCACCCATAGGCTGATGCAAACTAGACCCTGCTAAGCAAGTAAGTCTGTTGTTGTTTTTGACAGGGTTTCCTCGGCGATTGAATAATTCCAACCATTTGGGGTGAGAACCGGAATCTTTAAAAATGTTGCACTTGCACCTATTATATTTTCGAAGGTAAGAGTCGCACTGGTTGGATCAAAATGAAAAGTAGCAGGCAGTTTATAGTCACCATCTATACTTGCAACAATAACATCTCCAACGCCTGGGATGGGTGCTCCAATCCCAACCCTGGCTGTGACTTTTGGTGTCAAACCCACATCGAATTCAAGGCCTGTTATTGGATCACTTGAACCAACAACTGAGACCGAGCCACTCCTGTTATTTTTCGTCTCAGAAGCATTAAATCCATTCGCTATACTCAGGTCTAATTTTGTAGCAAAATCTTGATCAAATTCCAGCTTCACCGTTTTGTTTGTTGCGGCAGGGTCGATCGTTATGTTTGCGTTAAAGTTCAAGCCAACTTCTCCTCCCACAACCAACCCTGGATAAGGCGGATAATTGATTGAAATAGGAGGCATAATTGTCGTGTCAGCCAAGCTAAATGTTCCTGTTTTTTCTCCAATTTCTAAAGTCATTGAGCCTCCCCAGTTCATGCCCAAATCGGTCCATGCTTTAATCTTCTGAACATCGTCAGCCCACTCCCAAGGCCAGTTACCCCAGTCAGGTAAGCTAACTCCTCCGTTTATACTTGGACTGCCGCTAAGCCCAAATGACATGTATGAATCAGAATCTCCTAATTTTATTTTTGGCAGGTTCCATGGAGAACTTAAGCCTACTGAATTACTGTTAGTATAAATATTTTCTATCAAGTCTTCTATATCTGTTCGATTTTGTATTCCAAATAGGGATATTGTATCAACTGTAACAGGTTCCTTCTTGCCATCAATGCTTACGAAGAAGTCGGTATCACTATCTACAAACTCATCGAATAGTGAGTGTAATGATTGCAAATAGTCCGCCATGCCCTGTTCCAATTGGAAATCACACCTTTATAGCTTTTGGCCTGCCCAGCTTGTTCAGGGTTGATATCATTTGGAATGATTAGGAACTGTCAACATGAAGACCACGACACGTCAGTTATAGCTTGTCTTGTCTTGATAAAAGCTTGAATGGCTATCAACTATTTTTTCGTGATCAGACATAGCGCATGAGCGCTTTGTCTGATGAACTGACTGATCGGACCACCTTCGTGACTTGATCAGCATTGACGGTTTTGATTACACCAGTATCAATACAAGCGACCTGAAATAGGGACGGGTCAGGGCCTCTCGCTCCAGGCACAATATGGATAATTTCTCCCATCCACCAACTCTCAGGCGCATGCCGTTGATTGTCTTGAACAATCACCACATCTCCACAGGTAACAGCAAGGAAGATTGATTCCTCTGGCAAAAAGCCTGGACCTACTTCTGCGGACCTCGATAGCGACGCCAACCTGTTCCATGCTAGTACATCTGTCCTAGCATGGATATCGCACTTTGCCTGGTTGAGTGATTGTGGGTTGCTTCGATCGCTGCAGGCCCGGCTACCGGCATGAATGGGAATTGCTCTGATGAATGTTTGAAGGTGAAGGTTTGAGGCTGAACTAGGACCATTGCTGTAAAGGCCATTCCTGTTGCAACAACCGTCTTAATCCCTGCCGCAACCAGGAGCTTTCAGTTCGCGCCTTAGCCAGCGCAGGCTTTGATCGGTAAGTGCCTCAACATCAGAGCGTTCTCCACCTTGAAGCAGCTGGACTAAGGCCCCAGCAAGAAGCTCTGCAGCTCTGCGGTCTGCATCTCCTTTTTGTTGATGCCAGTTGTGATCATTGAGGCTTAACTGAGCATGAAGTTCCATGGCCTGGCGTTGGACCTCAATTGGCCACTCAGCTTGTTTGATTCCCATCTTTATCAGCGGATCACTTGGTCTATTTTGCTTGTGATAGTAAAAGCCGTCTGAATGGTGATACGGCCACGTCAGGTTCGACTCCGTTGGCTGCATGGGCTGTCAAGGCTGATGCTTTTGGGGCATCGCCAGGACAGACTGAAACGATCTCCCAAGATGCTGGCAGCAAGACGGAGCAAACAGAGGAGGCAGCTTGCGCGTCAGATACTGGAAATACCTTCAGAGCAATGGTTGCGGCCTAAGTCATCTGGCGAGTGGATTTGGCGGGCCCTGCGTTGGGGTGGACCTGGAGTTGCCCTTGGTTGGTGGCTCAGCCAACGCTAATCATTTCGTTTGAGTTGAATCAAACTGCCACTGGCACAGCTTGATTGACCACCACTAGGGATCTAGAGGCATCAGGCGTGGCTCGCTCAAGTGCAGGACTTGGCATGTTGGCAGGTTGTCGAGGTCTTTCGCCGCGAATCCAGGCCTTGCGCAGGGTTCGCCGTCGTTGATCTTCTGCAAGCACCAGTCGGTCTGCAGCGGCTGAGGGGCTTTCACCGTGAAGTAATGCCGTTCGCAGGCAAATTCCAAACCCTTGAGCCTCGACTTGCACTTTGCCTTCCATTAAGACAGTTTGAAAGGTCCAGCCCTGTAACCACCGCAATTCAAAGGGATTACTCATGTTGTCCCTTCTGGAAAAAATACACCGGATTGTGCATCTAATAAGAGCACCCTATTTGTGAGGCTCGATTGAACTACCGAGTGTCAGGAAACCCGCTTAAGCGTTTTTCTTGAGCGGTTTGAAAGCAGTCCAAACTCGTGTCATGAAGTGAGACTCGGCAGCAATGCCCTCAAAACCGCTTGCTTGGAAACGTGCCTCAATGTTGTCGGAGATGTAATCGCGGTAGTACGGCTCATGAAATATTCGCCGGAAGTTCTCCATGGCAGGGATGAACTTGGGCGAGTCTTCCATTTGTACAGAATCTGCTAGGACCAAAACCCCGCCTGGTTCGAGCACTCGCCAGCATTCGTCAAGAACATTTTGCCGCGCCGAGCTCGGCAATTCGTGAAACAGGAAAACGCAGGTGATGCCTTGCACACTTTGATCAGCAAACGGCAGCTGTTCAGCATTACCGCGAACCAGTTGCGCGAGTTCTCCATTGCGGCTGTTGAGCGAGCGGCTGGCCTGACGTAAATAAGCTGCTGATAGATCCAACCCCAGCAGTTCCACTTTGGGTAGGGCGCTGCGAATCTGTTGCAGGGTTCGACCGGTTCCGGTTGCGACATCCAACACCCGAAGACTGGCGGAGCTGCGGCTTTGGAAGCGTTTCAGCCCGCGCTTGAGAGGCGCTAAAACCCTGCGCCGCATGGAGTCTGCCGTGCCGTTAAAGAGAATCTCTACCTGCAGGTCATAAAGCTCTGCAGAGTGGTCGCTTAGATAGCCATCGGTTTGATGATGAAAGTTTTGCAGGTAGTAATCGGGATAGATCTCTGAATCGACATCGTTCGGCAGATCATGAATATTGCGTGCCTTGCGCCGCTGCCATGTCGAGGGAAGATCTAACCAGATCAAGGGGTAACGGCTAGCCCATTCCAACCAAGGAGCTTCAAAGAGCTGCGTTTTTGGATAAATGCCTTGCTCAGCTTCATGCCAGTCAAGTTGCTCGAGAGCTGACATTGAGCTGCGCAGCTCCATCAGCAATTCTCGCGGAATCGGTTCAATGCTTGGCATCGCATCAGGTGCCAGCAATTCCATCAGCTTGGTGCTCAATTCCTTGTGGGCCAGGCCCGCAAGAGTCTTGCTCTGCTGAAGGGTTTGATAAGCGAACTTGGTGAGGCTTGGCTGCGCCATGAACCTGATTTGGGTGTGCTCTATGTCAGCGGATCAGCCTTGCAATTGCTGCCATTTCAGATTATAAGCCTTGCCTATTCAGTTAAGGATCTATGACAATGCATATGAAATGCTTCGCGAAGCTTTCGCTTGTGATTGCTTGAATCCTAATTTTTTGTTGATAAATCCAACAGATCATGATCTAGTTACGACAAAAGATTAATGGCTAAAGGCCTAATCGTAAGGATAATTCAGAATAGTCATTGGAAGTACCTATTGATTTTGTGGTAATCAATTAGCCTTTGAGATTGATGCTCATAGAAAGAGTATAGGCAGTCCAAATGTATGCTAAAGACATACATATTGGTAATAAAGAGTAATGCAAATGAAAGGCCATGTCAACAATGCTTGTGATGCTTTGCAATGAATCCCTTTGCAAACTTATACAGAGAGCATTCAGTTGATATTAGAAGCAATGAAGAGATGAATCATCTCACGAAAGGTTCTTTGGCCAGATCAGTTTAAATTGCTACTCGTCCACAATTTTATAGCCAGGGACGCTCATCTGTAGTTTGATTATTCAGCACTCCATCAGCCTGCTGAAGGTCCTTACTTTCTAAAGCCTGAGTTTGTTTTTTGAGGTTGTCCACTGTGATAGAGAATCCAGCTTCTTTGGCAAGCACCACAAACCAATGAGTGTCAACACGTTGTGCTTCAAGCTTCTGCTGAAGCACCGGATCTGATGCAACTTTGGAAAGCAGCGCTTTCAGATCCTCCTCTGGCATGCCGATCAAAGAATGAAGAAGACAATTATTTTACTATAAATGGGAAATAATCTCGAAGAGAATCATATAAGTCATTCATATTTACAGAGAGTTTTGCTATGGATAGCCTGTTTGGCTGGCCGATGTGCT
Source organism: Prochlorococcus sp. MIT 1306 (assembly GCF_047304515.1). Classification (NCBI taxonomy): domain Bacteria; kingdom Bacillati; phylum Cyanobacteriota; class Cyanophyceae; order Synechococcales; family Prochlorococcaceae; genus Prochlorococcus; species Prochlorococcus sp. MIT 1306. The sequence goes on along the minus strand of NZ_CP138959.1, from coordinate 1,123,827 downwards.
TAGAAATAGTGTAAACCTGCTTTGCTTAGCTTCTTGCAAAGCTCTGTAGTTGAGCTTCTGTGGAGTTCATGCCTTTTTCAATGCTGAATGCTGTCCTGAAATAGGTCGCCTTGAATGAAAGAACACCATTGGGGCTGATTTCCTATTCTTGTGGTTGCAGGAGAAACGTTTGCAGTTAGGCGCTTGTGGATCTTGTGCCTAACCATTCTCGCGCACTGAGAAATTGGCTGAGGTGATGCATCCAACCAATCCTCAGCTATGAAGGTGGCATATGGAGACGAAACAGGCGACATGAATTGGAAGCGGTACACATGTACTAGCGCGCCAGTATGGCCTTGTCAACTCCAGCTATCACTGCGCTCTCAAGCCAGATCTGAATTGATGTGCAAGCCCATCGGTGCAGAACCCGCCCTTGTTGATTTAGTGAGAGAGGCCAGATCGTGGAGAGGGGCATCCCACAGGCCCCATGGATCAAGCTGGTAAGTCAGATCTAAAGTTCACTTGCCAATACCTGTGGGGATCAAAACCTGCTTGAGCTGCTAAGCCGAAATAGAAATCATCGAAGGGATTCTTTCAGCTGCCTTGCACAACGATGAATGCAGCTGAATAGGCTCAAAATGCCATTACTACCCATGCCTTCTTCCCCCTCAAATTAATAATCTCAACCCGAACTGATCATCGCCATTTCAGATAACAGTAGCTTCTCTTCATTGAGGATCGGTAAAGTGCACTCTGCAGCGATAACGAGTGTTGCCAAGCCCGACTTCAATTGTGGTGCACTTCTCCCCGCTGATCGTGGTATCTGCAGGTATTTGCTGCCTGGCCCGCTCGATGGCGTTGTTCTGATTCCAATCTGATTCAGCGTTAATACTGCCGGCCCAACTCAATGGGACAACAAGCACACTGATTAAAAAACTGTTGCCAACAGTGGAGCTTTCAGAGTGAGATGGAAGCTTGCAACATCAGTCTTTTGATTGAGGACATTATTCCCTTTATCAGCTTGCCAACAGGAATTCTAAGTCGTATCAATAACCTCGCGAAGAGATTATCCAAGACTTCATCCCTGCATCATTCAATTGGCCCTTTAATGTTGCCGCCAGCATCTGAACGCCGCCGCGAGACCCCATATCGCCGCCAAAGCGAAGGACTGCAAAACAGCACAATCACAGCAAGGCAGTGATGGCGAACAGCAAAAATCAACTGTGTAAAGGTGAAATGCTCCCAGAGCAAGAGAAACTCTGTTCGTAAATCCCAGAGAGACAGACCCAAAAGCAGAACGGGCAACCAACGATCGCCAGATAGGCCACGGGAGCGTGTCGTTTCAGCCATCTGACATCACATCTTCTCCCTCAAGCGGAGGCTGGGAGGAAGACAACGGCGGTTGTGGAGCCGCCGGAGGTGTTGATAAAGGCGCTTTCGGAGGACCACTGCCTTGCCAGAGGCTCAACAATGAAGGGGCTAGGGCAATACTCGACCAGCTACCAACCACCACTCCAAGAGCAAGTGCAACCGCAAACCAGTAGAGCGTCGCACCGCCAAAGAGGATCAGAGCGAGCAGAGGCAGCAGGGTCGTACCGCTGGTGTAGAGGGTCCTTGTGAGGGTCGCGGATACGGCACGATCAACCTGTTCCGTCAGTGGCAGTGAGTCATCTTCGCGACTGCGCTCACGAATCCGGTCAAAGACCACCACAGTGTCATTGACCGAGTAGCCGGCAATGGTGAGCAGCGCTACAGCGAAAAGGCTATCCACCTCAAGCGTTATCAGCAGGCCCAGCCAAGCGAATATCCCACAAACAATGATCACGTCATGGGCAAGGGCGACAAGGGCCAGAAGGGCATAGCGACGGTCGTAACGGAGGCTGATGTAGATGGCGATTCCCGTGAACGCCACCAAAAGAGAAATCAAGCTGCTGCGCAGCAATTGGCCTCCCAGACTTGGGCCAATGGTGTCGACCGATTGACCACCACTCTGAAACGGACCCGCTACAGGATCCATTGCCTTGATGACAGCCTGCCCCTGAGCCGCAGAGAGGAAGGGCAACCTCAAGACCAGAGACTGACCACCATCAAGAAGTTGAACCCTGGCTCGGGAGAGGTTTGGAGCAACCTTGTCTTTGTCAGCGGGTAACTCAAGAGCCCCCAAAACCTCTTCAACACTTTTGGTTTTCAGCGACTGACAGCTCTTGCTACAGCTGCGCTCAAGCTGGATTTGAGTTCCTCCAGTGAAGTCAAGTCCTGGACGAAGGGGAGCCCCAATCGAAGGGTTTAGCCAACAGAGGATCAAGCCCACCAAGCTGAAAACCACAAACAGGCCTGAGACTCCCCAAACGCGTCGTCGTTGACGACAAAGTTCAAATCTCAGTGGGCGTTGAGGAGTTCCTGAAGATGATGAAACAGCCATGGATCAGGCGAGAGAAGAAGGCAACTGTTTGGCAGGCAAAAAGTTGGTAGGTCGCCTCAAAGCCTGATAGCCCATCAAAAAACGCAGCAGAGTGCGAGTGCAGCTCAATGCCGTAAACAAACTGAGCACAACACCGATGCCGAGGGTGGCGGCAAAACCTTTAACCAAACCCGTACCCAGAAAAAAGAGCGCTGCGCAACTAATCAGAGTGGTGAGATGGCCGTCAACGATCGACGACAAAGCCTGGGAAAATCCAGTCTCGATCGAGCGAATCAAGGTGTTGCCACGCCGCAATTCATCTTTGACACGCTCAAAGATCAGCACATTGGCATCCACTGCCATGCCAATACTGAGGATGAAACCAGCAATCCCAGGCAGGGTAAGGATGACAGGAATCAGAGCATACATAGCCAGATTGAACAGGGCATAAAGACTCAATGCCAACACCGCCACCAAGCCCGCAAGGCGATAAGCCACCACCATGAAAACAGCCACCAAGGCGAGACCAGAGAGCGCTGCGATCAAGCTGCGGCGAATGTTTTCAGCACCAAGGGTGGGACCAATGGTTCGAACCTCGAGAATTTCTACTGGTAATGGCAACGAACCACCTCGCAACTGAACTTCCAGGTCGCGGGCATCTTCAGCATTGAAATTACCGCTGATCGTGGCCGCACCACCAGTAATGCCAGCGGCTCTGAACTGTTCCCCGACGCTGGCTTCACTGATCGACCTTCCATCAAGAACGATGCCAAGTAGACGACCTGTGCCAGCAATTGATTGTGTTAGCTCGGCGAATTGATCTCCGCCTTCTCGGTTGAAGCTAAGTGTCACCTCCCAGCTATCAGGAACGTTCTGCTGTTGCTGACGCCCAGCTGTAACTAGATCCTTCCCGGTTAAGGACGTGGGCTCGAAGAGTTCAGCGATCTTGATGCTGACTTTCTCATTTAACTGTTCCAGCTGCTCGATCTCACTGCCAACACTGCCTTGCAAACCAAAGGCCTGCTGCGCTTCAACAAGTTGCTGTTTGTCGAGTTCATCATCAGAGGGAGACTCTCCGGATATCGCACGCTCCTGCTTGGACTTGAGAATGCTCTCTACCTGTCGTTTTAGGCGCTGAAGGCCGCGAACCTCCTCTTCTGTGCCAGGTTTTTGAGCTCGAAACTCAAGTAAGGCCGTCTCGCCAAGCACCTTGGCAGCCCTGGTGGGATCCTGTTCTCCTGGAAGCTGCAACACCAGTTGATTGTCACCAATGGTCTGCAGTGTGGATTCGGCAACACCCAAGCCATTGACGCGACGATCCAAAACAGCTTTGACCGCCTCTAGCTGCTCGGCTTTCACGCGAGTGATCTCACCAGCGGGCTGCACTTCAAGAGTGAGCTGACTGCCACCACGAAGATCAAGGCCCAACTCAAGCGGAAAGCTTGCAGTGACAGAACCTGCCGCAATGGCAAGAGCAAGAATGAGCGCAAACCAGCCTTGTTGACGTGCCATCAATCAAAGCCCCTTAAGAACAATCTGCTTAGCCGCTTCAACAATCTGATGAGGCTGAATGATCGTGAAATTCTCCAATTTGCCGTTATATGGAGTGGGAATGTCCTGACTGGAGAGGCGAATTGGGCGAGCATCGAGTTCGTCAAAACACTGCTCAGTAATCAGCGCAATCAACTCAGCACCAATCCCACCAGTTTTCATACACTCCTCAACCACAATCACCCGATGGGTTTTACGGATGGAGCGAACAATGGTCTCCATATCGAAGGGCTTGAGACTAATCAAATCGATCAATTCCACATCGATGCCGTCTGCCTCCAACTGTTCAACAGCCTTGAGACAGTGATGACGCATACGGGAATAGGTGAGGATCGTGACGTCTTTACCCTCACGAACCAGATCTGCTTGATCTAGGGCACAGACATAATCACCGTCTGGGAGCTCCTCAATCAGGTTGTAGAGCAGCACATGCTCGAAAAAGAGAACTGGATTGTTGTCTCGGATCGCGGCTTTCATCAAGCCCTTGGCATTGGTTGGCGTGCTGCAAGCAACGATCTTGATCCCAGGCACAGCGTGAAAATAGGCCTCAAGTCGCTGACTATGTTCAGCACCGAGTTGGCGCCCCACACCACCAGGCCCACGCACCACGGTGGGAATTGTGAAATTTCCGCCACTGGTGTAACGAAGCATTCCCATGTTGTTGGAGATCTGGTTGAAAGCAAGCAGCAGAAAACCCATGTTCATGCCCTCCACAATCGGGCGTAGGCCAGTCATGGCGGCGCCAACGGCCATACCCGTAAAACTGTTCTCGGCAATCGGTGTATCCAACACCCGCAACTCGCCATATTTCTCGTAGAGATCCTTGGTGACCTTGTAGGAGCCGCCGTATTGGCCGACGTCCTCTCCCATCACACAAACATGCGAATCTCTGGCCATCTCTTCATCGATGGCATCTCGAAGAGCATTAAAGAGAAGCGTCCCTGACACGTTTTCGTTGCAATCCCGGCCATGCCGGTGGAAGAGGCCAAGCTATCTCAGCCTGAGCAGCATTAGCCTCCTGCGGCAAATGCTGAAAGCAGCAAAACGGACAGCAACAGGCCAGGAGAGAGCAACAGCACCAACTGACCAAGATCGTGAGGCGTCATCTGTAGAAGTCCTGAATCGGCAATCAGGCTGTCAACCCACAAAAGCTAGGCAGCATCTGGCTCCTTGCCAGCAAACAAACTGCGAATAAACACAAGGGTTAGTCCAAAACCAATGAAGGCAAAGCTGAATGTGGCTAGAAAGCACATGCCGATGATCAGGGTTTTAAACCCCGAAGCAATGCTTTGGGCAATCGCAGAGCTGTAATTAGGCGAATGAAGAGCGAAATAAGTCACTGTCTTCTGGCTCAAAATCAGGCAAAGCCAGGCAAAAAGTCCACTGGTGATCGCCCCAGAAAGAAAACTGAGCGGGCCCTTACGTGGTGTCGCAGGCGTCTCTGCCAATGTGTTGGATGACTCTGCATCTGCCTTCTCGAAAGAGCTGTTTTTGGAATCGCTCATGCTTCCAGTTTGATGCCTTCAGAGCGGAACGCGCAGCACCAACTGCTTAAACCAGCTGCGGCGAAGGCAGGCTGTTGGAGCTGAAGTGCAGCCTGAGCTGAAGCAACGTCAGCAAAAAGGGCAAAACAGCTTGGACCAGATCCACTCATCGATACTGCAAGAGAACCAGGCAAATCAGTGAGCAACTTCAATGTGGTTTGCACAGCCGAAACTTCGGGTGCAACCACCTCCTGAAGGTCGTTGCGCAGAGGTGGCGGATCATCAGCCCGTAAAGGATTCAGCCAAGAAGATTCTCTGAGCTGCTGACGACGTTGCTCAAAATCAGATTCCTTTGAAAGATAACGACTACTGAAAAGTTCCTTACAGCGTCCATAAGCCCAGGGGGTTGAAACGCTCACTGATGGATCCTTCACTAACACCACGGCCATTGATGCTTTCATCGCTTGTAGCGATTCCAACCTTTCCCCACGGCCGAAACACAATTGGCTTCCACCTGCCAGGCAAAAGGGCATGTCGGAGCCAAGCTCAGCCGCAAAACCTTCAAGTTGACGCTGAGAAAAATTGAGATTCCAGAGACCGTTTAACCCCACCAGTGTTGCTGCACCATCACTTGAGCCGCCCGCAAGACCAGCTCCAATTGGGATGCGTTTTTGCAATTCAATCGCGGCACCAAGGTCAGAGAACCCTGAGCGCTCGCGTAATAAATGCGCAGCTCGCACGATCAAATTGTCGCCAGCAGTGCTGAGGCTGGAATCATCGCAGCGAAGGCTGATGCTGCCATCAGCCGTATTGCGGAAATGAAGTTGATCAGCGAGTTCGATGCTCTGCATCACCATCGCTAGCTCATGAAAACCATCAGACCTCAGGCCAAGCACCTCAAGATGGAGATTGATCTTGGCTGGCGCCGAGACGCTAACCAGATGCCCTGAAGCAGCTGAAGGGTTAGATATGCTCATGGCTCAGGGTCTACTAGATCCGCCCGATTCAAACCCCTCGCCAATTCCACCCAAGTGGCAGGGGACAGTTCTTGGGGGCGTTGCTGAAGGCTGATGCCAAGATCATCAGCAAGAGCATTCAGTTCAGCAGCAGGAAGAACCTTGGCAAGAGTGTTGCGCAGCATCTTGCGCCTGGCCAAAAAAGCCTGACGCAGCAAAGACTCAACACGTTTGGCGAGCAGTGGCTCAAGGCGCTGTTCAGGAGCAAGAGGTTCAATCAAGATGACCTCAGAATGAACTTTCGGCGGCGGTTTAAAAGAGCGCGGCGGCACTGGGCAAACAGTTGTGCAACGAGCGAGCAACTGCAGGCGCACGCTTAGAGCACTAAAACAGCTCTGCCCGGGCAAGGCACGAATCCGTTGAGCGACTTCCTTTTGCAAAAGAAGCACAAGGCGTTGATAGGGATGATCAACAGGTCGATCCAAGCGACCGAGAAGACGCTCAAGCAGAGGACCGGTGATGTTATAGGGAATATTGGCCACCACTTTGGTCGCAGCACGGCCATCAGCAAGAGTCAATGGAACAGACAACACATCACCTTCTTGCAAGCTGAAGCGGGCTTGATCTGCAAAACGCTGCCTCAACCCAGAGACCAGATCGCGATCAAGTTCAACAGCATGAACAGCAGAGGCAGAAGAGGCCAGCAACCTTTCAGTGAGTGCTCCACGACCAGGGCCTACCTCCAGCAGACGATCATCTGGTTGAACATCAGCTGCATCGAGAATCTGAGTCAACACAGCGGCATCGATTAGCCAGTGTTGAGCAAAGCGCTTGCGAGCGTGATGTCCGGAAAAGGCCATCCCTTAACTTTGCACCAATCGGTATAGAGGGCGGCGCAATTGATTGAAGATCAAAAAAAGCTGCAGACAAAACTCGGAGTCAAACTCGCTGTTCCAATCAAAAGCGGCGATAGATCCCTGATTGTTCCAAGTCTGCGCACTGCATGGATTCTTGATTGGCATCAAAACAACTCAGCTCAAACAATTGGCTTCATCTATAGACCGACAACACCCTTTCCTGCTCATCCCACCAAGACGATCAAAATGGCGTGCTTTTGGAATCCGGGCTCGATTACACCACTAACAACATTGCCTCCACATGATTCAAGATCTATGCACGTGGTGGCGTTGAAATCTGGGATTCATCCAACCGAAACATCGATTGGAGAGCTTCTGCTGGTTTTACCGTCCAATTCTGATTCAAGCTAAAAAATCAACACAACCCTGTTGATCCACTGAGTTGCTTTAATTAGCAGCATCAATGTCAAAGTCGTCAATTCGAATCCAATCGAGTGTGTTTCGATATTGACGGTCACATCTAATAACGACTTCAAGGAAATCTATATTTTTATTGGTTTTTTGCAATCTATACAGGCACAATAAAAAAGAGAGATTATTAAAGTTCTATTATCATCAACCCGATACACAGAGTGTAAAAATCATGAAACTTTGCTTGTCCCTTTTGATTCGACCTCAGCCGAACATAATCATATGTATTCACTGATATAAAATCAAACAATTCCATAAGCCAGCATTGCATTAGCAACTTTCGTAAATCCGGCAATATTGGCTCCTGTAATGTAATCAGTGTAGTCTTCGAATTTATGACTATGCTGAACACATTTGGAGTGAATTTCCAACATGATTGACTTTAAGCGTTGATCGACCTCTTCACGACTCCAAGATAGACGCAATGCATTCTGACTCTGCTCAAGGCCAGAGACTGCGACACCACCAGCATTTGCAGCCTTGGCAGGAGCAAGTATTACTTTTGCATGACGAAATTCATGAATGCCGTCAAGATTGGTTGGCATGTTCGCACCTTCAACAACTGCTTTAACACCATTGTTGATCAGTTCCTGTGAATCTGCACGGTTAATCTCATTTTGAGTAGCACAAGGGAAGGCAATATCACAGGGAACATTCCATGGGCGCTTTCCTGCGTAAAAATCAACGCCTTTGTAGTGGTTAGCAAATTCATGGATTCGCCCACGGCGAACAGTCTTTAGCTCCTTGACAAACGCAAGCATCTCGAGATTAATGCCGTTTGGGACGTGTACAAAACCATCTGAGTCAGAAAGAGTAACAACTTTGGCTCCTAGTTCAATGGCCTTTTCAACTGCGTAGAGGGCTACGTTTCCAGAACCGGAGATGGAACATATTTTGTCAACGAGGGAGTCCTCTATATGATTGAGCATATTTTCACAGAAATAAGCACATCCGTAACCCGTCGCTTCAGTACGAACAAGACTTCCACCGAATGACAGCCCCTTGCCAGTCAAGATTCCACTAAACCGATTTTCAAGGCGCTTGTACTGACCGAACATATAACTAATTTCACGAGAACCGACTCCGATATCACCAGCAGGTACATCTGTGTCTTCACCAATATGTCTATGAAGTTCAATCATCAGAGATTGACAAAATCGCATTATCTCCCGGTCACTTTTACCTTTAGGATTAAAGTTAGATCCACCCTTCCCTCCACCCATCGGCAGACCAGTAAGACTGTTTTTAAAGGTCTGTTCAAAACCTAAAAATTTCAGTACACTCAAGGTGACATTGGGATGGAAACGTATTCCACCTTTATAAGGGCCAATGGAATTATTAAACTGTACACGCCATGCTCGATTTGTGCGGATATTGCCTGAATCATCTTCCCAGCAGACTCTGAAGATAACGACGCGGTCAGGTTCCGTCATCCGCTCCAGAATCTGTGCATCTTTGTAAACACGGTTGGAAAGAATAAAAGGAATTAGAGTTTCAACAACTTCATGGACGGCTTGATGAAACTCAGGCTCTCCAGGATTTCTCTTCATCAGACCTTTCATGAAATGATCTATCTCATGGCTAGTAGCATCAGACATCAGCTGTCCTTTCTCAAGAAGTCATTTAGTATGATTTCATGGCAAGCGCCTAAAGTGACTTTAATACAGAATATTATCCAGATCAGCTTAAAAGTATGACCAAGGCATTCTCAGGAATCATGAAAAACTTGGCAATAAACAGACAACAGCCTGATCCAGTTTTATGATGCATTTTATCCGCCTAGCAAATAGTTAAGGAACTGTCAGCAATCTGTCTTCAAGAGTTGAAGAATTGAGTTGCTTTAATCAGCAGCATCAATGTCAAGGTCGTCAATTCGAGTCCAATCGAGTGTGTTTTGACTCGGCGGTAAGGGCACCAACGCCAACACCAACTCCAAGCTGTGTTCAGCGAAGTAAGGATGAGTTGCCAGCCAACATCCAATCGCACGCTTCAATCTCAGCTGCTTTCCCTTGTTAAAGGCACACAATCCCCAATGATCTAATCCACGACAACGACGAGACTTCACTTCCACAACCAGCAGCCGTTGCTGCTTCTCAAGCACAAGATCTAACTCGCCATAGCGACATGACCAACGTTGGCTCACCAACTGCCATCCGTGTCTTTGTAGGAGGCGTAACACCCGCTCTTCGCCCCAACACCCCTTCCCGGTTGAATCCATCATTTGCTGCTGCATTCACATGAGAATTCCACCCATGCATCGATGCTGTACCAACACACAAAGCAGCATGTATGAATTCAACGCGAAAAGTTTAAGAGAATGATGCCCCAATCATTTCTTATTAAAGTGATAGGTAGATTCATTACTTTAAAGCTAAACCCAATAAGATAGGCAAAACCAGTAGTTTTTATTGCTGATAAGGTATAGATTGTGCTGCATTCAAAATCTATTCAATACACTTTTTGATTCGCCGGGCGATTGCCTTGTTTGATAGAATTGCAGTTTTTAGACTATTTGAAGAAGAACATTTTTCAGTGAATTTATTGAACGACTTGTATTTGAAGAGTTATCTCCACTTGGGTATTTTAAATTGAAGCGATTGAGGAATTTTGCTGGCAGCAGTGCAGAGTAAAGTCCTAATGCAAAGCAGCATGAATGAACGTCAATGCTAAATTTGTAAACAAGATGAGTTGAATAACGGTATTCTTATGCTTGTTGTTATTACAAGCTTTGGCTAATAAGGAATTTTTTTCAGATGACCTAATTGATAATGCTCAGATGATTGAGCTAAGCTTCCTTAATCATATGAACTAGGATGCCTCTTATGGCAGTAGGATTAAAAAATATATAGCTATAAAACGATGGGACAGACAAATCAAATTCAGGGATCTCGATCTCGATATGTACTTCTCGTCTTGATTGCTCTAATCTGGGGATCTCAGTTCTTACTTAATGATCTTGCTCTAGAGGTCTTTACTCCTCAAGCAGTTTCATGGCTTAGAGCGACGATTGGATTCCTAACACTGAGTGGATTCTTGTTTATCTTGCCTGAAGCTCACGACAATACGGTTTCAAAGATTAGTTATTGGCGTCGTATCCTTATGATTGGCTTCTTTGAAGCAACTCTTCCTTTCTTCCTTGTTGCCTGGGGTCAGCAACATGTCAACAGCGCTATTGCGGCGATCCTAATGTCACTCGTAGCAATCTTTACGTTGATTTTAGTTGTTGTTTTTGTTCGCAGTGAGCCAGTTACGAGAGGAAAGTTTATTGGTATTGCTCTCGGTTTTGCAGGTGTTGTTATCTTGCTATGGCCGCAGGTTAGCCAGTCTCAACAAGGTAATAGCCTACTTGGAAGTGCTGCAATTCTAACCGCTGCACTTAGCTTTTCGATTAGTCTTGTATTGATTAGAACCCTGCCAGAGATGGGTACTCCGATAAAAATTGCAAGAGATATACTTCTTTGTGGTGCCGTCGAGCTAGGTGCTCTACTGCTTTTGCTTGGCCAACCTTTAACGCACCATCCTCTAGAGAGTAATGCCATGCTTGCAATGGTTGCTCAGGGTGCTTTTGCTGGAGGTCTGGTTTATGTGTTGTATGTTCGTCTTGTTGGTCTTGCTGGAGCTTCATTTGCCGGCTTCGTTAACTATCTAGTTCCTTTAGTAGGAGTTTTTCTAGGAGTTGTTTTCCTGCAGAACAAGCTTTCAGCAAGTGCCTATCTTTCTCTGGTGATTCTAGCGCTTGCAGTCTTTGCGAGTGAGTGGAAGCCAACCCGTAAATTAGTAGGTAGGCAATAATCACAATAGTAAATCTTTAAACAGTCTTTTAGTTTTCAGATTGATTATAGAATTTACTGTTTTGCAATTAACATGATAAATTATCTACTTAGAGGATTCATGGCTAAATGTTGATAGATCTCGTAGGAGCGTTCATGGGGATGCGGATGCGTAGCTCAGCAAACTTCTTTCTCATGAGCCATCATTCCTCTACCTATAGACCTATGGTTTAACTATTTAACCCCTATCCCAATGTTCGCCCGACTACTTGGCTTTGCTGCTGCTGTCCTTCTACTTCTATTGCCACTGCAACCAAGCTGGGCAATCATGAATCATTCCCAACAGGTGTTGGTCAATGCAGATTTCTCGAACCAAGATCTGCGAGGCGACACATTTAATCTTGCCAACCTGCGCGAGGCCAATCTATCTGGGAGTGATCTAGAAGGATCCACCCTTTTTGGAGCCAAGCTTCACGATGCCAACCTCAGCAACACCAACTTGCGAGACTCCACACTTGATTCCGCCATATTTGATGGGACTGATCTCACCAATGCAGTGCTTGAGGACGCCTTCGCCTTCAACACCCGCTTCAAAAACGTGACCATTACAGGTGCCGACTTCACCAATGTGCCCCTGCGAGGCGATGCGCTCACAACGCTGTGTGAGGTGGCGGAGGGAACCAACCCGATCACAGGTCGCAACACTGCAGACAGCCTGGGCTGCAGGTAAATACTCCACGCCAACCACTCCGATGAGTTTCGATCCCCGCAGTCTTGATCGTCTACGTGAACTGGGTCGCCAGTTACCCCGGCCCTTGCCAACACCAGATGCTTCAAGTAAAGCAGAGCCTCGGGCAAGCAAACGTCGCCATCGCATCGAAACCGAAGACAATCCCCAGGCCCTCTTCCAGGAATTGATGCAGGTGAGCCCTGATGGCACAGTTCCTCCCCACTTGATGGCCCGCCTTAAGGACGCTGAAGCAAAGCGACAGATCCAGGAGCAGCCTGAAGGACTTCGCCAACAACAAGGCGAAATGAACCCCCTCGACAGATCCTCCCCCGCCAGAAAAGGTAAAACGACCGTTGCCAAAACACCCCCGCTGACGCCTGGCAGCACAGAGGAAAGTCTCTATGTTGCTTTCGGGCAGTTGCTTCTCGAACACGAAGACGAGATTTGATCGTCTTAGAACTGAATCCGGCTTGATCAAACCACGTGATGAAAGTGCTTAGCCTGGATAGGTTTCTTAAGACAATGATCGATGCAAGGGGCATCTGCAAAGAGGGCTTAGGTAAAGGTTTCATTAGCGAGAGAAGGCAACATTCACCTATAGATTCCTTCATTTGAAGGGTTGAGCTAGAGCAGAAAAGGGTTTAGATCTGAATTGTTAATTCCAGAACCTTTGGTTGGAGACTTTCCTTTAACTCTGATCATTTGAACCCTTTCCGATGAAGTACAACACTGGTTGGATTGTTTTGGTTTCCACTGGATTGCTTCGTGTAGCTCTTGCTGCAGTTTTAGCGGTAACAGCAATTCCATCAATGCGGATGTCCTTATCAAACCCGGTAAAAAAACAATTTGAACTCACCACAGGCCAAAGAGAGTTTTTCGGCAGTTTGATCAAGAAGTTGAATAAAGACTAATTCTAGTTTCTTTAAGTCTTTCAGCTGCTTCCATCGTCAAAGCAACAACACTTGCCTGTGGAGATACCAATCTGTAAAGGCGGGCAATTCTTGCCGTTGGTGGGAATGCTTGGCAATCAGATCATGCAATAGATCGATTTGGAACTCTATTCTGTAATAGCAAGGTCGCTGCGTAATGGTGAGATTTAACTACCTCACTCTAGGATCTTATCCTCTAAGATTGCTAGAAGCCTGGGAGGGTATTGTGTCATGTAAATAGCAAAAATTTACGCAAGATTGTAACAATTTCTGGTGACATTGCAAGCATAACGATGCTTCTATCTTTTCATACTCATTATTAACATATAATGCATGTAATCTCTTCAGCTTCAGGCTTTGTGAGCGGGTCTGCTCTTTCTCAGGCCCTCAATCTCACTCAATCAAGCACTCCTTCCTCAAAGCAGATTTCTCTGTTCGGTCAAAAATATTATGTCTGCCATGATCGAGCATTTGATCTGATCTTATCTAGCAACTTCTGCATTTAATGGCTGCCCTGCTCTCGAGAAGAGCCATTGGCCTTTTTTGCGTCTTTATTGACCTACCATCAAAACTATGTCTCGTGATCAGGCCTAGTTTTAACTGTTCAACCTCAGAACAGATCGAGCAAGCTGACAATTCTTTAGTTGATTTCTACATTAGAATAAATCTCGGCTTAGTTTTAGATCAATCTGGAGCTTTGCATGTGTTTTGAATCCTTGCTTAATAGCGGGGCACGCTTGAGTCGACATTGATGCTCCAAGCGTCGATTCCGCCTTCTAGATTCCAGACCTGATAACCATTATCCTGCTCTAAAAGCCAGCTCCCGAAGTTCCAACTGCGTATGCCAGCATGGCAAATCACGACGACAGGGCGGTCATTTGGTAATAGTTGAGGCAGAGTTTCCATCCAATCAGAAGATCGACTCAGCGGCAAATGCAATACATCGGCTGGGAATGGGGCTAACTCCAGCTCCTGGTCTTCTCTCACATCCACACAGATTGGTAGAGAGGACGAGTCGCTCAGCCAGCGATGCAGATCCTTTGCAGAAATAGGGGTTGGAGTGGGCTGATTCATCGTTAAATGATTGGCTTTCGATGTGAGCTTCGTTCATCACGATCCACTTTGATCGCCATTGGTACGGATGATCCTGCATTGCGGTTTGATGTAACGCAATGACTATGAATCAGCCGTAGCAAGGCTTGCCCCAGAGATCATGGCTAATACTTAGAGGCAATCACCTGAGTGTCTCACGGTCAAGTCAATGAAGATCATATTCATGACAGTACTGTGCCTCTTGACAGCCTGTAGGTTATGCATAGCTCTGCTGAGAATACTCCTTTCAACTCTATTGCTGCTATCAGACCATGGCACGAGCAGACAATGGATCTAGTGGGTGCTTCAGCAAAGCTTTAGCTGGCTCTGATGACCAAACGCTTTGGCTGATCGAAACCAGTAGAGCCCTCAGGCTTGGACTCGCTTATCTTCATTGCAGATAGCTATCAATCCATCAGGATTGCTTTTGTCAATGCCATTTTGGTAAGGAATCAAGTCCATTTGGGTCTGCACAACATCATTCGTTGATAATTGGCAGAGAACCAATCAGAACAATGCATCAACCACATGTATGGAAGTCAGTTGATTTCATCGGCAGGCTTTGTTTATCCGCTGTTTTTGTTGTCGCAGTACCTTCAAAGATTACCAAGTTCTCATCAGTAGTTGAAACAATTTCAGGGCAAGGGGTCCCAGCAACACTAGCACCCTTCTTGTTGTTGGCAGCAATTGCCTGCCTTGTTGTTGGCTCAGTACTTCTTGTATTTGGCAAGAGTCAAAAACTTGGAGCATCACTATTACTCATCTTTCTTGTGCCTACAACAATCATCTTCCACGCATTCCCCTTCCAGCCTAAAGCACTATTTATGAATCTTGGATTGATTGGTGGCCTTACTCTAGCCTTGACTAGACCAAAATTCCCCGAATGAGAAGGTTGGCGATAAATAGTAAATGATAGGTTTTTTCTATTGTTCATATGTTATTCATAGCCATAACATTTATTGTCTAGCAAGCTAACATCAAGGCTTATAGAACATTGTCGAATGGCAATATTCAATAGCTTTAAAGATAATATCAGCCTGCCTTGTTAACACAGCTCTAGCCTTCCATGACTTGAAAAATCTAATTTTAATTTAATGGTTTCTTGTTCTGCCTCATGATCAACTCGATACCAAAAAGTTTTGGCACTATAAACATGAATCTTATTTCTATCTGATTTAGCGTTCGGGATCTGTTTTGTTCATTAAAAATGCTCATTCTAATGCTACGATTAAATATTTAAGCCATATTCCATTCCATTAATCGTTTGCCCACTCCTTGTTTTGGCATGATCATCTTCACTTTTAACCACTCTTTTACACTTTAGATAATGCTTCGTGGTTTCATCGCTGCTTTGTTATTGACTTGATATCATGATAAATACTAATGCTGTTATGTTAGTTTTGCAGATCAGTAAAATCAACCTAAGATAAAGGACCTGAATTAGAATCCAGGTAGTCTGCCTGACCACTATCCAAATAAGGCTTGATGGTGTTATTGAAATCATCTTCGCTACAAGTCAGCATGATCAATCCGTTGCTTATTTCCCAATCCCAGTGTTGTTCTCTTTCTTGCTTGGCAAATTCTAAATTTCTTACTGTTACAGGTAATGAGGATGTGATTAGTCTAATACTCTCATTTTGTTGTGCTTCAATCCCGTCATTACACTCTTCTTCTAGAAAAGCATCCCATTGCTTAGCAATCGATTCCAATTCCTTATTATTAGAGTTTTCAGAAAGCCACTGCCTATTGAAATCACTAGCGCCAACATCTTCTCTGCCCTCCTCAAGAATAGACCTCAAGAGGTAGTCTTTATTCCGGTCAAAAAGTTCTATTTTTTGGCCATTCGACAAAAGCAGTAGTTGTGCTGGAGGGGGAGATTTATAGGCTCTGCCAATAGAAGGAAGGTCAAGCCCACCGATCCTTCCCTGAACATCATCCCAACAGTAATTTAACCAACGATCAACCCAAAAAACCTTATATGAGATCAATTGTTGTTGACTAAGGCTGAAGTGTTCATCAAGAAAGTCCTCTTGCTTGTTGCCGTTAGCGGTCATAAGGTCGATTTTTACTTTTCAATAGATTGGAGCGCCTCTACCTCGACCTGTAAAAGGTTTGAAGCCTAGGGATTGCATCCTAGCAATTCACGCTATCACTTAGGCCTATCACTATCACCTTTTATAGAAATTTAAGATAAAAAGTTGCTATTACTGTCATGAACATCACCACTGTCGAATGTTTGTCACAAACTTACTAACCACTACAATTAATTTGTTGCGGATAACAATATCTTTGAGCTTGATCTCTATCGCCCCTCGGCTCTTAGCTTTGTCTTCTTCTTAAGTAGCATCTTTAAGTGCCAGGAGAGGGTCGAAGCATTGTTTTCAAGTATACAACTTTTCAAGGTTAGTTGATTACTCGGTTTATCTTTAACTGCTACTGCAAGGCCAGAACAACCCCAGCTTATTTCGCTGCAGTTGTTCTCGTAGTCGTTTTAATCATCCGCCCAGTGTTGTCTCATTTAAATAAAACGACGTCGTTGAGTAGCTACAGGTCCGACATCAATACCAGTTGGCCTAAGCCAATATGGCCTTCTAACGTTGCCTTGAGTGCTAATACGTCTAACAACAAAGCCAACACGGCTGCCAGCAGTGATGTCTCCAAGTTGATCAAGGCTTAATTCTTGTTCGTGGCGTTCAATGGACATTGATTTACTCTGGCTGAGAAGGTTGTTTGTCTTCGATGCATTTAGCTTCTCGCTGATCATTCGCTCTGGAGGTGATCTGGCTCAAACGCAAGTGTGAGCTTGCTTATAGATCTCTAACTCCAGGGAATGACCCACTGGCGAATGGAGAACGCTTGATGCGGCTGTCTATTTCCTTTCCTTTTTTGTCTGTTGCTTTTTTCGCCATTTCCTCCAGGGAGGAACTGTGTGATCACAAGCGACACACCACAATAAAAAAAAAGGCAAAAACCAGCCAGTGCTGCCTCCGGCGAGCATCCCCCAGATCCCAATTGCAAATAAAGGCCAGGCCAACCATTGTGACCACTCCCTCGCATAGAGCTCCTGCCACTGCACCCAGAGCTGTCTCACCCTTCTCCCCGTTGACGATATTGACGTGTTAGCAAACCATTGGATGCTGTTATGACCTGTACTAATCGATCGCGCCATTGCCTGCCTTCTATGCGTTGCTTCGCTCTGCGGTATTCCGCCTGGAGGACTTCAAGCAAAATTCTCTTCTGGGGATCTGTTGAACAGTGCATCTAAGCGGGCATCATGGAGATGAATCTTGCTGCAGTTGTTCTTGAGAAACTGTGCCTTTAGAATTATCGCCGTTGGCAAGGTACGCAAAGGCTGGATTCAAGACGGACTAGCTATGTATCAAAAGCGCTTACCAGGACTCATGATCACAGAGGTTCGTGATGCATCTCTGCCGCGAGAAGCAGAAGCGATCCTGGCCGCATTGAATAGCAACGAAGTGCTGGTCCCTCTCAGCGAGGAAGGGGAAGCGCTCACTTCAGTGTCCTTTGCTAACCGCCTTGAAAAATATGGCTCTCAACGTCTTGCCTTTGTGATTGGTGGCGCTGATGGCCTATCAGCAGAGCTGAAAAACTCAACCCAATGGCAGCTCAGCTTGTCTGCGATGACGCTTCCCCATGAACTTGCTCGCCTGTTGCTTGTGGAGCAGCTCTACCGAGCCCAGACCATCCTGCAAGGAGGTAAATACCACAGGGGCTAATGATTCAGAAGATCTGAATTGCGAGCACTGATAAAACAGCTGCATTTGATTAATGCGATAACGCTTGAGCACACTGAAAAGGAAATCAGGTTATGGCAATGAAGATGCTCAAATGTAAGCCTGCTTCAGCAACATATGCCACAACACTTTCTCCAGAATGAAATTCAACCATCCTCCTAGTCTTTATCAGTTCCCAGCCTACGCATCTGTTACTTCTTGGCTAATCAATTAATATGAGAACCTTGAAATAGGATGCTGGTCAAGTTCATATCACTAATATTTACTTTGAGATGACTAAGCTTACAGTTTCCTTTAAACTGCTTATTGTCCATCAACCGATCAATTGAGGTCTTTTTGATATGCCTGACGAAGAAGTTTTACGCAAGAAAGCTTTATCACAACTCAGGAAGAAAAGGATATTGAAGAGGCAGGTTCAGACCTATTTCACTGTGAACCTTGCTCTGATTGTGATTTGGTTGCTAACTGGCATGGGCTACTTCTGGCCCATTTGGCCTGTTTTTGGATGGGGCATTTCTCTTGCTGTTCAGTCTTGGAAGCTTGCTCATCCAGAGAGAGACTTCAGCACAGAAGAGATCGAGGCAGAGATGCGTCGCAGTTGATTGAAATCAACAATATTTTATACGCCTATCATTGCAAAGAGCTCAGTTTGCCGAATGCCAAGAGTCTTGGCTGAGGTATAAGTGATCACTGTCCTGAGGAATATCATGGCCTTAATGTTTACCTATACCTTTCCTTATTTTGGTCAATTAATGATATTAAAGATATTTAATTGAAGAGAGCAGGCTAGACTATGAATTTAGTCCCCTCTCTTCACCCTTTTATTAAATTATCATGCAAAAACTATTACTTGCACCGTTAGCAATTATTGCGACTTCGACCATGTTATCAACGTCCTTAAATGCACATGAAAATGCTAAATATAGCAAGGATCTTGGTATTAAGATTGAAACACTTGTGCAAAGCACTAAGCAATGGGATGGAAATTTTCTCCCGCATTATCCAACCAGCAATGCTGAGATCACAGTTCTGCGTATCACGATTCCAGCCGGAGTTACCCTGCCATTGCATACCCACCCAGTCATCAGTGCAGGAGTAATCCTTCAAGGCACGCTTCAGCTAACTCTTCAAGATGGAACGACACGTCTTTTCAATCAGGGAGCTGCGCTGATTGAGACAGTGAATACAGTTCATACCGGAAAAAGTCTTGGTCCAAAAGATACTGTTGTTCTCGTCTTTTATGCAGGTAGCAAGCACCTTCCGACGACTGTTCAGGTGAAAACGCAAGCCCTTTGAGAAAGGTTCCTTAGGCAGCGCTTAAAACGTAAAAGCTGGCAGGTGCAACAGAGCAGCTCGATCAAGCACAAGCAATCTTGTAAAGAGGTTGCTACCGCCTGGGGGCACGCCCCTATCAAGCCAAATCAGAAAACCGCTCTGAGTGGAACAGGTGTACTATTAGGGTGATGCCGATGTTGCGATGGAGTTCAGCGAGCCTCTTCTTCATTTGCTCTCCGAGCGGAAGCAGCAGATCCTGCCATTAGCGAGTGAGCACGTGGCGGCAGGCTTCCCCTCCCCTGCTGAGGACTATATCGAGATCGGCATCGACCTCAACGAACAGTTGATTCGTCATCCAGCTAGCACCTTCTTCCTGCGTGTTAGCGGTCACTCAATGACAGGTGTTGGCATCCACAATGGCGACCTCTTAGTTGTCGACCGCAGCCTAGATGCACGCCCCGGTCACATCGTGGTGGCGATTCTTGATGGTGCCTTCACTCTCAAACAACTTGTCCGCCACCGTGGCGTACTGCGTCTAGAGGCCGCCCATTCCAATTACCCACCGCTGGATCTGGCTCGCTTCGGTGACGTGCAAATCTGGGGTGTGGCAGTGCATTCCATTCATAGCCTCAATCCTGCGCAGCAAACATCCCACTCAACACAACGCCTAGATGAATAGGCTCAAAATAGGCAAGACGATGAATCAGGCTGCCCAGTATAGCAATAGTGTTGTTGCTCATCTTTAAAGATATTGCCTTTAAATCGTATATAGAGATAGGCACGTTTGGTGCATCAAATGGCTGACTTTTGTTCACCCAGATCGCGCAAGGCAAGGATGCGATCAGACCAATAACAATGAGAGGAGCCTTTGAAATCCCATAACGTGTCGGTTAACTGACCAAGCCATTGACGCCTTTCTTGTTGTTCATTTGCCTCTTGATCGGAAACCCAAGCAGAAACAGAGCTGTGGGAATAATCCAGGGATTTCTCCTCCGGCCCCCTTGCCCAGCCAAGATCTTCCAGATACTCATGAACACATTCATCTACAAATACAAACCAATCATGCAAGTGCTTAATACCATTGGCTTTAATAGCTTTTTGTTGAAGCTCTGATGCTCCTTCTGGAGACTCAATATGGCCATGCACAGCTAAGATTTCTTCTCTGATATTGAGCCATTCGCAATCACCCTGTGATTGAAGCCCATAGTAACGATGACGGAACTGATCATCTTCCTTGCAAAGCCATTCGATCCAGACTTCTTCCATCAACTCTCTGATCTCTTGCCTATCTCCTCTCGATAGCCATTCAGAGAAGGTTTCCTTATTGACTCTCTGAATAATATCTTTCTGATGCTTGCTTAGAGTTGGTGCCATTGCAAATCTTTTTGTCTTGTTAGTTTTACAAAAGACCCGACCGACGCGGTTGCTCATAACATGGAATCAACCTATGTGGCCAGATCCAGCTAAGACGTCATAGACGACTTATCTGTAGACATTGTTAGGGATTCAGCTACTTCTAGCCGGCCATTGAGTCAGCATCCTCTATTGCAAAGGTCTCTAGGTCATAACGACAGGCTTGACGGTGGAAATCTTGAGGCAGACATGCAAGACCAATGCAGCCAAACAGCCAATCAAAGTGATGATTGGTCGCCAGTCTGCATTGACATTCTCCTCGCCACATCGACGACAACCATTGCGACTGGCTGTCACAGCAAAGCACGATCTCGCTATCAGGCAGAAGCTAGTGCGTCTGTACTAGCATGAGACATTCTTTCGCTCGCTTTCCTCCAGCGCCATGTCTCGGGTCACGGCCCTGATCGACGGCAACAATTTCTATGCCTCCTGTGAGCAAAGCCTTGACGCCTCGCTAATCGGTCGTCCTCTGGTCGTGCTCTCCAACAACGATGGCTGCATTGTTGCTCGCAGCTCCGAAGCGCGCGCTCTCGGTATCAGTATGGGCACGCCCTATTTCAAGGTCCGTCACAAATTGGACCGACTTGGCGTTGTCGTGCGCAGCTCCAACTACGCCCTCTACGGCGATATGAGCCAACGACTGATGAGCTTGCTGGAAGCCCATTGTGAGGAGCTGGAGATCTACTCCATTGATGAAGCCTTTGCTTATATCAATGGTCCCTCTGATGACAACCTAAAGCCCTGGGCCCGTCATCTACGGGCCCAGGTGCATCGCAACCTGGGCCTACCGATAGCAATCGGACTTGGCGCCAGTAAAGGTCAGGCCAAACTCGCCAACCACCTAGCCAAGGCCATACCGGCTCACGCTGGAGTTTTCAACCTGCTCACCGCTAGTGATCCAGATACATGGCTCGAGAGCGTCGCTATCGAAAATGTATGGGGCATCGGTCGCAAGTTAGCCCACTGGTGCCGACTTAGAGGCGTAACCAATGCCCGGCAATTGCGCGATATGCCACGTAGCAAACTTCATGCCCGCTGTGGCGTTGTAGGCATACGCCTACAACGAGAATTACAAGGTCATGCCTGCCTTCCTCTAGCCCTAGCCCCAACATCAAAACAGGAAACCTGCGTTAGCCGCAGTTTTAGCCGACCAATCGCCAATCCAGAAGAATTACGCCAGGCAATCGCAACCTACGTGGTGCGCGCCAGTGAAAAACTGCGACGACAACAGCAACGGGCCGGGACCCTCACCGTATTCACACGTACCAGCCCATTTGCGCCAGCGTTTTACAGCCAAGCCGCTACCATCCAACTGGATCTGCCAAGCAACGACACTGCAATCTTGCTAGCAGCAGCCCTGCCACTAGTAGAGCGAATCTACCGGCCCCATTGCCGCTTAAACAAAGCCGGGGTGCTGATGCAAAACCTACAGAGTGCAGACCATCTGCAACAACACCTGCTGGTAGCAGTTCATGCCGATGAGCAGCATCGCCGCGATCGACTAATGAACACCATCGACCGACTCAATCACCGTTACGGCAGCGGAACCGTGGGTTGGGTAGTTTGTGGCATGCAGCCAGGATGGAGCATGCGTCGTCATCAACTCAGCCGCGCGGCCACAACTCGCCTTAATGACGTGCCGTTGGTGCTGGCCTGAAACTTAGAATTGAATGTCAACAGATCTCATTAGTTAGGGGATTGGGCTGGATTTGATTTGCTCGGTTCCATCCACATCTCCAATCCATAAAGAATGCGCCATGCAGAGAAGAAAGAAGTGAGAATAAATAGAAAAGTTACTATGGAAAAAGTCTTGGTCATTAGGCGAACAACTGAGGACCTGGCTGATGGCCTAGAAGGCAACAAGTGCGTGGATTCATGAGCCAGGCAAGTAGAACAAATTATTGATGACCCTCCCGTCAGCCGAATACTCTTGGCAAATGCTTCAGTAATCTCAACAGATTTACCGCAAAGTCTGCAAAGGTGACTGAACGCCATTAAAATAATCTCAAGGCAGAATAACTGGTCTGCAGATATATAATGAAGAAGAGAGGTTTTGTTGTTTGATCATTAGGGGGTGCATGCATTTTAAAATTGCTGTAGAAGCTGCACCTCCTCTTCGCGACGATTCAACAGCAATACCATGCGCTCACCATGGCAAGCGAGGCCGG
The DNA here is from genome assembly GCF_047304515.1 of Prochlorococcus sp. MIT 1306. Taxonomy (NCBI): domain Bacteria; kingdom Bacillati; phylum Cyanobacteriota; class Cyanophyceae; order Synechococcales; family Prochlorococcaceae; genus Prochlorococcus; species Prochlorococcus sp. MIT 1306. The sequence goes on along the minus strand of NZ_CP138959.1, from coordinate 1,100,996 downwards.
TCTGATGACGCAGCAGTTCAGTACTAGCCAAGGCGACCCCACAAGTTTCAACCAAAAGCACCGGCAAAGTTTCAGCATGACCTTGCATGCCCTGCAAATCAAGCGCCTGAAGCACTGCGCGTTTTGATTTATCCATTCCCAGCCGCTCAACAAGCTGAGGCCAGAGATGATTCACCGGCGTGCAACCAGCAAAGGCAATAGGGAAGTCACTCATCGGAGGCTAATCGCAGCAACCTTCGGATTAAAACAACGCTCATGAGGAAAGTTGTTGAACAGCTCCTGCAATCATCGCCGGGGTTACCGGAATCGTCTCGATTGCATCGGCGTTATCAAGATAAGCGTCGAAGGAAGAGTAGTGATCCACATGAGGATTCGCCCCGTCCTTCGCACAGGCTTCTGTCCAGTCGCCATCTTCAGGTTTTACCACGACATAAGCCTGGAGAGACTCCTCTAAATCACCTCCGTCACCAATTCCCTCACCGTGCCAAATCGCTTCGTAGAAGCTCATGCCATTAAATTTAAGAAGAGATCATCAGTTTAAAGAGCCATGGTGCAGTTAAAGGGCCTCAGCACACCTGCGTAGAGACAACCATCTGCTTAGAATGACAAGTGAGTTTCATCTTTAAGCTCCACAACTTGATGCCTTATCTGACAGCCCTACAAAGGATTCGCTGAGCTGCGCAGCTGTTGCTAATGGACTTAAACGTAGATGGTAAAACCTCGCTGAGCGGTGCATTCAAAAGCTAGAAAGGATGAGCGAGAAGATGCAAGCAGGAATCGTGATGGTCAATCACGACAACAAGTTCCTTGATATCGCCGATTGGCTTGTGAAGCGCATCAACAGACTGATGACCTAAGCCGGAATGACATCCTGGCCTGAGAAGCCACCACAACGCTGCTGATCTAAGTGACCAATGTGCTTGCGTTCGCTGTAATAAAGCTCCTGGAAACGCAACGCATCGCTGTTGAGCTCCTCAAACATTGCTTCGATACGCATTTCCATATCGACCGATTCAGTAGGTTGCTGTCGCTCTTCTTCAATCAAAGCAGCAATACAACGCTCAAGAGTTTCAAGACGCTGACCACCCCAGGCCTCAAGAAGATGACGACAACGCTTGAGGGATTTCTGGCGTTCTAGAGCCGCTGCTGTGCCCCGGAGCTGAAGCAGTGGTTTAGCCATAGCAGCCAAATGAACCTCGCCAGGCTCTAATAACGGGGTAAGACGAGCGACTAGAGCACTGTTCTCCAGGAGCAACTGATCGGTAAGCAGCCGTGGTAACTCAATATCCTCCAAATCATGACCAGAGTCAGTTCCTCGACTGATCGCCTCTAAACGTCCTGCACCAAGATTGGTTTCCTCCAAATCAGTGATCGCCGCCCAAAGCAAACGGTGATGTTGTAAGGCAAAATCCTCCAGCTCTCGCTGTCGTAACTCCCTGCGAATGGCAGCCCGATGATTTGAGCAATGGAGATATAACCTCAGGATTTCCGCCTCGCTGCGCTCCCGTTGACTGGCCTCGCCAGGTTGCTCATGGCGACTTGAGCGGCCATGCCAGCGCTGCCCTTTCACTTGCTGGCGCAGATCTTCCTCCAACTGCAAGGCCAACCGGCCCTGCCCACCGCTTAAGCGTTCGGCAACCTGTTGCAGGTAGTGGGTCCGTACGGCCGACTGGGGCAACTTGCCGAGCAATGCAACCAGGCCACTCACTGCCTGCTGGAACTGATCCGCTTGACTTAAATCACGGCCCTCCAAAACCTGTTGAATCTGCCAATCAAGCCAAAGAGGTGACTGATCTAATAGAGCCCTGTAATCGCCAGCACCATGATCTTTGAGAAATTCATCGGGGTCTTTGCCAGAAGGCAAATGAAGCACTCGTAATTCCAACTGGCCCTGCAAAGCCAGTTGCTCAACTTCGCCAATGGCCCGGTTCGCAGCACGAACACCGGCTCCATCAGCATCAAAATTAAGCACGATCCGCTTCCCTTCGCTGCAACGGCAGATCTGGGTGATCTGCTGACTACTCAAAGCAGTGCCTAAGGAGGCCACTGAATTGGTGACACCTGCAGCATGCAATGCAATGACATCGAAATATCCTTCGACTACCACAGCCCGGTCATCCTTACGGATGGCATTTGCCGCCCGATCCAGTCCAAACAAATGCTTGCCTTTCTCGAACACGTCTGTCTCAGGAGAGTTGAGGTACTTCGGCTCTGAGCCATCAAGACTGCGTCCGCCGAAACCAATCACCCGTCCCTGGCGATCGTGGATAGGCACCATCACACGATGACGAAAGCGATCGTAAAAACCTCCTCCACCCTTGCGCGCCACAACAAGCCCGGCGGCTTCCAGTAATTCAGCAGACAAACCTTCCACCTGCTGGAGGTGCTTGAGTAAACCATCCCATTGCTCAGGGGCATAGCCCAGCTCGAAGGATTCCAGGGTGACTTCACTAAGGCCCCGCTTCTCAGTGAGGTAATTCAGCGCATTTGCGCCAACTGGCGTACGTAGCTGGCCACGAAACCAACTGGCCGCCAATGCAAGCGCACGATGAAGCTTGTCTCGACGAGAGAGCTGCTGACGTAGTCGTTCCTGCTGGGGACCATCGACCGTTTCAACAGGAAGTTGATACTTGCGAGCAAGCTCCAGCACCACATCACCAAAACTCTGGCGCTGAAACTCCATCAGGAACTTGATCGAGTTTCCACCAGCTCCACAAGAGAAGCAGTAATAAAACTGCTTCGCTGGCGAGACCGTCATCGATGGTTTGCTGTCGTCATGGAACGGACAGATCCCTACGAATTCACGGCCCTTTTTCTTTAGAACCACATGTTCGCCAACGACATCAACAATGTCGGCACGCTCCTTGACGGCCTCGATCGTGCGCGGGTGAAGACGGGGGACGGGCATGACCTTATTTTGCTGGTTGCGCCGCGAGAGGTCGAGAAGACAACATGATCAGCAAAAGCAATCCATACGACAAGCAAGGCCGAGATCAATAAGAACTCAAAACCTCTTCAAAATCGTCCCCTCTGCATTGGCAGCGCAAACGGCTTAATCAGCCCTGCCGCAAAACGACAAAACTTTGATCGACATCAATCGAGTTGCAGCACATCACGTGTATTAGAGCGTCGAATTGCTTCCTGCTGCTGATAAGACGCCAAACAGCCATCACGAATCACCAATAGGCAATTCACATAATCAGCACCATCAATGAGAGCTGCGCGAATGGCTTTTGCTGCGGGAGTGCGATTACTTTCGCTGGATGATTCTTCGTAACTAAAAGTGCCTGCAGCCGCAAGGCCATAGGCCCCTGCCCCTCTTGCACCGGTTGCACCTCCTACAATCCCAGCCAAGGGAGCCAAAGATCCGCCGGAGCCTTTCTGCTTAGCTGTGCTGGTCGCACGCCCCTCAACTGTTCGCGCACCGACAACCTCTCCAGTGGAGGAATCCACCACCCGTAGGTCGATGGAAACATAAGCCTTGGATTCCGAAACAGTCTTCGAGCCTCCAAAACCCATAAAGCGCATCCCACTTCCAGATTGCTTTGTTTCAACCCCATCCTCGTAGCCACTCACACGCCCCATAATCAAATAGCGGGCGCCACGCATTTGACGGCTACGTGCGGCGTCTCCGTCGTTTCGCACAATCCCCAACTCGGCAAGCTCTTGCTCAGAGAGGACCGCCTTGAGATTCTGCCGTTCCACGACAGTTAGTCCACCAGCAAGGGCTAGTTCATTGGAAAGAGCATCCGCGAGCTGACGGCTCACACGCGGGCTCCACCAAGACAACCTTCCTACCTGGTTTTTAAAGTCGGGTACAGAAACCGTTGGGCCAGCCCAGGCGGCTACTGGAACAAACACAAAGGAAGCCACCACAGCAGCAACTCCAAAGGAGGAGAGTTTCACGGCTTTTGAATCCATTAGAGATTTGTAGTCGGGCAATTTAAAAAGAATTAGGAGAGTGGGTTGCTTCTCGTAAAGCAACGCGACTTGTCATCACCAATTTGGAACGTCATGGCGATCTCAATCCTATTGCTGGTCTTTCCTTGCGGCAAAGGCTTTCAGGGATGGCCTCTTCTGTTGTGTTGTTGACTATGCCATTGCCTCAGTTCTGCGGATGAGATGAATGATGTCGATGCAGGGCAACAACCAACTGCAGACAAACAGCCAATGGCGTGGGTTCAAATCACTCCTGCTCGCCGCTCTGGCCTTCAGCTTGATGACCGTTTGCGTCAAACACCTTGGTGGTCGTTTACCGGTCGCAGAAATTTTGTTCGCAAGATCTCTGATCAGCTTGGCAATTACTCGGTTCATGCTCAGTCGGGTTGGGGTTTCCCCCTGGGGACACCGTAAAAGGTTGCTGTTATTGCGCGGGCTGCTGGGCACAGCGGCATTGTTCTGTGTATTTGACGCCTTGGCGTCCTTACCCCTTGCTACCGCAACCGTTCTGCAATACACCTATCCAACATTTATTGCGTTAGCGGCATGGATGTTTTTAAGAGAAAGAATCCATCATCGTATTGGCATAGCAGTACTTCTCGGTTGGTTGGGGATCACTCTTATTTTAAAACCAGAATGGCTTGGCACAAGCTTCACCGGTTACTCCCCTTTATCTGTCTCTATTGCACTTTCAGGTGCTCTATTTACAGCTCTGGCCTACGTCTGCGTACGTGAGCTTTCCAAGCAGGAACATCAACTCGTGATCGTTTTCTACTTTCCATTGACATCAGTACCAATAGCCTTGCTCTTCCTCGGGAATCAGGGAGTCTTGCCACTTGGAATCGATTGGCTCTGGATAATGGGCATTGGCCTATTTACCCAACTTGGACAAATCTGGATTACCGAGGGATTAACTCTTTTGCCAGCAGCCACAGCAGGTTCAATTGGCTATTTCCAAGTTTTGTTCGCAACTTTCTGGGGTGTACTGCTGTTTGCTGAACCCGTTGATGGCTGGTTCGTGATTGGAGCTCTGATGGTATTAGGAGCAACACTCATCAGCTTCAGAAGCAGACAAGAGAATATCCAAAAGCAACCAACATGAGAAAAAGATTGCGACCTCAATCTTGTTGATTGAGCTGTAAACAATCGGATGGCAATTTCCGTAAAAAATCCTTAAAGCATGCCTGTAAGAACGCCTGATGAGAACTAAATCTCGTCACCTGTAAGACGTCGAAACCTGTCGTAGGCAGTCCAGGATGGAAGGGAGTCTTACAGCCCCCTTCCTGGTCCTAAGACAGGTGAAGAACGTAGTGTTTTCGACTGGTAAGGACTGTTCCGTTGGAGAGATAAATCCTGTCCTCTAGATTTCTCCTAATCTTTATGTGTTACACCAGAACCGGAACCTGTTGGGTCATAAGGAATCCTACCTTTCTTTTGTCTGTTAGTTACTCTCGGAATCTCAATTCACGCACTAAAGACTCCACTACTAACATCCTTCAATTCGTCAGTTGAGAGTTCCTCCGACTTTTGTTCCCAGTACTGAGAGCTCCTCGTTTCTTCGTCAGTTATTAGGTGTTTATGCTAGATCTTTTAATGATAGACTCTATGAGGAAGTAATGAAGTTACCTGTATCTAAAAGAGATAGAATCTTTACTGGTCTCTTAGTTATTGTGATTGGGACTCAAATCTCTACTGCAGAATAGGAGCACAGGATAAATGGATATCTAATGCTGATAGAGGTCTATATTAGATAAGGTGAGTGGGGAGGAGAGAAATGGGGAACCTGACTTGAAAGGCTATTTGTAAAAAAAAAATAATTAGGTTCTCCTCTCGGTCTGTGAACCTTGCTCAATAGATGAGGTTGTCTAGCTTAGTCATAGGTATAGGCCATACGGTATCCGGGTTCTAGTTCTTCTTTTAGTAGATCGTTTGGGTTTCTTTTCTGAAGATGGTTATCAATAGACAGGCAAATGCGACTCACCCTTTTTGAAAATGCTCTAGAAACTATTCAAACGAACTTTCTACAGTCAGTGAATCACCAGGTAGCTGTTAATTAAAGTCACCCATTACCCTCAAGACCCAATGCTCACGTAGGTGACTGTCATCTCGCTTTTTAACATGCACTCGGCCCATGTCTGCTGAATTCCCCGTCTCAAGATCTAGGCGGCTGGTAAGAGCCGTTTGCAACAACTCAATCTGTAGTACCAGGGCTTCCGGCTTACATCCACTAGCAAGGCTACTGATGACTATTGCAGGAATTGAGTTTTAGACCGGTCACGCAAAGCAAAACAAGCTCCATACGCTCTGAGCAGGACCTCGAACGATCAAGCAGAGGCTGGACAGATCAGGCAGTATGTATGACATCAAGAGCAACCTCATGATCGGCTGGCTGCAAGGGCAAAAAGTAGAAGCCTGGCAGCAAGGGACTCGGCAAGGAGTCGTTTTGGCATGTGCTGGTGTTGGTTACGAGGTTCAGATTGCGCCGCGCCATCTCAGCGGAATGGAGCACGGGCAAAACACATTCATCCTCTGGATCCATCAGGTGCAGCGTGATGATGGATCCAGCTTGTTTGGCTTCCCGGAACGACGAGAACGGGACATGTTTCGTACCTTGATTGGTGTTAGCGGAGTGGGGCCCCAGATGGCCCTCGCTCTTCTAGAGGAATGTCAGACCGGAGAACTTGTAGAGGCGATTGTGCAGGGAGACCTACGCAAGCTTTGTCAGGCTCAAGGTGTAGGCAAGCGCACAGCCGAACGTCTTGCGGTGGAATTGCGCACAAAGTTGGCTGAATTTAGTTGTCGTGATCCTGGAATGTCCCTGGTGGATAACGGTGTGATCGATTCGCACCAGCTCAAGGATTCAAGTCTGCATGAGCTACAGATCACCCTCGGGGGCCTTGGTTACGAAGATCTTGAAATACGCCGTGCCATAAGGGCTGTGGCCAGCGGTGCTGCAATAGGAGCCAGGGACATGCCTGAGTCTGTTCCCGCCATCGACGACACTGACGCCTGGCTGAGAGCAAGCCTGCGCTGGCTTAGTCAGGAAGCTGCCTAAACAATGGTCCTCAAAGAGTTAGATTGTTTTTTTGGTCTCTTAGGGCAAAACGCCAAGCATGTCGCTCGATACAACAGAAAAGCAACAGCTGATCAACGCCAACCAAACCCATGGCACCGATACGGGGTCTGTGGAGGTGCAAGTGGCAATGCTTAGCGAGCGGATTACCAAGCTCAGCTCGCACCTGCAGGAGAACAAGCACGACTTCTCATCCCGTCAGGGACTGCTCAAGATGATTGGTCGTCGCAAGCGCCTGCTCAGTTATGTACGCGGAAAAAGTGAACAGCGCTACAACGGCCTGATCACCAAACTAGGCATCCGCGGTTAAATCCCTTTTGGCGATTTCCCTCTAATTCTTAAGCAGATGGCCGAACGAAGCAAAGCTATGCCTTTCGGGCCTGACAAGAGCGGAACGGCCAACAAAAGCCTGCCCCAAAAGGGATCCAAATCGCCACAGATCAAGAAAGCAAAAGCGACCTCCAGCAGTCAGCAGGCCATTCCCAAGCCGGTGGCCAATCGCATGCTGCGGCGCGTGATCTTTGCCTCGGGTCTTCCTACTGCTGCAGGGATGGGTGTTTTTGTAGCTAGTTATCTGATTGTGAGCCGAGGCATTGCTGATATCTCACCATTCATCACGCTGATTACTTCAGGAGCTTGCTTCCTCGTTGGCTTGATAGGACTGAGTTATGGGGTTCTATCTGCCAGCTGGGAAGATGCCCCAGGCAGCCTGCTTGGACTGGAACACATTGGTCGCAACATAGGAAGAATGCGCGATTCAAGGAAAGCTAATCAACCAGGCTCAAAATCAGAGACCAAGCCAAAGGAATCCGGACAAACATCAGACAAATAGTCGGTCGCTGCATCGAGCTTTGAATGCTTGCTGTTGAAGGGAACTGAGTGCAGCAGAAGCGTCACGAACGCAGAACTGATGACCTAGGCATACGTAACGCACCTGGGGACCCTGGCGAACCGCTGCCACCACGGGTACCCGCACGCCAAATTCATCCTTGGCTGGGCGATGCTGATGGAGACATTCCCGAAGCTTGTGCTGCACAGTGATGTCACAGGCTTCATCAGGCATCAACTCCACCAACAGCAGTCGAAGGTCATCGATGGCGCGGCAATCATCAATGATCAATTGGATACGGTCGTCGCGACGATCAACAGAGCCCCAGATAAGCAGTCGCGCTTCCAACATGAGGTGATCTGATAGACGGGCATAGCTTTTTGGGAACACCACAGCTTCGCAACCACCGGTGAGATCCTCAATCTTGAGAACTGCCATGCGATCGCCCTTGCGGGTTGTGACTTGGCGCATCTCCGTCAGCATCGTGATCACACTGACCTTCGCCTTGTCAGGCTGATCCTCAAGGCTGGCAAGACCAATGGGCGCCAGCAATTGAGCTGGAGCAGTGAGCTGCTTGAGAGGGTGATCAGAAAGGTAGAAACCAACCAACTCTTTTTCAAGTCTCAGCTTTTCAGTCGGTGGGTAGTCGGGAACCGGTGCTGCCTTGGGTGCAGTGCTCAGCTCATCAGACGTTTGCTCTTCTGCTGCTCCAGCCACAAGATCAAATAGGTTGCCCTGACCACTTAGTCGATCACGGGCACGAGAAGCAGCCCAGTTGATCAGAAGCTCCAAGTCGGCAATTAACTGGGCCCGGTTCGATTCAGGGTCTATGGCATCTAGGGCTCCGCAATGAATAAGAGATTCCAACCCGCGACGATTCAGAACATTGGAAGGCAGACGATCACAGAGATCGGCAAGGGAGACAAAGGGGCCATCACCATCGCGATTGGCAATTAGCTGCCTGATTGCACCATCGCCAAGATTTCTCACAGCAGAAAGACCAAACAAGATGCGATCACCAGCAGGGGTGAAATCAATCCCTGAAGCATTCACATCTGGCGGCATCACTTCAATCCCCATCGCATTGCAATTCGAGATATAGCGCTGCACCTTGTCACTAGCGCCAGCATTGACTGTCAGTAATGACGCCATATAGGCGACTGGATAATGTGCCTTTAAATAAGCAGTTTGATAAGTAACAGCGCCATAAGCCGTTGAGTGACTCTTGTTGAAGCAATATTCGGCGAACAAAACCATTTGGTCGAATAGCTCATCGGCGATCTTCTTATCAACACCACTTCGACTTGCACCTTCAACAAAAATACTGCGATGTTTCTGCATCTCTGAAACCTTTTTCTTGCCCATTGCACGCCGCAGCAAGTCAGCTTCGCCGAGAGAATAGCCAGCAAGATCCTGAGCAATCTTCATGATCTGCTCCTGATAAACCATGATCCCGTAAGTCTCCTTAAGGATTGGTTCAAGGGCAGCATGAGCAAAATCAATTGCCTCCCGACCATGTTTCCGATTGATAAATTTTGGAATCAATCCGGCATCCAAAGGACCTGGTCTGTACAAAGCTAAAATTGAGGAGATATCTTCAAGAGATGAGGGGCGAAGGTCACGCACAATCTGTCTCATCCCACTCGATTCAAGTTGAAAGATGCCCTCAAGATCTCCCCTTGCAAGTAAGGCAAAAGTTTCAGGATCCTCTGGAGGCAATTGATCAGGATCAATTCTCTCTCCATTGCTGACTTCAACAAGCTCAAGTGTTTTGTCAATCATGGTGAGATTCTTGAGCCCAAGAAAATCCATCTTCAATAACCCCATCGATTCCACATCCTCCATGAAGTATTGAGTAATTACCTGTCCATCGTTATTACGCTGAAGCGGTACAAGATCATCTAGGGGCTCAGCAGCAATGACGACTCCAGCGGCATGAACGCCAAAGGTTTTATTTGTACCTTCAATGCGCATCGCCATATCGACCCATTTTGTAACTACTGGATCGTTCTGATACTTCTCACGGAATTCAGCATTCGGCGAATCGCTGCCGATCATCGCAGCTAGCTTTGCAGGCTTTCCCCTTACTACGGGAATAAGCTTGGCAAGTCGATCGGCATCTCCATAGGGAATATCAAGCACCCGGGCTACATCCTTCAAGACTGCCTTGGAGGTCATTCGGTTAAAAGTGATAATTTGAGCAACCTTGTCTTCGCCGTAACGACGAGTGACATAGTCGATCACCTCACCACGACGCTCAATACAGAAATCAGTGTCAATATCAGGCATCGACTTACGCTCAGGATTAAGGAATCGCTCAAATAACAATCCGTTTTGAACAGGATCAATGTTGGTAATACCAAGGGCATATGCCACGAGTGAGCCAGCGGCTGACCCCCTCCCTGGTCCTACTGGAATGCCCTGTTCACGTGCAAAGCGGATGTAATCCCATACCACCAGGAAATAGGTGGGAAAGCCCATCTGTTCCATCACGCCAAGCTCATAGGTGAGCCTTTCGCCGTAATGGTCATCAATTGGATCTGCCGTTGCCAGTTTCAACCTTTGCCGTAGCCCCTGCTCTGAGACCTCGTGTAGATAACTCACGGCGCTATGTCCTTCAGGAATAGGGAAACGAGGCATCTGATAACTACCGAGGATTGAGTATTCCTCAACCTTTTCGGCAACGGCTGCTGTGTTGGCAATAGCCTCTTGCAGCACATCAGGCTCGAGATGATCGGCGAACAGCCGTCCCATCTCCTGTTCAGACTTGATGTATTCAGTACCTGTGTATCGCAGACGCTTCTCATCACTGATCAACTTGCCTGTCAGTACACAAAGCAGGGCGTCATGGGCCTCCACATCGTTCTTGCTGAGGTAATGGGCGTCATTGGTCGCAATCAGCTCAATCCCTAGCTCTTTGGCGATGCTCACAATCTCCACATTGACGATTCGGTCTTCCGGCGAGCCGTGATCCTGAACTTCGAGATAGAAGTCTTTGCCAAAGACCTTCTGGTACCAACGGGCCACATCCTTTGCTACATCAATGCGACCGCGCAAGATGGCTTGAGGAATCTCCCCACCAAGACAAGCGGTGGCAACAATTAACCCCTCGCTATAGGCCTTGAGCAGTTCTTTATCAATGCATGGTCTTGCAAAGATGCCTCGGCCGCGCATACCGCGCAGATGGCTAATGCTGGTGAGTTTCACAAGATTGCGATAGCCAACAGCGTTCTTAGCAAGCACCACCAGGTGATACCGACGCTCCTTCTTCGGTTGTGGATCCTCAATGGACCCGTTGATCACATACATCTCATTGCCGATGATCGGCTTGATCTCAGCGTTCTTACAAAGCTTCAGCAGTTCAATGGCGCCATACATCACACCGTGGTCGGTGAGTGCCAGAGCGGGCATGCCTAGCTCCTTGGCTCGCTTCACCATCTGGGGGAGCTGTGTAGCTCCGTCCAGAAGGCTGTAGTCGCTGTGGTTGTGAAGAGGAACGAATGCCATGCCCCCAGCCTAGGAGGAGGCGCAAGATGCAGGGTTGTTCATGTAGCCAAACGCTGCATCTAGCGCAAGAGATCGTTTAGGGAATGAAGTTTCCCTGCGGGTGATTTGCCATCACGTTTGCTGATTGCTCATAGTGAAAAGCCACTTGTAGGAGGCGTGACTCCTCCAGCACATTGGCAATCAACTGCACCCCGATGGGAAGGCCATCGTCATCGAATCCACAGGGAAGACTGATGGCAGGCAAGCCAGCCAGGTTGGCTGGGATAGTCAGCAGGTCAGCCAGGTACATGGCAAGTGGATCATCAGCGTGGGCACCGACTTGGAATGCAGTGGTAGGTGATGTGGGTGTCAGCAGCACATCGACCGTTTGGAAGGCAGCATCAAAATCTTGACGGATCAATGTGCGGACCTGCTGGGCTTTCTTGTAGTAAGCATCCATGTAACCAGCCGACAGGGCATAGGTGCCGATCAGGATGCGTCGCTGCACCTCGCTACCAAAACCCTCTGCGCGACTTCGGGCTGTCATCGAGGCTAGAGCATCAGCTCCTTCAGCTCGGTAGCCGTACTTCACACCGTCGTAACGCGCCAAGTTGGCTGAAGCCTCCGACGGGGCAATCACGTAATAGGTGGCGATGCCATCGCTAAAGCGTGGGCAACTCACTTCAACCAGTTCCGCTCCCAAGGATTGCAGCTTCTCTGCAGCTGCCAAAACTGTTCTCTTCACTTGCGCATCCAAGCCGTTCTGATCAAAGCACTCTCGAATCAAGCCGATGCGTACACCAGACATTGGTTGCGAAAGGGCAGAGCAATAATCGGGAACAGCAACATTGAGACAAGTTGAGTCACGAGGATCAGATCCTGCGATCACTTGTAAAAGCTCAGCAGCATCGGCCACGTTGGTCGTGAACGGTCCAACTTGATCAAGAGAACTGGCAAAAGCCACCAAACCCCAACGACTGACGCGGCCATAGGTGGGTTTAAGGCCTACGACCCCACAGAATGAGGCAGGCTGACGGATTGAGCCCCCAGTATCCGAACCCAAGGCAGCCATGCATTCACCTGCCGCAACAGCTGCTGCACTGCCACCAGAACTGCCACCCGGCACCCGGCTGATATCCCAGGGATTGGATGTAGCCCCAAACGCAGATGTCTCGGTCGAGCTACCCATGGCGAACTCATCGAGATTTGTTTTCCCGAGAAGCACAGCACCGGCCTGCCAGAGGCGCTCAGTGACGGTGGATTCATAGGGCGGCACAAAGGTTTCCAGCATTCGACTGGAACAGGTGGTGCGTATTCCTTTCGTGCAGAGGTTGTCCTTAATTGCCAAAGGCACACCAGCCAGAGGTGGCAGAGACTCACCTGCAGCCAAGGCCTCATCGATGCGATCGGCATCGGCACGAGCTCGCTCTGCTGTGACATCCAGAAAAGCGTGCAGAGTGGGATCCACCGCTGCGATACGAGCAAGTTGGTGATCTGTGAGTTCCCTGGCGGAAACCTCGCCGAGCTTTAGTTGCTGACGCCATTCAGCGATCGCCATCGGCTTGCGGTGCTGTGCTGTGCAGCAGCGACGCTATCAGTCGTCTGACCAGCCTTCGACTGCGATCGTCAGCGGCTCGACGCGACGACACCGCACGAGGGTGTGATTCACAGACGCAGGTCCCTCAAAAGAGAGATCCGCAACAAAGGTCGACAGCTTGACCTCAAGACTCTTTCGGGTCAAAAAAGGGCCGAACCAATAGGTGACATTTGGTTCACGGGTTTCAACCCTGGCCCACCAAGCCAAACCAAAGACATTGACGAGGCTACGCAGCGGCCTAATCAATGAACCCATGATTGAGGTTGGCGGATGAGCATTATTTTGCCTCGTCATGTCCCAATTGGTTTTTCGCTGTCGGCTGCCAAGGAACTTTTGGATCAACCCTGAACACTCTCTTCATCAGGTGACTGATCCTCACGAACGTCAAAATTGCAAAGCTGACTGGTCAGCAAATCCTCATCCTCAATCGAAGTTCTTTCTGCCTGCAAATCCCCTATTTGGCGATCCATCGGTGGCTCATCATCTTTGGAACAAAGTTGCTGGTTGGCCAAGCTGGACGGCAAAGCCTCACCAAACCGCTCAATCTCATCCGGCTGATGGATTGGCGAATGATTGGTTTTGGCAATGGGTTCTGACTCCACGGAAATGGAGTCGCAAGAGATCACCGGCAAAGGGCATTGAGGCCGAACGATCCTGGGTGATGGAGCTTGGCCATGAACCCCCTTCATCCAGCCACGACGAGCAACCTCGTATAAACACATCGCAGTAGCAACAGAGGCATTCAGACTGGGAGTAACCCCTCGTAATGGAACGCGTACAAGCTGATCACAATGGCGACGAGTTAGGAGAGAGATCCCCTGCTTCTCTGATCCCGTCACGATCACTAAAGGTCCGTCTAGATCGACATCTGGAAGGGTGATGTCCCCTTCCTCCGCCAGGCCAATAACTCGATATCCCGCTTGCTTCAGTGCTTCTAGAGAGCGATTGAGATTCACGACACGCGCTACTGGTAGATGCTCCAAAGCGCCTGCTGCAACCTTGGCCACAGAACCAGTGAGACCAGCACTTCGTCGTTGTGGGAGAACAACCCCATGGGCGCCAAGAGCCTCTGCAGAACGAATAATGGCGCCGAGATTGTGGGGATCCGTTAGGCCATCGAGGGCAAGCAAAAGGGGCGATTCCCCAAGACCCGCACATCCCTCGATCAGACTTTGCAAATCAAGGGTCTCCGCTGCAGCAGTCTGCAGAACAATTCCTTGATGCACAGCACCACCTGTGAGTTGACCGAGACGAGCCCAGGTGACCTCTTCAACAAGTACTCCTGAGGCTTTGGCCTCACGAAGCAATTGCAAAAACCTTGGTGCGCTTCGTAAATCTGATGTGCACCAGATGCGATGAATCGGACGCCCAGCTTCCAGAGCAGCTTGGCTGGCATGACGTCCCCAAAGCAGATCATCGGCAGCAGCCGGTCCGAATGCTTCCGCTTCTGGAACGCGATCCGAAGTAGATGGATCTAATCTTTTTGAAGACAACAGCCTGTCTGTAGGACGTGAACGTTCTCCCAAGGAGGAACGTCTCCCTAGCCGTTCATCGCTACGACGTCGTGATGGTCTCTCATCACGAAATCGACGAGCCTCTTTTCTGTCAGTTTCATTTGCACGCCCCTGCTCAGAGCGAGGACGATCCCGGCTAAAACGCCCCTGCTCAGATCGAGGACGGTCCCGGCTAAAACGCCCCTGCTCAGATCGAGGACGGTCCCGGTTGAAACGGCCCTGCCCAGAGCTCTCACCATTGAATACTTTTGAAGGGCTATCACCAGATTCTCCATCAGGCCTGGAGCGATACACCCCTCGCGGTCCAGAGGAACGACCACCCGATGGCCGGCTGCCGGAAGAGCGGCTTCCGTAAGCAGAACGACCAGAATCCCCCTCGCCATCCCGTCGGATGCCACCAGGACGACCTCCTCTAGGACGACCACCGCGAGGGGGGTTTCCTGAACGGCGATCAAAGCGGGAGCTCATAAGAAGTGAAGAAGCTATAGCCAGTCTTGTTCGGTCTCCTCCAGTTGATCCAAGAGCTGCGCAAGCCGCGCCGGATTCTGCAAAAAGAGCCAGCCAACCATTGTCTCAAATCCTGTGGCCTTGCCGTAGGTCGCTGCATCTCCACGGCGTGGTCCTCGTCCGGATTTGTTACGACCTCGCCGTACCAAATCCTTCTCAAGATCTGAAAGATGCGGATCTAAACGAAGCAGAGCTTCTGCCTGAGCAGCGGCCTTAACCTCGTCAACAACAGCTCGATGTAGATCTTCAGATCTGCCAGGTTGGTAACAATGACGCAGACGCTGATGCAATTCCCAAACAGCATCACCAAGCCAAGCCAACTGCAACGGTCCCAGTTCATTAGCACCGCCAATCGCTGATTGACTCCGAATCCAATTGTTCAAGCTTTCAACTGATTTAAAGCTGTACGCAGATCAACTGCCAGGTGGAGAAAATCCTCAAGCCGCACAAGCTTCACGGTTTGGACCACCCTTGCATTGCCTACAAGGGCAAATGACCGTTTGGCATCGGTGCACTTCTTGGCAGTTTGAACCAAAGCCCCTAGGCCAGAAGAGTCAAGAAAGTCAATCTTGTTCAGGTCAATAACCAAAGGAGCAGGATTGGCCAGGAGCACATCCTCGACGTAGGTGATGAACTGCTTCTCGGAATAAGCGTCTAGCTGGCCAGTGAACTGGAACACCAGACAACCCTGCCGCCGTTCAAAACCCCCTCTTAGAGAAACGGTCAGTCGCTGCAATTCGGTGATGGGACCAGTCCCCCGGGACGCAATGGCACGAAGTGTAGTGATACTGAGTGATCCGCACCACGCTTCAGCGACGATCTGCCATCAGCTCAACAAAGTGAGCGAAGTGGTGGTCTGCATCATGAGGACCAGGACTCGCCTCCGGGTGGTATTGCACACCAAAAACAGGTCGATCCCGATGCGCTATTGCGGCAACAGTGCGGTCATTGAGATTGAGATGGGTCACAACCACGCTGACCTGTGACAGAGACGAGGCGTCAAGTGCGAATCCATGGTTTTGACTGGTGATCTCCACCTGCCCCGTTGTGCCGCAGGGATGGTTGAGCCCGCGATGGCCATAGGCCAATTTGAAAGTACGGCCACCCATGGCAAGCCCAATAATCTGATGACCTAGGCAAATACCAAACAGGGGGATATCAACCTTATTGAGAAGATCTTTAACCAGGGCAATACCACCAGTCACGGCAGCAGGGTCACCAGGTCCATTAGACAGAAATACGCCCTCGGGTTGTGAACTCAACACGGTGGCTAAATCGGAACTGGCCGGCAGTACGGTGACCTCACAACCGTGAGCGACCAAACGGTCGAGTATGGCCCGCTTGATACCGAAATCAATCGCGACAACGCGATAGGGCGAATCAAGGTGTCGCTTCAACCTTTGATCAAAGCCCACAGCACAAGTCGATCTCCAGCTGTATGGATCTTTTGTTGAGACCTGATCTGCAAGGTTTAATCCCTCCATCGATGGAGCCTGCTGCAACAGTTCCATCAGCTGCTTAGGGGTGGAACCATCGCTGCTTATGACGCCATTCATGGCTCCGACCTCGCGCAGATGTCTCACAAGCGCCCTGGTGTCAACACCTGAGATACCAACAACTCTTTGCTCCTCAAGCCAAGTCTGCAGCGACTGTTGGCAACGCCAACTGCTCGGCGTTGGGGAGAGTTGACGGGCGATGACACCCCTTGCATGAGGCCGGGATGATTCTTGATCATCAAGATTTACGCCTGTGTTGCCCAACTCTGGATAGGTGAATGTGACCAACTGACCGGAGTAACTGGGATCCGTAAGTACTTCCTGGTAACCCGTCATGCCGGTGTTGAAAACCACCTCGCCCATCGCGGCACCGCGATGACCAAAGGCCTCACCCTCAAGCACCGTGCCATCAGCAAGCACCAAGAGCGCCGAATTTCGCGATGAAGCAATCATCAGCAGAAGGATCCCGAAGTCATCGCAGTCTCATTCTCCAATTTGATGATCAAGTGCCATGCGGAGCCCTTCTAGCCGCTGCCAGGGGAGGCCCTCCTGCAGGCAAGTCTTTGCAGCAGAAACACCTGCTCGTAAATCATCTTGTAGGCCAGCAGCCCAGAGCACTAGGGCTGTGTTCAATGCCACCACATCCCTTTGAGGGGCGGTGCCGCCTCCCTGAAGTACAGCGGAAAGAATCGCTTGATTTGTTGCCAAATCACCCCCCTGGAGAGCCTGCAAAGGAGCTCGAGTAAGCCCGAGTTCTGCCGAATCGATCGATGCTTGTCGCACATGACCATCCTCAAGCAAACGCATTGCATTGACTCCCTCCAACGACGCTTCATCAAGGCCACCGGCGCCATGGACAACAACAGCCCGCTGCAAGCCAAGCCGTTGCAATGCTTCCGCCATTGGATTGAGCAGCTCAGCCTTAGCTACCCCGAGAACTTGGGCATTCGGTTGTAAAGGATTCACCAGTGGACCCAGAAGATTGAACACGGTGCGCACTCCAAGGCTGCGCCGCAACGGGGCCAAGTTGACCAAAGCGGGGTGCCAGGCCGGGGCAAATAAAAATGTGACGCCTACCTCAGCCAGGGCCTCCACCACAGAGACAAGAGGAGCCTTTAGCTGCAGACCCAGGCCCTCGAGAACATCTGCTGAACCGACTTTGCCACTTGCACTGCGATTGCCATGCTTAGCCACATTCGCCCCGCAGGCGGCAGCAGTAAACGCCACTGCGGTTGAGATGTTGAAGGTATCTGCACCGTCGCCACCTGTTCCACAGGTGTCGACCATAGGGATGTCTGGCAATGGGCAAGGCAAGGGACAAGCACCTCGCAACACCTGGGCCATGCCTGACAACTCACTTCCGGTTACCCCCTTGGCTCGCAAAGCTGCTAGAAACGCACCGGTCTGCACAGGGGTTAGTTGTTCCGCCAACCAAGCCTCCATCAAGGCAGTTGCTTCCACCTCGGGAAGGTTTTGTCCCTCGAGCAACATCTCGAGGATTTGCGACCAAGAGGGAGAGGCAATAGCTGAAGTAGGCATCGGAGCAGAAAAAAACCCGGGTGCGAAGCACTCCGGGCCGGGTGATGGGGACAACACCACTATCCCCTAAAACTTTGCTACTGGCGAGAATCTCTACAAGAGAACAGCAAGAAAGAACTCTGATCCATCCAAACGGCGCTATTGAAGCTGGATAGGAACGACTTTCTGAGCGCTGGAACTAGCGCCAAGGCCAAAGGTCTCAGCTATTTAGCGCTGCGTCATGCAATCCCAAAAACTTGAGGATCTTGAGAAATTCACACTAAAAATCTTGCACCCTTTAAGAACAATGACCCGAATCAACAATCAGGGCATAGAGACCAGATCGACATCCGGAGGTCATTCGTTATTGAGCAGCAACGCTGCTTAATCGCAAGCATTCACCTGGATTGGATGGTTCTAATGCTGATTAGCTAAGGATCTGTGATCGCAACGTTTCAAGAATCCCCCTAGGCTCGCTCATCAAACTGGCTGCATAGGTTGAACCATGTAGCGATACCTGCATGGCAGCATTTCGCCTCGATCTCATTGGTCGTTATCTAAAGCCACATCGCCGCACTGTGCTGATGGGTGCAATGGCCCTCGTGGTGGTGAACATTGTCAGCGTCATCATCCCCCTAGAGGTGAGGCGCATCATTGATGATCTCCAAGAAGGCTTTGCCATCACTGACGTGATGCGTCAGGCCAGCTGGATAGTGATTCTCGCCAGCATCATGGGCATCGTGCGTTTGGTGTCTAGGCAACTGGTGTTCGGTGTCGGTCGCCAAGTGGAGGTGGACCTGCGCCAGCGCATCTTTGACCACATGCTTAGGCAGGAACCAGGCTGGGTGCAGGAGACCGGTAGTGGTGAAGTCATCAGCCGCGCAACCAGCGATGTTGAAAACATTCGTCGTCTACTTGGATTCGCGATTCTTAGCCTTACCAACACTGTGTTGGCTTACTGCTTCACTCTTCCAGCGATGCTGGCCATCGACCCAGGGTTAACCCTGGCCGCGATCTCTCTCTATCCAGTAATGCTGGGCACTGTGCGCCTGTTTGGGGGGCGAATGATGCGCCAACAAAAACGCCAGCAGGAAGCTCTATCAAGTCTCAGCGAACTGATCCAGGAGGATCTCTCAGGCATAAGTGCAATCAAGATCTATGGCCAGGAGCAACCTGAACAGGATGCCTTTGCTGAGCGAAACAACACCTACAAAGACAGTGCTATTCGCCTGGCACGAACTCGCAGCACCCTCTTCCCCTTGCTGGGTGGAATCTCTTCGGTTTCACTGCTCCTACTTTTGGCACTTGGCAGCGGCCAACTGGAACAAGGCACCCTCAGCATCGGCGGATTGGTGGCCTTGATCCTTTTTGTGGAGCGCTTAGTTTTTCCTACTGCACTTCTTGGTTTCACCCTCAACACTTTCCAGACCGGTCAGGTGAGCTTGGAGCGTGTGGAAGAGCTTTTGCAGCGTATACCGATGATTCGCAACCCAACCACACCATTAATCCTGGAGACGCCGCTCAAAGGTCGAATCGAAGCACGTGAACTGCGGATTCGCTACGACAAAAGCAAGACCGACTCGCTGTCGGGACTGAGCTTTGTGATCAATCCAGGTGAACTCGTCGCCGTGGTGGGGCCAGTGGGATGTGGAAAAACGACCCTGGCAAGAGCTCTCGGAAGGATGGTGGACGTTCCAAGGGGGCAACTTTTCATTGACAACCATGATGTCAATGATTTGCTGCTCGAGGATCTACGCAGCAATGTGGCACTTGTTCCGCAAGAGGGATATCTATTTACCAGCAGCCTCGCCGATAACCTTCGTTACGGCGATCCTCAGGCCTCCATGGAGCGAGTTGAAACATCTGCGAGGCAGGCCCGACTGATGGATGACATCAGGGGCTTCCCGGATGGATTGGAAACGCTTGTAGGCGAAAGAGGCATCACTCTTAGTGGCGGGCAGCGTCAACGAACTGCTCTTGGCAGAGCACTTTTAGTGGAGGCTCCTGTTGTGGTTCTTGATGACGCTCTAGCAAGTGTTGACAACAAAACAGCTGCTTCAATTCTGAGCTCGATTCGTGCCCAACAGAATCAGACAATCCTGATGATCAGTCATCAGCTTTCTGCTGCAGCGGCCTGCGATCGGATTCTTGTTATCGAACAAGGACGGCTTGTACAACACGGCCATCACACTGATTTACTTGCTGTCCAGGGACCATACCGCCGGCTATGGGAACGGGAGCAGGCCAGTGATCAAATGGAAGCCGTTGCCTAATCAAATAAAGCTATTATCAATGGAATGGGTTGATAACAATGGAAGGCTAATACGTATGTTGTTAATACAAATCTAATAACCTTCTAAAGCACAGTGCACTAAGCATAAGATTGGTAGTATTGCTATTTTCTTTTGTACTACAGAGCTGTGAAAATCTATTTTTTAGTTTCTAGGTAGTCATTACGATCAAGCCAATTTAACTTAATACAATTAACTTCCATCGATTAGTCTTCTCTTAATGTAAGAAACCTTTAGTAAATCTGCCTTTCTGTTTGCTTTGTATTTTATGGTAGCCTATTGTCTAGCTATCATTATCAGCCGAGCTTCATGGGATCAATCACAGTTTTAAAGTTCAGCTCAGAGGATTGTGGTACTTGTCACCGTATGAGTCATTACGATGAGGCAGTCAGTAAAGAGCTTGGCTATTCCTTTGTAAATGTCATGCTTCAGGATACAGATATTTATCGCCGCTACCGGCGATTGCTTCTTGCCCAATACCCAAATAAGGTAGGTATGGGTTGGCCTACTTACCTGATCGTTAGTGATCCAGAAGGTGAATTTACAATCCATGGTGAACTTAAAGGAGGCATGCCAAAGGGAGATTTTCGCAACAGACTGTCCTCAATTGAAATCAACTAACATCTCTACTCTTTTTAATGTTTGATTTTTATCCTGTTAGTTACTTAGATATATATTTGTCTTACATTATATTTAGAACTTTTGTTTGATTTATTGCTTATCATTAATAACCCCACATCATACTTAGTCTAATCCTTTGGATGTACTCTTCATTCTTGTATGTTGTAGCCATTTCATTTATCTTTCTGTCTCCGTCCTGAAATTTCCCTTTGATGCATTTCTGTTCTTTCGTTGATAACCTTTGTTATGTACTCTATTATATAATTTTATGAGCTCTAGATCCTGTAGTTATTGTGGAGGAAGAATGTTTAGAGCTGACCGTTCTCTTGCCGGACGGTTGGTTTGCAACAGCTGTGGAGCACCATTAGGGCCTAATGTTCGTAGGCGACAAAGCATGTCATTAAGAAAGTTCCAATTAAGTTCGAAATTGAAGTTGCGATGGCTGATTATTCTAGCAATCTTTGCCATAAGTTTATTGATTATTTTAATGTGAACATGATTACTTTAGTGCCTTAAGATTGCTTTGAGTATATGCATTCGCAAAATAAAATCTTATATAATTATTCTTGATAGTTAATAATGTCTTTGGCTTGAGTTCCTATGGAAGGCTTTTTAACTGTCCAGGCATTGCCTGATAATGTCCATTAACATAAATAATTTCTAGTGGTGTTTCATATAGATTTCCTAGTGGTTCTGATTTTAGTAGATCATTAGGTGCGCCATCCCGAATGATTTCTCCTTTCTTTAGGAATATGACTCGTTGCATTTCCTCTACTATATCTTCAACACGATGTGTTATTAAAATTATCGTTGTTTTGCCTTTGCACAACATGCGAATACATGCCAGTAACTGGTGTCGTGATTTCAGATCGAGTCCATTTGTGGGTTCATCCAATACCAATATTTCCGGCTTATGTATCATTGCTCTGGCAATTAATAAACGACGTTTTTCTCCATCTGATAATTGACCGAATGGTCTCGAATATATCTTTTGCAATCCTAGCTCTGACATTAGCTTCTGCACTTTTTTGATCTCTTCCTCTTTTTGTATACGGTTAATGTTGATTCCTATTGACCCATAAAATCCAGATAAAACTACATCCTTAGCTCTAATAAAGTCTTGGGTGCGTACCTCCAGGTCAGTCGAAACCACTCCAATACGTGTACGTAGCTGATTGACTTTAATTGTTTGATCTCCGAAGATACTTATCATAGAATCGGTTTTGACTATGGGATATATATTGCGACTGATTAATTTTACAAGTGCTGTTTTACCAGATCCATTAGGCCCTAAGATTGCCGTGTTTTCTCCTTGAATTAATCTTAATGTTAGGTTTCTGAAAACCTGGGTAGGTCCAAGCCAGGCCTCTACGTTCTTTATTTCTAGCCATGGTGTTTCGTCTGTCATTAGCTTAAGACTAGAATTTCTACAATTCCTATGCACGTATATTATTATCTTTCTTTCTATACAGTCAAGCAACTGCTGACTTGATTATAAATATGCAATAACAAAGTTTGACTCATGCTTCCTGCTCTCTCCTGTTAGTCATATATCCTATAATGTAAATAACCTAGCATTTAACAGATCATACCTTTTCCTTCTTTCCATAGTCAATTGTTCATTAATATTTCATCCAATATTGTTCAGGCTTCAGAATATATTTCATGATGTCATTCCTAATCCTAGTAACTTTATCCATGCCCCTTTAACGGCTTACCCGTGCGTTAACATCGCGATGATTCTGCTCTGTTAAATTTGATTTGCATTTGAATAAAAAACTCTTCCGTATAGAGTAATTTATTATAAAGTGAAAGAATGAAGCAATCTATTTTCTTTCGCCTCATTGCTTCGATAACATTTTTGCTGTCTAGTTATTCATGGTGGCTTCTTTATAATCAACAGTCTCTTTGGTGGGTCTTGCTAGGGCTAATGTTACTTGTTACATTGATAACTTCGATTTTTGGTTTAAAGTCTGTTCGCAGGATTCTAATCGTGCCTGGCTTGAGTCTCCCAGTCTCAGATTTCCTTCTCACCTCCTCTGCCATTGGATATTTCACTTCAGCTTTAGTTGGATTTACGATTATAATTTTGCAACTACCAATTAATGATAAGAGCTTTATGATCTTCCCCCTACTTATCGCTATATTAATATTTGGAGGAGTAACACTCGGTATTTACCAAGATCAGATTTGATCACCTTTGATTTTTCATGATTATTACTAACTTTTCATTTTTTATACTATCGGCATCTGTTTAAATACTTTTATGCATCTTACAACAGTCACCTTATCTCAATCATCGCTCCTCTCCCTAATTAAGTTACTCCATGCAACCTGTCGATCCTAATCAACCTGTTTTAATCCTTGGCGGTTTCTTAATCACAGATGAGGCCTATGCATCCTTGGCTGGCTGGATTCAGAGCCATCAAGGTTCGATTGTAAGGGTCGTACCTTCATCCAAATTTGATTGGCTACTCACTTCATGGGCCATAGGCTGGCGAAGACTCCTTGATCGTGTTGATGCAATTGTTCAAGATCTTCAGTCTCTATCCCATACCGGAAAGGTGACACTTATTGGTCATAGTTCTGGAGGTGTAATGCTACGCCTTTATCTTGGAGATCAGCCCTTTTCTGGTCGTGTATATGCAGGTCATCTAAGATGTAATCGCTTAGTGATGCTTGGCAGTCCTCATCAAGCTGTTCGTGCCACACCTCTACGCGCCCTTGTTGATAAACGCTATCCGGCTTGTTATTTCTCACATGAAGTCGATTATATTTCAGTCGCTGGCCGCTTATTACTAGACACTCCATATGCTAGCCAGTTTGCAAAGCGTAGTGCAGCAAATTCTTACCAGAGTATCTCAGGTGATCCTCAATCGCCTGGGGATGGATTAGTACCGCTTAGTTCCGCATTGCTTCTTCAATCACGAAAACTAGTCCTTGAACATACAGCCCATGGTGGTCTATTTGGGAACTCCTGGTATGGATCTCCAGATCGAATAGAACAATGGTGGCCTATCGCCATGGGATTTAATCAAGGGATCAATGCTTAAGTTTACGCATTAAACGCATTTATTCTCAATATCTAATATCTTTATTGTCCCTTTAGACATTAATCATTTTGCTTGTAGCGAGTAGTAATTTATTTTGCTTTCATGTTTAACATGCGTTGAATCGGAATAAGCGCCTTTTGACGTACTCCCTCTTCAATTTCTATTGATGGCTTCATTGTGCTTAAGCATCTCCAGAGTTTTTCTAGTGTATTTAGTCTCATGTAAGGGCATTCATTGCAGCTGCAACCGTCAATACCTGGAACATCCATAAATCCTTTGTTTGGCATCCTCTGTTTCATCTGGTGCAGGATGCCTGGCTCTGTTAGTACGATAAATTTTGTGCCAGGGTTTGTTTCTGTATATTCAAGTAATTTGCTCGTTGAGCCAACATAATCCGCCAATTCTAGTAGATTTTCTAGGCACTCCGGATGAGCTATTACTTTAGCTTCGGGGTGCATCATTTTTAGTTTTAGCAAAGCTTCTTCGCTGAATGTTTCATGCACCATGCAGCGTCCAGGCCAGATCGTCAGTTCTCTTCCGCTCTGCTTTTGAACCCACCTGCCCAGGTTTTGATCCGGTGCAAATAGGATCGGTCGATCCTTTGGTAATTGGCTTACAAGAGCTACAGCATTGCTACTCGTGCAGATCAGATCGCTTTGGGCTTTAACAGCAGCTGTGCAGTTGATATAGCTCACCACAATGTGGTCTGGGTGCTTGTCTCTGAAAGCAGCAAACTC
Organism: Prochlorococcus sp. MIT 1306; assembly: GCF_047304515.1. Classification (NCBI taxonomy): domain Bacteria; kingdom Bacillati; phylum Cyanobacteriota; class Cyanophyceae; order Synechococcales; family Prochlorococcaceae; genus Prochlorococcus; species Prochlorococcus sp. MIT 1306. The sequence continues at coordinate 1,076,335 of NZ_CP138959.1, read as the reverse complement.
ATCGGCAGGGCAGTCATCAGCAAGGGAGCACCCCGCTTCGAGATCCGGTAGCAATACAATTTTTTCCGGGCTGAGAATCTTTGCTGTTTCTGCCATGAAGTGCACCCCGCAGAACACGATCACATCAGCATTTGTGCTAGCAGCTCTACGTGAGAGTTCCAGGGAGTCGCCAATGAAATCGGCGATGTCTTGTATCTCTGGATCCTGGTAGTAGTGAGCCAGGATCACGGCATTGAGTTTTTTGCGTAGCTCAGCAATGGCACCCTTGAATTCTTTTCTAGTTGATGGCACTGGAGAGACCGTCTTGGCGGTGCAAACAGCGGTCATTCGGACCATCTAGGGCAGTATGGCCATAGCCTAGACATTTGCCCTGTCACACCAGAGCCTCGCCATCGTTGGAGACCTCCATGGTGTATGGACTCCTGATGATCAGTATTTACTGACTGAACTTCAGCCAGACGCTGTGTTGTTTGTAGGTGATCTCAGCGAAGGTGACCTCAAGTTGGTCAAAGCAATACAACAGCTTCCTCTGCCGACAGCTGTCATTCTTGGTAATCATGACCATGGACGTGATCACAGTGGCGAAGTCCTCCGACGTCAATTGACGTTATTAGGTGACCGTCATTGCGGTTGGAGTTTGCGCCAATGGCAGTCTCCACCGATTGCTGTCGTTGGTGCCCGCCCTTGTAGTGCTGGTGGTGGCTTTCAGCTTGCTAAAGCCGTTCAGGCGATCTTTGGCCCAATGTCGGCGAGTGAATCTGCTGATCGGATTGAGGCCGCTGCTAAACAGGCACCATCCCAATGGCCATTAGTGATATTGGCTCATTCCGGTCCGACGGGCCTCGGCTCAGATGCTCAAAGCCCTTGTGGTCGCGATTGGAAAGTACCCGCTCTCGATTGGGGTGATCAGGATCTTGCGATGGCCCTTGATCGGATCCGTAAGGATCGGGTGCCAGATCTGGTTGTCTTTGGCCACATGCATCACGATCTAAAACGCGGAACAGGTTTGCGGCAAACCTGCGTTCAGGATCGTTTTGGCACTGTCTTTCTCAATGCTGCTTGTGTTCCGCGGCGTGGCAGTGATTCCTCTGGTCGTCAGTTGTGTCACTTTTCCTGGGTCGAGTTTCTTGATGAACAACTAAGCCAGGTGAGCCACCGTTGGTTTCTTCCAGATTCATCCTTGGCCTATGAACAGATTCTGTTTGAAAGAGCAACACCATTGGTGAAACAGTGCTGATTTACCTCTGCTTGAGCAGCCATGGCTATGGGCATGCAGCACGCCAGGCATCTGTACTTATAGAACTGCATCGCCTTCAGCCGCAATGGCGCTTGGTAGTGAGCACGGATGTGGACTTCCAATTCCTCAACCTTGCGCTCCAAGGTGTCCCTTTCGAACACCGCAAACTGCGCTGGGATGTGGGCATGGTTCAGGCGAATGCCTTAGCCATTGACCAAATAGCCACTCTCAAGGCTTTGCAGGAACTTGAACAACACATTCCTGCCCAGATTGCGGCTGAGGTCTCTTGGATCCAGTCTCAACACATGTCGGTGCTTGTACTTGCTGACATTCCACCAGCTGCCGCTGAGTTAGCTGATCAGCTTGGCGTTCCTTTGGTATGGATGGGCAACTTTGGTTGGGATGAGATCTACGCTCCTCTTGGTGATTCTTTTCTTACCCACGCTGAAGCTGCGGCAGCTGAATACTCACGTGGGCAGAAGTTGTTACGTTGCCCATTCTCTCTTGCAATGGACTGGGGGTTGCCTGAACAGAGCCTTGGCATAACTGCGTCTTCACCTCGATCACTACCGCTAGGACTCCAGCAGAAACTTGAATCTTTTAAAGGTCCAATCGTGATGGTGGGATTTGGCGGGCTGGGTTTGGCGCTCGACTCAGAGTTGTTCCAACGCTGGCCTGATCATCTCTTTTTGATGCCCAAACCACGATCTGTTGGCACTTTTCTGAGCATGCAATCACCTGGCAATGTTTTCTATCTACCCAGGTCAATTCGAGTTGTCGATGCTCTTCCTTACTGCTCTAGGCACCTTGGGAAGCCTGGTTACAGCAGTTTCTGTGAAGCCATCAGCTTGGGTGTCGGTCTCCATGTGGTTCTTCGAGAAGGCTTTGCAGAGTCCAGGGCGCTGATCAACGGCTTGCAAAGCCATGCAGCCCATCGGCTGCTTGAGCGCGAGTCCCTCGAGCTTGGAGAATGGGAGTTAGATCAACCATTGATACCAGCGGCTCAGCAACCGCTGGAAGTCGATGGATCGATGGCGGCAGCAAGCGCTGTAGTTGAACTGGCCGCTTAATCAGAATTACTAATCAAAAACCTTAGATCGTTCAATTTGTACAACGCTGATTCTTCAACTTGGATGTCAGCGATCTTTGGCTCCAACTGAACAGTTGTCACGTGTGGACGACTTGCGCACCGGCATACGCGGACTGTCCCTTTGGGCTAGCTTCGTCAAAGTCAACCCGATTGTTAAATAATTTGGTTTAATAGTCACCCTTGGCTCGTCGGCAACTCCCATTCGCTTCTGGGAATTGCCCAAACCTTCCCCCAGTCCAAGGTTTTTTGTTCTCTGAATGCAACGAATGATCGCTCCTGCATCGACTGTCTATCGTCTTCTCTCAGCAGTCGCAGCTGGTTTTCTCCCTTTCTCAATAGCAGCTGGAGCAGCGCAAGCAACTGCAACTGGAGCAGCGCAAGTAATCAATATCCCTATCCCTCCCCCAGTTTCAATTCCCTCTGTTGAGCTAACAGTACGTTCCCAGTCGCTAAGTACTCCAGAAGAGGTTTCCTCAGCAGCATTGCCATTTGTGATCACCCCGGAACGTCGGGCCCTTCTCAACACCATTCGCTTTGCCGAAGGTACCTGGAAGAATGGACATGACCTTGGCTATCGAGTGATGTTTGGTGGAGGCCTCATGGCCTCACTCGATCGACATCCCAATCGAGTCATTTACTCCTCTCGTTACGCAAGTGCAGCTGCAGGGGCTTATCAATTCATGCCTTTTACCTGGGACATGGTGACGCGCAGCCTTGGTTTGCGTGGTTTCGGTCCAGAAGTTCAGGATCAGGGTGCGCTCTTTCTTGTTCAACGTCGCAAGGCTTTAGGGCTTACCGATTCAGGGTTTATGACCCCTCTATTAGCAGCAAAACTTGCGCCTGAATGGGCTTCATTCCCCACTCTGAGCGGGAGGAGTTACTACGGTCAGCCTGTGAAACGTTTTGCCAGCTTGCTTGGTTTCTACAAGTTCAACTTGGCGCAGCTCAGGTCGATTAGGGATCAGCGCCGTCAAGATCTTGCTGAACCTGGTAATGACGCAGCTAGGAGACCTGTCTGCACCCCCCCCACAATTCTTTGCAGCATTCAAAGCCGCTGATATCAATTGAAGCTAAGCCTCTGACTCTGGCTTTTGCCTACCCCCCAATGTTGCTTGAGCAATAACGTATGCCGCTACAGCTCCTCCCAAAAAGCCCAGCCCGTTGCGCAGTAGCGGTAGAAGATCGCTAGTTCGCGATACGACAGGGGCAATCCCGAAGATTCCAAACAACATGATCCACAGCGGGGAAGCGAGCAATAACCAAGGCCAAGCGATCAGTTCACCTTCTTTCCTGGGGTAGGAAGCAAAGCCAGCAACCAAACCACCAATGAGTGATGTGGTGAATGTCAACAACCATTGCTCCAATGGCAGCCCGGGAACAAATTGACAACCACCTCTATCCAAACAGGTTTCTACGGCATTGAGTGAATCGAGGATGGCGATGTCCTCGCCGTGATCCTTCACGTAAAACTGGTTTCCATAGCGGGTTTGCAGCTCTACCCAGTAGGTACGAGGCATCAGTGCATATAACGCATCACCCACGTTGAAGTTGAGCAGATTTCCACCGCGTGGGTCGGCGACAACAAGCAAACTACGTTCATCAAGCCCCCAGTATTCTCGAACTGCAAGCCCAGGAGTTCGTTCGTACTGGGTCAGTACACGTAATTTCCAGCCTGTTCTCGTTTCAAAATCGTCTAGTGATTTTTCCAGGTTGGTGAGTTGGCCTTCGCTGAAGACCTTCCCCAGATCAATCACTGGTGTTTGCTGCTGGGGAAGTAGTTCAGGGTTGTCATAGGCGTAAACCGATCCTGCGCAACACAGCAAGCAAAGCAAACATGCCAGCAGGCTTTTAAAGGGTCTTTGCCTCTGATGTGCTCCCATGGGCTTGTCTCAGTGACAGGCATTCTCTCTAATGGATCTCTGCTCTGTGCCTTGTCCAGCTTGGTTGGCCAATCGAATAGTTCAGGCGGGAGGAAGCATCAGCTTCTATCAGTACATGGACTGGGCCTTGCATGACCAGGTCTATGGGGCCTATGCCTCCGGTCAGCTTCATATTGGTCGCCAGGGTGATTTCGCGACTTCTCCTTCCTTAGGCGCTGACTTTGCCCAACTTTTGGCCATGCAACTGGCTGATTGGTTCCAGCAACTTCAGCAGCGTGTTGACAAGGGAAGGCCTCTATCGTTGATAGAGGTGGGTCCTGGTGAAGGCGATTTAAGTGCTGATCTGATCTCAGCCCTGGAGGATCTTTGCCCAGCGCTGATACCAAGGCTGGAACTGGTTTTGGTGGAGAGCAATAAGGCCATGGTCCAGCGACAACGAGAGCGACTGAAATCTGTCACCACTGTGCCGATTCACTGGCGAAGTCTTGATGAGTTGGCTCAAGCTCCCGCTATCGGCGTGATGCTTGCTCATGAAATGTTGGATGCTCTGCCGGTGGAGCGGTTGGTGTGGCGCGATCAACGTTTATGGCGTCAGGGTGTTTGTCTTGAGAACGTCGATTCGGTTGCGCAGCTTCGCTTCACTGAGCTTTCTCTTACAGACGCTTTGCATTCAGCTTTAACTGAGGCCCGAATGTTTTGGGGCATTCAGATTCCCCCTCCTGATGCTGACGATGGTTGGTGCAGTGAATGGCATGGTGAACTGAAATCGTGGTTGAGTCAGGCAGCCTCTGCTCTGCTTTACGGCCCCTTACTAATCATCGATTATGCCCTCGAGGCCCGTCGTTATTACAGCGCGATGAGACCCTGCGGAACTCTGATGGCTTATCGCCAGCAGAGAGCTAGTGGCGCATTACTTCAAGATCCCGGTCTGTGGGATCTCACTGCACATCTGTGTCTCGAAACTCTTCAACACCAGGCCGAACAGCAGGGTTGGACCTTTCTCGGTGAGTCTCGACAGGGGCAAGCACTCTTGGCACTTGGCTTGGCAGAGAGGCTTCATGCTCTCCAAAGTCTTCCTACCAGTCAGCTCTCTGCTGCCCTCAATAGAAGGGAAGCACTGTTGCGTCTTGTTGATCCAGCCGGTTTGGGAGAGTTTCGTTGGTTGGCATTTGAGTTGAGGCCCAAACCTTCTGTTGATGCCGAGGTCAGTGAACTTCGCTGCCGGTTCCTAGAGGAACCAGTTAGCTGAGCTCTGATAGGCATTTTCGGATTTCTTCTCTGCTTACGTCATTTTTGATTTCGACGTTGCCAATGCCGGTGGGAATCACAAAGCGAAGCTTTCCATCTTTGACCTTTTTATCCCCTTGCAGGGTATACAGCACCTCCTCTGGATCAAGCTTGGGCCAAGCAATCGGCAGCCCTGCCTTTGCGATCAGAGACTTTTGCCTGTTGGCATCATCCCTGTTCCAGCTCTGTCGCAACACCGCCAGCTCCCCAACAGCCACCATGCCGATGGCGACAGCTTCACCATGCAGCCAGGTTCCATAGCCGCAGAGGGTTTCCACCACATGCCCGAAGGTGTGCCCGTAGTTAAGGATGGCGCGTAGTCCGCCTTCTCGTTCATCTGAGCTCACCACTCTCGACTTCGCGAGTGCTGAACGTTCGAGAATTTTCTCCAGTAGGTCTGGATGGAGTTGTGATGGTGTGTTCAGTTCTGGAATGCCTTCTAGGAGTTGAAAAAGTGCTGCATCACCGATCACCCCGTATTTGATCACCTCGGCCATCCCTGCCCGGAATTCACGTTCCGGCAATGTATTCAGAGTTGAGGGATCGATTAATACAAGCCTTGGTTGGTGAAATGCTCCGATCAGATTTTTCCCGCCCGGGTGATTGACGCCTGTCTTGCCACCAATCGCGGCATCCACCATTGCCAGAAGGGTTGTAGGAAGTTGCACCACCGAGATACCTCTTAGCCAAGTGGCTGCTGCAAATCCAGTCATGTCGCCCACGACCCCACCGCCAAGAGCAACCATCAAGGATCCTCTTTCTAGCTTTGCTTCATAGGCTGCATCGTGAATTAACGCCACGCTCACTGGCGTCTTTTGATCTTCTCCGGCCTCGATCACCAGCAGAGTGGGCCTGTACCCGCTGTCCCTAAGGCTTTGGAGGCAAAGATCACCATATGGTTCAGCAACATCAGCATTGCTTACAACCAATACCTTGATGCCCTCTTGCAGCCCAGCACGCCGAAGCTCCTTCCCAACACCCCGCAAGCCTTCACCCCCAATGACCACCTCGTAGCGCTGGTGGCTCAGTGCTACGGGGATGCGTTGGGCGTCGATATTCACGAAAGCGGACATGAAAGAGCAAGTCTGCTGATCTCAGTTTGCCGGGTGGCATCAAACGCTCCCACGTAATCTCCTGTCAGTACAGGCATTGTGGTGATGGCTGGCCCTCTGTTTCGGGGAATAAGACAGTCTTGGCGGACCACTCTCGCGGCATGGGTATTCCTCTTGCCTGCGCTCGTCCTGCTCAGCTTGTCCGTGCTGATACCAGCGCTGATGGCTCTTGTGATGAGCTTCACCAAAACAGGTCTTGACGTTACAGAACCCCTTGTCTTTGTGGGTTTGGCCAACCTGCGACGTCTTGCTGGTGATCCGATGTTTTTTAAGGTGCTGATCAATACTTTGATCTACCTGATTGGGGTGGTTCCACCGATTGTTTTGGGTTCTCTTGCACTGGCGGTGTTGTTGAACCGCTCTTTACCAGGTATCCATTTTTTACGCGGTGCGTTCTACACACCCGTGCTCGTGTCGATTGTGGTTGCGGCCATCGCATTCCGTTGGCTTTATGCAGAGAACGGTCTTATCAATGGCTGGCTTTCTGCCTTTGTTGGCACAGATTTCGTGCCGATTGGTTTTCTCACGAATCCATTTTTGGCACTCCCGGCAGTGATGCTGGTAACCCTGTGGAAGGGGCTTGGCTATTACATGGTGATATTTCTTGCTGGCCTCCAAGGAATTCCTAAAGAGCTTTATGAGGCAGCCGAACTTGATGGCAGTGATGGTTTGCGCAAACACCTCGACATCACACTTCCGTTGTTACGGCCTTACGTGACCTTGGTGGCGGTGGTCTCATCGATTGCGGCTACAAAAGTGTTCGAAGAGGTGTTCTTGATGACTCAGGGAGGACCCGCCGACACCACTCGAACCCTTGTTTACTACGTTTACGACCAGGCATTTGCTGAGCTTGAGATCAGTTATGCCTGCACGGTGGGCTTGGCGCTTTTCCTTTTGGTCTTGTTGCTCACTGCTGTGCGGTTGACCTTCGCTGGTGATCAGGGCTTGCTCTGAAATCTCAATTTTGTTGGGATGCAATGCTTGCATGATTGCGTGGTTGATTCTCTCTGCATGAGCAGCGTTACAAGCCCAATGATTGGGGTCGTCGGTGGTGGTCAGTTGGCTCAGATGTTGGCGCAAGCAGCAAAAAGACGCGCTGTGGATGTTGTCGTGCAGTCGGGATCGGCAATCGATCCCGCTGCTATTGAAGCAACTCGACTTGTCTTGGCCGACCCAGTGGATGTAGAAGCTACTAGCAAGCTCGTGCAGGGCTGTTGTGGCGTCACGTTTGAGAACGAATGGGTCGATATTGAAGCTCTGATTCCCCTTGAACAACAAGGGGTGTGTTTTTCTCCGTCTCTTACTGCGCTTGCTCCATTGGTCGACAAAATCTCGCAGCGTCAGTTGCTTCGTGAGCTTGATCTTCCTAGCCCTAATTGGACTTTGCTGAGTTCGATTTCTTTTGATCAGCCCGAGCTTCCTACGGAGTGGAACTTTCCGGTGATGGCCAAGTCAAGCCGGTGGGGATATGACGGCAAAGGAACCAAGGTTCTCAAGAGTGTCGAGGATTTGTCGCAACTTCAGCGCTCAGTGGATCCAACTCAATGGCTGCTTGAGAGCTGGGTGGCGTTCGAAAAGGAATTAGCCATTGTTGTTAGTCGAGATGCTCAGGGCCGTGTTCGTAGCCTGCCACTTGCTGAGACTCATCAGTTCCAACAGGTGTGTGATTGGGTGATTGCACCTGCGAGTGTTGATCATGCTGTGGAAATGATGGCCTACAACATGGCAGCTTCTCTTCTAACAGAGCTCAATTACGTGGGCGTGCTTGCTGTTGAATTTTTCTACGGACCAGAGGGACTACAGGTCAATGAAGTTGCACCTCGCACTCATAATTCCGCACATTTTTCGATCGAAGCCTGCAGCAGCAGCCAGTTTGATCAACAACTTTGTATCGCGGCGGGCTTGCCAGTGCCTGCAACCGATCTCCATGCACCTGGCGCCTTAATGGTGAACCTTCTAGGTTTGCAACAAGGGGCTGAGTCCTCTCTAGATGAGCGCCTAGCGAAGCTGCGTAGTTGTGATCGCTTCCATTTGCACTGGTATGGAAAAGATTCTGAAACTCCAGGACGCAAGCTCGGTCATGTGACCGTGCTGCTTCATGGTGTTGATGCGCCCAGCCGTCAGCTCGAGGCGGAAACTGCCTTAAAGCATATTCGCTCAATCTGGCCGACGCAGGACACCGTTTGCGCTTAAATTCTGCTTGAACTGCTGTGTTGGTGACGGCCTTTTTCTAGTGCTCTGATCTGACTCTCTTTCGATTTGGGGAGACTGTCGTGAAGGTGACGTAGACCGGACTTGCTTCCGGAAACGAAGCCCCACTTTGCTTCCCCTTCTGGTTCTTCCAGGTCGAACACTGGGGCTCGCACGGCATGGCGGTTCACCTCTTTTGAACGCCAGGACGGCTGTGATTCAGTCGTTTCAATAATGATGCTTCGTCCAGTTTGGTGACTACAAAAACCTCCTGAGCTGAGCTGCCAAGTCTGGCAACCAGTTTGAAACCACCCTTGATCGGCGTTGTAATTCTGAGGCGAAGTTCTGGACAATGACCTTTGACGCGTCGGATGACGGCTGGTGTAATCGTTTGAATGTTCTTCTCCTCTGAAAGGCCCTTTAACCAAGGAATGAGACCCTCTACGTAGGTGCTGTGCGTGATTACAACTCGGCCCATCTCAACTTTTTCGCTGTAATTGAATCAAACTAGCCAAAGTTTCAAGGAGAAAGCAGCTCTGTTTGAGACGCGATACTTAAATCCTTTATTTTCTTGCGGTGGTTTCGACCCCAATCAGTCTACTTTTGCTCCCAGGCAAAGCCCTCCCCGCAAGGTTTATGGCGAAGAGATTCACCCGTTGTCTATCCACCCTGGCGTGGTTGTGTTCTATGTAACGGAGTGGGGTCTAACCCTTTTAATTGAGTCTATAGGCTCGATTTCATTTTCCTTGCTCTTGCTAGTATGTTCATTCAAAGCCCAGATGTATTCTGGGTATATTATAAACCCAAAAGTTAAGAATAGTTCTTCTTTTGAGCAATCCCTCAGCAACTATATTACGAATCAAGCTTATAAGCTTGATTCGGCTTTTACTTGCTAAAGTAAGTATTTTGAGCTCATAGAGTAATATTCAATTAACTATTTGCTGATGACTGTCGAGCATTGGTCATGATCGTGCCATTAGAGCATTGTCATCTTTAGATTTTTCAAAACAGTCTTGGCTGATTTTCCTTGTGTTTGCTAATGGAAGTTGAACTATCTATGTTCATTAGGTTGTCGATACTTTTCTTTTTATGGCAGGATCTGTTTCTTTTAAGTTAATCAATCGTAATTTTTTATATTAAAGCTTTAAAGATTTTGTTCCATGCACATTGCCGTAGGCATTGAGCCCTCAATGTTTTTGCCGTTGCTGCTTGACGAGCCTTTTATCAGTCTTGCAAAAAGGAACAAGTTCACTGAGCTGCATTGAACGTTGATCAGCTTTGCCCTGTTTCAGCACCGTTCAAGTGGTGCCATCGTTAGCCCCTCCCCAGACAGTTGCTGGTGGTAGAGCTCGGCCTGCTCAAGTGGCCCACACCAGACCTCAGCTGAACCTTGACCGTCGATTTGATGCGCAAGATTCCAGGCTCTCTCCTCGCTCATACCTGGAATGATCCTTCGCAGACAATCGACGACGTGCTGAAAGGTGTTTACATCATCGTTGAGCACTATCACGCGGGCTTGCGGATACCTCTGAGTTTGCTTGGCACGTTCAAGAAGTGGCGTAGAACCAGGAGTCGCGAACGTCATGACTGATGAAAGGCTTTGACGTGTAAAATGGTTGAAGCCTTAACAGGCTAAGCCAATCTGAATTTCGTCTTCTATGTTGTTCACTCTCGCCTGGGCCTCACTGGCGGCTGTGTTCAGTTTCTCTATCGCCATGGTCGTGTGGGGACGTAATGGCGACGGTTCACTGAACTTCTGAGGTGCCTGAGGCTTTCCAAAGCCTAGGGACCAATCAGCTTCTCGCTGGAGCAGCTGTCGTCCTTTTGGCTTTTGTGACCATTTCGGTTGTCTATCTTTCAGTCGTTGATCGGCTTGATCGTCGTAGGCGCAAAAAGACAAATGAGAAAGTTTGATCCCCAGCTGCCATAAGGAAAGGGTGATTGGATGTCTCTGCACTCCCTAGGCCATTTAAGGCTGAAGACGATTGTCTACATCCCTTGTCGCTTTCCTGTCAGTTCGGCGGGGATTTTCTCGCTGCTTTTGATCCCAACGATCGTTCTCCTGCTTTTCAAGGGGCATCTGACATCTAGCCGCACAGACAGGTTAGGGACATTTGCTCCGTTGATGACAGAGATGACGTTGATCCAGAGTTTTCGAGGAGATCCGCAACGCCAAGCCCCGCGTCTATGGCAGGACCGCCTTGGGATGAACCTGGCCAAGGACCTTTGGCGACGTCAGGGTCGGGGTCTCTGGTGGCAGGCGTGGGCAAATGATGGTGAGGCTTATCTGCTTCTGCCAGAGATCCTTTGGCCGATGAGTGTTAATTCAAGCATTGCTTTTAAGCGTCTTGATGACATGGTTGTCATCGCTTCAGATGGCTTGCATCGCCAACAGCTACTCCAAAGCCTTGGTGAAGGATTTGTTCATTCTCCTGCTGGTCAATCGTCTTTACAGCGTTTTTGTAATTCTGTTCTACAACATGGGCCAGCGGTGACCTGGAGTCCCGATGGCTTGGCTTCAGTGAGTGGAGCCATGGCACCTCTCTTGCAGATTTCACGCTATGGATGTTTGTCATTGCGATTGGACCGTAATCAACTCAAATGGCAAGGAGTTGTTGGTTATCGTCCTTTTGGTTTGGCTCCAGTTGGCATCGATGCCAGCCCTTTTCAGTATCGCCCTATGGCGATTAAATTAGCAGCGAGACCTGATATTGATCAGGCTTTGCTGAATATGCAAGTGAAGAGTATGGATTTGCTTTTTGGCAGTTTGCTTTCGAAGCAGATTATTCAGGATTCTCTTGATAAGAACTATGGCATAAATCAGCAATTAAGAGTGAGACTGGCATCATTACCACTTGATTTTAGCTTAGGCAAGCAGCGTAAAGGCCCTTTTCAAGCCAGTATTCAACTTCAACTTGATCTACCAGAGGGCTCTTCAGGATGGCAGCCAGTCATCGATACTATTAGTCAACGTCTGGAAGCTCGAGACTTCATTAGAGAAGGTAAATCTGTTGTGCAAAAAGATCTAAATATTGATGTTGACTTTTCAGGACTTACGCTCTGGCGCCAACCTTACTCGGATGGTGAGAGAATAGTTGGTGGGTGGGTTTGGCGACAACAAAATGGAAAACCTACCCGTTTTGGCATTGCTCTTGGCGATTCACCCATGCTGACTGATATCTCTAATAAACCTATCGAACTAGTCCATCCTGATGTCATGAAACTGACTGCTGATACGGCTGGATTGTATCGGTTAGGCTTACTTAATGGATTCTGGCCTGCCCCCGTAAAACAAGCTAAGTTGTTAACGATGAACCTAAGTTATTTGCGGGGTGCCAAACTCAAAAAAACAGACTGGTGGTGGATGTCAGGTCAGCTGATATTGGAACAAGCTTCAACCCCCTGAGACATTTGGTCTGATGATCCAGTGTTGAGTTTTTCAGATTCCTTTTGTTCCCGTTTGCGACGTTCAGATTCGAGAATTTGTTCAGTTAGTTCTACAGCCTGGGCCATCTTCTCGAGGTTGGACTTGTAGAGGTTCAGATCTTTTTCGACTCTGGCTTTAGTGAATCCAACTGATTCACTTAGTTCATGGGCGATCTGGCTCAGTTTTTCGGGATCAGAGGATTCATCACCTTGGGCAGATGCGAGAAGGCTTAGCAACCCCACGGCCATTAGGCGTGAGTAATGAAAGGTGTTGCTGCCAGTATTACGTAATGCCTGGGCGAGAGCTTCAGGAGCCCCTTTGCCTTGTTGTTGGATCCAACCTTGGACCTCCTCAAGATCGTGACCACGGACCGACTCAAGAGTTTTTTGGGCCTGCTTGCGCAAAGCATTTGGGTCGAAGCCGCAGCTTCGACATAGTGCATCGAACAAGGTCTTGACGTGAGCTTCTGGTCGGTAACCACGGGTGAAGACATCAAAAACTTGGCTAAGGCCAATAGCAAAGAGTGCGTCAGGGTGGAAATGCTTCTGGTGGCTCAGGAGATGCAGCTCGACAAGAAGTTCATCGGTTGTACGTCTGTACAGCGAGGGGATGACATGAGGGAAATCATGATTAAACGCACGTTTGCTGTCAGCAATGGTCTTTCGGTCACTCAAGTGCTTGGCCCGACCTTTTCGCATCCGACCATAGCGCTGCTCACGGCGCCGTTAAGATCGTGAAAACCGAGCAGAGCAGCATGATCCCGATTGTGATTGAAGAGTCGGGCCGTGGGGAAAGGGCCTTCGATATTTATTCGCGCCTCTTGCGTGAACGGATCATCTTTCTTGGCGAGCCTGTAACAAGCGATTCGGCAAATCGAATTGTCGCTCAGATGTTATTTTTAGAGGCGGAAGATCCTGAAAAAGATATTTATTTGTATATCAATTCACCAGGAGGTTCAGTATATGATGGCCTTGGAATATTTGACACGATGCAGCATGTCAAGCCAGATGTTCAAACCGTATGTGTAGGACTTGCAGCAAGTATGGGAGCGTTCCTTCTCTGCGCGGGAGCAATGGGTAAACGCAGCAGTTTGCAACATTCTAGAATTATGATTCATCAGCCGCTTGGTGGCGCCAGAGGGCAGGCGAGTGATATTCGTATTCAGGCTGATGAGATTCTCTTCCTTAAGGATCGATTGAACCGTGTATTAGCAGATCGTACAGGTCAACCGCTAGAGAGAATTCAAGAAGATACCGATCGAGATTTTTTCATGTCTCCCGCAGAAGCTGTTGGTTATGGACTTGTCGATAGTGTGATCGATAAGCGTCCGGTTCATTCAGTCAATTGACAAGGCTGCCTTGTGATAGATAGGTATTGCTAGGCAAAGGATTTTCTAATGGATATTTATCAATCCATCCACCCTGAAGGAATCGATTGACTTGTTCATAATTATGAAAACATAGTTTTCATGCCTAAACTTGGCATCAAAATACTTTTTATTCTTAAAATAAATATTTTATCTTACAATGAGCAACCATGCATTGTAAGGATCTATTCGCTGTTACTTGGTTTCTTGAATGATGATTATTTAGCTGTTATTTCGATTAGCTCTGAAGGATAGGTATGCTTCTTTCCTTCTCTGGAACAGATGTAAATTCTGCTACTACTGAAGTGAATTCTTCTCCGTCTATGGTTTCCTTTTCGATGAGGATTTCAACGAGTCTATCCATAGCCTCCCGATGTTGCTTGACGATTTTTACAGTTTCGCTATAGCAAAGCTTAACCATTTCCCGAACTGCCTCGTCTATTTGGCGGGATATTGCATCTGAGATCTCGCTTCGAGTCATCAGGTCACGTCCAATAAATACTTCTTGATTCCCGCTCTCCAGAGCGACTGGTCCTAAATCGCTCATGCCAAAACGTGTCACCATTTGGCGTGCCATGGATGCAACCTGCTGGATGTCACCACCTGCACCTGTTGTGATCTCTGCATCGCCAAAAACAACATCTTCTGCTGCCCTGCCTCCTAGTGCTCCCATGATTCGAGCCTTGAGTTGGGCACGAGTAACCAGCATTTGCTCTTCATCCGGAGAAAACCATGTCAGCCCCTGAGCCTGACCTCGTGGTATCAGAGTCACTTTTTGGACAGGGTCATGATCTTTAACTAATGTTCCTATTAGTGCATGCCCAACTTCGTGGTATGCGATCAATCTCTTGCTACGTCCATCAGTGAGTGGGCGCCCTTCCATGCCCGCGATGATTCTGTCAACGGCATCGTCAATTTCATCAAGGCTGATAGCCTTTTTACGACGACGAGCTGTGAGGATTGCCGCCTCATTAAGTAGGTTGGCAAGGTCTGCCCCGGTGAATCCAGGTGTGCGTCGGGCTACATTCTTTAAGGAAAGATCTTCTTCAAGTTTCTTGTCACGTGCGTGCACTTCAAGAATTGCAAGTCTTCCTTTGATATCTGGTGAATCCACACTGACTTGCCTGTCAAAACGCCCTGGTCGCATCAGCGCAGAATCCAGTACATCAGGACGGTTTGTTGCTGCAATAATGATGATTCCGCTATTACCTTCAAATCCGTCCATTTCTGTTAAAAGTTGGTTGAGAGTTTGTTCTCGCTCATCATTCCCGCCACCTATTCCGGCACCACGTTGTCGGCCTACTGCATCAATTTCATCAATAAAGATTAGGCAGGGTGTGTTCTCTTTTGCCCGCTTGAATAAATCTCGGACTCGACTCGCGCCGACACCAACGAACATTTCTACAAATTCCGACCCAGAGAGTGAGAAGAAGGGAACACCTGCTTCTCCTGCAATTGCTTTAGCAAGAAGGGTTTTGCCAGTACCTGGAGGCCCTACCAGCAGAACACCTCTTGGAATCTGAGCACCTACCGAGGTGAAGCGTTCGGGTTTCTTCAGGAAAGTCACCACTTCCTCAAGATCCTGTTTTGCTTCACTTACACCTGCAACATCATCAAACTTGACTCCAGTTTCAGCTTCCATTGCGAAGCGGGCTTTTGTCTTGCCGAACTGCATTGCCTGCCCGGGGCCGCCAGGCATTGAGCTGGATCGACGGGCCAGCAGAATTAGGCCGCCAATGAGGAGTAGAGGGAAGAGGAGATTGCCTAATAAGCCAAGCGCCGGCGGAGTGGTACGAGCAGGATGAATATCGAAACTGATCCCCTCGCTTTTGAGTGTATTGATTAACTCTGGGGCAAGACCGGGGAGATCAACTCTTAGTCGTTGTATGCGATTGTCGAGTTCGGGATCTACGGCTTCTACTACTGCATTCCGTCCACCGTCGTAAATGTCCACGGCGGTGACCCTTCCTGCTTCCACATAGTCGAGGAAGCGGCCGTAGCTCATCCGCGTAACCGCAGCATTGCGCGGAGCCATAGTGGTGTTACTCGGCTGCTCTCCTGTGAGCTTGCCATTTCCTAAAATTTGCCAGGCGAGCAGTAAGGCAACACCGATGGGCAGCAGCCAGAGAGCAATGAGACGCCAGCGTTGATTCATCTGCTAGAGGATGGTTCACTGACTGTAACGGTGTCGATGGTTAGGTCGTTGGTTGCTAGATCTTCTTCAGGCACCATCTTCCTCAGCTTTTGAGCTCAGATTCCCACTTCCGCTTTAGATGCTGCTTTGAGCAACCAATATCTGTGAGCTAAAAACCGTTTTTTATAGAAATAACCCTTTGGCTGCTTCAGTCATGAATCCCCATCAGCCTGCTTTGCTTGCGTTAGGCGCTTGACTTCATTGTTTTCGCTGCTGGGGAGTTGTGATTGCTATCACCTTTTTGCTTTGCCTATTCTCTGAAAATCAAAAAGGATTTACAAGCGTCGGAGGGCAACGATTGGGTCAAGTCTTGCTGCACGTCTGGCGGGCAAAACACCGAAGATCAAACCAATTGATCCCGAGAGAGTGACGGTGATTAGAACGACGCTTATTCCGATTGATGCCGGGAGAGGGGTCAAAACTCCGATTGTTGTGACGGCGCCAATACCTACAGCTGTGCCGATGACACCACCAAAGCTTGCAAGAACGAGTGATTCGATCAGGAATTGGCTCAATACATCGCTATTACGAGCTCCTAGGGCCTTCCTTAGTCCGATTTCCTCAGTGCGTTCACTGACCGCAACCAGCATGATATTCATGATTCCGATTCCTCCTACTAGCAGCGATATCCCTCCGATTGCTGCCAACATGAGTGTTAGTCCTCCGGTGATTGTGTTGACGATGCTGAGGGCATCTTTCTGTGATCGAACTGCAAAGTCGTCATCTCGCAGGATTCGATGTCGTTGACGGAGCAGGTTGGTGATCTGGAATTTTGCAGCCCCCGTGCTTTCTTCATTCTTGGCTTCCACACTGATAAAACTAAGGCTGACGCCATAGGTTGGATCTCTGCCTGTGAGCCGGCTCACCATTGTTGTGAGCGGAATGTAAGCGTTTTCATCTTGATTGTTTCCAAACACCGCTCCTTTAGGAGCCATTACACCGATCACTTCAAAGGATTGATCCTTAATTCGTAGAGTCTTACCGACTGCCGCACTCGTTGGAAATAGTTTGTTGACAAGGTCGGGACCAATCACAACCACCTTGCGTGCGCTACGAAGATCAAGATCACTAATAAATCTTCCACGAGCTACTTCGAAGTTGCGCACTGGTAGAAATGCTGGGGTCACCCCAGAGATTGAACTCGTAGCACTTTGGGCACCCGCTTGAATTACCTCGCTTGAGCTGATCTGCGGTGCAACTTCTTTCACGCTTGGAACTTGCTCAGCGATTGCATCTGAATCTTCGATCACGAGATTTCGCGGGAAGGCCACACCGCGACGACGAGTGTCGTTGTTGCCAGGCACCACAAACAACACATTGGCGCCCAGGTTGCTTAGTTGAGACTCAGCCAGATTCTGAGCTCCCCTGCCAACACCTACCAGGGTAATGACAGAAGCATTGCCGATCACAATGCCGAGCATTGTCAGGAGACTCCGTAGGCGATTGGCTTTAAGGGTTGAGAACGCCATGCTCACCGTTTCGATGAGCGGAAGGGAGCTATTCATGAACCCTCAGAGCATTGAGTCGGGCTTCATTGGCAGCTTGCCGCCTGTGCCGCGATGAACTTTGCCATTACTGAGCTGCATTGTTACCACCTCTCCTTCAAGCAGGTTTCTCGTGGCATGTGCTATCCCAATGATGAAAGGAATCCCTAGGCGTTTTGAGATCACGGCTGCGTGGGATTCCTCTCCTTCTTGTTCTGTAATCACTCCTGCAGACTTTCTGATTGCATCGAGATAGTCATCGCTTGTTTCATGAATGACCAGAATCTCCCCTGGTTCAATTTTTGTTGAGTCGTTTGGAGAGAAAGCAAATCTGACCTTGCCGCTAACGGTTCCATTGCCAATACCGATCCCTTGGCCAAGCACTGCACTGACAATTCCTACTTTGACAAGATCTGTGGACCCGCTCACGCCAGCAAGGGTTCCTGCAGTTTGAATTGTTAGATCTCCTTCTTTGAGAAGACCCAATTCCTGGGCAACAGCAATTGCAGCACTGAAGGTTGCAGTGGTGCTTTTCTGGGTTGGGACAAGCAGTGGGGTGACACCCCATGCCAATTGAAGTTTTCTTGCTACAGCCAATTCGTTGGTGACGGCCAAAATTGGCGCTGCTGGGCGGAATTTACTGACGTTGTGTGCAGTGGCACCACTTTCAGTTAGTGGCACGATTGCTGCCGCGTTGAGATGACTGGCGATGCTGCTTACGGCTGAACTAATCGCGTTGGAAATGGTGCTGGCCAGATAAGTTTCGATTGGACGCTGTGGATAGTCCCGTTCAATCCGTCTGGCAATGGTGGCCATCGTTTGAACTGCCTCCACTGGATAGTCTCCTACAGCGGTTTCGTTCGAGAGCATCACTGCATCAGTACCATCAAGGATCGCATTTGCTACATCACTCACTTCTGCTCTGGTGGGCCTCGGGCTCGAGGCCATCGAGTCGAGCATCTGGGTGGCTGTGATGATTGGAATTCCAAGGCTGTTGGCCTTGCGAATCAAATCCTTTTGCAGTAGAGGCACCTCTTCGGCTGGCATCTCAACGCCTAGGTCCCCCCTTGCAACCATGACTCCATCACAGAGAGGAAGGATTGAATCGATTTGATCAATCGCCTCAAATTTCTCGATCTTCGCGATCACTGGGGTGCTGTGCCCATGATCCCCGATGAGTTTGCGGATCTCTTTCATGTCCGAAGGGTTTCGCACAAAGCTCAGTGCGACCCAGTCCACCCCTTGCTGGAGGCCAAAGGCGAGATCTTGGCGATCTTTCTCTGTAAGGGCGCGAACCGATAGCTGTACATCAGGGAAATTCACTCCCTTGTTATTTGAGAGCACCCCTCCCACTGTGACGATGCAGTGCAAGGTTTGTTCGCTTTGATCGATTTTTACGACTTTCATCTCCACTCGACCGTCATCAAGCAAGATTCGACTGCCGGTCGTGACTTCGTCTGCAAGCTTGTCGTAAGTGACGGTTGCCACTGACTGATTGCATTGAACTTGTTTGGAGGTCAGTGCGAAGGGATCGCCATTGGCCAAAGTGATAGGCCCCTTATCAAAACGACCCAGGCGAATTTTGGGGCCTTGTAAGTCTTGAAGAATGCCAATGTGCATCCCCAATTCATCAGAGACCTGGCGGATGGTGGAGATGCGCTTGGCGTGCTCGTCATGGTCGCCGTGTGAGAAATTCAGCCGGAAGGTGGTAGCACCTACCTGAACGAGTTCTCGGATTCGTTCGGCGGTCTCGGTTGCCGGACCTATGGTGGCAACGATTTTGGTCCGTCGTGTCAGATCGATCTGGGCCATCAACGGGACCTGAAACATCGCGGAAACTACCATCCAGGCCTCAACACGTAGTTGTTGACAGCGTTGCCAATGTTTTTCTATGGACATTAATCATTACCAGCATGGAGCTCGAGCTACGGCCAGCTATCCGAATGTGGGTCAGAACCCGATTTATCCAACCCTTGGGCTCGCAGGTGAGGCAGGTGAAGTCGCGGACAAGGTCAAGAAGGTCCTTCGCGATCAACAAGGTGTTTTTGACCTGGATACGCGCCAAGCAATCAAGCTTGAGTTGGGAGATGTGCTTTGGTATGTAGCCCAGTTGGCTAGTGAGCTGGGCTTTGATTTAGAAGATGTGGCACAAGCCAATCTCGATAAGCTGACTAGCAGGGCATCACGTGGCCAGATCTCAGGGAGCGGTGATCAACGATGAAGATGAATTTTTTGCAAAGCTCCATCTTGAAGGCAGTGCTCACTGCAGTTTTACTGGTTTTTAATCTGGTTTTCAGTGATCAAGCCTTAGCGGCAAACCTCAGCTTGGATCAGTTGAGTATCGATGCTTGTGCACAAACAGATCCAGGTGCGCAGCCAAGCCTGACTAGGCCTGTCGGCGCAAGTTGCTATGTGCTTTCAGGTGAGGTGACCAATCCAGGCAAGTTTGCCGTGATTGATAGTGATGTCTTTGCTCAGATCTTGGATCCAAGTGGTGAACCTGTATTGCCAAACCGTGCTCGCGTTGGTTCTATTGGCGATGTGCAACCCGGGTCAAGTTCTTTTGCATTGCGGTTGGCGATTCCGTCAGGAACGCCAGGGCCTTTACAAGTGAAGGGGGCAAAGGCAAAGGGATTCAAGGCTCCCGTTCGTACTCGTGCTGGCGACGATGATGAGCTGCTACCGCTTGAAGAGGCTGTAGACCCTGGTCTTTTATGGGGAACCAAGGCAGTGATTCCTGTGGACCAACCACTAGATCAGCTGTAATAGCTCATTCCAC
This sequence comes from Prochlorococcus sp. MIT 1306, assembly GCF_047304515.1. NCBI lineage: Bacteria > Bacillati > Cyanobacteriota > Cyanophyceae > Synechococcales > Prochlorococcaceae > Prochlorococcus > Prochlorococcus sp. MIT 1306. The sequence continues at coordinate 1,056,289 of NZ_CP138959.1, read as the reverse complement.
TATTCAAGATCGCCACACTTGCGCTATTCAGCATTTGTTGCAGAAGACTCAGGGCTACTAACGCCAGGATCGCTGATAGATCCAAGCCTCCAAGGGGAGGAATCAAACCACGAAAAGCATTGAGGTAGGGGTCTGTGATTGAGCTAACGGTGCTCAACACTGGATTCGCCCAGTCAAGATTAGGGAACCAGCTCAGCAGCACGCGCACGATAAGCACCAGTGAGTAGATCTCAAGTGTCTGGGCTAGCACCTGTAGCAACGTGGCCAGGATTTGCATGGGTGAAGACAACTATTCTGAGAACTCTATGCAACCTGAGAGGGTTCGGCTGTACCTAAATCAGGAAGTACTGAGAAGGTTCGATGGAACTTTTCAGAGAGCGTGAGCCAATAAGACCTGCCCTCGCTCTGTCGTTTGCGTTCGATGAAGTTCTGAGCAACGAGTTCTTTGATGTGGTCGTAGGCGCCTGATCCCCGTAAATCGACCAGCTCCGATTGAAGAATTCTTTTTTTCAGGGCAATGGTGGCCAGGGTTCTGAGTGTTGCTATGGAAAGATCAACGGGTAAAAGGTGGTGGACCAGCTCGCCAAGGCCTGGACACAATTGAAGGCTATATCGACCATTGTTCTCTTGGATCTCTAAGGCTGTATCTCTCTGTGCATAGCCTGCCATCAGCGCAAGTAGAGCTTGCTCAATCAGATCCTCAGTCTCATTGGCTAGCTCTGCCATCTCTTTGAGCGTTACAGGGCGACCCTTCAAATAAAGAATGGCCTCTAAACGTGCTGGTAAGGAGAAGCTGGAGACCTCATCCCTCTCTTGAGCTGGGGAATCGGTGGCCATGGCAGGCCCTGCTATGGAATATGCCAAGTTACCGCGATCAAACGGTCTGTGCACCCAGAAATAAGCAGTAGGCGGGGTTGTTGGTTTCTTCCCAGTTTGGGTAGCCCAGATCGTCAAGAAAGCGCTGCCAATTTTTCATTTCGTTGTCCTGGACCAACACACCTACAACGATCCTGCCGACATCTGCTCCGTGATTGCGGTAGTGGAAGATGCTGATACTCCATTCGGGGTGAAGGGCACTAACAAAGGTCATAAGAGCTCCTGGACGCTCAGGGAACTCAAAGCGATAGAGCAGTTCTCGACATCCATCTCGGCAAAGGGTTTTTGCTGAGGCAGGAAGCCGGCCACCCACCATGTGACGAAGGTGCCCTTTGGTCAGCTCGTCGTTGCTGAGATCAAGGCATGGGAATCCTGACGACTGCAGTCGCGTTAAAAGTTTGGTTCGATCATTGAGGTCGAAAACCTGTACACCGATGAATATTTGGGCTCTATCCCCCTCTGCCATTCGGTAACTGAATTCGGTGAGATTTTTTCCCGCTAGGACGTTGCAGAGCTTGCGCAGGCTGCCTGCCTGCTCTGGGATCTCTACCGCGAGTATTGCTTCCCTTTCTTCCCCTAGCTCTGCTCTTTCGGCGACAAAACGGAGCCGTTCAAAGTTCATGTTTGCGCCACAGGCCACGGCCACAAGATTGCGGTCTTGAAGATCACGTTTGGCGATATCTGCCTTCATGCCAGCAATTGCCAGTGCGCCAGCTGGTTCAAGAATTGAGCGGGTATCTTCAAAAACATCTTTGATCGCTGCACAGATTTCATCAGTGCTTACCGTCACCATCGCGTCTATATGCATCTGAGCTAATGAGAAGGTGTGTTTGCCTACTTGACGTACAGCGACTCCGTCGGCAAATAGACCTACTTTTGGCAGCTGAATGCGTTCACCAGCTTCAAGAGAGAGCGTCATTGCTGCAGCGTCGTGGGGCTCGACACCAATAATTTCGACTTGCGGCCACAAGCTTTTGACATAAGTGGCAATCCCGCCGATCAGTCCGCCACCGCCAACTGCGACATAGATTGCATCTGGTGGATCTTGGATCTGGCGCAGGATTTCTAGAGCAATCGTCCCTTGCCCAGCAATCACCTCTGGATCATCAAACGGGTGGATAAACGTGAGTCCATCTTTTTCGCTTCGACGCATGGCCTCTTGATAGGCCTCGTCGTAGGTCTCTCCATGAAGTGCGACTTCAGCGCCAAGAGCACGGACTGCCCGTACTTTCATTTCGGGTGTGGTAATCGGCATCACAATCACAGCTCTGCAATTGAGATAAGAGGCGCTCAGTGCCACCCCCTGAGCGTGGTTTCCAGCACTTGAAGCAATCACGCCACGCTGCAACTCCTCTTTACTGAGAAGGGACATGCGGTTATACGCACCACGAAGCTTGAAGGAGAAGACTGGCTGTAGGTCCTCACGTTTCAACCAGATCTTGTTCTGAAGACGGCGACTGAGGTTTTTTGCCAGTTCCAGGGGGGTTTCATGGGCTACGTCATAGACACGTGCCCTCAGAATCCTCTGTAGATAATCGTCCATCACGCCAGTCTTGCAATATTCAGATCCGGCAACTGTTTGCACTTGCCAGGGTTGCTTTCGCCGTTCTATAGCTGAGAAGACCTAGATTGAATGGGTTGGAGTGGGACAGGAACGCGAATGCGTCTGAGCGAGTTAACCCATCCGAATCAGCTTCATGGCTTGAGCATTGCCGAGCTTGAGGATGTAGCACGTCAGATACGGGAACGCCATCTTGAGGTGGTGTCCACCAGTGGAGGTCATTTGGGGCCTGGGCTCGGTGTTGTTGAACTCACCCTTGCTCTTTATCAAACTCTTGATCTAGATCATGATCGAGTTGTATGGGACGTTGGCCATCAGGCTTATCCACACAAGCTGATTACTGGCCGATACGGCGACTTCAATACCTTGCGTCAGCAGGGTGGTGTCGCTGGCTATCTGAAGCGTTGTGAAAGTTCTTTCGATCATTTTGGTGCCGGCCATGCCAGCACCTCGATATCAGCAGCACTGGGCATGGCCGTTGCTCGTGAGCGTCGTGGTGAATCGTTCAAATGCGTAGCTGTAATTGGTGATGGGGCTCTTACCGGCGGCATAGCACTAGAAGCGATTAATCATGCCGGCCATATGCCCAACACACCTTTTCTGGTTGTTCTCAACGACAACGACATGTCGATTTCTCCGCCAGTAGGAGCGTTGTCGACCCATCTAAATCGCATGCGCCACAGTGCGCCTGTGCAGTTCATCTCGGATAGCGTCGAGGAGAGGGTCAAGAGTCTGCCTTTCATGGGAGGGGAACTGCCTGCCGAACTAGACCTGCTCAAGGGCAGTATGCGCCGATTATCCGTGCCGAAGGTAGGGGCTGTTTTTGAGGAGCTTGGCTTCACCTACATGGGCCCTATTGATGGCCATGACATTGAACGCATGGTTCGAACCTTTGAGACGGCTCACAAGGTTGGTGGTCCTGTACTCGTTCATGTGGTTACGACCAAAGGCAAGGGCTATCCATATGCCGAAGCAGATCAAGTTGGCTATCACGCCCAATCAGCGTTTGATCTAATTACTGGTAAAGCTCTTCCCTCAAAAGGAAAGAAACCACCGAGTTACAGCAAGGTGTTTGGCGAGACGCTCATTAAGCTTTGTCAGCAGGACAGCACTGTCGTTGGGATCACAGCCGCGATGGCCACAGGTACTGGCCTTGACCTCCTGCAAAAGGCTGTTCCTGAGCAATACATCGATGTAGGTATCGCTGAACAGCATGCTGTAACTCTTGCTGCTGGGATGGCTTGTGAGGGGCTCAAGCCTGTGCTGGCGATTTACAGCACATTCCTGCAGCGCGCCTTCGACCAATTGATTCACGACGTGGGAATTCAGAACCTGCCAGTGACCTTTGTGATGGATCGCGCAGGCATTGTTGGCGCTGATGGACCGACCCATCAGGGTCAGTACGACATCAGTTATTTCCGCGCTATTCCTAATTTCACCGTGATGGCGCCCAAGGATGAGGCTGAACTTCAACGCATGTTGGTGACATGTCTTCAGCATCAAGGCCCTGCAGCTCTCCGTATTCCAAGAGGATCAGGAGAGGGAGTACCTCTGCTTGATGAAGGCTGGGAGCCTTTGGCAATTGGTCGAGGCGAAGTGCTTTGTGAAGGTGATGATCTATTAATCGTTGCTTATGGAGTAATGGTGCCTGCTGCCATGATCACAGCTCAGCTGTTGCAGGAAGCAGGTGTCAAGGCCACTGTGATCAATGCTCGCTTCCTAAGACCACTTGATCAAGCCTTGATTCATCCGTTAGCCCGTCGTATCGGTCGTGTCGTCACGATGGAGGAGGGTGCTCTTGCGGGTGGTTTTGGTGCGGCTGTGGTTGAGTCCCTTAGTGATCAAGATGTCTTGGTGCCAACGTTCCGAATTGGAATCCCTGATCAATTGGTAGACCATGCCAGTCCCCAACAGAGCCGGGAAGCACTGGGGCTCACACCAACACAGATGTCTGAACGAATTCAAGAACACTTTTGCTTGAATTCGCAGCCTTCTCTTGTAGGGCAGGAAGCACCGCAGGCCCTGTCAACCTGATCAATTGACTGTTTTGGTAGCAGGTGCAGGGCCAGCAGGAGCCCGACTTGCACAACGACTTGCTAGCCAGGGGATTGCGGTAACTCTTGTTGAACGCCTAAGAGAAGCCAATCAGAATGCCTTTTCTAGTGCTGCCATCCCTATCCAGGCGGTGTCTGATCTCTGCATTCCTGCTGAAGCAATTGCCAGCCATTGGAATGGCTGGCAATTGGTGGATCCAGATGGAATTCAACATCAATGGTGGTCTCAACATGACCTTGGTGTGGTTCTCAACTTCGGCTCGCTACGTCATCAGCTCTGGCAGCAAGCTATAGAAGCAGGTGTTGAATTTTTATTGGGTTGGCGTGTTCACTCCGTTCTTACGGTCAATGACGGCGCAAACGTTGAATTGATTGGTCCAAATGGCTTGTGTCAGAGAAGGAGAGTGAGCTGGGTGGTAGATGCCACAGGCCATCGCCGCCTTTTATTGGGTTCAACTGAAGCATCCAAGCCTTCCGATACCGATTGCATGCTTGAAGGGGCTGGCGTTGAGTGGATCCTGCAGGGTGATCAAAAAACAACAGCTCTCTGGCGTGACCGGGTTTGTTTTTTTTTGGGATGCCAGTGGATTCAACATGGTTATGGCTGGATTTTTCCCATGGCTGGTAATCAGTTGAAGGTAGGAGTTTGCCGTCTACCTCCACCAATGAAGGAGTGCCTCGAACCGATGAGCAGCATCTTGAACCGCCTGCTTATCAAGAACCAGCTTGATGAGTTACCAGTTATCGATAGACATGGCGGAATCTTGCGCAGCAGCTTAAGGCGCAGTGAAGCTCACGTTGTTGGCAGGATTGTTGGAGTTGGCGACGCTATTAGTACTGCCAATTTGCTTGGCGGAGAAGGCATCCGTCATGCTCTCGTTAGTGCAGAGGTGCTTACTCCTTTGCTTGTTGAAGCCTGCTGTCATCCATCCAGCTCAAATCAAGACAAAGACAACAAGGTCTTGATGCAATTTGAACGGCTCCTGCGTCTTCGTTTGGGTTGGCGCTGGAATCTTTCAGGTCGCTTGGCTAAGCGAACATGGTGGGGTTTGTGCGATCAAAAAGGCGATCGACGCTTGGCTCGATTGATTAATGGGCTGTCAATGCGAGTCAGCGCTGAAGATCTGAGCCGATTGCTGTTCGAATACCGCTTTGAGCGCTACGGACTCCGTCTTCTTCCTTATTTAATGGGCTGGCGATGAATTCGCCAGCCCTAGTGCTTTTCAGAGAACGCCGCGTGAAGCTAATCCGAGGATTGTGCCCATGCCAAGGATGTGGCCTAAGCATTGGGATCCGACAACGGAGGCGTGGCTCATGCCTCCATAGAATTTGTTGTTAGGCATGTCGAAGCCTTCATTTTGGTGTTCGATGTTGGCCTTAGCAATGACAAATGCGAGCACGTTGCAAGCGATCATCACCATGCCCACCGCAGGCGACCAGGTGAATGTGGAAGGAGCTGCAGCAGCCAGGAGGTGCGTGAACATTTAGACCGTGGAAGCGACGCCTTATTGTCCGACATTGATCGCAGTTCTTGGCATAGAAGCCATACCTCTTAAGAGTTTTTCACCACCTGTTGTTGGCCAGCACGGATAAATCCCAAAACCACGAGGGCATCGCTTAGCACCAGAAAGGCTTCTGCTGCCCCATGGAAAGCATCAACTTCAACCAGTTCAAGTCCGTAAATTTGATCAGCCAGGATCGCAAAAATGATTGTCATAAACACAAAAAGAAGCGTGAGCCGGAATCCCCAGATGGATAGTCTTGGCAAGCTCTTGCTCTGTTGAGCCCACCACAGGAAACCGAGATAGGGAATTAAAGAAAGGCCATATAGAGGACCTGGGTCCATCTCAATGAGGGAGTTCAAAATCTCAGTAGAAGTGGCAAAAATCATGATTGCTGTCGTTCTGAACGCAACAAATTCCAGGTGGCTGCGGCCAAACAGCAGTTGCCAATCAGCGTCAGCCAAGCTTGGAGCACAACAATTCCGCTAAGGGCTTTGCTGTTGTCAAAAATATGCCAGGTGATGGCTGTCATGGCACTCACCAAGTTGGGGAGCATTGCTAGAGCCAACCATGACATTGCCCTGCTTTGGTTCCTTCTCCCCCATTGCACCACCAGCACAATCGCAAGCATCCATTCGAACAAGGATGCGAGGTGGATCCACCAGGTGCCTAGAGATAGGGCGTGCACGTGATTCGCTCGATGGCAGCAGCCTAGGGAGGCTTGGTCGCCGTTAATGTTTGATGCAGCTATTGCTTGGCTATGGCAGTTCAGGCAAAGCAATGCAAGGCAGTGCTGTTATGCGGCTACTACGGCGAGCACAACCTTGGCGATGATGCTCTTTTGCAGGTTTTACTTCAGGAGCTTCCCTCACATTTGCAGCCTTGGATCACGGCAAATGATTCAAATGTGATTAAGGCCTTAGCTCCGAAGGCTCAAGTCATTAACCGACGCTCATTGCTGGAGACCATTAGGGCACTTTTTCAAGTTCAGGGTTTGATTCTTGGTGGCGGCAGCTTGCTGCAGGACAGCACGAGTTTTAAGAGCCTGATCTACTACTTGATCTTGATTGTGATAGCCCAACAACGTGGTGTTCCTGTTGTGCTTTGGGGCCAGGGCCTGGGGCCATTTCGTCATCACGTGAGTCGATGGATGGTTAGGAGAGTCCTACGTAGGGTGCAGGCGATCAGCTGGAGAGATCCAGAGTCTTTTCAGTTTGCTCAGCAATGGTGCCTACCCTCTCCGATGCTGATGGCACCAGATCCAGTTTGGCAACTTCCCTCTAGGCGCTGGCAGGGTGGCCAAGCAGTTGTGCTTTGTTGGCGTCCCACGTCAATGCTTGATCACTTTGGCTGGCAGCATTTGCTCCAAGCCCTTGAGATAATCCTTAAAGATATTGATGCTCCAGTTCATTGGCTTGCTTTTCATCAACGTCAGGATGAACAGCTATTCCGACAACTAGATAGACAAGGACTGATCAGTTCCAGCTTGAGATTAAGAAGTCATTCCTTTGCATTTGATTCACTAACAGATGTTATGAATCAGTTCTCGATGGCCAGATTGGTTCTCCCCATGCGACTGCATGCACTCATCCTGGCCCAATTGGCTGGTAGTCCCACAGTGGCACTCAGCTACGACCCGAAGGTGTCATCTGCAGCTGTGATGGCAAATGTGCCCTTTACTGATTTGCAATCGTTGCCTGATATTCGTTTGCTTGCTGGACTATGGAGGCAGGCCTTAGATGTTTCTCCAGACCTGGGAAAGATCGAAGCAATCCGCAAACAAGCTTCTCAACACAGCAAGATATTAGACAAGGCCTTTAATTAACGTTTACGCTTCACCCCTTTGATTATTATTAACCATAAAATGACTATGAATTTTATTGATCAACACAATTCTGGATATCCTTTACGAATAAAATCTTGTGAACTCTTGTCAGCATCTTCCTCCTGAACTGGCATCGAACTGATGTTCTCTTTCTGGGGACCAATTGAGCTTAATGGTCTCAGGAATTGTGATCTCACTAGCGCAAAGCATCCTTAGTGGACCTCTGTTGCTCTCAAGAATGAGCAACTGGGATGTTCCCAGCCACTCCCTGTAGACAAGACGGCAAGCAATCCCTTCTGAACTTAGTTGAAGATGTTCTGGTCGAATTGCTTTGATAATGCCTGACTCTGCTGGCAGAAGGTTGATCTGAGGGCGTCCTATAAAGCTGGCCACAAAGAGTGATAATGGATTGTGGTAGAGCTCTTGGGGAGTACCAATTTGCTCTATCTTTCCATCTCGCATTACGGCAATTCGATGTGCCATGGCCATGGCTTCATGTTGATCGTGTGTGACGTAGATAACGGGCTGACTGCCTTGAAGAATCAAACGGCGTAACTGAGGTCGCAGATCTTCTCGCAGTTGAGCATCCAGATTGCTCATTGGCTCATCAAGTAAATACACCAGAGGGTCTCTGAGCAGAGCTCTGGCGAGGGCCACTCTTTGACGTTGCCCACCTGAGAGTTCTGCCGGATGTCGCCCTGCAAGATCCTCTAATTGCATTAATGCCAGAACAGATTCCACTCGTTGCTTGCGATCATTGGCGGCTATTCCACGAACCTGAAGACCAAGTGCAAGATTGGCGAAAACTGTGAGATGGGGAAATAATGCATAGCTCTGAAACACCATGCCGATGCGTCGGTCAACAGGTGACACCGTCGTGACATCCTCGCCAGCGATAGTGATCGAACCTTCGTTGGGCTGGTCGAGTCCAGCTATCAGCCTGAGAGTGGTGCTCTTGCCACATCCACTTGGTCCAAGTAGGGCAAGGCATTCACCCTCACCCACTTCAAGGTCTAGATGACGGACAATCCAGTTTCTACCGAAACGGCGACCAATGTTTTGTAGAACAAGATTCATCCTTTAATCGCTCCCTGTGTCAGACCGGAAACGATCTGTCGCTGAAAGATGAGCACGAGTAACAAGAGTGGCAGAGCACCTAGAACGGTGGCAGCTGCATAAGCGCCATAGGGAATTGAGTAGACCGATGAACCTGCAATTCGTGCTATGGCAACAGGAAGTGTTAGCAGATCAGCTCTACTAATCCAGGTTAATGCGATTGGATATTCGTTCCAGGAGAAGAGAAAGACCAAGATGGCAGTGCTTGCGGTTGCAGGACCTATTAAGGGAATTAATACCCAGCGCAATCTCTGCCATAAGCCCAGACCCTCAAGCCTCGCGGCTTCTTCTAGTTCAGAAGGTAGATCGCGGAAGGCTGATAAAAGCAGCAGCACTGCCAAGGGCATCGACAAGCCAGCGTAGGGAAAACTGAGCGCAAGCAAATTGTTCCCGAGGTTGAAACTCCTTGCAAGTTCTAATAATGCCAAAAAAAGCAGAACATATGGAAATAAAGCCGCACCAAGCAGTATAAATCTAGCCATTCTGGCAATATTTTGCGAGACTTTTGAAAGAGAATAGGCGGCTGGAATGGCTATCAGTAGGGTTAATCCTGTTGAGCTAATGCCAACGATGACACTGTTCAATAGATAACGCCAGAAGGGAGGGTTGGTTGTCAATACCTGGCGATAGTTGTCAAGTGTCCAACGCTGATTATGCTCAGCCAATGGTTGTAGAAGAGCTTCATGGGTGCAAAAAGATGTATAGAGCTGCCAAAGCAGAGGCGCTAAAGACCAAAGCAGGAGAACAGTGATCCAAAGATTTCGCTGACGAATCATTTCATTGCCTCTCGCCAATGGCTGGCCTGTTTGATGATTAGAAAAACAAGCAGACAGGCAATAACAAGTAGAAGAAACCCGCTGATCATTACCGTGGCGCTATAGCCAAAATCGAGGAATCGCATTGCGTTTAAATAAGCATATAAAGCAAGGCTTTCCGTGCTTCCTGCAGGACCCCCACCAGTCATCACCTGAATCAAGTCGAAAACGCCGAAGGCCTGCGCAAGGCGAAATAAAAGACTAAGGAGTAAATAAGGCTGCAAGAGCGGCAAGGTGATCTGAAATAGTGCGGCACGTGGATGGCCACCTTCGAGATAGAAGGCTTCGTAGAGATCATTGGGAATGGTTTGCAAGCCAGCCAAAAGAATCAGAGCCGCAAATGGCGTGGTCTTCCAAACATCACCAACAACCGTGGCAAGCCAGGTGATATTTGGATTCGAAAGGATGTTTAGAGGTTGTAGTCCAATCAGTTCTGCGAATTGTTCAATAGGGCCGTAAGGTGTATTAAAGATCCAACGCCAGCCAAGAGCCATTACAGTAGTTGGCAGAGCCCATGGGAGCAAACTTATGGCCCTTACAACACCTCGACCACGCCAACGCTGATCGAGTAAGAGGGCTATCGCTATAGCAAGTAATAGTTCTAGGCTGACTGAAACGGTTGCGAAACGGGCTGTCTGATAGGTGTCTTGCCAGAAGCGTTGGTCGTGCAGTAGACGAAGCCAATTCGCACCATGATTGGGAATCGCAACTAAGCCTGTGAGGACTGAATCAGCATGGAAGCTCAACCAGGAATAACGAAGTAGAGGGATACCAAAGACGAAGGCAATTAATAGAGATGCCGGGAATAGAAGCAATTGGATCATTTAGTTTCTCTTGCCGCCATAAGAATCTTCTCGGTGTTTGCTTGGGCGTTGGACATTGCATCGCTAACGCTGGATTGGCCTGTTAAAATTGAGCTCAGATTTCGTTGTAGTACATCACTAATCTGTGCATATAGAGGAGTTGCTGGACGTTGATCAGTGCTTTGTAGGGCATTAGCAAGCTCCGGAAGAATTTGTGATTTTGAGAGCAGTTCTGGGTCTTTAAATAGTTCTGCTTTGGTTGGGGTATAGCTGTCGTTCAAGAACAGTCTTTTTTGTGCAGATGTTGATGTGAGGAAGGCAATGGCCTCTGCTGCAGCTTGTGGATTAGATGAGCCCTTGAGGATCGAGAAGCCCCAGCTACCTAGGGTTGATGTGGATCGATTGGCAGCGGTAGCAACCATCGTGGTTACTCCAACATTGCCTCTAACATCGCTGTTAGGCTTCTGCAGTTCTCCCCAGGCATAAGGCCAGTTACGCATTAGCGCAACATCTCCAGACTTAAAGGCTTGAAGAGTTTCATTTTCGGCATAGTTGATCACTGCTTCGGGGCTCACTCCACTGCTGATCAGTTCACGCAACCAACTTGCAGCCTGAAGACTTGCGGAGCTGTCGAGGCCAACATTATCGGTTTCGGGTTCAAGCCATTGTCCTCCAAATCCGTCAAGAACTTCTAGAAATACACAACTTAGGCCTTCATATTGACGGCCTTGCCAGACATAGCCATTAGCAATACGGCCTTCTTTTTGGAGCTTAAGACTAACTTTAATGAGTTCCTCAGGGGTACGCGGTGGTTCACTCATCAAATCTGTCCGCCAATAAAGCAATCCCATGTCAGCCACAAGTGGCCATCGATACAGTTTCCCGTCGAAATTATTTCCAAGCATTGCCCCCGGAGCAATGGAATCAATCTGTTGTTGATCGATCCATGGATCCAAGGGAATAAGCCATCCTGCGGCGGCGTATTTCGGCAACCAAGTTACATCAATTAAAAGTGCATCGAATGGACTTTTACCTAAAAGAAGACTGCTGATGGCTAAATCCGATACTGCTTCTGTTTCAAGTGGACCTCGAGTCACCTGAAGTTGGATCCTGCCGTGATGATCTTTGTTGAATTTTTGGACCAGATCAGTTGTTGACTCAGCAAATGGAGCTGGCATTAAGATGTTGATCTGAACAGGGCGAGTGCTCAGGGCCCAGCTTGCAAATAGTGCAACGCTGGTCAAAGAGAACAGCAGAGCTATTTTCCAAAATGTCCTTCTCTTCATGGTTGCGTAGCTTCTATTTTATCAACCAAACTTTTCATTTGCTCTTCTGCCCAATCCTTGACTGTGCATGAGTCGACAGTAGCAATCGTTATCACATTGTTATTTTCTGCACTTGTATGCATGTTTAGCAATTTCAGACAAGTTAATGCCATTCCCCATCATCTTGATGGTAACTAGTTTGCTGAATTATTTAGTGATTAGATCTTGTTCAGGTCAATCCCTAACGATTTGGCATAGACACCGAGACCCTTTTTTTGGATGGTTTTAAGTGCACGGGTGCTTACACGTAGTTTCAACCAACGGTTCCCTTCAGCCCACCAGAGGCGCCGCTGCTGCAGGTTGGCCTGTTGCAGCTTCTTTGTGCGGATGTGGGAATGGCTCACAGCCATGCCGTTGTTGGCGCGAGTTCCAGTGAGCTGACACACCCGGGACATGTCTTGATCCTCTACAGAGCTAGGGCGCTGAACCCAAACTAAGATTTTATCAAATCCTCCCCTCCTTTTAAAAAGCCCGATCCATCAGCTGTCCCATTAACACAGCACTACGGCTTTGGAATCCAGCAAGTTCATTGGGCTCCAAACCTCCTACACCGAGGCGAGCCATGTCGTATAGGTGACGGGCTAAGCCTTGTGCCAAGGTTTCGGTTGGAGACACACCTGAAGTGCTGACCAGCACGGATCCAGATTTAAGTTTCACAAGTCCTTCGACAAGTGGATGACGACGATTGACAAGAAGGACATGATGCTCGGGAAGGCCTGGCAGCCTTTGATCCATGAGAGCTCCAAGGTCGTTCATACGTCGCATCTGTTCTGGCAGCAGAATCATTGCTGGAGGTGCGTTATCTCCCTTAAGTGCTTGTACTTGAATGGTCACCTTGTCGTTATTTAGTGCTTGCTTCATTAGAGTTCTCAGGCTTTCAGACTTGGTCTCTCCTTCCTGATCAGTTAGTTCAGGTTTGTCGTCTTTAAGAGTGTCATCCAGTTCGGCATCAACGCGCTGGAATCGGAGGTCGTTATGACGAGCTTCAAGCCATGGGAGGAATTGGCTGTCTATAAACGTTTCGGTTTTAAGAATTTCAGCACCCTGTGAAGTCCATAAGCTGAGGGCACTCGCTTGGGCCACTTCATCCGTGCAGTAAAGAATGCGATTGTTTGCTTCTGTACTCAGACGACTTTGGTATCCACTCAGCGTAGTAAAGGCTTTTTCGCCACAAGGAATTGGGTCTGGAGTGGCCCCATCTGTTTCTGTTGAAGCCAGAGCAGTCGTGCCAAACATGATTAGGTCGGCAACTTGATCAGCAAACTTTTCATCTTCCATTGATCCTATTTTGACGAAGGGTGCTAATGCATCCCATGCTTCAGCATAAAAAAGAGGTTGTTCCGCCTTTAATCCTCGCAGGCGATCGGCAACTTTCTTTGCAACAAAATTGCCAATAGATCTAACACGTCTGTCTGTCTGTAATGCGCTACGACTGACATTAAGTGGGATGTCAGGTGAGTCGATCACACCTCTTAGCGGAAGGAGGTAGTGTGGTACTACTTCTTTAATTGAATCACTGACAAATACTTGATTGCAGTAGAGTTTTATCTCACCTTTTTCCCAATCTGCGCGACCACCAATCCGAGGGAAATAGAGAATACCTTGAAGGTTATAGGGGTAATCAGTATTTAGGTGTACCCATAGAAGAGGATCACCTTGGAATGGATATAGATAATTATAGAGTTCGATATACTCCTGATCAGTGATTTCTCTTGGGTTGCGCCTCCAAAGTGGATTTCGCTTATTAATTGACTCGCCTTCGAGTTTTACCTCAATAGGCATAAAGTCACAGTATTTTGTGATCAGAGTACGGATTCGACTTGGCTCGATGTATTCCAACTCTTCATCCATTAGATGAAGGATGACATCGGTTCCTGCTTCATTGCGTTCGGCCTCTTGAATGTTAAATCTTGGTGAACCATCACAACTCCAACGAATAGCTTTACTCCCGGAACAAGCAGACTTAGTGACTAGCTCTACATGTTTCGATACCATGAAAGAAGAATAAAAACCCAACCCAAAATGACCAATAATTCCGTCACTTTCCTGCTTGTATTTTTCAAGGAAGTCTTCTGCACTTGAGAAGGCAACCTGATTAATGTACTTCTTAACTTCATCGGTTGTCATGCCGATTCCGTTGTCAGAAATAGTGAGTGTCTTTGCTTCTCGGTCAATCTTGATATCTATGACTCCTTCTTCAACTTCAGTGCAGTCACCTGCTATGGCTGCCATGCGTCTTTTGCTTATTGCATCGACGCCATTGCTGACTAGCTCCCTCAAGAAAACCTCGTGGCCGGAATAAACGGCTTTCTTGATGATCGGGAAAATATTCTCGGTGTGAATCTGGATCTGACCTTCTTCCAGCACAGTCATTGGTTTCACTTTTTAGGATTTGACCTTAGGTAGTCTTTGCCTCATGTCTCAAGCTGGTTTTAGGTGGGGTGACCGTACCTAGTGATTAACTCAGCTGCCTCGCTGTAGGTCACCTCGCTCCTCGGGAAGGACAGCTCCTTCTACGGGGCAGACCTGGAGGCAGATACCGCAATCAATGCAGATGTCGAAATTAATCAAATAGAAATTTCTTCCTTTGTCGTTTTTGCCTTGACCAGGCTGAATGCAGCCGACAGGGCATGCCTGCGCACAGTCAGCAACCCCTTCACAAATTTCTGTCACGATGCTGTGTGGCATGGCCTTGCAGATCGGACGACGAGATTCTCGAGATCCTAATGATCTAACCAGTCCAGTGTGCTACAACCCCGATCTGCTAGACGGCTGAAGGCTTCTTCACGATCGTGACAGGCTTCAAGTTCAACAACGGCACGCTGGCCCTGTTTGTGCCAGTGACGCTGACGCTTGAGTGCATGTTCCAGCGTTGCTTGCTCGCCATAGGCAACAAGGGTTGATTCAACAGCTTCATACGCTTTGATCTCCTTGGTAAGCAGTTCACGAATATCGTCTATGGCGAAACTAAAGCCCACCCCTGCTGCTTGAAGCCCTTTGGCACCGCAACGAGCTACAAGGTTGTCGTATCGCCCCCCACGAGCAATCACGACAGGTGCAGCATCGCTTTGACATACCAACTGAAACACCAGCCCGGTGTAGAGCTCAAAATGGGGCTGAAAGGTTGGATCCAGTTGCAGGTCAATCCCCTGATCAGCGGCCAGTGGACCCATCTGCTCAAACAGCCTTTGCAGGTTATTGAGTGCTTGCTGAGTTCCAAATAGGCCTGATAAGCGTTCGAGCACGTCTAGGGGTTCACCACGGCACTCCAAGTGATGGAGGAGGCGCTCGAATTGATCATTCGGCAGTTGCAGGTTTTCAAGCGCAAGGCGGTCGTAGTGGATCAATGCTGTTCTTATTTTTTCGCGCAGATCGTTTTGAAATGGCAGCATGATGAGATCCATTAATGCTGTGTGGCCAACGAGTAAACGAGGCTGGTGTTGTTTACTCAGTTCGAGAGTCTCCACTGCTGAAAACAACAGGGAAAGAAGTTCCATTTCCGCATTGATGGGTTCGACCCCGAAGAGCTCTACACCGCTTTGAAGGTTTTCTTCGATGCAAAGGCTTCCTTCATCAGCAGTACGGCTTTCAAAAATTGTTCCTGCAGCCCATAGCCTCAAAGGACGAGGTCTTTGTCTAAGCCTTGTACAAGCGGCGCGGGCAATTGATGCTGTCATCTCTGGTCGTAGCCCAAGGGGTTCATCGGCCACCAATCGCACGATGTCCTGACTGGCAATAGCACCACCAGCTTTCAAGGTTTCGAGTCGCTCGACCCTTGGAGGAGAGACTTCGTCGTAGCCCCATAGCCGATAAACCTCGGCAAGTCGCTGGCTAAGTTTTTGGTTTAGCTCGACCTGCTGGGGGTTCAGATCGCGAGCACCCGCTGCCGGTTGCAGGGCCATCCCTGATTTTCTCGGAGTGACTTCAGGATCCCATGCCCCTGAGTTCGGGAGCGCCAAATGAATCTGCTTCTAGGGGTTTTACTTTGCTGAGTTGATCAACAAGCAACTTCTGCATTCCAGGCGGACAGGCCAGCACCCTGCCACTATTCAGATCAAATGTGTCTCCGCGGTAATCAGTCACCTTCCCTCCAGCTAGCTCCACCAGGGCTACTCCAGCAGCAAGATCCCATGGAGCAAGGCCGCGTTCCCAATAACCATCGAGTCGTCCAGCTGCCACAAAAGCCATGTCCACTGCTGCTGCACCACCACGTCGCACGCCACGTGTTCGGTGTGTCATCCAGCAGAATTCGGCGTAGTTGTTGTCTAAGCGGTTTTGCCTGTCATAGGCAAAACCAGTCACAAGCAAGGAATCAACCAGACTTTTGCATGATGAAACCTTGATCGGTTTTTGATTGCAGAATGCACCCAGGCTTGGGGCTGCCCAGTAGATCTCTTTAAGGAAAGGCACAGCTATGGCGCCAAGGATTGGTGTTTGCCGCCAAGTGAGGCCAATCGACGTAGCGAAGAACGGATAGCCATGAGCGAAATTGGTTGTTCCATCTAGTGGGTCAACACACCAACAAAGCGAGCCTTGGCCAGCAAATGATCCGCTTTCTTCTGCGAGAACGGCAATGTTAGGAGTTTCCTGCTGGAGAATTTCGAGTACACACTTCTCAGCGGCTAGATCTGCATTGGTGACAAGATCGCCACTTCGACCCTTGGTTTCGATGCTTTCAAGATGTCCATAGTGGTCCATCAAAATGGCACCACCACATTCAGAGGCCTTACGCGCTACCCCTGCAAGGCGAGCCAGATCTTCATCGTTCAAGCCAGCTTGCTCAGCAGCAAGGGAACAGTTCAGAGTCGTCAAGCTTCACTCCGTATCAATTTGGGATGTCATCAGGAATTTATAGATTGAATGATCCTCTGAACCTCAGTCCATAGAGGGTATCTTGATCCTGAGTTTCCGTTTCCAGTGGAAGGATTGCTTTGTGCTCTCAAAGTTAGGTCATCTCGTTTGTCGCTAGTGGACTGGGATTCTGTGTTTTGGTGTCATGTATGGGTCAACTGGAGAGCCCTGCTACATTCACGAGGGCCTGAAAGCCGCTGGAGAGGTGGCCGAGTGGTCGAAGGCGCAGCACTGGAAATGCTGTATAGGGGCAACTCTATCGAGGGTTCGAATCCCTCCCTCTCCGTTTCAAAGGAAGTCTGATTCCGTCTGATGCGGTATCAGACTTCTTTTTGGCACGTTCTTATAGCAGTCGTTTTTGGGCATTATCGGGCTGTCATCCGTCTGATGCAGTCTCGTAGTGTCTGACAGGTTTTTTGGTTTTGTATTCGTAGCGTGTCGGCACGAAGACCAAGGCGTTTGTGCACGAGCAGCGAGAATTAGGCAATCGATGTCGTGCAACTTTGCTATTAATGCCTTGTATTAAAGTAGGTTGTAATATTATTTGCTTCTAGAGATTAGTTGATATTTATTACTCGCCACTTCAAAGCAAGCTATAAACTTTGTATCTTTAATAATACCATCACCCCCTTCAACCAAAGCGGCCGGAAATATAATTCTGAGTAGCCTCCTGAGCAGGTGCATGGAAGATTTTTTCTGTTTCATTGAACTCGACAAGATAACCAACTTTTCCTGATCCACCTTCCTGTGCCTCAGCATTGAAGAAAGCTGTAAAATCACTAACTCGAACAGCCTGTTGCATATTATGAGTGACGATTACAATGGTAAATCTATTTTTTAACTCATGCATTGTCTCTTCAATTTTAAGTGTAGAGATAGGGTCGAGAGCTGAACAGGGTTCATCCATTAAAATGACTTCTGGTTCAATAGCGATTGTCCTTGCTATGCATAGCCTTTGTTGTTGACCACCCGATAGAGAGCAGCCACTCTCCTTAAGCTTATCCTTGCATTCATCCCATACAGCTGCTTGACGAAGTGAGCGTTCAACAAGCTCATTCATATCACCTTTATATCCATTAATTCTTGCTCCAAATGCAATATTTTCATAGATACTTTTAGGGAATGGATTGGGTTGCTGAAATACCATTCCAATGCGTCTGCGAACCTCAACTGGATCGATATTTGGGGAATATAAGTCGTCTCCATCAAACATCACTCGACCTGTAAGAGAACATCCTTCTATTAAGTCATTCATGCGATTTAGAGATCGCAGAATTGTTGATTTACCACATCCAGATGGTCCGATTAAAGCTGTAATTTTGCCGCGGGGTATCTCGCAGTAAACATGCCGCACGGCTTCAAATTCATTGTAACTTATAGTGACGTTCTGAAGTGATATGCAGGGATCAGTTGAAATCTGCTTTAGCCGCGGAGAGGAAGTGGCTGTCATCGATCAGCGCGCGATTAATAGTGAAGGCAATTCAGTTGTCACGATAGAAATAGTCTTGTTTAAGTGACTCATTTTGAGGTTAAGTGGCCAATCCAGCGTGAAAGGATATTCATCGCGAGAATAAATACTACAAGAATAAATGAAGCTGCCCAAGCCAATTCATTCTGGACTTGATAGGGTTGAGTTGAAAAATTATAAATTAAAACCGAAAGTGTCGCGATTGGATTGAAGAAAGCATCTGAACCAGTAGGCCAAAAATATGAAAAGAGTGCTGTAAAAATCAATGGTGCTGTTTCACCAGCTGCTCGAGCAACTGAAAGAACGACTCCTGTAGCGATTGGAGTAAATGCCATTGGCAATGTGATGTGGGTAATGGTTACAAATTTAGAGGCGCCTACTCCAAGTGCACCTTTGCGTAGGTTGTCTGGTACCAGTTTTAGACCTTCATCAGTGGTTTTTATCACTGTTGGCAACATCAGGATTGAGAGTGCTACTCCGCCAGCTATGGCACTGTATGAACTGCCAAGGATGACCCGTGAAGAGACAATTATATCGTAAACAAAGACACCAGTAATAATAGAAGGAACACCGGAAAGAACATTGGTGCCAAAACGTATAAATCTAGAGAATGCTCCTTCACGTGCATATTCGGCTAGGTAGATACCTCCACCAACTCCAACAGGTATAGCGATCATTCCGGCTATGCAAGTGACAATAATAGTTCCCAAGATGGCATTGCCAATACCTCCGCCATCGAGTCCTGGTGGAGGCGGAAGCATAGTAAAAAGTGAGATGCTTAATCTGGTTGCTCCTTTGATAATTACATAGGTTAAGACAAGAATTAGTGGCAGAATGGCTATAAATGAAAACAATCCGGATAATATTGTAAAAGCTCTATTAATTCTATTGCGTCTCAAAGCGGGCTTGTAGTAAAGATTTGAGGATAGATCCCCACTTGTAGAAGTCGCTTCGCTAGTCATTGATTTCATGTTAGTACTTAAGGCTTAGTCGTTTGACCATCCATTGTGAAATGATATTTACCGCAAGCGTTATCACCATAAGAATAAATGCTGCATAATAAAGTGATGAGACCTGAGTTCCATCTGCTTCTCCAAACTGATTGGCTAGCATCGCAGCGATTGTGTTGCCTGGGCCAAGCAATGACCAGCTAAAATTATTGGAATTTCCTATAATCATTGTTACTGCCATTGTTTCACCCATGGCTCTTCCCAGAGCGAGTAGTACGCCTCCAGCAATGCCCGAAATTGCCGCTGGTAGAATGACATTAATGATTGTGCTCCAGCGGGTTGCTCCAACCCCATAAGCTGCTTGACGCAGGCTAATTGGTACTTGATTGAGTGAGTCTCTCGAAATAGCTGTAATGATAGGCAGTATCATCACAACAAGGATCAGGATCGCTGGGGTCATTCCAGGGCCCATTGGCTGAGTACTAAAAAATGGAATCCAGCCAAAATATATATACAGGAAAGAAAGCAAGGGTCTTAGGAACGGCTCCATTACAAAGATTGCCCATAGGCCAAGTACCACAGATGGAATGGCCGCTAGTAGTTCAATCATTACTCCTATGATGTTTTTAGCTCTTGTAGGTATGAAGCTTTCGGTTATAAAAATTGCTGTTCCAACACCTAGAGGTATAGCAATTAATAGTGATAGCAATGAGGTTATCGCTGTTCCATAGATGGCGGTTAACACTCCGTACTCATCATCAACAGGGTTCCAATTTGATGTCACTAGAAATTTCAACCCGTAGCGCCCCATCGACTCAAGTGACCCCCAAAAGACAACGATCAGGATCGCTACAAGTATCAGTGCAACCATGGATGCCATTGATATGGCGATAGTTCTAAAGCTGCTGTCGACGAATTTTTCATAAGCTGGACGTCTTCTGAGCACGTACAGCTCCTTCTGCACACCAGTTGGCATACCACTGCAATACAGACATAAGAAACCTAATCCTGAGAGGGCTGCTTTTGCATTAACAGGCCATTAACAGTCCCACATCCACATTGCTCAAAAGGCTTGGTTTAGGGTGCTTTTCGCCGTTACCTTGGAGCTTCAGTAAACGAGGCCATGGGGCGGATTGTTGGCATAGACCTAGGGACAACAAACTCCGTTGTGGCGGTGCTTGAGGCTGGTCGCCCTCAAGTGATCGCTAATGCGGAGGGCAGTCGCACCACTCCCTCAGTAGTGGGTTACAGCAAAGAAGAAGAGCTACTTGTCGGTCAGTTGGCACGTCGCCAGTTGGTGCTCAATCCAAGAAATACCTTTGCCAATCTCAAGCGCTTCGTGGGACGAGGCTGGGATGAAATGGAGGACAGCAGTCTCTCTGTTCCATACACCGTTAGGGCCAATGAACAGGGGAATGTACGTGTCTCCTGTCAAGTGACGGAGCGTGAATATGCACCCGAAGAACTTGTGGCGAGCATCATTCGCAAGCTTGTGGATGATGCGGCGACATATCTAGGAGAGCCTGTTGAGGCTGCTGTAGTGACAGTACCTGCCTATTTCAATGATGCCCAACGTCAGGCGACTCGTGACGCCGGCAGGCTCGCTGGAATCACAGTGGAACGGATCCTCAACGAACCCACTGCTGCTGCTCTGGCCTATGGCTTTGATCGCAGTGCCGCACGCCGTGTTCTTGTCTTCGATTTGGGTGGCGGGACGTTTGATGTCTCACTGATGCGTGTCGCCAATGGTGTTTTTGATGTCAAGGCCACATGTGGTGATACCCAACTTGGGGGCAATGATTTTGATCAGCGGATTGTTGATTGGCTCGCTGAAGCTTTTAAGACGAAGCATGGCCTCGATTTACGCCGTGATCGCCAGGCACTGCAACGCTTGATTGAAGCAGCAGAAAAAGCGAAGCAGGAACTCTCTGGTGTGCTTAGTACTCCGATTTCTTTGCCCTTTATCGCGACGGGGGCTGATGGCCCCCTTCATATCGAGACCAGCCTTGATCGCCCTACTTTTGAAGGCCTTTGCCCCGACCTTCTCGACCGTCTTCTGAATCCGGTGCAGACAGCTCTGCGTGATTCTGGCTGGTCTGCTGATGATGTTGATGATGTTGTGCTTGTTGGGGGTGGCACCAGAATGCCGATGGTTCAGCAATTGCTGCGAACCCTCGTTGCCAGTGAACCTTGCCAATCAGTCAACCCTGACGAAGTCGTTGCTGTTGGCGGAGCTGTTCAGGCCGGAATCCTTACCGGAGAGCTTCGAGATCTGATGCTCAATGATGTCACTCCCCTTTCACTAGGGCTTGAAACCGTTGGTGGGTTGATGAAAGTGCTGATCCCACGAAATACACCAATACCAGTGCGCCAATCCGACGTGTTCAGCACCTCAGAGGCCAATCAATCGTCTGTTGAAATTCATGTCTGGCAGGGTGAACGTCAGTTGGCAGCAGATAACAAGTCTTTGGGTCGCTTTCGCCTGTCTGGCATTCCACCAGCACCAAGAGGTGTTCCCCAGGTGCAGGTGGCCTTTGATATCGATGCCAATGGTCTCTTGCAAGTGAGTGCAACTGATCGCACCACAGGCCGCAAGCAATCTGTGAATATTCAGGGAGGTTCCACCCTTAATGAAGAGGAATTGCAAGCCTTGCTCGCCGAAGCTGAAGCGAAGGCAGGAGAAGATCGTCGTCGTCGTGCATCAATTGATCGACGTAATGGTGCACTCACACTTGTTGGTCAAGCTGAACGAAGACTTCGCGATGCAGCTTTGGAGCTGGGCCCCTATGGGGCTGAGCGGCAGCAGCGGGCTGTAGAGACAGCGATGCGCGATGTGCAAGACCTGCTTGAGCAGAACGATCTACAGGAACTTGAGCTTGCTGTTGCTTCACTTCAGGAAGCCCTTTTTGGCTTGAACCGACGAATTTCATCAGAACGGCGTACTGACGCCAATCCACTCCAGGGCATACGTAACACTCTTGGCTCGTTGAAAGATGAGCTCTTCTCAGATGATGACTGGGATGACGATCCTTGGAATAGCCCTGCCCGGTCGTCCGACGGCCGACGCAGCTACAGGGGACGTGAGCTAAATCCCTGGGACGATGACTTCTACCGCTAAACCGGATTACTGGTCTTTGCTAGGTGTCTCTCCAGACAGTGACGCCTCCCAGCTCAAAAGGGCATTCCGTCGCGAAGCACGACGATGGCATCCAGACCTCAATGGCAATGACAGCCACGCCGAGGAACGCTTCAAATTGGTTAATGAGGCCTATGCGGTTCTCAGTGATCCAAGACGTCGCGCTGCTTGGCAGGGATCGATGTCGACAGAGCAAGCCATTGCTGATCCTTTCGCAGTTGGTTTTCCAACTTTCGATGAGTATCTCGAAGTGGTCCTTGGTTTGGAGCGCACAGACGAACAGCCTGGTGACGATGCTGATCCTTTCCCCTCAGAACAAGTCGACTGGCCTGCGACGTCTCCACCACCACCGCCTCCTCCTGTACAGGCCACTGATGATCTCGAGACGTTGGTCGAGTTGACCCCTGAGCAAGCCCTCTATGGAACTTCAGTGGATCTTGAACTCGATGACGGCACTCTTGTAGAGGTTGATACACCGCCTTTGGCTGGCGATGGTTGGCGGTTACGTCTTGTGGGCGTAGCCCCTGGAGGACGTGACCACTTCCTTCAGTTACGCGTTCAAACTGAAGACAGACTGAGGATTGACGGACTTCGTGTGCTTTATCGCCTTGAGTTGTTTCCACCTGATGCAGCTCTTGGCTGTGCTGTGGATGTCCCAACTCTGTCTGGTCCTGTCACACTCCAAGTGCCTCCTGCATCATCAAGTGGTCGTTTATTGCGCCTTCGCGGACGGGGACTTGAGCTTGATGGACGCAGGGGCGATCAATTGGTTGAAATTGTGGTGGTTATTCCTGCTGAACTTGCTGAAGCCGAACGAGCCCTCTACCGACGACTTCAAGAATTGGCTCTTGATCCGGATAATCTATAAAGCCGAATTAGATAATCAAGTGAGAGATCCCATCTGTCTGGCCTAATCCACATGCGCGTGTTTGTCCTTCTCTATGACGCCGGTAAAGATAACGAGGGTATTCATTCCCTCGAACTTGCTGG
This sequence comes from Prochlorococcus sp. MIT 1306, assembly GCF_047304515.1. Lineage (NCBI taxonomy): Bacteria > Bacillati > Cyanobacteriota > Cyanophyceae > Synechococcales > Prochlorococcaceae > Prochlorococcus > Prochlorococcus sp. MIT 1306. Next base: position 1,033,017 of record NZ_CP138959.1, on the reverse strand, counting down.
TAAGACAGCTGTGCTGATGTTCGAAAACGCTGATGATGCCGAGCGTTATGCCGGTCTTCTTGAAGCTCAAGACTTTCCTTTGCCGACTGTTGGAGAGATTGGCCGTGATGAGATTGAAGATTTCTGCCGCCAGGCCGGATATGAAGCTCGTTTTGTGGAGGTTGGCTTTATGCCAAAAACTGATGAGGAGCGTCTTTTATTTGCTCCACCAGAATCAAATCGAGATGTGAGTCACTGGCAGGATGAGGATCGTTCCGTTGCAGACAGCAATGGATTGGATCAGCAAGTTGAATCAACAGATCTTGAAGAGATTCGCAAGCGGCTTGAAGGGTTGATTTAACCATGACCAATTTATTTGAAGATCTCAATTTGCACCCTTCAGATGATCGAGGGCATCTGTTGACTGAACAGGTCAATCCCAAAAGTGAATGCTTGGATCAACTAAGCACAGAGTCCTTAGTGACACTCTTCTGCGAAGAGGACCGAGAGCCACAGCGTGCCGTCGCAGCGGCTATACCCGAACTTATTCAGGCAGTTGAAGCAATTACGGAACGGCTTCGAAGCGGAGGCCGCCTTTTTTATTTGGGTGCTGGCACCTCAGGGCGACTAGGAGTTCTTGACGCCGCAGAGTGCCCACCAACCTTTTGCAGCGACCCTGATCTTGTTCAGGGTGTTCTTGCTGGTGGGAGCGCAGCTTTGCTGAAAAGTTCCGAGGGACTTGAAGACATTGAACAGGCAGGGCAAAAGGATCTTCAGGAGCGTGGCTTTAGCTCTGCTGATTGCCTTGTCGGTATTGCGGCCGGGGGAACGACTCCTTATGTCAAAGGAGGACTTGCCTACGCAAAGAAAATCAATGCTTTGGCGATTGCAATTTCATGTGTGCCTATAGAACAAGCTGAGTTGCCATGCAGCATCGATATTCGTCTTTTGACTGGCCCTGAATTACTTACAGGTTCCACGCGCTTGAAGGCCGGTACCGCAACAAAGATGGCTCTAAATATTCTTTCAACCTGTGCAATGGTTCGTCTTGGCAAAGTCTTTGGTAATCGCATGGTTGATGTTGCTGCTACCAACATCAAGCTGATGGATCGTGCCTTGCGAATCCTGCATGATTTAGCTGATGTTGATCGAGATCGTGGAACTGAGTTGCTTCAAGCAAGCGATGGCTCTGTAAAAGTGGCTCTGCTGATGCATACTTGCGGTTTCGATGCTGAGGCGGCCCAGAAACTGCTGATAGAGCAAAACAATCAATTGCGAACAGCTTTGGCGAGTTGTGGTAATTGCCTTTCTTGATTTTAATTGTTTCTTTGCTAAAAGGAAGATGATAAGTTCATTCTTCTCGGTATGTTAACGCTAGTAATAACAGATTTGAAGCGCATGGAATATCCTTAAATTGCTTAGATAGTCTGCCCATGAATCGTTCCATGCCTTGTTAAAGGCTGTCAATATTTCAATTGATTCTATTGCTTTGATTTAATTAATGTTTCTTGAGATGTCGCGAAAGTTGGCATCACTGACTAGACTTATTTTTTGAGCATCCAACTGTGAGCAAGGCCCTGATGGACACTGATGCTGGTTTGATTGAGTTAGACCTCTTTGATGATGATGCTCCCAACACGGTGGCCAATTTCACAAAGCTGGTTAAAGAGGGTTTTTATGATGGTCTGTCTTTCCATCGTGTGATCGATGGTTTCATGGCTCAAGGTGGCTGCCCAAATACACGTGAGGGAGCAAAGGGGATGCCTGGAACCGGTGGACCTGGCTATACGATTAATTGTGAAATAAATAGCAAAAAGCATCTTGCCGGTTCTCTTTCTATGGCTCATGCAGGAAAGAACACTGGTGGAAGTCAATTCTTTCTTGTCCATGATGCTCAGCCACATCTCGATGGTGTGCATACCGTTTTCGGTCAGGCTGCCAACATTGATGTGGTCTTAGCCTTAAAGAACGGCTCTAGGATCAATAAAGTAACCATTCAAGAGGATTGAAAATATATAGTTGGACTCTTTCACGACCAAAGGATCAGATTGGGAAGGCTCCAGGCATCCCAATCTTTTAGTGGGGAAAAATCATCTTTAAATAGTGATGCCAACGACCGCTCTTCTCTCTTTAGATCCTGAGGAGGATGCATTGCTTGCTCAGCGCGGTCAGTACGCAGAAGGCCAATTCGACGGCTCCCTGACCATTGAATCAATTCTTGAAGCAGTAACTCCAGCGATGCTTTTTCAAGTGGATCTGATGAAACCTCAGAAGAGGTTTTGACTCGTGGACATACACGCCATACAAATAGGGGGCGATCCCATAGAGCAAGTAAACGGGGTGAGCTTTCTGCTATGAGCTCAAGTTCATTGCTTGAGGCCCAATCATTTGCACGAGTCCTCAGTTTAGCCAGCGTCTCTCCATTCACCTCACCGTCCCAGGCAACTACAACAAAAGGTCCAACTTCTGGAGCTTGATTCTCTGATTTCCCAGTATCCATCAAGTGTCCAAGTTTTTCCCGCTTTACAGCTAAATAAGCGGCGTTGTGATCTCCAGGACAGATCACCAGGGGGACACGACTTTCGACTTGTAAGCCATATCCACCCAGTCCAGCAATTTTGCGTGGGTTGTTTGTAAGTAGGCGTAAACGGTGAATGCCAAGGTCAGTGAGAATTTGAGCACCAACCCCGTAGTTACGCAGATCTGCAGGGAAACCCAAACTTTCATTGGCTTCAACAGTGTCTAGACCACCATCCTGAAGGCTGTAGGCCTTTAATTTGTTAATTAGACCAATGCCGCGACCTTCCTGGCGGAGATAAACAACCACGCCTTCACCTTCCTGTTCAATGCGAGCCAACGCTGCTTCAAGTTGGGGGCGACAATCGCAGCGCAGTGATCCAAAAGCATCTCCCGTAAGACATTCGGAGTGCATGCGCACTAAAACTGGTTCTTTCAGTTCTCGTGGATCGCCCTTGACTAGAGCAATGTGCTCTGAACCATCCAAACCATTTAAATAGCCGATTGCCTGAAAACTGCCAAAGAGACTTGGTAACTCGGCAGTGGCTTGACGGTATACAAAGCGTTCGTTCTCAAGACGGTAACGAATGAGATCGGCAATGTTGATGAGCTTGAGTCCCCAACGCCGCGCATAGTTTTGCAACTCCGGCAGTCTTGCCATTGACCCGTCTGAGTTTTGGATCTCGCAGATCACGCCAGCTGGAGCAAGTCCTGCCAGCTGTGACAAATCCACGGCGGATTCGGTATGTCCAGCCCTTTTGAGAACACCTCCTTGACTCGCTCTAAGGGGGAAAATATGTCCTGGGCGGCGCAGGTCTCTTGGACGAGTCTCCGGATGCAGTGCAACTTGAATCGTGCGCGCTCGATCCTCTGCTGAAATACCAGTAGAAACCCCTTTCTCAGGGCCTGCATCGATGCTAACGGTAAAAGCCGTTTGGTTGGCATCTGTGTTGCGATCAACCATCAGCGGCAGGTCGAGTTGATCTAGGCGACTGCCTTGCATAGCAAGGCAGATCAGACCACGAGCCTCTGTGGCCATGAAATTGATTTGCTCAGGCGTAGCGAACTGAGCAGCACAAATCAGGTCGCCCTCGTTTTCTCTGCGCTCATCATCAACAACCACAACGCATTCACCGTTTCGGATCGCGGCAAGTGCGTCAGAAATGTCGTCGAAGCGGATATCGACCGATTCAGCGGGTATAGGAGAAGTCCTCAGGGCCTTAGGGATGAACGTACTTGGTTCATTATCGACACCAGTACGATCAGCCGGCGTCCGATGAAGGCAATGGAAAGTACCCATCGCTCTCCAGCCTCTGACATTTCTCAGGTTCGAGGCAGACGAGTAGCGGTTATCGGCGCTACGGGCTACGGCGGTCTTCAAACCATCAGATTGCTTGAGGACCATCCTCAGCTCCATGTCACCTACCTGGGCGGCGATCGAAGTGCCGGCAGGCGATGGAGTGAGCTTTGCCCTTTTTTACCCATCCCTGATGATCCTGAAGTTCAATCTCCCGATCCTGACAAGATCGCTGAATACGCCGATTACGCAGTCCTCAGCCTTCCCAATGGACTTGCCTGCCAGTTAGCACCGGAACTGCTGAAGCGCAATGTTCGGGTTGTAGACCTCTCTGCTGACTTTCGCTATCGCTCACTGGAACAATGGAAACAAGTTTATGTCCATGAAGCTCAAAACCTCAATCGAGATGATGTTCAGCTTTGTAGAGAGGCTGTTTATGGGTTACCTGAATGGAAGGGACCTGAAATTGCAGTTGCAAATCTTGTAGCTGCACCAGGCTGCTTCCCAACCGCAAGTCTGTTGCCCTTACTGCCTTTTCTAAAACAGGGATTGATCGAAAACGATGGTTTGATTATCGATGCAAAGACTGGCACCTCTGGTGGAGGGCGGGTGGCTAAAGAACAATTTCTTCTGTCAGAGGCCTCGGAGTCGATCATGCCTTATGGCGTGGTTGGGCATCGACATACATCAGAAATCGAACAACTTGCTAGTGAGGTTGCCGGACAACCGATTGAGCTTCAGTTCACACCCCATCTCGTACCGATGGTGCGTGGACTGCTAGCGACGGTTTATGGACGCTTGAGAGATCCTGGATTGACCGCTGAGGACTGCACAACTGTGCTTAAAGCGGTCTATCGACATCATCCCTGCATCGATGTTCTTCCTGTGGGAACGTATCCAGCGACTAAGTGGGTGAAGTACTCCAACAAAGCTGTTCTTTCTGTTCAGGTCGACAACCGCAACAGCCGGCTTGTCTTGATGAGCGCTGTCGACAACCTGATTAAAGGACAAGCTGGTCAAGGGGTTCAATGTCTAAACCTGATGGCTGGATTGCCACCAAGCACAGGGATGACTTTACTAACTTTCTACCCTTAATTTTGAGCTTCGTTTCTCCAATTCTGGCCTGCAAGAGCAACAGATAGTGGAAGCAGTTGATGCTCCATGCGCTGGATCCTTTCGCTGAGGCTCTGATGGTCGTCTGAGCTCAAGACTGGCACTGCAGCTTGCGCAAGCACCGGACCGTCATCTACTTGAGGTGTAACCAGGTGAACGGAACAACCACTGATAGGAACTCTCGCTTTTAGTGCTTGCCCAACCGCATCTAAACCGCGAAAGCTAGGTAGCAGAGATGGGTGAATATTAATAAGGCGATTCGGGAAAGCAGCAATCAGGATTGGGGTGACGATTCGCATCCAGCCGGCCATCACCACGCCTTCTACAGCATGCTTGGTGAATGTCTTTACCAAGGCCTTATCCAGTTCTTCTCGACTACTAAATTCACGATGATTGTGGATGACACAAGGCACACCTAGTCGTTGAGCTCGACGACGTGCTTCACAATTAGGGTTATTAACCACCAATATGGAAATATGGGCATCAAGTTGAGAATTTTGAATGGCTTTAACCAGGGCTTCAAAATTGCTGCCATTCCCTGATGCCATCACTCCAAGATTTAAGCGAGGGTTGAATTTTGGGCTGGCCTGGGGGGGTGGCCAGATCAGCGATCGCTTCGCATCCTTTTCATAGCAACTGTTCTGACGAGGATTTGAAGCAGAGCTGGTCAGACAATTCTCCTTTTTATCTAAGTTGTTCATCTTGTTGACGTTCGAGAAGACCAGCTACATGCTCTAAGCACATCCAATTCACAACCTAATTCCTATATTCAGCCTCCAATTGGACCCCCTTCTGCGATCCATGATTTTTTTAGACAAAGTCAAGCCTTCAGATGGCTCAAAGCCATGAACCAGAACATCTTCCGTCAAGATACCCTTTACCAGGACCATTACAGTTGTTGCATAACGTCTGAGCTTGTTTTTGAGGTTGAGTGAGGTGGTCGAGGTTGTTGACGTCCATCTTGATCTGTGTGACAAGGCAAGTCAGACCTTTAAGGTCAGTCTGAAATGGAAGCCAAGAACACATCGTCAGAGCTGGTCTCTGCCGATATGGACCCCCGGCTCATACACCATTAGAGACCATGTTCAGCATCTCCACAGTCTGAGCCTTTCTCAAGCCTCAAATGATTATCAAGTGCAACGGATCGGCCCAAGTGGTTGGAAGGCTGATCTCGACACTCTTGATCTTGTCACCCTTGGCTATGTCATTGAGGCTCGACAGCTCACTGTGCGCACCTGCTACTTAGATCCGGAGTTTGCATCCCTTTGTCTTGCGGCTGCTGTGATGGAAATCGATGGTCAGCGTTGGACTCCTCATTGCCTCACCCTGGCCCTACCAGTGGGTTGGAATGCCTACGTTCCTCTGGCTGGAGAGGAAACACTCTGGGCTAAGGATTTTGATCATCTTGTCGATGCTCCTGTTCATGCTGGCTGTTTCGTTTCTCAGCCCTTTGTTGTCAAAAAAAATTCTCATCAACTTCTGTGCATAGGCGATCCTCCTATGGGATGGCCGCCAAACCTTGTAAATGATGTGAGCGCTGTTTGTAAAGCTACTTCTTGTCTAATGGATGAACCTCCACCAGCCGGAGATCTCTACCAATTAGTGATTCATATGTTAGAAACTGGTTATGGCGGTCTTGAGCATGATTATGGCGCAGTTTTGCATTATTCCTGGCGTGCATTAACTGAACCTGATGGCTATCGGAAGCTCCTACAATTAATAGGGCATGAGTATTTGCATCAATGGAATGTGAGACGTCTTCGACCCAGGGAATATCGACCTTATGATTATTCTCAAGCTGTGATAAGTGATGGACTTTGGTTTGCTGAAGGAATCACTAGCTACCTGGACCTCACCCTACCATTTCTTGCTGGGCTGAGCGATCGCTCAACATTACTAAAAGATTTATCTCTAGAGTTTTCACCTCTATTGCTCAATCCAGGTCGTCAATTACAGAGCCTGGCTGACAGTTCACGTGAAGCCTGGGTGAAATTATATAAAGCAACACCGGCCAGTGCCGATACACAGGTCAGCTACTACAAGCTTGGTGCTGCGATGGCCTTTTGCCTGGATGTTCGCCTACGTCAACAAAACTCGTCATTAACGCAAGTACTCCGTGACCTTTGGCGGAAGTTTGGTCGTAGTCATCGAGGCTATTCAAGGTTAGACATCAAAGCTGCTATCGCCAAGTTCGATCCCAATACTGCGAATGATGTTGATGCATGGCTTGATCAACCTGACTCTCTCCCGTTGACTTCGACAGTTAAAGATCTTGGACTAAGGTTTGAAGAGAGATATTCAAACAAAAGAGAAACAGGGCTTACCTTAGTTGAACGAGAGGGTCTTGTTTTGGTGTCACGAGTTTCTCTGTCTAGTCCCGCCCATCATGCAGGTCTTGTCGTTGGAGATGAATTGCTTGCTGTAGGCGGATTTCGATTGCGTAAGGTCGATGATTTATGCAAACTTATCTCAAATGAAGAGCCTGTATCGATAATCTATTCAAGACGAGGACGACTTAGTGAAACTGAACTTTCGAGTGGTTTGCCCCAAGTTGATCACTGGGAGATTATTATTGATTCTGAGGCACCATCTGAGTTAAGCAATCTAAGGGATCGATGGTTTCAGATTATTTAACCACTCTAATTATGTCTATGAGCAGCAAAACTAAACGATTCCTAGTTATACTCATACTTACTCTTAGTGGTTTGACAATATTCATCTGGTGTACAAAGCATAGCATTCGTGATGATCAACCAGAATTAAATCAAAGTCTACAAAGTCATCTAGAACGACTGGGCCAATTCCCTGAAAAATACAATCAAAAGTCCAAAGACATGCCATCAACAAGTCAACAAAAACCGCCGCGGGCAATATCATGGTCATCGCCACTTTCAAAGCAATGTTCTGATATCGATCAAGGCCTTAAGAAAATTCTTAACCGCCGTAAAGACCAACTGGCAACTGAGCGTAATAATGTAGTCATTGATTCATCCAATTATGGTAAGAGATATCGCTGGGATCTTTATGGCCGTCGAATTGATCCAACGCCTAGTGTCGTGATTCTGCATGAGACTACGGATTCGTATCATTCTGCACTCTATACATTTAAAGATTATCATCGGAAGGATGAAGATCAAGTTAGCTACCATACATTAATTACACTGGATGGACTAATCATTGATGTTGTAGACCCTATTAATAGAGCTTATGGAGCAGGAAACTCTGCTTTTCTTGGTGAGTGGGTTGTGACAAATCCACGCTTTAAGGGATCCGTTAATAACTTCGCTTTGCATGTCAGCCTAGAGACACCATGGGATGGTCGCAATGGCTATCTAAATCATAGTGGTTATAGCAACAATCAATATGATTCTCTTGCTCTAGTCTTGGCAGACTGGATGGATCGTTTCAATATTCCCCCAGAAAATATCACTACTCATCAGCATGTTGATCTGGCAGGTGAGCGATCAGACCCCCGTAGTTTTGATTGGTCAAATCTACAGCAAAGACTGGCAGCGATTGGTTATCTTTGTGTAAACAGCAGTCCCTCAGATTAAGGGCAGTTGGGCTGAAGAACGTTGGGAATAAATCAGACCATGTAGTTCAGGGTCTTGCATATAACGAAGGATTCTTGCGGGATAGTCAAGCTTCCCATTATGAAGATAAGCCAGTGTGGCGATCGCCTTGGCATGTTTATAACAGTGACTAGCTTGGATTAAGGCATTAGAAGATAAGCCTAAGTCATCCTTTAGACGCGCAATCTTTCCTGCAAGCAACTCAATATTAGATTCTGGATTGAGAAGCAAATTACGTGCACTTGAAATCTGTTCTGCCGTTGGATGTTGAGGCAAACGTTTTTGATGGATGAGTTCGGAGATGCCTAGTTGGGCTGGCCCATGGGTCTTCAATAGACCTGAATGAGCCACAAAAGGGATGTCTTCGCCTGGTTTTGAATGTTGAATTTCATCAAAAAGGATCGCTGTGACCAGCATTGGGTTGACGCGGTATCGTTTGGATTCGCGCACGATCACAGGTTTTAATCCATCCAGTCGATTCACTGTCTGAGCTCGCAGTGGCTGGAGGTGATCAATTCCGCGTGTGAACAACTGAGCTAAAGGCGTCTGAGGGCCATGGACCCCGAAACGCTTTTGAAGATATCTGAGCTCTTCTGCTGTGAAATCAGTTGGATCAAGGTGATTAACGGTTGCAATATTGAGCGGTGGTGATTGCCGTGTGTGGCTTGCATGCCGGCCATGATTCTCTGTCATGAGAACCAGGAAAAGCGAAGCCAGGACTACAACGTTGGTTAGTCGAAGACCTCTTTTGAGCGGTTGTAGGAGTCTGAAAAGAGTCTTGATCATCGCGCGAGGTTAGCCTGAGTGTCTGAGAAAATGGGCAAGCGTTTTGATCGTGGATAGTTTCGAGCTGTGAGCGACGTGCATCAGCTGATGAGTTTCCCGGATTTCAGCGCCAGCGATGCCCATGTTCAGTGGCAGCGCTTTAACAATTTGCTTTGGTATCACAACGATCTTGGAATTTGGCTGGACATTAGCCGAATGCATATCAATGCAGAAGATTTTGAGCGGCTAGGTCCACGCTTTGATCAGGCTTTCCAGGCCATGCAGGCTTTGGAACAGGGAGCTATCGCTAATGCAGATGAACAGCGGATGGTTGGCCACTACTGGCTGCGGCAGCCGCAGCTGGCGCCTGATCAAGAGGTCCGTGATCACATTGCCAAGGAAATTGACCTGATTGAGACCTTTGGCAGCAATGTCGTCAATGGCCTCATCAAAGCCCCCAATGGCAAACAGTTCACCGATGTGCTTTGGATCGGGATTGGAGGCAGTGGCCTAGGACCTTTATTAATGATTCGTGCTCTTCAGAATGCAGAGCAGGGATTGCGATTCCATTTTTTCGACAATGTGGATCCTGATGGCATGAGTCGCGTTCTTGGCAATCTTGGAGATGCCCTGAGCACGACTTTGGTTGTCACGGTAAGCAAATCTGGCGCGACTCCGGAACCACACCTCGGCATGGAGCAGGCTCGTCAACGTCTCGAAGAGATGGGAGGTCGCTGGGCCGGTCAGGCCGTTGCCGTGACGATGCTCAATAGCCAGTTAGATCAGCTTGCACAGAAGGAATCCTGGCTTAAGCGTTTTGACATGTTCGATTGGGTTGGCGGTAGAACAAGCATCACGAGTGCTGTTGGCCTTTTGCCGGCAGCTTTGATTGGTTGTGACACCCGCGATTTTCTTGCTGGTGCTGCCCAAATGGATGAGGCCACACGTGTGTCTGATCTGCACAGCAACCCAGCAGCTTTGATGGCCGCTGCTTGGTTTGTTGCAGGAGATGGGCTTGGACGTCGTGACATGGTTGTTCTTCCATATAGAGATCGCCTTGAGGTCTTTAGTCGTTACCTGCAACAGCTGGTAATGGAGTCGCTAGGCAAGCGTCTAGATCGGGATGGCAATGTTGTGCATCAAGGCCTTGCTGTATATGGCAACAAGGGTTCAACTGATCAACATGCTTATGTGCAGCAATTGCGCGATGGTGTTGACAATTTCTTCGCCACATTTATTGAGGTGCTTGAGGATGTTGAGAACATACCGGCGATCAACAATGAGCATCCAGGTGATTTTCTCGATGGCTTCCTGCAAGGCACTCGCGCAGCGCTCAGTCAGGGAGGTCGTCAGAGCCTCAGTATTTCGATGCGTCGATTTGATCCTCGTCGACTCGGCGCATTAGTTGCTTTGTTTGAGAGGGCAGTTGGTTTATATGGTGAACTTGTCAATATTAATGCGTATCACCAGCCTGGAGTGGAATCAGGTAAAAAAGCAGCCGCTGCAATCCTTAACTTGCAGTCTCGAGTCGAAGCCTTGCTTGCTGATGGAGTCGACCGTTCAGTTGGAGAGATCCATCAACTGATTGGAGATGGGTCAGAAGAAGCCATCTTTTGGATCATGAGGCATTTAACTGCGAATAAGCGTGGTTACGTTGCAGAAGGTGATTGGGGAATTCCGACTTCACTACGTTTCAGCAAAGGCTGATCGTTTCTATGGCACTAGGTTCACCAACTTGCCTGGAACAATGATGACCCGTCTAGGCGATTGACCCTCTAACCATTTAACGGCGATGTCACTCTTTAAGGCCAATTCTTCTAATGCCGTTTTGTCTGCGTTAGCAGGAACCTGGATTGTTCCACGTACCTTACCTTTGACTTGAATGACGAGCTCAATTGTTTCGAGCACAAGTGCGCTTGGGTCAATTACAGGCCAGGATTGTTGATGGATGCTTCCTTGCCCATGAAGCTTCATCCAGAATTCTTCTGCAAGGTGAGGAGCAAAGGGTGCCATTAATCGAACTAAAACTGAAAGAGCCTCTGCAGCCACTTCAGTACGAACCTTATCTAGTTTTCCACCCAAGGAGTTGGATAGCTTCATGAGTTCGGAGATAGCTGTATTCAATTGAATGTCTCCACTTAAATCCTCAGTTATTGCTTCTATCGCCATGTGAGTAGCTCTTCTCATATTGATCTCTTCTTCACTGAGATCAGCTGAAGATATCGTCAAGTTTGTGGAAGAAATGGAGGCATTATCCTCATCAGTTTTAGGCCATACAAAGCTATCAATGAGACGAATAAGTCGTTGCAGAAAACGAAATTGGCCTTCAACATCTGCATCGTCCCATTCCAGGTCTTTCTCTGGTGGCGCTTTAAAAAGAATGAACATCCTAGCGGTATCAGCACCGTATCGATCGATTACAACGGCAGGATCAACGCCATTATATTTAGATTTAGACATTTTTTCAAACAGGATCTCTAGCTTATCTCCAGACTCTGGGTGCCTCGGATCACCTTCATCACTAACAAGTTCAGGAGAAATATAACTGCCATTTTTAGTATTGCGGTAGGTGAGCCCTTGAACCATCCCTTGAGTAAGCAATCTATTAAATGGTTCTTTAAAGCCAATCAAGTTTCTATCGTGGAGTGCTTTGGTGAAAAAGCGTGCATATAGGAGATGGAGGATTGCATGTTCAATACCACCTACATATTGATCAACAGGCAACCATTCATCAACAATATCTTTGTCAAATGGACGTTGACTATTGAGTGGATCAGCAAAACGTAGGTAATACCATGAAGAACACATAAAGGTGTCCATCGTGTCTGTTTCCCTGTGAGCCTTTTCACCACAAATAGGACATTTCACCTCAACCCAATCCTGTTCTTGAGCTAAGGGGGATCCTCCTTTTCCTGAAAGATCTATGTCCCTAGGAAGGGTTACAGGGAGGTCCTCTTGCGGAACAGGAACGATTCCACAGCTTGCACAGTGAATGATTGGAATCGGGCAACCCCAGTAGCGCTGACGCGAAATAAGCCAATCGCGCAAACGGTATTGCACTTTGCTTTGAGCCCAACCCTTAGACGCACCATGGGTTGTAATCGCAACCTTCCCTTCCTCTGTGGAGAGACCATCAAAGGCTCCGGAATTTACAAGTACTCCGGCTCCGGTCCAGGCTTTTCCATCATTGTGATGCTTGTCTGAATCTGGCATCTGAACCACAATGCGTATCGGTAGTTCGTGGCTGCGAGCAAAGATGAAATCCCTCTCATCATGAGCGGGTACTCCCATGACTGCTCCTGAGCCATAGTCAGCCAATACGTAATCGGCAATCCAAACTGGTAGCGATTCACCATTCACTGGGTTGATCACCTGTGCACCTATCGGAACCCCACGTTTTGGTTGGTCCTCAGCGGTGCGATCTTTGACGCTGAGTTGGCTTATAAGGTCACAGAATGCAGTAACGGCAATACGTTGTTGCGGACTTGTTAGGGCTTCAACCAAGGGGTGCTCAGGTGCCAAAACCACATAGCTGGCACCGTGAAGTGTGTCTGGCCTTGTTGTGAAGACCGTGATGATTGAGTTGGTCTGACCAGCAACTCTGAACTTAATTTCAGCACCATGAGAGCGACCAATCCAATTGGCTTGCATCGTGCGGACACGCTCGGGCCAGCCAGTCAATTCATCAAGGTCATCAATTAACGCATCGGCATAGTCGGTGATTCGCAGGAACCATTGCTTGAGTTGTCGCTGTTCCACAAGAGCGCCTGATCGCCATGAACGACCCTCGCCATCTACCTGTTCATTAGCCAGAACAGTTTTGTCGATGGGGTCCCAGTTGACTGTCGCTTCCTTCTGATAAGCCAGTCCACCCGCAAAAAGTTCAAGGAACAACCACTGGGTCCAGCGGTAATAGTCCTGATGGCAAGTCGCCTGTTGGCGGTCCCAGTCAATCGACAAGCCCAGCCGATCAAGCTGGGCCCTCATTTGGGCAATATTTTGGTCTGTCCAATCACCTGGATCCACGTTTCTGGCAATGGCTGCATTCTCAGCTGGTAAGCCAAAGGCATCCCATCCCATTGGGTGAAGTACCGCATCACCGCGCATGCGCTGCACCCTGGCAATCACATCGGTAATCACGTAATTGCGTACGTGGCCCATGTGCAGTTTCCCTGATGGATAAGGAAACATCGACAGGGCGTAAAAGCGTTTCTGGTTAGTTTCAGCGACTGGCGTTCGATCTAATCCTTGTCGTAACCACTCCTTTTGCCAACGCGTTTCAAGCTCAATAGGGTCATATCGAGCTGAGGAGTGGCTGGAGGCAGACGTTGAGGGGAAAGACTCCGTCACGTACAAGTTTCACCAACTTTCGATCGTGCCATAACAAGATGACGCTAGGGAGTTGAGTTAGCCCAGTGGACGAATTATCAGTACAGCCCGACGGTTAATCAGCACAGGTTGACTCGATCCAGGCCGTTCCAGGGCAAGGAATTCCGGGTCCTGCCATAGTAAGCGGCCTTCCAATCGGAGCCCATCAGCTAATTCAAGACTGAGAGGGATCTCATCGCGCACCCAACCCTGAATCAGACGAATCCCTGGAAGGCTGGGATTGAGAGGGGGGGGCTCCATAGGATTGGGATCGTTACAAGCTGGTTATGTTGCAGTTCAGCAAATATCAGGGTCTCGGCAACGACTTCGTCCTGATTGATGGGCGTGAGGGTCAGTTGTCTAATCAAGTGATCAATCCTGATCCAGCCTGGGTACGAAAAATCTGTGATCGACACTTCGGGATTGGAGCTGATGGGCTGATTCTTGCTTTACCACCTAGGGCTGATGGTGATCTGAGAATGCAAATTTTCAATGCTGATGGCAGCCTGGCCGAGATGTGTGGCAATGGAATCCGTTGCTTAACACGTTTCTTGGCTGATATCGACGGAGATTTGTGTGCTCAGCTGTGGAACATAGAAACCCTAGCAGGAATAATTTGTCCAATCTTGCAGGAAGATGGACAAATTTGCGTAGATATGGGATCTCCATTCTTAGACCCAGAATCGATACCTACCACCCTGACAATTGGTTCTGCTGGATTGCCCCAGGGCGAGTGCCACTTGGGTGGTACATCATTGAATGTTGCAGCTGTAGGAATGGGTAATCCGCATGTGATCGTGCCTGTTGAAGATCTTGAAAGTATTCCATTTGAAAAATGGGGACAAAGACTTGAAAAACATGAGACCTTCCCAGCCAAAACAAATGTTCATTTCCTGAAAATACACAGTACGAATCAACTTGAAATTCGGGTTTGGGAACGTGGGTCGGGACCAACCCTGGCTTGTGGTACAGGAGCCTGTGCATCTCTTGTAGCAGCTTGTTTGCTTGGTCTTTCTGATGACCATGCGGAGGTTCTTTTACCAGGAGGTGTGTTACAGATCAGTTGGCCAGGGCGTAGGGGTTCTGTTTTTATGACGGGGCCCGCTGAACCTGTCTTTGACGGGGTTTTAACACCTCTTCTCACGCCAAGTCATCCTGAGGTCTTACCTCAAGATGATCAGATCAAATTCGTTGAAGACATCGAATATTCTGGAAACATTAAAAGCTCTAGAATTAATAGAGACTCCTATCTTGGATAAGATAAAAACCCTGAGGTTGATTCCCTTAAAACGGTGAATGATTGTTTAACTAATCCCTTGTTAGAAAGCATGATCGCTCCTGCTTTTGATTCATTGGGGCATCACACTCAAATCGTTCTAGGAAAGGATGGTCAGATCTAGTTCGTGCCCTTCTGAAATTTATCTGGATGCTTGTGCAACGACTCCGCCTCGACCAGAGGTGATTCAACGCATCTTGGAAGTTCAGGAGAGTGTCTGGGGTAACCCCTCGAGTCTTCATGGCCCAGGCCTGATCGCTGCTGAATTACTTGAACGCAGTCGTCAGATGATCGCATCATGCCTAATGGCCAGCTCAACAGAGCTGGTCTTGACCTCGGGAGCTACAGAATCTATTCATTTAGGCCTTTTGGGCATGGCTCGTTCCATGCAGTCGGGCCGTCTAGTGATTTCAGCGGTAGAACATCCTGCTGTTCTTGCAGCAGCTCAGGTCCTCAAGCATGAGGGCTGGGACGTGTGTTACTGGCCTGTTGATCCTCTAGGTCGCGTCAAACTTGAGGATCTAGATCAGATGCTTGCTCCGCCAACACGATTGGTCTCAATTATCTGGGGTCAAAGTGAGGTCGGTACCATTCAACCGATTAAGACGATTGGCTTAGCTTGTAGGGAAAGGGGCATTGTTTTTCACACTGATGCCACTCAAGTTCTTAGTCAGGGACTACTGCATTGGGCTGATCTGCCGGTAGACTTACTTAGCGCATCAGCACACAAGTTTCAGGGGCCTAAGGGAATTGGTTTGCTCCTATTACGCCCTGAATTGATAGAGGTTTTACAACCTTTACAGGGTGGTGGTGGCCAAGAACAGGGGCTTCGGGCTGGTACAGAATCTGTCGCCTTAGTAGCAGGCATGGCGATGGCCCTCGAACACTTGAAGCTATCCAGGCCAGGGTGTGCTGATGTTGAGTTTGCCGACCAGGTCAAAGTTCAAAGAATGCGTGACGCGTTAAGAATCAACCTGCAGACCTTACCCGGACTTCACTTCACCGGCGATCCAATCAATCGTTTGCCTCACCATATATCTATGCTTGTGGGATCAGGAGATGACCAGCCCATCTCTGGTAGAGCTGTTGTGCGAGAACTTTCACGACTTGGCGTGGCAACAAGTAGCGGTAGTGCCTGTATGGCAGGGCAACCAAAAAACAGTGCTGTCCTGGAGGCCATGCAGATCAAACCTGAGTGGCTTCAGTCAGGATTACGTTTCTCTCTGGGGTCATGGTTAGACGAAACACAGTTGGATCAGATCCCTGATCTTCTGGAGCAGGCCATGATTGCAGCAGCATCGCCAGAATGAGCCTTACTTCTAATCCTTAAATCATCCATCCCACCCTGTGATAAAAACTCTTCCCGCTGACCTCCTCGCTGCCGAAAACATGGTTTTGGAGGCTCTACAAACCTCTTTAAAGGATCAACCCCTGGGGCGATGGGAGGTGAATTTGAAGTTTGAGGGCTTGAAATTGATGCCCGTGGCTCTACGCCTGATGCAGAATCTGCAAAAAGATGGGTTTGAGATTGTTCTTGTTTGGCCTGATATGGGTGGTGCAGCCCTGGCTAAACACAATGCTCCTGAACTTGCTAATCAGATCTCTTCAATCAATGATTTACTCGCTGAGAAGAATGGAAAAGATGATGATCGTATCTTTTTAGTTGTTGCACCACAACCCAGCGATTACGAGCAGTTTGAACTCCTATGCAACAAACATTCAGGTGCTGTTGTCATGCTGAACGGCCGTTTGGAAGATAGTGCTGTAGGAATTGGAGGCGTTGCTAGACAACGTAGACGAGGATTTTTATCTTTATGGCGTAAGGCCTATTGGCTTGAACCATTGGAGTCTGGTGCGTTGATGCGTTCGCACCCAGGCGAATGGATCTTGTTTCGTGCTGATGTTGATGGATATCGAGAGACCACTACCTTCGACCAGCGTCCAGATGCTGAAGCCATCGACGCTGCTCTTGTTAGCACTTAGTACATCAAGCGGACATCAGGCAGACAACAGTAATCAGTTCATTGTTTGCATCGCTTGAGAGACCAATGGTTGACTTGATCAATCGGATCGGTCTCCGTATGGTGCAGCTCTGAAGAGTTTTTATGAGTCGCCCAACCCTTTTGAAACAATTCACCCCTATTGATGGGATTGCCGCAATCGTGGCACTCATCGCTCTGGGGGGTGTGTTGTGGAGTCCGAAGTTAAGTCATTCATTGGCCAGGGCGACAGGCCTCATGAGGCCTGTGCAGGTTTCTGTCGATGTTCGCAACGTGCCTACAGCTGAGCCCAATGCACTGATCGAAGCGGCCTTGGCCCAGGGCAGCACCAGTATCGTTATTCGCAATCAGCCTGCCGGTTCACTGAAACTTAAGGGCATCGAAGACCTCAGAAGCAAGCTCGTGGCGGTCCAGCCAGACGGCTCTGTCGTCATCGCAACAGATCCCAATTTGGCTGCCAACAGTATTCTTGATGCTCGCTTCATACTTGAAGGTGACGGCACAGTCTCCAAGGCGGGAGTTGTGTTAGCTGGAACAAAACTCAAAATTGGCACACCAGTTGAGCTAGAGGGATCCACCTATCGAATTAACGGAACCGTGAGTGGTGTCAGTGTTCAATGAAGATTATCCCTGCAAGTTTCCAGATCACTAAGAGAACCCATTCTCAATTGTTGATCCGAATTCTTGGAGCTGGGGGAATCCTGATCGGTTCTAATGTGAATGCAGCCCCAACTGTTCTTTCACCACCCCCTCCAGTTGCCGTCCAGGGCTGGCCTTCTCTTCAATCTGGGCGACTCTGCCCTTCCTTGCAAAGGAGTTTCAAATCCTTACTCGGCCAGGGCTCATCGGCATGGAGCGTGAGCGTCGTAGATCGTCACGGTCAGCTCCTTGCAGACATCAACGGAACTGTTGCCAAAGTTCCAGCCTCCAATCAGAAGTTGATTACAACGGCCTTTGCGCTCGATAAGCTCGGCCCTGATTTCAAGTTGCACACCCAACTATTGCGACGCCCTGATGGGGTACTTGAAATCAGTGGTGAAGGTGATCCTGATCTAGGTGTCACAGAGATACAACGCTTTGCGATGGCAGCTCTTGGTCAGGGTGGTTCGCGCACGTTTCGTTCACACGACGATCTCCAGTTACTGATCCGTGAGGAGCCTCAACAACGCTGGTGGCCAAGTGATTGGCACCCAGCTGACCGCATTTATGCCTATGGAGCACCGATCACCCGTCTTGCACTAACAAGCAATGCCCTTGATGTGGCTGTGACCAATCCAATTGGTCGTTTACAACGCTTGCTAGAGCGCGAAATACATCGGCAGGGGGGCAAAGCTCATTTAAGCCTTGTCAACCACGACCAGGTGAAGACAAGTTCTGCCCAGTCCGTTCTTCTTCATGAGGAAGATTCCGCACCGATGCATGCCTTGGTGAGTCTTGCTAATGCGGAGAGCCATAACTTCACGGCAGAGGTGCTGCTTCGACACGCCGCTGAAAGCTGGGATGTGAGGCTTGCCTCCAGGGAGGCTATGCGCTGGATGCAAAGACAAAATCTTCCTCTGACAGGGCTACGCATAGCCGACGGCAGCGGGCTCTCAAGGAACAACCGAATGAGCAGCCAAACTCTGGCGACTTTGTTGATGCGTATGGGACATCACCCTCTTGCTCCCTACTATCAAGCCTCAATGGCCATAGCAGGACAGCGTGGAACGTTGCGCAAACTGTTTAGAGGTACTTCCCTAGAAGGGAAATTCTGGGGAAAAACAGGCACTCTCAATGGAGTGCGTTCTATCTCAGGAATTCTTGAGACAGTAGATGGACCACGCTACGTGAGTGCAATAGCTAATGGCGCCAGCTCACCAAATAGAACAATCGGCTTGTTGTTGAAGGCTACCCAACGCTTCAGCCCGTGTTCTTCATCGCTCTCAACTTCGAATTAGCTCTACGCCCCCGGTTGATCGGCACGGCCTTGTCTGTGTGTTGGTCAGTTGAACCGCGACTTTCATGACTGCTGATGGTTTGGATTTTCACCAGCTCTTGGCGACCAGCAATGATGACTTGAGAGATTTCTTTGAGGCGATGCTCAAGTTCTCCAAGGGTCTGTTCGGCATAACGGTTTGCACCATCCTGGACACCAGCGGCTTCACGACGACTGCGCTGAATAAGTGACTCACATTGCTGGTGAGTTTGCTGCCTGAACTGAAGAGCATCGTTATGTAGCCGTTCAGCTTCGTTCTGAGCTTCCTTCTGGAGTCGTGATCCCTCTGATCTGATCTGATCTAGTTCTTGGATTGCTTGTTGACGGTTGCGTTCGTGCTGTTCGGTCAGCTGCCTTTTGATATCAATGGCTTCACGATCCAGTTGTTGTCTACGCTCCAGGGCCTCCTGCTCAAGTTGCTGTCGACGGCTAGCGAACTGCTGCTCAAGTTGAGCAAGTTTCGACTGCATCTCATGTTCCAGCTGAGCAGATTGCTGCCTAGTTGTTTGTAGCAGCTGTTCGCATTGTTGGCGACTCTGATCACGAAGCTCGGCAACCTGTTTTTCCGCTTCTTGACGAATGGACGCTGCATTGACCAACTGCTCGCGCTGTTGATTGGCCTGCTGAACAATCTCTTCTGCTTGTTTTCGAGCAGTTGTGATGAAATCATCACGTTTTTGGAGCAACTGATCGGCCTGGTTCACTTGCCCAGGGAGGGTCTCTCGAACGGCATCAAGCACTTCGACCGCTTCCTGTTCATTCACTAGGCGAGAGCCACTAAAGGGAATACGGCTGCCTTCCAGAACTATCTCTTCGAGTTGGTCGAGCTGTTCGAGAACGGTGAACCTAGGCTCGCTCATCACAATTTTAGTTTTAAAGCTCAATTAAATAACCTGTGGAGGTCTTGTGCCACCACCTCAGGCACCATGTGATCAATATTGCCACCAAAACGGGCGACTTCCTTCACCATAGAACTACTGAGAAAGCTGTGATGAGCTGCAGTCGCAAGGAAGATTGTCTCAAAATCTGGAGCCAGGGAGCGGTTTGTATGAGCAATTTGGAGCTCATACTCAAAATCACTCATCGCACGAAGACCACGCAGGATCAGATCAACCTGGTTGTGACGAGCACATCTCACTGTGAGGCCATCAAAGCTGATCACGCTTACGCCCTTGCAATGTGCTGTAGCCACATGAATCTGGTTAAACCTCTGTTGCAAGGTGAATGCTGGCGTTTTGGCAGGGTTGCTTAAAACCGCTACCACAACCTCGCCGAAGAGTGCGCAGCCACGCTCAATCAAATCCAGATGACCCAGTGTTAAAGGGTCAAAGCTGCCTGGGTAAAGGGCCCTCATGATCCAATCAAACCACTTCTGGATCCTATGCAGTGAGGTGCTGCTTAGAGTTGGTAGATCTGATGAGATTCTCAATGGCACTGGATCTAGAAGCGAAAAAGGTTTTGCTTCGCAAAATCCCCCATGGTCTTTTTATTTGTGGAGTCCGTGAAGGTGATGAAATCAATGGCTTTACAGCAAGTTGGGTGACTCAAGGGTCGTTCGAACCACCTCTTGTTGTTATGGCAGTTCGATCAGAAGGAAGCAGTCATGGAATCATCGAGCGAACCAAGCATTTCTCGCTCAATGTGCTTCGGGCTGATCAGAAAGAACTTGCGGCAGTTTTCTTTAAGCCTCAGTCGGCGATGGGAGGCCGCTTTGAGTCAGCCCCCTTTCGTTATGGCGAATTGGGTCTACCCCTGCTAGAGGATGCTATTGGTGGAGTTGAGTGTGAACTTGTGGGCCAGGTCGTCCATGGTGATCACACTGTTTTCGTCGGAGAAGTGAGATCAGCCCATCTAAATCAGGATGGGGATGCGCTTAACCTCGCTTCAACGGGTTGGTCATACGGCGGTTGAAAATAATTTGACCAACGCTTCTCAGCGCACCATCCTTCTAAAGGATGAAAAAAGACTTGAGCAAAGGCTTAAGGAGATTCCAGCTGAACCTGGTTGTTATCTCATGCGTGATGGAGAAGACAGGTTGTTATATGTGGGTAAATCAAAATGTTTACGAAATCGAGTAAGAAGTTATTTCCGAAGTAGCAGTGATCATGGGCCTCGTATTCGATTGATGGTGCGACAAATTGTTGAGATTGAATTTATCGTAACTGATAGCGAGGCTGAATCCTTAGTTCTGGAATCTAACCTGATAAAGAATCAACAGCCACATTTCAATGTGTTGTTAAAAGACGACAAAAAATATCCCTATATTTGCATTACATGGAGCGAGGAGTATCCACGTATCTTTATCACAAGGAGGCGACGTTTCCGAAATAAGAATGATCGCTTCTATGGCCCATATGTAGATGTAGGACTATTGCGTAGAACCTTATTTCTTGTCAAACGTTCGTTCCCGCTGAGACAACGACCACGGCCATTGCACCAGGATCGTACCTGCCTTAACTATTCAATTGGACGTTGCCCTGGCGTATGCCAGCAGAAGATCACACCAAAGGATTATCATCATGTTCTTCGCAAAGTTGCGATGGTTTTTCAGGGCAGGAATCAAGAGCTTAAGGTTTTGCTTGAGAGGCAAATGGAACGTTATTCAGATCGATTGGACTATGAGTCAGCCGCTAACATAAGGGATCAGATTAAAGGGTTAGAACAACTTACAGAAGAACAGAAGATGAGCTTACCAGATTCAAGCGTAAGCCGAGATGTACTTGCTATTGCAAGCGATCATAGGGTTGCGGCAGTTCAGCTTTTTCAGATGCGTGCAGGTAAACTTGTTAATCGTCTTGGCTTTACTGCTGATGCAGTCGATCAAACTCTTGGAAGTGTACTTCAGCGAGTTATCGAAGAACATTACAGTCAAGTAGATGCTGTAGAAGTCCCGCCAGAAGTTCTTGTTCAATACTCATTACCTCAGCAAGAATTACTAATTGATTGGCTCAGTGAGCAACGCGGTCGGCGTGTTCAAATCAGTTGTCCTCAACGCCAAGCAAAAGCAGAGTTGATAGAACTTGTTGAACGCAATGCAGTATTTGAATTATCTCGTGCGAAGAGTGGGCAGCAACAACAGGAATTGGCAACAGAGGATCTTGCCCAGTTGCTTGAACTCACGACACTGCCAAGAAGAATCGAAGGATATGACATTAGTCATATCCAAGGAAGTGATGCTGTTGCATCACAGGTTGTATTTATCGATGGGCTACCCGCTAAACAGCATTACCGAAAGTATAAAATTAAAAGTAGTAGTATCAAATCTGGCCATAGCGATGACTTCATGGCGATGGCTGAGATTATGCGCCGTCGCTTTCGTCGTTGGGCAAGGGTGAAGCAAGAAGGATCAGATTTTGAAAACCTGCAGCGCTGCAGTGGCAGCACCTTGCAGACAGATGGTCTCAATGATTGGCCTGATGTGGTGATGATTGATGGCGGTAAGGGTCAGCTTTCATCAGTCATGGAAGCATTACGCGAGCTTGACCTTCATGAGGATCTCGTCGTTTGTTCATTGGCTAAGAAACATGAACAGATCTTTGTACCTGGACAAAGAAAACCATTGGATTCTGATCCTGATCAGTTGGGTGTCGTCCTTTTAAGGCGGCTTCGGGATGAAGCACATCGCTTTGCCGTGAGTTATCACCGCCAACAAAGAGGGGTAAGAATGAACAGATCGCGGCTTACAGACATCCCTGGACTTGGGCCTAGGCGTGTTCGTGACCTTCTTGCACACTTTCAATCCATTGATGCTATTCAGTTGGCTAGCGTCCAGCAAATTAGTCAGGCACCAGGGCTTGGACCAGCACTTGCCTTTCAGGTTTGGACCTATTTCCACCCTGAAGCCGATAAGGCGTTGGAGGAGGTTGCCTGATCAAGACGGATCACTTTTTTTAATTCTCATTACTACCTCATCTCAGCAGATTGCTGATAGTTATCCATGACCTTTCCGCCCGAGGCATACCTGTGGTTCAAAACTCTCCACATTGTTGGGGTTGTGGTTTGGTTCGCGGGCCTTTTTTATCTTGTGCGCTTGTTTATCTATCACGTGGAAGCAGCTGAATTGGAACCAACTGTCAAAAAAGCATTTGAAGAGCAATACACGCTGATGGAGCGTCGATTGGCAAATATCATCACCACTCCCGGGATGATTCTTGCCGTTTCCATGGCTGTTGGATTGCTGATCACTCAACCGAGTTGGCTCAATCAAACTTGGATGCAAGCAAAGCTTGCTTTGGTGGCTGCGCTAATCGCCTACCACATTTTCTGCTATCGGCTAATGGGTCAGTTGAATCGCGGGGAATGCAGCTGGAGCGGCCGTCAGCTTCGTGCCCTAAATGAACTTCCAACTTTATTCTTAGTGCTAGTAGTGATGCTGGTTGTCTTCAAAAACCAGTTTCCAACAGGTGCAGCTACTTGGTTGATCGTTGGCCTTGTGCTGTTTATGGCGGCATCAATTCAGTTTTATGCGCGATGGAGACGATTAAGGCTTAGTCGACAATTAGAAAGCCCGCTAAATAATGGCTGATGTTTCTCATCCTCTAAGGGAAATCCTCTTGGGTGTTAGTTCTGAGAGTTGTCCAAATACTATGAATTTTCACTGTCATACTATTTGCAGTGATGGCAGCCTTGAGCCAGAGCTTTTAATTGCGCAAGCAAGCGAAAGGGGTTTGCAACATATAGCGGTCACAGATCACCACAGCACTCAGGCCCATCATCCCATGAAGGAATGGCTTGCTAGGCGAGGTGATCAAGGATTACCGGTTCCAAGACTTTGGAGTGGTTTAGAAATCAGTTGCTTGTTGAAAGGTTGTCTTGTCCATGTCCTGGCTCTTGGCTTTGAGGTTGGGCATCGTGCTCTTCACATCTATTGCCAAAATAACTCTGCCACTGGGGGATCATTACAGGCTAAAGCTGTAAAAGAGGCGATTCATGAGGCAGGAGGATTGGCAGTGCTAGCCCATCCAGCTCGATACCGCGTGCGGCATACTCTGCTTATAGAAGCAGCCGCTGAACTTGGCTTCGATGCTGGTGAAGCATGGTATGACTACGACTTTCAGACCAATTGGCATCCAACACCATTCATATGTGAAGAAATCGATCATCAGTTGCAGGGTCTTGGGCTAATGCGTACATGTGGAACTGATACACATGGATTTGACCTCAGCGGACGCTAAATCCATTCCTGCTCATTAGTATGACTATGATTTTAAGATTAAGCTTACAAATTGACCAGTTAATGGCTTTTTTACATCTTTAGGACAGGTGCTTGTAATAGAATGAAACCCTGAAACATGCTTATAAATCTGGCAATAAGGGGGTTCTACTTGATGGAATCAGCTTAGCATTCACGAGACAACCTAACATTGAAATATAATTCAGGGCCTAGTCTATAGCATTACAAAAGATAGGTTTCATTTCCTAATGGATGCCTAGCCTAGAATTAAAAATCATTTAGTTCGTTGATTACTACCTTAATCCTTTGTCAGTTGGATGCAATACTTATCCAGTATTTGAAATAACTATAGTCTTAACAGTGAGCCAATTGGCGAAGAGACAAGCATGTCATTTTCCATTGGCTCATCAATTAATCCCTTGATCACATAATCTCTTGACCAACTATTCTCTATGCTCTTGATAATTGTTAATAAAGAGAAAATGTGAGGCGTGATTCGTATCAAATATTTGTGTTTAGAGAAATGTGTATGATCAATATTGATGGGCGATTATTTAATCGGCAAAAAATCGTCGGGCTTTGATTCAATCTGAGCCTCACTGGTGTAAACAAGTTGTTTTAGTATTGCTATCTTGTCGAGCGATGCTGATTTCCACATGCCACGGTTTGCGGCTTCAAGTAAGCGTTCGGCCATATCTCTAAGAACCCATGGGTTATTTTCTTGGAGGAAATCTTGAATATCTTTTTCTTCTAACCATTGCTCACATAGAGCGCTATAACACCAATCTGGAATACGATCAGTCGTTGCATCATAAGCGAAGAGATAATCCAAGCTTGCACCCATTTCAAATGCTCCCTTATATCCATGTTGTTTCATACCATCGATCCAGCGTGGATTCAACAATCTGCTACGTACGACTTTGTCGATTTCTCGTTCAAGTCGACTTAGCCTTGGACGCTCTCGTCGAGAATGATCTCCGAACCAAAGTTCAGGACGTTGCCCTGAGATCACTTCCACAGCAGTTGCTAATCCACCGTGAAATTGGTAGTAATCATCTGAATCGAGGAGATCATGCTCGCGGTTGTCTTGGTTGTGAAGCACGACCTGCACATCCTGCAAGCTGCGCTCAAGCCCCTCTCGATCAAGGCTTGGATTAGATGCACCGTCATATCGCCATTGGCTCCAGCTCAAATAGGCCTCGCCAAGATCAGAACGATCTTCCCAAGAGCCAGAGTCAATTAATGCTTGAAGCCCCGCGCCATATGCCCCTGGAGCAGAGCCATAGATTCTGCCTTGAGGTCCGTGCTGGCGCGTCGTTGCTGCCAAGGGATTGAATTTGTCATCTTCTTCTAGATTTGAAATGAGTTGTTGAGCCTGATACACCCAACTCACAAGTTGGGGGAAAGCATCACGAAAGAGACCTGAGATCCTTAGTACAACATCAACCCTTGGACGTCCAAGAAGGCTTAAGGGGATGACCTCTAGATCAATCATTCGCCGACTGGGACCATCCCAAACAGGTCGAACACCGATCAATGCCATCAGTTGCGCGATGTCCTCGCCGCCATTGCGCATGGTTGCTGTTCCCCATACAGAAAGCGCAAGATGAGTTAGTGGCTCACCATGATCAAGTAGATGTAAGTCCAACAACTGTTCTGCACTTCGCTGCCCCAGGTCCCAAGCTGCTTCTGTAGGTAGTCCACGTAGATCCACTGAATAAAAATTTCGGCCAGTAGGAAGAACTTCTGGGCGACCACGAGTTGGAGCTCCAGAAGGGCCACTTGCTAT
Source organism: Prochlorococcus sp. MIT 1306 (assembly GCF_047304515.1). Lineage (NCBI taxonomy): Bacteria > Bacillati > Cyanobacteriota > Cyanophyceae > Synechococcales > Prochlorococcaceae > Prochlorococcus > Prochlorococcus sp. MIT 1306. The sequence continues at coordinate 1,007,193 of NZ_CP138959.1, read as the reverse complement.
ACGGCGTCCAGAAACAGCCTTTAGGAGTGCTTCATGTTCTTTCCTCGGGCTAGTGATAAGCCGAGGCCAGAGGTCATGTTTGATTCGTGAAAGTAGTGGATCATTTTTAGAAGACTTGAGCCAATCTCGTAGTGGCTTTACAAGTGATAGTTGATCATTGCCCTTCCTCTTTTCAATCTGTTTTTTGTCTAGAAGAACATTTAAAAACATCAAAGCTTGTTCTTCGATCCAGGCCACTGCATCGCCTGTTCTTCGAGCATTATCAAGGCCAAAGCTGATTAAAATTTTGGTATCATGGCTAGAAAGCAACTCACCTTCTTCATCACACCAGGGATCACAGTTCAATTCGAGGTGCTTTGCGATGGCCTGTGTAAGTCCTGGCTGATCCGAAGAAGGTGACCGAGCTATTGCCAGAAGAAGTTCAACAGCACAGTTATCAGATGGTGCCTGACCAAAGCGATGCAACCCTGTGCGAATTTGAGACTCCTTAAGTTCACAAAGATAGGCCTCAGCTTGATCAAAACTTGTGATCAGTAAATCACGGTAACTTTCTGAGTTATCGAATACCTCAGGCAGCCCAGGAAAATTATTTAAGCGTAAAAGATTCAACAATTCTTCCTCAAGTTTCTGCACTCGTTTAGCCCCCAACTGTGTGGCCTCGACATATTCATCCAACAAAGACTCAAGCCTAAGTAAGTCTCCATGAAGTCCGGCTCGACCAAGGGGTGGTGTGAGGTGATCGATGATCACAGCAGCTCCACGGCGCTTGGCTTGAGATCCTTCTCCAGGGTCATTAACGATGAACGGATAAGCATGTGGTACTGCTCCAAGAGCTAGATTTGGATAGCAGGATTGACTAAGACCTACACCTTTACCTGGTAACCATTCAGCACTTCCATGTTTACCAACGTGTATCAACAGATTGGTTGCATGTACCTCTCGCATCCATAGATATTGAGCGAGGTATCGATGAGGTGGTGGTAGATCGGGTGAATGAAGGTCAGCGATTTCATTGCTGTCGTAGCCACGACTCGGCTGAATCATGACCACGACCTTTCCAAAAAGGATGCCATGGATAGCAAAACCATCGGCTTCAAGATCCTCAGCTTGTTCAGGTAACCCCCAACGTTTAACAATCGGCTCACATGCTTCTACTGGCAGGGTTTTCCACCACTTCAAATACTGTGAAAGTGAGAGATAAGACAGAGGTTGTCGGTTTTGGCTTTCTGGATCATTGGTACGCGATCTGAGTAGATGTTTCATCAAATCCTGGCCATCTGCAGGAATCGGATTGCAACCAAGGTCATGTCCGCTCTCTTGCAACCACCCCAAAATGGACGCTGTGCTTGCAGGAGTATCCAGCCCTACGCCATTAGCCAGACGCCCATCGCGGACGGGGTAATTGGCCAGAACAAGACTGATGCGTCGTTGCTTGGGCTGAGATTGTTGAAGCTGAATCCAGGCCTTTACATGAGTGATTGCCCATGCCAGTCCGTCATCATCAGGCTCCATAACCTGTACAGCTGTTGCGAGTGAGGCATTCGCCTGCACAGTTGAACGAAAAGCACCAGGTCGAGAAGTGATCCGCCCATCTAGTTCTGGAAGAACGACTTGCAATGAAAGATCTAGAGGGTCTAACCCTCTACTGCTGTTGATCCATTCGTTGCGGGAGCGACCGCTGCTGAGTACCTGTACAACCGGTACATCCAAGGCCTCCCATAGATCTGAACCAAGCCCAGCTTCTTGAAACTGCACCGATGCAAAGGAGGTGGTCGTCATCACTGCAGCGACGTTCTGTTGCTTAAGCAGGTGTTTGACGCCCTGCTGAACGGCAGGATCTCTAAGGCTGCTGACCCAGAGAGCACGCGGGACTAACCCTTGTGCACGAAGTTGCGTATTAAGGGCTTTTGGAAAGGCAAGATCTCCGGCCTGAGAAAGGGCGCGATACAGCACAACTCCCACCTTGGGTCCATCTTCATGTCGCCAATCCCAAGGTGAAGGGTCAACCATCGCTTTCAACACGATGTGATCAAGATCGATGGGAGTGCCAACGAGAAGTTGCTCAATGACTCCCAGAAACATCACCATGTTGTCCACACCACCTTCACGCATCAGCTGAGCGAGCCGATCAGCCAATGGGATGGGGTGGCTCCCGAGGGAATGAAGCTCAAAATCCAAATCAGTAGTGCCAGAAAGAATCAGCAATTGACGAGACGAGGCTCGTTGTTGCCAAATCCCGAGTTGTTCAAGCCCATAGCTCCAGTGACCCCGACCACCAAGAAGGCGCACAACGATGAGCTGGGCTTTTGCTGCCGTCGTAGCGAGATAGTGATCAACCTGAGCTGGATGGGAAAGAGCGGCGAGAGGTAGCGCGCGAATACGGCCCTTCCACGCCTGCTGTGATGGAACTTCAAGAACAGAGGCAAGAGTGGAAATATCTGTTTTCGCACTTGTCAGTAGAAGGATTTGTGCCTGTGGTTGTTCAACGAGGAGCACCTCCTCGGCTGTTCCTTCACCTGGCAGGCTTGCTAATCGATGCATTGGCTCATTCTTTGATGGAAAATGGCACGTGTGAGACGAGGTAATGAGAAGATTTGGCCATTAGGGCCCTATCCAAGTAATGCATCAGTTCCTGCCTTATGCCTGGTTCCAGGGAGCTTGTGTTCCATTCGAAGAGGCCAAGATTTCTGTCGCCACACATGCTTTGCACTACGGCACAGGCGCTTTCGGAGGCATGCGTGCCATACCTGATCCCCAAAACAGCAACACCATGTTGCTCTTTAGGGCAGACCGTCATGCCAAAAGACTCAGTCAAAGTGCTCGATTGTTGCTGACGGAACTCAGCGAGACAAGAATTCTGTCAGCGCTTGAGGCAATGTTGCAGGCGAATCGACCAACCACTCCCATTTACCTGCGACCATTCGTCTACACCAGTGATCTAGGCATTGCCCCTCGACTCCACAATATTGAAACTGACTTCCTTATCTATGGTCTCGAACTTGGAGACTACCTCTCTCCAGAAGGCGTGAGCTGCCGGATCAGTAGTTTTACGCGCCAAGAGGATCGCTCACTGCCGCTACGAGGCAAAATCAGTGGTGCTTACATCACAAGCTCTCTCGCAAAAACGGAAGCGGTCTTAAGTGGATTCGATGAAGCATTGTTGCTCAATAGCAGAGGCAAGATTAGTGAAGCAAGTGGCATGAACCTATTCCTGGTCAGGGATGGTCAGTTGATTACCCCCGGGGTTGATCAAGACATTTTGGAAGGGATCACGCGATCAAGTGTCCTTGAACTGGCACGTGTGATGGGCTTATCTGTGATCGAACGCCCTGTGGACAAAACGGAACTATTTATTGCTGATGAGGTGTTCCTTACGGGAACAGCTGCAAAAATCACGCCAATACGTCAGCTTGAATCAACCATGTTGGCTACAGAACGACCGATTATGAATGCTCTTCGAGACCGTCTATTGGAGATAACTCAAGGACGTGATAAGGATTATGAGCACTGGATAACACGTATTTGTATGACTAAAGACTGATTCTTGAGAAGACCAACCGGTCTATCAGTAAGGGGCTATCTAGGATCGCTTCAAAGCATGAGAGACAGGATGACAGCAGGCCCATTGGATATCACCAGACCAGAATCAGCTTTTTTGGCTCGCCTCCACTCGTCAGAACGTCCTGTTCTTGTTTTTGATGGTGCCACGGGTACATCCCTGCAAAAACAGGATCTCAGTGCTGATGATTTTGGTGGTGCATTACTAGAAGGCTGTAATGAGAATCTTGTCATTACTCGACCAGATGCAGTGAGGGAGGTCCATCGCCAATTTCTTGAATCAGGTTGCGATGTCATTGAGACGAATTCCTTTGGTGCAGCTTCCATTGTTCTTGCGGAATACGGATTAGAAGACCAGGCTTTTGAACTAAATAGACAAGCTGCACAGTTAGCAAAATCAATGGCAGCTCAATACAGCACAAAAGATCAACCTCGTTTTGTCGCAGGATCCATCGGACCAACAACAAAGTTGCCCACACTTGGACATATCGCATTTGACACGATGCGTGACTCCTTCCAAGAACAAGCAGAAGGACTATTAGCAGGTGATGTTGACCTTTTCATTGTTGAGACTTGTCAGGACGTCTTACAAATCAAGGCAGCGTTGCAAGGAATCGAATCTGCATTCTTAAAAGCTGGTGAACGTCGCCCTATCATGGTTTCAGTGACAATGGAAACCACAGGAACGATGCTTTTGGGTTCAGACATCGCTTCTGTTGTGACAATTTTAGAACCATTCCCTATTGATATTCTTGGTCTTAATTGTGCAACTGGTCCCGAACAAATGAAGGAACATATACGTTATCTGTCAGAACATTCACCTTTTACAATTAGTTGCATTCCAAATGCAGGGTTGCCGGAAAATATTGGCGGAGTTGCTCATTACAGATTAAAGCCACTGGAACTAAAAATGCAACTCATGCATTTTGTAGAGGATCTTGGTGTTCAAGTCATAGGGGGTTGCTGCGGTACGACTCCAGAACACACTTCTGCTTTGGCAGAACTTGCAAAAGAGATGCGTGCTGCTGAAAGACCATGTCGACAAGGTAAAAACGAACACCAACGTCAGCTCTTTGGTTATGAACCATCAGCTGCTTCAATTTATGGAATTACTCCCTATCACCAAGACAATTCGTTCTTGATCATTGGCGAACGTTTAAATGCAAGTGGTTCAAAGAAAGTTAGAGAGCTATTGAATAGTGAAGACTGGGATGGTCTTGTTGGTCTTGCACGAGGGCAGCTTAAAGAGAATGCCCATGTTCTTGATGTTAATGTCGACTACGTTGGGCGTGATGGTGAGAAAGATATGAATCAACTTGTTAGCCGTCTTGTCACTAACATCAATCTTCCATTGATGCTCGATTCAACAGAATGGCAGAAAATGGAGGCAGGGCTGAAGGTTTCAGGTGGTAAATGTATACTTAATTCCACAAACTACGAGGATGGAGAGGAACGTTTCTTCAAGGTTTTAGATCTGGCCAAAAAATATGGTGCTGGATTAGTCATTGGCACCATCGATGAGAATGGTATGGCAAGAACAGCGATGCAGAAGGTCGCGATTGCAAAACGGGCTTATCTTGATGCAACTAAATATGGCATACCTGCTCATGAAATATTCTATGATCCACTGGCTCTGCCAATTTCAACTGGTATCGAAGAGGATAGACGAAATGGCATTGAGACAATAGAAGCAATACGAATTATTCGTGAAGAGCTAGAGGGTGTACATGTTGTTCTCGGTGTCTCTAATGTAAGCTTCGGATTATCTCCAGCTGCCAGGATTACTCTCAACTCGGTATTTCTTCATGACTGTACTGATGCTGGAATGGATGCAGCTATAGTTTCACCAGCAAAAATTTTACCTCTCAACAAAGTAAGTGATGAACAACAAAGGATATGTCGTGATTTAATAAATGACCAAAGACGCTTTGAAAACGACATCTGTATCTACGATCCATTAACAAAACTAACGAGTCTATTTGAGGGGGTTAGTGCCAAGGAAGCACGCGCTTCAGGCCCTTCATTGGCTGATTTGCCTGTTGAAGATCGACTCAAACAGCACATTATTGATGGAGAGAGAATTGGATTGAATGAAGCCCTCGATGAAGGTTTGGAATCTTACAAGCCTCTACAACTTGTCAATACATTTCTGCTTGATGGAATGAAGGTTGTTGGAGAGCTTTTCGGTTCAGGAAAAATGCAACTCCCCTTTGTTCTTCAATCAGCTCAAACGATGAAGGCAGCCGTTGCTTACCTTGAACCGTATATGGAGAAATCAGAAGGAGACAACGCATCGAAAGCAAAATTCCTAATTGCTACAGTAAAAGGCGATGTACATGATATTGGCAAAAATCTAGTAGATATTATTTTAACAAATAATGGTTATGAAGTGATTAACTTAGGGATTAAACAGGACGCGGCTTCAATTATAAATGCTCAAAAGACACATCAGGCAGATTGTATTGCGATGAGTGGACTATTAGTAAAGTCAACAGCATTCATGAAGAATAATCTTCAGGAATTTAATGATTCTGGTATTTCCGTTCCAGTGATATTAGGTGGTGCTGCTCTGACCCCTAGATTTGTAAACCACGATTGCAGTGAAGTCTATAAAGGGAAGCTTATTTATGGCAAGGATGCATTTACAGATTTAAGGTTTATGGATGCCTATGTAAAGGCTCTTTCTAATGATCGTTGGGATGATTGTAGAGGTTTTCTTGACGGCACTCCTGATGGCTTGACTCTAGGAGGTCAATCTACTGAATCTGATTCTCCTCCATCTAATAAAGACGAACAGCCTCAAGAGGAAAACGAAAAGAACATCCAACATATTAATTTACCAGTTAATACTAATCGTTCTGAAAAAGTTACCCAAGAAGACGCAGTAACTCCTCCATTCCTTGGTTCAAAACATCTGAAATTAGATAAAATTCCACTTGATGAGATCATTCAATATCTAGACCGAAACGCTTTATTTTCAGGACAATGGCAAATACGTAAGAGAAAGGATCAATCTCGTGAGCAATATGATCAGTATATCAATGATGAAATAGAACCAATATTGCAGCATTGGCTCCAAAGAATTCGTAACGAGTCACTTTTACACCCTGGAGTCGCATATGGGTATTTCCCATGTGGTCGGAAAGATAATGATCTTTTAGTCTTCAATAACGAAGGCAACAGTCTACTAGGCCAGTTTAATCTTCCACGACAAAAAAGTGGCAATAGATATTGTATTGCAGATTTCTATAGAGACCTGGAAGGGGGATCGCCTAAGGATATTTTACCTATGCAAGCAGTAACAATGGGCGAGAAAGCGAGTATTTTTGCGCAGAAGTTATTTGAATCAGATGAATATACAGACTATCTCTTTTTTCATGGACTTTCAGTTCAACTGGCTGAAGCTCTCGCAGAATGGACGCATTCTCGAATACGTTGTGAGTGTGGTTTTAATTCAGACGAGCCTAAAACTTTGCAAGATGTTCTTGCACAGCGGTACAGAGGTAGTCGGTTTTCATTCGGCTATCCTGCCTGCCCAAACGTTGGCGATTCTCGCCAACAATTGAAGTGGTTAAAAGCCGACTCAATCGGATTGACAATGGATCCAAATGATCAGCTACATCCAGAGCAGAGCACAACCGCTCTGGTGACTCTTCACAGTAAGGCTAGATATTTCAGTGCCTAAAATTCAAGTTTTTATTCAGCGACTTGTAAATTGAATCTTGCTGTTCATTTTCAGGACAAACTCATGTCCCATGAAAAGAGAGCCTTTTATCTGATCTAATCCTGGCAAAGCGCCTCCATTGTATCGATCACTTCCTGTTGAAAATCGTCTAGAGAACCTGCGTCGCTGAGGTCCAGTCCTTCTCCCGCAGCGTTTTGGGTCAGTTCATGGAAGTGAAAAGCACCCTCCCCATTAGCGAGGAACTCGATAGCCGACGATTCACCGCTTTCGCGAAAGGCATCGCAAAGAGCAAGGAAGGCGGCGTCTTCTGTGAACTCCCAATCCATTGAGGAGGCATATCTGATTGACCTTTAACGCCTGCCCCCCGTCATCCGTCAACCATCTCGAAGAAAAATGTGCCAGTACTTCGGCAGACTCCTATGCTCAAAAAGAGGAGCGATAGCTCAATGAAGTCAGTGATAGCAATTGATTACGACGAGAGAGAAGTCTTTCTGACTGTGATTGCCAAAGAATATTTGGTGAAGCTTGGTCACATCGGATCCAGACGCATTTTGGCTTTTGTTGCTTGAGCTGCGCTTGCGACATCAATGCAACACCTCATGGCCATTAAGCAAGAGTGGCCGTGGGAGCCTCTAGGGAGGCTATTCGAGGGGTGGTCCGGCAAATTCCCCACAGAGGGCCTATTGAAACGCTTGTGAAGGCGTTAGCGGCGCATCGATGACCATTGGCGGCATCCTTGATAGCCATGGTTCTGATCTTGTACTGAATGCATGGGTTAAACACGTATAACTAATCCGGAAAAAATTCTGTAAAGAACCAATTTGGATCTGGTTTATCTGGCTTATGTATTCGGCTTGGGCTTTAGATCGAGTTAAAAGCTTTGACTAAGGCCTCCACCAAGCTTTCATAAATAAAATGACTTCCAAGACAAGCGCTGCATAAGGAAAGTATTTCTTTGCAAGGATATGCAATAAAGTTACCAACAATAGTAAAAACTACTAACAATAGCTTACCTTATAAATTACACTAAATATAATCAGGTCGACGACAGGCATAGACTTCCCTTCGTGACAAGTACTAAAATATTGCTTATTTATAAATTTTAGAAATAGGTATTGGCCCGTAATCACAAGTCCTTATATTACAGCTATTCTTTATTTGGCCTTGAAGAAGGCGACACTAGATATTCGCTGAAGCTGTCAAACTTCCGAGCTATGGTAAATATTTAATGGATCTTGTAAAGCATTTACTTTACAAGATCCATTTTCGAAAAGATACATTCTTATCTTAATCTGAAACAATCTCTAACATATCTATAGCATGGAATGTGTCGAAAAGAGAAAGAGTTGGTAGACAGTTAAATTAGAATATCATTGTAATCGAGCACTTTTCTCTAATCCTAAAGCTTATGGAACTTTTGAGTCAATTGTCAGACTTTGTCCATAGCTTTATTTGCAGTTCCATTAATCAAACTCTCAAAAAGATTGACAGTGGGGCTTTCAACTGTAAAATTATCTTATAAATTTATTTAGTATGCACGAATCAGGGGAAACCTCTAAGGTTTTAATTTAAAACTTTCTGTGAAACTGCAAGCTCATAGTTTTCTGTATTTTTCACAAGCCATACTAGCTTGTGGGCTAATCGTAGCTATCGTTAATATCCTTCTAATCTCAATCAATGGCTTCCATCAAACAAAAGCAAGAAATCAACTTATGCAGCTCCTTCTTGAGGGTGGAAAGCCAATACGAGATGATAAATCAGTTTCAACGAATGCAAAGACCGTTTCGTCGCAACCAACACCGTATTTTGCTTCTCAATCCTCTCAGGATGTCAATTCATTGTCTTTGGAGTTAAGGGTTGGTCTGATTAGTCAAAGTCCACCAATACAAATCAAATTAAAGGATTCAGGTTTTTGTAAATTTCACTCAGGGAGGATGATTAATGAGTATACTCTCAATAACATGTTGAAGATAAATAAGAAGCAGATTGCTGATGTCAAATGTGTTGCCACAGACAGTAGCGGCATCCATGTTAACAATCAGGCTTATAGATCTAAAGTTTATTTAGTTAACCGTGGCAATGGCTGGATTGCAATTAACCAACTCTCGCTTGAGGATTATGTCGCTTCTGTTGTTGGTGCTGAAATGCCCAGTCTTTGGAATATCGAGGCACTTAAAGCCCAGGCTGTTGCTGCACGTTCTTATGCGCTTGCCCATATCGCAAGACCTGCGAACAAGGATTTCCATCTGGGTGACACCACACGTTGGCAGGCATATCGAGGGATTTCAAGCCAAACATCACGCTCTACGCAAGCAACTCAAGCCACCAAGGGAATTGTTCTTCGTTACAAGGGAGGAATTGTTGAAAGCCTTTATGCGTCAACGGCAGATATCAGTTTGCAAGCTCATGGCCACCTAGGAGCGAGCATGAGCCAGCATGGGGCCCAGCAATTGGCACGTCGTGGTTTGAAGTTCAATGAAATTCTTGCTAGGTATTACACAGGTGCTTCCTTAGTCAAACTACAGAGCCGTGGCAATTGAGCATTACTGGGATCAGGCGCTTGTACGCAGCACTGCAGCACAATTAAATGGTGCTCTGGTACCTCTCAGCACCGAGCTCAGCAAAATTCCTGCACGACAAGGAGAACCCTTTGAACTGCGCAAGCTAAAAGGACCACCGCCATCTCATCTCGTAGCCAGAGGTCCCAAACCCAACCCGTTTTTGCCTTGGGACCCAAGGTTGGAGGTTAGTCAAATTGGCATGAGACATGTGCTAATTCTCAACAAATATCCTGTGCAAAAGGGTCACATGTTGTTGATCACACGTGAATGGGCTCCTCAGCATGGTTGGCTTAGTTGTCATGACTGGGAGGCACTACTAAGTGTTGATCAGGATACCAAGGGGCTTTGGTTTTTTAATAGTTCTCCAGCGGCTGGAGCTAGCCAACCTCACAGACACTTGCAATTTCTAAGACGAAGCGATGATGATCGCAGTTGTCCTCGACAGGAGTGGTTTCAATCATTATTGAAGGCATCACCCAAGAAAAGCTGTCCACTCACTCAATGCTGCGCTGCAACAGCTAGAGCACAGAATTATGAATCTGAAATTCATTATCAAGCTTATCTAACGCTTTGCGAGCAGATTGGACTTGGTAATCCGAAAGAGAATCAACATCCAAGACAACCATACAATTTGCTGCTCACTAAGGAATGGATCGCACTGATTCTTCGAAGTCGAGATGGAATCGCAGGCTTCAGCATTAATGCTCTTGGATTTGCCGGTTACCTTCTATCCACAGAAACATCTGATCTGGCCTGGCTTAATCGTCATGGGCCTGAGGCCTTGCTGGAAGGCGTGGTCAAAACGATTCCGTGATTTTACGGTTGTGCTGCAGGGCAATTACATGGATCGCTAGAGGTACAGGCGATCTCTAAACGACCGCTTTTTACTTCCGATTCAAATCATGAATGAAAAAATCAAACGTCGAAATAAGCAGATCGAAGAACATCTGCAACTCGTTAGGCCAATAGCGCTTCACTACGCTTTTCGAACTGGACAGGACAAAGAGGACCTCACTCAGGTCGGGATGTTGGGCCTTATCCGAGCAGCACAATTTTTTCAAAGTAGCAAGTCAGTACCATTTGCTGCCTTTGCAAAACCGCATATACGCGGTGCAATCCTTCACTACCTCAGGGACAGCCTGGGGCCAGTCAAAATACCTAGGCGAGTAGAGGAGCGAGCTCAGACACTTCTCAGAGATTCAACCTTGATGGACAGTGCCAGTTTTTTTGAAAAGCTCAGTGCTGTCGATAGGACAGCCATAGTGAGCTACAAGCAGAAAGGACGCTGGTACCCACTCGATCATCAGTTCATAACAGCTGGTAAAGATCAGTGGAGTGAACTGGCCGACAAGGAACGCAATCGAATGCTTATGAATGCTCTAGAGAAGCTCGATTGCCAAGAGTATGCGGTGGTTGATCACGTAGTCCTCAGAGGAGAAAGCCTTCGCAGTACAGCCAGTTACCTGGGGATCAGCTGTATGACCGTACAAAGACGTGTAAAGCGAGCCCTTCGGCGACTCGCTGTTGATTGCGCTGAGTTGGCTCCTGACGCTGTTTGCCCTCTCAGGAAGCAGGCTTTTGATCCCTCTGGATCTGTTGCTCCAAGGTCTCTATAGCGGCTTTCACTGCAGACAGCCGACGCTCTAGACCATCACGCAGGAAAAGAAGCATTTCAAGCTTCCTATTCTGATAGTGACGTCGACGGTCTGCCGAGTCAACATTTGAGGGGAGACAAAAGGGAGAGAACATGCCGTTCCAACAGGTGGGTGAATCTTCGCGAAATTCTGCCAAGAGTGCGTATTTTGTCTTTCTTGGCGGTATTGGCTGGTCTGACTAGGTTTGAATTGCCCGAGTTGCTCTAGGCGCTCGCTCCTCAACGTAACAAATCCATCGGTTTCAAAGGTGACACTAAAGATCTCATTACTAGTCTCATTAAGTCTCTCAACTCTTGCCTGTGAGATTGCTCTCGCAAAACCTTCCTGGTCGTCCGTGCCCTTAATGGCTGGACAGTCAGCACGTCCTCTCAATGGAAGCTTTAATAAAGTTCCCGTTCTCCACTCCAACCAGCCTGAGACAGTTGTTGGCTCAGGGATACTCGTTAATACAGCTCCAGGTTCAGCAGTAGTCGTCCGTACAGGTCAACAAATAAGAAATGCAAAATTTACCTTTGACGGTAAGTTCGGGATTCATATTCATCATAAGTATTATCCTCGCGACATCCGTAAACTTGGCAACATCCGACAACGTGGATTGCTTACTATTGCAGCAATAGCAAACAATCCAACAGATTCATCAATCGAACTTAAATTTGATCGAGGTTCAGTTAAAAACAGTTTTGAGGCTCCTTACCATTCGAATAAACTTATGGGTGTAAAGCCCCTGGGTCCTCGTCCATGGAATACAGGTCCGGGGGATGCAACAGCTGTACAGATGCTGAGAGGTAAATTGGACAGAAAATTAGTAGATAATATTGTCATTCCACCTCACACTCAAAAACTTGTATTCACAACACAAATACCTGCAAGAGGTATTGCCAACGGACTGCTTAGTGGGACTAGCAACGGACCTTTTCAATTAGCGGTGGTTGCTGCAGAGGGGCCAACATCAGAAAAGAATCTGATAGATATTCTTAATTCCGGGCGATTGGCGCCCGGACGTACTTATCTTAATAGAATTAGTGAAATTGAAACGGGCAAGGTTTTTTCGCGTGTAGCAGGAGTAGCAATTGGTGATCACTATACCGCTAAACTAAATCATGACCTTAAGAATGGTGCTCTTCATGTACCTCTTACCAGTACTCGTAAACATCATTTTGGGACCAGAGAGATCCAGGTCAACCCTCTGGGAACTCGTATGATTGATTCTGCCGTAAATAATGTAGGAACTTACGGTGTACGTTTTGATATCACCCTTAATCTAAAGGGCTCAGGCGCTCATCAATTAGTTTTAAGCCACCCTGCAGCAACAGGCAAAAAGAAACCATTCACAGCATTTCGTGGTTCAATCGGAATCGAAACTGAGAATAAATATAAAGAAGTTCATGTAGGACTACGCTCAGGGCAAAGTCTTCCTATATCAGACCTAGAACTGACAACAAAAAAGGATAATCCTGTTACTATTAGTTTAGTCTATCCTGCAGATAGTACACCTGGACACCTACTTAGTGTTGTTCCAGTTGCACAGTATAATAAGGTTATGCAAAAGCAAGAAAAAGTAAGCCAAGCCAAGCTACCAGTGACAGTAAGTAAGAATTACCATGCCAAACCATTAACTCCTAAGCCTATAGTGAAAGCGAAAACCGTTGAAACGAGTAGGAATTCGAAGAAACAAAGACATCATGATACTTACAAATCGAGCACAAACAAAAAGCAACTATTAGCGAATGAATCCAATAACCACAATTCTCCGGTCAGCAAGCCACCAATACTCATTTCCAGTCCTAGTAGAAATAATGCTATGCCATTAGCAATTATCAATACGCAAAGAGTCAATTCGAGCCTTGGAAAACACTACACCGAAGCCATAAAGGCACAACAGCAATGGTTGCATCAATTGCAAAACCAATAGGCTACCTACAGTTGTTCGGGTTCAAGTGAAAGCGTCCGAAGACAATTCGAGGCGACGGATTACCGTTGAACTACCAAATCATCTAATCGCAAGACTTGATGAACTTAAAAGGGAATGGGGGTTAAGAGCACGAGGGGATCTTTTAGCACGTTTACTTGAAGAACTGTTTACCCCTCAAGAGAATGATCGAGATGATCAAGAGGCTGGAGATTTATTTGAAATAAATGAACAAAATCCACTCGAAATCGATGATAGTGGATCATTGTCTAGATCTTTACCGCCCGAATACAATGAGACAAAAGCACTGGTATTGATAGGGCAGGGATCGAATGCTAGAGGTGAACCTGGCTTAAAGCCAGAGGAAGACAAAATAAAGAGTAGTCATGAAGTTAAGACAACACATTCAGTTGGGATAGATTTGCCAGGCTTTGTGCGTAAACAAACGGATAATCTTCGAGAAAGTCTTGGCAACAACAAACCAGGCAACAATTCGAGGGACTTGCCCTTAGTTACAACAGTTGCTGAGACTGATGTGATTCAAAGTCTTAATGCCGCAAATCGACACTGGATTTCACTTTATGGCAATCCACCAGGGGAGACAGTCGTTGAAGCTGCAATGATCTGGTTGGCGAGGGACATATGGCTTCATGTCGATGGCACTGATGGACGGCCGTTCACATGGAGTGCCGCAAATCGACTGATGACGGAACTCTGTTCAAGTTGGCAGGTGAAACCGGCGACCTTTGAGCTTGTGATGGTGGTTGCTGGAATTTTGGAAGATCCGTTTGCCTGCAAGAGCCTTTCAGAGAGAATGCCCACACTGATCCGCAGATTTGTCAATCGCTTTAAACGGAGTCGTCAGGTCACCTCTTTCCAAACACTTGAATCAACAATGACACTACATGGAGCACTCAAACTTCTCAAACTGCCATCTCTTGCAGGTGCACCAATGACACTTTCTACCATTCGAGAGGCCTACAAATTACAGGCCATAACCATCCACCCGGACGCAGGAGGTTCAACAGAGGCAATGAGAAGGCTTAATGAAGCATATCAATTGCTTAAAGAGCTCTACCGCGAGAAACCAGATTAGTCTCGATAGTCTAATTAGTGGCTCAAGATTAGTCTATTAGTGAGAACCAATTGATACTTAGTAGGTTGGCATGGAGAATCTTTTGGCTGCGTTCGGCTTACTTCAAACAACAAATGCAATAACTGGGCAGAAATGTCTCTATAGGAGAAAAGCTCAAACTGCCAAGGAGTTGCGGCTAAGTCATCAGAGAGTTACTCTCGTTACTATATTATGAGACTAACTAAGAGACTATGAATAAGATTCAGGCGAGATCAAATAGAGTGTGGAAAGGCTATTGCTGTTGTTATCAGTAAAAGAATTAATATCCTCAGATTCAATATTCGCTAATACCTCGAACGGTAACGCGAATTTATTGAAAAACCCGTTTACTTGTGCTCAAGCTGCACTTCCTCATCGGTCCATGCTGCGTCCAATGGCTGTTGTACCCATCATAAAAGCTGTCTAGCACTAACTTTATAATCCTGCGTAACTGCATTTTACACAGGTACGCAGCATTTGCTAATACCACTCCAGCTCATGGGGGGGGGGTATGTGGGAACAAGGAAGCTAAACATACAACGATCGGGCAATAGGAGGGTCTATTCCACGGCGTCCTGGCTACCACTAATCATATAAGTCTAGACATAGGACCAATGATGTGTCATAAATTATATTCGTGAGATACGAGTTCGACTTACCTATCTTTCTATAGACCAGGAGTGAGACTGATTTCAAGTCTCGTATAAGACTGCTGAGGCAAAGGTCTTAGCGGGAATAATCAGGTCGATTCAACGCGTCATCAAGCATGCATGAGCTATTCAGTGGGTTGCCATACCCGATCCAGAATATTTTTCGATCCTAAATTCTCAAGCAAGTGGCGATATGCGCAGAAAGCAAAATCTCAATTGAGATCGTGACAGTGCTTATAAAATCCACTATTTCGATGCCATAAGCCTGGCTGACAACAACTCTTCGTTGTGAAGTGACAGTTTTTCGATGCCGATTATCGAGAATAAGACTTGAGAGTGCGCTCCTGAATAATCCACCTTCGTTTCGATTGAATTTAATTATTTATGCTCAGACTCATGAACATGGAGCTCACTCTAAGCAATCTATAATAAAATGGCATCCGAACACTTGAAAGGCTCCTGGATCTGACTAAGATTATGTTTCCCAAAGCTACACCACATATCTGGATATTTATAACTTATTTATAGACAGTGTTGACTTTATTGTTATGCCTAATCAATAGGAAGGCTTGGTATGACTAGCTCTACAAACTCAAGTTTGACATCAACACCAGCCCCAGGTGATAGGGTTGAGATCACATGCGTAGATTTAGATCGTCATGGCAATGGACTAGCGCGATGGAACAATTGGGTTGTGATAGTCAATGACCTTCTACCTGGTGAACGTGCACAAATAGAGTTTGTAAGACGCCATCGAAACCAGTTGTTAGCCCGCAAAGTTCAATCACTTGAGACAGTTTCAAGTCGCAGACACCCACCATGCAAAATCGCAAAAGAATGTGGAGGTTGCTCAATACAGCACCTTAATGATCATGGACAGAGCTTATTAAAGCAAAGTCATCTACGGGAAATACTTCTACGTTTAGGTCAATTGGATCATAAAATAGAACCAATCATGACTGATTATACTAGAGCTCTCGGATATCGTAATAGAGCCTTAATTCCCCTCTATCGCAATAGAGAAGGACAGTTACTTATGGGTTATTACCGACGCGGCAGTCACCAAATTATTGATCTCGATCGATGTCCGGTACTGGACCGAGGCATCGATCAATATCTGGCTTGGATCAAAGATGATCTTCAACAGCAGAATTGGCCGGCAGATTCAGACCTATCTTCTGGGGAAGGACTCCGTCATCTAGGCATTCGTATTGGCCAAAAAACAAGACAAGTGTTGATCACACTGGTAAGTAGTACCACTGAACTCTACGGCCTACATCAACAAGCTAACGAATGGTATAGGCGTTGGCCGGAAGTAAAAGGAATAACTTTAAATATCCAACGACAGAAAAACAATCTTATTCTTGGTCAAGAAACTATATTGCTTGCTGGTGATCTTTATATTGAGGAGCATTTTTATAATCTCTCCTTATTGCTTTCTACTACAACATTTTTTCAAGTAAACACTATGCAGGCAGAACGTATAGTCTTTAAATTACTGGAATGGCTATTCACTACTTTACCTGAAATCAATATAATTGACGCATATTGTGGAATTGGCACAATTTCTCTCCCCATCGCAGCAGCTGGATATAACGTAATAGGTCTTGAACTTCATGCAGAAGCTATTGCTCAAGCAAAGAAAAATGCCTTGCGGAATAATCTGGATAATGTTTCGTTTTTGTGCGGTGATGTTTCCTTGTTACTGGCCAAAATACTTCAACATCATGATGTGTTAGTGCTGGATCCACCGCGTAAAGGTTTAGATCAAATGGTGATTAAAACAATCCTTTCAGTTCGACCAGAGAGAGTGGCATATCTTAGTTGTGACCCTGCCACATTGGCTCGTGACCTCAAGCAATTGATAGTACCAAATGGACCCTATCAGATTGATCAATTACAACCAATTGATTTCTTCCCTCAAACAATGCATATCGAATGTCTGGCACTGTTAATTCGTATTAGCTCCTGAGCTCTGCAGAAAACTGCTTTACAAGTGCTTGACGTACCTTCTCGTGAATCGGGTTGACCCTGTCTTCACTAAGAGTGCTGTCTTTACTCCGATAACGCAACCTGAACGCTTGACTGCAAGAGTCATGATCAAGCTGTCCACCCTCAAAACGATCAATCAGCTCTACATGCTCTAGAAGCGGTTTACCAGCTTTTTTGATGGCTTGGATCAAATCTGAACAACTACATTCCTTTGAAACGATCACAGCTAAATCAAGTTCCATTGCTGGAACTGTCGGGAATGGTCGGAAGATAGGGTTCCATCGATTAGATCGTGTCGAAGCTTGAATGATGCACTGCAAGTCCAACGCGAATAGATAGGTTGCTTCAGGTAGATCAAGACGTTCCGATAGTTCTGGATGAAGCTGCCCAAAATCCCCGAGCAGTTTGCCTTCGACAAATAACTCTGCAGACCGTCCAGGATGAAGTGAAGGATTGTCCTTGATGGGACGGTCGTTAATGTCCAACTTCAACCCTTGAAAGACTTGGGAAAGCTGACCGCGTGCCTGGTGATATGTCATTGACTTGATCTTGCCGCTTGTACTCCATCGTTCAAACCTTCGCTCTGCACAGATCACGCCAGCAAGAACAGCGCGTTGGTTGATGAGCTCGTCAGTGAATGTATAGACATTGCCTATTTCATATAACCAACAACCAGGCTGCGATGACTGGAGGTTACGTTGGCAAATACGTAGATGCTCCTCCCAAAGATTGGTACGCAGGTGGCTGGTCTCAGCCAATAAAGGGTTGCTAATTGCAATTCGTTGTGGTTCATCACTGTCAGCACCCACTAGCGACAAGGTGGTGACTTCCTGCAATCCTGCTCCGCACAACATCTGCCTCAATCGGCGTTCAGCTGTTTGAGCAGTCGTTAGCCCACCAGGTTCAAGCGGATCTGGCAGGTTGGCCTCAAAACGATCAAAGCCAACAAGGCGAGACACCTCTTCGATCAAATCAACCTCTCGCGAGAGATCTCTACGGCGTGATGGTGGAACTATGACCAACCACCCTTCGTTATAAGGAGACAACTCGCATCCGAGAGCAAGCAGCGAAGTCTCGACAATGTCGTCTTCTAGATACCTATTGTCATTCTCATCAGCTATTGGTCCGAGTAAGCGATGGATAGCTTCGCGGCGAAGTTTTACCGGCTCAGCAGTTTTTAGGGGCTCACCATATACCCAACATCCATTTGATTTAATGCCTAGATGTTCCTCCATTAGTGTCACAGCTCGACGCGCTGATGCCAAAGTCATTTCAACAGGCAACCCTTTCTCAAAGCGACTGCTTGCATCGGTCCTCAAGCCAACAGCTCGGCAGGTCGTTCTCACGGCCGTTGGGGTAAACATTGCAGATTCCAGCCATATTCGCCTTGTCTTTGCAGACACGCCGCTTTCAGCACTACCGATAACACCCGCAAGCGCTATAGGAATGTCATGGCAGGTGACGATCTGGCAATTTTCGTTCAGTGCAAGTTGATTTCCATCTAGGCCATTAAAAACTTCATTGTTTCTTGCTTGTCGAAGGCCAAAAGATTCTGCGGAAACTGTTTGACCTGTGATCAATTCGAGAGCATCAATATCAAATGCATGCAATGGCTGGCCTTGCTCCAACATCACCAGATTTGTAATATCAACGACACCATTCACTGATTTCAATCCTGAACGCTCCAAGCGTTGTTTTAACCAGGCAGGAGAAGTTAATCCACCATCTACATTCTCTAAGGCGGTTAAGCCATAAAGACCACCCTTCAGCATGGACACAGAACTGGTGGAATCAGGCCTGAAAGATTTATGGATTGGGGCCATATCAAGTTGCGGAAGCTGCAGGATTGCACCTGTTAAAGCAGCGACTTCCCTTGCGATACCAACCATCGACATTCCATCGGGGCGATTGGCTGTGATTGCCAACTCAAGCACTGTGTCATCGAGTCCGAGCAGAGGAGCTACAGGCTGGCCGAGCTCTGGAACATTTTCAGCGATCTCTTCAAGGATGGCTATTCCATCACCATTTGATTCCAGTCCTAATTCCGATAGAGAGCAGATCATTCCTTGACTTGGCACCCCCCGAAGCTCACTGGCTTTGATCTTGATTCCAACTGCTGGGAGGGTTGCACCAACCATGGCAACAGGTACGTGAATACCAAGCCGAACATTTGGAGCCCCACAGACGATCTGAAGACATTCACCCGACCCAACATCCACCTGACAGACGCTGAGTTTGTCTGCATTGGGGTGGGGTTGATGGTCTTTCACCAACCCAACGACCACGCCATCGGCACGGCTGGCTAAATCATCAATAGCCTCAACCTCAAATCCAGCCATCGACAGGCCTTCGGCGAGGTTCTCGACGGTCTCATTCAGCTGTACTAGATCCTGCAGCCAGGAGAGAGAAACCCGCATGGATCAGCAAGAGGCCGCAAGAGATCTTACGAAGCAAGCGAACGAAGGCGTCAAGTCATGTGAGGCTGCCCTGTAGGATCTTAGTTCTTCACTACGCTTCGCATCTGCGGCGCAACGTCCTTTATGGCCAAAAACAAGGGCGTCCGGATCGTGATCACTCTTGAGTGCAACGAATGCCGGTCCAATCCCGCCATCGACAAGCGGTCTCACGGGGTGTCCCGATACACCACCGAAAAGAACCGCCGAAACACCACCGAACGGCTGGAAATCAAGAAATTCTGCCGTTACTGCAACAAGTCAACAACTCACAAAGAGATCAAATGACTTTGCAGTCACGAAAAGCACACCAGCGTTCTTAAATCATGTCCAGTTCATTTTTTAAAAAGCGGCTGTCGCCAATTAAGCCTGGCGATCCCATCGACTACAAGGATGTTGATCTCCTCAAGAAGTTCATTACTGACCGTGGCAAGATCCTGCCTAGACGCCTTACAGGTCTAACGTCTAAGCAACAACGTGACCTTACTAATGCTGTAAAACGTGCACGTATTATTGCACTTTTGCCATTTGTTAATCCAGAAGGCTGATTGCAACAGCTTTGACGCCTTCTCTACAGCAAGGTGATTTAGTTGGCTTTGTTTTAAAAGGTCAACCACAAATTGGCCTGCTAACTTCCTTGAAGGGCAGCCGAGCAATCGTAAGCGTTGCAGGAACACGGCGAGAACAACAGCTGGCCAGTCGAGAGCTGTCCGTTCTAAAGCAAAAACACAACATGGTAGAGCTGGAGACATCTCTACCCACAATGAGTGAGGTCCGTAACCTTAGTCTTAATTCACGCGATTTAATTGCTGGTTGGCGATTGCTCGAAGGCGAAAGGCGTAAAAGTAAGACTTCACCAACAGCACTCAAAATTACAGAACTAGCTGATTTACTCCTTCATAAAAAGGATCCTATCCATCTCGCAGCATTGTGGTTTTGGCTTAATAGCCACCAACCTTTATTTCGAGTTCGACGTGACCACATGGTTGAAGCACGTCAACTTATTGATCTGCGCCGCATCCGCCAGCTGCGCCGCAAGCAACAATCTCGAGTGCAGCAACGCCTAGATTCTCTTGCATTGCTGATAGCAGATACACCTCTGAGCAAAGATCAGTGGCAGGATTTACCCTCGGATCTTCAGTTAACTATCAACCGTTTAATCGAGTTGGCTGACGGTCCAGAGGATGCTTTTTTAACAGATGAACAAGCTCTTGAGCTGATTAAAGATTTAAAGTTGGGTCGATCGCTGAGCGACCTCCGTTATTGGTTGATCAAGAAAGGCTGGCGCGATCCACACGATCTAACAACTCTCAAAGGCAGTATCTGGACAAAAAGCTTTGAAGGGAGTGTACAAGCTCAAGCGGACCAATTACTCAATAAGTTTGAGCAACTATCGTTCGCAAGCGATGATAGTCGTCTTGATTTGAGTGATTTAAGAACCTACACCCTCGACGATCATCAAACTCAGGAAATTGATGATGCAATCTCTTTGCAGTGTGTTGATCAAGACAACTGGATTTGGATCCATATCGCCGATCCGGCCAGACTTATTCCTGTTGACAGCCCCTTAGATCTTGAGGCTCGTGCAAGAGCAACCAGCCTCTACTTGGCTGATGGCCTAAGACCAATGCTGCCATTGAGTGTTGCCGCTGAACTTCTCAGTCTTAAAGCTGGCCGTCGCTGTGCAGCGTTGAGTGTTGCTGTGGTTCTAGACCAATCAGGATGTATAGCCGACACTCGTGTTTGTCGCACTTGGATTCGCCCCTGCTATCGACTCACTTATGAGGATGGGGATGAATTGATTGAGCTTGCGCCTCCTGGCGATGAAGATCTTTCAACACTCGCAAGCCTGCTCAAAAAACGTCAATTATGGCGTGCGCGACAAGGTGCACTGCTGCTTGAACAATCTGAAGGGCGATTCAAAGTCAAGGATGATCAGCCTGAGCTTCATGTTGTTGAGTCAACTCCAGCCAGACGGTTAGTAAGCGAAGCCATGATCCTGATGGGTACTGTTATTGCTGAATTTGGAAAGCGTCAAAACCTTGCTCTGCCCTATCGCAGCCAGCCTCCAACTCAACTACCCAGTGCAACTGACTTATCACAGTTGATTGAAGGACCTGTCCGACATGCCGCGATCAAGCGTTGCCTTAGCCGAGGTGTCCTTGGTACTCGTCCGATGGCTCATTTCAGTCTTGGCCTCTCTGCCTACGTACAAGCCAGTTCGCCGATCCGTCGCTATGCAGATTTACTTGCCCATCGACAGGTGGTGGCTCACTTAGGAGGCTCAGTTCCATTAAGCGAGCACGCTCTCATGGTGCAGTTGGATGCACTTGAAGACCCTCTTCGCCAAGCACAGCAAATCCAACGCGAAGACCAGCGACACTGGCAAAAGGTGTGGTTTTTAAAACATCGCCATGAACAATGGCCAGCCCTATTTCTGCGCTGGTTGAGGCCACATGATCAGATTGCACTTGTGCATGTGGAATGCCTGGCTATGGATCTTGCCTGCAAGCTCTACGGTTTGATCGACCCTAGTCCAGGTCTTGCATTGATCATGACAGTTCTTGCAATTGATCCGTTGACTGATCAAATTGAGTTGGTCGCCAAGTAGCTTCTCAAAGCAAAGAAACAAAAAACAAACTACCAAAAGCTGCTATTAATCTAAAATGCGAATCAACCTCAGCCATGGTCCCCATGGATTAGCAACTGCTAGTAGGTGTACATTCTGCTGGTCTTCACATGATTCCAGCCACCGCTTTAATGCCGGCTCCAGTGTTATTAATCGCCAGGATTTAAACTTGGTGTCAAGAGAGAATG
The DNA here is from genome assembly GCF_047304515.1 of Prochlorococcus sp. MIT 1306. NCBI lineage: Bacteria > Bacillati > Cyanobacteriota > Cyanophyceae > Synechococcales > Prochlorococcaceae > Prochlorococcus > Prochlorococcus sp. MIT 1306. The sequence continues at coordinate 984,799 of NZ_CP138959.1, read as the reverse complement.
TCTGATCAGAATGAATACGAAGGGAGCCTGAAAACTTTTTCACATGTTTATTGAGTGGTGTTTGATCTGGTAGTGGCATTTCTCCTACATTTGCTTTAAGATTAAAACCTTCAATCACGCTATGGTTGCTGAGGCACTCTGGTTGCGCCAAAACAAATTTCTGTGCATTACGCCAGTGAGGATGCCATGCAGGCCAATCCCAAATTGGAACAATAGCGGCTGGGGCATAAATATCATGCAATAGTTCATGCTGTATGTCTGAAATATCAACTTCTGCTGGTTGAAGCCTCTTTTTCAAGGCTATAGCTGCTGCCATTCCAGCAGCCTGGCCAAGATTGAAAATCATTGGCTGTAATCGAGTTGCACCATTGGCTATATGACTCACACTAAAAGCCTTATCAGCTATCAGAATATTCTCCACTTCGCTACTCAGTAGAGCCCCGTAAGGAATGCAGAATGGAGTACCTGTCCATCTCCCACCCCATCTACAACTTTTTGAGGCTAAGGGCCAATCTTTACCAGGATAATGATGATCATTAGCGTAAGTCCCTACAGCAATACTGGTGCAACGTCCCTGTTTATCTAAAGGGATTGGTCCTCGGGCTGCACCAGAGGCTAATGGCAGAAGATCTCCTTCCACTAAGGTGTATTGACCTTTAAGGCGTCGACCTTCTCGCCAATAGGGCATCAATGCCAGGCTTTGATTGATCCCTGGAAACACCTTGCCAGGCTTAAGCCAACCCTCACTAACTGTTTGAAGAGCTTGTAGGAATGACAAGCTATATAGCTGCATTTCTGCAGCAAGCTGGTTTTTAATTTTGACGTCTGAGCTGCGTATACGCTCCAAGCCTTTATGCCAGTCGTTTCCATGAAGGGGCCAGTTGAGCATTACTAAACCGCCTGGAAGGCGGCCATAGGTAACGGTGCGCTCAAAACCAAACGCCTCAGTTGCAGCTTCGAATGGTCGAGGCAAGCACCCTGGTGATGAAGGTGATTGTGCATGTTGATCGAGTTGACCCATCACAACCCAAGTAGGGGATTGAACAGGCTGGCTGGCAAAGAATGGATCGCAATTCAATTGTTTTGCAGAAGGGGCGCTTGGCTCATTCCAGAGTTCTTGTGATTCCCAACCCCAACGGTGTGAAATGTCTGCGAGTGAAAAGCTGTCGCCTAAATCACTTCCATCAATGAATAAGTCGAAGCGCAGTTGATGCTGTCGCCCTTCAAGCTCCAGCTCAAGCAAAACAAGGCGATCCCCCTCACGTAACAGTGATTTGAGCTGAACGTCAGACCACCATTCGAGATTGGGGAGATCGACAACCCAGCTCCGCAAAACCTCTTCTGCGCGAGCGGGATTAAAACCAAAGCAACTCACCCAGTTCTGATCCAGTCCATCCTGTTCAACTTTGGCGATGTCTTGAAGGAAGGCCCCCCACAAGCCTGTCTGCCAGCAACTGAGTTCATGGCCGTCTGGAGCCGAAACGCCTGCTGCACTGACCATTCCACCAAGCCACGCGCCTGGTGTTAACAGAAGAGTTCTAATTCCATGTCGAGCAGCTTGTACGGCTGAGGCGACGCCTCCTGTGCCTCCACCCCAGACCACCAAGGGCACCTGCGTAGTGGAACAAGTTTTGGTCGCAGACACTGTCATCCCAAAACATAATCATCTTTGCCAGAAAGCAATTGAGCTTCATAACAAAGGTTGCTTAAACAACGCTGGCGAGGCGCAACAAATTGTTCATAGAGGCGATTTGACTTGATCATCGTCGAAATAAGAACAATCTCCAGCCCAACATTCTGCTGTCACTCTCAAAAGAACATTGCCCCCACTCTCATGTGCCCGATGAATTTGGCGATAAGGGGGGCATCAGGATCAAATTATCAAGCCAGTGCCAGATGGAAGCTAAAGGTCGAAGGTCTTGATCACTTTCACCAGGCCAAGACTGAGAACATCTGAATATCAAGCGCTGCTGCCAAAACCTTAACCATAGTAAGTTCTTCTGTTTTGATATGGCCATATCTACCATTGGCTCCCACAATCGTTGTACGCAGAATCTCTGCGGACTGAATCGGTGCCGCCGCAAAGTTCTTGACGAGTTTTTTGTATCGTGTGCTGCTTGAGAATCCCAGTCAAGGGGTGCATCCGGCTGCATCTCAGCTAGGTTTTCAGCAAGTCGTTGAGGCTTGAGGAGGGCAAAATTTCCGTCGGCTTGATCTAGCTGTTGATAAACACAACGCTAGGGAGGCATGGCTTGGTCTGAGAGATGACGGCAGACGATCAATAAGCTGAAATGAATTGTTCTGGTTAGGATCCGGCCGCTCTGCGCAGCAGCAGAAACTCCCCACAATGATGACCTATACCATTACGACCCCTCTTTACTACGTCAATGACAAGCCCCATCTAGGCAGCCTGTACACGACCATGGCCAGTGATGCACTGGCTCGTTTCCAGAGACTAGAAGGTAAGCAGGTCATGTTTGTTACAGGTGTCGATGAACACGGCCAGAAAATTCAACGCACAGCAGAAGTCAATAACATCAGCCCCCAACAACATTGTGATCAGATCACAAGGAGTTATCAAAATCTATGGTCTCGCTGGGATATTTCAAATGATCGCTTTATTCGTACAACAAGCCACCGCCATCAGTTACTGGTCGAGGCTTTTTTTCAACGTGTAGAGACCTCCGGCGATGTGTATCTTGGTCGGCAGCAGGGTTGGTATTGCGTCGATTGTGAAGAATACAAGGACGAACCTCCGCAAGCCCAGTCACCCTCCTGCCCTATTCATCAGAAGCCTCTTGAATGGAGGGATGAGGAGAACCTTTTTTTCAGACTTTCTCGTTTCCAATCACAAATCGAAGATCTAATTTCACAGCCAGATTTCATCTGGCCAGTCAGTCGCCGGAATGAAATACAGAATTTTGTAGCTCAGGGTCTTAGGGATTTTTCAATTTCAAGAGTTGATGTTGATTGGGGCTTACCAGTACCTGGTTATCCAAAACACACCTTTTATGTCTGGTTTGATGCTCTTGTAGGCTATTTGAGTGCTCTTTTAGATGATGGTGGCCAGGTTCGAATAGAACGTCTTGAGGAGTGTGGATGGCCTGCCTCAGTACATTTAATTGGCAAGGATATCCTCCGTTTTCATGCAGTCTACTGGCCCGCAATGCTGAGCTCAGCAGGCTTACCCTTGCCAAAACAAGTTTTTGGCCACGGCTTTCTCACTCGTGAAGGTCAAAAGATGGGTAAATCACTAGGGAATGTACTTGATCCAGAGAAACTGCTTGAAGTGTGTGGTGAAGATGCTGTTCGATGGTATTTATTGCGTGACATCCAGTTCGGTCATGATGGTGATTTTCAGCAGAAAAGATTCATGGATTTAGTCAATAACGACTTGGCAAATACAATCGGAAATCTGCTGAACCGAACTTCGACTATGGCAAGAAAATGGTTTGAAGGATCTGTCCCTTCACATCGCAATGAAATAGATTATGCTCATCCCTTAGTGACCACTGCTGAAACAACTATTACCATCGTACGTCAATCAATGCCATCCATGGCTTTTCATGATGCAGCTGAGGCGATCCTTAAATTGGCTATTGCAGCCAACGTCTACCTCAATGAGACTGCACCTTGGAGTCGAATGAAGACGCCTGGTAATGAAGCCGAAGTGGCTGATGATCTTTACTCAGTTTTGGAGGCATGCCGACTTGTAGGACTATTAATTAATCCTCTTGTACCTTCTCTAAGCGAACGCTTGCTCAACCAATTAGGACTAAGTATTGATGGCAATGACTGGTCTAACAGTTTAGCTTGGGGACAATTGCAAAGTGGAGCTTTATTGCCACCCTCTCAACCTGTAATGCAAAGACTAGAACTCTCTTCTTCCCTCTAATGCGATTCAACCTTCTACCATCACGTCATCTTGGCAGTCTGCTGCTGATCTTATCGATGGTGGGATGTCAGGATTCCCCATCACCACAGAAGAAATCATCAGTTCCTTTTGTATTTAAATCTCTAGAACTTCGCCACAAGCAAGCTGATGGTTCACGAGACTGGGACCTAAACAGCCCCTTAGCTCGCTATGAATTAGGCAGCAGAGTTGTAAGGGCTCGCGACCCAGAGGGTGTTCTGTACAAAGATAACAAACCATCATTTAAAATTAGGGCCCAGGCTGCCACAGTTGTAAATGATGGTGAGACTGTGCTGCTTGAAGGAAATGTAAATGTTCAGCAGCTTACAGGAGAAAAAGTATTGATTACTGGTGATCGTTTGCGTTGGACACCTGAGGAATCGAAGATGGTGATTGAGCAACGACCCCAAGCTCTTGATAACATTTCAAGAATTAGTGCCAAGATAGTATTGTTTCAACAGTTAACCCAAGAAATTGTATTTAAAGGTCCAACAAAATTTGAACGTTGGAAAAAACAACGCAAAGACAGTAATGAACCCTCCATTGTGATCCGAGGACGCAATGGCCTTTGGAATCTAGACAGCGGTAACCTTAATGCTATGGGACCAATCCTTGGCCACCGAATTGTAAGTAACAGTGATATTCCACAGCAACTTACAGCCACAAGGTTGCAAGGAAACACGAAGAAGGGTTACCTCGATCTAATCAAGCCTGTTACACTTACCATTCCAGAACAAAAAGCAAGTTTACTTGCACAGACCACGCGCTGGAAATTTAATAGCGAAAAGATTGAAAGCAATAAGCCTTTCACTGCAACTCAGGAAACATCAACCTATCGCGGAGATAGTTTTAAAGTTGATCTTGCCCGTACAGAAGTAGAAATTCCTCAGAAATGTGAACTCAGTCAACCTGGCGAACAACTCAGGGCTGAAAAATGTATTTGGAATTGGAGCACGGAGGAGGTTCAGGCAATTGGCGATGTAATCTTGAAGCGAGAAGAAAATAATCAGATTACTCGAAGTGATAAACTAGAAGGACGCATTGGAGATGAGGGAAAAGTGTCTTTCTCGTCATCTGGTTCTAAAGTGAGATCACAATTAACAATTGAAGAAGCTAAGGAAAAATCGATCCTTTCCTCTAAGTCCTCTCCTCCAGTTCAGTTCTAAGACGTTGCGACCATCCAATCAACCAGAGTTCATCTGAACGACTAAAACATCGCTCGGAACATCCACCCAGGACAACCCAACCATTTGATGCTAATGGATACACCATAACAGCAGGTAAATTCTCAACAATTGGATTAAATTCGATTCTTCCAGGAAACAGTGATGTGTTAACCAATGAAATCAATTCGCCTCGATCTCTGGCCTGGTTACAGATCTCACCTGGAACGAAATTACCATTACCACTAATTCCTCGACGTATAAGAACTTGATTATTCCAATACACTAGGATCACTGCCGCTGGGGTTGCTGTGAGTAATAAATGACTTCCCCAGGCAAGTTCTTTTTGTAATACATCATTCAATCCATCTACTAATTCGAATGTCTGATTTCCCTCAAGGATCTGCTTGCTGGGAGCCATCGGGCTCGCTTGTGTCCATAACACTGCCATAAGCATCAATCCGACGGCGGCAACGCCAGCCAGGACCTCAGCACGCTGAAAGCTCGGCGTAACAAGCTCCACTGTTAAAGCATTGAATACAGCCAAAGACAGGGTCAACAGCCCGGCGAGCAGGGAAATACGAGCAACTGGTCGCATCGAACGAAACAAAAATGATGTCAGATGCACGCACTCTTGCTCAAATGGGTTGTGTTGTTCCAGCTTTCATGACCGATGCTGAAGCCTTTGCAGCAGTCGCCCTCGCCGCCGTTTCTTGTGACGGGGTCTTCGGTCGCGACGAAGCCCATGCCCTTCGTCGGCAACTTGAATTCAGATACCCCTATCGGGAGCGTTCGGAAGCAGCTATGGGCGAGCTCTTTGATCAACTCCTAAGCCTGTTGCGTCAGGAGGGTGTAGATGGACTGATTAGCAAAGCATTACCTGCCCTATCTTCGCTCCAACAGGAAAGTGCCTTGGCAGTCGCCGCCCAGTTAGTCCATTCAGATCGAGAGGTCTATACGGAGGAAGCTGCTTTCCTGGAGGATCTAGCTTGCAAGCTTGACTTACCTTCTGATCGAGCAAGGATTGTGATTCAAGCAATTTCTGCTCTAAATCGAGACAGCTTGCTCAGCTGACGGCAGACTGCATTATGAGCTGTTGTTGAACTGATGCCTGTTCTGAGGTCAAGCCGCATTCTCGGTGTTCTGATCAGCATCCTCCTGGGTCTGATTCTCCTTGTACCAGGAGCCTTTGCCATAACAACAGATGATTTTCCTGTTGCAAGGCCTGAAGGCCATGTTGTCGATTCTGCTGATGTCCTCAGCAGAGTGTCTCGTTCTCAGATTGAAGGACGTCTTGTTGAGCTCGGAAACGAAAGACTTGATGCTCGCTTGATTACTCTTCGTAAACTTGATTATGGTGTTTCCCTTTCCAACTTCGGCAGTTCTCTGATCGATCGATGGTCCACAAACGCTGGTGAAAAAGAGCTGCCCTTGCTAGTGATGTTGATAGATGCACAAACCAAGCAAACTGTTGTCTTGGCAGATACAAGTTTAAGAAGCACATTACCGGACGCCCTTTTGCAGAGCACTGGCCGTACGACAATGAATAAGCCGGTGGTGGGAGGAGAGCGCTACCAGCAAGCATCCTTTGATGCAATTGCTCGCTTACAAGTAGTATTGGATGGAGGGGAGGACCCAGGACCTCCTATAGAAACGTTTAGCGCAATTAAGCAAACCAATATCCCATCACAAGAACAAACACAAAGTAGTAATGCAACCCTAGTGGTCGTTGTCTTGATGGTTGTCGGCACCATCGTTCCGATGGCCACTTGGTGGGTGTTCTCTCGCTGAGTCAATCACCATGACGCTTAGGGACTGGATGAGAACATTTGGGGAAGCTCGATCGATAGACATCAATAATGACCTTGAACGTGGTTACGAAGCAGCACTTCTGATCCAGACACTTGAGCTTGAATACTACGGCGATCGGCCTATAAGACCCAACCTGCAACTTTCTGTTCCTCGATCATTACAGTCAACCATATTACGTAAATTTCATACGGCCGTAAATATCTGTCGTTTAACGTTTGAAGCTATTAAGCCTAATATCAGCCAACTCGATAGTCAGGAATATAGAAAATTTCAGTTAATAGAGACGATTGTCAATCGCTATGCCCCGAAGCGTTCGTCAAGAGCAACGTCTATGAGCAGGGAACCCGACCCTCTTCCAAGATCTCTTCTTGGTTTAGTTGATAAGGTGCGTCGACAGCTTGATCCAACATCCGAGGCGACATTGGTTGCAGGTTTTCGCCGTCGTCGCGATTCAACTCTGATCTCACTAAAGATCATCTTGCTGCTAATTCTGGTGCCGTTACTTGTGCAACAGATGAGCCGAACTTATCTCATTACCCCGGCGATTGACTACTTAGCCCCAGAGCTTCCATTCCTGAGTTATCCCAAACCACAACTGGAAGAACAGGCGGTTGAAAAACTAAGAGTATTTAAGGCAGAGATAGAGTTTGATGCGCTACTCAAAGGTGATTCAATTCCCAGCCAAGACGAACTACAGAAGGCTCTGGCAATAAAAGCGAGTCAACTTAAAGATGAAGCTGATAAAGAAAGCACACATGCAGCAAAGAATGTCTTAGCAGATATCGCAGCACTGATTGCTTTTGCTTTTGTTTGTATAATTAATCGGGAAGAGTTGAGAGTTCTCAGAGGGTTCCTAGACGAAGCAGTTTACGGCTTAAGTGACTCTGCAAAGGCATTCGCAATCATTCTTTTTACAGATATGTTTGTAGGGTTCCACAGTCCCGAAGGATGGCAGGTATTATTGCAGGGAATTGCAAATCATTTTGGATTTCCAGCTCGAGAAAATTTCATACTTTTATTCATTGCCACCTTCCCTGTGATACTTGCAACCATCTTTAAGTACTGGATTTTCCGTTATCTCAATCGCGTCTCTCCCTCTTCTGTTGCAACCCTACGCGGAATGAATGGTAGTAGCTAACACTATTCCTAAACTTAATGGCCTTACCCTAGTTTCAGGCCCAAGCAGAGGTGGAAAGAGTCGATGGGCTGAACACTTGGTCAAACAATTCAAGTCTGTAACTTATATCGCCACCTCGCCTACAAGAGCTGGCGACCTGAATTGGGAGCAAAGGCTTGAACAACACCGTAATCGTCGACCAAAACATTGGTCAGTGATTGAATCTGGACCAGACCTTAAAAAGGCAATCATTCAAATGCCAAGATCAGATGTTGTTTTAATTGAAGCGTTAGGTGGTTTTGTTACATGGCACCTCGACCAACCTTCGAGCTATTGGAGAGTCCTGAAGACCGATCTACTGCAAACGATTAAACAACACGATGCATCCATCGTGATTGTCATTGAGGAAACTGGCTGGGGTGTTGTACCCAGTACATCCAATGGAGGTCTTTTTAGAGATCGTCTTGGGAAGCTATCTCAGGAACTGGAACCGTTGGCATCAAACAGCTGGCTTGTCATACAGGGTCGAGCATTGAATCTCAAACAGCTTGGTATTGCGGTGCCATGAGCGATCCAAGTGAAATCTCACCATTACGCGTAGCTTTATACGAACCACGGATTCCACCCAATACAGGGAATATCGCCAGGACCTGTGCGGCCTTCCGCATACCACTAGATCTGATTGAACCTCTTGGGTTCAGCCTTGATGATCGCTATTTACGTAGAGCAGGACTTGATTACTGGCCTCACGTTGCTTTGTCAGTTCATTCTGACCTGGATACATTTCGCAAGTGCCTGCCATTAAATCATCGACTGATCGGTTGCAGCAGATTTGGAGGAATCCCCCTCCGTTCGATGCGTTTCCAAACCGGAGATGTTTTGCTTTTCGGCCGTGAGGACACCGGGCTTCCCACCAAAATCCGTCAGCAGTGTGATGAGATCACGACAATTCCCATGCCTGGAGCAGCAAGTGAACAGGGGCAGGGCGGCGTAAGGAGCCTCAACCTTTCTGTGGCTTGCGCCATCGTGAGCTTTGAGGCTGGCCAGCAACTGGGGCTGTGGTGAGTAAACCGAACCAAGCTTGCTTCTGCCCCCCCTTGCCTAATCGAGGTGAGATCAGCTAACTTCTCCCGGACTCCGGCCAAGTTCGGCTTGATAGGGGTTTTGAACATCGACTTTATTGAATGAAGCCCCTGTTGTTGCTTATCTCTTCCTTTGCAGCACCAGTGCTTGCTTTAGGGAATCTTGGGTCCTTGCCTGGCTATGCAGATAGTGCTGTACAGGAGAAGGTCAAGATCTCAAGCACAACCTCACAGCAACTGATATGGATAAAAGTTGCCCTACCAGTAACCATAGAACAATTAGCAGGCAAACTTGGGCTGAAAGCGACTGAACTGTCAAAACTCAATAAAAAGTCATCCAATACAGAACTAACCAAAGGTAGTTGGATTGTTTTGCCAAGATCTGCTCACCACCAATTGAGGCGTATCAGTTACCTAGATTCTGAGCAGGTGTTGTTGCATAACCCTCGTAACAGTAAAAACCTACTAAATAACAATCGATTAAGTCGACTGCTTGATGAAACTAAGAAAAAAAACACGTTGTATTCGTTGAATGATCACAATAAGAATACAAATCGGGTACAGAACCAAACAAAAGTAAGTAGCAACAACATCCTTAAGAAGGAGTGCTCCCTTGAGTCTCCATGCAATTGCCCCACCTGCTTAGATGTTGAATCACCAGAGAGCACAGTAGATCTGTTCACCAGACGTAATGACATGCTTCAGCTAGGAAGCATTGATTCTGATTCCTACATATGGCCTACTAAAGGTGTTTTCACATCTGGTTTCGGATGGAGGTGGGGGAGAATGCATCAAGGTATCGATATCGCAAATAAAGTGGGCACTCCCGTTTTTGCAGCAAAAGACGGAATAGTCACCTATGCCGGATGGAGGGGGGCCTACGGCTACCTCGTAGAAATTGCACATGGTGGCGGCTCCACAACTCGCTATGCCCATAACAATCAGATTTTGGTGCGCAGTGGTCAGTTCATACCGCAAGGAGCAACGATCTCGAAGATGGGCAGCACAGGTCGGAGCACTGGTCCACATCTCCATTTTGAGATCAGAAAGAAGGGTGGCTTAGCAATGAATCCAGTCACGTTGCTTCCATCGAATAAGGTCTGACCAGAGAGAGGTCCATCGTTTATTGTTATTAACGACAAGGCTCGGTAGCTCAGCTGGTTAGAGCGTGGGATTCATAACCCCAAGGTCGGGAGTTCAAGTCTCCCCCGAGCCATTTTATCTTTTCTAGTAAAAGACCTTCCGCAATTGATTTATTGTGCAGTTGTATCTAAAAGCTAAGTATAACTTTAGATGAAATCTCAATCTCAATAATTTCCTCTGACACACATTTGCTCGGCTAACGAATCGGACTTATACCTTGTTCAAATAAACCAATGAGCCTTCACCACAACAAATCAAATCAGACCAAATAACAAACGGAACATCATTCCGAAAGCGTAAGCGGAAATCAAAGGTAATTCGAAAGTGAATCGAGGTAAATATAAGCAAAGTTGTCGACAATATCTAGATCTATCTGACGTCGAGTGAAAAAGATATCAACCTCCGGCAAGAGCTGATTAGCCAGATTTGAGGCTCTTGGCCATTGTTTTCGCCTCAACAATATTTTCAGAAGCACACTCACCTTAACGAAAATATCAATGGCTTTGTCCTGACAAAGGAAACAGGCGACAGCAACGACGACTGCCTGTGAGTAGAAACACCTACGTAGCATTGATTTGCCCCAGGGATTAATCGCGTTTCTCTCAGTTTTACCCTTGCGGGAATATTTCTAGCTTTCCCATGAGATCAAATCATGAAAGCCAATCAAGCACCCCTTGCGGATCTCTAATTCAAACGTTAACTTTCGCGCGCACTCCTCAAGGCTGAATGTCTAAGGGGTATATCACGTTGATTGGCCTCCATGAACTCGCTGCCGTTGCTGATCTCAACCATCGCCGCGCCAGTACTTGCACTCGGGACACTCAACCACCTGCCTGGTGAAGCCAGTAAATATCATCATCCCGCCTCCCATCCATTACCACCACCTGTTCTCCCTCAGCCTGATGGACAGATATGGGTCAAAATCAACAAACCAGCAACGATTAAATTCATTGCTCATCAGCTTGGCGTCTCTTGGTCTGAGATTTCAGCGCTCAATGATCATTCATCAGCAAACAGGCTGATGGCCGGCAGTTGGATTGTTTTACCTGTGTCAGCTATGGCTCGGTTGCAGCAGTCCAAGTCTTTAGACATAACAACAGTCAGCCACAAACAGCCGCCAGTGACCCCCCCGGCTCCACCCGCAAGCTTGGTCAAAATACAAAGCGGAGACTCTATTGCATCAATTGCCAAGCAGCATGGACAAACACATCAGAGGATTCGTCAGCTAAATCCAGGTCTTGAATTCAATCAACTCACAGTGGGTAGGAAAATTCGAGTTGCCAAGGCAACGCGTCCTCAGAAGACGACTTTAACGACAAGTCTTGGCAGTAACAACCTTCAATCCCTTTCTCTACTCACTGATGGTGGTGGATGGATAGATCTAGATGACACGAACTCTTATATTTGGCCCACAAAAGGTGTAATCACTTCAGGCTATGGCTGGCGTTGGGGAAGAATGCATCAAGGTATTGACATAGCGAATAAGGTCAATACACCTATCCTTTCGGCAAAAGGCGGCATTGTTTCCTATGTGGGCTGGAAAGGAGCTTACGGATATCTTGTAGAAATAGCACATGCAAACGGGGATTCAACTCGTTATGCTCACAACAATCGACTACTTGTTAAAAAAGGGCAGATTGTGCCCCAAGGAGCCACAATCGCAACAATGGGGAGCACAGGACGTAGCACTGGGCCTCACCTACACTTTGAGATAAGGAAGAAGAGTGGTACAGCAATCAATCCAGCAAACCTCCTGCCCTCAAAAATAGTAACAACAGCGCCCACTTTTCACTATTGCTATCATCACAAATCCTTCCACGAACATCATGTATGATTAGATATATAATGCCTTTATGAGACCATTTAGCCTGTTTTTACTAGGTCGTTATGGATACGCAAGCGATTACAAGTCTGTTGTTGCAAGTATGTATTCTTGCAAAAGATAGGTTCATACAATGTTAATCAAATAGCGACAACATTCGTTTCGCATGATTAGATAATCCGGGATTAACGAAATTCTTTTTTTCTCATTTTTAATCACTATTAGGAGCCGATGTAAAAGCTAGCTAAAACCATAGTTTACTTGCTCTGAGGAAGGCAATTGCTTCTCCTCTAACATTATCATGAATCTATTAATTTGTATCGGTATTTATTACAGTGATCTTAACTAGTTCACAATCTAAACTCTAACGCATCTCAATTGCATCAAGCCTTTGTCGAAATGAACTCTGGTTCTCTTTCGCTTCTGCAACCTGTGTTTTATCGCTTTGGGATACCTCAGGCGTGTAGGGGCGTCTATTGCCTCGCTGGCTCCCAGATCGAATCGGCATCGCCTGCAGGGTTAGCTTTCTGGTGTTGGAGTCGCGAATTAGTGGTTGGACCTTAAGTTCAGACCTAAGTTGATTGAGTAGTCGAAAATGGCCTGTGCAACTGAATTTACGTAGCAAGGCTTGGTCCCAGGATGTTGTTTGTTTGAGCATGTAAGAAGTTTAGATGATTCCCGTCTGAGCCATATTGATACGCTTAGGCCTAGCGATCAAAACACGCATGGCATGATAAATTTGAGAAGCCAACTAGAAGTCATATCGACTTCAGTATAGCTCTGATTAAGCACATCTCTTGCAGAGCCATCAACTCTTAACTCTCCATCATGACGACCAACGAATGCCTACGGGTGGGTCAGCAGGCCCCAGACTTCAGCGCTACAGCTGTTGTTGATCAAGAGTTTAAGGAAATAAGCCTTTCCCAGTACAGGGGTAAGTATGTGGTTTTATTCTTTTATCCTTTAGATTTCACTTTTGTATGCCCAACAGAAATTACAGCATTTAGTGATCGGTACACTGATTTCTCAAGCCGAAACACGGAGGTATTAGGTGTTTCAGTTGACAGTCAATTCAGCCATCTTGCATGGATCCAGACATCACGTAAGGAGGGAGGGCTTGGTGACATCAACTATCCACTAATAGCTGATCTCAAGAAAGAGATATCTACAGCCTATAACGTTTTAGATGATGCTGCTGGAGTAGCCCTACGTGGTTTGTTTATCATTGACCCAGATGGAGTAATAATGCATTCAACAATCAACAACCTTCCAGTAGGAAGGAACGTGGATGAGACATTACGTGTACTGCAGGCCTTTCAGTATGTACAGTCACATCCAGATGAGGTATGTCCAGCTAATTGGACACCAGGAGAAAAAACAATGAAACCAGACCCAGTTGGAAGTAAGGAGTTCTTCTCCTCAATAAATTAATCATTAATCTATCAATACATCATTAATTTGATTGATCTGCTGCCTTAATTGGTGGCAGATCAATTCTATTTAAATACACTCCTTTTTTGCTTGATCCATCAACCAAGGCCCTTAGGCCTTCGCCGAGATCCTCACCCATAGCAATCCTTTTGCCATCACTAACTACTACCCTGGTAAGGGTTGGTAAACCACCTTGACGTGCCCTTAGGTAAACAGGTTCTACATAAAGAAGGGCCTTGCCTAGTGGTACAACAAGAAGGTTCCCTTGCACAACTTCAGATCCAGCACGATCCCAAAGACCAAACTGTTGACTGATCTGAGGATCCTGATTGATAAGCGCCTGAATCTGTTCAGGGCCGAAGATTGGTGTTTGACTTGGGAAACGTAGCAACACTAATTTTCCATAATGATCACCATCACTTCGAGCAGCGAGCCACGCAGAAAGATTGGGGCGAGCAAGTGGTGTTAGTGGTTGTAATAATAGAAATTCCGAACTTTCTTGATTACCTAATTGTGCAGTGATGTGATATGGATCAACAGGAACCTGCCGCTTACCATAGAGTTCCTTTGGAACCTGCCAAACATCATCACCGCTATAAAATATACGAGGATCAGTAACGTGGTATCTAAGTAATTGCTGTACCTGTACATTAAACAAATCTGTAGGGACCTTAAGATGCTCTCGTAAGCTTGAAGGCATCTCCTCAAGCGGTTTAAAAAGATCTGGAAATAATCGCTGCCAACCTAATATTATCGGATCCCGCGGTTCGCTCACATACAATTGAACACGACCACTGTATGCATCAACAATAGCTTTGACTGAGTTACGTAAATATCTCAACGGGCGACCATCTGGTAGGTTTGCTGCGTAGGGATATGTGCGTGAGCTTGTATAAGCTTCAACAATCCAATATTGATTTTGCTTAGCTTCATAATCAAAATCTCTAGAATCAACAGATGTAGAGACCAAATATGGATCACCAATAACTTCAAGGAATGGCGCTATTGCACTCACTCTTTGTCTCACTTCTCGCCTAATAAGAAGCTTGGAATTAATCGTTAGCGACCCTGTATTAAGAAGACGGGGTTCAAAAAGGTACATAGCTGCTGCTAATTGTTGCCAGGGATGACCCACAGGCACACCTCCTGATCCTAAATAGTGATTGTAGATATTCTTATCACCTACTGGATAATCTAGTTCTTTTAGTTTGCTAGGAGCAAGAGCATAAGGAGAGGGAAGCATTCCAAAATAGAGAGCTGCTCGCCCAATAGGAACTGCCTCTTTGACATCTTCACGAGTAATGCCTAGCTCAGTACTACCTTCAAGACGTGTTGAGGTTCCTAGATCACTTATAAAATAGTCTGGTAGACCATCGGGTGCTCTTGTATTGACTGGACTGAGAGTAAAGCCATATCCATGCGTGAAAACAAAATGACGATTCAACCAAGTACGTGAACGTTTTGGAAGTGCAGCCTGATCAAGTTCGCGTGCTGTGATCATGACCTGTTGCCGGTTCGCCTTGTCAGGCACAAAGCGATAACGATCTACCGCCGCATTTGAAAAGCGATAGTAAACCCTCAATTGCTGTAATTGACGATTGGTTGCCAAGAGAGGCTGGCTGTCCCATAGACGAATATTCCTTAGGGTGCTTGCACCTTGTTCAAGATCAAGTTGAGTTAACTGAGGTTGAGGATTAATAAGTGTAGTCGTAATCGAGTCAAGCTGAAATGCTTTCCTTGTGGCCTTAATTGCTCGAATGATGTAAGGGGTTTCTAGTTTCAGTTCTCTAGGTTTGACGACCATCCACTGGACAAAAGGAGCCAAAAGCATTTCGAGAATAATTGCTCCTACGCCAATAATTGAAGCGATTAATCTCCATAGACGTCTTTGTTTTATCCATGGAAATGGAATCACCAGAAATGCGAGAACCAAAATGGACAAGCTCGCCAAACTTCGTAGAGGAAGTATCAGGTGAGTATCCAACCAACCAGCTCCGGCTACCGTACCGTTCTGCGTCCACAGAAGTTCATGACGTGACAACCATAAAAGTGCTGAAAGTATTAAAAGTATGATGCCAATTAATGGCCTCATAACATCACACTGTCTAGGCGATAAACCTTTGAAAACCCAATCCGAAAGAGATTCAGGCTGGGCTAACTTCATCCATATTGTCGTACTCGTTGTTAAGACTAGTTGGGCCAATAGAACAACCAAGGCAAAGGCAAGTGCTGGAAATTGGCCGAGCCCAAAACTCACATCAGCTCCCAGTAGTGGTTCTTTAATACCTGTAGGAGGGATAGCAAGGGCGAGTGACCATAGTCCCCAGCCTCTAGCGATGGAGAGACTGAAGCAAAAACAACCCATCAAATGAGCAATCCTTCCCCCTCGGGCATTGCCAAGCATCAAGCAAATTGAGATGAATACACAGGACAGCGGAATCACCACCGCCCAAATGTCTTCAAAAGGTTCACTCCACCAATGCCCAAGGACAAATGGTTGAAAACAAGCTAACCACGCCAATCGACTGAGTAATACAAGATCACCGACCACCACCACGAAGCAGCCAAGTAGCCCCAAGCCATAACGCCATCCATGCAGGGGAAGGGATGGCTCTGCCAAGTTGCTTGCACCTTCGAGTTTGATCCAGTTGCGCTGCCAAAGCTGACAAGTCGCTACAACCAGAAGGGCGAGGAGAAGTCCTCCCAATTGCCAGAGCCAACGGCGGAGAAGCATCCCTTGCCAATCAAATTGACCGAACCACAACCATTCGACTTGAACCCGCATCAACAACCAGAAAGCTGCGATAGAGAGCAAGAGCCAAAGCCACTGGCTCTTGAACCATTGCAAGGGTCGGGCGAAACCAGCCAAGCCCATCTACTCAATCAACACAGGCTAAGTCGTTCTAGTTACACGCCCACTGGCTGTGACTGATCAACAGTCAATCCAGCCAATTGCAGAAAACGTTCAGTATGGAGAGTTTCCTCCTGAATCAGAGCATCAACCAACAGATCCATCACTTCCCTTCTTGGCGAAAGCAAGTTAATTGCCTGCTCTAAGGCTTCAACCGCTAACGCTCGTATCTGCTCGTCTATGACTTTGCCAGTCGATTCCGCGTAGCTCGGGCGTGTATGGATCAAATCACGTCCTAGGAAAACCTCTGAGCCCTCTGTCTCCAAAGCGATAGGCCCAAGGCTCGAAAATCCGAACCGCGTCACCATCTCTCGAGCCAGATGCGCAACGCTCTGCAAGTCGCCACTTGCACCCTGGGTGATTTCATCGAGTCCAAAGACCACCAACTCTGCTGCCCGGCCGCCAAGGGCAACCACAAGCCTTGCGAAGAGATATCCCTTTGTGACCAAACCTGAATCAAGGATTTCCTCATCTGGCCAGAAACGAGTAAATCCGCCAACGCCTCCGCTACGGGGCAAAAGTGTGACCTTGTCAATACGGTCGGCATGAGGGGTTAAAGCTGCAACCAGGGCATGTCCAATCTCGTGATAGGCAATCAACCTCTTTTTTGCACTGTCTTGTAGAGGTGCTGCAGAGAGTCCCATCGTGATCCTTTCAAGCGCCGCTTCAAGCTGTTCAGTGCCAATCGATACTTTCTCCTGCCTTGCTGTGAGAATGGCAGCTTCGTTCAATAAGTTGGCAAGATCAGCCCCTGAGAAACCAGGCGTTCGACGTGCCCAATCCTGCAAACACACCTCCTCAGCAAGGGGTCTAGTTCGAGCATGAACAGCCAGGATTTCCTTACGGCCCCGACGATCAGGAAGGGAAACTTCAATACGACGATCAAAGCGTCCAGGCCGCATCAGTGCAGCATCAAGCACATCTGGCCGATTGGTAGCTGCAAGAAGAATGACGCCAGAATTATCTGCAAACCCATCCATTTCTGTCAGAAGCTGATTAAGAGTCTGTTCTCGTTCGTCATTTCCACCACCGATGCCAGCCCCTCGCTGTCGCCCCACAGCATCAATTTCATCTATAAACACGATGCACGGGGCTTTCTCTTTAGCTTTGCGGAATAGGTCCCTTACACGACTAGCGCCCACGCCAACAAATAATTCCACAAATTCAGAGGCGGCCATAGAGAAAAAAGGAACATCTGCCTCACCAGCAATTGCCTTGGCCAAGAGGGTTTTCCCTGTTCCAGGAGCACCCACTAGAAGAACACCCCTTGGGATAAGGGCGCCAAGCTTGATGAAGCTCTCAGGTTGCCGCAAGAAAGTAACCACCTCTTGCAGCTCCTCTTTCGCTTCTGTAATCCCCGCTACATCATCAAAGCGAATAGGTAGATCCTCTTGCGGTTTCAACCGAGGTTGACTACGTCCAAATCCCATTGCTCTGTTTGCGACTTGAGCAGAACGACGAAAAAGGAACGTCAAGCCAACAACAACCATCAAGATCAATACAAGATTGCCGGCCATTCCTGCAAATGCCTGTTCCTGACGAATGTCCTTCACCGTCAGAGAGGTATCAGCAGCCTCGGCAACTCGTAGGATTTGTTGGTAATTATCGAAGATCGCCACCTTCTCCTGGTGTCCATCCTTGAAAAGCACCACGACTTCTCGCCGAGCTGGTATCAACTCCAACGACTCAACCTTTTTCTCTTTGATCTGATTGAGCAGCTGGCTATAGCTGATTGAGGGTTTCTGCTTGAAGGGCGCAAATGATACAGCTTCAGATGAATGCTGAGACTGATCTGCTTCAAGAGATGAACGCTTCAGAGATGGCGACCCCTGGAGTGCCGATGGACCTGAACTCACAGCAACGTTGCGGTGTCCAGAGCCTAGCTATTTGACGCAAGGCCTTACTAAAGGGGAGGATTATCGTTTGGCTTTTCCTGCCTGAGATGGCTGTACCGAAGAAAAAAACCTCCAAAGGCAAACGTAATCAGCGTCATGCCATCTGGAAAGCTAAAGCCGCCACAGCGGCTCAACGCGCTCTATCAATCGGCAAATCGGTTCTAAGTGGTCGAGCACAAGGATTTGTTTATCCAATTCAAGAGTCTGATGATGATGAGTCTTGATATCCCCTCTGACCGACCCACATCAACTGGCGGGCAGGCGTAAGGGTAGCTACGACATCAGCCTCTATTCCATCGAGACAAGTTAAGGGAATAGAGGTAAGGATCATGCGCACAAAACCCTCAAACGATTCTTGATCAAGGCAAACACCACGATTTAGTTGCATCAAGCGCTCCTGGTTGGCTTTCCAAATTCGTGTAGAGCTTGGGTCGATTGCTTTCAGGTGCCAGAGAGTATCTAAACGTTCCCATATCGGCTCATAGCCGTTCAACGCCTCTTGGACAACAAGGCGATAATCATGTTCAAGCTTGTTGAGCGGTGGTACGAGCTGATCCGAAAATTGGTCTGCCTCTTCAAATTTGCAAGGTAAGCAACCAAGGATCCATCCTTCTATGACAAGTACCTTTGGATCAGAAAGGTGCCAGCCATCTCGATCACCTCGACCATGACGGAGCGCTTTGTCGAACATCGGTGCCTTTAAGTGACCAGTTGACTGCCATGTATCCAGAACACTGGCCAACAAATCGAGATCATGGCTGCCTGGAAGGGCTCTAGGCACTCTCCAGGGATTACCGCTCATGCTTCGATCGAGTTCAGGGAATGGCCAATAAAAATCATCCAATGAAATCACCTTGATCGGCCAACCCAGTTCTCCAGCAGCGGCTTCGAGCCAACAGCCAAGGCTCGTCTTTCCACAACCCGGAAGACCTGTAATACCAAGCAATGATCGATTGCTTTTGCCAAGACAAGCTTCCACAAGTGTGAGTAAAGGCAAACCAAGCCCCCAAATCCAATCGGTGCGGATAGATGGATGCCAGGAAGACCTTTTTAAGGTTATGCCGCCTCGGTTTTGCCAATGGATAAGCCAAGCTTGTGGATCAGGCCAACCCAACTGAACGAGTAACTGTTCAAGAGGTTGAATTGGAAAGAGAATCTGGGGGTCGGCAGGGTCAGACCAAGGCGTTAAAAATTTATTTTGATGGTGATCAAGAACCAAGCTTGAAGGCCTCGAGGACAACTGCATAAACCGCGCCAATCCTCAGGTTGTCCAAAGCCAACCAGTGCAACGGCCAAGGCTCAATCTCAACACGGCTACGCAAGAAGACCAATAGCTCAATGATCAAAACCATCACAATGACAACAAGCGGTCTCATATCAATCTTCTGCAGGTAATAGACAGTGAGGTTGCTCCCGAGATAAAAACCAAGCAACAAAGCGATGAGAGCAATGCTGCGTCGCCGCCATGATCCAAGCCAAGCTTGAGCAAAATGCCCCCACAGCTGACGCTGGAATCGTGCAAAGCGTGTGTTTTGTAGGCTCATGAAGGAGCCATAATGATGAGTCTTTGTAAGTACTCCAGCTTGACCTGTCCTTGAATACAAGGAGGGCCAACGAGCACCTTGCAGGGCAACTCTTTGTCACCAAGATGGTCGAACACCGCATTGGCTTGGTGAAACTGTGATTTGAGTTCCTGATCCCATGGGGATGGGGTGAGCAGGCATGGCAGATTCGCAGCTCTAGCGGCAGCAAGTCCAGCGGCAGAATCTTCGATCACTATCACCTCATTCTTTTTGAAACCACTGGCGCAAAGTGCATGCAGATAACCCTCTGGATGTGGCTTGCCGAGGTAAACATCCTCAGCGGTGATGCATCCCCTGAACGGTGAATCACCAGAAGGGAAACTCACCTCAAGTAAGGCGTTTACAGAGTCACGACCGCTTGCGGTTACCACCCATTGCTCCACTCCATTCAATTGGAGTTCCGTGAGAAGACGCCGCACACCAGGTCTCCAAGGGACGTGTCCAGTACGTATTCTTTCGATGTAGTGGTGTTGTTTACGCTTACGCAACTGAGCCAAAAACTCTTCATTGAACTCTTCTCCCAGACGCTCAGCATAGGTCTCTATACGTTTTCTCCCACCTTGTATTCGTAGAAGCTCAACGTATAGGAGTTGATCCCAGTACCAAGCAAGCCCGGCCTCAGCAAAGGCCGCATTGAAGGCCACACGATGACCTTCCATTTCTGTGTCAGCAAGGGTTCCATCAACGTCCCAGAACACTGAACAAAGCTTGTTCATGCCCAGCGGCAATTCAACTTCCTCACAGCTTGAAGCAGCGCTAAAAATGCAGAAGGTTGCCTGTGACCATTGTCATCATCCGAACATCCCTCCTGGAGCTGGCAGCTGCCGACGCCCATCACCTCTGATCCTCTGCCAGAAGTTCCTCTTCCTTTGCCTCTAAGAGCCGTACTGGTTCGCAGAGGCGTGCTGGATTCCTCTACAGCTACAACGATTCTGGAACCACCCAAACCACCAGATCCTTGCGATCACTTTCCTGATCTAGCGAAGGCCATTGTGCGTCTGCAGCGAGCCTGTCAAATAGCAGAATCAGTCGCCATCTGTGGTGACTACGACGCCGATGGGATGACCAGCACAGCCTTGCTAATGGTGACGTTGAAGTGTCTTGGCGCTCAACCAATAGCTGCGATCCCGAACCGAAAAAGTGAAGGCTATGGGCTCAATCGCGACATGGTGATAAGGCTTCATGAACAGGGAATTCGACTAATTGTCACCGTCGACAACGGTGTAACAGCCCAAGAGGCACTGCAACAGGCAGAAAATCTCTCTATGGAGGTGATCCTCACCGACCACCACACGCTCCCAGACTCACCTCTTAATGTGCTCTGCCTGCTTCATCCATCAGTAACACCTCAAGACTCACCCTACCGATGCCTGGCAGGCGTAGGTCTGGCATACCTGCTTGCTTCATCTCTTGCTGAAGAGATGGATTGCAAAGAAGCTATAGGGCCTGCAAGAGATTTATTCTGTATTGGAACAGTAGCGGATATGGCACCGCTCACTGGTGCAAATCGAGCCTTCTTGAGAGAAGGCCTGAACAATCTGCATCGAACCCGATGTAAAGGCCTTAGAGCTCTCCAACGACTGGCTGGTATAGAAGAACGTCCCCATAAAGCCGAAGACATCGGCTTCCAGCTAGCCCCAAGGATCAATGCCGTAGGGCGTCTAGGTGATCCGCAGCTCGTGGTGAAACTTTTGACTGTCGATAACGAAGACGAGGCCATGACCCTTGCTCGTCAATGTGACCAGCTCAACCGGCAGCGCAAGGATCTCTGTAATGCCATTGAGGCAGAAGCTATTGCCCTGGTTGAGGCCGAGGGTGCAACCCCTCCACCATTTTTGATGCTTGCTCAGAATCATTGGCACCATGGCGTGATCGGAATCGTGGCAGCTCGTCTAATGGAAAGATATTTTCGCCCAACTGCATTACTTGCTGGGGAGGGAGACGGACGTCTACGTGCCTCTGTACGTGCACCATCTGGGTTCGCTGTGAATGATGCTCTCAAGGCCTGTGCTGTTCATCTTGATCGCTTTGGTGGCCATGCAGCAGCAGGTGGTTTTACGATTCGAGCTGAAAAAGTAGGAGCACTGCATGAAGCATTAAATAAGCTGGCTAGCAATTGGCATGCAACTGTTGGTGGTGGGGTCTCTATTTCACCAGAAACACTTTTAAAGCTTCATGAGATCAACTTGGATCTATGGAATAGCCTTCAGCAACTAGAGCCCTTTGGCATTGGTCACCCAGCTCCACTGTTCTGGGCACGGAATTGTCTTGTTGTTGACCAGCACAGAATGCGTGGTGGTCACCTGCAACTAATTTTGGCCCAAGGTGACTGCCAGAGAAGGGCAATTGCGTGGCGATGGATAAGCGAAGCCCAAGTTCCTGAACGGATTGACATAGCATTCCGGATCAACATGAACCACTGGCAAGGGGAGGACCGCCTGCAGATGGAGGTTGTCACCCTACGAGCATATTGCCCTGAAATCAACCTTCATCGCAAAGATAAAACCTATCGCTGCCTTATCGACAAAGAAGGTGAAATAGTACTAGTTAATCCTAAAGGTGAGGTTCTAAAAGCCATCTTTTCAAGCAATGGAAAGCTTAAATGCACTGACAGTCGAGCTAGACATCCTTACATTCATAACCTGATCGAAGAGGGATTAATAGGTCTGGGACTTCGCCCATGAGTCTTGATCTACGACGGCTCGAACAATTAATCCCAGGAGTGATTGGAAGAAAACAATCTGAGATTATTCAGCTCTTACAACATCTTTTATGTCTTTTGATTATTGGCCTGCTAATCGGCCTTGCATGCCTGCCACTCAACCTGATTGATGGAATTCAAAAGTCTCTATTTCAGCAGTTACCAGCAACAACAGGAAGTGCCTGGCGGCCCATTGGTCTGATATTGGCACTTTTGCCGATAGGAGTGATGCCAATCCTCTTGTTACTGCAGCGGGGGCCATGGCGAGATGCAGCTGGCTCTGGGATACCCCAGACGATGAATGCTCTTGAAGATCACTCACAGCTAGCCCCTGCTCTCGCTGCACCTAGAACGATTCAACGTGGCCTTCTCTGGACTATTGCAACGGTTGCTCTGTTCCCGCTTGGACGGGAAGGGCCAGTTGTACATGTAGGAGCAGCTGTTGCACGTGCAATTCACAAACGTTTTAAGCGTTGGCTCCCTTCAGTGAATGAGCGTCAGATTGTCGCTATTGGTGGCGGTGCCGGACTTGCAGGAGGTTTCAATACGCCTCTACTAGCACCAATATTCATGATTGAGGAACTCACAACTGAATATTCCCTCACTTTGATTTGGCCTGCTCTTGTGATTGGAATCTCCGCGGCTTGGTTTAGCAGCGTTGGCGGAGAACCAATCTTTGGTCTTGGCATGATCAATGTGATGGCTCCAGAATCCGAGCAGCTCTTAATTGCTATTCCAATTGGGATTTTGGCTGGGCTTGTGGGGGGATTCTTTAATCGAGGCCTTGTCTGGTGCTCTTCATTTCTTGAACCATGGGTACGTCAACGACCAATCCGCACTGGGCTTTTGCTTGGAATATGCCTAAGCACCTTGGCTCTAACCAGCTGGGGGACAAGCACAGGTGATGGAGAGGGGCTTCTGCAATTGTTGATTCAAGAAGGCATGCCGAACCATTTCCCTGATGGTGGCTCTATTTCACAAGGAATAACGTCTATATGGATCACCTTGGTTCGCGTCTTGGCTCCGATGATTGCACTTTCACCTGGTGTACCTGGAGGCCTTATTGACCCTTCACTTGCGTTTGGAGGCCTCCTCGGTTACACATTCTGTGCATTGGTTGGTTCAAGCACTCATCTCGGCCTAGCGCTTGGAATGGCTGCTGGTTTGGCTGGTGCCACACAGCTTCCCCTTGTCTCGATTGTGTTCGCCTGGAGACTAGTTGGCGATCAGCAACTTTTTGCAGGTGTGATTCTTTGTTCTGTGCTGGCCGCCTACATAGGACGTTTGGTGGCACGTAAGCCCGTCTATCACGCTCTTGCCGAACTTCAAAGACCTAATCGGTTTTGATAAAAGCATAGAAATATAATTGCTGGACCGGCTAGGGCGACTGCGCCAAGTGGCCCAAAGATCTCGAGAATGCGGATGGCAGTGTCCATAGCGACTTAGAGATGATCCCTTTTGACTGGTAGAGAATACGAGATTGCGGTCACATAAAGTGTGACTGATTACTGACTCTGTGATGCCTTGTCACAGCATGAAGGATGAGCGATGCCTGGACGAAGTGGCAATGCATACAAAATTGCGGAGCCTGCTGCCGTCTAGATCCCACTGATCGAGGAGAAGCGATCGCAGTACTGAATGAAAGGCAGCAAGAGATTTATTTCGGGATGGTCAACCCCGACGGCTGGTGCAAGCATTACGACACTGGTGGACGTCGTTGTCGCATCTATAACTCCCGCCCTGATTTCTGCAGGGTTGGTTTACTGGCATCACTTTTCAATCTGCCGCAGGACAAATCAGAATCATTTGCAATCCACTGCTGCCGCCAGCAGATTCGATCTGTCTATGGCGGTAGAAGCCGAGAGCTACGAACCTTTGAACGTAGCCTGCGCCTGCCATTTCAAAAAGATGGTTAAGGCACCAACTTCTAAGGACACAATTCCAAAACCCGCTCCAGAGAACGGAGCAATGGGTTTCACAACGGTGTTGTTAACGACATTCACAACAGTCTTTTTGGCTGAACTTGGCGATAAAACCCAGCTAGCAACCCTATTGCTATCAGCTCAGTCAGGCCAACCATGGGTTGTGTTTCTCGGGGCTGCCCTAGCTCTCATCTCCTCCAGTTTGGTGGGCGTCTTGGTGGGTCGCTGGCTGGCTGAAATCCTGCCACCAGAACGCCTGCAAAAAATGGCCGGGGTGCTGATGGTGGGCTTGGGGTTATGGCTTGGACTACAAGCAACACAGTCTCTGCTAATCGCAAGCCAATAATTAAGTCTATGGATTTCACCCTGCTGTTATCGACATTCATCACAGTGTTCCTTGCCGAACTCGGTGACAAGACACAGCTGGCAACCGTAGCCATCAGTGGAACAACAAACAGACCTTTTGCTGTTTTTCTTGGTTCTGCAAGTGCTTTGGTCTTTGCAAGCCTGTTGGGGGCCATGGCCGGAGGATCGATGGCTGCTTTAATCCCTGAAAACCTTTTGCAATTGCTTGCTTCGTTAGGCTTTCTGATCATTGGCCTACGCCTTATGTTCTCAAACCTGAGTCTTTCTTCTGCAGAGGAGGAAGCCCCTGAGAAATAAATGCGACTAAATGTCTAGAATTAACTCATAGCCAATGTTGACTCTGCGCTGTCTTCGGATTCCTCTTTGGTGATGGCACCGCCGGTCATGAAGACTGGTCTTCTACCTTCCTATCTCAATGAAGTTCACGGTCGCTGACCTGCTTGACCAGTTACCCCCCACTGGGGGACTGGAGATCAAAAAACTAGAAAAAATTCTCAAGCTCACCACAAAGGCCGATCGCGACGGTCTTGAAACAGCCCTTCAGGCTCTCTTGAAGCTCGGCATTGTCAACAACGAAGAAGCCGGTGCAATAAAGCGTAGTGATGACGAGTCACTGATTGAAGCTCGTTTGCGCTGCAGCAGTAAAGGATTTTGCTTTGCCCTAAGAGATGATGGGGGAGACGATATCTATATTCGCGATCATCAGCTCAACCATGCCTGGAACGGAGATCGGGTACTAGTCCGCATCACAAGAGATGGGGGACGTCGAAGATCGCCAGAAGGTGGAGTGCAATGCATCCTCGAAAGGACCACCACCAGCCTGCTTGGTCATGTTGAACGCAAAGATCAAAAAATCCTTGCAATACCTCTTGATGACCGCATCTTTGCAACGATCCAACTGCCAGATGGTGATCAAGCCCATCTGAATGATGGGGAGCAGTCAAGCGTGGTGGAGGTGAAGCTTGATCGCTATCCCATTGCCCAGTTCCCCGCTGAAGGGCATGTAGCACGGTCACTTCCCTTGAATGGAGGCCACTCAAGTGATCGTGATCTTCTTCTTACCAAAGCCAACCTTCAAGATCGACCTGCTCCACCACGCAGCAGCCTAAAGACCCCAACGGCTAAACATCGGCAAGATCTGAGCTCGCAACCAGCGTTGCTACTGCGCAGCTGGCAGGTATCTGATGCGCCACCCCTACCAGCGGTCTATGTGGAGCCCCATGCAGGTGGCACACGTCTGTGGATTCATGCGCCTGCTGTAGCAGAACGTCTGAGTATTGGGAACAACCTGGATCTCTGGCTAAGAGATCGAGCGGAAGCTCTCTGCCTTGGCGAAGTTTGGCATCCCCTACTCGGCCAAATTCTTTCAAAAGCCTGTTCATTTAAAGTTGGGGAAATCAACGATGCAGTAAGCGTTGCTCTCGACATCTCGGCAGATGGTGAGGTGACTAATTGGCATTTCAGCCTTAGTTCAATCAAGCCAGTAGCCGAAATCGGACCTAAGACCCTCACAGCTCTTAGCAACAGGAAACCAAAGGCAAGAACAGTCCCTGCTGCTCTGAAGTCCGTTAAGGATCACTTAGCCCAACTCGAGACATTGATCTTTTGTGCTCATACATTACAAATGGGAGAACAGGCCAGTGGCTCTATAGAGCTGGATCTGGCTGTTCCAGAACTTCAATGTCTTGGCGACCTCCGCTGGGCAGACCCTGATTCATATCATCATCAATGGGCTCTTCCTCTTGATCAAACTGACCCCCAATCAGTTTTGAGCCCAATGATTAGAGCTGCTCATCGTGCCTGGGCGCAACATGCCCAGAACTTGCAACTCCCTGGCCTGGTGATTGAGGCTTCAGAAGCAGACAACAACGCCTTGAACGACGTTGCTAAATCAGCATTAGCTCTTGATATTGCCTTGGAACTTGATGAAGAAGGTAGTCCTGCTGCCACAGAGCTTGCAAAAGCATTTTCGACAACAGCCTGTCGAAGAGTGCTGGATCAGCAACTACGCCATGCACTGCCAGAAACTGTGTTAAGACTGGGAATTCATGATAGTCAGAAAGAGAATGGAAACATTGATTCCGAGCATGAAGACACAAAGACAAAGGATTCGAACCTACAATCACCTTGGTGCTGTCCAACTATCCATTACACCGATCTTGTTAATCAAGAGATCATAGTGTCACTTTTAAGTAACGGTAAAGATCGTCCAAATGTCCGACAAAAGGAAAAAGTGGTTCTGGGGTCCCGTGAATGCTGGCAACAAATCAAATGGCCACTATTCAGCACAAGCCAAGCAAAGAACCTCGAAGAAATCTGCAGTAAAAGCCTCGTGCATCGCCTCAACACACTGCGCCGTCAAGCTGAAGAGCTTCGACAAGACCTGATCGCTATGGTTCAGGCACGTATCGTGGAACCCCTTGTGGGGGAAGAGCATCAGGGGGTGATAAGCGGAGTTCAGAGTTATGGGTTCTTTGTGGAAATTCCACCTTCTATGGCAGAGGGCCTTGTCCACGTCAGCTCTTTAAATGACGATTGGTACGAATATCGCTCACGTCAAAACCGATTGGTGGGTCGGAAGAATCGCAAGATCTATCAACTTGGTGATCAAGTAAACGTGAAGGTTGTCAAAGTTGACGCCTTACGGAACCAAATTGACCTCGAAGTTAATGGATCAGCAATAACTGTTGAAGCCAATATGAATGTTAATTCTGATCTAACCAATCAAGCAACAACAACAAAAAAAAGTGAGGTCAAAGGCAAAATCACCAAGAATAATGAACAACTAGTCAGCTCAAGTGAGGCATAGTTTGTGGATCCCTATGTCCTTGCCGTTTCTGGAGCTTCAGCTCAACCTCTAGCTGAAAGATCGCTGCAGCTCTTGCTCGAAAACAACCGTGACGTCCATTTGATTTTCAGCCACGGGGCTCTTCAGGTGTGGAAAGCCGAAAGAGGAATTGAAGTCCCAGTGGATCCTTCTGATCAGGAGAAATTCTGGCGCGATCATCTACAAGTAAAAAATGGCAATCTGACATGCCATCGCTGGAATGATCAATCTGCCTGCATCGCAAGCGGTAGCTTCCGCACCCGCGGGATGGCAATCGTGCCCTGCAGTATGGGCACAATTGGTCGAATCAATGCTGGTGTATCAATCGATCTAATCGAGCGTTGTGCAGACGTTCACCTCAAAGAGGGGCGACCTCTGGTGATTGCGCCAAGGGACATGCCCTGGAGCATCATTCACCTTCGCAACCTCACATCACTTGCAGAAGCAGGAGCCAAAATTGCGCCACCAATTCCTGCCTGGTACACAAAGCCAAACACAATTGAAGAGATGGTTGATTTTCTTGTTGTGAGATTGTTCGACCTCTTTGATGAAAGGCTCGCCCCCATTAACCGCTGGAATGGTCCTTCACAATGACAAGACTGCAGAAGTACTTACTTTTGCCTTGCCTGAGTCCTCTGCTGGCTGTGGTTGTAGTAGCAGGTTTCAATCTCAACCAACCTGTCAACCTACGGATATTGAATTGGCGATCTCCAACCTGGACACTAGGTGGGTGGATGGTCCTTGGCAGCAGCGCAGGGGCAATTTTCGCCCTAACCACAAGTCTCTCCATACCACTAAGCAAAGACCCATTACATGATCATTTCCATCAAGGGGTAAGAGAGGCTTCGCCCAATACCAGCACCACGTGGCAACGAAACTGGCAGGCAGCTAACGATGAACCATCCCAATCAAGACCAAAGCATGATGAGAACCCAGAACGGGATTTAAGAGATCCATCTCCCACGGTGGCTGTGCCATTCCGAGTCGTACGAAGATCATCAGTAAGGCGACAAAAACATGTTGATAAATCGCCCCAGCGTCAACCTGTCGAGAGCAACGTTCCACATAGATATTCATCAACAGAAAATGATTCTTGGGGAGATTCACTCAGTGAGGACTGGTAAACCAAGAGCGCAACAAACTCAACAGATCGTTGAGTTTGTTGCAAATCTGATTAAAGTTCATTCGTCTGTACTGATCCAGTGAACGACAACGACAACCGAGTAAATCCTAATGCTGACGCTCAAAAGCCAGCTGAACAAAAACCAACTCTAGAGAATCCAGTGAAAACCAACCCCACTGAAGATCAACAGGAGGGAGCAAAGCCTCAAACCGCCAAACCTCCAGCTGCAAAGGTAGAAGACAAACCTTTTGAGACCTTTATTCATGATCACTTTCTTCCAAACATAAAACAGGCACTTACTGAAAGAGGTATGCCACCATCAACTCTTGAGCTGATTCAAGGAGATCGACCAGTTGTCGGTGATCCTTGCTGGATGGTCTGTGGTGAGATCCCCCTCGGTCGTCGCTTTTGGCTTTGCTTTGCAAGTGATTCAATCGCTTCTAAAAAGACTATTTCTCTAGCTGAGACTGGAACAGAACCGAGTCTCATAGAGCCATTCCTAATTGATGAAAAAAAGATGACATTGACTTTATTGCGCTCACGTCTGTTGCAGCGGCTCAATGGTCAGAAATGGTTGACTGCAAACTGAGCGACTGATTAGTTTCTTCAGGCTTTTAAACGTTTTTTCGCCGTTTCCAAAGCCACGATGCATAGAACAAAATAAGCATTTTTTTTGCGGTTCGCCTGGATCGGCGCTGTCCATCTACATATCTACGCAAATTTTCTCCATAATCAACGCAAGATGCAGGAGAAATGGTTGGTCTCGACCTACACCCCAGATCAAAGCCTGGTGCATAAGGCAGAAGCCTTTAATAGCCACTGGCAACCACAACTGGAATTGCTACTAGCGCGTGGTCGAACTGCCGGTGCTGATCTGGTGGAGGTCTACCTGGAGCAAATTGATCATCTCAGCGTCCTAGCTGAACAAGACACCATTACCAGTGTCAATCCATCCTTCGGTAGGGGTGCTGGGATCAGGGTGTTCCTGGGCAAACAAGATGGCTTTGTCAGCACCAATGATCTTTCAGATGCAGGCCTGAAGCATGCATTAGAGCAAGCTCTCAGCATGCTTGGGCTTGAGGTTAATGAGGCTGTTCACTCATCATTTGATGGTCTGCCGAACCTTCGTGATTTCGCCATCGATAAGGCCCACTGGCTCAACCAATGCCCAGAGCTGTATGAAGCAAGTGATCGCCTTCTAAATGGAACTCAATTGCTTGATCAATATGGAACCCATCTGCAGGTGCGCCGAGGCAGTTATGCCCGCGACTGGCAGGAGGTTCTCGTGGCTGCAAGTGATGGCACCTTTGGACGGGACATCCGCTTGCATCAGTCCATAGGGCTTAATGTCCTTGCTACAGATGGCGAGCACCGCTCAAGCATTGGTCGCCGTTGTGGCACATCGGGACGTCCAGACGACCTTCGCAAGTGGGATGCCGAAACGAGCGCCAAGGAAGTTTGCGAAAGCGCAGGCACGATGCTTTATGCCGATTACGTGGACGCCGGTCAAATGCCAGCTGTACTCGCCAACCGCTTTGGTGGTGTGATTTTTCACGAAGCATGTGGACATTTGCTCGAGACCACTCAGATCGAGCGCGGTACAACACCTTTCAGCGACAAGTTGAACCAATCGATCGCCCATGAAGCTGTAACGGCAATCGATGAGGGGATTACTGATGGGGCCTTCGGTTCCCTGAGCATGGATGACGAAGGCATGGAAAGTCAGCGAACGGTATTAATTGAAAACGGTGTGCTCAAGCAATTCATCAGCGATAGAGCCGGTGAGCTCCGTACCGGTCACCAGCGCACAGGCAGCGGCCGACGTCAGGCCCACACATTCGCTGCAGCTAGCCGCATGCGCAACACTTATATCGCCGCCGGCCAGCACTCACCAGAACAACTCATCGCCTCGATCGACCGAGGCCTTTACTGCAAATCAATGGGTGGAGGAAGCGTTGGACCCACAGGTCAATTTAATTTTGCCGTAGAGGAGGGATATCTGATCGAGAAAGGCAAGCTCGGCAAACCTGTTAAAGGAGCCACTCTGATTGGCGAAGCAAAGGATGTGATGCCACGGATTTCTATGTGTGCCAAAGATCTTGAGCTGGCAGCCGGTTTCTGCGGGTCAATAAGCGGTAACATTTTTGTCACCGTAGGGCAGCCTCATATCAAAGTCGATTCAATCACCGTGGGAGGGCGTTGATGATGTCCGAAATAAAAGGAGCAAATGCAATCGAACTCGACACTCATTCTCTACGGGATAAACTCAGTCAACTTGCTAGCCGCGAGAGGATCCACCAATGGGATTTAGGAGCAGCATGCAGCACAGATAGCTCTGTTCAAATTGATCGTGGCGAAGCCAAACAAATGAAGGGTGCGCAACGCAGCTCAATCACAGTACGTGTATGGAACAACAAAGGGCTTGTAGGCATCACAAGCACGTCAGATCTTTCAGAAAAAGGAATAGAGAAAGCGCTTATTGGTGCTCGTCAGGCAAGTGACTTTGGCAATGCAGATGACGTTCCTGCCTTCTCAACACTCGCTAAATCTCCGTTGCCAAAGCTAGAGCGACCTCTAAGACCAGCACAGGGAATTCAACGAATGCTTGAGGTTCTTAAAGAGGCCGAAGCTGATCTTCTTAGTCGACATGCTGCTATACAGAGCATTCCCTACAACGGTCTAGGAGAAGCAACCTACGAACGAGTTTATCTCAATAGCGATGGTGCGCTTCGTCAAATGAAGCGTAGTCAAGCCAGCCTTTACCTTTTTGCCCGCGCAGAAGAAAGTGGACGTAAACCACGTAGTGGTGGTGCAATTCGCCTTGCTCTAGGTAGTCACGATCTGGATATTGATGGATGTATTGATGAAGCAGCAGAACGAACAATCAGCCATCTTGACTATCAGCCGATCGACACTGGGTGTTATCTCGTCTGCTTTACACCAGAGGCTTTCCTAGACTTGATCGGTGCCTTCAGCAGCATGTTCAATGCCAGAGCAGTGCTAGATGGCGTCAGCCTCAGCCAACGAGAAACAATCGGGAAAAATATCGCCGTTCCATTCTTCTCCCTTCATGATAATGGCCTACATCCTGCACATGTAGGGGCCTCTAGTTTCGATGGTGAAGGCACACCTACTCAAAAACTTTGCTTAATCAACGGTGGAAGACTTGAGAGTTTCCTGCACTCGGAAGCTACCGCAAGGGCATTTGGTGTACCACCAACTGGCCATGCCGGACTGGGAGCAAAGGTATCAGTGGGACCAGATTGGTTTGAAGTGAGCAACACTGAAGGTCAAAACAGTGCAAATACTCATCTGCAACACAGCAACAGCAAAGAAACCTTCGTGTTAATCGAAGGGTTAAATGCTCTACATGCTGGGGTTAAAGCAAGTCAGGGTTCATTCTCTCTGCCATTTAATGGTTGGTTGGTAATCAAAGGGGAAAGGGTGTCGATCGAAGCAGCGACAGTTGCTGGAGACATCCGTAAGCTGTTGAATAGCATTGTGAATATGGAAGCTGAACAGGTGATCACACCTGGTGGGGTATCTCCTCATGTGTGGGTCGAAGGCTTATCAATTACTGGTGAAGCGTGAGGGTGCTGTTCTGGGGTACCCCCAGCTATGCAGTGCCAACTCTGGATGCCTTAAATGACTCAGGCTATGAAATTGTAGGCGTGGTGAGCCAGCCTGATCGTCGTCGTGGGCGTGGTAATCAGCAAATGGCCTCACCCGTCAAACAACGAGCAATGGATCAGGGGTTGCGTGTATTCACCCCTGAACGCATTAGGGATGAGGGCGACATTCAAGCAGAATTAAAATCACTAAAGGCTGATATTTCTGTTGTAGTCGCCTTTGGGCAGCTTCTTCCTTCAACAGTTCTCAATCAACCTCCTCTCGGTTGCTGGAACGGTCACGCTTCACTGCTACCCCGCTGGCGAGGAGCAGGACCGATTCAATGGAGTTTGCTAAGTGGTGACAGCCTGACAGGCGTTGGAATCATGGCAATGGAAGAGGGGCTTGATACAGGCCCTGTTTTAGTCCAGGAAAGGGTTTCTATC
Source organism: Prochlorococcus sp. MIT 1306 (assembly GCF_047304515.1). Taxonomy (NCBI): domain Bacteria; kingdom Bacillati; phylum Cyanobacteriota; class Cyanophyceae; order Synechococcales; family Prochlorococcaceae; genus Prochlorococcus; species Prochlorococcus sp. MIT 1306. The sequence continues at coordinate 951,933 of NZ_CP138959.1, read as the reverse complement.
GGCTTACTCGAAAATGCGAATCAGCTGTCTAACCGTTTGAGCTCTATAACAGCAAAATTGTTTTTAGAATCAATGCCAAGGATTGCAGCAGCAGGCCCTGGAGTCGAATCGGAACGTTGGAAACAATTGGAAGTCATCAAACAGGAAGAGATTGAAGGTGACCCGACATATGCCCGAATGCTCTCGAAAAAAGACCACATTCTTGATTGGAATCAATCTGCAATGGATTTGCATCGCAGGGTTATGGGCCTTTATCCAAACGCATTCAGCAGCTGGAATAACAAAAGGCTGAAAGTACAAGCCACTGAGCCACTTGATGAGGAATTGAAATCCAAGCTTTCTGAAGAAGTAAGGCCACTGCTTGGACGCTGGCAAGATGGAGAACATGAACCAGGAAAGATCCTGGCTTGCGAATCCGATCTGGGCCTAGTCGTAAGTACAAAAACGTGCCCTTTACTCATTCGAAAAGGCCAATTGGAAGGCAAAAGCAAGGCACTTGGAGAGGTGTTAATACAACAATTACAAGCGACTGTTGGGCAGGGTCTTGGGGTGGGGTTCAACATCTAACTCAAGGGGTATCATTGCCAGATATCCTCCTTTAGCGTGTTTCAAAAATTGTCATAGATTCAAACCAGACTTGACCAATCCTGATTGGAGCATGCTTAGAAGAGCAATACCAAAAAGGCGAAAGAAATAGAGAAATCACAAACAGCGCAGTTATGAGTTGGTGTGGTCAATAATGCCCAGAAAGACTGGCTTTAGCCGTTGGTGATGCAGATCCAGGTAAAGTTGTGCCACACAGACTCAAATCGTTGCATTGTGCACGTATCGGGTTGGCAAGGTGGTGATCCTCTAGGAAGTGCCTTAGGAGAGGGACCGACAGCTGAGTCTGCAGAAGACCGAGCGATAGAAAGGCTGATCCAACGACTAGCCAACAAGACAAGCCTTCTCTATGATAGTGATTTAGTTGAGACTCAAGAAACTGGTTCAGATTCAAGCACTAATAAAAGATTAATCAGCGTGCCATTCCAAAAAGATGAGCAGAATCATCAACCAAACAATATAGAACAATTATCAACATCAGAGCATCAAGTATATAATCAAATGGACCCCGAAGACTGGAGTGATGAATTGGCAGCAATAGATCATGAGCTGCAAAGAGTCGGATGGGATAGAGATCAGGAGATGCTTTACCTGCAGAAGTGCTTTGGTCACTCAAGTCGTCATCGCATCACTCGCTACAGTGAGTTAAATTCCTATCTTAATCAACTAAAAGAATTAAAGCCTGGTGAAGGCCCTAATGAGGCTGGTAAACCATTACGCCGAACAGATCTTCTGAACCAATGTGATCAATTACTCGAGAAACTTAGATGGACACCAGAGCAAGGCAGAAGATACCTACAAGAGCAACTAAAAGCGAGAAGTCGACAACAATTAAATGATCAACAATTGCTCAGTTTCAACATGCTGCTAGAAGCAGAGCTGATATCAAATATGCAATAGTGAACATAAAAGTATTGTCAGCATGATTCGTATATGTTGACTGTTTGATAAAGAAAAAAACTTAAAGATAGCGATCATTGAGGCAGCAAATAGTAAATATATCGTCCAAAGCTTTATAAAACATAGAGAGGGGCATCAATGCAGACAAACTAAGACTGACTTTTAAGTTCGCATGGAACTAATATGCACAAACGTTAAAAGCTCAAAAGATAAATTCAAGGGGTATCAATTCTCTAGGTCAATATGAGCTTGAAAGACAATCAGAATTTGAAGCCTGAAAGCAAGGGTGAAAGCCTATACAATAAGGTTTTGAGCATGCGGAACAATTAGTACGACCCATCCTGTTACACCGGAAAGAATCAATGGCACGGAATCGGGCCTCAGGGAATATTGTCTTACACCATCTTATGAATCTAAAACTCTTAAGCTGACAAAAGATCCACAATAAGTTGTTGTAATCAGTTGAAGCTTAATTAGAAGGAGTACATAAGAGTTAAACTGCCAATTGAAATCCAGGCAAAGAGATACTGCTAGTCTGTTCGTTGATTATTCAGCGTTGGTATATTGCATGAATTGTTAGCGTTAAAGAGTTTTATCCTGAATAATCAACTGGGTTGTCAAAATTCGAAGGAGCCGCAACCCGTGCCGTCAAGGCAGGAAAGATCTACCAGAAAGCGGTGAGCCAAGTGCTCTGAAGCTCCTGTCAGGGGGTTGAGACCCTGGGGGGCACCCGTGTGAGCGCCTGCAGCGCAACAGTTTACGAGTCATAACGTCGCATCCAAGAGGCCAATGAGAAGCTCAACAGAATATCAATATTATTACGCCATAACTGCAGAATTTACAAACCAGATGCCTGCACGATAAAATCGAATTAATAAAAAAAGACCAAGTTGACCGTTGAGTCTCCAATCGAGAAAGCCATACGTCCTTCAGTAGGCCTACTGGGTTGGTATTCCGTCTGTGCTAGTAAGTTATTAAAAGAAGATGAATTATATCATCTGTCCATGTTTAATGAGCCATTAGTAATATACAGAGACAAGAATAATAAACCGAGATGTATCAAAGATTCATGCCCTCATCGATCGGCATCTTTTCGTGGAGGAGAAAATAAAAACGGTGAAATCGTTTGTCCATATCATGGGGCTCGCTATACGCCATCCTGCAATCAGGATGGATCAGATAGAATAACATGCAACCATATTATTGACTCTCATTATGATAACTTCGCGAAACATTTACACCTGAGGCAATATCCCTGTGTAGAGCAAGGTGACTATATATATATTTATTATACAGGAGAAGCACAGCCTAGCCCAAAAGATTTTCAGATAAAATCTCACCTAGAGAATAGCCTTCCAGAGGCATATGGCTTTGACTTGAAAGATTACGAATATGAAGAAGTATTTATAGACTTTAAATGCGATTGGTCTCGTATCATAGAAAATCATTTGGACATCTTACATATCTTTTGGCTACATGGTAATACATTGCCAGGAAATGATGTCAATAGAAAAACAATTAAAAGCTTCAATCAGTCAATTAATAAGGACGAATATCATCTTCGAAGCGTCTATCATGAGAAAGAAAATAAAAAGGATGAATTTATTTCTCAAATCTTTATCCCTCCTGGTCGTGTGATTATTTTCAAGGGGGAAACTGAGCAGGCAAGATATGTACAAGTTTTAGATCATATCCCCTTATCACATAATAGAGCACGAATCATTGTTCGTCATTATAGAAAGTTTCTTAGGAATAAGCTTCTTTGCAAATTACTTCTCTTTAAACAAAGGCAGCAAAAAGTTTTTTATAAAATTTTCTCGGAAGATTATCTCGTCTTACAAACTCAAACATTTAATGAGCAGATGGGATACATGAATCAAGAACAAAACAAACTTTTAGCAGAAGATAAGATGATTAAACTTTTTTGGGATTGGCATCAACACTCAATTGAGAAAGAACACCCATGGGATATACACCCCACAACCGCACATACAAATACAATTCATCAAGATATGTTGATGCAATACCCTCCCGCAAACCTTCAGTTATCTCATGATATTAAACGTATAATCGATCGTAAAGTAGCCGTTCGCCTATTCTCTATAATTCTCATCATACTCGCGTTCATTTTTGCGCCAGACTTAGTTCAACAAATAAAGTCTGGTAATGTTTCAATCCCCATGGTTGGAACTCAAGAATAGAGATCATAATTTTCTAGAGATTTTGATTTTTATTGATATGAGTTCTGTTCAAGAATTAGGCCTTACCTAACAATTGAACAAAACACTTCACTTGGACCTCACAAGCTATATTTATAACTTGTCAATTTTGATGATTATTTAGCAACCATGCCTCTGAGCTCATTAGTTCGTCAGCTTCAGAAGTCGACTCTCACTGGTGAGTTGGTGGACAGAAGTAATCGAAATGACCGCTTACTGATGCGTGGAGCCGGGCGAGTCGGGCGCGCATTAATTGCAAGTGCAATAGCTCGTAAGCAGAGCCGTCCACTGGTTGTGATCGTACCGACACTAGAAGAGGCGAATCGCTGGTCTTCGCTGCTTGCAATGATGGGTTGGTCGCATAATCATCTCTACCCAACAAGTGAAGGCTCACCTTATGAGCCATTTGACCCAACAACAGAAATCGTCTGGGGGCAATTGCAGGTTCTAAGTGAACTTCTTGGAGAATCAACCAAAAGTTGGGATCGAGCCATTGTGGCCACAGAAAGAGCTTTGCAGCCACATCTACCTCCTGTTGATGCACTCGCATCACAGTGTGAAATACTCTGTCGTGGAGAGCATATAGACCTGGAAAGCTTAGCCAATACTCTTACCAAGCTTGGATATGATCGAGTTACAGCCGTTGATCAGGAAGCTACCTGGAGTCGTCGTGGTGACATCGTTGATATATTTCCAGTAAGCAGTGAATTACCAGTTCGCCTGGAGTTATTCGGCGATGAACTTGACAAATTAAGAGAATTCGACCCAGTCAGTCAACGTTCCCTGGATGAAGTTAATGAGCTTTGCCTAACTCCTTCAGGGTTTAGTCCATTAATTGCTCATCAACTACGACAGTCCATGCCCGATGGGCTTGACCGTCTTGTTAGTAAGGAGACTTTAGATCAACTATTCGAAGATTCTACACCAGATGGTATAAGAAGGTTAATGGGTATTGCATGGAACAAACCTGCCTCGCTACTTGACTACATTCCTGCCAGCTCATTTATCGCAATAGATGAGAAGCGTCATGGCTCTGCACATGGAAAGCTATGGCTTCAACATGCAGAAGAACATCACATTGATGTCGGTCAATCAATGGGCTTGTCCATTGATGAACAAAAAAAGTATTGGCCTCCATTGCTTCATCGCAGCATCGAAGAAAGCTATGCAAACACAGATGGCTTTGCTGGCATTGATCTTGCCGAACTCCATGAAGACGATGGTTATGCAAATAGTTTTGATCTTGCCAGTCGCCCAATTCCAGCCAACCCAAACCAATTCGGCAGGTTAGGAGAGCAAATCAAAAATTATCAAAAAGAACATCATCCCGTTTGGCTTTTATCAGCGCAACCAAGCCGTGCTGTGGCTCTTCTTGAGGAGCATGACTGCATCACACGCTTCGTCCCAAACGCTAAAGATCACCCAGCCATTGAACGTTTGCTCGAGCAAAATACCCCAGTAGCATTAAAGACAACTGGTTCTGTGGATTTAGAGGGGCTGATCTTGCCAGCCTGGCGTGTTGTTTTGATGACTGACCGTGAATTTTTTGGTCAAAAAACCCTTGGCTCTACCGGTTATGTTCGACGACGACGACGGGCAACGAGTCGTACTGTTGACCCCAATAAAATGTGCACTGGGGACTTCGTCGTGCATCGCAATCACGGCATCGGTCGTTTTCTGAAGTTAGAAAAGCTGGCCATCAGTGGTGAGGTCCGTGACTATTTGGTTATCGAGTATTTGGATGGAACACTCAGCGTGGCCGCCGATCAGCTCGGCAGCCTTGGTCGCTATCGATCAACAAGTGAATCGCCACCAAAACTCAATCGCATGGGAGGAACAGCGTGGCAAAAAATTAAAGAGCGAACCCGAAAGTTAGTTCGCAAAGTTGCGATGGATCTGGTCAAGCTCTATGCAGAGCGACTCCAGGCCCCTGGATATGCCTTCCCACCAGATGGACCATGGCAGATTGAACTAGAAGAGTCTTTTCCCTATGAACCAACACCTGATCAGGTGAAGGCAGTCGTTGATGTAAAACGCGATATGGAAGCAGCACAACCTATGGATCGGCTTGTGTGCGGAGATGTTGGTTTCGGGAAAACGGAAGTAGCAATACGAGCGATCTTCAAAGCAATCACGTCTGGACGCCAGATAGCCATGCTTGCCCCCACAACAGTGCTAGCCCAACAACACTGGAGAACACTTTCAGACCGCTTTGCTCCCTACCCAATCAAGGTCGCTTTACTGAACCGATTCAGAACAGGCTCAGAACGAAAATCAATACTTAATGGCCTCAAAGAAGGGACAATCGATGCAGTTGTCGGCACCCACCAGCTACTCAGTAAAAACACAACATTCCAAAAACTAGGGTTGTTGGTTGTTGATGAGGAACAGCGTTTTGGAGTCAATCAAAAGGAAAAGATCAAAGCTCTTCGTAAGGATGTAGATGTTTTGACCCTTTCAGCCACACCAATTCCGCGAACGTTATACATGAGCCTTTCAGGGGTAAGGGAAATGAGTCTGATCACAACCCCTCCGCCATTACGCCGTCCTATCAAAACCCACCTAGCTGCTTTTGATGAAGAAGCAGTTCGTAGTTCTATACGGCAGGAACTTGATCGAGGCGGACAGGTGTTCTATGTCGTTCCTCGTGTTGAGGGTATTGAAGATGTAGCCAGTCAACTTCAACAGATGCTGCCCGATTTGAAGTTGTTGGTAGCCCATGGTCAGATGGCAGAAGGCGAACTTGAGAGCTCGATGGTCGCCTTTAATGCAGGGGAGGCCGACTTGATGCTATGCACCACGATCGTTGAAAGTGGCCTCGATATCCCACGTGTGAACACTATCCTCATTGAGGATGCTCATAAATTTGGACTAGCACAGCTCTACCAACTACGTGGACGTGTGGGTAGAAGCGGTGTTCAAGCGCATGCATGGTTGTTCTATCCGGGTGACGCATCCCTCAGTGATGCCGCTAGACAACGCCTAAGAGCAATCCAAGAATTTGCACAGCTAGGCAGTGGCTATCAATTAGCCATGCGAGACATGGAAATCCGTGGTGTGGGAAACCTTCTCGGGGTTGAACAAAGTGGACAAATGGAAACCATTGGTTTCGATCTTTACATGGAAATGTTGCAGGAATCACTTGCTGAAATCCAAGGACAGGGCATTCCATCTGTAGATGACACTCAAATCGATCTACCGGTAACAGCATTCGTGCCAGCGGAATGGATTGTTGATGGTGACGAAAAGATCGCTGCTTACCGAGCTGCAGCAAATTGTGCTTCTCATGAATCACTGATTGAATTGGCAGCTAGCTGGACAGACCGCTACGGAGCCATTCCTGGTCCTGTGCAATCACTTCTTCAACTCATGGAGCTCAAACTCTTAGCTCGTCGCTGCGGGATCTCGAGAATTAAGCCAGAAAAGCCAAATATTGCGATGGAAACGCCGATGGAGGAGCCCGCCTTCAGGCTACTTAGACAAGGTTTACCGCAACACCTGCACGGCCGACTGATTTACCAGGCTGGAAGTGGAAATAAAGCCAAGGTGCTGGCAAGAGGTCTAAGCGTCTTGCCTATGGAAAAACAGCTTGAACAACTGATGGAGTGGTTGCGTCTCATGGCCACTCAGATTCCTTGCGAGGATGGATTAACTGCAATTCAGCAAAAGCAGCAAGCCGTAGAGCGAGACGAGGCTGTCATTACGCCCTAAGCCCTTCTCGCGCAACTATATTAAGAAGTCTTTACAAAAACGCAATTCTTCGTTACATTTGCGCAAATAGCGAAAACTGCTTTGGGGGAATTCACTGAGATCGGGAGCAATCAGGGAATCATGGGATTCATGAGCGGATTATTCAGTCTCGCCGCCATTGCCATTTTTGCTTTTCTTCAAAGCGAAGCAGAAAACGATGACGACGACTCGAATTCAGGTGGGGATGGTGGCTTAATGCAACCTGTTACTTAGAGATTAAACAGCAAGTAATTATTATGTGCTCGACACATCCTGCAAGATCATAAATCAATACAAAATCTAACTGCTTAGAAATTATAGTGTTGACGGAATAGCCTGGGGAAGGTTAACTCCTACAGGCTTATATGATGGCCCATCAAGTACTTTTTTCAGGGCTTTAATTAGTGTTGTTTCGGCCACCTTATATTGACTATCCTTCCCAGAGCCAAGATCCTCAAGCTTAAGATTATTGATTTCTTTTTCGGACATCACGGCCTTAATATCTGGCTTGATGCCATTTTTATGAATGTCCGTTCCGCTTGGGGTGAGATACTTAGCAATCGTGACAGTAAGACCAGAGCCGTCAGAAAGACCTCGAACAGATTGAACCAAGCCCTTACCAAAGGTCTTCTGTCCTACAAGTACACCACGATCATTGTCCTGTAGTGCTCCTGAGAGGATCTCACTTGCACTTGCTGAGCCTTCATTCACCAAAACCACAACAGGTAGTTTGGTTAAGGCACTACCATTCGCTCGGCGTACATCTTGAATGCCATCACGAGTTTTTGTTCGAACAATTGTACCTTCATCAAGCCATTGGCGTGCGATATCAACACTGGCCTCAAGCAACCCTCCAGGATTACTACGCAAGTCGAGTACATAGCCTTGAACACCATCTTTTTCTAAATTCTTGATAGCACTTCGCATACCTTTAGCTGCATGGGCATTAAACTGTTTCAGGCGGATATAACCAATCTTTGTACCATCAACTGTGGTATTTAACTGGATATCAACTGCCTGTATCTCAATCCGTGCACGAATCAACGGGACCTGGATAACGTCACCCTTGCGACGCAAACCAAGGGTGACCTCACTACCTTCTTTACCACGAATCAACTTAACAGCATCCGCTGTAGACATGCCCTTAGTGGATTGTCCATTAATGAAAACGATCACATCCTTAGGTTGGACACCAGCCTTAGATGCAGGAGTTCCTTCAATTGGTGAAACCACAACTAATTCTTTTGTATCCTTGTCTAGAGAAAGCTGGATGCCAACACCTGTTAATTCTCCTGAGGTGTCGATCTGCATTTCCTTAAATTCCTTTGGATCTAAGAATCGTGTATAGGGATCATCCAAGCTCGCTAACATGCCACGGATCGCTTCATATGATTCTGAAGTGGCTGAATAGTTCTTGGCTAATAAGTCCTTGCGTAGTCCCTTCCAGCCTTCAGGGTTATATTGACCTGTGGAATCAAGATAGTCACGATATACAATCTGCCAGACCTGATCAATCACCTCTTTGGGGCTATCGCTAATAGCTGAAGAAGAACTGCTTGGCAGACCCAAACTTGGAGAGGCAAGTGCAATTGCAGTAGCGGCTCCTCCCGCGCCCAGAAGGACCAGCCATGAACTGCGCTGGCGGCCTAATGAGCGAAAACTTCCAGAGATAGGCATGGCGTCCAAATTGGACTGATCTCACACAATAACGACTTCATGGCGGATCCACCCATCGACCGTCGTCCTTGATCAACTGGATCAACGCATCTACACCCTCAGACTCAGACACCTTGCGAATCTCATCTCTGCCGCGGTAGAGGGATATCACTCCTGGGCCTTTACCAACATAACCATAGTCAGCATCTGCCATCTCACCTGGGCCATTCACAATGCAACCCATCACCGCAATATCCAAACCAACAAGATGTGATGTGGAATCGCGCACTTTCTGAACAACCTCTTCAAGGTTGAACAACGTTCGTCCGCAACTTGGGCAGCTGATGTACTCGACCATCGTTTTGCGCAGCCCGATGGATTGAAGAATCGAGTAACAAACTGGAATTTCTTTCTCAGGCGCCTCGGTCAATGAAACTCGGATGGTATCTCCTAGCCCTTCTGCTAAAAGCGTTGCGATGCCCGCTGTACTTTTAATCCGTCCATAATCCCCATCACCAGCCTCGGTTACGCCCAAATGAAGGGGATAATTGAAACCCTCTTGATCCATGGTGTCAGCCATCAATCGATAAGCCGCCAACATCACAGGCGCTCTAGAGGCCTTCATCGAAATCACGATGTTATGAAAATCGAGCGCATCGCAAATGCGTACGAATTCCATTGCTGACTCAACCATCCCAAGAGGTGTATCTCCATAAGCAAAGAGCATGCGTTCAGCAAGCGAACCATGATTCACTCCGATACGAAGGGCCTTGTCTTGCTGCTTGAGAAGGGTGACAAGGGGTTCGAAATTCTCGGCAATACGTTCTCTAATAGATGCAATCTCTTCGCTGCTGAACTCTGTTCGATTTGGATCAGCTTTATCAAACACGAAAAGGCCTGGATTGATCCTCACCTTGTCGACGTGTTTTGCCACCTCAAGGGCAATTTTCATGCCGTTGTGATGAACGTCAGCCACTAGTGGTACTGGCTGATAAGTCTGCTTAAGGCGTTTGCAAATCTCTCCGACAGCCTTGGCATGACCGAGAGATGGAACCGTTAGGCGAGCAATTTCACAACCAACTTCATGCAAGCGACGAATGCCTGCTGTTGCACCCTCCACATCAAGGGTGTCTTCGTTGATCATCGACTGCACCCTGACAGGATGATCACTACCAATCAAGACACCTCCTACGTTGACAGTGCGCGTTACACGTCGGTGGATCTGGGTGTCGTATCTCCTGGATGTGCTGATTGGAGACTCGGCCATGGTTGCGCTCATGGCAGTTGGTGGTTGGCTAAATCCAACACTGGCACAACGGCATGTCAATCAACATTACTAAGCCTATGGCGAATGCTCATCAAATCGCCTCTGGTCAGCGCGATAGGGGCACCATCGACTGGAGATGGGTTGCGAAGAAGGTAGGCAGGATGCAAAAGCGGCATCAGTAAACGGCCATGCCAGTGCTGCCATTGACCGCGAAGTTTCGTAATTCCTCCCTTGATGCCAAGGATGGCTTCGACTGCCGTCGAGCCAGCCAAAGCAATCACGTAGGGATCAACCAACTCAATCTGTTGCTGTAACCATGGTCGATAGGAGGCAATCTCCGCAAGTGTCGGTCGCCGATTCTTTGGGGGGCGGCACTTCACAACATTGCAGATATACGCGTCAACAACAGGATCAAGGCCAACACTCTCCATCAAACGATCCAAAAGTTGCCCAGAACGTCCTACAAAGGGTTTCCCCAACTCATCCTCGCGAGCGCCAGGCGCTTCCCCGATCACCATCAAACAGGCCTGTGGGTTTCCACGACTCACAACAACCTGAGGCTGTTGAACCGGCATGACACAGGCGCCACAGCCATTAGTGCGCTCCATATGAGCCCCATAGACATGGGTCAACCCTTGTGAGTTTTATTTTAATTAATTGCGAACAGCCGCAACGACTCTCTGATGGAAAGCAGCGACTTGCATTGAGGAGATCTAGGCGAATTCAGCCGAAAAAACCCTGAAGAGTCGCCAAAAACTAGCTCTTGTCAAGATCGATTGACCTCCAAAGAACAATGGTTTCCAACCCAAGCAAACCATGACCTTTAAAAAGCCAATTGAAAGAAGTTGGTTGTCCATGTCAGAGCATCAGGCAAGATGTGATCCTTACGGGCATCCCGCAAGGGGATGCGGCACCAATGCCACTCCCGCCTCATCTTTCCGACCGAGTCGTTGCCCTCCAGCCCTCACTCACACTGGCAATCAGTGCTCGAGCAAAGGCTCTTCAGAAAGAAGGCCGCGACATTTGCAGCATGAGTGCTGGTGAGCCGGATTTCAATACCCCTGAATTCATCATTGATGCCACGGTGAAGGCACTCCGTGACGGCATCACCCGTTATGGCCCTGCCGCTGGAGACCCTGAACTGCGTGAGGCAATAGCCACCAAGCTCAGCAAAGAAAACACTGTGCCAACCAATGCAGAGCAAGTTTTGGTGACCAATGGAGGCAAGCAAGCAATCTTTAACTTGTTTCAGGTGATCCTCAATCCAGGCGATGAGGTTTTAATCCCTGCTCCTTATTGGCTGAGTTATCCAGAAATGGCCCGCTTAGCCGGTGCAAAGGTGACAACACTTCCCTCCACTCCAGAAAACGGTTTCTGTCTAGATCTCAACAACCTAGAAGCTTCCATCGGCTCAAAAACCCGTCTTTTATTACTTAATTCTCCGGGCAACCCAACCGGTCGTGTGATGGCACGCAAGGAGCTGGAAGCTTTGGCTGATCTGCTAAGAAATTATCCCCAGATCCTTGTCATGAGTGATGAGATCTACGAGTTCATTCTTGAAGACGGGCAACAACATCACAGCTTCTCTGCTATAGCACCAGATCTTTCAGACAGAACCTTCATCGTTAACGGCTTTGCCAAGGGCTGGGCAATGACTGGTTGGCGGTTGGGTTATCTAGCCGGCCCCGCTGATGCAGTGAAAGCGGCCACTGCCCTCCAAAGCCAGAGCACGAGCAATGTCTGCAGTTTCGCTCAGCGTGGAGCCTTGGCCGCGCTGCAAGGCTCAAGGGAGTGTGTGAAGAAGATGGTTAATAGCTACAACACCCGACGCGAACTCCTCGCCTCTGGCTTGCTTGGCCTTGAAGGGATCAGCCTGATCTCTCCAAAAGGTGCGTTTTATGCCTTCCCAAAACTACCTGAAGGAAGCCTCGACTCAGTAAGTTTCTGTCAGCAAGCTCTTGAAAACTATGGGCTTGCCATGGTTCCAGGTGCCGCATTCGGAGACGACAATTGCATACGCCTCACTTGTGCTGTGTCCCATCAAACGATTTGCGATGGACTAGAACGTCTCCGCAAAGCTCTAAAACAGAGCTAAACACACAACACAACAAAGACAACATGCCTTCAAGAGCAGACCGGGTGTTGGTCCTCACTGCATTGATCTGCTTCTTTGGTTTACTGAGCTGCAGCAATCAAACTGAGAAGACACTTCGTATTGGGGCAATTCCCGATCAGAATCCTGAGCGATTGAACCGTTTATACGGTCTACTCTCGTCTGAACTGAGCAAAGAATTAAACGTGCCCGTTCGCTACAAAGCAGTGACGAACTATCCAGCCGCAGTCAGTGCCTTCCGCACCGACAGCCTTGATCTTGTTTGGTTTGGAGGCCTAACAGGTGTACAAGCTAGGTTGCAGAAGCCAGGAGCAGAAGTTATCGCTCAAAGAGATATTGATGCCAAATTTACAAGTGTATTTATAGCCAATACAAAGAGCGGAATTAAGCCATTAAAAAACCAGTCTGGACTTCAACAACTTAATGGGAAGCGCTTCACCTTTGGCTCAGAAAGTTCCACCTCTGGAAGATTAATGCCTCAGCATTTCCTTCAACAAGCAGGTGTGCAAATGACTGATTTTTCCGGAGGCAAGCCAGGTTTCAGTGGCAGTCATGATGCAACAATTGCTTTGGTGCAAAGTGGTTCATTTGACGCTGGTGCCCTGAATGAAAGCGTATGGAAAGCGGCTCAGAGAAATGGCCGCATCGATCCAGCTAAAGTTAAAGTGATTTGGAGGACGCCCCCATATGCCGACTATCACTGGCTAGCACAACCAAATCTCGATGAAAAATTTGGCGATGGTTTCACTGACAATCTAAAGTCAACTCTGACTGGGTTAAAGAAAGATTCAAAATCTCAAGAAAAAATACTTGAACTTTTTGGGGCAAATAGTTTTGTAGATGCAGACAAAACTCAATACATAACAATCGAGAAGATAGGTCGACAACTAGGAAAGATTCAGTGAGAAGATTGCTTGAAATAAGGGGCGTATTTGTTCAAAGCAGTAGAGGGAATCGGCTTAATGATATTAACCTTAGCATTTCCTCTGGAGAGCGTGTTGCACTTGTAGGTAGCAACGGATCAGGAAAAAGTAGCTTATTAGCGGTTGCCAATGGTACTCTTATTCCTGATTCAGGTAAGGTGCTTTGGCAAAATTATTCAACCTCAAACTTAGGGCAACGTCAACGACAAAAAATAGGAACTCTATGGCAAGATCTTCGTCTTGTAGAAGAGCTCAACGTTGCACAAAACATTAACAGTGGTGCGTTAGCCAACAGAAATTTACTATGGGCTCTAGCTAATTTACTCAAGCCAATCGAATTAAATGCCTGCAGTGAATGTCTTGAAAAAGTAGGTCTTTCAACGAGTATCCTTTCTGCAATGGTAAGCGAACTCTCGGGGGGACAGCGGCAGCGAGTGGCAATAGCACGCCTCTTACGTCAAAAACCAGAACTCATTCTCGCTGACGAACCTTTATTCAGCCTCGATCCAATTCTTGCAGAGGAAATCCTCCATCTTTTCTTGGACAACACGATGACGAGTGATATGGGCGAAGAAAGAACCCTTTTGATGAGCCTGCATCAACCTTCCTTTTGTCGGCACTTTGACAGGGTAATCGCACTTAAGTCTGGGAGAGTTGTCTTTGATCAAACTGCTGAATGTCTTGATGAAGAAGCCTTAGCCTTGATCTACGGATCTGCATGAGTCGCCTCAGTCCAACTCCTCCAATCCTGAGCCTTTTGCCAGCACTGGCTTTATTGCCTGTACTTATTTCTATACTCATAAGTTTCCACAATGGTGGAGTCACTCTCCTATGGGAGTTTCTTTGCGCTGCCGTTCATCCATCTATTCAAGCAGAGGTCGTTCAAAGTGCATTTAGAGGGATACAGATCACTTTGGCCACAGCTCTTCTTAGCTGGTCAATCAGTTCAATATTTGGAATTTGTCTTGGCATAGCCAGCGCCAGGGTGGTATGGGAGACCTTTTTAGGTAAAAGCTGGCCAGCGATTTTGATTCGCAGACTTTTGGCAATCCCGCGCGCTATTCACGAACTGCTCTGGGGTTTGTTGTTACTTCAAATGGTTGGACTAAGCCCTTGGGTAGCAATTGTTGCAATCGTCATTCCTTACACCTCACTTGTTGCTCGAGTCGTAAGCGATCAACTTGAAACCCAGGATCGTCGAGCCTTAAGGGGCTTAAAACAGGCTGGGGCGGGCTCCTCCTCCGCATTGATTACAGCTCTTGGCCCTGCGATGGGGCCTGTCTTATTGAGTTATGTCGGATATCGACTTGAATGTGCATTAAGGGGTGCAACCGTGTTGGGTGTTTTTGGATTAGGTGGTATTGGGACTGACCTTCAACTGGCACTTCAATCTCTTCAATTCCAGGACGTATGGACAGCTTTATGGTTACTGGCAGCAGTAATGTTTAGTCTTGAGCAGATATTAGGTTTGATACGTGGATATTTCAAATTATCGAAAAATGGAATTTGGCAAATTACTACAATGTTGATTGTCTTATTGATTCTTTGCGCACTAAGTATTCCCTGGCTCAATGCAGTTGATATTGATCTAGGAGAACCTCTTCACTGGAGTCCCCTTCCATTACCAACTGTTGATGAGCTAATAAATGCTATTCATGCTCTCCCATGGATCCAATTAATCAGCAGCACGATGTTGCTAACAGTGTTAGCAGCAGGAATAGCTATCGGAACACCGCCAGTAGCAATGATGCTTTGGCCAAGCCGACTGGGAATAGCAATACAAAGAATCATCTGGGGACTGCTAAGACTGATGCCAACCCCTCTTACTGTTCTATTTTTGCTGCTCTTCAGCAAACCGAGTGTGGCTGTTGCTGCTCTTGCACTTGGAGCCCACAACATTGGAGTGATGGGTCGCCTCTTAAAAGAAGGACTTGACCAACAAAGCGACAACAATTTGAAAGCCCTAAGCGCGACTGGCGCCGGAGCACGATCGGCTTGGCTCTATGGATGCTTTAGCGGCCAAAGCCGTAGCTATTTAGCCTATGCCGCTTACAGAACGGACGTGATTTTGCGTGAAACCGTGGTAGTTGGCATGGTTGGAGGCACTGGACTGGGTTGGCAGTTGATCGAATCTCTTGGTTCGTTCAACTGGGCGCAGGTCTGTGTTCTAATCGCGGTGTTCACAGCTCTGACCTTGATCGGAGAATCGATCACTGATCGCTTGCGATATCACTGGACTGGTTCAACTAAAAAGCTACCTATGCTTGTAGACCTACAAAGCTGATCAGGTTCCACTTGTCGATGTGATGGCCAATACATACAAGAGACTCGTTGTCATTGGTGACAGTGGTGTTTATGGATGGGGAGATCGAGAGGGGGGCGGATGGTGTGAACGTCTGCGATGCCAATGGATGAGCCTCCCTGATGCCCCAGTGGTCTACCAGCTTGGAATTCGTGGTGATGGGCTGGAAAGTGTTGCCAAACGCTGGCAACAGGAATGGCAAAGTCGAGGCGAACTCCGTCGTCAGGTTCCTGATGCAGTTCTACTGGCGGTGGGCCTCAATGACACAGCACGTATTGGACGCCCCGATGGCCGGCCCCAACTCACAGCAGAGGCCTTTCGCTTTGGCCTGCAGCAAATGCTGACAGAGATGAAACACCTCACCAAGGTGATGGTGATGGGCCTCACTCCTGTCGATGAAGCTGTAATGCCATTTGCGCAATGCCTCTGGTATTCAAACCAATCGGGGGCCGTTTATGAAGCCCAGCTTGAGGAAGCCTGTCTTGAGGTTGATGTGCCATTTCTGCCGTTGCACAACGCCATGCTCAATGAACCTGCCTGGCTCAGCTGGATCGAACCCGATGGTATCCATCTCAACTCAGAGGGACATGACTGGATCCACCATCGGGTGATGGCATGGACATCGCTGCTGGAGTGGGCACAGCTCGAACCACTAACAAACTTCACTCCTACGGTTGGCTGAAATCACCCCTAAGGAATCCGATGTTCATCCTTTAGATGGTTTACCAGCGTTGCAGAAAAGCAGAAAGTTAAGAATGTCAATAGAAAGTCAAGTCATGGCACAAACTTCTTACAAAACCTTGCTGAGAAAGAGAACAAAGTGCTCTAGGTATAAGCGTTCTTTCTCATTGCCCGAATCGATACAAAAACGCAATCAGGCTGTAATTGAACACCTTGGATTGGCACACCTTGCAGCAACTCGCCAGGCCACCCGTGGCGGAGAGGAACTGGATGATCTCATTCAAGAAGCAAGACTGGGATTAATCATGGCGATGGAGAAATTCGATGCCAATCGTGGATTTAAAGTAAGTAGCTATGCAATGGCCCGTGCCAACGGCCAGATCCTTCATTTCCGCAGAGACAGAAGCCAGATCGTGAGAGTGCCCTGGCGACTGAGAGACCTATATACCCGCGGCATGAGACTCCAGCAGATGCAGCAGAATGATGGGTTAAACCCGCTCACTGAAGAGCAGCTAGCTGCACAATTAAATGTAAGTTCAGACCGCTGGCATCAAGCTGCCGAAGCAGTATGGCAAACAAACCTTGTATCTCTTGATGCCAAAGAGACTTCAACAGCAGGCAATCATTCTGAGAAGAGAGTTTCATTATTAGAATTGCTTAAATCATCAAAGCAGAAAGAACCGGATCTGCAACAACAATGGCTAAAAAAGGCTATTGAGCGTCTAACACCCCACCAGCAACACTTGCTTTACGCCCATTACATCGATGACATCAGCTTGAGACAGTTAGCAAAGCGCGAAAAGATGAAGGAGAACATGCTGCGAAGGGTTTTGCGAGGTTTAATTAAACAACTTCAACTTTGGTCCACAAACAAATCTGATTAGCTCATCAAGCAGCCAATCCAAGCCAAGCGGCGATTGCGATGGCAAAAACAGCAGCAAAGCTTGTCTGTAAGCCATTGACAAGTTCATTACTCAGCCAACTAATTCTGTTCTGAGCAATTGCGCCTAAAAGGCTCTCCATAAGAGTGGCCAATAAGCCAATCAAAGCAACCAAGATCGCCTGGGAACCAAAAGACAACAGTGAGAGGGAGACCATCACGAAGGTCATCAAAAGACTGCCAAGGGCACTTGCGAGAGTGCCCTCGAGACTGATGGCGCCATCCGTACCAGCAGGTACAGAACGCAGCGTGGTGATGAGCACAGTGGTTCGGCCCCAACGTTTGCCTATCTCACTGCCGAAAGTGTCAGCAAGCTTCGCAGCAAAACTTGCTGCGAAACCGATCATCAGCAAAGACTGGGAACCAAGGCCCAATTTGATCAGGATTGCCACTACAGCACCAGTGGCTGCAGATCCCCAGACATTTTCAGGCCCACGCCTGCCACCACGTCCCTCAGCAAGTCCAGCGAGCTTCTTCTGGGCCATGCCAAGACGGGTGACCATCGATCCCAGGACGAGATAGATCACAACCGCAAGCCAACCACGCCAGCCAAGACATCCCCAGAGGATGGTGCCTAGTGCCCCGGCATGAATCCATCCGGCGGAAGTGAGTAATGGCAGCCTCTGGGCCAGCGCAATCAATAGAGCATTGAGAGCAAAAGCCCAGAGCCATTGAGCCAGAGTCGGATTAGAAAAAAGCATCAACTTTGATAGCACTGCCTTTGGCCAGATTGGACAAGAGACAGCAAGCGCGGGCTATTGCTTGACGCTGTCTGGCAGACCAGAGCATCAAGCAGAAAAAACAGCCTACGGTTTTGATCTTCTCAATCTCAGCATTGAGAAAATTATCACCTCAAAAGCCTCTGCAGAAAACCACTGAAGAAGTCCGAGCCCTCGAGTCAAAGGAAGCAACTATGAAATCAAGGTTTGCTTGAAACAGACGCCTATAAACGCTGACATTCGTGAGCAAATACGCAACCGCGAAGATCAAAAAAACCTGCAGGCATTCAATCAGATCTTGACTGGTCTCTTGCCAAGCTGATCCGTCGACTTGACACCATTGTTTGAGCTGCTGCCACAGCAGCTGTGCAAGTACGCAGGATTGAATCCCCCAACGCCACAGGCACCCAACCAGCGGCCTCAGCGGCACACTCTTCAATTGGGCTCCAACCACCCTCAGGACCAATCGCAACTGTGACTTGATTGATTTCTGGGGTCAATCCTTCCATCAAAAGTTGGAGATCAATCAGTCCCTGCCGACGAGTGGTGGCCAAAGCAAAAACTGCATGAACTGGTGCACTTTTCCACAAGGATGAAGCTTCTGCTATTGGCAAAAGTTCTGGCTGCCAAAGCTGCTCAGATTGCTCAACTGCTTCCCTAAGGATCACCTTCCATCGCAATGGTCGATCCTCCGCCTGAGGAGTACACCTATCAGAACGTAGAGGCTGGATACGGTTTACGCCAAGTTCACAACTCATCCTCAGAACCTCCTCAAAGCCACGCTTTGGGATAACAACAGCCAAACAGAGTTGTTGACGATGGCGAGGTTGTTGTAGACAAGGAGACGAAGGTGACGTGTCAAGTTTTAAAAAATCACCTGCTTGTAGATGGGCCTCCCAGAAATGGCCAACACCATCAACAACCGCAACCGCTTGCCCATTGCGAAGGCGAAGCACTCTGCGCAGGTAATGGACTTCGTCTTGCTTGAGAGATAACAAATGGTCAGAAGCAGTGATTGCCTCAAACCGCTGCGATTCAACCAAAAGGCGCCTGAGCTCAGCCAAGAGACTGCTTAGGCCTCCAAAGGGAAGATGCTGTCGGGATGGGGCTCAACAGGCCAGTCTTCATTGACACCACCAATCAGCACTTCATCCAACTGCACCACATCGGAGTCAATTTGCTGGAGAGCGTTGATCAGGACATCAAGTGCAACAGCATCACTTGTACCAAGATCAACCCAACAACGTGCCCAGCAGCCTTGATATTCCAACTGGCCCATGTTGTGCATCAGCGCAGGGATCACGGATCTGGCGTCTTCATTGTCGTAAGTGATCCAGCTGAGATCCGCACCTTCCTCATGGACTTGTAGGTTCTCAGCATTAAATCCACCCAAACGGCCAATCACGTACCAACTATCAAAGATGCCATCGACGTAATTTTGCTCACCCTGGCTTGGTACATCGGCAAAGTGAAGCCATAGCCAACAGTTGAATGGATCAACCTCGCGGAAACGAACGTCCATGAAAGCTCGACGATGGCTGCATCATCGCGGCATTCGACAGATCCGTCTGCATAAGCAAGCATTCATCAATCAAATTGGAGGATCATTGGCTGCTGTGACCAGAGAAGTGAGGTGCTCATGCTGGAGCTAAAAGACATTCAATACCGTCCTTCAACATCAGAAGAACCTGTGCTGCAGGGAGTTGATCTCATTGCTCATGCGAGCCAACCCGTTGTAATAGCTGGCGCTAGTGGAAGTGGCAAAACCAGTCTGCTAGAGGTGATCAGTGGACTTGCAAGTGCTCAACAAGGCGCCATTTACTGGGAACACAAGCCCTTAAATCAGCGTCAACGACGCTGGATGTGTGGGGTCGTATTTCAATTCCCAGAGCGGCACTTTCTTGGATTAACTGTTGCCCAGGAGCTGCGCTTAGGGCATCGCCGACTCACCAGTGGGGATCAAACACAAGCGCTACAAAAGGTTGGACTGGCTCAGATCAACATGAAGCAAGCACCGGAACGTCTCAGTGGAGGGCAACAAAGACGGCTTGCCCTTGCTGTTCAGTTGCTTCGCAAGCCAACCATTTTGCTGCTTGATGAACCGACCGCCGGGCTTGATTGGTCAGTACGTGATGATGTATTGGAACTGCTTTCCAAGCTTGCTCGAGATCAGTTGTTAATCGTGGCCACTCATGAGCCAGAACTCTTTGAGGGTTTGTCAAGTGCAGCGTATCGGCTCGATTCAGGTCAGCTTCATAAGGAGCCTCAATAGTTCTCAATCAACTTAGATAACTAGCTGCCTTCGTAATCGAAAGTCACAGAGAAGCAATTCACACTGGCCAATCATTCATGAGCAACGCTTTAAAAGCGAATTGGGTCAGCGATCTATAAATATCTTCCTGAGCTTTCAATCAATAGGTAGTTAATGAAGTTAAAAACATTATTTCCAAGGAGCCTTAAGCGCCGAAAAATATTGCAAAACTAAGTCTTTTTGCTGATGAACTCATAAAGTATTCTCCAGGAATGCTAGCAATATAGAATTGAATAACAATCAAAAAAATATTTAATTGCTTGGCAAAAGTGAAACAAGTCCTTTTTGTCAGTTGATTAGATGGTGAAAGTAAGCCATTATTTGCATGGGTCTTATCTAATCAATCCAAAAGGAGTGCACCAGCCCAAAGCAACAACACTGTTGGCAGCGCTTCAAGCTGGTCTCCTGTAATCGGCAGGGTAACGCTTGGCAAAGCTGTCATGGCTTGCAGGAGGAGTCCCCCAAGGATCAAGCCGCTAGCAAGTAACAGAACACTCCAGCCCAATGATGCAAGTGGGCGACGACCTCGTCTGATCTGACTCAGAAACAGAGCAATTGTTGATACAGAAAGGATAAGCTCCGTACTTCCAACAGGAGCAACGATCACAAGCAATAAGGCAAGTCCTCCCAAGACCAATCGAACCGTGAGGCCCTGTCCTTCAGGTAGAGAGAGATTCGGCCAGAATTCTCCTGGTTTGGTGTTAGCAGTTGAAGAATTGATATTGCGTAGGCGTGTAAGCAGTGCATTGCTTCCACCACTGCGAGCAGCTGTCTCGACCTGCACCTCCTCTCGCTGAGAGGCATTGACTGCAGCATTGCTCACTTTGCCAAGCTGACGTTCCTTGAGACTGGACATGAGCACAGCGTCATAAGACGCTTCAACCCTTGCCCTGGCTTGAAGGTCATCGCCTACCTCTAAAAGCCGCTTTTCCTTTGCTTTTTGCACAGATTCAAAGCTGGCTCCTGGTTCAAGACCAAGGATGGAGTAAGGATCCTGCGACCCTGGATTCGAACTGGAGCCGATGCCCGAGGCCATGGTTCTAAGAGAACTGCTCTGAGCGTATCGAGACCAGCTCAAAAGAGGGGCGAACCATAGCGATAGCCATGGCTGTTCTGGAGCTGTTTGCAACAAACCAAAGCCTCTTGCTGTCCCATCCACTGTCTACTCTTGAGCAACGGCATCTGTGGTGGAAGGTGGAAGCCAACAAGCATTTCAACCCTTTCAGGTTGATCATTGCAGCTTCCAGCACGAAAGCAAACGTACTCAGTGCCACCATCAACACAGGGGCGTATCAGCCATTGGTTGTCCACTACCACTGAAAACATTCTTTAACGATTCTGGCTAACTAGAGCAGTGAATCGCGAGTTCTTTTCGTCAGGGAAGCAGAATTAAGCCCAACGCTCAGAGGCTGATCGGCTCTACACCACTAACCACAGGCGCAACAGCACTAAGTTCCAACGCAGGGTGATCATCAAGAAGCTGGTTAAGGTTCCACTCGTTCTTGAACAAGAGAACAGGACGCTGCCAGGCATCCTGAACGGTCTTGCAATTAAATATTCGACCCATCTCATCTAGAGCAGGCCAACCATCACTGACCCACCGTGCCACCTGGAATCCCATAGGTTCTAGGCGGGTTTGAACGCCATATTCGTTTTCTAAACGATGTTGAACAACGTCAAGCTGCAACTGACCTACTGCAGCAAGAATCGGATCCCTCTTGCTCTGATCAGTGTCGTAGAGGATTTGTACAGCACCTTCCTCTCTCAACTCATTGACTCCTTTACGAAAATTTTTAAATGCTGAAGGATTCGGGTTACGTAACCAGCTAAATATCTCAGGACTAAAGCATGGTATACCCTCATATTCAACTCTAGAGCCTGTATACAGAGTATCACCAATCGCAAACATACCAGGATTATTTAGACCGATAACATCACCTGGATAGGCATCATCAACGACCGAACGTTCTTGGCCAAATAACTTCTGTGGGCGAGATAGGCGTACGGATTTGCCGGTTCGTGCTAAGCGCACCGTCATGTCCTTTTCAAAACGTCCGCTGCAGACCCTTACAAAGGCGACACGATCGCGATGACGAGGATCCATATTTGCCTGTAATTTGAACACAAAGCCACTGAAGGACGATCGCAAAGGATCAACAGGGCCCTCACTTGTAGAACGAGCTACCGGACGCTGCGCCATCTCAAGAAAGGCATCAAGGAAAGGCCTCACCCCAAAATTGGTCATTGCTGAACCAAAAAACACTGGTGTCAACTCGCCTGCATGGACTAATTCCAGATCAAGCTCTGCACCTGCTGCCTCCAAGAGCTCTAGCTCTTCCAAAGCTTGGTCCAAAAGCTCCTGCTCGACAAGGCTTGGTAATTCCGGATCGTCAAGATGAAGGTGTCGTTCACTGGCTTGGCGGCCCCTTTCCGCTCGTGTAAAAAGAACGACATTTCTAGTTCGACGATCAATAACACCACGAAACAACTCCCCACTACCAATAGGCCAATTCACGGCCCAAGGTATTAGTTCCAACTCTGCTTCAATCTCATCCAACAGCAACAGAGGATCCCGCCCTGCACGATCCATCTTGTTTATGAAAGTAAAGATTGGGATATTTCTCATGCGACATACCTCAAACAATTTTCTTGTCTGAGGTTCTAAACCCTTAGCTGCATCCTCCAACATCACCGCATTATCTGCAGCCGCCAGGGTGCGATAAGTGTCTTCGGAGAAATCCTGGTGTCCGGGGGTATCAAGAAGGTTAATTGTGGTATCTGCATAATCAAACTGCAGCACGGTGGAGGTGATCGAGATACCCCGCTGCTTCTCCAACTCCATCCAATCAGAGGTCACCTTGCGCTGCTCACCACGGGCTTTAACAGCCCCTGCTTGCTGGATCGCACCTCCGTAAAGCAACAATTTTTCTGTAAGGGTGGTCTTCCCCGCATCCGGATGGGAAATGATCGCGAAATTTCGGCGACGGCTAATGGCCTCGGCCAACGAGGCCTCAAGGACTTGATCTATATCGATTGAAGAGGCCGAATCAATCGGCGGGCTCGTGGAATCGGGAAGAGAGGTCAAGCGGTGACGAAGATCTGGCGGGTGCAAGTGCATATTAAAGGTGCGATAAATGATCAAGCCTTTGACTGCGTCTAAGATTCATAAGACAAGGAATTCACTTCTTGGCAGGTGCAAGGCTGATATTTCAGCCTCTGTCAATGATTGATTGTGATCAGTTTTTCAATCTCAACTCATCTCAGTGAGAAATGCTGTTCGGGCAAAGTGCTTAAGCGTTCACAATCAATCCTGATCCATCAAGGCAACCATGATCATCGATTTCTAGTACTGACCCCTACCTGATGGCCATGGCGCCAACACCAACGTTGATCTCAATACTTTCTTCAGCGAAAACTCAATTCAATGGGAAAAGACTTGCGCCCTCACTTGTGAGAACGGGCGAGAAGGCCTCATACGTCAAACTGACTCTATGCATTTAGATCGTGCCAAATACGTCGAGATACCTGTCCTCAACTTCGATCACATGCAAATGATCTAGCCCTGCATGGCCAAGCTGTGACTGCACCTCTTCCAAGGTGAAGGCTGCGTGCAGAGACGCCAAATAATCACGAATCAAAATAGAAGGTGCTTCCTGCATATGTTTTTGTTGAAGCGCAATAGCCTGTTTAGTCGATAAGGGTCGACGCAGATCGCGATGAAAAACAAACGCGCCTGGGGCTGCTAAATACTTAGTGACCTGCCATAAAAGATTGGGGTCATGAAGGTGGTGAAGCAAGCTATTACTAATAACGAGAGCAGCCGAACATTTCAAATCGACGCATTGGTTCACTAGTGATGAAAGATTGGAACAGCGATAGGTCAGTCCCTTAAGTTCAGCGGCCATCGCTTTTTGCCGTTGCAAAGCGTGATCAAGCATCGCTTGAGCACCATCAATGCCAAGCACCATCACATCAGGCCAGAGGCACTGGAGACGCTCGCAAATATTTCCAGGTCCACAACCAAGATCAACGATCATGCTGCCTGGAGAAGGAATCTTGCACAGGCTGATCAGATACTCCTGCAAGCGTTTGATCAATGCCTCATCACCACAGGAGAAATCTGCTTCGGCATAGGCCTTGGCCTGAAGCGGATCATCCATCAACTCCGGCTCAGGCAAACGCTTCACAAGATCTCAATCTGATTTCTCACTAGTCTCAACCAGGCACTGTCGATGGTGTTACTAAAGCTTGCAGACACCATGAGTGGCGGTAGCGTTCCCTTACTTATCGGCATAAGCCAACCTATGACCCTGACTTCGAGCAGACCTGAAATAGCAATGACAGCCTTAGAAGCCAGCGGACAACGTGGTGATTTCCCTGCCACGGCTCCAGCTGCTAACCCGGTTTTTTATCGCACTTATAGCCGCCGCACCTCGTCGGGACGAGAAAGTTGGAACGAAGTGAGCACACGCAACCTCCAAGGACTTCAGCAACTCGGCAAACTTAGAGCTGAGGAGGTAGCGCTGATGTCGCGCATGCAAGCCGAGAAAAAGGCTCTCCCCTCTGGGCGCTGGCTATGGATCGGTGGAACGGATTGGATCGAAAAAACAGAGAATTTCTCAGGTGCCTACAACTGCACATCCACCAACCTGGTGGACTGGGAAGCCTTTGGTCTAATGATGGACCTTGCGATGATGGGCTGCGGAACTGGTGCTGTCATTGAACCTCACTTGATTGATCAGCTTCCGTTGGTTCGCAACCCCATCAAAATCAATGATGTAACAGATATTGGCCTAACAGCAGCACATCAAAGACAAGAGCAAACAACGCACAGAATTGAAAACGACAACGTCTTGATCAAGGTTGGAGACACACGTCGTGGCTGGGTTGACAGCTATCAGTTATTACTCGAACTATGCAGCGATGAACGCTTCGCTGGACGAACCATCAATGTGAGTATTGACCTTTCAGACGTAAGGCCAGTAGGCGAGACCCTCAAGGGCTTTGGTGGAATGGCCAATCCAGTGAAGCTGAAGGATCTTTATACCCGTGTCGCTCGACTGCTTGGTAAAGCAGTCGGCCGTCGCCTCACATCAGTGGAGTGTTGCCTCCTAATCGACGAAGCCGCAGTAACGATCGTTGCAGGCAACATTCGCCGCAGTGCTGGCATGCGTCAGTTCTCGGCGGAAGATCTTGCAGCTGCAGATGCCAAAGAAAATCTCTGGCAACAAGATGCCGACGGTAATTGGCGCATCGATCCCGAAAAAGATGCGCTACGCATGGCCAATCACACCAGGGTTTACCACAACAGACCGAGCCGATCGATTGTGGTTGAGGCCGTAAGAAAACAATTCCATTCTGGAGAGGGCGCCATTCAATTCGCACCAGAAGCCATTGCTCGCTCCAATGCAGACCTGCTGACCACACAAGAATTACGCCAGGAATTCATTGGGATCTACTGCGATCAAGGAAGAGACGAAGCAGGTCGCTGGTTACAGACCAACCACGGTCCGATCGATGACAGCGAATTAAAGCATCGACTAGGCCGCTATGGCCTAAACCCATGCGGGGAAATTCTTGGAGCCGACTTTCACTGCAATTTGGCCGAGATCCATCTCAACCAAATCGACCCTTGCGATGAAGACGGTCAAGCTGATGCTTTCAAAGCTGCTGCTCTATCGGTTGCCTGCCTGCTAAACCATCGCTTTGAAGTCCCCAGATATCGCCAAAGCCGTGCCTGGGATCCAATTGTGGGTGTGAGCTTTACTGGTTTATTTGACTTCTTCGTACATGCATTCGGCACTTCCTGGCTCAGATGGTGGGAAAACGGGCGACCTGACACAGATGAAGGTCGCCATTTCAAGCAAAAGGAAGCATCCTTTTTGATCCGTTGGAAAGAAATAGTCAACGAAACGGTATGGGACTACTGCGATCGCCACGAGTTGCGTCGCCCTAGCCGTTGCACCACAGTTCAACCAGCCGGAACGAAAAGTCTGCTTACAGGAGCAGCACCGGGATGGCATCCTCCTAAAGCCCAGCGTTTCATTCGTCGGATTACCTTCCGAAAGAATGATCCAGTGGCGATGGCATGTATGGACTACGGATACACCGTTGTGCCGTCTCAATCTGATAAAGATGAGCAGGGTCGATTGCTGGATGATCCATTTGATCCACGCTGCAGCGAATGGTTGGTTGAAATCCCTACAGAAGTCAGCTGGGCCAATCTTCCTGGTGCCGATGCTGTCAATATCAATAACTTCTCAGCACTGGCTCAATTTGATTTCTACATGCAAGTGCAAAGCCATTACACGGCCCACAACACTTCAGCGACGATTGAACTGCGTGAGGATGAGATAGAGAGTCTGGGAGAAGCGTTGCATCAGGCCATTGACAACAGTGAGGGCTACATCTCTGCGGCACTGCTTGCTCGCTTCGATGCCAACAATGCCACCTTCCCTCGCTTGCCATTTGAACCGATCAATGCAAACACATTCGAACGCCTGCAAGCAGAGGTGGTTAATCGGAGGGTGAGGAGCAACTTCTTCGAGGCTCTTCACTCCTATGACCAAGGTGAACTGATGGAGGCGGGGCCAGCTGGATGTGACTCAGACAAATGCCTACTTCCACTGGCCAAACCTGGGAGCTGACTCAAACGCTGATGGAATCCGTCCTGGATGGTTCTCGAGGGCGGATCTCATGGCAAGGAGCATCGAATTCTTACGAAACCACATCAATTGATTGGTAAAGACCATTGCAACCAAAAGCGATAGGTGGCTATTTATGGAGTGAGGCAAGTTCGGTCTACACCTCCTTAAGCCAATGAACACTGCCAAGATCCAGGTCAATGCGATGAGTAAAAGCACACGAGAGGCAATAGTCGACAAACTTAGGGCTTGTCAAACAGACGAGCAGTTACTTGCATACGATGCTCAATTCAACATTGAATCCAATACAGGCCCCTTATATCTGGTGATTTGCGAATTTCTTCATAATCGCACCATCTCTCGTGCGATTGCCGCCAAGTGGCTAAAGACACTACTTGAAGACCGCGAAAATAAGCTTCGGATGGTGAGTGTAAAAGCCTAACAATGCTGTCTTAGATACACGTAAACAAGATGCTCATGAACGTGAAGAATGATAGACAGACTAACACATCAATAGTTAACAACTCTTCAATAGGAGTTTGACAAGAAGAATGAAGCAGAGACTCCAAGAAGCATAGAATTCATTCTGAATTTTTATCAGTGATATATAGGCAAGAAAACCTATCAATCATATGCTTCGAACAAACCATAAGAGCACGTTTAAAAACTGAAATGGTCTCAATCGCTGCACAAATACAATAACCATCCTCCTATCCAATTAATTGATTCATGTTTGCGATGGCTAGAGATAGGCAAGTAGCTTTAGGGTATCACTATTAACGAACAGCCATTCAAGCATGAAGCCTCAAATTACTGATGGACCAAATCAATCTAAACAAGAAGAACAGTTTGCTGGTTTTGCAAAGATTTTTGCTATTGGGATTGCTCCGCGTGGAATCATTGCAATCGGCATCGTGCCGATGGGCCTTGTGAGTATTGGGGTTGTATCCATGGGTTTAGTGAGCATTGGCTGCGTTGGTATGGGAGCCATTAGCGCCTGCCTGGTAGGCATGGGGATATGGGCTACGGGAATGAATGTTATGGGTGCTTGGTAAGCAGTACTAATCAGAGTGCATGGAATTGTTGGTTAAGAGGAATCCTATTCAGCTCTATTACAAGCTAAGCAACCACCATTGATTCGATAAGGAGAAAGGTGACCATTCAGACAATAAGTGCCTCTGAAAAATTTCTTTACTCCGATTTCCCTGGCATGAGCATCAGTTAAGGGAAGTTTTAGCCATTGATCTGGAACCTTACCGACAAGATTCTCTCGATTAATTAGCGCCTGCTTTCTTCTTAAGTTCTCCTCACGATCATTCTTATCACAAACAGCCTCGGTTGTGATTTCGCGAGAACATTCAATGCATTCGGTAATATTTTTTTTCTTTCTCAAACGATGAGATAAAGAGTCACTCGGAACTTCACGTTCATTGCCACAGCTACAACGGCACCACCAATAGGAATTGCCTGCTGCGGTTCGTCGATCTGATGCACGAACAACAGTTAGGCGTCCATAAACTTCTCCCAGCCGATCTCGAGGTTTACTAGGCATGTGTAACTTCACAAGTAATGCTTGGGCAAATATAATTGATCTTTGGAATCCAAACACCAAAAGCCTGTTTTGCAGCATTGAAACATTGGACAGTCAAAATATCCGAGACGGTCTTACAAGAATTGAGAACAGCGAATGATAAAACAATGAGGTTAATATATTGATGTTGATGGTTTAGCGAGATTTGTGCAAAGAAACATACTGTTGAGACATCGAGAAACTCACTTCACAGAGAGGGGACGATTGGGGCTGCCTGAATGAAAAGTTCTGAAATGACGAATTGTTTAGTGAAGCGAATAGTTCCATCGCAGACGAGTTCACAGATAATGGAAAAGATTTGATTGCCATGACCAGTGAATCACTTTTGCCGCGGTAGACACAAGACTCTAGAGGCTTATTGAAACAGGGGGTTGGCCATCATCCATTCAATGTCATGGTTTAAAATATCAAAGCTGACTTGATAGAGTCAGTTCAGGGAGAGGTGGTCGAGTGGTTGATGGCTCTGGTCTTGAAAACCAGCATGTCCGCAAGGGCATCGTGGGTTCGAATCCCACCCTCTCCGTTTTAGTTACCGTAACAGCAGATTATTAGATTTCAAAACAGTTTCTATGTTGATTGTGGTGAAAGCAAATAGTATATCTACGTTTAAGATAGGCTAGTCAAACAGATTGTAGATTTGCCTCTGCAAGTGTGACTAACTTATTGGAGTCTGAGTCCCAAAGAATATAAGCAAAACAATCTGGTATCTCAGTAATGCGTAATTTCTTTGCGCCATGCAGAAGTGCTTTATTATGTGTATGGCATGCCTTCAATCTATAATTAGGAATCCGCTCGCAAAGATGATGAATACTGTGGAACGAAATATCTGCAAAAAACCAATTAAGCCATAATGGAATATCTAAATTGCTACTCCCTTCAATTGCTGCAGTAAAGTAGCTCCAGTCGTCATTACCATGAGCATAGGAACCCTCGAAATTATGTTGAACAAAAAAGATGCAAATAAAGATTGCTGCCGAAGCTGTCATCACCAACGAGTAACAAGTCCAAAACAGACCGACTCCAAGCCATCGACTCATTAATAACCAACTTGCTAGTACGCAGAGGTTATTTGCCAGAAGATCAGCTAATTCTCCAGAGGTATACCAATAACTTGACTGATGCTTTAGTAATTGAGACCGAAAACTATTGATGCTGTTCCAGCCCTCATCTCGAAGACCTACAGCAAATTGATGGCACTTAGACCAACAATATTCTGTTAATCCCAGGATTAAGGCCAATCGAGGCTTAATTATGAGGTAAAAGAAACCACCAGGAAATAACATCAATGGATGCCGACTTATAAAATATATAATCTTGTTGATTTTAGATAGAGATTGATACTGAGCAAGAGTTAGTAAAGCTGAAGGGCCTCGATAAAGCTGCCAATTTCCATTGTGCTTATGATGATATGCATGACCTCGTGACCAAGGGTGCTGAGGTATCGCATTCAGCACTCCAAGAAAAAAACCGGCTGAGCGGTTGAGCCATCGGGAGTTAAAAAGAGAACCGTGTCCGCAATCGTGCATTAAAGCAAAGCAACGAGACGACAGCAAAACCAACAGGACAAGAACAATGAATAATTGAACAGCCTTCAGGCCAACTGGAGAGGATGCATGCCCAATCAATGACACCATCAGCCATAATCCTGCAATCGGAACAAGAGTGGAGAACAACTGCCAACAAGCCCAAGGGTCACTGCGTTGCAAGTAGGGCTCAATGACAAAATCAGTCCTGTTTAGAGGCCTGTTCTCTGGTGGGATTGGTGGATCGTAGGATTGTGTTGGGATCTGGCTAACGCTTGGAGTGTCCTTCTAATATGCCACGTTTATCAGCAAGCTGCGCCTTTGCATAGAGGTGGATGAAATCGCTAAGCGGGTTAAACACATTTGGGGCAACTGATCTGTTGAGGATGGCTAGGCAAGCAGCGCCTAAAAGGTATTGAGAACTTGATTAAGTAACAATACAGGAGAAGCAGAGATCCAAGACAAATACTAATCAAATAAATATATTGACGACATACCATAATGATTTAAAACTAAAAAAATCATGCAATGAATCAATTGTGATTCATTTAACGAATCCGAATTAGGCTGTCAACAAGAAATTCCATGGAATTCATGCTGAGAGAGAAAAAAACAATGTCATAAAGACCTAATCATCAAGGCATAGCAAAAGCCTTACTGCCCTGCAATAGGCATAAACGAAACATAATCAATAGGCAAAATACACATTACTAACAATAGAATGGGGCACGAACAAAACAATGAGAATGCTTCTTAAAACTTTTACGGAGGTTTCTTTATTTTAAAGAAATACAGCTAGGCATGAATCAAGTTGTCAAAGTTAAAAGTATTGAAACAGACTAATACTTGCGAGAAAACAATGATTGGCGCAACAAAGGCTCTATCTTAAGCCTACAAAGGATATAATCGTTAAATACATTGAAAAGCTAGAGACTAATTTGTTAAGTTTTAATTGTTCAATTAAACCATAAGCAGATCAAGCTTCCGTCGCAATAGATCAAAGAATATCTAATAATCTAAAAATATGATGGCCAAAGCTCGCGAAATAAATCTGTAAGCAATTTTAGCCGTCTAGGTCTACTACTACTGCTATACAATCGCTGCTGGTCACGCAAAATATGAGCGGCGTTATCGCCAAGGGCTGCACAGATAAAATCATTGTCTTCAGCAATCCAACGAAAAACATCTTCATCCTCGACCTCTAGATGAAACTGGAGGCCATATGCCAATGGTCCAATTCTAAACAATTGCTCACGACAGCGAGCACTGCTGGCAAGAACGTTGGCAGTTTCAGGCAGAATTATCCTGTCGCCATGCCAATGCAAAACATCAAGTGGCTGCTTTAAAGACGTTATCAGTGACTGATTTGCCGCCTCGAGCGTTGATGTAATTGGTGCCCACCCGACTTCCGCAAGGGGGCGCGTTGGATCGCCGCCCAACAGCGGTTCAACGCCTCCACCAGCAGCGTGTGCAAGTAACTGTGCACCAAGACAGACACCAACAAAAGGGATCTGATGCTCCAAGGCTTGTTGAATTAAAAGAACCTCATCCTCTAACCATGGGAAGGCTGGTTTGTACAGATCCGCTACGCCCATCGGTCCTCCTAGGACCAGCAAACCATCTCCTTTGACCAAAGAAGGCAAAGGTTCCCCTAGGTCCACACGGATTACATGGACTGCCATCCCATGTTGTTGTGCAAGGTCTTCAAACAAACCAGGAGTTTCACGTTCTAAATGTTGAACAACAAAGAGGGGAGTCATTTGAATAGAAAATGAATTTGTTGCACTGATATTGTTGAGTT
This sequence comes from Prochlorococcus sp. MIT 1306, assembly GCF_047304515.1. NCBI lineage: Bacteria > Bacillati > Cyanobacteriota > Cyanophyceae > Synechococcales > Prochlorococcaceae > Prochlorococcus > Prochlorococcus sp. MIT 1306. The sequence goes on along the minus strand of NZ_CP138959.1, from coordinate 920,011 downwards.
TAAACGCTACAGCTCTATCAACAGCCTGATTGATAAGGGTTGGCTGCTGAAACGAGATCAATAAACAAATAAATGCAAATAAAGCAATAAGAAAACGAGTGGCTGAAAAACAATACCTTGTGTTAACCAATCACATTAACAGCAGGCAAGTTCGATTTATTTTAGAATCTTGAAAAGCAATAAGTTCATAGACCGAAAGCATTCCGCACAGCATTTCAATCATAAAAAAATATTAGGTTCTTATGGCAGGATAATTCAGCGGCTGGCTTGAGGATTTAATCAGCAGCATGATGAGCATGAATGATCTTAGACCTACAAAGTGAGATAATAAAGAATTTGATCAAAAATGACCGAGTAGCCCGAGTAAAGTTCACTGGGAAAATAAGATATAGGATCAGTAGTAGTTTTCGCTCAATATCGGGGTTCTGAAAGCAACTTCTATTGGAAGATCATGAAGGCCAAACGATCTAAGCAGTTAATATATACTAGAAAGATAGTAGTCAATCAATAATTAATTGGATTCACAGCAGAAATAATTTTGTCATCTAGCATCTATGATCGACCATTCGCAATCGAATAAAAGCTTCTATAGGGATGCTAGCTTAAGTATAAGAATCCATCTTACTAAGTAGATCAACATCAATACATTGCCCAAGAAAAACAGAGGTGATATTGATAAAGTCTAAAATCGTAATCATAAATAATCCCAGAATATATTTGCTTAGCCGATCCATTACCAAGCCTTGAAGCTAACTGGCTGATACTTGGCAAACTCTAGGGTCCAACCTCTATCGGCTATTTTTTTCAAATCCAGAAGGAAGCTCGAGAAATCCCCGCTTTGGATCCAGGCAGCCTTGATTGCGGGTAGATCCTCCGGCAAACGCTCTATTGGCAGTTCTACAAGTAGGAAGCTGTTTGCTCCAACAGCTCGGTTCAAGGGGCCGTCATCTGTACGTTGCCATATGCGCAGCAATAATTCCAACGCAAGGGCCATGCCATCATCTGATGGCATGGCAAGACGCGCCTGTTGACCACCAATGTCCGCATTGCTCGGTGGAAGAGACTGGGATTTACCTGAAAGTGGTAGTGCACGCTTACCATTTTGCTCAAGCAAGGCCAAGGCGATTAGATAGGGAGCATCTGCCATAAGGCATCATCGGATCCTCCATCATGACTGGTTAACAGGCCTGCAATGGAAAGAAAAGCAAAAAGGCTTTATTGAAATCACTCTAAGGAGAAATTGTCAAATCCAGAGAGTGCATCAATTCCTTCATCCAGATTGAATAATGAGGGAATGCTGCCATGATTTGAATTAATCATGAGTACGAGGATGGACAACCCAGAACGCCCTGTATGGATGAACTGGGCATTCCTAGGTATATTTCTTTGGACCAGCTGGCAGTTAGCCGGATTTTGGATGGAACGCCTCAACGGATAAGCCACCAGCTGAGTTAAAGCACAAAGGTATAAAGATTGCTGCCTATAGAGCAAAGCTCAAAAGAATCCTTTAACAATAATCCCCACAACCAATGATAATCCTGACTTCTTTAACCATGAGACATGAATCGAATAAGGTCAATTCAAGCTTTATTGAGTTTAAATCATTAGAAATTAAATAAACCAAGCGATAGTGAATAAAAACTGTCAGCAGAGGCTTGTAATATAAACAAGATGATCATTAATTTAAGAGTAAATAGAAAGGTGTAACAACATATACTGCAGAAGACACAATATCATGCTGAAGGCATATAGAATATGGGTTTGAAGGAACATAAATCACTAATTTGATTCAAATCCTGCAGTTCTTTAAGGGCTCATCTAGCCAGAGCCTCATTCAATTAACAAGCCTGACTAATGAGTCAGTTTCTTAAAGAGACAAGATTGAACAAATCATTGTCTATTCTCACCCTAAATTTCCAGAAAAAAACAACATTTTCTTCAATCTAAGTTGAATGCGGCAGAGCTTCCTTGAAAAGGCAAATCTTAGAACCATCTAGAACAACCAATATGTTGTATAAATAAGCACGGCATTGAGTTAATAATGGACGACATAAATATGCCTTGCTGCATTAAGACTGGTTTGCTTTTATTAAATCCATGGCTGTCGGCATCTACTTTTCAACAACAACAGGTAAAACTGAGGATATCGCTGATCGGCTTCATCCTCTCCTCAATGGCACTAATACACCTCAGGATTTAGCTGATCTACAGGACTTAAGCCAGCTAAACGATTTAGATGCGATTATCTGCGGTATTCCAACATGGAACACAGGTGCAGATAGTGAACGATCGGGTACAGCTTGGGATTCAATGCTCGAAGACATCTCCAAGCTAAGCCTAACTGGTAAACAGGTAGCTATCTATGGGCTCGGAGACTCATCAACTTATACCGAAAACTTCTGTGATGCTATTGAAGAACTTCATCAGTGCTTCAAAGATGCAGGCGCTACAATGGTGGGATATGTCTCAAAAGATGGTTATACATTTGAAGATTCAAAGAGTTTAATAGGGGACAAGTTCTGTGGTCTACCCCTCGATGAAGACAGCGAATCAGACATGACGGATGATCGACTGATGTCATGGGCAATTCAGCTTAAGCAAGAGATACCTGCGTTAAATTAATGATGCTTACAAGATATCTCTATTTAACAAGAGATCACAATTGCAAACAACTCATCCACTCTTTTTTTCACATATCATCGATCGATTAATAGTCTGGTATTAATCGATGAAGAGAGAAGATATTTCATCTCCACAATAAAGATACATGAATCAGACTTGCCTGATTCATGTATCTTTATTCAGAGATCAGCAGATTGTATTGAGCTCAATCAGGCCTTCTAGAGTCTGAAAGCGATAAGCAAGATACTTTTTTAGAGATGAAATTCGATAGGTTCTATTACTATGAAATGTGTAATATCTATATGGATTAAACAAATAGTACATCATATAAAAATTGCAAACGCATTTTACAATCAACAATTGACATATGAAGGAGTCTAAAAAAAATGCTCTAGATTTTCTTCTAGAACAACTTTGAAATATAAACCTGTTGATGGAAGTCAAAGCTTAACGATCTAGAAGCTAAATGTCGTTCTCAATACACCACCAAACTGGTTTAGTGTTTCATCAGTATCCATAAGCCCTGAGGCAGGACGGCTCAGATAGAAGAGGCCTGGGGTAACAACAATGTTGTCAGTCGCCTGGAACTTATACCACAGCTCGGAAACATAGTTCCCATCATGAGGTGTGTCTCCATCTTTGAGTCTGGTTGCGAATGGTGCCTGGCCAATCGCGAAACCACCAGCGTTACCTTCAACAAACAGATCATTCCATTCGAGACCAACCATCCATGACTGCGACTGAGAAACTTCTCCCTCATAAACATGATCGTCATCGTCAAAGCTGGTTGAATTGATGCCCCAGCCAATGCTGACTGAAGGGATCCAACCATTCTCTTGAGGCATCCAGTATGCAGACAATGCGAAGGCATTTGTATAGCTATCGGTTCCAGAAGTGAATCCGTAGCTATCAGCTACATACATGCTGGAGTAAAGGACAAGATCATTATTTTGAAGATAGCTATAGGTCGCAGCGACACCCCACTGCTCATCGGTATATCCGATTTGAGCAGTTCCTGTAGCAGCTGAACAATCATTAGCTATGCCACCACAAGGATCATCATTGGAATTGGGTTCACCGTTACGTCCATTAGCAGCGACATAATTGGCACTGATTGCCCAACCGTTGTTCTCACACCAAATACCAGCACCCTGACCCATGTTTTTGTTGAAAGCACCTACTGATGCACCAGGTAATGTGACAACATCCAAAACCGTTGAAGATCCATCACTTGCATAGGCCGTTGGCCAAATTGCAAGCATGTCTTCCTGGCCAACGATTGCACCAAGAGTTGCGGTGAAGCTCTCACCAATCGGGAGTTGGTAGAAAATCTTGTCGATATAGACGACATCGGCACCAGCTTCTGCCTCAGACGCAACTTCCAAGGTGGAGAGGTTTGTGGGACCATCTCCTCCGAATACAGTCTTTCCGAAATTACCTGCACGCAAAGTAGTAGACAGTGTGTCCTTACCTGTAAAGCTCGTGTTCAGCACAAGCTGAAGGTCATAGTTGAAGCTGGTTGAACCCCACTCTTTGTTATAGATATCTCTTGCGTCGTCAAGTGAGCCACCAAAGCTGTTGGCACCAATCACGAAGGATGTCTGACCAACAAGCTTGGTGGTGGTGGAGAACTGAGTGGCTTCGAGTTCACCAACGCGGGCTTCTAGGCCATCAACACGGCCCTTGAGGATGGCGAGCTCCTGCTCGAATTCGTTGAGCAGACGACGCAGTTCGTCGGTGACTTCAGTGATGCGATCGAGGCAAGCGTTCAACAAAGCAGCCGCTTCAAAGCGGGTCATTGCTCTGTTACCGAGGTAGCTACCACTTGGATAGCCAGCTACACAGCCGTAGCGCTCAATCAGGTTGCTCAGCGCCTGATATGCCCAATCGGTTGGGTAAACATCTTGGAATTGGGAGATGCTGGTGACCTGCTCGCTGGAGGCCGAATAATCGGACACACCTTTGATGTCGAGGTCTGCGGCATTAGCTGCCATAGGGGCCATCAGGCCCAAAGCAGCAGGTGCCACCAGCAATTGCTGGAAGAGTTTCATTTGGTTCCCAACACGAAAGCCGGCAAAACAGATTAATAATAGACTGTTAATAGTATTAATAATGCGCATGCTATTGATTACTTCAGCCGCAGCAATTGTTACGTCATTACGACAAAGTGCCTAAATTTTCTCGTAGTATTTAATACGAAACTCAAAGCACTCTGATCAATTAAACTATACTGTAGTCTGGCATAAAAATCAGCTAGATTAAAAATCTGAGGCTAGAGAATAAAAGTATCAATACATCATTAAACCCAACATTCTCAGTCATTGAGTATTGAAATAAGGGATGGCTGACTATTATTTTAAAATATTAGCTAACGGAAGAGCTGAATTGGGTCAAGCTCGATAGATCAATCATAGGGATAGGCATTGGGTACAAAAAACTGCTCATTAATTGGTGGGCGCTCATATTCACCCTGTTCAGGCCTAGAGGGAAGTTGGATGGCCGGCGGTGTCATATCTTCCCAGGGGACCTTGCTGAGCAAATGCCGAATACAATTCAGACGAGCTCTACGTTTATCATCAGCCTCTACGGTGAACCATGGAGCTTCAGGAATATTGGTGTGAGTGAACATCACATCCTTTGCTTTGGAAAATTCAACCCAACGATTACGAGCTTCAAGATCCATCTCGCTAAGCTTCCAACGACGCGTAAAATCGTTAATCCTTGACTGGAATCTGGCCTCCTGTTGTACGTCACTAACTGAAAACCAATACTTGAGTAAAAGAATGCCACTTTGTACGAGCATCCTTTCAAATTGAGGACAAGCTTGATAGAAGCGCTCTAGCTCATCTTGTGTACAAAAACCCATGACCCGTTCCACTCCAGCGCGGTTATACCAACTGCGATCAAACACCACAATTTCTCCAGCGCTAGGGAAATGATCAACGTATCGCTGGAAATACCACTGAGTCTTTTGTTGATCTGATGGGGTTCCCAAGGCCACAACACGGCAACCTCGGGGATTCATAGGTTCTGTCAATCGTTTGATCGTGCCCCCTTTCCCAGCTGCATCACGGCCTTCAAACAGCACAATCATGCGAAAACCAGTGGCTTTTATCCAGTACTGCATCCTCACCAAATCAGACTGAAGCTTCTTCAATTCAGATTCATATAGCTTCTTGTTGAGACGTTGAACACTTGAATGAGCACCATCTGAAAATGCTGATGGTTGTTTGATGTCTTGATCAGTCCCATCAAGACATTCCATATCCATCTCACTGATTTTGTCTGATGAGACGGAAGCCTTCTTCAGTTTCTTATTCTTGTCTTTACCCATCTCAACTTTCTAGCGGAGAAACCCTATATTGCCTGCTAAAGTGACAAAAAGAAACCATGAATCAAGCTTTCTCAATCCTTGAGCAATCTTACAAAAAACATTGAGAATATCAACGGCGATTTACTGCAACGACTTTTCAGGAGGGTCAAAAGGCAATTGAAGCCTTACCGCAAAGCGACCAGGTTGATCTTCACTGGTTGCATCAGAAGCAACAAAGCTAAGTTGGCCTGCATGTCGACTAACAACATGAGCAACGATCGCCAACCCGAGGCCGCTATGCCCTTGTTCCCGGCGTGATTCATCCAAGCGTTGAAAAGGTTGTACGGCTCGCTCCCACTGATCCATTGGCATGCCTTTTCCCTGGTCCCAAACTTCGATGCGATAGCTGTGTTCAAAGCCACGTAGCGACACAGTCACGGGGGCTAAACCGTAGGTAAATGCATTGTCGATGAGATTGACAACTGCTCGTCCCAAGGCAACAGGCCTCACCTTGGCCATAAGAGGTTGAAGATCAAGCCTCAGCAAATCGGCAGAATGAGTAGCGCAGACCTCAGCCATCCACGCATCTAGAGGCAGCTCCACCAAGGCTTCGCTATCACCACCACCGGCAAAAAGAAGAAACTGGCCAGTAATTCGCTCAAGAGACTCTAAATCCCTTGAACATTGCTCACGATCATTAGCACTGAGGGATGGCAAAGACAGCCGAAAACTGAGTCGAGTTATGGGGGCTCTCAGATCATGGGCGATGCCTGCAAGCATCGTTGCCCTTTCACGGCGGTTGGCCGATAAGCGTAAAAGCATGGCGTTGAAACGTTGTGTGAGGCGTTGAACTTCAGGAGCTCCCACTGCTGCTACAGCCTCAGGATCAATACCATCACCAACACGAGCGAGAGCCCTTTCCAGACCCCTCAACGGTCGATCAACCTGAAAGAGAAGAAAAAGACCACCACAAATCACCACGGCACCAACCAAAGCCAGCCCAAACATGATTGGCTCCGGTGGCCAAGCAAACGCGGAACGCAGTCCAACTCGGAGCCAAACGGGCTCCAAAGGGGAAATAAGTTCAATCCAAGCTCCACGTTGCGCACCTTCAGCCGAGAAAGGAACCAAAATTGGACAATGGGAGAGTCGTTGGCATAGCTGCCTCTGAAGCGCATCTGTTTGCCGCTGAAGAGAATGATCAAATCGGAGCGGATCTGGTGGTCGATCGATCACTGCTAGATCCAGCCCTGTTAGCTCAGAAACCAAACCAGGGGGATACCGCTCAAGAGCTAACTCAGTAAGACGAACGTTGAGTGATAGATCACGACCAAGTTGAACGGTCTGAAGCATCTCTAACTGTCGACCAAAGAGCACCTGCAATACCAATAAACAAAGCGCCCAACTGCCAAGAACAAGGCCACTCCAGCCCAAAGAAGTGAACACGATCGCCGACCTGCGTTGTGTCCGCGTCATCAGCGAGACCTGGGCTCACCATCAGGGACAAAAACATATCCATAACCCCATACCGTCTGGATATAGCGAGGTCGACTGGAATCGGGTTCAACCAACCTTCTCACCCTCGAAACCTGAACATCCATGCTTCGACTATCCGTATCACAAGCTGGCCCACGAGCGAGTTCGATCAATCTTTCCCTAGAAAGAGGGCGATGAGGATGTTGTACAAAAGCGGACAACAAGCTGAATTCTCCACTCGTAATCACAACTGGAGAACCATTTTGGGTCAGGGTACGAGCGGAAAGATTCAACACATTCCCACCAAAAACCACATCGCCACCCTCTGCTAAAGGAGTGCCAGCGGGAAGCGCACAGCGCCGTCTCAAAACGGCTTCAATACGAGCAGAAAGCTCGCGTGGAAGGAATGGCTTGCCGAGGTAATCGTCTGCACCTTGCTCGAGACCGATGATCCGATCAACGGCCTCCCCCCTCGCGGTAAGCATCACAACAGGCAAATCATCCCCTGCATCACGCAAACGACGCAGAGCGGACAGGCCATCATCACCCGGCAGCATCAAGTCAAGGACGACAAGATCAGGTCGTTGAAATTCCAACCGTGCTTCCAGTTGCTTGACATCGCTGAGACAGCGAACGTCATAACCCTGGTCAATCAGATAGGTACCCACCATCTGACGCAGTTCTGGGTCATCGTCCACAACCCAGATCATCGAGGAGCGTTCCATCACTATTGCGTGCTCTAGAAGCCACTGTTCCTCGATGGTATAGACAATCTCTATCGCTTTTTCTACAGGGGTTGGAGCATGTCACAGCTCAAAGAGCTTTGGTCATAGTTCAGTCATCGACATTGCTGAACACGATCCATAGGCTGATTGCATGACAAATCAGCCAAGGCCCCCTCTTTGCTGGCCGAAATCATTGGAGTCAAAGGTTTTCAGGTTCATCACTGCAGGACTGATCAGCGCTGGAACTCTGCTGAACCAAACCGGTGCCGAAGCAGTACCAGATGGCATTGAGTATTACGGCCAGCGCATGGAGGCCATGTTCATACGATTGGACCTCAACGGCGATGGTCGGCTGGATGCAAGCGAGGTTGGAGAAAAGACTTACCTGATAAGAAGGCTGAATAGAAAGAATTCACGTGGTTATTTAGTTTTAGAGGACTTGCGACCTGCCGGCACTCATCCAAACGGTAAACGTCTCCAACGACGTTTCAAGCAAGCCGATATCGACGGCAATGGGAAACTCAATCGCGATGAAGCTCAGTCAATCCGCTGGTTGGCCAACAACTTCAACAAACTGGATTTAAACAACGATAGCGATATAACCATGGAGGAGCTTTGGATGTTGCAAAGATCCCTGGCGCCGCATCCTCATCCTCGCAGGCACTAATGACTGATCTGGCGACGGATTGGCCTCCTGGAAACCTTCTTCGGCCTACTCCATAGTTGTGTAGAAAACCTCAACATCCGCCAGCTGCCACCAAGGAGAAGGATTAGTCCAAGCATCACGAGTCCAGCCAACAAAATCACCGAACCAAGACCCAAAAGGGCCTCAAGCAGATGAGTGATACCGCGAATCAGATCAGCGATTGCTTCGCTGACAATCACCACCCCATCGAGTCGTTGAGGCACCCAGTTCAAAAAAGCTAATAAACCGATGCCGCCAACCAACATCAGCATCGATTCAACAAATTGACGCCAAAGAGGAAGCACCTTTCTGGGTCGAGATCTGCGGAAAACCTGACGTTGACGATCTGAGTTGTTGAATTTTCGAAGAGGACTGCTCATGGGATAAGTCAGTAGGGGGGTCCGCTTCAACAGGACACGATTAATTCGATCTTCACGCCTGCATACCTGCCAATGGGAGGTATGAAAGTGTTTTCAATAGACCGTAATTCTGGCCTGCAAGATCTGTTCGTCAACGATCAGAACGTGATTGCAACTCTGGCGCATTTGGAGTGGCAGGGGACAGCGTTCCATCTGGATTGCGTGGAACAGGCAGCAACAGACCAAGACCTGCAATCAAAACCAATGCTGCGCCACCAATCAATGGAGCTCCTAAGCGTTGGCCAAGAGGGACTCGCTCGGCCAGTTCCTGACGAGGCAATGGGGAATCAATTGGCAACTCCCAGTGAACCTGAACACGCGAGTCAAGGCGAAGATCATCCAGACAACGCACGAGATCAGCAAGCTCTGCATCATCAAGGTTAAGAGTGAGAGGAGGGACATTCGGCTGACTACTACGCAAAAGCAGTTGATGTCTATCCCCATCAGGAGAGATCACAACCACACTGGTTTCGTCAGCAAAAGCTCGACTCACACCAGAAATGCGGTGGCGTGAATAGGGGAGCACAGCAGCCATCAAGGCCTGCAGATGTTCACGCTTGCCTTCTAGCTCTGGTGAACCAACCAACTGCAGCCGCCAACCCGACAGAATGCCTAGAGCACCATCCCCATGACCCGCGGAGAAATCTGGCAGGCCCTCCACCTGAAGGCGGACTGCCGTTTGGTCATAACGGAAAGAGAGGTTCAGCATCAGGGTGTGGGATCAAGCAGGCTGGCGCGCAGGCGATCGACTCCTCCATTACCAGCAGCAAGAGCAAGCGTAAGCACCAGCTCACGCTGAATAGGCTGAGATTGCTCTGGCCTCAACAGACGCTGAACCGCTCCGCGCCGAGGATTCATCCTCTCCTCGATCAGATCGCGCAGCCGCTGATCAAGCAAAGTCCAGCGCTGCAAATTGAGTTCTTCTGGTTCACGTGAAGAAAGCAGCTGATGAAGAAGGGGATAAAGACGGCTTGCCATGAAACAAAGCAAGCGAAGCAAAGCCTCAGTATCAATAGAACTGAGGTCACCTCGACGGGTAGCGCGTCTCAGTGGATTGTGACAACGTCGCTTCCAAAGCTCAACCCGGTTGGGGAACTGTTTCTGCAAACCCAACTGATTGGTTGCCCAGAGCATCGCCTCACCACCATTGAGATCAAGTGATTCGACCACAAGCAAGAGAAGGTCTAGACGCTCAAGTCCTCTCCTGCCAAGAACAGTGTTGTTCTGCACGCCGCTCTGCTTTTGCTCAAAGGGTTTCTGTGGCTGAACAGTTGATGAAGGATCTGAAGTGGTTGTTGCATTGATCATGGCTGCGATGATGCCAGGCTTAAGGCCCCTGCGTCACCACTCTTTGGATCTTCGCCACCTCATTCAAGATGTACCAGACTTTCCAAAACCTGGAATTCTCTTTCGGGACATCAGTCCCCTGCTGCGTGATCCCGATGGCTGGGATGAAGTGATGCGACAGCTAGGAGATCTCTGCACAGAATTCAAACCCGATTTAATTGTCGGAATCGAATCACGTGGATTCATTGTGGGAACAGCTTTAGCAACGAGTCGCAAAATCGGCTTTGTTCCGGTTAGGAAGCCTGGCAAATTGCCTGGTGATGTTCTTGGCATCGACTATTCCCTGGAGTACGGCAGCGATCGGCTCGAGATTCATGCGGATGCTCTGCAAGGTCATCCCCGTGTCTTAATGGTGGACGACCTTCTGGCGACTGGAGGAACTGCAAAAGCCACAGTCGAGTTAATCGAGCAGGCTGGTGGTGAACTGGTGGGATGTGGTTTTGTGATCGAATTAGCCGCTCTCGGCGGGCGTCAGCAACTTCCAGTTGAGATGCCAGTGAAATCACTGATTATCTACTCCTGATCATTTTCCCAATCGAGAACCTGCTGATACTGAGTCAGGCTGAGTAAACCGAAACTCCAAAGCACGACCGGCAGAGGGGCTTGCTCAAGTTCTGCCTGACGCAAGCCCAAGTTAAGAGCGTTCTCGCTAAGGCCGAGTTTCTGTTGCAAAAACTGCAGTAACTGGGGTGAGAATGACGGCTGCGGATGGCTACAGATCACCATTTAACCAACTGCAGTAGACGATCATTCTGGCAACAATCTGATGACTGTAATGGGTCCATCTGTCATGGCCTTCAAAAGCAACTGACGCAACAAAGAGAGGCGAGCCAGAAGAAACATCAGCGGCAGTCGAACCATCAGCAACAGGATGTTTCGACTGGAGAAAAAGCGCACGATCAGATCAGTAAATAAACCAACCAACACGAGATCAAAAATGCGCTGGCGGGCATAGACCTGAGGCAACTTCTCAACAGGCAACTTGCCCTCATCGACATTCTTCACAACGTTCATCAACGTGCTTACGTCACGCCAACAAAGATTCAACCCTTGTCCTCCGACAGGGTGACAGCGATGCCCAGATTCACCCACAAGGACGCCACGACCTCGCTGCAAACGAAAGGCAAAGGCGAGTTGGAGAGGGAATGCCGCAGGACGATCCAAGAGCACATCTGGCTGAAGGCCATCTGGTAACACCGCCGCAAGATGATCAAGAAAGCAAGAAGGAGAAAGACCAGCACGTTCTTGGCATCGTCTCAAAGGAGCACTCCAAACCATCTGGAAGACCTCACCTCCCATGGGTAAGACAGCTAGGGGGCCTTCAGCACGAAAAAGCTCATATGCCATCAAGGGATCAGCACCCCGAAGCAGCACCTTGGCTGTTAAGCACCCATTTTGATAAGGATGGTTCCAAGTGTTGATACCCCATGCCTGCCGGGTGAGAGATCTCGGACCATCAGCCGCAACAACCAAATCGTGCCCATCGAGATGATGATCATCACACCTCCCTAAATTTAAAAGCACCTTTGGAGATGTCTGAAGACGATCAATCAGCAATTCCATTAATGGTCGATGGTCAAGAATCCAGCCGACGGCACCGTGAAGCTGATTTTGGCTTGAAAGATCATCAACCTCAAAATATGTATGACGATTCAGCTCCTGATCATCTAGCCGCAATCTTGTAAATGGAGCGAGATGAGGAATCAGTGAGGCCCATAGATCAAGTGATTGAAGCAATCGCCTTGATGAATGCGTAAGGGCATAGGCTCTACTTCGTGCTGGCAACTCTTCAACTGTCAAGGGGTCACAGAGGGTGACGCTGTTACCTAGCCGAGCAAGAGCAAGCGCCAAAAGCGACCCAGTAGGACCAGCGCCAAGGATCTTCACTCGCATGTCAACTGGCAAAGACCCTTTTGCTGCAGAGTGGAACCGGTTCAAGTGGTCAACCAGAAAATGAGAAACAGATCACTAGTGATTTTGCTGCAAGTTCGCCAATAGCTGTGAATTGATCAATCATGTTCTAAAGCTCCTCAAAGCAGTTTCCCAACCATCTCTGCAAAAAGTGAAGGGCAATGCAATATCCCTGAGCATGGCGAAGCATCCACAGAGATGTCAACTGGTTGGCACCCCCCCCCGCTATTTCAGTGGCAAATCCTAAAAGTGTTCAATCTTAAAAGTATTGATTGATCAACCATTCTCTTGTTGAGAACCACAAGAGGAATCGAGTAATTTTATAAGTCAAACGAACGATGCCATTTGCACTCCTAAGACTTTTCAAGCTAGTGGCAAGAAAAATCTCTTAGCGCGATTCAGCTGGTCTGGCGAGCAAAACGCAACTGACACAGCTCCTCAAATGCAGGCCTTAGCAAAAAGGGATACTCCCCGACCCACAACCGCTGCCCTGGCAACCATGCATCAGTCAGTGCAGCGATACGGCTGAAATCCTTGCGATCGCTCAGCACAAGGCAACGAATGAGAGATCCAGCTCGGATGAACTGATGCTTCTTGGACATCGGAAAGCTCAATTGACCCAAATATCCATCTTCATCCTCTAACTCAAGAACAATCCAAGTACGTCTGTTCTCAACAAGCTCCAACTCACCAAGCTTGTTCGCTTGCTCATGACGGTCCAGCACTCGTTCACGGGTGAACACATTGGCCACCTCACCTTCGAAGATGGCCGCCGCCGGATAACGACGAAGGCCTGCATTGCGCTGACCCGCTTCAACGATTGGGCCCCAAAGCACATAAAGCAGAAGAGCCACTCCAACAACAAGCCAGACAGCACCCCATCGACTCGCCAGCTGACTCTGACTAATCAATAGTGTGATCACACCTCCAATGGCGGCGATCATGACCCTCTGCAGAATCTTGCGAGGGTTGCCAAGGGCCGCTGCGAATTGATTACTGGTGGCCACTGCAGGGATAAGCCTCTGAAGCTCTCCTGGACGCAAAGGGACCAACATCGACTCGCAAATGAATTTCAGATGAGGCGTTCAAGGCCATAAACCAGACCTTGAAGCTGTCGCACCTTACGAACGGTTAGCAACACACCTGGCATGTAGGCCGAACGATCAATGGTGTCGTGGCGGAGTGTATAGCTCTCTCCAGGAGCTCCGAACATCACTTCCTGATGGGCAACCAATCCAGGAAGACGAAGCGAATGGAGTCTTAAGCCACTAGCTCGTAAGCCACCACGGGAACCAGTCAGCGATTCATGCTCATCAACTTCAGGCGAATTAAAACTTTTACCGAGCTCCTCCATCATCTCTGCAGTTTTTATACATGTGCCACTCGGGGCATCAGCCTTACGGTTGTGATGCAGCTCAGTCAGTTCTGCATGTTGATAGAAGCTCGCTGCCGCGGCGGCTGCCTGTTGCAGTAAGACCATGCCAACAGAGAAATTTGGGATAACGGCTCCCCCCATCGAGGCCTTTTCAGCAAAGTTGCTGAGATCAAGCAACTGATCTGGAGACAGACCTGTAGTGCCTATGACCGGATGAACCCCATAGGCAAACGCCGCCCTGGTGTGCTCGTAAACCACTGAAGGATGAGTGAAATCAACAAGCACAGCACCTTGTCCAAGGCCAGTCCTATGAAAAGACTGGCTGACAGAACAAAGACAAGCCTCAATGTCGGACGTCAAAGCAACATCAAGAACACCAATTCCAAGCTCCTCCCCTACCTCCACGCCTTCCTTGCCTGGCGTTGTGTCCACTGCACCAACCAACTCACAATCCGAAGCGAGATGAACAGCTTTGATGACCTCAGCCCCCATGCGGCCCAGTGCGCCAGCAACCACAACAGGAATCAACTCTGGAGGGACTGAGGTCATGGGAGGGCGATCGCTGAATAAAGCCTATGGGTCGACTCATGTAACACCCAGGCAGCGAACTTCACTCTGAGCCCCAGACAACCTAGGCTTCATCAAATTACTTTGCAGTACGCCAATGTTCACGCAGGTTCGCTCAGCCGATCGCCGAGTTGCTCCTGCTGAGAACCACAGCCATCAAGCTGTCATGAAAGCGGTGTATTTGGTACTCGAGCCTCAGTACCAAAGTGCGCTTTCCCAGGCCGCAAACAGCCTCAATGCACAAAATGGAGCCATTGGCGTTGAACTGAGTGGCTACCTCATCGAAGAACTGCGCGATCCAAGCAACTTTGCAGACTTCCAAGCCGATGTAGCCGAAGCCGATGTTTTTATCGCCTCGCTGATTTTCATTGAAGACCTAGCTCAGAAAGTGGTAGACGCTGTCACACCCCATCGCGAGCGGCTCAAAGCCATTGTTGTTTTTCCTTCCATGCCGGAGGTGATGCGGCTCAACAAGCTTGGCACCTTCACCATGGCCCAGCTGGGACAGAGCGATAGTGTTATCGCCAACTTCATGAAAAAGCGAAAGGAATCAAGCGGTGCTGGATTCCAAGACGCAATGCTCAAACTATTAAATACACTCCCCAACGTTCTTAAATATCTGCCGGTTGATAAAGCACAAGATGCAAGAAGCTTCGTGCTCAGCTTTCAATACTGGCTAGGAGGTACGCCAGACAACCTGCGCAACTTCCTATTAATGCTGGCGGATAAGTATGTCTTTCCAGCGACAGAAGGGGAAGATCGTCCGAAACTAGACATCGTGGAGCCAGAGATCTTCCCGGACCTGGGCATCTGGCATCCGATGGCCCCTTCGATGTTTGAAGATCTCAAGGAATACCTCAACTGGACGACCAGCCGCACGGATCTCTCAGAAGAAGCCCGCAAAGGCCCAATGATCGGTCTTGTCCTGCAGCGAAGCCACATCGTCACTGGTGACGATGCCCACTATGTCGCTGTCATTCAAGAGCTTGAATTCCGTGGTGCACGTGTCCTCCCCATTTTCTGTGGTGGGCTTGACTTCTCTAAGCCTGTCAATGCTTTCTTTTTCGACCCAATTAACCCTGACCAACCTCTAGTCGATGGGGTGGTTTCCCTGACTGGATTTGCCCTTGTGGGTGGCCCTGCCAGACAGGATCACCCCAAGGCTATCGAATCTCTCAAGCGCCTTAGCCGCCCTTATATGGTGGCGCTCCCGCTTGTCTTCCAAACAACTCAGGAATGGGAAGTTAGTGACTTAGGCCTGCATCCAGTTCAGGTTGCACTACAAATCGCCATCCCAGAATTAGACGGAGCCATCGAGCCAATCGTGCTCTCTGGTAGGGATGATGCCACCGGCAAAGCCCACACACTTCAAGACCGGGTTGATGCGATTGCTGAACGAGCAATCCGTTGGTCATCTCTAAGAATCAAGTCAAGAGCTGAGAAGAAATTAGCAATTACTATTTTTAGTTTCCCTCCAGACAAAGGAAATGTTGGGAGTGCTGCCTACCTCGATGTTTTTGGTTCCATCCATCGTGTTTTGGAGGAAATGAAGGCTCAGGGCTACGACATCCAAAACCTCCCAAAAGACTCCAAAGCACTGATGGAGGTGGTAATCAATGATCCTGAAGCACTAGAAGGAGCACCAGAACTGGCCATTGCACACCGTATGAGTGTGGCTGAGTACGAGCACCTGACACCTTATTCAGAGCGCCTTGAAGAAAACTGGGGCAAGCCGCCAGGAGAACTCAATAGTGATGGTCAAAACCTACTGATTTATGGACGTCACTTCGGCAACGTCTTTGTAGGCGTTCAACCCACCTTCGGCTACGAAGGAGACCCAATGCGCTTGCTCTACTCAAGAAGCGCCAGTCCTCATCACGGCTTTGCTGCTTACTACACCTATCTCGAAAAAATCTGGAAAGCTGATGCTGTGCTCCATTTTGGCACCCACGGCTCTCTCGAATTCATGCCAGGCAAGCAGATGGGCATGAGTGAAACCTGCTATCCAGATTCATTGATCGGAGGGCTGCCAAATCTTTATTACTACGCAGCGAATAATCCCTCCGAAGCAACGATTGCAAAAAGGCGTGGTTATGCCTCCACAATCAGCTACCTCACTCCTCCAGCAGAAAATGCAGGCCTCTATAAAGGCCTCAAAGAACTGGGCGAACTGGTGGGGTCCTACCAGCAACTGCGTGAAGGCGGTCGTGGTGTGCAAATCGTCAATACCATCATTGAAACCGCACGCCAATGCAATCTTGATCGCGACGTAGACCTACCAGAACAAGACTCGGCAGAGCTAGATCTCGACCAACGGGATGCCGTTGTAGGCGCGGTGTATAGCCAATTGATGGAAATCGAGAGTCGCCTTCTTCCATGTGGACTTCACACGATCGGCAAACCACCCACGGCAGAAGAGGCGATAGCAACTCTGGTAAGCATCGCCGCACTTGAACGTGAAGACGATGGTCTTCGTTCGCTTCCTGGGCTGTTAGCAGAAGCGATAGATCGCAAAATAGAAGATATCTACAAAGGAAATGATGACGGCAATCTTGTTGATGTAGAGCTCAATCGCACTATCACTGAGGCATCTCGTGTCGCCGTTAGAGCGATGGTGCAATCTCTCACGGGACGAGACGGACGCGTCAATATGAAAGATAATTCCAATTGGTATTTGGAATGGTTTTTTAATCTACTTCAGCGTTTTGGTGTAACACGCCCCAATGCATGGTTGCAAGCCTGTAGCAAAGCTGGATTCGGCAAAATTGATTCCATTGAGCTTGACAAACTGTTTGCTTATTTGCGCGGTTGCCTTGAAAAGATATGCGCAGACATGGAAATGCAGAGCCTCATTCGCGCCCTTGATGGAGAATATGTACTTCCTGGTCCAGGTGGAGACCCAATTAGGAATCCAGGGGTTCTGCCAAGTGGCAAAAACATTCATGCTCTCGATCCACAGGCCATCCCTACCAGAGCTGCCGTTGCTGCAGCAAAAGGAGTCGTCGATAAATTAATTGAACGTCAACGCCAAGAACAGGGCGATTGGCCAGAAACAATTGCCTGTGTTCTTTGGGGTACAGATAACATCAAAACCTACGGTGAATCACTGGCGCAAATCCTCTGGTTTATTGGTGTAAACCCAGTACCAGACTCTGTAGGTCGTGTTAACAAGTTAAAACTCATTCCCCTTGAAGAGCTTGGTCGACCAAGGATTGATGTGGTCGTGAACTGTTCAGGAGTATTTCGAGATCTGTTTATCAACCAAATGGCATTAATCGATCAAGGCGTCAAGATGGCAGCTGAGGCCGATGAACCACTGGATCAAAACTTCGTACGCAAACACTCCCTTGAACAAGCAAAGGCACAAGGCACAAGCCTTAGGGATGCAGCCTGCCGTGTATTTTCCAATTCAAGTGGAAGTTATAGCTCAAACGTAAATCTTGCAGTTGAGAACTCAACATGGGAAGAAGAGAATGAACTTCAAGAGATGTATCTTTCACGCAAGACATTTGCCTTTAATGCTGACAACCCAGGAGAGATGAACCAAAACAGAGAAGTGTTTGAATCTGTCATGAAAACAGCAGATGTCACATTCCAAAATCTTGATTCTGCTGAAATTTCGCTTACTGATGTCAGCCACTACTTCGACTCAGACCCCACAAATTTAATCAAGGGTCTTAGAGATGATGGCAAAGCTCCAACGAGTTACATCGCAGATACAACAACAGCAAATGCGCAGGTCCGCTCTCTGAGCGAGACGATTCGATTGGATTCCCGTACAAAGTTACTCAATCCAAAATGGTATGAAGGCATGGTCAACTCAGGCTATGAAGGCGTTCGCGAAGTCGCCAAGCGCCTGAACTTTACCCTCGGCTGGAGCGCAACTAGCGGACAGGTAGATAACTTTGTCTACGAAGAGTCAAACGAAACCTTCATCAATGATCCAGAGATGCGTAAGCGTCTCATGGAACTTAATCCGCATAGTTTCCGTCGTATTGTTGGTACCCTCTTAGAAGTCAATGGCAGAGGATATTGGGAAACATCTGATGAGAACATCCAGCAATTGCAAGAGCTTTACCAGGAAATAGAAGATCGAATTGAAGGAGTAACAACTCCAGACAACCAATCATCTGGCGAATGATTAAATAGTAACTAAAGCCCCTATTACCACAGCCTTCTAGCCATTTGAAGGGTCTGATGGATTGGGCCCACATCATGCACTCTCACCATTGCCGCCTTCGCCTGCAGACAACGGCAGGCCACGGCGGCAGTACCCCATAGACGAGCCTCTGGGTCCGGTTGGTTCAAAACATCTCCGATGAAGCGTTTCCTTGAGGGGCCAACTAAAACAGGGAAGCCTTCAGAGCAAATCCTCTCTAGATGCTTCAACAAAATCAGATTTTGTTCAGTGGTTTTAGCAAAACCCAAGCCTGGGTCCCAAATCAACTGTTCAGATCGGATACCAGCCGCTAAAGCCTGTTCCGTTCGACGAAGTAGTCCAAGACGAACCTCTTCAATCACATCGCTATAAGTGGCGAGTTGATCCATGGATTGACTGTTGCCACGGCTATGCATCAACACATAGGGACATCCTGCTTCAGCAACAACCCGCAGCAACTCTGGATCACGCCTGCCGCCACTGACATCATTGATCCAATCTGCACCTGCTTGCAGAGCTGCCTCCGCCACCTCAACCAGGAATGTATCCACAGAGATCAACGCCTGCGGGTGAGCTGCACGTATTGCATGAAGAGCAGGCATCATTCTGTTCAACTCCTCTTGCCAGCCAACCTCCTCGGCCTTAGGCCTCGTGCTCTGGGCACCAAGATCAAGGACATCAGTTCCTTGCTTTAAAAGAAGAGTTGCCTGTGCAAGGGCACTAGCAGGGTCTAGATAATTGCCACCATCGCTAAATGAATCAGGAGTGATATTAATCACCCCCATCACATTCGTTCGCTGTCCCCAACCCTGAGGCCAAGGAGATTTAACTGGTTTGATAATTGGCAATGCGAGCAAAACTCTCTGGGTCAAGGGAAGCACCACCCACCAACACTCCGTCGATATCACTCATCGCCATCAACTCATCAATATTTCCTGGTTTGACCGATCCGCCGTACTGAATGATTAGTTCTGAAGCCCCGACCCAACGACGAATGAGGCCACAGATACGATTCGCCTCCGATGCTTCGCACGTCTTGCCCGTGCCAATGGCCCAGATGGGCTCATAAGCAACCACAAGTTTGTCTGGATCGGTGTCTTCCAGTCCCTGTTCCACCTGTCGTCGAATCACACGCTCAGCCTCTCCTCGTTCACGCTGCTCATCACTTTCACCCACGCAGACAATCGGGATCAGACCATGCGCTTGGGCTGAACGAGCACGACGGTTGATCTGTTCGTCGCTCTCACTGAAGTATTTGCGCGGTTCACTATGGCCAACAATCGCGTATCGCACTTGATGCTCCAGAAGCATCGTTGGCGAAACCTCTGCGGTATAAGCACCATCATCCTCCCAATGCACATTCTGGCTTGACAATTCCAGACGACTGCCGCCAACGGACTCTGCCATTGAGGAGATGGCGGTGAATGGTGGGGCAATCACTACATGACGGTCATTGGGAGTGGCTTCGATTAATGGCAGGAACATGGCCGTGTACTCCCGTGCCTGAGCACAGGTCATGTGCATCTTCCAGTTGCCAGCGATCACGGGTTTACGCACGCTCGGGTCCTCTGAAGTTCCGCAGGGGCTAACTTACGGCCCTGTCGAAGCATTGCCGACAAAGACCGCCTCATCTGTGCCCAATCGAACCCGGTTGCCTGAACTCAAATGGCGGCCACGCCTTGTTTCAACGGTTCCATTGACAAACACTTGCCCTGACTGGATCAGCTGTTTCGCCTCGCCTCCAGTGGCCACCCAACCCTGCCATTTAAGAAATTGATCCAACTTCATGGAATAAGCAGAGGGTTCACGCAACTAGTGTGACTCGATGTTTTCCTCCTCAGAAGCCGGCTTCCGCAGACTGCTTCCCCTCTTACGCCCTCACCTGCGCAGGCTGATCTGGGGAGGTGCGTGCATGCTGATTTACGTAGGCTGCTGGCCGCTACTGGCATGGCTTGCTGGGCAGCTGATTCCAGCGATCGGGGCAGGCAAGCTGGCCCAGGTTGTGCAAGTGATTGCCATAGCACTCACTGTTTTTCTGGTTCAAAAACTGGCTCAATTCGGCCAGGACACGATGCTTGCCGGGCCAGCATTGCGAGTGAGCCAAGACCTGCGTCGTGATTTGTTTGCACAGCTGCAACAAGTCGAACTAGGAGCCCTCGAGAAACTGTCTTCAGGAGATCTCACCTATCGGCTCACTGAAGATGCCGATCGCGTGGGAGAAGTGATTTACAAGACCATTCAAGACACCACACCAAGTGCTCTGCAATTGGTAGCGGTATTTGGCTACATGGTTTTTCTTGACTGGCAACTATCACTAGCCACCCTGCTGCTAGCGCCGATGGTGGCGATCTTGGTAAGCCAGTTTGGAGCAAGGGTCATGAGAGCTGCCGAACGCAGCCAACGTCAAGTGAGCGATCTTGCAGGGCTACTTGGTGAAGCAATCCAAGGCTTGCCATTAGTGAGAGCCTTTGCTGCGGAACCCTGGCTTCAGAAGCGCTTTGATGCCGAAGTTGATCTTCATCGTCAAGCGCGATACCAAACCCTGCGTTTGCTCGCTCTGCAACATCCTGTCGTGGGCTTCATCGAAGCCGCTGGCATCCTCACAGTCTTGGCGATTGGTGCCGCTCGAATTCAAACCGGCGGAATGGATGGGCAAAGTTTCAGCAGCTATGTGGCTGCCTTGCTGATGCTGATCGATCCCATTAGCCACCTCACCACGAATTTCAATGAATTCCAGCAAGGACAGGCCTCACTACGCCGCCTGCGAGAAATTGAACGCGAACCACAGGAACCTCCTGACATTGACCAGGCTGAACCACTAGGGCGCTTAAAAGGTGATCTAGTGCTTCGTCACGTCAGTTTTGCCTATGTCAATGAGCAGCAGGTGCTACACGATCTATCTCTAGAAGTGAAGGCTGGCCAAGTCGTGGCACTCGTGGGTCCATCTGGTGCTGGCAAGAGCACTCTGTTTTCATTACTTTTACGCTTCAACGCGGCCCAGCAAGGAAAGATTCTTCTAGATGGCCATGAGCTCGGCAAGGTGAAAGCCCAGGAGCTGAGACGTCAAGTGGCCTTGGTGCCGCAACGAACAACAGTCTTCTCTGGCAGCGTCGAGGAAGCCATTCTTTTCGGTCGAAGTGCGAGCCAGGACGAGGTCAAAGAAGCAGCAAGCCTTGCCAACGCTCACGATTTCATCGTGTCATTACCGGAAGGATATTCAACTCAATTAGAAGAACGAGGCACAAATCTTTCTGGTGGCCAACTTCAACGCATCGCAATTGCCAGAGCCGTGCTCGGCAACCCAGCCGTACTGCTGTTGGATGAAGCCACTAGTGCACTAGACGCAGAAGCAGAAGCAGCGATACAACTTGGACTACGTCGTGCCATGCAAGGACGAACGGTTATTGTCATTGCCCATCGTCTGGCAACTGTTCAGGAAGCCGATCAGATTGTTGTCCTAGAAAAAGGACGTATCAGTGATCGTGGAAGCCATGACGAACTAATGGCCCGTACGGGTCGCTATAGAGAGCTCTGCGAACGACAGTTCATTCGTGATTTGCAGAGTGTCTCAAAGAGAGACTAAGAGATGGAACGCATCCCATAGAATGAAGATCCAATCTTTGCTTCAATGCTAAAGGTAATGCTCTGTTTCCCCTGAAAATGGCTCCGAAATGGCCCTTAGGTAGGTCCAAAAGTACCAATGACACTCAAGAACAGAACTCAAACACGATGACTGACTCTGCAGCTAACAAGCCTGACCCTGTACTCACTTTTGAAGGTAAGCGTTACGACCTGAATTCACTACCAGATGAATTGAAGGAACTGGTCCGTGGCATGCAAGTTGCTGATGCCCAACTACGCATGCACGAAGACACACTCAAAGTGCTTGCATTGGGGCGTCAGACTCTGGCAATGCAATTGAATGAAAAACTCAAAGACGTCACCCCTCTACCAGACGCATCTTGAAGTGACGTTTTGCAGCCTCACGTCTACCCCCATTCAAATCGGTAGTTTTTACTGGGACCAAAGAATATTCGCAATCGCACTCACTAGAAAGCCAATCAGGCGAAGAACAACCATGAGCCCATAAGGGTATGAGCAACAGCCCAGACAAACCCTCGATCAGCAAGAGAGATTGCACCAGCGAAACCTGAAATAGTGCCAGTGTCATGTCCATGGCCATGGTGGCCAAAAGTTGATATCAGCAAAGTCTGCGAACTATTGTTCTAGCCTCATAAAAGCTAAGGCCAAATGACCCGCATGATCAACATGCAATAACAGTGGCGTATCAAGGGCATAAAGCCCACCCCATCATCATCAAGCTGGCTGTAAGCAAGATAAGGATGACAATTGGTCAACCACAGATGAAACTTTTATTCGAGTCAAAACAATCTTAATTGCGCCTAGAAATAGACAGCCTAAAAAGAATTGATTGGCTTTTTCAACAAAATCAACGCTGTCATCACTGACAATCAAGCAAAGACTGCCTATATTAATCTCAAATAAATTGACAACCATTATCATTTATTTCAAAGTTGTTCAAGTTCTACAAACTTAAACAACTGCTGTTCAGCAGCCGTTCCAGCAAAAGCATCTTTTTTCACTAACCTTTCACTCAATACCCATAAGCCATCATCAGCCAAGGGCACAAAAGTATCAGTGAACTGACTCATACCACTGGTAGGCTCATTTGTTTTTGGGTCGTGGTATTGACTGCTATAAGTATGACTTAGGTAGCCATAACCTGTATTCGTCGTACTTTTTGTAAAAATGGTCACCACTGTTCCGTGAATATGGCGATGAACCATCGTCACCACATCATTTTTGATGCGATAACGATCACCAAGATTTTTACCTCCAACGATCACTTCTAAGCCAACATCATCGTTGTTACCTGCGGTAAAAGTGTTTTCACCATGGGTCTTTTCAAAACTGCGTCGTACTCGATGTATGGCAACTTCCCATAGCTGGGAAGAGACAGCCTTAGCGATCAATTCATCTTCTATACCATCAACATGGGCCTTGAGATCTGCTCCCAACTCAAACTGCCCTTCCACGACGCGATCATCCTTGACCCAGAGACACCGACCCCGATAACCAGAAAAGACCGGATCCCAGGTGTAGCGATTCTCATAAGCCGCCTGAAATAGTTCTCGACAATCACTACCAGGAGCCAAAACAATAGGAGAAGCGTTAGCGATCACAGCAAGAATTTCAGTTGAGCAAGCCTAATGGGAGATCAAACATGGATGTCTTGAAGGGCCGCTACGGATAGTGACTGTTGCTGGAGTGCCGTGATTCCCTCGACAGCAGCTCGTGCTCCAGCAATCGTCGTAAGGGTAGGAACGGAGTAATCAAGAGCTGCTCGTCGCAAATATTTGTCGTCATGAGCGGCCTGACGGCCAATAGGTGTGTTGATCACCAACTGAATCTGACCAGAGCGAATCAAATCTTCGATATTGGGACGTCCCTCATGAACCTTGAGTACTGGCTGAACGTTCAATCCAGCCTGATTAAGGGCTTGAGCAGTTCCGGAAGTGGCCGTGAGATCAAAGCCAAGTTCAATCAGCCTTTCAGCCACAAGTAGTAGCGCTGGCTTATCCCGGTCATGAGTAGAGAGAAAGACAGTTCCATGAATTGGCAGGGGATCACCAGCTGCAATTTCAGACTTGGCAAACGCCATGCCAAAACTGGAGGCTGAACCCATCACTTCTCCAGTGGACCGCATCTCCGGGCCAAGCACCGAATCGGCCCCAGGGAAGCGACGGAATGGCAATACGGCTTCCTTGACAGACTGAAGAGGTGGTTGAGGCTCATGCGTAAGTCCAACAGCCGCCAACGTCTCTCCTGCCATGAGCCTAGTTGCGATCCTGGCCAGGGGTACTCCTGTGGCTTTAGCCACAAAAGGAACGGTACGAGAAGCACGAGGATTGGCCTCGATGATGAACACTTGCTCATCACCCGCTTCATCCCGCTGGACAGCGAACTGCAGATTGATCAACCCCTGAACTTTGAGCGCAAGGGCCAACGCTTCACTCCAGAGACGAATCGTGCGAAGGGCTTGCTCACCAAGAGAGATGGAGGGAAGGCAGCAAGCGGAATCACCTGAATGAATTCCAGCAGGCTCAATGTGTTCCATCAAACCGCCAATCACGACAACTCCATCAGAGTCACAGAGAGCATCAACATCAACTTCCACAGCATTTTCCAGATACTGATCGATAAGCACTGGATGATCGGGTTCGACCTGAACCGCTTCAGCCATATAGCGATTCAATTCTTGTTCATCAAACACCACCTCCATGGCTCGGCCTCCAAGCACATAAGAGGGACGAACAACAACGGGGTAACCAATGCGAAGTGCTACGGCTCGGGCATCTTCTTCACTGCGAGCTAAGCCATTACGAGGCTGGCGAATTTGAAGCTGCCGCAGGATCGCCTCGAACTGTTCACGATCTTCAGCCTGATCAATTGATTCTGGTGATGTACCCCATATACGTGTGCCTGTTGACTTTCCGATCGAACTCTCTAGCCAACGAAGCAAGGGAATCGCCAACTTGAGTGGGGTCTGACCACCAAACTGAACGATGACACCATTAGGCCGTTCAGCCTCGATCACATTGAGTACATCCTCAAGAGTAAGAGGTTCAAAATAAAGTCTGTCACTAGTATCATAATCAGTGGAAACAGTTTCGGGATTACTGTTAACCATCACAGTGACAAATCCCTTGTCCTGAGCTGCAAATGAAGCATGGCAACAGCAATAGTCAAACTCAATTCCTTGGCCGATGCGATTAGGACCACCGCCAAGAATCATCACTTTTGATCGCTCATCCGCAACGACCTCGCTTTCCGGCTCAAGTTTATACAATTGGTCATCAGAATCAAGACGGTACAGGGGTCGCTCATAAGTTGAGTAATGATATGGAGTAGTAGATGAAAATTCGGCAGCGCAAGTATCGACTGTCTTAAAAACAGGTTTGATATTTAACAGTTCACGACGAGCACGTACAGCGAGCTCCTCAGAACCTGTCGCCCAAGCAATCTGACGATCGGAATAGCCAAGCTGCTTCAAGCAGAGTAGAGACTCCTCATCCAATTCATCTAATGTGCGGCCATGCAGATGCGTTGTCTCAATGTTGATCAAATGGCGTAATTTGGCTAAAAACCAAATGTCAATTTTGCTCAAAGCGTAAATATCTTGGTCACTGCGTCCTGCCAACATCGCTGTTCTCACTGCCATGATCCGTTCAGGAGAAGGTGTGCGTAACAAACGCTCAATTTCTGTAGGAGTCAATTCTGGCTCCTGCCGATCACAACCCCAACCAGACCGCCCGATTTCCAGAGAACGCATCGCTTTTTGAAAAGACTCTTCGAAACAGCGACCGATCGCCATAGCCTCCCCCACAGACTTCATTGCCGTAGAGAGAACAGCAGGGCTGCCTTTAAACTTCTCAAACGCAAATCGCGGGATCTTCGTGACGACATAATCAATTGTGGGTTCGAAACAGGCTGGTGTCTTACCTGTGATGTCGTTAATAATTTCGTCAAGGGTATAACCCACAGCAAGACGAGCAGCAATCTTGGCAATTGGAAACCCCGTGGCCTTACTTGCCAGCGCTGATGATCGACTAACGCGCGGATTCATTTCAATAACAACCACCTCGCCATCATCTGGATTGATCGCGAACTGAATATTGCTACCCCCCGTAGCAACACCTATCTCACGAATAATGGCAATGGACTGATCTCTAAGCCTCTGATACTCACGATCGGTGAGAGTTTGCGCAGGAGCAACAGTGATGGAATCTCCTGTATGAACACCCATTGCATCGAGATTTTCAATGCTACAGACGATCACAACGTTATCCGCCAAATCACGCATCACCTCTAACTCGAACTCCTTCCAACCCAACAACGACTTTTCGATCAAGATCTGAGAAACCGGGCTGGCATCAAGACCGCTTTTGCAGATCGCTGCAAATTCTTCAGGGTTGTAAGCAATGCCACCACCACTGCCGCCAAGAGTGAAGGCCGGTCGGATGATGCGCGGAAAGCTATTAATCACTTCACCAACCTCTTCTGCCTCCTTGAGGCTGGAAGCAATCCCTGAAGGACAAACGTTGACTCCTATACGCTCCATCGCCTGCTTAAACAGCTGGCGATCTTCGGCCTTTCGGATTGCAGCTAGATCTGCACCGATCAACTCAACGCCAAAACGTTCGAGTGTGTGATTTTCAGCCAATGCCACCGCCAAATTAAGAGCCGTCTGGCCGCCCATGGTTGGCAGCAACGCATCAGGACGCTCTAACTCAATGACACGAGCCACTACCTCGGGTGTGAGCGGCTCGATATAGGTGCGATCAGCCATCTCCGGATCCGTCATGATTGAGGCCGGATTGGAATTCACCAACACCACCTCAAAACCCTCATCCCGCAAGGCCTTGCATGCTTGAGTGCCGGAATAATCAAATTCACAGGCCTGGCCAATCACGATCGGACCTGACCCCAGCAGCAGGATGCGACGCAGATCAGACCTACGGGGCATGGAATTTCAGGTATTGGCCAATCGCGACTAGCTTCCCACGCAACGTCAGAGATAGCTCAGGGAAAACACCCAGGCGCCATGTAGTCGCTAGCTTTATGAGTACGGAGAGAGATCAAGACCATGAGCGAACTCCAGCGCCTTAAGGGGCAGCTGCCGCCAGAGATGCAGAGCTGGGTGTTCGTGGAGGCGGCAGCAGCGGTTGATCCACCGCTCATCACCCTCGAGGAAATCGGACGCGATGAGGTCGAGATCCAAATCGATCTCGAACAATGGGACAATCTCGCGCTCGACCATCGCAACTTGCTCTTTTGGCATGAAGTCGGTCGAGTCCAGAACGACACCATTCCTCGCGATGGCTGGGAAATGGCTGCTCTAGCCATCGGCCTCGGCGGTGCAATTGGTGAACTCTGGGTTCAAGACGGATTGTTGCTACTAATGGCCCTAGGACTTTCTGGCTTCGCTGGATATCGGCTCTATTTAAAGAACAACTCTGAAAAGCGGCTTCAGGATGCAATCGCTGCCGATGAACGGGCCATCGATCTGGCCTGTCGTTTCAATTACAGCGTGCCGAATGCCTACAAGAGCCTCGGAGGTGCTCTAAAGGAGCTTGTGGAACAAACTCGCAAAAAGAAGAAGCGCAGCTTCTATGAAGATCGATTGGAAGCCCTTAGAAAAAGTGCTGGAAAAGCTCGAGCAGAGATGGCTGAACAGGAAGGATCTCGCCAATCCGTAAGCAGTGAGAACGTCTATGGATAGTGAACAGCTAGCAGAAATGGCCGCTGAAGCCTGCGACGATCGCAAAGCTACAGACATTCAACTGATCCGAATCGATGAGGTCTCCAGCCTGGCGGACTGGATGGTGATTGCCGGAGGACTGTCTGAAGTGCAAGTACGAGCAATTGCCAAATCTGTGCAAGATCGCCTTGAGGTAGAAGCCGATCGATTGCCATTGCGAAGCGAAGGTCTTAATGAAGGGAAATGGGCTCTGCTCGATTACGGCGAATTAATCGTGCATGTTCTACAGCCAAGCGAACGAGGCTTTTACGATCTGGAAGCCTTCTGGAGTCATGGAAAGCATCACGGCTTCATAAGCTCGAATCTCTCTAAAGCATCCTGAGACTTAAAAACACCACTTTGAATGAGTAGCAATTAACACCAACTCGAAGTTCCATTACTTGGTTATTTGGCACGAACCATGGACTTCATCACAAGCTTGTCATCAAAGGGGGCGAGTCTCTGCCAGGCTCTCTGAAGCCCAAAAGTCTGCTTGAGCATGAATCTTCCAACCTGGTTCGGAAGCTCCCAGCGTTCGAGCACAACGCCTCTTGAAGTAAGCCTTAAGCGTGGCTCCAGCGTGGAGTCGATCCATCGCGTGCATGCTGTGGTTTGCGATGGGCGAGGGCGCGTCCTGATGCGAGCGGGCTGTGCAGACTTTGAAACCTTCATCCGTTCAGCTCTAAAGCCCTTTCAAGCACTGCCATTTTTGAGTAGTGGTGCAGCAGAGCAAATGAACTGTGGGGAAAAAGGATTAGCAATCTGCTGTGGGTCACATTCAGGGACAGCCACCCATGCCCGCGAAGCCTTCAGGTTGCTTTGGAATGCCGAGCTAGACCCAAGCCTGCTGCAATGCCCGATCCCAACAGGAGGCACGAGCCCCCTAGAGCACAACTGCTCTGGGAAACATGCTGGTTTTCTTGCGACGAGCAAGAAAATGGGTTGGCCCCTTGATTCATACCTGCAAGGCAACCATCCTCTGCAAGTGGAAGTGAATCGACGCGTAGCCGAACTGCTTGGGCTACCGGCCGACGAGCTCGTAGCTGCCAGGGATGACTGTGGAGCACCAACCCTTCGCCTACGACTAGACCAAATAGCACTGCTCTATGCCCATCTCGGGGCATCACGTCAGGCAGAAATCGAACAAGTGATTAGGGCAATGTTGGCCCATCCTGAACTCGTAGCAGGGGAAGGCCGATTTGACACTGAGCTCATGCGACGAGCTCACGGACAAATCGTGAGCAAGGGTGGAGCAGAAGGTGTCCAATGTCTAAGTCGCGTTGGTGAAGGGATGGGTGTGGCGATCAAAGTAGAAGACGGATCCAAACGAGCAAAACATGCTGTAGCGCTCCACCTACTTCGCCAACTTGATTGGCTCACACCAACCGGACTGCAAGAATTAGAGGAACAGGTGTTGCTCATTGCTCCAGGTGTGCAGCTGGAAGTGGCCGGAGCTCTTCGATACCAGGAAACCTAAACAAAGACCAGGTTGGACAAGCCTCAAAAGGTATGCTTTGAGGGTCACCGCGGGGTAGAGCAGTCTGGTAGCTCGTCGGGCTCATAACCCGAAGGTCGGGAGTTCAAATCTCCCCCCCGCCACCACTTAAAAGCCCCTCTCTGAGGGGTTTTTTAATGTCCTGGACTAGGAAGTTCTAAAACTGACAGGAAGGCCCAACCTGTTCTAGTTGCTCCTATTTGCACCCAGTTTTAACGTTTACGTGGGCACTTAGTGCCCACGTACGGAAAGCTAAAAAGGGGCTTTAAGAGGCACATGGCAGTAGGACGACCAAAAAGATCTCAGAGCACTTGGGACCGCTGTGTGGCCGATTTAGCGGCCAGGGATGCTCAATTCCGCATGAAGGACCGCTATCGGTCGAACATCATCAGCATCCGTGAGATCAAGGACGGAAAGGTAGTTCGTGAGTTCAGCTCGCAGGTCTACAAGAAGACTGAAGACGAGGACATCGAAACCCTGTATCGCTTGTGCATACGAGCAAGTGAGGCGGGAAGTTGGGAAGCCGTCATTGGAGGGACAACCACTGACGAGAAGATGACCTGGGCTGAGTTCGCCAACAGGGTCAAAGCGAACGTGGTTTCACGGGTTGCAAGGGAAGCAAGCCGAAGGGACGTTCAGGGCCACCTGAAGGAGCACATCTCCAAGTTCCGAGGAGAAGTCACTTCAAAGAGATTGTTCAAGTGGGCCTGCGAGGAGGACCCTGTCACTCGGTTCTATCCGTTCAGAAAGCGGATCGAGACGCTTGCTCAGATTCAGGCGAGTGGCCTGCTCGATGTCCAGAAAGAGATTGCTGAGCTGAAGAAGATGAAACCCAAGGGCTCGGCCAAGAAAAGGCAGGAGCGTCTGACTGAGAAGCCGAGGGCTATCCCAAAGGATTCGGAGCTTGAGAAGTGGCTGGACGAAATCGAGGACGACTTAGTCCAGTGGGTTTTTGCGTTGATTGCCACTTACGGCCTTAGACCATCTGAGGCATGGCATGCAGAAGAAATTGATGAAAAAGGATTGATAACAGTCCCAGGCGATGGGCTGACAAAAACTGAATTGCACTACGCGCCACCTGTCCCAAGGGAATGGGTTGATCGATACAAACTCAGAGAGAATTTTAGAGAGATGTCCGAAAGACTTAACGACCGTTGGAAGATCCGCTGGGAAGAACGTGACGGGGTATTGATCCCGGTAAATAACTCACAAGTCTCGAATTCTCTTTGGCGCAATGTGTACAGAACAACAGGGAATGTGACCAAGAAGTTGTTTGCAGCTGCTGCAGAAGGAGACGGACAGGACTGGGTGCGACCTTATGACTTGAGACACAGTTTTGCAATCAGGTGTTTTGATTCAGAGGAGGTGCGTGACTATCCGACCGAGCAGTTCGCTCAATGGATGGGTCACGGTGTGGAAGTTCACAAGCGCATTTACTTGAAGTGGATGCCAGCGGCAAGACGCAAAGAAGCAGTCCAGGGTCGGTTCGATCACTTCGGAGCAAAAGAAAAGGCCCCCATCGAGGAGGCCAAAGAAGAAACGTTTGAACTACCAGCTGACATTCTGAAAAAACTCAAGAAGCTCGAAAAGCTTGAAAAGCTGCTGGGCGACAACGACTAACCGATTGCCCCTATTTTCAGCATGACCTTATGCGAGTGCCAGGTGAAGTCGCCTCTAGGTGAAAGAGGGTTGACCTTCCTGTAGTGCTGGCCTTCACGGAAGAAGCCCGTCTGCTTTAGACGGCTGAGGGTGTTGCGGTGACAACCGAGTAGCTCGGACGTCTCTAAGTTGTTGAACAGCTCGAGAAGCAAATCGCCGAATTGCAGCTTGCACTCCCAGAGGCCAATCCAGACAAAGAGTTAGCGGCCACCAAAGAGTGTCCGCTAGCGCCGGGTGGTGCGGAACCTATCCGGAATGATTTCTAGGGATACAGCGGGGCGGGCAAAGCCCGCTTAAAAACGAAACGCCCAGCTGCCCGCCCATCCCGATTCAGGGGGGGGTCTTTTTTAGGTTCTTAGAAGCAAAAAATGCTTTTGCGAACCAGCCATTGATTGGTGCGAAAGGGTAGTGCTGGGGCGTTCAGAGACCCTTGATCGAAAGGAGCAATTCTTCCTACTGACGCCTTTTTCCTGCCTGCATAGACCTAGAATAGGAGAGCGAAGAAGTTGAAACACTAAAAACCTGCCCTGGACTTGAGGGCAGCCAACGCGGGCGCCCTTCTTATAGCCAGATTTTGCGTCGCCATCAGAGGGAACTCATCACATCCGCAGCATGTGTTCTGGCTCACCAATGGCATTGAAACAGGACACTGCGTTTTGGAAGAGGTTGAGAGGACCTTTCGATAGCGGTGAAGAATGAAAACAAAGGATTTTTAGGATTTCATGGATCGCTTGTATTAATACAATTTAAAATCCAGCAATCAAACATGTTTCAATCATTACTACCTTGTAAATGCCTATAACAGAACAAACCGGCAAGTCACTTCTTGCCAATAATGGTCAAGAGGTCACTGTGCTTAGCATCCAATATAAGAAAAGAGAAGACAAACCTACGTGGAAAGGTAGACCTTATATAGTATATAGGTTGAATTCTACAAATAAAGAAAAGTGTGAGGAATTTGTAGGGTACATCCATTCACAAAGCCTTGACTCAATAAAACAATGTGGAGTACCAAATTTCAAGTCATTGACACCTGGTTCTCAAGTTGAATATCTGAAATATATTTGTACTTCAAACTACTATACTGAGGATTCCAAAAAAATAGCATTTCCATTGGAGTTTTGCAAAGAAGAGGATGGAAAAGTAGTATTTAAATACCTAGATGGAAGATTTAAAGGTTTTTTGGGGAGAAAGCGGTTAGCCGAGTTAAAAGACGGGGTAACTGAGAATGATCCCAGGCCGCTTCTTGAGCGAATGAGGTGGCTCAAACAGGTCCTTCTCCCTGGATGCAAAATAATAACCACTTCATTTCCATCAGGAAAAGGAGGAAGACAGCCCATTAAGTATTTTTGTCCAGAAGGACATTATCAGGAACGTAACATCGGATATGTGTTGCAAAGTTATGGCGGGTTAATACCATGCAATATATGCAACCAACACAAAGGTCAAGAGAAGAGAATGATGGAGGACCCTATATTTGCAAGTGAAATAGTAAATTTATATATTGCCTATTCAAAGGTTCATGGGTACATGGATGAAAGATGCTCATCAATAAAAGAACCTAGTATTTCATATGCCTACAAAATTGGCTTTTATGAAAACGACCCAAAGTTTAGATCTCGAAAATATAAATACTTTATCATGCCCCACAAGCGCTTATCAAGGATGCATGCATATTTAGTTGAGCAAAAAGTTCTTGACCATGATAAGGCTCGTCTTATTTATTCGACTTTGAGCAAAGAAGGACATAAATGTGATGGTTACATGGAAATGATTAACATTGAAAAAGTGTCAAAGTCAGAGCTGGTAAATGAGGTTTTAGCACATATAGAAAGAATAAATAAATTAAACAATGATCAATGCATAGAACAATTTAAACATTCAAGACGGGAAAACTACGATAGATCCAATAGTCAATGAAATTAATAGAGCTTTACTATCTATAAATATTGCATGAATACCTTGAAAATAATTCAGGGCGTAATTCGATCAAATCTTTCTCTCACGCAATA
This sequence comes from Prochlorococcus sp. MIT 1306, assembly GCF_047304515.1. Taxonomy (NCBI): domain Bacteria; kingdom Bacillati; phylum Cyanobacteriota; class Cyanophyceae; order Synechococcales; family Prochlorococcaceae; genus Prochlorococcus; species Prochlorococcus sp. MIT 1306. Next base: position 886,924 of record NZ_CP138959.1, on the reverse strand, counting down.
ACTGACCACCCAAAACTATAATGTATTCAATAGTTCTCTACTCATTCCCATTGATAAAAAGATCGTTTAGTTGCTGATAAGAGGCTGTAAGGTTTGGGGTAAAACCCTACAATGGAAGCGTTTTTAGAAAGGGAATACTTGCATGACCTCCCAATCCAGATTGGGGGGTTCTTTTTTAGGTTCTTAGAAGCAAAAAATACTTGTGAGATCCAGCCATTGATTGGAGAGAAAGTAAAGTGCTGGTGCGTTTAAAGTCCCTTGATTTTTTATTGAATGATAACTTCTAGACTTCAAGATAAGCGTTATAGGTAGTGGGCAGATGAATTGATCGCACTTTCCCGACGAAATAAATGATCAGTCACAAAGCATGCCAATCGGGATAGCCTTCTCAAGGCGTAGCGGACTGTTCAACAGGCATATCGTCGATCAGGGAAGACGTTGAGCCTTCGAACATTCAACGAATAGTCCCGGTATCTGAGGCCATTGACTTGTTGCTGAAATGCGTTCGACTAGTACTGGCACAAAACCACCATCGTTCTGTTTTGGTGCTGTGATGTAGCTGGACAAGCTCTACAGGTTGAACATGAGACCCTGAAAGGAGCAGGCTTAAAGACATTGGCGTCGATATCGACCCAAAGGCCCAGTTCGCCTATTGCCATACAGGAATAAATACTTAATTCGCCTAAATCGACTGGCAGTACTTCTTGTAGATCAAATGCTTTAAAAATTGACAATGGGAGGGCCCTTTGCAGGCTCAGCGTCTCGCTGGGATCACTACCTAGTGACTGAAAAGACCAGACTACGCTTGTCGCGAGCCAGCTGAGTCTAGGCATGACCACCAAATCCAGTTCGCCAGGATACCGAACTCTCTTTACATCTCTACAACACGCATAACCGAACAATCTCAAGGGTTGATCGAAAGGCAGGTTGCATGGGAAGTTTGAGAAATCCCGACAAATGGCTTCGTGCCATTTAGCCAAGGGCCCCATTTAAAAGGGCCCAGGAGTTAGAAGCTCCCAGGCCATGACGGGATTCCGCTGAAGAATCACCATGAATACGATTCTGCCCTCTAGGGCCTCAAAAACGCAAGCAGGTGTTTCCCTCTAGGGACGTACCTGCCTGTAGTGCTTCTGTTGGATGGGCTTAACCAACCAATGAAGGTGAGCGTTTCATGGTGATTTCTCATTCCGATTGCAGCTCAATTTGCGCTCAATCCTTTTTTCCTTAAATGGAACTTAACTCTATTCAAAGACTTACCATGAAACAACCAACAATTTCAGACAAAGAGTTGCTTGAAGCAGGCTGGCGTTTTTACGACCATTGGGAAGATCATTGTCTAGATGAGGACATTCAAATCCTTTTGTGGAGAAACCCATGGGTATTTAATGCTGTAGGTGTCTACCAGGAACCTGATGAATCAGACCCATATCCAAGTGGATTTATTCAATGGACTGAGCCAAATGGATTTGACAAGGATTCTGACGTTAGAACTAGCGATGGCTGGTGCGGTATGAGCTTTGATGAAAAATGTGAAGAAGTTATTTGTGATGATATTCAAAGTCCTTGGATAAATGGGTGCTGGGGTATTGGAGATTCTGCCCCACGACTTCATGATTTTATAGAGCGGTTAGAAACCCTTTTGTTACTACCACAAAGAATTTGGCCTCCAGAGGTAATAGCACGAGGGTATTCGCGTTTAACACAGGCTCGTCATCTGCAGCGAATGTATCGTTCAGGAGAATTGCCAAAAGAGATGGTTATGGAGGCCATGTTCGCATCGCAAGCATGGGATCCAGAAAGCTTGCTTTCTTCAGATGCTAAACAAGTCATTATTACAAATAATGGTGTCAAAAGTAGCATTGATGTTGAAGTGCCGTAAGGCTCAGAGGTTCAGCAAATGACTAGACACTCAATTAGTAAAAAAGAAAGAGCTAATGAAGAGAAGAGAGCCACTATCAAGAGACTTTCAAGCATCAAAACAGATAATTGAGCAATTTAAAACCTTATTTTGAAATACCCTAATTGAGGGATTTCAACAACTGCTACATAGCAGAAACCAAACAACAACACCATCTTTTCGTGAAATGACCGAAGTAATTTGTCCAAACTGCAGCAAGCCTTTTAAGATAAATGAGGATGAATATGCAAATATTTTAAAGCAAATCAGAGACGTAGAATTTGAGAAGGACTTGCAGTCAAGAATCCAGACCTGCCAGCAAATCCATGAAGCAGAAATTACAAAATCTGAGGCAAAAGCAGAACTGAGTTTGCAAAAGATTTGTGGAGATAAAGATGTCGAGATTGCTGGTTTAAAACAGCAGCTATCAAATGCAGATACTGAGAAGCAGTTGGCCATCGAGAAATCGATAAAGAATATCAATCAAAGCCTTTTAGAGCTTGAGAAGGCTAAGGCAGAGTCAGAAAGAGACTTGAAGCAAAAAAGTAGCGAAAAGGATATTCAGATTAAAGGTTTAAAGGAGCAGGTCTCCAATAGTGATCTAGAGAAAGAACTTGCTATTGAAAGGGCCACAAAATCTATGGATGAAGAGATTTTTGAGCTAAAGAGTGAATTAAAGACTAAGGGCATTGAGGGTGAGTTAAGTGAAAAGATGGTGAAAGAAAAGTATGAGTCAATAATTTCCGATAAGGATGAAGTCATTGAACGACTAAAGGATATGAAGATACGGATGTCAACAAAAATGATCGGGGAGTCATTGGAGCAACATTGTGAAAATGAATTCAATAAAATCCGTGCACTAGCCTTTCCATCAGCTTATTTTGAGAAGGACAATGACGTGTCTTCGGGCAGCAAGGGGGATTATATCTACAAAGAGAAAACTGAAGAAGAGGAGGAATTAATTTCTATTATGTTTGAGATGAAAAATGAAAATGATATGACTTGCACAAAAAAGAAAAACGAGGATTTCCTCAAAGAGTTGGATAAGGATAGAACTTTAAAGGGCTGTGAATATGCGATCCTTGTTTCACTACTAGAGAAGGATAGCGATCTTTACAATACTGGAATTGTTGACATGTCTCATAAGTACCCCAAGATGTATGTTGTCAGACCTCAGTTCTTTATTCAAATTATTACTTTACTTCGCAATGCTGCACAGAATTCTATTTATTACAAGCATGAGCTTGCAAAAGCCAGATCTCAACATATTGACATCACAAATTTTGAGACTGAGCTTGAAGATTTCAAGAGTTCTTTTGGCAGAAATTATGACTTAGCCTCACGTAAATTTCAAATGGCGATCCAAGAGATAGACAAGTCAATCACACATCTAGAGAAGACTAAGTCCGCTCTTATTTCCTCTGACAATAATCTCAGAATTGCCAACACTAAGATAGAGAAAGTTTCTGTTAAAAAGCTTGTAAGTAAAAATCCTACCATGAAGGCGAAATTCGAAAATCTTTCTTCTGAGGATTCCTCTCATGCCTGACTATAGGAAGGAGGAATGCCGAAATTGTGGAACACCCTTTAAGCCTCAATAGGACCCTCAAAATAACGATGCCACAGCTACCTTTGTCTATCGCCTTTACAAAAGAAGAAATCGATTTGCTGACGGATAAGTGGTCGGACAGTGAGATCTCGTCTCACACCGGCTATGCCTACTCACGAGTCTGGAAAGCCCGTCGGCACCACGGAGTTAAAACTTTTACTCAAAAAACAGGCAACATAAAAATCGGCAAGACTGGCGAAATCAGGAAGAAAGGCAGTGTTCGGGGAGCAATCAGGGAAGACAACCTTGACGACCACTATTTTGAGAATATTGATTCACCAGTCAAAGCATATTGGCTTGGTGTTTTATTAGCAGACGGATGGTCATCCCTTCGTGGAGGAGTACCCAAGGAGGTCGGACTTGCCTTGAAAGTGAAAGACGAAGGTCATCTAGAAACCTTTAAGCTTGATACAGGCTATTCGGGTCGGATCACTCGCAAACTAAACGAGAATTCATTGTCTAAAGATGGGAAATCAATAATGTCCTCTATTCGAATCACATGCCAAAGATTCACGAAATATGCCATAAAGGCGGGTATTAAACTTAAGAAATCGGGTCAGTTGGAGATCCCTATAGGTGCATACAATTTCCCTTCTGATTTCCTCAGAGGCTTTGCCGATGGTGATGGATCAATCGGAACTAAGAATTTCACAATCATCTGCGGTTCTCCAGATTTCCAGACCCAGTTGATGTTATTCATCTCTGACCATACTGGTCATGACCTTTATCCTGAGGCACCTCTTAGCCCTACGACTGGAAAGCCTTGCGAACGGCTGACAGGGTACAGGAAAGACAAACCCGTGCTTGATTGGATGTATAAAAATGCAGAACGATATTTACCCAGAAAACTAGATAAATACTATAAATATTGGAAGTAGTTCTCGCGGAAGGGAGATCTAAGTAAAGCACAAAAATAAATGTCTCTACGTCGCTATTCTCTTTCAGCTCAGCAATTGAGTCTTCTCCAATAACGGTGAACCAATTCTCTATAGTACCAGGGTCAAGCCCAATTTATAAATTTTTTGGAATAGTCAAATAAAGCTTTCTTGCTTAAAATCTGCCCATAATTTCCCAGAGTTAATCTTTTCAAGTAGGCTAACTGAGCAATTATGCTTTTCAGCAATTTGCCTTTGAGTAAGATTTCGTTCTTTTAGTTCTCGCAAAATTATAATTTTCTCTTCATCTTTGAATACATTGCTTTGACTGAGCACTTTTTATCTTTTCGTCGGTGCAGAGTACGCACGTCAGATTCGCCAAGGGACTGTTGATTTCCATCGGTCGACCTTAGATCACTTCAATGTGGCGTTCCAGGTAACTGCGACCAAGGACATCTTTGAACTTGAAATACCAATAACCTTCAGGGTCAGATAGCCAGTGCGTCTGGCCATGTCGTGCAGCCCCCAGCATCGAGCGTCATCGATCAGTACTTATGTTCTATAGCAAGAGCCTCGGAATAGCTAAGGCAAGAGAGCTGATCCCCGGGCCAGAGTGGGGAGGGGGCTCGTATCGCATGGGCACTTAACGTGGGCACCTATATTATTGCATCAGTCATGCCAAGGGGTTTAGGCATAGTTCTTCGGGCTCATAACCCGAAGGTCGGGAGTTCAAATCTCCCCCCCCCCCCGCCACCAAATAAAAAACCCCTCTCTAAGGGGTTTTTTAATGTCCTGAACTAGGAAGTTCTAAAACTGACAGGAAGACCCAACCTGTTCTACTTACTCCTATTTGCAGCCACTTTTAGCGTTAATTCCCCCACCAGTGGGGGTGTTCGGAAGGCTAAAAATGAACGGCAAGGGCGTCATAGGAAAAGGCAGGGCCAGATCTACCGAAAGCACCTGGGACCGCCTTATAGCCAAGCTGGGGGCCAGGGGTGCTCAATTCCGCATGGAAAGCCGGACGGTCTAAGGAAAGGAGTCCTCACGCCGTTAAGTACAAGAATAGCCAGATTATTTACCTAGGAAAAATATTATATAAAACCATATTATCTACCCACACTTACAAAATAAAAGCTCAAAGAATTGCATTTACCTCATCTACGAGCTGTTTTTTTAAGAGCTTCCACCCAAAAGACAAAAGCCACACCTAAATCTCAAAACAAGACAGAGTGGATTTACTCAGAACCCTTGCCAGCAAAAGGTTTAAAGATCTAAAGAGATTGGATCAAGCTACAAACTAAAGGTAAAATAAAACTATAGGCCTTTCCTACGGCTGATCCAAGCCCAAACTCCTTCCCCTGGTTGAGGAGGTTTTCATGGCCACAAACACACCCCAACCCAAAACGACCACAGGCGGCGACTGGACAGTAGGCAAGTCAGGGACAAGCAGCACCAGTTGGTGGACGGGAGAAGCTGAGACGGCGACTGTCAATAACTGGGAAGAGTATGTAAATACAATGAGCGACTTACGGCTTGAAGTCGACGTAAGCGGAACGGACGATTTACCTCAATGGGCCAGAGGGGGCTTGAACTTCTCCTACGGCAACGAGGATGGTACCAGCCAATTGCTCCAAAGCACGGAATGGTTGCATTGGCATCCCAACGAAAGAGGGGCAAGTGCACAATATCCGCTACAGATGTCTACAAGTGGGTATGAATTCACCAGTAGTCTACGAGATTTAGTCTTTCAATTCGGCACTGGACTGATATCTGTACCATCAACGGAATCCTCCCACTGGGTTGGAGACGCCAGTGGGCTCACCTCAGGTGAGAGCGTGTTTATGAATATTGACCCGATACAGGCCAGTCTTAACGAATTGGGTCTATCAGGGAGTCCCCAAGCGAATGCCCATCAGGATTTTTTGCCTGCTGAAGTAGACTATGATTTTTTAAGGTATAGTCCAGATGTCAAAATTGAATTAACATCAGATTTTGTAGAGAGCCTTACTCAATACACAAGCCAAAATCTAAATGAGAGCTCCACGCAACTAAGCTGGGCAAGTGGCCAAACTAATGGGACACGCGAGGTTAGCCTGGATGTCTTGGTCGATGAATCATTAACTCAAGAGGAAAAATATAACTATCTTCGAGAAAAACTCGATACCAATCTAGAAATAGATGCCGATATTATAGGCATAAGGTGGGGAAATCTTAGATTCCGAGGTCAAGAATATGACAATCCTGGCCAAAAAAACTTCTACTTACATTTAATTGCTGGCGACAACGACAACAACGACTGGGCAGCTGGCTCATCCGGCATAGGTGGTCAATCCCATCCAACAGATGATTTGACCAGGCTTGAAGACGCCGTTAGCGAAACAGCTAATGGAACCAATGTTGAATTCGCGATTAATCATTCCACCATCCAAAATCTGGTAAACGATGCAGGTCGTTACTTTGATGAATGGGGCCATGACACATATTTCAGTACAAATGTCGAATTAGAGCTTGATCACACAGACCTCGATGCATTTCTCGCTGGAAACTACAATAATCATGGAGACAACTCACTTGGCTTTAGGTTGGTTGGCTCAATGGAGGCATACGAACTTGCCGCCGCCGCCGCCGCAGGGGAAGGTGGATTAAGCTTTGATTTCACTTCTGATCCAACTGACACTGTTTTTGATTTTGGATTAGAACAGACAGTAGATGTTTTCGATTTAATTGATAAGTCAGCTTTTAATATAGCAATTGACACTGGAGCCGTCATTGATGGCTACGAAGACACATCACAAGGCAGTTCATATCTTGGTGTTAATTACAGTTTAACTATTGACGGCACAGAATACAGCACAAACGGTCAAATGGGCCTCTACACAAGCCATTGGGCAGGTAACGACAGCGAAAGTGTGTATGTCGACAACGTCGCATTAGCACGTCTACGCAATCAAAACGAGAATCTTATTGGTACAGATACGACTGTCAGTGCAGAGGTAACTCAAATCAATACTGGATTCCACTATTACATTGATGGCCTTGATGCCTTTCAAACTTGGGACTACGATGCAGTTAGCGACTCATGGTCAACTTCAAGCGGTCATGGAGATTGGGGAGATGTTGATCTAGACACTATTCTAGATCAGATCGTAGACGCAAAAAGTCTAAACTATACGATCGAGAATCTATTCACTGATGACTTACCTGATATTCAAATCGCTTCTGTTAAAGCAAACCTAAATGGTTTTGGTGACGGTCGCGGCTACCCATCAGATGCAATTGCAGCCTTCACCTACGAGCTATATGAAGCTGGTTCCAATACTGCCCTTGATCAACTTGGTGTTTTAGGCCAAACCGTAGGCAATCAACGCTTCGGCGGTATTGATTACAGCAAGCGTTATGAACTTCAGGTCACTGGTGAAACTCTCGCCGATAATTACAGCCTAGAAGGTGCTGACATCACCATTGCCTTTGATCCAGTTATCTTCAAAAATATTACAGCTGAAGACATTCAAATTGGCAAAAACTTCAATGTTGCTAATGCCGTTGAGATTGATAACGAAGCTGGAACCATCCGAATTGCAGCGGCAAGCCTTGGTGATCTTGGAGAAGGTTCTCCCATTACCAATGAAACCGTTCTCGCTTCGATTGCTCTCGACTTCGATGAGCAGAGCCTTGCAAATCCAGCTCCTGGTGAAAGTGAATACAACAATGCCGATGGAAGTCTATTTGTAAGTCCTCTCACATTTAATATCACAGCCAACCAGGAAGAAACCGTCTTCTCACGTAAGTTCAACGATGGAACTGGTTTCACCAATAGAGAAATCAGCAGCCTTAGTGATCTCGGTGGAGCAATTGCCGTTGAGGGGCAAGACGTCACCCTCTATCAAGCATTGATCAATATTGAGGAGCAAGGTGATGGCCTCATCATTGGTACTGATCGTGTGATTGGTAGTGATGCAACGTTCACCAATCTCATCCGCTCTGGTGACACCGTTTCGGCAACATCAGAATGGCTCAATGTCGGCAATACCGATAGCAATAACCTCGTAGTCTCTGCCTACGGCAATGCCAATGCCGAACTTGTCGGCCATAGCTTTGTCGATGGCAAGACTTCACTCAATAGTGGCAACTTTAAAAATGGTGTGTTTATAGAAGATGATCGCGAATCAACCAAGCTTGTTGCTGATATCAAAGTGACTGGTGATGCTGGCAAGGTCGTTGATCTTGCTGATGGCATTCTCAGCATCACGGCAGATGACTCTGATGTCTTTATCAATGAAAAAGGCTCCAGCAACCTGATCACCTATCAAGGTGACCTCAACTACGACGGCCGGGTCTCAATGAAAGACCTCGCTTACCTCAACGCTGGTGCAGCAAGGCAACAAAGCACCTCGCAGAACACTGGGGAAGACCTTGATAACAATGGTGTTGTTGATGCCAGCGTTGCCCACGACGTTGATGCCGACTTCAACGGCAAGATTGATCTAGCTGATCTATCTGTACTTGACGCTGACTGGGGTAAATCACTGCACGACGGCGATCAAAACTTTGTTGGATCCGGTGATGTCTCTTGGAACGAGCTTGATAGCCAAGGCACAACAGGTGATGCAGCCTGGGATAACGACTCCTTTAAAAATCAAAATGCCATCGAATCTTCTCCTGATTACGTTGGCTCCCTGGAAGCTCCTGGAACTACAGGCGTGATCGGTGCTGATGGCAACGAAAATGCCAACGATGACGACATGCAAGGTGATGCCTTTCAAGATCCTCTGACGCTCTAGAGATAAGGAATACCAAGCAAAAGGATCTAAATCAAAACAACTCAAAAGAACTCAAGGGCTCCATTGCTCTGCAAGTGGCTGTTTTGCCCTGCAACTAGCGGTAGCTGACTGCAAGCAGTTACCTGACTTTCGTTGTATGCAACTTGTTGGATGCAAATTATTGGTTGCAAATCGGTCCCTTAAGTGTTGCTTGCTATTAGTAATGATCTCTTTATCCCTATGGAAAAAACAATTCTCTCAACCTGCTCTGAAGGGGAAGGGGTCTTTCTACTGAGCAACTTAGGTGAGCCACATAAAAAAATGGGTCAGTGACCATTTCGTCGGGCTTTCCCCCCGACGAGCTGCGGGTACGGTTTGGTAGTACGGCTATATTTTGAGCCCTGTCATATCAAGTGTTTTCAGGGAAATCGGCCGGGCTCATAACCCGAAGGTCGGGAGTTCAAATCTCCCCCCCGCCACCAAATAAGACCCCTGTTCAGCAGGGGTTTTTTAATGTCCTGGACTAGGAAGTTCTAAAACTGACAGGAAGGCTCAACCTGTTCTACTTACTCCTATTTGTACCCACTTTTAGCGTTAATACCCCACCAGTGGGAGTGCACGGAAGGCTAAAAAAGAGCTACAAGAAGGACAATGGCAGCAGGTCGACTAAAAGATCGCAGAGCACTTGGGGCCGCCTTGTGGCCAACCTAGGGGCAAGGGGTGCTCAACTACTCATGGAAAACCGGACGGTCTAAGGGAAGAATTCCTCAAGCCGTTAAGTACAAGAACAGCCAGAGTATTTGCCTAGGAAAAATATTATCTAAAGCCATATTATCTACCCACACTTACAAAATAAAAGCTCAAAGGCTTGCGTTCATCTCATCTACGAGCTTTTTTTTAAGAGCTTCCACCCAAAAGACAAAAGCCACTCCTCAATCTCAGAACAAGACTGAGTGGATTTGCTCAGAAACCTTGCCAGCAAAAGCTTTCAAGATCTCAAGAGATTGGATCAAGCAACAACCTGAAGGTAAGATAATGGTTATGCCTTGCCTACGGCTGACCCAAGCCCAAACTCCTTCCACTGGTTGAGGAGGTCTTCATGGTCACCTCCAATCCAAATCAAAACGACCTGAACCTAGACGGGCCACAAGCTAATGGCGATGTCACCAAAACTTGGACCCAGCAATTTGGTTCAAATGCCAGGGATGAAGCCCGTGCCCTAACAACAGGAAGCGACGGATCCATCTATATCGCTGGATCGTCATGGGGTGACCTTGATGGTCAGAGCAATGGTGGTGGCAGTGATGCCTTCCTAACTAAATATGATGCTGATGGCAATCAGGCTTGGACACGGCTGTTGGGCACCAGTAGTGCTCAGCGAACAGATGAATGGGGCTCTGGCCTAACAACAGGCAGTGACGGCTCTATCTATATCACTGGCTACACAGAGGGTGACCTTGATGGACAAGAAAATAGTGGTCTTAATGATGCCTTCCTAAGTAAATATGACTCAAATGGTAATCAGGAATGGACCGAACTCTTGGGTACAACTAAAAATGATATGGCCGTAGCCCTAACAACAGGCAGTGACGGCTCCATCTATATCGCTGGCAGGACATGGGGTGACCTTGATGGTCAGAGCAATAGTGGTGACAGTGATGTCTTCCTAACTAAATATGGACCTGATGGCAATCAAAAATGGACCCAACTCTTGGGTTCAACTACATCTGCTCTCGCAAAAGCCCTAACAACAGGTAGCGACGGCTCCATCTATATCGCTGGCATGACATGGGGTGACCTTGATGGACAGGAAAATAGTGGTGGCTCAGGTTCAGATGCCTTCCTGAGTAAATATGATCCTGATGGCAGCAAGGAGTGGTCGCAGCTTTTTGGAACAACTAGGGAAGATAGTGCCTTTGCCCTAACAACAGGAACCGACGGCGCCATCTATATCGCTGGCAGGACATGGGGTGACCTTGATGGTCAGAGCAATAACGGAAATACTTTTGATGCCTTCCTGAGTAAATATGAGCCTGATGGTAATAAAGATTGGACTCAGCTATTAGGTACAACTTCAGTTGACATTGCCCATGCCCTAACAACAGGCAAAGATGGCTCCATCTATATCGCTGGCCACACAACTGGCAACCTAGATGGTCAGGAGAATAGTGGTGGCGATGATGCCTTTTTAACGAAGTATAATGCTGATGGCACCAAGGATTGGACACAGCTGTTAGGTACACCTTCAACTGACGTTGCCCATGCACTAACAACAGGCAGCGACGGCTCCATCTATATCGCTGGCTGCACAGGTGGTGACCTTGATGGAGAGAGCAATAGCGGAAAAGATGATGCATTCCTAACTAAGTTTGAAGTTACTGGCAGTACAACACAAAGTGGATCGCCTACTGATGGAGGCTATCTAAGCCTTTCAGGAAATAATAGTGAACCATTTGAATATGTAGTTATAGAAGACAGCCCTTCCCTTTCTATAGAAGGTGAAATCACAATATCCTCCTGGATCTATCGCTCGGACAATGCAGGCGATGACTGGAGAAATTTATATGACATACCTGATGCACACCTCTTTGAATTTGATCCAAGTGGTGGATTTAACTGGCGAGCAGAGAATAATAATATTGACTTTAATATAAACGGCCCTGTCATCCAATTAGAGGAGTGGGTACATGTTGCTGCAACTATGAGCAAAAACGCTGATGAGTCTGGAGGCTTTACCGCAGATGTATTTGTCAATGGCCAATTGGCAAATAGGCAACTCAACTCTGTTAATGTCGAAACCGGTGTTCGAGACGTAGACTCAGATCTTTACCTTGGAATTCTTTGGAGCCAACAACACAATCCTGATGCTTGGGCTGGAGGAATTGATGACTTCAAAATCTGGAATACAGCTCTTACTTCAGAGCAGATAGCCGCGCTGTACGACAAATCAGATAGCGTTGCAAGAGATAGTCTCGTTGCGGAATACAAATTTAATACTCTCACAGATGACATCATTATTGATAGTAGTGGGCATGAAAATCATGGTCGTTTAGTTGGTGGAGAAATTATAAATCCAATAAATAGTGGTGATTCATATCTAAACCTCGACTACAGCCTCACATCTAATACAACTGGAGATCCATTAACTCAGCTTGCTGTTTTAGGTGATCCTGTTGATCACAGTAATCGCTACACACTCGATATCACAGCTGAGTCATTAAAAGATGGCTTTGACATAGAAGCTGCTGATATCACGATCAGCTTTGATCCAAAGCTCTTTAACAATATTTCTATCTCTGATATCAAAATCGGTGATGACATGCCGATTGCTAATGCCGTCAGCATTGATAACGAATCCGGCACCATTCGACTTGCTGCTGCAAGTCTTAGTGATCTATCAGCAGGCACCTCGATATCAGCAGAGCGTGCCCTTGCATCTATCGCCCTCGACTTTGATGAAAGCCAACTAGAGACGATCACCAGAGATCAAATCGGCAGCCTTGATGGCAACCCTCTGGCCTTCTCAATTACAGCCAATAGCGATGAAACGATCTTTTCACGTCAGTTTGACGATGGCACTGGACTGTTTAACCGCGAAATCCAGACCCTTGGTGATCTAGGTGGATCCATTTCTGTAGATGGAACCGATGTCACCCTCTATGAGGCGATGATCAACCTAGAAGAGCAAGGTGATGGTCTTGTCCTTGGTACTAACAGGGTCATAGGTAGCGATCAATCCTTTACTAACTTGATCCGCACTGGTGACACAGTTACAGCCACGAGTGAGTGGCTCAATGTTGGCAACACTGACAGCAACAATATCCAGGTCACTGGCATAGCCAATGCCAATGCATATCTAGAGAGCCATAGCTTTGTTGATAACAAAAACAGCCTGGTTAGTGGTTCCTTCATTGAAGGTGAATTCGTCAAAGACGCACGGGAATCCACAACACTCACCGCTGATATCAAAATCACAGGTGCTGCAGGCAATGTGGTGGACCTCTCCGATGGCATCCTCAAGCTGCAAGCCGATGGGTCGAATCGAACCTTCACCAATACAGAAGGCTCCAGCAACCTGATCACCTATCAAGGTGACCTCAACTACGACGGCCGGGTCTCAATGAAAGACCTCGCCTACCTCAATGCTGGGGCTGCAAGGCAACAAACCAGCTCGCAAAACACAACAGGGCAAGACCAAGACGGCAATGGTGTGGTGGATGCCAGCGTTGCCCACGACGTTGATGCCGATTTCAACGGCAAAATCGATCTAGCTGATCTATCTGTTCTTGATGCCGATTGGGGTAAATCACTGCACGACGGCGATCAAAACTTTGTTGGATCCGGTGATGTCTCTTGGAACGAGCTTGATAGCCAAGGCACAACAGGTGATGCAGCCTGGGATAACGACTCCTTTAAAAATCAAAATGCCATCGAGGCCTCCAGCGACTACGTCAGCTCCCTTGAAGCTCCTGGTACTTCAGGGGTGATCGGCGCTGATGGCAACGAAGATGCCAACGACAATGACATGCAAGGCGATGTCTTCCAAGATCCCTTGAGTTTAAGTTGAGGTGAATAATATGAATAACATCCTATCTGACGATTTAACAATAAAGGTAGAAAAGAATAATCTCTTAGAGCACAGTCGTCTATGCCAATGCCAAGGCTGCACTGGGAGTGAAGATACAGGGAAGGGGATCACATTTAATTTTGACAGTTTAGAGTCAACAAGCAACAGCAATGATGTAAACAATGACAGATCTAGTCTTTTCATAGACTTTGACTATCAAGGGCTAAGCAGCTCAACCACATGGAGCTCAATAGATGGAACAAATCCATACATTGTTGGCCTTGTTTATGGTACAAAATGGGCGACTGAAGATCCCGACTTAGACACCACAGCTGAATTTAGTTTTCACTTCTTCAGCAATGAAGAAACCCTTGATGGCACATGGGGATACACACCATCAGAAGCAGAGAGAAGTGCAGCCATAAACGCGATGAACTCTTATGAAAATGTAGCAAATATTACATTTACTGAGAGTACTTCCGAGGGCAATATTGAATGGGCGATCTTAGACAACTTGGACTCTGGGAATGGAGTTCTAGGATATGCCTATTTACCTGGTTCTGTATATCCGGAAGGGGACTATTCTGGGCTAACAACAGTTAATTGGGAGGCGTACCCTGAAGGAGAAGAGGCACTACAACCTGGTAGTTATTTTAACCTTACCTTTACACATGAATTAGGGCATGCATTAGGTTTAAAACACCCACATGACAGCGATTTTGGAGTAAACCCTGCATTCCCAGGGGTTACAAGTCCATGGGAAGGAGGGGATAACGGATTAAACGCCTCACCTTGGACAGTAATGACATATAATGACATTAATGCTAATGAATACACTCCGGCATCTCCAGATTTTGAAGGTTATCTAACTGGTCTAGGAGCTTTTGATATTGCAGCAATACAGTATCTATATGGAGCAAATAAAACCAATGCTACAGAAGATAATATATATTCTCTAAGCAATGATTTAGACGGATTCAATTCGATTTGGGATGCGGGTGGAACCGACATAATTGATGGATCTACAGCCAGTGGCTCAGTCACGATAGATCTACGCAATGCAACACTTGAAAATGAAATCGGTGGCGGAGGATTTGTTTCCCAACTTGATGGTGAACTGAAGGGATACACGATTGCCTATAACTCAACTGGTGATGCCGTAATCGAAAATGCAAAAGGGTCTTCTTTTGATGATTACATCGTAGGCAATGAATATAACAACAGCCTTCAGGGAAGTCATGGTAATGACACGATTAATGGCGGAAAAGGTGAAGATGTAATCGATTCTGGCAAAGGCCATGACATGGTTGATGCCGGGGAGGGGGACGATATTATTTATGCCGGACAAGGCAGTAATACAATTACTGGCGGGAAAGGCAACGACACAATATCTGGAGGCGAAGCATCAGATATTGCAGAATACAGTGGAGACATAAAAGATTATGTATTAAGCCTAAATACAAACAACAATGAATTTGAGGTTTCTGATAGCATTTCTAATCGTGATGGCATTGATAACTTATCAAGCATAGAAAGCCTCAAGTTTAATCAGGTTAAGTATGACTTCCCCACAAACATTAACCTTTCATCAGAAAGTTTTGATGAGAACCTGACTGCAGGATCCACAATTGCGACACTAACAGCGACTGACCCTGACTCTGAGAATGGCCATAGCTTCTCTTTCGCATTAGGAAGTGAGAATGGCGATAATTCCTTTTTTAGTATCATCGGTGATCAACTAAATATCAACGGTCCAGCAGACTATGAGACCAAGTCTGATTATTCAATCAGGCTTCAAGCTACAGATAGCGATGGATTGGCAATAGCAAAGTCGTTTACACTTGCTGTCAATAATCTAGACGAAACCCCAACATATTTACTCAATACGACGAGTAATTACCTCAACGAGGGAGAAAGCCTAACAACAAACATCAGCACTACACATGTTGATCTCGGCACGGAACTGTTCTGGGCGCTTCAAGGTGACAACATCACTGCAGATGATTTAGCCAATGGCCAACTCACTGGTTCTAGTTATGTCGGCTCTGATGGCAACTTCTCCTTATCTCATACCTTCGCAGAAGATCTCACAACAGAAGGTCTAGAGAGCCTGATCGTTAAACTCTTCTCTGATCAAGTAGGCAATGAACTGCTTGCTCAATCATCCACTGTTGAAATCAACGATACTTCAACGACTCCTTCTACTTATTCACTAGACACATCAACCAATTATCTCAATGAAGGCGAGACCCTAAGCACAACAGTAATCACCACAGATGTTGATCTCGGCACTGAACTGTTCTGGGCCCTACAAGGTGACAACATCACTGCAGATGATTTAGCCAATGGCCAACTCACTGGTTCTAATTATGTCGGCTCTGATGGCAACTTCTCCTTATCTCATACCTTCGCAGAAGATCTCACTACAGAAGGTCTAGAGAGCCTGATCGTTAAGCTCTTCTCTGATCAAGTAGGCAATGAACTGCTTGCTCAATCATCCACTGTTGAAATCAACGATACTTCAACGACTCCTTCTACTTATTCACTAGACACATCAACCAATTATCTCAATGAAGGCGAGACCCTAAGCACAACAGTAAACACCACAGATGTTGATCTCGGCACTGAACTGTTCTGGGCCCTACAAGGTGACAACATCACTGCAGATGATTTAGCCAATGGCCAACTCACTGGTTCTAATTATGTCGGCTCTGATGGCAACTTCTCCTTATCTCATACCTTCGCAGAAGATCTCACAACAGAAGGTCTAGAGAACCTGATCGTTAAACTCTTCTCTGATCAAGCACGCCAACAACTCCTTGCTAAATCATCCACTGTTGAAATCAACGATACTTCAACATCTCCTCCTACTTACTCGCTAAATACATCAAGCAATTCCCTCAATGAAGGCGAGACCCTAAACACAACAGTAAGCACCACAGATGTTGACCTCGGCACCGAACTGTTCTGGGCTCTAGAAGGAAACAACTTCACACAAGAAGATCTACGCATAGGGGCTTTAACTGGATCTAATCAAGTCGGCGCTGATGGCAACTTCTCCGTCTCTCATACCTTCGCAGAAGATCTCACTACAGAAGGTCTTGAGAGCCTGATCGTCAAGCTCTTCTCTGATCAAGCACGCCAGCAACTCCTTGCTGAATCATCAACTGTTCAAATCAACGACACCTCAACAACATCAGTAGATGGTTCAGGGGCCGTTGCCTTTAACTACAAGCTCTTTAGTGATGAATCCAACGAGGCCCTTGATCAACTAGCTGTCTTAGGCCAAGGCGTTGATGGCACTGATCGCTACAGGCTAGACATCACTGCTCAATCGCTTACCGATCAATACAACCTTGAAAGTGCTGATGTCACTCTCAAGTTCAATCCACTGATCTTCCAAGCCATCAATGCCTCCGATATCCAAATCGGCACTGATCTTCCTCTAGCCAATGCTGTCCACATCGATAACGAAACAGGTGCTGTTCGCATCGCTGCTTCTAGCCTCTCTGATCTAGCGCAAGGCGATGGCATCTCCTCAGAGCGCATCCTTGCGTCTTTAACTCTTGATTTTGATGAGGGCACTCTCAAAACCTTAGGCATCCAAGAAGACGGCAGCCTTGCTGCTAGCCCACTGATCTTTGAAATAGAAGCCAATCAAGATGAAACCGTCTTCTCTCGCTCCTATACAGAAGAAGATGGCAGTGGATTGCTCAATCGTGAGATCAAGAGCCTTAGGGATCTCGGTGGAGACATTCATGTTGATGGCACTGAGGTCAAGCTCTATTCCGCTGGTATCAACATCTATGAGGTCGATGATGGTTTGATTCTTGGTAGTCAGAGGGTCATTGGTTCTGATTCTTCCTACACCAACCTGATTCGCTCTGGTGACACGATCACTGCAACAACCGAATGGCTCAATGTTGGCAATACAGATGCCAACAACATTCAAGTGAAGGCCTACGACAACGCCAATGCTCAACTAAGCGACTATCACTTTGTTGATGACATCAGCAGCGTTAAAAGCGGTAGGTATGTCAAAGGCCAATTTGATCAATCTGATCGTGAATCCTTCCAACTTGTCACTGATATCGAAATCACAGGTGCTGCAGGCAATGTGGTGGATCTCTCCGATGGCATCCTCAGCCTGCAAGCCGATGACTCTGATGTCTTTGTCAATAACAAGGGCTCCAGCAACCTGATCACCTATCAAGGTGACCTCAACTACGACGGCCGGGTCTCAATGAAAGATCTCGCCTACCTCAACGCAGGGGCTGCAAGGCAACAAACCACTTCTGAAAACACAACCGGGCAAGACCAAGACGGCAATGGTGTGGTGGATGCCAGCGTTGCCCACGACGTTGATGCCGATTTCAACGGCAAAATCGATCTCGCCGACCTGTCCATTCTTGATGCCGATTGGGGCAAGTCACTGCATAACGGTGATCAAGACTTCCACGGTTCTGCTGATCTTTCTTGGAGCGAGCTCGATCAGCAAGGCACAACAGGCGATGCAGCCTGGGATAACGACTCCTTTAAAGATCAAAATGCCATCGAATCTTCTCCTGATTACGTTGGTTCCTTGGAATCACCAACATCAACAGGCGTCATCGGTGCTGATGGCAACGACAATGCCAACGATGACGACATGCAAGCTGATGTCTTTCAAGATCCCTTGAGTTTAAGTTGAGGTGAATAATATGAATGACACTAATATAAATCTAGATAACAGCAAAAAGGTTACAAAAGACTGGACAAGATTAATAGATATAAATGAAGGCAGAGGAATATATGAGCCGAAGGTTTATGCGAATAACCCAATAACGGCAAGTGACGGCTCTACATATATGAGCGTAGAAACAGGAAGTGGCTATGGAACAGTTAAGTCTTCTCTGGTGAAATATAATTCTAGCGGAAGCAAAGAGTGGAGCAAAACATTATGGGACATCGACAATACCAAAACTTATGTATACGACATTGAGACTGGCAGTGATGGTTCGGTTTATATTGCCGGAGGAGTAATAGGATTAAAACACTTTGTAGTAAATAATTCAGGAAGTACATCCTACACTTCTCCTGGTAGCGATCTATTCTTAAGAAAGTATAATTCGGATGGAGATCTAAAATGGCAAAGTATTTCGGGCTCTGCGAGAATCATTACCAATGATGATTTCATCCAAGCAATACCAGAATTTAACTGGTCCTCAGCTAACGCCATAAGTGTTGATGAGGAGCATTCTGTCTATATCACTGGACACACAACCCTTGATTTGGGTGGGCAAGACAACAAAGGAGAATGGGATACATATATTAGAAAGTATGACTCGAACGGCAATAGTGAGTGGACAGAAATGTTTGGTACTAGTGGGGATGATTCTGCAAACAGCATAACAACCAGCAGCGATGGTTCAATTTATATCACTGGAGTTACGGATTACTCAAACTACGTTGGCGACACCTTTATAAGCAAATTCAATACCAATGGAGACAATGAGTGGACCCAGCAACTTTACAATGACACAAATCAAATAGAAAATCACATAACCACAGACAGCGAGGGATCCCTCTATGTTGCAGATAGAGGCAATGGCTATAGCACGCCTTCATTGAATAAATATTCTTCTGACGGAAGCAAGGAGTGGACAACAGAAATTGGAGCCAATTCGGATACATTCATCGCAGACATCACAACAGGTAGCAATGACAATATATATATCGCAGGTGAAACATATAGTGATTTAGATGGAAATTTGAATAAAGGGCATAGCGATGTCTTTATTAGTGAGTATAACAATGATGGCAATAGGGGGTGGAGTGATCTCCTGGGGTCAAGTTGGGGGGATTATGCTTTAACAGTTTCCTCCTATAGTGATGGGTCAATCTATCTCACTGGAGATACGTTCGGCGGTGATGATTTCGATGGCCTTGCGACAGATGAATGGTATCAAGTCTTTGTAAGCAAGTTTTCAGTACCGCAGGCGGAGCCAACATACAGTGTAAATACTTCTAATACAGAAATAGATGAAGGTGAGTGGATTACCACAATGGTTAGTACAACAGATCTTCAGGAGAGCACGGAACTGTTCTGGGCTCTTCAAGGAGAAAACATCACTGCAGATGATTTAGTCAATGGCCAACTCACTGGTTCTAATTATGTCGGCTCTGATGGCAACTTCTCCTTCTCTCATACCTTCGCAGAAGATCTCACAACAGAAGGTCTAGAGAGCCTGATCGTTAAACTCTTCTCTGATCAAGCAAATTCACAACTCCTTGCTGAATCATCCACTGTTCAAATCAACGATACTTCAACGACTCCTTCTACTTATTCACTAAACACATCAACCAATTACCTCAATGAAGGCGAGACCCTAAACACAACGGTAAACACCACAGATGTTGATCTCGGCACTGAACTGTTCTGGGCGCTTCAAGGAGAAAACATCACTGCAGATGATTTAGTCAATGGCCAACTCACTGGTTCTAATTATGTCGGCTCTGATGGCAACTTCTCCTTCTCTCATACCTTCGCAGAAGATCTCACAACAGAAGGTCTAGAGAGCCTGATCGTTAAACTCTTCTCTGATCAAGCAAATTCACAACTCCTTGCTGAATCATCCACTGTTCAAATCAACGATACTTCAACGACTCCTTCTACTTATTCACTAAACACATCAACCAATTACCTCAATGAAGGCGAGACCCTAAACACAACGGTAAACACCACAGATGTTGATCTCGGCACTGAACTGTTCTGGGCGCTTCAAGGAGAAAACATCACTGCAGATGATTTAGTCAATGGCCAACTCACTGGCTCTAATTATGTCGGCTCTGATGGCAACTTCTCCTTCTCTCATACCTTCGCAGAAGATCTCACAACAGAAGGTCTAGAGAGCCTGATCGTTAAACTCTTCTCTGATCAAGCAAATTCACAACTCCTTGCTGAATCATCCACTGTTCAAATCAACGATACTTCAACGACTCCTTCTACTTATTCACTAGACACATCAACCAATTACCTCAATGAAGGTGAGACCCTAAACACAACGGTAAACACCACAGATGTTGATCTTGGTACTGAACTGTTCTGGGCTCTTCAAGGAGAAAACATCACTGCAGATGATTTAGTCAATGGCCAACTCACTGGTTCTAATTATGTCGGCTCTGATGGCAACTTCTCCCTATCTCATACCTTCGCAGAAGATCTCACTACAGAAGGTCTAGAGAGCCTGATCGTTAAGCTTTTCTCTGATCAAACAAATTCTCAACTCCTTTCTGAATCATCCACTGTCCAAATCAACGATACATCGAAGACTCCTCCTACTTATTCACTAGACACATCAACCAATTATCTCAATGAAGGCGAGACCCTAAGCACAACAGTAAACACCACAGATGTTGATCTCGGCACGGAACTGTTCTGGGCCCTACAAGGAGAGAACATCACTGCAGATGATTTAGTCAATGGCCAACTCACTGGTTCTAATTATGTCGGCTCTGATGGCAACTTCTCCTTCTCTCATACCTTCGCAGAAGATCTCACAACAGAAGGCCTTGAGAGCCTGATCGTTAAGCTTTTCTCTGATCAAGTAGGCAATGAACTGCTTGCTCAATCATCCACTGTTCAAATCAACGATACATCGAAGACTCCTCCTACTTATTCACTCAACACATCAAGCAACTCCCTCAATGAAGGCGAGGCCCTAAACACAACGGTAAACACCACAGATGTTGATCTCGGCACGGAACTGTTCTGGGCTCTTCAAGGAGAGAACATCGCTGCAGATGATTTAGTCAATGGCCAACTCACTGGTTCTAATTATGTCGGCTCTGATGGCAACTTCTCCTTCTCTCATACCTTCGCAGAAGATCTCACAACAGAAGGCCTTGAGAGCCTGATCGTTAAGCTTTTCTCTGATCAAGTAGGCAATGAACTGCTTGCTCAATCATCCACTGTTCAAATCAACGATACATCGAAGACTCCTCCTACTTATTCACTAGACACATCAACCAATTATCTCAATGAAGGCGAGACCCTAAGCACAACAGTAAACACCACAGATGTTGATCTCGGCACGGAACTGTTCTGGGCTCTTCAAGGAGAGAACATCACTGCAGATGATTTAGTCAATGGCCAACTCACTGGTTCTAATTATGTCGGCTCTGATGGCAACTTCTCCTTCTCTCATACCTTCGCAGAAGATCTCACAACAGAAGGCCTTGAGAGCCTGATCGTTAAGCTTTTCTCTGATCAAGTAGGCAATGAACTGCTTGCTCAATCATCCACTGTTCAAATCAACGATACATCGAAGACTCCTCCTACTTATTCACTCAACACATCAAGCAACTCCCTCAATGAAGGCGAGGCCCTAAACACAACGGTAAACACCACAGATGTTGATCTCGGCACGGAACTGTTCTGGGCTCTTCAAGGAGAGAACATCGCTGCAGATGATTTAGTCAATGGCCAACTCACTGGTTCTAATTATGTCGGCTCTGATGGCAACTTCTCCTTCTCTCATACCTTCGCAGAAGATCTCACAACAGAAGGCCTTGAGAGCCTGATCGTTAAGCTTTTCTCTGATCAAACAAATTCTCAACTCCTTGCTGAATCATCCACTGTTCAAATCAACGATACATCGAAGACTCCTCCTACTTATTCACTCAACACATCAAGCAACTCCCTCAATGAAGGCGACACCCTAAACACAACAGTAAACACTACAAATGTTGATCTCGGCACTGAACTGTTCTGGGCTCTAGAAGGAGACAACTTCACAAAAGCAGATCTAAGAACCGGACAAATCAGTGGTTCCAGTCAGATTGACAACGATGGCAATATTGCTTTATCCCACACCTTCGCAGAAGATCTCACTACAGAAGGCCTTGAGAGCCTGATCGTCAAGCTCTTCTCTGATCAAGCACGCCAACAACTCCTTGCTCAATCTGAGGCTGTTCAAATCAACGACACCTCAACATCATTAGAAGATGGTTCAGGGGCCGTTGCCTTTAACTACAAGCTCTTTAGTGCTGATTCCAACCAGGCTCTTGATCAATTAGCTGTCTTAGGCCAAGGCGTTGATGGCACTGATCGCTACAAACTCGAAATCACGGCTCAATCTCTGCTCGATCAATACAACCTTGAAAGTGCTGATGTCACTCTCAAGTTCAATCCACTGATCTTCCAAGCCATCAATGCCTCCGATATCCAAATCGGCACTGATCTTCCTCTGGCCAATGCTGTCCACATCGATAACGAAACAGGTGCTGTTCGCATCGCTGCTTCTAGCCTCTCTGATCTAGCGCAAGGCGATGGCATCTCCTCAGAGCGTTTACTTGCCTCTTTAACTCTTGATTTTGATGAGGGCACTCTCAAAACCTTAGGCATCCAAGAAGACGGCAGCCTTGCTGCTAGCCCACTGATCTTTGAAATAGAAGCCAATCAAGATGAAACCGTCTTCTCTCGCTCCTATACAGAAGAAGATGGCAGTGGATTGCTCAATCGTGAGATCAAGAGCCTGGCTGATCTCGGTGGAAATATTCATGTTGATGGCACTGAGGTCAAGCTCTATTCCGCTGGTATCAACATCTATGAGGTCGATGATGGTTTGATTCTTGGTAGTCAGAGGGTCATTGGTTCTGATACGGCCTACACCAACCTGATTCGCTCTGGTGACACGATCACTGCAACAACCGAATGGCTCAATGTTGGCAATACAGATGCCAACAACATTCAAGTGACGGCCTACGACAACGCCAATGCTCAACTAAGCGACTATCACTTTGTTGATGACATCAGCAGCGTTAAAAGCGGTAGGTATGTCAAAGGCCAATTTGATCAATCTGATCGTGAATCCTTCCAACTTGTCACTGATATCAAAATCACAGGTGCTGCAGGCAATGTGGTTGATCTCTCCGATGGCATCCTCAGCCTGCAAGCCGATGACTCTGATGTCTTTGTCAATAACAAGGGCTCCAGCAACCTGATCACCTATCAAGGTGACCTCAACTACGACGGCCGGGTCTCAATGAAAGATCTCGCCTACCTCAACGCAGGGGCTGCAAGGCAACAAACCACTTCTGAAAACACAACCGGGCAAGACCAAGACGGCAATGGTGTGGTGGATGCCAGCGTTGCCCACGACGTTGATGCCGATTTCAACGGCAAAATCGATCTGGCTGATCTTGCGGTCCTTGACGCTGACTGGGGCAAGACACTGCATAACGGTGATCAAGACTTCCACGGTTCTGCTGATCTTTCTTGGAGCGAGCTCGATCAGCAAGGCACAACAGGCGATGCAGCCTGGGATAACGACTCCTTTAAAGATCAAAATGCCATCGAATCTTCTCCTGATTACGTTGGTTCCTTGGAATCACCAACATCAACAGGCGTCATCGGTGCTGATGGCAACGACAATGCCAACGATGACGACATGCAAGCTGATGTCTTTCAAGATCCCTTGAGTTTAAGTTGAGGTGAATAATATGAATGACACTAATATAAATCTAGATAACAACAGCGAGGTCTCCAAAGCAAAGACTTGCGTTACCTCATCCTCGAACTGGGCTTTTAAGAGCTTCTACCTAAAAAAGACAAAACCATTGCTCAATCTCAAATCAAGACTGAGTAGAACTGCTCAGATGCCTTGCTAGCAAAAGGTTTCAATGTCTCAAGAGATTGGGTCAAACAACAACATTAAGGCATAATGAAAACAATAGGTCTTTCCTACGGTTGATACAGGCCCATACGCCATCCCCTGGATGAGGAGGTCTTCATGGTCACATCCAATCCAAGTCAAAATGTCCTCAACACTGATAATGAATTATCAGGTAGCGACTGGACAATAGGGCAGTCCGGGACAGGCAGCACCAGTTGGTGGACGGGAGAAGCTGAGACGGCGACGGTCAACAGCTGGGAAGACTACGTAAATACCTTGAGCGACTTACGGCTTGAAGTTGACGTAAGCGGAACGGACTCATTTCCTCGATCGGCCGGCGGGAGCGTGGCCTTCTCCTTTGGCAACGAAACTGGATCCAGTATTCCCCAAGGTCATCAATGGATGAATTGGGATATGTATGAAGACTATAGAGGGGCAAGCGATGAATATCCGCTGCAATTATCGACTAATACTAGTCATGAATTCAATAGGTATCTCGTATCTTTAGTCGGGCAGCTCGAGAGTGGGGGAACCTCCCACTGGTTTGAAGGCGAAAGTGGGCTCGCCTTAGGTGAAAGCGTTTTTATGAATATTGACGCGAGAGAGGCCGGTATTCACCAATTGGGTCTATCAGGTGATATCTATGCAAGAACAAGCGAAGATTTTCCTGGCCAAGAAGCAACTCTTCTAAAAGATAGTCCAGATGTCAGAATTGAATTAACATCAGATTTTTTAGAGAGCCTTACTCACAGATTCACAGACCAAGATCTAAACGGTAGCGACTATCAATTTAACTGGGCGGAGGGTTCAGCTGGTCCACGCGAGGTCAGCCTGGATGTTTTAGTCGACGCATCACTAACTAGAGAAGAAAAGTATAATTATCTTCAAGAAAAGATTGATCTAAATCTAGATATAGATGCCGATATCCTGGGCGTAAATAATGGAAGTATACATTTCAGAGGCCGAAACAGTGATGGTCAAGGCAGCTTCTGGACATATCTGAACGTTGGTGACAACGATAACAATGATTGGGCACCAGGAATATCCGGCGGCATACCCGGCATGAACATAGATGCCGTCAATACAACACCTGATGGAACCAGTATTGAATACGCGATTGGTAAATGGACAGCCAATGACTTGGTCGCGCTTGCAGGTCGTTACTTCGATGACTATGGAGAAAACGAAAGTTTCGAAACAACCATCAATTTCCAGGCTGATTCCACATATCTGAATACAATTTTTGCTGGCTATTTCAACCAGAATTCTAATAGTGGAATAAATGAGCTTTCGCCAAGCTTTAAGTTGGTTGGCTCATTAGATGCCTACGAACTTGCCGCAGGAGGAGGAAAAAGTGAATTAAGCTTTGATTTCACGTCACCTGGTGACACTATTTTTGATTTTGGATTAGACGCAACAGTAGATGTATTCGATTTGCTTAACAAGAAAGCTTTTACAGAGCAACTAGATATTGACCTTGGAGCCATCATTGGCGGCTACACAGACACAGAACATGGCAATTCGAATCTTGTTGTTAATTATAATTTGACTATTGACGGAGCTGATAATTACAACAGGCATGCTCGCATGAACGCCAACAAGGGTAATTATTACGGCGACGACTACGAAAACGCTTACTTCGACAGACATGCATTAATTGAAACACGAAATCAAAACGAGGAGCTCATTGGCACAGATACTCTTGTCAGCGCTCAGGTAACAAGCATTACTACTAATATCAACTATCGAGAGAATGGTATTGAAGCCCATGCGAATTGGCATTTAAACCAAGCGACTGGCGATTGGGAGACTTCATACAGCCATGGCAATGCTTGGGGAGATGTTGATCTAGACACTATTCTCAATCAGATCGTAGATACAAATAAACTAAACTTTAAGATTGAGAATCTATTCACTGATGACTTACCTGATGTATCAATATCTTCTGTTAGAGCAAACTTAAATGGTTTTGAAGATGCAGCAGCAGCCTTCACCTACCAGCTATTTGAGGCTAATTCCAATACTGCCCTTGATCAACTTGGTGTTTTAGGCCAAACCGTAGGCAATCAACGCTTCGGCGGTATTGATTACAGCAAGCGTTATGAACTTCAGATCACTGGCGAAACTCTCGCTGATGATTACATCCTAGAAGGTGCTGACATCACCATTGCCTTTGATCCAGTTATCTTCAAAAATATTAAAGCTGAAGACATTCAAATTGGCAAAAACTTCAATGTTGCTAATGCCGTTGAAATTGATAACGAAGCTGGAACCATCCGAATTGCAGCTGCAAGCCTTGGTGATCTTGGAGAAGGTTCTCCCATTACCAATGAAACCGTTCTCGCTTCGATTGCTCTCGACTTCGATGAGCAGAGCCTTGCGAATCCAGCTCCTGGTGAAAGTGAATACAACAATGCCGATGGAAGTCTATTTGTAAGTCCTCTCACATTTAATATCACAGCCAACCAGGAAGAAACCGTCTTCTCACGTAAGTTCAACGATGGAACTGGTTTCACCAATAGAGAAATCAGCAGCCTTAGTGATCTCGGTGGAGCAATTGCCGTTGAGGGGCAAGACGTCACCCTCTATCAAGCATTGATCAATATTGAGGAGCAAGGTGATGGCCTCATCATTGGTACTGATCGTGTGATTGGTAGTGATGCAACGTTCACCAATCTCATCCGCTCTGGTGACACCGTTTCGGCAACATCAGAATGGCTCAATGTCGGCAATACCGATAGCAATAACCTCGTAGTCTCTGCCTACGGCAATGCCAATGCCGAACTTGTCGGCCATAGCTTTGTCGATGGCAAGACTTCACTCACTAGTGGCAACTTTAAAAATGGTGTGTTTGTTGAAGATGATCGCGAATCAACCAAGCTTGTTGCTGATATCAAAGTAACTGGTGATGCTGGCAAGGTCGTTGATCTTGCTGATGGCATTCTCAGCATCACGGCCGATGACTCTGATGTCTTTATCAATGAAAAAGGCTCCAGCAACCTGATCACCTATCAAGGTGACCTCAACTACGACGGCCGGGTCTCAATGAAAGACCTCGCTTACCTCAACGCTGGTGCAGCAAGGCAACAGCACACGGTTGTACCAGGAGGGCAAGGACCAGACGACACGATGATTGATGCTGCCAGCGTTGCCCACGACGTTGATGCCGACTTCAACGGCAAGATCGATCTAGCTGATCTATCGGTCCTTGACGCTGACTGGGGTAAATCACTGCACGACGGCGATCAAAACTTTGTTGGATCCGGTGATGTCTCTTGGAACGAGCTTGATAGCCAAGGCACAACAGGTGATGCAGCCTGGGATAACGACTCCTTTAAAAATCAAAATGCCATCGAGGCCTCCAGCGACTACGTCAGCTCCCTTGAAGCTCCTGGTACTTCAGGGGTGATCGGCGCTGATGGCAACGAAAATGCCAACGATGACGACATGCAAGCTGATGTCTTTCAAGACCCGTTGACTTTGTGAGTCAAAAAAAACTAAGAACCAAGAATTGTATTGCGTTCAATTTAGCTTTAGGTGACTTAAAATAGTTAGCTTAAAATCTATGGTGACAAATCACTGGGGGAATTCATTCAGGCGATTTACGCCTAAGCAGCATTAGATTACTGGCTGAAGATAGACATAAAAAAAGACACCACAACCCCCTTCAAGAACACATAAAACTGATCTGGCATTATTCAATTACTCACCTTAATCACCTATCAGTGATTGTATTGGAAGATTATGTTTTTTCCTAAGATATTCTATAGTCTTGTTGTGAGATTCATGATCAGCCAAATGACGCTGCAACATTGAAACTTCTCTTACACGATACTCAAATGCTGGCACTGGAACATAGCAACTTTTCATTCCTCTTCTTAAACCTGAAAGCCAAAGATCCCAGTCTTCAAGAGCCTTAAGGCGTTCATCATAACCTCCACAACTAGCCCACAGGCTACGACGTATAATTGCGCATGCATCTACAGTGTTTACCTTTACCAATTGATCGGATTTTAATGCACCTGGTCGAAAACGCTGATGATGTGCACCAAAATCAATTCTATCACCAAAAAGCAAATCAATCTCTGCGTTCTTGAGCATATACTGTAGCCCATCATTTAAATATAAAGATAACAGACGATTGTCATCATCTAAGGGCAAGATTAGCTCTGCTTTAGATGCTCGGATTCCAGAGTTACGTGCTGCTGCAAGTCCTGAATTTTTCTTTTTTAGCACTTGGAATCCAGCCGAACTTAATTGTTCAAGAAGATGTATTGAATGGGGCAATTTTGATCCATCATCTACTATGATGATCTCGATTTGGGTATCTACATTTCTATGCCTTTCTACGCTAGCAATGGCTTCGACTAGATAGTGACAGGGGTTAAAAGTTGGAATTACTATGCTTAAAACAGGCTGGCTAGGTGCTTTACATTTCAACAAAGGCATATCATTTTTATCCTTAGAGGCTTGAATGTTCCCCATATCTGCTATGTCCTGCAGTTGCAGCCATACATGCATAATATCTGGATAAAGTAATTGATATAACGTTTCTATTGGATCAGGTAGGTTTATTTTCTGCAAGCGATCAGAGCGAATTAATGCTTTAAGGTCTATCTTGATTTCACTCTCATCTATTATCCATCCCCAACGATCATGAAGAATCGAAGTCAATTGTTCTGGATTTGCAGCAAGTGCATCAGCAGATACAACAATACTTCGTTCTGGCTCTGCCTCTAAATAAGCAATTAATCTTTCATTATATAGCTTCCATAGTAAATGAATTATCTCTGGATCTTTTCGAAACTTTGGGTGACGAAGTCTTTGTAGAGCATCGCTGATATCCCATGGTGTTCGATAGATGCCAATTAACTTTAGCTCCGGAGAAAGTTGACGCCAAAATGGCAATAGCAAGGTAGTTCTTGGATCCTTCCAACCCCAGCGACTATCAGAAAAGCATAATTGGCGCTTCTTTAATAATTGATCGGCTTGGCTTTTCCATCGTGATTTACCAAGGCTACTAATAGATTGAATTGGGTTCCAACCCCAATCACGCCATCCTTTTGAATTATTATCTAATGAGGAGGCAAACCAATTTCTTTGTAATTCTAAAAAAGCAGTATCCTCATAGTAACCATCAGGATTGTCATCATCCTCAGAGAGTAAATGCGTTCCAAATGATACTCCAAGCCTACTCAACATTCTAGCCAGTAATGAAGTGGCGCTACGATGCATTCCAACTACAACAATTGGTGAGTTTATTTTTTTTGTTAGGGTGATGGTCTCTGTTCTTAATGAGTGAATTAACTCATGACTTGAATCCATTCCTCTACGAGTCAATGCTTCTCGTACAGACTTAACAGCCTCTTGATGAGTAGCATGCCTTTTTCGTTGTGATTCACTATTAGTATGGACACGATATCCGTAAAGTGGTTCCGCTAAATGTTGAGGTTTGCCAAGCTCAGCTAGTCTTAAACTGAGGTCATAATCGCCAGCAAAATAATAGTTACTATTATATCCACCTACTTTTAAATATGCCGATCTTCTAATCATTCTCATATGGAAAGAAATAAATTGCACAAGATCTGCATTTTTCTGCCATGTTCTTAATGCACGCTTATCTAAGCCTAGTTCCATTCCTTGATCATTAATCAACATGCATTGGCTATAAAGGAACGGACTTTTTTTATGTCGGTCAAGATGTTGAACTGCCTTTAGCAGTGCACTTGGGTGAAGGATATCATCGGCATCAAGTTGAACCAGGTATTTTGCTTTGGATTCACTAAAAATCAATCGGTAACTACCGAAAGTACCATTGCATTCATTGCCAGGCAAAACACGTAATCGAGGATCTCGACTCTCCAACTCTTGAAGCAATTCAAGATTGCTTCTTGATATTGCCTTGGGACCATCTGGGCGAATTAGCAGCTGCCAATTACTATATGTCTGGTTTCTAACAGAATCCACTGCGGCCTTAATCCATTCCAAGGGCTGACCGTAAATCGACATCCCTAGACAGACTTTGCTCTCATTGCTTGAATTAACAAACCCTGCCCCTGATTTCATCTTAAGAAAATAATAAGCGAATGACCATAAAGCCTGTTGTACATTCTAATCGTATCGCTGGCTGAACAGGCAAGGAATTTCAGCTCCTTTCAAGGAAGTAAGAAATAGATCCTTCAAGCACTCTATTGACAATAAGCTTGCTATAAGCCGAGACACTAATCAGTGCTAATACTTATGATTACCTTGGATTGCAGAGCTAAGCATAAATAATTCCACTCTGTAAAAAGCTTCCTCAACTTAGCAGGAATCTCTTAATCCCTATTAAAAAGGAACTTCTCTAACACCTGCGCAGACGGGGAGGTGGCCTGCATGAACCAAACTTAAGAGAAACACCCATATATTTTATGTCTCTCATAGCAAGGGGTTTAGGCATTGTTCTTATGACTCATAACCCGAAGGTCGGGAGTTCAAATCTCCCCCCCGCCAAGAAATAAAAACCCTCTCAAAGGTTTTTTAATGTCTAGGGCCTTTCTCAAGGGAATCTAACGAGATAAATTTCTCGCCTAAGATTGGTAACAAAGAGAGAGAAAAATCCCGGTATGGAGGTTTTGGATAAGCGGTAATGGTGACTTGAACGACTGATCTATGGCATCCTGAGCCAGAATAAGATGAGTTCTTCACATCTCTAAGTACAGACCATATATTTTTCCTAACCACTTAAGTAAGGAGATTTTTGTGGAGGAATTTCAAATTGATTGCAGCCCTAGGTAACACAAACAACCTACTCCTTTGCCAGCTTAGGCGTATATAAATAAGATTCTTGATCTATTGATCGATACTGATTACTCTGGCACCAAAATAGGAGGCATGATTAATGAAATACGTTGAACGGTGAATGACGGTCCAACGCTGCACCTCCTACTCAGCATCACTGCTGCTGATGGCCGCACTGATGCCCTGGCCGGGTGCTGCGCAGATCGCCAATACCCCGCGTCCAGATGCCAGCGGTAATTTCGTCAGCTCCCATTTGCAGGGCACCCGTCAGAGATATCACCAGTTGCTCTGGCTGGTAGTCACCCATGATCCTGACGGTCTCAACTGCCGTTTGGCAGCTGATGACGAAGATGCTCCGGTGAGCCTCGACTACGGAACCATTCTCGAGTCTTTTGTCACGGATCCAGCCGGTGATGCGATCGTGATTCACAGCGGTAAGCCCTGGTTGAATACAACGGTGACGGACAGTCACATGGGTCGTCGTCAGATGGCATCGCCGATCACGGTGCACGACAGACGGCCACCTTCAATGCGCAGCAAGCCGTTCACCTGCATGGTGCGGGCCAATTCGGCTTTCATTGCGCCAATCAACATGAGTTCCTTCCTCGAACAGCAAGAGCGAGGTATTTCCTTCATCGCTGTGCCGCGATAAGAGCGTTCCTCCACGTATTGCTTCAATAAAAAGCGTTCCGCCAATGAACGACAACGACACCCACGCACTACCAAACGGAAGCAGTTGTACAGAACCAGTCAGGTGAGTGAGTTAAAAACATAAGTCAGTAACTCACTGGGATCTGGGCCAATACATTCGGCCTCATAACCAGAAGGTCGGGAGTTCAAATCTCCCCCCCGCCACCAAATAAAAGCCCCTCGCTGAGGGGTTTTTTAATGTCCTGGACTAGGAAGTTCTAAAACTGACATGATTCAGGAAACTGTCGCTAATCGCACAGGATGACCCCTAGTGATCTTGGTAGGTCTGGTGGTTGCAAAATCAAGACCAAGCAATCCCCGGTACACTTAAGCAAGGACAGAGATCCATAAAAAGGTTCACTTACGACAACCTTTATGAGGGACTCCAGACATTTGCCACGAGCAACATCATTTCGTGATCGTTGTCACAACATCGGCCAAAAAAGTTTGGCTGAATAGGGTCAACCAAAGGAGAGTTATGAGCGTTGAGATGGGATCGGCGACCTGCCTGCATCTGATCGAATCCAAGAGCCACATCGAAGCGGCAATGGTTGGTGTTGCTCACCTAGAAGACGCTGAGTCTCTAAGGCATCAATTGCGTTGCATCCATCGCCAGCTGGAAGGCATGCACGAGATGGAAAGAATCCACTCTGCCACTAGGCGGCCCGTGGTTGAGGTACTTAAGCCCAGACCCATCCGCTGACACCACACAGCTCCCAGCATCGAGATCCGCGAATCAGCACCTGACTTCTACAGCAAAAAAACTAGTCAGTCGTCTTCCCTGCTGAATCACCATCTTGTTTTTTTGTCCAACGATACCAATTCGGCTTTTGATTGATTTTTTCTTTGATTCTTTTTCTTATTAGCGCAATGTCTTTTGCATTAGGCTCCCAGTCTTTATAAAATTCACTTGGCCACTGTTCTTTTTTGAATTGACGTTCTGGATCTGGACGCATGCCTCTGCTTTTCATTTCATTTATGAGATCTAAATATCTTTCATGTAAATACTTACCTTTGTTATAGAAGAACTTAACGTGTCCAACATTTAAAGTAAATTCTTTGGGTAGCTGTTCTTTGGTTCTCTGCCAGTTCTTCGACTTGATTGAGCGTTGGAGTGCTGAGCCAACCATAAAAATTTCTCTATATTCCGCTACTAAATGTTGATCAGATAATTCTCTTGGCCTGACCAAGTTGATTCTTGTCATGCAAAAGATCTTATATGTAAAAGGTGTCAGTTATTCGAGCTCTCTAAAACTTTTGCCTTAGAAGCATCGTTGCTTGTCTTGCTGGTTCTGTCTGGGGACTCAGACGTCTTCTCTGTTGAAGCACCGTCATGCTTGTGAGAGTTGTCTCCAGAACATCCCATCGCATTCACGGGAGTACAAAGCAATATAGCGGCAAACACGGTAGCTAG
The DNA here is from genome assembly GCF_047304515.1 of Prochlorococcus sp. MIT 1306. Classification (NCBI taxonomy): domain Bacteria; kingdom Bacillati; phylum Cyanobacteriota; class Cyanophyceae; order Synechococcales; family Prochlorococcaceae; genus Prochlorococcus; species Prochlorococcus sp. MIT 1306. The sequence goes on along the minus strand of NZ_CP138959.1, from coordinate 853,677 downwards.
AGGATGGATCATTTTTGTTGATTGTCAGTACCCCTTTTCTACTAGATCAATGACCGAACTGACTAAGCGCGCTCCAAGAGACTGTTGATTTCCATCGCTCAACCTTTGAGTACTTCAATATGGCGATCCAGTTTAATGAGACGTAAAACATCATTGAACAGAGGAGCCAAAAAACTACAGGGTCAGATGGCCAGTGCGTCTAGACATGACGTTCAGCTCCCAGCAAGGAGAGCCATGGATCAGTACTTAGCTTCTAAAGCAAGAGCCACGAAATAGCTAAGGCAAGGAGAGCTGACCCCACGGGCCAGATTGGGGAGGGGAATTTATCGTGGAAATCAAGGAGTGATAGTCCGTTTAAAATCTCTAGTGACTGGAAGGGAAAACAGCCATATTTGCCGAACTCAAAACTCGAAGGCCGGGGGGTCAAATCTCCACCCCGCTACCACCACTTAAAAGCCAGGGGAGGAGGTTGATGTTGACCTACAAATGAGATCGGCAAATGACAGGAGAGGACAAACTTGCCGAGTTTGCTGTATTTCCACCAACTTTTAGAATTAGTTGCAACACGGTCTGTTATTGCGCTGAATCCTAAAAAGGTGCTCAAATGTTCCACGGTGTTGGAGTTCATCGGCGCTCCCACTTGAAGTGGAGGCCGCAGGCGAAACGGAAGGAAGCAATCAACGCAATTTCGATCACTTCGGCTCAAAAGAATGCCCACCCGAAGTGCCAGAACTTCCTGATGGCGTTCAGGCAAACTAAAAAACTGAGCAACTCAAGAAGCTGATGGTCTAGTAGACCACTTCCGTCTTCTGCATGACTTTCGTCTGATGAAAGGTGAACTCAACCAATCCAGCCAGCCAGGTGGGAGGCAGCGTTGGAACGCACCAAACTGCGAGCAGCCGGCAATGCCGGTTCAAGGCACTTACTAGAAAAAGGCGGTAACGCACGGCTGCGCAGCCAGGTTCCCCAGCGAAATTCGTGATATGGGATCAATGGTTCAGGGCGTATCAGCCCTTCCCTTTTGAGCTTCCAAGCAAGGCTCCGGTACGGGTCGTCCTCAAGCTTTAACAAGCTCTTGGGTAAACCCTGCGGCAAAAGGGGGCCATGGCCACGTCCGTTGTAGAGATACAACCAACCACGGTCGGCCAAAAGGTGAAGGCTCTCTAAATCATCCTCTGCAGGACAATTTTCGATCAGATATCCGTAGGTGGTGGCGTCTTGGTCAAGATCCAATAGTGCTCGTAGACGGTGATGACGATCAATCATCCACATTGAGCCTGAACGATTACGTACAAGAGGGACGGGCTTGCCCTTCAAATACTTCTTCTTTTCCTTAGGGCTTTGTCCACGGAAATCGAGCTGACGACTCTTCACTTCCGCTAAGCCCACGCACCACTGGGTGGGCTTGAGTTGAGCTACGGCAACCTCAAAAAGCTCAAAGCCTTCATCAGCACTGGGGATCCGCTTAGAGCTGGGCAGATGAGAGGACAAGCACCTAAGGCAGGTGCCATCATCCTGACAAAGCCAAAAAAAGACGACTCTGGACTTACTCAGCTAGGCAGGCAAGGAGCTCTCAGACTGAGTTAATGAGATGAAAGTGACATAAGCATCATTTGTCAGCACAAATTCAAAAAATCAAAGAAGTTCAGTATTGTCCACCAACATCATCTTGACGAATTCATGAGATGTTGCGACTATTAATCCGTTTATATAGTAGGTTGATCCTTATTAGTGGGAAAAACCATCGGAATATGTAAACCATTAGTAGAGGAGCTCACAAGAGGAGTTAGGTTGTTTGTAGTTCAATGAGCAAACGCCCGGCAAATCACACTAACATCCTTGTGTGGAAGGGTCCCCTCTATTTATTTTTCAGTCAATTTCTGTGTCTGATGGATTGTCACCCAGTTAGAGCCTCACGACGCATAACAGTCTCTTGATACGTTTTTACATCTGTTATTTATGATGATATATTGCTGTGAATAAAGCTCCATGGTTGTTGGTTCCCCAAAGTGTATCAAATGAGCATAAACGAAGAATTCAAACAGGAGATCAATCAAAAGAGCGTCGGCATCATTTTTTTTGAGGGAACGATCACTGGCCTTCTAGTGATCACAGTGGCCATGATGCTCGCCCGCTTCATGACGATCGATAGCTACGGACTCTACACCTCTTCGATCGCATTGTTGACGATCTGTTCGCTTTTTTGCAATCTGGGATTACCTAATGTTGCAACCAGGCTTTATCGCTCATTGCTGCAATATCAAAATCAATATAAGCAAGAAGTCAGGGGGCTTAACCACTCAGCCCCATTGATGATCTGCTTGGTGTCACTCACCACTTTGATTATCATTTTTATACTCAGATTAGCGGACAGCCGAAGTGGCTCGATTTTGGAAATGTGGGGCTTTGCAGGAATTTTAATTCTTTTACCGTTGGTCTGCATCAACAGTTATCTGTTCAATTGTGCCAATGCTTCTGGGGGAGGAATTAGAAGCAATCTAATCCAGGGTTGGGCTGGCCAGATGTTATCAATCGTGACAGTGCTGCTTGCATTTTTTATCATCAAACCTCCTCTTGATGTCATCACCGTGGCTGGCCTGCATGGGTCTGTCCTGATCACTCAATTAGTCTTTCTTTACCTGTTGCTGAAAAAAGTCGAACCGCAATACTTAAAAACTGGAACCAAGATCTACAAAGTCAAGAAATGGCTCAAGGAAGGACTGCCTTTCTCGATAGCAGCTCTTGGAACAAGCTTCTTCTTCAGTGCTGGTGTTGTGATCGTTGGATTTGCGATGAATGACCCACAATCAGCAGCGAAGTTATCTGCAGCATCAACATTTGCAGGAATCCTAATCTCAATAGATCAAGGAGTCTTCAGCATTTTTTTTCCACTCTTCGTTGAAGCGACAACTCTAAAAAACAAGGCCATTATCGCTAGGCTCAATAAAAGATGGAGACGTGCCTGGTTACTTTTCAGCATTCCTTACCTGATGATCAACATAATCTTTGGCAAGACATTGTTGAGAGTCTTTGGCGATGAATATGTGACAGCTTACCCAGCCATGATAATTCTACTGATCGGATATATCGTATTTGTATTTGGTCAGCCTTCACAAGCTGTATATCAATTTTCCGGGAACAGTGTGACATTCTCAAAATACACTTATGTTTTTGCTGGTGTTGCCACCGCAGGAATGTTCATTGCCGGAAGATCCTCGCCAATCAATGGTGTTGCCATCATTTCTATGCTCGTTCTCAATGCAAGAACACTATTTGTTGTACTTCAATCCAGAAAGATATTGAGAAGTTGGATCACGTGACCGGCCATGCTTGCGAAATCAATCAGTGCTGATAGACGTCATCACAAGAAATCGGAAAGCCTCATGAAAGCTGAGTCCTTGATGCTTGGCTCATTTGGCAAGTTCACCTGTTCACGCCACTCGGAGATGGGCCGATCCCAACCCTCCTCGAATTTGAAACTCATGAGAGGGGGAGCTTTTACTCCCAAGGTGAACCCCCTCATGATGGCAGACAGTATGATGTCAAAGGCTTCAACATTGGAATCGCCAGCTTTAAACAGCGTCGCAGTCATGATGAATAGATGCATTGGCTGTCTACAATTCGCAAAAGAATATGCCTGAAGGCCGAGTTCTCCAAGTGTATTGACATTAAAACCTGTAAGAGTATGAAGGATATCGTGCGTCTGCCAGTTTCTGTGCAAAAGATATTCCCTGTCACTATTGATGGGATAGGGATCGATCTCAGTGAGCTCCTTCGGATCGAATCCCTCTTCAAGCAGGTTGGTGGCAAAGATTTTACCTAGACTCCCTTCCGGCATCTTTGACAACTGATCAAGATCAATAGGTTCGGGGCGCCATTGTTCCTGAATCAAGGCATTCATCTCAGGTTGTTCTATGAGCCAATTCAGTTGCTTCTTGCCTCTTGGAGTTTTATAAAGAGTTTCGCTAAGAGAGAAAAGGTCCTGTAAAAAGTGCGGGTTCATATTTAATCCGCGTGTTAGTTTTTTAATCACAAAGGCTGACTCAATATATCCTTCGGTGTCCGTCAAAGTAGCCCAGGGGTCAAAACGCATGACGAAAAAAGCCTAAAGACAAATACTACAACCAAAGCAATGAAAGGATTCACCGCTACATCGACCTCGATGCCAACAACCTGCAACCTGTAACAGGAGCACCTCTCTATGGCCGAGACCCTGGCTATAAATCCACCAACGCTAGACACAGCGATGGAACTATTACTAGCTTGCAAATCTGTCTAATAATCCAAAGTCAACCATTCAGATCCGATTGAAATTACGATTTCAAGAGCTCTAGAATTACTAAATAAAAGAGATAGTACTCACCCAGGACTAATGGGAGGGGTCCGAGGTTAGTAGTCTTTGTCTGGTAACTGGTTAGGAGACTCTTTTTGGGGATTACATTTATGGAGAATGACTCGGGCTGAGAACAAGAAGGTACGGAGTTGCACTCTACCTTACGCTAAAACTGAAAACCACTCACTGCTAGAACATTTATAGTCCACTAGGAATACTTTTATATGGTCAGTCAAATTAAAAGCAGGGCAATTCAGCAAGCAAGTGCAAATAGGTGAATTTAGGATCATAATATTAACCAGTAAATAATAGTTAAGTAGAATTTAATCTAAACTTACGAAGCCATTGTACTAAAGAAATGTCTATCTTAGCTGAAGTATAGTTTTATCAATCAAAAGAAAGAATACAGTTCGAATGATGGTATCAGGAGTCTAGCCTGTTTGACAAATTCAGCAATCTGGATTGAAGCAACTGCTGCTCGCTGCCCATTACTCACTGCACGGTAATGATCGGCAACGGCCCAAGCAGTGGTATTAAGATCAACCTGGAAGCGAGGGATCAGATGCAAATGCAAATGATGAGCTCCTTCTCCAAAAGCAATGGCATAAACCCTGTCGCACTTGGTAAGCCGTTGTACAAGTGCACTACCAATTTGAATTGCCTGTCCCCAAGAAGCTGCTTCATCGGGTTTGAAATCAATAGGTCCTGCAAAGTGACGACGTGAATCGAGCAGTAGCCAGCCAACCAGAGGAGCTGGTACTGGGTGATGGCGAAAAACCCAATAAGTTGTGCGAACAATTTCATAGTTTAATTGATCACTAATGCTGCGATGGTGGTCACAGACTCCACAATTTTGCATAAATAGAATCAAATGCTTTTTTAAATAAAATAAGTTCAAATCGAAGGCGGATGAGATCATACAAAGCTTGAATATAGTTGTTTATTCACTAAAAAGAATTCACAGCAGAGATAGACCTCCTGATAGTTCCTCAACAATAGATCCGCACCATTGTGGATCACACCCACAACATAACCATTCTGAACTGAACCATGGGCGTGATCACATCAGATGAGCTTAGTGCTAAAGGGGGGAGGGATAACTACCCCATAAAAGTCTGAGGGGTTATGACTCTTGTTTACAGCGCTGAGATCAACGCGAATAAACAAGTCAGCAGCAAGCTGCTGTGGATCGATTAGGCTTCTGATTGATCTCTAGATCAATGGGGTGAGCGCATGCTCAGACGCTCGATAGGAGATTACTAAGGCAGTGATTTGGGATTGGCAACGTCGCAGAAGGATCTCATCGCTGGCCAAACCGTACTTAAACAAAGTTAGACAGTTGATATCAGCTGAACAAAGTTGTGCGGGGGTGTTGAAGTTAGGCCCCTGGATGAGCAGCTATTGCCCAAACTAAAGGAGCGGCTCCGGCAACAATTGCGCTCAGGAGTTGGGCAAGCATGACAACGACCTGCTTTGAACTCATAACAGAGGCCTAGGGGTTCTGGGCAAATCCGGTTCACTGGGATCCGGGCACTCGCAGGTCTCGACTTCACCGCATCCAGAGCAATAAATCTCTGTGAAGATCTCCTCGGTATTGCTGGTTTCGATTTCGCCAATATTTGTTTTGTCTATAGGTGGCGCAAAATCAAGGCCACTAAGCAACTCCCGAACAATCAGGCGAAGTTCTTCTGGGTCATCAGTAATGTCAACCCGAGCCTGAGCTCCTTCTACTGCTAGAAGCCTCATTGCTGGAAGTTGCTCAGATCGTTCTGAAAGTGGGAGCCCCATTGCCTGAGGTAAGATTGGTAATTATTAGTATTGATACAGCCCTGAACAAGAACTTGTGTGGTCTGTGAGCATCTGAACACTAGACACACCCGTATGAAGACTTAATTAAGCTAAATCGCGGAGATGGGTGGCTATAAAGAAAAAATGGCTGAGATGCAATAAGAGGCTCGTTAGAGCATGCGTAGGAGAACTAAAAAACCTGAAAGGTTTAGATTCAGTGATGTTAATTCTAGGCATAAAAAATTCAATGCCGTAGTTTGGCTTTAGGCCAAACGTATCTACGATGACTGAGGTTCAATAAAAAATTACTAATTGAACAGCCTAGTCAGGCACTAATGAATAAACTTTGCTGCGTAGAGGGAAAAGCAATTAACTTGCGAAATTTATTGCTGGTTTGGACGAAAAAACAACAACTCGACGCGCTATGGACAAGGATTTGACAATGTAGGCTATAATGGTGTTATACTGTAACAATTGCCCTCTCCATGAGGGTGGTTGCATTTATCCATGTAATGAGTCATGACTGTAACCAAGTCCAGTCCAGCCAATAAAAACAGCATACGCAAAGTCCAGCTGATACCCAGAAGCTCGCATTCAGAACAGGTCAGACTTGTGAATACAAGCCTTCCTGGTATAACAGTAATCGCAAGAAAGGATCTATGGAACGACTTTAGGAATCGATTGAAAATAAACAATTATGAAATTGGATTATTAGCAAACGACCTAAACAAACTTGCTCAAAGAATTCAACCAGTGATTATCAATGTAATTGATACTGTAGAGGGCATCATTGCAAGTTTCAGAAAAGCACTTCATATGGATTCAAAATAGCAAAAGTTTTTCTTATTGCTATGAACTTAAGAGGTATAAAGTTTTATTATCCATACATAAATTCTTCTGCAAATTCACTACAAATAACAGAACATTGAGAGGTGATCGCTCAAATTGAAATCAAATAAATAGAGTAGGCTAATACAATAAATGGATCGAAGCTAATAATTGCCTATCAAGTTTAAAGGGAAGAGCCCCTTTAATACGGGAAAGGTGACCTCTTGATTGCATTTACAAGACAACGTAAGTTAATTTGTCAAGACGTCAAGTTGATTTTGGTAAGGGATTAAATCAGCAGACGAAAAAAACCTCTGGAACAAGAGACCTCGAGAGATATCGAAGGTGTAACCCATGGAACTCAAGCACTAGTAACCAGTAGATGCAACTTATACCTTGGAAAGAGCATCTGGAGAAAGATCTCTCGTGTCCAACACAGATATGAACGGCTCAAGAACGTAAACTTGTCAACATCTAGCGATTTCGAAGTTTTGCAGGCTAATGCATTATTGAAAACTCATATAAACAAGTGCTAGAAGGATAAACATTGGAAAAATGCGTTACAAAGAACTGATTAGCCTAAGTAATAGGAGGAAAGGCATGATTGATGTGCACAAGATCAACAAGCCAAGTGATTGGTCTAGTAAAGACTTCTCGGAGAAAAAGAAGGAAGATAATATGACTAATTACACAAGCAATGAAGCATTCACGATAGAAACAACCAAACAAATTAGACCGCAGATAAGACCAGCTAACTACACTGTTCAGTAGTTCTAATCAGATATAAAGTCAAGACAAAAGGCATTCGCTGACCAATACGTTATAATATTATGGATTTGTTTTTAATGATGGGTAAGACCAAGCAACATAAAAAGCTCGTAAGGCTGGCGGAGAAAGCCGAGCTATGCGCGACACGAGAAGAAGCTCAAAAGCTCATCCGAAAAGCCGAAAAGGCGCACGCAAAACTGGAAGCATAGACGCTTTTTGCTCTTGATGTTTAACAGACCTGCCGGTATTAAGGCAAATATCTCAAGTCAGCAAAGTCAAGTCAAATCGATTGCCTGAGACTGCGTAACGAAGCAATTGGATGCCACCGAAAAAGAGTTATCGACTATGAAATTAATTTGAATAAAACACAAGCAATCCATTGCTTTGCAGAGACCATAGAATCAATTTCCTTGAGGAAATCGATCGGTGAATGGGTATGATCATCTCGGCACCAGTCTCAAGTATGACTCTGCAGAAATGGCTTTTCAAGGCACATTTTCAAAACTATCGCGTCTCGGGGGATAAGTGCTATCACTAGCCTTGAATGTTGCTAGATATAGCAAAGAAACTATCAATGAAATTGCTGCTGCTGTTGCAATGAAATAAGCGAGCATCTGCATCAGATCAACGAATCTAGGTAGTCGGACGCTACATCCAAGCAACCGCAAGAATCTTCATTCCGTTGTCTTTCTCATTGATATTAGGCATTTGATCATCCAAAAGTAGCTTTCAAGCCAATATGATTATCAATATGAGGCCAGGAATGCAGCGAAAACCAGCAAAGGTGACATGTAACAATATATACACAGTAAAACATTAGAGAATGAGCTCGTCTATTCGAAATAAATTCTGGAAAGGAAAGTCGAGCAAGTAAATTGAGATGTAAGAGCAGCAAAGAGAGAACGTTATCTACAAATGAAAAAGATGGGTTAGATTAGGCCATTATAAAGAGCGTATAGAACAGTAAAATATCTTAGTACCGCCTTACAACGAGAATCATAGGCCTAATGATCAGTCTTAAACAAGAGTAACGCGTCAATGAACAGCAGAAAAGCCAAAAAGCACACTCAACTGTAAGAAAGATAAAACTAGTTGAATGATTTAAGATGAAAACAGTTGAGGGTTATGATTTTTGCAAAGCAAAGCATAACTTATAGACGAATTTTATTAACTGTAAGGGATTCATTAACAGATTCTCTGCGAGTAATTAGAATCCAATGCCATTAAACTAACTGCGATACTATTCTGCACATCACGCGAATTGTAAAAGTTTATATTATTTATTGATAAAATTAATATGTAGTAAAAGATTATTTCAGCAATATCCAAGATAAAACTAAAAAGCTGCAACAATATCGTCTACACTGGAGTCAGAGGCTAACCACATCGGCCAAAAACAAACCAAGAGTGCACTCAAGCACCCAGAATTTCTAGCTCAATCCAATGACAACAATTCACATTCTCGACAATTTAGAGCCTTTTCTTAACTCTGTTGGGCGTATTTATGAGGTGGGCGGCGGAATTATTACTGTTTTAGCGATCCTATGGATTCTAAACTTCGTTGCAGGTCTAATCCGTAACACCTATGCCGCTGGCCACTCATTGGGTAAATTTTACAGATCATATCTCCATCGCTATTTAAAGACTGCCTTTGTCGCAATCCTATCTGTCATAACGAAGAAAGTCTCCAATTCATCTGATTCTACAAAAGACACCATCAAAGCGTAGGTCTGAGTTAATGCAAACCATAGGGAGCAAAGTAATTGGGTAATAGGCTTTAGCAAAAGCAGGAAGGGATGCAAAATAATTTAAAGAGCATTAGTGATAAATCATAAGTCAGTAAAAAGATAGATTTTACTTAACACAACGACCAAGAAATGACAATGTTGATAAATAAATCCTTTGCGGTAGTCTATTTGATGACTAAAATAATTAAGACTAATACAAAAAATAATGACCTGAAGAAGGCAAGAATGATTCGTTTGAGGGTGTATCATCTAAATGACATAGCTATCGCCAGGTATAATCTATTAATTATAAAACATTTGATTCGAACAACTGGAAGCCTATTGTAATCAAAGAGTATCAAGACCTGGAAGAATAAACAAAACGCAAAAAAGTAATATTTGAACAAAAGTAGACATTGGCATTAATCCCTGCAAGAATGATCACTATTCAAGCCATTCTTGTTGGTTAGACGCTCGGACATCAATGTTGTTCTCAGTCCTAGTCATACTCCACATCCTTGCTGCTACGGTTTGGACTGGAGGACAGTTGATTTTAAATCTAAGGGTCCTGCCAGATGCTCTCAAAGAAAAGAGTGTGGCTCAGGTGCGCTCATTTGAAAAGATGTTCGAGCCTTTAAGGGTGACATCACTAGCAATTCAAGTCATTAGTGGTCTCTGGTTAACATCGATCTATCTACCAGGAGGCCGAGGACTTTTTTCATTTCAGACACCAATTACATCCCTACTAACAACAAAACTGATCCTATTGGCTATCGCCTTTGCATTGGCTCTCCATGCACAAATAAGACTAATTCCTAATCTCAACGACGACAATCTTATTGAATTATCTTGGCATATTCGTAGCATTACAACAGTATCAATTGCCTTTGTGATTGTCGGTGCTGGTATCAGATTAGGAGGATTCTAAGTCAACGAAAATCATAAATTGTTTCATATATCAATACTATTGATTGGATATCCGATCAGATATTAAGGCAAGATAGTGAATTGACTGAGTGAAGGGCTAGGCGATTAGATATCCTACCTTCTATTCCAAGATCCTGGCTAGCTCTGAAAAAGCATGAGTTGGTAAATCTCACAAAACGAAGTGTCATGACCAAATGGTACTGAATAAGTGCCTTTCCTTTTCAGCCAAAAAATTCATCGTCGCCCATGAATGTATTTACAAACTAAAAATCAAATACGAACCCAACAACGGCAAAGTTAAAGCCCATTACCTAATCCCTCCGGATGACTCGACAATTGCCAGATATGGAGCTTGCTGAGCTTTTGTGGACAATTCATACCCGCTGGCTACAGGGTCCTCCATATATGTGTGAAGAGTGCCTGCAGGCTCGTCGTCAAGCACGTCATAGTGAAGTTGGATGGGTTCGTCAACACCAACTATTCGACCGGCAAGCAAGGATCAGACTAAGAGCATGAATAAATATTAAAACTTCCCAAAGTGATGTATTTAGGCACGTAAGTGATTCATTGATTATACAATTGTCAAGATCCATTTCGCACCTATTGGTATATTGTCAATAATTAGCTGTGGCTATTTTCAACAATAGAGTTTCAGTCCTGATGACTAATTAGGAGAAATAAAGAAATTGAGGATTTCAATCACTTAAAAATGTCTTGGGATCATGTAAAGGAATTAATTATTGATTGCTATTGTTGACTCTAACAATATAGATCGAACCGAAGGCTAAATATGTTTTGGTTTTACGCCTCGGCCAAGGCAAAGCATACAAGTGTGGTATGTAACAGGTGAAGACTTCAAATAGCCAACACCACCACAACGTAAGCATACAGATGAACTCTTAGTATGAGAGGGTTTGAGCAAGCAAGGATCAGTCTTGTGGGAGGGCTTGAGTGTTGTCATCATTGTTCTTTGTATGAAAAAGGTGTCCAAGGCCCTTGACATTGGCTTGCTCACCATCACAGGCAAAACCTCTCTACACAACCCCCAAGCTGGGTGATCTTCACCAATAGACTTGGATCAATCCTCAGCAGACAAGAGTCATTATTGCCTTAGGCATTTGGCAAAATCCCTGTTAAGCGGTGCAAATAGTGATAACTTCGACTAATGCCAATATATTGGTGCTATGCATGTAAAGCAAAAAACAGTAAGCACTATTAAGCTTATGCCACGGATCCAATCACTATTGCCAAAAATCAACAACATGAAACTCCCGGCAAAAACTGCCCTAACAGCTGGAATTGCAACAGCTGTCATCATAATTCTGCCTTACATTGTAAATTTGATGTTTACAGTGCTGCCAGGGTTCCTAGGAGCACTTGCCAGCGTTCTAACGCCTATTTTCACAGCAGCGGGGCTGGCCTGGCTGATCACCTACATCTGGACAAAGCAGTGAAAGAATATATCTCTGGGCAAGAATGAATTCAAAAAATAATACAATTGCAATAATGGTTTAGTTGTTCATTAATTAGTTGCTCTGTATATACATTTAGCTTTCTTGCAAAAGCAGAGCGTATTTAATTGATATAAGCACTGATTTTGACAATACTCCCACAATCAGACTTACAGATTCAGGAATGAATGGTGCTGACAATACTTCTCAACGAAACCAATGGATCAAATGCAATAAGTAAATACAGCCAATTCGGTAGCCAACATATAAGGCAGAAAGGTGCGCAGTATTAAAACCAAGATTCGCAAATAGATGAACTATTCTAAGCCGTAATATCCATACGGTTATTGGCTGCAAAAGCATTCAATAAAACCATCGAGATTGAAACCTCTACTTCTCTCTAAGCTCTATCTTAAAGACGTGATCATCTTCCTTAAGGCTAACCTTAAACACTATCAATACTCTCCCTGCGAAACTAAATATAATGACTCAAACAAATAAATTGGCCAAAACCGTTCCAGGCAAGGCACTAGCTCCAGCAGCCAAAACTGGTTCAATCCTAGCAACGACAAAAACACCTGCAGCAACAAGGGTTGTTGCATGAATGAGAGCCGAGACAGGAACGGGTGCTTTCAATACATCAGGCCGCCAGATATACAATGGAAACTCTATTAATTTTGCAATTGGTCCCATAATCATAAGGAGGCAAAGGAGAAGAGTCATTGGATTTGAAAGCTTACCGCTGACAATCGCTTCTTCGAGAAGGGATCCAGTTTCATCAAATCCAAAACTTCTGGTCACCCAGAACAAACCAAGACTACCAAGTAGAAATCCAACGTCACCAAGACGGTCAACCAGGAAAATGTTTTGGGTTGTTTTGGAAGAGCCATTGGTGTCGTACCAAAAACCAACTAGAAGGGATGAAGAGATCCCAACCAACAGCCAAAAGACAAACATCTCTAATAGGTTTGGACTTAGGGCTAGGCCTAGCAAGGCACTAGTAAAAAAACCTAGATAAGTAAAAAAACTCACATAGTTTTTTTTGCCAACCATATAAATGTGTGCGGACAACATCAACAACATCCCTGCAGTGCTGATCAGCGCAAGCATCTCAGCACCAATGCCATCGACAACAAAACCGATCTGTAAATTGAGATCAGTTAAGCCTGGCCAGTCGAAGATCACCTTACTGGCAGCAGTTCCAGCCCTTTGTTCCGCCAGAAGGGCGTAACTGAGTACAGCTGCTGCACCAACACAGCTAACTAACAGGAATGAAACCGGCTTACTCAACCGGTTCATGGTGAGCTTGAAACTGATCAACAAAAATCCGACAAAACATGCACCTGCCAAAGGCAGCACTGGAATTAACCAAGCGAGTTCAGAAGGTAAAGGCATTAGCCGAATTTAGTGATTTTAGAAGTTGCAAGTTCTATTGTCAGATCGTCAAGTCCAACAAAGCAAAGTAAGCCGAAGACACCAAACATGGAAATTGGAAGGGTTTCATACATCACTAATAGGACGAGTTTCCCTGTTGGTAGCAAAGCCTGAGCAAGTCGCCAAATAGATCCTTAGCGTTTGGACATGAGGCCAAAACGATGAAAAGGCACGTCGACTGCATAAGGATTCAGTCAAGCCTGAAGGAAATCAGCCAAATATCCAACAAGATTCTGAATCACCGTGAGTTAATCCAATCCAAAATACCCATCAAAAGCTCGTGAAACGAGGGCACTGTGCGATCCAGTATCAAGATCAGTACCACTAAAGCATTGAGAGCAAATACTGAGACAGAAACGGCTATGCCAAGCTTTTTCTCGCGTGGAGAGATCCGAGCGTTGGCTTCTGAATTGTCCTTTGGCGTTGCATCCACCGCAATACTCAGATGATCTTTCAATCTCGATGCTAAAGCAGGGAACAGAAGTCAGCGGAGAAATGTAGAGGCTATTCATCCTTTCTGTATGCCTTGAGATGGAAGGCCTATTAGCCGAAAATCAGGCCATATCGGCAAGCCGCCATAACAAGCAACAATTCAGAGCCCCTTAGGCAGGCGTTATAGCTGCAAAGAAAGCGGCATGAGATGGCAGGATGAGGGCAGGCGTAACTTTGCCGGCAATGATGATCAACAGAATGCGCGAAGCCATCGTGGATCAACTTCGTTCTTGCAGTACACCTGAGCAGCTTCTAGCGCTAGACGAGCAAATAAGAGTCGAGACCGATGCAGGCCCCCTTTATCGCGTTATCTGTAACTTCTTGCGAGATCGCACGGTTGCTCCCGTCGAAGCAGCGAGATGGCTTAACACCTTGATGGACCATCGAGAGAAGCAACTGGACGACTGTCTCAACCTCCACTGTCAGCTTTAAGAAAAGGAACACTCTGCAGCTAATTCTTTAGGGGATACAGCCAACAGCACAGCACAGTGCTGGAGACCCCCTGCACAACGGCTTCAACGCAAAGGATTTAACGCATAGAGGTTCATGAATGACGATTGGCGACTGCAATCGGCGACTGCAATCGACGACTGCACTCTCCTAAAACCCGGTGAAATCGACGACGAATCGCCGAACTAAAGAGACAACTGACGCGACCCAAGCATTGGACAGCTAGCAAGCTAGGTATATTTGCTCAGCAGCCAAAGCAGGCGCACCAAAAGCGTTGGAACCAGCTTCAAGCAAATCATTCCTAGTTAAGTTTGGGGCTTAAGTCGCAATAATCGCTATGGATAGGCCGATTTGATCTGATTTTTGCTGCTCTTACTCCCCTATCGCTAGCACACACAAAAGCACTTATTCCTTAAGCCATTAAAAGCATTCAATCGCAATGTGATCAACAACCCTATCCAAAGAAAACAACAAGAAGCTGTTCAGACTTCATGGCCAGACCATTGACTGCCACTGCTAGATGGCTTGAGAGGAGATAGCCCTATCCCAAGCAGGGCTACGATATTAATATTTGCTTAAGATGTATTTGCGCAAATAAGATACGAATAAGTATAGGATTGGAAGCCATACTTTCAAAAATTCCTTTCTATGCGCCAATCTTTTGCTGCTACGACTGGTGCGGTACAGCCTTTGGCAACACCACGTATCCAATCAATCCGTGAAAAGATCAGCATACAGGAACTGGAACTACGACTTACAAGACTTGGTCTAGCAACAACGACCCATCCTCCAAATCCTAGCTAGCAATAAAGTTATCATGGAAAGTTAGAAAAGACAGACAAAAGATGAACAGTTGATCACCCCAAAGGGGCTCAGTAGAAAACCATAATCTGCACGAATAAAACAAAATAAAAATTCTAAATTGCCAGACACTCTACAATCCTGGCAATAGTCATTATCGTTCACTAAACAGTTGCCAAAAATACTTTATTGATAAGAAAGCCCCCCAAAGCAGACTCCAACAGAACGATAAATAGCGAAGCAAGTCGCTATGCAAATACGAGTAATCCATTAGCATGATTGGGGCAGAAGTGAAAATTTGTCACCAACAAGAGTTTCGATAACAACAAATTCACCTCTAAGTCGAGCAAAGAAATTTATGGTAATATCATATTTATCGGTAGAGAAATAGCCTACACCTCCACACTAACTGCTGATCGTGCTCGACACCGGGGCAAGTTGGAGCAAAAGGGCTAACTAGAGAGAGAAGCGAAGGATGATCGGCAACTACAAGTTGGCGATATCAAGCCAGAATGACTAAACAACGGACTGATCCTCAACGCTATGTCCCTTAACCGCCGAGACTTCCTAGGCATTAGCGGAGCAGGAGTGGCGAGCTTGTTTCTTCATAGGGACCTTGCCGCAAACCTGATCAGTGCTCCGTCACAGTCTCTCTTGTCTGACCTGCCAAGGGGAGATCAGCGAATCGCACTGATCAGCGACCTCAACTCAAGTTACGGCTCAACCAGCTACGTGTCTCAAGTTCATCGTGGCCTAGAGCTTTTAATCAAACTGCAACCCGATCTTGTCCTTTGCGCAGGCGATATGGTTGCAGGTCAGAAGCTCGGGCTCACTGCAAACCAGCTCGATGCCATGTGGTCTGCCTTTGATGAGCAGATACTGCAGCCCCTAAGAACTGTAGAAGAGTCTTTCGCTCCAACCATGGGCAACCATGACGCATCAAACAGCCGCGGACATTCGGGATATGTGTTTGAACTCGATCGACTGCATGCTCAGAAGTTCTGGAGTGCTCGCCAAGGCTCACTTGGTCTTACATTTGTTGATGCCCATCAATTCCCTTTCCGATACAGCATTCGTCATGGAGAAATCTTCGTGCTAGTTGTTGATGCCTCTTCAGCCAACGTCTCAGCAGATGACTGGGCCTGGGCCAAGAGCCAGCTAGACGGATCAGAAGCTCGCCAGGCAAAGTTGCGCTTGATGATGGGCCATCTGCCGCCTTATGCGATTGCAAAGGGACGCAATCGTGCAGGCGAAGTGCTACACGAACCAAAACGTCTGCAGCAACTACTTCTGCGCAAAAATGTACATTTATACATTAGTGGCCACCATCACGCCTGGTATCCGAGCCGTGTGGGTTCCGCCAATCTGCTTAGTCTCGGTGCCATGGGTAGTGGACCCCGTCAAAGACTCAACGACAGAATGCCCCCACAGCAGACCGTCACCTTGCTCGACCTTTTCAGCCAACAGGGCGAACTTATAGAGACCACTATTGAACTCGATGGCCTGCAAGTCTTACAAGAACAACGACTGCCCAGTTCATTGCAACCAAGCGTTGGTCCAAGGCTTGAGCTGCGCCCAACCAGAATCAATCTCAGCAACAAATCAACTGCCAACAAAACAAAGCTTTCGGTGAAACCTTAATTAAGAACAGGCTTAAAACCATCGTCTAACCTGAGCAGTGGCCAACTGCACCTCGCGTTGAAAGAGAAGGGCCGCTGCCATTAGGCATACCATCGCCATAACGAACAAAGGCACCACAAGTAAGGCAAGATCAAGTTGAGTGACCACACTGATAAAGACAACAGCTACAACCAGTGCCACCAATAGAATCGTGACGGTGAGAAGTTCAATCGCTTTCATCACCAACGCCATGCGCCTCTTCAATGCTTGTAACTCTGTTTTGCTCTCACGCTCTGATGAGACAGGTGTATCCCGGCTCTGGGTCAAAGCTTGAAGCTCACGAGAACGATCAATAATGCGAACCAATCGGCTATTGAGAACTACCAGCAAACCTCCAATACCTGCAAGCAAGAAAACTGGCGCAACAGACATCTGGATGGCCCTCGACAGGTTTTCAGCGGGTTGATGACCCACTTGGGCAACCAGATCAACAAGCCGCGAGACATGAATCATGAGTAAACGTATCGAGCAGTCAAGACAAGCTACCAAGACCCATACGAAAAGAGATGGTGGGCTGATAAACGCTAGCTAAAAGAATGAAAAAGGAACTCACTTACTGCAAAGACTGGTCAATAGCTAAGTACAGATTGGACCTGAGACATTCGAGGACATTGTCATAGGGACTATGTAACTGGAGATGTTGATGCCTGTATGAACAGGCTGAAAGGGTAGATTGTCACCAATATAGAGAGATAGGTAAAAGTGAATTTAGTCGATCAATTCAAACATTAAATAATCTGTCTTCAAAACAAAAGCAATGAAAGGGGGGAAAGTGATAATCATTCATTAGAGAAAAAGAAAGAGTCGTTCGAAATAACAAGCTCTGAACCGAAAACAAACTCAAGGTCTATTATGCGAAAAAGAAGGATGGGGAAGGATAGGCAAAAAAAAAAAAAATAAGTAAATAGGTCAAATATTGTGAAAAGTTTCTGGAAGATGAAATTTGAATAGGGATAACATAGTCTTATAAGCCAGGTTCGAGTTGATTGCAAAATGAGCAAGAATCCATTGCATCGCGCCTTCGATTTACTAACAGGTCAATGGTCTATTTTCTTGGAACAACCTGTTCCAGTTGAAGTGCTTGATGAGGAACGCATTGCTAACTCTTTGCCTTCCTTTGGCTTCTTTGTTTTACTTATCACATCAACAATAATCGCAACGTTTGGACTCATTGCCAACAACACTGCCGTTGTAATTGGAGCCATGATCGTGGCTCCATTAATGAATCCAATCTTGAGCATGGCGTATGGGATATCAATTGCAAGCAGCCTATTGATCCGACGATCATTAGTGACCTTGATCATAGGTACGGGAGTCGTTGTTATCACATCAGCATTGATAACAGCGTGCATGCCGGTAAGAGTCCTAGGCTCAGAAATACTGGCTCGTACATCACCAAATCTGATCGACCTGCTAGTGGCTATTGCGGCCGGAATAGCTGGTGCATTTTCTCTAACCCGCAAGCGTATTGCTAGTTCTATAGCTGGGGTCGCAATCGCCGTTGCGCTTGTGCCTCCACTTTGCGTTAGCGGCATTGGCTTGACACTTGATCCAGAGATCAGTGCCAGATTTGCTAGAGGGGTAATAAGGGGGCTAAACCATGAGGTTGCGACAGGTTCGTTCATACTATTTCTGGCCAACCTTATAGGCATCACCTTTGCCGCTTCACTGACCTTTCTAAGTCAGTCCTATGGATCGATCAAGCGCTCATGGCTTGCATTATTAGCATGGCTAGCACTGATTATTCTTATTTGCGTACCTCTAAGTTCATCCTTAAGAAAGTTCTTCCTTACAAAGAAGATTGAGATGGAACTCTCAACAATCGGGGCAAATCAACAAGAGACAGGAACAACAAATATAAAAATACCAGGAATTAAACAGAAGATGCAGATCCGCTATATGTATGTGAATCTAAAAGAAGACCGTGCTGTTCTAGACCTTGTACTCAATGTCCCAGAAGGCACACTGACTGAGAAAAAAGTAGCCTCTATTAATCGAATGCTTTTTGAATCAATAAAACAGTTTGGGATTCGACAACTCGATGTAGACACAAGAATCGTTCCTTCACGAGTTCATCAGTACAGAGAGACTCTTAAGCAATCAGTATCTCAGCCTAGGAAGTGGGAAATTAGCAATTAAACATTCAAGAAGACTCAAACTATCGCATATGCAAAAGATATATTTGACTGAAAATTGCTTTGATGTAGAATTTATGTGACTTGGTAAAGTTAATCATTTTGGTCGAAAAAATAACACATTTTGAATAGGAGCACCAAGAGTAATTCCCTCCCTGTCAAAAGCTTCTTTAATCTGCAACCTAAACTCACGGCCTACACTCCACTGCGCCAAGGGTTGAGTTTTTATCCAAACACGGATTAAACAACCTGATGATTGGACTTGATCAATCCCAAGGATCTCGGGAGCATCAAGAAAATAATCACTCCATTGCTTGTCATCTCTCATGGTATTGGCTACAAGCCGAACCACATCGAGCACATGGCGAAGATTCTCGCGAGCTGATACCTCGATATCAAAATTAACTCGAGACCAATCCTTAGTAAGGTTCTCTACGGTTCGAATCTGGCTATTAGGCAGAGTTGTTAGTTGACCATCAGAACCACGAAGTTGAGTGTTGAATAAATTCATATCTTCAACAAAGCCACCAAAGGTTCCGATCGTCACGACATCACCTATTGCAAAACGATCACCAGCCAAGATAAGAAATCCGTTAAGAATATCCTCAAGTACATTTCGAGAAAGAAAGCCCACACCCACAGCGATTACTCCAGCACTGGTAAAAATAGATCGATCGACTCCTATTGTTGTTAAAGTAAAAACGAGACCTAGAAAGATAGTGATTACGGTTGCTCCACCTTTAAGAACCTTAGAGTATGTACTTGCCCTAAGCGTATAGCGCATCGAACTAGCATCTCTGCTACTAATCCGCCTTATCCAATTATTGATATTGAAATCAATCATGATGACAACCAAAAGCCGCAAAATAAAGACGCCTACCCAAATCAAAGGAATCGCAATCGACTGCTGTAGGGCAATAAATGCGTATATACGCATTGAAGGATAAACAGCTGTAGCAGAAAGCAAGACTAAGACTAAAAATGCGATTCGCAGAAAATTACTTACTAATAGAACGAGTTCTAGGAAGTTCTGGGTCTGGTTCAATAAAGCATTAGTATAAGTAGCTGATCTAGGAAGATTATTGATGCTTGGATTAGGGTCTTGAGTTGTAGACTCATTGACATTATCGACGCCATATGAATCCTTTGAATGCTCGAGTGAATCGATATAATTAACATGTCCGTCATTATTGGAAAGGGGCATAAGGTTGCCCGAATAAGCAGCCATCACATCGTCTTTAAAAGATTCTGCAAGTGATTCCTGTTTATGCAATAAACTACGATTTATGGAGAGCAATGAAGCTCGTATGGTCTTGAGAAGAAACAAACCTAAAATGCCTGTTAACAACAAGCCGGCAGAAAGTAAAACACGTAATCCAGGAAAGGAGGAGGAAAATTCCAGGCCCCACAAACGATCACTAAAGTTGACCCTTATTCTCTGCTGCCACTCTTGCGCCAACTGAGGGATCTCAATGCCTGCATGCTGAGCATCTGGAGCAGTTACTGTAATTACTGTCTGTTTAAAAAGACGATACTTTGGATTGTCTGGCAAATAGATGACTGTGGCTTTATTTTGGGTGCCGATCTCCACTGCAGGAGTAAGAGGATGCAAAGGTTTCTGATGTAAGAACCACCAAAAGCGTGGATCATAGATTCGTTGTAGATCGTAAGTAGAAGCCTTCCCAGACAACTGGGTCTCTCGCCAAAACCTAACAAGACGATTTTTGACAAATTTAACAGTTAACTGAACAGATTGAGCTCGTTGTTCAATGTTCTGGGATGCCTGCTGTGGAGTAATGTTATTTGTAGCTTGCGCAGCGAGAGTGAGACGATTGTTCTGGCTAAGAATTCGAACAGGAAAAACAACTCTGCTGCAGTAAAGGCGGCCACAACGCCAAGGTCTATTAAGGTCCCAGACAGGTCGGTTCATAGGATTACTGATGGGAGCTGCTGTTGACCCCAACGAGATCTGTGCAAAAGCAGGGGAAAAAAGCAGACTGATCAGTAAGCTACAAAAAAGACATACCAACAGACGCAAAGCTAATTTTTTTTTGGAAAGTAGCTGCATTACCAATTCTTATCCATCTAAGGATTGTA
The DNA here is from genome assembly GCF_047304515.1 of Prochlorococcus sp. MIT 1306. Classification (NCBI taxonomy): domain Bacteria; kingdom Bacillati; phylum Cyanobacteriota; class Cyanophyceae; order Synechococcales; family Prochlorococcaceae; genus Prochlorococcus; species Prochlorococcus sp. MIT 1306. The sequence continues at coordinate 832,766 of NZ_CP138959.1, read as the reverse complement.
GCTAGATTAAATGAGTTGCTGATCGAGAGCCAGCAAAAACAGGAAAAGTTTGATCCATCAGCATGATCTGGGAAACAAGCAGTAGATATTACCCTAGTCTATACATTTCGCCTACAATTCTAATGAAGGGAGACTTACAACCTATAGAAGAACTAGAATAGCGGCATGCTATTGCCCAAGAAAAATGCACAATATAGACAAACAATACTACGTGGAAAAGATAAGTGCGTATACGTTAAAAACGCAGGGTATAAACTATGGTAAAGAAAACTCATCGACACAAGAAAACTCATTACCAAGGAAATTAAACAGCATAATAATGTCAACACGCTATTCGCTAGCAACCAGTCAATATTAAAAATAACGTCGAAAATACTAAAGTGTTAATAGCGATAACAAAGTAAACAGTAGGACACTATAAGAGATTGCAAATGATCTTAGTAAGCAAGTCTTCGATTTAAATCATCATGCTTTGAGATATTCAACGGGTGAATAGGTAAGGATTGACTTGGTGAAGCTTATAAATCAGCATATGCCATGGATAATCTAAGAGGGGTTAGACAATGGAGGATACTATGATGCATGCTAACACTGCATCTTCTCACAACTTGAATTACCAAATGAGCATTTCTTATGTAAAATGTATTGGCTTACGCAAATGAATAAGAGAAATATTAAATTAAACCTAACTATCACTGTTGATAGTTAGGTTTAATTACGTCTAGAAGGTTTCGTATTGGTCTAGCCCTATCGATAATCAGTTAGATAAAAGCAGCAAAAGATCTATCGAATTAAGACTCTGACTTTTTCACTGAAGGCTCTAAGGTGGCCAAGTCTGCAGTTGCTTCAGCTATATTGTTGCTGAATTTACAAGTTCCCAGATAACAACCTAGGAAACGCTCTCCTTGCTTCGCAGGAAATTTATGGATAGTGCCACCTTGGGCAGTGGAATGAACAAGAATAGCTTGGAGAGCCATAATAGGTAGCAAATACTTTTCTATCTTCACGCAATACACCAGAATTGCCATAGGTGGATGTACTGGCTTGAGAGATAGGATTCAATATACCAAACAAATTAATAAATTCTAACGGATTAAGCATCTCAAATTAATTGTCGTTTAAAAACCAATTCGGACACAACTTGATGCCAGGAAAATTCAATGAAAATGAAGGTGTGTTGGATTTATCCCAAATTGCTGTAAAGAGAATTAGTACAGTTAAACAAAATAGAACTCTTATGTTAAGTTAAAAGGAGAGCTATAACACGACAGACACAAAGTTAAATCGTATTAAGTCAAGAAAGGTGGTAATAGCAAATGCTAGGGTTGATTGAACTTCGTGAATATAAAGTGGCGCTAGACATTATCATTCTGATAAGGACTCCTTGACTAAGTTACTAATAGTTTTAAATTCAACTCTATCAGCTCGATTACACCACTCAAACATCACTGATTCTGTAGTAGTTAAAGTCACACCAACTGACTCCATTCGCCTTAATGCAAACTCATAGTCAATTCTCCTACGACTACCAATTGCATCGACAGCTACAAAAACCTGATAATCATTTGAGATTAGATCTAGTGCTGTTTGAAGGACGCAGACATGAGCTTCTATTCCGCAGAGAAGAACCTTACTAATACCAGAGTCTCTAAATTGTTGAAGGATTTCGGCACATCTAACACAACTAAATGACATTTTTGGGAAAGGCTTGTGTACTATCCTTTCCTCAATTTTTTCTATAGTATCACCAAGACGTTGAGGATATTGTTCTGTTGATGCCATCTCTATACAAAGAACATTCGCAGCATCAATCAGACGCCTGATATTCCAAACGATCTGTTTCTGATCATCCACAGCCTGTATCAATCTCTCTTGCACATCAATAATCAAAAGGGCTGTGTCTTTAGATTGCATCAACATTGGGCTATGCAAAAGAGAATCAGTAGATGAGCAAGTTACATTCACAATTGAATTATTGGGATAATCATTGGTCATGGAGTTCTTAAGAATCTAGTGGATAAGTAGGAACAGGACAAGTACTAGTAAGTAAGAAAATTGACAAGATAAAGGCTGTTGGTTAATACTGTGATCATCTCAGAGCTTACGGGATTCGAGCGCAATTGCTAAACGCTCAACAGCATCAGCTAAATCCTGCTGGGGGTTTGGAGCTGCAGCAGCTTTAGCCTCCTCTTTGCGTTTGAAGCGCTCGATAGCCCTCACCACAATAAATACCACGAAGGCAATGACCAAAAAATTAATCATTGAGACCAAAAGTGCGCCTCCGGGCACGGCACTAAGTGTCTCTACCTTAAGTTTACGAAGTACAGGATCCATAACAGCGGTAGTGACCAACTGAACAAGTGCATCCACCACCTTGGAGAAGGCACCACCTACGACAACAGCGACCGCGAGATCAACGACATTGCCGCGATTGACAAAGTCAGTGAAGTCATTAAGGACGTTGGTCATTTTGCGACGGTATGCCATATGAAGCAATGACTAAAAAGACACCATAATGACTCTCTGAGTGAGATGACGCCACAATCCTCAAAATTCAAACGATTTGCCCCTTCCAAATTATCAGGGCTTGGTCAGAATAAATCTTATCTAATGACTAATGAATAAAAATTCAACTGGTTAATTCGGCAAAAGAATAAAAATCCCCTGGCCTCCACTGGCCAAGGGATCGTTTATGCGTTCCGTGAATAGTATTGCGTATATTCAAGAACTACTGAGTAATCGAAGTCCCATAAGGGTGTGCCGGATGTATCAAGCAGACTACTCAATCAATCTAATGAGATCGGTTTAGTGATTTAACATCATAGAATTATATGTATTTCTATGATGTTAAATATAACGACTTGTTGGGGGAGGTAATGCATTTGCAGGCAAACCCTAGAGGGATCAAGAAAATGATAGATCAGTTTCATGCAAGGCCAAGTGAAAAGGTGAAAATAACAGCATAAATACTTGAATTGGAAAAGTTTAAAGCCAGATTAGTACACGATATGTTATGAAAAACACAGATCAAGCACGCCAATATCTGGCCAGAATATTTAAATTATTAATAGATGAGTAAGCGGATCTGTAGGTGATATGAGAGATAATGTGCGAACAGCATTATATCCTTATCCGCTACATTTTTTTAATAGGTTGATTTTTGTCTCTGGTGCTAGTCTTAAGCAATATCAGCCTTCCAGTCATCAACATCAAAACGTACTTAGAGAGCTGATGATTAGGACTAATCAAAATTGCCTTGTGTCCTTTTTGAAGAGGTGTACAAGCCTAAATTCAGCGCGCTGGATTGAAACGTCCATTTTAGTAATTGCAAACTTTGGTTTCGTTGCCCTGATGCATATGGCGCCTGTAAGGGCAACTCCACTCAAGCTCATGTGCTCTTACATCTATGAAGGGAAAGCATATAAGGAAATATACATTGTCGACTCCGAGCAATTATTAGTAGAGATAAGTTATCCATTTGCACCATCTCAAGAAGAAAGAAATATCATCGAGAGTCTTATCGTTGAATCAACCTCACCAGTTATTGTTGTTGCTAGACTTCAAACAGGCAACAGTCATTACTTCAAATATGAGATCAACAAAGTAAAGATTGAGATCAAAACATTTTCAGTAAGCCTTGTTGCCGGAGTTCAGCCAATGACAACCCGTACTTGCAAGAGAATTAAAGATTTTCCTAGCCATCAGAGCAAGATTTAAACCTCTAGAGCTAGCTTTAACTCACTCAATTAAGGCTAGGCCAATCTATTTCAAAAAGCTATAACCAATGAGTAAGTTTACAGGATTATAATCAGTCTCAAGTATCGTTACCTAAAGAGCATTAACAGTTTTATCTAAACTTACGCTCATAACAATTCAACTCGAAAGACAGAAAAAACTAATTAAATTTTACCAATTTTCCGCAGTAAAATTTAATTATGCGCGTAGTCTTGCTACTGAGCTAATTTTTCCATAAAAGGAATCTCTAGCAGACCCGTTTGGACCATCGATAGCGATGGGGAATGCCGATTTGGCTGGAAGGCGATTGCAGCCAGCGTGAAACAACAGAGCGCTAACGCCTACCTCGACGACATGGGACTGACAACGGCAACAGGGGCGGATAGCACCATGGCTACTAATGGCAGCCCTGCCGATATCAGTTGGGAAAACCTTGATGGGGTGAGCTACTACACACAGACTCTCGCAGCACAAGCCACAGACGAAAAATCTCACAGCCTTTTAGGCAAACAGGAATCAGCACTCTTTGATCAACTTCAAGGTCCTCCCTGTCACGTGCCCAGCCAGCGGAAAGGGAACAATTAACAGTCAGTGGCAAAAGTCATCAACGACCAAACAATCTGGGCTTACACCGACCTTTTGCTTGACGAGATGGGGCCTACCCTCGATGACGGTGTGGCTGAAGAAGGTCTTAGCCTCTCATCGCAGTGGCGAACAGCCCCTTTGTGGGGATTGGCAATGACGCAGAGGGTTAATCGCAAAGCAAGCTTTTTACAAGATGGACGTGCACGCCCCCTCGAGGAAGCGGTCATCTGGCATGCTGGCGAGGCTACAAATACCTAGTAGCGCTATCAGGCCTTGCCACAAAGGCAGAAGGATCAACTATTGGCTTGGTTCAAACAACTTTAAAGAAACAACGCGATCTACCTTGAGATGCTGCCTTGCTTGTAGGAATCTCAAACCATCAATTGCGCCAATCACTCTCATTAGCGGTTACTGTTGAGAAATGCATTGCAGAGGTGGCCTTGCCTACTTCTTCGTCCCTGGCCCGTATCCATGGACAACTTGAGGTTGGCTTGCATCAGGGTGGTCGACGTTTAACGCCTCAAAGACGCCGCGTTCTTGATCTCTTTGAAAGTATTGGTTCTGGCATTCACCTCAGTGCTGAAGAAGTCCATCGGCAACTTCTAGAAGCAAACTCGAAGGTGTCTCTAGCAACGATCTACCGCACGCTGCGCTTGCTTGTCGAGATGGGCTTTCTACACGAGTTGGAAATCAGCGATGGCGGACATCGCTTTGAATTAGCAAGTCACGACCATCCTGATCATCACCATTTGGTATGCGTGCGTTGTGGTCGTACTGAGGAGTTTGAGAGCAAGCCAGTACTGGAAGCTGGACGCTCTGCTGCTGAGCGGATCGGGTTCCAACTGATCGAGTCAACATTGAATGTAAGGGCTCTATGTCCGTCTTGTCAGAGACCCTCTACAACCAATGTCCATTGATGGCTGATAACAAACATCAGTGTTGAGAATGCTGATCACACGGCATCCAATGGGTTCCCATCTGGTGAGCGCCTTTGCATCCCAACTCACGCGCCTTCGCTTCGGCCTCCAATTGAGTGGGGTAGGCCATCAAGCGAGGGTCCGTCTGCGACGCAGACTTGCCGCTCACGGGACGGTGATGCTGATGGGGATTTTCAATCTCCGACCCACCCAAAGACACCAAGCCCATGCTTATTGGACCTGCCGTCCACACTCCCATGGTGCTTACACCAACAGAAAGCAAGCCCATCCCAACGACAGAAGCATTGATCACCCCCATGGCCACAACGCCAATGGAAACAACACCCATGGGAACAACACCAATGCAAACCACTCCCATTGGGACAATACCGATCGAAATTGTGCCTAAGGGAGCTATCCCAATAGCCAGCTTTTTCGGTTTGCTCCCGCAGTGTGCTGATGCTTTGTCATCGCCAGTTTTATCAGCAGTGTTCATGGATTGTGTTGAGACTCCATTTGAATGACGTGCTTGTCACAGACCATCCACATCTGACCCATCTGATGGGACCCCTTACAACCAAATTGTGGGGCGGCAGCTTCTGCCTCAGCTTGAGTTCTAAACATCGCCTGCTTCGGTTCAGTAGCTGATGTTTCAGCAGCGTTGATCCCTACTTCGCTCATTACAACTGTCAATCCAGTCGTTGCAGCAATCAACAGTAGCCATCCACTTAATGTAGTTGAGGATAGTCGGCCCATGAGCTCCATTATTTCCACCATCCATGATGCATCCAGGTTGAAGGATGCACCACAAAATCCCCTCGCTCGCTTTTGGCGAGCGCGAACTGGATCAGGCCCATCGACTGCACCAAAACTCCACAAGCGTCGAGGCTATGGACGCACCGTTTGGTGACTGGTGGCACGAGATCGTCGTGTTCAAACCATTGGTTTTTGAAGAGGCCTTTGACGCCGTTTTGGCTGTCCGTGAGCAGCACACCGTTTTGCTCAACATCTGTCGGATGGACCCAGAACATGCCCGGCGCACCATTGATTTTGTGATTGGAGCTGTGACTGCACTTGATGGACAACATGTGCGTATTGACGAGAAAGTATTCCTATTTGCACCTTCACTTGTCGCGATCAAGACGTTGTAAGGTTCCCTTATAAGAGATTCAGGCAGCAAATCTATCGAGCGCTGATCATCAGCTTTGATCACAGGGCCTTGAATGATTAACCGATCTCTCCCTCAGATTGAAGGGCGCCGCCACAGCTTGATCCATTGCCTGCAGTGCAACCAAAACAATGAGGTCCAACAGTGATTGGTTGACCAGGCCATTGAACTTCGACATCCAGCAAGTCCCTGAGGTGGTGAACAGGCCCCTTAGGGTGAAGACTCAGTTGCTGGTTAAAATCACAGTCAAAAAGTTGGCCCTGCCAATTCACACTGATCAAGCTTCGGCACATGACCGTTTTTAGATTATCGGGATTATGAGCACCTTCTAGAAGCTGCTGATAACTCTCCCGCTGGCCGGATATCGTCAACTGTGTAGCGAAACGTTGAATCGGCATGTTCGCTATCGTAAATAATCTGGTGAATTCGATGCCATAACGTTGTTTCAGCTCTTTACGGTAGGCCTCTTCTAGTTGAGCTTGAGGAGGAGGCAGCTGAGGACCCTGGGGGTTAAAAATCAAGTTGAGAATTAGTTGCTCATCGTTTTGCCCATAACCAAGTTGATTCAACTGACGTAATCCAATAAGGCTGCGTTCAAACACTCCTTTGCCACGTTGTTGATCTACATTCTCCGCCTCGTAACAAGGCAGAGAAGCCACCACAGTGACACGATGTTTTGCGAGAAAAGCCGCCAAGTCGTGCTGGCCTGGCTCAGTGAGGATGGTTAGGTTGCAACGGTCGATAACCTCCACACCCAAACAGCTGGCCTGAATAACTAAATCCTTAAATCCTGGGTGAAGCTCGGGAGCTCCACCGGTGAGGTCAAGACATTCCAGCTGGTATTGATCCAACACCTTTGGTATCAAGGCCATGGTTTGGGGATCCATCATTTCCAGACGGGTCGGCCCTGCATTCACATGGCAGTGGGCACAGCTCTGGTTGCATCGGTAACCAAGGTTGACCTGCAAAGTACGTAGGTTGTCCCGATGCAGCTCCGGAAAAACCGCAGATCGAAACGCAGTTGCTGATGTGTCGTGAGAAGGCAACACTGAAATCATTTGAGTGCAATCATCCTGACGCGGCCAATGGCAAACAAACCACTTAGTTAGTTATTACTGCTGATGTCGAAACAAACTGATGATTCTTAGCGACCAGAGCCTTTAGCGAGACGACTTAACAGAAGTACAATACTTTACTTACGTTCAACAGAAGCTCTTTATTGAAGCAATCATCCACTAGCTTAAGAGCAAAGAGACAACAACAAAACATTCACAATACATCCTATGTTTGCTACATTTGAGCTCAAATCTGTACAACATTTACGTTCCAACTCTTACTTTGTCGATTGAGAGAAAGAAATGGCAATACGGTCAATTATACTCCAAAGACGATACAAAATACTCGAGGAGTAGGACAGGTCTCAATGCCGTACTTCCGAAGGGGTATTCACAAGGAGCAATCTATGTTTACTTTAAAAAATCATTAACATTAAAAAGAATCTTTATCTAAAAAGACATGGTTAAAAGCAATCAACTCATGAAGTCACTCAATGCAGAATTTTCAAACGACTTAGAATGATTTTTCAAGACATGGCACTGGATGAATTGTTGTTCAACAATCTCAATCTGGGAGAACAATCAATCAAGACAAAGGAACTCTAGTACTTATATCTAATCTCACACTTGAGGCCCAATAGGCACGAAGGGATGATCTCCTCTTCAGCCTTCCAAGGATTGCTAATTACAGCATTCAACGAGCTGAACGGCGTTCAGCAAGTGACCTAAACCAAGCCACGTATGTGCTGGGGCCGCTAGGAACCAGCACATCAAAATGCAAGGGATCCTCAGGGTCACTGATCCCTTGTAAACGTTCATCCAACAAGCTGGGTCGGTATACTTCACCACCACTACTATCGACAAGAACCACTCGATTGGTACGGTTATAAGTTGCACCTAAATCCTGTAACAAGGTAAGAAAACCGCGGTCGCTTCCGCCACGTAACCATCCAGTTCCATCAGGAGATGGATTGGATGTAACCGTATCACCCACACCCATCAAAAGTGGCATCTGATCAACAGGAATATGTTTGCGGCAGAGATCCAACAATCCCTGATGAGTTTTAGGTGCTGAACGCACATCAAAGTCTTTGCCGAGAGGAGCTGTGCCTTTGTGTTTAGCGATATGCTTGTTAATCAAAACCAATAGTCCGGCTTCCTTGACAGCACCTTTGAGCATGAACTGGATATCAGTGGTGCCTACATCGCCAGGGGCAGCAGGCTTAAGCCTCTCCCGTTGTCCATCACAGCCCATGTTGGGAGCAATATGCAGAAAAAACGAATTAGGCAAGCCAGCACTTATTGCACTATTAATCAATTCATTCATCAACTCCTGCAGCATAATTTGCAGGGATTGCTGAATACCGACATCGTCAGGAGTCAGGCTAAACAAGCCATTCAAGAGAATTGTGGGCGATAGCTCTGTATCAAGAACTGACTTCTTTGCGAGGATTTGGATCTCATCAGAGGTGAGCTGGGGTAGCAATGCAGGAAGACGCTGTTCAAGCAAGGTCTGCATTCGGCTAGGCAGTGCAGCAAGAAAGGCAATTTCTGCATCAGTAATGCCGGGATGACTGATCTCGCCATAACAATTCTGCAGTTGCACACCGCCTGCGGCTAATCCCGGTAAGTAGAGGCCCTGCTTAGCCGGCAGCTGGGGATCACCCAAAGCCCTCTCGACTACACAATTGACTCCACGATGTCCGCCATGCTCTCCATTGGTCAGTACAGAGAAAGACCCCTCAAGCCTTTTGGCTGCCCACACGTAGGCAGGATCCAAAACTCTCGTCAGAGGATCCTTGACAAGGGGGATACAAACGCCGTCAAGATCCTGAACGATCAAGAGGTCTTCAGTACTGACCATCTCAGCCAAAAGCTGATCGAGGTCGATGTGGCCCATGCTTGGTTGATATGGCCGGGTCTACACACCTTCCCACGTTGAGCAGGATGGGCCAAGCCACTGACTTGGAAACACTGTGGCTAGCGGCTGCTGACTAGTGAGCAGCTGTATTGGTGCGCGGAGAAAGTTCAGCTGTTTGTTGAGCAGATCCTGATTGAACTAAAGGCCACAAAAGCAGACCGATCTGAATGGAAGGTGCTCGATTTATCATAGAGATTAAACGTTTTAATATGGTGATATGCAAATTTCCATTTTCCTGAGATCAGCTGCATCCGTAGGGTCAAAGAAGAAAACAACAAATCTGCATAGAAGCAAGGAGAAGTGATGAACAACAGTTTTTTCACCAAGTCCCTAAATCCGGAGTTGATTCAAAGCAGAATTAAAACACTGGAAAATGGCAATGTAGGGTTCTACAGCGTGGGGCTTTATCCAGCCTCACTGGCATACAACTGTGCGATGCAAACCGCTGGTGTCAGCTTATTGCTTGCCCCGCGTCCAGAACGGGAATTGCTGGGAGCCTTTCCAGAGGGCTCATTGGATGGAATGGACGAGGCCCATGTTGCATCTGTTATAAAGATGGGCACACATGTAAAAGCTGGAGTTCGTGTCACAAACACACTGGCTGATCTAATTGAATGCTGTGAGCTCGTCGTGCTCAGTGCGAACAGCAACCATGTAGAGCTAGACCTTGAGGAAGCTTGCCGACTACGTGAGGAGATGAAACGAGAACAGGTTGTTCTAGCTTGTCTGGCAGGTTCCTTCTCTCATAACCAGATCAATAATGAATCATATGTCCTATGTGAAAAGCAACCAAATCTAGCTTTCTTCTCAGGATTTCACCGCCATGGAGCATTGCGAAATCCGTTTGATAGCTTCACGGCCAACTTCTGCCATCCCAATGCACTGACAGCGATGCTTGGAGCTCGAATGCTGGATCGATTGTCACCAAATATCCAGGTATCGTCAGGTGTTCACAATATTGAAGGGCAATATATCAAAGCGGCAAAAAACATGGCATCAATATTTGCTGGATTTGGGTATACATACCACCATGACAATCCAGGCGTACTTCCAACTCTGCTGACCTTACTTTTAGATCAGTGTCTTGATCAAGCTGCCACAGTATCGATGTGTAGAAATGATCGTCAGGGGCTCTACAATCAACAACCATTTTCATTAACTGAGCTTGGTTACGGAGTGCAGCGCATTGAAGCCGCATTGGCTCGAGATGGGGAGATGGAAAAGGTACGAGATCACACCTTTGCACAACTTACTGCCATGGTTGCAGATGTTAGGGGCAGCATGATGCTTCCAGTTTGTGGCAAGCCTACGCGTAACTTTCAAGCTGGGCAGGTACTCGGTAAAAAGATGAGGGAAGAAGAGCGCTGCCCTCATCAAATGGAAGAATTTGAAGAATGGTGTGAATCTGGTGGCCTACAAAAGGGGGGTTTAGAAGGCTTAAAGTCTCTGCGTTATTGGCCACAAATTGTTCGTAATTACTCTATTCCCCTGCATGATTCATCGATGGTAAATCTTTTATACATGTCTATCTATGGCAATCAGTCCAGCAAAGAAGTTGCTTATTCTGTGATGACAGAAAGCCGTGAACTCACTAATTACTGCCAGGAATCTGTCAGGCCAACCCATAGCCGCAGATATGCCGAAGCTCTTCAGAATCTTGACAACCCAGAGGCTATAGACCTCATCGTTAATGCAGTGATTGCTGACAATGGACGCCGTGCAATCCGGGATGATTCATTCCTTAATGATTCGGAGGCAGTAGACAAGACACCAGCTTATCTCAGAGCGATGAATTTAATCGAGACAAGCCTATAAGTAGGATTCACCAGCAGATCACCAGTAATTTCAAAACATCTGCTGAATGGAAACCAAATATCCTTTGATTTGAATCATGAGCAAGCTGGCTGATCTAGTTATCAGATCATAAGTCTGAGTCAATTAAGGACTTGGCAAGTCAATAGTCTTATCAGCAATTGTTTCGTAAGGTGTTGGGTCGCAACTGAGCACAATCACCTGAAGGCCACGCTTTACCGCCTGGGTCATCATCCTGAGCACTGACTCGATGCGATCTGGATCAGTATTGGTAAAAGCATCATCAAACAGAATTGGCAAACAGTCGTCATGTCCTCCTTTGAGGGCATCTGCGATCGAAAGACGAAGAGCCCCATTGAGCTGTTCCTTCATACCGCCACTTAAATCTCGAAATTGTACGTTTTGACCGTCACGTCGAAGGCCTAATTCTCGAAATCCATCATGAGGGTCGAAATTAAGTTGACAACCATCATTTTCGTTACCAAGCAGGGGCTGTAAGTAAGAACAAATTGCCTGACTAAGTGGAGTCGTATATCGATTTGATAGTTCGGCTTGAGCATGTTGAAATGATTTCAAGAGCCTTTGCTGTGCATGAGCAAGCATCAATTGTTCACGCTCCTCCAGCTTGGCCTGATTGAAGTTAACGCGGGCTTCCTCAAGAGCAGCATAAGGTTCAAGGCTTCCAAGCCCTTCACAGCGTTCACGCAGAGCTCCTCGTTGTCCGCTAAGCACCTGTAAATGTTCCTGCAAACGTTTTTCCTGGGCATCAAGCTCTGCAAGAGCTGACTTGATAGCTTGTAGAGTTTGGGTTCCGAGCTGTTGTTCCAAATCAGAAACTTTCTGTCCCAAGTGAGTCAGTGATTGATTGAGTTTCAGTAGTTTTTCCTGAATGTCTGGTTCAGGACCATGTTCAGTCAAAAGAGATTTCCTATGTTCTTTTAGTTCAATTTGTTTTGCACTTAGCACCTCAAGTGAAAGTGTAAGCTTCTGTAAGTTCTTGTCTTGCTCATACTCTTCTCGATGCAGCTGCTGAAGTTGCAACTTGATTGCCTTAATTGACTCACTAATGGTTCTGTAATTCTGGCGACATCGCTTAAGCTCAACGCGGATGGTCTCGAGATCAAGAGGTTGATTCAAGCTTCCATCATTAGAGAGTAAACTATCATCTAGCCTTGAAAGTTCTGGTTCTGAGGCCATCTCTTTTTCAAGTTCATGCTGACGATTTTCAAGTTGTTTTTTCTGTAGAGATAGGCTTATGTTTCCATCATGTCCATCTTGATATCCATTGAGTTGTTCGTTGATAAGGTTCAATTGCTGACTTAACTGATTTCTGTGATTAATCTTTTGTTCGGCTTCCTCCAAAGATTTCACTTGCCAAGCCTTTAGGGTGTCCGTGTACTTCAGAAGATGACTCTCATGGTCACGTTTTAGTTCTTCAATTCCCGTACCTTGCCCAGGATTAATATGAAAGCGAACTCCATCACCAACATTCACGGTGAAGCTTGATATAAGGCGTTTCGTCTCACCCTCCTTCAAGGGAAAACCATCGACAAGTACAGGTTGATCAGCACGTTCTAGATTGAACTCAGATGCCATCGTTTCAATGCGAATAGCACATCCTTTGACTTGGTCATAACAATCACGAAGGCGCTGCAAGTTAGCCACACCAAGATCAGGCAGTGCATCGAGTTGAATTTGCAGTGTTTGGGATTGGTTGCGCAAGCGTTGTTGCTCGTTGTGCTGTCGTTGGAGGGATTCGCGTTGAAACCTGAGCTGTGTGAGTTCTTCCAACCGTCTCATGTGCAGACCCCTTAATTCCCAATCCGATCGTTGTTGATCCAGATCATCAAGCTTTTGCTGTGTGGTCTCAATCTGCTTTTTGGTCTCACTAAGGCTGTGCTTAAGCAGAGTCTGCTGCTCACTCCCTTCCTCAAGATTCTTCTGGCAGAGGAGAAATTCATTGTGGATTTGATGATTGGCATGAAGGACGCTTTGCAGTTGATTCTTTCGCAGTTGAAGAGGTTCGAGCTGCTGTCGATAAAGGAGCAGAGCAGCTTCGTCCTGACGGGTCTGCTCCTGTTGCGTTTGCAACTCGAAACGTCGCTTCTTGAGGGCAGGTTTGCGGTCTGACGTGAGCAAATCAAGCTCATGCTCCAGTTGATCCAACTCTGCACTGGTGGATTCAAAGCTGTCCCGTTGCAGTTCAGCAGTTTTAAGAGCATCTTCCGCTCTCTCTCGTTGTTGCTGACATTGCCAAAGAAGTGAGTTACGACGAACCCCTCGACTCGTGAAAGTGGCTTCCACAAGAGCCTCCAACTCCGTACTCACCTTTTGATCAAAAGGTGATTGCAAAGACACTTCTGCCCGTTGCTCCAATTGCTGCATCAACCCATTGAGGTCGTAATGCTGGGGTCCTTGATCTAAAAGATTCTGGCCAGCTAGTCCCTGTAATACCCAGAGATGAGCCCATCGACTCGGAAGAACTCGTGCTGCCTGACGACTGCCAACGATCTCATCAACTCCGAGAAGTTTTGCTAGGAGCTCTTCTGCTGCAGAACCGTTGAGTGGAACTTCTTGCCCGGTTCCATCAAGCCTTACGCTGCCACTCTGACCACTAAAGCGTTTGCTCAACGACCAGATCGCACCTTTTGCTTCAAAAGAAAGTTCAATGAGAGGGTGGCCTGGGAAAAGGTTAGAGCGCAACGCTTCTACTAGCGAGCCGCTAGCTGTGGCCTTGAGAAATAAGACTCGATGCATCGCCTCCACAAGTGAGCTTTTACCGCTTTCATTGGCTCCAGAAATCAACGTCAATCCGGGCGAAAAGTCGATATCCAAGAGCCGATGACGGCGAACATTTTCAAGATGGCAGTGCAATAAGCGCATAGGGCGATCAGTTATTCAAGGATGACTCACTGCAAAGCCGATGGAGTTCACAAAGAGCTAACTCGATCAGCTCGGCTTCGCTCTGCTGTTCAGTTGTAAGAGATTTGGCAGGTTCAAGGTTTTCAAGTTCTCCCTGTAGTTGTAAGGCAATAGAACTAATCAAATGATCTTCACTGCGATCAGTCATGGCCCGAAGTTCTTCCTGACCTGGACGTCGATGGCAGGTTCCTTTGATGCGTACATGCAGCAATTGCGTCCTTAGCACCTCGATTAAGGCATCAAAGCGTTGATACTCACGAAGGCTCAGTTGTCCATTAATTTCAAGCCTCAATAGATCACGGCCTACTCGACTTCCAATGCGCTGCTGGAGAGTCCGCTCCAGTCGATCAAGATCGCTAGTGGTTCTGAGCTGTACCCGAAGATTGTGCCAGTGCAAACCAGCCGTTGATACAGACTTCGGGATGGGACATGTCCCTCGATCGATATCAAACACTAAAACCTGCCCACGCTGGTCCTGGTCCCCCTGATCAAAGCGATCCGGTTCAGGGGTTCCGCAATACCAAGCACGATCTCCTACTTGTTTGAGATTGTGCCAGTCGCCAAGAGCGACGTAATCAACCTGCCCATGTTGGATCATGTCAAGATCAATGCGGTTGATCCGCTCCGACTGACCAGCGCTGTCTTGGTTGTAATCAGTGCTCTCGAATCCGTGCACAGCTCCATGTGCAAGAACAATTCGAGGACAATCTTCAGCTAGATCCTGCCAATCCAGCTGACTGATCCAAGCTGAGGGGTCTTCGCTATCGCGCTGACGTAGCAGAGGGCAAGGCAAAACAAGCGCATGATCAATCAAAACCGGCTCCGGTTTAAGAAGCAACTGCATCAAGGGTGCGCGTTCTTTCAACTGCCTTTGAACATCCTGGCGCTGCCAAACACCTCCAGCTCCACCATGGTCATGATTGCCCGGGATCACCAGGACTGGACGATTCATAGAACCAATCACCTCCAAGACCTCCATCACCACAGCTGATGGGACGGTGCTGGAATCGAACAGATCGCCTGCCACCAGCACGGCATCAACGTTGTGCTCTTCGGCAACAGCAGCGATCCGTGAAACAGACAAGATCCGCTGCTGTTGCAGGCGAAAGCGCTTCTGAGGATCTGTGATATTCCTAAAGGGCTTACCGATTTGCCAGTCAGCGGTGTGAAGAAATCGGGGCAAAGCTGCAACACACTCCGGGTCCCCATGCTGCCGTGACTCTTCTATTTCTGAAGCCCCCTCAGGGGAGATCAAATTGGCAAAGCGGCCCTAGAAGTGTGTCAAGCACTGACCTCAAAGGTCTTCTGGGCTGGGGCCAGTCAGACTTGGTCATAATTCCCCGCAGAGCTAGTCAGATTTAAAGCAGTTCAGCTGCGCAGCATGGTTCTGCCACCCTTAGTGTTCGAAGTGAAATCATTAACGCCTCGGGAACGCTTTGTCCTCCGTCTGGTGTGTGACGGGTTCACCAACCGCGAGATTGGTCACCAGATGTTCATTGCAGAAACAACTGCTCGAGGGCATGTCAACTCAATCCTTCGCAAATTAGATGTCCGTAATCGTGCGGCCGCAGCTGCTGAGGGTATACGACGTCAATGGGTTGCCTAATTAAGTCTTGTGTTGAAGAATCTTTGCTGAAATCCTCAGTGCATTCAGCTTGGTTCAAGCGGATTGATTCTAAAGCACAAAAGTGATCTACAGATACAAGGGCGCGCTAGCAAGTCCTGTAGATCACCACAGTTCTCGGTCGCATAAGTTCCATAGAGCAAAGCAAAGTGCTTATTGTGCTGTCTCCAGCTGCGTGTCAAGATGACTTGCCTTGTCAGATTAGTTGAGCGAGAAACAACAACTCTTTCGAAACATTCAAAATAGAGGCTGCTTCTGATGAATGGAGCTGGCATATTAAAGATTTTAGCTTGCACGCGAGACAAGATTCATATCTATAGACAAGGATTAGAATGTTAAGTTGCAGAAACTATTACTGAGAAAGAGCTACAACAATATGCAGATCAAAAAGGTGGTCTATATGGCGAGTCAACCAACCTAACAAGACCCAATAATATAGGCGGTCATAGATTCTCCATGCCTTGACCGACAGGAATAATAAAGCTCGATTAACTATAGATTACTTATAAATTGATTGCCAGAAAGCCAGACACTGTGATCAATAGCAACCCTCAAACTTAGCCTGTTAACTTAATAAATTCACTACGGTTGGCATCAATCACTGGATCTTGAACAAGGTTTGCATCTCCAGCTCAAAGCAAAACAATCATTCCAAGCATGATGCACGAAGCAACGATGCCCTAACCTCAACCATGCCCTAACCTAAAGAATTCAATCCAGCGTGATGCCTGGTGCAAATCATCGAGTCTTTAAGTCAAGGCGAGAGCTTCGGAGATCCACCGCCTGCTTTTCCGCACACTGATCTCTGGCAAAAGCCTCTAAAAGACATCATCGTTGCTCATAAAGACACAAGTAAGCAGTCTTGGCCAAATCCCCACTCGTGACCAGCAATACTCTAATGAGTATTGCTGGTCAGTTTTGTGCTCAAGGAAATATATCAAGTATCGATGTACTGGGATCTGGCAACGTCAATGATACTTTTTTAGTGGCCTTGACGGGGACTGAACCTCAGCGCTTTGTGCTCCAACGTCTCAACACCCATGTGTTTGATCGACCTGATCTAGTGATGAAAAACATGCTCAACCTTGTTGAACATGTGGAAAGGAAATTAGCTTCAAATCCATCAGAGCTAACCGACAGGAGATGGGAGATCCCAAGAGTTCTACCAGTCCGTGGCTTAGATGAACATTGGATTGAACAAGATGGACAATTCTGGCGTTCCATCACCTACATCAACTCCGCTACAACTGTTGAGGTACTCCGCGACTATGAACACGCTAAAGAGATCGGATATGCACTTGGCATGTTTCATTACCTTATCAGTGATCTCCCCAACGATGGGTTAGCAGACACGCTTGAGAATTTTCACGTTACTCCTGCTTACTTACAACAGTTCGACATCGCCCAAACCATAGGATGCAGTGGTAGCGTTACAACTTTGAAGCGAGACTCACGCCTTAGCTCGGCGATGCATTTCATAGAGACCCGTCGCGCTGGCGTCGATGTACTAGAAGCCGCACTTTGTCGTGGTGAATTAAAGAAACGTCCCATTCATGGTGATCCGAAGATCAACAATGTCATGATCGACAACCTCACAAGACAGGCGGTGGGGTTGATTGACCTCGATACCGTCAAACCTGGCCTGGTTCACTATGACATTGGTGATTGCCTTCGTTCCTGTTGTAATCCAGCAGGAGAGGAAGCTACCGATATCAGCCAAGTTCAATTTGATCTCTCAGTATGTGAAGCAATCCTTGATGGATACCTGTCTGTAGCAAGAGGCTTCTTGAGTGAAAGGGATTATCACTACATCCCCGAGTGCATCAAATTGATCCCATTTGAACTTGGTTTGCGCTTCCTTACTGATCACCTCAATGGCAACATCTATTTCAAAACGAAACATCCAAACCAAAACCTTGATCGCGCGGAGGTGCAGTTCCGCCTCATGGAAAGTATTGAAGCTCAGTGGACCTCTATTGTTGGCTTGGTAGAGCGCCTGAGGAGCCAAAGCTAAAGATGGCTCGCCATGCTGTCATGACACGCCAAGTATGCACTCTGGTTCCCTATGAACCAAGGCAGAAACCAAACTTACTAGTTAGTGCTGAGTTTGTATGGCATGAAGAAGGGATTCTTGAGCTCAGTTATGGGCTTCGAAGTCGAGGAGAAGCTGGGCTCAACGATATTCAAATGCCCGCCACTGCAGTTTCACCACAGAGATGTGATGAGCTTTGGTCAAACACTTGCTTCGAGGCATTCCTCGCTCATCCTGGGCAAGAGAACTACTGGGAACTGAATGTTGCCCCTAGTGGTAATTGGAATCTTTACTCCCTTGAGAACTACCGCAACGGGCTCAAACCAGAGCTCGGCGTACTCCTCCCAACCATCAGCATCCATGGTGGAGCAAAAGATTTTCGCTGTGATGTGCTTCTCAATTTACAGCCCTGGTTGCCAGGTATTTCCTGCCCAGAGTTCTCTCTCGCTGCGGTCATCAAACATGCCGATGCAGATTATAGCTATTGGGCCATTCGCCACACAGGTCAAGGTCCAGACTTTCATGACCGCCGCAGTTTCATTCAACCTTAAATTGTGCAGTCATCCTGGGGACAATGCAGCAGCTCAAAAGCAAAACCATGCCAATGTTCTAGATCAGCCAGATTTAGCATTCGCAAAACTTCATTGAAACATTGAAGTTTCATGTCTAATAGATTCCGAAAGAATCAAGCAGCCTTCGGTTTCTTGATCATCATAACTGTAGCAATCATGATTACAGCACTCAACATCAGTAAAAAACAGCTTTTAATGAGGGAAGTATCTTTAGTCCATCAATGTCTGCGAATGGCTGATCTCAGCGCTTGCACGTCCATCGATATGGAACGAATCCATCCCAATACGCGTGAACTGATATGGCGGATGATCAAGAAGCTGCAGAAGAGCTGGTCGTGAGATAGACAGAAAAGGTTCGCTTCGCTACAAAATAAATGCCATCTACTCTGATCACCATGTTCAATAACATCGTTATCATTCAGCTTGCAGCTATCCTTGCTGCTTGCTCATATGACAAAGATGAGGCAATTATTAAATGGGGTGGACTGCTGGTTGCTGTCGTGACGTTGGTTGTCGGCTTGGTGCAGGGCTGAGCACTAGACAAAAAACAGTCGTTAGCTGCTAGGCGGAAAGAACTCCTACCCCGCCTTTTTTCTTGCCTGAGAAAGGAATTGTGTTTGAACTAGACGTAAAGGATGGTGCGACGAATTCAATTCAGCGTGTAGCAGCGTTGAAGGTCATCCCCTAGAGCGAGGCACCCAGCACCATCTTCTGCATAGGGTGCAAACCATGACCAAAGCCCCCTCGTCAACAGTCCACAGCCGTCGAATCCTGCTCACAGGAGCAAGTTCTGGAATCGGCTATCAAGCTGCAGTTCGAATGCATCGTGCTGGGCATCAGCTCATTCTGCCTTGTCGAGATCGTTCTACAGCCACGGCAACGCTTAAAAAGCTCTCAGAAGAGACAGTTCAACATCAGCAAGAGAGGAGCCCAGTTTCAGCTCCAGTCATGGACTTGGCTGATTTGGAAAGCATCAAACATTGTGCTGATGAGCTATTGAGCATCGGCCAGCCAATCGATACCTTGATCCTCAATGCTGGCCTTCAATACACTGGTGCAGCAAAAGCGCAGCTCTCATCTCAGGGCTACGAACTCACCATCGCGGTGAATCATCTTGGTCATCAGGCCTTGAGCATCCGCCTATTACCGCTGTTAGATGCAGGGATGAGCCCACGTGTGGTGGTAACAGCTTCCGAGGTGCATGACTCCAATTCTCCTGGCGGACGCTTTGGCAAGCCTGCTGGCTTAGGTGATTTGACGGGTCTCAAAACCGGAGCGGGCTTTGAGATGATTGATGGCAGTTCAAGCTTTAATGCAGACAAGGCCTACAAAGACAGCAAGCTTTGCAATGTACTGTTCGCTCGGGAATTGGCAAGACGCCTGAGTTTGCGTTCCATACAGATGCCAGTGCTGGCCTGGGCACCAGGGCTAGTGATACCTCGCAGCTCAGGAGGCTTCTTTCGCTACAGTCGGCGCTACAACGAATGGGGTCAGCGGGTCTTTTCACTAGTGGTGCGAGATGTGTTGCGCATTAGCGAATCAGCAGAGAATGCGGGGTCTCTACTATCGAGACTTGCGACAGAGCAATCGTTAAACACATCTCCATTTAGCTATCGAAGCAATCGTCTTGACGGTCCAGGGCAGCACCGTTTTGAAGAGGCAAGTATAAGCAAGGAAGCACAGGACAACAATCTGGCCAAGTCGCTGTGGGAAGTGAGCGCCGAGCTGATAGGACTACCTACTGAGCTACCACCTGCCTCGGTATCACAATGCTAAGCTTTGTTCAAGAGGACCTAATTAAGTGTATACATAGGCCCTGAATTATCAAAAAGTAGAAGCGACAACATGCAGAATGTATCTCAAATCCAAATTCAACGATTGACAAGTTTTGATCGTAAAATTATTGCGATTTCTACTAAGCCAACAATAACACTACTATAATGCCAAAACTTCCCCCTGAACATAAGTTTTGGGACCTGTCAGATTATGCACGTCCAGGGGCAATATGGCTGGTAAAACGACTGCTACCCACATCGATTGGCGCTATCACATTGACATGGCTATTTACCGCAGTAGGCCTAGTTAGTGTACTGCTAATTTATAATCGTTATGCACTTACACTTGCAGGATCACTACTGATATTAAAAAGCTTGCTTGATGCTGCAGATGGTGAAATGGCACGTGCAAGAAATAGACCATCACATACTGGTAGATACTTGGACTCAATAAATGATTTAATTCTGAACGGGCTTGTGTTGTTTGCGATTGGCATCCCGCTGATGGTACCTGTTGGGATAATTGCGCTGACCTGGATCTCATTTCAATTGCAAGGGACCATATTTAATTATTTTTATGTGATCAAAAGGCATCAGGCGTCCGGAGATAAAACAAGCCGTATATCCGAAGTGACATCTCCAATTCCTTACCCTCAAGAAAATCCAAGAGTGTTATTTATTCTTCATAAGCTATATCTAATTTTCTACGGGTGGCAGGACTGGATTATCGACACAATGTTCAAGGGCAATCAAATAACCAACTCAAGATCTCGCCCAATCCCAAACTGGATTATGAGCTTAATCTCTATCTTTGGCTTGGGATTCCAACTACTGATTATAGCGATACTTCTCTGCACCAATAGCTTAGAGCTAACCTTTCCTATCTTTTTGATCGTCTACAACATCATCGCGGCACTGGTTGTATTGAGTGTTTTAATATTAGGGTCAAAAAACTTACGGGAAAGAGCCGCAAGACTCTAACTTCTAATTTATAGTTAATCTTCATTGAAGGAGAGGTATTAACTGCAATCCACTAGTTCCAGATCAAGCCAATAAGATTCGCGGTAACGAGCAAGTATCCTAAATTGATTGATCTACAGAATTCAAGAACTGCCTATAAAAGACATCTCATTATCAACAGGTGGTTAAACCAAATAACTTTAGGTTGCTAGCAGTTATAGCTATGCTCAACGTACGGGGATTAAAAGCTATTGACTATTTATGGGCCAATTCATACTGTGTTAGCAATTGATCATCATCCTGACCATTCTAAATTGATCAAAGCGGTTATCTTGGACTACTTGCTGGAAACTTCCTTAAATAGGTAGGCACAGGAATTGGCTTGTTTTGATTATAACCAACAGGCAGCCATAAATCCCCAGCATCAATGTCAAAGTGAATTTCCCAATGATAAAGGCCAGTGAATGCGCGCGGATCTTCCTTCAATAAGGCTGTGTATTCGAGCACGGCCCTTCCGTAATGGTCGCTATTGTTATATCCCCACAACCCTTTACGGATATCTTGCAGCCCGCCGCGGCGTACTAGATAGCGAGCGGCTGCCTGAATCGCGTCATGGGGGTCACGGATGTCACCTTCTCCAATACCATTCTCTTGCCAAGTTGTTGGCAAGAACTGCATCGGTCCTTGCGCATTAGCTACAGAGACCCCATCAATGCGGCCCATTCCTGTTTCAACAAGGTTCACCGCTGCCAAAACTTCCCAATCGATACCCGTTGAACGTTCTGCTTTGCGGTAATAGCTCAATAACTTCTCTGCAGGCTCGGGCGGAATGATTCTCCAGGCCGGCATTAAGCGAGGAGTAAAGGATCTCCTATGCATCGCAAGAAACTCACGCCTTGCGGCTAAATGCCGTTCAGCCACATGACGCCAACGGCTCGGCAAGTGAGCCAGCACCTTATTAGAAGTGGGTAGATCCTTAGATAACACCCGGTAGATGATCTGTTGTTGATGGCCAAGGCTTGGTAGCTCTTCTTCAGGTGTTGATGGTTGAAGCAGCGCTTCTTCTACTTCTTGAAGAAGATCCGCAAGCTTGATCGGATCATCTGGAACGATGGGGTAATGACGCCCATCAGCCATACTTGGCCGATCGGCATCGCTTGGCAGAATCGGACTTTTTGGTGCGGATTGGCGTTCCGCCACAAAAACATTCGTGGTACTGAGTGACTTCAAAGCCAAGCTACCCATGAGGCTTAAAACCCCAGCGCTGATAAGCATTAGAGCGAGGTGGCGTTTCCCCATGACAACCAACTCAAAGGCAAAGATGACGCTACCGGAACGAACCAACAAAGGCTCGATGGCACTGATCAGCCCGCCGCCGCTTACGCTGCCGTCCATTACATGAAACCCTCGCGTGGCCAAGGAATCCACTCACCGAGCTGATGAGCTCAAAGAACTTGGCTGGTCCAGCGAGGACGTAGCCCGCTATGCGGAGCTATGGGACTACCGGCAGCGTTGGGGTGCAATGAACTTGGAGCGAGAGGACCGCCAGTTCCTAAGAAAGGCTGAAGCCGCTCTGCCAGCAATCGTCACTGGCAAGGCTGCAGCCAAAAAAGCCACTGAGGACAAGTCTTATTACCGCAGGCTCAACTTCTATCTCCAGGCCATGAATGAAGCAGAGTTAGCTCTCGCACTTGAAGAGAACGCTCGTGGCGCATGGCCGATCCTGCTGGAAGAAGAATTGCGAGCTCTCGACTATTACGAACCTGTTCTCGGCCTGCCAGACACCCTCAAGGCCAAGAAGTTCGATGCTGTACGTGAATCGATTGCTAACCGTGCATCCAAGCTTGCTGATGAGCAGGGCCTTGTGGTGAGTTTTGATTTCCAGGCCCCCCTCAACGCTCTCAAAGCTCAAGAGCCGACAAAATGGCGCCAATTAAGAGAAGAAGACACTGCAGCTGATCAGACCTATCCCATACTCAATGCCTCTGTGGTCGAAGGATTCCGCCAGGAAGTGAGGGCCGAATTGGTTCCCTTGATTCGCGAAACACTGCCATCCTTAGCAAAGACAGATAAAGCTGATCTACCTGACGACTGGAACCGCGCCTGAGACGAAGTTGCTAGAAAGAAGGGACCTTCCTGTTTAGATGTAGTTGACTTCACATCGCTTCGAAACCCTACAGCTTCATGCCGGCCAGGTAGCTGATCCTGTCACGAACTCACGAGCTGTACCCATTTATCAAACCAGTTCGTATGTCTTTAATGACGCTGAACATGGTGCCAACCTGTTTGGTCTTAAAGAATTCGGCAACATTTACACCCGTCTGATGAACCCCACGACGGATGTGTTTGAAAAGCGTGTTGCGGCTCTTGAGGGAGGGATTGCTGCTGTAGCGACAGCTTCCGGACAATCCGCCCAGTTCCTGGCAATTACAAACTGCATGCAGGCTGGTGACAATCTTGTCTCAACATCCTTCTTGTATGGAGGAACCTACAATCAATTCAAGGTGCAGTTTCCCCGCCTTGGCATTGATGTGAAGTTTGCGGATGGTGATGATGTTGATAGCTTTGCCACACAAATCGATGCCAACACAAAAGCAATTTATGTGGAGTCGATGGGGAACCCTCGCTTCAATATCCCTGACTTTAAAAGCCTTTCATGCTTAGCAAAAGACATGGGAATCCCCTTAATTGTTGACAACACCCTTGGAGCAGCTGGTGCTTTGCTTCGGCCCATAGAGCATGGCGCTGATGTGGTGGTGGAAAGTGCGACCAAATGGATTGGAGGCCATGGCACCAGCCTTGGTGGAGTGCTTGTGGATGCTGGCACCTTTAACTGGGGCAATGGCAAGTTCCCACTGATGAGTGAGCCAAGCGCGGCATATCACGGTCTGGTGCACTGGGATGCTTTCGGCTTCGGCAGCGACATCTGCTCCATGCTCGGCGTTCCAAGCAATCGCAATGTGGCCTTTGCACTGCGAGCTCGAGTTGAGGGACTGCGCGACTGGGGTGCAGCTCTTAGTCCATTCAATTCATTCCTACTTTTGCAAGGGCTCGAAACACTGAGTTTGCGAGTGGAGCGCCATGCATCCAATGCCATGGCTCTTGCTACATGGCTGCAGGATCATCCCAAGGTTGCCAGTGTCAACTATCCCGGCCTGAAAAATGACCCATACCACGCACAAGCCAAAACATACCTAACGAATCGAGGCATGGGATGCATGCTGATGTTCTCCCTTAAAGGAGGCTTTGATGATGCTGTGAGCTTCATCAATGGTCTTGAATTAGCTAGCCATCTCGCCAATGTTGGTGATGCCAAGACCTTGGTGATTCATCCTGCATCCACCACGCATCAACAACTTTCTGCTCAAGAGCAGGAATCTGCAGGAGTCACTCCCACAATGGTTAGGGTATCTGTTGGCCTTGAACACATCGAAGACATCAAGGCTGATTTTGAACAGGCCCTAGCGGTCATCAGCTGAGACTGGAGGCATAGATGGCGCTGATCCTGCCACGCAGTTATCACAAGATCGCCGCGGTGGAGAAGAACCGGATCTCATGGATAGAGCCGGAACTTGCAGAACGTCAGGACATCCGGCCATTAAGAATCGGAATCCTCAACATCATGCCCCTGGGCAAGCAGTATGAATTCAATCTGCTGCATCCCCTAGGGCTTTCCCCACTACAGATCGAACCAATTTGGATAAGGCTTCGTAGCCATAGCTATAAAACATGGGACCTTGCTCATCTCGACAATCTCTATGTGAGCTGGGAGGAAGCGATGGAGCCTAGTCCTATTGATGGTTTGATCATCACTGGAGCACCAGTTGAGCATCTTCCATTTGAGGAGGTGAACTACTGGCCAGAGCTAGTGAAAATCATCGAAGAGGCACGGCAGAACTGTGCAAGCACGCTTGGCTTGTGCTGGGCTGGTTTTGCCATGGCCTATCTCGAAGGTGTCGATAAAAAGTCATTTAGCAAAAAGTTATTCGGGGTGTTCCCAATGCGCAGCTTGGTCCCCGGCCATGCCCTGATGGGCACTCAAGACGATCGATTTGTGTGTCCGCAGAGTCGCCATGCGGAGTTACCTGATGGCGCAATGGAAGCTGCACAACGACAGGGGCGTCTACGTTTACTGGCACATGGTGAGAAGGTTGGATACACGATCTTTGAAACCACCGATCAACGCCAACTGGTGCATCTTGGCCATCCGGAGTACAACGCAGGCCGCCTGTTAACAGAGATGGAACGTGATCAAGCGCGAGGTGATGTTCAGCCTCCTGAAAACTTTAATCCAGACAACCCTTTAACTCTATGGCGATCACATCGAAATCTACTGTTTCAGCACTGGCTATGGTTCTGCTATCAAAGAGTAAGCTTGCTTGGCTGAAATGTTGTCAGAGTGACGACATATAGAAAAAACAATAACCAAAAGATTCAAGAAGTCTCTATCAATGGATCGTCAAAAGCACGACATATAGGGGATCTTCCTCATGCCTCGCAGACTTTCTTGACTTATAAATACAACCAAGGCAAATCCATTTGTTGCAATCAAGAAACATGGCAGACATGAAAATAGTTTTTTTGCCTATAAGACTACAGTCTGCTAAAGCAGTATTAAAATAAGGCCATTCACCATGAGTCACCCAATGATGAAAGAAAGATTTGCTACTTGCCTGATCTTTTCGGCATTGATTATGCCTGGACCAGTCATGTCAAAGCCTATCAATGAGCAATACGAGCAAAAGAATCTGACTGAATCAAGCAGAGAGCGTAATGCTGAAAACAGCGGTTTCTACACTTCGTTAGGACTATCTATAGGCTTAACTAGCAATATGTCTCTTGAGAGTACCAACGACTCGGCTCCTTGGATATCAGACGAATCTTATAAATCAATAAAACAATAGGTCCAAATATTGCTATCGGTTATATCTTCCCGGGTGAATGACGTCTCGAAGGTGAATATTTAGGCCTTTACCCAACAGCTACGAACAAATTCAAAATATCAGGAAGAAAAAATTGGAATGACGGAGACCAAATCGCCACTAATTTATTGCAACCCAATGTAATCAAGGATATTAAAACAAATTCTAAGTTTACTCCTTATATCCGTGGAGGATTAGGGTTTACCTTCAGTGAATACAATGTTATGAGTGGTGCTCACAAAGGATGCGCTTCAGGAACAACCTTTGCTGGCCAAGGCAAGACTGGAATTTCCAATGAGCTTTCCAAGGATACAAGTTTTTACTTGGGTTACCGAATTGCATGGATTAGCGGAGGTAATACTATCGATGCATGGAGCGACAATCCTAAAACTGGGGACCATTTACAACAGAGTGTAGATACCGGCATTCGCATCCGACTCTAGTAATTACTTTAAAAGTTATCTACAGTAAAAAATTAAATAATTAATATTGCTATAGAGTCTAATCCATCAGCTTCATAAGCATCTCATTGAAAAATACAACCAAAACCAGCATCGACCATTGCTATGATTAGGTAGAGCTAGAACATTCGCTAATTCTCTACAAAAGGAATCCCATCAGTGCTTACTGTTGCTAATCATTCTTCTGAATAGCTACGAAAAAATAGAAATTTGATGACGTACCAACCTCATCAAGAACGTCAGCTTGGTCTTGGAAGATAACAATTGTATTAATGTCTCCAAGGCGGTGATCAAAAAATCATCGCCTTACTTGCTTAAAAGGCAGTTCATCATTCAGACCATCGTGAAACCCTTCCGACTCTATCTAAAGATGTAAAAAGAGGGTCTGTCGATAGAGCCCATCAAATCGGCAATCAGGCAAGAGTGGTGAAGTCGCTGATGTTGAACTGCCCATCACCACCGAACACAACATCGAAACCAGGGCTACGTGCAATAACCAGATCAGGAGAGACCCCGCCACGAAGAAGATCGGACGCAGCACCAATCAAGCTCTGCTCGCCAGAACTATCGCTGGATAATGCCCAGAACATCATTCCGCCCAGCTCAGCGGCATCGACGTAAGCAGCTTTACCTGCAATTGTGCTTGGTGTCTCGATCGAACTCCAGATCTGCTCCTGGTCGTTGTAGAGATAGGCAGCCTTGGAATCGTCGTCCCAGGCAAGGTCATAGGAGCCATTATTGATGCCAGTAACGAGATCCTTCTGGTCATAATTGCCAGCCTCATAAGAACCGGGAGCAGAGTTTGCAGAGCCCAGCTCGCCATAACCCAGCTTTTCACCACTGTCGACGCCACCCCATGCCCTCGTATAAGTCGGTGCTCCCAATACCACCTTCTCGGGGGCAATTCCAGCATTCCTGAACTGCTGAATGGCAGTCACGACGTCATAACCACCAGCATCAGCCGTCATCGCAGCCTGGTGTCCTGTAACAGACTCCCAGCCGCCATGGAAGTCGTAGGTCATCACATTATAAAAATCGACGTAAGCATCAATTGCCGGCAGATTGAGATTAGCCAGCTTCTCTTGACCTCCCGCGGTAGCAATTGAGATCTCGTAGTCCTCGCCGGTGCGAGTCTCGAGGAGATCCATCTTCTGACGCAAAACCTTCAGCGTCGCCGCGAAGTTGGCGCCGTCCTGATCACTGGAAGCATTACCGCTAAGACCACCACCTCCTGGATACTCCCAGTCGAAATCAACGGTATTGAAAAAGTCGTAAGTCTCGAGTGTTGAAATGACGTTGTCAGTAAACCGCTCACGGCCGGCCACATCATCAAAGGCAAGGCTGAACTCGTCGGACAAGGTCCAACCACCAAGGGCAAGGCCAAGATTGATGTCGGGATTCAGTTGCTTCAAAAGGGCAAACTGACGCAGGTTGCCTGCAAGCTCACCGTTAACGTCCCAGCCCACTGGTACACCACTCACGCTCACGCTTCCATTCCCATTGGTGCGAGTCGTAAATTCAGAACCAGACGTATAGCTGGAGCGACGTGAATCGTCCAGGGCGGCCCACTCGTCGGCACTAAAGGTACGGCTAACTTGCTCCTCGGCGCTGTAACGCTTATCGGTGGCAGCCCAAGAATCAAAAAGGTTGACATCTCCATTGGCCTTAACATCGAAAAAGGAGTAGTTGATGTGGGTCAAGTCTTCGACATTGATGTCTTGCACCAAAAAGTCGCGGGAGTAGATACCCCACTCTTCGAAATAGCCCACGATCCGCTTAGACCCATTTGCGATGGCCATAGAAGACACCTCCAATAGATGCGCGTCGTCGTTGGTCCCCGTCTCAGGCTCAAAATCAGTGGTCGTCGGGGTACTAGACGTCTCAGACTCCTGAGGCTGCATAGGTTCCGCCTCAACAGTGATGCCTCCTGATGGCATCTGTGTCTGACCGTCAGCAAAGAACAGTTCGCTGTTCAAACTGCCACTATTTGGCAGACCTACGCTCTGAGCGTTGAAACTCACCTCGATATTCTGGCCAATTGCGATGCTCTTGTTCCAGGACGCAGGTGTCAATGTGATCCGGTTGGTACCATCCGCCAACGACTCAATCTGAGCATCCCCGGCCCAGCTCTGGAAGTTTGTATGCGGAGTCACGAAGGACACCGACCAGCCATCTAGATCTGTATTGCCGCAATTTGTGAGCGTTAGCTTTCCACTCATGCCTCCCCAATACAGGTAACCACTCACCTCAAGCGACAGCGAACCATTGCTGGCCAACACAGCATCACCAGTAGACATATCAGAGCCAATGGCGCTGTGATCCAAGGCGTTGTGATGTGGGCTGTGATGCATGCTGTGGTCAACCTCGTTGATGGTTAGCGTTTCAGCCGCCTGAACCAACTGGCCAGAACGCACCTGGTAGCCATCGGTCGTTGCACCTCCAATTGACTGCGGTGTCAGCAATAACTCCCGACTAACCAGGCTGACGGCAACCTCAGCAACCCCAAAGGGTTCCTCGAGGTTGTCTTCCATTACCTGGTCAAAATGGAACTCCAGGTTGCCTGCATACAAATCAGTACGCTTCACTCCCACCAACAGCAAGCTCTGTGATGAGGGATCCACTGAAATCAGTAGGCCCTCGTCGGTGTCGGTCAATGACAAGCGCTCACGTGTGCCTAGATATAGAAAGTTCAGCTTCTGGGTCTGGGGATCAAAGTTCTCGAGCCGCTCATGGACGCCATATTCATGGGAACGTATGTAGACCGTGTCTGCATTGCGCGGACCGATACCCAACTCCCAGGACATCACACCGCCGATATCCTCCCGCAAGTGTTCATTACCAACCGGGGCGAAATTTTCAAGCGTTAGCTGGTTCCAGCTAATTCCGTTGCCGTTGTGATCAAGAATCCTTTGATAATCACTATCTTGCCAAGGATTAACAAGCACCGCGGTGCCATCGACAAGCTTGCCAAGGATTAGTCCATGTACGGAAATGTCGCCAAAATCAAGACGATCACGAGATGGATCGAAGCCCGTGATGTCCGCCCCTGAGGCGTTAACCGCATAGGTCTGACCACCAAGTTGAAAAGCCATTGAAGTAAATCCGCCTACGCAAGAATTCTTGTCTTGAATACAGCGCAAAAAAACCCTACAAGTGAAGGGTTTATCTATGATTCAGATGATTCTCAGAAAAATCTAAGCGTTGATTAAGGCAAGGAAAAGCACAGTCATAGATGTTTCTAAATGTGAATATCAAGAACAAACATACATGAAATAAAATGCCGTTATTATGAACGATATGCGAAATACCTTAAGCCTTCATTTTTGCAAAACAGAACAACAGGGAAGATCAACAGAATAGCGGCAAGTTTTTGTTAGTTGTGAAACTTAGACCCTGAGAAGATTACTCAATCTTAATGGTCAATGAGCAAAAGGTAAGCTGTAAATTATATTTTGGTTAGATTTCCTGTCTTGGTCGTAGAGAAATACAAAAGCAGAAATCTATAGCCAAAGATTCTTCACCATTTGTCCCCACAAGAGAACCAAAGTCATACTCTATTGCAAAAGCAAAGTGTATCGGATGCACTAAGGATTCAACAAAACACGCAAACGTTCTAGGCCAATGCTGATCGGAGTTTTTTCCGTAAACCTAACCGTGAAGTCTTGCTCATAGGTTGTTAGAGGTTCAATCCACGCTTTCTGCAGTTCACGCACGCTTAAATCTGCCTCAGAGGGGTCTGTTCCAATCCCCATCCTTGTAGCGATATGCTGCTGAGCTGTGAAATCACTACATTCACAGGCCACGATGGCAATCGGGCATCCTTGTTGACGCGCTAATACAAACATTCGCTGTCGTTCTCGTTCGCGTAAGAAGGTGGCATCAACAATTGTGGTGTAACCACTGCTCAAGCAACTTTGAGTCAATGCCGGTAGGCATTGATCAAACAACCACTGGGTGACCTCAGGTCGATAAGGATCTCCTTGAAAAAGTGGTGTAATTCCACCACTTGTCATCGATCCTTTCTCAAAGCCAAGCAGCTTGTGCAGTGGTCGGCGACCGAAAGCACGCTGACGTTCAACATCTGAACGCAAGCGTACTGCTGGCAACTGCTGATAGAGCTGCTCACTTAAGAAGGATTTACCACTACCGCTGAGTCCATGCATCAGCACAATACCGGCTGATTTTGTTTGCTGGACCTCTCTTGCCCGCTGAATGTAGAGGTTGAGATCCTTAAGCAGCCGTTGAAGGTGTTGCTGATCAACAGAGTCATGTTGACTCTGGGAGGTGAGTTGTTGCCATTGCAGGCCACTCACCTTGGCGCGCACAAGCGCTCGGTAAGCCGAATACCAAGGCCAAAGGTCAAGAGCCTTGTAATCGCCTGTCTGCTCAAGCCATTCGTTGAGTATCACCATGGCATCACCCTGATGATCGTGTACCTCAAAATCCATCACTAGAAATGCCATTTCACTAATCGGATCGATCCAACGAAGACTTGGATTAAAATCAATGGCATCGAAGACTTCCAGGCGGTCATCATTGTTTAGATAAATATTGCCGACATGAAGATCGCCATGGCATTCGCGTATGGCTCCTGCGTTGAGTCGTTGTTTAAAACGAAAAGCCAGTTCTGGCTGAATCCTCTTAATCCAAGCTCGATGCTGCTCAAGCCAAAGCTCTAATGGCTCAGGAAGTTTCAACTGATCCAATACACGCAAATTGGCATGAACAGGATTGATTACCGCATCAAACCCACCAAAATCACCATCTGCAACGGCCGTTTTGACACTGAGATGAAACTCTGCAAGTTCGAAAGCAAGCCTTTTTAGGGATTCAGTCTTCAAAACCCCATCACTCAGATAAACACTGAGAAGACGAGAGGCAGGGAACTGACGCATCTTCACAGCAACCTCAACCACACCGTTTGTGGATGGATCATTCGATTCAAAGTTTTCATCGAGAACTTTGGCGCCATCAACTGATTCGAGAATCCTGGTCACACCTAGATAAAGGTCTGGGGCCAAGCGACGATTTAGGCGCAGCTCCTCTTGGCAAAAATGAAGGCGTTGCTTCAGCGTGGTGGCGTCTAGAAAGTCCAAATGCACAGCTTTTTTGAGCTTGTAGACATAGGAACCGGTCAGAAGCACCCAGGAAATGTGGGTTTCGACAAGCTCCACAACCTTCACCGGATGTGGATAAGCCTCTGGCTTCATTAATGCCTGAATCAAAGCGGGTTGGTTTTGCTTGGTCGTGGTCACCCGCGGAGTGTTTCAGCTATGACTCAACACTGGCATCTATGACTACTCTCCGCCATCTATAAAGCCAACATGGTTCTGTTCAATAATGTTGGCTAGGAGCTCTATGGCACAGCCATCACAAAGACACGGTTGGGCAGAAGCTCGCCCTTGGACGTGGATGGTCAATTGGTTGAACTGCGCTGATGCTCGATCCTGGCTGCATCGACTACAAGACGGTGTGGCTTGGGAGCAACCGGTTGTTCGAGTCTACGGACGTCATCACGTTGTCCCACGACTGACGGCATTCATGGCAGCGGAGGGGGTCAACTATCACTACAGCGGTGTAAACCATCGCGGCGAAGGATTGCCTGATTGGCTCTATCCCTTGCTCAGGCGAGTGAATACGGCCTGCAAGGAAAACTTCAACGGTTGTTTACTGAATCTCTATCGCAATGGCAACGACAGCATGGGTTGGCATGCGGATGATGAAGCTGAGATTGAACCAAACACACAGATCGCTTCCTTGTCACTGGGAGCAACAAGGGATTTCTGTTTAAAGCATCGCCATCAACCGTTGCGGGAAGTGCTTCATTTGCAGGGAGGCGATCTGTTGATCATGCACCCTCAATGTCAAAAAGAATGGCTACATGCGTTACCGAGACGAAAGAGAGTGCTTCAACCAAGAATCAACCTTACCTTCCGTTGCTTTATCAAAAGCCAAGGTCTATAATTCATAATGCTTGTGGTTAATCAATTCTATTTTACAACCAAGTTGGATGCAAATAAATAATATCGATTGCCATGGCTTGGGATATTCGCCTCAATCAGATTCCTAAGGATTGGCATCAGGTTGCGGTGAGATTTAGAAAAACAAATGGAATTAGAGATGGCGATAAAGAGCGAAGTCTTTACTGGTTGCTTTGAGGAGATAGATGTATCGGTAGAGATAAGAATTGAAGAGCTTTGCTTTGCTGGGCCTCAAGTGTCTGGAGTTTATTGGCTAGCTCTAAAGTGACCAAAGTAAGACAGCGAATGATCTCAATCGTGCCAGGTATCGGATGTCGTTTTAAGCTAATAGTGAGGTGTTTTAAGAAATAAAAAGCCCATGCCAATGCAATGGCTTTGATGGGTAGGCTGTGCTGTTATTAGGCAGATGTTACGTCTCTGTATTTAATCGCTACCAACGCAAACGCAAAAGCTGACGGCTGAATCTGTGCAAAACGGCCCCAAATTTAAGCTGGTCTGATCGCCGCCACCAGCCACACCCTCCAGCTCATTATCAGACAGGGTTTAGCGATGCTCTTTGTAATCTTCTGTGGTGATCGAGAAGCCAGCAGCTTTGGCAATAGCAACAGGGTCAGTGCCTTCTGCTTTGAGTTGTTCCTGCAATGAGGCGTCTGCTTGAGCCTTGGCAATGAATACATTTAGTTGCTCTTCTAACATCGATTGTTGATCTCTGAACATGTCATAGCAGTGAATCAACAAAAAGCTCCGCCATACTGCGGGGCTTTTACTTATTTACTTTCTCCCCCTAGAGCGGTGGCGACTTTTTGTCTTAATCCTTCACCGCTATCCATAGATTCACTCAACCTCTGTAAAAACTCAGTGACCTGGCTCAATGCCAGAAATGAGTTTGAGCACAAGCATCAAGAACAGATGCGTTTTCTCTACAAGTAACACAAACAACTGACATGAAGAAGGGCACCCGCATCGGATGCCCTCAATTCCAGGACAGGTTTTCAGGGGTTCTACGTCCTCGGTCTCCGGATCTAGGTCTACGCAAGCAGGAATAAGACGTCAGCAGGCAGAATTACTCCTTTCGATCAACTGTCTCTAAACACCCCCGCACTACCCTTTCGCACCACTCAGGGACTGGATCGCACAAGCATTTTTTGCTGCTAAGAACATAAAAAAGAATCCCCAAATCTGGATGGGGGATTCGGGTAGGCATTACCTTTTTAACGACGCCCCCAATCTTCACTCCTATCCAATAACCCCTTACTGTCACTTGCCAGAAACTACTAGCTCAGACAAGAGAAAGGGGCCCGCAGGCCCCGTAGAACGTGCTGTTGTATCCCAGCAAACGACGGCAGATGGGTCCCACTCCAGCTGCCGCTAGCGGTCACTCTTTTGTGGCCGCTAACTCTTTGTCTGACTCATTTGCTGGTAGTGCAGCTTGGAGTTCGCCGATCTGCTCATTAAGGAGCTCAATTACTTGCGAGTGATGCTCTTTACGAGCTTCAAGTCTGGCAACTTGGCGCTCGTTTTCTTGGGCACGCAGCTTGTTGTACTCCGAATCAGGGATCACAACAACGCGATCACGAGCGATGCTGTAGCCGAATGGAACGTCAAAGACTGAATCGAATAGTGAATACATGATTGATCTCCTCAAGACCCCTACATTTTGATGCAGCTGGATGGTGCGACCGAACAAAAGGGTCGTGAGAACCAGGGCCGGTTGGCGATAGACATCCCGTCGTGAACGTCTCTGGTACGGTTTTCGCGAATTAAAATCGATCGTCTCCTAAAGCACTAACCACAGCGTCTTCGCTTAACCAAGATTCAACGCTTACCTCTTCGACTCGCTGTTGTTCTCCTCTTCAGCAAGAGGAGCTTCGAGCCGTTTCTTTGCTCTTTGTACTGTTCGCTTCCTGTTCGTGCCTCTTGTGGCCATG
Organism: Prochlorococcus sp. MIT 1306; assembly: GCF_047304515.1. Lineage (NCBI taxonomy): Bacteria > Bacillati > Cyanobacteriota > Cyanophyceae > Synechococcales > Prochlorococcaceae > Prochlorococcus > Prochlorococcus sp. MIT 1306. The sequence goes on along the minus strand of NZ_CP138959.1, from coordinate 798,396 downwards.
CTGAATACAGCAAACGTTTGTCAGTTCTCCGGTATGGAATTGAACGGTGGATATGTAGGCCTTGCGATCATTTGCCTCTATTTCGCTATCTGGCCGTTTTTTGGGATCGCCAAAGAACTGGGATGGTTCAGAGCAACAAAGGAGGTCAGGCTTTCACAGGAAATCAGCCTAGACACTGAATCAGGTCGCGATCACAGCCCAATCAGTCGGGATGATTCATTCAAAAGGGATCTGGAGAAGACCTTCGCGCATAGCCCTTCACAGGTCTCAGATGATTGGAGGCCATTACCAGGAGGGTGACACGACCCATACCACTAGTGGGATGCCGTGGCCATCCAACCCTCTTCTTGCAGTCTTTTCAATCGCTCCCTTGTGTCATCCAGGCCTGGGTTCATCGATCTGGTTTTCAGTAAGGCGAGCTCGCCCATCATCTGGCGGCCTTTGATCACTTCGATGGGGCGGTCTAAGTAGCTACAGCCGAGAACATCTTTAAAACACAGAGACCAATAACCCTTTGGGTCAGATAAACATTGCGTCTTGCCATTCCTGACCTGCCTCAGCGTCGAGACCTACGTGTCAGTATCTATGTACCGCTGACCCCAGCGTCAAAGATGCTCTGCGCTTCTACATCCCTGACGTTTCTCAACAAATGAGCTAGGACAAGAAGAGACTGGTCAGAACCTATGGAGGACAACCTTGTTCAGAAAGAATTGCTTTATCTATTCGGTGGGATCGTTGCTATTGGTGCTGCTGGCTTCCTGGCCTGGTTCCGTTCGGGCAGGAGAGGCGACGGCTGATGGTGAATCGGAGGAGATGGCACAGGCGCAGGCGCAGCGAAAAGTCCCTCAAGGCAAAACTGTCACTGATATGTCCTGCATAACAATTGCTGTTGCCATGAGCACGCGCTATAGGTGCACAGCGACGTGGGCTGATTGAACGTCCAAAAGAAAACCCCTGGCACTTGGTGTGATCTCATCACTTGTTTTGGGCAGTCAATCACTGAAACCCTTTCTTGTTCTTGGGAACAAATTGTTTTTGCTTCGGTTTCTTGTCGGCTTTCTTGTCCCTTTGAAGCCAGACAGCTAGACCACCACCACCAATAACACCGAGTGCAACCAGCAGATAGCGCAAATTGTCGCCTGCTTGAACAGCGGTGTCTTCCATAGTTTTCGATGTGTCTCCTGTTGTCCTAGCTCTTTTAGGGGCGGAGAAGCAGTTCGAACACTTACCCAGTTACATCGAACCCATGAGGCCGAGTTGGTCTTTCGAGCTGAACACTGTGAGGTTGAGCAGTCAATCAGCCGTCGTCACCGTTCCCTCCAAAACGCCAGGCAAAGAAGGCAGCAGCACCAATAACAACGATCCCAATCTCAAATAGATAGAGCCTCAATAGTTCAGGTGGCATAGGTTTTGAGGCGGCTTGCCTTGTCCTAACGCCTTTGTTGAGAAACGTCAGGGGCGTGGAAGAGGAGCACCCCTTGGCAATGGGGCTTAATAGGACATAGGTGCTGGCAAAGGCCCTTAATCGTGAGGGGTGCGGCATGGCCAACTCTTAACAGATGAGCCAAAGCCGAATAGGGAACGCCAAGTTCACCTGCAATGCGTTCAGCTGTAACTGCTGTGGAGTGCTGGCAGAAAGGAGGGGCAACTCCTGGTGTGGAGTTCTCTTCGATGAGCGGCGAGTTGCGGCACTGCTTAGCTCCTAGCCTGATTTCTAAGAAGCTACGGCAGGTTATTCGACCTCTCTATCTCAGCAAACTGATCTGGATCGGCTGGTCTCCAGAACCTTCAGATAAAGCTGCTCGTCAATTTCTCGGATGTCGTACTCCGTTGGCTTTACTCCGTGAGCATGCTCATGAACCACCATCCAGCAGCTGCGCTCCAACTCCCCGCCTGCACTTGCCGAAAGCTCTAAAGCCTTAGTGACAAGGGCGTCTAAAACTGCCGGGTCAGGTTCTGTCAATTCCAGCTCTCTATTGGCACGCATCATCATGCTTAGCAGGCAGAAATACACCGGGGCTTAGCGACTGCGAGAAGACTTCCTGGCATGAAAGAAGGCCCCGCCCTCAGGGCCTTGATCCAGTAACTCCCTGATGTTGACACGCCTAAGGACAGCTTTGATCACATACCGATGTGTCATAAAAGCCAGGCCGGCTGATTTTGATGGGCGGCCTCGAAGGCCCATGGCGGATCACAAGCGCGTAAGAAAAGGGCGGCCCCAGCGAGTACCGCCCAACCACGCTGTGTGAGGAGTGTCGTAGCTCTGTGCGACTTCTCCAAAAAACCTCCCTTAGAAGCAGAACAGGTACAAGCACTCATCCCTTAACAGTGATGGATGTTGCTAGAGCGTGTGTCGAAAGGACAGGGCCTCCTCCGGGGGGCTTTTTATTGGCCTTTTTTGGACAGGGCCATGTAGTTGGTCATGTTGGTGAGCTTGTCTTCCAGCCTTTGCTTGAGCGTGTCGTGAGCCGAAATGACATTCTTGAGCAGAACTCGCATCTCCTCAATGTCATCTAGTGAATCGACCTGAGAGCGTGCGCTCTCGATCGTGCCATGCGAGGCCTTCTCAAGCCCCACCCAATTCCTCAACACTGCGTCACCCCTTGATGTATCAAATGTAGCTCTGAACACAAGGGGCAAGGTGTGACACCACGACCCGCAATGGCTGAAACCGCTCACCCTTGGAGTCCTGATGCGCACAAGAGGGCAGATCGCGACCCTCCCCTGACACTCCAGGAACTTCAGGGTCAGTCCTTAGCCTTTGCTAAGGAAGCGAAATTAACCAGAACCCAAGCCATCCATCGGCATCACCATTGCGGTGATGGTCCAAAAGGGTCACGTCTACAAGTCAGCCTTTGATTTTGTTCATGGTGAAAACGCCTTCAATTTTATGGCTGGCGAGATTGATGACTACAAGCTGCGCCGATTGTTGGTCTGACTAATTTTAAAAAAGCGGAGATCTGCAGGCCCCACGCCAGGGCTTTTTTGGGTTCCTATAAAACCCATTCCAAAATCGGTGACAGATCCAAGGCACTTCGAGTTGCTGGCTAAATAAGACAAAAAAAGTGTCCGGGATTGACAAAGAAAACTGGAAAATTCCTCGATGGTTCCACAAGCCGCCACGGAAACGATGTCCAGAAGCGCTTGGCTCAAGCCCCCAACTCGCTGCTCGGCAGCCTCAACATGGCGGACCTTTTACCAACCGTCAAAACAGACGTCGCCCTCACCGTCCGTAATTACTTCAAAGGAGACTTCCTCTATTCCCGAGGACACCTCAGCATCTCCGAAGTAATCCAGTTCATATAGCCCCCAGACGAGTTTGGAACCGATCCCTTATTGAACCCACTTCAAAAATCGGTGACAAACGCAATTCCACTGGAAACATCCACGGCACCTTGCTGTGGGATGTGATCGCCTTGCAGGAGTGGCAACGCGATCAGACATGCCAACTGGAGGCAACGCCAGAGATCAATGCCTCGCGAATCGAGACCTACTGCTCTGGCAAGGATTAAGTCAAATCGCTCTTAACCACTTCCGATCTCAAGACTCCATGAGCAACACTTCCCCCTCGAAGTCTTCCCCAATAGCTGAGTGGTTCATAAAGGCCTTTACTCCTGGGTGGGGCTATGTGATTGAGGTGAATGGAGTCAAGGCATTTCGTTCAGCTCATCCTTCACCGCTATCCATAGATTCACTCAACCTCTTTAAAAACGCAGTGCTCTGGCTCAATGCCAAGAGTGAGTTGGTTCACAAGCATCAATAACAAATGCCTTTTCTCTGCAAGTAGAACAAACAACTGACATGAAGAAGGGCACCCGCGTCGGATGCCCTCAAGTCCTGGACAGGTTTTCGACGTCCTCGGACTCCTGCTCTAGGTCTAAGCAAGCAGGTACAAGGTTTCAGTAGGAAGAATTGCTCTTTTCCGCTTTTCCCACACAGTGGCTAGCAATGTCCTCTTCCAGTGGACATCGGCATCAGTGAACTTTTTGAGGCTTTGCGGGCTTCAGTTCCTTAAGCAGCTCTCGCAGCCCCACTAGTGCAAGCACAAAACTGATCCCCATGACAATCACAGCAGGTGTGTCCATGCCCTGAAAAGCGAAGCACTTCTTTAATAGCTAACCCTTTGCTTGGTCGAGATGAGAGATTTTACTCATTATTTATTCTGGGTTTTACTGACCGAGGAGTAGAATAGAACAGAGACACTCCTCACACAGTTTGCCGTTTGGCGCTACTCGATGAGGGTGCCCATTTCTTATGCGCCTGTGATTAATGCTTGAAACAAGGGCAAAGAAGTAGCGGGGGCCCTGCCAATTACCTGCGTCGATCAATCAGGCAAGTTGCGCTTCCATGACTGGGTTTTGGTATGTGAAGGCTTGGCTCAGCCTGTTGCGCTATTGGTTGGCAGTGAAGAGGATTTCAGCGCGAAACTGGTAGGTCCATCACCGCCCTAATCGTTAGTGGCGGCGTATTTGGCTATCTCCGCTGCGCACCTCTCAAAGGACTGTTCAACAGGGATATGCCTTGATCCATGAGGACATCGATCAGGCAAATATCCAAAGAACAGAACTTGTTGCTCAAGCTATTCATCTACTGATGGAAAGCGTAAGGGTTGCTTTAAAGCAGAACAACCCCGGTGCTGTTGTGAGCGCTGTAGCTCAATTCGACAAGTTATGTGGGTTAGGAGTGAGGAAATAGTTAGGGGCCTTAGTTCTGTCCCTCTTTTAATTTATTGATTTGTTTGATCCAAGGAGTTCTTCTAAACAGAATGAATTTATCTTCATGACCTGAACTAGAAGTCACGGCAAGCGTGTTGGGAAAGATAGGGAGAACGCCTAAGAATTTTGTCCAATCCTTTCTTAGCCTATTGATTTCAGAAATTGAGACGGTGGTTACCCCTGCTTGAATGTTGAGCGCATGTGACTCAAAAATCAATCTTGCTGTGGTCAGGTAAAGCATCCCTCCAACAGTCTCAATACCTCTTTGATGGTTTGCCGGCGATTTCTTGACAAGCTTTTCTCCAACCTCAAGAACAGTCTTCACGCAATGAGCCATTTTAATTGAAAATTACACTAGCTTCAATTAAAGAAATTTCAAGCCCTCTATAGTTAAGACCTAAGAAGTTGTTGCCTTACCGATCCACCCAAAAGATCACCGGCGAATGTTGAATACGCACAGAACTATCCATGCCAACCCAAAAGCGGCTGGTGCAAGGAAAGGCTTTGATGACCCCTCTTCCAATTATGGCCACTACAGCAGATTGAAGGCAGACGGCATCAGTGAATGGAGCCCTGCCTTTTTAAAGCTCTCGGCCACTCTGAATTCTTGAGCCAGGCGCTATGAGCGTTTCTGCCAGCGTTATCGCCATCACAGCAAAGCTGCACCCAAATGCCATTGGGGGAGTCACTTGCTCAAACGACTGGTGAGCAGTGCCAGACCCGCTGGTAAGCAGAGCACTCCTCCTGGCTGAAATCTCCGATTTTCAGGACATCGGGACTATCCCAAGACACACAAGGGGTCCGTTGCTAACCAGAAGATGCTTTACCTCAACTCAGTGCAGCATTACCTGATTGTCTGGACTTTCCCCACTGTTGAGGGAGCCTGGGAGTCTTGCCCTGGATTTGCGGACTACATCAACGCAGGAGGTCCTGGCGACAAATTCGAGGGCTTTGAGCTGAAATATCGCGTCTGCGAACCCGTGAGTGGCAGTGGGGTTGCCATCGCAGTAGCTAGCGACATCGGCAAGGTTTGGGCCCACCTAGCCCCTTGGATTAAGGGCTATGGCATCCAATTCGAGGTCACGCCTGTGGTGTCAGATGCCGAGTTCGCAGCAATGTGGCCTGGTGTGGAGGCTGCTGCTGCTGTCGAATAAAGACCCACATTTAGCAGGCCGGCTGGCTGCTGATGGACGCCAGCAACAGACAACTCAACCAGTGTCAGGAGCACTGGTTGAGCCAATGGCAGCAGCGATAGGGAAATAGCAAGTGCCGTTCTTCTTCGTGGCATCCGTTGGGTGCTGCTGGGATCAAGTTAGGTCGGCTATCTTTCGTCTTTAGTAGTGGGCTTTCATGTCTTAAGCCTTCATCTCTTCACTTTCTGCTCCTTAGCACTCGAGCCATTCACCGCATCAAAAGCATTAGCCAGATCGTGAGTCATAAAGCTGGCATAGAGACACATATGAACTTCTAAGCTATATCCCATCTCATCTGCTATTTGTTTTAGGTGTAAACCTCTGGCATGCTTCTGGTTGCAGCCACTAGGTCAGATCAACTGTAGGAATGAATAAAGAGCGAGGTGTTTCTCCTTTAAAAGCCCTACCTAACGCAGCGGGAGGAATAGGACAGTCTGGTTAGTACCAATGACTTACAAAGCTGTTAGATCTAGATCTAAAGAAAGTCACTACAACCCCCTTGGGCTCGAGGGGGCCTGGGCGGGATTCCCGGATGAGGTGGCTTAGGGGCCCTACTTTCTCGGGCCCCGCAAACGATTGACAATCAATCAAGCGCTAGCCCACCTTCTAACGGTGTTGGTTGAGCCGTTGCCTAATGATCGATCCATTGAGTAATTGCTGTTTCGTCATAGATATGACCACTTGATTCAATCATTACTTTTGCCTCAGGGTCATTCCACATGCCCATCGTAACTCCCTCCTCTGCTTGGAATATCACAATCGCTCTTGATGAATCTTCTTTGTGTAAGCCTCTGTACAGAGATGTGATTCCACCTGCTTTCAACATTGCTTTGTTGTCTTCACTGTCGTAAACAGCTCTCCACTCGTCAAAGGTTTTACTGATTTTGAAGTCAAACACGGTGGTTTCGATTGCCATTCCTAAGGAATAATTTCGACCAATTAGACCATGCTTACCCACCACCTAGCTGTACGCGTTGAACATTGATAGCGCTCAAGCAACGTTTGATGAGGGTTGAGAAAGCATCCCCGAAAAGCTTGAATCCAATTTCAGTTCACTTGTGCAGTGCCCGCATTCACCTGCGCATAAAGATCTGCCGTTGCATCTGTTTTGAACCTGGCGTAACTACCGAGATGCACTTCAATTGTGTGACCCATGGCTTCAGCGATATTGGCGACAGGCAGATTCGCTGCATGTGACGCCTTGGCGTAGCGATGCCTAAAGGAATACGTCGTGAGCTGTTCACCTGTGTTCAGCGCCTCAGCTTTCAACCTCCTCCAGACCTCACGCCGACGTAGGTAGTTCCTTAATGCCTGTGCTCCATCGCCATCACTCTGCAGTGGGGGTAACTTTTCGCCAACTTGAAGCCGGGCTTGCAACTTCCAATCAATGGAAGAACCATCGAGATCACGAACAAGTAGCGGTAGCAGGCGACGCGGTTCTGTCTTGTCTCCTTTCCTGCCACCCATCGACTTTTGATAGATGGTCCATAGTTCAGACCCCTTTGCCCCGCCTTTGATCCGTAGCCATCGCAATTCTTCTGGCCGCAGTCCGTATACGGCACACAGTTGAATGGCGAACTGCCAGCGTGGATCAGGTGTGCCTTCCAGCAACCTGAGGATCTCTGCGTCTGAAATGGCGTAACCAACGCGCTTGCTCTTCAGTACCTCAGGAAGCGTTGCAGGAGCTGAGTAGATCGGTTTTAGGTGACCTCGTTGCACCGCCCAAGTCAGAAAGCCATAGAGCTTTTGACGGCTGATCTGACGGGACCTGGAGCCTTGATCCCATTGCTCGAGGCATGCCATGCAAAGGGCTTCCCCATCACGTGGTGGGGTTCCATTGAACTTGTCTCGGCATTTGAGCAGTACAGGCAGATACATCTTCTTCCAGGTTTTATCACCAGCGTTGGGGACGAACTTCCTGTAGCTCTCGATCAGCTCGCTGAAATTTAGTTGCTGTTTTGTGCTGCTTGTATCAGCACTTTGCGCTGCCTCTGCCAGGGTGAGACGTCCACCATTCCAGCGTTTAAAGATCTGCTGAATACGTGGCAGGGCATGTGCGGAGCCTTGATTGCTCCAGTCATAAGGGAGCATCACTGAACCAACGCCACTGATCTGTAGACGCATACGTCCGCGATGGTTCAGCACCTTCCAGTTGGGTGCTGTCGAGATGCGAACTGCCTCTCTAAAGGGCTTCACCCAGGGATCTGTGTTTGAGATGCGTCCCAATGAAGCGAGACATGTTGCTATCCATATTGTGTGCTGAGTGTGTGCTCAGCGTCAAGCAGAGGCGATCACCTGATGACATCTGATAACACAGAACCTTTTGTACAACAAGGCTATGACTAGAGGAAGACCCGTAAACACTGAAGCAACATATTGCTTTGGGAGCACTAGGTCGCAGGTTCGAATCCTGTCGCCCCGACTTGAATCTAAGCGAATAGCAAAACAGGTTTGCGCTAAGGCTGCGCTAGGGGAGGTGGCTGCAAAGGCCGTAGCGCAAGACTTTCGATCAAGCGACTCAGCAGCTGTTGACTTATTTCATAACTAGTTGGTACCTTTTGCGTCAATGAGCGAAGAGCAGCTCGGGGGACCCGAGGCGATCTTCGCCAGGGTCTGCCTGGTCCCTAACCAGCTCCATTCATGAGTTGGCTCACTGGAAGTAGTGAGGGCTTCGCTTTAAAAGTTTGCCGAAAGGACGGTTCTGTTCACCCCCTTCTCAGGAAGATTCAGCAAACCAGTCAATGCCCATAGTTGATGAACATGAAGGTTCAAGTGCATTCAATTGCACAGTCTGTATAAAGACAGAGGGTTTCGAATAAAGAGCGTCATCAAGCCACCCTCCTGCCTTAAGTTTCTATGACCTGGATCATTGCTAGTTTTTGCGTAAGTGTCATTGCCGGATGCCATTGGCTTGCAGGCGTGGTTGCAGTACGTCCTGAGCCTGAACAACAACGCTGGGCCTCACTAGGAGGTGGAGCTGGGGTCGCTTATGTCTTCTTACATCTACTGCCAGAACTAGCCATAGGTGGTAATGCACTTTCCGCAACTCCTGGCATGCAGACTTTTGCAACGACACCCGTAATCGAGGCATTGTTGTTTCTAGTCGCACTTCTGGGAGTGACATTCTTTTTCAGTATGGATGTCATCTCCAGCCAGAGCAAAAAAAGCAACTCAATGGTTGCATTAATCCACGGACTTTCCTTCGCATTGATCAACTACTTGTATGCCTACACCCTCCCTTCACTTATCACTACAGGGCGTTTATATGGCCTACTATTCACGGTCGCGATTTCAGCGCATGTACTTGTTGCGGATCGAACGATGGCTCGCCATCATCCACGCGTCTATCGACGAAGATTTCGCTGGCTAGGGACCGCTGCCGTTGTCTTGGGATTCTCGCATGCAGCTCTACTTCATCCAATCTCAGATCTCACTCTTGCTATCGCAACAGCCTTCCTTGGTGGGGGGGTTTTGATCTCAGTTTTCCGTGAAGAGATCCCTACTCCTTCCGCCACGCGCTTGTCGTGGTTTCTAAGCGGACTAGGCATGATGACTCTTCTGCTGCTGAGGGCTCTCAGCCTTTATCACCATTAAAAAGGTCAAGAAAGTAGATCTCCATCACCCCCAGATCGGCTGCACTGCCGTGGTCTTCTTCAGCAGCTACTGGCTGGATGGGAGAACTAGCTAAGGCAAGAGCTGCAGCAACACCAGTAAGCGATAAGGAGAGACGAAAGGCACGCTGCACTGGGATTGAACGCTTAAAAGGTCACTGATTGACAGAGATGTTTTTGGTTGCACCTTTCAGGCCACATCAACTGCAGTAATCGATCTCACCAGCCGTTTAAGCGTACGGCTACCCCTCGACTGAAACCGTCAAAAGCCATGTGAGCACAATCATCAGCAAGCTCGGTGTGCGTGATCGAACTCAAGCAGCAGTCTTTGCGATCAGACATTGCATCGTGGGGTGAGCACGCTCAAAGGCTTTTCCCCCAGGTCAGTTGCCTCAGCCCTCTGAAACGATATCTAGATAAGCGTTGACTAGGCGTAGCTTGCGTTTGTCAGACAAAAGCTCCGTTGTGATGTCGCAATTTAGTTTTTCTAAAATTTCAACTCTGAATTTATCGAAGTAGCTAATTAGCTGTTGTTATTCATCCACCGCTCAGCTCGAACTAAGTTTTCAAGCGCAGCTTCCCCTGGAGAGTCATTTTTAACATCCCCCACATGGGGGAATAGGCCCAGAACTATTTCACCCGGATGGGCGATGTGAATATTGTAAAAAGAAAGCAAGATAAAACAGTTAGCTAAAAACTCTGAGGATTAAAATGACGACAATTTCCATACAAAAATCAAAATCTCAACCCACGCAAAGAGGTGGCCTGAGGTATGTATCAATAGGCTCTGGAGTGGAAACTTACGAGAAAAGAGCACTAAAGGTTGAGATCTCTCACAATCTTCAGACAGGAGAGACTCTCTACTGGGAAGGGCATGGAAGAGGGATTAGCCCTGAGGATTTCATCACTTTTAGCCAGTCTTATGGGGTTTATGGACAAATGCTCCAGGGATCCCTTTACGGAGGCATAAAAGCTAGAGACTCAAGAAGAAATGACATGGGGTTATTTTTCACTACCAAATCTGATGGCGATCCGGACGAGGTGCTGCATTTAGACTTCTATTCCGATCCGGAACGACAAAACTTAATTGGGCGAACATCTACAACCTTAAAAGGTGCTCCATACAAGACTGGTGGGGGCCCTGAGCCAGTCTCGCCTATTAAAGCGCCAAGCAATGTGGAGGTCATCCAGAATTTATTTGCTAACTCTGGTGGAATAATTAACGACTCACAGAGTGTATCCGGAAGTGATATAAATATCAACAGCGGGAACACTTTTGTCTTCAACGATAACTCGTTAACTTACAACATAAATGTGACTGGTGACATTAATCAAGTCACGAATAATGTAGTCAACAACGAATTAAATGTTAGCTTTAGGATATCTGGAACCGCCATGGCAGACAACTTAAAGGGTTCTGTAGAAAAGGCACTAGCGGAATTGCTAGAAGGCGGCGATGGCAATGATGTTCTAACTGGCTTTAGAGGTGCAGATGTACTTTCCGGAGGCAATGGAGATGATCAGCTTCGCGCAGGGAATGGACGTGACTTAATAACAGGTGGCACTGGTGGAGACAGCCTGTATGGAGGCTTTGGACATAACACTTTCACTGGTGAGAGAGATGGGCAGGTTGACTCTCTTTACTTCAAGAGTGATCAATTTGCCTACAACTGGATCTATGACTCAGCTAGCAATAGCCCTAATGGTGAGAAGGTTGATGTGATTAAAGCTCTTGATGCTCATGATCAAGTCTTTGTTCAAGGGGTCGCAACCTCAGAATTATCCTTTGGATCATTGAGTAATTTCTCGACAGCAACAGGTAATTTCTCAGGTGTTGGAATCTATGCGAATGGATTTCTAGAGGCTATCTATGCAGGTGGAGACCTTAATGCCAGTCAGCTCCAGGCCATGACATCTGGAGTTCCTGTCTGATAAATCGTCGGGGAGCCTGAAGCTACGGCTGAAAGCTATACAAAACCCTCGATGGGAAAAGCAGGGCGCGAAGTGTTGTGCGCGATCAATCCCCCGACAAAACCATCAACGCCCCGCCGCGAGCGGGGTTTTTTTATTGGCCTGCTCCAGGCAACAGTTCCCTGCATCCAGGGATCTTCTTCAGAAGAAGACCAAGCCCTGATGCCAGGCGCCAGGGTCAGTATCAGCGTTGCAGCTGCGATCAGTAGAAAGCGCATTTCAGGCCCTGGCCTATCAGGCGACGCTAAGTCTGGACCGTTTTTGAAGTGGATTCAATAGGGAAATGCTTTCCCACTGGGGTGGTGACTGCAGATCTCCGCTTTTTTAAAGCTATCGGCAACGCTTGTAATCTTAAAAAGCCTAGATGGTTAGCAAAAGAAGAAGTGTCCGACAGACTCAACAAATTGCTCAAATACTTGAGAATGTATTGCAGAGGATATTAATAGAAGCAAGCGCTCTGACCAGTGAATATAGAAATACTGAAGTGTCCTCAGGCGTAAAGAGTGTGGTCATAAGTTATCGCAAGGTTTGCCGCTCATTAACAAGATTTCCGTGAGCCTATATACCTGCTGTGAGCAAGATCACAGTTGCGAGTGACTGTAAACACGACAAATGTGGTATCTTTTGAAGAAGCTCGGTAGACAGAGGATATCCTCCTCACTCAAAGAAGCTGAACATGACTTCATCGATCAAGAAAATTTGTGGGCTTTCCGCATTCTGCATGAGTTTCTATATAGCTGCTCCGGTTGCGGCTCACCCATGCCCAGATAGTATTTCGGTAGAACCCACAACGCATCCAATTTCAACTAGAGTTACAAAATCACCTAGTTTTCTGCGAAATTGCGGAGCCTTTAATCCTGCCAATGTGGGAAGCATTAACAGCGGATGCTCAATTATACCGAGGTCCCTTGTTGGTAGCCGTAGTACAGTTCAGATCATCTCCACGGTAAATCGTACTTCTTCTGGGCAGAGTGGGATCTGGTATCGGATAAGGGTTGTAAGTAATTCAACCTCAAACCAAGTAGCCTCAGTCAATGCTGGAGTAGGTGTCATTGGCTGGCTTAGAGCTAATAAACTTTAATGCCAACATTAATAGAAGACATCAAGGCAACTTTCTGAAAGTCAATGGTGCCAGATATCGATGGTTGCTTCAAGCCAATATTGAGGTGTTTCAAGAAATAAAAAGCCCCCGCGATTGCAGGGGCTTTTGGAGGGTATCGTAATAAGGGATAAAACAACACATAAGGCACATCACCGCTGGCACCAGAAATCGACACTCTTGCACTCACGTAACGCGGCCGGCAGATAACGCTCCACACATTCAGTCACAATCCCAATCCCACCATTTACAATCGTGCACCCTTACATCCCGATTGGCTGGTGTTGCAGATAACGCTTGAATTGCAGGCATCACTGCTGGTATGCCAATCCGGCGAGGCAAGGTTGATCCATACGGATGACTTACCAATACCTCCATCACCATCGAGGGTGACAACGGTGTCGAACTGACAGCCGGGTTCAAAGCGTCGTTTTACGGCACCAAGCAAAGCAATCTTCATGTATTGGTCAAAGTCAGGCTCGTTAGTTCCGAGATATGTAGTGCTGATGGAATCGATATCGACCGGTTCAATGGCTGAAGAATCAGCGACGTAATTGAGATAGTTCTGAATGGGGTCGTACCGATTCAGCAACGCCAAGCGCAAAACAGCATCTTTAACGGCTTCTTTGGTGATGCCCCATCCCTGTGCTTGAACCTCTGTGTAAAAGGTTTCGAGATCGGACTCTTCAAGGGGACTGCTATGGACTTCGATCAGACCGGTGACGATATTGAGGCGAATTGATCTAGAAGGAATCGCTTCTCTTAGCCGTATCAGAGCTTTACCGGCATTGAGAGGCGTGGCGACTTCCTTGCCCTTGTCATTTTCAAACCAACCACTTCCCCAGTAATGAAGGAGGGATTGATTGGCTGGTAGTTGAGCAGCACTTACTGCTTCAAAACTTGGATAGATCTGCGGTTCCCCCTGCCGAACAAATTCAGAAAGGCTTGATCCCAAGGAAGCCATCAGAAGCCCTCTGCCAATGGACGAACAGCCGCAGGGCAAGGAAAGCATGGTGTTGCGCAACACCTTGAACCTCGTGTTCCGGAACACGAAGTGCCGAGCATGCTCACCCGGGTAAGCATGGTGATGCGCAGCACCTTGAACCTCGTTACCCGGGTAACGAAGTGAGTCAAAGAAACTCATGGTGTTGCCCAACACCTTGAACTTCGTTATCCGGATAACGATGTAAACCAAGGAGAAAGCAAGGTGACCCGGGTCACCTTGAGCAGAGTGATCCGGATCACTCTGAACTCCCAAAGAAAAGCAGCGTTACGCCCATAACTCTGAACATCGTGACGCCCGTCACGATGTCAACAGCCGCAGGGCAGGAAAAGAACTCATGGTTATCCGGATAACCTTGAACATCGTTATGCGCATGAAGAATGGACCTGGAAAGAACTTATTGCCTGGCAAATTCCGAGAGCTTTGCTAAAATTGGTAAAAGAAAAAGCCTACACACTCAAAGCCCTCAAGGGGCTTTTTATTTCTTCAACGACTTCCCTATTCGCTTAAAGGGCATCCGAAACCTCACACGATCTTGAAGAATAGAAGCTAGGCAATCTCCGGCAGGTTCCTAAAATATTTTAGTTCTGCTAATTTCTCCGAGAAGGTGTGACCAACCTCACAGCTGTGAATGAGCTAGTTCATAACACGAGATTGTCGATGTTGGGATAATTTACATGCAAGACTTGAAATTCACCAATGGCCAACCAATTAGGGCAATTCATTAGAAAGAGTAAAAGCGATGCTTCTCTAAAGGCACAGCTCAAATCAAATTGTGCTGATGTAGTTGCTATTGCAAAGGCTCATGGGTTTGTGATCACAGAAGAAGATTTGAATGACTTTGAAGAAAGTTCAAAAGCTTTTATAGATCGAACGATCAAGTCCATTGGCATGGGAGATCCCGAAGAAACTATGAAACGATATCAAGTCTATAACTTGGTTTTATCAGCTTGGATTCGACAAAAAACTAAGCCGATTCAGCTATGAACTTTTTATAATTTATACAAAGTTAGCTATTTTACTAAAGCAAAGACACTGAAACGAAGTCAACCAAGAGAAGAGCATGGTGTCGGGCGACACCTTGACCCAGCGTGTTCCGGAACACTCTGAACTTCGTGTTGCGCAACACGAAGTGAGCCAAAGGAAAAGCAGCGTGACCCGGGTCACTCTGAACCTCGTGATCCGGATCACTAAGTCAACCAACAGCCGCCGGGCAGGAAAGAACCTTCTATTAAGCAGTGCTACTGAAAGTGGGCGGCCGCCCACCTGGCATTCCACGTGGTCTCGGGCCGACTGAAGAGGCAGGGACTGCAGGGCATTTGCCACGCATGACTGAGAAGCCTGGTACGGCAGGCTGACAATTGTCCGCCTGCTCCTGAGCCTTTTCTGGTTAATAAAACCCTGGCAACTGCACCGGCTACACCTGCCGCCGCTACTGATAATTAAAAGCTCTGTCGGGAAGCCTGAAGCCATGAAAGCGAGGCTGAGAGCTATACAAGACCCGAAAGGGAAAAGCAGGGGTCGTTGAGTAGTCGCTATCGATCTCCCGACTGAATATTCACAGGACCCGCCTCGAGCGGTTTTTTTGTTCGCTAATCAACTACACCCCCAAAGTGGGGAGAACATTCACCGGAAATATCCCACGTTGAGGTGATGTAGTTACAGACTAATTCAGCGATGTTGAAGAGGTCCATGAGGGGGTCCTCCACATCCTGAGATAAATGACAGAAACATCCAGCCCAAAAAAGCAAAAAAAGTATCGCCTTCCAAAGAGGCAGAAGGAAGTTCTTGATCAGCTTCTTGTTAGCATCCGAAGTGCACCCAATGTCACGGCGAGACTAAACAGAAAAACAATTACATGCTTGCTAAGCAGCACGCAGGATAAATTATATGCAGGAGTAGAAATGAGAAAGAACAAATTTTCCTTGACCTATAGAGTTGAACAGGACAAGGCAGATAACAGTCAATTAGTTCATGACCTATTTCGCGAGGTTTCGCAAGGGCTCAGTTGCGCAAAAATCACTACTGGAAAGTTTTATACTCAAATACTATTAGATGCCGACATAGCAAAAATGAACCTTCTGATTCGGAGGTTGGCAGACAAGCTAGAAGATGAGGATCTGGGCAACTCACTGACTAATGGCACGCAAAATTTTCTCCAGCTAGGTACACAGTGCGATCAATCTTACTTTGATGATGTAGCACAAATTATTCACTTCTCTTCTAGAGAAAATCTAAAATGGCCTTTCGAGGGCTCCTTTCGCAAAACACTAGGCTTTGACTCTGTGGACCGACTCATTACGATTGGGCACTCTCAACTTGCTCTAAGCGAAAAGGCAAATGAACTTTGGAGGGAGCATGTTGTTCCAGTAGTAATGATTAAACGAAAAGTTTATGAGATGGCTAAAAACCATGCTCCACCCAGAGTTATCAGTGAGTTCCTCAAAGCTCATCTTGCCATACTAATTATTACCAGGAAGGAAGCTGACCTTATGGACCGACAGCTTACAGAGAGCAACGAGAGTCTTAGAACTTCAATGCCGGAAGGATGGGATTGGGGCCAGGATCCTCTTGCTAGGATTAAAGCTGTGGGAATAAAGCCTCACCTGATTGGTGGGTACCAACCTCATCCATGGCAAGGCTGGAAGCCCACTGCAGTGAATAGCCTTTGGTATTGGCTAAATAAACCAATATTGAATTTCTAACTACCAGTCGGAAAGCCTGAAGCCCTTGCGAGACGGCCTCAAACCAGCGGGGCTCGTTTGATTTCTTCAAGCCACGGGTTCTGCAGACCTTGCCCTCGCTGAAGAAGAGCTGAGGTTCTCCTAGGCATTGGTCCGAACGATGAGGCAATTCACTTCCCACATTCGTTAGCCGAACACCCGCAGGAGTCTGGCCACATTCGTGCAACCTTCTTCTAGGAGTTCGTCGTTGCCATCAGGGTCGCTGCAGGTAATAACGACATCAGAGAAGCAATGGCAACCAAAGGACCTCTCCATTCATTTAAAAGCGAACCCTGAACACGTACCTCCGCTTTTTTAAAGCTATCGGCAACGACGAAAAGCCCCGCCAGATCTGGCGGGGCTGCTGATCGCATTGGGGCAGTTACGCAAGGAATGAGTTGTTGTCCCAGAACAATGCCAGTTCCTGATTGGCTTCCAGCGCATGGGCCCGGCGGATAGCACTTTCGGCATTGGCCAGACCGTTGCCGAAGGTGGTGTCAACCCCCCCGGTGCCGAGGTCCATGGCACTGCTGATCAGGATTTCTCGCAGTTGGCCGCCGGTCAGATCGTTGTTCTCGCTCCAGACCAGCGCTGCCACACCGGCCAGATTCGGGTTGGAAGCTGACGTGCCATCAAACCAGCTTCTGGTGCCGTCGACGTCCATGGCCCAGCTGTCCGTAGGAGCAACAAGTGTGAGGTTGCTCCCGCGATTGGAATAGGTCGCCAGGCTGACGTCGGTCGCGTTGATCAGTCCGTCAATGTCCGTTCGGAGACCGCTTTCAAGGGCTCCGACGCTGGTGATGTTGTCGTAACTGACCGCTGCTTCTGCAACTCCAGAGACGGTCGTTAAGTAATCGTTCTCACTGAACGTCTGGCCACCTCCATTGCCGGCTGCGATTGCAAAGAAGCCCCAGGGTCGGCTGGCAGCGAATTCTGCTTCGACTTCTTCCCTTGTGCTGGCTCCATCAGATGTCCATGGCCAGTCGCCTTGAACACCTCCTTGGAAGACGATGCGTTGGTGCCCCTCGCGTCGCTCACGTGTTTGTTCGAGGGCGGCTTCGAAGCCGATGCCGTTCTGATTCGCTGTTTTGGCGTTGAAGCTCCAGAGCTGACTGTCTGGAGCGATGCCGGCGACACCGGTGCCGTCGTGGCGTGCGGCCATCAGGCTCATCGACCGATGGCCATGCTCGGAGTTATAGCTGTTGACTTCGGTCAAGTAATCGACATGGTCGATTTCGGCGTTGAAGGCTGGCGAACCGCTGCCGTCGTCGCGTAAGCCACTATCCAGAGACACCAGCACCACATCGTTGGACCCGGTGTTGAAGCGCCAGGCGCCTGGCACATCCATGACATTGGTGTTCCATTGGAGTTCGCTTGTGGCATCAAGGTTCGGTGTTAGATCGATCGTCGCATCGCTGAAGCGCAATCGTTCGATTCCTTGGAGATAAAGCTCATCGCCATTGCTCAGGGTGAGGCTGTCGAAAACGGTCCCGCCGTAGAAGGCTTGACGGCCGAGATCCGCAGCCTCGGCCGGATCAATGCCAGCGCGTCCGTTGAACGAAACAACGTCGCCACTGTTGATGTTCTCAAGGTGGAGGAAATCGGTGCCGCCACGGCCTCGGTAGATCCGGCCTGATCCCGCTGCTGGAGCAACTTCCTGGTAGATCAGGTCGTTGCCAGTTTCATCACCAACGTGCTGTGAACCCCACCGCAGCGGTTTGATCAATGTGATCGGTTCTTCAAATGATTCGAAAACATGCTTAGTGGATCCTGAGCTCACTGATGTTTCGACATGAATGGCGTATCGATCACGCAGGCTCCAAGTGGAGATTGCATCCAGTTTGTCCTTGAGATTGACCAGGGCCGTTCCACGGATGGGGTCGACCACTTCCGTTCCCAGGTTGATGACGCTTCCCGTTTCCATGTCGGTCGCGGTGACAGTGACGTCCACGAGACTCATTGGCTGTGAGTGGCGTCGACCAAAGCGGTCAATGTCAATTTGATTGAGGTGTCGATATTTGTTGGGATCGAGATTGATCTTTAGGGCGCCATCCTCGAAAACTTCAGCCAGGCTGCTGTCTCCTGAAGCGTCGGTGATGCGTCGTTCTTTGAGTTCTGGAAGTTGAGGTTCAAATTCGAGTCCAGGTTTGAGCCAGCTCGGATTAAAGAGCTTTGGATTGATTCCACTGGCTTCGAGGATCTGCTTATCCAATGGTGTGTCGTACTTAAAAACACTGTCATCGATAGATTTGACAGTGATCTTCTGGGGGGGGTGTGTGAACTTTTCGTTTTCGAAATCGCTGTTAGCAGTGATGCCTTTGTTCGGGTCTTGATGTGGCGACTTGTTGTTGCTTGAGTGCTGCGATGTGAACAGTTTGTGAAATATTTTTTGGAGGTCAAGGTCTGTCATGGGGAAGATTGGTGGAAGAAAGTTGTAACTGTGTTAGCTTCTTCAACGCTTGGTCATTATTTGGTGATCTGAGTCACGCATGGTTGTGAGGTTCTACAGGTAATGGAGGTTTTGGGCCTGCATTTCTGTAAGTACTATCGCCATAAGGCCAAAGGCGCTCCCAAGAGCCACTGGGGCCGCGCATGCTGAAACGATTGGTGAGCCCGAAGCTTCAGCTGAAAGCTATACAACACCCTCGATGGGGAAAGCAGGGCGCGAAGTGTTGTGTGCGATCAATCCCCCGACAAAACCATCAACGCCCCGCCTCGTGTGGGTTTTTTATTGGCCTGCTCCAGGCAACAGTTCCCTGCATCCAGGGATCTTCTTTAGTTTGAGGCTCGAAGGGGGAAGGCTCGTTCAGTTGTTATTTGATTCCAAGACGGAGCGGCCGTCTGGTGCAATCACCACCACGGTCACCACGCTTGGCTCTGCATCGTTTTGTTCCCAGCCTGGAGGACCACCTGGAATCGTGAATTCAATGCCTTGTGAATCAGAGCGGGTGATGCAGGGGTTGCCCATGGCGCTGGCAAACATGCAAGTGCTAGGGCGGTATTGACTCAGTCCACCATTGAGTGACACGGCTGTTCCGCGAGCCAAGTTGATTGCCCTTCGGGCAGCCAGGGGGTCAAGTGTTGTGTCCGATGGAGCCTGGAAAGGCTGCCCAGATCCGGATTCATCTTCATCGTCGTAGGGGGCAACTGTGGAACCTGTGCTCGGTGGCACCGTTTCGGGTTCTGATTCGCTCTCGTTGCTGAGGGGTGTCGTGGTTCCGTTGCTGGGAAGACAGCTCACGCTGGGGGTGGTGATGTCGATGTCGCTGATGGCGACCTGTTCGCCGGACTGGCGATCAAAGCATCGATAAGCGTTGGCTTCGGCTTTTGGAGTGAAGATGAGTGTGCTGCTAGCGAGGAGAATTAGACCCGCAGCGCTTTGATGGACTATGCGCATGTCTGAATCATCAATGAGTTTGCGTTTGATTCGGAAAGGACTTATGGCGATGGAAGGGGTTGATCTCGCCATGACACGAGGCTTTGTTGGTTTGTTCTTTCAGCATTTTGGAGGCCCTGCTTGCCTTTTTGATGTGGAGAGCAGGGCGGAAGTTTTGCTTCTACGCGGAGGGTGTGTCGGGGCTTAGAGGATCAGCGGAAGACATCTTTAATCCCCTCTGCTAACAGCTTGCCAATGTGCTTGCCGAGGGCTTCACCGATTTGTGAGCCTGTGGAAGCTTCAGGATTGGTTTCATCTTCATATACATCTTCATCTTCGTAGGCAATGTCTTCGTTCCCAACGTCTTCGTTTCCAATGTCTTCGTCTGCAATGTCGATGTCAGAGTCAGCATCCTGGTCGAAATCTTCACCTGTACCGGTGTTATCAACAATGATGTCATCGTCCTCTGAATCGATGCCGGAATCCTCGGTGAGGGTTGTGCCTGGAACTGGCAGGCAGCTGATGGCCATGCTGGTCATGTCGACGGCACTGCGGGCAACCAGTTTTTCAGTGCTGCGCTCAAAGCAGTCAAAAGCAATGGTCATGGCGTTGACCTCTTGCGGCTGAACAGACAGAAGCGCAGCGGAGGAGAGGGTGAGAGAGGAGAGGATGGAGAGTGAGCGGTTCATGGTGGCGAGGGTGTGGGGAGAGAAGTGGAAGTGCTGTGTGTCCCACCGATCAACCCAAGATCTCTGAGAGTGGGAGATGGGTTGATGAGCTGTGTCATGGGTGGTTGTGATGTTGATCACAGGCAAGAAAAAACCCCGCAGCGGGCGGGGTTTTGGGGAGGTGTGAGCTGGCTGTCGTTAGCTAAATCTGGCCCGGTTGTGCCGCTGCCGTTACCGCGCCAGCTCACTGAAAGCTGGCTTCCTAGCAAGCAGGAGTGTTGCTGATGGAGCCTGGATTTTGTGTGGGAGACCATGAGGTGTTGAAGCCAGGGTTGCCGCCGACTTTGACCAGACCGTTGCTTGTGATGCGCAGTTTGAGGGAGCCTGTGCTGCGATTGCAGTAGTTTTTCCAGCTGGCATTAATGATGTTGCCCTGGATGTTGCCGGTGATCAGATTGAAGGGCTTGCCATTGAGGAAGCCTTTCATCTGGAATGAATTGCCGCTGCGTTGTACGGAATAGACGCCTTTGTTATTGCCTCTGAACCAGCCGTTGAGGTTGACCTGCGACTGTTGCTGCTGACAAGCAGGAGTGTTGCTGATGGAACCTGGATTTTGTGTGGGAGACCATGAGGTGTTGAAGCCAGGGTTGCCGCCGACTTTGACCAGACCGTTGCTTGTGATGCGCAGTTTGAGGGAGCCTGTGCTGCGATTGCAGTAGTTTTTCCAGCTGGCATTAATGATGTTGCCCTGGATGTTGCCGGTGATCAGATTGAAGGGCTTGCCATTGAGGAAGCCTTTCATCTGGAATGAATTGCCGCTGCGTTGTACGGAATAGACGCCTTTGTTATTGCCTCTGAACCAGCCGTTGAGGTTGACCTGCGACTGTTGCTGCTGACAAGCAGGAGTGTTGCTGATGGAGCCTGGATTTTGTGTGGGAGACCATGAGGTGTTGAAGCCAGGGTTGCCGCCGACTTTGACCAGACCGTTGCTTGTGATGCGCAGTTTGAGGGAGCCTGTGCTGCGATTGCAGTAGTTTTTCCAGCTGGCATTAATGATGTTGCCCTGGATGTTGCCGGTGATCAGATTGAAGGGCTTGCCATTGAGGAAGCCTTTCATTTGGAATGAATTGCCGCTGCGTTGTGCGGAATAGACGCCTTTGTTATTGCCTCTGAACCAGCCGTTGAGGTTGACCTGCGGTTGTTGCTGCTGACAAGCAGGAGTGTTGCTGATGGAACCTGGATTTTGTGTGGGAGACCATGAGGTGTTGAAGCCAGGGTTGCCGCCGACTTTGACCAGACCGTTGCTTGTGATGCGCAGTTTGAGGGAGCCTGTGCTGCGATTGCAGTAGTTTTTCCAGCTGGCATTAATGATGTTGCCCTGGATGTTGCCGGTGATCAGATTGAAGGGCTTGCCATTGAGGAAGCCTTTCATCTGGAATGAATTGCCGCTGCGTTGTACGGAATAGACGCCTTTGTTATTGCCTCTGAACCAGCCGTTGAGGTTGACCTGCGGTTGTGGGCTGGGGCTCGTTGGCCCGGACCCGATGCGCGTTAGCCGATATTGCAGTGCTTTGGGTACGTTGCCGCCCATGGTCGCAGCATTGGCGTAAAGCATGTTGTTGGAGCGCTGGATCACCCATTGCTGATTGGAGAGTGATTGAAGCTGCAGGATGTTGCCGACCCTGTTGGCGCGGAACAGACGGGTTTTGCTGGCGGTGTTGCAGCCACGCATCAGTTTCAGTGCGTTCTGAGAGTTCACGCTCACCCAGCGATTGGGATCTTGAGTACTTCGCAGGGCGTAGGTACCTCCATTGAGGCCATCTCGATTGCCCAGGTCATAGATGTCGAAGGTTTCCCAGCTGGTGCTGCCGCCCACGCTGTTGCTTTTGGCGCCGACATAGGCACCGGAACCAATGCCGGCCCGCACGTATTTATTGTTGAGTTCCGATTTCAAGGTGTAGCGGCCCAGCAGCATTCCGCTGTCGCATCGGGTGGCTGCCTGGGCGGAGAGAGCGGTGAGTGTGTTGAGGCCGCTAAGACCAGCTGCGGCTGCGAAGCTCAGGGCGAGGGATTTGGTGGCGAAATACATCGGTTGAAAGGTGAGGATTAGTAGTGCTGTTAGGGAGAAGCGGTGCTAGATCACCGATGAGCCCAGGATCTCCGTGATCGCATGCAGAGTTGTCGTTGGTGCTCGCATCCTTTTGTGATGTTGGTCACAGTGAACAGATTTGGCAATTTGCGTGTCAGAAGACTTTTCGAGCTGGTAAATGGATCAAGGCCAGTTGGGGCTTAAAGACATCCTCACAGCAACCGTTGGACGTGTTCTTTCCACTGCTTAACATCGGTACTGTTGCCGATGAGTTGATCGGCAAGTTGCCCTTTTTGCTCCAAAGTCCATTGGGCGTCGATGCGAGCCCGTGCTTCTAATTCATTCAGCTGATCCCGTGTCTGTAAGCGTTCAAGCTGCTGATGGCTACCAGTCTTGGCTGGGACTCGACATCGAACAGATTGGAAAGGGTGTAGCTGTCGAGGTCGATTCGGATTAGATGGTGCCTTTATTGGTTGAAGAATAGAGAGAGGGACAGGCTTATGGCATGGCAGATGTGAGTCAGTCAAAAGATCCATTGATTTATTGGAGGCTGATATAATGCTCTGTAGAGCTTTTGAGGCCTATTGTGATGAATCTCACGAAAATAATTGATTGGCCTCACATTTTGATCGTTGGCAGGGATATATGCTTGGAGTATTGAGGGAATTAGTCAACCCTCAATCAATCCTTCTTCATTATCATGCTCAACATTAGATACGCTGGTAAATGTGCGCTTTTCGCTTCCCTAATGTTACTGCCATTAGGGGTTGGATCTCTTCCTTCAGCTCGCTCCCAAAGCTTGCCTCAAAGTTATGAGCCTCAGCCCTCAGCGGAGAATTTCAAGCCCAGGATTCCTGATGGAATACGGGATCCATTTGGTCAATGTGATATCCAGCTGTTCTGGCGGATTACAACTCCGACCAGTTCCTTTAAATACCGTTCAGTGGGTGGGTCTTCTGGGTCGGTTACGGCACCGGGTAAATACACCTCCAGTCAGATCATTCGTGCTTTCCCGGTCTATAAGAATGTAGGCAAAGGAAACTGTAAATCGTTTACAAATCGAATTCAGATGCGGCAGACGGTTGATGGCGCCCATTCAGGAACCTTTGATCGTAATGAAGTTATTTGCCGAGGATCTGGTCCCATCAATTCCCTACGTCCCGGTGAAACATGCAATGCAGATGGTGTGAAATTGGCTTCTCCTGCAGCATGCCCGATTGGAGGGGGTAAATTTTTTGCTCAGGCGGCTCGTATGAATTGGGATCGAAATCAGCGTAATAACACCTACAAAGTTATATTTAAGACACGACGCGGTGATAGGCCCTGCCCTCAGGGATCTTGATTGCACTGTTATCTAATCCCCATGCTTAGTGCAGGTAGCTGGCAACATATTTAGATGGCTAATGCGGCCTTGCCTCAGGCAACTTCTCCTTCTTCCTCAGCTAAACGCCGGGCAAGAAGAGTTCAAGCCAAAGCTGCTGCTTCTGAACCAACCAATCTGGTGACTGAGGAATAAAACTTCTCAGGCGGGGTTCGATTCCCCGCACTGGTTATTGCCCACGATCTCCCCTACCCTTTATATCTCTCCTCCTCAGGCTTTTGCTTGGGGGGTGAGGCGTTGCCTTACGTCAGCACTTCGCTTTAACCACACTGGGATCGAGTGGGGGATTCGTGTGTCTTCACCACAAACTGCATTCCATCAATCTCCATCAACAACATCACGCTCATACATACAGCTCCCCATTCCCCAAACTCTTCTCCATCCAATACGCCAACAGAATGAAGCTCAATACCTCGCTCCCAATACTTCTCCAACACCAGCATCTCTTCCCGTAACCTTTCGATCCCTTCTGAGACTTTGCTCTCCATACGTCTACAAGGTCTGCTCAGTCAACTTAACCTGGTCGTACTAACTACCTGACTCATGCCTTTCACTAACGGCACCTGGATCTCCTACTTCACCCAAAACGGACAGCTGATGAAATCCATCACCTTTATTCATGGCGGTAAAGCAACTTCCACCATCACCGTCCCCTGCTAAATCAACAGCCGCCGGGCGAGAGGTAGCAAGTTCATTGATTTGGAAGTACCGGAAATGTTCTGCGATATAGGCGAGGGATTTGAGCTGACTATCTATGCGTAAGCGATGAAGTTGATCTAGGCCGGGATGTTCTCTCCAGATCTGACGCAGATGGGATCTAAGAGCAGCGCCACGAGCTTGTGCATCGTTGATGACCTGTTCAGCCGCTTTGAGTTGATCAGGTGTGCAGCTATAGAAGTCCGGGATATTCCATGCGAGCTGAAAGGCATCGTGGAACTGTTCAATGGCATCAGCCCATTGAGAACGTTTTGCTTGAAGTGAAAGGAGTTTTTGATTGGGACGCGGACGACGGGAATAATCCTTTTCGCCCGGTTGTCTTGGTTTATGTGGCCTGAATACGGCTGCCATGCCGCTGAAGCCACCATCACGGCGAAGTAATGCCCAGGGCTCGCCATCGATAGTGATGGTGTCACCGATCTCTAGATCAGAAGGCGGGGCAAAGCGATCACCTTGAAAACAAAGGATCAGATCATCAGACCAACGGCAGTTGCCATTGGCATTGCGACCACAGCACGGGCAGGGTTGCTGACGAGATGAACGGTTCATGCCTCCCCCTCCTCATAGGTCTCGACTTTTTCTTGCTTGTTTTTCAGTCGCGCCTCACGTTGAGCGTCTTCTTTTTGCGTCGCTTCAATCGTTCGCTGAACTAGCAGCTCAATGATGGAAGGCACGTTGTAAAGGACGCTGCTGTGCTTGCCGCCGGTTGAATAGATCCAATCGATGCCAGGGCGCAACCTGCGCTCACGGCGCATGCAGCGAAGAGTGCTGGGTTTCATTGCAAGCAGTTCACTTGCAACAGCCTCCGGCACCCATACAGGGTCTGTTAGGGAGAAGAAATGATCCCGCTGAGCAGACGTATCAACGTGGCTCTGGAGAAAACTCTGAGAGGTTGATCCGTTTTTTTGCGATTGGGGTCCAGGGGACTCCGCTAATGCTTGGGTATTTGAGTGGTCCCCAAATCCGTTCGAGGTAGGCGCGGATTTCTGGGGAGTCTTCTGCTGGCGTTGCGGATGCGCGGTAGGCATCTCGTGCTTCCTGCTGCAATACAGCGGAGGGTGTTCCCTCAGTTGCAATCAGTTGCTTCTGCAGGCGGTAGAAACGATTTCCAAGCTTGTGGCTTAGGAGATCGCCTCTTCGAGGTTTGTTCTCGGTGTGTTCGTAGATGACGCCAAGAGCGTGATCACGTCGAACCTTGCAATGAGCAGCTGCCTTTTCTGAATCACTGGCAAATAGAACAGGGCGTTGACCCTTTGGGGTGCGGATTGGCAGTGCAAGCCATTCCTCCAAAGAAGGTTCAAGCCTCGGACGTACGGGTGAATTCAGCAGCTGCAATTCAGGCAACTGTTGTTCTGATGGAAGGTTTTCGACGGAATCGCGGTTCAGGGGCTCTGAGAGGCGCGATGCGTTAATCACACCCTACTGATGCGATCAGACAAGTCAATTAACGCTTGGAAAGTTGTGTGGTCAGCTTTCCCAGAAGCAAGCCATAACCACACTCTGACCACAGAGGCCCTTTTGCCATTCGCTGAGATTCAAGTCGGGGCGACAGGATTCGAACCTGCGACCTAGTGCTCCCAAAGCACCCGCGCTACCAAGCTGCGCCACGCCCCGCCACGCAAGAATCCTAATATCTGGAGTGCTTATCAGTAAAACCTTTGCGACCAATAGGTTGGGCCTTTTTGTAGAAAATTACGCTGAATTCGTCTGTGGCGTGGGCGTCACTCAGCCGATCGGGCTGATTTTCCTCCCTTGATGCTCTGACAATGGCAACGACAACCCCCATAACTTTGGTTGGTGCAGTCGTTTCAGCAAGAGTCGGCAGGGATCACCTACGCCATTTTTTTGATAGTCATGACTTTAAAATCGAGAGATTGTCCATGATCATGATCACCTCATGCTGGTAGAGCTATATCTAAGTGGACTAAAAGTTCAGAAGCTAATGATGGAGACTGGTCGAGCCGAGACAAATTTGTGGTTTGGACAGCACTAATCAGGAACATACTGATGCACCACCCTCCACAAGAATTAATTCGCCGCTTGGAGCGAGTGCTGACTCCAAAAGAAATGGAAGCCTGGCTAGAAGGCTGGCAACAATCATTGGCAGCTGGAGCAGAGCCACCACCGATCCCAACATGGGGGTTGCCATCACCTAGCCCCAATAGGAATATCTAGCTTACAAAGAAGTTGTGATTTTCCTTCTCTATTCTGATTGAATCATTCAATGGTTGTTGGTGTTTTAGCAGCGCTTTGTGGATCTCTTGCTTGGACATTAAGTAGTAGTCTTTGGCGCTCAATCGAAACGTCTTTAACTGCCTGGCAATTAAATGGTCTTAAGATCGTCATTGCCACATTATTTTTGTTCCCTGTACTTCTATTCTTGCCATGGTCTGAGCAGAGCAATGGCTTGATGTTGTTAATGGCCAGTGGCGCATTAGGTATTGCATTGGGAGATAGCTTCTACTTCGCTGCTCTGCGACGACTTGGAACACGAAGAACATTGACGATTGAAGCGCTAGGACCTCTTTTGGCAAGCTTCTACGGAATGACATTTTTGGCTGAGACGATAAATTCGAGGTCTTGGCTTGGAGCAATCCTTGTTGCTGCATCAGTCGTGATTGCAGCCTTTCAGCAACCGCCGGAAAAGGAAGTGGGTTTCAATCGAAAGTTCTCGTCTCAACGATTGGGCCTGCTCTTTGCTCTATCTGGTGTTATTTGCGGCGTTAGTGGTGCCGCACTGTCACGTCAGGTACTCCTTTTAGGACAGATCACACCTTTGCAAAGTGCCGCGATTCGCTTACTAGGTGGATTAGTGCTCATTATTCCTTGGCTACGCAAATGCATTCGACCAATTCCTTATCCACGCCCGTCGCAAATCCGTTGGCCCAGGATTCTGTTTGCGACATTGTTGGGAACCAACCTTGGGATTATTTTGCAACAGCTAGCTCTGCAAAAGCTTCCCTTAGGGATTGGGGTGACATTACTGAGCAGCTCACCTGTAATGGCTTTGCTTCTTTGCCGCTATGAAGGCGATAGACTAAGGCTTGGAGGAATTACTGCATCTTTTATGGCAGTTTTTGGAATTTGGCTTGCAGTAACTAGCTAAACAAAAAACTTTAACTCTATTAAATAGAATCCTTTGAATTTGTCAGCCAACTCAGGCTATCCATGGCATTAACCATAATTCAAGAAGGCGTGGCCATCAAAGATCTCAGAGTTGGCTTTGGCGTCTTAAAGATTGCTAGGTTCTAATCAAAAGGTTAGGCATTAGAAAATCAGACAAGTTGAAGAAGTTGTTCTTCAACTTGTTGATAACACTTGGCGAAGGTCTGATGGGAAGAATTATGTCTTTATTTAAGATTTCGAGCCTCTCCTAATCACTAGGTAGTTAGCAATATCTAGACTCTTGATGTCATAAATGGGCGCATCAGATATTGAGAAGCCTTAATAAAGCAAGGTGTCTCTTGTCGCTTGAAGACAGCCAGAGAATCTAAATTTTCGAATTATCAATCAATGCCCATACTGCCCTTCTAATAGATGCTCACTGTCTTTTCATGACGTTTGGCATCGGCCATAGCTAGGGCAAAAGTAACCTTCAGATGGAAGGTCGACGAATGAACATTACTTTTATATTTACTCTATCGCTGTCGACAAAGAACTACTCAGTTTTGGCTTCAGTTGTGCCCCTTATGGGTCGCACTGACTTCAGAAGGCGCATCGTGACCACCAGCCATTTGCTTAAGGGACTGACTAGCGCAGATCGTGCTTAGGGCAATTACAACCAAGGATCCAGTGCGCAGAACCTCCAGAACGATAGGGAGGTGAGCATTGATTCGGTCTCGAACAGTTGTCATCAGATCATTTGAGAACATCCAATTACAGCAAACAATCAACCAAGAAAAAACCCTTGGTGGAATTCTTGAAGGGAGACGTTGCTTGAACGTCCTGTTTCGCAGGATGGAAGGCACAGGCAAATTCTTCCTTCCAACCCTTAGACAGCTCAGCCATCTGGTCTTGCAATGATCTTGACCAGTCTCACCCCAATGCTGTTTGGCGCTAGAGGCCAGATGAAACAGAGATCCCACAAGCATCAGTTTGTTCGTGAAGATCATTGGAACAACTGTCTACCCTTGCAGTCGACCAAGCTTTGCCTGGTTGAGTTTTTTGAGTCCAGTGAAATTGGTTAAAGCACTGTTCAGCAATAGGTTGGAGTTAGGCCATGGTCAATCACTGCCGAGAGAAGCAAGACCTTGCCTGACCAGCCCAGAGAAGATCGCCAGACAAATTCTTTCTATTTCTGGTTTGACTGCCAAATTTCATAACCTGCAAAGGGCTTTGCTTGTCTCAGCCGATGGTGTTGCTGAAATCGGGCAAACAACGGATCCGTTCTTATCACTTGTGTATCGTCAACCCAGAGGCTCAGCAGGTTGGTTCTAGAAGCATTGCTGCGTAGAGCGGAGCAGAGCAGATCGACTCATATCAGAGAAAGGAAACAACCAGGGCTTTGTAGCAACGTAAGCCATTCACTCCAAGTGGCAGGCAAGGAAACGGCTATACGAATGCTGTCCTCCTTTGTTGTCTTGATGTTGCGATCACGTCAGGTCGCTGCAATAGAGTCTGTAAGGCTTAGCCAAAAATTATCCTTATGGCTCAGGAGGCCCTGATGGACTCTCTCTCTTCTATGGATGTTTTGGGATTAATAGCTGGGACACTAACCACTATTGCATTTGTTCCTCAATTAGTAAAGATTTGGCGCTCTAAATCAGCGAAAGACATCTCTTATGTGATGTTCATTCTTTTTATTGTCGGCATCATCCTATGGGAAATATATGGCTGGGGAATACATTCTATGCCAGTAATCCTATTTAATGTGATCACCTTCATACTAGGGCTGGCTATCCTAATTCTTAAGTTTGTCTTTGACAGGCCGATTGAGGAAGCAACGGAGACATCAAAATAAAATTCGTGAATGACGAGTTCACTGATTAATTGATTTTCATTGTAAATGACAAACCTAATGACAGGTTAATGGCTACAACCTGATCGTAAAAGTGTATAGATTGATTAGCCATATAGCATTAACTGAGCTCAATGCATGATGTAAAGCTGTTCAATTAAAACCAGCCAAGAAGTATTCACCATTGCCTGGGTTTACCTAATCCAAGTCAATCTCTTCGTTTACGGTTCGAAGCCTTTGACTCTACCAATAGTTGTGTGAGCAGAATCACAGCAGATCTTGACTTTGCTCACTGTTGGTTAAGCTTTATTGGCTGAAACTATCAGTATTGAAAGATTTATGCTTTCTCACTGATTCCAGAGCGATGAACACCGTTACTACCAAGCAACTACTAAAAGCACAGATTTTAGAAAGGGTTAAATATCTAACCAATCACGGCCTTCATCATGAAGCCCACTCATTGTTTGCCAAACATTTTAAATGAAACAAGTCTCCGCAAAGATTATCCCATCATTTGATTGCTGAAAAATGCATGGACCATGAAAGGTTCATTTTCTTGACATTGACTTGCCTATTTTTATTGATTGGCTTATAAGGGTGTGATGGATAGAAATGAAATGGCCAATTAATCCATTGTTCTAATAACAAATCGAAATCTAAACTCATGAAAAACCGAAAGACTTCCCCAATTGCCTTGACTAGTTTATCCCTCGCCATGATCCTTAGTGGATGCTTAGGGAGCAATGAGCCTCAGAAATCGGCTAGCGATCAGAACGTTCAAGAGAGAGTGGAGATAGAAAAGGATCAACCACAGGTGAAACAAGAAAGCACCTCAGTAACGAGACAAGCTCGTCAGAGAATTAAAAATGCACTAGCTGTTGAGCCGCATGAGCTTGATGGTGTTGAGGTTGCGCTAATGAGAGTCAAGCGCTCAAGTGGAAACACATTAAATATCTATTGGACATATACCAATAACTCTTCAGAGGAGAAGAAGCTTACCGAGGGATGTTATGGTTGGCTCTGTAAATATAGGGCAGCTTCAGATGCTTATATCATCGACAATATTAATCAGAAAAAGCATCTTGTTGTAAAGGCTGATGGCAAGCCAATAACAAGTAATAAGTCAATGTTAGGTAGGGAAAATACTTTAGAGCCTGGTGCCACTATTAATGTTTGGGCAAAGTTCCCTGCACCTCCAAACGATATTGAAACGATATCTTTATACCTTCCTGGCATCCCTCCAATCGAGGATGTCCAAATCACAGAATAACTCAATGAATAAAACCAACCTTCAACATACAAATAACATAAAATGGGCATTCAATACTCTTCTTTTAGTCTCTTTTCTTCTTCCGCATTATCTCAGGGCTAATCAAGATAATCGTGGCACCGAGCTTATTGATCAGGGGGCAAAGGAGATAGACCTTATTCAACGCCCGATTGAACATAAGTTCTCAATTCTAGATCTTGATTATCAGATCCAGGGTCTTGACTATTCGATGAAGGATCTTACCTATTCGATTAATGATCTCAATATCACTACTAAACAAGAAAATGAGGTTCTTATTGAACTTGCTGCTGATGTCCTCTTTGATTTCGATAAAGCCAACCTCAAGCCATCGGCTGTTGCTTCTCTTGAGACTGTCGCCAAACGCATCCGTGAGACTTCACAGGGAGATGTTCGCGTTGAAGGGCATACTGACTCGAAGGGTTCGAATGAATACAACCAAACGCTTTCTGAGAAGCGTGCAATTTCAGTTCGAGACTGGTTTGTCTCTGATGGCGGCCTAAGCAATGTTCAATTCGTCACCAAGGGCTTTGGGGAATTGAAGCCGGTGGTCTCTAACACAACTGAAAAAGGAGGTGATAATCCAATAGGCCGTCAGCGCAATCGACGGGTGGAGATTATCATTAAGACCGTAGACTAAACTCTAATAATCAGAATTTAAATCTGACTGCAATCAGTCAATCATCTTATTATTTATTTTGCCTTGCAAAGAATATGGCACGAATATGTGTTTTTTAATAGAAATCAACCAGTTTTTTACTTGACGGCCTTGCTGTATTAACCGTCTGAAGAATGTTCATTCAATCAAATCAAACTCTAATTTGTGCATGGCTCAAAGTTTTCATTCAATGCTGGGCCACCATCTGCGGGCTGGATACAGCTCGATTGTTGAGTCTGTGGCTCTTCTTTCTCAGTTCTATACTGTTGATCTTTGCTTCCATTAGAGTTCATTTGCTCACTGATATCAGATAAGAGCATCTGGCCAACAAGCCCTAATTGGCTGCCAATAAATAACGAGATGAAGAAGCTGATCACCAACAAGGGCCAAGGTGCTGATTTGTCGGTCTTGAGTTTGGCCATGTCTAAATTTAGACGCTCAGGGTCTCTAATCAATTGATAGTCATCATCTTTGATACCACTTAACGCAAGCCATTCATTCCCTAGGCTTCCGTTCTCTGCAGCATCCTCGCAGCTAGCCATGGCTTAAAGGAGCGTGATTGCCGCGAGACTACCCAGCTGGGCAGATCATAATCCCACTACAATCCCATGATTTTGTTCAAGATAGCTCTAGGATTATCATGGTTAAAGAACAGAATCTCCTGTCTTTATTTCGTTACTAAAGCTATAGATTCTTTCTATCGACTCCGAATCCTTGGTACAAATGTATTTTCCGATTTTTGCATCGCCTTAGTCTACCTATGAACTGGCCACCCAACAAAGCTTGGACAAGCACAACTTCTCGGCGTGGTTTTCGCCATTTTGTTGCAATCAACTACGGTGGTAAGGGATCAGATCGATGGGTGAATCTCGTTTCTGTGCTTGATGGCCAAGCACGATTACGTGTGTCTTGGCAGGAAATGAAAGACTCCTCCATGTGGAACAGTGGCTGGCAACAGCTCCCTAAGCTTGAGGCCAAAACACTTGATGGTCAGATAGTTAATCAACAAATAGACCAAAATACGCAAGAGGCTTGTCTGCATCCTTCTGAGGATTTTGATAATCGGCCGTGGTTTGATCAAGAAAACAGTTGAGCTGATTAGATGCCTGACTTTTCTTTTTCTATTGATTGATGATTAAATCAAAGACCATTTACTCCCCTTTCTATTTATTAATACCTGCTTATTCCTAGATTTGCTTCTTATCCACTCTTAAGCGCTTACCACTTAGTGCTTACATACTTTATAACTAGAGCTTTGCTGTTCAATGAAAAGCAGCTTAATGGAACACAGCTGGCTTAAGTGTTAGTTCCAGAAATCCCTCGAGCTCTGAAATCGGTAGGATCTGTTTAACTGCCTCCCCGATAGGGATGATTAAACCAGACGCTATCAGCAATGGCATGCGATCAACTCTCATTCCCTTGCCTATCTTCTGAACGCAAAGTAGTTCTGTAACTCCGTCTGAGTTGTTGCGCTCATAGAGCTTGGCATTGTTGATTTGGGCAAGAGCAGATGGAACGAATCCATGTTTTGCTACAACATTTGTAAGTTTCATAATCCTAGCCTCTCTTTGATCAATGGGTCGAGGTCTTTCTTAAGGAAAGCGGCGTAGGCGAGAGCTAGATTTAAATCACCTCGCTGCTCTGCATATTCGATTGCATCGAGCACTGCCAACTTGATCGTGTGGATGTTTGTCAGCCCACGCGTTGCTGAAGTTCTCTTGATTGTGTTGTTCATTTACTGATTGCGATGGAGTTGTTTTAATGCCGGAATTTGTCGGCATCCGAATCATCGAACCTTTGCGCTGCAAAGTGCAACCCCTTGTGTGTAGGGATATCCCTATGCTTCACTTTGGATCCCTTATGGCTATTGTGTCTTGACTGATGCAGCTTCAGGGCAATGCCTGTCAATCTCACCATCACCAGGCGACTGGCTGTCAACCTTCCGCTTTCGCTTGCGGCTGAGGTGGAACGTTTGGCAAGGAATGAGCGTCGTTCTATTGCCTCATGGCTTCGGAACGCTATTGAGGATCAGGTCTTGCTCGAACTCAATCGCGAGCAGCACAGGTCTTGAATCGTCTCAAGCCGTTTTTAATCAAGCTGATCAAGTAACGGGTCAGACCTTCTGCCTATCGTCTCCTCTACAAGACCCTTCGAGCAGACTGGTTTCCTACTCATTCAATGAAGGAAACTCTTGTCGATAACGATCATTTGCGAACGGCTTTTTAGCCCTCTTTTGAGAGCTTGAATGCGAACTCTCTACATCAGTGAACAGTGCAAATCATCATGCTGAGAGAACCAGGAGATGGTCAACCCAGCTCGCATGAAGAACTGGGTTTTGGTTCTGTCGATCATCTGCTTGCCATTTTTAGATTATGCGGCCTTGCTGGAATGATGCAGATCAAGACGCTGCCAGCAACCGCTTTGGAATTTCGGAAGTTGCCAGACTCTCTGGGCTTCCTTTTGTTGACTTCGAATCTGACAGCAATGCTCGCAAAGGCATGGCTCTAGCTCCACCCCAGTTGCCTGTAACAGTGTTGCCATTGTGCTTTGGCAGTTACCCAGGGATAGCAAAGAGGCACGCCATTCGCCAGTCCTCCTTTTTTCTAAGGCCACGAATCAGCCAAGGCTTTGTGCATGCCCTGCAACGATCATGGCCTAAGCGAGCGGCCCAGGCTTGTTACTAGTCAAATCGATAGCCAACAGCCCCATCGGCCTGACCATGCCTTACTGATGCATCCTTTTTCTATTGAGTGAATCAATCACCATGAATCTCTTGGAACCCCAGGATCTGCCAGATCTTCCCAAGCTGAAGTTGGCCGTTGTGGGCCACGTTGAATGGGTGACCTTCCTGTCTACAGATCAATTACCCCAGCCTGGGGTAATCAGCCATGCAGATCATGCTTTTGAAGAGCCCGCTGGCGGTGGAGCTGTCGTCGCGGTGCAATTGGCTCGGCTCGTTAAACAACCCGTTCAATTCATAACAGCTCTAGGTCGAGATTCATACGGTGAAAAGAGTTTTCAAAGACTCCAGCAGCTTGGCTTAAGCCTGACTGTGGCTTGGCGTGATCAACCCACTCGTCGGGCGATCAGCCTTGTTGATTCTCATGGGGAACGGGCAATTACAGTTATTGGCGAGCGTTTACAACCCAGAGCAAAAGATGCGCTGGGCTGGGGAGCCCTTGCTGGTTACGACGGTGTTTTTGTGACCGCTGCAGATGCCCCTGCACTGCATCATTGTCGTCATGCTGGTGTGATGGCAGCTACTCCTCGCGTTCGTCTAGAAACACTTGAGCAGGCGAATATTCAGCTTGATGCGCTGATTGGTAGTGGTCTTGATCCAGGCGAACACGTTCCAGATAAAGCTCTCTTTCCAACTCCCCGGCTGAGAATTGCAACTGAAGGAGCTTTAGGCGGTCAGCTATGGCCTGGGGGACGCTATCAGGCTGTTTCACTGAAGTCTCCAGTCGTGGATGCCTATGGCTGTGGCGATAGCTTTGCCGCTGGGGTAACTGCAGGTTTGGCTGCTGGTTGGACTGATGAACAGGCGATCAGCCTAGGGGCTCACTGCGGTGCAAGCTGTGCAACTCATTTTGGGCCTTACTCCAGTGATGAGTGAGTCTGAGAGTTGGGCGTTGATTCGACCTTCAGACTTGAAGGCAAGCCTGCCAATAGCTTGTCAGTAGCTTGAAGTGAGGGTCAACCTGATTCACTTAGGCAATCGCGATCAGATCTTTATCGGAAAAATAAGAGATAGCGCTCAGCTTGATTCAGAAAGATGACGCTTGATTTGCAGAGGCAATTGGCCGGGAGGGTGATCAGCCTATAAATCCAAGAAATCACAGCTGATTGATGTCCAAGATCTGCGCGGTCCCTGAGCACTTTTTTGCTTGTTAGCAAGACGTCTTATCGGCTTTGATCAATTGAGCATCTACCCATTCGCCCTTTGCATTGTTCTCAACCGATGGGCAGCTCAGCTGCTGGATCAGGACTTTCGAAGATCGAGGCAATCCTTGCGACAAGAAGATCAATGCGTTAGAAGCTTGAGTACTACCGAATTGGAAGACGATCAATGAGATCCTCTCCACACCCTTACGAGCTAACCATTGTTGTTGGCATTGCAATATTGCTCGGAGGGCGCTTTTCAGTTTTTACTTTGCGCCCCGTATTTATTAGCGCAATCGCATTGTTGATCACCTTGACTGCATCGCGCTCCCAACGACGGTTAAAGCCTTCCCGCTCATCGTTAACTCCAATCCGTTCAACGAATGTCAATCGGAATGCACAACCTGCACCTATCCCCGAATGGGGTCCACATGCCCATCAATTGTCCAGCAGTGCACCGACTTCACGGTTGAGGGTGTCGCCGCCTCGCGCCAGGAAAAAGCTTCATCCCCTTTCTTCTGACCTAACCAAGGCTGGCAATCCTGACTAGATCAAAAGAGAGGCAGGCTGTCGCAGATGTTTGTACTTAGATTTTGATTCGCCAAGAAAACTATTGGGTTATTAATCTCTAAACAGAACACCCTTTGATCAAACTCACTGAATCTGATCAATAGATTGATTCTTTCTTGTCATTTTTTATGGATATAATACTGACTACTCGTTAAAGCTCTCGCGTATTCTAGCACTATCATTGACATACATATTTCCAGGATATCAATCTTAAAATGATTAGGCAACTGTCAAGTCTTGTCTATTGCTCGGTTGATATTGTTAGCGTCACTATTTTTCCTCATCTGCAATTCCTTCAACCCAGTGTTGATAAACTTTATTTTTAGTTCCGTCAAACCCCTGCAGCTTTAGCCAATGATTCCAAACCCTGGAGAGCTCAATCGCATCTTCAGGAACTTGTCTTGCGGTCGGCAAGCTTTTTGTAGGTTTTGGTACGAGTAATGTGAGGCTTGGT
Organism: Prochlorococcus sp. MIT 1306; assembly: GCF_047304515.1. Lineage (NCBI taxonomy): Bacteria > Bacillati > Cyanobacteriota > Cyanophyceae > Synechococcales > Prochlorococcaceae > Prochlorococcus > Prochlorococcus sp. MIT 1306. The sequence continues at coordinate 762,041 of NZ_CP138959.1, read as the reverse complement.
TCGAGTACATTCCAAGCAGCACCCTTCTGGGCCGAAATGATTACTGCATCAAGATTATCATTTTTGAGTTCCTTGAGTAGCTCGGCCGTTCCTTTCGATGTATTCAAGATAGCGTGCGGAAGCAATCGTTGCACCCAATTGATACTGTACGGGGAATGAGCTTCGAGACCAACTCGAAACCCTTTTATAGCCTTGATCTCTTTCCATCTATATTTACTACTGAATCGACTCCCCTTTAACAGCAATCCTATGCCGTAGCTTTGATTGGTTGAAGTGTACAACACCTCAGCAGACTCCTGAGGTACAATGATATCACTGGATAGTTTTAGGTCACATAATTCATTCTTCAGTGCCTCGAGTCCATTTGGTCTAACCTTATTTGGATTACCCAAGTGATCGATTTGAATAAAGCTAGCTTTCATACCCATATCTTCTGCAAATAAAAGCCCAGTTTCTACATCAGCACCAACTAACTCTTGTTTTGCATTGCGATAAGCCATTGGATAATCCTGCTTATGGATGCAGTAACGGATTGCTCCTCTAGCCTGCATTGACGGCCAGATACCGGCTTCTTCGAGAGGCTTGGGTTGCTTGATTAGCTCTGCTTTCTCTTTGGCCAGAACAAAGCCTTGAGTCTCGAGTTGACTTCGGTATGGATTGCTTGGTTGCGGAATTTGATTGAGGATAAACCGACTCACACTGATGAATATTGGTATGATTAGCATTGAGAGAGCAACTGGTAAAAGTTTCGATAATCTGTATCGAAATCCCTCAAGGCTGATCCATGTCCCAACAAGTACAAGGCTGATCACACTCATGCATGCGAGCAGCGTGCCAAGACGTGCTACAGCCAACTGATCAAGGGCAATGTAGAGATTCACCATGTCTGTAGGCAGGCCCATCTTGCTCAGCAGGAATGTCATCGCAAGCACTCCTTCAAGAAAAGTGCTTGCCAGACCTGTGATGAGGAAGCTGGGCATTTGTTCGACTGTTAACGGATTGCCTGTAAGCCAACCTGCAAAAGGGACGAAAGCAAGCGACAACACTCGGCCCATATCAGGAAAGACCAGCGCAAGAGGAGTCAGCACCTCAACCGGTAATTCGATCGACTGAGCTAACTTTTTACGGCTTTCACGATCTTCTAAGCCAAGGGAACGTTGTCTTGCCATCCCCTCAATCAAGAGCTGTTTGCCTTGATTGATTAGTAATGGAAGTACCACCAGTAAATTTGCTGTTGAGAACGCAATCAAAAGCGGTGTACGGAAAGATTTGATCAGTTCCCCGGCCTTGATAGGGATGACTGCTTGAACGAGGTAGGGAAGGAAGAGAAATGTAAGGACAACTGCAACTCCGCCCTGCAAAACAATGTAGATGGCGAGTCGAGGGATCTCTGATGGTGAAACTTGAGACGTCGTGCTTGCGAGGATCGCAAACACTCCAAGTGGTGTATACCTTGCGATGTATGCAGAGATCTTCAACAGCGCTGATTGAACCCGATCCAACACCTCGATCAAGCCCTGCCTTTTTGGAACTGAAATCAGAGCGATGCCGAGCGCAATAGAAAACAGCACCACTGCTGGAATTTGTGTGTCTGCAAATGCTGCGAATGGATTGACTGGAATAAACAGTTCGATGAGGTTCATCGGCTTAGCAGCCTCTAAGAGGCTTGGCCGGAAGAACGATGCTTCCCGCCAATCTGGAAAGCCAAGGGGAATCAAAAGCACTGCCCCAAGCACGACCACCCAGAACCCCATCAGCACCATCGCTGCTCGGCAGAGCAGCCGACTTGCTTGACCAAGTTCAAGGCGTCCCACTCCAGCCACGAGCGAAATGCTCAAAAACGGCACAACTGGCATCTGGAACAGGCGAAGGAAGCCTTCCCCTATTGGTGCAAGCAGGCTCACAATGGCCACGGGAAGCATCAACCCAGCAATGACCCCTGCCAGCAAACCTTCAAGGATCTGCATCGATAGGCTCTGACGCAGAAAGCGGCTCAGTGGCCAAAGAAGCCATCGCAGTCCGGCAACCATCTCGGCAACTCCATGTCCCGGAGGGCGTTTCACGTCAGAAAAACGATTCCTCACGGTTAGCCATTAAAGGCAAGCACAGAGTTGAGAACCTGTCACTCAAGATTAATGATCAGTTGATCAATGAGTAGTGCTTAAAAATCTCAGAGTTTAAACTTATCAACACAGAAATGTCTTTTTGGCACTAGAAGCCTCAATACTTATGTGTTTATTATAGACACAATCGTGCTTTTCAGCATTGCCTCAATCGTCTTAATTCGCTATTAAAAGCTAAATACCAGAGGAAGCATAGCTTCACGACTGATCTTCTATGCACAAATTTACGATATGGCTTGCTTCTACTTATCGAGGTCTTAAGTGGCAGCGAACCCACTCATATTCTTCCGCATAATTTGCTGACAAATCCTAATTATTCACCGTGACGATAACTCCTTTCTGATGAGTCTATAATAACTCTTCTTTTTGATTGCCGTGCTATTGCCACAATCAATTTAACGGCAATAGTGCGTATTGGCATGCGCCCCAACACTGCGATTAAATACTTGGATATTTAATCAGGGCTTTTATTAGCTTTTAACTGACTTTTAACTGGCTTTTTGTCTGGTGGTGATTTTTTGTCTTCGGTTCTTACCACAGTTGAGAATTAGGCTGATCTGATTAATGATCAACGTCCCCCTACGATCACAGGCGTCCCGCCTCCTTTTGATCCTGGCAAAGCGGGCACAACCTTCGTGCTGCCGTCCCATTTGTCGAGGAACAGTTTAAAAAGCACCTGGTCGTCGAGGGTGCGGTTGAGGGTTTCGTATCGCTGTGCTTCCTGCTCAGCAATTTTAACTTCAGTTTGCGCTCTGAGAAGTTGTTGCTCTGCAATCTGCTTTTGTTCGATAGCGGCTCTGTACTCTTCAGCGATGACAAGGCCAGTGAGATCAAGGCCACGAACTTCTACATAGTCAAACTTATCGAGTTCATCAGCGACAGCCCGTTCCACAAGCTCTGAGATGTCGCTCCACTTGCTGGCAATAGTGACAAGTTCGTATTGGGAGAACACTGATTTAAGTGCCTTGAGCAGGGAGGGTTGAATAATGCGTGGATAGATTTCGCGGTCATTGCTGGCGATTGTGCTGTACACACGCCCGGCTTCATTCGGCCGTACTGCATATTTCACCGTGGCGGTGGCCTCAATGACTTGAAGATCCTTGGTTAGGGACGCGAATTTCTCAGGCCTCACCTGCGTGCGGACATCAAAGGGGGCTACTGCTTGGATGAACGGAATTTTGAGGTTTAGCCCGGGCAGACGAGATCCACCAGTGACTTTGCCCAACGTGGTCACAACTCCAACTTGACCTGCTGGGACGACGAACAAAGCCTGTGTGATCAAGATAAGGCCGGAAAACAAGAGCGCGATCAGAAGTGATGCCGCGCCTCCGGGGGTATTGGGAGTGACGTTACGAAAGGGGGTTTCCATGTCTAGATCTCGATTGCTAAAGCCTATGGAGCTTTCTTGCATTTTGTTGATACTGGGCGCTTCGGTTGAGGACCTCAACACCATTGAGCTCTTTGGCCCTCAGCCAAGCAGTAGATCTAACGAAACTCTGGCGGACTCCTTTAAATACATCGACCCTGCAGCCGCAGGTGACCGAATGCATTCATCTAAGGATGCGTTATCTGGAGGATTACCTTCATTGTCATGGACATTTCAATGATGGTCAGAACTCATCAATTACTCAATGAGTCTTCTCGCGTAGATATGAAATAAGATGTAAATTCATCCACATCAGTTTGGCTATTTAGCCCAAGAGGGTCACCACATTTATCAACAACCATTGATGTAACAAGGGATGCAATTTTGTTTTCGTCTATACTTTCTAGCTGCTTGTCATTGGAGATGACAGCAGTCCATAACGAGGGATTGAATGAGGGTTTGCGATTTTCAGCAATTGCAATTTTAAGAGCACTTTCTTGCGTAAGGCCCATGGCAACTCCATTGCAAAATTTGCCTGCATAGCCTTGTGCGACTTTGAGCTCTAATGGCGTAGGATCTTCTACATCAACAATCTCAGAAGCGAAGACTGCTGCAGGGGAGAATATTGTCAAAACAAGTGCTAGTAAGGCTATTAGAGTCGCTGTTCTCTTCAGCCTGATCATGAAGGTCTTGAGAATTGTCATGGCTATCTATTAGTCTTGTTGATGGTGCCACAGCTGCTGGGCTTGGCTCAATGGCACGTGTAGCTTCCAAGGCGATCAGGCAGTACATGAAGCCTGAATCAATATCAAGTTGATTTAGGTATTTTGATCAAGTTCACAGGAAAGATCGCATTGGGTCAGCGCTGGGTTGGTCAATCGCTCGAGTACTCGTGCCATATCCACCGCAGACAACTCTCCGTTGCTGTTCCACTTGAAGGTGGTTTTGCGTTGGGGAAGGCTTTTGTCGGGTTTTGGTGTTCTGGAGTTTTGGGTGCTCATGATTGGCTCCCTGTATCGGGTGATACATATAAGCCTGAGAAGCACTGCTGAAGCTCAATTCTTACCCAACCTTTACTCAGCTTTTCTTTAGATTTGCCTTCTAGGAGCTCCCTCTGCATGTCTTTGCAGCTGTTTCAGCAGGTTTGGCTTGAGTGCATTGGTTGTCATGGCCTTTGATGACGTTGATGGACGAGGGGGGTTGTTCAGTGCTAGAAGTGGCAGCGATTTTGAAATGGACGTCATGGACGTGGTTATGCCTGCAGTGCTCTTTGCCTCAGCAGTCGGCCCCTCAATCCGTCCCGAGATAGCACTGCTTATCGCTGGAGGACTGTTCCTGCTTGCCACGCAAGTCTTCGTCAAAAAAGAAGGCTGAACCTTCTTTTCATAAGGCGAGCATCTAACTGGGATCAGCCTGAAATGGCCCTCCATGGTTCATGGAGGGAATTGCCATAACGTCTTAAGAATGCTCATGCTCTCTAGAAATAAATACTGTTTTTTTTGCTTATCTCGCTTCAGCACATCTAAATCATTTGGGTCAGGCTCAAATCTTTGCTCCTTTTGATTTCCCTAATTTGGTCTAACCATCAAAGATTTGATTGACTCGGCTTTGTCGGTCTGCATAAATTCTTTTCAACATCAGGGTTTCTTCTCCTCTGTCAACAGCTGGGCTGGTGCGGTGCACAATCCGGTCTGACCTCCGCGAGACCTGGCCATTGCAGGAAGGTAGGTATCTCATTGGCAGTCTTTGGTTCTTGAAAATTCTGATGAGGAGAGGAAGCGGCCGTTTGCTGCCTATGGGCAAGTCTTGGCTTTAACCTCTTTGGTGAGTTTGAGTTTTTACTCTGGTGAGGATTCCGCCAGGCATCTCAACCAGGCGAAGCAGGAATTGCTATCTATTGAAAGAAGAGTGGTGAATGAGTCATGTGTTTAATCGGCTTGCTTGGACTTCTAGCCCCAAGAGTTGTGCTGATTGCACTGTGGTTCTTTTATCAACCATTTATCATGGGCCCATTTGCTGGAGTTTGGATCTGGCCATTGTTAGGGCTATTTTTGCTTCCAACAACGACCCTTGCTTATTGTTGGGCAATCGCACTGGATGGTGGATTCAGCAGCTTTAGTGGATTGTTGATTCTTGCAATGGGCATTCTGTTTGATATTGGTTTCGTTGGCGGTGGAAGAGGAGTGCTGCGTCGTTAATGCGAATGTACCTATTGATTGATAAGGGGGTTGAGGAGTACTTTCTCAATCTCCTTCAGGATCTAAGTTTGCCTAGGTCATAGGCGCTCCAATCAAGATGATTGATTAGCTCGACGATCGCTGATGATTTTGGCGAGCTCCAGAACGTAACCTGCTACTACAAACTTGCCACGATTGTTTCGACTAGAGTCTGGGTCGCTGCGAATCGTTGCTGTTTCAGCCATTATTAGATCAAGTTCACCCTGAGAGAGTTCGTACAACTCTGAGAGGTTCACCTCCCGTCGAAGTAAATCTGACTTGAACCAGCGGTCCTGAGATTCTTGTAGAGGAACACCTGGTTCAGCTGAGTAGCTACCTACAATCGGGCTCAATGGATTGGAAACATAGACATTTCCATTCAGAGTACTTCCCGTCGCAAGTTTCAAGGCGAGCACGAGACTTTCAACTCCCTATTGCAGCAGAACATCCATTCTCCAAGGCATCAAGTCAACGGACAGGGCTATGAGATCAAGATGGTATCTATGCACGTGAGGGGCGAAACTATCTTGATGTTGTCTATGCAAGCGTGATTCAGCACCCTTATGAGGTGATCGTGATCGGCTCTGGTGCTACTGGAGGGGTTGCTGCTCTAACCCTTGCAGAAGCTGGTGTACGTGTGCTCGTGGTAGAAGCTGGGCCAGATTTGTCTGCTCAAAAAGCCCTGGGCTCAGAACCTGGAAACACCCTTAGACGTTTGGATGGTTTATGTAGCGGCAAGCATCGATCTCAGGCTCAACATCCTGGCTATTGGAAAGCGAATCCGTTGCTCTACGCGAATGAAAAGGAGAATCCCTATACCTATCCTTCTGAACACCCCTTCATCTGGACCCAGGGTCGTCAGGTGGGGGGGCGCAGCCTCACTTGGGGTGGAATCACTCTTCGTCTTTCAGATCAGGACTTAAAGGCTTCGCGCAGAGATGGTTATGGGCCTGAATGGCCACTGCAATACAGCGAGTTAGCTCCTCATTATTCCGCCCTAGAAGAGCGATTGAAGGTTCATGGTCATGTGGATGGGTTGGAACAGTTACCGGATGGCAACTACATCGCCCCATTACCGTTCACAGCTAGCGAACAACAGTTCGCTAGCGCCGTTGATACGGAACTTGGTTATCCAGTCATTCATTCACGAGGGTTCGGACCTCACCAGCCTTCAGTTGATGGACCTTGGCCTCGTTCAAGCAGTCCGGGCAGCACCTTACAGATGGCACTTGCCACAGGCAAAGTAGAGATCCTCAGCGACCACAAGGCTGAGCGGTTGCTGATGCATCCAGATCATGCAGCAGCCCGAGGGGTGCTGGTGATTGATCAGCGCAACGGCAACCGACAAGAGCTCCATGGTGAGCTTGTGGTGCTTTGTGCATCGACAATTCAGAGTCTTCGACTCCTGCTGAGTTCCGAAGTGAGCCATCACAGCGCGGGGTTTACTGACCCCTCGGGCAACCTCGGTTGCTATTTGATGGACCACGTCTCCACCTGTCGTTTCTTTGCTCTGCCACGTAGCCAAGTGAAGCAGGTGTCTGAGACTGACTCAACGGCGAATGTGCTTTCTGGAGCTGGCAGTTTTTTTCTTCCTTTCGGTGCTTGCTTAGAGCCTAAAAATCAGTTGAAGTTCTTGCGGGGTTATGGACTCTGGGGAGGGATTGATCGCTTTGAACCCCCAGATTGGTTGAAACGTAAACCAGACACAGCTACAGGTTTCCTGATTGGGCATGGTGAAGTGTTGCCTTCACCTCGCAACAAAGTGACGCTGTCAAGCACTTTGGATCGCTGGGGTGTTCCGGTGCCACATATCGATTGTCGATGGGGGGAGAACGAGCAGGCCATGGTTGATCACATGCAAGGCACGATCAAGGCAGCGATCCAGTCAGCTGGGGGAACAATGTTGCCGCTCAAGGAGCTGATTAATTTGATGTTTCTCGAACCCCTTCTCGATGGTGCGCTAGCTCTCAGTGAAACGTCTCCACCGCCGGGGTATTACATCCATGAAGTTGGCGGTGCTGCGATGGGAGAACGTGAAGATTGCAGTGTTGTGGATCGTTGGAACCGTCTTTGGCGATGTCCAAATGTGCTTGTTGTGGATGGAGCGTGTTGGCCAACATCCGCCTGGCAGAGTCCCACTCTGACAATGATGGCGATTACAAGAAGGGCTTGTCTACAAGCCCTTAAGCCTCGGCGTGGCTGAAAAGGTCATTGAGATACCGCTCAGTAACGGCTCGATCCCCGCAGCCGTTTTGAAAGAGGAAATGGGCGATGGCTGAACTCATCACGCGGTATTGGTCCCAGTTGGGATGTGACCCGATGAATTCCTTCATGCCTCGATAGAGCACTTCTGGAATTTCTGCTTCAAGGCTCACATAGGTGGAAGTGGTCTCAACTGATTGGCAAGCATCATTGATTTCAACGCAGCGCTCGAGGTGATTTCGATCCATAGAACGCCTTCAGCGAGTTTTTTTCTTGACACCAGGAAGCCACACTCTTGGGCTTAGCGTCAATCGTTGCAAGCACTTAGCAAGCTGTCCCGTAGAAAGGCAAGACTCATGTGTTTACAGGCGTTCCGGCTTCATTGGGCTGAGCATGGAGCCGAACGCAGTCAAAGGCTTACTGATGTAACGCAGATCAGTAACAAAGCTGTTAAACCACAGAGTCACCTTCCCATCAAGAGTGTTGCCCAAGAGGCCGTGGAAAACCCTCTTAGAACTGTGGAAAGCAATCGGAGAAAAGCCCCCCCCTGGCGACTGATCAGCCTTACTTATCTAAGTCGAGTCGCGCCTATCGCAAGTGAGAAAGCTGCTGACGATCCTTGCGTTCTATCAGTGATTTTAGGTTTCAGTCTCGCTTGATTTTCTCAGGCTGACTGGACCAAATGGATGCTCAGCATGGGGATAGGGGTAGTGACCATGGCTGTGGTCATGGTCATGGTCATGAGCCTTTTCCTTTAGGGACACTGGTATGCCGTCGGGCTGACAGGCACCAGTGCACTCCTTTTTGCACAGGGTGCAGCTCTCTGTAAGGCCTTCGACGTGATGGTGATGGCTTTCCTGCGCAAGACCAACTTCGTTTTCAAAGCCGAGAAGCTCAGACCTGTATTTACATAGCGAACAGTTCATTGCGGTATCTCCGCCACGCAAGATCTCGTCAATGCGATCCCGAAAGGTCTCGATGACAAGGGGGTGGTCTCCGAGGTATTTGGCCGCAAGAAACTCAATATTGGGATGATCATCTGCAACCCGCTTTGTGTGCTCTCGAATCCGACTCACCAACACCCCTGAGAAGAGGAAGTAAGGAAACACGATGATGCGGCGGAAACCGAGGCGTACTAGGTAACGCAAGCCAGGCTCCACAAGGGGGAAGGTGACGCCGGAATACACGGTTTCACCCCAAGCGAATCCGAAGCCTTCCACCAACATCCTGGTGATTTTGGCCACATTGGAATTGGCATCAGGATCTGAGGAGCCACGACCTACGACCACCAGGAGCGTCTCGCAAAGTGGGACTTCAGGAGCAGATTCAAGCGCCTCTTTCAAGCGGGCGCCGGCCGCACCGATCATTAAGTCGTTAATGCCAAGTTCGCGTCCGTAATCAATGATTAACCCCTTTTCAGCTGCGTAGTTGTTGAGTACGGAGGGGATGTCATTTTTGGCATGGCCTGCGGCAAACAACATCGCCGGGACTGCAAGAACCCTCTTCACGCCTTGTTCAAGTAGCCGATCAAGGCCTTCTCTGAGCACTGGACGGGCAAATTCCAGGTAGCCGTATTCAACGGGAATTGTGGGGAATTTTGGCTTGAGCGCCTTGACTAATTGGGCAAACTCCTCAACGGCTAAGCGATTCCGACTGCCATGCCCACAGATCAGGATGCCGAGATGACCATCTGGATGATCTAAGGATGCAGGATTCACAGTGAGGAGCGACCTAGAAAGACCCTATCTGTTGTCGTGAAGCAAGAGAACCAACGCAAAGTTCGATGTCTTCAATGAGATCTTGACTGAAGCCTGATGAGCAAGGGCTTTCTCCTCAAGACAGAGATAGTTACGCTGATCAATGAGGGTTAAGAGGCCGCCATTCATCGTCGCCTCCATGTTCCAAACGCACTTGCAGAGGATGCTTGCATCGCAGGAGTCTTCAATCCCAAAGCGGATGACATTCCTGCGCTGATGCGCTCGCTACAGCTCAAACGTAAACCCTTAATGGTTTGCAGCGGAGGCACAACCAGTCGCTGTGCAGCTGAAGGACACTGGACTCTGGATCTGCGCCAAAGCTGTCGCCAGATCCATTTCGATCCCAGCACCCAACACGTGGAGATTGGGGCTGGTCAGACAATGGAGGGTCTTCTCAGAGAACTCGCCAAGCACGGACGAAGTTTTCCCACAGGGCTATCAGGACTGCCAGGCCTCGGTTACATCCTCACTGGAGGCATCAGCCCTTTGAGTCGCAGTCAAGGATTAGCAATTGATCAAATCCTTGAGATCAAAGGTGTATGGGGCGATGGAGAAAGCTTTGTTCTCTCCAAGCCGGAAGCTGCTTGCTGCTCTGAAGATCAATTGGCTTGGCGTGGTCTCTGCGGAGCAGCGCCTTTTCTGGCTGTGATCACAGACCTCAAGCTTCAGACACATCTGCTGCAACCGCTGCGTATCTGGCAATCAAGTTTGACGTTTGAACAGCTGTTGGAGCTTATCCATCAGGCTGAAAGCTGGCCTGATTCGTTAAGCCTGCAGTGGATCTGGGGGGATGAAATCCACGCTTACGGAGTGATCCTTGCGAACGATGCTGTCGCTGTTGCGACATTCAATCAGCTGCAAAAAACAACTCTCTGCACAAACGTTGTTGAAATTGACGATGTTGCTGGCATACATGAATTGCCACCATTTGCATTGCCTGTTGTTTCAAACACAGCGATTGGGCGTTGCCACTCTGAAGTCGTTGCATTGCTTGGCCCTGCTTGGGGGTCTGCCTGTCAGGGAGTGATCACGGCCCTTGCCGAACTGATGGCAGAACGCCCAGATCCAAGGTGTTACTTGGCTGTTCAACAACTCGGCGGAGTCGCCAGTCGACAGCGTAAGGATGTCAGTTCTTTGATTCACCGTGAGGCGATCTGGAAACCATGGATCACGGCAGCCTGGCCGGCTGGAGATAGCCATATCAGAGCGCTAAGTCTCAACTGGCTAGAGAAGGTATGGGCAACGCTTGAGCCTTATTGCGAAGGTGTTCATCTGGCTCAGATGCATCCGCATCTGCCATGGCATCAGCGGGAGCTGAAAGCAGCATTCGGCGAATGGTTACCAGGTCTTCAAGAACTTAAGGCTCGTCATGACCCAAACGGTATTTTGCCGTCGCTTTGAGATAAGGTCTGCCGTCAAAGCCAGCCTTTTTAATGATTAACCGGTCAGAACCATCGTTGATCAAACAATGGTTAGGCAACCCTCCAAAAGATCTCCTCTCTGGGCTGGTGGTTGCCTTCGCAATGATCCCAGAGGCGATTGCCTTTTCAGGCATCGCTGGTGTTGATCCGCAAGTGGGCCTCTTTGGAGCGTTTTGCCTTTCAGTCACCATCGCCATAGTCGGCGGACGCATGGGGATGATCACCTCAGCGACTGGCTCGACAGCACTGTTGATGACAGGGATTGTGGCGACTGGTAATGCCGTTGGTGAAGGCCTAGGCCTTTCCTATTTGATGGCAGCAGGCCTATTGACTGGGCTATTGCAAATCCTTTGGGGTTATTTGAGACTTGCCTATCAAATGCGTTTTGTTCCTCAAGGGGTGCTGAGTGGATTTGTGAATGCACTTGCCTTATTAATTTTTCAAGCACAATTCCCTCAATTAGGCCTGAATCTGCATTACGGCGAAGACGTTGTTGTCGATCATGCAACCCAGGTTTTGCCTACTGGTGGCCAGATCCCTTTGGTTTGGGGGTTGGTGATCCTTGGCTTGGTGATTATTTATGGCTTACCGCGCTTAACTCGCCTGCTGCCTTCTCAGCTGGTGGCCATCATTGTCTTAACGATCATTAGCATCGGTTTCAACCTCGATATTCCTACTGTTGAGAGCCTAGGAAGCCTTCCAGATGGTCTCCCTAGTTTCACACTTCCATTTGGATCATTAGCAGATGGCAAGGTGCCATTCAACCTTGAAACATTTGGATTGGTTTTACCCACAGCTCTCGCAGTTTCCTTGGTTGGGTTGATTGAGACGTTCCTCACCCAAGACATCGTTGATGATTTAACTGATACCACCTCCAACAAGAATGTTGAGGCTCGAGGCCAGGGAATAGCAAATGTTGTCTCCTCTCTTTTTGGAGGAATGGCAGGCTGTGCACTTGTGGGGCAATCTGTGATGAATACAGAGAATGGTGGGCGTAGCAGACTTTCAACATTGTTTTCTGGTGTCAGTTTATTGTTAATGATCTTGTTGGGTCAAGGTTGGTTAAAACAAATCCCTATGGCGGCATTAGTGGCTGTGATGATTGCGATTGCTGTCAGTACTGCTGATATCCGCGGACTCCGACAGCTCAAAAAGATTCCTCGCAGTGATACAGCTGTAATGCTGATGACTTTTGCCGTCACCATGCTCACCACACCCCATAATTTAGCGCTTGGAGTGTTAGCGGGTGTTGCACTGGCAGGGGTACTCTTCAGCCGTAAAGTTGCCAAAGTGATCCGTGTCAGTGTTATACAAGTCAACCCTGATGAGCTTCGTTATGAAGTCAGTGGACAATTGTTCTTCGTGAGCAAGGTTTATTTTTTACAGGGCTTTGACGTTCATAAGCACCCTGCCAAGGTGACAGTCGACATGTCGCGAGCACACATCTGGGACCAAAGCGGAGTTGCTGCTTTGGATCAGGTGATTCGCAAGCTTCGCCTTGGAGGATCAGAGGTGGAGGTGGTTGGCCTTAATAAGGAGAGTCTTGATCTGTTTGAACGTATAGGCGGCAATCAGGAGCCTGCTCATATCTAGAAGGGTTGTATTTGAGATGATGACCAAGACTTTCTACTCTGTATTATCATTAGAGTTGTTTGCAGCGCTAATGATTTTAAATCATGAACTAGTTTGAAGATATTAGATTCATCTAAACCATTAATTCCTTAGACACGATGACATTTTAATCATCTAATGATTTCTTGGGAGTATTCCAGTGGCCCTTTGTGTTTCGTCATCCAGCAAGCGCGCTACTTTGCAAAATCATTAGTTTGATCTTCTGCTGAAAAAATGATGTCTTGGCTCATTTTGAAATTCTCTCATACACCTACTCTGAGCTGCTATAACTCTTTAGCTCACCAATGCTTTTCATGGCGAACTTCGATGCTTCTACGCCCTTTCTTCTACTGGCTCGCATCCATGTAAAACCAGGCTCTGTTGACGATTATCTTTCATTGGCTGCGACGACAGATGCAGGGGTGAAGGATTCTGAGCCTGGAATGTTGCATCACACATTTGATCAAGATCCAGATGATCCCCACGCGTTTGTTTGGTCTGAAGTTTATGCTAATGATGCGGCCTTTTTGGCGCATCTTGCCAATCCAATCGTTGGTGACTATCTCACTAAGCATGCAGAACTTGGTAATGGTTTTAGTGTTGAGGTCTACGGCACCATTGGTGCTGAGTGTCGAGCAGCAATGGCAGCAACTGGATTACCCCTAAAAATCTTCGAGACAAGATGTGGATACAGTCGTGTCTAAGTTTTGTCTGAATTCTTTCTGTTGCGATACAATTGGCATGACCGAAAAAATCATACACGCATAATAAGTGATCAGCATGAGATCTGTTTTGAGTATTTATTCCAACTAGGAACCATAAATACCCTTTGATTATCATTAGTCTATAGTGCAGAAAGCATGAGGAGCTTATAGACATGCTTTGCGCTATGTGGCTTTCTTTTCCGTCATTGGTTATCACATGAAAATCATTAAGTATTGATTTCTGATTCTCTCTATCCTCAATTATGGCGGTTAAGTGCTTCAAATATTATCTTGACACTAAGACCAGTATTGAACTGTTAATTCATCGCTATAATATCTCATCAAAAACCATAAAACTCTTGTTTATCTCCCTGGTCTCGCATAGATAAAATGCATAAGCCTTATCTCAATGTCACTCGTATTTAGACAAGTTCTGCCTTACAGATTTTTCGCACTACCCTTTACTCTAGGGGTCAATCATTGAAAGTTGAGACAGATCAATATCAGAGCAGTAAAAATCATTATTGGTATCGAAGTAGACAAAAGATCGTAAGCTGCAAGAGAGCTTGAACGATCTGTTGAAAGCATTATGTCATGCATCTAGTCAACCTAGAAATCACTGCAAGTGAGACGAATGATTGAATTGGGGCGGGATTGGCTCTTGGGCCCTTAGTCTATGCTTACTAGGAATATCCACTTCATCCCAAGAAGACTGCTGACCAATGATGAATCGATAATGATAGAGATCCAATACGCTATCCCATGCTATTAGCATGGGATAAAGATCTTTGCCCTGTTCATGAAAAGAGTTAAAAGCGGCAAGATCACTCACTTGACTTTTATTTAATCACCGTAAAAACCTAGTTGTTCATATCAAGCCCCATTCCTCTCTCGGTCTATATGAGCAACAAATCCTTTTTAATTACAGGCCATGAAATATGTTTGAAGACATCTACTTTATGCAAGAGTTGGTCTTCGGAATTTAAGACGAGTCATTCTATTCTCTAGTTCCATTTTGAACTAAGCAATGTTTTAGTTGCTGCATTGCGTCAGGTGGCAATCGATTATTCTCAAGCTTTGCCAAAGATCTGAGAGAATGAGGCTAAATTGCATAGTTACAGCATGATCAGGCGTTTTGCCACAGGTCTAGTCACTCTGTCTTTGCTTGCCACAGGATGTGCCTCAATTGATCAAGGTGGTGGTTCTCGGCTGGAATTGATCAGCAAGCGCGGCCAATTGCATTGTGGTGTTAGCGGCAAGATCCCAGGCTTTAGTTTTCTACTTGGCAATGGTCGCTATGAAGGGCTAGACGTTGATATCTGCCGCGCTATGGCCGCTGCAGTTGTTGGCGATGCCACGAAAGTGCAATATCGACCTCTTACAGCTCCCGAACGCTTCACTGCTCTAAAAACAGGCGAAATTGATCTGCTTTCACGTAACACCACATTTAATCTCAGTCGGGATGCAGCAGGAGGCAATGGTCTCACCTTTGCACCTGTGGTGTTTCACGATGGCCAGGGGTTGATGGTCAAGCGAAGTAGCGGAATTAAGGGCCTTCAGGATTTGAAAGCCAGCAACATCTGTGTGGGCTCAGGCACCACGACGGAACAGAACCTCAACGATGCATTTCAGGAACGAAAGCTTTCTTATACGCCGATCAAGTATCAAGATCTCAATCAAGTTGTCGCCGGCTACCTCCAGGGTCGATGTCTAGCGATGACTTCCGATCGTTCTCAACTTGCGGCGGCTCGATCTGGTTTTCCTGATCCTGAGCAGCACATCATTCTTGATGTTGTGCTGAGTAAGGAACCGCTTGCCCCTGCCTCAGTAGGTGGAGACCAGCGTCTTGGTGATGCCATCCGATGGGTGGTCTTTGCTCTTTTTGCCGCTGAGGAATTTGGTATTACTCAAGAGAATGTCGACAGCAAGCTTCAACAAGCCAAGACAAACCCACAGATGTCATCGCTGCGACGCTTTCTAGGCGTTGATGCTGGCCTTGGTCAAAAGCTTGGTCTGGCAGATGACTTCGTTGTCAAGGTGATCCGAGCCACAGGCAATTATGGAGAGATCTACAACCGCCACCTCGGTCCAAACAGTTCTGTGCCAATTCCTAGAGGTCTAAATCGCTCCTATCGGCAAGGTGGCTTACTGATCGCGCCACCATTTAACTAACCCCCCATGAAGCGCTCGCAGCACTTTTGCTTGCAAGTTGGCGTCGCTCTCGCTCTGCTGACCATTCTTGGCGTGTTGATCAACAATCTCGCTGTGAATCTGATCCGCACGGACATGGGGCTCAGCTTTCTTTGGTTAGGACGACCTGCAGGCTTTGCTCTAGCTGAACATCCGCTGTCTTATAGGCCTTCGGATAGTTATGCCTGGGCTCTTTGCATGGGCTGGTTAAACAGCCTCAAGGTCATCCTTTGCGGCCTTGTTCTGGCCACGGTGATTGGAGTGCTTGCAGGGGCTGCCAGAAGTAGCCGCAATCTGCTGTTACGAGCACTGTCGAGCGGATATGTGGCCTTGATCCGGCAGATCCCTCTGTTGCTTCAGCTGTTGTTCTGGTATTTCGTTGCTTTCTTAAGCCTTTCTGGGACCCCCTTGGCGCCATTAGGAGCCTTGATACGTGTCTCGAACCAAGGGATCGAATTGCTTGGCCTAAATCTGAGCGTTGAATTTTCGGCTTTATTAGTGGGCCTAAGCATCTTCACAGCAGCATCGATTGCTGAAATTGTCCGCGGTGGATTGAATTCTGTTCCGAGTGGTCAATGGGAAGCGTTTCGCAGTCTTGGTTTGCCAGAAGGTTTTGGGTTACGTCGAGTGGTGTTACCTCAAGCTTTACCAGCAATCCTGCCTGGCCTGACAAGCCAATATCTCAACTTGGCCAAAAACAGCACATTGGCGATCGCCGTAGGTTATGCCGATGTCTATGCGGTAAGTGATACGACAATCACACAGACCGGCAGAGCAATTGAAGGATTCTTCTTGTTGTTGATCAGTTTTTTGCTGCTTAACCTTCTGATCACTGGAGGGATGGAAGTTCTCAATCGGGTTGTGATCAGATCCCAGCAATAGCCTTAAGCTCAATTAGGTTTTTGTTTTTCATGAACTCTTTACTTCAACGGCGCATCGCAGCAGTGCTCTTGTTTATTGCAGCTGCCATTGCCATCCTTTTGCCTTTTGCCTCGGCCACCTTGCTAACCATTGCCCTCGGGGGGGCTGCCTGTGCCGCAGGCATTGGCCAATTATTGCGTCTTGGCGGTGAAGCGGGCTTGCAGGGCAAAGTGTTTCGAGGCTTCAGTGGCGTGCTTTATATCGCAGCTGCTCTTTGGATTTTGATCGACCCGGTCGATAGTGAAATCAGCCTTACCTTGTTTGCAGGGGTCTTGCTTCTCATAGAAGGCTTGATGGAATTGGCTGGAGGTGCAGCATCTCCAAGCCCTTTAGGTGGATTGGTGGTCTTCGATGGAGTGATCACTGCAATCTTCGGTCTATTGCTTGTTATTGAATGGCCTTCAGACAGCATTTGGGCTCTAGGAACATTATTCGGGGCAGCATTGTTCCTATCTGCAATCAACCTGCTGAGGGGCCCTAAGCCTGCTGAGACCACTTAGCAAGTGGATCTCATTGGCGACATCATCAAATATCGCCAATGAGACCAGTCTCGATTAATAAGCTGAAATATAATATTCCCATAGGGATGCATTAAATCCTTCAATGTTTGCACTACTACTACTTAGCTGTAGACAATGCACTCCGAGGCAATGCAGAAGCCAAAAGGATCATTAACCTCACCTAAGTACCAAAGCAGGTGTCAAGCAGAAGAGGATGATCATGATTTCGTAAAGCATCATTCCGCCATAGTGGAGGCGGTCAAAGCTTCTCTTGCTGAGATCGATGAACCAGCGTGAATGCCATCGGTAGCCCCATTCACGGTGCCGTATGAAAGCAATCAGCCAGAAGGTCAAGAGTGCGAAATTCAGCACCGTTGCCTTGGCAAAGATTTCAGCGAATTCAGCTCTCTCCATTGGCTAAATCTTGAAGTACCTCTAAGCAATAGCAATGGCTTTTGCTTCTGTCCATGCTTGGCTCAACAAGGGCAACAGAACCTCTGTTTCAACAGGATGTACAAATGGGCTTACGTTGATGATCTGCATCGATGGCCTATGCGTTTGAGCATGTCCCTTGATCGTTTCTATCCCAAGAGAAGTGGTCCGAATTGAGTTTCTAGTTCTCCTGAGTACACCTGCTAAATCCTGATGCAGTCTGGGCCAAGCCCTTTTAAACGTCTGAAACGGCACCTATTGGCCACTCCTCTGGATGGCTTGATGACTGTTTTGCTGCTTGCCCTGCTTGGTTGGGTTGCGACCACAACCCTGCATTGGCTTTTTGTTGATGCGGATTGGCAAGTCGTTAGCCAAAACCTTCCGCTGTATGCCTTTGGTAGCTATCCACCTCATCAACGTTGGCGCCCATTTCTTTGGATTGCGCTGCTGATAGGCCTCACCTTTTTAACGCTGTTAGGGCCACGTCGGGGTTGGATTCGGAAGGCCTTGCCTTTGGTATGGATTGCGATGGTGCCCTGTGGTGTGGTTCTTCTTGCTGGTGGCCTCGGTTTACTGCCGATCCCTTCTCATGCCTGGGGTGGCCTAACCCTCACCCTGCTGCTAACCGCCTGCAGCGGTGCTCTTGCTCTACCGCTGGGCATCCTTTTGGCACTCGGGCGTCAAACCAGGCTGGCCGTGATCCAACGAAGTTGCAGCGTCTATATCGACGTGATGCGGGCTGTTCCTCTAATCGCAGTGTTGTTTTTTGGTCAGCTGTTGATTCCCCTTTTCCTTCCCATGCATCTAGAAGTCAATCGAGTCCTGCGCGCTGTATTGGCCTTCGCATTATTTGCTGCCGCATACATCGCTGAAGACGTACGAGGTGGATTGCAAGCGATCCCACGAACCCAGCGTGAAGCTGCTGCTGTGCTGGGCCTGAGTCCTAAGCAAATGATTCAACTTGTGTTGTTGCCGCAGGCACTTCGTACAGCTCTACCGGCCCTGACCAACCAAGCAGTTGGATTACTTCAGAACACCAGCCTGATGGCCATCTTGGGTTTGGTGGAACTCCTGGGGATCAGTCGCAGCCTGTTGGCCAACCCTGATTTCATTGGTCGGTATCTGGAGGTGTATGTATGGCTAGCAGGGGTTTACTGGTTGGTTTGCACTGCTATGGCCTTACTTGCCCGTCATCTTGAACATCAACTGAGCCCCACAAGGTCTGCGACTTCAAAGCGATGATTCCAGCCATTCAAGCCACGGGCCTTGTTAAATCCTTTGGTGATCATCAGCGAGCTCTTGATGAGGTGTCGTTGCATGTTGAAAGCGGAGAAGTTTTGGTCGTCATGGGTCCTTCGGGTTCTGGTAAAAGCACCTTGATTCGAACCTTCAATGGACTCGAATCTCTTGATGAGGGGCGACTTGAAGTGCTTGGTATCCCCTTAGATGCAGACCACGATGAACGTCAGATACGACGTATCCGTAAACGTGTGGGCATGGTGTTTCAACAATTCAATCTCTTCCCGCATCTATCCATCCTCGACAACATCACTCTTGCACCGATTCGTGTGCAACGTCGGCCTCGAAAGGAGGCGGAGGCACGCGCTAATGATTTATTAACTCAGATGGGAATTGCCGAGCAGGCAGGTAAATACCCTGGCCAGCTGAGTGGAGGGCAGCAACAACGAGTAGCCATTGCACGTGCACTCGCACTACAACCTGAAATCATGCTTTTTGATGAACCTACAAGCGCTCTCGATCCGGAACGGGTCAAGGAGGTTCTTGATGCGATGCGATCGCTAGCGAATGATGGGATGACCATGGTGGTTGTCACCCATGAGATGGGCTTCGCCCGTGAGGTGGCAGATCGGGTGTTGTTTATGGATGAGGGCAAGGTTGTGGAGACCTCATCACCAGATGAGTTTTTCGCGAATGCTCGTGAAGAGCGCAGCCGCCGTTTTCTCAATCAAATGATGTGAATTTCTCCAAGGATTTTTAGGATTGAAGCAATTTCGACGTCAGTGATTGAAACTTGTGCATAGCCATTGAAATTCCAGCTGTTACTGAAAGCTTCTACTCCTGATGCAATATACGAGAAGAAGACATCACGGTTATCACTAACGGAGTGAGCTCCCTTGATATAAGTATCAACATCGCCTGTATTCACCGGCCTGCTGTCATTATCTGCGTTCAAACCAAATATCCAAGAGCGGTCTCCGTTCAACCACTGATAACCAAGACTTGTTAAAACCAAGACTGATTAAAATACTAATCAAGGAGAGTTTTGCTTTGCCATTACTTTGATGCCTTTGCTACACAACCAATTGGATCATGCAAGAACAATAACTTCGTTATAAAACTTGGTAATTCATTGTGCAACAGTCATTCTCAATCGTCCTTTCCTGATGCGCTATCAGCAAAGGTCTTCTCCAATCGCGCTTTGATTGTCTCGTCCTGGCTGATCTTCGCTTGATAGGGAGGCTTTCGTTGAGAGCTGACCTTTTCCCCAGCCCCGAAGTCAAACAGCCCTCCTGCCTTCATTTGCCCGAGTGGACCTCTCTCGATTGGGCCGTTCTTAAACATCGCAGTTTTTGCCAAATAGCCAACACCAAGGCCAACCAACACCGCCATTGAGATCAACGTGAGTAGAGCAGTGTGCGTCTCCATCTAGATCACATGTCCATCACTGCAGCCTTGCACACCTCTGATGAGCTCGCATGGCCAGAGGTGGTAAGTAAATGATGTTCTGGTCAGTGATCATTCAGCTCTTGATTGCTGGTTGCAGCTTCACGTTTGCTCTTCCCCAAAGGGGGCTTAATGGTCAGCGAATGAAATTTCAAGCCATTCCTCCTACAGATCAGGCCTGGAAGCCCTGATCAGATAACTGCAATTAATCCTGGGGGGGGCTTGCCATGGAGCTGGAGCCAACTCTTGATCACCTGTTCGGCTTCCTTCGGAATGGATCTCAGCCTGCGCCAAAAGGCTGAGCTGAACAAGATCCTCCATGGTTATGGCCATGTGCTTAAGGAGCTCGAGAACGCAGGGGAAGCTCTAGAGGAGGCTTTTGAGGAGAACGGTTCTTGGGGCGTGTTCTCTGGGTCTAGCTTGGTTGAGGCTGTGCGGGCATTCATCCAGACCTTCCGCCTTGCATTGGATCAAGCGAAGGAGGCACGGCTTACTAAGCGTGAAGCCACCAAGGAGGTGGTCGATGTCGATCGCTGATGGGTTACTTGCAGCCATTGAGGAGGTCAACAACCTCGACAAGAAGATGGCTCGTGACATCGGGGAGCACATCGACTCCCAGGCCCGCACGCTTGAGGCTCTGAAGAATGAGGTGGAGGCCAAGGCCTTTCCCCTCAAGCCTTTAGGTCGTTACCTCCAGCAAAGAAGGATCCGTTCTAAAAGCTGAAGGCAAGAGAGCTTAAAACCATTGCGTCACGCATGGCTCTCCCTGGACGGAGCAAATACACAAGGAAGCAACCATTATCCATTTCCTTATCGAAAACAAAGCACCACTCGCTGCGTCATATGAACAGCTGTTGGCGTTTTGGGTTGAGCACAGCCGATAAGGGATTTGTTGCAGAGGAGCGCCTAAACAAGGAGCGTCTTGCCAAAGCACTCCAAAAAGCTACTGGGGTGTGCCTCTCTAGATAGGCAAAGCTGGTGTGCAATTACACTGAGGGAATTATTTTCTAGAAACTAATTCTTAGAGTTCTAAATGAGCATTGATCAACTCATAGCTCCTAACACCTTCGGCTTTATAGCTGCTGCATTAACGACCATTGCATTCATACCTCAGGTCATAAAGACATGGAAAAGCAAGAAGGCTGATGACGTATCAATAGTGATGCTCTTGATGTTTATCACTGGTCTGTTATTTTGGATCATCTATGCGATAGAAACGAATGCTCTTCCTGTTCTCATTGCAAATATCATTACCTTCATCCTCAACATGACAATCCTTACCTTAAAGTTAATCTACGCGAAGCAACCCACTACAGCAGGCTAAAAGCAGATAGCATCAGCCCTTGCTAAAATATATTTTTAAAGGTCTAAGCTATGTTCACTAGCTAAAATCATTAATTATGGCCATCCGGTATAGCCCTCTAGCCGATCCTCTGATCGCCTACATAGACAAAGACCAAGAAAATACATCGGGTAGAGCATCAAGCTTACTGACCCCAATCAACTACAACGCAGATCTATTTGCTAACGAGGCAAAGTTTTTCACTGGCAACTATGGATTTGACGGATATATTGGTGTACCAGACTTACTCGGGCCAGGGGGCCAGCAGGCAGCTGCGCATCACAATGTTGCCTGGGAAAGTGTTGATCCAGAGCTGAGTCCAACGCTCCGCGCGCTAACAAGTGCAGCGAGCGTTGTTGGCTCTAAAGCTGTTTATGGCATGAATCTTTTGTTGCAAGACACCATGCCATTGGTGTTCAGTTATCCAGTCTTACCAACAACCTTAGATGGTGATGGAAGCGATTTTGAGATCACCCTGAACGATGGTTCGATCGTATCGCCTGCCCTTGCAGGATTCTTGCCAAACCTCGAATACAATGAACGCCAAACGATTGTGGTGGGAGGTGATTTCGGCAATCGCCTCAACCCCGAAAGTGAAGGAGCCCGCTATCCGGTATCGGTTCGAATCGTCAATGACGGCACACCCCTGCAGATGCTCTCAGCAAAAGGGCCTGTCTTTGCTACAGAACTGTCCATCGATAGCAGCAACTCCTATGTTCAAGGGGATGGCCCGAAGCTTGTTGCGGCCAAACTGAATACCTTCAGTCCGCTTGGAGAAGGCGGACCTATTGGCGTTGGCGCCACTTCAGCTAGCAACAGCGGGAGCGATCTTTATGGCGATCAAGCCCAATATCGCCTACGCCTTTATACCAGTGCAGGATTCTCACCAGATGGTATTGCAAGCCTGCAACCCAGCGAGTTCAATAAATACTTTATTCTTGAAGCGAAAGGCGATAAAGGCGAAAAAATTTCACTTACTAAATCGAATCAGGATTACACTATTGGCAAGTATGGTTCCATCAAAGTTGTAGGAATAGCAGATTTAGCACCAGCAGGAACAATAGAAAATGCCGCTTATGTGGAAGATCATGATAATTACTACGACATCATCCTAGAAGGTGATCTCAGTGCAATTACGAGACTAAGAAGTGTTCGTATGCCATCAAGTGGTAATTACCAAGTCGTTTATAACCCTGGTGGACCTGGTAATAATCCGGATGCAAAGGCTGCAGCACCAGGCCCGTTTACGATGCCGAGCGTTGATCACACCATTGCCATCATCAACGACCTTAATGGTGCGATGACTGCCACCTATGTCGAAATCGAAGGAGCCGTACTGACAAATCCATTGAGTAACTTACCGGTTGGAAAGCTGCTAGGAGTAGCAGTGGAAGACACGATCAGCGGCCAGCAAATTTACGCGTACGAAGATCCCTATGGACGTCGTTTCTACACAAGTTTCGAAGCCTCCAAAGACGTAGCCTCGGTACTTCCTAGCAACCTCCTGAAGCCGAAGCCGATTGACCTGATTGACACAACAGGTTTTGCGACCGACTCCAGCGTCATTATTTCCGGGTCATTTAGTCGCTCAGCATCTCACAGCTCAACATTGCAGTTTTATGAGGTAGCAGGACCCGATGGTGGTGTAGTTGACCCTGTAACTGGCAGAACGCTAATGCCCGATGAAAGCGGCTACAACTATGTGGCGAGGAGCAACCTGCTTACCAGCAAAAACAGTTCATTGAAAATCGAAAATAAGGAAATCAATAAATTTCAGTTCAATGCCGAGGCCGGAAAGATTTATGCACCATTGCTGATCAACGAAGTAACTGGTGAACAGTATTTTGCCTTCACTGGCGCTAACTCTGACAAGTCCGTGCATTTCACTGCTCTTGGTCCCAATGGCTTCGGTGTAGAGGATCTATTTGGTGGTGGTGATAAGGACTTCTCCGACATGATCGTGCGATATACGATCACAGTCTGAATCTCAACAGTTAAGTTTCGCTTTGCTGTAGTTCTTCCATTAAGCATTCACTCATACATAAAGATCTGCTGCACTGCCGTCCTCTTGAGCAGCGACTGGTTGGATCGGAGAACTCACTGAGGCAAGAGCAGCAGCACCAGCAAGCGACAGAAGAAGACGAAGGGAATGCTGCATTGAGAAGGAGCTATTCAGCGCAGAATGCCTTGCTTCTGCTGCTGCCCGCTGTAGTAGGCAGTTTCAGCTTTGCTGAGGATCAGTAAGCAATAAAAAAAACCCCGCACTTGGCGGGGTCATGAATTGTTTGATTGATTCTATTAAACAGCACTGCGGGGTGGAAGCTTGGCAAACAGATCTTTATGCGCATCAACCACATCTTGACAGCTCATAACAGGGGTAAATTCCATCACAATTCCAAATTGAGCACGCCAGGGAGCGAAATGTGTGAACAGCTGCTTATCGCTCTCTGCCCTGCACAAGATGACGACACGCCCTTCGCCTGGCGCATGAACACGGAAAAGGAGTTCAAAACCTTCAAATTTATCTTCCTTTGCCATGGCTCCACTTTCCCATAGTTCAATGAACTGGGCATAGGCGGCTTTCTGAAGATCAATATCTTCGAATTGGGCATCACATAGAAAGAGCTGCATTGGTGGTGAGTCGAAGGAATTTACTTTCTACATGAGCAAAAAGATATTTTTACAGTTCGTCAGGATATTAAGATCCAGCTCTTCATCAGAACGGTTTTGCCGATGTGCTTTTAAGTCTTCTGTGGTGATCACAAACCCAGCAGCTTTGGCAATAGCAACAGGATCTGCGCCTTCTACTTTGAGCTGGTCCTAAAGAGAGGTGTCTGCTTGAACCTTGGCGATGAATGCTCTTGATATTTACATCGTCAATTTAATTTCCTAAGGCGTTTTCAACATGGAACTGGATTGCATAAGATGCTACAAAATATTTACAAAAATGTGGCTTTACTGCAGGATAACAAATCAAAGTGTAGCGTCTTCTCAAGCCCTTCTATACAACAATGCACTTTAAACCTTTACTCACGCTTGCAGCAACAACAGCAATCTGCGCCCCCTTGTTGATAACAGCACCTGCAGAAGCTCAAGAGGCTGGGGAGAAATACACTATGGTTGTAGTCATGACTTCCTACGAAGTTGAAGATGATCAGATTGAATCAAGTATGGTTAGTGAACCGCAACAGGAGGCAGTAATTGACCAGGAACAAATTCTTGCATCAATGGGCGTAAATGCCAAGGAGATTGATACCATTAGCTACGATAAAAGACTCGCCCTAATAAATAGCTTTAAAACTCCTTTGGCTGAATCCGAATCGCTCGCGGTTCAGTCAATACCGATGGTCACATTGAAAGGTTGTCGGAGAGCAGGAGAAGCTCTTAAGTATGCTTTTACATTGCCTTCGTCAATGCTCAAGACGACGTACCAGTGCATTCAGAACTATTGAGAGGATTGATTGCTTTTCCCATAGTCTATTGATTAAGCTTGATTTACTTTTCTCAAGTAAATCAATGTGATTTGGACGTTCAGTAAGATGAGATACGTAAGGATTGGCATCAGCTTGTATTTAGATTTAGACGAGTCGATGGTATCCGAGATGCTGATATAGAGCGAAGCCTTGGTGGTTACTTTGAGGAAATAGATTTATCCGTAGAGATAAGAATTGAAGGGCTTGGTTTTGCTTCATCTCATGTGTATGGAGTGTATTGGCTAGCTCTAAAGCGACCAAAGCCAGGCAGCAAATGATCTCAATTGTGCCAGCTATCGGATGTCGTCTTAAGCTAATCGTGAATCCATGCTTGTTCCCCTCACTCCCCTCTTGGTTTGACTCCACCAGAATGTTCAACCGAACCAAAAGGGTCGTGAGAACCAGGGCCGGTTGGCGATCGACATCCCGTTTTGAACGTCTCTGGTACGGTTTTCGCGACTCAAAATCCATCGATCAATAGGTGCATCGTCAAGGCAATACAAGAGTTGCATGGCTTGAGCAAGATTCAAGCCTGGAGGCTTCTCTGCGATGAACTCCTCGAGCACCTAGAACTGCTCCGCGCTTGGCTCCTATAGCTCGCCGTTGTCTTGAAATTCAGCAATAAGGTTCTCGAGCTATTTCTTCTCACGCTGCGCACGTTTGCACCTGTTCTTGCCATCGCTGGCCATGTGAGACCATCAGCTGAGCAAGCCTTCCAGCTCCTCAATGCTCAGTAAGTCCATAACTGGGATGTTCGGTCGTCGAAACAAAAAAGATGCTCCCAAGGAGGAACCCACAGAAACAGATCTCGAAAGGGGCTACAGGCTCGCTGCCGCCAAGCAAAAGGAGATTTTGAAAGAACTTCTCGCACAAAAACCAAGGGCCTAACTTTCCACCACTGGTCTACGAGCAGAAGAGTTGAAACGACCCTCACCACACGGCTCACTTGGCCCTCCAGCCCACTTTTTGCAGTCTTTTCCATCGCTCCCTTGTGTCATCCACATCGGGATCCATCGATCTGGTTTTCAGTAAGGCGAGCTCTTCCTTCCTCTGGCGACCTTTGATCACTTCGATGGGGGGGTCTAAGGAACTACGGCCGAGAACATCTTTAAAGCGCAGATACTATTTGAAGACCCCACTGAGAAGCTCTCTGATCAAGAGTCTCTTCTCACGCAGGAGATGGAGATGAAAGAAGCAGGGATCCCCTTCGAAATTTCAGAAGGTCATGACGATGAATGAGGCCGACTTCGCTGAGCTGTTCGAACGCTGGCAGGCGGCCGAAGAGGTTGACGATGAGTTGATCCAACTGATCAAAGAGACTGTCCGATTTAGCGAAGAAACTGGTGACGACACCTTGAGGGATCGTGCGTGTGATCTGCTTTCTGGTGTTTTCCACCTGCCGAGTACTCCTCAAGAGATTGCTCTGGTCGGAGACGCGTTAGAAGGCTCAGGCACAATTCCTCCGCCAATACCTCCGGAAGACGACGAAGCTCGATAAAGACAGAATGCCTCCCGAAGCTGCCAGTCGAGGGGTCTCCGCTCTCCAGTGACTGTTGGTGGGCCTCAGGCGCCGACTCGACAGTTGTCACGCCGGCCTCGACACCAGCTCATATCTGTTGAGACCGCTTCCCTATGGGGACCCACCACAAAATTGGCGACAAACCCAATACACGAATAAAGTGCGATGCTCTAGGGGTTTCTAGAAGCTATGCATGGACAAGAAAGGCGCTAAGGGTTATTGGATCAGCACTTCAACAGTCACCAATCCAGCTTTATTTGCTGAGTACGTTGAGAAGGTTGGACCTTGGCTCAAAGAAGTTGGTGGAGTGGTTTTTGCTAAAGACACAGAACCTCAAGGGAAAGAGAAGACAGAAGGAGCGAACTTGGCAGTGATTTGTGAGTTCCCTTCAATGAGAGCGGCCGTCGATGCTTATGAATCAGCTGAGTATCAAGAGCTAAGCAAAATCCGTTACGCAGCCACAGAGAATGCAACCTTCACGATCATGGAAGGTATGGATGAAGCAGCAAAACTAAGGAGAGCCATGGGTAAGTAGTCGTTTCTTAAAACTGTTACTTGGGTGACATCGCCTTTGATGTAAATCGACTAGAAGGCTGATGCTTTTTTTTGTTTGACATGACCTTTCTGATGCATTGGAGCTTTAAAACTGGCTATCACGAGAAAGCAGCTCGTCAGTTCCTTGCGACAGGTGCCCCGATGCCTGAGTGCAAGTCTTGGCAGCGCTTTCACGCACCAGGCTCTGTACAAGGCTGGATCATTGTCGAAACCAACGACGCTGGAGTCTGCTATGAGCATGCAGCTGAGTGGGCTGAGTTCCTTGACTGGGACGTGACTCCCGTCTTCACGGATGATCAGGCAGGCCCATTGATTGCAAAGGTTTATAGCTAACCTCTATTGCAAGGAGTGATGCAAGGTCCTAGCCCAGTTGGAACCTCAGAGGCTCCTGGGGAAGCTGTAGCTGACATCGCCTCTTTCTCACTGAATATTCACCAACCCTCCCCGATTTGGGGGAGGGTAAGACAAACGCATGAATCCTCATTGCACGAAGCGCCTATTTCCCCATGGCTACTGCTCTGCTGTGCATAACAGGCGTGCTAGGCGGCTTGATCCACAGCCGCCTGTTCATGCGCGGGAAAACCGGTAATGACACCAGTGAGAGCAAGCTCCTGAGAACGCTCCCTTGAAGCAGACAATGACCCGACACGGGCATCGGTGCCATCACTGATCAACATCAGCACGTTGGAGGTGAACTGGTCTGGGATGTTGTCCTTGTAGGTCTGAAGTTGCTTAACGCTGCCCAGACGTCTACCTTCTCATCGGCGTGGTTCTTCAGTTCCAAAACAACGACCGGCAGCCGTTCAGGTGGAAGACGACATCAAGACGACGTGTGCTTCCGGCCCTGAATCATCAACTGGGAACTGCAGCGAATAATCAGATCAGGTTGTCGTCCTGGACTGGAATGATATGCAGATGGGCCGGTTCATGAGCCAGAAACGCATCCTTGTGCACATTCAGAAGCAGGGTGCAGATGTCATCTCCGGCACGGATCAACAGTCCCTCTCCTGTCTGTCTGAAGCGCAGGTCAGGAGTTCCCGCAACGCTGATGGAATCCTCGCCGATGCGGAAATCCGATATCACATCGTTTCCGGGTGACAGTACGAAGAGGTCTGGTCCGGGAAGGCCCGTAAGCCTGTCGTTGCCTTCGCTTCCTCCGTTTCGTTGCGCCCAGGCGTAGCCGAGTTTTCCGAAACTGGGCACATCGACGGCGTCTTTTTCATCGGATGATGAGGCTTCAAGCGTCTTGCCGGAATCGATCAGGCTGTTTAATTTCCCTGCATCGATCTCTGGTTTCTGGCCCATCTCCCTGGCTGTAAAGCCACTGGTGCCGATGATGGTATCTGGCTCAAGATTGATGATCCAGTTGGAGATCTCCTGCACTGCCGAGACATAACTGTCGAGATCGGAGAGGTTGTATGGAGAGGCCTCTGTATGAACATCAAGAGCGATATTGCCATCACCAATGGCATTCTGGATTTCTTCCGCCCAGTAAAATTCAAGGAAGGGTAATCCATCGGCTTTTGTTCCTTCAGGCGCCTCCCATGCGATTCCTCTTGTGAAATTCATGATGGCTCGATAGGGGTCATTCCTGAAGGCCTCCGGTTTCATTTCTTCTGGCAGCTGACCCTTGAACCTGTCCAGGTCCACGGAGTGAACCATGTATTCATCCTGCTCTCCCTTCACACCGTTCAGATAACGGTATCCAGGTTCGTTTTCGTTGAGAACCTTGAGCCAGGCGTTGCCGCTGTTGGCCATTTCTATCCAGAATTCATCCATGGAACTGCCATTGTTATTTTTGTCTTTCAGATTTGAGTAATTGGCTTCCACAACTAGATTGATCTTGAAATCTTCGAATCCTCCTCGCTTCATCTGTGAAAAAGTGTTCAGCGTATGGTGCCCATCGGTTAGGTAAGGGTTGTTATCGGGGCCGATCACCACTGTTTTCATACCGTTGGTCACGGTGCCGGGTGCGACTCTCTCCCAGTTCTCGTTAAAAACGTAGTAGCTGTCTGGATTTCCTGGGGTTGAATCGTCAAACCTGACAATCACTGCGTTGTCAACCTTTTGGCCGTTGGCGTAGGCAACATCATCAAACATTTTTTCATCATCACTGAATGTCCGTCCATGCACCGGATATCCATCCTCGAGAATCCAGTTCACGCCGTCGTAACGCCCAACCTTGTAGAGAACCTGGTCCTTACCGATCGCTGGTTGCCCTGCCTTGATCTCACTCAGTTCCAGCTCGAGAACATCATTTTTGCTCTTTTTCATGCGGTCAATGATGCGTTGTAAAAAGGCAGACATTTTTTATAATTTATTGGAAATAATAGCCATGGCTCCTTTGCAGACCTGATCGTTTTGGCCATCCTCGCCTTTGACCAGTCTTGTCAGAATGAACAGCCTGGTCGGTTCAAAACGAGATAACTCAGGGCTCAGCGATGTTTGAAATTCCCAAACCGATTCACCGCAGCAGGGTTCGACAACTGCTGGGTCGGGAATATCACATCGCCAGACGCAAAGCCAACTGGCTGTTCGGCTCCAGACAATGGGCGACAACACGCGACGTCCTGACGGCAAGCCACCGCAAATTCAGCCATCAGTCTCTGATCCTGCGCCCTTTAAGGGATGTGGATATGGTGCTTCAGCACAACAAGCGCAGGAATCTGGAGCTAGCGCTTGCGCAACTGGATCGAATCCTGATTCGTCCGGGGGAAACAATGTCCGTGTGGAAGCTGGTCGGACGACCCACTAGACGGAAGGGCTATCTAGAGGGTCTGGTGCTGAATCAGGGCAGGATCTCCAGGGGGACAGGAGGAGGGCTCTGTCAGCTGGGAAATCTGCTGTTCTGGATGGCGGCCCACAGTCCGCTCACGATTTCGGAGCGCTGGAGGCATGGTTTTGATGTGTTCCCGGATGTGAATCGAACCATTCCCTTTGGTGCCGGAGCAACGCTGGCGTACAACTATGTGGATCTGCAGATCACCAACAACACGCCCTATTGCTTCGCGATTCATCTATGGCTGGATGACATCCATCTGCATGGTGAACTCAGCTGTGATGTGGATTACGACTGCATCTACAGCGTCGAGGAGCGTCATCACAGGATCCAGCAGCAGATCTGGGGCGGCTATTCGAGGCACAATCAGCTCTATCGGATCTGCACAGCATCCGATGGTGTTGAAACGGAACAGCTACTGGTGGAAAATCACGCGATCATGATGTACGAGCCGTTGCTGAAAGCGGCGCCATGATGCCTTGATACTGAACGAATCTCAGCCTGTTGAATCGTCATCGCCAATCCCTTGAGAATCGCCAGCTAGCTAGCCAACCAAGGCCACTGGATCCCGAAGGCCTCGAGGGGGTCCATCACCAGCTTGTTAAGCGCACGCCCGAGCACCACCTGCGGTTCATCGGCACGGATGGGGATCACAGAGTGCTGCAGGGTCCTGGGCAGGTCGGCGCCCCTCACGATCCCGCGCCTGAGCAGTGAGTTGCCCGCTTCCAGACCACACACGTAGGCGCGTTCCTGACAAAGGCCTTTAGCACCATGTTCTTTCTCGCCCATCCGCACCCAGTCGCCGGCGCAGACCACCGAAGCCAGTGACGTCTCCATTGGTGGCCGCTTGCTGAAACTTCCCGGCGAGAAGAGGGACACCGAACTCGGATAACGCCGCACCTCCTGATCCACGACCCTGGCCCCCCTGAAGGCAGGCTGCGCTATGGGCAGCAGATCCTGCATCAGGCAGTCGACGATCTCCTGATCGCTCAGCTCGGCAATGGCCGAGGCGTTGTAGAAGTCGCTGGCGATCACCGAGCCCTGCGGTGGCTGATCACCCCAGAGCGCCTGCTCCGACTCCCGCTGCAGTTGATCCAACATGAAGAAGGTGGCGCCGGCGCCTCTTAGTGCGCTGAAACGTGAGAACACATTGGCGGGATCGGCGACCGGCACGGTGCGATCCAGCCACAGACGGATCGACACCACATCGATCGATCCGAGCGTGGCGGCACGCACAAGCTCTGGCGCCAGCGCGCCGCACTGTGGGGATTGCGCCATCAAAGCACCCATTCCTTTGGCACTCACCGCAAGCACCACGGCATCGACATCCTCGATTAAACCGGTGCTCCCGCTTGTTACGGAACGGGTTGCCACCGAGCGGATGGCCTGAGTCTCCGGCGAGACGTTCAGCCGGGTGGCCAGGGTGCCGCCCAGCACCTCGAGCTGATGCTGCTCCTGCAGCCGCTCACTGAGCGGGGCAATCAGCTGTTCGGCGATGCTTTTCGACCTGATCCAACGCACATCGAAGGAATCCTGATGCGCCAGGGCGTAGTAGTAGAGGAGCTCCATCGTGACAGCGGCCGACAGCTCCTCCGGCGGCTTGAACAGCCCCACCAGCAACGTTGGCCGCAGGAAATCATCGATCATGCGATCACTGATCCTGAGCTGTCTAAACAGCGTCAGCGCATCGATCGAGTCGTAGCTCGTGTATACCGCATCGCTGCGGTTCAGATCGAGCATGGCGTAGAGCAGGCCGGCGATGCTGAGCCGATCAGCAACAGGCAGGCGCTTGAAGTTATTGATCGTTGCAGCAACCTGACCCAGGGGACTCGGCCACAGCGGAGCGTCACCGAAGACAGGAGCCGTCGCCTCCAGGCCTTCGGGTGACCAGAACGCACTAGTGGTGAACTCCGTGAAGATCGAGCCGAGCCCGAGCTCTGCCGTCAGGGCATTGATGTTGGGATAATCCTTCCAGAACCCCCGGGTGCCTGCCTCGAACGGTTTGCCGCTTGGCGTGGTGAGGGGCTGACTACCGGTTGGATCCGCCATCCCATCCATCAGGGTTACGCGAACACCCGCTTCGCAGAGTGCCTTGGCCGCACCCCAGCCAGCCCAGCCGGCCCCGATGACAACCGCATGAGATTGCTTTTTACCCGGAAAACCTTCGGCCATGAAGCTGTTTTACATCGGCCCAACCTAAAGAGATGAACTCATGAACCATGGGCTTCCTTAGCCACCTTGTGACAAAGGCAACTCTTGAAGGAAGTCTTCATTGTCTCCACAGAGCAACTACTATTTCTTCGTCTCTCCTTACAGGGGGGAGCGCAGCTAGCCCGAGCCCTGTAGGAAACACCTCAGAGGCAGCGCAGCAAGACCCCTCTCTCTCGTTAAGAGCTCCTAAAAACTGACCTAAATTGGGTTAACGCTTAGGAGGGCTGTTTAAAAAAATGGTTTTTCGCACCCTGAGAACAGACACTCGTAGACGTGTTGAGGAGATCATCCATCGCTTAGCGACTGGAGAACCTGTCAGCCTCGAGGAGCGGGCTCAACTGCAGAAGTATGCACTCCACATTCCTTTTGTTGCAGGCCAATTGAGAAGAGCCCTTAAGCATCGAGAGGAACTGGAGGCAGATGGACTTATTGAATGATCAGAGGGTTAACTCGCCACCGTCAGTTCTCTTTCTGATCTTGCTACCACACTCTTAACTTAAGGAGGCGAGAGTTGTCTACGCTTATGCATTCTAGATACTCAAGGATGTGGTTTTGCTATTGCTCAACATGTTTGCAATGGGTATGAAGACCCTCAATGAGTTGTTCTTCTGACATGAGATTAGAAATTGGTTGTTATTTGTAAGTTTAAGCTGCCAACTATCGAATGTCATTTTAAGCAAAGAGTGAGGTGGTTAAAGCAATACAAAGCCCCTGCAGTTGCAAGGGCTTTGTATTGCTTTTGAACCGTGATGCCATACCAACAACCGGCTTGGGTGGTTGACGTCGCCGAAATGGCGTCTGTCGAACGATCAAGATTGCGCCGCAAGCGTTTTCTTAGCGATGACGACAGGTAACGACAACAAGGGAACTAACACATAAGTGCATGGCGTTTCAGGGCATGGGCACACCTGCTCTAGTTGTCATGGCTATTAATTCTATGCTTCCCATATTCGCGCTTCGAGAGCTGCACAAGCAACTGAAGAAGCCCACAAACACTAAAAGGGTATCTCCAATGGAGGAGGACGTTATGAGCCACTGCTTGGAAAAAGCAGAAAGAACAAACCAGCCCCTAGGGGGGCTCTTTTTTTAGCCGCATGCCAGGATTCCTGATGTGGAGATTGCTCAATGACTGAAACCAAGAAGCCAAGTCCTATGAAGGACTTCACAGACAAGCTCTTCGATCTGTGCAGGGAATATCAGCAAGAGATCCCACCGCACAAAATTGCAGAAGTGTTAAGAGACTACGCAGAGCGGTTGGATTGATGGTGCGTTTCTCGTGCTCTTGTCCTCAACGATCGCTGAAATGTGCACACTAAAAATACCCTCTGTGTGAGAACAGAAGGAATCAACAACTAACAAACGACCAGCTGATCGCCAGCATCCGCCCAGCGATCACTCCTTGGTGGGGGCAAACTCTGTATATGGATCTACTTCATGTAGGGCAGGCTGCAATTCGGCAATCTGCTTCTCGAACTGATCAACAACTGAAGGATGCTCTGCTCTGCGTGCTTCAAGACGAGCAACGCGCTGTGCGTTTTGACACTCCTGAGCAGCCTTGTGCTCAGAATTAGGGATCACAACAACGCGATCACGAGGAATGGTGTAGCCAAAGGGAGCATTGATGCCTTCGTCGAATCGTGAGTACAGGTCGTGCAGTTCAAGACCTGTACAGCATGACGTCATCAGAACGTGAGAGCGAACTACAAAGGGCGTAAGAACCAGGGCCGGTCGGGGCTAGGCATCACCTCCTGAACGTCTCGAATACGGTTTGCGTCAATAAGAATCCATCGATCAACCCATCGCATCTTCGAGGGCAGGCCAGGGCTTCTCTCCTGTGATCTTGTCGATGACGAAGACCTGACCCTCACTTGGCTCGCTGGCCTCGCCGTTGTTCTGACATTCAGCAATACAAGCCTCGATCCCCTTCTTCTAAGGTTGGGCACAACTTTTTGTTCTTGCATTCCTGGCCATGTGAGAACATCAGCTTGACGAGCCCTTCAGTATCTAGATGAGCAGCAAGGAAAGCGAGCAGGAGATCGATCTTCGGATTGCTCGTATCAAGAACGAATTGGCTGAGGCAGAGGCTCGTCTAAAAAACGAAATCGCTGAGATATTGGCTCGTCTAAAGAAGGAATTGGCGGAGGTAGAAGCTCCTCTAAAGAAGGAATTGGCTAAAGCAGAGTTACAAAGAGGTTATATCCGTGCTGCTGCTAGGCAAAAGGAAATCCTGAAAGGTCTTCTCGAGCAGAAGCCAAGAGCTTGACTTGCTAGCTCTGAACTAGTGCAGGAGGTTGACACAACCCCTGACCAAGGGCTGACATGGCCCTCCAACTCTCTTTTTTCAAAAAGCTCTCGCCTCTTCGAGGTGTGCGAAGCTGCTAGAGAGACCGATGGGTTAGCGTTGAAATGACTCGCCGCTAAACATTTAAAGATAATATCTACTAGCAGCTGGTCTATCAATGAACTATCAAATGTTGCTCGAATGTCATGCCGCAGGTACAGCAATAACTGTAAGAGAGGCACAGCTATTGGATCTAGAGTTGGACTCCCAAATCGCAAGTATCAAAGTTTCTCGAACGCAGGGTTGTATAGAAGTCGCTCCTGATCACATTTGCCAATCAGCTGGTGTCTGCAAAGGTAGTTTCTGGATCACTTGCTTTGCCGCTGTACTTGATCAGGTCACTCCTGTATCAGCTGGGAAGAAAGCAAGAGGCGCAACAGTCTTTGATGAGTTAATCAACAATCGTTATCTAGTTGATCGTTAGGTACTTGAGAACACACAGCTGCTATGCGATGAACAGACAGCTGGTGTGCCCCATGAAGAAAAAGGAGAGAGACCGCACTCTTTTTTCATTCCTTCAATTGAAGTGGCCTGATAGCTACAGCAAAAAGGGAAGTAGATAATGAAGCACCTTTTGAGCATGCAGCCATCCCACAGGCCAGAGAGACTACGCCCCTATAGATCTTTTGGAGCGTTGCTCTAGTATGAATTTTAGATTAAAAGTTTGTTTATATGTTCAACAAGACATACAACACATTCGTCTTCTTAATGAAATCGAGCAAAAACAAACTTCTATCCACTGACTCAGTCCATTTAAGTAAATGATGCCTGGACCACCTCGGGCAGCAAGCAGTAAGATGAAAGATAGTTAATAGTCTGTCAGACAAGACATAGCTCAAGGAGAATACGGAAGGCAGCCTTTCAGACGGATTGAACTCTTTAGATTTCTGAGTACTTGATGCCCTGGCATTTGCACATTACCTTGAGATCAGTGGACATCGGCTAGCTTTAAGCCCTCGAATTCGGTGCAGGTATCTCCAGGCTCCCATACATACTCTCAAGTCCAGCAGTGAACCTGCCAAGGTTGTGACCTTTAGAACCGATTTACTTTGCCATGGCTGCATGAGCTAGTAACCCACTCTCTTATGCTCTTTTTATGATTTCCTGCCGGACTGATGGAAGAACACTATCAGGTAATAGGACTAAATCGGCCCCAAAGAAACTATAGTTTTTTCTTTGTGTTGAGAGAATACTTGTTTTAACGACATAAAGGATATAGTTAGGGGTAATGGACTAAAGCAATGGATTTATTACTAGCGCTAGGCATTCCCATGTTGGTCTTGGGTCTAGCCTATCTACTGATCAATAATGCTTCAGGGTTTCCTGTTTGGTTAGAGAGGCTAACGAATAGAAGTGGAGCAATCTGGACATATGGTGTAATCATCATTGCCGTTATTTCCATAGTGAGATACGCCAGTGGAAATTAACTATGGGTTCATACCTTTTTAATTAAAATCATGCAAGAGTTCTCGAAAGCTAGTTTCACCGCACTATTTGCTTCTCCCAGATACGCTCTAGCGATGCTCTGAAGTCTTCTGTTGCGAATGATCCATTCAGTGTCTTCTGGAAGAGTAGATGGGAGAGTCTTCTTAATTTCATGCCCACAGCAAAGCAAGCAACTGCCCAAGCAAGGATTACCCAAATGGGATGTTGCATCGCTAAAGAGCCTCCGCTAAGACAATGCTCTATCAGGCTCCTATCGGCACGAAACCGTCATCAAGTTGCAATCTGCCGCCTGATCGACTCACATGCCTCCCCAACCTTATCCCCATCCAGACGGGAGTCTCCTTGTCTAAGCAGTTCCTGCGCTGCACTCCATGAGCTGGTGTCTTTGCAGCGATAACGCTTTCTCTTGCTGTTGCTCTGCTTGCTTTGCCTGTAGTCCCAAGGTCGCTGTATCCCCCCAGGAACAGACCAGATGCCAATACCTCCCAATCGGGCATAGGTCTCTAGGCGTGAGTAGGTCTGACGATCACACCCTTTGATGGACTGCCAATAGACAAAGGCATTTCCCGACTTCACTAATGACTGGTTGATGTTGCTGCCATTAAGGATCACCTCTGCCACGGTTCTTCCATAGCGGTCAGTTGCCTTGGAGCGGAGAGTCACATCAGACCCAACCGGCAGAAGACTCTTAAGTGCTTGCCGTGCTGCTTTGCCATAGGGCGATTGGGAAGTCTCTGGAGCATCAATGCAGGCAAGGCGCACTTTGGTTCTAAGGTTGCCTTCTTTGACGGTGAGAGTGTCACCATCACCGATCGAAAGCACTTCTGCTGCATTGGATGGCACTGCCCAAAGAGTAAGAAGCAGAACTAGAAGTGCCTTGCCCATATCCGATCCAAACACTTAGCAAACTCCTTCTCAGTCAACGGTTTAGCAAGGTCTTTCTTTCTCTTAGCTCTCCTGATCCACCAAATCATCAAACCCCAGTAGAAAACAACCAGCAAACCAACTTCGAGATAACTCCAGTGCAACTGCTCCATCAATTCTCTCCCAGCCCTTTTAGTTCCTTCAGAAGAGCACGGTTGAGGTTGTCATGGCAGCCAATGATCATCTGCGTGTCAATCGTGCCTTGCCTATAAGCGGCACATGCCTTGGCACAAAAATCTTTAGTTATCTGCTGCCATCGATCAAAGGTTCCCGAAGGCAATTGAGATTTCAAATTCTTATTGATCTTTTCAAAGACAAGTGTCTCAGTAGTGAGGCGGCTTTGAGTCTTCAACTGGAAAGTAAGCACGTTCTTCCTCATCAGATTCTTGGCTGCTGAGGTACTCATCAACTTCGTCATAGGAATCATCATCGACATCTCTTTCGTGAACAGTCACGCCTAAACCTCCATTTGATCTCATCTAACTCAATTTTGCCTGATCACATCTCATGGTGATAGGAGGAAGCACCGTAAGTCAAGAAATAGAAGGGGTCTATGGCATTGCTGGTGAAGATTCCGGTGCCCTATCTCACAAGTCACGAAGCTCTATCTAGGCTTAAGACATGGCCGTGTCTAGAAGAGAAGACCCGCCTTAGCTCAAGCCTGCTCCTGATGCTGATCTCACTGAACAACTCACAGTAGATGCCACGTTTGTGTTCAGGGTTCGCATCTAAGAAGAGGAGGTCCACAAGCGGCTAGAAATCGCGTTGTTAAAAAGTCCAATCCGCTGAGCTACTTTCGCTCGCGTAAAAACCAGAAAATCCTCTTGCTAGTGTATACAATCTAAATCCATTAATTATTCTCAGATTCCAAGTCTAGAACGGCTAAGACATAACATTCAAGAACGGAATCTTCTAATTATGCTAAAATATATAAATGATCTTCAAGCCTCTATATGCGACGCACGCCAATCTCAGGTTTCATCTTCAAATCTGCTTTAGCTGGCATATTACTCTGCTCATCAACAATCTCTGCGGAGGCAAAGGATAAAGTCATTGAAGGCACAACTTATAGCTATAATTGCAGAGAAGGGCTCTGGAAAAGCAAAATAATTGGTCGTGGAGTCAACGACAAAGATTGGATTACAATTGAAAGGCTGGAGGAGCTTTCAGGTGCTCGGCAAGTAAATGTTAGGAATGATATTGAAAAATCATGCCAATCCTCTTCACTAATCTCTAAAGCTAAAAGAGCATTTGGAGCCGATTGTGAGCTAGCAAGTGATTCTTTTGATCCTAGGAATTGGCAAATCGATTACGCAAGTAGATTCAACGCTTATGGGAATAAGTACTTGATCTTCGCAATAAGATATGGTGATGGAAGCAGGAAGCTCTGCCTTTCGAAGAATAATTTCAGAGACAACTCACCCATCGAGACCCCAGGCAGGAGCCTGTTCCTCCATAACATCGAAAGACAAGCGGGTTCATCAGTTATTGAATACGAATATCACTCTGGGAATGGATGGGGCTACGAGGTTAAAAAGTACCGACTAGATTTTAGTGATCCAGAACGACCAAGTTTTAGCGTGGTTGATAGTTGGATTCATCAGCTGTAAATAGAATTCTTCTTACCTGAGGCAGGCAGAGCACTACCTATATTTATCTAAAGCAAATGCTAAGGCTCAGTTGCTATTGCCATGTAGCTTTAAACCTATAGGATTTAGCTAATCAGTCATTTGCAAATGGATCGAAATGTTTTAGGCGAACCTCTCGAGATTTGTAGTTGTGATCCGAACACGGGTTGGTATCGA
This sequence comes from Prochlorococcus sp. MIT 1306, assembly GCF_047304515.1. Classification (NCBI taxonomy): domain Bacteria; kingdom Bacillati; phylum Cyanobacteriota; class Cyanophyceae; order Synechococcales; family Prochlorococcaceae; genus Prochlorococcus; species Prochlorococcus sp. MIT 1306. The sequence goes on along the minus strand of NZ_CP138959.1, from coordinate 723,518 downwards.
GACGGAAAATGTAGAACTGATGGGAATGACCTTGGTCAGCATACGGTTTGCTGCGTGATCAGCGAGCAATTTCTGACCTATAGCAAAGCTCAAGGGAACGATCTATCAACACCAATGCCTCAGTATGGCTTCTCAGGCTTAAAACCAGGTGATCATTGGTGTGTATGTGCATCTCGTTGGAAACAAGCCTATGATGATGGCATGGCACCAAATATTCGATTAGAGGCAACGAATATTGAGGTTTTAACAGCTATAGATCTTCAGATACTCAAGCAATACAGTCATGCTTGAGCTGCATCAATCTTTGAGAATTTAGAGCACTAAAAGATATGATCGATATCTCGGACGTGACAAAGAATCATTATTTATACTCTTCTAACAATACTTTCGTATCCATCATATTTATATATGTTGAAGAGCTAAATACTTCTCATTACTTTAAGGAATAGTGGCAATAGTTGTTATCAGTCCTCCCTTTGCGAAGGGCTTTCAGCAAAGGTCTGCTCCAAGCGCCTTTTAAATTCGTCGTCCCGACTGATTGGACTAAGATCCCTTTGCGGCTTGAAGTTTGTGCCGACTTCCTTTGGAGGCTTGAATTCGACTTGTAAGTCCCTTCTTTTACTGAATAGTCCCATCGTCATACCTAGCCACCAGAACTGAAGTCCAGCGAAAACAAGAAAACAGAGCCCAAGCCCTATGTAGCCAGCGTTCATCTCCATACAGGAAGCCTTGCATACAACTGGCATGGGCTCGATATGAGCGGCTTTGGCAAGAACAGGCGAACGCCTGCCAAACGAGAGAAGAAGTGAATCAAAGCTCGTGAACTCGACCAGCTCGCAGTTGTTGACCAGCTCGCGGAGCAGATTGCTGACCGCTGGCTGCTAATGATGTGGGATCAGCCTGGCGCTGCTTAGGTGGGATAAAACAAACAGGGACTAGGGATCTTGGATCAAAGAGAACGTCTACTCCCCCCTGTTGCTATGCGAGTGGGCATTTGATACCTAAGCTTGTTGCCTTGGTGCGTGCAAACGCCTTGTGACTTAGCCAAAGTTGGAACGAACGCATGAGCTGCCCTCTGTACCTACCAGAGGGCCTTTTTTTTATGGCAGAGGAGATAGACCTCGATCTGCGCAATCAACGTCGCCCTGCTTCCAGCCAGTGCCATCGATAGAAGGAGCCCAAACCTTGATGCAGTCGGTTCTCGTCGCCTCTTCCCATTCCTTACTCTCCTCATTCTGCAGATATTGACTCCACTCTTTGATTGAGTCGCCCCATCTTTCTCCGACGCACCACTGTGGGCATAGGTCGAAGTATTTTTCTGATAGTCAAGGTTGGCGTATAGATTTCTCAGCTCTAGAAGGAGCAGCCAGAGCTCCGATCAGCAAGAAGAGCATCAGAGCTTGAGCCGCATTGGCGAATGTATTTCTTTGGTTCTCCCAATAGCCTGAAGGGAGCCTTCTTTCTCTTGGAGCCTCAGTTCACATAAAGCCAGCGCGCCTGATCAAGCACCTGCTTCAACTGGTCGTCATCGAGAGCAAGGGCTTCTGGCCAAACATCAGAGAGCCAAGCACGTAGCTTGATGCAATCGATTCCAGCCTTGCTCTGCCAGGGTGTGAAAAACTCCTCCTGAGCAGCCAGAACTCGGAACTTCAGGAACTCCAGCAAGCGGGCTCGCAGCCGCTGTTGGTTTGGCATTCAATGGATCGTTCCGGTCCGTTAAAAATACAACTCCGATCCAAGAAAAAAGAAGTCAAGAAGAAACAGTAAGAGAGAGATGGATTAGCCGGCCTATAAGTGCCCCAAACTGGTGAATAGACGCAAGCACGCAAGCAGCAATCAACAACTGGATGATCACCAACCATCAGAGCAAGCTCCTTAAGATCATCGATAAAATCGGCTTGGGAGAAGAGAACAAGCTGAAGACTGAATCATTTCACCTCGTTTACTGAGCCATTTGGTCAGAAAAATCTGCTGATTCATTTTGAATTAATCCAAGCTGACTTTTCCCTTGTTGCTCAGCAACTCACCTCTTAAAGCCATGGTGTTGATCTTGTGGAGGTGTGCACCATCACGCTGCAGTTAAAGATTGCCTTAGGAACAAAAGACCCCCGAGGAACCAGGAGGTCTTTTCTCTCCCACACCCATAGGTGCTAGCGGTCAGGTTTCAGCTGCCGCCAACCCTTTGTTTGGCACTGGTTCTTGCTGAGAAGGCTGCAATTGGGCAATCTGCTTCTCGAGCTGATCAACAACTGAAAGATGCTCTGCTCTGCGTGCTTCAAGACGAGCAACGCGCTGTGCGTTTTGACGTTCCTGAGCAGCCTTGTACGCAGAATCAGGGATCACAACAACGCGATCACGAGGAATGGTGTAGCCAAAGGGAGCATTGAAGACTTCGTCGAATCGTGAATACATGTCGTGCATGTTCAAGACATCTACAGCATGACGCCATCAGAAGTTCCGACCGAACCAAAAAGGTCGTAAGAACCAGGGCCGGTCGGCGATAGACATCACCACCTGAACGGCTCGTGTACGGTTTTTGCGAATCAAAATCCATCGATCAATCCATCGCATCTTTGAGGGAACCCCAGAGCTTCTTTGCTTGCGCAAGGTTTCAAAGCAAACGCTTCTCTCCTGTGATCTTGTTGATGACATAGAACCGCTACTCGCTTGGATCGCTGGTTTCGCCGTTGATCTGATCTTCAGCAATAAGAGGCCCGATCCAATTCTTCTCAGATTGGGAGCAACTTTTATTGTTCTTGCTCTATCTGGTCATGTAAGCCCATCAGATGTGTGCAAGGCTTCTCTTATGCAACACGCTCTGAATTGAGATGAATGCTGGCTATATCGCTCTTGGGATCTGTTTGCTTGTCTTCCTTGGCCTTCAGTTTTGGTGGGTAGGAATGACGATGAGAAATGGCCGTGGTGGGGCAAACGGATGGGGGAGAACAGGTCTTTTTGACTTCAGGTCTCAACAAGAGGTCAAACCAAAAGACAGCATCCAGAGCTACAAAATCAGAAAACAGTTAGAGGAAACCTTCTCTAAAAGCCCTTAAAGGCCCTCGAACACCGCGGGGGTGCACACTCCACCGGTCTTTCGATTTACGCAGATCAGATGTGTGCAAGGCTGCCGGTGTACAACAGGTGGTCTAAGTTTTAATACCCCTTTGACCTGCTATGGAGACGAACGCTGCTTTAGCACTTCTTCTCTCTTTGCTTGTCTTATTTGGCCTTGGTTTTTGGTGGTTGTTCAGACTGACGATCAGGAAAGGCCCTGATCGGGCCAGCGAAGTGAGAAAAGCAGGAGGGCTCTTTAACTTCAGTTCTCAACAGAAGGGCAGCTCGCGGCGCAAGATCGCACCAAACGACGCAATCAAAGAGCGATTGGAAAAAACCTTCGCTGATAGCGCTTCACGAACGGAGGACTAAGACGCCTTAACCCTGAGGAGGGGTAGAACTCCTGCTACAGATCTTTCTTGCGCTATCTCCATAGCTCAAGTGCATCAGCCACGTGAGGATTGATCGTCTTGGTTTTCAGTAAGGCAGGCTCAGCCTTCATCGAGCGGCCTTGGACAACTCGATATCGCGATCGAGATCGCTAGGGCCAGCGCAATCCATGAATTGCAGAAATCACTAGCCCTTGGGGTCAGGCAACAAATACGGCGCGTCGCGCCTCATCTCACGCATCATTGTCAGTCGCCCATCAAGATCTTGCCTTCGCCATACGTCTCTGGCGGGTCAGGGATGGGCTGTTCCTCTGGGTTTTGTGGGATGGCTTCTTCCATCCCTAAATCGATCTGCACGAAAAGAAGAGACAAAACGCCAATCAGTCATGCAGCCACTGCCAGTAGAGACCAATGGCGAAGGTCCATACAGCGATGAGGCAAGCACATGGACCTCTACTAATGGATTTTGCCCTCACCCCTATTGAGCCAACGAATCAATCTCTTGATGGGGGTGGACAGGAGGGAATCAAACCAGTCATGATGAGAATGATTCCCATTCCCATTCCTGGTCTTGGTTCTCCGCCTATCGGCCGAGGCCACGGCTGGAGACTCAGGGGCCTTTCAGGGCGGCGGGTTGGACCAACCCCAAATGATGACCATGCGAATTCCACTCAATCAGCCAACAGCCTTGTTGTTACAACCATGAGCAAAACTTGGCTGATTTCGGGGCCTCCCGGCTGCGGCAAAACAACCTGGATCCTCAACACGATGCAGAGCCACCCAGGCTCTTGCGGATACCTGCGACTTAAGGGTTACGCCGATGAAGGCCTTGAACAGGCCCCCGACACAGGAATAGATCTTGCCTTTCTCCAAGATCAGATTCCTCAACTGAGAGACCTCACTGATCCGCATCTAGACCTTGCATCCCAACCGGACGACTTGCTGGCATTGATCGAAGTTCCCCAGTTCCGCCCTCCCAAGGAGAGTGGTCTGATCGGGATCGATCCTCGCGTCAAAGCTCAGCTCGAAGCATTTCAGCTGCTCCCTGATCGCCATCTCCACTTCGGCCAAGAGCCTGAATTGCCGAAGCGAGACACCCTGGAATTCAGCAAGCTCGAATCCTGGACCATCAGCCTTCACAAATATGTCTGGGACCCCAGCAGCCTCAACAGCTTCTGGTTCGAACTTGTGAACGGTGCCTATGGCGATGTTTACCGAGCCAAGGCATTAATGAATCTGCCTGATGGTCGTGCATTTTTCTGCAACTGGATGATGACTCAGGACGGTTCACAGTTCCTGCCCCTGCAAGCAGTTGCACCACCAAATGGCCGCCCCACTCGAGTGTCTGAATTGGTGGTTCAAGGCAAAGCGCTCGATGCAGTCGGCGCTCAGTCGACGATCGACGACTGCCTGCTTAACGATGCCGTATTGGAGATGCATCAGGCACCTCTGCGAGATCGGCAACCAGAACTCACTCACTCACGCTGATTGTTATGGCTCATGCTGTGATTTCGTGTCTGCACGCCAACCTCGCTGCATTCGAGGCGGTGCTGGATGACATTGATCAACAAGGGATCGAGACGATCACCTGCCTTGGCGATTTAGTGGGCTACGGCCCCCAACCCAACGAAGTTGTGGAGCTGGTGCGAGAACGTGCCATACCCACTTGTCAGGGCTGCTGGGACGAGGACATCATCGATGGACTGAATGCATGCGAGTGCAGTTACCCATCTCAGCTGGCTGAACGGCGCGGACACCTGGCCCATCAGTGGACAGCCGAGCGGATGACTGATGAGAACAAGGCCTTTCTGGCCAGTCTGCCGACATCGTTACGTCGAGATCGGCTCCTGTTTGTGCACGGCAGCCCCAATAGCCAACACGAATATCTGCTGCCAAATATGGATGCCTTTGCAGCACTCGAAAGGGTGGAAACGGCAGGAGCCGAGACCCTTTTCTGTGGACACACTCATCAGCCTTATGTGCGTGAACTGCGGAATGGATCAATTCATGTGCGCCTGCAAAACGCCGGCAGCCACAGCGCAGGGGAACACGAGCTCAATTTGCCAATGCGTCGAATCGTCAATGCTGGCTCTGTGGGCGAGCCACGTCACGGCAGTAACAGCGCCACCTATGTGATTCACAACGATGCCACTGATGAGGTTGAGATCAAAGAGGTGAGCTATGACGTTGGGCGAACCTGTCAAGCCATTGTTGAAGCGGGGCTACCTCCAGTGTTCGCCTGGCGCTTGAGCCATGGCTTCGAATATGCCGAACAAGCAGAAGACGCCAGCCACGTGTGTGAACGCTGATGGATCGCTGGGCACTCGTAAGCGGTCTCCGCGGAGATTTGGAGGTTTATAACCTCATCCAGCGAGACTTAAAGAAAACCCGTGGGGTAGAGACCCTCTTTGTCTTGGGAGATCTGATTGGTCCTGATCGCAACTGCAACGCACTGTTGAACCGTCTGCAAAACCCTCATCGCAATGAATTAAAACCCCAATGCATCTATGGGTGGTGGGAAGAACAATTGCTTGCAGAGCGCGGGTTTCGTGGTGATCGAAATGCCGAAGCACTACGTCTCAACCAAGGAGAAGATGCTGTGCATGCACTTGTCAATGCTGTTGATTCTGCTCACTTGAACTGGCTGGCCTCTCTTCAATTCGGCTTCATTGAACTGGATTGTGGTCTCATCCATGGCAGCTCGGCGGACGTTGGCGACAACCTGACGCCAGAGAGCTCACCGTTAGTGCTCCTTGATCGCCTCACACGACTCGATGTGAACAGACTGTTCACTGCACGCAGCACTAAGCAATTTCGTCTTGAGTTAACAGGTGGAGGTATCGACTCACAAGTCAAGGATTTGGAGGGTCAACAGCAACATCAACAGACGGTTCCCAAACGGAGCGTGATCGGCATCGGAGCTGGCCCTCATTACACCCTGTACGACCCAGGCAGCGATCAAATCGACTTCCTCACTGCCGGAAGTCAAACGCCATCCAAGCATCGCGGTTTTGCTTGAACTAACCCTGCCCAACAGGACAAGTTAAAAGTTCAGTGAAAGACAGGAGCGCCTAAACCCTTGATGGCAATGGGGTTTAACACTCTCTTACGATCCAATGCTTAGAAAAGCGAAAGCTTTTAAACGCTCAAGCAGTTCCCCTTTGAAGCAATCATTGGCTCCTTTCCCTAAGCATTCCTTGTCCGCTGAAGCCACAATAAAAAAACCTGGAGCTATGAGCGGAGGAGGGCAGGTAGGCATTGCCTTGTTAACCACGCCCCCAATCTTCACTCCTATCCAATAACCCCTAACTGTCACTTGCCAGCAACTGGCCAACTCAGACAAGAAAAAGGGGCCCGCAGGCCCCGTAGAACGTGCTGTTGTATCCCAGCAAACGACGGCAGAGGGGTCCCACTCCAGCTGCCGTTAGCGATCACTCTTTTGTGGCCGCTAACTCTTTGTCTGGCTCAGCTGCTGGCAGGGCCGCTTGGAGTTCGCCGATCTGCTCATTGAGGCGCTCAATCACCTGAGAGTGATGCTCTTTGCGAGCTTCAAGTTTGGCAACTTGGCGCTCGTTTTCTTGGGCACGCAGCTTGTTGTACTGCGAATCAGGGATCACAACAACGCGATCACGAGCAATGCTGTAGCCGAATGGAACGTCAAAGACGGAATCGAATAGTGAATACATGAGTGTTCTCTTCAAGACCCCTACAGTTTGACTCCACCAGAATGTTCAACCGAACCAAAAAGGTCGTGAGAACCAGGGCCGGTCGGCGATAGACATCCCATCGTGAACGTCACAGGTACGGTTTTCGCGACTCAAAATCCATCGATCAACAGGTCGCATCGTCAAGGGAATACAAGAGTTGCATGGCTTGAGCAAGGTTCAAGCCTGGAGGCTTCTCTGCGATGAACTCCTCGAGCACCTAGAACTGCCCCGCGCTTGGCTCCTATAGCTCGCCGTTGTCTTGAAATTCAGCAATAAGGTTCTCGAGCTATTTCTTCTCACGCTGCGCACGTTTGCGCTTGTTCTTGCCATCGCTGGCCATGTGAGACCATCAGCTGAGCAAGCCTTCCAGCTCCTCAATGCTCAGTAAGTCCATAACTGGGATGTTCGGTCGTCGAAACAAAAAAGATGCTCCCAAGGAGGAACCCACAGAAACAGATCTCGAAAGGGGCTACAGGCTCGCTGCCGCCAAGCAAAAGGAGATTTTGAAAGAACTTCTCGCACAAAAACCAAGGGCCTAACTTTCCACCGCTGATCTACGAGCAGAAGGGTTGAAACGACCCTCACCACACGGCTCACTTGGCCCTCCAGCCCACTTTTTGCAGTCTTTTCCATCGCTCCCTTAGGTCAGCCACATCGGGATCCATCGATCTGGCTTTCAGTAAGGCGAGCTCTTCCTTCCTCTGGCGACCTTTGATCACTTCGATGGGGCGGTCGAGATCGCTCTTGTCAGTCGCCCATCAAGATCTTGCCTTCGCCGTACGTCTCTGGCGGGTCAGGGATTTGCTGTTCCTCTGGGTTTTGTGGGATGGCTTCTTCCATGCCCAAATCGATCTCAACGAAAAGAAGAGACAAAACACCAATCAGTAATGCAGCCACTGCCAGTAGAGACCAGTGGCGTCGGTCCATCATTGAATCAATAACAATCAGTACCAATGCTCTACTAGATCACAGCGCCTTGTTGAATGAAAGCTTTGGAGTTAGCAGCTTTTTTTATCCAGATCAAACGGATAGTCATTCATTCAAGTCTTAGAAGGATAAAAAAAGGGTTTCTCCAAGGCAACCACAACTCCGTTGGCATTGGACGATTCGCCTCAACCAAATCCAAAAACACTGGCATCAAGATGCAGTGACTATTCCATCTCAACTGGATAAAGACAAGCTGGTTAGCAATATGGACTGACTGAATTCACCAGCAGGTCAACTCTTCAGAGGCCATCGAATCGAACATTTAGGTTCACCCTTTCAGGCCCTAAGGCAGTAGCTTGCGTCACCAAAACTGCTGTCTTTTGGCTTGCTGTTCCATCAACTGACACGCCAGTGGGTGGTGCCCAGGTCGCGGAAAACCCCCAGGGTCCAATCGTGGTTCGGATTGGTTGCTCGCTATAACCAGCCTTCGTCAAAGCGCTTTTGACAATCGGAAAGAGTGTTTCAGCTGTGCCATTGAGCTGACCATTGAGCCCAGTTTGACCAATTGCATTTGCCATAAATAGAGGAGCCAACTTCCCTCTCACCTCCTTGGGAAGCGTGTTCAGAAGTACCGATGGCTTTTCCGCCAATGCAGCTGGCGAAAGAGTGGTGAACAAAAACACAGCCGCGACCAAGAATCTGCGCATCAGTTGGGGGTATTTCTGTCTCAGTTGTAGCCAAAACATGCGATCTGCCCATGGCCCATGGCAACAACAAGGTTGAGGATCAACTGCTCATCGATGACCAAGGCAAAGCACCCAGCCACCATGACGATCTGACCACTGCATGAAAAACCGTCGCGATGACGAGTAAGCAGGGCCGCTTGAATTCAGCGCTAAGAACCCGGACCAGAAAAAAGAGACAATGCGCCGGTCTTAGGCATGCCCCATGCCAGTGCAAGCATGCTGATCAGCAACAACTTGAATTGAGCCCCCTGCGACCATCGCCACTGATTGGCTCATGCTTGCCACATCAAAGAGATCACCTAGATGTTGATTTGATGCGCAAGCAGGCAAGACAATAAAAAAGGCCCATTAGGGCCAGGGACAAACCTTGTGGTTCTCACAGAGCTCGATGAGGTTTGGCGACTGCAAGACCGCGCAGTCCGAAAAAGGCAAGGACGGAGCTGATGCCGGTGAGAAGTACAAGGGTCGAGACCAAAGTGGGGGTCAGTTCATAGCAACTACCCCAAAAGCTGATACCCATGTCAGTTACAGCAAGACTTTTAGTTCATAGCAACAACTCAGCCAATCGCCAATAGGGCCAGGTTGATCGTTGCTGATCAGGTCAATGGCAGTGAATGGCGCCAACGAACAATTAAGCAAAAAGACTTACTTTTACAGGCGGTGTAAAACGACAGAGCCACCTCAGCACACCTCAATCGCGTGGTTCATAGCAGCTACGAGATTGTCAATCAAAGAACAAACAAAATCCAACATTTGCGAAGCATCCATCCTGACTGAAGCCGCTAAACCCTGGCCTTAAAGGGATTGGACGCCATGGATCGTTCAGACAGCCTCGCCAAGATTGCAGTTCAGGCCACTTCAGCAATACACCACTGCAGGAAAAAAAGATCACTCCAGCAACACACGCTGCGCGACCCACAAACAAGAACCAAGACCGATATCGCCCGTCAGCGAATGTTCTGATGCCTTAGTTGGTGGACAGAATCAAGTCATACCAGTGGGTTTGCCAGCATATAAAAAAGACCCTTGGTTGCTTTGCATTCACAGCAAGGGTCTTAGCGTTCTCTTGTGAGGTGGGGTTAGCTCGCAGTACGGGCTAGCTCCTTAGCCTTGTCTGACAGAGCTCCCTCAAGAGTCAACCTTGCGATCTGAATTTCAAGACGTTCAAGGGCGCTGAGGTATGCAGCCTTGGTTTGCTCGAGGTCTGCAACACGTGCAGCCTTCTGAGCGTCGTGATGAGCCTTGTACTCACCATCACTCATTGCATAGAAGGTGGGTTTTACAGAGGCACTGGAGGAAGCGAAATAACTGTCGAGGACCTCGCCTTTGTCCTGATAGTCAGCAATGCGGTTGTCTAAGGAGGTCATTGGAGGGAGAGAAAAATCGTTCCTTACCGGTCTGCATTTAAAGGGCCATCCAGGAGGCAATGGGTACGGTTTCCGCGAATAAAACTCGATAGGCAGATACTTGCTGTCTGCCAACGTCACCCAGAACACCTTGACTTGTGCCTGGTTTAACTGCAGCTGTTGTTCCCCTGCTCTGCGGCGATGCGGTTCTTGAACCACTTCTGCTCAGTTGTGCGCGTCGCTGCTTGTGTACACCTCTTGCCATGAGAGCCGATCAACTAGGCAAGGGATCTTCTTAGTCAGAGCTCATCCCAACTCAAGCAGGTTGGAGGGTTCTAAAGAGCAGGGATTCATACACAGCTATCGCCAACAAGATCAAGACGATTCCGCTCACCAGTACTTTGCCGTTCATCGATGTCGTGGAGACAAGCACTTCCCTTTCTACTTTCTGCGCAAGTGCTGTGCTAATCGAGTTTTGCAAGAACCTGCCACCCTTGCGCTGAGAATGCTGGCCTGGCCATCTCAACCCAACAACTGGGCAAGGCTTTCGCTCTGCACCAATTGAAAATGAGGCAAAGAAGGGCAGCCCAAAGGATTGCACCGTTTAGGAATCATGCGTGCTCAAGTCGGGCCAAGGTCCCCATTGGCAAACCTGGCGATTCCTTCCAAGCTGACCCCGCCAACCAGCACAAATTCATAAACAGCGATCCCCAGAAGGGATAGGACGATGGCCAGAACCACAACTTTGCCGTTCATCGATGCGCCACTTGAAAGCATGAAGGATTGATCAAAACTCAACCTGGTTGGAGAAATCTGACGATCAAAGGTTCACATAGAGCGACACCAGTCAGTAGCAGGGCGATTGCCAGAAAAAGAGCTTTGCCACTCATCTATGGCATTGGGGCTTGTCGTCCCTTTCTACTTTCACCTCAAGTGTTGTGCAGCATTGATCGATCCATGCACTCATCACCACTGGGGTGGCGCAGCGCTCCAAAACCCTCGTTGATGCCTTGTTTGCATCGCTCCATGAGCTCCATGGCGCCTTCGATGCAATCGTCAAGCCTCCTTGCCTTGAGCAGCAACAGAGGCTGATGAGGCCATCAATCAAGCGTGCTGCACGCCTCGAGGCTTCCTTCTAGTGCAACTGATCAACGCCTCCTTTCAACTCGAAGTTCTCAACGCTCTTCTGATCAACATCGATCTACGGCCTGGCTGAAGAGGCAACAACAGAGCCACTCAACACATCTCCTGACAGGCATCCAAGCGGATCGGCAAGGGACTGACGAACCAAGCGCTAGCCACCGATGAGATATATCAAGTTTTCTTGATGGATTGCTAACTTTTCCTCGTTTCACCTACCTGAACGGACTTCGCAGCGTTGTTACTGCTTCTATCGCTGGTTCACTCTTGGCCGCTGGCGGTTTTTGGGCTGTAGAAGACCTCCTGGCAAACGGAGCAGAGGCAGGCATGATCATTCTCACCAATAGCTACACCGCAGCCACGAGATGCAACTGATCAACCGCCCCTCAGGGGGCTTTTTTGCCCTGATACGCGTAGACCAGCTTCGTCTAGACGTATAAGCCAAGTAAACCAATGATCATCGAGAAGGATCTTTAAGCCTGAGGGGCTAAGCCCAGGCGAGGCCTGGATAGAACCTGCCGTTCATCTTGAACAAACGTTAATGCTGGTTGTACTTGTATTCATCGATACTCAAGATGGAACCAGCTGTTTTGACAACGGTGGTTTTTTCGCAAGCGATCCAAACCAAACCTCTCACTTATACGTCGCCTGCGGCACGTGAACGTGAAATTTACTTCTCATCTGCAAGGAATTTGGCCAACGCTCAGTTTCAACTTGCTGATGCTGAGCTGACGCAGAGGTTATGGCAGGACGTGAGCGATCGCGATCTTGATGTGGATCGGGTGCTCAACTTGATGTATGGATGCTGGTTCCACGACGATGCGGAAGCGATGATCGATGCAGACGAGGCTTTTCTCCAGAGCGGGCGTGCGGAAACTTGAGGCCATGGTGGACGCCCTATAGAACGCCATGCCAAATCGTTGACGGTCAACCGCCCCTTCGGGGGCTTTTTTTTGCCTTATCCGCACCGGCCGTTTTCATCTCGACGGATAGGCCGGATAACCCTCGCCTACAGGCATTACCTGTGAATGCCACCAGCGCCGTTCTTCTTTTGGCAGCCGGTAGCTGAAGTCTGTTTTGACGTCATGCCATTGATTGCCCGCACGATCAACACCGATGACTGAGTAGCTCGGAGACGTACGTGTGGCGATGTCTTCGACATAGCGCAGACCAAAACGATTCCAGGAAGGCTCCTTGCCCTTCCAGCAGCTGAGCCAGCCAAAGAATTCGTGTCAGGTCGGTGTGTGCCTGAACGCTGAAGCAAAGGTCAATGGAGAGCAGCCTAGATCTGATGGCTGCGGGTAGAGCTGTGTATGGAAGCCTGTTTTTTTGAACACCCAATAAGCTTGCGATTGCGATTTAAATTCAGATGAGTCTTGTGAATTCAATCAAGAAAAACCTGACCTTTGGTAACGGTAAATACATCTTTGATGGCTCAATATCTTGAGGCCAAGACATCAACCCTTCCAGGTAGTTTCCCTGTAATTTCTAATACAGCCTTGATGAATCTTTATGTGTATGTTTTGAAAGTCATCTATATGGAGCAAGTTCATGCCCATCAGTGATTTCTTAAAAGAGACCATTAATGATTGCATGACCAATAAGGCAGAATCATTGAATGGCAGGATTGCAATGGTTGGCATATTAGCTCTTATGGTTACGTACCTTGCAACGGGAGACATTATCCCAGGTGTTTTTTAGTCTGGCGATTCTCCAATTGATGGGGAGCGATTAACTGGGAGTCATTCTTAGATTAAAACTTATATAAAACTCTAATGAATGGGCTCCCGATTTTCCTTAAATGAATCATTTTCTGATTAATATTTGAAGGTTATTGATCTCTCTTCTGTAGACCTGCAGTAACATGATTCCCTCAGTTATGCAGTAGAGGCCTCTGTTGAATTTAATCATCTAGCTTGGTCACACAATGCATGTATTTGCCTTCATGATGCTCAGACGGCTCAAGCCTTTGCGGGCAATAGTGGTTGCTGTGTCTTGATTCTTTCAAAGGCTTTTATTCTTTCTTATGATCTCATCAGCCATTTCAAATGGCAGCCTTTAGGGCGTTGATGGTGTTAGATAGCAAGCAGCATCTCCATCTGAAATTTTCAGGAGTAGTTTTTGCATGACAGGGTCAACTAAATTAAGCTTTGATTCGTTCAAAGTGAATCAATTGATGCAGACAGAAAAGCGCCTTTTGGCCTAAATAGAGTTAGACGAGAAGACTTTCCATGACTGAAATGTTAAATTTTGATCTGCGGCAGAAAGCTCTGAAACTCCTCAGCAGAAAAAGAGCTTTGAAAAATGAGCTCAAGCTTTACCTTGTTTTCAATCAATTGCTTATCTGGGTTTGGGTGTTTACTAAAATTACCTTTTTTTGGCCCATTTGGTCTATTTTGGCTGGAGGTATTTATCTTCTTTCTAAGTCACATAAACTCTCTCGTATACAGAAGCAGCTTATCCATGCAAAAGCGAGGCAGCGTATGGGTGCCTCGACTCTGCTAAAAGACGAACACATTTCGAAACTTGTTGAAGCATCGTGAATCTTGGCGCTTCATCTTCGTAATGGAGGAGATCGACAGAAAACTTGCAGAACCTATCAAGGCAGCTGAGGGCTCGCCCTTTGCGGACCCGAAGAAGATGCTACCGAGACCATCAATCTCCAGACATTTCAGAGGCTAAATCTTGATTCAGTCAGAAGAATATTAGACTCGAAAAGATCCCATGATATTTTTTGCATTATTAAAGACCGAAACATTGAATATGGATAACAGTGGTTTTATTGATTGGTATTCGAACTAAAAAACTTGATTATAGATCAAGTGTATTTGAGTAGCCTTGCGATTTTAGTTAGACAAACAATGCCTCAAGTATCAATATGAAATAGATGTAGGCAATAGCAAGTGTCTGCAATGATGCTCATGATGAAAGGTTGATGTATGAAAAGGATTTCAATTGATGCTTGCCGCGAGTTTGTCTTATCTTGAATCATTTGGCAATTTATAAAGTCGGCCGTCTTAAACTAAGCCAATTGGTTTAATAGAGCTTTTATTCCTACATTTACTAGAAAGCAGCTAAGACCTGCTTCATTATTCTTAGCTTGTCTTGCTGCTTCATGGCTGCGTTTGGGCAAGTCAATTGATTGACGACCACTTCCTCACTAAACAGGTAATATCCCAATAAATTTTGGTTGCCATAGAAGTCAATGCAAGGATATTTTCCATTAGCCAATAGAGTCTATCTTTTGTAGTTGTAAGCACAGGTTAGTTGATTGTAAGTCTTCAAACCATGGCATAGTCAACTTTTGCGGCTGTATTGTGAGGTTTTATACAGCATTCTTTTATAGTTTTTCTTATCTTTATCAAGTCACATATTTTGAGCAAGACCATGACGATCGCTGATTTCATGAGCAACAAGGCAGAGACTTGGAACGGAAGAGTCGCAATGCTTGGCTTTTTAGTGGCCATCGGTACATATGTAGTAACAGGAGAAATTATTCCCGGTATTTTTTAGTGAACTTATAGGGAGCTTTCTTGAGCTATTTTTATATTCAAGTGGCTCCCTATTATTTAAACCAAAAGGCTCTTCATCTATTGCATTGGGGCGTGCAATCCCTTTCTACTTTCACCTCAAGTGCTGTGCAGCATTGATCGAACCCTGCACTCATCACCACTGGGGTGGCGCAGCGCTCCAAAACCCCTTGATGCCTTGTGTGCATCGCTCCATGAGCTCCATGGCGTCTTAGATGCAATCGTCAAGCCTCCTTGGCGTGAGCAGCAACAGAGGCTGATGAGGCCAGCAATCAAGCGTGCTGCAGCCTCGTCGCATCCTTCTACTGCAACTAATCAACGCCTACTTTCAACTCTCAGTTCTCAACGCTCTTCTGATCAACATCGATCTACGGCCTGGCTGAAGAGGCAACAACAGAGCAACTCAACACATCTCCTGGTAGGCATCCGAGCGGATCGGCAAGGGACTGACGAACCAAGCGCTAGCCACCGATGAGATATATCAAGATTTCTTGATGGATCGCTAACTGTTCCTCGTTTCACTTACGCGCTGCTCTAGTTATGGAACGCCTAACAGCGCTAAGGCTCATGATGACCATTCTCAAGAAGGGCTTTCTGCTTTCTTCACTGGTCGTTCTCGGTGTTGGCATCACGGCTTGCAGCACCTCAAGTTCATCCGCACGGCTCAGTGGAGCTGGTGCCACTTTCCCTGCAAAGATCTATACCCGTTGGTTCTCTGAGCTGGCCAAGGCTGGGGGGCCACAGGTCAACTATCAGGCTGTTGGCTCTGGATCTGGCCGCAAAGCCTTCATTGATCAGACCGTGAGCTTCGCGGCATCGGATGATCCGATGAAGCAAGAAGATATTGACAAGGTTCAGCGTGGCTTGGTGCAAATCCCCATGGTGGGAGGCACAATCGCCTTTGGCTACAACCGAGACTGCGATCTGAAGTTGACCCAACAGCAAGCGGTTGAAGTTGCTCTTGGCAGCATCACTGATTGGGATCAGCTCAATTGCCCTGCAGGCAAGATCACTTGGGTGCATCGCTCTGATGGCTCTGGCACCACCAAGGCTTTTACCAATTCCATGCAGGCCTTTTCTCAACAATGGACCCTGGGAACCGGGAAATCAGTGGAATGGCCAACAGGGGTGGGCGCTAAAGGGAATTCAGGTGTTGCTGGTGTGATTACAAATACACCTGGCGCGATCGGTTACGTGAATCAGTCATTCATCAAAGGAAAGGTCAAAGCTGCTGCACTTGAAAATCTCTCTGGCGAGTTCCTCAAGCCAACTGTGAATACAGGAGCTGCTGCCCTCAATGGCATCCAGTTAGACGCCAATCTCGCCGGTACCAATCCAAATCCCACAGCCAAAGGGGCTTATCCGATTGCCACTCTCACCTGGTTGTTGGCATACAAAACTGGTAATGGCAGCAACCTTGACGCACTCAAAACAACCTTTGACTACATGTTGAGTGATGAGGCTCAGGCGCAAGCTGATGGGTTGGGCTTCGTTCCCTTGCAAGGCAAAATTCTCGACAAAGCTCGTAGTGCGGTTGGCTTGATCAGCAAGTGACAATCGCACCGCCACATTTGCTTGATTCAAGTCGTGCCAGAACTTTAATGAAGGCACTTGCAGATCCTATTCGTCTGCAAGTGATCGAGGAGCTTGCCTCTGGTGAACGTTGTGTGTGTGATCTCATTAATGAGTTAAGTCTTGGCCAATCACGCCTTTCCTTTCATCTCAAGGTCTTAAAAGATGCTGGTTTGATTGTTGATCGGCAGAGTGGTCGTTGGGTTTATTACCGCTTAGAGCCAAAAGCCCTTGGTATCTTGCAGGATTGGCTTTCATCTTTAGCCGAGCAATGCCAGAAACCAACGATTGACTGCGAATAATGATGTTGTTGCTAGTGATGAGCCTGATCAGCAGACCAAAGCAAAAGCCCCAGCGGCTTGAGGATGCCACCGCAACACTGTTGAATTGACAAGAACAATCCAACAGCTTGCGGTGCTACAGGATCCCAATGGCCGATAAGTCAGCGAAATGGATCACAGCCCTGCGCGACGGGATCAGACGACAATGTGGCGATGGCTGGATGGTTCGCGGCATTGGTGACGGTCTCCTCCAGAGGGTTCAGCTGACTGTGCGCTTCGACGATGGCACCCGCACCAGCATCATCCTCGGTCCAAAGGCCAAGACCGATCCTGATTTCGTTCCATGGATCGCAACAAGCGCTGATTGGATCTTGAAAATTTCAACTGAGATCTCTGAGTTAATGAAAGATCAGAGCAAAGGATTGGCTGATGCCTACGAGTTGGTGAAACAAAGAAACGAGTCTGGAGCTGATGGTGAATTCGATTGGGAACGACTACTAAAAAAATTCAAATCACATAAAACAAGTAAAAGCAAAAATGGAGCTCGGGTTTGGAACCGTAACTACCGCACTCCCCTTGCCCGTACAGTCGTTATTCTCACAAGCCAGCCTGAACCCAGCTCCGGCTACACGCTCTTGAAAGCATTGATCGAACGTCATGGAGGAGAGCCCGGCTCCACAAGCAGAAGACTTCGCATTCAGTACGCAGCAGAATTCCTTCGCTTCGCGTTTAAACATGGCGCCAACAGGCGTTGGCTACCACCGGAAGATCTCAAGACGTTGATCGGCGAAAAAAGTGTCGATTTCACTCAGAACAACGTCAACACGGTGTAGGGGTGTAGGAAACCAAGCCGCTTCGCCACATTCCAGCTGACAGGCAACCCGTTAGTTCCCCTTCAGGTCTCGCCTTGATCAGCGCCTGCTTGAAGCTCTACCAGGCCCGTACTACCGCAAACAAAAGTTGATGCCCAAGCAAAGCTTGCCTCCGATCGCTGGCTACGAAGCCGAAATTCTTGCCCTCGTTCAACAAGCTAATCCCGCTGTGCTCACGCATAGCAATCTCAATCTGGAGCAGTTTCAGTCAGCCTTTGCCTGTGCTCTCCACATGCATCAGCCCACGATTCCAGCAGGTGCGAATGGAGAACTGATCTCGCATCTGCAATACATGCTGGAGCACAGCGAAGAAGGCGATAACCACAACGCCGAACCCTTTGCCCATTGCTACAAGCGCCTCGCAGACATCATTCCCCAACTGATTGAAGAGGGATGCAACCCTCGCATCATGCTGGATTACTCAGGCAACTTGCTCTGGGGTGTTGAGCAAATGGGCCGTGTCGACATTCTCGAGGCGCTTAAACGTCTGGCATGCGATCCCACGCTTCAACCCCATGTGGAATGGCTCGGCACCTTTTGGAGCCATGCCGTTGCACCCTCCACTCCAATTCCAGATCTGAAGCTACAAATCCTGGCCTGGCAGCATCAATTCGCTGCCATGTTTGGGCGGCAAGCATTGCAACGAGTGAAGGGTTTCTCGCCACCGGAAATGCACCTTCCCAACCATCCAGACACCCTCTATGAATTGGTGAAAGCCCTCAGAGATTGCGGATACCGTTGGCTCCTTGTTCAAGAAAACAGCGTTGAAAACTTCGATGGCTCATGCCTTCGCCATGCACAGAAATACGGCCCCAATCAACTTGTGGCTCGTAACTCCAGAGGGGAAACAGTCAGCATTGTGGCGTTGGTCAAAACCCAGGGCTCAGACACCAAATTGGTAGGACAGATGCAGCCCTATCACGAAGCATTAGGCCTGGGCAGACAATCACTGGCAGGTAAATCGATTCCATCATTGGTCTCTCAAATTGCCGACGGAGAAAATGGAGGCGTGATGATGAATGAGTTTCCAGCCGCCTTTATCCAAGCCCATCAAACCATTGCTTCCCAGGTTGATCCTGTAAGCACAGTTGCGCTCAACGGCACTGAATATCTGGAGTTACTGGAGGCCGTCGGTGTGAAATCCTCTGATTACCCGAAGATTCAGGCGATACAGCAACACAAGCTGTGGGATAACACTGACAACCCCATCAACCCTGAATCAATCGAAGCGGCCATCAGCGACCTCAAAGAAACAGACCCCTCCTTCTCGATGGACGGCGCATCCTGGACCAACAATCTCAGCTGGATCAAGGGCTATGAAAATGTTCTGGAACCGATCAACAGCCTCAGCGCAAAGTTTCACCAGCTGTTTGATCCCTTGGTGACAAAGGATCCAGCGATCACGCACACCCCGCAGTATCAAGAAGCTCTGCTCTACCTGCTACTGCTAGAAACCAGTTGCTTCCGCTATTGGGGTCAGGGCACCTGGACCAACTACGCCAATGAGATCCACCGGCGCGGAGAAGCCATGATCAACTCAGCAAACCAAGCACTGAGATAGGTGTTCGTCTAAACAACAAGGCAAAAGCAAAGCCTTCAACTTTGCAGTCAATCCCAAAGCGATCGCAACCATCAATAATCGGCATCGTGCCTAGTGGATTACAAAGTCCTGAACTCCTATTTAGGAGGCACAGGGAGGCACATCCCACAAATGCCAAACAAACGCCTGTAGAATCATTCCAACCGTTGGCCCCGTTCCGGGGCGCAGTCAGACTTAAGCCAGGCAACGGGGGCTTAAGCACTGCAGGAGCGTTCGATGAACATCCTCTCCATGATTCAGCGCAAAGCTCAAAAGCAAGCTGCCCTGTCTCATTCCCAGTTCCTGATGGCGAAAAGCTATCGAGGAATTGACTACACCTCAGCTCATCAATCCCCAGCGAAACTCGCTGTCCACGCACACACCAATCGAGGGGTTGACTACACCATTTAAATCACTTAAATCTCCTACAAATCACATCACATCTGCGGTTTTCCTCCAGGAAGCCGCTTTTTTATTTCCTATGCGCGCTCTCATCGTCTCAACCATCTGCCTCACTGGTTTATTGGCCGTCAGTTGCAGCAACAGGAAGGATCAGGCCAGTGCACCAATCACCTCTGATGTCTTGGTGTCTTCAACAGAATCATGGGATGGCGAGCGGGTCAGCTATCCGCAAGGCAAAGCTGAGATGACATTGATAAGAGCTGTTTTTCCGCCTGGCGCCAAAACCCCAGTTCATACTCACCCTCAACCTGGTGTCGTGTATGTCGAAAAAGGTTGGATCAAATGCACACTCTCAGAGTCTGGTAAGCGAAGGGAGTTCAGACGAGGTGAAGCATTTGTTGCCTCTACCGGAGACACCCAACACGCCTGTGAAAACATTGGCAATGAAGATGCCGTTGTGTTTGTTGCCTGGGCAGGGGTAGAAGGAGTGCCGCTCAAGCAATCTGTCAAAGCTGAATGAAGTCAGAACTGTTGGCAGTGTTGCGGCCAGCCCCTCTTGCACATCGCGCCTGCGCAGGTTTTTATATGGGCAATAAAAGAGCCCCCCAGCTAACAAGGGGGCGGATTTGTGCAAAAACCGACTGATCCCCATCACCCGGCCACGCAAAGAGAATAGTGGCTGTCAAGGGTGATAGTGATGGTCTTCACACTATATTTAGGTTTGAATGCATTTATATTGACTTTCTGACACCACCTGTAGCGGAAGCTTGTTTTTTTGATCATTTTTGCCTAAAAGTTGATTTCCCCATCACCCAGACCCATCGCTCACCTGCGAGGGTCTTTTTTATTGCTTGCCATAGAGCAGCCGCTGCCTTTGTGCCCCAAAATCTTTGCCCTGTTGGCGTGAACAGAGGTTGGAGATGATTGTCGATTGGATCGACAACAAGATCTTGAAAAAACCAATGTCCTTCTCGCCCACAACGCTGAGCACAGCCCAAGAACTCAACAACTATGCTCAAAACTGTGAATATCAAGTCGGTGTGACCTCCAAGTCTGCTGAGTGATTGACTAACGATCAAGCATCACCAACAAGGCCCCTAACCATCTTGCGCCAAGTTCTGCCTGGCTTACATCAAGCAAGACAACAGCTCAAAAAAAAAGAGAATGTTGATGGTTTTTTCAATCGCGAGTTTCAATCGGGCAAAACACAAGCCCCTCGCTTGCAGCACGGGAAAGAAATGGACATCCAATTGGTGCAGGAGACTGTCTGCTTGATGAAAGAAGCAATTGACGATCACCTGGATGATCAGGCGAGTGATTGAACTCTGTTGTATTAACGATGACAGCAAGACCGCCTGAGACCGCTTGAAACCACTTCGATAATCGAGGCTTTGGGCTTAGATAAGTAGCAATAAAGCCTCGGCTATCCGTACCAACGCAGGCCCCAAAGCCCCCACATTGGCGTTGTTTTTTTGTCATTGTCATGGAACGTCTTTTGGCAGGCACATTCAATGCCTCAATCAAAGCTCACCCTCTCATTCATCCTCTTCACATCACTCTGGATTGTTTGGTCCGCTTGGGATGCAGTGCAACCTGTTCTAAGTAGTGGTCAACTGGCTGCGCTATTCCCTTTACTGCCAGTAAGCGCACTTTTATTAGGCCTCTCGTTCTTCGATAACGAAGATGATGATGATCACAACGGTGGGACGCTTCAACCCATCTATGCCAAGGCTAGAGCTTAATCAGGTGGATTTTTACACGATCACACTCGGCGTTTTTATCGCGCTGTTTTGCCTCGCTGTATACAGGATTGCTGATCAGCCTGCCTAAGCAGCACGGATACAGGTGGCGACACAATTCCATTCTGATTCAGTGGTGTCATCCCAATTCTCTGGTTCGGCACTTAAGTACACCGTCTTCAAGAGGTTCACTGACTCATCAACGCTTGTTGCTTGAGGATCTCTTGCACGAGCCAATGCTGCCTTTTGCTCTTCAGTGAGTGTTACTGGAGAGTAGTTATCCACGAGTTTGAGTGTTGCTGCCATGGCGAAGAATTTTTGTTGGCTCTTAATAGCAACAAAAAAGCCTCTCAGCTAGGGGGCTAAATCTCAATTCAATGTGAACCAGCTCACACATCAAAGCCTGAACATCTGCCAGAGCGATGATCAGGGGCAGTTGGGTGAGCAGAAGGAGTGCTATCAAGCAGGAGCACTCAATCAAATCTCATCGGGGAGAGTGTTGCTGCGAACTTGGCATGCTTAGGCTCGAGCAAAACTTGCTGCATCGCCGCATTCGCGGCCATTGAACAGCTGACCCTAGATCCAACACATGCATCAACAGGGCTTCTACGTTAGTCTTATATTACGTTAATACATATCTAAGGCATTAAAAGTCTTCCATGAGCTAGCGCCTTTGGGCCTCCCGCCCTATGGGCCAAAGCATGAATTTCAGTCGTCTAGGCGACGCAATTCGCCAGCGAGGCCAAATCCAAGCAAGCAATGCAAATAAGCCATCGCTCTAAACATTGGCCCTAAGCATGCAGCGGCCGACGCGAGCACCTTTGCTAACACAAAAGATCTGGTATCGATTGACATCTCCCCTGCCTCTTATCTCTTCCTTGAGCGATGGATTGATGCCAAAGCTGTCGCCAGGAGCAGGTCGCCCATCCACACGTCGACAATACAGGTGTACTATGCTTGCTCACGTTGCCGATAGAAACACCATGGCTGCAAGCACGCCAATCCCCAACAACCCCACCACGGGTAAAGCTTGGACACGCAATGAACTGCTTACAGAGCTGGAGGTAGAGCGCAAAAGAAACTCAGAGCGAACAGGTGGAATTGTCTCCTGGTCTGAGCAAGTTTCAAATGTGCAAGCTCGTTGGCGCATCCATCTCAAAGAGTGGACAATCCTCACCCACCAAGTTTACGAACTGGGCCGCGAATGCCGCGTCTTTACAGAGACCCGCCTGCTCGCGAGCACGAGTACCTCTCTAAGGCGATCGAATTGACACCAACTAGCAAAGACAAAAGAATGCCGATGGATCAGGAAGGATTAATGCTGTGACCGATGTCATTTTTTTCTGCGCATCATCGAGACCATTGATCATGAGCAAGACAACTCGAACCATGCCCTACTAAATCCACCGAGAAGGTTCCAGAGAGCTGATGGGTCAGTCAAGGCTCATTGCCCGCGGGAGATGAACATGCTTTTGCCGCTACTAATCGCACTACCCCTCAGCCCTTCAACAAGGCCTGGTTGTCGCTGGATTGAAGGCGTCGTTCCCAGGAGCCTTCAAGATCAATTCGCTTGTTGATGCAAACCAAGAGCCCTAGTCAAAACCAGGGCTTTTCCTTCGTCATCTGCAGAGTCTCTAGGCCTCGATCCCATACTCAATTGCGATTTGATGCAGCTCATCGAGCGTCAATTCGGAAAAATAACTCCGCAAGCAAAGCAAGGATTCAAAGCTCTCTAAGGTGCCACCACCTTCTTTAAGCAGCAATAGTCGAGCCAATGTCATGGCGAATTCATTCTGGGTCATGCGGCGAGCTCTTCTGTGAACTGAGGGTCTGGGTCTTCCCCGCATGGAGTCGTCAGCTTTTGCCATCCATCAAGAAGCATCTGACCACATAGTTCAAGGGCTTGATCCAAAGGAAGCCTCAGGCGCTGTTTCATCTGCGATGGAGTTCCATCCATTTGCGCACTCCATTGATCAACAAAAACGAAGGGGTTTCTGATCCAACTGTTGGCATCGCGGTGGAAGCGATAGCAGAAATGGCCATCAGGGCTGATGAGCCAGCCATTGACCTGTTGCACCGGAGGACTTTGCATGACACAAGCAAAAGTACACCTGTACTAGCCTCGCTCCAGTGTTCTGTCAATAGTGGCGATGGGCGACGCGCTGATCTTGTTGGTTACGCCCCTACATGCCCTTGATCAGAGCGTCCTCCGGACGATCGCGACGACCCGAAAACCCATTGCAAAATCGCGCTGTGAGATTTGCGCCTTGCCCAGGCATCAAAAACACTCCTTCGCAAAGCTGCCCAACTTCACGCAACGCATCTGGCCTGGTTCGCAAAGGTAAAGCCCGTCCAATAGAAAATTTTGATCAACCCCATAGCCAACATTGAGCACTGCAACGACTTGGCAGGGCAAGTTGCTAGAAGCTATAGACAGCGCTGAAGAATGCAGAAAAAATTTTCACCACAACAGAATGAGAACCCACCAAGTAAAGCCTCACTTGCCGCGGGGGCTTTACTTATTGCGATGATTTAAAAATCATTACCTTAAGAGCACGTATTTGCCATACTATCAATCAGTTGAGCCCTGTTAGTTTAGTCAGGACAGAGTTAATGATGACATTCCTTGGCTTCATGATGAGTTTTCTAATCAGTATTTCACCAGTAGTCCCAAGTGCATTAGCTCCTGAGTCAACCTCATTTACATGTGATGGAAGTCTTGTCGAAGCAACAATCTACAACAATGAGAATGGAGCATACAGCAGAGTAGAAGCATATGAAGAGCTTGATGCTGGAGCTTTTATCGTGATCAACCTAGAAAATTCAAAACTGATGCTACCAAGAACCTTCAACGTTGGCGAAACCAGTTTTACTGATGGCAAATGGTGGTGGAGCTATGAAGATCATCAACATCCAACCTTCCGGGGTCTTACACCACTCGGTGAGGTTCAAGAATTCAACTGTGAAGCTCTATAAGCTAACTTTAGCTTAGGAATGGCTACCACCTTGTCTCGTGAATTAGTCTGTAATTAGTGACAGTCAAATGGATAGTTCCTAAGCTTTGCTGCAAATGATTCATGCAAATTGACAAAGAATCACCCCCAGTAAGCGAGGCATACACAGAACAGCGCTTAAGAAAAATCAGCGCAAGCAAACTAGTGTGAGGGATAGGAGATCACACGTCCTTTTAATGAGCCTGCGTCGACCTGGTGCCATTGCTGTAGGGGTTAGTGGGTCTGCTGCTGTTGCGTTGTCGCTGTTGAAGGAGTCTTACCAATGACGAAGGCGGGGTTGAAAGTCAAAATCAATGAGTTGCCAGAGAACCACATCTCGATAGAGCTAGAGGTTCCAGCAGCACGCTGCAAATCAAGTTATGACGCAGCCTTATCGCGCCTAGCTAGCGCGATAAGGCTGCCAGGCTTCCGTCCAGGAAAGATTCCGAAGCAAGTGATCATTCAGCAGATCGGTATCGCACGTATCAAAGCAGCAGCATTAGAGAAGCTGATCGATATGACATGGAAGGAAGCCATCGTTCAAGAATCAATCGAACCAATTTCTGAGGCGCAGCTCAAAGAAGAACTTCAAACTCTTGTGGATCGCTTCAGTCCTGAAAAAAGTGTGACATTTACTCTTGAAGCAGAGGTGGTTTCAGCAAGCAAACAGGAAGAAGAGTGAAAAGCAAACCGGTCAGAACATGAAAAGAGTAAAGAGACAAAGAAGATCAGAGCATGACTAATAACTGTTGGCAATCTTATGGGGGGGGACTAAGTTATGGATTCCAATTCAACGCAAGATGTTGGTCAGCTAGATAAAAATTGAGGATGATTGACTCATGAATCCAATTAAACTGGTTGAGATCACAATCGTCAGATTCATTTGCCACATTAGCTCCGCCGCGCAGTTGTTCTGACTAATCTCTTCTGCAGTTGGCTTGATACCGGTGAAACGATCTGAACTCTTGAGAGTCATAACAGGGGCGGCAGTGTTGAGTATCAGCCAATGTCTTGGGCGCCCAAGCCAAGCCTTGGCAATGGAGGGAAAGCTTCCTGCTCTAGACGCTCAAGCCCCAGACTTTGAGCTAGAGGCCGCTGCTCAAGAAGGTGCGCTAGCTGAGAAATTAAAACGTGATGCCTTTCTAGGCAGTTGGCTGGTTCTTTACTTCTACCCTCGCGACTTCACCAGTGGCTGCACACTCGAGGCGCGTGGATTCCAGCGAGATCTCTCAGACTTTAAAGCTGCAGGTGCGGCTGTGGTTGGAGTCAGCGCTGATGGCACCGAAGAGCACGTGAGCTTCTGTAGCAGCGAAGGCCTTGGATACACACTGTTGTCTGACCCAGGTGGAGTCGTAAGCGAAAAGTATGGATCATGGAATTCACCATTCAGCCAACGTCACACATTTCTGATTGATCCCGATGGCATCCTTCGCGCTCGCTGGGAAGACGTAAGTCCATCCCGCCACAGTCAAGATGTGCTGCGAGCGTTGAAGGGACTTCAGCAGTCATAAATGAATCGCGAGAGAAAGAGACCATCTACCATCTACCCAAACGGCGAAAAACTTATCGCAAACAGGCAAAATAATAGCGCAAATATCTTGAAATTACCTGAAATAATTTGCACACCGGAAAGCGTTGATACTGTAAGGATTCATTCCTTCTGTCAAGCAAGTCTGAAACTAGATAGAATGGTGCACTGCTCCGCATAGATGAGGCAATGGTCTTTAATACTGCTCAAAAATACAAGACAGCTAAACATTTCATCTGGATAACTTCTCCTAGAATCAGCTTATTGAGTTTTGCTCTGATAGTAAGCCCTTGGTCTAATCCTGCCCTAGCAGAAAAACTAGTTCCAATAACGTCCTCAGAAGGAATGGTCTTGTTGCAAACAAGCAAGTCTGTATCAGATTACGGCTCGTTAATGGAAGCTTTTCTGACCCAGTCAAACCTTGCCTATTGCGGGGTTGCCAGTGCCGTAATGGTTCTAAACAGCCTAGCAATCCCGGCACCTCCAGTAGATGGTTTCAGAAACTACCACTTCTGGACCCAAGACAATATCTTCGACTCGGATTCATCTCAAGCAGTAATTAGCCCAGCCAAAGTCAGGCGTCAAGGCATGACACTTCAAGAGCTTCAAAAGCTACTCAGTCATCATGGTGTTTCGTCAAAGCGTTTACACGGAAATATCCTTAGTCTGTCAGACTTTAGATCGCTTCTGAAAGCTAATCTTGACGATTCAAGTGATCGCTTGATTGTCAATTATGACAGAAAGGTTATTGGCCAAAAAGGCGGTGGACACTTCTCTCCACTAGCAGCTTATAACGCTGTTACTGACAAAGTTCTAATCCTAGATGTTGCCAGATATCGCTATCCTTCTGTATGGGTAAAAACACATAATCTATGGAAAGCAATGCGAACATTAGACGGCATATCAGGATTACAGAGAGGAATGCTCGTTATTGAATAGCGTGCAAGATTAGGAAGAATCATTTATAAAATCAGTGCCCATGACACTTGTCCCTTTTCGGAAAGAAATACTAATGCAATAGATCAATCATTGTGCCTATAAATTCTAACTTGACAAGATTATCCCTAGCCAAGAGCCAGCAGAACCATGAGATGAAACCAATCCGGGAGAATGCTGATCAAGTGATTACCCAGTAGCCACTCCAGTCGGGCTTCATGCCATCATGTCGCCCCTGAGGATCGATCTCCAGGACGACTGAATATCCCTGTAGACGGATGATCGCGGCATGATCATCCTTGTGGATCTGATCCATCGGCTCGAACCAGCGGCGACGTGCCTTGCCCTTGGCAATTTGAGCTGAAGGTGCGACCACAAGTTCCAAATGATGCTGTTCAAGCATTTCGCCAGCCTTATAACCTCCCAGATTGATGAACCAGAGCTTGTTGGCTTCGTTTGCATTAACTTTGCCGGCGCTAGCCATTGTGATCCGGTAACCATCCACGAAGCGGATGCGCATGTAGCCATCCACATGCAACCCTCGAGGATTGCCAATCCATTGTGATTTCAGCTGGGGAACTGTTGATTCAATCGTTTCACCCACCACCCAGCGCACATCGTGCATCTCCACGTGTGCTCCGCGCATCCTCCCACCCAACACGACAAGGTAGAGATTCATCTCTATAAAAGATTAATCCAGGAAAAGATCATTTTTGATGCTTAAAAATGAATACTAATCGGAAGCTTCACTTAAGCCAGCATGCCAAAAGAAAAGACCAAAAAATAATACGAAATAAGGCTATCAGCTATTCCTTTTGAGGCTTCCAAAGCAACAATACAACCCAAAGAGTAGATGAGACAACGATCAATGCCTCAACAAGATATGTGTGCATACTAAACCCTCTCGTTCTTCCCAACCTTAGCAAGCATTTTCAAGAAAAGAAAGCAAAAATGCTTAAAACGGATTAACGGGTAAAAATTTGAATTAATCCCAATATTCAATCATGAATCTATCCTTATTCCGTTCATCCTTGATCTACGAGCAAAGCCTCCTGGAGTGAAGAGCCGGGGCCTATAGGAATACGAATAACAACAAACATCGAGATTAATTGCCAACAGACTAGAGAGGGACAACTCGCTCTAGAAATTTTGTTAATCCTATCGATCAAGGCGATTCATTATTGCGCGCACGTTTTACCGCTAAACCAGCTTCTACAGCAGTTGTTGCAGCTACAAGCAAGAGACCCATAAGACCCACCAGTTGATTTCTTTGATCATTAACAGGATCAATGTCTTGACCCAAGACGGCACCAATCACAATCCAAATACTAACGACCGCGGAAGTAATCCAATAAGCCTTCCACCTACGTTGGTAGAGGTAGCCAGCTCCAATACCTGGCAAAATATTTAATGCAACAGCAACCCAACCAGCAGAAGATGCAACAATTTGATCTTTGGTCGACTTATCCATGTGAAAGTGACAAACAGCTCATATCATAGCAAATCAAAATGATGCAATAGACGACATGCAATTAAGCATAAAGAGCCATGCCGGCACAAGATAAAAGCAATCTATATAAATTTAAAGCAGATGAATGTTAAACGACTAATTTACTTGGCCCTCCTCCTCCATCAACAAATATAATACTTCTAAGTCTAGAATGGATTCAGCAACTTTACGCCTTAAAGAAACGAGTGATTCAGGGTCCATAGCAGACTCTGCAATCATCAGCCTTGCCTGTTGAACAGCATGCTCTAGGTTTCTAACTTTAAGCTTGCAAATGTGCTTATTGGCTTTGCACTGCTGCAGCGTATAAGAGTCAATCATAAAATCAATACATCAATCAAGGCATGCATCAAACAAAGGGAATCTTAGTTTTACTCTCTTTCTATTTTAGCTCTCATGAAAGAGTCACTGTTTAATTTTCAACTCCTCCTAGCAGTCCTAAGATCATTGATAACAATAGAGTGCCTTAGCCTTCGTCTTTTGTATGAATCATGGCCCATTAGGAAAAAGCAATACTCTCAGGAAGCAATCAAACACTAGTTCAAACTAATGAAGAGGTCATGGATTAGCAATCTGTGCATAGAGTCTGGATTAATTGTAGCCTTCATGCAAAGAGTTTCGTCTTATTTACCAACTAAGATTGCTTCCTTTGTTGGCTTTACTGCAGTCAAGGCTTTGTCGCGATCACTGCAAAAAATGGATCTCCTTTGCCGCCTAGCAACCCCAAGACACCTGTTGAGCGAGTCTCCTCTGCGATGATCTCAGGCTTTGGCCAACCCTGAGCCATCAGCACCCTAGAAACGTAGGTGAAATGATCACGGTCATCGCCATCCCTCCAGATCTGCGGAGCTTTTGTGAAAAACATACGATTCGAGAAGGCAACGATAACTTGGCCCTTCGAGCGCGTCACACGCAATAACTCCTCAGCCATATCCTCAGGCTGCTGAAGGTATTGCCAACCTGCAACGATGAGAGTCGCATCAATGCTCTCATCCTTAAGCGGAATGGACTGGTTGAGATTGAAATTCTGAACCCAATGGCTATCAAGCCGGTTGTTGGCCACGAGTTCCTTTTCATTGAGGCCATGGCCGATCACACGGTCATAGATGACGTCATCAGGCAGGTGAGACACCCAGCTCGACATCAAGTCGAGCACTGTGGAGCAAGACGGAATCTTCTCGCGATAAAGCTGCGTCAAACGCCCCCGAAAGGCCTCGTCCAGATGATGAACGAAACGAGGCTCAGCATAAAAAAGCACGTCATCGTTCTGATCGAGCTTGGAACGTTGATCGTTTCGAAGAACTTGAACCGCCAAGGGGATTGCGAAGCGATGCTCAGTCTCGCCTGCTACAAACCATTCCGCGAGTCAATAACCTCAAGGCCTCACAAGATTCAACTAAGCTAATATCCGCAAAACATGTTCACTATCGTCGACTTTTGCGAGTTTCTCTATATAGATCATGTCAGTGCTAATCCACTCGAGCAGATGAATTTGAAGCTGCCACAGGGGAACTTTTAGTAGCATTATCAGTTAATTTTCTTACCAACCATTGCAGCTATTTACAGGGAATAGAAAGCCCCCGCACTAGCAGGGGCTTCATGAATCGCCACTGAGCTTGTAGTGGTTCCTCCTTGCCATAAAAATTTTGTCATGACGAGCGCGAGCAGGTCTCCTTTGCTGCGGCAGGTTCAGCGATAGGTGCCTTGATCGCTTGCTTGGCTTGCGGCAGTGCTGTTTGAAGCGCCTCAATCTGTGCTTCAACTTTGTTGACTGAATCGAGCAAATCGGCCCTTACATTCTCGAGATGAGAAACACGTTCTGCGTTCTGGCGATCCTGATCAGCCTTGAACTCAGAATCACTGATCACAGAAACGCGAGGAGGTGTTTTATAGAAGCTTTCACTAGAGAAAAACTCGTCAAAGAGGGAGTACATGGTGTTCTATGAGAGATTTTTACAGCTTGGTCGGCGTAGATGCCTAGACCGAACAAAAACAGTACGGAGAACCAGGCCCGGTTGGGATTAAAAAGCCACTCCAAAGTGATAGTTGTACGGTTTTCGCCAATCAACTTGCATCGGGGAATCGATGGCTTGATCAAAAGCACTCCACAACAGCTGGACCACGTCGTTAGAGGCACTCCCTTGACGGTGATGCTCATCAGCGACGCAGCAAAAACGACTGAGATCTCTTTTTTTCACTCCTGCGCGTGAAAAACCTCATCCCTATGGGGCAGAAATGCCCCTCCCCAAGGCATTCTCTAGTTGCAAATCTGTGGATCCCACCGCTCCATATCAATGTCAGGGCCTTGATCTAGAGGTCTGATACTACCTTCTGACCGCCATCCCAGAAAGGCATTTTTGTGACTGCATCAGTTCGTTCATGCCGATCACCACGTTGCGCATTGGCTCATCAGTGATGCCTTCCACGCCAATTTCACCATTTGCCGATTGGCCATCCGCTCGCCAAATCTCAAAGCAATAGACGGGCCTTTGAGGATCAGCCAAGCGGATGGCCCTTGTTTTGCAAGGGTTGATCAATGCTCACTTGATTGCGTAAATGTTCGATCACTCCAACATCATCAACCAAGTGGTAAGCACGAATACATGTCTTTGGATCATTGCCTACATCGGTTTTTTCTGGATCATTCATGATCTCTATGCGTGGAGATACAGCGACTCACTCCCTTGGGTGCCCGGATCATCCAAGGGTCTTTCCTTGCTCACGCACGAATCCATAAGTTGATCTGGAAGGAACGGCAGAAGCTTTTTTCGATCAACGTCAGTCGATCGTGTTTAAAAACCAAGTTTTGCAGCTCTGGCGACTTACACTCTCAACTCAGGTTTTTCCATATTTCTATGGAAGGCCATAGTTTGTATTAAGCACTTCTAAGCAATAGCTTCTCTTTATGTTAGCCAGACAAAAGAAGTCTAGATGAGCATCAAGGTTTTGAATTCCCCTTTTGAAATTATCCTTACAGAACTCTAAGGTTAATCTTTAAGGATGCCTTGGTGGAAGCTCAAAAACATCGCAAACACTATGATACTTTGCCCCAAAGTACAATCATCAACAAGCCTAATATATGCGATCGAACTCAAGCAGCTGTCTTTGCGATCAAGCATAGCTGCGTGGAGCGGGAAAGGCTCAAAGAGGAATTAAATTGATAACAAATACTGCCAATCAGGCCATAAAGATAGTAGACAGTATTAGAAAGCACCATTTTTGATCATGGCGATAGATATTGATTATTTTGTCTATCAAAAGAAAGAAGTTATCTCTTCGAAATCATTATATATTCAACGGGATCACCAGAGCCTTTCCCCCCCTAGGGTCACAAAGATTTCAGCCACTAAAGCCTTACTTTGGTGACCTCGGCCTGAATCGCTGATGGTCCAGTGGAAACCTTGATCGGACGTCTGGTGAAAATCTCAACACGAATGCCCGCGCGAGTAATCGCGATTAAAGCCTTGCTTAAAAAGGCTGTGCTCAAGATAACGGCCAGCGGCCAACGCCAGGCCAGCAACAGCTCAAAAATGCCCCTCATCTATCGCCTCAGTTAGGAGCTAGTCGTAGCTCACCTCACCTATAACCAGCAAGCCCTGAATCATTAGTAGCAACAGTTCCGCCTTCGCCTTATTTTCTATGCAAGAAGCCCCATCTGATGCGCATGACTGAATTGCCTTCGACTTAGCTCTTCCTTTCAACATCTACCAAAAAGTAGCTCTTAGCCTGTAGGCAAGCCAAAACCAAGGCTAGGCAAGAGAAATTTGATTCAAACGATCAGCATTGCGGAGCTAATCAAAGAACGTATCTCGTTCATTCGCCACTCGGCCAAAAACCTCCCCCCAAGCCCCTTGTTCATGTATTGGTTTTGATGCGGACTAATAACAGCAGCAAAGTATCGCCACAAGCAAAGGCTCAGTTCTTCACTCGAACCCCATTGACAATTGCTGGCCTATGCTCATGATCGCCCCTGCTTATATCAGCAAAGACATGGCACCTCAGAAACATTCCTGATGGCTTGACCTACATCCTCTTCGATTCCAATCAAGTTCTATTCATCACTGTTGCAACGGCAAAGGGGGTTGAACTAATTCAAAATGCTTACTCAGCTAGCCAAGCAGCGAAAATAATCATTCACTCTCACGAATTAGGAAGGTTTGTAGAATAACTGAGTAACATCAACCACCTGAATTCCCATAAGCTCCTTCGATCGGGAGAGAATCAGGGACCCAGAAACGGAGAGAGTCTCAATCCAGTTCAACTCAATAAGCTCTAAGCGATGGCGTGCAGGCTTTTAGCACCATTCCTAATCCAATGGTGTCTCCCTTTTGATTCCCCGACCAGACCCTCACCATGCAGACCCTTGACTGGATCTGGTTGCTACACCCGATTTTCGCCGTAGCCTTGATCTACCCCCTACTGGGGGTAGTCCTAAACCTGTCACTTCAAACCCGCAGTCGTCGGCTAAAACTTCAAAACGAAAGTCCAGCCAATGTCGGGAGTATGCACAGCAATCTCGGGCGATGGCTCTCAGCCGGAGTGATCGCAATCGTGCTGCTTGCTCTGGTCGTGATGATCAGCACTGAACATCCGCTAACAGAGTTTGAGGGCGGTCTGATCCGTGCTGGATTGCTTCTACTGGTACTCATTGGAAGTTGCATCGCTTTGCTGACAACCTGGCGAGACAAAAGACCCGCCTATCGAGCAGGCTTCTCCTTACTCTGCTGGGCAGGTGTCATCGTCCTTGGGATGCAGCCGGAAGTATTCCGCCTCGGTGACAACCCCCTCAAAGCAGAATTCTGGCAATCGCATTTCTGGGGTGGCATTGGTCTCGTTGGGCTGATGCTGTTCTCGCTGGCATCCCGACAAGAAATCCTGCGTGATCTGCGCTGGCGATGGCTGCACATCACAGCCAATAGTCTTGCGGCGGTGATCTTCCTGGCAGAAGCAATCACCGGCCCCAAAGCCCTACTAGAGATCCCTCTGAACTGGCAAAAGCCTTACATCCAACAGGCAAAAGCCGAGCGGGTAGCAAATTACACCCCGAATGCTCCTAAGGCGTAAGGGTTGTTGTGCGCGCCCAGGCACCAGTTCTGGAACAAACGTCATGCCGCCAAACAGATCAAAGATGAGCTCTAAGCCGTCCTGGTCTTTCGACTGATGCCAATCAAGCGCTTGCCATGGTTTCAATTGGGAAAGAAGGCGTCCATGCCATCAGCGTTCTTCAACCTGCTTAAACCAAGCAAACAAATGCAGGAGTTCTGCAAACAAAAGATTCTCAAAAGGAATACAAATGATCACTGTTGCCAACTCAATTAAGCACTCAATCAGCTCTCAGAGCTAAGCCGATAATCAACGAGAAAAGCGAATCCATATAGAATTACATCGTGTGGTGAGTGAAGGCACCAAGACACATCAAATGGCTGCTGAAACGGCTGCTGTGAAGGAAGCAATCAAATTGGAAACGCTTGGTTGAGCGTTTTTCATCAGCGAAGGTTGACCATGAACAAAGCTTGCAGTGCAACGCCTTGTAGACATGAGACATCAATGCCTAAAACCGGTTCAGTCTGCAGTGCCAGAGCGCTGGGATCAGGCTCATTGCTGAACTTGATCGAGCCACTGCATTTCTACAGAAGCGAGCAGAACATATGTCCAGCGGAGAAGGACGAAAACAACACGCCTCCACTGCCCTAAGGGTGGGTACGAATAAGCAAAGCCCGCACTAATCGCGGGCCTTTTTCATGCTCTTCAACAAAAGCCTTCACTTCCTTTGATGGTTGAGGCGATTGATGCTGCTAGACAGAGCGATTTAAATCTTTAGCCAACGGGACTATTGATCGCAGCCCAAAGGAATAGAGAGACATTTGCGGCAATTGCCAAACCTACGGAGGAAACCTTTTTCATGGATCATCCAGGGAACCCTTCCACTGCAGCAAATCACGATGTGCCTTTGCCAGAGTCTGTCAGTAAGCCCTCACAAGGATATGGAAAGGAGGCCCACTGCTCAATAGAGGAATGGTCACTGATCCTGAAGTTGATGTGGCCAGGAAGAGCTTTGAGAAAGGTTGGTTCTTGTGCATTCGCTCACTTCTTTGAACAATTAGTGGCAACTCCATACTCAGCTGAGCAAGGATGTAAATGATCAATTGAATGGCTGGGCTAATGAGCCGCCACGGTTACACCATCAGCTATCGCGATGCTCAGAGTCATCGGTGCGAATTCTGTGCCTATGCGAATGACTCTTTTGAGGCCAGACAGGTTGCCATGGAAACGATCAAATTCGTCCATGAGCATCCAAATGCGATTGATCACATTCTTCGCTCAAGCTAGGACAACAATTTGAGCCCTAGAGCTCAGCCTTCTTCAACCATCCAGCTGGTGGCTAGAGGTCAGGGATAGACTTGAAACTCTTGCACCTTGTTTAGGCTATTTTTGAATGACAATTCCATATTTAGCGTACTAACTAAGGAATAAGAACTTATCGCCCTGCCGATGGTGTAATTGTGGCCATGGTTGATTACCTAGGTGACCACTTGCCGCCCAAAGATTCGTTCGCTTCCCTTCGGCCGAAACGCACCCAGAGACAGAACAGCTCATAGGAACTGGATCTCAACTTGACCAGCTGGGATTGAGCGTTCCAGCGCCAGTGAAAACCATTCACACAAGCGAGCAGAAACGTCTTTCACCATTTTCTCGGAGCACCGCTTGCACCACTAACAAGAAACTGGAGCTAGGAGGTATGGCTTCAGTTGAACCATCAAACCGAGCAGATTCACCGCCAGCTCAATGTGCGCCGATAAGCAATGGATGCGTCAATGCTGTCGAATCTCTAATCGCAAATCAGCAAAAAAACATTCCCAGGAGACTCTTCTTGGACCCAACCAGCAGACATTAGCCATCAAGGCAAGAGCTACCAGGAAGGATCAGCTGCTCGATTGGAGTGGACTCAACGTCTGCGACTACGACGACGTTGCTGAGCCTTGCGTTTGTACTTCTCGACTGGGGTCTCGTGGTGACGAATGCGCTTGAGATCAGAAAAAATCCCAGCCTTAGA
Organism: Prochlorococcus sp. MIT 1306; assembly: GCF_047304515.1. Taxonomy (NCBI): domain Bacteria; kingdom Bacillati; phylum Cyanobacteriota; class Cyanophyceae; order Synechococcales; family Prochlorococcaceae; genus Prochlorococcus; species Prochlorococcus sp. MIT 1306. The sequence goes on along the minus strand of NZ_CP138959.1, from coordinate 688,216 downwards.
GACTGCTCGCTTAAAGCGACGAAGGGCCGATTCAACGCCCTCATTCTCCCCTACCGTGACCTGAGCCATAAGCAAATTCAACCAATCAACGAATTTACCAGGCCACCTCTCGTTAGCAATTCACCAACACAACAAAAAGGTTTGCGGCATCACCTTGAGAATTGGAGATCTGATCAATAAAGCAAGCCTATGCAAGGCATCAGGATTTGGTATTTCCATTGATCCAAGGCCACTCCTGTCGGTACTTTTACCTACATGAAGAAAAGCCAATTCAAAGCCAGGAACAGCGAGCTCTACGAGGCCATCCTGATTGCCTCAGAGAGGGGCCATCTTTGGGGTCTCGATCGCTCCAGAACAGCAAACCAGACACGCCTGGTTCCTGATTTTCACCAACACCGCTAGGCAGTGAACCTCTGATTGCTCACTTCAATCTGGCTCAACAGGATCATTTCGCTCAGACATTCCTTTGCTGATTCCGCTAAGACCTTAGTTCGCTACAAATCGGTCGCTTCGATCCCAAGAGGGACCAATTTGACAACCAAATACAAAAGGCAAGTGTTGTTTACGAGACAGATACCCGTTTAGGAAAATGTCTTCTCAGGCAAGCCATAGTCCGCTCAAGATCCACTGCTGCATCCTGCCAAGATCTAACCAGGCAAATCTGCCAAAACCCACCCTGGTTCTACTGAACTCACCACTTGCTCAGAACGACCTACACCCTGAGCTCTTGTGATGGGCCCACACATCTTGAGAAGTTCTATCAGAACAAGGACATATCAAGGCAGCAATGACCCCCATCTAATTTGCCAAACCTCGTCCCAATTACTTCGAGTAAAAATCATGGCGAACGGGTTTCCAAACGCATAAAGCACACCCGCCGGCGACAGGTTCAGGGGGACTGTTGTCACTCATTCAAGTTAAGAACGCACAATTGATGTGAATAAGTTGCGGCACAAGTCATGTCGGCTACTTGCTCAGCTCATGCTTGGCGGGTATTCGTTCATCAGATCTCCTGAAGCCAATCCGGGCAGCGAGCCGATACTAGCCCGTATCGCACTACTGCAGATCTAAACAAGAGAAGATTGGTAATCATGCGCTTCAGTAATACTTAAGCGCTTAAGCCTTGTGTGATCTATCAGCTCTTAATCAATCACTGAAATCCTTTAACTCGCTATTTAAGCCTTTGCTTCACTTAGCCCAAATACTAATCAGGCTATTTCGCTGAAAGGTGTCTCAGCAATAGCTTTGTGGTGGGCAATCAAATCCAATCTCCACTCAGAGAATGCTGCCATTGCAGAAGAAATAAAAAAAACAAATAAAGTCAAAGCCACCGATGGGTCAATTCAAGCGTTACAAACGAACCCAACAACTGCTGAGCGATGGAGGTGCACTAATTAGCAATGGTCACTTTGTTTAGTCCTACGACCAATATGGTGCTGGCTGGATGCAAAAGACCTGTAAAGAATGGTCATAATATTTTGAGTTAAAAGTGGTTTCTTGAGCATTGAAAACACCAACTTAAAACAACAAACCTGATTGCGAACACCGCTTAAGCATCCATTCTCAGACCAGGTAACTTAATAACCATAAACACTATGGATTAGGCATGAGATGTTGCCTAATCTATTCCTTAAAGAAAGAAAAGTATCGTTTAGGATTGGTTTATTTCTCACCTTTTCTTTTGATCACCTGGCTTCTCCTGCGTCCAATCGAAGATTCCCTGATAGCCACCAAATGCCGAGCTAATCCCGAACATCGCAATGAATAATACTCCGACAACCACAATCACTCCAATCGTCAGTGGACTCAAGTCAAGAGCCATCGCGAAAACAAGAGCACGCATGACGATCCGCAAGACATCTTCATCATCCTCTCAGATCGAGGTCAAAGCCGAAAAATTAAGCAAACTAAATCCTTGCTCACGTCTACCAGGAAAGCTGCGGACAACTGGCACGCTAAGGCTCGCTGGAGCGACCCATGCCTAGGATGGATTGAAATCAAAAGGGAGAGGGAACCTTGGGGACCATCATGGGATTCCGCCTCAAACTGCATGAACAGGTAATCAATCAATCCACAGGAGGCAATACATCGATATTCAATAAGTTAAGTGGCGCAACAATTGCTGTTTCAATCTTTTTTGCAGTTCTAAGCACTGAAAATCAAATTGATTTTCAGTTTGGCGGACAAATAGATGCCATCGATTGGATCATTGGCTGTCTGTTTTGCATTGAATATTTTTGTCGAGTGTGGACTGCCCCACTTGAGGGCAAATATGGAGAGGGTATAGAAGGCACGATTCGCTACATGTTCTCACCAATGGCCATTATTGATCTGATTGCAATTATCCCCTCCTTCATAGGCGTAAGAACAGAACTAAAGATCCTGAGGATTATTCGCCTTCTTACGATTCTAAAGGTTGGCCGCAGCGAAAGATTCAAGCAAAGCATGCTTCATTTCAACTATGCACTCAGATCCAAGAGCCAAGAGCTGCAGATATCTACTGTTTATACATTATTACTTTTACTCATTAGCAGCACATTGATGTATCTTGCAGAGTCATCTATTCAGCCTGATCTATTAGGTTCAATACCAAGATGCCTCTGGTGGTCAATTAATGCAGTCAGCTCAGTGGGGCATGGAGATTCAGTGCCAATTAGTGCGGTAGGCAAGATTATCGCTTCAGTAACTTCTCTTATGGGAATTGGCGCCATCGCCATACCTACCGGAATTCTTGCCGCAGGTTTTAGCGAATCAATTGCTGTGCAAAAGAATAATCTTGAGGAATCTGCTCAGGAAAGCATTACTTAGGAATCAACACACGGCAATTTGTTCATAATATCAAACAATCAAATCCTTGTTTTCAGGCAAAAGTTGAAAGATGAGAGTTTTAGCTGTAGTTGGCTAGATAAAGTAAGGCATCTCTATCTTTCAGCCTATTCTCTTCTAACCAATCAATTAGCCAAAGGTGCGCAGCCTCTGCAAACGAAAATCACAATGTTGACTTCTGGCAGAAGAGGCCACTATTGCCGAGGGAAGCTTCCTATAAGATCGCCAACTATGAGTTAAATAGACCAACAATTGCCATCACCAGAAGAACTGCGCTGGCAAGGAGGCTAATGGCAAAGCCTGGCCCTCTCAGCTTGGCCGCTTTCCAATAGCCAATGCCATAAGCAATACGTGCGCCCACCCAGATGAAGCCAATCAAGCAGGCAACAGACGTGTTGCTAGAAAGAGCTGCTAGCCAGAACACCGGCAGGAAGAACATCATCTGTTCAAGAGTGTTCTGCTGAACACGTAGCACTCGCTCAAATTCTTCTGGCCCACTCGTTGCTGGAGCTTTTACTTTGTGCTGGCTTCGTGCAAATGCCACTGCAAACATGGTTCCTTGGTAGACGATCGCGGCAGCCAAGGTGACAACGGCTGGAAGCACAGGAATGGTCATGAAATTGGTATCAGCACAATGACTTTAAGGATGCCATCTGAATTCCAGCCTTGATGGCCAGCGAGTGGGGCTGTGCCTCTCTGATGAAGAGCAGTGTTTGTCTCTGCATAGCCGCTTGGTTCAAGCAACTAGCTGACCAGAGCCACGACATTCATAGTTGCCCAACTGAGGGGAAAGCTCCTCCATGAAATCGCCCAATTGACCAAGGTGATCATCATCGTTGAACTAGCGGCTGCCATCCCCCCTCAATTTCCCTAAAGCCCAACAAAGAGAGAGTCCTGTCAGGCTGTCTTGGCAAGGGATCGGCCTACAAGATCTTATGCATCGAAATTCCGCAAAACCTCAAAATATGGCTCCACACAACCTGGCTTCAGTCTTTATCTGAGAACTGACGCTGCAGCACGATATCCAGGCCTGGCGCAATCGGTCTGAACTCCCTAAGTCTGGGGCTCCAGATAGCACCACTCGCCAGCTCCTCCATAGTCGCCAGGGTCATATCCTGACCCTCAAGCAACTGCAATAGTTCAAGGGAAACACACAGTGGCCCTCGAAATACATGTACCACAAGCGTGCTGCTGTGGTTGCTGAACCAAGGAACGAGGAGATTTTCAGGTGCCCAGTTGATTTCCTCGACAAGTTCACGCTTCACGGCCTGAAAAGGCGTTTCCCCTGCATTCAAGTGACCTCCAAATAATCCCCAATGACCTGGAAACAAGATTCCTTCGATGTCATCACGAAGCTGAAGGAGCCAGCGACCATCCCTTTCCAGCACAGCAAGAGAGACCTCGTGCGTCATCTCTTCATTTCGAGAAGTCGTTACCCATAACGCCAGCCTGCCGCACCCTTGTACTTAACGTCTTATAGACCCGCCCAAAGGTTCAAAAATTCGGCTCATCAGGTTTTGTTCTGTAAACAGATGAGTTATCCAAGGCTATTGACCTTGGAGAGGGCGTGACCACCAACTTTCCAATCATGGGCACCACAGCAATCGGAAACAAAAAGCAGCTAGCCAATTCCTGGAATGTGGAAAGGGAGCTTGTTGTCAAATGCCACGAGCCAGCGCTGCACCGCAGGCACACGCAACAAAGCCAAAGGCACAACAATATTCAGAGCAATCCAGGCAAAACCAAGGATTGCGCCGATTCGTCCACTCTTCTTGAGCAAACTCTCTTTCGGCTGCGGTTCGTCCATCGAATCACCGCTCATCAAGCTTTCTGCATTATGCCCTCCACCAAAAAGGAGGCTCATTGCAGCCCCATGGGGGGGGGCTGATCAACAAAAAAAAAGACCCTCGCGTGACGCGACGGGCCTGGGTGATGGGGAGCTTTATTTCTAAGGGAAAGAGCTTATTGACGCAAGCCCCTACAAATAGCGCTTCGGCTTAAAGAAAGTACAAGGGGCACCAGTAGTAGTGTTTCTACGCATGGCAGGTTCAAAGCCTGTTCCTAGTGTCAATGTGGCTGGGCGATGGGGAGCAGTTGGCTTTTTACTTCAGTGCGCCTCCATCAAGCAAAGGGGCTCCTTTTTTCAATGCGCAAGGTTCAACGACCAACCACCGAGCCGTGCTGAACTGATAACCAGAACAAACTGACCCCATTGACTTTCCCCACTCTTCTGGCCTACTCCACAGTCGGCGACGCAAGCAATGCAGGCGTACTTGGCCTAAGCATGGGGACATGGATGATCTTGACGTTGATCTTCCTAGGCATCTCATCGGTTTACTTCATTCTGCTGTGGTTCAAGATTGCCCAGCAAGAATCAAGCAAGAAGGGGAGCAGCAGTTAAGCCTTCCTGTTTTAATTTAGACATTTCAACAGTTTAACAGTATTGCATTAACAGCAAAAATTAATCCTAGCTAAGTCTTTAGATCCTTTTCCGGCCGAGATCGTCTGCACGACCTAGCAGGCCTCAGAGCAGTCAGATTTACGCCCATATCAACCTCCGATTAGACTACGTAGACTAAAGAATCAGAGATCTCAGCTAATTAGAGCGATGGCTTTCTTTTGTTAGCACTATGTTCATAAAGTGTAGGCTGGCTTGAAAATAAGATGGGAAGTTTGTATTAACAAATAGTCTGGTCATTAACAGCAGCGGTGAGCATTAAGTGTCTTCAATACCAGACAGAAGCCGACAAGAATAGACAACCCAGACACAAACGGTCTACGAAGTCTCCAGTACTGAAATCTCATATTCATGCGGCTTCAATTCAACAATACAGGTGACAAGTTATTGATTCGTGCCTGTCACCGGGAACCCAACCACCAGCCACATATTGGTAGCGCTTTGTACTGGCTTACGGCTAGACTATGAGCAGCCAAAATATCAATACTTGAACAACACCTCTAGCTGGTACGATTTCTTTGCGGGCAATGCAACAATACTTACAGAGTTTACAGTCGCACTAGCGACAGTTGCTTGGCTCTATATCCTGAGACAGCGACCTAAGGATAAAGAGTAAGAGCAACTAATTTTAGAGACATGCTATTGCTATGAATTTATCACTTAGCACTTTAATCCTACTATTATTAGTGATGCAGGATAGTGTCAATGCTCAGGGATTTAAAAACTCAATCCGTCAATGCAGCCGAGAAGTATATGATCTAATAGAAGGAGAGCATCAATACGTATGCATCACTAAATCGGCAGTAACGCAATCAGAAGCTAGAGAGAAAGTCTTCATAGAGGAATGTAAGACCACATATGCACGAAGGTTTGACAGGTGGTCTAGAACTTTAGTAGAAAGAGTTGTCAAAGAAGAGTGTACCTCTAGGCCTAAGGATCCTGAAATAATTATTGAGTATCCCGAAGTCTGGCCCTAGCTCAATACTTATGGTTGAACACTACTTAGGAATAGTCCCTTATAGTAATAGCGACTTAAGTGTAAATATTCAAACTATTAAAAAAGAGAGTGGAGTCCTAAAGTTTAAGCGGTATGGATTACCCTCGCTTAATCATTCAAGCTAGTATTTCAGTCTCGCGGAAGTGATGCTCTTTTTCACCAGCAATGAAAACTGGGATAAGGGTGCAAATGTTACATATTGGCGAGGGAGCCATACGGTAGGTAGCAAGATCTTCCACTTAGCTCTCTTGCTATTGGCTGTTCTGAACTTCCAGAATAAATGAAGTGATAGAGAAATTGCCCCGGCAATGACTCCAGCCATAGTTTTCTTTTTTCATTCACTCCATTATCTAGCTTTGTCAAGTTCCAGGGCCTTCTCCTATGGAGCCCCTCAAAGAACGAGGCCTGAGTAGACCTGTCTAAGGGAGGGATCGCTAGTATTGAGTATTCCCTCCGATCGCGCATTGCAGGTTGATGCGCTTTCCTTCAAGCAAAGAAAATACATGAGTACATGGCACATCAAGCAAGACAAAGAGAAGACCACTACGCATCCATCCTTGAGGCCTACAACAGAGGAGAGCTTTGGCCGACAGGCTCATGTCGCAGCACAGGCTGCTCAGCAGAAATCCCAGTCAACATCGAATCGTTCCGAAAAAAAATCAGCAATGCTTCAGATCAAGCAACTGCAAGATGATCTCGATTGGCTTAGCCATTGGCATGCGTGATTACGCTCCGTCTTCCCCCGTGGCCTTGATGTGAATACAGCATTGATTCTTAGCAACGCGAAGAACGTCAGATGAATCTTGAGTAGGCCAAGCAAAAAGCACAAAACCTATGTAGCAAAACTGAACGACGAAAATGCCCTCCTTCACCAGCTCGCACCCCGGACAGCAGCACTACTGCATTATAGCGCTACTGTTATTCAGCTGTCTGGTCTGCTTGATGTTTCCCGACAGGAATCAACGAATCATTTGCATTTCTTAGACCATGCATTGATCCAGTGTTCAGCGAGGTCACTTCACAGCTAGCCGTCATGGCTCATTCATCAACCAAAGCGATAGTGCTTACGAACTGCCTGATGAACCTCCCAAATGCATGACATTCCAGCAGGGAACACCACCAGATCACCTGCACCAAAGCGCACGGGCTTTCCGCCTTCGGGCTTAATGGTCACCTCGCCTTCCAACAACAGGCATGTTTCCTGTTCAGCATAGGTCCAAGGAAAGGTGCTGGCCTCACATGTCCAAATGGGCCATTGCCGGATGTCCAGTTCATTAATTGTGCTCTCTGGACATGCAGAGGTAACGCTAATCGCCATGGGCGGGTCGAAGGAAAGCTCTCTTGAACCTAGTAGCAGACCTGATGAATTGTTTAACAAGAACACGGAGCGGAAGCTTCAGGTTTCTTTAAAGATGACGAATAGAAGCAAAGATACTAACGAGAACAAACTCTTATATGGAGCTAAGTTTGTCTCTTGAATGAGACAAACCAATCATTTGCTCAGTTATGCCAAGAGCTCATTCAACAGAATCAAACCACTTTGCGGTAGCAGCTAACGTGGATCAATCTGCGCTCCAACGCCAAGAGAAAGAAGATGAAGAGACGCTGCAGCAAGCAAAAACAGCCACTGCAAGACTTGGGGAAGTCATAGGCAGCAGGGCCTAGGTGTTGACACTGGTCAGAAAAGCTGCACATCAGAGATGCCACTTTATTAAGCCTATGCGTGTCTATCAGCTAGTATTCAACAATTGTTCTGTGTTTTCAGAGGTCACATGTCAAAGAAAGACTGGTTCGGCATTGGATATGTGTCTGCATGGGTATTGATTTGGGGAACCATAGGTTCTCTGATTGATTTGCCATTTCTGAACTCTGAAATCTACTTGCCAGGTTCAATAGGCCAAGTCACTACATTCATTGTCACAGCGATCATATCGGTGATCATTGGTGTATTGCTATATCCAAAGGTATTAGAAAATACCCTTATTGTCTCAGCATTAGGCTTGGATACTGACGAGAAAAAATAATTTCAATCCTCGAACTCAGCCTGACATAATAGAGACATGTAGGATTACTAAAAGGTCTATATTTATTTGCATACGAGAAGAGAATGGGTGAAATTAGACAGGTAAGAATGAAAATAAAGCCTCTAAAATTAGATCCATGGATTGTCGCAGCATTATTGATCTTCTCATCAACAAACGAAGGCTTTATCACTTCATTGGACCTCAAAGAGTGATGTCGAAAATAGTCAACATTGCAAAAAGCATACGAGGCAAAGGCAATCAGCCCCTACAATCATCCCCATAGAGTTAGGAGCAAGAATTCTGATCACTATTTACCTTCCAATCAATTATGGTAAAAAGCCATAGGAAGCATCATGGCTAGCAATAAGCGGATCAAATCAAAGACTTACTTAAAAAATTGAATTGCTTAACAGGCAAGAAAGTCATTAAATCATATCTACAAAATGCTGTAAGTGTTCACGGCAATGGATAGGATCTCATGGAAATAAATGCAGCCATTAATAATCTTAATGACATTGGCTTATTGCATGATTTGAGTAAGGTTTCAGCAGCAAAACTCGCTGCTGCAGAGCTGATCAAAATTCACCGCGCAGTTATTACTCAACAAGTGCTGATTGCTATTTTCAATAAAATAAAAAAATAAATTGGAATTAACTTTATTATTCAGGTGGTACGGTCTCCTTGTTGAACAGCATTAAGCAAGCCTGCCTCCAAGCGATCAAAGGCATCTATCAATTCAGCGCCTTCAAGCATCCCCACGCTGATGCGCAGTACACAACTCTCGTTCTTAAAACCAAAACTACAACCTCCAATCGTGGCAACTCGATAATCTCTTACCAGCTGACGCATCAAGGTGTCTCCATTGCAACCACAATCCACTTCAAGTAAGCAATAAAAAGCTCCATTGGGTTGATGTAAAAAGCGCCAGGGTCGATTGTTACTAGCGGCAAAACGCTTCAAGAGCAACTGATATCGACTCATCAATTGAGAGACATTCTGACGCACCCAATCAGAACCATCCAACAAGGCCGCAATCGCTGCTCGTTGGCAAAAACGAGGTGGACAGATCAAGACTGTGTCTTGAACCTTGGCCAAAGCCTTACTCCAGCCAATAGGAACAGACATATAACCAAGACGCCATCCGGCCATGCCATAGGCCTTGGAGAACGAATAGAGCGAAACAGTATGGTTCCCTGCGCCAGGAAGAGATGCAGGGCTCCAATGAGGTACATCACCAAACACAAAATCCTCATAAGCTTCATCACTGATGTGCAGCAAACCATGCTGGGCACAGATCCCATTGATGGCGGCAAGTAAGGTTTGAGGGAAAACGATTCCGCTTGGATTATTAGGGCTTATCGTGACAATGGCACGGGTGCATTTTGTAATCGCAGCCTCTATGAGCTCAGGGTTAGGTATTAAACCAGCATTCACAGGCACAGGCACTCCACCGGCCAACTGAATAGCCATAAAATGATTAAAGTAATAAGGCAGCGGAAGAATGACCTCATCGCCAGGGTCACAGAGAACCTGAGCAATGGCATGAAATGCCATGTTGCTACCTGCAGTGACCATGACCATGCTTTCGGCCAAATCCAAACCATTCTGGATCATCAATTTCTGCTTAATTAGCTCAAGCAGATCAGGATCACCTCGAGCCGGGCCATAACGATTGAGGCTTGATTCTTGATTCAAAAGAGCATTGTTCATTGCCAGTTTTACAGCAACGGGTGGAGCCCAATTCACCATGCCCTGTGCCAGCGAAAGGGTCCCTGGCGTCTTCGCCACCAACTCGTTAAGTTCTGGAATCACAGGATCCAGAACAGCATCGATCTGCGTGCCAGGTTGAGGGTGTTTGCTTGAGGACAAAGAGTTCACTTCGATCGAGTTAAAGGTTCATCCATTATTTACCAGAATGGAATGGAAATCTCAAATCACCAAATCCATAAGATATTGACCGACTAAAAGAGAAGAGCCACCTTCTCAACATGAAGTTATTAAAGCATTTATCATTCCTGAAATAATCCGTCTTACACGATGCAATCTCAGCCGAGTACAAGTATCCTACCTAAGAAGCCTGCCGAAATCAAACCCATTACTGATCGCGATCTGCTGCCAATAGAGGCACTCACAGATCAAAAACACCTGGCATAGAATCAACATCTGCGGTTCAATCAGACCTGTAAATGTTAGCAACAAAATCAATTAGTTCCGATCTTTATGTCTCTTCTAAACACTGCCATAGGAATCTTTACTGTTGCTAACCCTATTGGCAATCTGCCGATCTATCTTTCATTCACAGATGGAGATCAAAAAACCGACAAGGCAATCGCACGCAACAGTGCCTTCACCTTCTTGATCGCACTTCTCTTGGCTACATGGCTCGGGAATGATTTGCTGGCAATTTTCGGAATAAGCCAAGGAGCCTTTCAAATATCTGGTGGGTTAATTGTTATCCTGATCGGCCTTTCCATGCTCCGATCCAAACCACCAGAGGAGCACCATGACCCAGCCTCGATTGATCGGGACAAGAGTTCTTCAGGGAAAGGAATCGTGCCTATCGGCATTCCCCTTCTTGCAGGCCCTGGCACACTGACGATTGCAATTGCCGACCCGGTGAATTCTTCCATCGATGGCAAAATTTCATTGAGCTTAATAGTCTTACTACTATCTTTGATAATCTATCTTATTTTTGATGCAGCCGAGATACTTTCCTCCAAGATTAGTGTATCAGCCCTGCAAGTGCTAACAAAAGTAATGGGAATAGTGCTTACATCTATTGCTGTTCAGATGTTACTTGATGGCCTAAAAATCTCGTTCCCAAACATTTCACAATGAGCCTATGTATGATCATCAAGGCAATGAGAAATTCATAAGCTCGCCGCTTGAACCAGTAAACACCTCCATCGAGACAACCAAAACAACAAGGTTGTGAAAGCTCATCGTCTTGTCACCTCAACTCGGATATCTGGCTCATCGATTGACTTTTGAAGCTTAAGCAGCATCTGTTTGATTGCATAAGCAGCAACACCAAAGATCACCAGTGCCCCGATGGCCTGAACAAAAACAACATAAGTGGCAGCAAAAGTGTTCATTCCTCTTTCCTCTTAAACCAGCCAAGCTCAGATCTGGCGCGGATCAATGCAGTGATGAGTGCGCCTCCAAAAAACGCTCCAACCGCTGTTGTAACCAGCAGAATTGCTAATGGAAGGTGTCTTCCCGTCTGGCTTAAAGGGTCTAAAGGATCCATCAAGCCATTAAATAGCCTCAAAGCAAATATGGAGCAAAGCTTTGATGAACTGGAATCTCACCAGATTGCTGAGTAGTGACTAGCCCAAAGTTCGCCATCACCAGCAAGGAGACCGGTCTTCGTTTACGAATCGTCCCAAGCAAGGGCAGTCTTAAGAGCTACGAGCTCCACAAGCCATTGAGTCCATCGGCACAATTGGTCATAGAAGAAGCTCTTTGAGATCTAAACAAGATCACAAAAGCCCTTATCAAGGCAAACCACCCACTCCTAGAAAGCCTGGCAGATCAACCCAGTGATCTAGGCAAAGCAACTCCTAGATCTGCCAGCTAAAGGCCCCATACTGCAGAAATCTGGCAGAAGGCTTCGCACCGACGACTCATGAGACAGCCACTCAAATGAAAAGCGAATGGATTGTGATCAAAGAAGGCTCAGTCCCCCTGCGCTGCTGGTGGTCAAAACCGAGTCAAGGTCGTGATGAAATCGTTGAAGCGCCGAATCGTGTTGCCCTGGTGTTACCAGAAATCTTCGGAGTCAATAACTGGGTTCGCAGTGTGGCCGATCGCCTCGCCACCAGAGGCATCCCAGCCCTGGCGATGCCACTATTTTCTCGCACCGCACCGGAGCTAGAGCTTGGCTATAGCGAAGGCAACCTGATCGAAGGTCGACGACACAAGGACTCAACCTCAATGGAGCAAATCCTTAGCGATACCTACACAGCTATTTGCTGGCTTAACAAACAGCTTGATCAACCACAAATCACTGTGATTGGCTTCTGTTTCGGCGGACACGCTGCTCTGATCACTGCAACCATGACCGAGGTGAGCGAGACCTTCAATTTTTATGGTGCCGGTGTAAGCAAAACCCGCCCGGGAGGTGGTGCACCAAGCCTCGAATTATTGCCGCAGGTCTCAGGCCGACTGACATGTCTGTGCGGTACAGCAGATCCGTTGATCCCAACTTCAGATCGGCAAGCAATCCAAGCGGCATTACGCATGCAGGATCCTGATGAAGATCGACTGCGCTACGTAGAGATCAATGGCGCCGATCATGGTTTTATGTGCGAAGAAAGAGAAAGCTTCGCCGCTGAAGCTTCCGCCCTAGGTTGGCACCTACTGCTAGAGAGTCTCGAACGCTAATCATTTGACAGCTTCTGGCGTCATCCTTGCGACGAACCATTCTGCTTAAAAGGCCTGGTTTTTAACCCTTTTGTCAAAGCCCAGTCCACGACATCTCTGGCATGTGCAACCAGGCTCAAATGTCATCACTCACCCCCTGAAACAAAGTCACTATCTCAACGTAGAGCTAATGAGCCTTGAAATTGTTGCTGAGTACCCACGTCCGCCAGCTCTTATGGCCTGCTCAGACCACGTGATTGTGGAGGCCCTCGGTACGCGTATCTGCGAAACCCATGACTGCCTGCGTGTGCTGGAGACATTCCATCCGCCCACCTACTATCTTTCGCCAAAGGCGATGCGGAAGGATCTACTGATACGCAGCCGTCGCAGGAGTTTCTGCGAATGGAAGGGAATCGCAAACTACTGGGATCTGGTGATTGCAGACAAACGTCTCGAGGGCGCAATCTGGTCATATCCAGATCCCTCCCCAACATTTAGGGCCCTTACGGGCTGGTATGCGCTATACCCCGGACGCATGGATCATTGCAGCGTCAATGGAGAGACAGTGATCCCCCAACCCGGCCAGTTCTATGGAGGATGGATCACATCGCAAGTGGTCGGTCCATTCAAAGGTGATCCTGCACATCCTCAGTTAATTTGATCCATGAGAGCACCTCAAAAGAAATCGAGGCTGTGTGACATCATGGTGACTCTGCATCAAAGTCAGCAGCGACTACTCCCTAGGTATTGATAGTGATCCACCATTGCAGTAGCGAGTCGCCCACAACTTCGAAACCAACTGTGGATCCGTTGGGAACGTTTTGCGATCCCAACGAAAGGACTCCTGGAAACATCCGTTCCAGCGTGTTGCCTGCCTAGAGATTGGAACAAGAGACCAGGCAATCACAATCAAGCTAACAGTACATAAAGTAGCCAAAACCACATAAGAGTGAGATCCAAACCCTTCAATCGGATTGAGGTTCTGTTCTTTACGGTCGGAGTCTTGCAACGATGTAGAGACGTTGTCTGAGAGAGGTTTTTGAACGGTCATCGGTGGATGCCAACTATCACTCATTGCTCCAATTTAGACATCAGACAAAGTTGTATACTTAAAATACAGCTTGATAACAGCCTACAACCTGTAGGTTTCTCTTAAATGATTGCTTTTCAATGAAACGTCTAGCATACAGTCTGCTTCCTTGCCTTTTGATAACGCTCATCACCATTCACAGTGATCCCGCCATGGCATTCACGATGGAGGGAGGTTTATCCGAATGCAAAGTTGACACAAACTGTGTGCTTGTTGAATGGGAAGTCAACGAAGTGAAGCAGTCCTATGAGGATCTTTTAGGCATTGCTTCTCAACTACCAAGGACCAAAGTCCTCGAGCAAACTAACAATTATTGGCATGCTGTCGTTAGAAGCCTAGTTTTTCGATTCCCAGATGACCTGGAGATTCTTCAAATACCAAACGAAAAGGTTATCCAAGTTCGATCAGCTTCAAGAGTTGGTGTTTCAGATCTAGGCGTGAATAAAAAAAGAGTCAGCAGTCTGTACAATCAACTGTTGAAAACATTAAAAAACTCATAAATATAGTGCTCAGGCCTATAAAGAAGAGCAACAAAAAAATGCATAAGTCTCTAACGAAAAAGCCTTTTCTACAATATTAAAACAGGGGTAGCAAAAGAAAAGACCACTTCAATGGTCAAAAAGCTATTAAAGATACTTGCATAAAAGAATCAATCATTAGAGTAATGATACAAAAGTCACACAATTAACCAGAACAACTGTCAAAAGGCCAATAGGGAATGACTTCTATATTCGTCTTATATTCTACAATCGGGACCCAAGAAAAAGTTGAATGCTGAAGCACAATATATAGTATTTCAAGGACGTAAAGAAAATAGACAACGCTATACAATTACCTAGACTAGAGTTAAACATTCTGCAAGCTATCTAGAAGATGTCAAATTGGTGGGAAGAGCCTTATTTCAATACTCTTTGGGCTTTTGGAAGCAATCCTGACGATGATAATGTTGGCGCCATAGATGCCTTCCAGCAATGGGCTGGGCCGGTAGATGGAATTACTGACCTCTCCATAGGTCAAAATATCATTGCCATTATCGATAGCGGTGTTCGCTATACGCATGAAGACCTTGCAGACAATATCCTGATAAACAAAGCTGAGATTCCTAATAATCAAATTGATGATGATCAAAATGGTTATACCGATGACTACTATGGATATAATTTTGCTTATAACAATGGTGATCCGTTTGACGATTCAGCCAATGGCCATGGAACACATGTCGCGGGAATTGCTGCTGCTGCTGCCAATGATCTAGGAATTGTCGGCACAAACCCAGCCGCTAAAATTCTGCCAATAAAGGTATTTGACAAAAACGGTGACGTATCATATTCCAGCCTTATAGCTAGTATTGATTATGCTGTAATTCGAGGGGCAAAAGTAATAAATATGAGTCTTGGAGTTGCACAACAATATGAACTTTTTTATCAAGCCATCCAATCAGCAGAAGGGAATGGATGCTTATTTATTGTATCGGCAGGGAATGATGATCGTGATATTGATCAACAAAAACCGACATACCCCGCGTCCTATAAAATGGAAAGTGGCATAAAAGTAGCTGCATCAAATCAAGATGGCCAAAGAGTTATGGAGGGTGGTCCAAGGTCCGATCCACCATATAGCCCTAGATGGGGCTCAAACTATGGGAAGCAAAGTGTTGATCTTTTCGCGCCAGGCATTGATATTTATAGCACTGTTAATACCTCAGATATTGCCTATGGTTATATGTCAGGCACCTCGATGGCAACCCCATTAGTAGCAGGCATTGCTAGTTCATTTTGGGCAAGAAATCCAGATCTTTCTGCAAGCGAAGTAAAAGCAAGAATCCTCTCAAATGTTGATGTACCGGAAGAGGCCTTCGATGGAGATACAGTAACAGGTGGTCGTATTAATATGGAGAGATTGAATCAGGACAAAATAGGTATTTCAAGCAAAATATCAAGCCACGAGTTCACTTCCACAACAAACTCCTATTCCCATGTGGAAAGATGGCAAAAAGAAATGGATATCACAAACTGGATCACACCTGCAAACCTTATCTTCCATGATTCAGATGATCTCAAAGGAAAGACAATTATCGGCCTTCTATCTGTTGACATAAGAGATAAAGAGAAGGTGGTGAATGATCTTGCTAAAGACATCAAAACTGATCAAGAAGAGCTAAAGCATATTGATTTTTTTAAATCAATGGAAGCGCTTGATCATTCAATATGTACAATTCAATTGTCAGATCAAGACGAGGCTCAGCCCAAAGATGCTATTAAAACATTGTTCAACGAATTCGGCTATACCAGTTTCTACTTTGACAGTGAGGTCTTAATTTAATAAGTCAAAGGAAAGTCCATCTAACTATTAATCAAGATGTCAATACGCAGGTGATCGCTTTATGTGTGCCATCGAGAAAATAAATCAATCTGCTTATAGGGAAACAGTTTCCCTGCTTGCCTTATTGGACGAAAGCACAGCGTGGGCCTTTATTCACCACATTGCTTATTAGTCGTTGAGATCCGGCGTTGAATGATTAATTCACCATTTTCAATTTTTTCAAGGCATTCCATGCAGCTTTTATTGCTCATCAATGCCTCCTTTTCCCATTGGTAGTCAGAAGAAATCGCCTTTCCGCAATATCGACAAAGAATTGAACTGACCATAGGCTCTTCAAACCAATAGCCTTTTCTAATCAAATTTCACAGCAAAAACCATTTGGCAATAAAGAGATATAAATTCTTCCACAATATTGTTTGATCATAAAAGGATTGAACCCTTTACAGAAAAAGCCTTTCCTATACAGGAAAGGGGTTGATGGTTGCTTTTGGCTCACTAAGAAAGTAACTGCTCAGACAATGACCCATAAGAATGCTTCAACAGCCATAGGCCTGGCCAGAGCGATCTCCCCAGGCCTCTGATGAAAGTCGCCTAGGGTACTGAATTGAAGAGGTTTCCAGTCGGCGCTTAGCGGCCCCAAAAAACGAGAACTTCATGCTCTAAGCAATATTTATACTATCCAAGGGGAGCTTATAGATGGCCAGGAGAAGGCGCATCTCATCTCTGCCACGAATAAAAAGAGCAGAAAGATCGGCTAGATTTTTTTCTTCAGTTCAAGTTCAACAAAAGCCAAGAGCTCGCCAATGGAGTCATGTGAAGCTACGACAGTTAGAAACAGTTTTGAGCCATTCCTACGATTACCGTCTAATTATGGGTAACGCACAGAGTCGTTAATGGCGTCACCAGTCGAACAGGCACTATCTCTCTTATCGATTATCAAGCATCCCGTGGAGGGGATGGCCTACCTCTTCTATTTGGCTCTAATCGTTCGCTGGAGGTGGCCAAAAGCTTGGAATAAGTTCCTTGATCGATGCAAGGCGCGTGAAGAGATCAAATCCCTATAGATAGCAATGCCATCAATACTGCGCTAATTTCTATCATCTGAAAACTCTCTAACCGCAACACCTATCACTAACTTTAAGACCAAAAAATGCCAGCTTATTGATATCTACGCATTTATCAGATTAAATTTCTTTGTACCAAAAAAATGACTTCATAAAAAATCTAAAGCAATTTGACTTATCAATTAATCAGCAAGTCTAGCCAACAGAAAAACTAGACAATAAAAAATCCATAACTATTGACTAGACTCTTATGGTAAAGCATACGTAAGTCAGCACTATCAATGCTGGTGCAAAGTAGAATTGGATTGATAGCTATTAGGGTATTTCTCAGGCTAAGGTTTTTTCGGATAGAGACTAGCTATCTTTTTTGCTCTCATCTCATCCTGATAGGCTTTGCTACCTTTGTCTGGGTTAAAATCATCACTTTTAATCAAAAAGAAGGGAATACAAAAGGTAAAAACCACCCCAAAAGTTAAAAGTGCGATTCCCCAAGGAGAGAAGGGATCTAAGCCGTTTGAAAGATCAGGCACAAGCAAGCTTGATTAAATCAGTCACTCATTCTAGCTATGCATCTGCCTGAACAACATCGCCGCAAATCGGCAGCCAAGACCCATCAGACATGGGTAAAAACCCCTATGTGCTATAAAGGCCTCCATCTCAAGACATAAAATGCAGTCAACAGGTTCACTGTCTCAAGCCTCTCTCAAGGAACGTATCACCGCTTTTGGCAATCAGAGATGGGAGCGCCTTACTGATCCTCAAAAGGCTTACGCCAAAAAGGCCTGGGGGATCCTGACCTTCAAATGGCGTTGGCAAATCGCGATGAACATTCCATATCTAGCAATTTTTATTCTGGATCGCACCATTCCAGCCGTCCACAAGTTCAATATGGATCTTCTTTCTTCACTAATGGCTAAGCTGCCAATCCCGGAATTTTTATCTTCAATGATTGCGGCTGGCTAGAGGATAATACTAAAGCCAACTAAGATCAAAACAATCGCAATCAAGTATACACTTAAAAGTTTAGCTCAACAAAATCATACTCGACGAGCTTCATGCAATAATGGATGAACCTCATGGAGAGGCTGATCAAATAAAATCAAAATCACAACTGACTCATAGATGTTTTTGTTCTGCTAAATACACAGAAAATGATCTTAAACCGATAACATAGACACTCGAAGCAACTCTTTCAATTTTTATCCAAGCAGAGCCCTAAAGGTTCTCTTCATGGCTAATTTGTACTTACCTATAAACAGAGAACCTTTACTAAATTTGAAGGCTTTGCTGAATATGCGAAAGAAGTTGTGCCTTGGATTAATTCAGTAGGCGGTCGCATCCTTTCTAAAGACTTAAAATCTGATATCTGTCAAGGCATCGGTGTTCTCTTGGAACTACTCATCGAATTTCCATCTAAATAGGATGCTCAAACGGCTTATAAGGCCCAATCAATTCTTGCAACTTACGCAAAAATGGCGAGGCTTCGTTTACTTCCTTGGCATTGGTAAAGAGCCGCCATTGCAGTAGCGAGTAGCCCACAACTTCGAAATCGTTTTGGATTCCGTTGAGAAGTCCCTACGTTGCCATCGTAAGGATTCCTCAAAACATCCGTTCCAACGGGCTGCCTGTCTAGAAATTGGGATCAGCGACCAGGCGATCACGATGAGGCTGATAGTACTTAAAGCAGCCAAGACGGGAAAAGCATGGGATCTAACCATTTCGCGTGGGGTCACTCTCCTGCCTTCCTGGTAAGCAGCGCTCATCGATGCAAGGCGAACATCAATAGCAGTATCAACCTTGAGCGGCGGTACCAATCAGGTCTCCTTGTCAACGACGTCGGCTCCTGAGCCAACGTCATCGCCAGAAGTGGCAGTGCCTGGTCGCCAACCACTGGACCAGATCGCTCTGGTCTTGGCATTAAGGGCTTCACGATCAAAACCCCAACTCTTAACCACCTTTGTCAGATCTTCCTGCAAGTCCATCGCACCTTGGAAGCCGTCGTAACGGTTGAGAAGCATCGCTGCCGTGGTGAGCTGGTCTTCGTTGGGATGCCCCTTATGCCCTAAGAGAGCATCAACTCGATCACGATCACTCGCATAGAGGGGGTGGTTTTGATCTGGAGGTGAAGTCTCCTCTTGTTTTTTCTTTTCCATACCAACAGGATATTTGAATGGGCCTATACAAAAGCCTGATTTGTATTGATCAATCTCTAGTTAGTAAGCCTTAAGCAGTTAGTGCCATAGCGATTGGGCTTACTTGAGGTTGAATCCAAGATGATCAGATCAGATCAACCGTGATGTGATCAAGAGTTTAATTAATCTTTGCATGCTACTCGGGCCTTTGATTTTTTATTCGATGTGGTTCTCAAAGACATCCAATAGCAGAATCTCTGCATAGCAAATCAGTTCAGAGCTGAATGACGATGACCACAATCTCCTGTTGCTACAAGGGCAATCTGCGCTGTGAAGCCCTACATACCCCCTCTGGGGATCGTCTTAGCACCGATGCCCCCATCGATCACGAAGGTAAGGGCGAGGCCTTCTCCCCTACAGACCTAGTCGCAACAGCTCTTGGCACCTGCGTGCTCACCGTGATGGGCATCACTGCCCGACGCAAGGGCTGGAGAATCGAGGGTGCAGCAGTTGAGGTCGAGAAGATCATGACCAATGAAGGCCCGCGCAGTATCAAAGCCCTAAAACTTCGAATTACCATGCCGCCTGAGCTGAGCGATGAACGGGTCAAGCTGCTTCAAAGGGTGGTTGATACCTGCCCAGTAAAACGGAGCCTCGAAGAAGGAATCGCTATGGAGTTCAGCTGGAGCTGATTAACTTCCCTCGTACGACAAGCCTGTCTAAAGCAGTTCTAAGCAGGGGGTCCACTGATACGACTTCACTTCACTCCCATACCTATCTTGCGTGAAAGACCCCAAGTGACCGTCTTCAACGCATACCTGCAGGCTTCAAACCTTACTGATGTTGTGAAGCCTGCAGGTTGAGCCGCTTCAACTCCTGATGACCGTGAATTTGAGCAGTACTGCCTACATCACCAGCAAACAGATCACAACCTCGTCATAGGAGACCGGCGCAAGCTCACTATGCTCAACAGCCTTATGGTCGCGAGTGCACCAGAGGATGCATTATCTATGACAAGCAATGGCTGCCCTTTGATGACCCATCTGCAACTATCAGCGAATGATCTTGCAGCATTCTTCACTGCACCAAAAAACTGAATACAATATGGTTTAGGAAGCGACTAGATCGATGAGCCGTCGCCGTCCAACATTTCTCGATCGATTCATGCATCAGTGGCGACGCGTTCGACGGCATGAGTTAACTCGTACCCTTCGTCACATGCATTACCAACAGAAGCGAGCTGCTTACGTAAGAACTTATGTTGAGAAATCCTTGAGCTCACTTGATCGAGCAGAGGGCAAAATTCAAGACGATCAGCAGGGCCCCCTAGCGGATCAGGACTACTTAGACGAATAGCCCTAACCAAGTTACTCAAGAAAAAATTGTGAAACGAAGTTGCGCAGAAAATGACTCCAGCTATTTATCTAAAAAAACATTACAAGCAACAACTTGCCCTATGCATCATTGTATTACTCTAATAGAAATAGAATGCTGTTCGAGAGAGTTGATCTTAAAGAAGGCATATGAAAGCATCGAAAGAAGATCAACTATCAACTGAATGATACATTCTAAAAGGTGTCTTCGTTAGGCATGTTCTCAAAAGCATGAACCTTTATAGGAAGGTCAATGAGGAAAGGCTTATTTACTCAGCTTAGATTAGATTGTGCCATCTTGCGTAAAAACTTCCAAAGGAAAGCAGAAGAAATACGTAACTCAGCTGAAAAGCTCTAGAACTTCTTCTGATGTCTCAATTGGCAATAATAACAAATCTATGGTATTCAAGAAGGGGATTTGTCACAGATAGAAAGCTGCTCATAGGCGACATTACTCTTCATCTGTTCTTCCAATGTGCTCAAGGCTGCCTTAATTGCTTCTAATTCACGCTCCATACGTTCACGTCTGTAGAGCAATACCCCAAGCCGTTTTTTCAAATCGAGGCGACGAATCTCACGGTAGTCAGCTTTAAGGGCATAGTTTGTTGAATAATAAACTGATTTTCTGGGTTTTCGTTTGCTATCTGGGCTTTGGCTTGCCATTGCTTGACTCCAACCGTTGTTAGCGGGGGCTCACAAAGTAGGCCCCTAAAGCCTTTCAGGACCGACCTCTCCATCCATCACCCTGTCCTTGGCTCTAATTCCGTTCTAGTCAGCAGCAAAACGAACGTCATGAGTGGATGCGCTGGAGTGTTTACACCCCCCAGGCACTACCAATGGTGTTTGAGCGGGCTGGATGGATCCTAAAAAGCCTGCGCTCAAAGCCGACTCAGGCAGACTCAACACATCTGGTCAAAGCTCCCAACCAGTGGAGGACCATAGGGGCCTAGCGATAGAACGTGTTGACGAGCACACCCATAATGCAAAGGTCCGGAACTAACCATTTGCGCCTCATTCAAGGGATTTTTAGCAGACCTAACAAAGTGGTCGCCCTGCAAAGGATCGACCTCTCACGCAATGCTGACCCTGTGCAGTCTTTGCAAGCTCGACTAGAGAGACTCGAGCGACAAATTGGCGAAACCAGCCGTGCACTCATTCAAGCTCAAGCAGTTAGTGTGCGCTCAATGCTCTCTGGCTCCTCAGATTTCTTGGGAGGTGTACAGAAAAAGATCGTTGAATCATCGGCGCGCAACTCAGTCTCCTGGCATCAGAGCCGTCTGCAGGAGATGGCTCAAGAACGTAGGGAGCTACAGGATCAACTAGATCGACTCACCGGCCAAGTATGGCCGAAAAGGCTGCGTCGCTGGTTACTTTGGGCTGGAATCGGAGCAGCAATAATTGTTGCCTCTAGTGTTTTCGTAATGGGGGTTTTCACCGCTATTTATCTATTACCAATCTGGGGAACGCTGTTGTTGGTATTGTTCTTATTCCAAAGGAAGAGGTGATGAGGCGGTAAAGCATAAACAAATAGACCGATATAAAGTCTGGGCATATTGGGATCTCAATGATTAAGACAGCAAGATTTGATAGCTCTATCGTACTAGGGGCTGTAACTGACAAAGGTATAATATATGATCAAATATCAAGAGGCAATGCGCGTAGCGTTGAATGCAAATCTGGGTTATTTCCCCATAGTTACTCTAACAGTAAAGAAAACCAAATGATAAGATAGTGTATCAAGAAAATCGCATTATGAAAATCTCGAAGGATCAACCATGGCGTGTTTGGGCATTTGTCATTGGTCTGAACTTAGTTGGATTTATTGGCTGGTATTTGATACAGGGGTATGATCTACATCAATAACCAACACAAGCCTCGTAGCGATAGCAGATGCAAAGGATTGAAGGCTTGAGAGAAAGTAGACGAGCAGGACACCAAGGCTGTTTCATCCACTGGGCCAGAAACCTCTAAATCACAATTTCTGCAGTTGATAGGGCCGGCTGTTATCGAAAAAAGAAGCTCAGTAATTCTGTGGTAGAGACAATCAAATCATCTTCCCAAAAACACTGGAGCATCATTATAGTTGCTAACTCTGCGAAGACAAAAATATTTAATTCTAATCAAGATCATTGATGGGACGTACTTGGCTGACAAACCTGACAAGGCTATAGAAGTGAAACTTCGACTAGGGTTTATTAGAGGAGCCAGATTGCTCTGACTATCTTCATAAAGCTGCTGTGAATTAGAACCAATAGCCCAATGGAATTGGTATTGTCTACAAAAATCAAGCAGAGAAGTAGGGATAAACAAACTGTTGACGGCAAGTATCGGATTCAAAATTATCCATTATTCACAAAGGTGCTATTGATTGTATTAAAATCAAGAACTGACTTCACCTCTGCCAATACTCCATCATCTGTGCCAATATCATCCTTGTACTTAAGACACAGATCAGAGCAAACATGAAAGTCGGCTTCGTTAGCATTATTGTTCTCGCCGCTGGGGTGATGCTTTTTTTATTTTTCACTAGTTACCGTTCAGCCTTTGAAGCAGACCAAGCCTGCCACTTCATAAAATGGGAATCCTATAAGGAAAGCCTGGAATTTGGCTGTGATCATGACCTAGAAACAAACCAATGGATCCTCTATCAAGAGGGTTCTAACCATCAACCAGCAAAAGTAGTGAAACGCTTCCGCTATTAACAGGAGCGTTAAGATTTCAAGGATTGATATATTACTAAAAAGCTTAACATTATAGATTCAACCTCATTAAGGATCTTCAAAAGAACTCTAGACATGATGAGCTAGTACTTGATAATGGTTTACAGAATTACAAGAGTGAACAAGCACTAAAACGAAAGGCATTAATATTTCCTAAGAACTCACTATTAAAATTTAACTTTTAGCGCTCCATCAAACAACTCAACAGTTCCTCTGGGTTCAGGTCGGTATTCCAAACCACGCTCATGCCGTCTTCCCTGATACCAAACCCCATTGCGACGACAAACACCATCGCCAACATAGTGGTAACCGATAGCACATACATAATGGTCATGATGATGATGATGTTTCCCGACTGCGGACATCGGCACCCCAACGAAAACAAATGTTGTAGCCAAGACAGATGTCAGGAGTTTGCTCATTTTCATTCGTTGTCCAAAAAGGTTAGCCATCCAACTCTTCAGAGGAATGGTAGTATTGTCCACACAATACCACCATCATATAAATTAGTTCCTGACGCGTTGAAGATTATATGATTGTTGGTCCATCAGATATAAGGTAACTATGAAGTTGTTAAATCATTGGCAAGATCTAAACGAAGTAGGAAGTATTACTATCATGAGCATATAAGTCATCTTTGAGACAATCAGGTTAGCACTGCTTACGGAGATTAAAACTCTCAACCTGACTAGATCTGCACCCATCAAACAGACTAGGTCCACTTCAATTCGCAATCAACTAAAATCATTATTTTCAGTAATTCGATATCAATTTCTCAACCCATCAGCAAGGAAGATCAACGATAGCTGTGTAAACAATGGAGCTGAAGACATCAGCGCTAACAGCGTGCCTGCTCAAAGCATTCGAACAAGACGAATTTAAGATTCTGGTCATCAGGCCCCTAAATCCTAAGATACATTATTGATATGAGAATCTATTAACGGAGTAATCAACAATCCAGTATCACCAACGACGTTTGGAAGAATGGACGATTGTATTTTTCAAATCAGTCTGGTGGTCCCCCAGCGAGGACGGAAAAGATCCAGTTCGATGAAATAGCTAAAAGGGCGGGTATCGAACTAAAAGGGAAGTACTGCAGCGCGTTTCTTCGTCAAAAGGATGATTGAATCGAACCACCATGAGCGAGTGGTCGAGATGGGGGTTCACGACCATTTCTGCCAGATGCATTATGGGGTCGCAGGAATAGTGCGGGTCGCGCTCAAAGGAACGTCAGGGATACCTTGCAGATCATTCCAATCATGCGTCTATTCGTTCAGGATGCCATCGGACTTTATACAGCAACAATAAGCAAGAATAAGCAAGAATCATTGCTAAAAAGCTTACATTATCAAGTGCATCTGTGAAGGAAGATCAAAAGGGTTTTCTGTCTTGACAAAAAAGCGGAGTGGCAATGAAATAACTCCTCTACTGATGTCTTACAATTGAAGAAATACAGGCTTTTCTCCTGAAGAGACAAATCGACGTTCAAAGCGACTACTCACAAAGGATGAAATAAGCTAAAAGGAGGCATGACCAAAGAAACAACCCCGGACTTTTTCGAAGACAGACGACGCCTGGCGATGGAGCTCCGCGATGCCCTGAAAAGCCTGCGCTCGTTATTTGTAGCGGCTGTCTCACTTGTGATCACCATTGCAGGATGGAGGCCACGATCAGAAGCTTCTAAATCAACGCCTCGCAACGATTATCAGACCCCTCAAATGCAAGCAATTCCTGCCTCTTCATATCCAATCCTTACCTCTCGATCGAGTCATGACTCACAACCAATATCTAACTCGCGAGCAAAACTCAACTCAGCTCTAACCCCTACCTCGCAAACGCGGTTTGACTGGAAGGCAATTCAGGCTTCCCAAAAAATCAAACAGCTAGAGCGTCCTAAAGTTAACAAACAAGAAATTGCCAAAGATTTCGCCTACACAGTGATGGCGGCAATCAGCACGATCGCCCTAGTCGTTGGTGTCTCTAGGCTTGAGCCGATTGCTGAAAGGCTTGAGCCTATTGCTCGTTGGGCTAAGTCACAGAATGAATGTATTGAATCTACTTCCAACAATGATGGAATGAATAGAAGTGATCTTCCGGCAAAAGTGATGAGTTGCAATGGTGGCCACGAATAAATATGAAATCAACCATCTATCTGTAAAGAATAAGCATTCCTCAATAAAACGGC
This sequence comes from Prochlorococcus sp. MIT 1306, assembly GCF_047304515.1. Classification (NCBI taxonomy): domain Bacteria; kingdom Bacillati; phylum Cyanobacteriota; class Cyanophyceae; order Synechococcales; family Prochlorococcaceae; genus Prochlorococcus; species Prochlorococcus sp. MIT 1306. The sequence continues at coordinate 662,660 of NZ_CP138959.1, read as the reverse complement.
TAAAACCACAATAAACTATATACAGACTGATTAAGCAAAGTAATACACTACGCCCAAATCGAGGCTCATACCAAAAAAGTCCAGATCAGCCATTGGTTATCAAATAAACCAAAATTCAAGATCTCTTTTTGAATCAATATAGCCAAAAATCTCAATTATTATATCTACAAGAGAAGTATTCATGAGGTGACTATAGAAATGGAAACTATACATTCATTAATTTGAATCGCAGCATTTATTGCTGAAAATCAAAAAGTTCCATGGATTAGATACAAGCCAAATGAGCAAGACTCAGGGGATATCAATATTAATAAAAGATGATAATGGAAAGAGTATTATCTCTGTACGTCATGGGCACATCCATCTCCCTCATACAAATCACTGTCGTAATATCCATTCCTAGTTCCAAAATAAAGCGTTATCAGCGCAAATGGCAAAGAAGCCCATAGAAGTACTGTTGACAAATCCATGGCGGAAACGAATGGGTGGTTCCTTATCAGAGGATATTAAACGAATCCGACCTGTGGTGTCTAATACTTATAACGCAACAAATTGCTCTTAGGGCAAGCCCTCCAACCGCATGCTGTCAGCAATAGAACACAAACCAAACAATTTGAGGGTATCGCCTCAGGTTAATGATGGGCTAGGAAATAACCTTAATTGGGGAATAGAGGTGCTTGATTTCATTTTTCTATGTTCAAGACAGGCATGAAAGTCTAGTCTCTCTAACCCAAAAGATACTTGTGAATAAAGTGATCGAAGCACTGCCCGCTAACCAGTAAGCAGGGCTAATTGGATTTCCACTTCCCTGAATTAACCAGGTCGCAATTAATGGTGTTGTACCACCAAAAATCCCCATAGAAGTGTTATAGGCAAAGGCCAGGCCGGTACAGCGAACCGCCTTAGGCATGAGCTCCACATTCGCGACGTTTAATCCTCCTGAAAGAGTTGCGAGTGCAATCACAAATCCGAGCTGCCCGAAGAAAATTCGTAACGGATCAGTGGTGTGTATCAATTGAAAAAGTGGAATCGAGCCAAACATCAACATACCACCACCGGCGATCAACAAGGGCTTACGTCCAATGCGGTCTGAAAGCAAAGCGGTTAATGGATAAAGTATTAAAAGTATTGCCATAGAAACTGTATTTATATTCAGAGCTATTCGTTCGGGCACCATATCTATTTCCTTGACGTAGCTCACAACATACACAAAAGCTGCATAGAAGCCAACACCGCCACCAATATTAAGCAAGAACAAGCGAAATACCTGCATACGGTATTTCCCGAAAACCTGCTGTACTGGGTCTATGGCCTCTTCAGTACATACATCAGTGACAAGACCACGTCGTATTAAAAGTCCTATTAATGCGACAAGTGAACCGAGCGCAAAAGGCACTCTCCAACCCCAGATGTCTAGCTGTTGAGGGTCAAGAATATTGGCAAGCAAACTGGCTATGGCAGAAGCCAAGAGGATTCCCAATACTGCTCCCCATAGACCCCAAATAGCAAAGAAGCCTCGTCGTTGATCAGGGGCATTCTCAACGAGATAAACAATTGATGTTGTGTACTCGCCGCCGACTGATAATCCTTGGATAATACGCAACAAAACGATTATGATCGGAGCTGCTATGCCAATCCGGCTGTAGTTGGGCATACAGGCCATCAGCACTGTTGGGATAGCCATCGCCAGCAAGGTAAGGATAAGTGCCTGTTTTCGTCCCAGCAAATCAGCAATACGTCCGAACAAAAGCCCTCCGAAAGGGCGAACTAGAAAGCCGACAGCAAACGCTCCGAAAGCAGCAATTAGAGAGACTGAAGGATTGCTAGAGGGAAAGAACTGTTGTCCAATAACGGTGGCAAAGTATCCATACAAAGCGAAGTCATACCATTCGATCACGTTGCCAACGAGACCAGCGAGTATCACACGTATGTTTGATGTCTCTTGGGCCTTTACGATCATGCCAAAGAAGCAAAGTAATGCTGTGTCAAGGTGAATCTCTAGTCATTATTAAGCAAGTAATTCTGATCTAAGACTCAATCATAAATGGTGCAATTGAGAGTCAAAAGACAGCAAAGGTGCTGCCCATACGTCGCTAAAAAAAGATCTTTCAATGTACTCTTAGTATCCTACTTAAACATATCCACAAGCGCTGACGTCTCTTGACTCTGTGTTCAAATCATAATTCAATCCTTGATGACAACCAAACCTCTAAAAAGGTAAAGACCTGAGATTGATCACCAAAAAGTTTTTTCGGAATTAATGTTCATTTTCGTTGATCCAATCAAGGGAATAAAGTAATTTTCACACACCAAATCCTCAAAGGAATCTATTGCTATATATTGAGATAGTGTTGATTCGAAAACTGCTTGAGATTGTTCTGTCTCTAACATTCAGAACAGTTCTGTGTGCTCATGATGCAGTAAAGCTATAAGAGCTTTTTCTAAATCGCGAGAGAATCAAATTTTCTCAACTTGTCAGAATAAATTGATGAGTTCGATTTCAATGGATGTGTTCCAAGAAACCTTAGAAGAATAAAAAAGCAATCGGGTAGAGAAAGGCTCTACCCGATAAGCAATTTATGTTCAGGCGTCTGCTGGATCGTTAACGGCCAACCAGAAGAAGAAAGCAAAACCAAGAATGCCAAGGACTCCAAGGATCGCAGCTGAAGGAATCATTTGAATTAGAATGCAAAGCCGGTTAATTATACACTATAAAATCCAACCCTAAGCAGCATTTCTACCATATTTTGAAATCTGTTTGGTCCCATAAGCCCTAAACGCTTAGGGCATTAGGTGAGATGCGCATAATCGATTGGTTGTAAGTAGTGAGGCAGGAAGCCTTCTCGGTCAATCTAAAAAAAATAATCCACAAAATGAACCTTGCCTGGCTAGCTCATTCTCTGTCAAAAGTCCCCATCGAAAAAAATGCGCTCACAGAGCTGCGATCAAGAAACAATCCAAATCATCTTGAAAAGCACATGCAAAGGCATTGCTTGTAAACAGCGCCTCACCAAGCTGCTATCAAGATTATTCTGATAAATTTAGGCCTGCAGATGGGGCGTCACAAGCAATGAAGAGTAACTTCAACTTTGCAATCAGATAATTCTAATTCGCCCAAGAAATGCTAGAACTATATGGTCTTCGCTCAACCCTGGAATTATGGGACGAAAAATAGGTGATCCAATTGACCCACTCGACGGTGCTCCCAAGTGGATGCAGCGGTGGCTGGCTCCACCTATTATTTGGTGGCGTGGTGTAGAGGATCAACAAGTTGGTGCCATTCATGCACTTTTACTTGGTGGGCCTGCTTTATTTGTAATGGTCCTTTGGTTCTTTGGCGTAAATGCTGATCCCAATGGCATTGGATCCGTTGCAAGTTGCCCGGCAGAATGGAAATGTCTAGGCCTAGGCTGGCTTTTAAATTTCAGTGGTGCCTAATAGCAAGAGAGTCCACGACAAGTCCTAATGAATTTAAAATTCAAATAGGTTCAATTAAACCCTGCACATAAGTGCAGGGTTTTTCTTTTGCAAAAATATCAAGCCATCTATCCACAAAAGGGAACAAAGCTACGCCCCCACCAATAAGAAGAAGGAGGGAAGTTGGGGGGTAAGCCATATAACCAACAAAGCCATACTCAACAAAACCAAAAGAGCTCAATCCTATTCGTGAGAAATAAGACTGGGGGCTTTTTAAAATGATGTGTTTTTTAGATGTGTTCTGTTTAGCTTGTAAGTTATACATTCATAAAATTAGGACCAGAACAAAACCATTCCAAGTATTTGCTTGAGGCCCGTTTAGCCCTGAACTTCATAGATAGCAGGTTTGCGCTTAGAAAAATCTGCAAAAACATAGAAAGGAATATTCAATCAATGGACAAATCAGACTATTTCTAAGCAAAAAAAAGCCCTGCACATAAGTGCAGGGCTTAATTTAATTACTGGAGAACCAATTCAGTTCAGAGTAATTGTTGCGCTGTCGGCATTGCCGATAGCATTGGAAACTCTCTTGAAATCAAATCCGAGAGCTCTGAGGGCATGCCACAGATGACCTTGGATATAGAAGAATCCCAAGTAGTAGTGGATGTTGGTCAACCAAGCACGTGATGTGTAGGTTCCTTCAGGAAGATTTGCAGTGTCAACCCAATAAGGGGAGATACTGAATTTGAGATCTAGAACTTCACCGAAGAATGTATCTGGATAAATGGTTGTGTTAGAAGCACACCAGAAGGCAGCAACTAAAGCCATCCAACCTACACCTGCAAGGGCCCATGAGAGCTGAGCTTCAGCACTAAGGATTCCTTTACCTTTAAACGTGGTGTATTCACCAGCTTGCTTGGTAACAATGTGCCAAAGGCCACCAGACATCATGAACAATGCGAGGAAGGCATGGCCGCCCATTACATCTTCCAGGCTATTAATAGCCAGGAAATTAAACTGAGCATTCCATACCATGCCAATGTTCAGGTTTGGTACTACGGTTCGTACTACCCCTTCTGCATTGTCATACAAGCCGTAATACTTAGCCCATTCAACAAATTGAACGTTGCCAAGGCCTAATAGGAACAGGTGATGACCAAGAATAAAGGTCAACTTGTCTGGATCATCCCACTTAAAGTCAAACTTTCTAGCCCACTTAACTCCCATTTCGCCAATGTCTCCATTGAATAGGAGGGAGTGCATAAGTCCGCCAGCTGCATAAACCATGGATAGAACCAGGTGCAGGACTGCCGTCACAACAATTGGGTAAGTATCAGTTATGACACCACCATCACCGACGCCTATTCCAAGAGTTGCCAGATGAGGGAGGGCAACCAGAGGCTGATGCCCCATGGGTACTGAGGGGTCATAACGGGAAAGTTCAAATAAGGTGAACGATCCTGCCCAGAAGGCCATCAAACCTGTGTGGGCAATATGCGCTGCCAGGAATTTTCCTGATCGATTTGTAGTTCCAGCATTTCCTGCCCACCACCCATAGGTGGGGTTAGGATTTCCATAAGTTTGCACGAGAACGGAGCAAGAGAAACGCCAGCAGCATTATGAACCTTTACTAAGGGATTCACCTAGAACCTGTAACAACACTCCACCTGAGCAGGAAAATAGTGCTAATTACCTAGGTGTTTATGCTAAAAAAAACGGTTTTTTAGGCACAATTGCCTACTGTCGATCAATTTACTGGCACACTCTGTCGACAATTAGAGGCAGGCCCTGCTAATAGGAGCATGTCTCACAATCCACTCAGCAGGCCTGCCATGGTTCAGGCAAGATCAAGTCATGAGGGATTAGGCCTTGCAGGTCAAGAAAATAAGGAGCGTGTTTTGCTCGAGATTCAGTTCAACCATTTCCAGAGGTGCTAAACACTCGCTGGGAATCGATTCCCCAATCGTTTGAGAATCAGCTTTTGTCATTAGTCACTCTCTATGGGTGTCTTAACAACGCTATAAAGAAGCATCTGATCTGATTTCGAGAAAATCCACTAGTAGCACTTCAATAATCTGTTGAAGACAGCCAAGCTAATGAGCCTCACATAGTTCATAACGGATCTTTAGCTAAATAAGGGTAAAAACAATTCATCAGCTTTCAGCTCATCAAGGAAACCCCCTTCAGATTCTGAGATGGACAATTCCAGCTCATCAGCGAAGATCGATCTAACATTAACCCTGCCATAATGACTTAATAGTAAGAGAACTAAAATTACGAAGTTGTCTGCATAGTTGCGAAGGGGTAAATCTCTTAGATAGCAAGGGGAAAGCTAAAGGCATTCATTCAGATCCTTTGCTTGGATGTTTCTTATAAAAAGAATTCAAGTCAATAAACATTATTGGAAAACCAATATTAGCCCCTATTCCAATCAGGGTCTTTCACGAGGCAAGGAATAGAAGAAGTGTATGGCTCGTTATTCTCAACACTCAACTTTTTTGACCAAGTAAGGTTATTTTTTACCTTTGGTGAGGAGGGTTGTCAATGCGCCAAACAACCAACTTGAAGTAAGGATAGCAAGCACCACTGCGGCAATAGTAAGGTTACTTGGACCACCCGCTTCATTCAATAAATGCATTTCATTTCAGCTCCGATCGGTTTCGAATGGCTTTGCTCAACATCCAAGCAATAAATGGAATGTGAATTGCATACTTCTGCAATTTGATCCTCTCCTCCAGACTTACTACTTCCCCAGTGGCTAAGCGATCAATGATTTCCTTGACTCGATTAAGGGTAACTGTAGTAAGCGAGCAAACAGCCATTGCTTTAATGATCTGTGCACCACTAGACAAATCTCGCCACAAATCCACTAAATCGCAACCAAGTCTCAACAAAAAGATGGCCTCGTAAGCACCAAGACTCCCTTACGGCCTAGCAATGAATCACGGAACTAGATCCGCATCCTCTTGAAACTACCCAAACACGATGCTGATGAGGTCAATCTGAGCGGGCTCCTCAGAGATCCCTCAACTTAAGCGAAGCCTGCTCAACAGACCAAACCGCAATTAGGAAAAGGATCAGCCCTACTCCTTTGCGGTACAAGAGCACAGTTCATAAAACTCTCAGGACAAAGATTCACGAATGCATTGTCCGAATTGCTCCCACTGAAGGTCGGTCATGTTGTCGCTGCCAAATGGGATGCCAATTTGCTTTGAACAAAGAACTCTGCGCGACTCTGCTTTAGCGTTCATCTGTTGGGGATATTTGTCCTGAATGCATATTCCCATAGCAATTAAAAGACATGTGACGGCGAGCTGTGATTTCATCTTTTGGATAGCGTGAGGGCTCTATGCCCGTTGTCTACCAGCCTGATTTCATGAAGCAGAAGAAGCCTTGAGGCCTCTCACTCATCTTCGTGATCTTGCTCACATGATGGGTTGAACAAGAAGAATCCAAGGTCTCCACTTTGATAGATCTTTTGAAGACCCCTTCTCAAGGCAAATTATTACCTGCAAAAGCTTTGCTCTTTGAGCCTGATTAGAACACCAAAAACCCCATGTGAAAGTCATTTACTGTTAGGGGAATTCGTAAACCTTTGAGGCATTACTGCGAAGACTTCAGAACTCTAGAAATCAAGCGCATCATTCTTCTACCACTCCGCCTTAAAATTATTTTCAACTATACCCTGCAATTGATCTTGCATGGATTGGCAAAATCCGTAGAGAAGCTACTCGCGGAGCAAAAGGTTTGAGTATCTCTCTCGAAATTATTTTCAGGGAGTTCCATTGAACTAATCAGTCTCAATGATCAATTAAACAACACAGCGGAAGCAGCTATCGCCAAGATCCTTTTGGACTAAAGAACCAAAGCTATCGGGAGCGAAGCATCAACACAGTGTTTGATCAGTGAGTCTTCAAACTAGAGATTGATACACCAATTACCATAAGCTTGGATGCATCATAAAACCAGGGAATAAGAGAGCAGTAGTGGTTCTGCAATCCGCAGCAATGGGCCCTGGAAAGCAGACTCTGTCTGTCAGTTATTAGGGTGTTTTAGATAGCACTGCAAGCAAGTTTAGAGTTTATCTTGAGCCTGCTTATAATCTTTCATGTCACTAAAGAGAAGCTTTCCAAGGTTGGCTCTCCTCATCACCGGCCAACCAGCCAGGTTCTCTTTATTGCCTCTCAAGCAGCCTGGAAGTCTGCCAATTGTTGATTTTCAACATGCTATTTAGCCATTTAGCAAGCCAACAAGATCAACTGCCAACAACCTCACTGCCAAAGTCAATATGTAGCAGGCGTTTAAATCTTTAATCATTAATTTTTATAGTTTTGTTCCATGGCTTAAATCGTTGCGCAAAGGTCAACGTAAAAAAGTTTGTTCAAGGGAAGTAATGATACCCAATCTAAAGATAAAAAACTTACAGAGACAACGCCTATAAGAGCTTGATAGCTTTTGAAATTTCAGGCTATTCCAGTTGCAAGCAACCCTCTCATTACCCACCTAAATGGTTCTTTTTAATGCATGCATCACTCCTCATGCAGGACACAAATCTGGGTTCCACCCCCTAGCGCTTCTGATTGCCTTTCAGCACCAGATTTTTCCTTGCTTAACAATGACTACAGAAAACCCAACCCCATAAAGTGGAATAGTGCCCACACAAGCTTCTGGAAGCATTGGCTTAGCTTGGGGCATCATTCTCACAGCAAAGAGATGCAAGTAGAGCTCAACAAATCAGTCAGATCTATCGAAGTGGCTCCAGGCTCACAGCTGAGCACAGTTCCGAATAGCTCATGCCTACAACAGTGAGGATTGACAGAAAACAGCTCTAAGTCATTTGGCTGACTCTTTCGACTTCGATTTTCTAGCTGACTTGCTTTCTAACAGTTCGAGTAAAGCTTCCAACTGGGCCATAGCAACTCAAACATCACCAGGCTGAGGGAGCACTGTTTCGTCAAGCACCCCTGCATGCATAACCCGCAAGGCCTTGCGGAGGCCATGAAGCTTGACCTTGACCTCTTCACGTTTCTCACTTGCTGTAGAAATCGAGAAACTCTTTTCCGATAAGGCCTCTGCACTTTGTCGGAAAGTGTGTCGTCTAACACTCATGAGCACAAATACGCAACAGAGTGCATTTGTCCACCAGAACCGAGAACTGGATTGAAAAACGAGCTACTCCATGGGTCGGTCAAAGGGGAAAGAAGCTATTCCCTGGGCTATGACGTTGAAATAGCCATTGACCCCGACAAGCCAATCAAAGAAGAAGTGGCAAGAACCTTCGAAGAGGCGACGCAACTCAAGCCAGTCCTCATCGAAAATCCACTCGTAGCAATCGACGCATCAAGCTGGAGCTGGGTCGTCGAAGATGACGAAGATACTGACGAATTCCTAGTGGTCTTCAAGAAAGTCGCTCAGGAGTGACAAGGCACGCACGAGTTTTGCAAGCTGACCACAACAATCTCAACAAAACCACCATCACAGCGTTCAAACGCAGGGCCAGCCGGTTTCAAAAGCCGGATGGAAACCCTGAGATGCGCTGCTCAAACGAAACAGTACGACAAAACTTACGCGTCCATTGACACGAACGCGATCCCCTCCCCCTCAACTAAAGGGGTTTATCCCGTTGCCTTAGGTATCCCGAAGCCACTTAAGCTAGGCATTTGAACCTATCAAAAGGTTTAGGCTTGGGATATGGCACTCAAGCCGGGGGAGCTAAAGACCAGAGTGGATGTAAGCAAGAGCCGAGAACTGGATCAACAAACAAATTAAGGATGATCGAAAGAAATCAAATAACTCAACTCCCAGAACGATGACTTTGCAATAGCCATTGACCCCGACAAGCCAGTCAAAGCAGAAGTGGTAAGAGCCTTCGAAGATGCGACGCAACTCAAGCCAGTCCTCATCGAAAATCCACGAGTAGCTCTCGACGCATACAGCTGGAACCAGGTCATCGAAGATGACGAAGACAGTGGCGAAGTCCTAGTGGTCTTTAAAAATCCTCTCAGGAATGTCAGCTCATGAGGTTTACTTCTTCGACTTCTTCGCTGACTTGGGTTCAAGTACTTCAAGCAGCTCTTCCAATTTGGCCATCGAGGCACGCACCTCGCTGGGTTCGGGCATCGTGCTTTCCTCCATCACTTTCGAATGGATCTCCCGCAATTCCTTGCGCAGAATTTGGAGCTTGCTTTTGATGTCCTCACGTTTTTCAGCGGCTGTCGCCATTGTTCCTTTTAATACGACTTTACCCCTCAAGATAAAGGTTGATTCTTCCTATCCGCGCCTAAGTCCATGTCGCAATGCTCGACATGCAAAAAACAAGCCCGAAGATCCTATTGGTGGAAAGGTTTTTTGATGCCTCTGACCAACTTCTGCTTCTGTTTGTAGTGGTAATAAATGCCAGCAAAGATGCTGATGATCACGAACTCAGTTCCTTCCAGCTGAGCAGCAACTGATCAGATTTCAACTGGGAGGGGCTCTCGAAAGATCAAAAGTGAACACGCCAGCGAAACTATGGCGAGTATTGCCGCCGCCCAAAATGGTGTTGATGGACCAAAGAATGAAACAAGGTTGGCGTCGGTCATCATCCCGCCGAACAGTGGCCCTACGACATAAGTAGTAGAGACAGCAACGTAGATGTAGCCGAACCATCGACCTCGATCCTCGGGCTTGACAACATCGGCAATGGACGATTGCACAATAACGATGTTCGCTTCAATGATCCCTGTTCTGACATCAAAGATTGTTCCAACTAAAATGGGGTCTCGCCAAGCAGTCTTTCAACGGTATGTCCTTGGGAAGCGTTAAAGCTCTTGTGCCAACAGCCTCTCATGTTGTTTGTACGGGCGCAGTGTTGCTGTCCATCACCGCCTTTCAACAGCAGCCTCCGCAAATCATTATTAACGCCAACTCTTCAGCAGATAAGACCAACTCCTTTTCCGCAACTGAAAGAACCACTTCAAATTCCAGGTCAGCCCAGATTGAAAACCAGCCGCCAGCAGTGATTGCGGTTGCTCCCGTTGCCACCGCTCCTCCTAAACCTGTTCCTGCCGCTGCACCTCCCACTGCTACTTCACCTAGCAAAGTGGCGGCTGCTTTCGGCACCTGCTACTGGAATGGAGCCCCTGAACAGTGCCTAGCTCAATGGAGTGGGCCGACAGTTTCCGTGACTTGGAGCAGCGATGGAAAGGTGACTCGCTACGACTTCAACGCAGGCACAGTTATTGATACTGCCAACGGTAAAACGTACAAGGCGACTCAAGTTGATTTAGCACAAGGCTGTATGTCAACTGCCAACGGCAGAAGCTGCATTTACCGCTAAAGCCCCCAGCTCGTACCACAGTAGATGGATTTCAACGATGGGATCAATCGTCTTGAACTCACCTCAGGGCTCTTGAATATCACCATCGGCAAGCACGGCAAAGATGCTCTGATTTTTCAGGGCAATGGCCTGCTGGCCTAAGTCCACCAAATTTATGGGAAAACTTTCCCATAAAACGCGACATCACCTTGCTTAACAAGAAGTCTGTCGCAGTGATTGACAGCACTTCAGCCCATGAAAAAAGCCAGTGACTTCAAGGGTTTTCCCTGAAGTCCACTGGCCTGACTGAAGTGGGTCGCCTGCGATTCGAACGCAGGACCAGTCGGTTAAAAGCCGAATGCTCTACCGCTGAGCTAGCGACCCGCCCTTTGGGCATGCCATTCAGGCACGCATGAAAATTATCATGCAGCCTATCGAGCAAAAAGGACACCTTGGCAAAGTATCCATGCAGCCACCGCATCAACTGAAGATTAAGGACCTAAAGTGGTTGATGAAAATTCGATCAGCTGCTGAGGCCAAGCATGCTTGGCCTTATGTAAGTCCGTAGAATCGGTTCTCTGCAAAACCCACTAAGCGATCAGCCCTCTCATGATTCTCATCGTTCTCCTCCCTATTTTACTTGCCGCCACCTGGGCCTTTATCAACATCCGCGGTGCTGCTTTAAAGCAACAGGGCTTGGGGCTTGTCAGCAAAAACAAAGGCTAAAAATCCGCAATGGCCATCCCCAAATGGCCACTACCTAAGCTCGAGTTCAGGCCAAATCTCGAATGACCTGAACTCTTGAGTTCCCTTCCTACTGTCCTTGTCATAGGAGCTGGCCTGGCTGGTTCAGAAGCTGCTTGGCAGATAGCACAAGCAGGCGTGCCTGTCAGGCTGATAGAGATGCGGCCGATCAAGCACTCACCAGCTCACTACAGCAGTGAATGTGCAGAGCTGGTCTGCAGTAATAGCTTTGGTGCTCTGAGTAGCGATCGTGCGGCCGGCCTACTCAAGGAAGAGCTGCGCCGGCTGGGCTCAATCGTGATCCGCACAGCCGATAGCCACGCCGTACCTGCTGGTGGTGCACTAGCTGTCAATAGGGCTTCCTTCAGTGCATCCCTTACCAAAGAACTCTCTGCCCATCCACGCATCACGATCGAGCGTCAAGAGCAGGAACACCTTCCAGATGAAGGACAAATCACTGTTCTGGCAACGGGTCCTCTGACCAGTGAATTGCTTGCAGAAAATCTACGCACCTTCACCGGCCGTAGCGAATGCCACTTCTTTGATGCCGCCAGTCCAATTATCGAAGGCGAAAGTATCGATCTCACGCTGGCATTTCGGGCAAGCCGCTACGACAAAGGTGACGCTGACTACATGAATTGCCCGATGGACAAAGGGCAATACCTTGCCTTTCGGGAAGCACTGCTCAATGCTGAGCAAGCCGAACTCAAAGAGTTCGATAAGGAATCTGCCAAGTTTTTCGAGGGCTGCCTACCAATCGAAGAGCTTGCTCGTCGCGGCGAAGACACAATGCGCTACGGCCCACTCAAACCAATCGGACTCTGGGATCCCCGTTGGGGCGATCTCAATGATCGAGACGTGCGTCGCTCCAAGCGGGCTTATGCAGTTGTGCAACTGCGCAAAGAAGATCACGAGGGTCGTCTCTGGAATCTGGTGGGCTTTCAGACCAATCTCAAATGGAGCGAACAAAAGCGAGTTCTAAAAATGATTCCAGGCCTGCACCAGGCTGAATTCGTGCGTTTTGGGGTCATGCACCGCAATACCTTTCTCGAAGCCCCGCAGCTACTTGAACCAACCCTGCAATTCAGCAAACGATCCAACCTCCTCGCTGCTGGACAGATCACCGGCACAGAGGGTTATACCGCTGCAGTAGCTGGAGGCTGGCTTGCTGGAAACAATGCAGCGAGATTGGCAATGGGTCTCAACACCATTACGCTTCCTTCTACAACAATGATCGGTGCCCTTGCACACTTTGTGAGCGACAGCGACTGCTTTAGGGGCCGCAAAGGTGGGTTCCAGCCGATGCCCGCAAATTTCGGCCTTCTGCCAGAACTTGCAGAGCGAATCCACGCTAAACGCGCACGCTACGGTGCCTACCGAGATAGGGCGCTCAAGATGCTTGAGGAAGCCCAGCAAAAATGGGACACGAGAAAGGCCCCTGTCCAGATAGGGAGTTCATAATCGTCTCGAGCAGGGCAAGGATCAAACTGATTCTTTAATCTCTCCAGCAAAGCTGCCGCAAACTTCACAGTCAGAGTTGACGGGTTCAGAGTTGCATACAAGCCCTTAGCGTCAAGCTGTTGAGACCATGCCATGGAACCTATCCGCATCGAAAAAGACGCAACACAGCCTTGGGATGCTGTGGTTATCGGTTCGGGCATCGGCGGCCTGGTCACCGCCAGTCAGCTAGCTGTCAAAGGTGCCAAGGTCCTTGTTCTGGAGAGCTACACAATCCCAGGTGGTAGTAGCGGCTCATTCCAGCGAGAGGGCTACACCTTTGATGTAGGTGCATCAATGATCTTCGGGTTCGGAGAAAAGGGATACACCAACCTGCTCACCCGAGCCTTGGCCGATGTGGGGGAGCACTGTGACACCCTGCCTGACCCCGCCCAACTCGCCTACCACCTTCCTGGAGGATTAGAGCTCGCAGTTGATCGGAAATACGAGCAGTTCATTGCTGATCTCACCGCACGCTTCCCCCACGAAGCGAAGGGGATCCGTCACTTTTACGACATCTGTTGGCAAGTGTTCAACTGCCTGGATGCAATGCCACTGCTATCGATCGAGGATCCCACTTATCTGGCCAAAGTTTTTTTCAAGTCCCCCCTGGCCTGTCTCGGTCTTGCGCGCTGGTTGCCCGTCAACGTGGGTGATGTAGCCAGGCGTCACATCAAAGACCCAGAACTGTTGCGGTTCATCGACATTGAATGCTTCTGCTGGTCAGTGATGCCTGCCGACCGCACACCGATGATCAATGCTGGCATGGTGTTTTCAGATCGCCATGCCGGTGGCATCAACTACCCCAAAGGAGGCGTTGGTGTGATAGCCCAAAAGCTCGTCAAAGGCATGCAACGTCATGGTGGTGAGATCCGCTACAAGGCACGTGTCACACGAGTGGTGCTGAAAGACAATCGTGCTGTTGGTGTACAGCTAGCAAATGGAGAAATCATCCACGCCCGCAGGGTGATATCCAACGCCACTCGCTGGGACACATTCAGCGGCGAGGGGTCCAAACAGGCCCTGGTGGATGCAGAACACACACCCGCAGCGGAGCAGACCTGGCGACGCCGCTATGTGCCATCGCCCTCCTTCCTCTCTCTTCACCTTGGAGTCCGTAACGAGGCCATTCCAGCCAACAGCCACTGCCACCATCTGCTCCTAGAAAGCTGGGATGAAATGGAGAGTGAACAGGGTGTCGCATTCGTCTCTATGCCGACTCTCCTGGATCCATCCCTGGCGCCAGAGGGACATCACATCGTCCACGCCTTCACACCATCCTCAATGCAGGCATGGCAAGACCTAAGCCCTGCGACCTACAACAGCAAAAAGCAAGCTGATGCTGACCGTCTAATCAGGAAACTCGAAAAAATCCTGCCTGGCCTAAGTCAAACCATCGTTCACCGAGAGGTGGGCACTCCTCGTAGCCATCGACGTTTCCTAGGACGATTTCAGGGTAGCTATGGGCCAATCCCCTCAAGTCGTTTACCAGGCCTTCTCACCATGCCCTTTAACCGCACTGGACTCAAAGGGCTTTATTGCGTCGGCGACTCTTGTTTCCCTGGCCAAGGCCTAAATGCAGTTGCTTTTAGTGGCTTTGCCTGCTCCCATCTAATCGGTGCCGATTTAGGGATCAACCCCTGGGCCCTGCCCAATTGAGCCATCTTCTAGAGATCTTCATAGAAGACAGTCGTTGCCAGAACGAACTTGAAGTACAAGACAGCAGCAGAAATTGTTCCGCGGTTTGGCTAGCACATCTCAAATGATGTCATCAGGAAATTAGCGCGAAAGCTCAAACTCAAAAATCTCTACAAGCAAACACTCCCCCATGACAACAGCAACCACCCGATTAGCGGATTACAGGCCATATCCCTTCCAGATTCCTAACATTGAACTGGATGTTGTTGTCGAAGAACAGCACATCGCGATCTCCAGCTCCATGCAGATCGAGCCTGCCTTGACAACCAAAGTTCCTTTAGTCCTTCAGGGGTTAAACCTGGAGTTGGACTCCATTGTTATAAACGGCAGTTCTGTACCAACGGATGCCTACAGCCTATCTAGCAGTGAGTTAGTTCTCCATCAGCCACCAATTCATCCTTTTGAATTGAAGATCATCTGCCGAATTGATCCCTTCAACAACACCTCACTAGAAGGGCTTTATTCCAGCGAGAGCATGCTCACAAGCCAATGTGAGGCAGAAGGCTTCCGTCGCATCTGCTTCCATCCTGATCGTCCGGATGTGCTCAGTCGCTATCGAGTACGAATTGAGGCGGATCGGACGCGCTATCCAGTGTTGCTCTCGAACGGAAATCTTGTGAGCAAAGGGTCTTTAGCTAAAGATCCAATGCGACATGAGGCAATTTGGGACGATCCCTATCCCAAGCCTGCCTATCTCTTTGCTTTGGTTGCAGGGGCACTTCAGGAAGTTCAGGCTCATTTCAAAACCACATCTGGACGCTCAGTTCTATTGCGTTTGCATGTTGAAAACGGAGATGAGACCTACACCTCTCACGCCTTGGATTCTCTGAAAAAAGCTATGGCCTGGGATGAAAAGGTCTATGGGCTGGAGTACGACCTGGATGAATACAACATTGTGGCAGTGCGCCACTTCAACATGGGTGCAATGGAGAATAAGAGCTTAAATATATTCAACTCAAAACTTGTATTGGCTGATTCCGAATGTGCCACCGATGGTGAACTTGAACGAATCGAAAGTGTTGTTGCTCATGAATATTTTCACAACTGGACTGGCAACCGTATCACCTGTAGGGACTGGTTTCAGCTCTCCCTAAAAGAAGGTCTCACTGTTTTTCGGGATCAGAGCTTCACAGCGGATCTGCATTCAAAAGCAGTGAAACGCATCGAGGATGTATCAATGCTGCGAAACACCCAATTTCGCGAAGATTCAGGCCCTACATCTCATCCAGTCAAGCCTAGTGAGTACAAGGCAATTGATAACTTCTACACCACAACTATTTATGAAAAAGGTGCAGAGTTAATCCGCATGCTTCACACCCTGCTTGGGCAGCAACGCTTCATGGCAGGAATGGCGTTATATGTGCAGCGTTTTGATGGCACTGCTGCCACCACAGAAGATTTTATCCACTCCATTGCTGAAGGAGCCTGCGCAAATGGGGAACAACTTGGGTTTGATCTTGATCAATTTCAGCGTTGGTATCACCAAAGCGGAACTCCTCAAGTCTGCGTCAAACGCCACTGGGATTCTCAAGGCGGAACACTCACACTTGAGGTCAGCCAATTCACACCACCAACGCCTGGTCAACCCTCAAAAGCACCTCTAGTCATTCCGATGGCCCTCGCCGTGATCGGCCCAAATGGACGCATCGGCGAAGAGAAACTGGTTGTGTTGGACCAAGACACGCAGAGCGTCTCACTAAGGGATCTACCAAGGCAAGCAAAGCCTCCAGCTCTATCGATATTTCGTCGTTTTTCAGCTCCGATCACGTTGCAGATGGACGTCTCAGTCGACGAATCGTTGCAGCTACTTGCTCTGGATGACGATCCCGTTGCTCGATGGGAAGCAGGCCAGAGATTATGGAGAAAGATCCTTTTAGCAAGGGCTCGCAAGCAAGCTGACAAGCCACTTGAAGAACGTTTAGCTCTAGCGCTAAATCAACTGATCACCAGTGGAGGGGAGAGTGATCCCTCTTTTCTGGCGATGTTATTTGGCATGCCAGGACTCGCTGAACTAGAGGCCGCCCAGGATGTCGCCGATCCATTGATGCTCTATCAGGTCTATCAATCACTCAAGTCATGGTTGGGAGTCAAGCTTTCAGATCCGCTCAAGAATCTGCTTGAACGTAGTCGATTGAATTGGGGGGCTCAATGGCCAGCTGGACAAGGTGAACGCATGCTCACAGGACTGACCTGGAGCTGGTTAGCGGCTGCTGGTGATTGCGAAGTTCGCAAGGAAGCAGTTGAAGCAGTCAACGGACCCTCGATGTCTTTGGCTCGAGCGGCCCTTCGGGCACTACAACCCATTGAATGTACTGAGCGAGACGAAGCTCTCAAAAGCTTTTACGAGCGCTGGCAAGATCGACCAGTGATCCTAGATACCTGGTTCGCTCTGGAGGCATCCACTCCACGGTCAGATGGGCTTGAACGAATCAAACAGTTACTAGATCATCCCCGCTTTGACCCAATGGCACCCAACTCGATAAGGGCTGTCCTTGGTGGGTTCGCTTCAAATCCACCTGTATTTCACGCTATTGATGGAAGTGGTTACAAGTTCATGGCTGAACAGCTCATCGCCATTGATCAACGCAACCCAATCACTGCTTCACGCATGGTGAAAGTGTTCAGTCGTTGGCAAACTTATGCTCCCTCAAGGAAAGAGGCGATGCACCGGGCCATCGATCAACTGGCCAGTGCAGAGCTGTCTGCAAACACCAGAGAAGTGGTCACACTCATGCAGCCAAAACACTAGAAGTAAGCCTAGTTTTTCTTCTCATGCAATTGCTTGAACTGCCTGAGGCGCTGAATTCCACCCTCTATCCCAGCGTGCTGTCCCCAGAGCCCCTCCCAATAAAAATAAATCACTCCATGGCCGCGCTCAGCTGCCATTCGAACCTTTTCAGCCAAAATCGGCATGGGCGTGGTGCGTTTGCCGAATCCTGCTAACACGCCAATATGCACAGGGACACCCAATTGAGGTGCTTTGCGTAAGGCCGGCTGGTCGAGATCCTTCGCAAATCCCTTCAGTGAGTAGGCGTAGTTCTGCACAACCAACTCGTCTATCAATTTGCCTACAGTCCAAAGCTCCCAGTCTTGAAGCCAGTTGTTGTAAGCAAACCTGAAAGGCCCAGGGGCAAGGCTGATGTTGACAGGTAGCTTTTCCTTCTCCAATGCTTGCCTCAGTTCTCTAAGCAAACCGGTCAGTTTCCGCCTTCTCCATTGCATCCAAAAGCGGTCGCTGTAGTCCCGGGGCGGAGAGGAGCCGGTTTCTTGTTGATAAAGAGCCACGGTGTAAGGGTCATAACCAAGCTGCACCGGCCAAGCAAAATGATCATCAAGCTGAACGCCATCCATCTTGCAGCGCTTCATGACCTCAATCACTACGCCAATGAATCGCGCACGAACCTCTGGATGGGCTGGATTAAGCCAAACCCGCTGGTGATTCCCATGCATCTTCACAACTGGGTTGCCATCAGCTCTGGCAAGAACCCAGTCGGGATGAAGCTTAACCACCTCTGCGTCATCAGGCTCCATCAGCCCGTATTCAAACCATGGCACCACCTTCATGCCGCGGGCATGACCTTCTCTACTCAGGGTGCAAATAGGGTCGAGAGCCAAACCTGCTTTCTGAAGGGGCCCTTCTACAGGGGCATAGTTGCTGCGATGGAAGGTGGACCCCCGACTCCAAACATTGAGATAAAGCGCCGTAAAGCCTGCGCGATAGAGATCTTTCACCGCCTTATGCATCAAGTTACGGCTGTAATAAAGAGGGCTCGGACTATTGGTCATCCAAACACCAACAATCGGCAACTGATCACTTAAATGACGCAAGCTTGATTGGGCCACTGATGGGGAAGTTGATGCCTGCGCTGAAATTGCGCATGGTTGAGAAGTCATCAACAACACAACCACTAACACTCTCAAGTAGGGATAGCGCCAGCAAAAGCTGAGTGATGGCATCGTGTTATCAGGGCATGGCATATTTCTTGGCATGACGCGAGATTCAACCAAAAACAGGATTTAAGCAAAGCGTGGAGAAGGGTTGAAGTTTTAGAAAGGTATCTAGTACTGAAAGATGAGCATAAATAGCCTGCTTGCTAGCAAAGAAGCAAAAGAGATGAAAGAACGAAACCAATCGCACTTAATCGTTATTGAGCCCCTACATATCCTTGCTAACACTCAGACCAACGGACAATCCAAAAGGCATTGATCGCAACACGTGTTTTTGTCTGGCCTATGGGCAAAGGTCTACCTGAAGACCACGGTCAAACTTAGTCATGCTTTGCAGTGCTTCTGGTCAGATTTTTCCATGTGCATACGCGCAAGATAAAAAGGTCAACTTTTGGAGTACTCGATGAACTTTTCCATACGTTCCAAAGCCCTTTGGCTGATTCCTTGTTTTGCCCTTGCTGGTTCGGCCTTTGTCGTCCGCGATGCTGACGCCAACAAAGGTGGCCAAAGTTTTGGAGCCAAACTTAGCGAAGCTCAGCAACAGAAGCTTTTTGAGGCCCGCAAAGAATGGGAACTAAGTAGCGCAGACAATCGGATTGCCATCATCAACGCTTCCCAGAACTGTATTGATGCTGCCCAAACACCAGAAGCTTTTCGAAACTGTAAACAAAAAGGACGGCAATCTCATAGAGCCTTAAAAGAGCAACGCCGCAAAAAGATCAATGCCACCCTAAAGAGCATGGGGCTAGAGCCTATGCAATCACACCTTAAACATGGCCATCGCAAAGGCAGAGCAAACAATCAAAGAATTGGACCTAAGCTGAGATCAAATCAAGTTTAAAGCCTCAGAATTGGCTTCTTGTTTACTGCTTTAGATCAGTTATACTTGCATAGCTCCAACTCTCTGAAATCCATGAGAGTTGGAGCCATACAAGCCACTTCCCTTTCCACGAAGACTTTCCGACAGGAAAATACTGAGTCTCTGATCAGACTTCTCTAATCAAAGCAAGCAAGCGATTCATTCAACCTTGCAAGATTAATTGCTCGAACAAAACCAACTATTCATGCATCCATTTAACTAGCATTCCTTCGTGAGTGTACCCAAAAAACTTCACTTCAGCAAGAGTCAGATTACTGGAAAGCCTGCTTAGAGATGTTCAACTGTTCTTGGCCTAAACTTAGCAAATCTCTAACTAAAAAAACATACAGACACGCTTTCTTCATGGCTGTGTTGTTTACTTCCTAGAACTGTGTTCCATCTGCCGTTGTCTTTCAGCAAAACGAATACGGTCCGTATCACTAAATTGATCCACGCAGTGGCGACACTGAACACCAGGTCGATAACTATTCATCGCCTGATCCTCAGGGGTGAGGGGCATTCCACAGGCATGACAAAGACGATGAACACCAGGTGAAAGCTGATGATTCAAAGCCACACGTTGATCAAAAACAAAACACTCTCCTTGCCAGCGACTTTCAGCTTGGGATACCTCCTCAAAATAACGAAGAATGCCACCACGAAGATGATGGACGTTAGTAAAGCCCTTCTCAATCAGATAAGACGTAGCCTTCTCACAGCGAATGCCACCTGTGCAATACATGGCTATTCGTGCTGAAGGTTGTGCTTTAACCATTGAACGCAACTGCTGTTCAACCCAAGCAGGAAAGTCGCGGAAGCAGTTCATTTGGGGGTTTATTGCTCCTTTAAATTCCCCAATCGCAATCTCATAGTCATTTCGCGTATCGATCAAGAGAGTATCTGGATCATCAATTAGATCATTCCATTCATGAGCGTCCACATAAGTCCCCACCGTCTTTGATGGATTCAGCCCGGCAAGACCCATGGTCACAATCTCTGCCTTACGGCGAACCTTGAAGCGACGAAAAGCCTGCTCAGGCGTCCAGCTAATTTTCAGCTCAAACAAACCATCGATCAAATCGCGTTCTAACCTCTCAAGCAAAGCTCTAACACCATCAACCGATCCACATATCGTTCCATTCACCCCTTCCTCTGCTAACAGAACAGTTCCCATCAGTTGATGTTCATCCCCAAGGCTCAGCAGATCCTGCAATAAGCAGGCAATAGTGACCTCAGGCCAAGCAGTAAAGGAATAGAAAGTCGCTACCTGAAATAGATCTGCAGAGGTCTGATCATCTTGCAGATTCATTCGTCACTCTCCTCCCAATTCGCATGAACTCCTGCCTGAGAGAGAAGTTCGCGATCAGTTTTTACATCAGGATTGCTGGTAGTTAGCAAACTATCGCCGTAAAAGATCGAATCAGCTCCCGCTTGGAGACAAAGGATCTGAGCCTCTCGGCCCAGCTGCTCACGCCCTGCGCTTAGACGCACACGACTGCGAGGCATCAGAATTCGAGCCGTCGCAACCATGCGCACCATCTCTAAAGGATCCACCGCAGGGAGGTCCTGCAATGGCGTGCCCTCCACTGCCACCAGACCATTAATAGGAACACTCTCAGGATGAGGGTTGATATTGGCTAGTACACAAAGAAGAGAGGCTCGATCCAGCGTTGATTCCCCCATCCCGATGATGCCCCCACAGCAAAGCGTGATGCCAGCTGAACGAACCTTCTGAAGGGTTTCGATTCGCTCCTGGTATGTGCGCGTTGTGATGATCTGGTCGTAGTACTCAGGACTGGTATCGAGATTGTGGTTGTAGGCAGTCAATCCCGCATCTGCCAACCGAGAAGCCTGCTTTTCAGTCAGCATGCCGGCAGTAACACAGGCCTCTAGTCCCAACTCCCGTACACCACTCACCATCGCAAGCATGGCTTCAAACTGGGCACCATCTCTGATCTCCCGCCAAGCCCATCCCATGCAGAAGCGATCCGCACCAGCATCTTTGGCGGCCCGTGCGCGCTCAAGCACTGTTTGGATCTGAACCACTAGATCGGGCTGCCCTTCAACATCACTACTGTTGTGCATGGACTGGGGGCAATAAGCGCAGTCCTCCTGGCATCCTCCCGTCTTCACGCTGAGCAAAGAAGCCAGCTGAACCCGGTAGCCAGGATTTGCCGTCCGATGCACAAGCTGGGCCTGCCAGAGCAAGTCCATAAGTGGTCGCTCCAATAGTTCCTGCACCTCATCCACTGTCCAGTCATAACGATGAACAACGGGTTCAAAGGTGTGATCCTTGGCAATAAGCACGGTCATGGAACGACTGAAGCCAACGGTCAAGATCCCAGATGATTCGCTGCGATTGGATCCAAACCACCGAAACGACGACAGCGTGACTGGTAATCAAAAAGAGCTTTTGTCAAAGCTACTTCATCAAAATCAGGCCAGCACACATCGGTGACGTGAATTTCTGCATAGGCGAGTTGCCAGAGCAGAAAATTACTGATCCGTCGCTCACCACTAGTGCGGATCAGAAGGTCTGGATCAACCTCACCAGCCGTGAGCAACTCAGCCTCGAAACTGTTCTCATCAATCAAAGTTGGATCAAGGTCCCCTCTTGCAGCGCGTTGTGCAAGTTTCTGTGCCGCCAGAACCAGTTCACGTCGACCACCGTAATTGGTACAAACATTGAAGTGAATGCCAGTGTTCCGAACAGTGAGCTCGGTGGCCTCACTGATCAACTCCTGCAGACCTGATGGGAGACCCTCAAGGTCTCCCAGGAAACGAATCCGTACCTTTTCACGCTCAAGTGACTCCAACTCTCTCTGAAGCACACGCTCAAACAGAGTCATCAAGAAATTCACCTCATCTCCAGGGCGAGACCAATTCTCCGTAGAAAAGGCATAAGCCGTAAGGGCGCCAATGCCCCAGTCACTGCAAAGACGAAGGGTTCTCTTGAGAGCTTCTACGCCAGCGCGATGGCCAACCATCCTAGGCAGGCCCCTGGCCTTGGCCCAGCGTCCATTCCCATCCATAATCACAGCCACATGGTTAGGTAGCCGATAGGGATCAAGCCCCGAGGGACATGCACAGACCTTTGGATGGTCTGAACTGGTGGCCGAACGGCGGCTCACGGGAGTGGTTCCTCACTAGAGCTGCTCACGCTAAGCCTGGATGAAGCTTGTGTAGCAACAGCCGAAGCTTTGACTGGACTAGAGGCACCCTTTGTCGCCGCTGCTCCTGATGAAGAAGCGATCAACTCCTTAAGCAAATCCTGCAGACGACTACTGGTGATGGGCCGTTCAAGCCGGCCCTGATTTGCAAGGGACAATGTTCCAGTCTCTTCGGAAACCACCACACAAATACAGCGGTCAAAACGTTCTGTTATCCCCAAGGCTGCTAAATGTCTCGTGCCATAACGGCTGATGCCCTGCCGCGAGAGAGGCAGAATGACACCAGCAGAAACGATCCGATTCCCCTTCACAAGTACTGCCCCGTCATGGAGGGGCGTATCAGATGCAAAAAGATTCAGCAGCAACTCACTACTTAGCTGGGCATCAATAAGCACACCAGGGTTAAGGAAGTCTTCTGGACGAAGATCACTACCCATATCAACAACAACCAATGCTCCACGGCGGCTCTGAGATAAGCGTCCAGCCGCCTCAGTCAGCTGGGCAACGGTGCTCGCGGTGGCCCGTAGCTCGTTCTGAGGATTGCCAAGGAGAACGGCCAGGCGACCTGTTCCCAGTAATTCCATCAAACGTCTCAGTTCCCCCTGCCAAAGGATCGCTAATGACAAAGAACAAGCCAAAACCAGCGCATCCACCAACTTTGAAGTGAGCGGAAGATTTTCAAAGCGCTGCACAAACCAGGCCAAGGCAACCAAAAAGAGGTAACCCCTCAACAACCAAAGGGTGCGCCGCTCATTGACCCTAGAAAAAAGCAAGACGCCAAGGGCCGAAGCAAACAAAACATCAAGCAGGCGCGGATCTACCACCCCCCACAAGTTCACTCCCACTCCCCATCCTTGCCCCCTAAGCCTAACGCTACAAATCGTTCCGGCATCACGTCATATCGCAGAAGATCTTCTTGCTGCTCCCGCCTCTGCACCAACTCCGAGTGGCCTGAATGAACAAGTACCGCTGCAGGTCGTGGGATGCGGTTGTAGTTAGAACTCATTGAGACGTTGTAAGCCCCTGTCGCAAACACGACCAAGACTTCTCCACTGCTGGCATATGGCAAGGCAAGGTCCTTAAGCAGAACGTCCCCAGATTCACAATGCTTGCCAACCAGAGTGATCGTCTCGTCTGGCGAGGCCAAAGGGCGGTCAGCAAGGCAAGCCGTATAGAGAGATTGATACGTGATTGGGCGGGGGTTGTCACTCATGCCTCCATCGACAGAAAGATAGGTGCGCAGCCCTGGGATGGTCTTGCGTGATCCAACCCGATAAAGGGTGACTCCGGCAGCAGCGACCAGAGAGCGACCCGGCTCACACATCAACCGGGGCAAATCCAGGTTGCGAGAACGACAGGCTTGATTCACTGCCTCGGCAACCACCTTGACCCAGTTGTCAATTGAAGGTGGATCATCAGAGCTGACATATCTGACACCTAGGCCTCCTCCAACGTTGAGATCCATGACTGGATGCCCCAGGCGCCTAGCCAGTTGCAGAGCACCAGCCATCACATCTGCCAGATCCTGATGAGGTTCCAATTCAAAGATCTGCGATCCAATATGAGCGTGGAGTCCCGTTAACCGTGCCCAGCGACAGCCGAGTAACTGATTCAGAACCGATTCAAGCTGATCTGGATCAAAACCAAACTTGCTATCAAGATGGCCGGTGCGGATGTACTCATGGGTATGGCATTCGATGCCCGGAGTGAAACGCAACATCAAGTTTGCAGGATCTGCCCCAACCGGCACCAGTTGTGAGAGGCGATCTAGATCATGCTGATTATCAGCAACGATTGTGACGCCATTGCGATAGGCAAGCAGCAGCTCCTGATCAGATTTGTTGTTGCCATGAAGCACAATGCAATCGCCTGGCACACCTCCCTTCAAAGCGGTAAGCAACTCACCTGCTGAGACCACATCCAGCCCAAAACCTTCTGAAGCCACCAGGCTGCTCATCATCAATGAGCTATTGGCCTTAGAGGCATAGATAGGAAGAGATGGGCCTGGATAGTGACGCTGCAATGCCCCACGGTAAGACTGACAAGCTGCCCTCAAAGTGGCTTCATCAAGCACATAGAGAGGGGTGCCATAGCACTCAGCCAATTCGCTCAGTTGACAGCCTCCTACGATCAAGCGTGATTGCGCATCAAGTTCGGTTGTAATCGGCGCGAGGTTGCAATTGGGGCTAAGGAGATCCCGCCCAGGCTCATAGGGGCTGGATGAAATCATGGCGATGGACGAGGAAATTAGTTAGAGGGATCAATGTAGGGATCAATCCCCCCAAGGAGGGGGTTAGGCATGTTGAAGCACGACATCCCAGCAATGGAAGTCATCCATCTAGGGCCGGAACAGATCAATGGGTGCATGGAGCTGAATCAACTCGCACTCAATGGACTCTGGAGCAAACAGCAATGGATTCAGGAATTGATCGATTCCCGCAGTCTCTGCATGGGAGTGCTCAAGTCTTCAACACTGCTTGCTTTGGCCTGTGGCTGGCTAGTGGTAGACGAACTTCATCTCACCGCAATAGGCGTTCATCCTCAACATCGCAGAAAGGGCCTAGCCCGTCTGCTGCTATCAAAGTTGCTCGAGCAAGGGCAACTAACTGGAGCCATCCACGCCACACTCGAAGTTGCCAGAAACAATTCGGCGGCCAGAGGGCTTTACGAAAGCTGCGGATTCAAGACAGCAGGATGTCGTCATCACTATTACAGCAACGGCCAAGATGCTCTGATTCAGTGGCGAAGCTTAGAGAAGAAGGCTGAGCCAAGACAAAAGATTTGAATAAGTACGGATTACCGTCCGGAAAATACAACGAAGACAAACATCTTAGCTACTTTGTTGTTACTATTGAAACCTCTAACTCCCTTGCAGTAAAGGGACTAGCCCAAATAATCTAACAGCTCACATTCCAACACCAACCCTGATAAGTTAGAGATAGATTCACGTGCCCCGGACCATGTTCGAGCGGTTTACCGAGAAGGCCATCAAGGTGATCATGCTGGCCCAGGAAGAGGCCCGGCGCCTTGGTCATAATTTCGTGGGCACCGAGCAGATTCTTTTGGGATTGATCGGTGAGGGCACAGGTGTGGCAGCGAAGGTTCTCAAGTCAATGAGCGTGAACCTTAAAGACGCCCGCGTTGAAGTTGAAAAGATCATTGGCCGTGGTTCAGGCTTCGTAGCCGTAGAAATCCCCTTCACACCCAGAGCAAAGCGCGTACTGGAACTTTCTCTAGAAGAAGCCCGACAACTTGGCCACAATTACATCGGCACAGAACATTTACTGCTTGGTCTCATCCGAGAAGGTGAGGGTGTAGCAGCCCGAGTACTCGAAAACCTTGGTGTAGACCTAGCAAAGGTGCGCACCCAAGTAATCCGCATGCTCGGAGAAACCGCCGAGGTCACTGCAGGCGGAGGTGGAGGCAAAGGCTCAACGAAGACAGCCACACTTGATGAATTCGGCAGCAACCTGACCCAGCTAGCCAATGAATCCAAGCTTGACCCTGTTGTCGGGCGACAAAATGAAATCGATCGTGTTATTCAGATCCTCGGAAGACGCACAAAGAACAACCCTGTACTGATTGGAGAGCCTGGAGTTGGAAAAACAGCAATTGCTGAAGGCCTCGCTCAACGCATCCAACAGGGAGATATTCCCGACATCCTTGAAGAGAAGAGGGTTCTAACCCTCGACATCGGTCTGCTAGTTGCTGGAACCAAATACCGGGGAGAGTTTGAAGAACGGCTCAAAAAGATCATGGAAGAGATCAAATCAGCAGGCAACGTGATCCTGGTCATCGATGAAGTGCACACACTGATTGGAGCAGGTGCTGCAGAAGGTGCAATCGATGCCGCCAACATTCTCAAACCAGCGCTAGCTAGAGGAGAGCTGCAGTGCATTGGTGCCACCACTCTTGACGAATATCGAAAACACATCGAACGGGATGCTGCCCTAGAACGCCGATTTCAGCCGGTCATGGTTGGCGAGCCATCGATCGCTGAAACCATTGAGATCCTGCAAGGATTAAGGGAGCGCTACGAACAGCATCACCGCCTAAAAATCACAGACGAAGCCCTAGATGCCGCCGCAAACCTAGGCGATCGCTATATCTCTGACCGCTTCCTGCCGGATAAGGCCATCGACTTAATCGATGAAGCTGGCAGCCGTGTGCGTTTGCTTAACTCCAAACTTCCCCCTGCGGCAAAAGAGGTTGACAAAGAATTACGCAAGGTTCAAAAGGAAAAAGAAGATGCCGTTCGTGATCAGGACTTCGCCAAAGCCGGGGAATTACGTGAAAAAGAAGTTGAGCTAAGAGAAAAGATCCGCACTCTGCTTCAAAGCAGTCGCCAAGACAGCGAGGAATCGCCCCCCGCTGAAGCAGAAAATGCTGTTAGTTCCAGCGATGAGACTCCAACACCTCAACCTGAAAAAGACACAACAGCTGCATCAATTCCTCATCTCACCACACCACTGGTGACAGAAGAAGATATTGCCAACATCGTGGCGGCTTGGACCGGAGTACCTGTACAAAAGCTCACCGAAAGCGAATCAGTGAAGCTCCTAAACATGGAGGAAACCCTCCACCAGAGGCTGATTGGCCAAGATGAAGCCGTCAAAGCAGTCTCGAAAGCCATCCGTCGAGCCAGGGTGGGCCTCAAAAACCCCAATCGCCCCATTGCCAGTTTCATCTTTTCAGGCCCTACGGGCGTCGGCAAAACCGAACTCACCAAAGCTCTCGCCACCTACTTCTTTGGTAGCGAAGAAGCCATGATCCGACTAGACATGTCGGAATTCATGGAGCGACATACGGTCAGCAAGCTGATCGGATCACCTCCTGGTTATGTGGGGTTCAACGAAGGGGGACAACTCACCGAAGCTGTTCGTCGCAGACCTTATACCGTTGTGCTCTTCGACGAAATCGAGAAGGCACACCCAGATGTTTTTAACCTGCTGCTTCAATTATTGGAAGATGGTCGACTAACTGACTCCAAAGGAAGAACAGTGGACTTCAAGAACACCTTGATCATTATGACTTCGAATATCGGTTCAAAAGTTATTGAGAAAGGAGGCGGAGGACTTGGCTTCGAATTCTCAGGTGAAAATGCAGAAGAAAGTCAATACAACCGGATCAAATCCCTGGTCAACGAAGAACTAAAACAATACTTCCGTCCTGAATTTCTGAACCGTCTCGATGAAATTATCGTCTTCCGCCAACTCAGCAGAGATGAGGTGAAAGAAATCGCTGAGATCATGCTCAAAGAAGTGTTCTCTCGTATGCAAGACAAAGGGATCACTCTCACTGTTTCAGATGCATTCAAAGAGCGACTAGTGGAAGAGGGATACAACCCCTCTTATGGAGCGAGGCCGCTGCGAAGGGCTGTCATGCGACTCATGGAAGACAGTCTTGCCGAGGAAGTGCTTACTGGCCGCATCAAGGACGGTGATGCTGCGGAGATGGACGTGGATGACAACAAGCAAATCGTTGTACGCCATGTGAGCAAAACTACTGCCACACCGGAACTCGCTGGAGCAGGCGTCTGACACCTCTCCAACATCAATGAACAAAAACAATTTGCCTGAGGAGGTCTCTCACTGCTCTCACTCCATCGCCCCCGCAAAGGTTGTTAGGGGAGAAAGGGCTTGGGAAGAAAGCCATCAACTCATTGCCTCGATTTGCCGCTCACCTTTACTTCTTGGACGCAGCTTCGCCACGGCTGAGTTACGCCAGGGATTACTCAACAACCTCAACAGCCTTGGACTCAACACAGTGTCTGCTGAGCTCAAGCACGATTGTTGCGAGATGGATCTCAAGCGAATCAATGCTCTTGCCTTGTACAACTCCTGCGACGGTGTGATTGCCGCCGGTGGGGGCAAGGTGCTAGATGCCGGGAAGCTTTTGGCCCATCGGCTAGGCATCCCATGCATCACAGTTCCACTTAGCGCAGCCACCTGTGCCGGTTGGACCGCCCTCGCCAATATCTATTCACCAACAGGTGCTTTTCAACGCGATCAAGTTCTGGCTCGATGTCCAGATCTGATGATCTTTGATCATGGTCTCGTGCGTCAGGCTCCTCCCCGGACTCTCGCAAGCGGCATCGCAGATGCAATCGCCAAGTGGTACGAAGCGTCTGTCAGCAGTGGCTCCAGCAACGATGGCTTGATTCAACAAGCTGTGCAGATGGCAAGGGTCTTGCGCGATCAGCTGCTGCTTGATGGGCCTGAAGCGCTGAAAGATCAAAACAGTCTGGCCTGGATCAGGGTTGCCGAAGCCTGCGCACTAACTGCAGGGCTGATCGGAGGGATTGGTGGTTCTCGCTGCCGTACTGCCGCTGCCCACGCGGTACACAACGCACTCACGCAATTAAAAGATTGCCATGAGGTCCTTCATGGAGAAAAGGTGGGTTACGGGATTCTCGTACAGTTGCGTCTTGAGGAGATTATTGGAGGCCATCAACTGGCCGGACAAGCAAGGCGGCAGCTGATTCCATTCCTCAAAGGGCTTGATCTGCCTGTAAATCTTGAGGATCTGGGCCTATCGAATTTGAGTCTTCACGAGCTGCATGAGGTCTGCCAATTTGCCTGTCAAAAAGGCTCTGACCTATACCAACTGCCTTTTCCCGTCAATTCCAGCGCCCTACTCGAAGCACTCCTTGGCGCTAGCGACAATGGCCCGATCCCCGTCGAATCCACAGTCAGCAAGCGAATGGCAGCCTCTTGAACCTCAAAACTGTAATGGCAGCCCAAACAATCGCCTCGTCAGAGACCCTTTTACGTCAGCTCACACCACAACTTCTGGATCCATTAGCCCGTGACCTGGCCAATCAAGTTCAGTGGTGGTCTTTACCGGGGCTTGTCCCATGCTCGACTTCAGAGCCTGAGTCCTACCCAGTAGCCATCACTGGCGAGGGGGCTCCAGTGCTGCTGCTGCATGGGTTTGATAGCAGCTTCCTTGAATTCCGACGCCTAGCGCCGTTATTAAGCCCTCACCATCAGCTTGTGATTCCGGATTTGTATGGTTTTGGCTTCTCTCCACGTCCCCCTGAATCTGACTATGGACAAGAGGCGCTCATCCGTCACCTCGATGAACTGCTAGCCCATCTGCCCTCTAAGTCTCCAGTGGGAGTCATCGGAGCATCAATGGGAGGTGCTATTGCCATGGAGATTGCTCGACGTCATCCAAATCAAATCAACCGCTTGCTCTTACTTTCGCCTGCAGGATTAACAGGACGGCCAAAACCTATCCCTCCAGGCCTAGATCAACTGGGCGCATGGATCCTTAGTCAACCGGCCGTGCGACGCAGCATCTGCCGACAAGCCTTCGCTGATCCCAAAAACTCAGTCGGAGATGCTGAGGAACAAATCGCTTCCCTTCATCTACAGGTATCAGGCTGGAGGAGATCACTAGCTGCCTTTGCCCGCAGTGGAGGTATCGCCAATTGCGGAACACCGCTACCCCAACAACCACTTCATGTGATCTGGGGTGCCAACGACCGTATTCTAAATGGACCTCAGAGACGGGAAGCCCTCACCCTGCTGGGGTCTCACGTGGAAGAACTTGACAACTGCGGCCATTTACCACACCTCGACCATCCCAAGATTGTCGCCCAACGCTGGCTTCAAGCTTTGTCCTAGCCATGGGAGATCCTTCATCCACCACCACCAGTACGGGCCCTTTACTGCAACTCCTCGCCAATGGTCTAAAGATTTGGGTCCGCCGACAATGCGATGCCGTTGGTGAACTGAAGCTGGAACTGCACGGATCTGCTCTCGAGCTATTGAGAGGTCGTCTTTCAGGAGTCAGTCTCATGGCCAAGGAGGTGATCTTTCAAGGCCTGCCATTGCATTACGCCGAATTAAAAAGCGGCCCCCTCAGGCTGAAAATGAACCTCGGCAAATCAGCCCAGGCTGTGACTCTCGAGCAAAGCTTCGATCTTCAGGGCACTGTATCAATCACGGACAAAGACCTCAATCAGGTCCTGCTATCAGATCCATGGAGATGGCTTGGCGATTGGCTAGCAGAAGAGCTCATTGGCATAACGCCTCTTGGAGGACTTCAAATCAACAACGACACCTTGGAATTACAGGCTCAAGTGATTGGTCAACAAGAACCGGCAAGACGACGTTTTCTAATCAGAGCGGATCAAGGAACCGTGCTGATTAGACACCAGGATGTGGATTTAGAAGCTTCACTACCCATGGACCCGGCTATTCACATTGAAGAAGCCGTTCTGAACGGTGGACAACTTCACCTCAAGGGTCGCGCATCAGTAACACCCTGATCGCATTAACTCATTACAGGCAGGATCAGCGTTACTGCGTAATACACCACTGCAGGAGTGAAGAGATAGCTATCAATGCGATCAAGGATGCCGCCATGACCAGGCAGCGCATCACCAGAATCCTTAAGACCCGCATCTCGTTTCATCATCGACTCGATCAGGTCTCCAACCAGCGCAAATAATGCAACCAAAACTCCAAGCAGCACGCCCAGCAAAAACCCCAATGGCCAAGCCAAAAGCTCACCAGCGACTGCCCCTATAGTCATTGCGCAAAACAGGCCTCCGACAGCACCTTCCACAGTCTTGCCAGGCGAAATAGAAGATAAAGGTAGGCGTCCAAAACGACGTCCCAATTCATAAGAGCCAATATCACTAGCGACGATCATCAAGCAAGCCACCAAAGTGATCGCCATCCCAGAAGTCAACCAGCCTGCACACCAGCCAGGAAGCTGACCCAGCCCAGGAGCAAGATCGAGAGCACTCAAATTGCGCAATCGCAACCAATGACTGGGTAAAAACCCCAAGTAAAACAACCCAAAGATCGAGGCGGCGATATCGGCAATGGAGCCGGTGATCGGCTGAAGCAACAACCAACCGCAAATGGCTGCTCCAGAGAGAGGCAGCACTGCCGCAGCAAGATCAGATGGCAAGCCGCCAACCACTCCCCACTGTGTACTGATCAGCAACAACTGACAGGCCACAAGAGTCGTTTTCGTCGCCGGCCTGATTCCGGTGAACTTCGCCATGCGGAAAAACTCAAGCAAAGCAAGGTGCACGATCACACCCAAACCAACCGTGAACCACCAACCCCCTAAAGCAACCACCACCAAACCGAAGGCTCCGGCAGCCAGACCACTGCTAATCCGCTGGCTGGAAGATCCGGCTGCAACCAATCTCCATCGAAAGGCCTCTGCTCTCACGCCCACACCATTGATGGTCTTACAAGGCCAGAACTTTTACCGTACCAGCTATCTGCTCGGGCCAAAGGTTCTGCTGCTCTAAAAGCCAGTCCACACGTCTGTGATCCAGCTTCTCACCTGGCACTAGCAAGGGAATCCCTGGAGGATAGGGACAGATTAACTCCGCCGCGACTCTCCCTACCGCATCAGCAATCGACACTCTCCGACTTTGAGCGCGCCAAGCCAAGCCGCAAGCCATTGCTGGTGCTGTAATGCGCGGCAGTGGCGGGGGCGTAAAAACTGGCAAAGGGAGGCCCTTACCTTTGGCGGCAAGGAGTCCCCGCCAGCGACGATGCATCAGCCTGACCAATCCACGCTGGGGCGCCAAGCCAAGACAGAACGTTAGGCAGCCTGGTTCTGGAAGTTCGCCCACCAGCCCCCTGGCCATCAGCCAAGCATCTGCTTCAAGTCCGCTGATACCCTCTTCAGCGGTGTGCAAAATCAGCCGCAAGGGATCCTGGTTTTCAAGCAAAGGCAATCCCAACTGACGAAGTTGAACCGCCAATTCGCGAGCATCCTTGAGGCGCGTTCCCAGCTTGTGCAAGCCTGCAGGCTTGCACAAGTCACTCAGCGACGCTTCACAAGAAGCCAGCAAGAGTGCGCTTGGACTGGTGGTTTGCAACCAGCCGAGACTGCGCTCGACAGCCTTGGGATCAACGCGATCCCCTTGGCTCCAAAGCACTGCCGTCTGAGTCAAACCGGCAGCAGATTTGTGCAATGAGTGGACGATTAAGTCAGCACCTGCTGTGATCGCAGAATCAGGCAAAGATGCATCCACCCGACTAGCGAAATGAGCACCATGAGCCTCATCCACTAATACCGGCCAACCCCGAGAATGAAGCTCAACAACCATGGGCTTGAGATCCGTCGCATAGCCCTGATAAGTGGGATGCACCAACACAGCTGCAGCAATCTCAACACCAGCGATGGGAAGTTCATTCAAAACGTCCTTCAACCAAGGTCCATCAGGGGGCAACACATGACCCCGATCAACCATGAAAGGCAGGTCAAACAAGACAGGCGTGAGATCGCCCAAAACACAAGCCTGAATGAGGCTGCGATGGACATTGCGAGGCATCAACACAGCCTGACCAGGCCTTGCTATTGCCAAGAGAGCAGCCTGCAAGAGGCCTGTCGCGCCATTGACGCCATACCACCCCCGCTCAGCCCCGATAGCAATCGCTGCCTGCCTTTGACTCTCTGCCACCGCCCCCTGCTGCATCAATGGCCCACCCAACTCAGGAAGTTCCGGCAGATCCCAGATGCCAGCTCGATGGCGCAACATTGCACGCAGATCATCAGGCAAGCCAGCCCCACGACCATGAGCGGGGAGATGCAAGCTGCGACCACGGTCGCGAGTCAACAGGGGAAGAAAGCCCATGAAGGTGAATCGCCGTTTCTAAAGTCTGATGATCAACGTGCCCGTGCGGTCTGTTGAACACCTCCAATCCATCGTCCGCTTCAGCATCCCGCAAAGCCCCGATGCGTTACGACGCGAATCAGGATCTGCTCTGGTTGCTAGCCAGGCCCTGGGTGTGGATACCTCGATTCATTCATGTCCTCACCTCACTGCTCACACTGGCGGTGACAGTGCTGTCTCAGGGCTCTAACAACAACGAAGAGGAACAAAAAAGGCTCGCAAAAAAACTGCTCATCACCCTCACCAACCTCGGGCCTTGCTTTATCAAGGTGGGCCAAGCCCTTTCCACCCGACCAGACCTAATCAAGCGTGAATGGCTCGAGGAACTCACCAGCCTTCAAGACAATCTGCCCTCCTTCAACCATGCCACGGCCCTCGCCACGTTGGCAGAAGATCTTGGGGCTCCAGCTAGTCAACTCTTTGAAGAGTTTCCTAGCCAGCCAATTGCTGCAGCCAGCCTTGGCCAGGTCTACAAAGCTCGCCTACACGGTAATCAATGGGTAGCCGTGAAAGTACAACGTCCTCAACTGGCGTTCATCTTGCGCCGCGATCTCGTCATCATCCGCCTTCTCGGAGTGCTGTCAGCACCAGTGCTCCCGCTCAACCTGGGCTTTGGGCTAGGCAACATCATTGATGAATTCGGTCGCAGCCTATTTGAGGAAATTGATTACGAACAAGAAGCTAACAATGCTGAACGATTTGCGGCTCTTTTCGCCAAAGACCCAACGGTGACGGTCCCGAGGGTGGAGCGATTGCTGTCATCCCGCCGTGTACTAACCACAAGCTGGATCGAGGGCACGAAGCTACGAGACCGCAAGGAGTTAAAAGCCCAACTCCTTAATCCAACAGCACTGATCAGGACGGCCGTCATCAGCGGTCTTCAACAACTTTTTGAGTTCGGCTATTTCCATGCTGATCCTCACCCAGGCAACATTTTTGCCCTCAGTGGTCAAAGTAAAAAGATGGGCCATCTTGCCTACTGCGATTTCGGCATGATGGATTCAATTAGTGATGACGATCGTCTCACTCTTACTGGAGCAGTAGTTCACCTAATCAACAACGATTTTAATGCGCTAGCTAAAGACTTTCAAAAGCTGGGCTTCCTTAGTCTAACAAGTGATCTAACGACAATCATACCGGCACTAGAAGAAGTACTTGGTGGCTCTCTTGGTGAATCAGTGGAGTCCTTCAACTTCAAGGCAATCACCGATCGTTTCTCAGAACTGATGTTCGATTACCCCTTCAGAGTCCCGGCGAGATTTGCCTTGATCATCCGAGCTGTTGTTAGTCAAGAAGGTCTTGCATTAAGGCTAGATCCAGAGTTCAAGATCATCGCAATTGCCTACCCATATGTGGCCAAACGTCTACTGGCAGGAGACTCAATGGAGATGCGAGAGAAACTGATGGAGGTGATTTTTGATAATAATGGGCACCTGCGCCTGGAGCGAATTGAAAGTTTACTGAAAGTGATAAACCAAGACGCTGTAGCACCAGACGCAGAACTAATCCCTGTAGCAGGAGCAGGCCTAAAACTGCTACTTGGCCCAGATGGATCCACTTTGCGTAGTCGTCTACTGATGACATTGATCAAAGACGAGCGTTTAAGCGCATCTGATATCAAGGCCTTAATGAGCCTGCTAAGGCGAACCTTCAGCCCTCGCAAGGTCGCAAATGGCATGTTGCAAACCCTTACTCCACGAACCACCTAAACATGGGCATGAAGAATAACAATCGCTAGGGGGAAAGAAACCACTCCACAATACAAGTCTCTGCCATTCATCAATGTTATTATTCCAGAATAGCTATCTATCGATTGGCACGAAGATTTAGCAAAAGTCCAACTAAGTTATATTCATCCCATGCTAAACAGGCAATGACAAAGGGAAGAGAATATGCAACTAATACGGACGAGAGTTGGGATAAATTAATCCAGGAACAATCCCTAAATCTTAGCTTTGGTTGTCTACTCTCAGAAAACTAAAAAGCAAGTTTCAAACCGCCATATAAGCCTCAAGTTCAAACGAAGAGGTTCGCATCAACGCCAAGCCTTCTCTCTCCAGACGGCGTGTTCTATCGCGACTCATTCCTAAAGTCTTAGCAATCCCGGTGAGGTTCATCGGCTCGCCTCCGTCGATTCCATAACGCATCCGCAGCACCCGACCCTGCAGCTCAGGCAACTTTTCTAGCAAGGTACGTAAATCGCCTTTCATGCAATCCACTTCCACCTTCTCGCTCGGCAACTCCTCTTCCCCAGCAAGCAACTCAAGCAACTCCGTTTCATCACCATCTCCCACCTTCATCTCCAAACTCATCGGCTGACGTGCACGGCACATCAGATCCTTCACCTCCTCCTCGGGCAACTCCACAAACTCTGCAAGTTCGCTCACTGTTGGCGTGCGCCCCATCTCCTGACTTAACTCTCGCTGGCCTTTCTTGAGCTTGTTCAACATCTCCGTGATATGGATCGGCAGACGGATCGTCCGGCTCTTCTCCGCAATCGCACGCGTGATCCCCTGACGAATCCACCAATACGCATAGGTCGAAAACTTGTAGCCACGGGTTGGGTCGAACTTCTCCACTCCCCTCACCAAGCCGATCGTTCCCTCTTGGATCAAATCAAGCAGCTCCATATTCCTTTTGGTGTACTTCTTGGCAACACTCACCACTAAGCGCAGGTTCGCCGACACCATCCGCTCCTTCGCACGTCGTCCGCTCTGCAACTTCTTCTTGAGCTGCAACGCAGTCAAGCCAGCTGCCTTCGCTAGCTCTTTATGACTCGCTGGCTCACCTGTTTGACCTTCCAGTTCAGACTCAAGCTGCTCTAAAGACATCAACTCCTGCACCTGACGACCCAGCGTGATCTCCTGCTCATGGCTCAGCAGCGGCACTCGACCGATATCGCGCAGGTACGAACGCACCAGGTCGACATCTGAAAGCACAGCCAACGGAGCCATACTGAATAACGAAACAACCAGGTTTCCTAATTTACCATCGTTTACCACGAGCAAATCAATGCCTTGCGGACGAATTCCACACCATTGCCAAAATGAAGAAGGCTTTAAAGTCGAGAATTAACGTTTTATCTTCAAACGCCATCAATAGAGACAGTCTTTTGATGCGCCAAGCACTTGCAAATCCTTATCTATAATGATGCCCTCGAAAACCTCACCACATCTTCCAAAACACTCTTCCAACTATTAAATGTTTGGAGATGGATATGGTGCAGCTGGTTCTCGGCGCCCGCTGAAAACCATGCTGACAACATTGGCATGAAGCAACAAAGACTGCAAAAGCTGATTGCAGCGTCAGGACTCTGCTCCCGGCGCCATGCCGAGCAACTCCTCCTGCAAGAGCGGGTAACGCTGAATGGCCATCTTGCCAAGCTTGGCGACAAGGCCGATCCAGAGCTTGACAAGATCTCTGTAGATGGGCGTGTGCTCAATTCCAACACCGAAACAAGAGTGTTGCTGTTCAACAAACCTGCGGGGGTGATCACTAGTTGTCATGATCCCCACGGGCGAGTGACTGTCTTCAGCATGCTGCCCGACAAACTATGCAAGGGTCTTCATCCTGTAGGCAGACTTGATGCCGATAGCCGAGGAGCTCTGCTAATCACCAACCAAGGAGAGCTCACGCTGCGATTGACCCATCCACGCTATGCACATCACAAGACTTACCAAGTCTTGGTGGAAGGTAAACCCTCAGCCCTAGTGCTCTCAAGCTGGCGACATGGCGTCATGCTTG
Source organism: Prochlorococcus sp. MIT 1306 (assembly GCF_047304515.1). Taxonomy (NCBI): domain Bacteria; kingdom Bacillati; phylum Cyanobacteriota; class Cyanophyceae; order Synechococcales; family Prochlorococcaceae; genus Prochlorococcus; species Prochlorococcus sp. MIT 1306. The sequence continues at coordinate 625,629 of NZ_CP138959.1, read as the reverse complement.
ATGGGAAAACAACCTTGCCCGCTGAACTAGAGCTTTTGCAATCACACTCAAGCCAAAGCCTTTTGAAGATTGTTCTAAGGGAAGGCCGCAACCGGCAAATCCGTCGCGTAGCCGAACAACTAGGTCACCCCGTATTAGACCTTCAACGCACTGCGATTGCAAATGTTGCCCTAGACGCATTACCAGAAGGGTGCTGGCGCGCTCTTGACGAGAGAGAATGGACTCCCCTACTGAAAATCACCAAGCCCTCAATGTGTTGATGCGCTTGATAAAGCCATCCAATTGAAACGCCGATGCGACTAAACCTTCCATGGCAAAAATCAAGATCTGAAGTCGAAACCAGACAAGATCCACAACAGATATTCCAGAGTTCATTACTGGAAGCTGGTCGACAACTCAGAGAGCGTCGCGAACAGTGTGGAATGAGCCTGCGTGATTTAGCTGAAGAAACACGAATCACTACCCCCGTTTTAGAAGCAATTGAAAGGGGGTGGGTCAAACGACTACCAGAGCCAGCCTATCTGTGCTCAATGCTGCCGCTGCTGGAGCAGCATCTTGAACTAGCCCCAGGCAGCCTCAACGGGGCCATGCCAGAACGCAATGCAAGGAACCAAACTCATTCCAAAAGGGGCCTGACGCGATTCACCCCCGGCAGCATCGATGTCTTCACCACCTGGCAAGGGAGTGTGATTTATGCCGTGGTCATGCTCAGCAGCCTCTTGGCCCTCAATCACCAGCAAAAGCATCTTGCTGCACTCAACAGTCAAACACTCTCGCCAATCACAGTCAGCCTTGAATCCCTTGCTGATCAGCACGCAAGCGAGACAGCCAACCCCGCCCTTGATGGCCTAAGACCCCTGGAAGAAGCACGAAAACGATCTCCAGAACAATGGCTCAACGCAACCCTTATCCAGCACAAAGCTCAGGATGAGATAGGTCTACTGGAGATCAATCTCAGTCAGCCACGTATGCTCAAAATCAACAGCGCTGGAAAAGATCTCACAAATCTCAGAGAAGCTCAGGGGACACTCACTCTTCAATTGCGGCCACCCCTCCTACTAGAAATCAAGCCTCCAGCTGCTCCTGAGGACAGCGTCATTTGGAAGGGCCAGGCGCATACTCCCGAACCCAATCATCCTGGGATTTACCGACTCGCAGATGCCGTCAGCAAACCGGATGCCGATTCAAGCGAACGTCCCCAGACAGCTCCTCTCTCGCCATAGCCGCTCAGGGCCCCATCAAGAGCTGAATCAAAGCAAGACAACCGCCAACACCAATTCCCCTCGACAGTGCCAGGGGTGTTGAAACGAGCTGCATCATCTAAATGAAGCAAATCCTGCACTGGGGTCATCACTAAACACGCCTCTGTCGCTAGGCCCAGCTCCAGCAACTGCCAACCAGGGGCATGAACTGCACCCTTCAATCGATCTGCGACCCGCTCACGGATGTCGAGATCAAGCTGCTGCCACCAACCCAGCGTCGTTGGATTGTCGTGGGTGCCTGTATAAACCACCCAGTGATGACCCTTAATATTTTCAGGTAGATATGGATTACTGGGATTGCCATCAAAAGCAAACTGGAGAATTTTCATTCCAGGCAGACCAAATTGGTCTCGTAGCGCTTCCACATCAGCAGTAATCACTCCCAGATCTTCTGCAACCAGTGGCAAGCTGCCACCAGCATCACGCCTTAGCCGCTTCAATAGAGCTGCACCTGGAGAAGACCGCCACTCCCCGTGCTCCGCTGTCGTATCGGATCCAGGAACTGCCCAATAAGACGCAAGCGCCCTGAAATGGTCGAGACGTAAGAGATCCACCTGTTGCCATTGACGCACAAAGCGGCTACGCCACCAATGGAATCCACTGCAGCGATGCCGCCACCAGCGATAAACAGGCGTGCCCCAGAGTTGTCCTGTACTGGAGAAATAATCAGGGGGAACACCACTTTGGATCTCAAGCTCCCCTCCTTGAAGGATCGAAAACAGGCCCTGATGACTCCAGACGTCAGCGCTATCGCGCGCAACATAGAAAGGCAGATCACCAAACAACAAAACGCCAAGCTCGCCTGCTAGATGTCTCAGTGCTTGCCACTGCCGATCAAGCTGCCATTGCAGCAAACGATGTTCAAGCAGAGCCTCCTGATGATGACCTTTCCAGGCATTGAGAGCCCTACGTTGATGAGCTGCCAAGCCTTCCGGCCATTCCCACCAAGGGAGGCCTTGATGCTGACGACGGAGCTCCATAAATAAAACATGGTCCTCAAGCCAGAACTGCTTGCTACACCAACTCTCAAAGGCAAGATGATGGTCTCTAGCCTGCTCTGACCAAGCCTCCCTTAAGGCTATGCCAAGTCGCTGACTGCGAAGGTCAGCCAGAGCAAAATCAACCGATGCGCAAGGCTCCTGGATAGGAACTGTTCCAGGCAACTCACGAAGAACGGATGCGGACAGGAAATCCTCATCAACAAGATCATCGGCATCAAGCAACCAAGGGTTAAGAGCAAAGCTTGAAGGGGAGCTGTAGGGAGACCCTGTCGCATCAGGAGGAGCCAAAGGCAACAACTGCCACACACCGATGTCATGGCGAGCAAGTGATTGCAACCAAGCCCTGGAAGGAGCACCGAAACTGCCGCAAACTGGACTTGCAGGCAGTGCTGTGGGATGAAGTAACACCCCTGTCGTGCGGACTAACGCTGAGCTGCCCTCAACCATCAAAAAACACCAGAAAATAAAAACAACAGTGGAATCTGATCGAAGTCAGCATCTAGATCAGCCATTAGCCCCAATCAATCTTGGAAGGACTTAGGCAGGGTCGTTACATACTCGCAAGATGCCTTGCCAGAAGTCTCGGTTCGTCCAAAAGCCATTGGACTTTTAACCCTAAGGAGCTGTAGTTGAGCAAGACTGTGATGCCGCTGTCCTCAACACGGTTGATGCCTACACAAGATTCAGGCAGAACGCCAACGCCATCGAGCGTTGGTCGCTGGATGGGGAAATATCCAGGCCGTACCTTGCTACGCCTGGCTGCGACCCTGGGTGGTCTTTGGCTGGCAAGCACGGCCCTGGGGCTGCTCTGGCCGAAGCCAGATCAAGTCGCCAAAGGCGATCCATCAGTGGACAAAGCAACCTCCCTAGCGCCGCTTCCCAAACAACCAATCATCATCTTGTTAGTGGGCATTGATTCGGACCAACTGAACGATCTCACAAACCAAGCGGCACCGATGGGTTCAGCCAATGCAGACAGCCTGATGCTCGTGAAGGTTGCGGCCAAGCAACCTGTTGAAGTTCTTCAGCTGCCGATTGAACTCGCTGTGACCCTGCCTGGAAGCAATGGGATGCAACCACTAGCGTCAAGTTACGGGCGGGGGGGTATTGCCCTTACCGCCGATGTGATTGCGGAAATCCTCGGCCTTACAAAAGGACAACCCCACCGCTTTGTGGTGATCCCCCGCAAAGCTCTAAGAGTCCTTGTAGATGGACTCGGAGATGTGGAGGTCAACCTCAACGCGCCTATTAAACACAAAGACAATGCCCAGAACTATTCGGTGAACTTGCGAGCAGGGCGGCAGAGACTCAATGGAGGCGAGGTAGAACAACTGGTTCGCTACCGCGCAGGTCCTGAAGAAGAAAGCGGTCGGCGTCAAAGGCAACAATGGATCCTGAACGGTCTGTCTAGACAATTGCGGCAGCCGAACACCCTCGCAAAACTCCCCAAACTTCTGAAAGAGTTTTCAAAAGAAGTGCAAACCGATTTAACCCCTCGTGAGTTGTTAAGCCTCACGGCAGCGGCTCTTAGCAACAATCAATTCCCAATCCTCAGCGAGTTACCTCTAGCCCCAAGAGCCGGGGAACAAACCCTGCGGCAACTCAAGGCAAGCCACCCCATGCCGCTCTGGCCGCAGGGCAACTAACAGGGCCTCATCAATCGGACGACAGCAGTAGCCGTCGACGCAATTGCACCACGACCTCCTCCAAAGAGGGCCCCTGCTGCAAGCAGCCCCCATTAGGGACTGCTGACAAAGCTGAGGGATCATCTGGAAGCAAACCGAACCACGGCAAACCATCCAAGCGGCGAAGGCTGAGGTCCCATGGGCCACCCAATTGCAGAACCCCAATCAGAGGAACATCGAGGGCCGCACAGAGCGCTACATAAGCAGCTGCCACCCCAGGGATCTCCCCGGATGGCAAAGGCGAGACCAGCAAAATGGTGGGCTGGCGCCATGCTCCCAGAGCCTCCAGCCAGCTACCACCATCGGGATGAAGCATGGCTGGATCACCACTCAGTCGCACCATGCCCCCCTCCGCAGGCAACAAACCAAGAACCTGATGGGGATTTTCAGAGCAGCGATGATGGCTCAACTCCCCTCCCCAAGCGCTAGCCAAAAGCAAGCAACCAGACCGCATCCGACCATCAGGGAGGGGCCCTGCACCAACCAGAAAAGGGATGGGAGCAATCATCAGGCGACCCTACATAGAGAAGAAGTTGAGATGAGAGCCTTTGCAGCACTAGCATCGGAGTACAGCTGATATTGCTCGCTGTCGACGTGACGAGTTTTCTGACCGCAGCCCGTACCGAACAAGAGAGCATCAGCTATGACATGCAGCGTCTGCGCTTGTTCAGCGGCACCTCAAATCCAGCTCTTGCAAGAGAGATTGCGGCCTACCTAGGTGTTCCCGATGGTCCAAGGATCTGCAAACGGTTCGCAGATGGTGAGCTCTATGTACAAATCCAGGAATCGATCCGAGGTTGTGACGTCTTCCTGATTCAGCCCACCTGCGCGCCAGTGAACGACAATTTGATGGAGCTGCTGATCATGGTTGATGCCTGTCAGCGCGCCTCTGCCAGGCAGATCACGGCTGTAGTCCCCTACTACGGCTATGCAAGAGCCGACCGCAAAACGGCTGGTCGCGAGTCAATCACTGCCAAGCTCACCGCAAACCTGCTGGTGAAATCTGGCGTGAACAGGGTCCTCGCCATGGATCTGCATTCCGCCCAAATCCAGGGCTACTTTGACATCCCTTGCGATCACATCTACGGCTCACCAGTCCTGGTTGATTACCTCGCAGCACAAGAACTTAACGAAGTCGTGGTGGTGTCTCCAGATGTAGGAGGAGTTGCACGAGCCCGAGCCTTTGCGAAACAAATGAGGGATGCGCCACTGGCCATTATTGACAAGCGCCGATCAGGTCACAACGTTGCCGAAAGTCTCACAGTGATCGGCGATGTAGCTGGAAAAACAGCCATCCTGATCGACGACATGATCGACACTGGCGGAACGATTTGCTCAGGGGCTCGTCTGCTTCGACAACAAGGGGCTAAACGGGTGATTGCCTGTGCCTCCCATGCCGTGTTTTCGCCCCCCGCCTGCGAACGCTTATCCGAAGAAGGCTTATTCGAACAAGTCTTGGTTACCAACAGCATTCCCATCGCCGCGGAACGACACTTCCCTCAATTGCAGGTACTTTCAGTGGCCAATATGCTTGGCGAAGCGATTTGGCGCATCCATGAGGAAAGCTCTGTGAGCTCAATGTTTAGAGGATAACCCTGAGATTAAATCTAAAATTAGCTGCTAAGCGATAGAGATGACTCTTCTTAGAGCAGCTCATCAATGTTTTAGGCACTAAAATCGAAGCAAAATCAATAAGCCTTAACCCTATAGGCCTTTTCAGTTAATCCCAGCTTACTTGCTCTTTAAATGCTTCATTATTAGGGCAAAGGCATTTCAATTAGGCAAGACCTTAACACCTATTCGTAAGGGCCTTGCTTACCGATAAAAGTGTGGCGAAAGAAGAAACTCAAACAAACTCTTGAGAAACCTTCTATAAACACCCTAGAACAGCCCAATCATTCGTTTCCACAGCCTGCAATTCAAAGCCATTAAAAGAAACTGGCTTGACCTGACTAGCAATAAGCTACGCAATAAAAATGTTAAGCATTGCCGTTTCGCGCTCATTACTCAAGCAACCTTGATGACTTGCATCACTAACCTAAATACATCTGACTCCTTTCGCAAAAGATCGTTTGTATTTAGAGTTTCAATAGACAGCTAATAAGCTTAAAATGAGATCAGCAAAAACGAGCCTCCATGCTTATATTAACCGGCTACTTGGCAAAACTTCATGCTGATATTACATATATAGAGCGCTAGCTTACTTTGAGAAGATGATGGCTCTGAGCATATATTGCAGTTAAATGCTGCTCTGTTATTCTGAACTCAGCAATGATGTTATCAGCAACCACTAAATCAACTTCTGCCGGAAAAAGCCCGCCAATAAACACAGGCAGAGAGTAGAAGCTGAATTTCATCTTGAATTCTACGATTACTGTGATCAGCTTGCCATTCGTAACTAGGCTGTATTGCCTTGACTCGTCAAAAATTTGTCACTCTCCTTCCCTTGCTATGACTCAACTAAGTCTAATTGAGTTAGAAAAGCAGGCCTCTGATGCCGGCCTGCTCTTGAGGCTGCAGGTGAGAAGACCACTCAATCTCTGGTCCTTAAAATTAGTTGTCGCACAAGCCCTCGATCAGGAACGTATACAACTTTGGGGTGAGATGAAGGCTTGGGCCTATGCAGGTGAGAAGGGATTACAGCTCGACACAATGCGTGTTCATCCTGAAGCACCCGCCGGAGTAGGGGATCTCATCTGGGTTGGCACCATGGCCTGGGCACTTGAAGCCACTCCTTGTAAACAGGCTCGACTACTGGCAATTTGTGATGAAGGGCGCCAACACGATCGCTTAATTCGTTATTTCCGGCAACGTGGATTTTTTACTGTCCGAGAGCTAGGAGCAGCCCCAATGGATTTCCCACTCAGGATGATCTGGGGTGGAGCCGGAGCGTTGATGGTTGGAAGCTGCAGTGAGGTGCTGAAGCGTAATCAGCGCCGTTGGCAAACCTGCCGGGGATTGGATCGCAAAGATCATTCTTCACAAGCGTGATAACTACTACGCACTAGAGGCCCACTACGCACCTGAGCAAATCCAAGCTTGCGAGCAACTTCAGCCAAGTTCTTGAAATCCTCAGGATGCCAATAACGATGCACCGGAATATGTGCCAATGAAGGGCGCAGATACTGACCCAATGTGACCCGTTGACAGTCAACAGAACGGAGATCCTCAAGAGTCTGAATCACCTCTTCTTGCTCTTCTCCTAGTCCCAACATCAAGCCTGATTTGGTAGGGATGTTGGGAGCAAGTTCCCGCGCTGCAGCCAGCAGATTGAGAGAATGGTGATACGTAGCTCCCCGTCGAACCTTGCTCTGAAGCCTTTCAACGGTTTCGAGGTTGTGGTTGAAACAAACTGGTGCAGCCATGAGCAACTGCGTGAGCCGTTCTCTCTGGGCCTCTAATGCCTTGGCCAGATCAGCGAATCCGCCCCAAAAATCCGGCGTCAGCACTTCTATCTCAATAAGAGGATTGCGCTGGCGAATGGCCGCCATGGTGTCAGTAAAAATACCCACCCCATGGTCGGGCAAATCATCCCTTGCTACTGAAGTAAGAACCACATAACGAAGACCCATCTGCTGCACCGCATCTGCAACTCGCTCTGCTTCGAGCGGATCAATTGCCTGAGGAGATTGGCCTTTCATGACCTGGCAGAAAGCACAACTACGAGTACAGATCGATCCGCCTAGGAGAAAAGTTGCTGTGCCGGCTGCGTAACACTCGCCGCGATTGGGACAACGCCCTTCCTCACAAATGGTGTGTAGTTGATTCCCCTTCACCAGCTGCTGCATCTGCTCCAACTGGGAGACGCTGCCAATGGGGCGACGCAACCATTCCGGAAGGCGCTCCGCAGGCAAAATGGTGCTGTATTGGGTCTGACGATGGGTGGAAGACATTGCTTTATTGCATAGCTCGACGGCCTTCAAGTGCACGAGTCAGGGTGACTTCGTCGGCATACTCCAACTCACTACCAACAGGAAGGCCGTAGGCGATTCGACTCACTTGGGTGAACGGCTTTAATAACCTTGCCAGGTAAAGACTAGTGGTGTCACCTTCAACACTGGGAGTGAGAGCGAGAATGACCTCGCTGATGCCATCTCGATCAACGCGTTGAATCAAGCTGGGGATCTGCAGCATGTCCGGCCCGATACCATCCATTGGTGAAATCAGTCCACCGAGGACGTGATAACGACCCTTATATTCCCTGGTTCTTTCGAGAGCTAGCAGATCTCGGGAATCAGCCACCACACAAAGCAATTGATCGCATCGCGTGCCATCACGGCAAATGTCGCATAAAGGCTCCGCGCTGAGATGAAAACAGGTCTGACATTGACCCACTTGAGAACGGGCCGCGAGGAGTGCCTCAGCAAAAGCGCGGATTTGATCTTCCGGTTGTCTCAACAGATGCAGGGCAAGTCTCTGGGCCGTTCGTGGCCCAATCCCAGGCAGACGCTCGAACTGGTCGATCAACCGAGCCAGGGGTCGAGTAAAGCCGCTCAGGGGTCCGCCGCAGATACTGAGAATCTTGGCAGTTCACCAGGTGGCAATTGTTGATCAAGCCAAGACCGTACGCCGGCAGAATGGTCAGCAAGTCCGGCTCTCTTCCAATGCTTGAACTTGTGCGAACCATTTCACGTGTGGGTTTCGCTTGTGCTCTTGTGATGCTGCTCGCTGCCTGCAGTGGTTCATATGCAGGCATGAACTCCTTCCAGAGCCCGGATGGTCGTTATGCATTCCTTTATCCCAATGGATGGAGTCGTGTGAGCATGAGTGGAGGGCCTCAGGTGGTATTTCACGACTTAATCAACAGCGACGAAACACTAAGTTTGGCTGTTTCGAAAGTTGACGAGAAAGGAGATCTGCAAACCCTAGGGAGTCCAATTGCAATTGGGGAACGTTTAAGCCGTGAAGTGATTGCACCTCAAGGCAGTGGGCGAGAGGCTGAGTTAGTAGACGCCAATCAGCGTGAAGCAGGAGGACACATCTTTTACGATTTGGAGTATACCGTTCATCTTGAAGATCGAGAACGCCATGAACTAGCAACAGTGGTCGTTGATCGGGGGCGTTTATATACATTAGCAGCAAGCACTAACGAGTTTAGATGGAATAAAGTCAAGGGGCTGTTCAAAGAGGTAATCACATCATTTACATTCTTAATCTGATCATTTAAGGCCGTAAAAGAAAACACATAATAGCAATAGTTTATTATTAAAGTTCAGCAAATTGGACGCAAAATCCATCTTCTAGTTCTAGTCTTTATTGCTATTTCTTGCCTATGATGGAGTCGAAGCTGAACAAACACTTCATATCAGATTTCCCATTAAGAGCTCAAGGGAAATGATTCGATTTTGATCTGCCACCGATCGATTTAAAATAGGAATCGGTAAAGCGAGCCATTGGCTTCCGCAGCATCTGGCCATTCAGTATCTAGGTAACTGATGCCATTACTAAAGAATGGCTTAGCTGCTAGCCGCGTTGTTTCAAGTTCAGTAGTACCCATTGCTGTCATTAAGCCTCCAAGCTCCAAAGGCCCCATATCTGTCTTGATGTTACGGCCTGCAGCACTTATCAATGCTGGCAGTCGAATAAGATTCTCAGCTCGAGTGAGCTTACTAAAAAGACTCTTGAGGACTAGTTGTTGACGACCCAGGCGACCAAAGTCGCCTTCACCATCATGGCGCCAACGCAAAAACCCCTCGAGATCTTTACCTTTCAAGATCTGAGGGCCAGCTTGAAGATCAATATAAAGACCCTGGGATTGATCTTGGTAATAAAGACGCTTAGGCACATCAACCTCAATGCCTCCCAATAAGTCTGCAATAGTTCTGATTCCTTCAAGATTAACAAGGATGTGATGGCTAATGGGGCGATGCATCAGCCGAGTTAACTCACTTTTTACCGCCTCGATACCACCATATGCATACAAAGCATTAACTTTCATTGGCCCAAAACTACGCGAATTGATATAACTATCACGTGGAATCTGGGTGATTCTTGTTTCGCCCCCCGTAACTCGAATCGTGAAGATCACATCAGTGTTGCCACGCCCTGCATCCATGCCGAGCACCACCACATCACGATTACCAAAGCCCTGCCAGGCATTGAAGGGATTGCTAATCGGGAAAAGGGGAGTGGTTGTGCCTGCAGTCTTTTGCGTGAGTGATCGACTGAGTGGAATTGAAAGGAACAGGCCTGCGATCAGCCCCACGCCAATGGCAGTGGTCATTGAACGCCAACCAGAACTGCCTTGATGCTTGGGAGTCATATCACCATCTTAGAGCCCTTTAGATTTTTCTCTAATAAAAGCAGCCTGCGGCTTTAAACAACACTCTAGCCAATGCTCAATTGTGTTGAACAGCTAGAGTTAATCATAAGCTCAATTTGAATTGTTAACTGGTGCTTGCTTCAAGATCTTTAGTCAGTGGAAAGAAGATACTGCTTTTATTCCTCAGCAGAAGAAGCCAAGACTTACAAAAAATCAAAGCTCTTTTTGGCAACCTGTATCGACAAGACAACCAAATGAGCTACGCTGTAGTTAATCGACAACGAAATAATCGTGCCATGTGGATATTGCGATAATCAGAAGACATCTCACAAATATGACAAACCAAAGACTCGAAAAGAGTTGATTCAGGCCAACAGCAATTCGTCAGCACGCAAACCAGCCTGAACTCGCCAGAGATCCCTATAGATACCTGATTGCTGCAAAAGTGAATCGTGAGTGCCTTGCTCGACGATATTTCCTTGATCCATAACAATAATCTGATCTGCATGCCTCACAGTACTAAGACGATGAGCAATCACAACAGTGGTTCGGTTTTTGGTGATATGCATCAAAGAACGTTGAATCGCTGCTTCTGTCTCATTATCAACGGCAGCGGTGGCCTCATCCAAGATCAGAATCGGTGCCTGCTTGAGAATTGCCCTAGCCAGGGCAATTCGTTGACGCTGACCACCAGAAAGACGTTGCCCACGTTCACCCACCAACGTATTGAAACCATGCGGGAGGGCTTTAATAAACTCTGAGGCTTCAGCCAAATCTGCCGCATCATCAATTGTTTTCTGAGTTGTCTCAGGACTGCCATACGCAATGTTTTCAGAAACTGTTCCATGAAATAAATAAACTTCTTGACTGACCAGTGCGATTGAACGACGTAGATCCCTTAACTTGAGCATGTCAATCGGCTGTCCATCCAGAAGAATCCGTCCAGAGCTGAGTGGATAAAGCCTCAGCAAGAGTTTCACCAGGGTGCTTTTTCCTGACCCTGTTGCTCCCACAATTCCGATCGTGCAGCCAGCGGGAATATCAAGATTGAAGTGAGTTAGAAGAGGAGCGCGGCCTTGGTAATGGAAGCCCACATCCTCAAAGCACAAAGCGCCCCGCACTCGTGCTGTTATCAACGGCTGTGATCCTTCAACGATGGTAATCGGAGTATCGATCAAATCCAGCACACGATTGGTGGAGGCCATTGAACGCTGATATTCGTCAAGTGTGCGGCCAAGAGTTGTAAGAGGCCACAGCAAGCGTTGTGTAATAAAAACGAGCACGCTGTAAAGCCCAACAGCCATTTGTCCCTTCCATGCCTGAAGGCCTCCAATTACCAAGATGGCCAAAAAGGCAAACAAAATGGCAAAGCGAATCAGAGGAATGAAGGCTGCTGAAAGTTTGATTGCCTGCTTATTGCTGCTGCGATAGGCCTCACTGCGATAGCGAATTTGCTCTAGTTCCCAGGCTTCTGTAGCGAAACTCTTGATTGTGAACATCCCGCCAAGGTTGTTGCTGAGATGAGCAGCCAGCTCACCAGCTTTATCTCTGACCTCGCGGTAACGCGGAGCCAACCGCCGCTGAAATTGAATTGATCCCCATAAGATCACTGGGATAGGCAAAAAGGCGAACAAGGCAACGCCTGGAGCGACGAAGACCATCGCCCCACCTACCAACAGCACAGTTGTAATCAACTGCAAGATCTGATTGGCCCCGTAGTCGAGAAATCGTTCTAATTGGTTGATGTCGTCATTAAGAACAGCCATCAGCCGTCCACTGCTATCTGCCTCGAAAAACGCCATCTCCAAATTCTGGAGGTGGTTATAGGCCTTAAGGCGAAGATTGTGCTGCGTTGTCTGGGCGAGATTGCGCCACAACACGCCATAAAGATATTCAAAGAAGGATTCAGCACTCCAGATCAGAAAAGAGAGCAACGCAAGAAATCCCAATTGGCTAGGGACAGTGCTAAAGCCAAGATTCGCTAACCAGGAGGTTTGCTCGTGTACGACGACGTCAATGGCCAGACCGATGAGTACCGGCGGGGCGAGATCAAACAGTTTGTTGAGAATGGAGCAAGTGGTTGCCGCAAGAATCAGGCGCCGATGAGGCTTAAGGCTGCTGAGCAGCCTTCTCAGGGGACTTGCAGTGCGCCGAACGTGAAAAGCCATAAACCTTGGGCACTACCTTCATTCAAGCGCTACAAGGTTTCGGATCAAAGCATTGAGCTGAAAGCTTGCTGAGCAATCCCGTCTGAACTGTTCATTTGGCCTGAAAGGGGGTAGAACTTAAAGACTTGAAGGAGGTTCGATGACCCGTTCGAGAGCGTTCAATCGATTCCATCGCTTCACCGCAAAGAAACGCAGGCTCAGTCTTCGTGCAGCAGTTCCAAATCTGCAAGACGACTTTCCTTCTGGCAATGAAGCGGTTAGCCACCGCGAAGAGCTCCACCAACGGGCTTGGCAAAAAGATCTAATGCTCGAATTAATCGATCCAGAAGAAGCTTATTAAGACGAATAAGGCCACCCATAGGGTGGCCTTATTGAAAGGGCTAAGGCTACTGATTTACCAGCGGTTCCCGCCTCCGCCTCCGCCTCCGCCGTATCCACCACGGCCACCACCACCGCCACCTGTGCGTTCACGTGGTGTTGCTTTATTCACGCGAATCATTCGCCCCATCCATTCAACGTCCTGAAGATCGTCAATCGCTTTTTGTTCGTCTGCATCGTTTGCCATCTCAACGAAAGCAAAACCACGCTTGCGCCCCGTCTCTCGATCGAGAGGGAGGCTGCATGTCTTGACTTCGCCGTATTGGCTGAACAGGTCGAGCAAGTCCTCCTGTTCCGCCTGGAAAGAGAGGTTGCCTATGTAAATGGTCATTCCTAAAAGGACCGATGGGATTTGATCAGTGAAGCCTTGGTCCGAAAAGGAAAGTCCTTGAATGCTGGAGCTGGAAAGCCGAAGCCTAGGGAGCGAGCCGTTTGGGGCCGGTGAGCTGATGCTGATGCTCACCTAAGTTACAGGGGAGCGAGTCAGAAGCTCTCAAAAAGCCACAAGACATACAAACAAACTGTTGTCTGGCGGCAAAATCAGGCGATTGTCAAGAGTGGCCAATCACGAGCTCTAGAGTGGATTGTCCTTCTTCTCAATCTTGGTTGTAGCTGCGATGGTGTGCTGAACCAAGGGAATCATCAGAATCGGCCTAACGTTCTTACGAGCAGAACAGAACTATTGAGGAAGTAGCGTTCGAATTGATCAGAATGACTGAGATTCTTGATCTAAATCGCTTTCAGGCCAATGTTCAGATCAACACATTCAAAAGCAGGTTTAAATGTCGTAGTGGGCACCTGCCTTGGCTTGGCATTTGGACTGAGCTGAACTGATGACTTCCCCAGCATTCACCTGATCTAAGAAGCATTGACAGGTGAACTGGCCCATCCCTGCAGGAGGCGTCTTACCTGCATTGGCCATGGCTGCGTTAAAACCCAGCAAACACATTGTGGTAATGGCGTTCTCGTGCTCGCTGCTTTGAGCTAGACCATCAACCGTAGACATACCAAAAAGGACACTGCTCAGACTGATGGATAGGCAGATTCGCTGCAAAAGAACCATCGACTCTGAATTAAGAAGCGCGCTGAATATGCAACTCTCGATTCATCACCTTGAGACGTTTTAGATCTTTAAAAACATCCTCAGGCATTCCTTTGGGAAGATCCACAAGACTGTGAGACTCAAAAATCTGGATGCGACCAATCAACCGTCCTTCCAGCCCGGATTCATTGGCAATGGCACCAACCAGATTGCCAGGCTTGACACGATCGCGGTGACCAACTTCCACACGAAAGCGCTCCATGTGATCTTCCGGCGGTCTCGATGAACGCTCAGGTCTTCGGCCAGAGCTTCCACGACTACTTTCTTGACGATCGTTGCGGCGGCTGCGCTGAGTTGATTGCTGCAACCAGCCCTCATCAGCCTGCACCAAGATTGGGCCTGGACCAACAGCAAGCTCTAATGCTGCTAGAGCCAATTGCTCTGGACTGAGGCTGAGCTCCTCAACAACACGCTGGATTAGCTCCTGGAGAAGGGCTGTCTCCTCGGAGTTATCTCTCTCCGTCTTAGCGGCAGTGGTGAGACGTTGACGAAGGCGATCTAGACGACTCTGGTTAATCGCTGCATTGTTGGGGATATCCATCGGTTCGATGGGTTGACCTACAGCACGTTCAAAGCCGCCCACAAAGCGACGCTCCCTAGGATTCACGAACAAAATGGCCTCTCCACTGCGGCCAGCTCGTCCGGTACGCCCGATGCGATGCACATAGGCTTCGCTATCAAAGGGGATGTCGTAGTTGATCACCAGGCTGATGCGATCGACATCTAGGCCTCGAGCGGCAACATCAGTAGCAACCAAGATATTCACGCTCCCTTTGCGCAAACGTTCAACCGTTCGTTCCCGTTGGTTCTGAGGGACATCCCCGTTCAGTACGGCAACATCGTGTCCAGCGGATTCCAGTGCCTCAGCAACTGTGAGAGTGATCACCTTGGTGCGGGCAAAAATAATCACTCCCTCACCAGTGAAAGCCTCAAGAACCCTTCTAAGGGCTTCAAGTTTGTGGCTGTTCTGGAGAGTGATACATCGCTGACGGATGAGACGAGCCTCCTGGTCACGGCTCTTGATCGTGATCTCTGCTGGTTCGTGTAGGTAACGCTTCGAAAGTCGACGGATCTCTGATGGCATCGTTGCCGAAAACAGCACCATCTGACGTTCTTTAGGCAACTGCTCCAGGATCCATTCGACATCATCGATGAAGCCCATACGCAGCATTTCATCGGCTTCGTCAAGCACCAAACACCTCAAACCAGAGGTGTCGAGAGTGCCCTGCCGCATGTGATCCATCAAGCGGCCCGGGGTGCCTACCACGACATCCACGCCACGCTTGAGCGTATTGATCTGAGAGCGGAAATCGGCTCCGCCATAAACCGCCAAAACTTTGAGATGCGGATGGCCAACGGCATAAGCACGGAACGAATCCGCGACCTGCATCGCCAACTCCCGGGTCGGGGCCAGCACCAACACTTGGGGACGACTGCCATGATCCTGAAGCCGCTCGATCAGGGGCAACGCAAAAGCTGCTGTTTTGCCTGTTCCAGTCTGAGCCTGACCAACTAGATCACGACCCAGCATCAATTCTGGAATAGCAGCTTTCTGAATTGGAGAGGGTTGCTTATAACCCTTTTCTGCAAGGGTCTTGAGCAACGGCTCGCTAAAGCCAAAACAATCGAATTCGGAAACTAACTCTGTCGCTTCAGTATCTTCACAGGCCTCAGCGGCTACAGCGACCGAGCCATCGCCTGAATTGTTTTGATTGGTGGCCTCAGCCACAGTGGTTAAACCATCATCCGAGCTCGTTGAAGAGATCTCAGACTCACTCTTTTCAGGGGAACACGAGACATCCTCGTGCGCTTTTGTATGGGTCATCGAGAGAAGGCGTTGCCTGCCTGATTGATCCTTTAAATCAGGCAGACAACGCCCCATACGCGGATACCCGCGTTGTGCTGCCTCGCCTTTTCTTCAAAGGTTGATTGCCTAACTTATCACCCGTCCGTAGTCATCCTCGAGGCGTTCAATATCTGATTCCTGCAATAGCTGACCATGCTGAACCTCAATGACCACCAAATCGCTTTGGCCTCCACGAGCTCGGTGAAGCACTCCCAGAGGGATATACAACGTGGTGCCAGCTTGAGCATCGTGCCAAGTGTTTTTACAGAAAAGCTGCCCCTGGCCTGAGACCACAGTCCAATTTTCACTGCGATGTTGATGGCGCTGAAGGCTGAGCTGTTGACCAGCAAAGACCAAAAAACGCTTGACCTTATAACCCTCTCCTTCGAGCAGATCTTCATACCAACCCCAAGGACGCTCAACTCTCTGGGGGGCCTTGCTCATGCCTCTGCTAGCAGTTGCGTTCAGCATGGCGGCGTCAGCCTCAGCCGTCACTACGAGCAGATGCCATTGCAGTAACGAGATCCACTCGCTGTCGCGCGCGCGTGATAGCAGTGTAGAGAAGTTTCCTCTCGAAGCGAGAAGCGCTCTCAAGACCATCAGCGCTGGTAGCCGACAAAGCTGTGATTTCCGGCCAGAGAAGAATGACATGATCAGCCTCACTCCCCTGAGACTTATGAACCGTAAGAGCCAAAGCTGGCTCCACCACGCTCAATCGGGCCGGGTGGATGAAGCGTGTGGTCAGTCCTCCCTGCTCAGAGATCACGCGAAACAGGATGCGCAGATTGTCTCCTTGACCAACCACCAAGCCAACGTCACCGTTTGCTAGCCCCAGTTCCGCTTGGTTCTCGCAACACATCACCGGCGTTCCCAACGGCCAGCGCATCACTCCAGCCTCAAGGTTTTGACCCAACAATGCGCGATGCACATTATCGACTCCCCAAAAACCACGACGTTTCGGACAAAGCACCATCAACCGCTCGAGAGAATCCAGCAAAGACTCAGCTGCAACGGCAAGATTGGTGTTGAGCATGGTTGAGGTATAAGCATCATCTGGCAGCTCGAGCATCAGTTCGGCAGTGAGTCGTTGCAGTGTTCTGCTGTGCTCCTGCAAGTGCTGAACTAAAAAGCTTGGCATGCTGCTGAGGTTGCATTGATGCTGCTCAACATTCGCTGATTTCGGCAGAAGAGAAAGTTGTTGCCAAAAAGCAGACAGGCCCTGATCACACAGAACTCTGCTCAACGTTGCTAGTGAACCGCGGTTGCGATAGAGCTGATGCAGATGAATGGCACCATGATTGAACTGTTGGCGAATATCAGCCTGTTGGAGTTGATGCCAAACCGCTCCACTACCAACTGGAGGCAACTGATCGGGATCACCAATCATCACAAGCTGACTATCAACAGGAAGGGCGTTTAATAACGCCTGCATCAGGGTGAGATCTACCATCGACATCTCATCAACAACGAGGAGATCAAGCATTAGGGGGTGTTGTTGATGCCTACCAAACCCACCAGGCCTGGCCTGAAGCCAGCGGTGAATGGTGCTACAAGGCAGGCTGGTCAATGCCTGCCGCTGGGGGGGAGAGATTGTCTCAAGCCCCTTGCGAACAGCCTCCTCTAGGCGTCTTGCTGCTTTCCCTGTGGGAGCAGCAAGACCAATCTTCAGGCCTGGTCTCAACGTGACTGCCCGCGCCAACATTTGCACGATGGTGCTGGTTTTGCCCGTACCCGGACCACCACTCAACAACAGCACGCCATGGTGATCGATGGCTTCTACGGCAGCCTGCTGTTCAGGGTTAAGCCCATCCAACAAAGCAGGATGATGGGATGGTGTGGTGCAGATTGAAGTCGGTTGAACAACATTTGACCTGTTGATCAACTCCTTGATCACAGCGTCCATGTCACCATGCCAACGACGCCAACTCAATTGATTGCCGTTTAAAACCATCGGAGAAGCCGCGCCTTCCAGCCAGCCACTAGCCAGCAGGGCCTGACAATGAGCATCAGGCCATCCCATCGCTTTGAGTTCTTGAGGGGGAGACATCGCAGTGAGGTTCAGCTGCAGCTCACCGCGGGCTAATGCATCCATCAAGGCGTTGACCAAGTCCTCGAGATGAATTGATGAAGCCTTGGGCGGGAGACGCCTCAACAACGTTTGATGCAGTGCTCTGGAAAAACCTGATGGCCAAGTGGATGAATCGCTGCGAGTCATTGTCCTCCGTTCTTGAGCAAGCGATCCAAAAGCAAAACCCGTTCCAATGGTGCGGGCTCCACAATCAAGCCAGGCACTGGTTTAGTAAGGGAGCGATCATTCATAGCCTTAGCGCCTGGGAGACCTCTAAGAAAAACGTAGACGTATCCGCCTAGATGGCGCTGTGGCTCGTAACTTGGCAACCGCCAACGCAGAAAACGATGGAGTGCGACCAAATAAAGATGGGATTGCAGAGGGTAATGATGAAGGAGCATCTGCTGCTCCATTGCGGAATCGTCGTAATGGAGCGGACCACAAGCGACAGCCTGCCCCTCTGGATCACGCCGACCGATCCAGTTGCTTTTCCAATCAGCAACCCACCAACGAGCTTCTAAAGATTCTTCTGAATCGGTGAACACAAGATCAATCGAACCGGTAAGAAAACCACGACTGCAAACATTGAGACCTTTCATCATTTCGGCATAGGGCAAGCCAAAGCGAGCCAATGGATTCAGATGAAAAACACTGGCTAGATCAAACGAACGCAACACCTTGCCTTGATGAGCAATTGGCAAATCGAAGCTGAGTTCATGAATGCGACGTTGACCATGCAGTTGATTCAGTCGCAAGCCTCCAAGAGAACCACCAATTGGAGTACTCAACACCCTGTCAAGACCATCCTGAACTGAGGCGAGCAGAGTGATGTCAAGACCTGCGCGTCGTAGCTCTTCTTCAATCACGATGACGGCATTCGGATCTTGCAATGGCTTGCAAAAATCCAGTCGTTCAAGAATCCGGTGTAAGCAATCCCCTGCTGCTGCACCACGAGGGAATTGCCCCAGAGGGCTCTGGTCAGACCAGTTCAACGTTGGAGTTGAGCGAGAGGCATCAGCAATCGCACTCTGATCTTGAAGTTTGAGCATGGGTTCAATCTTCTGCTGATCGCTATCTCGACCTTCTTCCAACTCCAAAGGATCAGCAGGAGCACTGCCGTCATAAGTGTGTGTAGCAGACACCCAAGCGGAATAACTACTGCGACCCCAAGACAGATCAAGGCGCCGTTGCGGTGTTGGGCCAAGAGCTAACTGACCTTGAAGCGGCGGCGGTTGCCAGCGCTGTTGCATCGATTTCAGCTGAGCCGGAACAACAGTGATCGGCAACTGCTGGCGATCAAGCCAAGCACTCATTCGTTCTGGAGTGAGATCCTGCATCGCTGCATCGATGGCATCAACACCAAACAGCCAAGCGCTGAGGGGATTGCCTTCCTGTTTGGCGCCCCGAGCCCAAATCAACATCAACAGAGAGCAGGCTCTTGTGATCGCCACATAAGCAAGACGTTCGGCTTCCTGCAGGGATGCTTGATGAGCCTGCTGTGAGAGCTGCCATCCTTTCCCCCAGCCTGTGTTGAGTGCTACACACCAACGCGACTCTGAGCCGGATCTCCACAGGGGGCCGTGGGGGAGGGAGGGGGCTTGCCAGAGGTAGGGACAAATCACAACGGGATATTCCATCCCCTTGCTGCGATGCACTGTGACCACAGCAACCGCACTCTCGGCTACATCACTGTGAGGTTGTCGAACCTCTGGAACCGGATCAACAGGTTGTAGTCGTTGGCGACGCAACCAATCAGCTGCAGTAGACGCATCCAAGCCTTGGCGATGAATCACCTCCTGTACAAGCTGCGCACATTGATATAAGTCGCCTAAAAGGCGTCCGCGTTCTGAGAGATCAGCCATTGTGCGGCCTTCAAGTAACTCCGCTAGGCAGCCCATAAGACCAAGGCGGGGAAGATTAATGGCCCAATTCCTGAAGCGAAGGGCTAATTGATCGAGCTCACCATTGCATTCAGCATGAGCGAGCTGCTCTGTATTCCATTGCATCAGAGCTGAACAGGCCACAAGCTTCAAACTGCTGCTGTGGGAGGGTCTGGCCAAACAATCCAGAAAACGTTGTAAGACCTGGGCCGCTTCACTGGTGAGAACATCCCCCTGGCTAACAAGCCGAGTGGGCACTGCAGCGACAGCAAGGCCCTGGCGAATGCTGGCTGCCTGTCGATGACGACCAACAAGTATGCAGATATCAGAAGGGCTGAAGTTGTATGAATCACTCTGAAGCAGATCCAAAACAGCATGGGCAACAGCGGTTGGGATCTGTTCTTCCAGGTTGGTTTTAGAGGTCAATGGAGCAGGTTGCGCACCTGTTGGATGAGTAGCGTCATCAAGATTGAGCAGTTGAAGTGGGTGCACACCAAGGGGCAAAGGCTTTGGTGTTGCTCCACTACAAGCAGTCAAAGATGGAACATTTAGTTTTGAACGCCTTAAACCTGGAGCCATCAAGTGGTTCAAGCCATCAAGCAATGGAGTCGTTGTACGAAAGTTATCAAGCAAGGCGTCGATGCGATCAACCTTTGAACGTGCATGCAAGTAGGTGTTGAGATCACCACCACGAAATCGATAAATCGCCTGTTTAGGGTCACCCACCATCAACAGAAGATGGTCAGGGCTATGTGCAAAGGCCCCTTCAAGCAGACGCCATTGCACAGGATCCGTGTCTTGAAACTCATCAATCAACGCGACGCGATAACGCTGTCTTAACGCCTCAAGCCATGGTGCTTGTTGATCAGGATGGCTTTGAGCGATAGTCTCAGATTGAGGCTTGGGATCCAGTGCAGAGAGAAGCTCTGCGTAGCTCATCACACCACGCTGCCTGCGGCGCTCAGCTAACGCAGAGAGCCCCCAATGCAAGGCATGCTTCCACACCTGTTCAGCGGGGCCATCACAAAGATCAGCAATTGATCTCTGCAATGCAGGCATCAGAGGAGTGGGATTTTCTTCGCCGCAACGCCGAGCAACAGTGCAAACAACAGCTGGATGAAAGTAATCCGTGAGCAAGGATTGATCACGGATCGCTGCGTAGCCAGGAGTAAAAGGCTGATCAGAATGTTGTGGTGATTGGGAGAAAGCTTCAAGCCAGTGATTGAGGATGGCGAAACGATCTTTTTTGGGTTTAGGGCTAAAGGGTTTTGTATCTTTAGCGCCCAGAGATCGCCAATCAGCAGCGCGGCTCGATAAAGCGATATCCAATTCAGAGCCGTGTCGTTGCCAGTGATCAACAAACTGTTGCCAGCACTGCTGAAGGTAGGCATCGAACTGGCTTGATAGCGGCTGTGAAGACTGCAGATTGCTGGGGTGAGTTTCGAGAGCCAAGCTGGGATCGCTATCGAGCTTGAGCAACGCCTTGGCCAAGTTCTCAACGCTCAAGCCAGCATGGAGAAGTCCGCGTACATGCTGAGCGTCGAGAGTTAAGACCTGTTGCTGCCAATAATCATGAACAACTTCTTGAACCAGTTGTTGTCCGCAGTCATCCAGGCGTGGGTCCATGACAGCACCACTCTCAAGAGCCTGACGCCGCAAGGTGCGCCTGCAGAAGCCATGGATGGTGGTGATATCAGCCAGATCAAGGCTCTCAAGTGCTACCAAGAGCGAAGAGATCCATTGATGCCGTTGAGAAAGATCGTGGCCGTTGCACTGAAGCCATTGCTTGAGAACAAGATCAGGCGACTGATCAGTGGCGCCATGATCGAGGGCTTCAAGACCTTCAAGAGCATGCTGAAGGCGTTGGCCAATGCGAGAGCGCAGCTCTGCTGCTGCAGCTTCAGTGAAGGTGACCACCAACAGTTCACTCATTTGGTGGCCGCCTTCAGTGAGCAGGCGTAAAACAAGATGAGCAAGAGCAAAAGTCTTGCCTGTTCCTGCACTGGCTTCTAGTAAGCGAAAGCCAGGTCCGAGGGGGTAATCATTGGACTGGAAACAATATTCAGGTTCACGGCTGACATTAGCCATTGCAGTGCAGCAGAGCTAATTGGTAAATCTCACCGATCATTCTCTGCCTTTGACATCGTATTTAGCAAAAGTGCCTAAAGGCGTTGAAAAACTCAACTTAGCAAACACTTTAAAACAATTGTTGACTAGTAGCTTCAAATATAATTATTGTTCATTACCTAGTCTAATCTGCCAAAGATCGCTCCATCCCAAACAAGCCCAAGCAGTCACAGATTACCTAATCGATTACTGAAGGATATTAATTATTAATCCTGTTATCTACTGATTCCGTACTGGGCTTATATAAAAGCGATAACATATATAACATACCTCAACAATTCTCTTGTTCCACTGTCTAAGCATTTCAATGAAGCATCAATAGAATTGATCTCTCCACTTGCATCTCAGGCATATAATCTCATCGAATCTGGCCAAGCCGTAACACAACTCTCAATAACTAGGACCTTTTGAAGAAGCTAATCTTTGCAAGAGTTCCATGCTCAACTGAACTACCAGAACTCCAATTCCTATTAAAAGAACTAAATTGAGGTTGGTACTTGCAAGATGAGCGAATGAGAAAGAAAAGCATGCATAACCGCAACCTGCCAAAGAAACCATAACGGCCCACACGCGTCGATGAGCCTCAGCAGATGGCAAAAACTCTCCAAGCCTGTCATAAGTAAGAGTGGCCGTCATCCACATCCATACACCAATCAGAAACGTTGCTAAAAGGATGATTGAAGCTTCATTGCTAAAGAAAAACAGCAAGCTGGCCAGAAGTCCAATACAAGAAACCAATGGGAGCATCAAGGATGTCGGCCATCGGCGCGGTAAAAAGGCTGCTGTGAGTGCCCCAACCGTAGAGCCCAATCCAAGTAAAGCTAAAGAGTCACTGCTTAAAGAAGAGGCTTCACCAAATTTCTGAGCAACAACGATCGGTGCATAAAGGGAAATCGGCACTTGCCCCGCTCCTACTAACAGCCCTCCACCTACGACCAGAACCACAACTCGCCAACGATTGCCTGGTTTTATTGCACTTAAGTCAGTTGAGCTCTCAGCAGATTGAGATTGTCCAGAAGCAGATTGAGACTGTATTGACTTGCTAAGCAACCAAAGCACAGGCAATGCCAATGCCATCGACAACAAGGCCAAAACGACCCAGGCGATCATCGCCGAATGATGGGCAAAGAGGCCAATTGCAAATGCACCAAGCAATGCTCCAATCCCTCCTCCCGCAAGAACCAAACCTGAACCTCGGCGTCGATGACGCGAATGCAAGCCAGCAAGAGCAATCGCTGGAATTCCACTAATCAAATGGCCTGCTGCAAAGCCTGCACAAATTCGAGCAACTGCTTGCCACAAAAAAATCGATTCAAATGCCTCCAGCCAGAAAGACAGCGGCAGCAGCAATAATGCAAGCATCATCATACGCAGAACAACTTTTCGATTGCGTATCTGCGAATGGTGCAAAGAGCCCAATAAATAAGCACCAAGATTTAAGCCTGCAAGATCTCCCATTCCAGTGGTACTGATCCAAGCTTCATCGATCATGAAGCGTCCAACTGCCCCAAAATCAAAGCGGGATATGCCAAGCCCGATTGCAGTAGCACAGCTACCTGCAATGACCATAAGGTTGAAGGGGCTGAGATTATTTTCAGCTTTTTGTATCAAGATAACTCCGTAAAAGTTGGCGGGAATCTCGTGAGCATTGCCCAGCCCCCATTCAAGTTACTTTTGCAGCCAAGAATACTAAAGTGAAAAAAGCTTAACAATAGTGGGTAGGATAGATTTTGGCGTAACCTCTCAAGTCATTATTACTGATCTCACTTTTAAGAAGTTGGTGTGTCTTAAAATCTCAGGGCTTAAGTATCATACAGAATGAAGCTATTTTAAAATAACTTAGCCCCAATTGTACGCCTCTATCCAATACACACCCAACCCAAAAAAGTAACTTTTAATCCCAATCAGCTTCTCCAGTCCAGCAGAGGAAACCCTGGAATAATCGCTGCAGTACTAGCGCGATAGGCACTGTATTCAGGATGCAAGATTATTAACTTTCGCTCCTCCCGCCGAGCCTTACCCCTCAGCAAAAGGCACAGCGCAAGGAACAACGCCACATGCAACAGGCTGCCAAGGGCAACGGCAACTCCAGCGGAACACAGCAACAGCGCTTGATAAAGCGGATGGCGGCAGCGTCGATAGGCACCCATCGTTACCAGGGCAGCAGCGGGCTTTGGATCAGGCAGTGGTGAAAGGCTTGCGCCAAGACGCCAGAACGCTTGAACCACTAACAACACCCCCACACAAAACAGGCAGGCGCCAAAAATGGTAATTGGCAATGGCCAGCGATATCCCCAACGCTCTAAAGAAGGCCAAGGGGGCAAGAGATGAGCTGCAATCAGGATGATCTGTGCCAACAGCCACCACTCACCCTGGCGATTATCCAGCCAGCCTCCCCAACTCAGGCCCCAACCAGAAAAAGCCATACCCAGAGACTCTGCTGGGCTTTGCTTTGAAGAATTTGACATCGAAGCCATGACATGGATCTGTTCACACAAGTCTGCGCAGACTGAATAGCAAAAACCTTCCACAACCTTCAAATTAATGATCAGCCGCAATGACTTCTAGATCGCCAATGCCTCAACCAAAGGGCCATAGAGGCTTGTGCATGCCTGCTCAAAACCAGCGCTGTTGAGAAGCTCTGAAGCTTCGCAATTCACACCAAAGCAGAGCTGCATCTCAGCCCGTTCACGCTCACCCTGAACATGAAATCCGCCACTCCAAGACTGACGGAAGGCTTGTTCACCCCTACCAGCCGATTTGTTGTTGGCGTTGGCGTAGGCCCAACCACTCATCGGTGGCACCGGCCAACACTGACTCAAACCCTGACAGGCCAAAGCCTGCAAATCAATGAGTTGTTCTCTTGCTTGCTCGGCTGGAAGTGGCTGCCAACGCAGAGCTATCTCAAATTGATCCTTCTTCGCTGCTGATCCACAACGGGCTACGACGACAGTTGCCGACGTAAGCGTGTGATTTGCGCAAACCTGCAAATGGCTTAGCCATCCCTCCATCACCCCCCTTGACTTCAACTGACCTGGTTGCACCACCACAACCGTGTCCCCAGCCCAGAGCATTTGCCTGGAGCCATCCGCCAACTCAAGACGTCGTGTCGAGCATGGTCCCATGCTCAGTAGCGTTGCCTGTAAATGTTGCCAACGTTGTTCGAGACGCTCGCACTCCAACGTCGCAGCTGCTCCTGGTGGAAGGGTGGCTTGACCGGCATAGCGATGCTTCCAATCACCTGCTTCTGATTCCTGCAACAATCCATTCTCATCCGTAGGGAGATGGCCAAGCAGCTCTGACAAGCGCTGCTTGAGCAGACCATGTCGATGCCATTCATCTAGATCGAGGGCCTCAAGGTCTTCAACAGGATCAAACCATTCACGTGGTGTTACCTGAAATTGCTCCAGCCAAATCAGCTGGGGAGCGATTAACCAGCGCAACAACAATTCAGATGAGATAACCGCAGAAGCCTCCAATGACACCGAACTCCAATGCAAAGGCAGCGCAAGGGCAAGGGGTGGTGGCGCTAGAGTTTTATCCAACCAGCGGCGCGCCTCGAAATGGCGACGGTCACAGCTAGGAGGCGGTTGGCTCCCCTGAGATAGAAAATTACTGCGCTCAAGGGGATTAGCGGCTGGTTCTCGACATAGGCCGTGGAACGTCTCATCGCTGAGCTCATGCTGCAGCCGTCCAAGCCATTGCTGCACAGGGCTAGCAGCTGGGCGACATTCGCCCGTGTGCTCATCGCGGCTGTTCCAGGTGATCAGCAGATGCTGTCGGGTCGACATCAATGCTTCCAAAAGCACATAACGATCTTGATCACTACTGCGTGGATCACCTAGCTGACGCTGCTGCTCCAATAGATGAAAGCCAGCTCGCTCGCGATGGCGAGGGAAAACATCGGCGTCCAATCCCATCAGCACGATCACACGATGAGGGATGGCACGCATCGGCTCCAGAGCACTCACTGTGAGGGCACCAGTGCGATGTCCAAACCGACCACTATCTGCAGAGAGCGCTTCATTCAACACATCTGCTACAACAGCCGCTTCCAGCAACAACGTGCAGTCAGCACCAATCTGACGCCAATCCTCCAAAGCAATCAGCAGGCACTGCCGCTCCCAGGCCCAAGAGCCACCATCACCAAACAACTCCTCGACAAAGCCCTGTAGGAGCTCTACCCAAGCGCCACAAGTTCGAGCACGACGAAACTCTTTCAGCTGCCGGCAGAACTGAGCCAAAAGCTGCCACCACTTCGCAAGCTGTGCTGGTTCCAGCCCCTCTGCGAAGGGTGCTGCTCCTCCAGGGGCCAGGCCTGGTGCGCTGGGCAACACCAAGCCAAGCAACCAGCGATCCAGGCACCAGCTGAGGCTATGGGTCTCATCACCACCACGCTCCTCGGCATCAAGGCCCCAGCGAAATCCTGTGCGCTGTAAACAGCGACTGAGGCTACTGGCATCGTCCTGGCTGAAGCCTTGCTGCTGCTGTATTGCCGGATTAGCGAGCAAGCCTTCAAGGGCAGTGGCAGTCAGTCGCTCGCCTGCGATCTGAAGCAGTTGCAACATCCCCTGCGTCAGCCCAGGGCTGTCCTGCTGGCTGCGATCTGTGAGCCGCCAGGGAAGCTCCACGCCAGTGGCTGCAGCATCGTTGAACACCGAGGCGAGCAGAGGAGCAAAACGATTGACCTGTGGGGTCATCACCAACACATCACGGGGTTCGAGGCTGGGGTCGGCAGCAAACCATTGCAAGATCTGATCGCGGACCAACTGCACCTGGCGCCATTGCCCAGGGCAAGCCAAAAACTGCAAAGAACTGTCCTCTTGCCTGCGCCGCAGAGGTTGATGATCCTCCGGCGAGACAAGCTGCTGCTGAAGCTGCTCAAGCAACGTAGGTTCTTGCCCGGATTCACAAGCCATGGTGGCCGGCGCGGCGAATAGATCACCCTCCTGCCACTGGCCAAGCTGACTCTCACCGCCACCTTCCAGCAACTGCTGAAATTCCGCGCCCATGCGTCCAAGGATGGCTTCTAAGCGCGGCGCTTCGAGCAACCAAAAACCATCAGCCGGCTCGGTCCACTGATACCCCAACGTCTCCCTTCTGCTACGACATCGCTGCCAAAGATCCGGACAGGGGGTCAACAGAAACATCTGTACGTCCACAAGACCCGAGAGGGCCTGAATCAACTCCACTTGCACCGGAGCAAGACTGCTCAGACCAAAAAGCCGCAGTTGACTTGGCAATGCCATGGCGGGGTTGTCTCCGCTGCGCAGCTTTGAAACAGCCCTATGCACCTGAATCCCGAACGGTTCAACGTTCAAACGTTCAGCCAATAAACGCAGCAACAGCGGTTGCCAGCGCAGGGTTAAAGGCATCTCCTCAGATGAGGTCAAAAGCCGATCACTGCCCTCCAGCCATTGATGGATCAACTGGGGGCGGTAAAGCGCGTAGTCGTCAAAGGCATCGGCAATGCTTCTGGCTAACTGCCATTGCACTCGGTTGAGGTGGCCTGACCGAGATGGCTGCCGATTGACCCATTCTCTCAATGGCGCAGCTTCTTCAGTCTCCAAAAGCTGTGGCAACAAATCAAGCAGAGGCCAAACGAGTCGACTGGCCCGCCAGGGATCTTCAGCATCACTATCGATCCCCAATATCATCCGAACCAACTGCCTTAAACGTGATCCTGGGAAAGGGAATCGCACCAAAGCACTGATGCCATTCACGCTTGCTAACTGTTCCCCCAGCCAGCGGCTTGTGGGCCAGGTGTTCACCACGACATCCACTGAGTCAAATAGACCTGGTGGTGCCAGACGCAGCTGCTCCGCCAACACTCGAGCTAACCACTCCGCTCTGTTGCTGCGGTAGATCGTCAGCAAGGCTTAGCAGAAACCAGGGATGATGAGGTAGTCATCTCTCGAGTTAACGCCTCTTTGATCTTGTCGACATCGCATGCAAGATGCTGATTCAACTTGCGGTCACCGCAAACCTGAACAACAGCATCGCGTTCTGGGCAATAGGCGCTCAGCAAGCCCCCGTAGCAAGCTCCCGTATCAATCATCACAATATGGCGATGGCGCTCCACCTGGGGACGAGGGGTATGAGCAACGATCACGCGTCCATAGCGACCGTCGTAATCCTCCCAGAATCGCTGACGAATGCTCAAATCAGGATTGCCATCGAGGTCAAAGCCAGCGTGAGTCGCAATCCATCCCTTGGCTTTGTAAACAAGAGGAAGCCCTTTCAACCGGCTTAACCACTCACGCGCCTGGCGATCACCCAATTGCCGGTAAGTGTCAATCGTCAGCAAAGCAGCCTGGCCATCTTGAGGATCGACCTCCAGACAGTCGATCAGGTGTTGTTCATGGTTACCACACAACCAATGAGCACGACCGCCACAGACCATTTCCCAGGCAAGCAACATGGTGGCCTCAATGGCCGGCCCTCGATTGATCACATCTCCACAAAACACGAGCTGGTCTGAGCTGGGGAGCAAGGCGATGAGCTCTACCAAGGATTGATAACAGCCATGGACATCCCCAATCACCCAGTGACATTCGCGGGGTGACTTCACAATCGCAGCAGCATTCTCTTCAAGATTCTGGCTGGGCAGTAGCCATATGTCAGCGCTACTGCGTACGGTGAACAGTCTTGAAGTGGTTGATTTGGATCCACGCACGTTGCCGGTCATCAAACGAGTCGACTTACTCGTCAAATCCCTCAATGGTGCTGAGCGCACCAATGAAGCTTTGGCGCGTTGCGAGGATGCAGACTCCATGATTGACGTCCTTCTAGGTGCGGCAGCCCAGCTTGAGCTTGGTCTCACCCGGGAAGATTTGATGACCACACCACCAATCCGTGACTGGATCTGGTGGAAGGAGAAAGAGGCCCTGATTACCATCGGTGAAACCAAGCCCCGTTACAAACAGGACGATCGAGCCTCCACAGAGAATTCGACTGGACGTCGCACATTCCTAGGGTTGTTCAGATTCTAATTGCTTAATGTTGGAGGGCCTGTTTTAGGCTTCAGTAGAAGGATCAGTAACGATCGAGACCACCGTCACTGCAGGCAGATTCATCGTTTTTACTCAGTCAAGATGTCCGGCATCAAATATTTGCTGAGTAAGCATTAATTTGCAGAGATAAACAATGCCTACTCATCCTTACTAGCTACCCAAAAAGAGGCTCTCGTCGGGGATTCTGGACAAGACGCTTCATCTCTCTTACAGCTTCTTGAAGGCCTACAGCGATCGAACGGGCCACAATCGTATGACCAATATTTAATTCTTCAATCCCTTCAATCGCAGCCACGGCTTCTACATTCTGATAAGTGAGGCCATGCCCAGCATTCACCCGTAAGCCAAGGCTGCGGGCTCTTGCTGTCGCTTCAGTCAAGCGTGCAAGTTCAAAGGATTGATTAGCCCAACAGGCTTCGGCGTAAGCGCCAGTGTGCAGCTCCACCCAACGAGCACCACTCTTACAAGCTGCCTCCAGTTGTTGAGAAACAGGATCTACAAACAAGCTGACGGGAATCCCTGCAACCTGCAGCTGATCAACTATGCCTTTCAAGGATCCCTCCTGGGCAGCAACATCCAAACCTCCTTCTGTGGTCACCTCCTGTCGTCGTTCTGGTACGAGTGTCACCATGTCAGGTTGAATTTTTAAAGCAATTCCCACCATTTCAGCAGTGGCTGCCATCTCCAAATTGAGACGACTGCGCACTGTTGCCCGAAGCAGTTCCAGGTCTCGATCCTGAATATGACGGCGATCTTCTCTTAAGTGAACTGTGATGCCATCGGCTCCACCAAGTTCCGCCAATAGAGCCATCGGCACTGGATCGGGTTCCACGGTTTGGCGAGCCTGCCGCACATTGGCAATGTGGTCGATGTTGACCCCGAGGCTGGCCATGAAGAAAGGGAAACAGGCCTGATCCTATTGGGGATAATTGACCGCCTTCTATTCTCTAAGGGATTTGACCGCCGGTTCAACTGCCCAATCAACATTGGGTTCAGAGGTTCTTGGCCTTTAACTTCGGATGTTTGAACTCGCCAGAGACGGTGTCCTCGGCCCTAGCGACTCGTGAAAATTCCCTGGGTCTCGCAATAGACCCTTTTTTGGCCCCCGTTGCCATGGTGACGACGCAAGACATCGTCCTGCGTCAATACTTTCGAGAGCGCATCGTTCTGGGTCAAGAGAATCTGCCCATGCAAGGGCCAGTGTTGCTAGCTCCCACCCATCGTTCACGCTGGGATGCATTGATGCTGCCCATGGCAGCTGGCCGTCGGGTTACGGGTCGTGATTGTCGATTTATGGTCACTGTTGATGAAATGAAGGGCCTACAGGGATGGTTTCTCCATCGCTTGGGATGTTTCCCGGTGAATCAGAGCAAACCTTCGTTAACCAGCCTGCGCTATGCGATTGATCTAATGGCCGATGGCCAACAGGTCGTGGTTTTTCCAGAAGGAACAATCAATCGCACAGAAAAACCCATCAAGCTGTATCAAGGTTTGGCACGTCTGGCTCAACTTGCAAAAAGCCAGAATATTGATGTCCAAGTCGTACCAGTTGGTCTTGGCTATAGCGAAGCCATTCCCAAAGCCTGTGGACGGGCATCAATTTGCTTCGCAGAACCGATGAAGGTCTTGGAAACTGGTCGTGAGGCGGTGAAAAGCTTCAATGCTGAGCTCTCAGAAAAGATGCATGCAGCTGAACAAGCTGCCCTCCATGCAGTAGGCCGTCTCAAGAAAGCACCTTAAAGTTCCGCCCATCTGTTCTTCAGTTCATGCGTTGTCGCCTTCCGCTGACGGCCCTTGCTCTTTCTGCTGGCCTAGCTCTCTCATCTGGTTCAGCACTAGCTCAAACAGCAGCTTCATCGAATGACAAGGTGCTGGCCCAGGCGGGCGGTGGATTCAATGTGGCCGCAGTGCAAGCCCTCCTGAATCAAGGAGATGCTGCTGTATCTGCTGGAAATCTCACTGAAGCCCGAAATGACTACGACAATGCTCGCGATGCTTCAAAGCAGCTGCTTGCCTTTTATCGGGACCTCAGTGGAGCCTTCCGCGGACTGGATGCTCGTATCCCTCGCGAAATGGATGCCAAAGGGCGTAAGGCCATGGGGCTCCTTGCACAGGCCAACCTTCGCCTTGCAGCACTTTTCCGCCAACAAAACCAACCTGAAGTCGCTGTACCGGTGTTGGTAGAAGTGGTGAGAGTGATGTCGCCCTCCCGCCCCGAAGGCCAAAAGGCCTATCAGAGCCTTCTGGAGCTGGGCTTCGTAGAAACCCCCTATGCCGGCGCCAAGCTGACAGCTCCCAACTGAGTCAACTTTCGACTTGGATCTGCCACCATCAAGCTTTGAAGTCAAAATTGGTCTCCATGGTTCAATCCGACGAAGTGGGTGCAGCGATCCGACTAGCCCTACCTGATGCCCAAGTCACCGTTGAAGACCTCACTGGTGGCGGCGACCATCTACAGGTGAACGTCATTTCAAACGCCTTCGCTGGTCTTTCCAGAATCCGCCAGCATCAATTGGTCTATGGGGCCCTCAAAGATCAGCTCGCCAGTGAAGTGATCCATGCCCTGGCCTTAAGCACGTCTACTCCCAACTAAACCCTATCCCCCTCTTTTCGATGGATCCCACTACCAAAACACGTATTGAAGCCCTGATCCAATCCAGCCCGATCATGGTGTTCATGAAAGGCACAAAGCTGATGCCCCAGTGCGGCTTCTCCAACAATTGCGTGCAGATCCTCAACTCCCTCGGCATGAGCTTCGAAACCTTTGATGTGCTCTCCGATATGGAAATACGCCAAGGCATTAAGGACTACTCCAATTGGCCAACGATTCCCCAGGTTTATGTAAAAGGAGAATTTATAGGCGGATCAGACATCTTGATTGAGATGTACAACGCAGGAGAATTGGCCGAGAAGCTTGAGATCGCACTTAACAGCTAGAACTTCAAGCCTTAATTCGTTAAGCCTTAGCAATTAAATGCCTTTATTACTCGCCACAACCTTGCAAGCAAATCTCCTCTATGGAGTGGCTGTGATCGGATTTTTTGCTGGTTCCTGGTTTTTGGGTCGAGCGATCACAGTGATCACCAAAGGCAATAACCCGCTGGTTTGGCGAGGCTGGAAGAAATTGTTTGGCCTTAAAAAGGACTGAACTACTCAGCAGCATTGCCCCCCTAGGGCATCCCCATCAGCCCTAGAGAGGCTTGGGGTGAAGCGCTTAAACGAGATACTTCTCCAAAACTTAGGGAACCAGGCCCATGTTGGTGGCCACCGACCCAATCATGGCCACCACAGCAATCGGAAACAAAAAGCAGCTAGCCAATTCCTGGAATGTGGAAAGGGAGCTTGTTGTCAAATGCCACGAGCCAGCGCTGCACCGCAGGCACACGCAACAAAGCCAAAGGCACAACAATATTCAGAGCAATCCAGGCAAAACCAAGGATTGCGCCGATTCGTCCACTCTTCTTGAGCAAACTCTCTTTCGGCTGCGGTTCGTCCATCGAATCACCGCTCATCAAGCTTTCTGCATTATGCCCTCCACCAAAAAGGAGGCTCATTGCAGCCCCATGGGGGGGGGCTGATCAACAAAAAAAAAGACCCTCGCTTGACGCGACGGGCCTGGGTGATGGGGATCAGTCAGTCTTTTCAAGGCAACAAGCCTCCCTTAAGCAGCGGGGCATTTCTATTCGCTTTTAGAGGCGAAGGCCACCATGAAAAGTGCACAAAAAATCATTATGCCAATGAACAGAATCATTGATGCGCCCTCTAAAAAGCCTTGATATCACTGATCATGAGCGCTGCTGAATCGAGTTAAAAACAAAACGTAAGCTTGCCCTATCCTGCTGGTCTGCAAAGGCTGCTGGAATTCCAAAAAGGAATTACCAACCCGCTTCTTTTTTGCGATAAAGAGTTCCCATATCGCCATCTGGGCCAATAAAGCTGGAGGGATCCAAAATCCATCTATCGACAAGATCTTCCAACCTGGCCTGATCCCTTATCTCCAGTTGTCCACTACGCCTTAGAGCATGAATGTAGCCGTCTGCATAGAGCCGCAGCTCCGACTGACTGTGGTAACGACTGGTCAGTTCCTGACAGGCATCACAAAGGGACTGGAAGTGTCTAATCGCCTCAGGGTGATCAAGAGATGTCATGGTCGGAGATCACGGCAGCCTCTTTAGGCAGCTTGCCATTGGATTGGGTTTAGCGTAAGCGGGATCTGTGATCACATGTGACCTCCATTCCCCGCAATCTTCATTCCACTGAGGACGCCCAAGTGTCTTCATCGGGGTCTTTGCAGATGCAGACCACGCCAAAGCAGCCCTCAAGGGTCCTTGTGGTGGAACCTCACCAAACTCTTCGCACGGTGCTGGTCCATCGCCTCCGTCAGGACGGCCATCTCACCGCTGCAGTGGCATCCGCCGTGGAAGCCCTTGACGTATGTCGAGATCAGTCACCGGATCTTCTCGTGAGTGCTGAGTTACTTGAGAGGAGTTCTGCAATGCGACTCTCTCATCAGCTCCGTTGTCCTGTGATCGTGCTAACAGCTCGAACAGGCACAGAGCCCATGGTGGGCC
The DNA here is from genome assembly GCF_047304515.1 of Prochlorococcus sp. MIT 1306. Lineage (NCBI taxonomy): Bacteria > Bacillati > Cyanobacteriota > Cyanophyceae > Synechococcales > Prochlorococcaceae > Prochlorococcus > Prochlorococcus sp. MIT 1306. The sequence continues at coordinate 592,266 of NZ_CP138959.1, read as the reverse complement.
TCCTGAATGAAGGCGCCGACGATGTGTTGCGCAAACCATTTGGGCTTGAAGAACTCGCCGCACGCTGTCGCACCTTGCTGAAACGGGGACATAGCGGTTTGCAGGAGCGCGTCACAGTGGGCCCCCTTGAGGTCCACTTATTGCTCAGACAAGTGACTCTGAGCGATAAACCTGTGGAATTAAGCCCCAGAGAATTTGCACTTCTATGTGCACTTTTAATGCCTCCAGGTATCGTACGAAGCCGTCAGGAATTATTGCGAATGGCTTGGCCTCCCTTCAGCGGCGGGCCTCGTTCTGTAGACACCCAGATCCTTACCTTGCGACGCAAACTTGAGCAAGCTGGGCTTGGCGAAGGAGGTGGCATCACCACCATGCGCCAGCAGGGCTATCGATTCAGCCTGGATACTCTTCCTGATTCTGAATCATAAATATTGGACCTCAAAACTATCGATTAGTCAATGATCAAAGACCCAGGTCGAAGTGGCAGAAACAGATTCTAAGCATTACTAAAAGTTCATGATTAATGATTTAATCAAAAGATGAGCGGAATATATTGATACTCAGATAACTAGAACAAGCGATCAATCCTTAAGGAAGTCTGTTATCAAAACTAACCCTAAAAGATTTACAAGGTTGGGTGAGCGGCAATTGCCCAGATCAGCGGTGCGGCACCAACAGCGGTTGCAGTCAGCAATTGAGCACCGATAACAGCGAAGTGTTTTGCAGTCATGATCTAGGACTGATGGCTTCATGTACCATCAATCAGATAAACCACATCTGCTCTAACCTTGCTCAAATACTGCAGTGAGATTGATCACAATGATGAATTCTGCATCGAACATCATCAGCATTTATTAGCCAACAAGTTGACAGCATCTTGATCAGCCAACACGAAGAAGTTGATGCTCTCAGGCATGAACTACTCATCAAAGATGCTTTCTCCAACTTTAAGCGCAATTTGCATGCAAAGCTATTTAACAGCTGCAATTAGATGCAACTGTTAAACAGCACCTGAAACCTCACCTCGTCTACTTACTGTCCTGTTGTTTCTTGACAGCCTCCTCAACCTTGGCCTTCACATCTGCTGGCACCTCCTTAGGGCAGTACTGAATAGCCCCAGTGATGATCTGAAACTCAGCACCAGCGAAAAGCTGTTTAGTGGTGAGTTTGGTGGTTCCTGCCGAAGTCACTAATCCACCATGGCGGCCAGTAAGGATCTGCGCATAAGTAGCGGCAGCGATACCAACGGCCTTGGGGAATTCCACGCCAGCGGCACGTGCATTACAAACGTACGAAGAGCCAATGGTTCGATAGAGAAAGATCTCTTCGTTGCTAGCCGGTGTTGCTTTGGACTCACCAGCTTGCTGAGCAAACGCAGCAGGACTAATCAAACTGAGGGGCATCAACAACGACGCCGCCAAAACTGGACGAAGTCGACGGGAGAGGGTTTGCAATGGATCTGGTCTTCAAGACTTCGCCATGGTGCCCTATCCGACAAGGGTTTAACCACCCCTCTCCTGGTCAGTCATGACATATCAACGCTTTAGAGAGTCGAATCAACGCCTATCCCTTCTGAATCGAGGCTGATGCCCTCTCAAGCAGATTCTGATGGTGGATAGACCCTCGTCTTCAATCAGCCCGTCCCACTCATCGCCAGTTGTCTTCGTAAAGGAGTCGCACTTCCTTGTATGGCCAACAGCTACAGCGATAACGGCTATCACCCTCTTTGACTTATGCAAATACCTCCACTCGGATCAACTGATCCACATGTGGGAGCAACCAATCTTGCAATGGGAAGAGAGCCATCAGCAACGCCCACTGAGCAACAGACTGTTCATCAAGGTCTTAGCGGCTCTACCAGTTCAAGTAAAAACCCATAATGTGAACCTCAACCTTGCCAGGCACCCGCCACAGTGGATGGGGTCAAAGCCAATCAGCGACAACAGCTTCAGCTCCTGCTTGTAGCAGCTCGCCATCAGCTCTCCAGAAGCGATCTGCGATCAATGATCCAGTTTCTGGAGAATGAAGACTGCGGCTTCGATGTCACGCTGCAGATGGCTGATCCAAGTGAGCAGCCGGAGTTGCTTGAACTGCATCGACTAGTGGCAACTCCTGCACTGATCAAGCTATCGCCAACGCCAAAGCAAGTGTTCGCAGGCAGCAGTATTTTCCAGCAACTACAAAACTGGATCACTCGCTGGCAGCAAGACATCGTTGTCACTGGCCTGGGCCTGAGCTTGAGGCCAACAGAACTAGATGGCAGCCGCACTCAAAGGGAATTGCAACTGGAAGATCAGCTGCTGGTATTGCGCCAGGAGAACGAAACCCTGATCGATCGCCTCAATGCACAAGAACGAACACTGAGAATGGTGGCTCATGAGTTAAGAACTCCTCTAACCGCAGCAGTACTAGCGTTGCAGAGTCAACAGCTGGGTCAAATCAATATTGAACACTTTCAGGATGTCGTCAAACGGCGTCTTGATGAAATCGAATTGCTATCAAAAGACCTGCTGGAAGTAAAAAGCACGAGATGGGAAGACCTTTTCAATCCACAAAATCTTGATCTAGGAAATATCACCGCAGAAGCGATCCTAGAGCTCGAAAAGCTATGGCTTGATCGAAACATCGAGATCCATACAGACATTCCCTCCGACCTACCCAAGGTGTTTGCTGATCAGAGGCGCATGCGACAGGTGCTGCTCAACCTCCTGGAAAACGCCCTGAAGTTCACTGAGGATGGCGGGCAAGTTTCACTATCCATGCTGCACCGCACAAGTCAATGGGTGCAGGTGAGCATCTGTGACAACGGGCCAGGGATTCCAGAAGATGAGCAAGAGCGGATTTTTCTTGACCGAGTGCGCTTGCCACAAACTTCAGTGACAACCTCTGGATTCGGAGTCGGCCTATCGGTATGCCGCCGCATCGTGGAGGTCCATGGGGGCAAAATCTGGGTTGTCTCAGAACCCGACAAGGGCGCGTGCTTTTACTTAACAGTTCCAGTCTGGCAACGAAATGGACAAGAATGAACTCCGCTTGCCTTGACGGAGGGTCAGGCTTAAACGTAGTTTTCCCGAGTGATCACAAGCACAGACAGCTGTGATTACGGCCTCGCCCCCATCGTCTAGAGGCCTAGGACACCTCCCTTTCACGGAGGCGACAGGGGTTCGAATCCCCTTGGGGGTATCAGTTGATAACGGATTGACCTTGCTAAAGGTTGGCTTCTATTCGCAAAAGCAATGACCTTTGTCGTAGGCCCTTAGCTCGAACAATTTAAACAAAGGCTGCTCAAGATCATCTGCCTATCTTGAGATGTTCAAACCAAGGACTGGCGACGCAAGCCCTCCATCTCCACTGCAAGTAGATTTGCAGTGAGATCATCTCTCAATCGCTGTTCTATCAAGGCAACTGGCATACCAATACAGCCCTGAACAGTGAGCTCGTAGAGAAGGGACGTTGACGTTCCCTCAGCCAGCTCGCGCATGATCCAATTTCCCTCAAAACGTCTGAAATCCCCTTTAAGCAAATGGAACTGCAACTGGCCCTCAGCTCGATGTTCCACCAACTCCAACTGAACCTGAGCTGAAAACCTCAGCCCCAGCAACTGTTGAGAACCCACCTGATTCAGCCGCACTCGATTGCCGGTGCGTTCCAACACTGAGCTGCTAGCAAGGTTTGGGATGAATTCACTAAGTTTGTCGTAATCGGTCAGAACGTCCCATAGCAAAGACTCTTTGATCGGCGTTCTCAGCTGTACAGCAAGTCGACGCGCCCCATGAGGCAAGCGTTCCATCGTCTGCTCGATGGCCTGTCGCTTCACTGAGACCGACTCTGGCGAGGCTATGAGCACGGAACCCGAACGTGGTTGAAGATCCTGGAGAGCTACCACAAGAAGAGGCTGCACTCAAGATGGAAAGGATACCGAAAGAATTCAATGAACGTTGAGCCAATGCCCAGAGACTGAGCTGTGCCAATCGCCAAACGTAACCCGAAAACGCCGATGAGTATGCATACCATCACACCTTCTAAGGTATTCTCGCCGTCACGCTCTTGCTCTTGATGGCTTTCAACCAAACTGAAGTAGTTCTCGGTGGAATCGCCCATATCCCTCTTGTTATTGGCGCTCTCTACGTTGTCAAAGCACTTTTCTACCGTGGCGAAGACGGGAAGTTAGCTCCTTTTAGCTTTTCTTACCGCCAAGCGGCTCAAATAAAATCATCCTCGACAACCACCTCAACCGAAAAGCCTGATACCAAAAGCCCACCCGCTCAAGAAGCGATACCTATTAACCTTTACAAGCCAAAGGCACCCTTTGAAGGGACAGTTCTAGAGAACTACAGCCTTGTCAAAGAAGGTGCTGTTGGCAGGGTCAATCACATCACTTTCAACCTGGCCGGGGGTGACCCCCATCTCAGTTATGTAGAAGGCCAGAGCATTGGCATCATTCCTGCTGGTACGGATGCCAATGGCAAGCCCCATAAGCTTCGTCTGTATTCAATTGCCAGCACCCGCCATGGCGACAACCTAGAGGGCAAAACAGTCTCGTTATGTGTTCGTCAGCTCCAATACGAGCTAGACGGCAAAACGATTGACGGTGTCTGCTCCACCTATCTCTGCGACATCAACCCTGGAGCCAAAACGAAGATCACCGGACCGGTAGGCAAAGAAATGCTTCTACCAGATGATGAAGAGGCCAACGTCATCATGTTGGCCACCGGAACCGGCATCGCTCCAATGCGTGCCTATCTTCGCCGCATGTTTGAGCCTACAGAGCGCTCCAAGAATGGCTGGAAATTCCGTGGCAAAGCCTGGCTATTCATGGGAGCTCCCTACACGGCCAACCTTCTTTATGACGATGACTTTGAGCGTTATCTCAGAGAATTTCCCGACAACTTCATCTATACCAAGGCCATCAGCCGCGAACAGCAGAATTCTAAAGGCGGCCGGATGTATATCCAAGACAGGGTGATGGAGTATTCCGATCAGATTTTCAAAATGATTGAGAACCCCAAAACCCATGTTTATATGTGCGGCCTTAAGGGCATGGAGCCTGGCATCGACGAAGCGATGACGGCAGCGGCAACCGCTAAAGGGATCGATTGGTCAGAGTTACGACCCCAGCTGAAGAAAGCTCATCGCTGGCACGTTGAGACCTATTAATCCTGCACTCTCCAGGTTTTTAACTTGACAAAAAGACCCGCCCACTTGGGCGGGTCTTTTTATGCATCCTCAAATTTTTTTGGGCATACGACGACAAAGCATGCCGGGATGGTCTGTAGCACTTTGAATTCACAGATCCTTGGTTACCCGTCAGAAGAGGTCCGTGTTCCATGAGCGCCACGATCACAAACCCTTTACGAGTTGGACTACGTCAAGAGCGGGTTATTGCACCGCAGTGCCTAGTCATCTTTGGTGCAAGTGGCGACCTGACCCACCGCAAATTGGTTCCAGCCCTTTTCGAGCTATACAAACAACGACGGCTACCGAGTGAATTCGCCCTACTTGGCTGCGCGCGACGTCCTTGGACCAACGAAATATTTCGCCAAAAAATGGCTGAAGCCCTCGGCGAGACTATCAACGAAAACCATCTTGCCTGGGATCAATTCGCCGCCGGTCTTTTTTACGAACCTGTCGATCTACAGAAGCCAGAAGACCTCATCAAACTCAGCCATCGGCTGGAAGAGATTGATCGACTCCGCGCCACCCGTAGCAATCGCACCTTCTATCTTTCGGTGTCGCCAAAGTTCTACGGCAGTGGCTGCAAAGCTCTTGCTAATGCCGGTCTTCTAAGCGATCCCAAACGCAGTCGAGTGGTCATCGAAAAACCATTCGGGCGGGATTACGCCAGTGCTCAGTCTTTAAATCAAATCGTCCAAAGCTGTGGCCAAGAGAATCAAATCTTCCGCATCGACCACTACCTCGGCAAAGAAACAGTCCAGAACATCCTTGTACTGCGATTTGCCAATACCATCTTTGAACCAATCTGGAACAGGAATTACATCTCCAGCGTTCAAATCACGGCCGCTGAAACCGTAGGTGTTGAAGAACGAGCCAACTACTACGAATCTTCAGGGGCCCTGCGAGACATGGTGCAAAACCATCTCACCCAAATGCTGGCCATCACCACGATGGAACCACCAGGGCACTTTGACCCTGAGGCAATCCGCAATGAAAAAGCCAAGGTTTTGCTAGCGGCTCGACTAGCGGATGAGTTGGAACCTTGGAACTGCTGCATCCGTGGCCAGTACGCACCTGGCGGAACCAAGGAAGCTCCGATAGCAGGCTATCGACAGGAGCCGGGTGTCGATCCCAGCAGCACCACCGAGACCTATGTAGCGATGAAACTTTTCATCGACAACTGGCGCTGGCAGGGAGTGCCCTTTTACGTTCGCACTGGCAAACGACTGGCAAAGCGTCTTAGTGAAGTGGTGCTCACCTTTCGAGAAGCACCCGTGCACCTTTTCGATGCCGCTGGGGGCAGCCCTACAGCGAACCAACTCATCCTGCGAATCCAACCGGATGAAGGTGCCGAGTGGCGCTTTGAGGTGAAGTCACCTGGTTCAGGCATGCGCAGCCGACCAGTAGAGATGGAATTCTCCTATGACGAATCCTTCGGTGAGCCATCCGATGAGGGATACGTCCGACTTTTGGCTGATGCCATGCTGAGTGACCCAACTTTATTTACCCGCAGTGATGAGGTTGAAGCAGCGTGGCGCCTTTACACCCCTCTACTGGAACTGATTGAAGACAGCCCATGGCAATTGCCCATTCATCCCTATGAATCACGTACCTGGGGGCCCGCTGCTGCCGATACCCTGCTTGCCAATGACGGATTGCTCTGGCGCCGACCCTGATCCCGCCTGGCTTATCTCATCTTGATTACTCAGCTCTAGCCATGTCCCCCCAGCTCACGCTTCAGAGCCCTCTGCAACTCCCTCCTAGTGAGGTCCCTAGCTATCTCGAGCAGCTCTGGTTAAACGATCAACCTGGCAACACAGGCGCCAAAACATTCTCCCTGCTTGTTTGGCAGCCGGCCTGGGTCGAACAGCAGCTGGTTAGAACCGGCCAGATTGATGGCCCGATCATTGGATCGCAGAGTCAAGAGCTCATCCAAGCTGCCCGCCAAGCCGTAACCGAAGGCGATCTACCCCACAGCACACCTCCTCTGGATTCAAGTGTTGCAGCAGTCCTTGCCAATCGCGAAGGCAATCAACATGGCGAGGATTTACGTGGGCAACACATTGATGCTGCCATCAGTGCCTTAGAACCTCGACGCCTGATCACACTGGCACCAACCCTCGAGAAGGGGCATGACCTCGAGACACTCGTGGCTGCCTATTGCCCACTACCAGAAGAAGGAGGAGGAAACAGTGCCTGCGGAGATGTGGTGGTGCTTCGCGGTGACCATCACGCCCTAACAGATGGGCTGGGAATCCTTCAACCTCTACTACCTGCAGAACTGCCCGCCTGGGTCTGGTGGAACGGCAGCCTGGACGAAGCCCCCGAATTGCTCGAGCGGCTGGCTGTGACCCCACGACGCCTGGTGATCGATACAGCACTAGGAGATCCCCATCGCTGCATTGAGCTGCTCAAGGCCCATGTGGAAGCAGGCCCAGCGGTGAATGATCTGAATTGGTTAAGGCTGCGCACTTGGCGAGAACACCTCGCAATGGTGTTTGACCCACCACACCGCCGCAATGCCCTTAATCATGTTGATCAGCTCGAAATCGACGTTGAGGGTCATCACCCCGTCCAGGGGCTGTTGTTAGCCGCCTGGATCGCCGATCGACTGGGATGGCAATTAAAAGCCGCCCAGAAAATAAAAGGGGAAGGCATTGCTGCCGAATTCCGCCGAACCGATGGCACCACTGTTCAGTTTCGTCTTATGCCTGTACCCATGGGTCAACCGAGCATTCATCCTGGCCAGATCGTGGGGGTCAGGTTGATCTGCAAGCCAGATGCACAACTCGAACATGCCGTTTGCGTGATTCTCTGTGCCGAATCTGGCGGCTGCATGAGACTCGAAGCAGGTGGCATGGCCAGCATGGAGCTGATTGAAGAAGTCGTCCCCATGCAGGTCGCGTCTGTAGAGATGGATGTAGCCAGACTCCTCGCTGGTGGCCATAACACCACCACCCCCCTGCTTGCCGCTGCAGCCCCCCTTGCTGCCAAGCTGCTTAGCTAAGACCCCCCTTTGGCGAAGCCCTTTTTCAGCCGCCACCCGTCATGGCCTGTGTGATTGCTGCCCCAGCCAGTGGCACTGGAAAAACCTTACTAAGCCTCACCCTCACAGCCTGGGCACGCAGCCGTGATCTAAGCCTCCAACCATTCAAGGTGGGGCCCGACTATCTCGACCCGCAACAACTAACAGTTGCTTCCGGTAGACCCTGTCGAAACCTTGACCTACTCCTCTGTGGCCCCGACTGGGTGCAAAACAGCTTTCATGGCTTTGGTGCAGCTGCCGACCTTGCGCTGGTGGAAGGCGTCATGGGCCTATTCGATGGTGTCGGCACATCGCAGCAAGGCAGTACTGCTGCCGTAGCTCGTCATCTGCAACTACCAGTCGTGCTTGTCGTGGATGCAAGCGGCCAAGCAGGCTCCCTAGCGGCCCTTGTTAAAGGCTTCCGAGACCACGATCCACAACTGACTCTGGCCGGGGTGGTGTTGAACCGGGTCAACAGCAATCGCCACAAAGAATTACTGAAAGAAGTCCTCAACACCATTGAGGTCAAAGTGCTCGGTTGCTTGCCCCGAGATCCTGAACTCAATCTTCCCAGCAGACATCTCGGCCTTGCTCCAGCCCATGAGCTTGAGCGATTGGAAGCTCGACTACAAGCCTGGAGTGCCCTCGCAGAAACTCATCTCGATCTAACGAGCTTCAAAACGTTGCTCCGCGCGCCTACCCCGGCAATAGATCCAATTCATGCCCTGCTTGGAGAAAAGAGCATCCAATCACCACAACCACTACGGCCTGTAGCAGTAGCTCAAGACGATGCATTTCACTTTCGCTATCCAGAAACCAAAGATTGCCTTGAAGCTCTTGGGATGCCAGTCCTGCCCTGGAAACCACTGGAGGATGAACCCCTACCTGCACAAGCGAAAGGTGTGATCCTTCCAGGCGGCTTCCCCGAACAATATGCGGCGAATCTTAGTCAATGTGATCGCAGCATGGCAGACCTACGAGCCTGGTATGGACGGCGCCCGATTTATGCCGAATGTGGCGGGATGCTGCTGCTTGGACAGACCCTCACTGATCTGGAAGGACAAGCCCATCCAATGACAGGCCTACTTCCTTTTCATGCCAAAAAAGGCTCCCTTCAAGTGGGTTATCGCAGCCTTGATGGCACAGAAGACAGTCTTGTTGTTCGCAAAGGTGATCGACTGATGGGCCATGAATTCCACCGCTGGGAACTCCACCCCACGAGCCCTAACGATGGCTTAAACAACCTTCTTGATCGACCACACAAGATCAACAAACCAAGATCTCTATGGCAAGTTCAAGGGTGGCGGGTGCCGCAACACAAAGAAGGATGGAGCCATCAGACATTGCATGCCAGCTGGGTACACCTCCACTGGGCGAGCTGCTCAATGATCTCCCGTCGATGGCGAGCCGCACTCGAACCGCAATCAATCCCAGCAACAAGTGATTTCTGAACAGCACAAACCCAGGAAGACATCATTTGACGATGCTCTTCAAAATTCAGCCAGCAGCAACCGTCCTGCATGACATCTCGTCAACTTTGGATCATCCGCCATGGGGCTACCGAATGGGCACTCCAAGGCCGCCATACCGGTAGCACCGACCTCCCCTTGCTACCCCAAGGGGAAGAAGAGGCGAAGGCTCTTGCTCCTGTGCTCAAAGGCGTGAGATTTGCCGCTGTGTTTTCATCTCCCCTGCAAAGAGCCATGCGCACCTGTGCGCTGGCTGAGCTTGACATGCACGCTGAAATCCTGCCGGAGCTGATCGAGTGGAACTACGGAAACTATGAAGGCATCACCACAGCAGAGATCCGTCAAACCGTTCCTGAGTGGACTGTTTGGGATCAGGGTTGTCCTGGTGGTGAGCACGCTACTGCCGTGCAAGAGCGTTGTGATCGAATTATTGAACATGCCCTCGGCATCTCAAACAAGGGTGACATCGTTCTCTTCGCCCATGGCCATATCTTGCGTGCCCTGACTGGCACCTGGCTAGGCCTCGGTGCCGCAGCCGGCCGACTGTTCAGACTCGATACCGGCAGCATTTGCATTCTTGGTTTCGAAAGAGAACAGCGCGTGATCACACGCTGGAATGCCCTCTGCAGTGGCAAGTTCTAAATCGAACAACGAAAGGTTCTTGCCCCAAGATTGACCATTGATCATGAGCGAATATTGACAAGCTCACCTGATCGCCTCAATGGCTGACACCACCCTATGGGCCGAACTATTGGCCTTCGGCACCGGCTTAGCTCTCTCGCCGATCCATTTAGGTGTTCTACTTCTCCTACTGCTAGGGCCTAAACCGATTCAGCGGGGAAGTTGGTTCGTTACTGGCTGGATCGTAACCACTCTGGTCACCGTCATCCTGCTGCTGACTGTGGGCCACAGCTTGGTGTTGGACATGACCCAAGGCTCTCATCATCGAACAGCTCTCGACCTTCTTGGCGGAGGAGCTTTGATCTCGTTGGGATTAAAGGAGCTCTTGCGTTCGTTTGCTGCAGGAGAAGAACAACCAGCCTGGACCCATACGATCGAACGATTTATCAATTTGCCGCTGCCGCTTTTGATCGCCGTTGGTGCGCTAACAGAACTCATCAGCCCAGATGACCTCTTCCTATTTGCCAAGACTTCAGCCGTCGTGCTAGCCGCAAGCCTCCCCAGCTGGCAAGAAATCGTTGGCTTGGTGTTTTTCACATTTGGCTCGAGCCTGCTGCTACTGATCCCCCTGGTCGCCGTGATCATTGGCAGAGAACGCGTGATTCCCTTGCTGCAATCTGGCAAACAACTTTTATTTGCCAAAGGTGACTTAATCGTTGGTGGGGTGAGTTTTGCTCTAGGCGCCTACCTTGGTTGGCAAGGAATCAGCGGTCTGACGATTGTGATCTGAGTTGATCCAACCAGCGACCTTGTGAGGCGGCAGCGGCTGTTTTCCCTACAAGCCACACACCTGTACGGGCACGACTAACAGCCACATAAACCAGTTGCCGTCTCAAGCTGAGATCTTGAGGCCAGAAAACATCACCAGCAACAAACACCTCCCCGAAGCTGCTCCCCTGGCTGCGATGGACGGTAAGAACCGCCGCAGGTCCCAATGATGCGAAGGCATCTCGAAGCAGAAAAAAACGCCGCCACAAAGAACGACCATCCCTTTTGCCCGCCGCTTTTGCCTCAACTCTGAGCCTTTGCAACGTGGTATCGAGCAAACGTCTGCCCTCAGAACCAACTGGCGGCTGCAAACGCAACTCCAAATCAAGCTCACCTGCTCGAACTTTGGCCGTCAGGGTGTCAACAACCGGCACAGTCCAATCGCTTTGTCCTTCTAAACCAAACTCTGCAAGGTCACAGCGTTCCGGAGTGACGTCACGGACAACCACCTCTCGGTTTGATCCGAGCACCATGTCGGGTTCCTCGCCAGTCTCGGCACCACTACGAGAAGCCGGTGCCATGACTGCTTTGCGTGCAATCAAGACCTCTCCGGGGAGTACCGGCAACTGATCGGCCATATCACCATGAATCGCCCGCCTTGCATGGGGAACCAATTGCTCCAAGCTGCGATTCGTGTAGCAAAGAATCCTTGCTGCATCAGGGTTATCCTGAATCGCCGCGGATTGCAAGGCAGCCTGAGCTCGCTTCAGCCAGTTGTTTTGATCCAGGCATCCAACCCGGCCCAGCTCATCCTCAATCAAGGGAAAGCATGGAGGGGACTGACAGGGCAAGCTGCCATCGCGAAGACGACTCGCCAATCGCAACACAGGGCCCTGATGACGCACCACCTGCTGCAATGTTGCTGTACAGGCTCTATGCATCGAGAACACAGGACTTTGGGCCTCACCGATAGGAGGCAGTTGAGCAGGATCGCCTACAAAAACGAGACGTGTCCGAAAGGGGTGGGCACACTGCAGAGCAAGACCCAGCAGGGTGCTGTCGATCATCGAAGATTCATCGATCAGAACCAGGCCCAATTGCTCTAGAGACTGGGCCGTTTGCTCTGTCGACTCACACAGCTCAAGATCACCCTGCCGCTTCAATTTCAAGCGAAGCAGCCGATGAATCGTGGAGGGGTACCAGGTGGGCCTGAGGCCTTCAAGATCTAGAGCCTGACGAAGCACACCAACAGCCTTGTGGGTTGGCGCAACAACTGTCCAACACAGTCCAGCGTCCTCAACCTGACGCAACAATCGCATCGAAAGAAACGTCTTACCACTGCCGGCGAAACCACTCAGAACAAAGGGATTGCCATGATTCGCATCATCCAACCAAGAACTGAACGCTTCGGCAGCCTGCTGCTGATCTGCGGTGAGCTCAACAGTCGCAGGATCTAAAGAAGACTGCGTCACCCCAATGTCATACCCAATAACTGGCTGAGATGGAGTGGAGAACCAACAAAAACCAATCCCGGTAAAGCCACTGCAGGGCCGATCAAACTGCCCACTAAAACTTCAAAACGAGTGTGACCAAGACTTTCTTTAAGCTGTTTTTCTGGTGGAGTGGGCCAGGTCTCCACAGGCAAAAGATTCACCCGTGCTGCGGTAAATCCCGCAGCACGTCTAATCCCACTGGCGTCATACATGACCACAAAAGCCACAGTGGCTGCCAGCGCAAATCCTGGGTGATCAAAACCCATCTCCCATCCCACACCTGCTGCTGTACCAGTTACAAGGGCCGAATGGCTCGAAGGCATACCACCTGTTTCCAGAAGCACTGCAGGTCGCCAGCGACGATAAAGAATTAACTCCACAATCAGCTTGGAAAGCTGAGCCAAGCCACAAGCGGCAAGCCCCCAAGCCAAGACAGCATTATCTAAAAGTCCAAGCCACGCTGATGGGGAAGAATCGCTGACAATCATCGATCGCGGCTGGTGATGTAATCGGCTAGTGCCAGCAAAGGTGCAGCAGAAGCTTGCCAAGGCTCTAGTGCTGCCTTGGCTTCGCTCACAAGGAGTTCTGCACGCCGGCGGGATTCCTCTAGACCCAACAATTTTGGATATGTGGTCTTATCGGCAAGCAGATCCTTGCCAGCAGTTTTGCCAAGAACATCGCTGCTCGCCGTTACATCAAGGATGTCATCAATGATCTGAAACGCCAAACCAATCCCTCTGGCATAGATGCGTAGCGCATCAATCAAATCGTCTTCTGCTCCACCAATCAACGCTCCGCAGATCACACAAGCACTCAGCAAGGCCCCGGTCTTATGGAGATGAATGAACTCCAAAGTCTCCAGATCCACCTCTTTGCCCTCACACTCCAGATCTACAACCTGCCCCCCCACTAAACCAGGAGCACCAGCAACCAGCGAAAGCTCGCCAACAACCTTCAACAGCCGCTCAGGCGCAACACCCTGGCTGCGCAAGGCAACCATCTCAAAGGAACGTGTAAGCAACGCATCACCCGCGAGGATGGCAACGGCGTCTCCATACACCTTGTGATTGGTGGGACGACCGCGGCGTAAATCGTCGTTATCCATGGCGGGGAGATCGTCATGAATCAGCGACATCGTGTGAATCATTTCCAAAGCCACTGCTGTCGGCAGAGCCTGTGCCGGTTCACCTCCAGCAAGTTCGCAAGCTGCCAGGCAAAGGATGGGGCGTAAACGCTTACCACCCGCCAAAAGGGAGTAGCGCATGGCCTCCCTGAGTTGCTCAGGGCGCTCAGGGCCAAGCGAATCATCCAAAGCCTCCTCAACGCTGGCTTTGGCCGCAGCCAAATAAGCAGGGAAGTCGAAGAAGGTGCTGACCGCCGCCGCCATGAACCTTGTCTCGTTCATGGGATTCTCTCAGGCCAACCAGTCTCAAACCAGCAAATCTCTCAGGCCGAAGGGCAAACCGCAATGCTGCTGCCATCTAGCCACGGTATTCACCAAGAGCATGGTCACGGTCATCGGACCTACACCACCAGGAACAGGGGTCAATGCACTTGCTAAAGGTTCAACTTCTTGCGTTCGTACATCTCCACACAACCTGGCCTTAACTTGCTGCCCTAGTTCAGGATCTACGGGAAGGCGATGAATGCCAACATCGACAACCACTGCTCCTGGCTTGACATGCTCTGAGCCAATCATTTGTGGCCGCCCGGCCGCTACCACCAACACATCGGCCTGCTGAGTTAACGAGGCCAGATAACCGGTATGAGAATGGGCCACGCTCACGGTGGCATTTGCAGCCTGAAGCATCAATGCCATCGGCTGCCCTACCAGGATGCTGCGCCCAATCACAACAGCCCTTTTCCGCTCCAAAGAAATCTGATGACGTGCCAACAAGGCCATCACACCGGCAGGGGTACAACTGCGCGGCCCAGGTTCACCTTTCAACAATCGGCCAAGGTTGAGGGTATGTAGACCATCGGCATCCTTCTCGGGATCAATCGCAGCAAGCAAAGGCCCTTCATCAAGGCCCTTTGGTAAAGGCAATTGCAAAAGAATTCCGTCCACTCGCTCATCGAGATTCAAAGACTGAATCGTGGCCAAAACCTTTGCAGCTGAAACCGTTTCCGGCAAATGGGTTAGATGGCTGGCCACGCCAATTCGCCCACAAGCTTTCTGCTTGTTGGCCACATACACCCCACTGGCGGGGTCGTCCCCGATACGCAACACAGCTAACCCTGGCGGCCTTCCGGCTTGCACCAAGCCAGCCGCAATTTCAGCTTGGAGACGCTGCTCCAATTCTGCGGCCAGTTGTTTGCCATCAAGCCTAAGGGCCATTCACCGATCCGATGCTTCCCCAAGCATGCACGCAGAAGAGAGCTAGCGTTTAGGACAAGTGCCAGCTTCTGTGGTCCGTCTTCCAACCTTAAACAGGCTCTGGCAGAGCTGGTTACGCAGCGAGTCGCCGCGGCGTCCGTTGCTCCGCTGGTCGATGCCCCACAAGGCTGCACTCCTGCTGAGTTGCTTTGCTGTAGCAATCATCTCAAGCTGGCCCTGGTTGTTTCAACCGAATTTGAGCCCAGGACTTCCAGCTCCATTTGAGGCGCGAGCCCCCAGGGATGCTCGCGTCGTTGACAGTGAAGCTCACGAACAAAGGCGATCTCAGCTCGTACAGAGCACCTTTGTACAAGTGATCGATCAACAAGAAACAACCCGGCTCAAAAAACGACTAGAGCGCAATCTCGCTGAGCTGGAACGTGTTGCACGCAACAGTGATGCAGGACGGATAGGGCCTGTCAATCTCAGCGCCGAAGAACAAATCTGGCTCAAGACGCGCTCCCAACAAGAACGAAAACGCTGGGATATGGCCATCCGCCGTGCCTCAGAACGCATGCTCAGTCAAGGACTGAACAATCTCGCCCTTGAGCAGCTACAAGAGGCGGCCGCAATTCAATTAGCCGATCTAGGTGAGCGGAACGGCCCTGCGAGAAGCCTTAGCAGCAAGCTACTCGCCAGCACCTATCAAGGCAGTAGCAATCTGCGCACAGATCCAGCCCTCAGCCAACGCCTCATTGAAGAGCTGATCACCAAACAAGACATCCCAATCATTGAAGTCCGCCGCGGCGATCTGATCACTAGCAAAGGAGAACCCATCAGCCCAAGGGCCTATGCCGTTTTAAATCACTTCGGTCTTATCAGTCGAGGCCCAGACTGGGGTCCTTTGCTCAGCCGATTCAGTACAGCCCTTGCCGGCTGTGGCGTGATGCTGCTGATCATGCGACGGGAACGTCCCTGCCTAGAAGCACGTCATGGCCTACTGGCAGTGGGATTGCTATTGGTCACTCAGGCCAGCAAGCTCTGGTTCGTTCCTACTGTGAGCCCCCTAGCCGTAATCGTTCCGCCGACACTCCTGCTCGCCCAAGGTCTTGGCACAACCTGTGGCCTGGCTTGGATGGCTGTAGAGAGCCTGCTATGGCCTATGCCAGTCAACGGCCTTGGCGAAGGCCGAATAATCATTGCCTGTGCAATCGCTGCAGTGGCAGCCCTATATACCGGCCGCCTACGGAGCAGAGCACAGCTGCTGCAAATGGCATTTTTGTTGCCTTTAGGAGCCCTACTGGCTGAGTGGCTGCTCCTGAGTGCCGGCGGCGGTGGGGCCTGGGGTCGATTTGCACCCAATGGCAATGAACTTCTCTCAGAAGCACTGCTAATGGGGATCTTGCTGATGCTAGCGATCCTACTGATCCCAATTTTGGAGACCTCTTTTGGCCTGCTCACCAGAGCCCGATTGATGGAACTGGCCGATCAAGAGCGTCCCCTTCTGCGCCGCCTCTCCTCAGAAGCTCCAGGGACTTTCGAACACACATTAATGATCTGCGGACTTGCAGAGGAAGGGGCCAGAGCAATCGGTGCCGATGTAGACCTGATCCGAACCGGTGCCTTGTACCACGATGTTGGCAAGCTCCACGCTCCTCAGTGGTTTATCGAGAATCAGGTCGAAGGAGAAAAAAACCCTCACGATCAACTGAACAATCCCATCGCCAGCGCAGAGGTCCTACAAGCCCATGTGGATGAGGGATTAAAACTGGCCCGTCGCTACCGCCTACCGCGCCGAGTGGCGGACTTCATCCCTGAGCATCAAGGCACCTTGAAGATGGGGTATTTCCTTCATCGCGCAAGAGAACTGGACCCCTCCGTTGCCGAAAATAACTTCCGCTACCGAGGACCGATACCTCGTTCCCGCGAGACCGGAATCTTAATGCTGGCCGACGGCTGTGAAGCATGCCTTCGATCCCTACCACCGAACACCTCTGATAGCGAGGCACACTCCACCGTAAAGAGGATTATTGAGGAGCGGCAACGGGATGGCCAACTGAATAAGAGCAGCCTCAGTCGAGCCGAAGTAGAACTCGTTGTGCGCGCTTTCGTACGCGTCTGGCGACGCATGCGCCATCGCCGTATCCCTTACCCGATACCTGCTCAAAAGGCTTTCCCCAATTAAAGGCACTTTCTAACTTGCTAGATATTCTTCTATTTCAGCAACAACCAAGAAAGACCTATCTACATTTTTGAAGTTGTACTTTTCTCTTACTTAATTTTCCTGATCAGGAAGGAATGGAGCCCTACTTCTTAGGCGAAGCCTAAGACCTGTAAAAGGATGTCGAAAGCTCAAGGCTGTCGCATGTAGATGCATCCTTTCAAAGAAAACTTTTTTGCCATAAATCGGATCACCCAAAATCGGATGTCCAACACTTGCTAAATGTGCGCGCAATTGATGGGATCGACCTGTCAAGGGCCAAAGCCATAACGTTGAGCCGTTTGCGTTGCAGCTTCTAACCCTCCATTGGGATCGGCTTTCTTTTCCTTGCGGACTCTTGCCATATAGAGGCGGATTCTTCTGCAGCCGAGCCATCGGGAAGCTGATCGTTCCAGCATTGCGATTCATCCGGCCAACCACCACTGCCAAATAAAGCTTGCGCACTCGACGCGCTGAAAAAAGCATGCTGCAACGCCGCAAGCTCTCCGCCCCTCGCGCCAACAACAACAACCCTGAGGTGTCTCGATCAAGGCGATGCACCAATCGCAGTTCAGAGTCAATAAAATGCATGCGACCAATCAGAGAATCCTGCTGATCAACACCAAGACCAGGCTGACTCAATAAGCCTGGTGGCTTCTCCACAGCCATTAGCCAGGAATCCTGAAATAAAATCCTCATTCATTAAGCCCACGCGAGCTCAATGAACAGGCAATGAAAACTGATCAGACAATCATCATCAACTGAGATCAAAGTCGACCTCCTTGACGATGAATCGGACGACACCAATAAAGCAGCGCCAGCAGATTCACAACGAACATCAGCAGCGACAAGCCACCAAGAGCCTGAGAGTCAGGCACCACCAATGCCTTATCCAAAACCAGGCGGACAATTCCGTAAGGCAACGACCCTGCTAAGGCCATGGATAAAGCAACAATGGCAACGATGACACCCCATCGCCGCTCAGCCAAAAGGCCAGCAGATGCCACGATGCCAACGATGGCAGCCGGCCAGGCGAGGCTAAAGGCGAGGCTGATATTGGTTGTTTGCAGAGCCTGATTAGTAAATGCAACCACTCCAATAATGGGGAGGGCCGCCACGTTGGCTAGCAAGCCGATCCAGGCCATCAACCAATAACCACGAACCACAACACTCATCACAAAGACTCTGACTAGTGCCAACGTAAGCAGGCCTACTAGAAGCTTCTAAAAGAAATCAGGTTGATTCAGGAATTGGACTGAGCTCGCGGATCGACAAGAACGTCACCTTGAGAAGACTTATCGGTGGCGGCGCCATTGTTTGCGGCCTCATCGCTAGAGACTTCTCCTGCACTCTCAAGCTCAGTCTCCAGAGTGGAAAACAGCAGAGCTATTGCTTCTTTACAGCCTAGAGGAGAGGCCATGACCTACTCAATCCAGCCCAAGCAAAGGCTTTCAATCTCCTGGATCAGCGGGCTTAGTTAGCAAAGAGCTTTCGTCACTTGGGCAGAACTTTGCAGACCAAGATCACCGCCATCAAACGCCAAAACCACATAACGGCGCCAATCTTCGCCCAGGTAAGTGAGCTGACTTTCGCTATCAATCGTTGGCCCTATTAGAGACGTGGTCAAATCATCTGCCATGACCACCTATAGCGCGGTGGACCACTCTCAATGAGCTAAGGCTCTAAGCGATCGGCACAGTACTGCAAAAAAAGACTTTTCACTTCCTCAAAAGGAAGGGCCTGCACAAGGCGTGCCTCAACCTCCTCACGTTGTTGACTCTGGTGATAGAGGCGAAGCTCCCTCACCACCTCCGGAGAGCTCCGTTGCACAGTTAAAAGTGCTTTGCCTAGCTGATGATCTGCCAACAAGGGACCGTCCTTACAAGCTTGCATCACATGGGCCGACTCATGGGCAAGCACTGGCCAAACCTCTGTCGGATCATCCTCAAGGTTGTTGGCACAAAGCAGCACTGCATTTCTGCCAACATGAAAAGCACCCATCAATCCTGATGGACAGTCATCTGCTACCAGAGTATTCGTACCAGCCTGCTGCAAAAGGTTTTGATAACGACCAATCTGCTCCCAGCTACTGGCATTGCAAACATCAAGCCAAGCCAAACCAGACACGGAAACCACCAAGCATCCCAACCATCGCAATAACACCACAGCCAATCGGGCAATCCTCTGTTCTTATTGGACACAGATCGGCCGCGTTAGTTGCTTCAATGCACCGAACCTCTCCGGTTTTCATTCAAGCTCCTCAGAGCAAACGCCCCCCAGGGATCCTCAAAGCAATGAGCGCTTCACCATGAGGTTGACCAAATGCGCTGAGCAGGGCCCTCATCATCCAGGGGAAGGGGCTGGAGGGTTCCCACATTCAACCAAGACGAGTCACGAGTTAGTCGTTTAAGGACTGATCGGAAAGCTTTGCCGATCAGGCTCACAAGGATCCCAACGATGAAATCATTTCTTAGACCAATCCCTCCAGGAATCTCTTCAAGAAAAACCCTGCAAATTCCTAAATACGATCCGCCTAAAACTTCTGCAGAAATCAAAGAATAAAGCCTTGCCGATACAAGTCAGATGAAATTCAAGTCTCCGCAGACTAAATCTTGAAGCCAAAAAAGCCTATCGCCTATTTAAATCCTTCTTTTCATCCTATCCTTGCAGTACATGTCGACAAGCCCCTTGAGAAAAGCTACAAAGAATCACCAAAATACCAAGGCAAGTATTCTTGACTATTTAAAAATAAAGCCAACTTTTATTCGCATCAAGCTTCAAACCCTGCTTTCAAAGGCATCGGTACAGAAAATTTAAGACTGGACCATTGCCAAGCTTCTCATGCATTCTTCTTACCTAAAATAGAAAATCAATTAAAATTAAAATAGAGCCTCTTAACACTCGCTCACTTTTACAAGTCAATGCACTGCCAGCCCAAGTGCCCAATAGCCCCTATAATTTTCCAACCAGAAAGGCTGGTCATTTGTTAAAAAGACATTTCAGCTCTGTGGCCAAGGTGTCACAAAAGAACCAAACACAAAGCCATAGCGCGCAGCTGCGCAATCAGCTCAGCCTGATTATTAGGGCTTTCACCGCAGTGACAGCAGCTCTTTTAATTCTGCTACCAATGCAACCAAGCTGGGCTGCCTTGGACTATGCCAAGCAGGATGACATCCTTAGCGACACCAACATGCCAGAGGAAACCTTCGATTCGGCAATGTTCGACGACCTTCCTTTCGCACAACGCCGCCAAGCGCTCAGGGAGGAATCTGGGCTCCGGCGTCGTGACGCCTCTACACCTCTCATCCCTTAAGGATGAGCATTTCACTCATCCAAATGTTGTAAAGCTGGCTCATCAAATAGCGTCTAGTCAATCCAGCCAATGAGTAGCCGCTGGGCTGACTACCGGACTCAAGATCAGGCAATCAACAATTAACCAGGTCCAAGACATCCTCAGCAGCAATAGTAGTAACGCCTCTTCTATTTGAACGTGTATTTGTACATAATCGCAAGGGCCTAACTATATATTTAGCCACTCGAGTATGAAGTTGGCACAATGGGTCAGCGTCAATTTCCGGGATAGACCAAAGTTCGCCAAGACCCACTACGCGTCATCACTTCAACACCAATAGCCCTTTGACTGATTGAGCATTTTAGCCCCTGTCCATCACACCAATTCTTTGCAGCGGCAAGAGCTGCTTCCTCTGACTCATAGGGAGCGTCCAGCACAGCGTGGGGAGTTCCATCAAGAGCAACCAACCTGTAAAGCAGTCGTTGGGGCGCCATATTTCTTCATTTGCTCAACACACCCATAATCTCACGATTGTGGAAAAACTTGCAAAACCCGAGAACAATTTCTCTAGCAGTGTTCTTCCCTGCTAAAAACCCATCTCTCTACTGAGCCTGTCATGACTTGATCAACAAGACTGCCGCACAAACTCTTTTTCAATGAAAGGAATACACTTCTATACATCCAGAAAGCTAGTGAAGATCAAGCAACTACAAGCTGTTCATATTTTAGCCTGCAGCCTTTGAGCGATTGTTTCTTGCAGAAACAATCGCAGGTCGAGTTTTAGGATTGACCACAAGAAATTTATGAGGCAAATCCTGTTATTAACATAACTACTGCATTTATCTCTAAAAGCATGTATTCAATCATCAATGATTCAAAGTCATGCTGAATCAATAGCCAGTCAATAGAAAAGGTCAAAGTCAAATTAATGGCGCCACATTAACTTTTGGCAACCAGCACACAAACTCCTATGGAGTCGTCTTGCTTAGACGCCATCCTCATCAATCTTGTCAGCCTTGGATGAAGTGACGCAAACGACGAGACTCTTCAGCCATGCGGCGTTGCAATTCCTCAGCAGGAAGAGAACCCTCATCACGTTGTTGAGCAGCAAAAAGATCAGCTTCCGTCACATCAAGCCCATGCTCCTGCGCCAACTCCAGGAACTGCTCAACCTCGATAGCTTCCTCAAGTTGCTTATCGAGCAATGGATCCTCCTTCCTCAAAGCCAACAGACGGTCCAGGTCCTTAATCGACACGACCCCAATGCGAGAGTGATCGGTCTACATCAGCCAGCAGCAAATTGGCAGATGATGCGTTCGAGCATGCCTGAATTTGTAGCTCCATAGATGCAAAGTCAACACAGAACCGCTACACCCATAAAGTCTCCTTAACGACGGCATGAAGAACTGGAAAGGCTGGCGGCTGATTGGTGCCGGAGGGATGAGCATGCTCACAGTGCTTTTTATCGTGATTTGGCAAGCGGTTGCCAAGCAGACCAACACCCTTAACCAGGTTATGGAACGGCTGAGTGAGCTTGAACAAAAACCACAAACAAGCAGCAGCCGTTTGCTGGGCGAGCAACTACACAGCCTTCAGATCCGGCTCAATAATCAAGGAGAAAGGCTTAACGAACTCATCGAACAACAACGACAAATCACCAAGCCGGAAAAAGAGTACATCCACAGTCAATCTGACCCATGGCGAATGCAACCTGAACCTCCAGCCACACCATCAGCTCCAGGGTTGTCACCATAACCTTGAGCTTCATAGAACCCTCAAAGTCTTGACAAGAGCCTGGGCTGGAATCTTGGCGATCAAAAACCTATCCCTTCACCGCATCACCACTTGAACTAGGGAGGATAAAGCGCTGCAAAAGGATGAAGAGTGCCAGCACCGGCAAAATCGACACCACCGACCCAGCCGCCACAATTCTCCAGTCAAGGGAGAAGCTGCTGGCGAGCTGCTGTAGGCCGAGTGGAAGGGTGTAAAGGCTGGGGTCATCCAAGATCACCAAAGGCCAGAGGAAATCGCTCCAAGTGCCGATAAACACAAACATGGCCAGGGTGATTAGATCAGCACGAGCAGCCGGAATCATCACGTTCCACCATTCACCCAATCGACTACAACCATCGATACGCGCAGCCTCTTCAAGCTCCACGGGCACCGTCAAAAAACTCTGTCGCAAGAGATAGAGCCCAAAGGCTGTTGCCGCCTGTGGAATCACCAAGGCCATCAGAGAGTTACGCAATCCCAACTGCACCATCAAAAGATACAAAGGGATCATCACCACCTGAAAAGGAATGAGGATGGTTGCCACCACAAGGGCCAAGACCAGACCTCTTCCGGCAAAGCGCATCCGAGCGAGTGGATAGGCCGCCAGGGAGCAGAAAAGCAGATTGGCTACCACCGCCAAAGAGCTCACTACTGTGCTGTTGAGCAAATAAATCCCTAGCGGATTGTCGGCGAATAGTCGCCAATACGCCATCAGGCTCGGTTCGGCAGGTAGTAAGGCTGGAGGACTAGTAAAAATCTCTTCAGCGGGCCCTTTCAAGGACGTGCTTACCAGCCAAAGCAATGGAAGGAGAATGACAAGCGCCAACACGATAAGGACCCCTAACTGAAGACCTTTCAGCAGTGGCGAAGCCAAGCTCTTACGCCTCATCTCTACATAGGGAAAACGCCCCATTGTTCAGATGCCTGGCCGTCGATCAGCTAGCACAGCATCATGTTGGGGATGAAGAGACTGGCGACCGCAACCTGCCACCAGCCGATTAAGCGCATTCACAAATGCTTGAGCTGCAGCAACCACCACATCAGTGTCAGCGGAATGACCTGAGAAAAGCTGCCCATCCCGACGTAGCCGAATCGTGACTTCACCCATCGCATCAATCCCTTCCGTTACCGACTTAACCGAGAACTCGATCAGCTCATTAGGTTCGCCAGCTAGAGCATTCAATGCACGACAGACAGCATCTACTGGACCGGTGCCCACTGCAGCAGCAGTCTGCTCCTGTCCATCCTCTTGCGCAAGAATGACAGTAGCCGTAGGCCTAAGACTGCTACCGCAACTGACTTGCACCAGTCGTAACTGAAAACGAGCTTCAGGCTGCTGGACCTGTTCGCTGACAATGGCCTCAAGATCTCGATCGGTTATATCGCGCTTGCGATCGGCCAGATCCTTAAATCGTGCAAAGGCTTCGTCAAGATCCTCCCGAGTCAAGTCGTAACCGAGCTCCTCAAGGCGAGCTCGGACGGCACTGCGACCACTTAGCTTGCCCAGCGAGATCCGATTGTCGGTCAGCCCAACCGTACGGGCATCAACAATTTCATAAGTAAGACGATTTTTAAGCACACCATCTTGATGAATACCTGACTCATGGGCGAAAGCATTGCTGCCGACAATCGCCTTATTGGGCTGCACCACCATGCCGGTGAGATTTGAGACCAATCGAGATGTCTTGGTGATTTCCTCCGTGCGAACGGCCGTTAGAGGAGTAGGGCTATCAGATTCACGCCCAAAGAAGGGATTGAAATAACGCCGCCTCACATACAAAGCCATCACCAGCTCCTCAAGCGCAGCATTCCCTGCACGCTCTCCAATGCCGTTGATCGTGCATTCAAACTGCCGGGCTCCACTTTTCACAGCTTCTAAAAAATTGGCTACAGCCAGTCCGAGATCGTTGTGACCATGAACAGAAAGAATGGCCTCATTCATATTTGGAACATGGCAATCGATACCAGCAATCAACGCCCCGAACTCCGAGGGAGTTGTAAAACCAACTGTGTCGGGGATATTGATGGTGCCCGCCCCCGCAGCAATCGCAGCCTCGATCACCTCATAAAGAAACTCAGGGTCGCTTCGAGCGGCATCCTCACAGGAGAACTCAACATCATCAACGAGTGAGCGGGCGTAGGCGACCATCTCTGGAACGATCGCCAGAACCTCCGCCCGAGATTTACGCAGCTTGTGCTCCAAGTGAATATCACTCGTGGCAATAAATGTGTGAATTCGTCGTCGAGGGGCTGGGGCAACGGCATCAGCACAAGCCTTGATATCAGCACGCGAAGCCCTAGCCAAGCCACAAATGATTGGGCCTTCATCCCCGCCAACCTGCTGGGCAATACGTTGCACGGCAGCAAAATCACCCTGGCTGGCAAAAGGAAAGCCCGCTTCAATCACATCCACACCCAAACGAGCGAGTTGCTGGGCAATAGCCAGCTTTTCCTCGAGATTGAGACTTGCACCAGGGGACTGCTCCCCATCCCTGAGGGTGGTGTCAAAAATCAAAACGCGGCCTGGATCCTTGGCCATGACAGCACCCTTAAGGGAGTTAGTCGAAATGACTATGAGTTAAGCGAGTCTAAAGGGGGACTTCCTACTGCGAAGCGACAACTCAGCAAGCCAAGGTCCGCTTTATCAACAAAGTCGTTCTAAATTCAACTCCACTGAAAGCAGAACGTGGCCAAAGGTGCTCTGGCCCTGGTTCTCCATGCCCATCTTCCATATGTGCGATCGGCAGAGCCCGGTTCATTGGAAGAAGACTGGTTTTTTCAAGCCCTGATTGAGTGCTATTTACCTCTTCTCCAGGTTCTGGAAGAAGCTGCCGCAGCACCCAACCAACACCCCAGGCTCACGATCAGCCTTTCTCCGACCCTGCTCTCCCTACTCAGTGACGACGATCTAAAACACCGATTCCCCGCCTGGCTCGCTGTTCGTCTGGACCTCCTAACCCAAACGTCCTCAGACCTACAACCTGCAGCGGACCACCTCGCTGAGATCATCCAACGAAATCTGCATCAGTGGTTGGCATGCGAAGGCGATCTCATTGGTCGCTTTGCCCAACTTCAAAGGTCAAAAGTTGTCGACCTGCTCACCTGCGGAGCCACCCATGGCTACATGCCATTACTGAGGGAGCACCCTGAGGCAGTGCGTGGTCAGTTGCGCACTGCCGTACGCGAGCACCACCGCCTACTAGGAGAGCATCCCCTGGGAATCTGGCTGCCGGAATGTGCCTACTACGAAGGGCTGGACCGTTGGATACTCGATGCTGGACTGCGCTACACCGTGCTCGACGGGCACGGCCTCCTTCATGCCACTCCTCGTCCGCGTTATGGCGTGTATGCCCCAATCTGTAGCCGAAATGGCGTGGCCTTCTTCGGCAGAGACAGTGATGCCACGCTTCCTGTCTGGTCAGCCCAGCAAGGGTATCCAGGCGACCCTTTTTACCGAGAATTTCATAGGGATCTTGGTTGGGACCTACCAATCGAACAATTCCATGACATCGGGCTAAAGGAGCCCAGACCCTTAGGGCTGAAACTGCATCGAGTGACAGACCAAAGGTCACCCCTTGATGCCAAAGCAGTTTATGAACCCGCCATAGCTTGCGCACTTACCAAAGAACACGCTCAGCTCTACCTAAAGGGTCGCCGTATCCAACTCGATCAATTAGCTAACACCATGGCCATCGAGCCATTGTTAGTGGCTCCCTTCGACGCAGAACTCTTTGGACACTGGTGGTTTGAGGGGCCAACTTTCCTTGCCGAAATCTTCCGCCAAGCCAGCAAGGAGCAGGTGTATTTCACCAGGCTTCGAGACGTGCTCACATCAAACCCACAACTCCAACTTTGTGAACCATGTCCCTCAAGCTGGGGGCAAGGTGGCTACCACGACTATTGGCTCAATGACAGCAATGCATGGGTGGTTCCTGAGTGGAGCCGAGCCGGAAAAGCAATGGTGGAAAGATGCAGCCTAGGAGTGGCCCGAGAATCCGACCTACGGCTGCTGCAACAGGCTGCTCGAGAACTTCTCCTGGCCCAGTCCTCCGACTGGAGTTTCATTCTGCGAGCAGGCACAACCACGGAGTTGGCGAAGGAACGCATCCATCGCCACCTCAACCGTTTCTGGCAATTAATGCAGGCCATCAATGACAAGCAACATCTGCCCGAAGACTTGCTGATCACACTCGAATCGGAAGATGGCCTCTTCCCATTAATTCAAGCGACGGACTGGGCTCGCATTCGTGACTAGGTCGAAGAGGCCCCAAAAAGCATCCCTAACCGAATCTCCCAGGAGGAAAGCAAGAACAACCGCAGCATCACCATCAGAAGACGAGGTAGTGGCAGCGTGTTAGCCAGAAAACCTGCCCAATCCTCACGTGGCAACTGAAAGAAAGTGGCAAAGAAGCTGCGCAAGCGAGCTTCGTTAAAGCTCATCAGTCGCCGCAAACCAAACTGATAAAGGCGATGACGCTGCACAAGCTCCGGCGACCAAAGCACCTGCCACCCTTCCCGAGCAAGAGCGGAAGAATCCAGAGGAGGCTCCACAGCCATAGCCATTGCCAAATGCTTTGCCAATGCCGGAGCTCGACGTAAAAGAGCTCCAACCATGTAGCCCGAAGCAGGGTGGACCATGCTTGCTGCACCACCAAACGCGAGCAGGGGCTGACGACGATCAGGCAAAGGCAAGTTCATCGGGAACAGGCAATATTCCTCATGGATCACTTCTTTAATCTCCACCCCGCGGTGAGACAAGCGTGCATGCAGCCTTTCCCTTAATTCACTCCATGACAATGGAGGGGCGCAGGCAAGCGAAGTCTCCTCGACAAAAAAGATTCCCTCACCAAAATCCATGGCATAGAGAAAGCTGGGGGGTTTCTCTCGTTGTTCATCACTGAGATGGTCGGGACGAAAATCCATTAATACGAACTGACCAGACTCCACTGGTGATGAACTGAAGCGTCCCACGACGCCATAGGCCGCCTGTTCCGCTACGGGCCCATGATCAGGGCGACTGATAAATCGACTGCGATGACCACTGGCATCAATGACAACCCTTGCTCGATAAGCGTTGCCAGAGTGACAGAGAACTTCCGTATCTCTCCCCAACACCTTAATACTCACAGCGGTTTCAACATTCCAACTCAATTCACTACAACGACTCAGCAATGAATCTTGTAAAGCGGCTGGATCGAAAAGACCGTAGTCGAAATGATGTTGAATTGGAGCAAGACCCTCCTCGTTATCACCATCACCGAAATAGCTAACTGTGTTGGTCCAACGCTGACCCAGTAAAGAAGCCATCCCAAGAGACTCAAGCTCCTCAGCCCAAATTCCATAAGTATTGGGCCATGGCTGCTCAGGTGTATGCGAGGCGAGGGCAGTCACTGCCAAGCCTTGCTCGACTAACTCAGCAACGATACAGAGGGCCGCCGGACCGGCTCCCATCACTAAAACATCCGTACGGCTGGTCAATGTCAGCTGGAAGGAGGGTCGTCAACCCCAGCCACTTCACTGGGATCAGATCGATCATCTGGCTGGTCCTGATCCTCAGAATCAGGCGGCACAAGCACCACCTCAGAGAGGCGATCACCTGCATCCAAGCGCTGAAGCCGAACACCAGTAGCCGCCCTTGACTGCTGAGGAATTTTATCGGCACTGGTACGCACAATCACTCCACGCTCGCTTACCAACAAAAGCTCTTCTCCGTAGCCAAGCACCCTTAAACCCACCAACTCGTCTCCTTCGCGCCTGAACTTGATGGCACGCAGACCCATGCCTGCACGTTTCTGCAAGCGGAACTGATTGACCGGCACCCGCTTACCCAGTCCACTAGCGGAAGCAACAAGCACCCAGGGTCCATCACTAACGACAACGGTCTCGACGCTGTCATCCGGATCATCCTCAAGACTCTTGGCGACCTGATCAGCAAGCTCGACAGGCAATACATCCATACTCACCAAGGAATCGCCGCCTCGCAAATTCATGGCACGCACGCCACGAGCAGTTCGTCCTAAGGGGCGTAACTCCTCATCACAGAGTCGGAAATGAATGGTCATTCCAGCCCTAGAAGCAATCAAAACACTGTCACCAGGGACTGCCAACCTCACCCAAGTAAGAGCATCACCCTCCTCCAGACCAATGGCAATCAAACCATTGGAACGAATCTTGCTGAAAGCTGATAGAGAGGTGCGCTTGATAAAGCCACCCTTCGTCAACATCAACAAGTGAGTGTCGTCATCGAAGGATATAACTGACAGAAGGGAGGTAATTGCCTCTTCACGGGGAATGGGCAAGAGCTGTACGACAGGTGTTCCCTTCGCTGTGCGGCTGCACTGAGGCACACGATAAGCAGGAAGGGCATAGGAGACACCGCGGTCACTGAACAACAGCAACGTGTCATGGTCATTGCAGCTAATAAACAGCTTCACCGCCTCCTCACCTTGACTGCGAGTGCCTGCCTTTCCTCGTGTCCCCCGACTCGTGGCCTCAAACTCGCTTACCGGCATGCGCTTGAGATAACCGGTCTCAGTGAGCAACACCACAGATCGCTCGTTAGCAATCAAGTCGATGTCTTCGAGCCCCCCTCCTAGATCGAGGATCTCGGTGCGCCGAGGCAAGCAATGCTTCTCGCGCAGCTTGGCCAATTCGTTCTCAATCAGACCGAAAACACGCTCACGTCGGCCAAGGATGTCCTTGTAGTTGGCGATCTTGGTAACAAGATCCTCGTGTTCTAAACGAATCTTGTCAGCCTCTAAAGCGGTCAAACGCCGCAACTGCATCTGCAGGATGGCATCCGCCTGAATCTCCGTGAGACCATGATGCTCCTGCAACTGTTGACGGGCTGTAGCCGTATCAGAGGCAGCACGAATTAAAGCGATGATTGGATCAAGCTGATCGAGAGCAAGCAAAAGACCCAACAGGATGTGGTCGCGTTCCTCAGCTTTACGAAGGAAATAGCGTGTTCGACGTTCAACAGTATCAACGCGAAAATCGAGGAATACCTGCAGCATCTTGCGCAGGGTGAGCAGCACCGGCTCGCCATTAACTAGCGCCAACATATGGGCACTAAAGTTGCTCTGAAGAGGAGTGAGCTTGAAAAGATTATTGAGCACTACCTGGGGGTAGGCATCACGTCGCAGCTCCACGACAATACGCATACCATCGCGATCGCTTTCGTCGCGAATATCAGAAATACCCTCCAGCTTTTTATCATTAACCATCTCTGCAATCCGCTCAATCAGCGCCGCTTTATTGGTCTGATAGGGCAATTCCGAAATGATCACTGCATCCCGGTCTGGTCGACCGGGATGTTCAATCGTCTCAATATTTGCCACGCCGCGCATCGTTACCGAACCACGACCGGTGAGATAGGTTTCACGAATACCACTACGACCAAGAATCTGGCCACCAGTTGGAAAGTCCGGCCCAGGGATAAGCGTCATCAACTCAGAATCACTTAGCTCGGGATTACTGATCAGAGCCTGCAGACCATCGATTAATTCACTGAGATTGTGCGGTGGAATATTGGTAGCCATTCCAACGGCGATCCCTGAGGAGCCATTCAGCAGCAACTGAGGAATCCGCGCTGGCAATACCATTGGCTCCTGTTGGGAGCCATCAAAGTTGTCCGCGTAGTCAACTGTCTCTGCTTCGATATCCTCAAGCAGGCTGTCTGTCGTGAGCGACTGAAGACGCGATTCTGTGTATCGCATGGCCGCAGGTGGATCGTTATCGACCGAACCAAAATTGCCGTGACCGTCAATCAACGGCATTTGCATGGAAAAATCCTGAGCCATGCGAACCAGCGCGTCGTAGACGGCTGTATCCCCATGGGGATGGTATTTACCCAGAACCTCACCAACAACTCGGGCACACTTTCGATAAGGCCGATCGCTGGTCAGGCCCAACTCATACATCGCATAAAGGATGCGCCTATGCACAGGCTTGAGACCATCGCGAGCGTCGGGCAACGCACGCCCAACGATCACACTCATCGCGTACTCCAGATAGGAGCGCGACATTTCTATGCGCAGGTCCGTCTGGATTATCCGATCGTCGGACTCGCCGGGACCGCCGTCACTGGGTCCCAATGGATCCGCCATAAAAGAGCTGGTTGCCAATAATCAGGTTATCTCGGAAGCTGATGAATTGAGCCACCAGCATCAACAAAAACCAGCCTGTGCACTGTTAGGGCTTAATACAGCTAAAGGCTCAGTATTAAACAGGCCTCTTAAACTATTTAGAGTGTGATATTTAGACCATGAGCTCGGCTGAGGAATCCAAAGCAGAAGGAACCTCCGAAGCAACGGAAGGCACCGAGTCCTCATCTGAACCCGCTGAGTCCTCAGCTGCTGCAAATGACCTGAAAGTGAGTGCAGCTCAGGGTGCCTCCTCACAACCCAACCCTGCTGTCCCTAAGACACCAGCTCAACAACAACCTGCTCCAGCTCAAGACAGCCCTGCTATCTCCAAGCCAAGCACCATCCCCTCAAGCCCAACACCAACTCCCACACCCACATCCTCAGACGCTTCAGATGACCTGAAAGCGAGTGCAGCTCAGGGTGCCTCCTCACAACCCAACCCTGCTGTCCCTAAGACACCAGCTCAACAACAACCTGCTCCAGCTCAAGACAGCCCTGCTATCTCCAAGCCAAGCACCATCCCCTCAAGCCCAACACCAACTCCCACACCCACATCCTCAGACGCTTCAGATGACCTGAAAGCGAGTGCAGCTCAGGGTGCCTCCTCACAACCCAACCCTGCTGTCCCTAAGACACCAGCTCAACAACAACCTGCTCCAGCTCAAGACAGCCCTGCTATCTCCAAGCCAAGCACCATCCCCTCAAGCCCAACACCAACTCCCACACCCACATCCTCAGACGGGCCCGAAGGCCTTGATCAAGGAGAGGAATTGAAGCTGCTTTGGGAGAGACTGCGCAACTTCTTCAAGTTGAGCAACTGGATTAAGCAAGACGATCAGACAAGCCAATGGCAAAAACTGAGACGACCCGTTCTTCTCATTGCTGCACTGATCACCCTTGTGATTTTTGTTCGTATCTACGGCGGAATTTTGTCCACGATTGAGAGCGTCCCTCTGGCCCCATCTCTCTTCGAACTGGCCGGCATCCTCTGGCTGACATGGTTTTCAATCACCCGCCTGATCCGCAGCGAAGATCGACAGGATGTGATCTCCAGAGTGCGCACCCGATGGGAGGCCTTCCGTGGAACCACTGACAACAAGCCCTAGCTAAAGCTCCTTGCCCTCAAGGCAAAATTTGAGTCACCCCAGTTGGTAACTTGGCGTGACTTTATTTGGTCTGTGGTGAACATTCAGCTCGGACGCACCAAGGTCGTTCGCCGGGCCTATGGCATCGACGAAACCGCCCTTGTTCCGGGTGGACGAACCGTAGACCCGGAGATCACTGACACCTGCTGGAACCTCGCAGGCATCGAACGCGAGATACCGATCATTGCGAGCGCTATGGATAGCGTTGTCAATGTCGATATGGCTGTTGCCCTATCTCGCCTTGGAGCCCTCGGCGTAATGAATCTGGAAGGAGTCCAAACCCGCTACAAAGACCCCAACCCAGTACTGGATCGGATCTCTGCAATCGGAAAAGACGGCTTCGTGCCACTGATGCAAGAGATCTACAGCAAACCTGTACAAGAAGACCTGATCTATCAACGCATTAAAGAGATCAAAAATCAGGGGGGCATTGCTGCTGTGAGTGGCACACCCGTAGCAGCAATGCGCTTTAGCAAAACCATTGCAGAAGCGGGTGCTGACCTCTTCTTTGTGCAAGCGACAGTGGTCTCAACCGAACACATTGGTCCTGAAGGTCAACAAACTCTCGACCTCGAAGCCCTTTGTCAAGGCATGGGGGTCCCTGTGGTGATGGGTAATTGCGTCACCTACGAGGTCGCTCTGCAACTCATGCGTGCAGGTGCCGCAGGGGTGATGGTTGGCATCGGCCCTGGTGCTGCCTGCACCTCCCGAGGGGTTCTTGGCGTGGGCATCCCCCAAGCCACCGCAGTAGCAGACTGCGCTGCCGCCCGTGAGGACTACGAGCGAGAGAGTGGTCGCTACGTTCCGATCGTCGCAGATGGCGGCATCATCACAGGAGGCGACATCTGTAAATGCATTGCCTGCGGTGCCGATGCGGTCATGATCGGCTCTCCGATCGCCCGAGCAGTGGAGGCACCTGGTCGTGGCTTCCACTGGGGCATGGCCACTCCCAGTCCAGTACTGCCAAGGGGCACAAGAATCAAGGTGGGCAGCACAGGCAGCCTGGAACGCATCCTTAGAGGGCCTGCTCTGCTAGACGATGGCACCCATAACCTTCTAGGAGCTCTCAAAACATCCATGGGCACTCTTGGGGCCCGTACGATCAAAGAGATGCAACAGGTTGAGGTCGTCATCGCCCCATCTCTGCTGACCGAAGGGAAGGTTTATCAGAAAGCCCAACAACTAGGTATGGGCAAGTAAACATTCCGATCGCAGACGAAAACCAATTGGATCCGAGAGAGGCCATGGCTAGTATGTATTCGTGAGGGCTACGGCCCACACACTCCTCACACACACCGGCCCGACGAGCTCGGGCTTTTCGTCTTCTGTGCAAGAGACCGTCACAGTTCCTACCTGTGCAGGCTCTTAAGCCTGAATAAAATACAAACGATTGCTAAATTTCCGCAAAATCAACGACCTAAGGAATGTCCAATGCCGCCGCAGTTACCGACGCCTCCTTCGAGCAGGACGTCCTTCAAAGCGACGTGCCTGTGCTAGTTGATTTCTGGGCGCCTTGGTGTGGCCCATGTCGCATGGTTGCTCCGATCGTCGATGAGATTGCCAAGGAATTCGAGAGCAAGATCAAAGTCTTCAAGCTCAACACTGACGAAAACCCCAACGTCGCCAGCCAATACGGTATTCGCAGTATCCCCACCCTGATGGTGTTCAAGGGAGGTCAAAAAGTCGACACAGTTGTTGGTGCAGTGCCCAAAGCCACGCTTTCTGGAACCATTTCAAAGTACCTCTGAAGCTTGATCCAACTTCGATTCCAGCCCTCCTAGATCACCTTTGGCCTGATTCAATGCCTCACATGGCTAAAAGGCCAGATTGCGGAGGGTTTCTTTGATTACACGTCTAGGCTTAATTGATTACGGCATGGGCAATCTGCACTCTGTGCAGATTGCCTTTGAAAGGCTCCACAAGGCTCTTCACATAGTGAGGCAGCCCGCCGACCTCAGCCGCTGTGATGCATTGATCTTGCCTGGAGTCGGTGCCTTTGATCCCGCCATGGTGCACCTTGAGCAGACCAGATTGGTTCCAGACCTCAAGAGTTGGGTGAAAGGAGGACGACCTCTTCTAGGCATCTGTCTGGGCCTGCAGCTGTTGTTCGAATCGAGTGACGAAGGAAATGCCACCGGCCTAGGGTTGCTTAAGGGCCACGTTCAACGACTGCCCTCCAATCAAGGCGAACGAATTCCCCACATGGGCTGGGCTGCTCTTCAACATCGAAACGACTGCCCGCTGCTTGACAAAGAAGATCCAGACAGCTGGATGTATTTCGTGCATTCCTATGCTGCAGTCCCCAGCCAAAACAATGATCTTGCGGCCATAGCGCCGTTTGGCCAAGACAACATCACAGCGATGGTCTGGAAAGGCCGACTAGGGGCCTGTCAGTTTCACCCAGAGAAATCCGCCGCAGCCGGCGAGCGCATGCTGCGGCGCTGGCTGAAGTGGCTGGAGACCGGCGCAAAACCTGTGCCATGAGTAGCCAGCTAAGGCTCTCCGGAGGGCGCAAGCTTCAGAGTCCCGCTGGCCAAGGCACTAGACCCACGACGAGTCGTGTTCGTGAAGCAGTGATGAGCGTGCTAGCCCCACGCTTGCATGACTGCCACTGGCTTGACCTATTTAGCGGCAGTGGAGTAATGGGCTGTGAGGCGTTGCAAAGCGGCGCACGACGTGTAGTGGCTGTTGAACGAAACGCGAAGACAGCCAAAGTCTGTCAAGCCAACCTAATTGCCACCGCCTCTGGCCTCTCCAAGCAGAGCAACATTGAAGTGATCCGCCATGACGTACTGAGCTGGCTGAAGAGAGGTTGCCATGCCGCCAAGTTCAATCAACCTTGGGCAGGGGCAAACCCTGGTTTCAACCTGGTCTACCTCGATCCACCTTATTCTTCAAAACTGTATTCAGAAGTCTTCAAAGCCCTGCTTTCAGGCCATTGGCTGCAGAGAGATGCCCTAGTGATCTGTGAGCATGCCACGAACAACAGCTTGGAAACCCCAATGCAGTGGCTTGAACAAGATCGCCGTATCTATGGAAGCAGCGCCTTACTGTTCACCAATCCCCCAGAACAGTATCGCGACGATACTGATTCCAAGCATCCACAAACAATCCAAGCAAAGTGACCGGAATCAAACCCAGAACGATGCCGCAGAGAAGTGGTTCGATCATGGCCTCGCGCCCAGTTGAAAGATTAAGCACAATTGTTTCATGCTCCTGAACTCACCGTGACGGGCCCGTCATCAAACAATCAAAGCAAAAACGGGTTAATTGGAACCCTAGTGGTGCTGGCAGCAGCTGTCTGCATTGCAATTTTGTTATGGGTACTAGGACACTCACAACGAGACCCCTACGTCAACGCCACCCTTGATTTGGAGGGATCTTTGGAGCAAGGAGGTCGGCTGTTCCGCATCAACTGCGCTGGCTGCCACGGGATTACTGCCCAAGGAAACTTAGGCCCGAATCTCCTGGACGTGAGCGAACGCCGCAACGACGCCCAGCTGATCAGCCAAGTGGTAAGCGGCAATACGCCGCCCATGCCCAGATTCCAGCTGGAGCCTCAAGAAATGGCCGACCTACTGGCTTATTTAAATTCCCTGAATTGAACAAGGACATCCGCTCAATCCAAACGACTGTTGTTCTGGTTGAGCCAATTGGTCCACTGAATCTGGGCAGTGTGGCCAGACTCTGCGCCAACTTCGGAGTACAAGAACTACGTCTGGTCTCGCCCCGCTGCAACCCTGCTGATGCCGAGGCACGACGCATGGCTGTCCATGGCGCAGGAATGCTTGAGCAGGCAAAACAATTCTCATGCTTGCTCGATGCCGTAGCTGACTGTCACAGAGTTGTAGCCAGCTGCGGCCGATTGGATCATGGCAACATCCCCCTGCAAACCCCCGAACAAGCAGTGCCATGGTTACTAGAGAGCATGGGTGCAGCACCTGTGGCACTGGTATTTGGTCGTGAAGACAGGGGCCTAACCAACGAGGAACTTCAACTCGCCCAACGTGTACTCACTCTGCACAGCTCTTGTGGATATCCATCCCTCAACCTCTCGCATGCAGTAGCGATCGTGCTGCATGAGGTACAACGTTGCCAAGGGCAAGGGACGCTCAGGGAAGGGCAATCGGCATGGCCCGACCCAGCATCACCTCGTCAACTCGACGCATGCTTAACAGACGCACAGGATCTCCTGTTAGAGGTGGGCTTTCTTTTGAGCCATACGGCCCAAGCCCGCATGGCCAAAGTCCGTGGTTTACTCCAACGCGCTGCCGTCCGTCCCGAGGAAGTAGCCCTGCTGAGAGGGATGGTGAGGCAACTGCGCTGGGCTATCCATTCTCGTCACTCTTAACCTCAGCCGAACTCACTGTTCTTCACTTCCTTGTCAAGCAGCCGCCCTTACCGCAACCGCTCAAACGGGGCTGGTCCCCTACGGCTTTTGTTGCGTCTGATCTTGATGGGCATCGGCCTCGGCGTGATTACAGGTTCAGCGCTCAAGATGCTCGGCCCACAGGTGAAGCAGGGCAAGCTGGACTTGCCGGAGTGGCTTCCTGGGCGAAATTGGATTTCCCTGAAGGGCCTCCCCAGTCGCTTCAACATGGTTGAGGAAGCCACAAACCCCATGCTCAGCAATGGGAATAGTTTGCAACTGGGCAACTTCCAGACGAAGCAAGAACTCACAACGTTGAGCAACCGCTGGAGAGATCTGGCCAAGCAACAGAAAGACTTACAAGCAAGCGCATTCTTGCTAGTGCTTGATGACGGACGCTATGCCGAGCTCTCCCCAGAGACAGCACTGCCTGCAGCTAGCTCGATCAAAACAGCAATCCTGCTGGTAGCTCTCGAACTCATCGATTCCGGTCAGCTCAGCTGGAATGAACCCCTGAAGCTCACCAAAGAGATTATTGGTGGTGGTGCTGGATGGATGGCCAGCAAACCGCTTGGCAGCCAATTCCCTGCCCACGAAGTTGCCACCGAGATGATTCGGGTGAGCGATAACACCGCCACCAATCTGCTGATTCAACGCATTGGTGGCAAGGACGTCCTCAATGCACGTTTCAATGCTCTAGGCCTGAGCTCCACGGTGGTGAATAACTGGTTGCCGGATCTACAAGGCACCAATACCACCAGCAGCCACGATCTGGCGCGTGCCATCGCACTGGTCGATACTGGCAAAGCCCTTAGCCCACGCACACGGGATCTATTCAGGGAGGCAATGAGCACCTCCGTCAGCAACCGCCTATTACCTGGTGGATTTCTCAAGGGACTGGGCGGTAAGCAAGGAGAGCCTGACAACAGCCTCCTAGCAAAGGGCTACCGCATCTACAACAAAACCGGCGACATCGGCATCGCTTATGCGGATGCCGGCCTGATCGAACTACCTGATGGCAGTCGTGCAGTGGCAGGGTTCATGGTGAAAGGCCCCTTCAACGACCCCCGCTCCACAGAACTGATCCGCGACATGGCCGCCGCTATGGCTCCAGTACTCAAGCCAAAGCCATCGACACCTCGAACGGAATCAACAAAAAGCAATCAGCCATGAAGATCCGCGCCCTTTTGTCAGTTGCGCTTTTCACCGTATCCGGAGCAGTGCTTTACACCCCTGCTCTCATCGCCGCCCCAACCGTAAAGCAAAGACAGCAACAGGTCAGGCCCCTGCCAGGCGAGCTTGACAAGGTGCTGATGGTTAATGACAACAATCCCGAACTGATTACAGGGGAAGGGATCCTGATCTCCACCTTCCCTAGCAAAAACACACAAAGCTCAAGCGCCAAAGCTGACAAAAACAACCTGGCCGTGCCACTCGATGGTCGTTTCGATCTATTCAGTCACCACGTGTATGCCGGCCTTCCCGATCATCTCGAATCCACCCTCTGGCTAGCAGTGCTGGCACAGCCACTGGGTGAGGAGCCAGTGCAACTGACCCTACTGAAAGGCAGTACCTCCCTATCGCAAGCCACCGAAGCAGGACAGACAGCTGCACCATTTCTGCCTCTGCCGAAAATGATTGCCGAAACCACGACCCCAATTGCCGCTGGCCCAGGCAGCCGGGTCGCTGGCGATCTCCTGCGGGGGGAGCGAGCTCAAGAGCTGCCAGAGCGCTGGGAACTCCTGCCAAGCAGCCCCAGCCTCCTATTGGTGCTCCCCATCCCCGTAGCAGGTCTCGATCCACTGCTCAACGGTCGCAACCTTCAGATGCGGCTTCATAGCTCCGGCCCCATCTCACTGGCAACCGTGGCTGCATACGGCAATCCCAAAGCGGCCCCTCCACTGTCTCGCTGGATTGAGCTGCTTGAAAGCGGCGAACTCAGCCCCAAGGAACATCACCCCACGCCTCGAGGTAGCAGCGGCAAGATCGTGTATTCGCGCGTCAGCGGAATCCAGTTGGGCAGCACATGGAAGACAACCCTGACTGATCCTGGTAGCACCGTGCTAAGCGAAATCAATACTCCCATCTCCTGGCCTATCAGCAGCCTCGAGAGGGGCAGCCTCGGCACGGATCAGGTACAAACCGCTGAATTACAAGCGCACTACGACAACACTGCATGGGCGGCCCATGGCAACTACGGAGTTGAATATGACCTCACCCTGCCGCTACACAACGGATCAAAGCAGGAAAAATCCTTCTTACTGACCCTTGAGTCCCCCTTAAAGAAGGACAACAACAACACAAGCCTGGACTTTCGCGTTTCAGCCAGCGGACCTGTGATGTATCGAGGGCTGATCGAGGTCAGTGGACTCGATAGCGAGTCCAGTCGACCCATGGGCCGTCGCCGCTTCCACCTAGTTCTGCGACAGGGGCAGATGGGGCCAGACATTGGTCGCATCAGCCTGAAACCAGGAGAAACTAGAGATGTCCGAATTCGACTGATCTACCCCGCTGATGCCACCCCACCGCAAGTGCTCACACTCCTGCCTGTGAAACAATCCAAAACAACTCCAGACATCAACCCGTGAGTTCAACCCGCAAGCGCAGGGTCTTTCCCTTTACCGCCGTGATTGGCCAGGAAGAGATGAAACTGGCTCTGCTGCTCAACGTGATCGACCCGCGAATCGGCGGAGTCATGATCATGGGAGATCGAGGCACGGGCAAGTCCACCGCGATTCGAGCCCTAGCAGATCTCCTGCCAGGGATTGATGTAGTCGCTGGCGACCCTTACAACAGCTCACCCACTGATCCTGATCTACAGAGCAGTGACGTGCGCCAACGCATTGAACATGGTGAAAGCCTGGCCACTGAGGCGCGACAGGTCCCGATGGTGGATTTGCCTCTCGGTGCCACTGAAGATCGTCTCTGCGGCACCATCGACATCGAGAAGGCCCTCAGCGAAGGAGTTCGTGCATTCGAGCCAGGCCTGCTGGCCAAGGCCAACCGCGGCTTGCTCTACGTCGATGAGGTCAATCTGCTTGACGACCATCTTGTCGATGTGCTGCTGGATTCAGCGGCCTCAGGATGGAACACGGTGGAACGTGAAGGGGTATCAGTGCGACACCCTGCCCGATTCGTACTGATCGGCTCCGGCAACCCCGAGGAGGGCGAGCTACGGCCCCAACTCCTTGATCGCTTTGGCATGAGTGTTGAGGTGCGCACTGTCCGCGATCCAGACCTACGGGTGCAGGTGGTTGATCAGCGCACCGCCTTTGATAGCGATCCCGACACCTTTGCCACATCGGTTCAGGCCAACCAAGACGCCTTACAACAACGGGTCATTGAAGCCCAGCAACGTCTTGAACAGGTGAGCATCGACAACGATTTGCGTCTGCGCATCTCGGCTGTCTGTGGCGAACTAGATGTGGATGGACTGCGTGGCGATATCGTCACCAACCGTGCCGCCAGAGCTCTAGCAGCCTTTGCAGGACGAACAGAGGTTTCGGAAGAAGATGTGGCACGCGTGATCTCGTGCTCTCTACGCCATCGATTGCGTAAAGACCCCCTCGAGCAGATTGATTCAGGGGATCGGGTCGTCAAAATTTTCTGCAAAGTGTTCGAACGCAGTGAGAACAGCGATCAGGCTGACTTCGAGCTAACAACTCAGGCAGGCTGAACGCTTGCGCATCCTTGGCATCGACCCTGGCCTCGCCAGGGTGGGCTACGGGGTCATCGACACCAGCAACGGACAACAGCAGATGCTCGATTGCGGCATCATCCGCACCAATCCCGGCATTGACGACGGTGTACGGATGGTGGAAATCGCCAGCGATCTACGCCAGCTCATCCGTCGTTGGAAGCCCCAACTGGCCGCTGTGGAGAAATTCTTCTTCTACCGCTCCAGCACCACGATCAGTGTGGTCCAGGCACGTGGAGTCATCATCATGACCCTGGCACGCTTTCAAGTGCCAGTGATGGAATTCCCACCGATGCAGATCAAGCTTGCTCTGGCGGGCTCAGGCCATGCTGAAAAAGATGAAGTGCTCGATGCGGTGATGCGCGAATTGAATCTTGATCAGCCGCCCCGACCCGATGATGCCGCCGACGCCCTGGCCATAGCACTCACGGGTTGGTTCCAGCGCTAAAACCACTCATGGACTCCTCCTGCTCACCAAAACACGGCTGGTTTGACAGCGTGGCGGCGTCCTACGCCCAACAACGCCCTCATTACCCAGAATCCCTGTTTGACTGGATCAGCAGCAAAGCCGCCGGCCACCAACGTTGCTGGGACGTTGCCTGTGGTAGCGGCCAGGCCTCTCTAGGGCTTGCAAGGCACTTTGATCGCATCGATGCAACCGATCTCAGCCCAGCTCAAGTTGCTGCCGCACCAGCTCACTCAAACATTCATTACCAAGTAGCAGCAGCCGAAGATTCCGGGTTTCCCAACGCATGCATGGACGCAATTGTGGTGGCTGCCGCCATTCACTGGCTAGATGTACCCCGATTCAACGAGGAAGCCTTCAAGGTGGCCCGCCCAGGTGGACTGATTGTCTGGGTGGGCTATGACCCCCCGCAAGGGGCTCCCACTGCACTGCAGTTGTGGCTAGACCAGCTTTACGGCGAAAGGCTATCGAGCTGGTGGCCTCCCCAGCGTCAGCATGTCGACAACCACTATCAGAACCTGCCATTCCCCGCCATCAGCAAATCGTTGCCCCAAGAGCTCTGCATCTCCCTCAAATGGAGCTGTGATCAGCTGATCGGTTACATAGGAACCTGGTCGGCTTTGAGGAAAGCAACGCAGGAGGGACATGACTTGCTGCCACAACTCAGCATGGAACTGCAGAGACTCTGGCCAGCAGATCAAACGACAATCCCCCTGATCTTTCCACTCATGGGCCGCTGGGGTTATCTAACGCGATGAATCAAGCCATCGCCAAAACCAAGCTTCGTCGTCAATTCAAGGCCCTGCGCGCCCAACAATTACCTGCGGTTCAAGACACAATCATTCAGCAGGTTGTCAACACTATTCAGGGTTACTTAAAAGCTGGGAATCTACGAGGGTACATTGGTGTTTATTGGCCGCTTAGCGGAGAAGTAGATCTCCGCGAATTGAAACTCAACTTGAAGTTGCCCTTGGCGCTACCAGTCAGTGGGGAGGACGGAAGTCTCAGTTACCACCCTTGGACTCTTACTCCACTGCGAAAAGATGCCTGCATGATCCCCGCTCCGCTAGATGAAGCCATCCTTGACGCTGATGCAATAGGCCTCTTGCTGATACCTGCTCTGGCGATGGATCAACGAGGGATCAGACTCGGCTATGGAGGTGGTTTCTTCGACCGCTTCAGAAGCAATTTGGCTTGGCGCAAAGTTCCATCGCTTGCAGTCTTGCCAGAAGCCTGCATATCAACAGAGTTACTGCCTCGCGACAGTTGGGATGTACCCCTTGATGGCTGGATTAGTGAAAGAGGAGTTGTCAGAGTAGAATAGAAACTTAGAGTCAGCTCCCAAATTAAGAATAAAAAAATGCATCAAGAAAGCCCTGCCATTTAAAAGAGACAAGCTTTAAATTTAATATTTTATTAACTCTTGGTCATCATTCCATTAACTTATTTCAAAGCCTAAACTATCAAGCGCAATGACAGCACTAGCACTTCATTCTTACGCAAAAGTTCAGTCCATAGAGATAGACGGCAAAGAAGACGTCATCAAACTTAGACCAGTTATTGAATCTAATTTGTTCAATTCATTGGACGAGGGTCATGATTATACATTCCAGACTACTATCAACGGAAAATCCTTTACCCTTGAAGCATCTCCTAGCGATCAAGGAGCAAACATAACCCTGGGACTAGAAAATGATGATGCAGCTGCAATCATTGAAATTCTCGACCAAAACAATGACAATAAGATTAGCGATGAGGAATTCGAGGAAGGCATGGAGAATGCCGTGGTATCACATCAGGAAGATATTAGGCTTCACGAAAATCATTCCTTAGACTCAGAAGTGCAATTAATACTAGAAGCAGAGGATGTTGTTTTTCAATACGATCCTATAGACGGCAATTCTGGAGAACTGTTATTTGGGCAATCAATTGTTTCCGTTGGTGCGGACAAGCAAGGCAATATCCTTTCGTTTATTTGCCCTCAAAGGTCATTTAAAACAGAATTTGCAGGCTACATTCTTGACCTTACAGGAGAAGTAGAAGTCGGCCAAGTTGGAGGAGCGATCGACACTGTTACAGGAGAGGGAAATATCTATGGTGATGAACTCAAATGGCTATTTTGGGGAAACATCACCACTCCAAATGGTGGTTCATATGGATTCACCAAAGACGAAGCTGCATTCATCCCCATCAGGGATACAGATAATAACAGTGGTTTACTAACACTTTCAAGCATCGAAAGATCTGCCCATGGCAGCGGGAATATAGAAAATGTTTTCAGCTCTTATTTTGTCAGCGGACTGCAAGGTTCTGCGACTCAAGATAGTTTTTTGAAAGACCTCATGCTTCAAGGAATTAATCTACTTCATCCAGGTCTTGCAACTGAAGGCACTGCACTTCAATGGAATATCGATTTACAACATCCAACTCCTATTTCAGGCAGTGATTACGAAGACATTGCTCATTCATTGCACATGGGTCATTGAACAATTGAAAGCCAAATGAATTGAATCCGAATAAAATCTACTCCTAACAATTGGAATCAAAAAGTTTTCAACACGCCATTGCTGCCACTTTTTAGCAGCCAAATATTTGCCTCTGGCAAATGTTTCGTCCGACAATCATCTCAACCGTCTTAAAGGCTGCCACGCAGGTACTAGTCAATCCTGCAAGAATCTCTCAAAATGATTTTCAGAGTTTTCAGAGGTGATTCAATGCGGACCCTGATCCAGCCTTTGTTTCTATTGATCGCAACAGCATCTCTTGGTCTCGGGCAAGGTCAGCCAGCGAAAGCCCATGCCATTGAAAGCACTCTCAACTACCTCGATGGCAGCCTGGAGCTTCAAAGCCATTTCTCAACAGGAACACCTGTTGAGGGAGCAGTGGTACGCGTCTTAGAAGCC
This sequence comes from Prochlorococcus sp. MIT 1306, assembly GCF_047304515.1. Lineage (NCBI taxonomy): Bacteria > Bacillati > Cyanobacteriota > Cyanophyceae > Synechococcales > Prochlorococcaceae > Prochlorococcus > Prochlorococcus sp. MIT 1306. The sequence goes on along the minus strand of NZ_CP138959.1, from coordinate 549,406 downwards.
AACGGAACACCAGGCCGAGAGCTGGGTCGAATGGACCAACAAGGAAAGCTGAGCTTGACCCTGCCAGTCATGCAGGAAGGCACCCTCGACCTGCAGGTGGATGCTGGCCCAGGTCACCGTGACTATCTGATGCTGCCAATCCGCTCAGGCAAGGTGCAGCTAGATGAGGTGGTCAGCCAACCCAATACTCCACAAGTGCCATCGTTCCTGATCAGCACTGAATCACCTCTCCTGATGGGTCTTGCAGGTGTTTTGTTTAGCGTGCATCAGCAGCGCCTCAAATTCTGATCTTTCGCCATGGCTGAGCCCACCGCCGCATCCTCAAGCTTTGGCAGTCAAGCCCTAGACAGCATGGTCGAGAGACTTAACGGCACCTCTGATCCGCGCCGCCGCTACGAATATGTTCTATGGCTGGCCAAAAAGCTGCCACCAATGTCCCCTGACTTACAAACCGACGCCATCAAGGTCAAGGGATGCGTTTCTCAGGTCCATGTCCTTGGTGAACTCGTGGAAGGACGGCTTCACTGGCAAGGAGACTCCGACGCACTGATTACAAGAGGCTTGCTGGCAATGCTGATTCAAGGCCTCAGCAATCTCACACCTGAGCAAGTCATGGCAGTGAACCCAAGCTTCATTGAAGCCACAGGCCTTCAAGGCAGCCTCACCCCATCAAGAGCTAACGGATTCCTAAATATCCTCCTCAATATGAAGGCCCAGGCCCAGCAGCTTTCCAGGGTTTCGTCTTCCACAACTTCCTAGAGTCCTACCAGCAAGTACAAGACTGGACACAGCTGCCATGGGCACGAAGATAGGAGTTGGTCTCCTGGGGCTTGGAACGGTAGGCGCGGGCGTTGCAGGCATCCTCCAAGCCCCCGAAGGGCGACATCCTCTGGTGGCAGAGGTTGAACTGGTGCGAGTAGCGGTTCGAGATCTACAACGACCTCGCTCGATTGAACTTCCCGCATCCTTACTGACAAACAACCCACAGGCCGTTGTTGATGATCCCTCTGTGCAAGTGGTTGTTGAAGTCATGGGAGGGATCGAACCAGCCCGAACCCTGATCATGCGAGCCATTGCCGCCGGCAAAGCGGTCGTTACAGCTAACAAAGCCGTGATTGCAAGACATGGCGAAGAAATTGCTGCTGCTGCTGCTGCTGCTGGGGTCTACGTCCTGATCGAAGCTGCCGTCGGCGGGGGCATCCCGATCATCGAGCCACTTAAGCAATCACTAGGTGGCAACAGGATCGAACGCGTGAGCGGCATCATCAACGGCACCACCAACTACATCCTCAGCCGCATGGCACAGGAAGGGGTGGCCTATGACGACGTGCTCAAGACCGCCCAGGATCTTGGCTATGCAGAGGCAGATCCAGCGGCCGACGTTGAGGGCTTCGATGCAGCAGACAAGATTGCCATCCTCACTGGACTGGCCTTCGGTGGACCTGTCGACCGTGACTCAATTCCCACCCAAGGCATCAACAAGCTTCAAAGCCGCGATGTGGACTACGCCAAACAGCTTGGCTACAGGGTGAAATTATTGGCTGTCGCCGAACGTCTCAACTCAGACGCTCAGACCAGTCAGTCCTTGCCCTTAGCTGTAAGTGTGCAACCAACAATGGTGCCTCTAGACCACCCGCTTGCAGGAGTAAATGGCGTGAACAACGCCATCCTGGTTGAGGGCGATCCGATCGGCCGCGTGATGTTTTATGGCCCAGGAGCAGGCTCTGGACCCACCGCCTCTGCTGTGGTAGCGGACATCCTCAACATCGCTGGCATACGCCAACTAGGTGAAGTCCACGGCAGCCTCGATCCCCTTCTCGCCGCAAGCAGTTGGCGTTCCTGTCACCTCGTTGATCCAAGTGCCATCCGTCAGCGCAACTATGTGCGCTTCAATGCAGAGGACACACCAGGCGTGATCGGTCGGATCGGTAGCTGCTTCGGCGATCGTGCAATTTCAATTCAATCAATCGTGCAATTCGATGCCTCCGATGCCGGCGCAGAAATCGTTGTGATTACCCATGAAATAAGTCAAGGCCAGATGCAAGATGCCCTTACTGCAATCACCTCTATGGCTGAGGTCAAAGGACTTGCCGCCCATCTCAGCTGCCTTTAACAGCCAGCCACCCCCTGACGAAGAGACCCCTGCTTAAGTGAGAGACAAGTCTGCAGACGCTGACCTGTGCCCCCAAAGGTTCATGTCTAACGCTTCGATGTTGTCAAAAGTCCAACTCTTTTCAAAGCCGGACTTCCGACACATCATGGATCTCCATCAAGGTGACTGTGTTCAACTCCTCAGTGGTAATAAGGAGCAATTCCAGGTGATCGGAATCGACGATGACCACAACCGTTGTTGGGTGAGACGTTGGCCACTGCTTCCAAATGGATCACCGGTGTTTGAAGTGTCGATGCAACAAATCACCTGCTCTTCCCATAGAACACAACCACACTCACTAGCAAGTCTTTGAATCAAGGCCATCCGATCCGCCCGCGTTGTGTCCAGCTCTGGCCGTCGTGATTCTCTGCACTGGGCCGCTGCTCTATTTGCTTTCTCCCTAGCGCTGAGCCAGGTTGCCTGTCAGCCTGCTCGCCGTAGTGAGCGACTTGTCGTAGCAAGTGCCGGCAAGATCACCTCTCTCGATCCTGCCCAGGCCAGTACTTTTGATGCTCTGCAACTGCTGAGCGCCCTCGGGGACCCCCTCTACCGACTTGATCACAAAGGGGACCTAGAGCCACGACTAGCATCCGCCCCACCTCAGATCAGTGATGGCGGCTTCACCATCTCGATCCCTCTGCGCAAGGATGTGTTGTTTCACGACGGCACCCAATTCAATGCCGCCGCGATGGCCTTCAGCCTGCGGCGATTTCTGCGTATCGGCACCCTCAACTACGTGGTAGGGGGACGGATTGCCGCCGTGGAGGCAGCCGCTCCCTACCTGCTACGCCTTCGACTAACACGACCCTCCACTTCTCTAGAGGGACTACTCACCTCAATCAATCTGACGCCGGTCTCACCAACGACCTACGCCAAGCACAGAAATCAGTTCCTCAATAAGCAATTCATTGGAACCGGCCCTTACCGCCTCACTAGCTTCCAGACCCAGCAACAACGCCTTGAGCCTTTTCAGCAGTACTGGAGTACCGAGGCCAGTAATGCTGGAATCGATTTCATCAATCTGAGCAACTCCACTGCCCTATTCGGTGCCCTACGAAGCGGTGAAGTGGATGTACTGCTTTCCAATTCACTGGATGAAGACCAACGCCTTGCCCTCCATCGCCTTGCCAAGCAAGGGAAGCTCCGCGAAGGAACGGGGCCAGCACTTGAAATTGGTTACATCACTCTACTCAGTAATACCGCTCCACTCAATCAACCACTCCTGCGACAGGCCCTCGCTTACAGCCTCGACCGTCAGCTGATGGTTGAGCGCGTGAGCTATGGACTCAGACGCCCTTTGCGGTCTTTAGTGCCGCCAAACTTGCAGGCTGAACCAATCACACCCTGGCCCAGCTACAACCCTCAACGAGCCAAGCAGCTGCTGCAAAAGGCAGGTTATTGCACAACTCAAAAGCTGACACTCCCTTTCACGTTCCGTTCCAACGTGCCAGCAGACAAGTTATTGGCACTGACGTGGCAGGCACAGGTGGAACGTGACCTCTCGGATTGCCTGACATTGAAGCTCAATAGCGTCGAATCGACCACCGTTTACCGCCAACTGGGGGAAGGCGCATTCCAGGCCGTCATCCTTGAGTGGCGAGGCGCCTATCCCGACCCGGAAGCCTATTTAGCTCCATTATTAAGCTGCAGCAAAGCCAATGGACCTGTATGCGAAGAGGGGGAAGCGGCAATTAGCGGCAGCTTCTGGACCGCAGATGGGCTGGAAGCGAGCCTTCGCCACAGCGATGAACTTCGCGGACCCGATCGTCTCCACCAGCTCGGAGAGATCGAGCGCCGCGCCGCCGCCGGAGCGGCCTATCTACCAATCTGGCTGGTAGCACCACGAGCTTGGGCCCAGCTGCGCTTATCCAAGCCAGAATTTGACGGTAGCGGCCAGTTAATGCTCCCCCGTCTACGGGAGCTGCACTGATGGGCAGAGGGAGAGAACTACTGCGCTATAGCTCGACCCGCTTGGTCCTGGCACCGGTGATGCTCTGGCTGATTGCCAGCATGGTGTTTCTACTCCTACGGGTGGCACCAGGAGACCCAGTCGATGCCGTGTTAGGCAATCGTGCTCCAGCAGCAGCCCGCGCTGCTCTGCGCACCAGGCTTGGACTGGATCAACCGCTTTTGCATCAATACCTGCACTTCATCAAAGACTTAATTCATGGCGATCTAGGCCAAGCTCTTCTCAACCAGGAACCAGTGAGCAAGATCATTGCCAGAGCCCTGCCAGCCAGCTTGGAACTAAGCCTGACGGCACTATTGATTGCTGCAGTGGTTGGTCTGGTCGTTGGTTTCAGTGGTATTGCCCGCCCGGAAGGCAAGCTAGATCTCGCAGGGCGCCTCTACGGCATTGGCACCTATGCCCTGCCACCGTTCTGGGCCGCGATGATCGTTCAACTGCTGTTTGCAGTCATTCTCGGTTGGCTGCCAATTGGCGGACGTTTTCCCCCGAGCTTGCTACCACCAGAGGGGAGCGGCTTCCTGATCCTCGACAGTCTGCGGAGCAGCGACTGGATATCTCTTCAAGGAGCATTGAGACACCTGGTGTTACCGGCAGGAACCCTAGGCCTACTCCTCAGTGGGATTTTCTCCCGTACCCTGCGACTCAATCTTGGCCGCACACTGCAATCCGATTACGTTGAAGCTGCCCGTAGCCGGGGGCTGAATGAGCAACAGGTGGTGCTAAACCATGCCCTCCCTAATGCCCTTCTGCCAGTACTCACCATTGCTGGAATCACAGTGGCATCGCTGATTGGCGGCGCACTGTTAATTGAAGTCACCTTCTCCTGGCCAGGCATCGCCCTACGGCTCCAAGAAGCAATCAACCAACGCGACTACCCAGTGGTTCAAGGAATTGTGGTTGTCGTGGCTGCCCTGATGGTGCTGGTAAGCGTGAGCGTGGATCTGCTCGTTGCTCTGATTGATCCCCGCGTCCGCTACTGAGATTCGCGAAGTCTCTCTGCTGCATTGCGATCCAAACGATGAAGCCGCAAATCCCCGACCTGCTGATGTGTGGAGCCCTCAAGGGCTTCGCCAGCCTCAACCTGCTCCAAAAAGATTTGAATCTCAACTGCCAACAATCGCTGCACAGCTAGAGGCTCACGCCCTACCAGCTCTTCGCCTAGTTGAAAGAGATCATCGCCACGACCCTCACCCATCTGACCTTCAACCCGCACCGGTGAAAAATGGCTAGCGCCCTCCACAAGCACGACTCGACTAGCGGGATGGGGTGAGATTGCCAAAAGCAAATCGAGCTGCTCACTCAGCGGAGGAGTAATCAAATCAAGGGTGCCGCCAGTCAGCAACACTGGAACCGACAAAGGCACAGCCCCATGACGAGGCCACAGCAAGCTACCAAAACTGTTGAGAGCAACGATTGCCTCTAGCTGGGGGATTGACTGCAGTTTTGGCATTTGCACATCAACCAACTGACATTGCAATAAGCGCGAGAGATTGGTAAGAGGAAGATCGTCTAGAGCCTTACGACAGCGGGTATACAAACCAGGCTCCGGGGTAATACCAGCAGCCAATAGAGCCGTCAGTGCCCCAAGGGAGTGACCCATCAGCACCAACTTCTGACCAGGCAGTACCAACGTGCCTTGCTCTCGTGCCTGCAGGACAGCCTGTAGATCCGCCAAGCGGTCAGGCAACACCTCTGCTCCAGGTGCAAGTCGTTGCCCCTTCAGCAGGGCATGCACCGCTCTGGCATCACTACCTGGATGCTCAAGCACCACAACCGGCCAGCCCTTACGTTGAAGGCTGAGAGCCAACCAACGAAAATGATCCTGGCTTCCACCCAAGCCTGGCATGAGCACCACCCAGCTCGACCGCAACGGAGTGCCATCAGGTGGGCGCCACACCTCTAACTGGAGTGGCTTGGTGCGATGAGCCACTGGCAAAGGTTTGAACTCAGGTCCTGCGGCAAAAACTTCCTGACCTGCCAGCTCTTGCAAAACTGGAACTTGTGTTGCGGGAAACCTCCCGAGCGCTAACACCAACTGCTGCTGCTGTTGCAACTGACGCCGCCAGCGACTTGCCACCTGAAGTAGAGCATCAAGATCGAGGCGTACATTTTCAGCAGGGAGCTCCTCAAGCAAGTCCAGAGCGGTCACCTCTGACTGACTGTTCAGGAGCAGTTCCAGAGTGTTGAACAAGACGATGCCACTACTGTCGGCATCGACCCTCACCAAATCACTGACGGCATCAAGCAGCTGACGTCCTGCCCAACTACGCAGCATTTGTCGAGCCATGCTCTGATCTGTAAGCAAAGATGCCTGAAGCAGCTCAAAAAGATCGAAGCGGCTATCGGCATCGAGCAAATTGAGCCAGGCGATGAGTTCAGAACTACTGCTGCCCCCAGGCCGCCCCAAATCGACCAACTCCCTAATCCAAACTGGTATCACCATCCCCTCAAGCTGCACCTCCAATCGCTCCGCAGCTCTCAGCGGCGATACTCCAGCAAGACCGAACAGCAGAGCGCCGAAGAGCCCAATCACAATTCGTTGTCCAATAGGGCGTGTTAATGCCAACGCCGAATACCGCTCACGAGTTAAACCATTTTCACTCAAGCCTTGAAGGGATTAGATCGGCTTATTGAATGGTGCGCCTGGGTGCCATCAACGGATCAGATGCCGCCATTGAGCTTCAAACTTCTGCTCAAGCCAGGCGTGAAACGACTGATCAGCAGTGTTCGCCATTTGCCAAGCGAAGCTAGTCGCCGAGAAAGAGCTACCAGAGAACAATCTCGTCAACACCTATAGCTGAATAATCAACACAGCGAATAACAACAATCATTCCCCCCAAACACCTCGCATGAGATCTGTAGCCGAAAACCATCCGGCTATATAATTGATCAAATTACAGCGGCTCTCTTGATGGAGCAGCAGAAGAGACGAATCAAACGATGGAGGGCGCTCCAAATAACAAGCGAGCATTAAAGGCTAAGGAGAGTGGTACAAGGAAATATTTGCTCGCGCAAATGCATGGATTATTTGTCAAGCCTATAATAAGTAATAAACTTATAAAATATATTATAATTGCCAGCAATTTCCACCCCTATAAAAGACAACATCCAAGCAACATGCGAATGCTATTAGGCGCAACAACTGCTATGACTCTTCTGATTACATCCGCAGCCGCAGCCAATGAAATCAACCTTCAAGTCAAAAACGCCAGCAAACAACTTGCGGTGAGCATTCGCGCCTTTGCAACTGGGACATCTGCCGCTAGCGAATGTCTCGTCAAAAGCGGACAACTGAGCGAGAGGATTGCAAAGGAGACATTACCCTTTTCACTTCTCGAGGTTGGCATTAGCCCTGAAGTCCTTGACAATCCTCAGGTCATCAAAGCAGCCTCAATCTTGAGCCCTACACTTAATGCTGACTGCACATCTACGAAGATGAGCATCGAAGCAATCAATCGTCTGATCAAGGATGAGCTATAGAAATACTTCTAACCGGAAAACAGATCAGTAAAACAAAAATCTATGAACAAGCCTCTCCTAAAGCATATGAACTAGACCGCTCAAGCTCGCCAAGGGATACAAAAAGCGTAGGCAAACAGGTGAATTGCTTTAGCGAAGGAAGAAATGCGATTCAACTGAAAAAGATAAGATAAGTAATCAAAGCCTCTAGACTGGCTCTAGAACAGCCTATTGTCTGTGATGTTTGCCTAAACACCAAAGATGGCTTACCCCGAGTCTCAAGTCGTAATGGGCGGTTTGGTGCACATACCCATTATTATTGGTGTTTTTTGGGCGCTCAACAACCTAACCACAGGCGGCAGTAAAGGCAAGAAAGCCGCAGAAGCTGCAGCCAAGCAGGCTGCTGAAGAAGCTGCTGCCAAAGCTGCCGCGGAAGCTGCTGCCAAACAGGCTGCTGAGGAATTAGCCGCCAAAAAGGCAGCTGAGGCTGCAGCCGCCAAAAAGGTTGCTGAGGCCGCAGCCGCAACTCCAGCGACAACAGCAGTGGCTCCAGTGAATGGCGAAGCTGAAGCAGCAAAAGCTTCTAACAACGACACTCAAGCCACTCCTGCCCCAGACCAAGAAGTGCTCTAGGCATAGAGCAGATCCGCAGAAGTCATAAACATAAATCGATATAGATACACGTTCCGACAAGTTGTTTGCAATTGTAAAAGCCTTGATAAAGGCAAAATTTCCAATGCATTCAACTTTAAATAAACAACCTCAGGAAAAAATTAATAGCCTAAAATACAATCAAGCAAGAGCCAACTTGGCCTAAAACTTATCAAAGGCATAGTTCATTAATAAGCTGATATCGACCTAGTCAATACATACACATCTAGAATTAGGGTGTTCCAAGCGAAAGCAACCCATCAAACATGCAAGAAGACGAATAATAATCAGCCCCAACCAATGCTCGATATTTACATTCAGCCACCAATACGCAACATTCTCGAAGAAGACATGAGCACATAAAAAATAGCGGCTAACCAATTTTCGTCAGAAAAGCCGACTTATTCACGAACAAGCAAAAGTGAGGGCTTTGATTAACCACAAATATTTGTGTTGAATGTCTAATAAGCAAACTTGAAAATTAATTCTAGAAATAAGTTCACGAAACAGTAAGAGCTGCAGGCCTAATTTTTACACCAAGAGGTGTTTAAGCAGAAGTTAATCACCAACATTGACTTGGCGCATTGCGCCTATCTGTGTGAGGAACCAAATGAAACTCTTCCAGCAATTGCTGGTGGCACCTGCTGCTTTGGGCCTGATGGCCCCTATGGCTGCTAATGCCGCAGACCTCGACATCAAAGGTGTGTCCGATTATTCGGCCTCCAGCGAGCAGGTCACCAGCATCTCCCAATTCCAAGATGTTTACCCAACCGATTGGGCTTATCAGGCGCTGAGCAACCTGATTGAGCGCTACGGCTGTGTAGCTGGCTATCCAAGTGGTAGCTACCTCGGTAACAGAGCAATGACCCGCTTTGAAGCGGCTGCTCTATTGAATGCCTGCCTCGATCGCATCACTGAAGTCACCGACGAACTGCGTCGTCTTCTCAACGAATTCGAGCAGGAGCTCGCCATTCTCAAGGGCCGTGTTGATGGCCTAGAAGCCCGCGTTGGTGAACTCGAAGCCACTCAGTTCTCCACCACCACCAAGCTTGTTGGTCAGACATCCTTAATAAGTCGACTCAAAGAAGCCTGAATCAAACGCGTTAATCAATGCAAATACGGATTTGACTTTTATCAAGATGAGCTCCACTTGCAACACTCATCAGTCAAGAGCTAGATCAATAAGGCCAAACAAAAGTGATCTTCTCATCGTCTATACATACAAGGTTAGTTCAATAATGAACCATAAGCATTACAATCACGGAGGTCATTCCACTTGGCCAAATTTTCTTCTAAGTTGTCAAACTCATTTTCTGAGTCATTGATTTGCTGAGCTTTAATTAATGCTTGAAAAGCCTCGACACCATACTTGCTTGCAATTCTTTGCTTGATACAGGCTTTATACTTAGAACCAGCCTTTAATTCCTCCTCAGCTTCTCTTAAATTATCCTGAGCCAACTCACTCTTTTCTCTCCATTCCAGAATGTGGCCTGTGAATTCTTCTTGTGCACCATCAGCAAAAGCAGGTTCGCCATGTACTAAAAGCAAGCTCAATAACACTAATCCTGCTAAGAAATGACGCATTCCTCGCCTCTAGCGAACTCATGATTATCCCATAAAAGCTTATAGCACCATTTCTCTTTCGGCGAATGCCTAACTCTTTCAACACCTTTCTTTGTTAGAATAAAGATTGGCTTACCTGATTCTGAGACCTGCTTGATATCTACATTGCCGAGCATCCACATGCGCATAAATACTTGATTGTCCGTCATCGTCCCAAGATATTGCTTGCAACTTTTACCAACATCAATAAACCAGAGGGAAAGTAGATCTGCCTTCTCTCTATCTCCCTTACAAAGCTGAAGCGTAGTCTGAGAAATAGCCGTTGCATCGCCTTGCTGAAGCGCAAAACGAATCAAGGCATTTCCAAGGCTAATCCGTTCGCGATCTACACTCATGGCGCCATTTCTGTTGGGCATATATAAGGAGTCGAAAATCGTAAGCAAAGTTATAAACTTGACTCTAGCCAAGAAAGCACAGTGCACTCCGGCTTCAATACTCGCAAGTTATGGAATGAAGATGAGCGGCAAGATGGCTTAGTTTTGAAGGATTTACAAGCTGAACCTGTCAAGCTAGTATTCTGTTAGAATAGAATGTAAAAGGTCTAAGGCATTTATTGAAAGCCTAACATTCAAAACCAATGTCTATCCAATTGGAATAGAAAACTGTCTGGCATGCCGCAAGCAAAGCCTGAAAAAGGTTTATTTAATAGCAATCAGAGCTGAATTGACACAATCAATCCCACCTCAGCAGCTATTGCACGGGTAAAGCAAACTCAACAAAGCAACGAGCTTCTCTTGAAGAAACCTCCAAGAAGATTGGATGCCGTCAATGAAGAAGGCAAGTCACAACCAAGCATTGGATTGATCGTCTAAGCAAAACTGTCAATAAATACTCAACAGACTATCCTTAATAGCTAGAGGCCCTAGTCCAAATAAGAGAAGGGGCCTCTAGCCAAAAAGAATTTTTCAAAAGATGCCTGGAATAATCCAACCAGTCAGTGCATAATCATAACGATTAGACCTTTTAACAAGCCTTTTCGTGAATTTCTTGAGAGAGTTAAGGGGAGTAAATTCCATAATAAATTAGGGGAGAGTAAAAATGCCCTGAAGTTTTCACTTAAGGACATTAATATCTATAAAGTGCTTAAAACAATCCAGGAATAATCTGCCCTGTAGCAGCATAACTGGCGAGTGCTCCAATAAAGCCAATCATTGCCCAGCGGCCGTTTTGTAGCTCTGCATTTTCATTCATGATGAGTGGTAGGTAGAGGAATTGTGTAAGGAAAGATCAGGAAAGGCAAAAGGCCTCATGCTAATTGGCAATCAGACAAGAAGTACAGCCAATAGCATATTCTCGGCTAATCCACTGTTTAAAAAAGATGATTAGCCTGAAGAATGATCATTAAAATCAAAAAATGCCGGGTAAGATTTGCCCTGTGAACAAATAAGCCCCGACAGCAGATAAGAAGCCAATCATTGCCCAACGTCCGTTGGCCAGTTCTGCTTCTTTACTAAAAGCGGTGTATTCAGGATCAATTTGCATGCGAGGTTCGCTTGCGTACATGTTCTGACGTCCACCGTCTTCAGTGATGACATTTGTAGAAGAGGTCATGATCTTTCTGCTTAAACCACACCAGGAATAATTTGGCCTGTCGTTAGATATGCTCCGACCGCAGCCCAAAATCCCATCATTGCGGCCATTCCATTAACACGCTCAGCGGTTAACTTCTGATTTTCGACTCTATTGGTCTTGGGTGTTTTTTTCATAAGAAGGAATTTGTGTTGAGGTCCCTTTGCAACGAAGAACAGCGTGCCGGCCTTCGTTACAAAAGCTTAACACAAGAGGTTGCGAAGTGTGACGATCCTGTTCACAGGGGCAGACTTGCATGCCTAAAACCCTCAAAACTCCCTTTAAAGCAGGGTGCTTGCATGTTCAATTCTTATCATCAAGCCCTCAAATTAATGCATTAGAAGAAGAGAATTTTACAGATATGCACGAATATATATTCGCTTGGTGTTTTTTTTTGAATACTTTGACTTATACAAAGGTAAATATTTACGGTGGTGTCAATGACTCCTTGCAAAGACTGACCCCTACAAGCAAGCATAAGCTTGCTTGATTCAATTTCCGCTCACTGCTCTTGTAATCCGGTCTAAAAACTTAAGCACTTCTCATTCCTCTATGTGACTGAATTGAGAGATTAGATGACCAACTGATCCTGAGAAAAGCACTCCAGCCATGCTCAACTGTTCTCTCAAATTTAGGACTTGCATCAAAACCTCAAAAGTCTTGGACTGCACAAGCCTGAATCAAGTAAAAATCCCGCGACCTCTGAAGTCTTAGGTGTAAACACCCAGGCAAGTCTTAATCTGGGTCGTAATCGGAAGAATTTGTTTCAAAGCCCTCCCTAGGCTCTTTAAACAGCTATTCAATAGACACTGGCATTTGGCTGATGGCGACAAGCTCATCGCATTCAACAAACTGGCAAGAAGCCTTCATTGGTGCTCTTACCACCTGTTCAAGTCTTTTAAATTACCGCTTGCCAGGTAGATCATCTATGCGAGTTCAGCTTAGTGAATTCAGAGCTCAAGGTGAGCTGAATAGAAATTAGATTGAATTGATCAATCAACATACCAAGAGTTTTGCTTACCTTCAGGCCTATGGTTTGGTTTGCTTTTTTCTGGTCAGATAGAAAGTATGCCCCAGAAGATTAAAAGCTAGACGTTAAAGAGAAACTCCATAACATCACCCTCCGCTACGACGTAGTCCTTACCCTCACTACGCAGCCAGCCCTTGTTGCGTGCTTCAGCAAAGGAACCGGCCTCAAGCAACTTCTGGTAAGCAATGGTTTGAGCACGTATGAAACCACGCTCGAAGTCAGTATGGATCACACCAGCTGTCTGCGGAGCCGTCATGCCGGCCTTAAACGTCCAAGCACGGGTTTCCTTCTCCCCTGTAGTGAAGTAGGTACGAAGACCTAGAAGCCGATAGGTCGCCTTGATCAAACTCTTCAGCCCCCCCTCACTCACTCCGAGGCCTTCAAGGTAATCAATACGCTCTGCTTCGCCGAGTTCAATTAACTCAGCCTCCACCTGGGCTGAAATACGCACGCATTCAGCATCCTCACGCGTCGCCAAGCTGGTCACCTCCTCACAGTAGGCATTGCCGCCGGCAAGATCGTCTTCGCTCACATTGGTGGCATAAATGATTGGCTTAGCCGTTAGCAGGCCAAGCGGTTTAATCATCTTTGCTTCTTCATCACTGAGCTCTACAGCACGAGCAGCACCACCTTGCTCAAGCACAGATTGAATCCGCTCAAGCGCAGCATCTTCGAGCTGGGCGTCATTGCTTGTGCGCGTCTGTTTTTTCAAGCGCAAGCGCCGTTTCTCGATCTGACTGAGATCTGCAAAGCCGAGTTCAAGGTTGATGACTTCAGCATCCCTAGAAGGGTCCACTGATCCAGAGACATGGATCACATCCTCGTCTTCAAAGCAACGCACCACATGCACGATGGCGTCAACCTCGCGAATATTGGCAAGAAATTTGTTGCCCAACCCCTCTCCCTCACTAGCCCCCTTGACCAAACCAGCGATATCAACAAACTCCATGCGCGTTGGAATCAGCTCCTTGCTCTTGCTTAGATCGCAAAGCAGCTGCAAGCGCTCATCAGGTACCGCAACGCTGCCCACATTCGGTTCAATGGTGCAGAAGGGAAAGTTGGCAGCTTGAGCCTGCGCGTTGGCCACAAGTGCATTGAAAAGCGTGGACTTACCCACATTTGGTAGTCCAACAATTCCGGCTTTAAGCATGAGGGCAAATCTAGCCGTGGCCAGGCCAGAAACCATTACAAAAGCGATATGGCACCGCAAAACAACGCCAAAGATACTTGACAGTTACGTCAGCGTGCCTCGCTGCAGTCAGGCACGCTGACCAGCGAGACTGCTGGACATTGTTGGTGGGTTGATGGCCAGTACAAAGGCCCCGCCCATATCGGCACATCAGGAGCAGGGATTGGTCCATCTCACACAACTCAAAGGTGCTAAACGCCGCCGCAAACTCTGGATAGGCCTCAGTGCAGCTGTCGTGCTGATCACTGCAGGCAGCGTGGTGTGGAGGTTCAGCCCCCAGCAGCGCTTGGGTCGCGATCTCAGCGACTACACCGTAGAAACCGAGAGGGGCTCCCTTCCCGGGATCGTGAGCGCCAATGGCGAATTGCAGGCGAAGCGGAGCGTGAATGTCAGTCCCAAAAAAGCAGGTTTGCTGGAAGAGCTCTATGTCGATCAAGGCGACGAGGTCAAAAAGGGAGAGGTGCTGGCTCGCATGGATAGTGGCGACTACAACGACCGCTTAGATGAAGCGAAGGCCCTTGAAAGAAAAGAGCAAGCTGAATACCAAACGAGAAAAGCAGACCATGAGCGGCGCGACAACCTCTACCAACAAGGAGCCATCTCAGCCGACGACGCGAGCAAATATCGCCGCCTCTACCTGACCAGCCGCGCCAACCTTGCCGCAGCCCAAGAGCGTGTTCAACAACGCATTACTGAAGGGAGCGAACTTCTGATCAGAGCACCCTTCAGTGGTGTGATTACAGCCCGTTATGCGGAGCCAGGAGCCTTTGTGACCCCAACAACAGCAGCCTCTGCAACTGCCGGCGCCAGCAGCTCCTCCCTTGTTGAGCTCTCAGAAGGAATGGAGGTCAACGCCAAAGTGCCCGAAAGCGACATCGGCCGCATCCGCATCGGCCAAAATGCCAGCGTGCGTGTTGACGCCTTCCCAGAACAACGTTTTATGGCCCGCGTCAGCGAAATCGCTCCCAGGGCAGCAAAAACTGAGAATGTCATCTCTTTCGCAGTCAAGCTCAACCTGATCAAGCGTTCCCCCCAACTGCTGATAGGCATGTCCACAGACGTGGATTTTGAAACGGGCAAGACTGCACCCAGCACGTTGGTTCCCACCGTGGCGATTGTCACTGAAAAGGGCAAACCTGGGGTGCTTCTGGTGGGCAAAAAAAATCAACCAAGCTTTCAAGCGGTGGAACTAGGCACCAGTAGTGGCAGCAAAACAGCCATCCTGAGCGGGCTCAATCCCGGCACGCGCATCTTTATCGATCTGCCCCCTTGGGCCAAACCAAAACGCGACTGATCCAAACCCACATCAATTCGCCCCATGCCTGAGGCTGCTAACAAGCCACTGTTGCTACTGGTGGATGGCCACTCGCTGGCCTTCCGCAGCTTTTATGCCTTCAGCAAAGGAGGCGAAGGGGGATTGGCCACAAAAGACGGTACCCCCACCAGCGTTACCTATGGCTTCCTAAAAGCCCTACTGGACAACTGCAAAAGTCTTAGCCCTCAAGGCATTGTGATCGCCTTTGATACAGCTGAGCCAACCTTCCGCCATCAAGCAGATGTCAACTACAAGGCCAATCGTGATGTTGCACCAGACATCTTTTTCCAGGACCTGAAACAACTGCAAGAGATCCTTGAAAACAATCTGCAACTGCCCCTTTGCCTTGCCCCTGGCTATGAAGCCGACGATGTGCTCGGCACCCTCGCCAACCAAGCAAGCAGAGATGGTTGGGGGGTCCGCATCCTCTCCGGCGACCGTGACCTCTTTCAGCTGGTCGACGATCAGCGCGACATTGCCGTGCTCTATATGGGAGGTGGACCCTACGCCAAAAGTAGTGGTCCCAGCCTGATCAATGAGGCTGGAGTGCTCAGCAAACTTGGCGTCATCCCCAACAAGGTGGTTGAGCTCAAGGCCCTCACTGGCGACAGCTCCGACAACATCCCTGGGGTCAAAGGTGTGGGTCCTAAAACAGCCATCACTCTTCTTAAGGAGAATGGCGATCTCGATGGCATCTACAACGCGCTGGCTGAAGTGGAAGCAGAAGGCGAGAAAGCCAGCCGCGGTGCCATTAAAGGAGCACTCAAAAGCAAGCTCAGCAACGATCGTGACAACGCCTATCTATCTCTCCATCTTGCAGAGATCCTGGTCGATATCCCCCTACCGAAAGAGCCACGTCTAGAGCTAAGCAGCGTTGACAACGATGGACTCACTGACCGCCTGAGCGCCCTTGAACTCAACAGCCTGGTGCGCCAAGTGCCAAGTTTCGTGGCCACCTTCTCCAGCGGGGGATTTAAAGCCAATCGCCACGAACTTGAACCATCCAAATCGGCGACAAGCCCAGCAGTTCCTGAATCTTCAACAGAACCAGAGAGTTCAAACGACAACGAACAACCGGCGCTACAACCTCAACTGATTACCAATCCAGAAGAGCTGCAAGAGCTTGTCAAACGGCTGATGGGCTACCGAGATCGCCTCAAGCCAGTGGCACTCGACACTGAAACAACCGCTCTCAATCCCTTTTGCGCCGAACTGGTGGGCTTAGGCGTCTGTTGGGGGGAGGGGCTGCAAGAACTCGCCTACATCCCGATCGGACACCATCCACCTGCCGAACTGCTGGAGGCAGAGGCTTCCTGCCAAATCCCTCTAGAGGCTGTGCTCAAAGCGATAGCCCCTTGGTTGGCGAGTAACGACCACCCCAAAGCACTGCAAAACGCCAAATACGACAGGCTCATCCTGTTGCGTCATGGACTCGCTCTCGAGGGGGTCGTGATCGACACGTTGCTGGCCGACTACCTCCGTGATGCCGCCGCCAAGCATGGCCTGGATGTAATGGCAGAGCGTGAATTCAAGATCACACCAACCGGCTTCAGCGAGCTGGTTGGCAAGGGCCAAACCTTTGCTGATGTCGCGATCCCAACAGCCAGCCTCTACTGCGGCATGGACGTGCATCTCACCCGGCGACTTGCCCTACGCCTCAGAGCACAACTTGAGAGCATGGGAGACAAGCTGCTTCCTCTACTGGAGCAAGTTGAGCAACCCCTAGAACCGGTTTTGGCGCTGATGGAAGCCACCGGTATCCGCATCGACCTGCCTTATCTCAAGGAGCTCTCGGTTGAACTTGGCAACACCCTGGAGAAACTTGAGCAACAGGCCCAAGAGGCCGCAGGGGTGAACTTCAATCTGGCCTCCCCCAAGCAATTGGGAGAACTGCTGTTCGAAACACTTGGGCTCAATCGCAAAAAATCCAGACGCACCAAAACTGGCTGGAGCACCGATGCCAACGTGCTGGAAAAACTCGAAGCTGATCATGCAGTGGTGCCGTTGGTGCTTGAGCACAGGATCCTGAGCAAATTACGCAGCACCTACGTGGATGCCTTGCCGCAGCTGGTGGAATCAGAGACGGGCAGGGTGCACACCGATTTCAACCAAGCCGTTACCGCAACAGGCCGGCTGAGCAGTAGCAACCCCAACCTGCAAAACATCCCAATCCGCACCGAATTCAGCCGGCGTATACGCAAAGCCTTCCTGCCTCAGCAGGGCTGGCAGCTGCTCAGTGCTGACTACTCCCAGATTGAATTGCGCATCCTCACCCACCTCTCTGGAGAGGAGGTTTTGCAAGAAGCCTTCCGCAATGGCGATGACGTGCACGCTCTCACCGCAAGGCTGCTGCTGGACAAACCTGAAGTCAGCTCTGATGAACGTCGACTCGGCAAAACAATCAACTTCGGCGTTATTTATGGCATGGGCGCCCAACGCTTTGCACGCTCAACCGGCGTCAGCCAAGCAGAGGCCAAAGACTTCCTTAGCCGTTACAAACAGCGCTACGCGAAGGTGTTTACCTTCCTGGAACTACAAGAGCGGCTTGCACTCAGCAAAGGCTATGTAGAAACCCTGTTAGGGCGCCGGCGGCCCTTCCATTTCGATCGCAACGGCTTAGGCCGATTGCTGGGCAAAGATCCAATGGACATTGATCTCGACGTAGCCCGGCGGGGTGGCATGGAGGCCCAACAACTCAGGGCGGCAGCCAATGCACCAATCCAGGGTTCCAGTGCCGACATCATCAAAGTGGCGATGGTGCAGTTACAAGAAAAACTGACGGCAGCAGATCTACCGGCACGCCTGCTGCTGCAAGTGCACGACGAACTGGTTTTGGAAGTCGACCCCAGCTCACTTGAAGATGTTCAGCAATTGGTGGTGAGCACGATGGAAAAGGCTGTTGAGCTGAGTGTGCCACTCGTGGTAGAAACAGGCATTGGCGATAACTGGATGGAGGCGAAATAACAACCTCAACAAACAAAAGAATTAGACGGCAGTTGACCTCCATCAACAAGGCCAAACAAGCTCTTGCTTCAATAGATTGAGAGCATGCGTTTAAGCAATAAAAAAGACTCGCCAAGCGAACCCTCTCAAGAGATCTAAATCTGTGGATCTAAATTGATGGTTCATCCAAACAATAAAATCGCAAGCCTGAGAGAGAAAGTCTTGGTTACAAGCCAAGAAGAGGGGCTATCAATAGTTTTAGAGTTGATTGAGTCTTCTTAGATTGAACGAAGAATAGATTTGTTGAAACCAACTCTTCCATTGCCCTCATCCGATATATCTGGAGAGAACCAGTCACATTCTCTGAGTACATAAAACCCTCCACAAGGCAATCCTGCTGATGAATCTCAACCTACGCAAACGACTGCAAAACCTAAAACTTGTAGCCGGTCTGGCCAACTTTTTGAAACATCCTGACCTGGACAGCGTGTTCGCAGTTGCAGACAGTCTTAAAGACAGCCCACTGGCCGAGAAGATGGAAAGCCACCTGATGGCGAATGCACGCTTTCAGGAGATGGTGAAGGAGGATTGGCGGCCAAAACCGATAGACCTCAACGATCTGCAGAAGCTTCCGCAAGGAAGCCTTGGCCGCACCTACGCCGATCAACTACTCAGCCAAGAGATCGATCCTTTGGCGCTGATCGATCCAACACCTGTGACCTCCCCCAAGGAGTTCATCGTGCATCGCCTCAAGGAAACACACGACATCGTTCACGTGCTAACAGGCTTCGGCATCGATGGGGTAAGCGAGATTGGCCTGCAAGGGTTCAACCTTGCTCAGAACCGCTCCCCGCTCGCGGTGATGCTGATTTTTGGCGGCATGCTCAACGCACTGCAAGACGATAAGCCACTTGGACCGCTACTTCAGGCTCTAAGCCAAGGCTTCCAGATGGGACTAGATGCTGACTTAGTTGTCGCTCACAAACTTGAAGAAGGCTGGGAGCGGCCACTTGTGCAATGGCGCGAAGAACTAAGGCTTCAGCACACAAACGCGAGCTAAGCATCAGCCTGAGCCGAACGCAGATTCAGAACGCGTGGCCCTAGCCTCAAAGCAAGCTCCAGCCCTGCCAGTGTCACTGCGGCTCACAAACACCCTCACCCGCCGCACGGAACCCTTCACTCCGCTCAAGGACGGGCACGTCAGCATCTACTGCTGCGGCGTCACGGTCTACGACCTCTGCCATCTCGGCCATGCCCGCAGCTACATCGTCTGGGATGTGCTGCGTCGCTATTTGCTTTGGCGTGGCTACTCAGTCACCTTCGTGCAGAACTTCACTGATATCGACGACAAAATCCTCAAGCGTGCCGCTGAGAGGAAATGCTCCATGGAGCACATCAGCGAGCAAAACATCGAGGCTTTCCATCAAGACATGGATGCCCTAGGCATCCTGCGGCCCGATCGCATGCCCCGCGCCACACAATGCCTAGACGGGATACGCGCTTTGATCGGAGAATTAGAAACTAGTGGGGCTGCCTACTCTGTCGATGGCGATGTCTACTTCGCCGTGATGAAACATCACGGCTACGGCAAGCTCAGTGGTCGTGATCTCAATGAGCAGCAGCAAAACGCCGATGGTCGTGTGGCCGATGCCGAAGAGGCGCGCAAACAACACTCCTTTGATTTCGCCCTATGGAAGGGAGCTAAAACCGGAGAGCCAAGCTTTCCCTCACCCTGGGGAGCTGGCCGCCCAGGCTGGCATATCGAGTGTTCCGCCATGGTGCGCGAGGAATTGGGCGAAACAATCGACATCCACCTGGGGGGAGCGGACCTGATCTTCCCTCATCACGAAAACGAGATTGCTCAATCGGAGGCAGCTACGGGCAAGCAGCTTGCTCGCTATTGGCTACACAACGGCATGGTGAATGTCGGCGGTCAGAAAATGAGCAAGTCACTCGGTAACTTCACCACGATCAGAGCCCTGCTAGAGAGCGGCGTCTCCCCAATGACACTACGCCTGTTCATTCTGCAGGCCCATTACCGCAAACCGCTCGACTTCACAGCCGATGCCATCAACGCTGCAGCCACCGGATGGAAAGGTCTTAATGCAGCCCTTGGCCTCGGGAACATCTATGCCGAGACCCTGAACTGGCCTGAATGCAAACCCCTACCACAAGAAGTCATTCAACCCGCCCATTCCTCCACTCTGGAGCAATGCAGCGAAATACGTCAACACTTCATCGATGCACTGGACGATGACCTCAACAGCTCAGGGGCCATCGCAGTGCTATTCGATCTTGCCCGCCCCCTGCGTGCCCTAGCGAACCGCTTGGAGCGTGGTGACACAAAGGCAATTCAAGAAACAGCGCAGCTGAACTTGCTCCCACGTTGGCAACTGCTAGTGGAGCTAGCCAATGTGCTCGGGCTTGAGGCAGAAAAAGCCGCGCAACAAGCCCCCGATGACAACAACAGGGTTGATGAAAACCATATTCAACTCGCCATTGCCGCACGCCAAGAGGCCAAAGCTGCTCGTGATTTCGCCACAGCCGATCGCATCCGCGACGAGCTGCGCGCCCAAGGCATCGAACTGATCGATAAGCCAGGTGGCCTCACAGACTGGATCAGCAGCTAATCATCTACCGCGGAACGTTCTGGTTTTCAACCATCAGCGGTTCGATGCGCGACTTCGGCTTCGCCAGCTCTAGGGATACAAACGCTTCAGCTAAATCGACAATGCCCACCTCTGCTTTAGAGAACTGGGTCCATGAGCCCCAACCGTGAACGCTTGATTAGGTCCCTGTCCATGTCTGCAGCAGATCGACGACGCTAACGATCAAACCAAAGGCCACAACAGGTGGTGACACCCACCGCAGAAAAAACAACATCAAACGGATCAGTCGCCTGGATGTACCTGATTCCTGAAGATCGTCGCGAAACCGTTTCGGCACCACCCAACCCAGCAGCAGGGCCAGCAGAAATCCACCAAGGATCAAAAGCACACCACCAAACACCGAATCCATCACCTCCAGCACCGGGATCGACACCGCAGCCGGCAAACCCACCACAAAAATCAGCAACGCCATCAGCCAGGCCGCCCGTCGACGAGAGCAACCCAAACGATCCATCAGCGATGCCACAGGAACTTCCAGCAAGGACACCGATGAAGTGATAGCCGCCAGATAGGCCAGAGAAAAGAAGAGCACCGCCACCAAGCGACCAGTTTCTCCAAGGGAGGCAAGTCCTGTGGGGATCGCCAGAAACAGAGCGCCCACGGTGGAGGCGCTGATCGTGTCCTGCAGACCGAAGCTGACCACCACAGGAAACGTGATCATGCCCGCAAGCAAGCCCACCGCCGTATCCAGGCCAACCACGGCAATCGCTTCTTGAGGCAATCGATTGCTGCGATCGAGATAGGCCGCATAGGCCAAGATGCAGCCAATGCCAGCGCCAATGGAGAAGAAGGCCTGGGTAAAAGCGTTACGGATGGTGGTGGGGTTCACCAGCTGAGCCGGATCCCAACTGAGCAGAAACGTCTGGTATCCGCCGACAGCTCCAGGCAATGTGGTCGCCCAGATCGCTAGTCCAATCAGGAGCAAAAACAGCAAGGGCAAAGCCCAACGAGACAAACGCTCAATGCCTCCCTGCACGCCGGCAGCAACAACGGCAGCTGTAAGCACGAGGCTGATTCCCTGACCCAGAACAGCACTATTGCCGCGACTCACCGAGGCAAAAAACGATTCTGCCGCCGCCATATCCGCTGGCAGACCAACGAATAGGGCATGAAACAGGGTGTGGGCAGTCCAGCCCATCAGCACGGCATAAAAGGCCAGGATTCCACAGGATGCGACCACAAACAGCCAGCCCATTGGACGCCAAGTAGATCCTGCCGCCTGTACAGGGGCCATCAAAGGGCTTTGGCCCGTGCTACGCCCCAGCACCATCTCCGCCACCAACACCGGCAGGCAGACCACCAACACAATTACGACATAGAGGAGCAGAAACGCCGCCCCACCCCCCTGAGAGGATCGATAGGCGAAGCCCCAGAGATTGCCCAGCCCCACTGCACTGCCTGCCGCGGCAAGCACAAAGCCCACACCCGATCGCCAATGTTCCCGAACTGCCATGTCTGGAGCTCCTTGTTAAGACAAGCTTGCCAGTGTCTGGCCATCTAGTGGGAGACTGGCTTCAACTGCCGGAACAGTGTGAAAGCCATCAGCGTGCTGGGCTCCACAGGTTCGATCGGTACTCAAACCCTCGAGATTGCCGAAGAATTCCCTGAGCGCTTCCGGGTGGTGGCACTCACTGCCGGCACGAACATCTCTCTTGTCGTGGAGCAGGTCAAGCGACACCATCCCGAGGTTGTAGCGCTTGCCGACGCGTCGCTGCTGCCACAACTGAAGCAGCAGCTCAACGCACTGCCTAGCGATCAACAACCACCTCACTTACCTCAGTTGTTAGCGGGCCCAGAAGGGCTCAATGTGGCTGCCTCATGGGATAGCGCTGATCTCGTGGTCAGCGGCATCGTCGGCTGTGCTGGGCTACTGCCAACACTGGCAGCAATCAAAGCCGGCAAGGATCTTGCCCTCGCCAACAAAGAAACCCTGATCGCTGCTGCACCTGTCGTGCTGCCGGAATTAAAACGCAGCGGCAGTCGGCTGCTTCCAGCAGATTCCGAACACTCGGCCATTTTCCAGTGTCTGCAAGGAACACCCTGGGCTGAGAACGCCCGCCTCTCCACGGGAGTTCCTACCCCTGGGCTGCGCCACATCCAGCTCACAGCATCTGGGGGTGCCTTCCGCGACTGGTCAGCAAAAGATCTCGAGAAAGCCACCATTGCCGATGCAACCAGCCACCCCAACTGGAGCATGGGACGCAAAATCACCGTGGATTCAGCCACCTTGATGAATAAAGGGCTAGAGGTCATCGAAGCCCATTACCTCTTTGGCATCGACTACGACCAAATCGAGATCGTGATCCACCCTCAAAGCATCATCCACTCGATGATCGAGCTGGCTGATTCCTCCGTGCTGGCGCAGCTCGGCTGGCCAGACATGAAACTACCTATCCTCTACTGCCTGAGCTGGCCGGAACGGCTCGAAACTCCTTGGCGGCGACTGAATCTCGCCGAAGTAGGCGAACTCACCTTCCGCGCCCCTGACACCAAAAAATACCCCTGCATGGAACTTGCCTACGCCGCAGGACGTGCCGGCGGAACCATGCCAGCCGTCCTCAATGCTGCCAATGAAGAAGCAGTGGCTCAGTTCCTTGAGGAGCGCATCCATTTTCTTGACATCCCGGAAGTGATCGAGGCTGCCTGTGAACGCCACAAGCCCGACCTGCAGACACAACCCCAGCTTGATGACGTGCTTGCCGTCGATGCATGGGCACGCAAGGCCGTACAAGAGCAGGTGAAACGGGGCACCCGTCGCCTACCACTGCCAGCCTTGACAGCATGAATTTCAAGGTGAGTCATCACCTACTTCTTTGCGCCACCGCCACCAAGGCGGCCTGTTGCAGTGCAGATGTCGGCAACGCCAGCTGGGCCAATCTCAAAAAACAAATCAAACATCATGACCTCGAAAACATCGATCGTCCAGAAGGTGTGGTTCTGCGTAGCAAGGTTGACTGTCTTCGCATCTGCAACGACGGACCAATCCTGCTGATCTGGCCAGACGGGATCTGGTATGGCGGAGTGACACCAGAACGAATCGAATCAATCGTGAAAGAGCATGTGCTTGGCGGCCAACCAATCGAAGCCTGGATCATCCGCCGGACCCCTCAGCACCAGAGACATCCCTGAGTTTTTACTGGGTTTTTAGTCAAGCTCCAAACTTTGACAGCCAACGGGCCACCACCTGATCCCCCCAGCAGCCTCCGATGGCATGGAAACCATTGTGGCCGCCGTGAGCTGTCAACAACACTTGGATTCGCTGCTCACTGGATGGAGACATGTTCGCTACCAACTGTTGAGCGGCTTCTGCTGGCACCCAGGGATCATCTAGCGCTTGCAGGAGCAGTGTTGGCGGCAGGCGGCTGGGGTTCTCAAGCAAGGCGATCAACGGTGAGGCGCCAGCGTAGTAAGCATCAACATCGCCATAACCCCAGCGCGGTGCTGTGATGGCAGCATCAAACTCTCGGATCGTTGCTGGCGGGCTCTGACCCTTCTCCCCATTGAGCACTTCCCTTTCCTGCACAGTCACTCCGAAGGGATCCGCCAAAGTTTGACGAATCAATCGCTGCAGCAACCAACGCTGATAAACCCTATTGCGGGGTCGCTCGATTGAGGCACTGCAAGCCGCTAAATCAAGGGGACTACTGGTACAAA
Organism: Prochlorococcus sp. MIT 1306; assembly: GCF_047304515.1. NCBI lineage: Bacteria > Bacillati > Cyanobacteriota > Cyanophyceae > Synechococcales > Prochlorococcaceae > Prochlorococcus > Prochlorococcus sp. MIT 1306. The sequence continues at coordinate 525,183 of NZ_CP138959.1, read as the reverse complement.
CCAATCCATCCAAAACCGCTTGGCCAGGCGCGCGCGCGTGGCTTGGCTCAAGACAGGCATTGAGAAGCATCGTGCCCCCAAGGGAAATACCGGCCCCAAGCAGAGGGACTGCCCCTCTCGAAGCAACACCCTCACTCCCAAGCTGATCACAGAGCTGCCGGGCCCGTAACAACACCGGGCCAAGATCGCTGTTGCAGTCAGCGGCATAGGTCCCTGCTGAGAGATGCCGGCCAGGGTCTGCACCACGCAAATTCAAGCGCAGCACGGCAAAACCAGCCGTCTGAAGAGCGCAGGCCATGCGTCGTAGACCTTCACGTCGACTAGAGCCCCCCAATCCATGCAGCAGCAAAACCAAGCCACGCGCATGGAGGGTCGCTTGAGGGCGATCAAACAAAGCCAACAACTGACCAGAACCAGCCATACCGCTCGGCAAGGCAGGTACTGCAATTTCAATCGCTTCGCCTCGATCACTCGGCAAGCGCACCGGTCTCAGGGTGTCCCTAAGGGTCTGCAAATCACCGCCAAGCCAAGGCAATCTCTGTCTAAAAGAAGGCATCCCGAGCTGCTTCAGCAGCTCGGGATGGGGTTCACCCCTTCTTGCCAACACCAAGCTCCTTTAGTTCAACCAAAAGATCACCCAACACCTTCTTGGCATCACCAAACACCATGGAAGTATTGGCAAGTTCAAACAGATCATTCTTAATCCCTGAGTAGCCCGCACTCATGCCCCGCTTCACCACGAACACCGTGCGAGCCTCCTGCACATCCAACACAGGCATGCCATAAAGAGGTGAAGTTGTATCGGTCTTGGCCTGAGGATTCACAACATCGTTCGCCCCTAGCACCAGCACCACGTCAGTGGCTGGGAACTCAGGATTAATCACATCCATCTCCTTGAGCTGCTCATAAGGAACATCAGCCTCAGCCAAGAGAACGTTCATATGGCCTGGCATCCGTCCAGCAACCGGATGGATGGCATAGGTGACCTCAATTCCAGCTGCCTCCAAAGCACGGGTGACTTCCCTAAGCGTGTGCTGGGCCTGTGCTACAGCCAGGCCGTAACCGGGAACGATGACAACCCGCTCTGCCGCCTCAAGGGTGAGCGCACACTCCTCAGCGCTGCAACTGGTGATGTTTTTATATTCGCCACCGCCGCCAGAAGCAGCGCTTGCACCTAACGCTCCACCAAACAACACTGATACCAAGGAGCGATTCATGCCGTTGCACATCACCTGAGTAAGGATCAGACCAGCAGCTCCAACCATGGCGCCAGCCACAATCAGCAACTGACTACCGACAACGAAACCTGCCGCCGCCGCCGCAACACCTGAATAACTGTTCAAAAGTGAGATCACCACTGGCATGTCGGCGCCGCCAATCGGTAGCGTTACGCCGATTCCCAACAAACCAGACCCGATCACCAGCAACCACAGCGCACTGACGTTGTCGCCATGGCGGCCAAGTTCGATGGCAGCCACTAAAGACATCACAGCAAGTGCAATGTTCACTGCATGCCGAACCCTGCTCTGCATCCAAGGGGGTGTTGACAGCCAGCCCTGCAGCTTTGCCATCGCCACGATGGATCCTGAGAAGGTGATCGAGCCAACAAAAACAGACACCACAATCGAGATGTCTTCAACCACTCCGCTGCCTGCTTCTCCAGCACCAGCGGCTGACGGGAAGATTGCAACACCGAGAGCCACCAACAACGACGACATGCCTCCGCAGCCGTTAAACAGAGCAACGGTCTCCGGCATGGAGGTCATCGGCACACGCTGCGCTGTGATCGCACCGAGACATCCACCGACCACCGTGCCAAAAATGATCCAAATCCAGGCTTCAGCAGCGATGCCGGTGGTGCCTAGATAGTTCACGATCAAGCCCACCACGGCAAGTGCCATGGCAACAGCGGCAAGGCGATTGGCCTCACGAGCAGAGCGCACCTTCGAAAGGCCCTTGATCCCAAGGGCAAGGAGTAAAACCGCGACTAGATCAATCGCGAACTTGAGGATCTCAGCAATATTCATCAGTGGTTGTCCCTGCGGCGAGATGACTTGCGGCTGAACATGGCCAGCATCCGATCGGTAACGAGAAATCCGCCAATCACGTTGAACAAGGCGAAACCAAGAGCAACAGCACCCATCGCCAGCAGAGGGATGTTGTTACCGGCCTTGATGATCAGGGTGAGAGCGGCCAACATCGTGATGCCCGAGATCGCATTGGCACCACTCATCAAAGGCGTATGCAAAGTGGGAGGCACCTTGCCGATCAATTCAAGGCCAAGCAAGCTGCCAAGCAGCAGCACCCAAAGGGCCTCACTCAAGAACGACATCAGTTGGACCCTCCCGTGTTGAACACATCGTCATGGCGAATCACACCGTTGTGACTGATCAGGCATCCGGCAATTAACTCATCCTCAATGTTCAGAGTGAGCTGACCGTCCTTTAAAACGGGCTCCAACAGAGCGGCCAAATTGCGAGAGTAAAGAGCACTGGCGTGATTGGGAACACTGCAAGGGAGATCGGAGGCACCGATCAACTTCACGCCATTGCGATCGACTGTTTCACCAGGACGAGTATTCGCACAATTTCCACCCTGTTCAACGGCAAGATCGACCACCACAGCACCTGGGCGCATGCGATCGAGCATGAGATCACTGATTAATCGTGGAGCTTTTCGACCAGGCACCTGAGCAGTACAGATCACCACATCGGCTTCCGCTAACTGATTGGAGAGCTGCTCACGCTGAGCCGTCAAAAAAGCCTCAGAAGCCTGCTTGGCGTAACCACCAGACTCATCTGGCCTCTGATCAATTTCAGGAGGTTCGATAAAGCGTGCCCCAAGTGACTCCACCTGCTCCTTCACGGCAGAGCGGACATCACTGACATAGACCACAGCACCCAGACGCTTTGCTGTAGCAACTGCCTGCAATCCAGCCACACCAGCACCTAATACCACGACCCGCGCTGGCTGCACCGTGCCAGCTGCCGTCATCAACATCGGAAAGTAACGATCAAGGGCAGCAGCAGCCAACAGCACCGCCTTGTAGCCAGCAATATTGGCCTGAGAGGAAAGGGCATCCGCAGACTGTGCCCGGCTAATTCTCGGCAGCAGCTCTAGGGCCATCGCTGAGAGCTTTGCTGTCTTCAGCGACGCTGCTAAAGAACTGTTGGCATAAGGCGCCAACAAACCAACAACAAGGGCCCCAGATCGCATCCTTGCCAAAGCACTAGCAGAAGGAGATTGAACGCATAGGACGACATCGGCCTCGCTCCAGGCCTGTGAATCTCCCGGAGCAACCAGCTCCGCACCAATGGTGTTGAAATCACCATCAACAAAACCTGCGGCAAGGCCGGCGCCACGCTCAATGGCAACCTTGCTTCCCAGAGAAAGAAACTTCTTCACCGTGTCCGGCGAGGCCGCAACACGGGTTTCTCCCATCGCCGATTCCACCGGAATTAAGAGTCTGGGCAAAAGACAGGACTGGTTGAACCAGGCGAGATTACGGGGTCGACCTCCCGGCACCGGGAGCTTTCCTGAAGAAAAGAGTTTTTCAGCTGGCTTTATAGCTAAGAAGGATTGTTAACTCCAACTCCCTCCATGGGCCTAACTGCAATCGAATGTCCGGATGGTGTTTGCCATAGCCATCACGGAGGCCATGCTGTGGAGCGCTCCACAATGCAGAACAACCTCCAGGGACACGGGAGAGAATGGTGTGAACGTCTGGCAGAACGGATCTACGAGATTTCGGTGGATACCTTCTCCCAGACAGTGATGCCTAGCCTCCATTCCGCAGGATGGCAGCGACGCCATTTGGATTGGGAATTCAAGCTCGACAAACAGGAGTCAGAGCCTGACAAAGCTTTGGTAGACGGCATTATCAACGCCACCGAGAGTTTCCTACGCAGCAGTGAAGTCCACCGACTGTTTATTCAAGAACTGGTTCAGGGAACCTTTGCTGAAGCCGGTTCAGACACCCTGAGGGCATCAGCGGTTCAAAAGCTGATCGAAAACGAATTGCTAACGATGCTCAAGGAGCAAAAGGAGCAATTGCTCGATCGCTTAGCTAGTCAACTCATGGATGAGGCTCAGGGCAACTTCGAGATCGCACACACTGCTGCAAGCGAAGGCCTCAATGAGGTTGAGCACCTACTCGTGAACCACACCGAAGCGCTCTGAACTCAGTCAGATAATTGGTAACAACTCCTGCTCCATCGCCAAGGCCTGAAGCTTCAGGCCTTGGCGATGGAGCCAGCGTGCTCTTAGGATCAGCGGATCAATGTCACATTCATTGAGCCAGCACTGCTCCAAGCTGCGGCGTTGCTGAAAAATAAACTGTGATGAATGGCGGCGTTTGGCCATGGTGCCAGGGGGCCGAAAACCCCAGAAGCTCTTGGCTGGAAGCTAAAGATGCCAGCAGCGAAAGAAATGGTTAGAAAGACCTATCTTCTCGTGCAATGCCATCTCCAAGCCTTCCTTTGAACTGCTGGGAGAGTCCTGCCAGCCCAAAATCCGACCCCGCATTTGGCAGCAACAGCTGATTCAGCTGCTGCGTCGCAGACTGTCTCCACAGGCAATCCAAGGGCGAGATGTGCTTGTGCATGCTGGCCCAGGTGCAGGTAAAACCCTCGGCGCCCTCCTCAGCTTCGAGGCCATGCAAAGAGGGGGAGGCTTAACGCGATTCATAGTTTTTTGCCACCGCAACTCGATCCTCAATCAATGGCACCAAGCATCTAAACAACTAGGACTCAACTTGCAGGACTGGGAAGCCTGCCCAGAACAACCCGAGATCCTCAAACAAGCCGACGGCTGGGCAGTGACCTATCAAGGTGCCGGTCTTCAGTTAGAGACCCTGATAGCAGAACTAAAAGACTGGGCCGGTGACGGCTTACTCGCTATTGCCGATGAAGCCCACCACCTCGGGATGAATCCAGATGAACCTCAAGGCCCAGCCTGGGGACGCACCTTTCTTGCTCTCACTGGCAGCAGCAAAATACGGCTTGGTCTGACTGGCACGCCCTTCCGCGCCGACAATCTGGCCTTCTGTGCAGCCCGACGGGTGCGCGTGGAAGCCGAGGGAGCTCTGGTGGAGCAGATCAGCCCAGATCTCTGCGTGGAACCTAATGAGCTGATTCATGCTGGAGATGTGCGCCCCCTCGAATTCCGCTTCCAGGACGGCTGGGTGGAACACAGCCGTCCTGGACAGCCCGATCGAGATGTCTCCCCCCTCTCTGCTGAAGTGCGTGAAAGCTGGCGAGCACGCAATCTGCGAAGGGCTATTCGGATCTCAGACTCAAGCAGCATTGCCTTGCAACTGTTACTACGGGCACGACGTCAACTTGAGAAGGTACGTCGCCACCATCACGATGCCGCAGGCCTTGTGATCGCTAGAGATATCGAACACGCTGGTGGCATCGCCCAGCTCCTGCAAGAAGAAGGCGATCGTGTCGAGCTGGTGCATTCCCAAGACCGTGATGCCAGTGCTCGCCTGGCAGCCTTCCAAACAAGCAAAGCCGACTGGTTAGTAAGCATCGACATGTGTGCCGAGGGATTCGATGCCCCAAGACTTCGCGTGGTTGCTTATCTCACAACGGTGGTAACGCGCAGCCGATTCATACAGGGAATCACTCGCGCTGTAAGGATCTCCACAGCAAGAGCATCGTTAGAGCCGGTACCTCGTCACCCTTCCTATGTCTTTGCACCTGCAGATCCCTTACTGATGGGCCATGCCCGAAGCTGGTCGAAGACAGAGCCATATCTCATCAGAGACAGCGAAGCGAAAGCAGAGGAAAACACAACGATGGTTCACTGGCGAGGCCCAAGCCTGCCACTCGAAGCAGTCAACGATGGAGCAGGTGCTGTCATCCGACTACGCACACCAAATCTGCCCAGTTTTTTGCAGCGTTGACGACAACTTTTGCGAAAGAAAAATGCGACGTTCTATAAAATCAAACCAAATACAGACCACTTACATGCAATTCTCTGGCCAATGGGGACCAATCATGAACACAGCTATTCGACGACGTATAAGCGTTTCAACGTGTTGGGCATCCGCCAGAATCGCTTTACTAGACAGCAAAGAGAGCTACGAAGACAGTTACGCCATCACCCAAGAATTCCGCGAGTGGATCACATGTCCAGGTGGACATCACGAACTACTTGAGGCCTCAGCTCTTGTGGTGCCGAACCTTCCCAGCAAAAGCCGTTCCTACGACAAAACAAGCGACGCAGACGAGGCCCTAGAGATCTAGGCAAATTTAGCCAGGGATTTCTGCTGACTTGAAATATTTTACACGCAGAAGTCAAGCCGTCAGAGAACCAATAAAAGCCTCAACTCACGAGAGTAAAATTATGAACTCTCAGAGATTATTACCGGGATTGTTCTCACCAATAATATCATTATCTAGGCTATTTAATTGAGCAAGGCAACAACCAATTCTTTAGAACAAAATTGGAATCAAGCAGTAAAGATTTTTCTACCAGCAAGAAACAGTTTGTATCATTATCAAATGAAAGTTGAATTGGCAAAGCCTAACAAAGCAGCAGTGTCAATCCTTATCAAGGATTCCAGTCCAGCCCATCTATTCTTATGAAGCTGATTAACGTCGTCGTGGGCCACCAGGGCGATTTCCACCTGGACGCCCCCCTGGGGCTCCAGCATTTCGCTCTCGATAAGTGATTCTGCCTCGAGTGAGGTCATAGGGACTGATCTCCACCAGCACCTTGTCACCAGCGAGCAATTTGATGCGGAACTTGGTGAGCTTGCCGGCGGCACGACATAAACACTGATGACCGGCGGGCTGCTCAAGGGTGACCAGATAGAACCCGTTACCTTGTTCCTTCTCAATCACACCCGAGGTTTCGATCATGCGGTTGTGCCGTGGCTCATTGGTTAAATCGGAGTTTAGGTTGCAGCCCCCTGCAAACACGGCAGAGTCAAACAGTCTCTAGGGCCGATTGTCATTTCGCCACGCTCCATGATGGTCCACCGTTAAGACTCAGGCTTAAAGGATGACTCATCTCTATTGAAGCAATCAAGCGCTGACGATCCCTACAACGATCTATCTATGCTGACACTGCTCGCGTCTACTGACTGATCAGCTGACCACCCAAGCAAACGACTTCACGACCCTTCTGTTGAACAAGCCCTACGGCGTCCTAAGCCAGTTCACCCCAGAACCAGGCAGCCAGTGGAGGTGCTTAGCAGACTTGATCCCCATACCCAGGGTGTATGCGGCAGGCCGCCTAGATGCTGACAGTGAAGGCCTATTGGTTCTCACTGCCCATGGGCGCCTGCAGCATCGACTCACCAATCCCCATTTGAGCCACTGGCGGGTTTATTGGGTGCAAGTAGAAGGTTCTCCTAGTGAAAGTCAACTACAAAAACTTGCCTCAGGAGTGATCATTCAGGGAAAGAGAACCCGTCCTGCCCTAGTGAGCTGGCTGAAGGGAAAAGCTGCTCCGATCGTGAGAGAGCGTGACCCACCCATCCGTGTGCGGCAAAGCATCCCCACTAGCTGGCTTGAATTGAAGTTAAAAGAAGGGAGAAACAGACAGGTTCGACGGATGACAGCAGCAGTGGGGCTGCCAACCCTTCGCTTGATCCGTCATCGCATCGAGCTTATGGATGGTGAGCCACCCCTCAGCATTGAAGGGCTGGATCCTGGCCAATGGAGGCAGGTCTCATCAAGAGAGACCAACCTCCTGCTGTCCCTCCTCAATCGTCCGGCAGCTGACCCACAAGCGTGACGGCGCGAAATTCAATGTCTTCAACCACCTGCCAGGGTTGATCAGAACGATCGGCATAGCTCACCTTCTCAAAGCCCAAAGCACGAAAATCCTCTAGGAAGGCCTCTTCCTGCCAGGCACCACTAATACAGCCACTCCAAAGTTCCGGATCCTGCTGAAGAGCAAGGGGTACTGGCTTATCACAGACGATATCGCTAACAGCAAGCCGTCCACCTGGCCGCAAAACCCTGCGAATGTTGGCCAGCAGATTCTGACGATCTGCAGGATTCACCAAATTGAGCACACAGTTGCTCAACACCACATCAATCGACCGATCGGCAATTAGCGGAGCTCCATCAACCTGAGGGGCTTCAAGCGCTTCGATAGCGCCCTCCACAAAGCGCACATTGGCAAAGCCAATCCGCTCCGCCACAACTGGTGCGGCCTGACGAGCCAGGTTGAGCATCTCAACATTGCGATCCACCCCAATCACGGCACCCGCCGAACCGATCAGCTGGGCACAAATGAAGGCGTTTTTGCCACTGCCACTGCCAAGATCAAGCACAGTGTCACCAGGCTTAACCCAGCGAGTTGGGTCACCGCAGCCGTAATCGCGCTCCACAACATCACGAGGGATGGCCTGCAGCAGGCTGAGATCGAAAGCCACCGGGGTACACAAACAAGCTTCCTGGGCATGCGCTGCAGCTCCATAGCGCTCCTCTACAGCCTGCGTCTGATCCAACGCATCAGCTCCAGGGTCTGAAGCAGAGGGACTACAGCAGCTACTGCTCATGAAAAAAGCCCTTCAAGAAAGACCAATGCATTGTGGTCGGAAGGGAAAGAATCGGTGGCTAAGCCTGCATGACCCAATGGCATCAGCCCAAGGCCTCCAGCAGCTCATTCACTGTCTGCAACTGGCCGTAGTAGTAATTGGCCCTAGCCCGGCGCTCAGCATCCTCGAGGCCGTCAAAGGCATCGAATCCAAGGTTGCGCCAAAGCTCATGCCCACAAGCCCGATCGAGCTCCTGAATAGCCTCACAAGACAAATTGTCTAGTCGGCGCTGCAGGTTTTTGACTTGAACAACAGACATGCCAGCAGGAGCAAAAACAGACATGCAAATAGTACAAATAAACCATCCTCGCGCCAGTGTTAGATAGAAAATTCCTTAAAAAGGCAGCTTTCTCCTGCTTTCCTCGTCGAGATCTGCCTCCATCTCACGCAAACGCTTGAGGATCGTGTCGTAGTACTCGGAGATATAACTCTCAAGAGGGGTGGTTTCCGACGGATCCAAGCCAAAGCAGGAATAGGTGTCATCCATCGGTGCATCCAAAGCAATTCCCCCTCCAGTGACCTCTGCAAAAGCAAGTCTTTCAGCCATATTCACTGACTGTTCAAAGAATGAGACCACTCTCTGGCTCACTCCGATCAGAAAAGGTGACACACGAATCACCTTGGCTGTTTTACTGCTGGACTTTTCGCAAAATTTGACAATTTCTTCGGAGGTCCAAGCCTTCGGACCCACGACAGGAAAGCTGCGACGGATCGTTTCAGGACGCTCCAAAGCAGCCACAGCAAAACGTGCGACGTCTTGGGTATTCATGTATGCAACTGCTGTAGGCGTTTCACTCACCCAAACCGTCTGGTTTTCAAGAACGGGTATGGCGATTTGACCAATCAACCCCTGCATAAAGGCCACACCCTGCAAAATCGTGTAATCGAATGACGAATCTGCCAACAACCTCTCGGTGCAGAATTTGATGTCCATCAGTGGCACGTTGAGATGCTTCTCAGCTGCCAACAAAGAAAGAAAGACATAGCGCTTCACACCGGCTTTCTCACAAGCCCTCAGCAGATTGAGCTTTCCGTCCCAATCGGTTGTGTAGACACTCGCAGAATCATCGGGACGGCTCGTGGCCGCATCAATGACCGCATCGACGCCATCAAGAGCGTAATCAATAGTCCCCGGATCAAGCAGATTGCCGCAGGTGAGTTCGCAACCCCACTCCTGCAGGAAAGCCCCTTTACGAGGTTTACGGACCATGCAGCGGACCTGATGGCCAGCATCAATGGCACGGCGGGCTATCTGCCGCCCAAGGGTGCCAGTTCCACCAACCACCAGAACCTGCATAGGGCCCATCAATACAAGCAAGGAGCCTATATCGAGCGACTCCAGTCTGCGAACTTCAGTCCCCCTGAAGCTTCAACAAGAGAGCACCACCTGCAAGACCAACTGGGATCAACACCCAGAAGACGGCAGCAATCCCGAAAATCTCCGAAGCCATGAATGGGCATGTGAATCACGCACACCATTTAACGCCCTTCCTGACACATCTCGTGGCAAATCCGCAAAAGCTCGGTCACTGTCGCATCGGTTCGTAGTTGTCCTGCCATAACGGCACTGCAGCAAGCCTCATAGCCAGCAGAACGCAGAGCCTTGACCAATGCCAAAACTGACGGCGGGCCAGACAAAGCCAGACGCTTGGCCAGTTCAGCTGTGGGCCAGCAATAGACCGGCAAGCCGATGTCAGACTGCAAGCGATGCAACAGCCGAAGTGTGGCGGATGCGATCGGAACGATCGACTGTTCTGCTAACACCAACAAATCGGCCAACACATCTGGCGACTGAAGGGGGCCCAGCCAAAGGGGACCGCTCACCGCCCAGCGGCCACCTCCTTGAGAACACATACACCCTGACCATCCCTGTAGGGAGAGCAGTGGTTGAGCAAGCTGAGCACCACAAGCCTCACAGCGAGCTAAAAGCCCAAGCTGGCTCTCCTCACCGGCAGCAAGTCGACGCTTGATCCTTACCGCAACACGAAAAGTACGACCTTCACTAAAGCTAACCAGGGGCTCCAAACCACGCCCTAGCAGCCAGGCATGTCGTGCAAGAACCCCAAGCTGCAGCCTCAAAGCGATCTCCCAGCTGGCTGGATGCACCCGAGCCGCAGCAGCCAAACTGCGAATTGCCCCTGGCCGGTCATGGCCTGTGGGAGAGCGACCATCACTGCTTGCAAGCAGCAACAGCCCCTCAGAAGCGAGAACCTGCAACACAGGTTGCAGAAACGCATTCGGACAACCAAAACAATCGAGATCAATCAGATCAAAACGACACTGATCGAGGTAGGCACGGCTGAGGAGGACCTCAGCGGGCTGATGAAAAAGCTTTAGCGAGATTTGCTCTTGGCGCAGAGGGGCCAGATTCCTCTCCAAAAGAGAAGCGCGCTCAAGATCGGCATCATTCACCCACAGCTCTGGCAGCTGCTCTACTCCTGACGCCAACAATGAGGGTTTAACAGCCTCCAACCCCCAGCGCAAAGCACGAATACCGCAACCAGCCATAAGGTCCAACCAGTGCAAAGCAGGCGAAAACTTCTCTCTCCTCTGCTGCTGAAAAGCAGCCAATAAAACCGAAAGATCACGGGAAGGACGAGACTCTGGGCGGAAGAAACCACCTCCTGGCTCCAAAACGACTGAGCCTTCGCGATAGTGGGTAGTGGGTTGGTTCAAGCCGCTTTGTTTGCAACTGACTTCCAGACTGCCGAGCGGGCCATTCAAGAGACAGGTGCTGACTGGGGCGAATCCCATGATTGGTATTGGCAAGGCCTACGTTGTCACTGGCGTGTACTGGGAGCAGAGGACGCACGTCCACTCGTGCTCATCCACGGATTCGGTGCCAGCAGCGCTCATTGGCGACACAATGCGGCACCCCTAAAAGCGGCAGGATTCCGCATCTACAGCCTTGATCTGATCGGTTTTGGAGCTTCAGCCCAGCCAGGACTGAAACAATTTCGACGCCTCGACAATCGACTATGGGGAAAACAATTAGCAGCCTTTCTTGAGCAGATTGTCCAGGCCAGCCCCTCTCAACAAGCAGTACTAATAGGCAATTCTCTAGGAGCACTAACGGCTCTCACCACTGCCGCATTCCGCCCAGACCTTGTTGGAGCTGTGGTAGCCGCTCCATTACCGGATCCTGCATTGGTTGAACCATTGAGCTTCCGCCCCACCCGCTGGTGGCGCCGGTTGAAGCACAAGTTGATCGCAATCATCTTCCGCCTCTTGCCTCTGGAACTGATTGTTCCTCTCATCGCACGAACGCCACTCCTTAAAGCAGCTCTTCAGATGGGCTACCACCACTCCATCCAGTTAGACCATGAGCTACTACACCTGATCGCCCAACCTGCAAGGCGACCCTCGGCAGCTCGCGCCCTAAGAGCGATGTGCGTTGGCATGACACTGCGGCCAGTTGGCTGCACAGCTCCTCGCTTACTAAAACGCCTGGCTAGCAGGCCCGATCGCCCCCCCATACTGCTTCTCTGGGGACGAGAGGACCGTTTTGTGCCATTAAAAATTGGCCATCTACTGCAACATCAATACCCATGGATCACTCTTTCAGTGCTTGATGAAACTGGCCATTGCCCCCATGACGAATCCACTCAGGCTTTTGATAAAGCCGTGTTCAGCTGGCTGAACCTTAATTTAGGGAATGATCAACAACGGGCATGAAGCACACCCTTTCAGTGCTAGTCGAAGACGAATCCGGAGCTCTAAGCCGGATCGCAGGACTTTTTGCACGCCGTGGTTTCAACATCGACAGCCTTGCGGTGGGTCCAGCCGAAACGCCTGGACAATCTCGACTCACGATGGTTGTAGAGGGAGACGATCATGCCCTCCAACAGATGAGCAAACAGCTCGACAAACTCGTCAACGTCCTGCAGGTGCTTGATCTAACCAGGCAACCGGCAGTCGAACGAGAACTCATGCTGCTCAAAGTTTCCGCACCCGCTCACCAGCGCAGCTCCATTTTCGATCTCGTTCAGGTCTTCCGAGCGAAAGTGGTTGATGTGGCCGATGGCGCGCTTACCCTTGAGGTGGTGGGTGACCCAGGCAAGCTGGTGGCGCTCGAAAGCTTGCTAACCCCTTACGGGATCATCGAAATCGCCCGTACCGGCAAGGTCGCTCTGGTAAGGGCCTCAGGGGTAAACACCGAACTCTTAAAGGTCTCTCCCAGCGGCAGCCGAATACCGGCCTAAGTGATTGGCAATGCATTAAGGGTTTTTATTTCGCCATTAGCAGGCTGGCCTTAAAAATACGATCACCCTGCTGAATCGCATCCACCACCTCCAACCCCTTGATCACCCTGCCGAAAACGGCATAACGGCCATCAAGTTCGGGCAAAGGGCGCAAAGCAATGTAAAACTGAGCACTGGCTGAATCCGGCGCCGGAGAACGAGCCATAGCCAGAGCCCCTTTCTTATGAGTCAATTGCAATTGCAGCAACTCTCTGGGGTTGGTGATCAACTTTCCATAGCGAGGCTGGTCATCTGTTTTCAACTTCACTTCAAAGGGAATGAAGCGGGCCTGAGCACTGGCGGGATCGATGAAACTACCCTTCCCGTAATTGGTCTTGAGCGTCTTAGGGTCCTTTGAAGCAGGATCACCACCCTGAACAACAAAGGAAACGGGCTCTTTCACGACCCGATGAAAAACGGTGCCGTTATAGACACCACGTTTAACAAGATCGACAAAATTACCTGCGGTAACAGGAGCAGCATCACCATCCACCTCAAGGATGATTGCGCCTCGATTCGTACTCATCTGCACATTTGCCTTGCCCTGCAAGCAGGGGCTACTCAGCGAGGAACAAACCGCCTTGATCGATTCCGTAGTGGACTTGCTGCAGCCAACCAATAAGGGCATACAAAGCAGAAATCCCCAGATGTCTTGACGCCGAATCAAACGCGCAAGGGATGAGAGCCGCACAATTCAGAGCCCTTCAAGATTCACGTCAAGAAAACGCGCTAGCTCAGCACCATCCTGTTCTAACTGTGCGAGGGGGAGAGGCTGACCGACGCGGGTAAGAGTGATGTCTCGCCGACCTTGAACCCGCAAGGACAAGCGGCGAAGGGGATTGAAACCATCACGTACCTCAACCTTGACGGCTTTGACATCCTTGAGGGGGAACTCCGCGCTGATCAGCTTGAAATATCCGCGACGGCAAATTTTCACCATCCCGGAAGCCTTGTCAAAGTTGTTGCTACCTGCACCCAAATTGATGTTGATCATCGCCCAGAGGTAACTCGCAAGCAGCAAACCAGCTATGCCATACAGACCCATCACCAAGCCCTGAGGCACGAATAGGAGAGACGAAGGACTGCCGATGGGAAGAAGATCTCGCCCCAAATAACTAGACAGACAGGTCAGTGTGAAGCCAAGGCCGCCGATTGTGACGATGACGGCCAAGAGCTGATTGGAGAGACGTCGAAAACCGAGAACCGATTGCTCAAGCCGCTCTAGAGAAGCATCTCCGGCCTTAGGGGTTTCCTGGAGATCAGCTGACATGACTACCCAATATGAATCTCCATTCTGGACTGCGACAGCCCACAACGGGCAGATTTGAAGCAAGCCAAAGGAGCAACACCACTACAAGGGGTTTCAGCTCAAGGCAACTCGCTCCCAAAGACCCCTTGGGGATTGTTAAAGTCTTTGGGTATCCCACAGCTTGCGGCAGAACCGCACCGTTTTTTTTCCCATGACGATCGCTGTAGGACGCGCGCCTCAGCGGGGATGGTTTGACGTCCTCGATGATTGGCTCAAGCGCGACCGCTTCGTTTTTGTTGGCTGGTCTGGCCTCCTCTTGTTCCCTACGGCCTATTTGGCCCTAGGAGGCTGGTTTACCGGCACCACCTTCGTTACCTCCTGGTACACCCACGGCATTGCAAGTTCCTATCTGGAAGGCTGCAATTTCCTTAGCGCCGCTGTAAGCACCCCCGCAGATGCGATGGGTCATAGCTTGCTGCTGCTATGGGGCCCTGAAGCTCAGGGTGATTTCGTGCGCTGGTGTCAGCTCGGTGGCCTCTGGACCTTCGTAGCCCTTCACGGCTCCTTCGCTCTGATCGGCTTCATGCTGAGACAGTTCGAGATTGCCCGTTTGGTTGGCATACGCCCCTACAACGCACTTGCCTTCTCAGGCCCAGTGGTTGTCTTTCTGGCGTGTTTCCTCATTTACCCCCTAGGACAACACAGCTGGTTCTTTGCTCCCTCGTTTGGGGTAGCAGCAATCTTCCGCTTCATTCTCTTCTTGCAGGGCTTCCATAACTGGACTCTGAATCCCTTCCACATGATGGGAGTAGCAGGAATCCTCGGTGGAGCCTTGCTTTGTGGCATCCATGGCGCAACGGTGCAGAACACCTTGTTCGAGGATGGCGCTATGTCAAACACCTTTAAAGGGTTTGATCCCACCCAGGAAGAAGAGACCTATTCGATGGTCACCGCCAACCGCTTCTGGAGCCAGATCTTCGGAATCGCCTTCTCCAACAAGCGCTGGCTGCACTTCTTCATGCTGTTCGTGCCTGTCATGGGCATGTGGACGCCTTCGGTTGGCATCGTTGGCTTAGCAGTCAACCTGCGTGCCTACGACTTCGTGTCGCAGGAAGTACGCGCCGCTGAAGACCCCGAATTCGAGACCTTCTACACCAAGAACGTTCTTCTTAACGAAGGTATCCGAGCCTGGATGTCCGTTGCGGACCAACCTCACGAAAACTTTGTATTCCCTGAAGAGGTAATGCCACGTGGAAACGCCCTTTAAATCTTCCATACTGCAGAATGCCGGGGGATACAGCCTTGAATCCACCGGTTACGCATGGTGGGCAGGTAATGCCCGGTTCATCAACCTTTCTGGACGCCTACTTGGCGCCCACGTTGCCCATGCAGGTCTGATGACTTTCTGGGCAGGAGCCATGCTCCTGTTCGAAGTCAGTCACTTCACCTTCGACAAGCCAATTTTCGAGCAAGGCCTGATCTTGATGCCACATGTGGCAGCGCTTGGTTATGGCGTTGGTACAGGTGGCGAAATCGTAGACATCTACCCGTTCTTCCATTGCGGGGTGATGCACTTAATCATCTCTGCTGTGTTCGGCTTGGGTGGGGTCTATCACTCCTTGGCCGGCCCTGAAAAACTTCAGGATTACAGCTCTCCATTTTTCAGGCTTGATTGGAAAGACAAAAATCAGATGACCAACATTCTTGGTTACAACCTGATTTTTCTAGGCTGGGGAGCTCTTGCTCTGATCCTCAAGGCCTGCTTCTTTGGCGGCATCTATGACACCTGGGCTCCAGGTGGTGGCGACGTGAGATTAATCACCAGCCCCACACTTGATCCAGGCGTGATCTTTGGATACGTGTTCAGTTCTCCCTGGGGAGGTACCGGTTGGATCACTGGTGTCAACTCAATGGAAGACCTCATTGGCGGCCACATTTACGTTGCTGCTCTTCTATTCGTTGGCGGCCATTTCCACATTGCTACCAAGCCATGGGGATGGGTTCGTAGAGCCTTCATCTGGAACGGAGAGGCCTACCTCAGCTACGCCCTTGCTGGCCTGAGCTGTTGTGGTTTCATTGCCACAGCCTACATATGGTTCAACGTCACAGCCTATCCATCAGAGTTCTACGGTCCATCGAACGCCGAAGCCTCTCAAGCCCAGAGCTTCACCTTCCTCGTTCGTGACCAACGCCTTGGAGCAAATATTGGTACTGCCATGGGGCCAACAGGCCTTGGTAAGTACCTGATGCGTTCTCCTACTGGTGAAATCATCTTTGGTGGAGAAACGATGCGCTTCTGGGACTTCCGTGGTCCTTGGTTAGAACCACTGCGTGGACCTAACGGCCTGAGCCTTGACAAGCTTCAGAACGATGTTCAGCCATGGCAAGTTCGCCGTGCTGCTGAATACATGACACACGCCCCCAACGCCTCCATCAATTCAGTAGGTGGCATCATCACCGAGCCCAACTCGGTTAACTTCGTGAACCTTCGCCAGTGGTTAGCTGGTCATGCGTTCTTCCTAGCTTGGTTCACCATCGTGGGGCACTGGTTCCACGCTGGTCGCGCCAGGGCTGTTGCAGCAGGGTTTGAAAAAGGCATCGATCGTAAGACCGAACCAGCCTTGTCAATGCCTGATCTGGACTGATTCTCAACATCAAGCATCGATCTTGTTAATCGGGAAAACCTTCAACCCTCGCCATTGCGGCGAGGGTTTTTTTTCATGAAGCCAAAGCACATCAAAAAAAACAGCGCAACAATCACATGCTCAATAGAGCCTAAAGAGAAACAACTTGCCTCAAAAAACCACAGCAATGATCAACCTTGACAATGGAAAAATCAACGCCAAGCTTTCAATAACTCACTATCAGTTAATCCAACTTATTCATTCATAACTAGCAACCAGCGCCGCAACAGGGGCAAACTCAAGCCAATCACATTGCTAAAACAACCCTCAAGGCGCTCCACCATCAAGCCACCTTGACCCTCAAGAGCAAAGCCACCCGCGCATAACAATGGTTCACCAGTAGCCACATAAGCCTCGATCTCAGAATCACTCAAGGCAGCAAACAGCACACGTGTCGTTACTGTTTCGCTTAGGCGCTCACCATTAACACTGAGCAAACAGTGACCGGTATGCAAAAGCCCCCATGCCCCAGCCATTCGCTGCCAACGGCTAGTGGCTTCCACCGCCGTGGCTGGCTTGCCAAACACTGTGCCATCAAACTCCAACACTGAATCGCAGCCAAGCACCGGCGAAGCAGCCTCAATTTGTTGATGCACCACCCCAGCCTTCGCCTCCGCTAAATGCTTGACAAGCCGCACTGGATCAAGATGGTGGATAGTCTCTTCATCAACCCCACTCACCATCACTTGATGGGGAATCGAGGCCTGTTGAAGCAGTCGACGGCGGGCTGGAGAAGCCGAGGCAAGCATCAACACAATTACAGCAGCGAGAACAAGTTCTTAGGCTGCCATTAATGGTCGACCTTGCCTCCGTTGCCATGACAAGCGAGATGGAATTGCTTGACATGCGCAGCAAAAAACGTGCTGCTCAAGCCATGCGGTGTCTACGGTTTGACACCAGGTTTTATACCGATGCCCAAACAACAGGGCTCAATGCTGAGAGCGTTTGGCAGCAAGCCCGGCAATACTGCTTGCCTGGATGCAGCTGGTTTCAGCGAGCTGATGCTGTTGAAGCCGATTTTCGCTGGTTGATTACCGTTGGCGTATTGCGCCGTGAAGTCGATGGGCAGGGGTTGACAGCGAAAATCCGTCTCACCCCCTTGGGCCGCCAGCTACTTGAACAGTCACCAGGGTTACCAACACAACGAGCTGGGATTTTCGAACGACTGCAACACAATCTGCGTCGACTTTGGCCCAGACAATGAGCACCGATGGGATGTCGACCCCCCTGATGGTGTTAGGCACATCCAGTGGAGCTGGTAAATCATTAATGTCGGCCGCTCTCTGCAGGCTGCTGCTTCGGCGAGGCGAAACTCCCATACCCTTCAAAGGGCAAAACATGAGCAACAACGCCTGGGTTGACGAGAGCGGCGGAGAGATGGCCTATTCACAAGCCCTGCAAGCTTGGGCGGCAGGACTCGAGCCCCAATGCGCCATGAACCCTGTGCTGCTCAAACCCCAGGGAGACAGCACCAGTGAAGTCATCCATCTGGGTCAAAGCGTTGGCACGGCGCGTGCCGAGACCTACTACGAGCAATGGTTCCGTCCTGGATGGAGCGTCATCCGTGAGGCGCTAAAAGACCTTCAGTGCTCTTACACCCATGGTCGGCTTGTCTTGGAAGGTGCAGGCAGCCCAGTGGAAGTCAACCTGCAACGGCGAGACCTCACCAACCTGCGATTGGCTCAGTTCCTCCGAGCCCGCTGTTTGCTCGTTGCCGATATCGAACGCGGTGGTGTTTTTGCCCAGATCATGGGAACCCTGTCTTTACTGAAGCCGGTAGAAAAGCAATTGATACGCGGGCTACTCATCAATCGTTTCCGTGGCCGACGCGAACTTTTTAATGAAGGGCGCGATTGGCTAGAAGCCGAAACCGGAATTCCCGTCATCGGTGTAATGCCATGGCTGGAAGAGCTCTTCCCGCCCGAAGACTCCCTTGATCTACTGGAGAGAAGAGGCAAAAAAAATGATGCCGAGATCGAAATCGCTGTCTTGAAATTGCCATCCCTCAGTAATTTTTCCGATCTCGATCCATTAGAAGCAGAACCCACAGTTCAGCTGCGATGGGTGGAACCCGGCACATTCCTCGGGACACCAGATGCTGTCATCATTCCCGGCAGCAAGCAGACACTGCGCGATCTAAATTCGCTAAACCGCAGTGGTTTAGGGCGTCAGTTGCAAACCTACGCCCAAAGCGGTGGGCATGTGTTTGGCATCTGTGGCGGCATGCAAATGCTTGGGCGAACTCTGGCAGATCCACTAGGTCTGGAAGGCGTCACAACAACAGACCCATCAAGCAGCATGGCAGGACTCAATCTGCTGCCTCTAGATACCGTTTTCAAACGCAGTAAGGCTCTAAAACAATGCCAAAGGATCACCCAGTGGCCAGACAATGCCAAGGTGAAGGGGTTTGAATTACACCATGGCAATAGCCAACTCATTCAAGGGAGCCATGAGTCTGTCCTACCTATGGCTGACGATCCCTCAATGGGTTGGGTCAGTAAAAATGAGAGCTACGGTCAAGTCGCGGGAACTTACCTGCACGGGATTTTCGAAAATGGTCGCTGGCGAAGACTGTGGCTCAATCTGATACGGAAGCAAAAGGGCTTAGCAGACTTGCCGACCGATATATCCAACCATGAGCAACAAAGAGAACAACTACTCAATCGTCTCGCCGATGTTTTCGAAGAACATGTCAACATCAACCCACTGCTGGGAACATGACGATCTCTAAGATTGAGATTCAATGGCCCAATGGCACAAGCTCCCTTACAGAGCCAGGGCTTGATTGGCTCCAGGTTGCTCGAGACGCAGGGATCATCATTCCCACAGGTTGCTTACAAGGAAGCTGTGGTGCTTGTGAGATTGAAGTGAATGGAGAAGTGGTGCGAGCCTGCATCGCCATCGTTCCCAGACCGAAGTCATGCCAACTCAAGGTGGAGTTCGCCGATGATCCTTTCTGGTGATCTATCGCAGAGCCATCAATCCTTTTTAAATAACATTTGCCTTACAGCTTTTGCAGTAACCAACGGGGGGTTAGCACTGATGACTTTCTCCGCTGAGAAACAAATGCCGCAACTAATAGCCGGCGAGCAGCCATTAATGCCTGCTCTACTGATTATTTCTGATGCAAGCCAATTCCTACTCATGTTTTTTTGCCTAGAGACAGCCTGGCTTGGTGGCCACTTAAAGGCAATTCTCTCTAGTTGTGACATCGGCATTGCCTACATCGACTCCTGTCATGTCTAGGCATCCAAGCTTGCTGGTATGGCGACGTTGTAGGAGGCAGCACCTCAAGCCTGCTTAAGCCACCTCTTGTCGGATTGAATCCTTGGCAAACACTTTTAAAAGGGTATGGAGCAGCTGCTCTACTTTTGAGCCTGCTAATCAGCAAGCTGCGCTGTCCATAGCTTCACCTTCCTAAGGCATCTCTTGATGACTCTGATGGCATGAAAGATCAACAGCTCGCTAAAGTGATTGCAACAAATAAAAGAACGTGCTTCCTGGAGTAGACGCCTCAGCGCATGTGGTTAATTGCTTTAGGGCAAAATATACCAACATCAGTCTCGACAACTTTGCACATTTATGGGTCACCAAACCAGCTGAAAAGCTTGCAAACCGTTACCTTCAGGAGGTAGGCAAATCCGAAGATATTGCTCACTGCCTCAGGCATCGATTCTTTCTAGAAAGGCTTCAAGAGTTCAGCATTCAAGCAACAAATGGGGTTTTTATCAATATTGGTGCTGGGTTCACCAATTACCCCTATCTAATCAACACTCCCATAGCATCCTGCGAAGTAGACAAGCCCAATCTGATCAAGTCAAAACAGCAAAGAATACAGAAGCTTCAATCCTCTCAGCGGCTCCCAGAAAGAGACATTCTATTCCTGCGTACAACAGACCTCAATAAGAGCAGCGAAAACAAAAAACTATTCGACTCATTAAGCCAATGGATAGGATCACGCCAATCATTTATTCTCATAGAAGGGCTTTTATACTGGCTTTCGCAAGACTCAGTCAATTCACTTTTTAAACATCTACAGCAAACACAAATAGCCGGAAGCCTTCTGGCACTTAATGCATTCAAACCAAGCGAAACTTCTAAGGCAATGTTCCAAAGGCTAAGGAACTTCAGCGAGAAAGGCTACGGTATAGGAAACTTTTCTCCCAATACACTCGGCGAAACATTCCACGAGAATCTCTTAGGCTACAAATTGATCGATCAAGCGAATTACATCAGCCTCTCAAAGCAACTTGACGAAGTCAAAGAGCTTGGCGACAAAGACTCAGTCCTAGAAGAGGATTGCTACTTGTTACGTAAGATATAGAGCGAAGCAGGAAAACAGATAATCAGTTTTATATATAATAAACAGGCAAGAGAAAAGTGAAGGGTTTAACCCTCAAACTCACGGCGCGGGGAACTAACACCAGCTGGTTGCACACCCTTCATGTAAGCGAGCATCGTATCGGCATCAGAGACCTCAAACGGATCTCCATCAGCATTATCACTAAAGCCAGGCTCAACAAACATTTTTTCAATATTACAATCATTCACTAGCATCGAATAGCGCCAGGAACGCAAACCAAAGCCTAGGTTGGATTTCTCAACAAGCATGCCCATTTTACGAGTGAACTCTCCATTCCCATCAGGGAGCATAAAGATATTCTTGGTACCCAAATGCTTGCTCCACTGGAACATTACAAAAGCATCATTCACTGAAAGACAGACAATCTGATCAACACCTTGGGCAACAAGTTCTGCATGCAACTCCTCATAACGTGGCAAATGATTGGATGAGCACGTAGGTGTAAAAGCTCCTGGCAGGGCTAACACCACCACCTTGCGCCCCTTAAAGATTTCAGCACTAGTCAGGTCTTGCCAGCGGAATGGATTAGACCCGGGCACAGATTCATCGCGCACGCGAGTCTTGAAGGTGACATCTGGAACGCTTTGAGGGAAAGGCATTGCAAGGCTGATGTTGATGCAAACAAAATCTCATACACCTCATCTGATCTTGTCAAATAATCAAATTGTTGAAACCTATCGCCGACGGCGTGAATCGATCTGCAGCAGATCTCTCACACGCCGAACCTGACTAGCCAACTGAGGATCACTGGACAACCTTTTCTCCACTTGCTCGATGGCATACATCACTGTGGTGTGGTCCTTTCCCCCAAAAGTCTCACCGATGCGAGGCAAGCTCAAATCCGTGCCCTGACGCATCAGGTACATGCCCACCTGCCGAGCATGGCTAACGGCCCGCCTTCGACTGCTGCTACGCATGTCTTGAGGAGTCACGTCAAAAACCTCAGAGACCTTATCAATCACTTGTTGTGGGGTAACGTCCACACCTTGACCATTAGGGTCAAGCATTGGCGCTACCGATTCAACTGTCATCGGCAGCCCCGTGATCGAAGCAAAGGCAACTGCCCTGGTCAAAGCCCCCTCAAGTTCACGGATATTGGAGGTGAAGCGCCCAGCGATGTACTGAATTAAATCGCGAGGCAGCATCATGCGTTCCTGTTCCGCCTTCTTCTGCAAAATTGCCATGCGAGTCTCAAGGTCAGGCGACTGAATATCAGCGATCAAGCCCATAGAGAATCGAGAGATTAGGCGTTCTTGAAGCTTTGGAATCTGACTTGGAGGTCTATCACTAGCGATCACAATCTGCCTACCTGCTTCATGGAGAGCATTAAAGGTATGAAAGAACTCTTCCTGGGTGTATTCCTTGCCTTCAATAAACTGAATATCGTCAACCAAAATCAAATCAGTGGCCCGATATCGATCTCGGAAAGCTTGCATACCATCCTTCCGAATAGCTTGAATTAAGTCATTCGTGAAGGTCTCTGTAGAAACATAAGCCACCTTTGCTTCGGGATTGATCTCAAGCCTGTAGTGACCAATAGCCTGCATCAGATGAGTCTTGCCCAGGCCAACACCGCCGCAAATGAACAAAGGATTGAACTCTCGCCCAGGAGCTTCTGCAACGGCTAGCGCAGCAGCATGGGCCATGCGACTATTCGGCCCCACGACGAACCGATTGAAGACATAGCGCAGGTTCAGGCCTGGAAGAATCCGCCGAGGGCCACTAGAAGGGGCTACAGAGGCAGTGGTTGTTTCTGCAGTAGGCAAAGGTGAAGGGATGGGCGCCGATGTCATTGGTGGCAACACCCTCTCAGCAGAGTCTTCCTCCTGAGCCTGAACGGACACCCTCACTGACTGGCCGTAAATCTTCGCCGCAGCCGCCTCGATTGTCTGAACGTAATTCTTGCGAAGCCAGTTACTTGCAAAGCTATTTGGAGCAATCAGAGTCAACTCCCCGTCACGAAAACCACTACAAATGGCAGGACGAATCCATGTCTCAAACGTAGGTTTGCTGAGATTGTGCTGAAGGGCCTGCTGCACCTTGGACCACAGCTCATTGCCCGTTAGCACCACATCCTTTCCTCTGCGATGGCTGAATCTACGCAACTTCTATCGAGCAAGCCGTCTTTAATAAGACCCTGATGTTCTCGTTCCCTGGCACCTGCGTTTGTCATGACCCTTGCCCTATCTGCCCACAGGCTGCATCCGCTCAGATGGCTTGGCTTGATCCTCATCAGCATCAACCTAAGTGGCTGCAACGAAGGGTTACGTCAACGTATCGGCATTGGTTCTAAGACAAGCCCAGACAACACCCCTGTCGTCAGTGATCCACCCAAGTCAGCGCCTCTGCAGCCTGGCACCAATGTGATCGTGATTGCGGTGGAACAAGTTGGTCCGGCAGTGGTGCGCATCGACACGGTGAAACGGATCGCAAACCCCCTTGGCAACTTTTTCGGCGGCGGACCTCCCATCCAACGGCAAGCCGGCCAAGGGTCAGGTTTCATCACACGCTCTGACGGGCTGATCTTCACCAATGCTCATGTGGTTGATGGGGCAGAACAGGTATCGGTAACCCTTCCAGATGGACGCAGTTACAGCGGCAAAGTGCTTGGTGGTGATCCCCTTACAGATGTCGCCGTGGTCAAAGTCGTGGCGAAAAAGCTTCCCGTGGCCCCCCTCGGCAATTCCAACAACATCAAGCCTGGGCAATGGGCAATCGCTATCGGCAATCCTCTTGGACTCAACAACACCGTGACTGCAGGCATCATCAGCTCCGTCGACCGCACCAACGCCTTAGGGGGGGGGCAACGAGTTCCTTACATCCAAACTGACGCCGCCGTAAACCCTGGCAATAGCGGAGGACCACTCATCAATGCCTCAGGACAGGTGATCGGAATCAATACTGCCATCAAAGTTGCACCGGGAGGCGGGCTGAGTTTTGCAGTACCGATCAACCTGGCCAAACGAATTGCCCAACAAATCGTGGGGAGAGGGCAAGCTTCTCATCCCTATATCGGGGTAAGGCTTCAGAGCCTTACCCCCCAGCTAGCCAAAGAAATCAACGCAACAGGAGGGCAATGCCAGGTGCCTGAAGTTAATGCTGTTCTCGTTGTCGAAGTGATGTCTCGCAGCCCTGCAGACAAAGCCGGCGTGCGCCAATGCGACTTAATTAGTGAGGTCAATGGTGAGGTCGTCCGCGACCCTTCGCAAGTACAACTTGCCGTTGATCGTGGGGAGGTTGGCAAGCCCATGCCGCTCACCCTTGAACGAAACAACAAGACGATCGAATTAAACGTGAAACCAGCAGAGCTACCCAGGCAGGGGTGAATTGAAATGGCAAAACCCGCGCTGGTTGTGATGGCCCGCTGGCCGGCAGCAGGCAGATGCAAACGAAGGCTGGCCGCCAATCTGGGAATAGTGCGTGCTGCATCTATCCAGGCCAGGCTTACCAAACACACTCTGAGCGTGGCAAATAATCTTGCCAATAGAGGTCTGGTCGAGCTGCAATTCGCGATCACTGGCCTCGCTCCCAAGGCAAGTAAGCGCTGGGGGCTTGATCAGGGTGTGATCACAGTGGAGCCTCAAGGCAAGGGAAGCCTGGGTGAACGGATGCGCCGACAGGTTTTGCGAGCGCAGCAACGACACCATCCACAAATCAGCGCAGGTCGCACCACACTGCTAATCGGCACCGATCTGCCAAATCTCTGTGATCGTGATCTGCTTCAGGCCCTAGAGGCTTTGCAAGAGCATGAATTCGTGCTTGGACCCGCTACTGATGGGGGCTATTGGTTACTTGGACTCTCAGGGCGCTTGGTAAAGCCCGTGACACGCTGGCCCTTCTGCGGCATTCCTTGGGGGAGCAATCAAGTGAAGCAAGTCACACTGCAGAAAGCAGCGGATGCAGGAGTAAGGCCTTGCTTGCTTGGTCAACAAAACGATCTCGATTGCCTTGAAGATCTTTCAGCATGGCAAGCATGCGAGGAAGGATGGATATGACAAGGGTATGAACCAGAAAACAACTCGATCAAGGCAAGTAAAAGAGGCGAAAAAGAACAAGATGACCTCTTTCAAAAGAGAAGCATTGCCGCCCAAAACTTCTCATCAGTGAGCAACATCACAGCTCTAAGTGAGGTGGGTCATCACCTCAACCAAAGAATTGAGAGATGGTGTATTCACCGAGGGAGAAATCCTTCCCCAAAACCTCAAAGCAATGAACTTCCAAACCCATACCAAGCTACATGACGATTTTGGCAAGAGAGTAATCCGTAGCAAAAAAGATATGGAAGATCTGGAGAAAAAAAGTTTAGTAGAAGGATCTTTTGAAATAGATCAATCTCAAAAGAATTATGAAACAATAACTGGCTTGGATAGGTTTAATCCAAAAGCCGTAGATCCAAACTCTCTTGACAGATTTAATCCAAAAGCTGTTGAACTAGATCAAGAAGACAACACAAGCATGCCAGAGCTACCAACATTTTCTCCAACACTAGGATTTGATATCCCAAACAACCCAATTGAAGATGAGGTTTTAGAACCCTTTGAGCAGCTTGGACTGAATCTCGAGGACCTTAATGCCAATGATCTTATAGATCCAAACGACTTTATCAACTTGGATGATCTTCTGGGCCAAATAGATAATCTTGAGGATTTAATGCAGGAGATTATGGATGGCGGCACCTATCATCAACAAGCCCCAACTGGAGCCCCACCAAGCGGGCAACAAGCCCCAACTGGCGGCGTAAATGCAGCGGAGGAATTAGGAAGTCTTTATGATGCTAGCGTAAAATTAAATGGGTTGAATGATGACAAGGATGGCGGGGATGGCGAGGGCTCGTTGTTTAGCGATCTCTGGGACTGGCTTGTTGGGCCACCCGATGATCCTGGTCCGGATGATGAGTACCTAGCAGATATAAATGATCAACCGGAAGCTGAAGACAACTATGAGTACACAAGCAATTCTGAAGGTACAGAATCAGATAGTGATACTTTAGAGGAACCGTCTGATGAGGGCTGGGTACCTGATTTCGATTTTGATACTTTGGAGGAAGAGTCTTCAGAAGAAGGTGACAATGGGGCAGAAGATGATGATGGTAAAACTACTAAAGAAAGTGATAATGATGAAGGTAGTGAGAATGGGGCAGAAGGTGATATCATGGCCTCTCCAGATTTACCACCACAAACTAATGATGACGGGGATGGCGGGGGCGCTCAAAATCCATCATGGGCAAATCCTCTCGATGACATAACAGGCCAAGAAGATGTCATGCCTGAAGTTTCAACTATAGAGATCCCATTATATGAATCCACTAACCACCTTCAAAAGAGTGACCAAACTATCAACCGAAGCCCAGAATTCCTTACAAAGGATGGTGTCATCAACCATGATCATACGTCTGTCACTATGAACTCAGCTTTTGCTGATAATGGTGAATTTATGAATTTTGGAGAAACCTATAGAGCAGAAGGCCTCTTCCCCTGCCCGACAATTCCTCACATTCAAGCCAAAAACTTTTCAGAGCTGATACCAACAATCGCGATGACCACCATTCAAGACATCTGACAGGGGAAGCCAAACCAATGAGTTTTTACTAAATACAAAAACTTGCAAAATCAGCGAACCGTCGATCAAGTACTACCAAATCAATCAAATTCAATCAAACCAGTCCAAAGCCCCGCTTCAAGGCGGGGCTTTTTATGCGCTTCAACAAAGATTAAAATTACTCTTGCTTAAATTTAACAAACATACAGCTCCAAAGGCTACGCGAAGAGGCCTACATCTTTTTTCAAATTTTTCACGCCATGCAATGACAATTCCCAAGACAGAACTGTTTATCCTCTTCAATGCTTAATTAAGAAAAGCCTGCTCTCTAATCCGTTTAGTGGACCACTCTAGTCACTCTTTTTTCTCAAGTAGATGTACTCTGAAAGCTTGCAATACCAATTTTCTCAGGCAGACTCCCTCCAAGATTACTTAGGGGCTCTCGCCATTCAGCTGCTGAAACAACAAGCCAATCAACCATATTTGTCGTGATCCTCTAAGCCAATCCATTCAGGCAGTTCTCTGCAATATCAAACATGAGCGAAGTGCCTAGCCTCAGCGTGATTGTGCCGAGCCTCAATGAAGCCAGCCGTCTACCACTGCTGTTGGCCGATCTCCAACGCTGGCCGACACCCCTTGACCTTTGGATCGTTGATGCTGGCAGCTGTGATGACACAGAACTCGCTGCCCAACTCACAGGAGCTCAAGTACTGCGAGTAGCCAATCCCAATCGGGGTGCTCAGCTCAGCCATGGAGCATGCCATGCCAAAGGAACTTGGCTGATGTTCCTGCATGCCGACAGCCGACTCCCCCCCCAATGGCCCGCTGTCGTTGAAGCAGTGATTACTCAGTCAGCAGGAGAGCTGAATGCTTGGTTTTTCGACTACAAAATCCAAGGGAAGGGAACAAAACTGCGTCTATTGGAACTAGCTGTGGCCCTTCGCAGTCATTGGCTGCAAAGGCCCTATGGCGATCAAGGCTTGCTCATCAGCAAAAGGCTCTACCAACACATCGGGGGATACAAACCCATCCCTTTGATGGAAGATCTCGATTTGGTGCAGCGACTCTCTTGCCAAGTCAAGTTGCTGAGCCTGGGATTACCCCTTTACACCGATGGCCGCCGTTTGCAACGGCTAGGTCTACTCAATCAAGCCTGGCAAAACGCCCAATTGCGTAGACGCTGGCGCAGAGGAGAGGCAGCCAAGCAGCTGTCAAAAGACTATTACCAATAATCCTTAGGCATACCAAAAAGCACATTTGTGGCCATCAGGCTCCAGCGTCCAACCCTGTCGCTCATAGAAATCGACAACACCTGGATCAGCAAAGAGCGTGACTCGTTTAACACCCATCTCCTTAAGAGATTCAAGGGTGTAATCCATTAGATGCTTACCCAATCCCACCCCCTGATAAATGGGGTGAATCGCTACATCCCACACTGTGGCTTCAAGAACTCCATCACCTGTACATCGAGCAAAACCAACCAAACGAGGCAACAGGGGATCATGGCGCCAAAGGCCCACTTTCAAGAGCGTGTGATCAAGTGCAAGACGTACTCGACGCATCGGCCGGCGACTCCAACCCACAGCCTCCAGCAATTGTTCAAGTTCAACAAGATCGAATGAACGGTCTTGACTGAAGACAAGCTTGATCTGCTCATTCGAAGACGGGCACTCTCGTGCTCCATGCCCATAGGCCTGCTCAAGAACCTCCGGCGTTAGCGAACAGGAGCTGATCACACGGCAGTGCTCAACTGTCTTGATCCTGCTTCACCAAGGCCCATAGCCATTAAGCGTGAAGCTGAAATCAAGATCCAATCGCTGAAAGCAAAAACTAAATTCAAAGTTTCGCCAGTCCCCTTTCCTGTAGTTCCGCTAATTGAGAATAAAGGCCTCCCTTGGCACGAAGCTCAAGGTGGGTTCCCTGCTCAATCAGCTTGCCCCGCCGAAGCACCATGATTCGATCGGCTGCTTCCACAGTGGCCAAGCGATGGGCAATAACAACCGCAGTACGACGTTCAAGCAAGCGATCTAGATCCCTTTGCAATGTCGCTTCCGTAGAAGGGTCCATGAAAGCGGTCGCTTCATCCATAACCAGCACAGTGGGGTTGCGAATGGCCACCCTTGCAACTGCTAAGAGCTGTCTCTCTCCCGATGACAAATTGCCGCCACGCTCCCTGAGCTCAGTCTCCAAGCCGTTGGGTAGCCGATTGAGCAAAGGATCAAGGCCAAGATCTCTACAGATCGCCCGCAAACGGTCATCCTCAATCAAGGAATCCAATCGGAGGTTATCTGCAACATTGCCGCTAAATAGAAAGGTGTCCTGAAGCACAACCCCCAGTTGTTTGCGTAGCTGCCAAAGGGGGATTGTTTTGATGTCAACACCATCAAGCATGATCCGCCCGACTTGAGGCTCGTAAAGACGACAAAGCAAACGGATCAGGGTCGTCTTGCCTGAACCGGTTGGTCCTACCAGGGCAACATGTTCACCAGCAGAAATGCGAAAACTAAGGTCCTGGAGAATCGGCTCGTCTGGCCGATAGGCAAAGCTCACCCCCTCAAACACCACCTCACCGCAAGCAGCAGAAGCAGAGGGCCTAACAACGCTGGGTTCGTCTTTAACAGGCTTTGCATCGACAATGTCCAGTGGCTGCTCCAGCAACTCGCCAATCCTTTCAACAGCAGTCAGGCCCCCCTGAATCTGAGTGAAGCGATCAGCAAGTTGACGCAGGGGATCAAACAAACGCTGGGAATAAAGGATGAATGTTGTCAAGGTGCCAAGACCCATTGTCTCGGCAGTTACCATCCATCCCCCAAGCGCCAACACCACAGCCACGGCTGCCAGGGCCACCCATTCGATAAAAGCTGAAATGCTGCTGTCATAAAAGATCGTTCCATTCACGGCTTGCCTGTAGGCCGAGCCAGTGCGATCAAATAGCTGCCCATTAAACGTTTCTCGACGAAACATCTGGACAACCTCAAGCCCCTGAAGGTTTTCCTGAAAATCGGCATTGAGCTGAGAGAGTTCCTCCCTCACGCGGTAATTGGCTTTCCGATATCGGCGTTGCAACCAAAGGATCACCAAGGTGACTGGTACCTGCGTCACCAGCAGCAAACCCCCCAGGCGCCAATCAATCAAAATCATGGTGACTGCAATCACCACAAGGCTGACGAGATCCCCCAAAACTCCTACTGCCCCACTGCCAAAAACCTCCGATAGTGCATTCACATCACTGGTCAGCCGAGTCAACAACTTGCCCACAGGCATTCGATCGTGAAAGCGCAGCGAAAGGGCCATGGCGTGGCCAAACAGATCGTTACGAATACGCGCCGTTAGCCGTTGCCCTAAGGCCTCGATATTGAAAGACTGAAAGCCCTGCAGACCCAAGCGCAGAAGCACAGAAATCAGCAGAATCCCCACCAACACTCTTATTGCTGAGCTCACTGGCAGATCACTGAGCCAAGGGAAGGTTGACTCTTGCTTCAAAACACTGATTGCCTGGCCAACCAAGAAGGGTTGAATCGCACCAGCAAGAGCTACCGGCACCAAGAGGACAAGCACCATCCATAGACGCCGGCGGTCCTCACGGAGATAACGCCCCAGACGCCGAACCCGCTGAAAATCAGTAACAGACATCAAGCTGGATTTTTAGGTAATGATTCCTGAATGCGCATAGCCTCCACAATCAACTGAAGATCTCCACGGTCCAACCTCAAGGCCAATGGATGGCCGATCAAGCGAGCCGAAGACTGAAATAGCTCCTCAATGGCCACTAAGCCATTGTCGCGAAGGGTACGGCCTGTCGCGACCAGATCGACAATCGCTTCAGCAATGCCTGTTAAAGGGCCAAGTTCTACCGAACCGGTCAGGTGAACAAGCTCTACAGGCAGATCGAGAGCATCGAAAAATTCTCGAGCACAATGGGTAAACTTGCTAGCAACTCGACAATGGGGAGGCAGATCAGCTGCGTGCTGATAGCCACTACTGGCCTTCACTGCCACAGCCATACGGCAGCCCCCGAAGCCAAGATCAACCAACTGGGCAACGGGCATCTGATGCTCCCGCAGCACGTCGTAACCAACAACTCCCAACTGAGCCTGACCATAGGCAACATAAACGGGCACATCCCCGTTGCGCACCAACAGTGCCCGGGCCCGGCCACAATGGGAAGGCACCATTAACTGACGATTGCCTGGATCAAGTACAGCTGAAAAATCCAACCCAGCAGATTGAAAACGAGCAACCGAATCATTCAGCAAAGCTCCTTTTGCAAGCGCGACAGTGATCATGGAGCGATGCGTCGACCTGGACTTTAACGATGGAGGCAACCTCAACAGCTGCGACTAGCGATAAACAACGTTCATCGATCCATGCCCTTCCTGTTCTTCAGGACAACATCATCTGGATCTGGATTAAAGGCGACCAAGCTGTCGTTGTGGATCCAGCAATCGCAGAACCAGTCAAGACATGGCTGCAAACTCGAAAGCTCTCACTCGCAGCAGTACTTCAGACCCATCACCATGCTGATCACATTGGTGGCACCCTTGAGCTGCTTAGGGACTGGCCTAACGCAGCCGTGGTAGCAGCCGCTGACGACCGTGATCGCATTCCGTTCCAGACGATCTCCGTTCGTGATAGAGACAAGATTTCTCTTCTAAACAGCAGTGTTGAGGTGCTCGCCGTTGCGGGTCATACCAGAGCACACATTGCTTATTACCTGCCCACAAACAAGGAAGATCGTGAAGATCCAGCAGTGTTCTGTGGTGACACCCTTTTCGGAGCTGGATGTGGCCGACTGTTTGAAGGAACTGCCGAAGACATGTTCAAGGCTCTTCAACGTCTCTGTTGCCTGCCAGCGAAGACCCGTGTGTATTGCGCTCACGAATACACCGAAGCAAATCTGCGCTGGGCCTCCGCCCTGCATCCAGAAGATATTGCTATCAGCGAACGACTGGTAGACGTTTCAAGTCGCCGCCAGAGGGGTGCCCTGAGCCTGCCTAGCAGCATTTCAGAAGAACAACGCACCAACCTCTTCGTGCGTGCTCAGAACAGCAAAGAGCTAGCGGAACTTCGCCAACACAAGGATCAATGGCGAAACTAAGCACAAATATCTGACGCAGCAAGATCAAAATGGCCTGCCCTGGCAAAACTGCTCAGCAACAAGGCAGTCCTGTTCCCTTGGAACAGGACCAACAGCCAGTGAAATTGCAATCCATGGAGATCAAGGCCGCTCGAACATGAACGAAGCGGCCTCACTCCCAGAGGATTTTCAACAGAAACAAAAGCTGACAGCGATGATGCACCATTGATGCTCAGAGCAGACCATGAACGCCCCTTCTGTGCAAGCAATCACAACAGCATCAGCTCCAGCACCAGTCGGCCCCTATAACCAGGCCGTACTAGCAGGAGGATGGCTTTACTGCTCTGGTCAAATTGCCCTGGATCCAACCAACGGGGTGATGGTTGGGCAAGGTGATGTGGAAGCTGAAACCCGCCAGGTCCTAAGCAATCTGATGGCTGTGCTCACAGCAGCCGGTGCTGAGCCAAGGCAAGTGATTCGTACCACGGTTTACCTCACGGATCTAGCGGACTTTCAGAGAGTTAATGCTCTCTATGGCGAGATCTTCGGGGATGGCATCAGCCCAGCAAGAGCATGTGTTCAAGTAGCTGCCCTCCCAAAAGGTGGTCGAGTGGAAATCGATTGCGTTGCTTGGCTCGGCTGAAAACAATCAGTGGAGACGTGAAGCGCTTTGATCAAGCGTGTAGCGACTCAAGAAAATCTTGTCCCTGTCCTCTTATCCCTGACCTAGCAGGAGTTCTTCGATCCGATCAACCCTAATCACTTTGATTGACAGCGGAAGTGGGGTTACTGCTAACTCCTGTGACTTTCCCTAGCGTTGAAAGGGGAAAAAACGATTGGCGGAACCTAAAAGCAAAAGCCGAATCCGCCAAGACGGACAGTCCGCTGAGTAGTCTGAAGATTGCATAGGTTTAGAGGCGTACTGCGAGAAACCATGGCCGAAGCCAAGTTGACCATTGGCGAACTCGAGGCGGGTTATCCCCTTTACTGCAAGGCCCTAAGGCGACTGCTGCAGGAAGGTCGTAGCACCCAAGAGATAGAGCGCACAGTGTGTTGGAGCCATCTTGAGACCCTCAATCGTTGCCTCCCCAGCCGTTACAAGGCACCGTCTTATTTGCTTGTGCTGATCAGACGGGATCTGGAACAACCAAAGTAGAGAATGGTTTTCATCCAAAACATCCAAAAAGCTATCTTCAATTCTCATTCAGACGATTCCATAAGGGGTTGAGTCGGATGTCGACCTTCCACCTCCCCTTGGAATACACGACTCGCCAAGATATCAGCAGATTCGATCGTCATCAGTTCATCACGACTGAGCGGTTCTCCCATGCGTGCAAACAATCGATTCGCCTGCCTCAAACGGGTACGGTCCAAAGCATTGCGAATTGAACGAGCATTAGCAAAGAAAGGTAGATGACGGCGACGTTCGATGTAATCCTCGAAAACGCCCTCAGCTTCATCGCCAAAGTAATAGTTCTGCTGGACCAGGAATAACTGAGCGATAGCCATCAACTCCTGATTGCTGTAATCCGGGAAATCAATATGGTGAGCAACCCTAGAAGAAAGGCCAGGATTAGATTGATAGAAAGTATCCATCTTATCTTTATAACCAGCAAAAATAACAACAAAATCACCTCGCCGACATTCCATATCCTGTAGCAATATTTCGATTGCTTCTGCTCCATAATCTCTTTCATTACCTGGTTTATAGAGGTAATATGCCTCATCTATAAACAACACACCTCCCTGCGCACGTTTAATCATCTCCCGAGTTTTTGGCGCCGTGTGGCCAACGTACTGACCAACTAAGTCGTCACGGGTGACAGTCACAACATGACCTTTGCGCAGATATCCAAGGCGATGAAGAATCTGAGAGATTCTGCTTGCAACAGTTGTCTTTCCAGTGCCAGGTCGTCCAGTAAAAGACATATGAAGACTTGGCATCGTGCTGGCTAAGTCAAAATCCTGCCTGGCCCGATCAACTAACAACAAAGCGGCAATTTCTCGAATCCTCGTCTTCACCGGCTTCAAGCCAATCAGCTCGCAATCCAACTGATCCAATACCTCTCCAACTCCGGAATCGGCATAAGCCAAAGAGAGATCAATTGAGGAGTCCATCTATCTCAGCTGCAAATTTATAATCATCATCATTTAACTCAACCTCTTCTTCTTCATCCTCCGGCCGCAACGTGATATTGACATAGGTACGTCCAAAACTAATATCAGGAAAGCGCTTAGCAGCTTCAGTGTGTTCACCAAGACGATCTAAAAAATCCCTGGTTTCTGCATAGGCTTCGAATTCAAATCGCCGCTCGAGTCGTATGGGACGAACGCGCTTCTGCCATTGATTCATCACAACAGTTGAGAGGTGGATTGTTCCAAGTCAAAGAATAACCTTTATGCTTGTCATCAAAGTTGATCAGACCAGAATTCCGAAGAACTTCGCCATAGAAAAAACCAACAAAGTATCCGGCTTAAATTAGGGTTTAGCTAAATTAGCTACGGCGCTTTGCATGAGTGGGTCTTAGTGCTGGCTCAACTTCCTGATGAGGACGAGCAATAATATGCGCTGCAACAAGGCCATCACCAACCCGTTCACAGGCATCTGCACCAGCACGAACGGCTGCATTCACAGCTCCTGTTTCGCCACGCACCATCACAGTGACATAACCACCTCCAACATATTCCCTAGAGATGAGATTAACCTCAGCAGCTTTTGTCATTGCATCAGCCGCTTCAATGGCAGGAACCATGCCACGAGTTTCAATCATTCCGAGTGCGACCCCAAGAACAAAAGAAGGAGCAGAGGAAGCAGATGCCTTGATAGCACTACCAGACGAAGAGCCACTGCCACTGGAACCCGCAGCACCCCTTGATGCAGACCCCGCTGCCGTTGCTCTACTGGCGGAAGTACGAGCTGTAGAAGCACTTCTGCTCGTAGTCGACTTTGAACTTGCTGAAGACGATGTTGAAGCAGAAACATCCACAGTTTGTGCTGCCTTGCCAGGAAGAACTTTTTTGGCGACTTCAGAGCCAGCAGGTGTCGGTTTCGTCAACGAGGGGCTGTCTGAAGAACTAGAGGAAGAAGGTTTTGGCATGGATAAAAAGTTTAAGAAGAAGAGCAGAGATGGATCGAATCCGAATCATTTATTACCTATCCATCAGGCAACCAGTAATCAATAATTCCTCCAATTGTCAGATCTGTTTGAGTGTTGGGATCTGGACATGCAAAACGTGCAGCTGATCCACTGGAGGTAAACACCCAATTGCCCTCTCGAGCACCAACAGGATCAACAGCCACCAACTGCTTGCCGGCGTTATTACGCAAGATGCGCAGATGCATATGACCGAGACCATCAACCCTTTGCGTACAAACCAAGCGGCCCATCACCTGCATGATTTCCATCAAGCTGAGCCCCCTGAAACTGGCTTCGGGGCGTCTGGATCCCAATGATCAATAATACCTACAATCGTAAGATCACTCGGATAAGATTTACTTCCTGCCGCCTCTCTCGCAGCTGAGCTGCCAACACAAATCACCCAATCATCTGGCTTACAACCCACAGCATCGACTGCAACCTTCTTGGAACTTCCATCGAGAACAACTTGAAGGTGTTTGTGTTCGAATCCGGGGATTCGATTGGTGGAAACAAGCGGCTTAAGAACCTTGCAGATCAACATGTCAGTGTGCCTCCTGATGAATGGGCTCCAAGGAGGAACCAACGACCTCTGAAGTGTCTTTTTTATCGCGATCACGAATGGTCAAGAATGTATGAAGAAGGCCCTGATCGAAAAGGTCAGAGTATCGCTCAGCAATAGCTTGATTGACGCGATAGCAATCAGAAATAGCTCGATCCCTTGCACCTGGGACTTGGCCAGAATAATCAAAACGAACAACAACAGGGATTGGCAGATCTCGAGAAACATTCAACCCTTTAAAAATTTTCACTCCTACATCTAAATCTGGAGCACCTACTTCGACTGTATCCAAATGAGCGAAATAGGTTAGGTTGCGAAGATGAACTTCCTTAAAACCTATTCCAACTCCAATAAAGCGCTCTGCATGCCCAGCATCTGGGTAGGGGCCAGCATGTAATTGCTTCACGTAATCAATCTGAGAAAAGTTGTTTGCAATCAATTTTGTAATGAATAACACCATCCCCTGATCAGGTTTCTTAGGTGCACTGGCTTCAACACGTTCAGCAATATGTTGCATTGCCTGAGCTGAAGTTAGAGCAAGCGTCTCTTGATAGAGATCTTCAGCCGAAAGCCACTCATCTAAAACAATTGAGCCATCTGCCGCAGGAACATGGACGCGAATGGCATCGGTATCGGTATCAAGCCCGATCAAAAGAAGGTCTACTGATGCACCACAACAGAAACTATTCTCGACGGATTCACGAAAATCAAGAAGACGCTGTTGACCAGCTGAAGCTGCCAAGGCATCATCACTTCCATGAGCCGCACATCCTTGATGAGATGGGTCAAGGGAACTAAAGTGATAGGTGACAACCTTGAGATAACGCGTTGGAGAATCGGCTGAATTTGGAACACCTTCTCGATAACGTCTGTGTTCTGTCTTAATCCAACGGTTTACGGTTTTCTCAACATCAAATAGAGCGCCTGCATGGGAGCGCCGTCTTACTGAACTAAAAGGAATCCGTAAGGCATAAGCAATCGTATGTGCCAAGCGTCCATCAGCGCAGGGGGAGACATCAAGGAGATGAAAACCACAATCAACAAGAAATGAGTGAAACTCCTTTGCTTGTGGGCTACCTGCTCCTCCTTGAAGAGGATCTTCTTGAAAGAAAAGGTCACTCACCTGCTGATGAAACTGAAACACACACCAAGCAAATAAAGCCCTCATATCTAATGCTCGTACCCAAGCCTGTTCCAAAAGGTGGCTCGGCAAATCAAAACCAAGTTCAGAGCGAGCAAGACTTTGAGACTTTGAGACAAAATCCTGATCATGCTGAAGCGCTGAGATCCTTTTAAGCAAAGGAACAATCAGCTCAAAAGAGCCTTTGACATTGACTTCATAAGTCTGCAGATGCTGATTTGCAGCTCTGTCTGTGAGAGGGTGGCAAGGTCCTGAACCAACATTGGCAACCCCTCTTATCCTTGAGCGATCAGAGATCTGAGGTGTTACCACAGGCCTCCTCCTTGGAGCAGTCGGCGCCAAGGGTCTTTGCGTTTGAGAGGCCAAATTGCGATTGCGATAGGCCATCAATCAATCAACCCCTTGCGCCGCCAGAGACTGTGATCAAGGAGCCTTGATCAGTGTTACCACTTGACCCTGTTACGCGACTCATTGGTTGAGAAAGTTCCTCATTACGCTTTAAATCAGCGGCAGGCATCGCAGACATCGGGCCTGGGCGAGTTGGATTACGGCGACGAGCAGAAGCTCCTTCGGTACCAGTCACCCTTTCACTGCGATCCCAATCATCTCCGGTGATATTGAGGCCTGCAGATTGGCCTTCTCCTGTAACTCGTGATTCTGGGCGTGTTTGCCCTACATCATTAGAGGTTTCTTCAACAGGAACCGACTTAAAATGACGTTTTTTACGATCAAAACGGAACTGCTCAGTACCAGTAATTTTATCAACCGCCATATTGAAAGGACCCGTAATCTGAGAGCCCTGCTCATAACTTGTGCCTGTCACACCAGAGCGCTGTTCACTTTTCACATGAGCAGCCCTTGCTGGAGACTGAACACTAAAGTGGGTCCAAGGGGCAGACCTTTGTCCCTCCTGTTGCAACTCACTACCAGCGGGGGCGTCTGATCCACAAGCCTGGGCAAGTTGATCTCCACCTACATATGGGGTGCCAGTCAAAGGTTCACAAGCACCTTTCTCTGCTCCTGTCATCACTCCACCTACTCCAGGCTGAAGACCTGTCATCACAGCTCCAGGTGTACCCATCATCTTTGGGGTACGGTCCTGAATTTCTCTTACTGAATTTGTATCACACCAGCCAGCAGCTTGTTCTAGCCCACCATATGGAGTTCCAGTGACTGCTTTACATGTTCCAGGTTCATCTCCTGTTACAAGTTCAGAGCGACCTGTAAGCGTTCCACTAACAGTTTGCGATTTATTTGTGAGGCTTAAACCTACCTTTGCAGCCTCAGGGTTTGGCCTGCCACCGCAAAATGTTTTGTATTGCTGAGTACCAACATATTCATCACCAGTCACTCTTTTACAACTACCTGGTTCATTCCCGGTAACGTACTCAGAGCGAGCAACATTGGTACCAGTTACACCTGCTCCACGCAGAGTATGAAATGAACCAACTTTTTCTGCAGGTCTCCCTTCAGGGAGTGGGTCAGCTCCAAGATACTGATCACCAGTAAGTTGCCGATTGGAGCCAGCTTCGTCGCCAGTAACCCTCTCAGAACGTCCAACCATTACACCACTAACCTTTCGACCATCTTCTGTAATGCTCTGGCCAACTTTTCTTGGTGAGGGTTGGCTAGCACCACAATATTGATTGGACTGATTCGCCGAGATATATTCGGTACCTGTCAGGGTCTTACAAGTTCCAGGTTCATCACCAGTGACTTTCTCGGAGCGTCCAACTTCATTGCCGGTCACTCGATTACCATGGGTTGTATTCGTAACTGCAACTTTTAAAGGTTGACCTGGTTGCGGAGAGGACTGACAAAAAGCATCAAAGACCTCTGATCCTAAGTATTGAGTACCTGTGATTGAGCGACAAGTACTCGCTTCATTACCAGTGGTTTTCGATGAGCGATTTGCTTGAGTACCAGTCACTAGCTGACCTGTACTGGTTTCACTTAAACCAACTTTCCAATGGGCATCTGCTGCGACTGCCTGCTTGGAACCGTTACGGTTAGGGCCACAGGGACGGCAGGCACCTGAGCGCTTTTTATCGGTAGACCCACTTTTACTGCGCAATTCACGCACTCTCTGTGAAATCTCTCGACTTGACAAGTCAGGGTCTCCCTGACGAGCCACTGATGCGGCAGAGGTCGGCTGATTGGCTGCTGTTTTTCCGTGTTTTGATTGTGCTTCACGGCGTGCAAGAACCAACGCTCGGCTTGGATTTTGTATTGAGCGGCGTTTCGTCGTAGGGCGGCTTGAAGATGAATGTTTAGGGCTTAATCTTGAGAGGCCATCAGAAGTCCTCAAAGAATTAGCAGAAGACTCATCAAAACTTTTCTGATTAGTGGGTAAATCCTTAACCTCATTCATTGCAGCACCTTGCTGGCTAAGCTTTGAAGAGAGTTTCTCAACTTCTGCACGGGTTCTATCTTTACTTTTCGCTGCTGGCTGACCACGGCGAGAAAGCTCATCACGACGAGCCAAAACCAAGTCTCGACTAGGATTGGCTATGGATTTAACTTGACGACGTGAAGGGCCAGAGGATTCTCTTGAAGCAACAAAAGACGTCTCTGGCAGCTCTTTCTTAGCAGCGATTATCTGCGGAGAAGTTTTTCCAGTCTTGAGGAAAGATTGATCAGTCCTTGTGACACGTGCATCAGAGGCATTGCGGGTGCGATTAGGACTTGATCCATTTAATGACGTGGATTTCTTGCCTGAGTTGCTCTGGGCCCTACGGCGTTCAAGCGCTAGCTCTCGACTGGATTGTTTTGCCATGCCCAACCAATAAAAAACGTCGTAAGGAAGAAAGAGGCTCGTTGCCTCTGATGAGAATTAATAGCCCCGAAAAAACTCGAGGCTATTAAGGAATAGATGCTGAAACTAAAATCAGCGTCCTTCAAATACTACGAATGCAGTTCCTTGACTTTGGGTGTAAGCGTCGTAACCGACCATGCGAACATGGTGGTCTGGGTATGCACGATGGCAAGCCTCAAGCTCACTGACGACCGCATTCAGATCCTTCTCGCCAAAGAAAGGTAACTTCCAATAAGACCAATAGGTCTGCATGGAACCGCTTGGATGAACGTGCTCAATCACAGGGCTCCATCCCTGAGCAATGATGTAGGCAATTTGATCGTAAATTTCGTCCTGGGTCATCGGCGGTAAAAAGCCGAAGGTTTCCAGGGTGGCGACTGTTTGATAGTCACCAACTGTGCTCTGGAAAGGCATGGTGAACCTTGGAATGTGGATATGGGGGGGCCAATACAATTAAGTGTTGACCTAACTAAATCTGAGAAGAAGTTTTGAGGAGACAAGTGTCTCCTCAATTAAGCCGATCTACTGAACGTCGAGTTTGTCGACAGTGTCGAATTCGAACTTGATTTCTTTCCAAGTCTCAAGTGCGATCGCAAGCTCAGGGCTGTGCTTCGCCGCTTCCATAAGGATGTCGCGACTTTCCTTCTCGATCTCACGACCTGCATTGCGTGCTTTCACACAAGCTTCAAGTGCGACTCTGTTAGCAGCTGCACCAGCAGCTGACCCCCATGGATGACCATGGGTACCACCGCCGAACTGCAGGCAGGAGTCGTCTCCGAAAATTGCCAGCAGCGCTGGCATGTGCCAAACGTGGATACCACCAGAGGCAACAGCAAAGACTCCAGGCATGGAACCCCAGTCTTGGTCAAAGAAGTTACCGCGATTGCGGTCTTCTGGAACAAAAGACTCACGCAGGTTGTCGATGAAGCCGAGGGTGGTCTGACGATCACCTTCTAGCTTGCCAACCACAGTTCCTGTATGGAGCTGGTCACCACCGGAAAGACGCAAGCACTTAGCAAGCACACGGAAGTGAATTCCGTGTTTGGGATGACGGTCAATCACCGCATGCATAGCGCGGTGGATATGCAACAGCATGCCGTTTTTACGACACCAATTCGCCAAAC
Source organism: Prochlorococcus sp. MIT 1306 (assembly GCF_047304515.1). Taxonomy (NCBI): domain Bacteria; kingdom Bacillati; phylum Cyanobacteriota; class Cyanophyceae; order Synechococcales; family Prochlorococcaceae; genus Prochlorococcus; species Prochlorococcus sp. MIT 1306. The sequence continues at coordinate 484,692 of NZ_CP138959.1, read as the reverse complement.
CAGTGTTGGCTGTAAATCCACCAGTGATGTAGTCATGCATGATGATTGGCATGTCGAGTTCTTTGGCGAACTCGGCGCGCTCATACATCTCTTCAGGAGTCGTCGCGGTGCAATTGAGATAATGACCTTTGACTTCTCCAGTTTCTTGTTGTGCAAGCTTGACAGCCTCAGCAACAAACTCAAAGCGCTCGCGCCAACGCTGGAAAGGCTGAGAGTTGATGTTCTCGTCGTCTTTGGTTAAGTCGAGGCCACCACGCAGACACTCATAAACAACACGTCCGTAGTTTTTACCAGAAAGGCCAAGCTTTGGCTTAATGGTGCAACCAAGCAAGGGGCGACCGTACTTATTCAAACGATCGCGTTCTACGACGATGCCATTAGGAGGACCACCGCAGGTCTTAATGAAGGCCATCGGGAAGCGAATATCTTCCAGACGAAGATGGCGAAGTGCCTTGAAACCGAAGACATTACCGACCAAAGAGGTCAGAACGTTAGTGATTGAACCTTCTTCAAAAAGGTCAAGTGGATAAGCAATGAATGCGTAAAAAGATTCCTTATCTCCAGGGACATCTTCGATGCGATAGCAACGGCCCTTGTAAAACTCAAGGTCAGTTAGTAGTTCTGACCAAACTGTGGACCAAGTACCTGTTGAAGATTCAGCAGCCACAGCAGCAGCAACTTCCTCTCTTGGCACTCCTTCCTGGCCAGTGACCTTGAAGCAGGCCAGCAGGTCGGTGTCTAGGGGTACATAATCGGGAGTCCAGTAGGTGTCTCTGTACTCCTTAACCCCAGCGTCGTACTTCTTGCTCATGGAATAGCTCCTTTTAAGTCGGTATAGAAGGTTGAGATAGCGCGGCTCTTAGAGCCATCGCAGAAGGCCTCAGTCCTTCTGACCTACGAAATTGCCGTTGCCTAGCGCAGGCTCAACTTCGCGATGAGGGCGAGCAATGATGTGCGCTGCCACAAGGCCGTCTCCTACACGCTCGCAAGCATCAGCGCCAGCACGGACAGCAGCGTTCACAGCGCCTGTTTCGCCACGCACGAGCACGGTGACATATCCACCACCGACAAACTCACGACCAATCAGGCGCACTTCAGCTGCCTTGGTCATGGCATCAGCAGCTTCAATTGCTGGCACGAGGCCGCGGGTTTCGATCATGCCTAGGGCGATGCCCATGGTTTCGTTAGCCATTGCCTACCTGAAGTGATGAATGGAATGTTCGCAATGGACAATGCTCTGCAGCCCATCCTTCCGTCAAGCAAATTTGACCAAAGAAGGGATCACCATCAGTAGTCGCATGCATAAGCCAAGCTAATCACCCTGCCCAGGACTGTTTTAAACGGCTGTTGTTTTTTTTGTCAGCGCTTGCCCACATTTGGTTGCCAGTTGACTGGAATCTCTTTTTTTCGACCCAGGCCAAGCTCGTAGACATTGCCCAAGCAAAGAAGTCTTCAAGAAATCCTGACTCAAGCATTCCCAAGTGATCTATCCCTAAGCCTCCCTTCCAGCAGAATAAGAGCGATAGGTTTTTTTGATTTTGGCTCAACCACTGCTAACAATTGCGAGTGGGAACACCCACAAGGTTGCCGAAATCGAGGCAATGCTGGGTCCACTGCCGATCAATGTGCAAAGGCAACCGAGTGATCTAGATGTTGAGGAAACCGGTTCAACTTATCTAGACAATGCTCTGCTTAAAGCTCGAGCGGCAGCCGAACTTTTAGGGGGATTGGTTATCGCTGACGACTCTGGTCTTGAAGTTGATGCTCTTGATGGTGCCCCAGGGCTTTTCTCGGCCCGCTTTGCCCCAAGCAATCAAGAAAAGATCAAAAAAATCCTGGCAACCCTTGAAAACAACCCATATCGGAGTGCCCGCTTCTGCAGTGTGATGGTTCTATGCGATTCACAAGGTCATCTCCTCAAGGCCGCCGAGGGGATCTGCTGGGGGGAACTGCTTAAAAAACCTGCTTACCAAGGTGGTGAATTCGAATCACTTTTTTGGGTAAGAGAAGCCAACTGCACCTATGGAGAAATGAACCTCGAACAACTATCAAGACTTGGCAGCCGCGGAAAAGCCGCTCGAATTCTTGCCCCTTGCCTTCGACAACAAATCGGACTTGAAACGATTAGCTAGCGATTGATTTGATCGATGGCTCGCATTGCCGCCGCTGCAGCCTCTTCAACATCCCCTTCTTTACCCGCCAAAGTGAGCCTGCCAAAGGCGCCAACGCCTTTCACGTCAACGATGGTGATATTGGAGGCCTTCTCAGCTTCATTGGCAGCAATCAACACATACCCGGCTGGTTCGGTTTCAAGAATGAACATGCTCATTCCCGCCTCAATCATCGAACCGCGTCGGTTTTGGCGATTAATCAAAACAGCGTGATCTGGGGTTATCGCACGGATCACCTCTGTCCAGCTCACATCACAAGAGCTTCTCTGACTAACCCTGCTGCCAATGGCATCCAAAACAACATCGCCAGAATGGAGCACCGTGCTCTGATCACGGTGGTAGAGGGCCAAAGAACCAAAAGCCCTTTCCACAACCATTTGACCGAGCCGAACATTGCTCGCTTTAAGGGCAATATCAGTCACTCGATGGACAGCCATGCCTGGTGAGACCTCCATCCACAGGCAAGCATCACCAGGAATCGGTAAAAAGCCTTGACTCACCGTGCCCATGTAGGCAGCTAGCTGAGGCTGAAGTGAATCGAGGAAAACATACGTCCGCAATTCAATTTGCTGCACATGACTATTTTGACGGCCAACCCTTGCTGTCTCCGAATCAGTCGTAATGACGCAGCTTGCCCCTGAGGCCTGAGGCAAAACCTCAGTTCCTGTCACCAGCGAGCTTCCACCTTGACGCCGCTCCCGAATTTCTAAGCCCGCAAATCGCTGCATGGCGGGGATAATACCTTGTGATTGAACATATCTTTCAAACGCACTGCTCTTGCAAGTGGCCTTAAAGCCGATACCGTCCAAATCAATGATTGGGATGGACTATGGCCACCATGCAAGAAAAAAAATCTGAATCTACAAACCTTCCAACAGACCTAAAAGCAGAGCAAGCACTGGGTTTAATTGGTTTGGGCCTGATGCAAAAAATGCGGGAAGGTGCAAATGAGTGGACATGGTCTCAAGCTGAGACTGGCGGACAAGCCGATCTTTTAGCTCTGCGACAACGCCTCGAGCTCACATCTTTGGCCATTCAAACTGGTGCTCCACTGAGCACAGCTGAGGTGTCAAAGCTTCTTGGTGCGAGACCCGGCTCAAAGGAAGTCACACGAGGAGGGCTGATCGCAAGGCGAGTCAGCAGAAACGTTTGGAAGCTCAGCAGTTCCGACAAAACTCCAGAGCGCAATGTTGATGGATTCAGCGGCGATGGATTCCGTCGCCGCCTGTGAATCCTTCAAAAATTAATCATCAAACTGATCAATCTCCAGAAGAGATTGTCTTTAATCATTCATCTTCTGACTCGTCTTCATCTTCTGACTCTCCTTTATCCGACTGTTCAACATCTATGCAGACCGTGGTTGCCATCAATTGTTCTCTGGCCGCAATCACAGGAGCAACTTTACCCTTGAGCTGATCAGCAGCTTCAGCAAGAGTCAGATCCTTATTCTCACGTATCTCGTCGACAGCGTCGCGGAAGATCTTCACCTGGTCACGATACTCACTGAATTCAGCCTGGCCAAGCTTCTCCTCAGCAACATCAAGGGTCTTTAAAGCCTTATCCAATGTTGTCCAGCCTTTTCAGCCTGGGCAATCGTGGATTCAGGAGTCAGCGCATTACCCACCGCTACAGCCTGATCAACTTGATTTCGAACAGAGCAAACCAGCTCAACATCCTCAGCTACTTTGATTTCATCATTGGCAGCTTTCTGGCTAGATGACTAACAAGAAGCAAGAGTGAGAGATAAAGCTAGAACAGCCGGTAAAAAGCGAACTGCAGCCATCAATCCAAAAAATCAATTCTCTTAAATTTAGTCAGGTTTCATCTGCACTTAAAAAAATCTAAGTACAGACACACTGCATTGTGATAGAAAAACCTACGATCGAAGGTCAGCTCCTTCCCAACCAGGACGGAGCTCCGCCAAACCATTCGCCAAGGTCTTCATCCTCCGAGCAGTAGTCATCATCTGGTTCGGACGATCCAAGCTCAAGACCATCAAGCAACTGATCGATACCATCACGAGGTTGCAATTTCTGTTGCTCTCTCCTCGCTCTATGCAACCAGGTTGCAACAGTTTGGTTTCGGTCAGCAAACTTATGAATATAGATTCGTTCACTTAAGCTAACAGGTTGATCGCTTGCAACTCGAGCAAGAATCTCTTGCAGGCGCAGGCGAGTATCTCTAGATAACATCTACATAAATAGACCTGATTACGTAATAGTAGAACTAGAAGTAAAAGCCTTCGAACCAACCAGATTGCTTTCAAAATGATACATGTATCTTAACACTCATCTTTCGACTAAATCTTGCCGCTAATTCTCTCAAATTACACAGCTAATCTCTTGACTAGATGAAAGTAGGTGATATCTAATCAAGAACTCTACTTGGCTTCCCATCTTCTTCAAGCAAGTACTTAGCTTGATCGAAGAAGATCGTCTCTCAAGAGTGAATAAGAGAAGATAGGCTGGGTTTAAATAACCAACACAATGCTAACTCTTTAAACTTATGAAGCTCTATTATTCAGAGTGGCGAAGCCTCCGCAACATAAGCGACACCACCATAATAGTTAAGTATGGGATTTATCGTTACACGCAACTTATCAAGAACTTCTATCTCGCAGAAGACAATCACATGAGCATTTGCCCCAAGGCCACTAAAATCCATGCCCTCTGTCACATACGTATCAGGCCCTCTACCAGTTACAGGCCTAATGACTGAATAGCCAGGTGCCCCAGCTTTATCAAGAGCTTCAATCACTGAATCAAGCTCTCTCTCACTTACTATCAAATCTAGGCGTTTCATGGATTTAAGCTGCTGAAGGAATTAGCTTGTAAACCAAACCCATATATAGTGGGATGCCAATCGTATGATTAAAGGGGAAAGTTAATCCCAAGGCGCTAGAGATGTAATATCTTGGATTGGCCTCTGGAACTGTCATTCGCATTGCCGTAGGTACGGCAATATACGAGGCACTAGAGCACAAAATAATAAACAAGAGTGCATTGCCATACCCTAAACCAAGGGCCCTAGCAACAAGGCCTCCAATTAAAGCATTGAACATTGGCATCAGAATGGCAAAAAAGACAAGAAACGCTCCTGCTTTTTTGAGGTCTTTAAAACGCTGCGCCGCAACGATTCCCATGTCCAGCAAGAAGAAGCACAAGACTCCATAGAAAAACTTATAAACGAATGGTTCCATCTTCTCTACACCAGCAGGACTATAGACAGAAGAAATGAAACCAATTACAAGGCTACCTGCAATCAAATAGACATAGCCATTTAGCATCGATTCATGCAGAACTTTGCCCCAGTTCATTCCAGTTCCATCAGAGCCAGGACGTGCCTGACGGGTACCAAGGCGAACTAGGACCAAACCAACGATGATTGCCGGTGATTCCATTAACGACAGTGGGGCGACCATAAATCCGTCATAAGAAATATTTTGTGCCTGAAGAAAACTCTCAGCCGCAATAAAGGTCACTGCACTAATTGAGCCATATGTCGCTGATATTGCTGCTGCATTAAAGACATCAAACCTCAATCGCAAAATACAGAAGCAAATCAGCGGGATGACCGCCGCCATTAAAACAGAAACAGTAATAGTTGGGATGACTTGACCACCGAAACCATCTTTCGCCAAAGCCATGCCACCCCTAAAGCCAACGGCCATCAACAGATAAAGCGAAAATAATTTCGGCAGCGGCGCAGGAATCTCAAGGTCAGCATTCAAGAAAACTGCAATCGCACCCAAGAAAAAAAATAAAACCTTTGGTGATAAAACATTTGCCAGTATGAGCCCTGCATCAAGTGCCGTTGCGGTTGCTGTGATCATATAAAGAAGTTGCGGAAGATTTGGTATGTTTTAGACAATGACTGGGCAAGATGTCGTTGAAAGAAGCTTAGACAATTTTTTACATCATTCAAAAGCCTAAGATCTTACAAGGCAGATTATATCATTGTTTTTATCAAAGATCCCAACCCCATGAAGGTGGTCTCATGAGGCTGGGATCTCTAATAAGTTGCCACTTACTCTTATAAGTCAGCCAGGGCGGCTTCAAGAGCTTGAGTTCGGTTAGTCATCAACCCTTGCACATCAAACTTCTCAAGTCTCTTGCGGACCCTCTCGTTTGCAGCAACAACATAAGCTTTCCTTGAATGGTTTTTTGCCTCTTGAACCATCTGTTCAATGGCCAAAGTTGCAGTAATGCCAAGCCGAGGAACTTCAGTAATATCAAGGATCAAAACCTTGTAATTACGTACCAGAGCCATTCGTTCTGTGATTCCCGAAGCAGCTCCAAAGCTCAAGGGTCCACGCAGACGGAATAACATCACCTGCCCGCCACAGCGATCAAGCAATGCTTGTTCGGAAGGAGGTAAAGATGGCTCTTCAGCTTTAGCCGCAGCAGCTGATTTGTTATCAACATCACCATCCATCAAACGATTATCAGCATCCATTCCTTCCAATTGAGCTTGTGTCAACGAATCAATGGTTAATAGGTTTGCGACAAAAACACCAACCAAAACTGCTGAGATTAAATCCCAGAAGACTGTCATCAGCAAGACGCCATACATGACAACAGCTGTTTTGATCGAAAGTCGATGAGCTCTAAGCAAGAAGCTCCAATCAATGATGTCTAGACCTACCTTGACCAATATTCCTGCAAGCAAAGAAGTTGGAATTAAAGCTGCGAACTGACCTGCTCCATACAAAACAATCAAAAGCACAATGGAATGCACCATTCCAGACAGTGGCGTGCTTCCTCCAGATTTGACATTGATCACCGTCCGCATCGTTGCACCGGCGCCAGGCAGTCCGTTAAATAAGCCAGATATTGAGTTACCAATTCCTTGACCAATCAATTCTCTGTCTGAGTTATGACGAGTTTGAGAAATGTTGTCTGCAACCAGTGATGTCAAGAGTGAATCGATTGCTCCCAAAACTGCAAGCACTAAGCCTGATTTGATGATCAAAGGTAGAAATGCTGGGTCCCAGCTGGGCAAAGAAAAGCCCAGGCCACCTTCAGGGATCGTGCCAATACGCGGTAGCTCATCGATGCCTCGGGCTGCAAGGTTCGCGTCATTGAACAGCACAACCGAAAGGGGAGTAACGATCAATAAAGCCAACAACGGTGAAGGCACCCACTCGGTGAGACGCCGAGGTGCCAAAAAGACAATGGCCAAGGTCATCACAGCCACTGCTACCGCGCCCCAGTTGGGTTGAAAGTTTGCCGACAACTGAGTCAGGCAAGCAATCACACCGCCCTTGGTTGAGATGCCAAAGAGAGGTCCAATCTGAAGAATGAGGATGATGACCCCAATCCCAGACATAAAACCAGACACCACTGAATAGGGCACAAGCGTGATGTAACGACCCAGTCGTAAGACCCCAAACAGAATTTGGAATAGACCTCCAACAACAACTGCGGCCATCACCAGGGGCAAAAGCTCGCCTGGACCATCAACCGTTGGCAACGCTGTGGAAATACCAACAGCAGCAAGAGCGGCGACAACTCCTGCCACAGTGACGCTCATCGGTCCAGTCGGGCCGCTGACCTGAGATGGAGTGCCTCCAAACAGCGCTGCGAAGAAGCCAACAATCACCGCTCCGTAGAGACCGTAGATCGCGCCTCCATCGCCAAGGGCAGCATTGCCAAATGCGAGGGCTAAAGGCAGCGCCACCACCGCAGCGGTCAATCCGCCTAATAGATCTCCGCGAACATTGCGCAGATGAAATCCATGGATCAATGCCAAAACGTAGTGCTCCTGCCCACTTGACTTGAACAAAACAATATCTGGCTGGGGGCCCCTCCTCTATAGAAAGAGCGTCAATGTGTCCGGCCTCTATAACAAAAAGCTTTTCTCGATCCCGAAGAGTTTATTAACTCCCGCAGATTTGTTCATTCATCAAGCAAATTGTTATAGCGATTTTGGAGCAGCCCATGGGCAGCACGACGCTGCTAAAGGAAAGCGGACCTCGGGAGGTTTTCTGTGGCTTGACGTCAATTGTTTGGCTGCATCGACGGATGCCCGATGCCTTCTTCCTCGTAGTGGGCTCACGCACCTGTGCCCATCTGATCCAAAGCGCCGCAGGCGTGATGATCTTTGCGGAGCCACGTTTTGGCACTGCCATCCTGGAAGAGCGAGACCTCGCTGGACTGGCAGACGCCCATGAAGAGCTTGATCGGGTGGTGAACGACTTGTTAGCGAGACGTCCTGAAATTCGCACCCTCTTTCTGGTGGGTTCCTGCCCCAGCGAAGTGATCAAGTTAGATCTAGCAAGAGTTGCCGAGCGACTCAATGGACAGCTTCAAGGCGGCGTTCGCGTGCTGAATTACTCAGGAAGCGGCATTGAAACCACCTTTACTCAAGGAGAGGACGGTGCGCTCAAAGCCATGGTGCCGTTGATGCCTAATAGCAACGAAGCCCAGCTTCTGCTTGTTGGCACCATGGCCAACGCAGTTGAAGATCGTCTCAAACATCTCTTCGAGCGCCTCGGCATCCCCTCAGTGTCCAGCTTGCCGCCAAGGCAGTCGACTGATCTGCCATCCGTAGGGCCTGGCACCCGTGTTCTGCTAACCCAGCCCTACTTAACTGACACGGCTAGGGAACTTAAAGACAGAGGCGCCGAGATCCTTCAAGCGCCTTTCCCTCTGGGCGCTGAGGGAAGCCGACTCTGGATGGAAGCGGCAGCCCACGCTTTTGGTATCAATGGCAGTCACGTTGCAACCATCCTTGAACCTTTGATGGTGCGCGCCCAAAAGGCTTTATCGCCCTACAAAGAGCAACTGGCTGGAAAGCGAATTTTCCTGATGCCTGAATCCCAGCTGGAAATTCCACTAGCACGTTTCCTTCACAGAGAATGTGGAATGGAACTTGTAGAAGTTGGAGTTCCTTATCTCAATCGAGACATGATGCAGTCTGAATTGGAGCTGCTGCCGCAAAACACACCAGTGATGGAAGGACAACATGTGGAGAAGCAGCTCGACAGGGTTAGAGAGCAGCGTCCTGATCTAGTTGTCTGCGGTATGGGTTTGGCAAATCCCCTTGAAGCGGAAGAGATTGCAACGAAATGGTCAATCGAATTGATCTTTAGCCCCATCCACGGCATTGATCAAGCTGCAGACCTCGCCGAACTGTTTGCAAGGCCACTGCATCGCCGCGACCTTCTCAACAACCAACTCCTCGTAAGCGTCTAAAAAAACAATGGAACTCACTCTCTGGACCTATGAAGGCCCTCCTCACGTAGGAGCCATGCGCATCGCTTCCTCGATGGAAGGAGTGCATTATGTGTTGCATGCCCCGCAAGGAGATACTTACGCGGATCTGCTGTTCACGATGATCGAGCGACGCGGACGCAGGCCCCCCGTGACCTACACCACCTTTCAAGCCAGGGATCTAGGAGGAGATACTGCTGAATTGGTCAAAGGTCATCTGCGTGAAGCCGTGGAGCGCTTTAACCCCGAAGCACTCTTAGTGGGTGAAAGCTGCACCGCTGAGCTCATTCAAGACCAACCCGGCTCGCTTGCTTCAGGCATGGGTTTCAACATGCCTGTTGTGGGTATAGAACTGCCGGCCTACAGCAAGAAAGAAAATTGGGGTGCCTCAGAAACGTTCTATCAACTCGTGCGAGGCATCCTCAGCAAGCAGCCTTCTGAGCAATCTGGCTTCAGTCATAGCCCTGTTGCATGGAAAAGCGAAGGACGCCGGCCCAGAGTGAATCTCTTGGGCCCAACCCTGCTCGGCTTCCGCTGTAGAGACGACATTCTCGAATTGGAAAAACTGCTCAATCAACACGGCATTGATGTACATGTTGTTGCTCCACTTGAAGCAAGGCCAGCCGATCTAATGCGGCTGCCCAATGCTGATCTGAATGTCTGTCTTTACCCTGAAATCGCAGAAGCAACTTGTCTCTGGCTTGAGCGCAATTACGGCATGCCGTTCTCCAAAACAGTGCCGATCGGAGTGGGTGCCACCAAAGACTTTTTAGAGGAACTCCATCAATTGTTAGAGATGCCTGCACCCAATCCAGGCGAAGGTGCAGAGCAATCGCGACTGCCTTGGTATTCACAGTCTGTGGATTCCAACTACCTCACCGGCAAGCGCGTGTTCATTTTCGGCGATGGCACCCATGCCATTGCCGCAGCAAGGATTGCTGATCAAGAGCTGGGTTTCAAAGTGGTGGGTCTTGGCACCTACAGCCGCGAAATGGCCAGACCGGTGCGAGCTGCAGCGAAGGAACTAGGACTTGAAGCACTCATCAGCGATGACTACCTTGCCGTGGAAGCTGCCATGGCAGAGGCAGCACCCGAACTTGTGCTTGGCACACAGATGGAGCGGCACAGTGCCAAACGACTGGGTATTCCCTGTGCAGTCATCAGCACACCGATGCACGTGCAAGACGTCCCTGCCAGATACAGCCCACAAATGGGATGGGAAGGTGCAAACGTCATTTTCGATAGCTGGGTGCATCCATTGATGATGGGCCTTGAGGAGCATCTAATCGGCATGTTCCGCCATGACTTTGAATTTGTGGATGGTCATCAAAGCCACTTAGGACACCTAGGCGGACATCAGAGCCAAACGGAACAACAACAAAGCCAAGCAGCAACCAATCCATCAACGCAATCAAATGCAGATTCCTCATCTGAGGAATCACCTCTCTGGACCCCAGAGGGAGAAGCAGAGCTCGCAAAGATCCCCTTCTTTGTACGCGGAAAGGTTCGTCGCAATACGGAAAAGTATGCGCGCCAGGCTGGTTGTAGACGTATAGACAGCGAAACCGTTTACGACGCAAAAGTCCACTTTCGGGCTTGAGTATCAGAAAAAAAAATAGAGAACCCACTAGCCATTGCAAGGAGAAAAGGGGATGAGTGTTTACACTCATCTTTCTCCAATGGCCAATCCCTTTGTCTCGAAAAGCAAGCAAACCTTGGAAGAAGTTGTATCGAATTTGTTATGAACCAGCAGAGATAGATCCATTGGCCTTGAATAACAATACGAACTTGAGCAAGATCACTCAATGACCACGACCCTGACACGACCAGCCGATGGCGAAGGCAGTGTGCAAGTTCAACAGGATGCTTCTGTTCGTATTCAGGAAGGGGCCCTGGTAATCGCGGTTTATGGGAAAGGTGGAATTGGTAAATCCACCACTTCCTCCAACCTTTCAGCAGCATTCTCCAAACTCGGCAAACGAGTGCTGCAAATTGGTTGTGATCCCAAGCACGACAGTACTTTCACGCTTACGCATCGCATGGTGCCTACGGTGATCGACATCCTTGAAGAGGTTGATTTCCATAGCGAAGAGTTGCGACCAGATGACTTCATGTTTGAAGGCTTCAATGGAGTCAAGTGTGTCGAGAGTGGTGGACCTCCAGCTGGCACCGGTTGCGGTGGTTACGTGACTGGGCAGACCGTAAAGCTGCTTAAAGAGCATCACCTCCTGGAAGACACCGATGTGGTGATCTTCGATGTCCTTGGAGACGTGGTCTGTGGCGGCTTCGCTGCACCCTTGCAACATGCCAACTACTGCCTCATCGTCACCGCCAACGACTTTGATTCGATTTTTGCGATGAATCGCATTGTCGCTGCTATTAACGCTAAAGCGAAGAACTACAAAGTTCGCCTTGGCGGAGTCATTGCAAATCGTTCTGCCGACTTAGATCAAATAGAAAAATTCAATAAAGAGACAGGGCTGAAAACTATGGCTCATTTTAAAAACGTTGATGCAATACGTAGATCAAGACTTAAAAAATGCACAATTTTCGAGATGGACTCATCAGAAGAGGGGGTATTGGAATGTCAAAATGAATATCTTTCACTAGCACAAAAAATGCTCGATAATGTTGAGCCTCTTGAAGCGGAACCTCTCAAAGATCGTGAAATTTTTGACCTGCTTGGCTTTGACTAACCTCTAAAAGGAGCAAAGCCCTTGATCATTTAAGTCAAACCAACCAATTTCATCGACAATTCCCAGACACGTTTTGCGGTGATGGGATCTGTCGCCCTTTCCGATAGTTCCTGTCGGAAACTTTCGCGGTTCTTCTTCTGACGATTGCCCCAACTCCAATGCACGCCTGATACACCAAACTCTGGATTAGTGACAACCTGTGCAACCCGCTGACCAGCCTTGGCCTGGGTGACATATCCACCAGTAATCAGCCTCTGGAACAAAGGGAAAATAAACCGAAAGAGCTTTGGTGTATAGCGAAATAACGGTGTGTCTGCCACACAACCAGGATAAAGGGACGTAAATAGAATTCCTGATTCTTCATGTAGGCGCCGATGGAGCTCCTGCGTGGTGATCATGTTGCAGAGCTTGCTGTCTTTATATGCCTTGCCAGGCTTGAAACTTTTGCCACTCGCCATACTGATAGGCGCATGAAACCCTTGCTCAAAACCTGAAAGATTACCCAAATCAGCCGGTGCAGGAATCGGGATCTTGCCGCCAAGCTCCTTATAATTAGCGGTAACTGTGCCAAGAATGACCACTCGGGCAGCAGACAAATAAGAGCCACGCTCTGATTGGAAGACTCTTGCTTTACTGAGGTTCTCAAGCAAAAGTTGAATCAGCAAAAAATGCCCGAAATGATTGGTTGCCATCGAGAGCTCATAGCCCTGAGCTGAGCGTTTCGGTTTGCTCAGCCTGGGCTGATAGACCGCGGCATTACAAACAAGCGCATCCAACGGTTGTTCGAGCGAGTCGAGAAGGGTCTCGACTCCATCGCGAACGCTCTGGAGATCACTCAAATCCATCCTTAGATGATGAAGTTGACTGGCTGGGATGCCTACCCTCTCGGCAGCGGCAACAGCCCGCAATGGATGTCGATTTGCAGTGATCACCTGCCAGCCTCGATAGACGAGTGCCTTGCAGGCATACAACCCGACTCCAGAGGTCGTGCCCGTGATTAAGACGGTGCCTGGAGAAGCTTGAGAAGAAGCCATCGACGCAGCCTTGAGAGCAGCAGGTTGGTATAGCTATAAAACTAAGCGCTGAGCTTCACTCTCGACGCAAGCAAAACAAAACTCAGCGCCAGATGACCCTCAAGCGATTCGGGGCGATCCACTGATCATGCTCGTCCATCAGACGAATGCCACCGCCAAGGGTGAACAAGCGATCAAAGCGTTGCTGAAGGGTATTCAGCTGAGCAGATTCAAGGTTCAACACGGCGACAAGTTCACCATGACGATCAAGACGTTCCTGGTAAGCAATTGAGAGCTTGACCAGAGTCACAACACAAAGGGAAACCAATCCCAGCTTCATGGTCAATGCCAAAAGGCTGAAATTAATCTCTCTGCGCTGCTCTTGCAGCTGCAAAGTAGACGCCATAGTGACTGCATCCATCACCTCAGGATGAATCTGCTTACGGCGTCGCCGAGCTGTGCTTGTCTGTTTTGACCTGGGTCTAGCCAGGAAGGAGCCCAAGTTTGTTCAACGGTTGACCGCTTGTAGCGCATCAAACCTCAACTGCCAAGGGGCTAGACCCAATGAGATCAGGACCTCAATCAAGCCTCATGAAGGGTTACGCCAAGGCGAAGGGCTAGCACACCGCAATGAAAAACAACCACGAGGCACAAACCGGCCAAGTCGACATTTGCAATATCAGTGATGCCCATGATGGAAGGGAACGCTAGAAGCATCCATATTCTCCTAGCAAAACGGTACCTAAGACCAGTCTTCGCAAAGGCCTGTCACACCTATCAATGGCAACTCCTCCGTCGAATGCCATTGATAGGTCAATCTCCCCACCAGCCACTGACTAGAAAGACGCCTCTCAAAGCCCCTTGAGAGCAAAGTCTCGAAGCGACTTTCTCGGAGGGTAAGGGTTCCTGAGATTCAACTCATTCATAACCTTTTCAGCAAAAAACATGGACTCTTGAAACTCGAGGCTTAGCGCTGAAACTTGCAAAAGGAATAGTTAATGCCCCAACACCAGGGTCAAGGCCTGACGGCCAGTGCCAAAAGCAAGCAACAGCACAAGTGTTCTCAACATCCATGCCAGGCGATTGCCAGAAACCCTTGCAAGCCGAGACGCTGACCAATGAGCGGCCAGAGCCGCCACGCCACCCAGCGAAAGCCCAATACCAGCAGAACCACGGCCCTCGCTAAGAAACTGTAAAGAGGCCGCAGTCGCTGAACATGTCACGGCGAGGGTGCTTAAACGGATCGCCAAGTGAATAGGAACAGCCAAACCATTCACCATCAAAGGCACCATCAACAAACCACCCCCCAAACCAAGCAAGCCTGCTGAAAATCCTGCGACACCACCAACGACTGCAAGACCCGGCAGAAAAAGAGTGGATTTGAGCTGCTGACCTGCTTGATGAGGCTCTGAACGAATCGTGGCAGCCACCACGAGATAGAGCCCCACCTGAAGCGTCAGCAAAAGCCAGCCAGAAACATCTAAACCAATCTTGCTGAACAGCAGTGAAGACAAAAATGCGGCCACTCCGATGCTCAATCCAGCCCGAAGCTGAAATCCTCCAGCGAAGAGGTGGGTCAGCGTGCCACTCAACGCAGTAGGAACAATGGCAAAAGTACTGGTGGCCAAAGCCTGATGAGGGCTAAGCCCCATCCACAGCAGGAGTGGCGCAAAGATCAGACCGCCGCCAATGCCCAGCAGACCAGCAAGACCACCAGCCAACAGCCCCAAAGGCACAAACACCAGCAAATCCCCCAACACCATCACTGCTCTATGCCGACAGCTGCATCCTGCCTACCTATCTCGCCAGGTCGCGGCCGCTTGATCTCCCCTTTGCAATTGTCTGGCCCAGAACAGATGGCCCTCGATGAGGTGCTTCTCGAGTCTTACGAAGCAGATGCGAAACCACTGCCAACACTGCGCTTCTATCAATGGAACGGTCCATGGCTTTCCCTTGGTCGCAACCAACATCACTGGCCCGAGCACTGGAATGCCCTGGCCAAACGAGGAGATCTACAGCTGGTGCGGCGACCCAGTGGCGGTAGTGCAGTCCTGCATGCAGGAGGGCTCACTTATGCACTGATCTGGCCCTCTCCTCCCCGCCAGAGACAACAAGCCTATAGACAAGCTTGTCAATGGCTCATACGGGGCTTTAAAGAGCTCGAATTACCTTTGCAATTTGGCGATCACCCAGCCAGGGGGGCCAGCGAAAGTAACTGCTTCGCCACAGCCACAGCCGCTGATCTTGTGGATCCTCAGGGTCACAAACGCATCGGCAGTGCACAACTCTGGCGTCAGGGTCATCTCCTTCAACATGGCGAAATCATCCTGAATCCCCCGCAAAGACTCTGGCGAGAGGTCTTCGATTGCGAACCACCTAGCGACGCACCAGCATCAATCCCCAGGCAAGAGCTGAGCCATCTCCTGCAAACAACGTTTTGCTCCTGTTGGCCAGAGGTGAACTGGCAAGAGAGCCCTATCACTAACGCTGAATGGAGCTCAGTTGCCAATAAAGCAGCGAACTATGAAGTACTGCTGGATGCCTCAGGCTGCTCAACCAATCCGCCAGAGACCATCGACTCCACAACTTTAGGCAGTGCCATACCCAGGGGATAAGTGTTCTGACGGCGAGCAGCTTCGAGAAACTGAGCAGGAAGCCTTACACCAAGACGCTTAAGCACAGCTTCGGAGAGATCAATTCGATCTAATGTTCCGCAAGGAAGACCAGCAACATTAAAGACAAGAAGCCTGCCCTCCTCAGCCTGTTCTAGCGCCAACACCGCCTGCCATAAAGGGGCTTTCTCGCCAATGGAAGGCAACTCAGATATCGGTTTCATGTGATCCGCCAGGCATTGCCTATCCCATTGCTGTACAGGCAATTCTTTTAAGGGTTGGTCCGTCATGTAACCAACCCAACGACCAGAGCGACAAACCAAAACCCACGCCGGAGGAGAATGCTCCTCGCTGCCAGACAAACGCAACTGACTAAGCCTGCGCAAAGACTGGTCATCTTCAAGCACACGGAAGTTGCGCCCAGCCGCCAGGCCCACGTTGAGCTCACGCAAGACCTTCTGCAAGGCAAGTAGCTGGGTTTGAGAGCGAGATGCACCGAGACCAAACCAACCGAGCATCAACAGCCAAAGCCCACCTATCCCACCACCTTTAAAGAAGAGCAACCAACCCCCCAACACCATTGCCGAGAGAGACAGGGCACGGCCAGTTGCTGTCGCGACCTGGACACCCTTCCTCTGACTGCCAGTCCACTGCCAGACCAAAGCCTTAAGGATCAAGCCTCCATCAAGAGGCAACCCAGGCAGCAAGTTAAAAAGGGCGAGCAACAAATTGAGCCCACCCAACTGCCCAACGAGGTTGGCAAGCAGCGGATTGACGTGATCAGCTGCATACACCCCTCCCGTCAGCAAGGCAACAGCCAACACCAAGCTCACCAATGGTCCGGCTGCAGCAACCCTTAAAGAGGCCATCGGTGTAGAGCACTCCCTCTCAACGCTGGCAACACCTCCCAGGAAAAAAAGCGTGATGCTGCGAACCTTGACCCCCTCACGCAGTGCAACCAAAGAGTGGCCTAGCTCATGCAGGAGAACAGACAAAAACAACAGCAGGGCCGTAATCAACCCCAGACCCCAGCTGATCCAAGCTGGAAGCGAAGATTCAGCTGTAGCGGACACCTGATTTTGTGAAATCCAGGTAAAAAGCAACAGGATCACAAACCAGCTGGGATGAACCCTTAAAGGGATTCCCCGAATCTTCATCAGCTCCCAGCCTTCGCCCACCCTTTCATCTCCATCGAGCCGGATCAGCGGCCAGTAGCAAACCAATCTTAGAAAAGTCTCGAGCCAATGGTCTTGCCTATGGGGTCTCCCACATCCATCGCAGTGAAGATCTGCGGTCTTACCAACATTGACCAAGCCAAATCGATTGCAGCACTGGGTGTCGAAGCAATTGGTGTAATCGGCGTTGCAAGCTCACCCCGCTTTGTTGCAGAACAGCAACGACGAGACCTTTTCGCTCAACTGAACAGCTTCAAGCCAGAACTCCAACGGGTCTGGGTGGTCGCTAATCCAAATGACCTCGACCTAGCCGAAGCCCTGCAAGGAGAAGGTGCACCGTCGGCAATCCAGCTTCACGGCCAAGAAACTCCAGAACACTGCGCAAACCTGCGCAGGCAACACCCGAACACGCAGTGGTGGAAAGCCCTGCGCATACGTAGCCATGAGGATCTCTCCCTTGCCCATACCTATGCAGGCCAGGTCGACGCGCTACTCCTCGATGCATGGAGGCCTGGACAACTAGGTGGCACAGGCCATCGCCTTCCCCTGAACTGGTTGCATCAAGCCTCTTTTGAACTGCCCTGGTGGTTGGCGGGTGGTGTCTCCGCAGAGTGGATTCCAGAACTTTTGAGCCAGGTGAATCCATGGGGCTTGGATGCCTCAAGCCGTCTAGAGATTTCGCCAGGGATCAAGGATCTAAAACTGGTTGAGGCCCTGGTTCAAGCGGTACGTCAGCAGCAAAAATAGATTCAATGATGCAATCAAAGCTCTTAAGCAATTTGAGCGGCAGCAGATTTTTTCAATGGGTTGAAATTGAATTTCGACGATAAATCGCGAGTAGGCAATAAGAATTTCAATACAACCAATAAAAATATGCCTAGCCAAAACTTTGGCCTACGAGACCAGCAAGACCCATCTAACTATTGCGCCTAATTATTTTTTAGCTTGATCGTTGAGCTGTTCCTGCCGTTGCTGAATTCCAAAAAAAACATTCGCGCCTAACACCAAGGCAGTCGCAACTACAATAACTCCAATCGCCAATGGGCTCAGATTAAGAGCCATTGCGAACAAAGGTGAAGGCATTGACCTCTAAATTGTAAATACAAGAATTAGCCTGACAGAGCTTCATCGACTTGGCTAGCAACAAGCGAAGTCGATACACACATGTTAATCAGAGCAAGCCATCATTAAGTGTTCTTTCTTTGCAAGATCTAGATAGAGCTTTTAAGTTGCAAGGATGGCCTCCTGCTGACGAACAAGCTCGAAGAATTCCTGTTTAAGACTAGGATCATGACGAAAAACTCCTCTGACAACTGAGTTCACCATGCTGGTACTTGGCTCTTTCACTCCTCGCCATTTCATACAATAATGCTGTGCTTTTACTATTATCCCTAAACCCTTAGGCTCACATAAGCGCTCTATTTCATCAGCAAGAATCATCACAGCCTCTTCCTGGATATGTGGCCGCGAAAAGACCCAGTCAGCCACTCTTGCAAACTTTGAGAGCCCAATTACACGACTGCCAGGCTTAATACCAATCCAACAGTTACCAAGGATAGGAACCAAATGATGAGAGCAAGCAGAACGAACAGTTATGGGGCCAACAGTATAAATTTCATCTAAATCTTTTGTATTTGGAAAGCTAGTAACATCTGGCTGCTCATAGAATCGGCCTTTAAATACTTCATTTAAATACATGCGAGCAACTCGCTCGGCAGTCTCTTGCGTGTTGTGGTCATTATCAATATCAATCACTAAGCTTTGGAGCAGTTCTCGAACTCGATCGGCAACTTCTACTTCAAGTTCCTTCAACTCTCCAGGTTGAATATGTTCTGCAATATTGTCATTGGCGAGGAAGGAAACATCTTCTGCAACAAGGCGGGCACGTATACGTTCAGAGATCTTGTTTTCATTTTTTGGCTGACCATTCCCAGGCAAGCCATTGAGTTGCTGACCTAGGTCTTTAGATGATGCTGGGATGATAGAAGTCATTAAATACAGTTTTAAAAAGCGCCAGTGGCTGGCATTAGAGTGAGATCTTCAATCACCTGTGATGGTGGCTGTTGAGCCAAGTGTAGAAGGGCGGCGGCTGCCTGCTCAACAGACAGCATGGCATCACGGTCGAAGCTGCTTTGGACGGTTTCAGTATCCCAAAGAGGGGTATTGACCGCTCCAAGAGTGAGGGTGCAAGCACGTATCCCATGATTGCGCTCCTCCGCCGCCAAGCAACTAGTAAAAGTAGCCAATGCTGCTTTGGTGGTGCAGTACAAACCCCACTGTGGGAAAGCATTGCGAGAGGCATGACTGCTCACATTGATCACCAATCCACCGCTGGTACGCATCGCAGGCACCACAACAGAACACAACTGGAAGACGCTAGTGAGATTCATCTGAAGCAACCATTGCCAACGCTTCAAAGGCATGGATAGAAGATCCCCTGTCCAAGCCGCCCCAGCATTGTTGATCAACACCGATGGGCAATGGCCCCGTCCAAGCAAATCCTCGATACCAGGAGCAATGGCTTCTGGATCAGCCAAATCGATTGATTTAAAAAGAACATTCTGGCCTGTACTTTTTAGCTCTTGGGAAAGTGCCTGAAGTGCATCTTGGCTGCGGGCTACCAACATCAAATCCCAACCGGAATTTGCAAACAACCGCGCAGCTGCTTCCCCAATACCGCGAGATGCTCCAGTAATCAGGGCAGTAGGCAAGGAGCGAATGCAACCCCAATCACCCTAGGCAGGCAAGCCGGTTTCCGACGAGCTTGGATCGAGAACACGACCCATAGCCCGGAATTTCCGATACCGCGATTCGCGAAGCTGATTAACCTTTAAACCAAGAAGCTCATCGAGGTGCCGCTCGATAGCCTCTCTGAGCACCTCTCCCGCCTGAAGAGGGGCCCAGTTATTACCTCCAGCTGGTTCTGGAAGCACTTCATCCACCACTCCCAAGCTAAGTAGATCTGGCCCAGTAATCTTCAAAGCAGCAGCTGCCTCAGGAGCTTTGGCGGCATCTCTCCAAAGAATCGAAGCACAGGCTTCCGGACTAGCCACGGTGTAGACGCTGTGCTCAAACATCAGCAAACGATCAGCTACGCCAATTCCAAGAGCGCCTCCGGACCCTCCTTCACCAATCACCGTGGCAATCACAGGCACGCGCAAACGAAACATTTCACGCAAGTTGACTGCAATGGCTTCACCTTGCCCCTGCTCCTCGGCGAGCAGGCCTGCATATGCACCAGGAGTATCGATGAAAGTGAGGATGGGTAAACGAAAACGATCGGCATGATCCATCAGGCGAAGAGCCTTGCGGTAACCACCAGGCGTCGCCATCCCAAAGTTTCTAGCCACATTTTCTTTTGTATCCCTGCCCTTTTGATGTCCGATCAGCAGCACAGAGCGCTTACCAATACGGCCGACACCACCAACCAACGCCTGGTCGTCGCTACCACGACGGTCACCATGCAACTCAACCCAGTCGTCGCAAAACATTTGGATAAAATCCAAGGTGCTCGGCCGGTGAGGATGGCGAGCCACCTGAATTTTCTCGGCCGGTGTAAGAGCTTGAAAAATTTCTTCCCGTCTACGAGCCGCCAAAGTCTCTAACTGGAGCAACTGCTGACTGACATCGACTTCGGAATCGCGTGCAAGCTCTCGGATCTGCTCAATCTGCTGCTCTAGTTCTACCAATGGCTTTTCGAACTCAAACAGATAACGACGAGCCATAACAAGAGAAGATCCGGAAACAAGGTTCAGGCTGCAGCAGCCTGAAGTTGGTGATTGAGATTGAGGCTTGAAAAGCCATGACGCAAAGACGCCATGCCGATGAAATCCATCTTCTCAAGGCTGATCTGGTTACGCCCCCAACTGAAATTTGTGTGGCAATTCTCAAACTCCAACAGCATTGCTTCTGCAAAACAGGCAAACATTTGCCTCTCAGGCTTATCCATCTCTGCCATCCAGCCAACATCCCAGCTGATGTCATTGCAGAACTCAACGATTCCTCCTTTGAGCACATGCACCCCACCCCCAGCAAACTTTGTATCCAAGTTCTTCGGATAGCCGCCATCGATCATCAGGCAAGGCTTGCGCAAACTCTCCATATCAATTTCAAGGGTTCTAGGCATGCTGGCAACCCAAACCACAACATCAGCTTCAGGCAAGGCCTCTTCAAGACTCAGTATTCTGCCGCCACCTAATTCAGCTTGAAGTTCAACAAGAGGCTTTTGCTGTCTAGCCACCAATAGGAGTTCGGCGACACCAGTTCGAGAGGAAAGCCAACGGCAAACAGCACTACCTATATCGCCAGTGGCACCAACTACCGCCACACGGGCCTTGCTTAAATCAATGCCTAAAAGTGGGGCATTGTTCTCAAGCTGACGGCAAATAACCCATGCTGTATGAGTATTGCCAGTCGTAAATCGCTCCCATTCAAGAGTGGTGTTGCGTACATGTTGGTGCCTAAGAAGATTGAAGTTCTCAAAAATAATTGAGGTAAATCCACCTAGGGCACTGATTTCAATGCCTCTCTTCTGTGCCAATTCCATGGCATTGAGAACTTTGCGACGGGCAGTTTTGAACCGACTCAACATCTCTGGCACAAAACATGAATCGATATAAGCCCCTTCTATTTTCTTTCCTGTGAGGCTTTCGACCTCAATCTCTTCCAGAAACTGGGGAGGAGCACTGCACCAAACATCTAGGTCTCCATCTAGATGGTCATAGCCAATCTCAAGCGCCTTCTTCCTGGCATCTTCAAAACTGGTGGAATGACCGATCAGACCAAACATGCAGTGCTGACGTACGGAAAAGCTGAGCCCAGCCTAGAAGTCCTAGAGAGAGCCAAGTCAACCATAATCCTATGGATGCTGGTCTTTACGGTCAATTGCTTGACCTTCAACCAGGCTGCTCACAAATGGACATAAGCAAAAAGGAAGCTCAAAGACAGCAGTTCAGCTCACAAGAGCTGCCGCTGCCATACGGGTAATTTCACGAGTGTTAAAGCCAATCTCGGTGAGAGATTCCTGGTAAGCAATCAAGAAATCCTCAATCAGATCTTCCTTGTCCATCTGCAGCACGGCAGCATCACCTGCCACCTGATCAAGCATCCGGCGAATCAGAGGCAGGTTCTCGCGATTGGCCTCAAGCAACTCCTCACGGCAACTCTCCAAATTGGCCTTGAGCCAAGCCTCGCCATAATTGAGGTGTGTGTACTCGTCCTTCACGACACCTTCAGTAATCTTGCGAGCGAAGGGGTCAGAAACAGGGATATAGGTGTGATAAGCCGAAATAGCAAAGGCTTCAATCAAGAGCGCCTGGATCAGCAAGCAGGTAGGTGTTTTCCCCTGCTCTAAAGCTGTCTGGAAGTTGTCACGCAAAGGAGCAAAAAACTCCCTTGCGAAGTCCATGTCAGCCTCGACACCAAGGTTCTTGCCGCAAGCCGTGAAGCCCTTCTTGTGCCTCATCTCCATCTTGGCAAGCCGCTTGAGCTCTTCGACATGATCGGGAAGCAGCGTGCCAATCGAGATGTAATTGTCATGGGCTTCCTGTTCGCCCTCAATGACTATTGCGTTGATTCGACTGTAGGCATCCTTATATGCATCTGAAGTGAAGTCTGGCAGGGCTTCTGAAGATCCAACAGTGCTGTCAAGAACAGCAGCCTCAGGCATCTCTAGCGTAGGCATGGATCTTTTTAGGAGTCGTCAGTCGAGAGACTTTAACCTTCTCTTTGAGAAAATCGACTCAAGCTGCCCGTTAATATCACAAGCCTTCTGGTTCTCTCACCGGAGGCCATTGGCTTCCCATCAGGCTGATCAGCAAATTAACCCAGTGATCGGCTAAAGCCTGCTCCAATGCTTTCCCTAGCGCAGCATTAGCCTCTCGACTATCACCGATCACCCCGGACTCACTGAAATCGTCCGTAAGCCAAGCACATGGAGCATGCCCCTCAAGGCTCCAACCCATCGGCGGAGTGGTGGATAGGCCAGGGGTGTAGTGGTCACCATCGATAGGGCGCTCAAGCCCTACCAACTCAGGCGCCATGGACAGCATCAGGCTGGTCTCAGCAAGACCAGCATGCAGCCCTACCTCACGCTCACTTTCAGGGAGCAAATCCTTTAATGCCCCCACACCACTCCAGAGAAAACAGGGCAATATTGCCATCGCAGGGCATTGAGCACGAAGCTGCCGAGCCGCCACATGCAATAAGCCAATCTGGCCTCCATGTGCATTGAAAAGCAGCAAACGACGAACTCCCATGGCCGCCAATTGCTGACCAACTTCAATGACCAGCTGAAACATCAGGTTCGCTGAAAGGGAAAGAGTTCCGGGGAATGCCTCATGTTCCGGAGAAAATCCCAATGACTGGGCTGGCAACATCCAGATCGGCAGGTCTGCAGGCAAGCGTTCAAGGACCTCAACCAACATTCGCTCTGCGAAAAAAGCGTCCGTTATCAGAGGCAAATGCGGACCATGCTGTTCACAGGCCCCGAATGGCCAAACCAAGGTGGATCCCCCCAGACCAACCGCCTCTGCAGCCTCTGGCCAGCTGAGATGGTCAAAGCGCCTGCAAGAAATAGACATCAGCACCAATCTGCGAACAGAACCCCACCCTGCCTGTCAGAATGCTTGATCGACGACCCCAAGGCCCCCATGGCCGGATCAGGCAGTCCGCAGCCCAATAGACCAAAGCCCCCTAAGCCCGCAGCGGAAGCCCCTCGCAAGCCCCTGCAGGTCATGCACATCAGCAGGCGTGGGGAGCAAGAAAAGCTACTGCGAGAAGCCGCAGAAACAACGTCCCCTGGCAGCGAAGCAACTACAGGATCAGGCCAGCTCAGCAACGCCCCCAATCGATCCCTCTCAGCTGATGCAGCCTCAGATGAGAGTCGTTTTGATCTCGGCGAGCTGCAAAACATGACGATGGCCGATCTACTTGGTCCGGCCGATCAGTCACGCCGAAGCGGTGCGGACCCCAAGGGCAACGATCATCGAAACGAAGAAGGGCAATCCAACCCAGCACGCAGTGTCGACGATTTCGACTTCGATGAAGACGCCTTCTTGGCTGCTCTAGATGAAAACGAACCAATTGGAACCACAGGGGAAGTGGCCACAGGCAAAGTCATCGCTTT
Organism: Prochlorococcus sp. MIT 1306; assembly: GCF_047304515.1. Taxonomy (NCBI): domain Bacteria; kingdom Bacillati; phylum Cyanobacteriota; class Cyanophyceae; order Synechococcales; family Prochlorococcaceae; genus Prochlorococcus; species Prochlorococcus sp. MIT 1306. The sequence goes on along the minus strand of NZ_CP138959.1, from coordinate 460,685 downwards.
GGAAAGTGATGGTGTTTACGTCGACATCGGCGGGAAAGCACCAGGCTTTATGCCCAAAAATGAATGCGGCCTTGGCGTGATTACCAACCTCAAAGAGCGCTTCCCAAAGGGTTTAGAGGTCGAAGTACTCGTCACCCGAGAGCAAAATGCCGATGGGATGGTCACCATCAGCTGTCGAGCTCTAGAGCTGCGTAAGAGCTGGAGCAAGGTGCAGCAGATGGAGAAGGAAGGCAAGGTCGCCCAGGTCAAAGTCAATGGATTCAACCGTGGTGGAGTGACCTGCGACCTTGAAGGCCTGAGAGGATTTATCCCCCGCTCTCAGCTCCAAAATGGAGAGAATCACGAAGCGCTTGTCGGAAAAACCCTTGGTGTGGCCTTCCTGGAAGTCAATCCAGAAACCCGCAAGCTGGTGCTTTCAGAGAAGCGGGCCGCTACCGCCGCCCGCTTCTCTGAACTTGAAGTAGGACAGCTCGTGGAAGGTCAAGTCGTAGCAGTGAAGCCCTACGGTTTCTTCATAGACCTAGGCGGTGTGAGTGGCCTCCTTCACCAATCCATGATCACCGGTGGCAGTCTTAGATCCCTGCGGGAGGTATTCAACCAAGGCGATCGAGTCAAAGCCTTGATCACCGAAATGGACCCTGGTCGCGGACGCATTGCCCTGAACACTGCCCTACTGGAAGGACAACCGGGCGAACTCCTAATCGAAAAAGATAAGGTTATGGCTGAAGCGACGGATCGAGCCAACAAAGCTCGTAACGTCCTTAGGCAGCAGGAACAGTCAGCAGGATGATTGCTGCCAATACGCCCAACATCACAGACCAACACCCTAAGACTGACTGGGAGCTCGACTTCTACTCGCGACCAATCCTTGAATCTGACGGCAAAAAACGCTGGGAGTTGTTAATCAGCAGCTCCCAGGACCCATCAGGGACTGCACCATTCCGCTGGGTAAAACGCTGCCCTGCAGGAGAAGTCAATTCACTGTGGCTGACCAATGCCCTAAGAGAGGCCCTGAAAGACTCTCAGGAACAAGGCTGGGAGGCCCCACTGAGGCTTCGCTGTTGGCGTATATCGATGCGCACCATGGTGCAACGGGCTTCCGCAGAGCTTGGCATCGAAGTCATTCCAAGCCGCCGAACCTATGCCCTGCTCGACTGGCTCGCCGAGCGAGAACGGGACGTCTACCCCCTTGAGGAGGGCTACATGGCTGGTCCGCTGGCTCCTCCCCCAACTCCGATACCAACACCCCCAGTGCCTCTACCTGAGGCCGTAAGGGGAGACGCCTGGAGCTGGGCCTCCCTACCCTTAGGCTTGCTACGCGAAGCCCAAGAGTGGCCAATCGGCTTCGGTGGCCTACTACCAGTTGGAGCAAACGACAACGACAACATCCCTGTGCCAGGTGTACGGATGTTCAGTCAAACCCGTGCTTTGGCTCTAGCAGGCTGGCTTGGAGGCCTAGAACCAGTTTGCTTAGTCGTCGATGGCACGCAGCTGATGCTTGAAGCAGGCCAAGACGATCGCTGGCTGGTGACGGATTTGGATGAAAAAACAGCCAAGGCAGTTCAACAGAGCCTCCTAGAATCAAGAGAGCAAGCCGGCGGACTGCAATTCATCTCTGTGCAGACCTCCCCAGAAGAAAAACGATTTGCTGGTTTCTGGATGCTGCGTGACCTGCCGCAACCATGACATCGCTGGGGCAGGCAGCGGAAACTGACAACCAAGACCCGCTTGCCACTCCAGATACCCTGTTCAACCAACTCAAAGGATGGACCTGGGTCGGTTGCTATGGGGGCTACTACCTGCAGGCCGACCTTCTACAAAAGGCTGGTTTCGAACATGGATTCTTCACGCGACGCTGGCAAGATCGAGGCCCCGATCAACTAGCTGGTTACCTAAGCGCAGGCATTAGCGTTCATAGACCCCAACAAGTTCATGGCGGCAGGGTGCTCGAAGCCTCACAAGCCAACCGCCCACCCTGGCCGGAAGCTGATGGCCTCGTCAGCGACAGGGGTGGACAAAGTCTCTGGGTCTGCACTGCCGACTGCACTCCAGTACTGATTGCCGACCACTCCACAGGGCATGCAGCCGCATGTCATGTGGGCTGGCGAGGCTTAACCGCCAAAATTCTGCAGGAAGCTCTAGCAAAGTTGGAATCTCGAGGAGCAAAAATCGAGACTCTGCTTGTTGCTCTAGGACCAGCTGTGAGCGGTTCCAACTATCAGATTCAAATTGATGTTGCAGAAGCTGTGGCCAAGAGCCTCGAAGCAGATCCAAACCATTCACCAATCCAGCTGGAAGAACGGCTCTCCGCACTAAAAGAACAAGGCATTCTCGATGCAGACAAAGAGCCACAGCGACTGCGTCTCGACATTCGCTTGGCTGCTGCTGACCAACTCAAACAAGCTGGACTAAGCAGCGAGCAGATCAGCAGTTGCCCACTATGCACAGTGGCAGAGTCCAGCCTCTTTTACTCATGGCGCAGGGACCACGTGAAAGCCGTGCAGTGGAGTGGAATCGTCGCTCAAGCTGGAGAATGAACAACCACAAGCTGTTTCGCCAGGGCTTCTGCAGCCCTAATCCCATCGATGCCAGCCGAAAGGATGCCTCCGGCATAACCAGCCCCTTCTCCAGCAGGAATCAGCCCAGTGGTGTTAAGCGACTCAAAGGAGTTATCCCTGGGAATACGCACAGGCGATGAGGTACGGGTCTCAACCCCAGTGAGTACAGCATCAGGATGCTCATAGCCTGGTAAACGCCTAGCGAAGGCCGGCAAGGCCTCTCTTAAAGCCTCAATCAACGGAGCCGGCAACATCTGATTGAGGTCAGCCAGCTTGATTCCTGGCAGATAAGAGGGCGTTACCTCACCGAGGCAAGTTGTAGGCCTGCCCGCAAGAAAATCCTCCTGGCGCTGAGCAGGGGCACAATATCCACCCCCTCCAAGCTGAAAAGCCCTTCGTTCCAACTCCCGCTGCAGGGCCACTCCTGCCAGAGGATCTCCTGGCCAACGCTCATAACTGCACAAATCCTGATGCTCCAAATTCACAACCAAGGCACTGTTGGCATTGCGTTCATTGCGCGTGTGTTGACTCATGCCATTGGTAACCACGCAATCTGCTTGCGATGTAGCACCCACCACAACTCCCCCCGGACACATGCAGAAGCTATAGACAGAGCGGCCATTACGAGCGTGATGCACCAACTTGTATTCCGCATGGCCGAGTTGTGGATGACCCACCATTGGCCCCCAGCGCGCGCGATCGATCAGAGGCTGGGGGTGTTCGATACGGAGTCCTACAGAAAAGAGCTTGGCCTCAAGCTTCACGCCAACCCTTTCCAACATGGCGAAGCTGTCCCGTGCTGAATGACCCAGGGCAAATAACACATGCCGACTGCTAATTGTGCTGCCATCGGCAAGCTTCAGCCCTACCACCTGCAAAGGCTTGCCGGATCGTGAATGATCTAAATCTCGCCGCAGCAGCAATTCATCAACTCGAGTCTCAAATCGAATCTCACCACCAAGCTCCTCAATTCTGGCGCGCATTCCACGCACCACCGTGGCCAATTTGTAGGTGCCAATGTGAGGTCGGTGCACCGTAAGGATCTCTGGATTGGCTCCACTGGCCACCAATTCTTCAAACACCTTGCGCCCATAGTGTTCAGGGTCACTCACCTGGCTATAAAGCTTTCCGTCTGAGAAAGTCCCCGCCCCACCTTCACCGAATTGGGCATTGGAATCAGGATTGAAAGGCCGCTGTCCCCTCCAGAAAGCAAAGGTTTCTAGCGTGCGCTTTTTGATCGACTGACCCCGCTCCAACAGCAAAGGCTTGAAACCCATCTGTGCCAGAAGCAGAGCTGCAAAGTAACCACAAGGACCTGCCCCCACCACAACCGGCCGCTGCGTTTCTACTTGAGGGAAATCTGTTGGCGCCTGCGCAACTGGGTAATAGCGGGTGTCTGGAGCCTTACGAATCTTTTGATTGCCTGCGTGGCGTTTCAACAGAGCAGCTTCCCCTCGAACCTTCACATCCGCGCTGTAGATCAACTGGATCCGCTCATGACGTCGAGCGTCAATACTTCGTTTCACCAGCCTGTGATAGATGAGCTGGGAAGGCGGAATACGCAACCGCTTAAGGATGACTGCTTCGATCGCCTCTGGCGAATGATCAAGGGGAAGCTTCAACTCACTCAACCGCAACACGTCATCACCTCACACGTAAAGCGCATCAGCTCCATCCAATCCTGATTCAATCGCAGCAGATTCGAGTCTTGCCTCAGCCAGGACCCAAAGCAGAAACTCGAGTAAAAACTGTTGTCCCAGAAGGTGTCTGTCCTGCTCGCAAAGCAAAACTGCTAGCGGCGCCCTCCAAACGCACTTGTTTGCCTTCGAGCCGCAAGCGCAAAGCTTTGCAAAGCGGCTGGGGTTCACTTTCTGCATCAACCCATCCAAGAGGATCAGCGCTTCCCTCTGCAGAAGCCAGAGAAGCAGACATCGTTGAAAGCGCGATTATTCGAGCAGTATCAAAGCCAGCAGCGGCCAACAAATCGGGCGCCTGCCCCCAATGCTGCTCAAACGATTCAGAAAATTTCTGCCAACCAGGCCCCCGTGAGGATTGCTTCAACAAGAGTTGCTCCCAGGCTTCTGGACCGATATCACTCGCCAAATCCGATGATGCAAGCCATACCCAGGCTGGATGTTGTGGTCCCCGCCCAAGCAATCCATCCATCTGCGCCTTTTTCAAAGCCTGCGCAAGAGGACCTGATGGGCGAGACGCCAAGACAAGAGCATCAGGTCCTAGCCAGACCAGGTCCTGCTGCAAACGCTTGAGTCGTTCGCCATCGTCAGGATTCACGCTCTGCACCAACTCGGGCTCGTAGCTCTCCACCCTCCCTCCAAGGATTTGAAAGGCTTCAATAAAAGATTTCGCTGCAGCAACACCAAGCTCAGATGGATCTCGCACCACCATGACGCGGCGCCAACCCTGCTCCATCACTCGCTGGGCCATGGCCTGATGATCATCGCGAACAGGTGCCACCAAGAACCACAGGCGTGAACGTGCATCCAGCTCACCAAGACTTCGTAACGAAGCGCCCCGCTGATAAGGCAGCACCACACTGAGATTGCGCTTAGACGCCAGAGCAGAAAAAGCACGAAGATCCGCAGCAGGAGGCGCCACGACCAACTTCAACCGAGGGTTACCTGATAAAGCCAGAGCAGGATCATCATCCAGATTGAGAAGACGCAACTTCACAGACGCCAAAGAAAGACCGCAACCTCTTACCTTCTCCTCTCCCAACTGGAAGCCCTTGAGGAAGATCTCATTGGCACCTTCTACAGCAGAGCCCTTTGGCAAAAGAACCACCACAGATGGAGACAGCAACCCACTTGCCGAAACCGCCTGACAGCCAAGGAGGCTGGCAAAAATCATCAACCAGCTCCGCCAGGGAGCCTTAAAGAACCTTTGCCTCCAAGACCCACTTGCAATGGAATCTGCAGCCAAAGACGAACCACTTGAAGGGGCCGCTTGGGAGGGGGCCATGATCCTGAAGACCCAACGTAATCAGAGTAGGGCTGATGGATCAGACACCTCTGGCTTTATCACAAGATCTTTCTAGAGAAACAATTTGATCCTGCAGAGCTGCTCCTATCTCAAGTCTGAGGCGAATCGCACGTTAAACGACCTAAACCAGCAGTCGCTAGCCCTGCACTGAGATCTACATCGCTGCCGATCGAGGTCACCCGCGCCAAAAGCACCCCTTCGCTAGAACCTTCTGGGCGCAGATTGACCCGCCGGCGCCTGGGTAGCTCTGACTTCAACCAAGCCATCGCCTCCGCCTCATCAGATGGATCCACCTGCAAACAAGCAAGACGAACCGTATAGGTTCGGTTGTGGTCACCAACCAGGAGCAACGAGGAGCCACTCACACGCAGCACTTCCGCCGCCATGACAGGCAATGGTGCGATGAACAAAACAAGCAGAATGCTTAGAAGAACAAACTGCAGTCGTTGCATTAGAGAGAAACCCCAGAAAGTTCAGGGTGGTTAGGTAAACCCACCATTTGAGCGTTGCTCTTGCCAGGAGGAACCATCGGATAGCAATTTTCATCACGTCGCACATGCACATCGATGAGCATCGGACCTGGAGTAGCAAGGGCCTGCTTCAAGCTTGACCTGAGATCCTTTCGCTCAGTGATCAACACCCCGCCAATCCTGAAGGCCTTCGCCAATGCCACGAAATCAGGCATGCCCGGAAGCATGTCAGTGGCTGAATAACGATCTTCATAGAAGCTTTGCTGCCACTGACGAACCATGCCTTGCCAATGGTTGTTCACAATCACAATCTTGGCTGGGATGTTGTACTCAATCAGTGTTCCCAACTCCTGAATATTCATCAGGATGCTGGAATCACCAGCGATACAAACAACCTGCTCATCTGGCAAAGCAATTTGAACACCAATAGCAGCTGGCATCCCGAAACCCATCGTTCCCAATCCCGCGCTACTGATCCACTGACGAGGCCCATTACGTAAATATTGAGCCGCCCACATCTGATGCTGGCCAACATCAGTTGTTATGTAGGCCTCAGGAGCCAAGTCCCTTATCGCTAAAAGCACCTCCTGCGGATAAATTGGCCCCTCCTCAGGCGGAGTCATCAAGGGGTAAAGGTCCTTCCAACTCTCAATACGAGTTAGCCAAGCTGAAGTCCTCAACTCAACAGGCTTTTGCTTACTCAAGTCCAATAACTTCACCAAGCTGACACCAACATCACCCAATACCGCAACATCAGGACGTCGGTTCTTAGCTACTTCTGCTGGATCAATTTCAAAATGAATCACTCTTGCGCGGGGCGCAAAAGTATCAAGCTTGCCTGTAACCCGGTCATCGAAACGTGCGCCAACAGCGATCAACAAATCACATTCAGTAACTGCAAAGTTGGCATAGGCAGTGCCATGCATTCCCAACATCCCCAAAGCCAAAGGATGTCGCTCATCAAAAGCCCCCTTACCCATCAATGTGGTAGTAACAGGTATCTGGTGACGTTCTGCAAAACCCTTAAGACTCTCGTGAGCTCCGGCAGAAATAACTCCTCCGCCAACGTAAAGGAGAGGCCTCTGAGCATCATCAATTAAATCGAGAGCCGCCTCAATTGAGGAAAGTTCTGGAGCCGGGAATCGGTGAAATCCTGCAGGCACGACGGATCCAGGTTCAACTGGCTGATAGTCGAATTCCTCCTGGCCCACATCCTTGGGGATATCAATCAAGACCGGACCAGGTCTCCCAGAAGCTGCAATGAAAAATGCTTGAGCAACAACCGAAGCCAAATCACCCGGATCGCGAACAACCCAAGAGTGTTTCACGATAGGCAGAGTGATCCCGAAAATATCAGTTTCCTGAAAAGCATCTGTACCAATGCATGGTCGAGGGACCTGTCCTGTGATCACCACCATTGGAACTGAATCCATCTGGGCCGTGGCGATACCAGTAACCAGATTGGTTGCGCCTGGCCCAGAGGTTCCAAAGCAAACTCCAACACGACCTGTAGCCCTGGCATAGCCATCCGCCGCATGGGCACCCCCCTGCTCATGGCGAACAAGGATGTGTTTCAACCATCCCTGCTGCTCCGCCTTATGAACGGCGTCGTAAATGGGAAGGATTGCACCACCTGGATAACCAAAGATGATGTCAACACCGTTGCGGCGAAGAGCATCCATCAGGGCATCGGCGCCCGTCATACGTTTTTGCTCTTGTTGTGATGAACCACCGAGAGCCGTGGTTGAAGAAGTCAAGGTCACGGCAGTGGCAAAGCATGGTCTGCTCCTAAAGATTAAGGGCCTGCCGTACAGATTGCCTATTGGTTCTTCACCATCACCAGCAAAATCAATCCGTCATTGAGCCTGCTGCCTGAGGGCGAATGCCCCAATACAAATGGACTCCGTTGAGAACAGTCATCCCACAAACGAACCAACAAGAAGAGTGAGACCACTCTTAACTAGCCAGCACTCAGAGCAGACCGATCGCGTGCAAAGGGCCATGGCCACTGATCAGCTCCAACAAAAAAGCCGCAAAACCAAGCATGGCTATGCGTCCATTCCATGCCTCAGAACTGGTATTCAAGCCCCATTGCCATCTCTCCTGGGGATAGAACTTCACTCGACCGGCCAGCTTGGCAGCCTCATCGAGATTGATCTCTGGCCCCTCAAGACTGGATCCAACCAGATCGGCCAGGCCCTCAATGAATGTGGGGTAAGTATCAAGAGCAGGCACCCGCCTGAAATGAACAATCCCTGCTTCGGTCGCCAGCTCGCGGTATTCGATATCAAGCTCGGCGAGAGTTTCGATGTGTTCGCTCACAAAGCTGATCGGCACAACCACTAAATCCCGTGTACCAGCCTCACCAAGCTGCTCAATAACTTGATCGGTATAGGGCTGAATCCATTCCTCTGGACCCACTCGGCTTTGATAGGCAAGGGAATGAGGATTGCCATAGCCAAGAAGGTTTTCCAGCTCAGCCATGATCAAGGTTGTACAAGCCTCGATCTCCTTCTGGTATGGATCACCTGCTTGTTCGACATAGCTCTTGGGCACTCCATGAGCACTAAAAAACACTTGAGCTTCTTCAGGCACATCACTCAGCCGAACCTGCTCAGCGATCAACTCCGCCATGGCAAGAACATATCCAGGGTGGTCGTACCAGCTGCGAATACAACGTATTGGCAGCTTGCGGAAAGATTCATCAGTCTGTCGCAAGCGCTGCAACTCTCGAAAACTCGAGCCACTGGTACTAATCGAAAAATGAGGGTAGAGGGGAAGCACCACCACCTGATCAATCCCATCAGCTTTGATATCTGCGACAGCGGATTCTGTGAAGGGATGCCAATAACGCATCGCCACATAGCTCGTGGCATCGATACCGCGTTGCCGAAGCAAGCTCTGCAACTCCCGAGCCTGTTGTTCAGTGATCCGCCGCAGAGGAGAACCGCCCCCTATTGAGCGGTAAGCCTGCTCGGATTTACTGCTGCGCAGCGTGCTGATGAACCAGGCCAGAGGCCTCTGAAGAGCGGGGTTAGGCAGCCGAATGATCTCCGGATCGGCAAAAATATTGAAGAGAAAAGGCCCTACATCCTGGATACGTTCAGGGCCCCCAAGATTCATCAAGAGGACACCGACCCGAGCCATATAGAAGAGAGTTCTTTAGAGGGACTTGAGGGTAGCTGCCATCAACGCCAAGGTGGCACCATCCCTACAGGGCCATGGAGCTGAGCAACGAGCTAATCACCATCAACCGTGCCCTGGCTGACAGCGGCATCAACCTGAGAATTGAACAGCGAGGCCAGTGGCTCAATTTACGCGGCGCACTGCCCTGCCGGAATGGAACTGGATTGATCAAAACTCAACGAATCAGTTTGCAGCTTTTGGCAGAACAAAAAGGATTGAAAGAGGCTGAGCGAATTGTGCAACTGGTGCACTACCAACTGCAACGCAAACAATTCGACTGGTCCCAGTGGACGACCAAATCGACACGAACACAACCTGAACAGATAGCGAAAGGGCTGAGAGAAGCTTTGGTCAGCTTTGAAGAAGCATTCTTTACTGATCCATATCGCCGACGGTCACCGGCCGGTAGCCGCAGCACATGGACGTCCGCTTACCTTCCTTACTTACGACGACTCAAAGCCCTAGCTGTTAACAAGCAGAGCTGTTTTGATTCAGACCTTTTAAGAGACACTCTGGCCAGTTATGCAGATGGCAGCCGAAGCCGACAGCAATGCGCCACGGCCCTAGGTGCATTGGCACGCCACCTGGAAATGGCACTGCCGGAAGACTGGCGAGCAGAAGCGGATGGATATGGACTACATCAAGCGCGCTTTCGTCAACTACCCAGCGACAATCAGATCATCGAGGCGGTGGAGCGCATCCCCAACCCAGGATGGCGACTTGCCTATGGACTGATGGCCACTTACGGCCTGCGCAATCACGAGGTGTTCTTCTGCGACCTTGCTGCTTTAGCGAAGGGGGAAGATCAGGTGCTGCGGGTCCTACCAAACACAAAAACCGGCGAGCATCAGGTTTGGCCGTTTCATCCAGACTGGGTCAAGCATTTTGAACTTGAACAACTAGCAAACAATGCCCAGGCCCTGCCGCCGGTGAATGTCGACCTGCGTCACACCACACTCCAACAGGTGGGGAGAAGAGTGTCGGAACAATTCCGACGCTATCAACTGCCCCTCACCCCCTACAACCTGCGGCATGCCTGGGCGGTACGCACAATCCACATCGGCCTTCCAGACACCGTTGCAGCAAGAATGATGGGCCATTCAGTGGCTATTCATACCCGCACCTATCACCACTGGATCACCCGACGTGACCAACAACAAGCGGTAGATGCAGCCCTAGCTCGAAAGCTCAGCCCATGACCTCACCACTAAGAACCTTTGCCTACGAGCATCGCTGGTTCTATGACCTAGTCACAACCATTTCGGCCCTCAGCGTAGGGGGTGTCAATCGGTTGAGGTCCTTAGGGCTGACTGCTCTTCAAGACAAGCTTTCTAAAGGAGCACCAGTTTTGGATCTTTGCTGTGGGTCTGGCGAAACAGCAGCACCATGGATCAAGGCTGGTTTCGCTGTAACAGGTTTAGATCTTTCACCAAAGGCACTGGCACTAGCAGCTCAACGAACCCCCCAACTGCAATGCATCGAGGGCATGGCAGAAAAGCCACCGCTAAACACCAACCAATTTGAGGCTATCCAAATCAGCCTGGCCTTGCACGAATTCAGCTCAGAAGAACGACGACAAGTGCTCAAAGCCTGCATGCGCCTATTGCAACCGGGGGGTTGGCTAGTGCTGATCGACCTCCATCCAGCAGGCCCCTGCCTCAAACTGCCCCAACAGTTGTTTTGTGCCTTGTTCGAAACTGAAACCGCTATCACAATGCTCCAAGCAGACTTGCCCAAGCAACTTCGAGAGATGGGTTACAGCACTATTGAGCAAGAACTATTAGCAGGCCGAGCACTACAACGAATCACAGCCCGCCTTCCATAAGCAGCCCAACTCAAAGCATGCTCAAGACCTTGCCAACATTTTGATGACCAACCCTCCAGCTCCGCATTCGCCCTCTTCAACTGAACTCGATCACAGCGCAGAAGTTCTCGGCATAGGCGGCCATTTAGCCCCCGAAACCGACCAACAGAGCTACCGCAAACGCATGCAGCGCCGACAAGACGTTCAGCGCCAACGTGTAGAAGAACGAGACAAAGAGAAGGGCCTAATCCTTGTGTTCACAGGACATGGCAAAGGCAAAACCACAGCAGCGCTAGGGCTAGCCTTACGCACCCTTGGCCATGGCGAGCGTGTTGCAGTCGTGCAATTCATTAAAGGAAGTTGGCAGCCAGGCGAAGCAAAAGCGTTAAAAGTTTTTGGTGACGCATTGAGCTGGCATGCCTTTGGAGAGGGCTTCACCTGGACAACCCAAGACCGGGAAAGAGATCAGCAATTGGTATCAAAAGCCTGGCAACAGGCTCTGATTTACCTCCACAGCAACAACCACAAACTTGTAGTGCTTGATGAGGTCAATGTGGCGATGAAACTGGGATACCTCAAGGTAGAAGAAGTACTAGGGGGGATCACGGAAAGGCCACCCCTAACCCACGTAGCACTCACTGGCCGGGGCGCACCAAAGGAGCTCATTGAACGTGCAGATCTGGTCACAGAAATGACCTTGGTGCACCACCCCTTCAAAGAGCAAGGCGTCAAAGCACAAGCAGGAATTGAGTTTTGAAGCAATCAATCATCTCACCTCTAAATCTGCATCCAATAGCTGATCTGTAGCAAATAACCCGACAGACCGTTCACCAGCAAAGCTCTGCTCCATGAACAATGAGCTCGCTCCAAAAAGAAGGATCCTGTCTGATGCGTTCAAGCGCTCAAAATGTCAGACGGGCCATCACATCGCTGCGACAAAGCAAGTTCTCTCGCATCGATCAGGAATGATGACTTCCTCCAAGCGAATCTGAGAAGCGACAACCCTTCAGACCATCCAGCTCAAGGACTAGTAGGAGAAGGCTTGCTACTCTCGTCGGGATCTGGACGATGAATGGCCTACGCGCGAGTCCTTCTAAAGCTCAGCGGCGAAGCGCTGATGGGCGATCAGAGTTATGGCATCGATCCAGCAATTGTTCAATCCATCGCAGAAGATGTAGCAAAAGTGGTGGCCAAGGGCACCCAGTTGGCGATCGTGGTGGGGGGTGGCAACATTTTTCGAGGCCTAAAGGGTTCTGCAGCGGGCATGGATCGGGCCACAGCCGACTACGTCGGCATGTTGGCCACAGTGATGAATGCCATCACATTGCAGGACGGCTTAGAGCGAGCAGGAGTACCAACCCGAGTACAAACTGCAATCGAAATGCAAGAGGTGGCGGAGCCTTACATCCGTCGGCGAGCCATTCGCCATCTAGAGAAAGGCCGAGTGGTTGTGTTTGGTGGAGGCTGCGGCAATCCATTCTTCACAACTGACACCACGGCCTCACTTCGGGCTGCGGAAATCAACGCTGATGTGGTGTTCAAAGCCACGAAGGTGGATGGGGTCTATGACCGTGATCCCAAACGCTTCCCTGATGCAAAACGCTACGACTCACTCACCTTCCAGCAAGTGCTAAGCGGCGAGCTGGCGGTGATGGACAGCACTGCCATTGCCCTATGCAAAGACAACAATATCCCGATCGTTGTATTTGACCTCTTTGAACCTGGCAACATCGGCAAAGCAGTGGCTGGCGAAGCAATCGGCTCCCGTATCAGCAATGCAGCCTAAACAGCCCATCCCAACTCATCCCTTCACCCAGCCTTCGCCTCTCTGAAGCCATGTCGAACCAGGATCTCAATGACAACATGCACAAATCAGTGGAGGCCACACAGCGCAACTTCGCCACTATCCGTACTGGACGCGCCAACCCGTCACTACTGGATCGAATCAACGTTGAGTATTACGGCACCGAAACGCCCCTGAAATCTCTAGCAACAATATCCACCCCTGATTCACAGACGATTGCCATACAGCCCTTTGACAATGGATCAATGGGCCTGATTGAAAAAGCCATTGCCACTAGTGATTTGGGCTTGACACCCAACAATGACGGCAAGATCATTCGCATCAATGTGCCGCCGCTAACTGAAGAGCGCCGCAAAGAGTTCTGCAAGCTGGCAGCAAAATATGCAGAAGAAGGCAAAGTAGCCCTGCGCAACATCCGTCGCGATGCAATTGATAAAGTGAAAAAGCTAGAAAAAGATGCTGAGCTCTCTAAAGATCAGAGCCATGATGAACAGGATGGGATACAAAAACTCACCGACACATTCATCACTGAAATCGAAAAATACCTCGCCGAAAAAGAAGCCGACATTCTCAAGGTTTGAGCACTCGAGATGTGCTGGTCATCGGAGCAGGCGCCGCTGGATCTGCGGCGGCTTTCCATCTGGCTGCAGCCGGCCAACACGTCACACTGCTCGAACAGAATGCACACCAAACGATCAAACCCTGTGGTGGAGGCATGGCAGCTGCGGTGCAGGAGTGGTTTCCATTTGACTTGCAATCGGTCGTTGATGAAGTCATTGAAAGGGTTGAGTTCAGCTGGCAGCTGAGTGATCACGTCGTGGCCGACCTGCAAGATTCCGCCCCGTTTTGGATTGTGCGGCGAGAGAAGCTTGATGCCCTCCTAACAAGCCATGCGATTGATGCAGGCGCCGAACTGCTGCGGCCTTTTGCGGTGAAAAGCCTGCAAAGACAAGAGGGGGTTTGGCAAGTTACAGCCGATGACGGCAGACAACTTGAAGCAAGAGCGGTCGTAGTGGCTAATGGCTCCCTGTCCGCTTGGCCTGAAGCCTTGGGATTGGGACCAAAAACACTGCATCACGCGAGCACCATGTCTGTGCGCCTGGAGGGTCGCGGCAACCTCAAAACTGGTTCAGCCCGATTTGAATTTGGGCTGGTACATCATGGGTTTGCCTGGGCTTTCCCCTTGGCAGGAGGCGTGAATGTAGGCGTAGGTACGTTCATCGGCCGCAATGCCGCTGATAGTGATGCCGTCTTGGAACAACTGCTACCGAGCCTGGGATTTGACCCGCAAGCAGGCAAACGACAAGAAGCATCTTTACGAGTTTGGAACGGCCATCAAGCACTGCATGGCGATGGTGTCATCGCCGTGGGAGATGCGGCATCACTATGCGATCCGTTCCTGGCAGAAGGTCTGCGCCCAGCGTTGATGAGTGGATGCGAAGCAGCCCGCTGCCTTAACCATTGGTTGAACGGTGATACCAACAACCTGGCTGATTACAGCCAAACCATGCGACAACGGTGGGGAGACTCCATGGCCTGGGGGAAAAGGATTGCCCAAGTGTTTTATCGATTCCCCAAGGTGGGATATCAGCTTGGAATCAAAAGGCCAACAGCTCCACAACGGATTGCTCAGATCCTTTCTGGAGAGATGGGATATGGAGACATTGCCCAGCGTGTAATTAAACGGTTGCTCTTGCAACGTTAATTACCTGAAAGAATAAAGATTGGCCGAACGAAGTTCGACAACTAGCATTCAAGCATCTCTAATTCAAAATAAATTTCAGCGTGAGCAGTGAAGTGCTCTAGAGTGATTAAGAAGTACGAAAACTTACAAGCTAAAAGCAACGTCAATCACTTCTTCAACAAACCAATTGTTACCAAGGGAGAATCTCCCCATTGGCATGCCAAAAAGTGCCTGAGTTTTCCAAATTGAGATTGTCAATACGGGCCAGCAAGCCATCAACCGATTCTTCTGGAGTAATGCCTTGATCAGTGAATCCTGTCATGCGGGTACGCACAAGCCCTGGATGAAGAAGCGCCACGGCAATGCCTTGAGATTTAAGGTCGATAGCTAATGACTTTCCTGCCATACACAAAGCCACCTTCGACATTCTGTAGCCATAAGAACCGCCGGAACTGTTGTCATCGATCGAGCCCATTCGGCTAGTCATCAAAATGACTTTTGCGCCAGGAAGTAGATGATCCATAAGAGCATGTGTGACACGTAATGGCCCAATGGCGTTGACCTCGAACTGACGACGAAGGCTCTCGGGATCAAAATTTTTCAAAGTCGTGCTTTCCAAAATGCCGGCATTGTGGATCAGCACATCGATCGGCAAGCTGCGAAGCCGTTCCTTCAAGCTCGCAATCGATCCATCTGAAGTGATCTCGACCCCGGCCTCAATACGCACGCCTAAGCCTTCCAATTGCGGCGAAGGCTTACGGCATGCAGCCACAACCACGTCACCACGAGCCTGAAGCTGACGACAATATTCATAGCCAATGCCGCGATTCGTTCCTGTGATCAGATAGGTCGCCAAGAGCAGAGAAAGCAGAAGCCTATTTGGAAAACAACTTTATAGCGAGAGGGGATCTTTGCACGCATGCCAGTTGAATTGGCTGGATTGCCAACCCTGATCTCTCTCATGCTCTGATCAAACGATGCCGATCTTGCGATCAGAGCATTATTACTTTCAAGATGGCAGAAAAAACTCTCCAGCTTCAACTCAGGCAAAGTAAGATATTCTTCAATGCCATAAAAAATTGTAGCAAACACTCATCTCCAAGCTCTCTATCTTACTCGAGACAAAGCTATAGATTTTCCCACCCAGAGAAGATCGCAATCTTGACTAGAGACTTCAATAAGACCAAACGTTCTATGTCTTTCAGCTAATTACTGCCAGGGGAAAGCATTGATAACGGAAAGACTCATTCCCTTATTCAGCGAGACTTTAAGCTGTTGTTAGTGCCAACGCAGCACCCAGCCCAGAACGAACATCTTCCTGAAGAAGTCGGCCATCATGGTCATGATCTAAGGCGTCAAATACCGCATCACTACCGAGCCATTCTTCTCTAGTAATACAACCATCACCATCGAGATCATTGAGCATGAAAATCTCCTGAACAACATGGCAGAAAGCCGCTCCTCCCTCCAAAACAGCTAATCGATGCGCCAACTGAGCCTCAAGAGTTTCAATCGCCTTGCTAAAGCCGCGAATCCCTTCATCCAACTTCTCAAAAGCCATGCGATCAGCCCTCATCATTGACTCAAAACTCTCCTTATCGACATGGATCTGAGACTCTGCAGCAACAGGATTGACAGCATCCAACTTACGCATCAGCGGAGCCTCTGTACTACGCAGCTGATCCAAAAGCTTTGGTGAGATGGTCAACAAATCACATCCAGCCAATTCAATAATTTCGTCAAGATTGCGGAAACTCGCGCCCATGATCTCAGTCTTGTAATCATAGGTTTTGAAGTAATTAAAGATCTTGGTCACCGAGATCACACCAGGATCTTCTGGACCTGTATAAGAATCCCGACCAGTAGAAGCCTTGTACCAATCAAGGATTCGCCCAACAAAAGGAGAGATCAAAGTGACTCCTGCTTCTGCACAAGCGACAGCCTGAGAAAAGCCAAATAGCAGAGTTAAGTTGCAATGAATTCCATCCTTCTCCAAAACCTCAGCCGCTTTTATACCCTCCCAAGTAGAAGCTATCTTGATCAAAACGCGATCATTAGTAATGCCAGCGTCGTTATATAGGCCAATGAGTTTATGAGCCTTAGCGATTGTGGCTTCAGTATTGAAACTGAGGCGAGCATCCACTTCAGTGGAAACACGGCCAGGAACAATCTTGAGGATTTCCTTTCCAAAGATTACACAAATTTCATCGAGAGCCTCATGGACCACCTCCTCCACAGCTGCAGAGCTGCCCAACAACTGACGGGAGGAATGAAGAGCCTCATCGATCAAACTCTGATAAGCAGGAATCTGCGCCGCCGCAAGGATCAATGAAGGGTTGGTCGTGGCATCCCTGGGGGTGAACTTTCTAATGGCGTCCAAATCACCGGTATCCGCCACGACCACGGTCATGGTGGAAAGCTGCTCAAGGAGTGTGGCCATAAAGCAGAACGTCTCGCAAGATCTTTAAGCTAGCGGCGTTTTTTTCGCTGACAGCCCAGGTTCAGAACTCACCATCGAAGCTTTGCCAAGACTTAGCCTTTGGCCGGCTGAGAATAGGTCTGCTCAGTGCTAGGTGGAATTTTTTCAAGCACCAGCAAAGCATCAATGATCTGTTTCGCTACAGGCACCGCCACCGTGGACCCATAAGCATTGCCCCCCTGAGGTTCATCCACCACGACCACCACCACATAGCGAGGATTATCAACCGGCAGATGGGCAACAAAGCTGCAAATCTTTGCTCCTGACAAATAGACCCCATTCAGTGCTTTCTGAGCAGTGCCGGTCTTGCCACCGATGCGATAACCAGGCGTTTTCGCCCCTTTCCCACTCCCTTTCTCTACAACCGATTCCATCCAGTCCCGCACAATCCTGGTGACATCTGGGCGCAGTAATTGATGTCCAGTTGTTGCGGCGGCGCGTGGAGCCAACGCTTCTCCCGCCCGCAATCCCCTAGTGATGTGAGGACTAACCAGGCGGCCACCATTGGCAATCAAGGCATGCAACTGAGCCAGCTTCAGTGGCGTGAGCGACAGTCCCTGTCCAAATGCCGCCGTGGCCGGCTCAATTGGCTGAGCCACGAATTGCTCCTTCGTCTTTAACTGACCTGCAATAGCCCCCGGCAGATCGGTATCGGGCTTGACATCAAGTCCTAGCCGTCGCAACCAATCCCAGTACAGCGTGGGTTTGAGCTGACGCATGATCTTCACCATGCCGACGTTGCTAGACACTTGCAGCACCGTGGCGTAGTCGATCACCCCATGGCTCTGACGATCATGGTTGGAAATTGGCCATCCACCGATCTTCAATGATCCGTTGTCGTTCACCTTTCCACCCGGCTGAATCACACCTTCCTGAAGAGCAAGAGCAAGGTTGATCGGCTTTAAGGTAGAACCAGGTTCATAAAGGTCCTGAACGGACCACTCGCGAAAGCGAGAGGGCGAATATTTCCAATACTTGTTCGGGTCATATGTGGGTGTGGACGCCAGCGCCAGCAACTCTCCATTGGTGACATCAATCACGATGGCCACTCCCTTCTTGGCCTTCCACTCTTTGACCTGGGCCACAAGTGCCTGCCCCGCCAGCTCCTGCAAACGAGCATCCAAAGTGAGCTGCAGGCTTAGATGATCGCCATAAAACACTCCCGGAGCCAGGTCGTCAGGAAGGGGGGTGCCATCCGCTCCTCGGCGCAGGCTGCGAACCTGTTCATGACGCAACAAAGCCTCGTGGCGACTTTGCTCCAATCCCGCCTGTGGGACGCGATCCAAATTAAGAAAGCCCACCACGTTGGCAAATAGAGCGCCCTGCGGATAGAGCCGCTGTGGATAAGCCTCAAGATCTAAACCACTGATACCAAGGTTGCGAATTTCATTGACGATGTCCTGATCCAATCCTTCAGCAAGCTTCACACCAGAAGGACGGTCACCAAATCGCTGCACCAATTCGGCAACAGGTATCGCCAACACCCCGGAGAGCTTGCGAGCAACATCCAGTGGCTTACGAATCAAACCGGGATCATCCCCGGGGAAATTAAAATAACGAGGATGAGCCCAAAGCCGAAAGCGTTCCTCGTCGAGAGCCACCAGCCGTCCATTGCGGTCCACAATTGAACGCCGTGTCCCAATCGGTTGGGTTCGCTGGGTCTGCAAAGCCCTTGCACGGGCTTCAAGTTTCGGTGCTTGCAGAACCTGCAGCCAAGCCATCCGGCCCATAAGTCCAATCAGCCCAACGCAGAGGATGGAAAACACCCATCGCATCCGATGAGCAGGAACTGATTCCAACGCAATCACGCCCTGGTCACGCCTCCTGGAACTTCGTGAGCGACGAGCCTTTGAGGCAGGCATCAGTAGCCGTGATTAATGGGTTGGCCCATCAATTGGCTCAGCAATTGCGACTCTCCAGAAACAACACCACCAGCCGGATCAGCAGAGCGTTCGAGATAAAGAAGGTTGGCAACCTTTGTGGGAACCATCGACTGAGGCAACCTGGTTTCAGCCAACAAGTGTCGCTCAATCATCGCGGTTGACTCCGTAAGACGATGAGCCAATGAGCGAGTGGTCTCCAGCCTGTTGAAAGCAATGGTCCAACGATGCTGCCAATGCAGCGTGAGAGCAGACATCAATGCCGCAGCAACCAAAACACCGATCAATGCACCATCAGCAGCCCGATGCAGTCCTGCCAGAACTGGCGACTGGCGAGCCACCTTCCTTGAAGACAAGGATCCCTGGATCAGCTCAAGTGTGCGGACAGAACGTGCCCGCGAAACATCACGGTTAGCCGTTACCGAACGCTGTTGGAGTGCGGCAACCACCGAATAAGCCACTGTAATAAATCAGTGAACCACCCTCAATAGGCCTCCGCAAGGCTAAGTCGCTGACAATCACATGCTGATTGAAGAGTTCAGTTATCCGCCAAGCAGCAAAAGATTGATGAAAGTAACCCCATTCCAGAGGGCATGCATCAGCACGCAAGGCAAAAGACGACCTGAACTAAGCCTTAATAGACCGAGTCCCAAGCCCAACACAAACAGCGGAGGTAATTCACCAACACTCAGGTGAGCCACACCAAACACCAGCGCGCTGGTTACCACACCCCATAGCGGACCAAAAGATTTCGCCAATACAGGCAAAAGCGCACCACGAAAAACCAACTCCTCAAAGAGAGGCGCCAGAATCACAGCGGTAGTGGCTAGCAACATCAAGGCCAATGGATCCTTGCTGCGCAGTACCAGTTCCAATAAGGGGTTGCTTCCCCCTTGATCCCCCAACAGCAATCCCATCAGCCATCCAGTCAATAGAACCAACGGCATCACCATCAACCAGCCTCGACCTGCCTTCAGCAACGCTGAACCCCAAGGCTGCAGACGCCACTGCAACCATCCATCAACGGGCCGATCAGTTGCCTTCAGACTGCGCAGCTGCTGACGCAGAATCAACAATGGCGGTAGTGCCAAAGCGCCGTAGCCAATCACCACTGTCACCGCTTTGCTCAAGGGGCTGTCCATCCCCCTAGTCATCAAGGCACTCAGCGGAGCCACGAAAGCGGGAGCAATCACCTCACCCAAGACCACAAATCCACAGGCAATCAGGAGCACCATGTCCGTTAAGGAAAGTGGTAAGGCCTGAAGCGGTGGCCAGGGAGCAACAGACTTGCGGATCAACATCCAAAGATGACGCAACAAAAGCCCAGTACCGGCAAGTAGAGCCGCCGCCGGTAACACCACGCTCAAGACCAGCCTCAAAGCCATGCTCGATGCGACACGGGGATTCACGCAGTCATCGCGATCCCCGCCAAGAGCAAAGCAACCAACCTGTTGAAGCAAAGGGTCCCCGCTTAATGAGCCAAGCGCCTCACGATCAGCAAGTGAAAGAACCCCTTCTTGCGAACTAGCCAGTAGCGCCTGCTGTAGAGGAATCAGTAACGGTGACTGCACTGAATCAGCCAGGAGCTCACGACGTTCTGCCCCTGAAGATTGGAGTCCGGCGAGCAACAGCCTCTGGCGGTCATTCATCTGACTGAGAGGGATCTCACCGAGAGCTTCTTGCAAAGCCAATGTTGGATCCTCACCCACCAGCAGAGGCCTAATGGCTGCAGGGACGGCCTGATCAGCAAGCAAAGCCATCTCCTGTTGCTGCATGGAGATGGTTGGGGTCACTGACGGCCTGCTGAAGCTGTCTTGCAACCCCACAAACCAAATCAAAAACGCGAACATCAGTGATACAAAAGCCAGGCCGACTTTCCAAAGCGGCTCACGGGTGTATCGCCTGATCAGGCTGAACAGGGGATCAAAACTCAACGACCAGGCATCAATTGAAGCTGATTCTCGCTGGCCGCAGCACAGCGCGCTGACAGCTGTTCAACACTCCCTCAAGGGCATCGCCGAAGACCATCCCATACTGCGCTGGCAGGGGGCCCCATACGATGGCCGCGTCAAAACATCTTTGCCGGTGCCCCTGCGTCTTCTCCTCGTCCGTCATGGTCTGAGCAGCTTCAACCGCGAGCGACGGATTCAGGGTCGCAGTGATCTTTCCACGCTCACCTCGGAAGGCCAAGAACAGGCCCGTCAAACTGGACAAACCCTGAAAGAAATCCAAATCAATGCTGTTTACAGCTCCCCTCTGAAGCGGGCCGCATCCACAACAACAAACCTACTAGCAAGCAAAGGCAGTGATCTCAGGCCTTGCTTCGATGATGGGCTACTGGAAATCGACCTGGCTCCATGGAGTGGTCTCTGCAGCGATGAGGTAAAGATCACGTTCCCAGATGCCTATCGCACCTGGAAGCAACAACCACAGGAATTGGTTCTCAAGCGAGAAGACGGCAATCCCTATAAACCAATTAGCGAGCTGATGGAACAGGCTCGTGAATTCCTACGGGAACTCATTCAACGTCACCCACTGGAGGGTGACGAAACAGTTCTGGTTGTTTCGCACAATTGCATCCTGCGCTGCTTAATCCTTGTTCTCCTTGGTGAGCCAGACCAAGGCTTGCGACGACTGCGCCTCGATAACGCCTCACTCTCGGTGTTCAACCTGATACCCCTCTCAGAGCAATCCCATCAAGCACAAGTCGAATGCCTAAACAGCACCGTTCACTTGCATCAGCAACTACCCAGCAAAGGGAAGGGGCCGAGACTGATCCTTGTGCGCCATGGTGAAACCGACTGGAACCAACAAGGCCGGTTCCAAGGCCAAATCGACATCCCGCTGAATAAAAATGGCTTCGCGCAAGCCGCCGCCGCCGGAGCATTCCTAAGCGATGTGTTGATCGATCAGGCCTACAGCAGTTCGATGACCCGACCAAAACAAACGGCGGAAGCCATCCTCAAGCACCATCCAGATGTCCAACTCGAAGTCACCCAGGGGCTGGTGGAAATCGGCCATGGCCTTTGGGAAGGGAAGCTGGAATCAGAAATTGAAGCCGGCTGGCCTGAACTGCTAGATGCCTGGAAACAAGCTCCGCAGACGGTGCAGATGCCCGAAGGCGAAACCATCCAGGATGTATGGGAGCGTTCCGTGGCCTGCTGGAACAAGATCGCCAACAGCCTGGCTCCAGAAGCAACAGCGCTCGTGGTGGCTCATGACGCTGTCAACAAAACGATTCTCTGCCATCTACTCGGAATGACCCCGGCTGATATCTGGGCAGTCAAACAAGGGAATGGAGGTGTCACGGTGGTCGACATCGCTACAGATCCAGGCCAACCTGCAGTGGTGACCTCTCTCAACCTCACCTCTCACCTTGGTGGTGTGCTCGATCGCACAGCTGCTGGGGCGCTCTAACGTGATGCCCGAGGCACAACTTCTAGACCCCATAAGGATCCTGCACGGGTCGGATCAACCTGTCGTTGAAGATGCTGTGCTGATCAGAGACAACCATCTGATCGCCTTTGGAGCGCAGGCACGTCAACAGGCTCAACAGCTCGAACTGACCCCCAAATCAGCTAGCCAACAACTACTCGCCCCCTGTCTTGTAGACCCCCATTCCATCCTTGAAGATCCAATCAGTGGTCATTGCGAAACCCTTGCAAGCCTGAGACATGCAGCTGCTGCTGCCGGTTATGGCCAACTAGCTCTGCTACCCCGCAGTTCCTCCTGGCGTGATCGCCCCGAAAGATTGCAGGGATTTTTAAATCCAAATAGCGATGTCGACATTCACTTGTGGGGCAGCTTTAGCAGAGATGGTGCCGGCAGCGAACTATCCCCCCACGCGGATTTAGTGCAACACGGTGCCGTAGGACTGGCAAACGACGATTTAATCCTGCCGATCGCTCTCCTACAACGGGGGCTGGTGCTAGGCGAAATGGGATCAGCGCCAGTGTTAATCGCCCCCAGAGATGAAAAAATTCAAGGTGGCGGGATGGTGCGCGAAGGCGTTGAAACACTACGAGCGGGCTGGGCACCTGACCCCTTCGCCAGCGAAACCCTCCCCCTGGGACAACTTCTCGAACTTCATCGGCAGCACCCTGAACGTTCCCTAAGACTGATGAACCTGGCCACTGCCCCTGGAGTCGCCATCTTGGGGTCCTGTCCCTCCCGGCCTATGGCCAGCGTGTGCTGGTGGCATCTGGTGACTGACCAAAGCAAACTTGATCCCACAGAGCTCGGATGGAGGGTCATCCCATCTCTTGGTAGTCCTCGGGATCGAGCAGCCTTGATCAAGGCCCTTGCCAATGGCACCCTCACGGCCGTGGCTGTCCATGCCATACCCCTTGATGAGGAAGATACCCAACTGCCTCCAAATCAGCTTGAGCCTGGCCTAGCAGGCCATCAACTCGTGCTGCCTGCGCTTTGGCAAGAGCTTGTGGTCAAAGCTGGTTGGTCTGTAGAGCAGCTTTGGCATGCTCTGAGTTTTGGACCGTCAAAAATGCTCACCCTGCCCGAAGAACGCTTGACCATTGGCAGCCGGCGCTGGCTGATGTTCGACCCTGATCAGCTCTGGACTCAAGATCGGCACAGTGATCATGCCCCCAAAGCCGCTAATCAACCCTGGCAGGGCTGCCAACTGCAAGGCCGTGTCGTGGCATGTGGACTCAGGGAATAAGTGAGCCGAAACGATCAAAAGGCCAAAAACGCCATAAGGCACGCCCGAGGATCTCTTCCTCAGGCAGAAATCCCCAAATTCGTCCATCAGTGCTATTGCTTCGGTTATCTCCCAGCACCAAGACATGATCGCTGGGAACTGTCGCGATCAGGGAATTGCAAGGTCCCATTCCCCTGTTGTTCACAGGGCAATACTGGGTTACATAGGGCTCCTTCAGCCTCTGTCCATTCACGCTCACTTCTCCCCTGGGATTGATCGAAACCTGGTCTCCACCCACGGCGACAACACGCTTAATCCAAGCATCACAGCTGGGATTGGTTAGTCCAATCCAGTTCATAAAAGGAAGGTTCACCACAAAGCAAGGAAGGGCACTCTGACCACTCTTCAAATTCAACGCAGAATTAAAGGAATAGGGCGTGTTAAACACCACGATCTCCCCACGACGTGGAGATCGACTGCGAAGGCTGACTTTCTCAACCAGCAAACGATCCTGGACTTGCAGCCCTGGGATCATCGATTCAGAGGGAATGTATCTCGCCTCAGCGACGTAATGACGAATGCCGAAATACAGGCCCAAAGTGAAGAAGACTGGTCCCCAGAAATCCCAAAATGGATGAGGTTTAGAGGTTGATGCTCCCTGGGGAGCAGACGCCTTATCGTTTGTGGGATGGTCCTGCTGCTGCGCGTCAGACAACTCAGCCCTGTTATGAATTCGATGCTTAACGATAAGGCCAGCCTGTCCGGCCCCTTAGCGTGATCAAAGCAACCTCAGCCCATGGTGCGTCCCCGCTGGCAAGGGTTGAAGCCCTCCCCCTCGCGTAAGTTCTGGCAGCGCTGGGATCAGGTTTTGGCGCTAATCGCTGCAACCAACTTGAGTTGGATCCTCTTCGACGTTACCTACATTCCGCTACGCAATTTCTGGCTACACCGCAATCTCTATCCCCTGCCCTCAACATCGTTGATGGTGCCGTTGCCATGGTTGCCGAACGTGACGCCTTTCTATGACGTTGTTAAAGGCATCAAACCGCATAGAGATACCCAGCTTTATATCAAATGTTTCAGCCAACTCGATCAAACCGCAGCAAGGCAAGGAATCAATAGCCCTGCTTCACAACAACTACGCCTTAATCAAGTCGAGCTCACGACTCAACTAATCGATGAGAATCCGTTCGTCAGCTCTGGCAACGTCGGCACCCTTGAAAAACTAAAAAACCTACTGCGTGCAAGGGCTGGGATGGATTCCTCCAAGCAGGCAGCCGCCCATCTCTTGGGAAACAACTACCTCAACAACCTTGATTGGCAGCAAGAAAGACTGTTCTGGACGGAGAAGATTCTTCCCCTGATCGCCACCAACTATTGGCGATCGATCAACGAAAACGGGCAGCCTGTTGACCATGCCTGGCGCCTCGACACTCCCTTCCAACTTCTCTTTCTCCTCGACATCCTGCTAAGGGCTATGCGCCTGAAGCGTCGCTTCCCCGGCATTAGCTGGCGAGAGGCCCTGCTTCGACGCTGGATCGACCTGCCTCTACTGCTGCCATTCTGGAGACTCTTGCGGGTAGTGCCCGTTACCGAGCGCCTATCCAGCGCTGGGCTCATTCAGCTGGAACCTTTGCGCGCTGTCATCAGCAGGGGCGTCGTAGCCCTATTAGCCCTGGAGCTGTTTGAAGTTCTCACCTTACGCATCGTGGATGCAATGCAAGAAATCATTCGCTCACCACATCTGCCACAACGAATCCGCAGTCTTTGTAGTCATCAATCAGTGGACAAGAGCGAAGAACGTGAACTGGCCGAATTGCTTCGGCTCTGGTTACCGCTGCTCCTCAGCGAGGTAGGGCCAAGCATGCGCCCCCAACTTTTGGCACTCTTTAGTCACGCCTTGCAGCGAAGTATGGATGGCGTGATCGTGCCCGCTCCACTCAAAGGGCTTGCGGTCATTGAAAAGGCCGAATCGGAACTAAGCCGGCAACTCGCAGCCGGAATGATCGATACATTGCTGCAGCTCTCTCGCAATGCCGGCGACCAACTTGGCCGCAAGGATATGGTGCTCGAGCAACTAGGAGTCGATACGATTGATCGCTTCTGGGAAGAGCTCGCTCGCACCCTCGAGCAGGGGGCCGTTCTCGAACGTAGTCAAGAACTAATGGTGGCCTTCCTTGAAGAGTTCAAGCGCTCCAGCTTCCGCCAGCTCAGAGAACAAGGTGGGGTTAATGAATTGATCAGTGAGCTCGATGGCCTTAACTTCAGCGAGGCGGAAACGACAAGCTAAAAGCAAGAATCAAGCAACAAAATAACAGAATAAGATGCCATTTAAGCCGCCATCAGAAGACATTCAAAGGCAGCGAGAGCCTGAAGTACGCAAGAAAAAGAAAACTAGATAGCGAAAAGATAAACGGCCATAAAGATTACAATTACCTCCGCATTTAATATTGCATAGCAACCCCTCAGCGGCCTTAATCTCTTGACTATTTGGGCTTGATCCGGATCCACTTGATCGAACTTCTTTGAAAAAACTTGCTGTTGTATCTAGAAAATATCCAACACAAACCAGCTCCTCCCACCAGCGTGAATAGACAACAAGCCCTATCCTTTACAGGCTACTATCAGCTTGCAGATAAAGTAAATAAGTATTTAGACAAGGCCATTATATTCGCGCAAAGGTATGACTCCTTGCCCGTCATACACCTGCTACAGAAATGGCAGTCAATGCCCCAAGAACAAACCATGTACAAATAATCCTTAGGCTCTTGATTGCTACCTTTTACAAATTGCGAATAGTAAGAATCGCACTTCCATCGTTAGCGATCTCTTTGGTTCATTTTCCTTTAGCAGCCCTACTAACAATTCATCGCATCAAAACAACATTTATTTTCGCCGAGAATAACTCCTATCTCTGAGGATTTACTCTTCAGCGCAACAACGCCTCAGCCCAGATCTCCGGCTTGAAGCCCACCAATACACTGCCATTTTCAGTGATCAGGAAAGGACGTTTAATCAACTTGCCATCGGATGCAAGTGCATCGAGCGCCTCGTCATCGCTCATGGCCTTGACTGCATCTGCGCCAAGCGCGCGATAACTTAAACCACTTGTGTTGAAGAGAAGTTTGCGGCTTGCCAACTGCTTAATGGCGCCACGAAGCATCTCTCGACTAGGAGGTGTCTCAACGATGTCGAAAAGATCATGCGCAATCTGATGCTGCTGCAACCAAGCAAGGGCCTTGCGACAAGTAGCGCACCGCGAATAGCTATAAATCCTTATTGAGTTAAGCATGATTTAACTGACCAGCAAAGAATGAACTCGTTCATTCAAGCGATTAGGGTTCATAGTCACTTTTTCAGCTTAACCTGCGCCGCTTTGGTGCAGGTCTCCAACAGAGGCTCAACAGCTTCTGAATCTCTCCAGCCACCGATATCAACAACTCGCCCCTCAAGATTTTTGTAAGTGCGGAAGAATTCAGCCACATCCTCCAGTTGACTGGCTGAAATCTGCCGAATGCTGCTGATCGACCGTTGACGGGGATCAGCAACGGGAACACACAACAACTTGCCGTCATAAGCCCCGGAATCATGCATATCAAGCACCCCGATTGGTCGTGCCCTAATCAGACAGCCAGCAAATGTGGGTTCCTCCATGATCACCATTGCATCAAGAGGTGCACCATCCTCCGCAAGGGTGTTGGGGATGAAGCCGTAATCAAACGGGTAGCGAACCGAGGAATGAAGAACCCTATCGAGGGCCATCACACCAGCCTCATCGAAATATTCGTACTTGTTGCGGCTTCCCGCCGGAATCTCCACCAACAGGTTGACCAACCCGGGTGAAGGAGATGGGAGTAGTGAGCTTAGATCCATCTTTCTCCAAGGCTGTGGGAACCATGCTTTCCGTCCCCGCAGACCGATCTGTCAAAACTGCCGCGAGGGGCACTCCAACGGTTGCGATGGCAATAGTCAAACCCAGCAACGCAATCGAAGGGGCACTCAAACTGAAAGGATCTTCAGGATCTGGTCCAATGAGACCAGAATCATGACGTGATCTGGACGGCTCCTCACCCTTAGACGAGGGGCTTGAAACTGAGGCTGGGTCAGGATCCATGCAGGGGTGGTTTAGAACGACCCGGTGTAGGGGAAAGCATCAGCCACCTTCATCGGGGCGATTTCAGGATCTGGACAAGCCATTGCCGGAAACCGCTACAAAATATTCTGTCACCGAAAGAGACGTTATGCAGCAGGACGATCCTGCCGCTCTCTATGGGCGGCCAAATCTGACGGTGCATCATTCAATCCATCAAGCTGTGACCTAATCGCACGCAGCTCCTCAAGGATTGATCCAAGAACCTGTTGGGTTGCTGTTGAGGGGGAATTCAGAACCTCAACAGTGACCTCTTTGATCCTTAAAACATCCTTTGCGAAACGGGCGACTTCATTTGGATGAAAAAGAAGGGGATCTTTCTGATCGCTTCGATACTCAGGATTGAGCTTGCGTGGATTAAACGAAGGATTGAGGTTGCGTGGATCTGTATTGGTGTAGCGATACACCGAAGCCCTTGAACGATTCAAAGACTTCTGAACATCATCTATACCAACAAGCGCATCAGATTGAGCCATCACAGCATTAATATCTTTGCTTAAATCTGAAGAAGGGCTGGGCAGAGGAGAATCAGAATTGACCGAGCCATCAGACATGAGATCGACTAACCGCTTCTTGATGTTGCGCGAGACTAGCAGGTGAGACTCATCTCGCACAGGACGATTCGGCGCCTTAAGACAGTTTCACGATCGGCTTTTTTGGACCGCGGATGGTAGTTTCCCCCATCCACTGAGGTCCGATTCATGCGCGTCTCCCGCCTGATGCTGGTGACGTTGCGCGACGTACCAGCAGACGCGGAAATCGCCTCCCATCAATTGCTGCTCAGAGGGGGATACATCCGTCGCGTGACTTCAGGTATTTACGCCTACCTGCCCCTGATGTGGCGGGTCCTGCGCAAAATCACAGCGATTGTGCAGGAGGAAATGGATGCCACTGGTGCTCTGGAGACCTTGTTACCTCAATTGCAGCCTGCAGAGCTCTGGCGGCGTAGTGGCCGATGGCAGGGGTACACGGCCGGCGAAGGCCTGATGTTCCACCTTGAAGACCGCCAAGGACGAGAACTCGGCCTCGGCCCCACCCATGAAGAGGTGATCACAAGTCTTGCCGGAGACCTGCTGCGCTCATATCGACAGCTTCCTGTAACGCTCTATCAGATCCAAAGCAAATTCCGCGATGAGATCCGCCCACGTTTTGGCCTGATGCGCGGCCGGGAATTCATCATGAAGGACGCCTATTCCTTCCATGCCTGCGAAGCAGACCTCGCCATGACCTACACAGCCATGGATGAGGCCTATCAACGAATCTTCTCCCGTTGCGGACTCGAAACCGTCGCTGTGGAAGCCGACAGCGGAGCCATCGGCGGAGCCTCGTCTCAAGAATTTATGGTCACAGCGGATGCTGGCGAAGACCTGATCCTGATCAGTGGTGATGGCCTCTACGCCGCCAACCAAGAAAAGGCGGTCTCTCATCCACCAAAGGCCATCCCACTGCTTGCTTCAAAAGCTGCCTTGCTTGATACACCCGAACAGGGAACGATCGAGACACTGTGTACCGCCCAGGGGCTTGTTCCGTCTCAAGTGGTGAAGGTGCTGGTCATGCTGGCCCGCATCGAAGATGGTGAACTTCAACCAGTCCTTGTAAGCATCCGAGGAGACCAGCAACTCAATGAGGTAAAGCTGATCAACGCCCTAAGCAGGGAACTAAACAAGGGGGTGCTTGATGTGGCCCCCATCAGCGCCGATCAAATCAGTGCGCAAAAGCTTGAAGCCTGGCCCTTTGGGGCGATGGGGCCTGACCTAGACGATGCCCTGTTAAGCGAAGCCACAAGCTGGACAAAACATTTCCTACGACTAGCTGACCGGACAGCTACTGAGCTGAACTGTTTTGTCTGCGGTGCCAATCAAAACAATCAGCATCGAATTGGCATGACCTGGTCAAAGCTCGGGGAAGTGCCCAAAAGCGTCGATCTACGCAAATCGCAGGCTGGCGATCGCTGTATCCATGACTCCAGCCAGATTCTGGAGGAGAGAAGAGGCATTGAGGTAGGACACATTTTCCAATTAGGTCGCAAGTACTCAGAAGCCCTAGAAGCCTGTTTCACCAATGACAAGGGCACTCAGGAGCCTTTCTGGATGGGGTGTTACGGCATCGGGATTTCCAGACTTGCCCAGGCCGCTGTGGAACAACACCATGACGAAGCTGGCATGAATTGGCCTCTGGCTATAGCGCCATTTGAGGTCATCATCGTGGTAGCCAACATCCAGGATGAGGTTCAGCAAAAGCTGGCCGAACAGCTTTACAGCAAACTACAAGCAGCTGATATCGAAGCGCTACTTGATGACAGGACTGAACGCGCCGGCGTGAAATTCAAAGATGCTGACCTGATCGGGATCCCTTGGCGGGTCGTGGTCGGCAGAGATGCCGCCAAGGGGCAGGTGGAACTGATTCAAAGATCCAGCCGCAAGGTTCAAATACTTTCTGCAACACAGGCATTTACCGCACTGGTTCAAGAGATTGCAGCGAACCAAAACACAAGGGTCTGACCAGCCATTTAAAATTCCTGGAAATGGAATGAACCGGATGACTACTGCCTTGCATCACATGGCCAAGCAGTTGATGCGGGCAGGATTGGCAATCTGCCTTGTCCTTTGCCTAATGCTCACAGCCAACGGAAGCGCCAATGCAGCCGAGGTCCAACTGTCCGGGAACTATGTAGACGACACAGTCAACGTGGCTCACAGCCTGCAAGACGCGATCGCCCTGCCCTCGGACGACGAAGGCTATTCAGCAGCTCAAGAAGAGGCTCATGACCTGAGCTACAACTACATCGCCCGATATCGGCCTCGCTCCAAGGTGAATAACCTGCAGTCCTTCACCACCATGCAGACAGCCCTCAATTCCCTAGCTGGTCATTACAACAACTTCGCCAACCGCCCCCTACCGGAAGCACTTCAAAATCGGATCACTAAAGAACTTGCCAAGGCAGAACAAACTGTATTAAGAGGCAGATAAATCAACTACTAGGCAATCGCTGTTTGACTTAAGGCAGGGATATCTGGGAAGATCCCCGTTTGTGAATAACGGCGGCTTCGGGCCGCAGTGTCCTTGGCCAATGTTGTCGTCATCGGTGCTCAGTGGGGTGACGAAGGAAAAGGCAAGATCACCGATCTTCTAAGCCGTTCAGCTGATGTTGTCGTCCGCTATCAAGGTGGCGTCAATGCAGGCCACACAATCGTTGTGGATGACCAGGTGCTCAAACTGCACCTCATTCCCTCAGGAATCCTTTACCCAGAAACAATCTGCCTAATCGGCTCTGGCACAGTCATCGATCCCAAAGTGATGCTCAAGGAGCTAGACATGCTCCTTGAGAACAGCATTGATATCTCAGGCCTTCAACTGGCGTCCACTGCCCACGTAACGATGCCGTATCACCGCCTCTTGGATGAGGCGATGGAGCAACAACGTGGCGACCAACGTATCGGCACGACTGGACGGGGCATCGGTCCAACCTATGCCGATAAATCCCAACGCAACGGCATTCGCGTACTTGATCTTTTAGATAGCCAACGACTACGAGAGCGACTGCGTGGCCCTCTGCAAGAAAAGAATCGTCTACTCGAACAAATTTATGGTGTGGCACCACTTGACTCAGAGCAGGTCATCGAGGAATACCTCGGCTATGGCCAAAGGCTTGCTCCACACGTTGTCGACTGTATTCAAACCATTCATCAAGCTGCCCGCAGCCGCAAAAACATTCTTTTTGAAGGAGCTCAAGGGACCCTTTTAGACCTTGATCACGGCACCTATCCCTACGTCACCTCCTCCAATCCAATCTCAGGCGGTGCATGCATCGGAGCTGGAGTCGGACCCACGCTGATCGATCGAGTGATCGGTGTTGCCAAGGCTTACACCACCCGTGTAGGGGAAGGTCCTTTCCCAACAGAACTGGAAGGAAGCATCAATGAACAGCTCTGTGACCGGGGAGGTGAATTCGGCACCACCACAGGCCGACGCAGACGCTGCGGCTGGTTCGATGGGGTCATTGGTCGTTACGCAGTAGCAGTGAATGGCCTGGATTGCCTGGCTATTACCAAACTAGATGTGCTTGATGAGCTCGACGAAATCCGAGTGTGCGTCGCCTACGAACTCAATGGTGAACGAATTGAACACTTCCCTAGCAGCGCAGAAGACTTTGCCCGCTGTCATCCAATCTTCGAGACCCTGCCAGGCTGGCAGTGCACCACTGCAGACTGCCGTCGTCTTGAAGACCTACCAACCACAGCTATGGACTATCTGCGCTTCCTCGCCGACCTCATGGAAGTGCCGATTGCCATCGTCTCCCTAGGTGCCAACCGTGATCAAACAATCGTTGTAGAAGATCCGATCCACGGTCCCAAAAGGGCTCTCCTAAGCGCCTAAGCCCTTTCTCAAAACAGATGGTGGACGGGGATCGATACTTCTGAGGTTTCCCATGCATCCCTCCATGGCTATCCCCAGGTTCAGTGATCGTCCTCTCGATGTGGTTGGAATAGGCAATGCCATCGTGGACGTGCTGGTGCAGTCGGACGATGCCTTCCTTGATGCGCACAGCCTGAGTAAAGGCAATATGGCCTTGGTGGATGAAGCCCAAGCAGAAGCGCTTTACTCCATCAGTGGACCAGGTCTAGAGACTTCAGGTGGATCCGCCGCCAACACCCTGGTAGGCCTGGCTCAGCTCGGCGGGAAGGCAGGCTTCATCGGTCGTGTCAAAAATGATCAACTAGGCAGCATTTTTAGCCACGACATCCGCTCAGTAGGCGCTCGATTCGAGACTCCACCAGCAAGTGATGGTCCTTCTACGGCTCGCTGTCTGATCCTGGTCACCCCTGATGCGCAACGCACCATGTGTACCTATCTAGGAGCTTCGGTGCAGCTGGACCCTGAAGATTTAGACCTGTCAATGGTTCGCCAAGCCAAGGTGCTCTACCTCGAGGGGTATCTATGGGACAGTCCGGCAGCCAAAAAAGCCTTCATCGCTGCCGCACAAGTCTGTCGTGATTCAGGAGGCCAAGTAGCCCTCTCTCTTTCCGATGGCTTCTGCGTTGATCGGCATCGCGACAGCTTCCTCAAGCTGGTGGATAGCCACGTTGATCTGCTGTTTGCTAACGACAGCGAAATCACCTCTCTTTACAAGAGTGTCAGCTTCGAGGCTGCATTGGAAGAAGTGAAAGGCCGCTGCAAGGTGGCAGCCCTGACCCGCAGCGAGCATGGATCTGTCGTGCTAGCTGGTGATCAACGCTGGGATATTCCTGCCTACAAACTTGGCAACGTGGTTGACACCACAGGTGCAGGTGATCTCTACGCCGGTGGCTTCCTACACGGTTACACCCAGGGAACCCCTTTAGAAACCTGTGGACAAATTGGATCCATCTGCGCCGGCCAGGTGATCACCCAACTCGGTCCGCGTTCACAGGTGTCGCTTCCGGAATTAGTAGCGAAGCATCTGAACTAATTGAAGGGCTGTTTCACCCTTCAACAGGTTCCAAAGCTGCTGCTACCCAAGCAGCGTAAGGATCACTTGCAGTGGCTGACCAGTAAATCCACTCTGGGGTCTCATAGCTGTGTAACTCTTTAATCGCCTGATGCAGTGCCTCCAGCTGATCCTGACTGGTCTTGATCAGCAATTGCACTTCCTGCGATCGTTCCAGCTCCCCCTGCCAACAGTAGTGGGATTGAATCTGCTGCAAACTCACGCAGGCCACCAACCTGCGAGCCAAGAGCTCATTGGCCAATCCCTCGGCCAGGTTTGTGTTTGCCTCTGTGGTCAACACCAAAACCAGTGTCGATGAGGATCCTCGATCAACCATGAAGACCTTTGCGAAGAACGTCAGCAAAGTGGAGCTAATGGATTGGTTGAGAGCCGATTGAGCAGGCTCTTAACGCTACCGATGGCTTCTACTGCAACGCAGGGCTGTGGCCGGGAGATCAACCA
The DNA here is from genome assembly GCF_047304515.1 of Prochlorococcus sp. MIT 1306. Lineage (NCBI taxonomy): Bacteria > Bacillati > Cyanobacteriota > Cyanophyceae > Synechococcales > Prochlorococcaceae > Prochlorococcus > Prochlorococcus sp. MIT 1306. The sequence continues at coordinate 427,084 of NZ_CP138959.1, read as the reverse complement.
AAGGCCAAGACCCTGCTGCCGACAGATCTTGTGCCAGAGCTGCTCCGTCACCCCCCCCGACTGCCTGCAAACCACTGCTGTAATCGACCAGCGCCGGCACAAGGCTGACTCCAATTCGCCATGAGATTGCCCCTGCAGCGGACGCACCACAGCCAGATGGTGCTCTGGCAAGCCACTCGCCAACGCATGTCGAAGACTTTCCGGCGAAGGAAGCACACGGGCAAACACTTGAGCTCCAGCCTGACGAGCTGCCCTAACAGCCTGGCCAAGATGCCTTGCCCCAAGAGCCATCAACAATCGACTTCCTTGCAATGTTTGCCTTGCCAAATCAGCCGAGCTCGCGATCAGGGATGCTTCTCCACAACCCTCCATGGGACGCTCAAAGCGCAACAAAGGCTGAGCAAATTCCTGACAGGCACGCTGCAGATCCGTACTGATCTTCACCGCAAAGGGATGGGTCGCATCCACCACCCAATCAAAGCCTTGATGGCGATCACGAGCCTGATCAAGCACCCCGAGGATTCCTTCCACTCCGTCGAGGGGGCCTGTCCAAAGATCTTCCAAGGACAGACCTGCGTAGGCCCCTGCGGCGCTAGCACTGACGACACTGACACTGACTCGCCATCCCTGAGCCACCAAAGCGGCCACCAAAAGAGGGCCTTCACCAGTCCCAGATAGCAACCAGACATGCCGCTGGTCATTCCTGCAAGCTTGCATCAAAATGACTCTCACTCCAAGGGAAGGACATGAACCACTGCGTACTTGAAGTGGAAGTGATCCAGGCACCAACCATTCGTTATACCCAAGACAACCAAACACCGATCGCCGAAATGGAGGTGCGCTTCGATGCACTTCGTGTCGACACTGCCCCTGGTCAGCTCAAGGTGGTGGGATGGGGCAACCTTGCCCAGGATCTACAAAACCGCGTCCAAGTTGGGCAAAGGCTTGTGATTGAAGGTCGACTACGAATGAACACAGTTCCTCGCCAAGATGGCACCAAGGAAAAGCGCGCCGAATTCACGCTCGCGCGTCTTCATTCCCTCTCCGGCCAAGCTGGTCAACCTGCTAGTAGCCCAGAACGACCTACTAGCACTACAACCAACCAGACCTCACGACCTATACCGATAGCCGAGACGCCAACACCCAAACCGGCAACAACTGCAGAACCAGAAGCTGCCAGCTGGAATAGTGCCCCACTGGTGCCAGACACCGATGACATTCCCTTCTGAACGCATTCATTACCCGAAGCTGTTCTCGTCTTCAAGGCCCTCGGCAGCTCGAGTCAACAGCTGGCCCAATTCCCTCTCCAGAGCAGCCAAATCAAGGCGCAACTCAACCCAACGGCCACGATCAATCTGCTCCAGCAACCAAGCGCGATCAGCCTCCAACTGAGTGATCAACTCAGATAAGTCGCTATCAGAGGGATGAGCTGAAGCCATTTGCAACGGATCCTTACCCTCAGCCTGGAGGCTAAAGCGTCAGAATAAACGCCATGAATGATCTGTTCTCTCCAGGCAGCCTCGTCACCGTGGCAGGTGGTGTACTTGCAGTTGTTGGTGCGGTGGCCTACACAAATGGCAATGCCAACCTCAGCCTGCCAACCATCTTCTACGGAGTGCCCATCCTCATAGGAGGACTAGCACTGAAATCCTCTGAACTCCCCCCTGCTAAACGCGTCACTCCAGCCGCAGTTCTGCGTCAGGCCAGGGAGAAGGGAGCACCGGAACTGGGCAAACTCGTCTGGGATGTAACCCGCTGGCGTTATGGACAGAAAGCCCATCTTGAGACGTCCTTAGAAGCGCTCAAACTCTGGGATAAAGACAACCCCCCTCAGCTCCAAGAGATTGAAGAACTAGAAACTTCAGCGGGTTACGGCGTGCGTTTGAGATTCAATCTGGGTGCTGTGCCCCTCGATCTCTGGCAGGAACGCCAAGAACGATTGGGCCGCTTCTTTGCCAAAGGCCTTCACGCCGAACTGAAATCTCCAAGCGCGGGGGTCCTGGATCTCATCCTGCTGCCAGTCAACAAGGATGATGAACTGGCAGGTCAAGATGGAGTCAGCTAAATCTTCTGCAGCGCTGGTTGAGCCCTGCCAAACCAACTCCGCGAGAAGGCTTACACAGGATGACTCCCTCAGGGTTTCGGTGCTTAGCGAAGCCCTCCCTTACATCCAACGTTTTAGCGGACGGCGCATTGTCATCAAATACGGCGGTGCCGCCATGGCCCACGCCAATTTGCAGGAAGCGGTTTTTCGCGACCTTGCCCTACTCGTCAGTGTGGGAGTAGAGCCCGTTGTGGTTCATGGCGGCGGACCAGAAATCAACCAATGGCTGGAAAGGCTTGAGATTCCAGCAAAATTCCGCGACGGACTTCGCGTTACCGATGCAGACACCATGGACGTGGTGGAAATGGTCTTAGTTGGACGCGTTAACAAGCAAATCGTTAATGGCCTCAACCAACTGGGGGCCAAGGCTGTTGGCCTTAGTGGCAGTGACGGGAGTCTGGTTGAAGCCCGACCCTGGGGCGACGGCAGCCATGGCCTCGTCGGAGATGTAGCCCGAGTCAACACCGATGTACTGGAACCAATTCTCGCAAAGGGTTATGTACCAGTGATCTCAAGCGTGGCCGCCACTGTTGAGGGCTGCTCCCACAACATCAATGCAGACACGGTCGCCGGTGAGATCGCCGCTGCTCTTGAAGCAGAGAAGCTAATCCTGCTGACCGACACGCCAGGCATCTTGCTAGATCGGGATGATCCAAGTTCCCTTGTTCATCAGTTGCGTCTATCTGAAGCACGCCAGCTCATCGCTGAAGGGGTGGTGGCTGGCGGCATGACCCCAAAAACCGAATGCTGCATCAGAGCTCTAGCTCAAGGGGTCGGCGCTGCCCATATCATCGATGGACGTGTTCCACACGCCCTGCTTCTCGAAGTGTTCACCGACGCCGGCATCGGCACCATGGTGGTCGGTCGCAGCTGAGCGATGCACGCGAATCTGGCCGAGGCTGAAGCCGCCCTCGCCCGGGGAGACTATGGCCAAAGCCTTGCTCTATTAGAGCCTTTGGCAGCAAGCCATCCACTGCCCCATGCGGAGGGGGCCAGGATCAGAATGCTGATGGTTACTGCTTGGATGGGGCAAGGTGACGAGCGCAAGGCTCTCGCAACCTGTCGTCTTCTCACCCGCTGCAAAGACCTCGAACTTCGCCAGAACGCGAAACAGCTACTGATCGTGCTGGAAGCACCAAGCTTGCAACGGCCTGCCAACTGGTCGATACGCTTGCCGAACTTAAACATGACAGCCACAACGGCTGCACGCCCTGCCTCAGCCCGTCGACCTTCACTGCGGCCAGCGCCGCCGCCACCGCCAGCCACCGGACCAACAAAAGCCCCCACTCTGGGCTTCTCAATCTTGGTCTTGCTCGTTCTCATCGGGTTAACCATGCTTCTCAGTGGCTTGGGCATACCACCGAGATGAGCCTCTCAATGCCAAACGAGTGAACCCACTAACCAGCCAAAGACTCACCAACAACCCTGACGGGGATCTGAGTTGGCCTCTACAGCAAGGCGACTCTCAGCAGCTAGACCTTGATCACAAATGCTCCAGCCGACTCGAGGTTGGCAACCCTTCGGGCATGGAGCTGTTGGAGACCAGCCTGATCCTGCAAACCGTTCAGCTCAGACTCGGCTTCGGCGTTCTCAAAATGCCCCTCGAACGGACCTCCAACAACATCAACCAGTGAAGATGATGGCCTAATCAAAGCTGAATGGGATCTGGGTCCACCGCTAAGGCAACCCCAAGGGGCAATCCATTCCAAAGAGTCGATCCTGAAGGCAGCGGCAAAGGACTCTCCTCCGGACCATGCAATAGCAGTTGCCAACGACTTCGACCCGCGACCCGCGCAATCGGAGCTGGGGCTGGTCCTATAAGACACCAACCCTGAGCATCACAAAGGGGTTTGATCTGTTCAGCGAGGACCGCAGCAGCTGTGGCTGTCGCTGCAGCTGAATCACCGGACAAGCGCAACAAGCAGGCCCGGCTATAAGGCACCAAACCAGCCTCATGACGAAGACAGGCCTCTTCTTTCAGAAACTCGCCATAGCGACCATCCACCAAATGGTGAATCACAGGATGATCAGGGCAATAGGTCTGAACAAGCACATGACCTGGCCGCTCGCCACGTCCTGCACGACCAGCCAATTGCATCAAGAGCTGCAAGCTCTGCTCTCCAGCTTGTAAATCAGGGCGATGAAGCAAACCATCTGCAGCCAACACAGCCGCAAGAGTGACCCGAGGCAAATCCATACCCTTGGCCAACATCTGGGTGCCAACCAGCACATCTGCCTCCCCTGCTGCAAATTGCTCTAGTAAACGGCGATGCCCATCACGCCCACCGGTGCTGTCACGATCGAAACGCAACAATCTCAGACCCTGGAGCTCCTCAACGAGATGCTCCATCACGCGCTGCGTGCCTGCACCGAAGGGTTTGAAAGCCTTCGATCCACATTTATGGCAACTGGACTCAACCTCAGCGCGATGGTCACACCAATGGCAACGCAACCACTGGTGCCCTTGACGACTGCGATGCACCGTAAGCGCCACATCGCAGTTAGGACACTGCACGACCTCTCCACAGCTACGACAACTCAAAAAACTGCTGTAGCCACGTCGTGGCACCAACACCACCGCCTGTTCACCGGCCTCAGGTAATGCCGAAAGACGTTCCATCAATGGACGGCTGATCAAGCGACGATGGCCATCGGCCAATTCCTGTCGCATATCAACCACATGCACCGGCGGTAAGGGCTGATCGGAAATGCGACGGGTCAGTCGAGCCAAGGCAAGCTGGCCTTGAGGAGCGAGGTTCTTCCAGCTGACAAGCGAAGGCGTAGCACTTCCCAGCACCACCCTGGCACCAGTTCGCCTGGCCCTATCCATGGCCATGTCACGAGCGTGGTAGCAAGGCATGGGTGACTCCTGCTTGTAAGAACTGTCGTGTTCCTCATCAAGCACGATCAAACCCAATGGTGCCAATGGCAAAAAGACTGCTGAACGAGTACCAACCACCACCAATGGCTTTGCCGCAGTAAGCCCCTGCCGCCAGGTGCTCACCCGTTCACGATCGGAACAGCCACTGTGATATTCCAGAACCTTGGTTCCGAAACGGCGACGGAAACGATCCACCAACTGAGGGATCAAACCAATCTCCGGCGTGAGAATCAAGCAATGACGACCAGCTTGCAGTTCTCTTTCCGCAAGCTGCAAGTAAACCTCTGTTTTGCCCGAGCCTGTCACCCCCCAAAGCAGCATCCCAGTTCCAAGGGGCTGGGATTGAAAAACCTCCACAACCTCCTGCTGTTCAACAGTCAGAGACTGAGGCACCTCCAAATCCTGATCACAACCATCTGAGCAGGAAAGCCCGTTGGATGCATCAGTAGGTTGTCGCTTTTCCCTACGAATGAGACCTCGCTTGATGAGGCCATTGACAAGACCAGACCCGAAGCCGGCAGCCTGAAGATCCCTCTGCCATGCACCACCGCCCCTTGCAGCCAAGGCCGCCTGCAAATCAGCCTGACGCTGAGGAAGATTCTGGGAATTGATCGCAGAAGATTCGAGTTGAATCCACCAGAGTCGACGGGGCTCCGCCTGATGAGACTGCCGCTGACCGAGCCAACCAGGCGGCAAAGCTGCTTTAAGCATGCGAAATGAACTGATATGGCAATGAACAGCCATCGCTTCAATCCAGCCAAACCAGAGAGGATCTACCGCCGCAGACTGCACAAGAGCTTCGATGGCCTCTAAGTGACGCGGCGGCGCTTCACTCCCAGAGGCCTGCCCACGATCAACAGGAGACGAGATCCGCCGATCCATAACAAGGCCGTGCATCCTTCGTCCCCGCAGGCGAACGACGACGAGATCCCCTAAATCCACCCCTAACCGTCTGCTGTCTAAATAGGTGAAACACCGCCCTTCACGACCTGCCTCCACCCAGACGTCCACCTCTGCGCAGCATTCAGAAGAGCAGGGGGCCGGTTCAGCCGGATCAGGACTTGCAGGCGTCACAAGTTTTTTTTAGAATGTCAATGTTGGACAGTCCAAAGGCTGTCGTCGGAACCAAGCAGAGTTCCGTCCAGTGGGAAGACACGAAATTCGAGCCTCTATAGGGAACCCTCTATAAAAGTTCGGTCGGTCTGAGAAAGCCCCTGACAGCCCTGCTTTGGTCCACAAAAACATTTCCTGTTCCTTTCGCTCCAAATCAGAGCATCCCAAGTCTCAACCTGGATAACAGGTTCGTCAGGCTACTTCTAGCTCAGATGATCACTTGTTTATGAGGTTCTGATCTGATGCTGTGAGCCGTCGGTGCTGCAGTGGCCACTTTTGCATGGTTTTGCATAAGCCTGGGTTCTGCTCCCTCATTCCCACTTTCCTCTTTCATTCCCCTCACCTGCCATGAGTCCTGCAGCCACCCAAGCAGCAGCTGCAAAGGCCAAGCCAAAAGCCTCTGCAAAGACTGCCAAACCCCAAGTGGCCAAAGGCACGGTTAAAGCCAAAGCCAAGAAAGTCAAGGCAACAGCACCTAAGGCAAAGACTGCTGCCAAGCCGGTTAGCTCTGCTGCAAAAGCGTCCAGCCCCAAAGCAAAAAAAGCAAAAGCCACCCCTACCCCTACTGTCAGCAAAAACCTTGATTTAACAGCTGACAAACTTCTTGCTACAGCAGCGACAAGCGCCCCTAAGGCCAGCGCTGAAACTGAAAGCAGCCAAGCTGCTGCTAAAGCAATCAGCGAAGCAGACGCGAAGGCCAGAGCTCTAGCCAATATCAAGATCGGCCCTAAAGGCGTCTACACCGAAGATTCCATCAGGGTTTATCTCCAGGAGATCGGCCGTATCCGCCTGCTCCGTCCAGACGAGGAGATTGAACTAGCCCGCAAAATTGCTGACCTCCTGCATCTAGAGGAACTGGCAGAGCAGTTCAATAGTGATCACGGTCACTACCCCAACAACAAGGAATGGGCTGCCCTTGTTGAAATGCCCAACATCAAATTCCGCCGTCGCCTGATGCTGGGGCGCCGAGCCAAGGAAAAGATGGTGCAATCCAACCTGCGGCTGGTTGTTTCGATCGCCAAAAAATACATGAATCGAGGCCTGTCCTTCCAGGATCTAATCCAGGAAGGCAGCCTGGGATTAATTCGTGCTGCCGAAAAATTCGACCACGAGAAAGGGTACAAATTCTCCACCTATGCCACCTGGTGGATCCGTCAAGCCATCACCCGAGCAATTGCGGATCAGAGCCGCACAATCCGTCTTCCTGTTCACCTCTACGAAACAATCTCACGCATCAAAAAAACAACCAAAGTGCTGAGCCAGGAGTTTGGCCGTAAACCAACAGAAGAGGAAATTGCCGAAAGCATGGAGATGACAATCGAAAAACTTCGATTTATCGCAAAAAGTGCTCAACTGCCCATCTCCCTCGAGACTCCGATTGGCAAAGAGGAAGACTCCAGGCTTGGTGATTTCATCGAATCTGATACTGAGAATCCAGAACAAGATGTCGCCAAAAATCTCTTGCGAGAAGATCTAGAAGGTGTTCTCGCAACCCTCAGCCCCCGCGAACGTGATGTTCTGCGTCTGCGCTATGGCCTTGACGATGGCCGCATGAAAACCCTCGAGGAAATTGGACAGATCTTTGAGGTCACACGAGAGCGCATCCGTCAGATTGAAGCCAAAGCCCTGCGCAAACTTCGCCACCCGAATCGTAATGGTGTCTTAAAGGAATACATCAAGTAATCAATTTAAAAGTCAATCCAAAAAGGGGGTTTAAGCCCCCTTTTTTTAATGCAAGCGATCAAGACCTTTCAGCCACTGATATCTTTAATTCCTAATACCAATAGAGCAGCAAAGCTATTTAGGTTAAGACTATGAAAAAAGCAACAAGTCTCATTATGATCAGAGACACTGCAAATACTTTAACCACTATGACCATTCATATTAGATATAAAATACCTCCACCCTTCTGATAAAAGTCAAAACCTGGCCATAAGGTAGAGCCTCCGCATTCCATTCAATCAAACCGCTCACTAGGAAAAATTTTATTTTTTAGCATGCAATCCGGAGACAGGCGAAATATATTTCTGATCACTTTTTCAATAGCTTGGAAGTGATATTTGCTTTCCAAACGGAAGCTCTTTTATCTCTTGCTGATCTTGGGGAAAGAAATGAACAAGACCTATTGATTGAGCAGACAACCGAAAAACCTCCCTTCCCTCAGAGCATTAACGGATTATCAGCCCATCGCAAAAATCGTGGGGTCGACTGCTTAATCTGGAGGGCTGGAGTTCTGAACACATGGTCCTCACCCAACTGCGCATCGCCTCACGCCGAAGCCAGCTGGCCATGGTGCAAACCAATTGGGTGCAAGCGGAACTGGAGCAAGCACACCCTGGCCTTTCCATCTCCGTGGAAGCAATGGCAACCCAGGGAGACAAAATTCTCGATGTCGCCCTTGCCAAGATCGGCGACAAGGGCCTGTTCACAAAAGAGCTTGAAGCTCAGATGCTGATCGGCCGTGCCGATATCGCGGTTCATTCCCTCAAAGATCTACCCACCAATCTTCCCGAAGGGCTAATGCTTGGGTGCGTGACTGAGCGAGAAGACCCAGCCGACGCTCTGGTGGTGAATCAAAAGAATGCCGATCATCAACTCAGCACCCTGCCTGAAGGGGCAATCGTTGGCACAAGCTCGCTACGGCGCCTCGCCCAATTACGGCATCACTACCCCCATCTGGTGTTTAAGGATGTGCGCGGCAATGTGATCACCCGCCTTGAAAAACTGGATGCCGGCAACTATGACTGCCTGATCCTTGCAGCAGCAGGTCTGACAAGGCTTGGCTTTGGAGATCGCATTCATCAGTTGATTCCCAGCGAGATCTCCCTTCATGCCGTTGGCCAGGGAGCCCTAGGCATTGAATGCGTGGAGGGTCACCCCGAAGTCCTCGAGGTCATCAAGGCACTGGAACACAAACCAACAGCGCAGCGCTGCCTTGCTGAGCGGGCCTTACTGAGAGAACTAGAAGGGGGCTGCCAGGTCCCCATCGGTGTCAATAGCCGTATCGAAGCCAATGAATTACTGCTCACGGGCATGGTTGCCAGCTTGGATGGCAAACGGTTGATACGTGATCAGCAGCGCGGCCCACTTGATCGCTGCGAAGCCATCGGCAAGGAACTCGCTGAAACCCTGAAATCTCAAGGCGCTGGAGAGATCCTTGCGGAGATCTTCGCTGCTGTAAGGCCAGAAGCCTGACTCCTCTCAATCTCTATTGAGCTAGCTAGCTAGCTCAATCAACCACTCGTCAGTCTGTTGGCTGCGCTGAAAAGGATCAGCGCAGGATTTCCACAGTGGTTCCCACCTCGACGACGTCAAACAACTGACGTACATGCGCATGAAGCATGCGCACACAGCCATTGGTGACTGCAGCTTTTGCATTGACCCAGTAGGGCCATGGGGTGCCATGAATGCCGAATTGGTTCTGACCACTTTGCAGAAAGCCAATCCAGCGATCGCCAAGCGGGCTAGCAACCCCAATCGCAGGATTCACTCGCCCAGATTTGGTGCTCTGATATTGCGGATTCGTCACTTTGTTCTCCACCTTGAAGACACCTGTAGGAGTAGGCGTACGAGGATCACCAATAGCGACCGGCCAGGGGCCAAGCTTCTCTCCATCGCGGATCACACTGATTTCACGACGACCAAGCAGCAAGACAACTTTCGTACTGATCTCAGGCGATACAGACACTTCAGAGTTGTCCGCTGAGTCCGCAGGCGATGCAGATGCTTCAGAGTTTTCCGCAGAGACCTCAGCCGATACAGACACTTCAGAGTTGTCCGCTGAGTCCGCAGGCGATGCAGATGCTTCAGAGTTTTCCGCAGAGACCTCAGCCGATACAGACGCTTCAGTGTTTTCCGCTGAGGCCTCAAGAGATGCAGGCGCTTCAGTTTTATCCGATGGGACCTCAGCAAATGCTTGAACCATGCCTGGCAAAGCAACAGCTCCCGCCAGGATCAATGAAACAGGCAATAGCGAAAACGGACGGCGCAACAGGCTTGACACGGGCCAGCAAAGACTGATCAGTCTCAAGATAAACAGCGAGCAACAAAACCGTTCAGGCAATGTTCATTCGCTGCCAACGACCATTGTCGCAAGGATCAATCAACCAGTTTTGGATCGATCTCAGCGAGATAACGGGCTTCGCAGGCCTTGATAATCTCGACAGCTTTTTGCACCCCTAAGAAGCCGTTCACCCTGCAGGTACCTGGCTTTTTAAGGTCCTTGTAGTGCTCCCAGTAGTACTGGGTCTCCTTCAGCCATTGCTCTCCGAGCTGTTCAAAGCTGGTGATGTGGTCCATGCGCTTGTCATCAGCCAGCACAGCGATCACTTTGTCGTCGACTTCACCACCATCATCAAAGGTCATGATGCCAATGATCCTTGCCTCTACGATCGAGCCAGGCACCAGCGGCTCTGTGACACTGACGATTTCGATGTCCAGTGGATCACCGTCTTCGTCCCATGTGCGAGGAATGCAACCGTAGGCAAAGGGATAGGCCAGGGAGGAGTAGCCAACACGATCAAGCTTGAGGTGGCCTGTTTCCGTGATCAGCTCATATTTATTGATCGTGTTGGAGTTGAGCTCCACGATCGTGTTGAGCCGCAATTCCGATTCATCGGCAAAGGCAGGCAACACATGCAAGAGGTTGGGAGTGCTGCGGCTTGGAGCCTGATCGATGTTGGCCATAAGTAGCGAAGTCGCCAGCGGCGCATCCTACGGGGGCGCCGCGATCAAGCTCATCGCCGCAACGAATCCAAAGTGATTGATTCAACAAAAGATGCTTAACACTATCCAAAGCTTTAAAAGGGAAATAAGCCAACAGCTGCAAAAGCAGCTGTTGGCTTAAAAGAACAAATAAAAAGATTAAAATTGACCATCTAAATATCAATCAATAACTTCTCGTCAAAAGAGAAGCCTTCGGCCAATCATCTTCTTTGCTTCCATGAGACAAGTTAGAAGAGTTTGGGCTTAACAGATGCACCCACACTCCCTTCCACATTAACCTTGCCATCAATATTAACTCTACCTTGCACTTGTAGCGGAGATGAATTCACCACATCCACCGGTGTTCGAATTTCATCCACACTCACGCTTCCTTTAATCTCTTCTACCAACACTTGGCCGAGGATCGGCAGAGCTTTATTGGAGTTAATCGTCACGCCATTCTTCACAGCCACATCACCACTCACTGGGAGTGGCTGTTCGGCGTTGATGTCAACGGTGGGCAAAGCAATCTGATCCACTTGCAATCCACCGACGATGCGAATTGGAATCGGGCGGCTGAGCAACTGCAGCGCTGTTGCAGAAAGCACCCCGATCGAGATCACCAGAGCGAAGGGCCATCTACTGACGATGAAAACTTGAAGCCACAACGGCGTGTCTTGTTTTTGAGTGAATGGCTTGCTCTGCATTGGACAAGATCTACTGCCCTATTGATACAAGACCAGCAACTCATGCGCTCATTACCCACAAGCCAAAACTACGCAACCGAGACACCGATCCTGCTGATCGTTTTGGTAAAACAGATGTGGGCAGGTAGCAAGAGCCACATCTTCCCGTCATGCTGTTGACAGCATTTAAAAGCTCAATCCCCGTGCAGCGTTCCATTCGTCTCTCTTTAACGCTCACTGGTGCTGCGGCTCTTGCCTTAGCCAACACTCCAATCCAACCAGTCGCTGCTCAAGACGCTGGTAGTGCAGAAGATCTTGGGGTGATGGAGATCAACCTCAAAGATTCTGTGCGGTTCAACTGGGGTTTTCAAGGCGCACTGCAAGGAGCAGGCACACCCAATCAAGCCGGCATAGGGGCATTTCTTCCCATTGCCGTTGGTGAGAACAGCGTCTTCTTTATAGATGCCTTCGATGCCTTTATTTAAAGCACAGCCAGCTGTCGCCAGCCTTGACAAAACTAGTTTCCCAAACCTCAAAACTATCTATTACTATTTTAGTGCAGATGCTTTGAATTAATCAAGGCAATAATACCAATAAATAGGCATTCTAGGAGCCTGATGTTAAACAGAGCACGATCTTATGGGCTTCCATTGAATAGAGTCATAAAGGATTCTTTAGTCACGGCAATTAAGCACCATCCCTCCAGCCCAACAATTCTTCTCGCCCGGACTGCCCGCATCAGCAACATCAAGCATCTTAAACAATCCAGGCACGCATAAAATGCCATCGCCTGTCTCTACCCAGCCAGGTGCACATTTAGAGCCCTGCTGTTCAACAACGGCCTCATCTGTTAATGCTTGATCATTCGGTACTTGCTGACTGGTCACTGAATTAGCTTGCACTCGCTGAATAGCTAGAGGATTAGTGGCTGTTGGATTAGTGGCTGTTGGATTAATTGCCACTTGATTATTCTTCAATTGATCAATAGCTACGCCCCTAGCATCAAGCTGACTATCAGCAACTTGCTTAGTGATAACATTACCTCCAGGAATTATCCCCATGGTGATAACAATAAACACCAAAAGCATGACGCCAAGGGCAGCCAATATGCCGTTAACACCTTTCATTTGCGACGTTCTGCTGTATCAAGCATAACGGGCCCTGGAGAAATCCCAGAAGAAAGAAAATAATTAGTAAGAACATCTAACAGCAAAGAAAGATGCCATTCACCCAATGCCCTTCCCTTCAATACAATTGATTTGATCTAGTAACGGCAGCAGACGTTTTCAACATAGCGCCAAATCTAGGCCAGGAGTATCTATTAAAGTTCTTGCAGATGCTCAAGCTTGTCTTCTAAGTAATCAAGGAAAGGCTTGCTTGATAAAGGTTTTCCGGTTACATGCTCCACCAATTGCTCAGCATTCATCATCCGGCCAATCGGGTGAACATGTTCTCGCAACCAAGCCAACAGCTGATGCTCATTACCTTGAGAAACATGTTCCTCAAGTGGTCCAATCGCCTGCTGCATCGCATCTGATAGCTGCGCACTTATCAGATGCCCCATCAGATAAGAAGGGAAATAGCCAAATAAACCTTCACTCCAATGCACATCTTGCAGACAACCCTCGCCATCATTTTCGGTAATCACACCAAGCAAATTGCTATAGCGCTGGTTCCATTGATCAGGCAAATCTTCCACCGGTAAGCCTTCTTCTAGCAGCGCAATTTCAAGATCTGTTCGAATTAAAATATGCAAGCCATAGCTGAGTTCATCGGCTTCCACGCGATTCAAGCCTGGGGTTAATGGATTCATCGCCAGCCAAAGCTCATCAGCAGAGCTGAGTGGCGCGCCTACAGATGCAAAATGAGGCCACCAGCATTCGCAAAAAGCCCTACTGCGGGCGATTCTGTTCTCCCAAAACAGAGACTGACTCTCATGCACCGCCATCGACGTGGCCTGGCCCAACGGCCAAGTGAACCATTGATGACTTTGAGCAGGTAGACCCTGTTCATAGAGGGAGTGTCCCCATTCATGGGCGGTGGCCAAAAAACAAGACAAGGGCTGCCCAGGCACCACTCTTGTCGTGAGTCGAAAATCCTGAGGTCCAAGGGTGGTTGAAAACGGATGGGGTGATCGCGCCACGCAAGTGATGCTCAGATCCCGACCCCATCCCTGCAACAAGCGCTCACAAAGATCCTGCTGAGTGGTGTCAGGCAAATCCCATCCCAATGAAACAGCACGAGAACGAGTCCAAGCACGTGCCTTCTCAACTAAATCAGGCAATCGTTGACGTAATGGAGCAAACAGCTCCTTTAAACGCGCCAAGGTCAGATCTGGCTCAAAAGGTTGGGCCAAACTTTCCCAGCAGCTGCGTTGTTCTGCCAGCTGCTGCGCCTGTTCCTGGCGCAAACTGATCAGATGCTGCAAAGCCGGCGCAAAGCAGGAAAAATCAGCCGTTGATTTGGCTTGCTGCCATCGGGCATATCCCTTTGACTTCGCAGTCGCGAGCGCTCCCACCAAGGCAGGATCTAGGCGCTGCTGTCGCCTCAGGTCTTGCTCAAGAAGCTCCAGGTTGCGAGCTCGCCCAACAACTTGGATTGGCTCCAACTCCCCCACCAATCGAGCTTGCTCAAATTCAGCGCGAGCCTCCACCAACAGCCCCTCAAATTGCGAACTGCTTTGACGTGCATGTAATTGCTTGGCCAAAAGACTGAGCTGCTCACCACGCCAAGCTGCGCCAGCAGAAGGCATCCTGGTGTTTTGATCCCAATAAAGGGTGCTTTGAATCGAACCCAACAGCTGGGTCTCGTGCAGGTATTCACCAAGTCGTTGCCAAGCCAGCGCAGACAAAGGCTGGATCCATGACTGCATCAACCTTAAACAGACGAGCGCCCTAAGGCCAAAAGTTCGTCGAGCTTGACTCCCCCTTACCCCTTAAGCGTTAGGTAAAAGAGAAGCAAAAAACTAAAGCCGCTTCATGCGGCAGCGGCATAGCTGATCGAGGGATTCGCGACCAGTGAGCCGCAGGCGCAATCGAGCCCAGATCTTGTAGACCCCATCCACAACAACAGCAACACCAGGCCAGGCCGTGGGTGCATAGAGCCATCCCCAATCCACCAATTGATAAGCCTCGCGAAAGACCGCGACATCTCGAACGACTTCACCATTGCGACGCAACGCATGCATGCGCCCCATCGCCTGCCGATAACTAATGCCAGCAAAGGCCTCAGGCTCATAGTCAGGGGAATCAATGTCAACAAAATTCAAGCGACCGTGACGATCATGAGCGCGTAAAAAGCTCACTTCACGGCAACAAAAAGGACAAGCCCCGTCAAACAAGAGGGTGAGCTCAGGTTCAACATTGACGGTCATCTCCTGTTCCAGGTGCATTCCTTGCGGCATAAGTCATCAGTCAACGTCATCCAACCACAAAGGAATTCCTCACCATTGCTGGCCATCAAGGCATAGGTCATCCATTGGCGAGTGTTTTCTTTGCCAGCGAAAGGTTTCGAGACAAGCCATCGGGCAGATATTTTTCAACTGCTTCAGCCTCCGCTGCGCATGGAGAGGGGCACAGCCACTCGCAAGCGCAGCAAGCAAAGCAATGATCGCCAGCAGGCCCTTTCAGCGAAACAGCACGCCCCATTGCTGCCAGCTCAACTGTGTAGACCAAACTTAGGCAGCCAGTCACTCCCCCCAACAGCGATGTCTCTTCAGCAAGCGTTACACCAGCTGGAGATCGTCACGACAGGAGAAGGCTTCACAGACCTCACTGCCCAGCTCAATCATTGGATTGCCTCCTCGAGGATTAAACGTGGCGTTCTCCACCTCACTGCATTGCACACCAGCTGCAGCCTCACCATCAACGAAAACGCAGACCCACGAGTGCTCACAGATCTCTCGGCTTATCTCAAGGCTCTCGTGCCAGAAGAGGGCTTCCGGCCGATCAACGGCCTAGGCGAGCGGCGTTCCTATCTCCATGACGATGAAGGGCCAGACGATATGCCCGCACATATCCGCACAGCTCTCACCTGCAGCACTCTTAGCCTCAGCATTGATCAAGGCAGGCTGCTACTAGGCATCTGGCAGGCGATTTATCTCTGGGAACATCGCCGGCATGGAAGCCACAGGCGGGTGGCGATCCACGCGATTGGCGAAATGAACAGCCATGAATGATCTGCCTGATGAATTGTTAAAGCGACTTGATCGTTATGCCGCGATGCACGGCATGGATCAAAAACAAGCCATCGAGCATCTACTACGAGGTGCCCTCAATCTCGCCATTCCTGATCTCTCGAAATCCAAAACAGACAAGCCAACTGCTAGCCAAAAAGAACCAGCACCAAGCAGCACAGCCAACTTATTCGCACGCCGCAATGGTTTCAAACTCAACCAGTTGGTGCAGCAACGCCACAACCCTGATGCCTGGGCTGAAGATGGTGGTGCTGAGACCGACGTAGATCTGCTCGTTGATCGTCTCCACGATCTAGCTGAATCACCAGATCAGGAGCAATCGATGCCAACAGATCAAACCTGAGCCGCACAAATGCACTGCCCAATGTTCATCGTTGATCGATGCTCTGACAAGACAACCCCTCGACAACGCACCACAGCGCTCAATCACTACTGGTTCAAAGAAAAATTGTTTAGCAGTATCCGACCAGCTCAGACAACAGCATTGGATTCAACTGCCGCAATCACTCCTAGGGGACAACATCAAATCACCCTTCAGCCATTGCATCATTAGAGCAACACAACACAGCAACCATCACAGACAAGAATGACTCCCAAGCTCACAACACAACCTCATGACGGCAACCCTGCTTACTGCTGAACAGCTCTCTTCCGTAGCTGAAAAGCTGCCGGGGTGGACCCTGGCGGATCAACGGCTGCGACGGCAATGGCGCTTTCGCAACTTTGTGGAAGCCTTCGGTTTTATGACCCGTGTGGCACTGCTAGCTGAAGCCATGAACCATCACCCGGAATGGAGCAACGTCTATGCCACTGTGACGATCGAGTTGACGACCCATGACGTCAACGGACTGAGCGATCGTGATTTGAAGCTCGCCGAAGCAATCAATTTGCTGGAACCGGGCTAATCAAAACTCACTCAGCCAAAACTGCTGCCAGCATGGAATCAACGAGCGGCTGTGGTTCCAGCACCCTCCCGCTCCCCTGACGGCAAGCCCATGAACGACGCAATCGCATCCGAAGCAACCACTCAACCTGATCATGGCGAAGCGCCCGAGCAAGACCGGTGCGTACCGGTAACAATCCTCACTGGCTTCCTAGGCGCCGGCAAAACCACCCTGCTCAACCACATCCTCAGCAATCAGAAGAGCCTAAAAACCGCCGTATTGGTGAATGAATTCGGTGAGATTGGAATCGACAACGAGTTGATCGTCAGCACCAGCGAGGACATGGTTGAACTCAGCAATGGCTGCATATGCTGCTCGATCAATGGGGAGCTGCTCGAAGCGGTTGATCGGATTCTCGAACGTCCAGACCCAATCGATTACCTCGTTGTGGAAACCACAGGCCTGGCAGATCCGCTCCCCGTTGCCATGACCTTTCTTGGCAGTGAACTGCGAGATCAAACCCGCTTGGATTCGATCATTACCTTGATCGACGCGGAAAACTTTAACGACCAACTCTTGGAAAGCGAAGTCGGCAGAGCCCAGGTGATCTATGGCGACATCCTGCTGCTCAACAAAACAGATCTCGTCCCTGAAGAGCGATTAAAAGAGGTTGAATCCAAGTTGGCAGACCTCAAACAAAATCCCCGCATCCTTCGATCAATCAAAGGAGATGTGCCCTTACCGCTGCTACTAAGCGTGGGCCTGTTTGAAACCGATCGCGTACAACCAGCAGACGTTGCAGAGAGCCACGATCACAGTCATCACAGTCATCACCACGACGATCACAGTCATCACCACGATGACAACCCTGATCACCTAGCAATCGAAGGCTTCACATCCCTATCCTTCAGCAGCGATGACCCTTTTGCGCTGCGGAAGTTCCAAAATTTCTTAGACAATCAACTTCCTGCAGAAGTCTTTCGTGCCAAAGGGATTCTCTGGTTCAACGAGAGCGAACGCCGCCACATCTTTCATTTAGCCGGCAAGCGCTTCTCCATTGATGACAGCGACTGGCCCGCTGAGCGCAAGAACCAACTGGTGTTGATTGGACGCCAACTCGATCACGACACCCTTCGGCGCCAACTTCAGGCCTGCGTAGCAAAGGACGCCGGCAAAGGGTTCAGCTGAATCCAACCAACAGGCAAACAGATCGACAACTTCGCCCACTGCTTGCTACTCAACAGCTGCAGCAATGGCAGTTGCTCAACCCGCGCCAGGAGGAGAACCTGAACAACAGCTTGATCAACAGCGCACTCAATTCTGAGGCAATAAAAACGACTGCACACTCGCTGGTTGTGTTTGCTGTGCTGAATTGATACTTCAGTATGAACAAAATCAAGCTTCTAATACTTCTGATTGAGATCTACCTGGCTACACTGTTTCTTCAACGGAGAGGGCCATGCTTGAACTGCTGACCGCCATCACCGCCCTGGCCCTAGTGATGCTGGCCTTTTGGTTATTGGCCGATTCCGATGACGACAACAGCGGCGGCGGACTGATGGAACCCTCACTTGTGCCGATTCCGGTACGCGAGCGACGCCCCTAGAAAACTACCCCTCAATCAACAAGCGGGAAGGGAACTCGAGCACAACAAGAAGCTGCAGGCCAGCGTTCAAAGCCATCGCAGAGCAAAAAGAATGTCGTGACTCACAATGCTGTTGAACGCAGTTGAGGTCATTCAGAAAAAAGTCTTCACCGCTGCAGAACTCTGCCAATGCCACCCAACTTCGCTTGCTCAACATCAAAACCTTCTCCCTGATGGCCTCTAACGGTTGAGATTGATCGCCTGATGACCCAAGACGCCGTCCCGTCAAGCTACGGCTCGAACCGCCTGCGCAAACGCCATTGGCAACCAGACCGCCTGCTTCTCAACAGCATGGCAATTCTGCTTGCTGTACTTGCTCTCTGGCCTCTGATTGGTCTGATCCGTGAAGCACTGCAGGGATTCATCAATGGATCGGCCAGCCTGGGAGTCGATGGCCCACAACAGATTCAAGGGACCTTGACTCTGCTGATCGGGACATCCTTATTGGGTGGCCTACTGGGAACTGCAAACGGCTGGTTATTAGCAAACTGCCGCTTCCCAGGACGTCGAGCCCTACGAGTGGCTCAGCTATTGCCCCTCGCCACACCCGCCTACCTACTCTCGGCCATCCTGATCGATCTTGGCAGTCGCAATGCCATACGAATTCATGGCATGGGCTGGGGGATTTTGATCATGGCGCTGACAACCTATCCCTACGTTTTTCTCCTCAGCACTGAAAGCTTTTCAATCTGCGGACGCCGCCAACTGGAAGCCTGCCGCAGTCTTGGGGTTGGACCGTGGAACAGTTTTCGACGCATTGCTCTGCCCATGGCTTTGCCAGCGATTGGTGCCGGGATTGCCCTGATGGGCATGGAAGTCGTCAATGAACTCGGGGCCGTAGCACTACTCGCCATCCCAAGCCTGTCAGCTGGCATCGTTGAGACCTGGCAAATGGAAGGCAATCCTGCCGGTGCCATTGGACTAGCAATGATCGCGCTGATCATCGTGATGTCACTGGTGGGGTATGAACGCAGACTGAGACGACGAAGCCGCCGCTGGACAGAGGGTGTCGCTGGTGGCGATTCTCCAGCCTGGCAGCTGCACGGTGTACGAGCCCTGTGCGCTCAGTGCCTAGCCCTCATTCCTCCCACGATCACTTTGGGTGTGCCCCTGCTGTGGGCCATCCTCAATCTCGATCAACTCGAACAAGGGATAGATCCTGATCTAATCCCACTGACAGAACGCAGTCTTGGACTTGGGCTGGCAGCAGCAAGCCTGGCCGTGGTAGCAGGTCTGATCCTTGCAATCGCCAAGCGTTGGTCATCAACACGCTGGATGGGCAACCTCTCATTTATGGCAGGTATTGGTTATGCCATTCCAGGAGCTGTGATGGCCATTGCGCTGATGCCATTCAACGGTGCTCCATGGAACCTCGCATGGATTCTGCTGCTGCTGTGGGGCTATAGCGATCGCTTCTTGGCAGTTGCAAAAGGAGGACTCGACGCTGCCTTCGAGCGCCTTTCCCCAAGCCTGGATGAAGCCGCTACTGGACTTGGCTGTCAATGGCAGGAGGTGCTTCGACGCGTTCATCTGCCTTTACTGAAAGGTCCACTAGCGGTAGGAGCACTTTTGGTTTTTGTCGACACGGTTAAAGAACTACCTCTCACATTTGTCCTGAGACCCTTTGATTTCGACACCCTTTCTGTACGGCTGTACCAATACGCCGCAGATGAACGCATGGCGGAATCCATCTTGCCAGCACTGATTATCATCGCTCTGGGATTAATCGCTTCGCTGGCATTGGTCCCAGGGCTCGATCAAGGGGAACGAAAAAAGCCTCCTTTAAGCAAAGAACCACTCACTTAGTTTTCAATACTTCAAATGATCTTCAACAAGAGTTTTGGGTCGGTTTCAGAAAGGCAGACCCCATTCAAAACCACAGACTCATAACAAGCGAGAATTGCGAAGAGAGACTCGATCGACAAAAAAGTCTCTCAACCACAACACTTGCTACAGATAAATCACTTATTTGATACGAGATTAGCAGCATGCGAAGACTAAGATATTGACATCTTTTGATTGAAGACCAGTCTATGGAAAAATACAATAATGTGCTTCTAATACGCCTATTTCTTGGCCTTGCCGCTTTCCTTGCTCTGCGATTAGTCGGGGTTACAGTTGAAATGGGTTCGCCAATTTGGTATACAACCAATGCCCCACTTGGCTAAACACACAATCAAGCAAACTCTCTCTTAGACCTATACATTAAACGTGGCTCAAGTTGCTTCGAGACTATTAATACATGGAGCCTCTGATGCTTACACTTGCTGCTATTGGCTCTGATATCAGGCAACGACTAAGCATCTTTTCTTTTAGCAAAGCTGCAGGGCATGAGTTCATTCTCTCCAGACGATTGGAGCTATTCATGACCAAGGTGAGGCATTGATTTTTCAACCACAAAATCAGCTAAAACCCTTTCACCTCAGCTCTCTGGGATGAAAGGGACACGTTTCGATTGATCTGAGAGTTGCTGGGCTGATCCTGTGGCGTGGGCTGATCCTTTGTCTTAGGCAATGCCAAAACATTAAAAGCCAATGACCAGCGCTCTCCTTCACCTCGAAAAGGCATCACAGAATGAGGTTGCCATGCCGGGAAAACATAAAACTCACCTGGCACTGGCAAAACATAGTGCGCCATTCCCGTGCGAAAACTTTGGATGTGCCATTCCTCAGGGCCATGAAAACAAAGCTGACCATCAAAACTCTCTGGCCTGATCTGAGATGGCACTTGCAGGAATGCAACACCCGAAAAACTTCCACCATGGGTATGGGTCGGGTTGTAATCACCAGCACGTTGGCTGTTCAACCAAACATCCACCATCTGCAGCCGATAGCGGCCTGGTGTCCATGGGCCACGTCCTTGCGGAGGTTGCCGATCAATCACATGACGAATCCAACGTTCACAACCAGGCAAGACAGCTTGATTGCAAAAATTCTGAACTTCTAGTTGCTTGAGAGCAAGCTCTCTTTGTTGGTTGAGTTGCCCAGCCAGCTTCGCCGATGCATCAGGGCTGTTTTCTGGATTCGCGAGCACCTGAGCCGCAAGACTCTGCAGGCTGCTGAGCATTGAGGGTTCAAGCTCCCCCTTGAGGATGGACCTTGGGAAAAGGTCAAGAACATCCATGGTCAGTTTCTTTGCTAGCAACAGTGTGATGCATGCGATACACATTTATGTTCACAATGAACCGATGCTTAGCGAAATTTACGAGCATAAGAAGATTTCAGAGAACTTCTTCCAGTTCAAACCAATCCAACTAAATTGAAAATTTTCACCAGAAGCGATGATGAGCAAAGTGTAAAAGGTACTGCATGAAAGAGAATTAGCAAGTTGCTATTCTTTGAGCTCAAAGAGAAATTTTTAGCCCAGAAGCCTCTCTTTTAAGGCTTTAGCCTCCAGCGATGTTTTCATAGATTGACAGTCATTAAGCGAAATTCCACCCCTAGAATGCCCCAAGAAACCAGAGCATCTCCAACACTCTCTAAGGCAAGTTTCAAGCAACTTCGCAACAAGAAGTGCCATTGATTCCGATAATTGACTCAGCCTTTTCAGCCATGCAGAAAGGCTAAAGACCAAACCATGTCGAGCAACAAGGCACCCCGATTGGTCTCGACTCAACAACACAGAGAACGTGCTACTTAGAGCCGCAAGATTTATCAATTCTGTCGCCAATCTGAAATCGTCAATAAGGGTCTCAGACTTTTATAGACAATTTAATTTTTCAAGGCTGAGACATCTCATCGCCTCATTGCATGCGCCGTCTGTCTCGCTAATGCACCGTCTGTCGCTTCAATAACGCACGATCCCCCGCAACCGCAGCAGCGGCAAGCCCATCGGCAATCGTTGCGATCACCCTGTAGCAGAGCACCGCCGCTAACAAGGGCGCTTCCGGCACCTCAGAGCCCACTCGCAACAAAAGAGTGGCTTCAAAAACCCCTAGCCCTCCAGGCGCTGCAGGAACGACCAAGCCCACAGTCCAAGCCAAGGCAAACGCTGCCAACCATTCCCCCATCGACAAGCTGGTGCTCAGCGAAAACGCCATCACACAACACCAAAATCCAGCAAAGCGAAACGCCACGAAGAGCATCTCCATCGCCAGCGAACTCCAGGGGTAGTCGTCTCGTCCACTGCCCAATGATTCTGCTGAAACAACACCAACCAAACCCGCATCAACCCGATCGAGCTGCTTGGCTTTGGCACGTTCTAAGCGTCTGAGCAGGGGCTCTCTCCAGCGAGGTATCAACAACATTGCTGGCAAGCAACAGGCCATCGCCAAGCCAGACTGCCAACCTCCGAAGGGAACCCAAAGCAGGGCCGCTACGGCCATGAGCAAGGGCTCGAGCAACACAGAAGCCAATGCAGGCCCGGCCCCCAGATGGGGCCTTAGCACCCGCATTCGCTCAACCAAATGCCAGATCCCGCCAGGCAGATACTTGAGCAGATTGCTACTCAGGAAAAGGGGAATCAGTGAAATTTGCCTGGGTCGATGGCCCAACCAACCCACCAACACTCGCCAAGCGAGTGCATTCACCACGAGGCTCGACCAGCTGATCCCCACGCCAAGCACCAGCCACCAGCAGGCCAGGCCACTCAGGGAAAGCTGACGCAACTGTGCCCCATGGCTGACCAATGCCACCACCACAAAGGCAAGACTTGCGAGCGTGATCCAGAGGCGAAACCCACCTGGGAGAGCAACCTTGCCCAGCCAAAACCTCAAACCCCGCCCATGGCGAATCAAGCCTGAGATCACCATGTCCAATCCTCATCTGCAACAAAATCCTCCGAAGCCAACAACACTTCACGGCGTAACTGCTCCAGAGAATGGCCCGTCTCAACACTGAGGCGAAGGAGATCGTCATGCTCCGGCTTGACAGTGAGGATCCCTTGAGGTCGCCGTACCTGCTTGACACGCACTGAGCCCCATGGCGTGGGACAGGATCCCCCACGACGAGGCAGCAACCACCGCCCATGAGAGTGTTCCCGCAACCCCAGAGTCGTTCCCTGAGAGAACCACACCACTCGCAACCCAGGAGCCTGTTCAGCAGTCACCAATGCCTTCACACTTACCCCCTGGCGACCTTTTTTCATCTGCACTTGCTCAGAAACAACATCCAACGCTCCGGCATCCCGCAACTGATCACTGAAAACGGCAACGTCCTCAGGCGTAGCGTCATCAATCCAGGCTTCCTGCACAACCACCGGCTGCCATCTCAAACCAGCCATCTCTTCTTCAGATTGCTCTCTAGCGAAACCATCGAGCTCACAGATTCGCAGGATGTTTGGGCGATCAAGAGTGCGGTGTCCCAAACCCACGCCAATCGCTTTGATTCTTAGCGAGGGAGGCTGACCAAAGCGCTCTGCCAGCACAGCCATCAAGGCAAGCCCCGTCGGAGTGGTGAGTTCACAAGCCGGGAGGTCATCACCAACCTCGAGGCAGATTTGATGTCTTCGGGCTAGTTCCAAAACGGCCGGGACCGGAACCGGCAAGAAGCCATGAGCTGTTGCCGTCTTGCCTCGCCCCGCCGGAGGTACGGCGCAGACAATCTGTTCGGGAGCCAAGTGCTCAACAGCCGCACAAACGCCCACCACATCAACCAAAGCATCGATCATGCCCACTTCATGAAAATGCACCTGCTCGATGGGGTGACCATGAACCGCAGCCTCTGCTTCCGCCAAAGCCTTGAACACCGCCAACACCCTGGCGCGCAAAGGTTCTGACCAATCAGCCTCCATGATCAGCGCTCTGATGTCATGCCAAAGCCGATGAGGAGGCTCCAATTCGAGCCCTTCGACGGATAACCTCAGGCCCCTCAAGCCGGCGCTGCGGTCCTCGGCGACCGTAAGGGCATAACCCTGCTCAAGGCCAAGTCCTGCAAGGGGAGCCTCAATCACGGCCCGAGGCACACCCAGATCCAAAAATGCGGCCAGGAGCATGTCACCAGCCAGACCAGTTGGGCAGTCAACAAACAGGGCCGTCATTGCCCCTGAGGGAGTCCCTTGGGAAACTGACCAAACCAAACATGAACAGAGCGCCAATACAGCTTGTCGACAGCCAAACCAATAGCAATCACGACGCCTAGATAGACAGCCAATGCAGCGAAGGATCTAACACCAAGGCTTAAGCAGAAAGGTTGGATCAACGACATTCAGTTATTGGGCTGGCTACCGCGTCCATCCCTGCGAACAAGGGAACCTCTTCCACCTCGCCCCTTGCCACCGCGAGTAGGCATCGGCCCCATCACTTCATAGTCTTCAAGGTGAAGCTGCTGCCCACGACGTCGCACCTCCAAACTCACAAAATGACGCAGGTTACTGAGGGGCACATCCCCTTTTAATTGCAATTTGAACGGCAATGGTCTACTGCCATCAGCCCTAGGCTTCTGGCGAACCTTCAAAACCAGGTCACCGGTTTCAGGCCTGGTATAAATCAATTCACCACGAATAGAAAAGTAGTCGTCCCCTTGAGGAAGCTGATCTTCAAGTTCCAAGCTGGAATCACTCGAAGACTCTGAATCACTTTCATCAAGCAAGGTTTGTTTCAGGGTGCTGGGCTCCCAGATTCCAGAGATCTGTAGATGCAGATGATCCGCTTCGCGGCAGCGTGGATAGACGACCCATAGATGAGGTTGATCCATTGCCAGATGACGACGCATCAAAGTGAGCACCCGGCCTAGGACAACAGCCTCAATCTCAACCCCTTCAGAATCCACCAGGAAACCTCGAGTGAACTGCTCAGAATCTTGAGGCCGATAAGTGCCTCTTACGACACCGATGGCCCTGTACTGCAACGGCTCAGTGGCCGCAGGAATCGGATGGTCGCGCATCGAAAAAAAGGGCATCCACTGGCCCAATTGGAAATCTAGCCAGCATTCGTGAACCGTCCCAGACTGACCAGGTAATTTTCTGCTCGCTGAAGTGCTTAAGCCCGAAAGGATTTTGCCCTCCCGCGGGATGATCCTTCTGATCACTGGGCTCATTACCGCCTCAGCACTGGCCTGGTTTGGAGCGCAATTGATCGCACCTGAGTCAAGAGCTCTAGGCAATCGGGAGATCCTCAATCGGCAGGTGAAAGATCTGCTAGATCAACAAAATAATGGTGATCTGAACACAGAAGAACAGCAAAAGCTGCTGGAGCGATTGCTGGTCCTAGCTCGCAACGAGGAAGCAATGACCCAAATTGAACTGCTAATGGCCAGGCAGCCAAAAACCTGGTTATGGAAGTTGATGCTCGCGGAACTCAAGCGCGAACAGGGAGATCGCGATGGAGCCCGGAAGGACATCAACCAGCTAATGACCATCCAGCCTCACAACCTCGAGGTCCTGCAACTGAAGATCTTGCTTGACCTAGAGGCCGGGAGAGAAAAAGCCGCCGTTGCTGAACTCAAAAAGAGATTTGAGTCCAAAACGAAAGGCAAGCGCATACCCATAGGGCTTCTCCTGGCAGATTTGCAGCGCCAGACAGGACAAACCAAGGCTGCCGCTGCGCTCTATCGCGTTCTATCGAATGAGTCACCAACAGATGCACGTCCCTTGCTCGCTCTTGCTCTCATGCGGCAGGAGCAAGGCCAAGACCAGCAAGCACAAACTCTGCTTCAAGAAGCTAGAGAACGCCGTAAAAAACCAGGCGAAGCCGATCCCCTGATTGATGGCCTGGCGAGTCAGTGGAGGCTTAACTCAATCCGCACAAAAGGTTCAAACAGTGTCCTCAGGGCTGATTCGCCGAAGCCTCAGAACTCTCCAATTCCAGGGCCTTGAGGGCTGCATCGATTGCATCAGAAGGAACTGTGGCATCGTCCATTGCTGTGGACCTTCGCAAACGATTCATAAGGTCCATCGGATTGGTGGCATCGAGAATCGTTCCTTTGTCGTTGTTCCCCGGAACGGTGTTGTAAAGATCACGCTCCTGAGGTGTCTGATAGTCACCTGAAAGCTGTGCTTCAGCAGGATCGACAACTGTTGTCAGGCTGAGCAAGGCAATTGGCAGTGCAGCCAAACCAAGCTTGCAAAAGGGATTAAGACCTAAGGGGGCTCGGTTGATCAATGACGCATCCCCAAGTTCAGTAAGGCTAATGCTAATTGTCATGGTCAGATTTCCATGACCTGTGCAGATCGCTACCTGGAACGTCAACTCAATTCGCACCCGCCTCGATCAGGTGCAAGCTTGGCTACAGGATGCCCAACCCGATCTGCTTTGCCTCCAGGAGACCAAAGTGGATGATCCGCTTTTCCCTCACGAGGTCTTTGAAGCTCAGGGCTATCAAGTGCACTTTCACGGACAGAAGGCCTATAACGGCGTTGCAATCGTTAGCCGTCAACCTCTCGAAGATGTGCGCCGGGGCTTCACTGGCGAGCTCCCAGAGGATGCCGAAGCCTTGCAACTGGGAGAGCAAAAGCGCGTCATCAGCGCGCTCGTTAACAACATTCGTATCGTCAATGTCTACGTTCCCAACGGTTCCGCTCTGAAATCAGAGAAATATCCCTACAAACTCGAATGGCTGAGCTGCCTAAACCGCTATTTGAGTGCACAAGCGAAACGGGATGAACCCCTCTGCCTCGTTGGGGATTTCAATATCGCCTTGGAAGCAAGAGACATTCATCATCCCGAACGACTAACGGGAGGGATTATGGCTAGCGAGCTTGAAAGAGAGGCTCTTCTAAAGGTTTTAGGAGACCGACTCCACGACGTGTTCCGCGTGTTCGAACCAGATGCCAACCATTGGAGCTGGTGGGACTATCGAAGTGGTGCCTGGGACCGTGATCAGGGTTGGCGTATTGATCACATCTACCTATGCGATGAGCTTCTCAGTCAGGCCAGAAGCTGTGTGATTCACAAACATCTAAGGGGCCATGAAAAGCCTAGTGATCATGCCCCGGTAACCGTAGATCTCAACTGGCCTCCAATTGATGACGATGAGGAGATGTCGGAACTGTTTAGCAATTGAAGGACATGGCTATTTAAGGCAATAGTCGCAGTCAAGGATTCACCTCCGGAGCAGTCAGAATGCCTTGGCTTCTGAAGGCATCTCAAGACCTTCTGAAGTCAAGATGACCTGGCGCCGAGCCGACTCACCACAGCTTTTTGGAGTGGGGAAAATTTTGTCAGGATTGGCCCGTCCATCTGGATCGAAGGCTCTTCGTAGCAGTTTCATTGTGGACAGATCATCCTCTGCAAACATCCAATCGAGATAACAGCGCTTATCAGCCCCAACCCCATGTTCACCAGTGATGCTGCCGCCAACATCAAGACACTCACGCAGAATGGCTGACCCCAGATCCCGAACACGAGACTCCACATCAGGCGTGTCTGCGTTGTAGAGGATTAAAGGATGCAAATTGCCATCGCCAGCATGAAAAACATTGGCCACCGGCAACTCATACTCTCGACTAAGCCTCTCTATTGCCGTCAGCACCCTCGGCAAAGTGCTGCGTGGCACGACACCGTCCTGCACGTAATAGGTGGGTGAAATCTGCCCAACCGCAGCAAATGCTGACTTGCGTCCCTTCCAAAGCAAGGCACGGTCAGCAGCCTCTTCTGCACGACGAATGGTCCTCGCTCCTGCCTTGCTACAAAGTCCACTGGCCTGGTCTGCGGCCACAGTGACTTCCGCCGCCTGACCATCGAGCTCAATCAGCAGCACAGCCGCGGCATCACGAGGGTATTCGTCGAAGCCAAACAGATCATTGACTGCATTAATCATGAAGTTGTCCATGATCTCCATACCCGCAGGTAAAACTCCGGCGGCGGTGACCTGGCAGACCGCCTCGCCAGCAGACTCCATGGTGGGGAAATCTGCGAGCAGCACAGTCACATGTTGCGGCGCCCGCAAGAGCCGCAAAGTGATCGCTGTGGCGATCCCCAGGGTGCCTTCGCTGCCAATAAATGCCCCACGCAGGTCGAGCTCCGCATGCTCCGACAATCCACCACCGAGAAGGGTCACCGTGCCATCAGCAAGCACTACTTCAAGCCCCAGAACATGATTACTGGTGACGCCATATTTGAGACAGTGCACACCACCGGAGTTCTCGGCCACATTGCCGCCGATGCTGCACACCACCTGACTGGAAGGATCAGGGGCGTAATAAAACCCTTCCCCAGCGACCGCCCGAGTCACCCAACTATTGATCACTCCTGGCTGCACCGTAATGGTGTGGTTATCAAGGTCCATCGAAAGGATCCTGCGCATGCGACTGGTCACCACCAACAGCGCCTCTTGCTCGACTAATGCACCTCCCGAGAGCCCCGTACCACTACCCCTAGCGACAAAAGGGATGCCATGGCGATGACAACAAGCCAAGATCTGAGACACCTCCTCAGTGGTCTCGGGCAGCACTGCCAAAGGAGGACAATGACGATCGATGGTTAACCCGTCACAGTCATAAACGAGCAACTCTTGCCGCTTGGAGACCACCGACTTCTTCGGCAAAAATCGCCTTAAGTCCCTGTCTAGAGCAGTCCAGTCGTGGGACACCATGCCCGCGCATCTGTCCAACAACCTAGGCAGCAAACCCAGAAGTAAACGGATGGCCTGACACAGTTCATCCGCTTCTGACCGTTTTGGGTCAAGATGGCGAACGGTTCATATCAGCCACTTGGCTTCGGTCCCTGTGACAGCTTCAGCCTTGAACACCAGCCGCTCCCAGGCGATTTTCAGCGCCGCCCAGCGCTTAATGCCTGGTGGCGTTAGTTCTCCAGTGCGAGCATTCCGCTCCGTAGGCGGCCAACCGATCGTGTTTGACCGCGTAAAGGGTGCCTACGCCTGGGACGTCGATGGCAATCGCTTCATCGACTACATCGGCAGCTGGGGGCCCGCAATCTGCGGCCATGCCCACCCAGAAGTCATCGCTGCGCTACAAGATGCGCTTGAAAAGGGCACAAGCTTTGGTGCCCCATGTGAGCTAGAGAATCAACTAGCTGAAATGGTGATCGACGCCGTGCCCAGCGTCGAGATGGTCCGTTTTGTGAATAGCGGCACAGAGGCCTGCATGTCTGTACTGCGCCTCATGCGCGCATTCACTGGCCGCGACAAGCTCATCAAATTCGAAGGCTGCTATCACGGCCACGCCGACATGTTTTTGGTGAAAGCTGGATCCGGGGTGGCAACTCTCGGTCTACCCGACTCACCAGGGGTGCCCCGCAGCACCACCAGTAACACCCTCACTGCGCCCTACAACGATCTCGAGGCAGTCAAAGAGCTGTTTGCCGAGAATCCTGACGCAATCAGCGGGGTGATCCTTGAGCCGGTCGTAGGAAATGCCGGATTCATTACTCCAGAGCCTGGTTTCCTGGAAGGTTTACGAGAACTCACCCGTGAACACGGAGCCTTGCTTGTGTTTGATGAAGTCATGAGCGGGTTCCGCATCAGCTACGGAGGTGCTCAGGCCCGCTTTGGCGTCACGCCTGATCTAACCACCATGGGGAAAGTGATCGGGGGTGGACTCCCCGTTGGTGCTTATGGCGGCAGAGCCGAGATCATGGAGATGGTGGCCCCCGCAGGCCCCATGTACCAAGCCGGCACGCTGAGTGGCAACCCGCTGGCCATGACTGCTGGCATCAAGACCCTTGGGCTACTCAAGCAAGAAGGCACCTATGAGCGCCTAGAAAGCACTACGGAGCGCTTAATTAACGGCATTCTCGAAGCAGCCAAAGCAGCAGAGGTTCCCATTACGGGCAACAGCATCGGTGCGATGTTCGGCTTCTTCCTTTGCGAAGGCCCAGTACGGAATTTCGAAGATGCCAAAGCAACCGATGCCGAACGCTTCGGCAAGCTGCATCGGGCCATGCTCGAAAGGGGCATCTACCTAGCCCCAAGTGCCTTCGAAGCAGGCTTCACGTCCCTTGCCCATTCCGAAGCAGACATCGAAACCACCCTGAAGGCATTCCGCGAGAGTTTTGCAGCAGTGGCGTAAACAGACAACGAGACTAGAGAGCTGTTCTTACAGCTCTCCTGCGCAAATACAAACGAGCCGAAGCCAAGGTGCTACATCTAGAACTAAAAGTTGAGAAGCGAGAGTTAATTCAATTCTCGTTTTTTAGCAAGCCCTAATTGTGCCTGTGTTCGCGGAGCAGAAGCCTCTCAAGAACAGGAAAAAGCTGGATAAGCAGAGCAGTTATTCACAAGCTTGGACAGACTGTTGATTTGCCTGAGCGAATTTTTGCGTTTGCTGCTCAAAAAACCTTTGGTAAGCAGCTGGCTCAATATTCTGACCATTAGCATCCTTTAGGAACTGCTTATAACTATGCCAACCAGCCTGAGTAATAAAGTAATTAATTCCTTGAACACAAATATCCTCGAAAGGAGAGTCATTATTACCTGCATTTAATTCAGGCAAAGGCCTGCCTGGAAGACCAGAAGAATAAGCCTGCGCAAGGCCGATTAGATCCCCCTCTCCATATTGAAAACCAATCAACTCAAAGCCGATCGGCATCGCTGGACTTGCCGATGTCCAACCAGCAATCAAAGCAATTGCCGGCAATCCGGAGTTTGACGCAACCGGCGATTCCGTTGTGGCTGTGCGATACATATCATCGTAATAGCTTGGGGGTTGCCAAGAACTAAGTGGCATTAGCAAAGCATCAATGCCATCTTCTCGCATCAATCCCTCTACATAGTTTCTATTCTTCTCAAAAGTCTTTAACGCAGAATCATATCGATCGCTGTACTTTGGCGCAATACTTTCCATATAGCCTATGCAGGCTTTCTCGCCTAGCCGTGTGCGACCAGACAAGCATATGTCCTGAAGGCTCCTTCTGGTCGACGCAAAAGAACCTAGGTATTGATCAATATCTTCCGCCTCGCCCGCCATATTATTGGCTCTGTTCGTGTCGAATAACGGCAGATTGATTTCAACAAGTGATGCACCCTTCCTCTCAAGCCTGGCTTTGACCTGATTGAATAGAGCCATTGAAGTCTTGTCGGTGGAGTCAAAGACCTCATTGCCTGCAACACTGCGAATCACGCCAATTCGCCTTCCATTAAGGGAAGCAGTTTTTAAATTATTTGCATAAGAATCTGTGCGCGGTACTTGTTTCGTAAAATGATCATCAGGATCAGATGTGCTTGCTATCGCAGCAAGGCCAAGAGCAAGATCAGGAATCGACCTTGCCATCACTCCTGCGACTCCATCCAGGTTGCCTCTCGGGAGAATTCCTGAATGACTAATCAGCCCCGTGCTTGGGCGAATGGCATAAACCCCGTTGAAGACTGCAGGCACTCTGACCGAGCCACTGTTGTCCGTGCCGATCCCCAACACAGCAAAGTTCGCACTCACCGCAACCGCAGAGCCTCCACTTGAGCCACCGGAATTTTGATTAGGGTCATAAGCATTGCCAATCCTTCCGCTACGACCACTAATTCCTTCCCCACCAGAAGCAAATTCATCCATAGCGGCTTTACCAATAATGATGCCGCCAGCGGCTCGTAATTGATTCACCAAAAAAGCATTACTGATTGGCTGAGAGCCAAGCAAAGCCAACGACCCAGAGGTAGAAGGAGTGTCAACGGTATCAATGTTATCTTTAACAGCAATCGGGATGCAATGCAAAGGGCCAATCAATTTATTGCTTTGTTTAAAATGCCTATCCAGAGCCTTTGCCTGCCTGACTGCATTCGGATTAAGTGCAACAAATGCATTAAGCGGAGCTCCTCTTTCGAGGCTAAAATTATACTTCTTGATTCGATATAGATACCTCTGAATTAATTGCTCACAATCAATCAATCTCTCTTTAAAAGCATCATGAATTGATTCAATTGTAGACTCCTTAATCCCAAATTTCTGACTGCCAAACTGGTTGGCCATAGACTTCTCAGCTATAAGACAAGTCATGCTAATAGCAAGCGCAAGACTTACGCCTTGGTTAAATATCTTCGGCCCCTTCGAATGATTCATGTCTAATACTTAAACAAAGAATTTTACTGCCACTACTATACACACAGCAACATTCACAAGAGCATTCCGTTATCGATAATTTTCAAACTGAAGCGGCACATCTAAATCATCTTCCTTGCTTTTGACTAACTGAATCGCTGCTTGCAGATCATCCTTATTTTTGCCGGTAATCCGCAAACTCTCTCCTTGAATCGCCACGGTCACCTTCTTGAGCTCATCGCGCACGGACTTACTCAACTTCTTGGCGATCTCCTGGCTTAAACCCTTGCGCAGCTTCACCGCCTGCTTCACCCGGCTGCCACCAACCGCCTCCGGCGTCTGAAAATCGAAGATTTTGAGCGAGAGGTTTCGTTTGGTGGCCTTAGCTCGCAGCACGTCCTCCACCGCCTTCAAAGTCATATCGCTGGCAGTGGTGATCAACACTTCGCTCTCTGTTAACTCGATCTCAGTATTTGAATCCTTAAGGTCGTAGCGCTGTCCAACATCCCGACGGACCTGATCCAACGCATTCACCAACTCCTGGCGATCAAAGTCCGAGACAACATCAAAGGAATAGGTCGCCATATCTAGAAACGGTTCTGAGCTCAACCTACCCAACATCTCAGCAAGAGCAGGTCCAACTCGGCCTGATCTTGCTCGTATGAGCGAAAGACTCAGGATTCTTTGCGGTTTGCCCCGATAGCGAAGCCTGCAACCAAGCCAATTCCAGCGCCACCCATCCCAGTCATCAACGCAAAACGATGCTGCGCGGTCATCTGGCCAACGAAGTGAACACCAGCTGCAATCACTCCAAGTCCGCATGCAATCACAAGAACCACATCCAAATTCGCGGGCTTCTTGATCACAGATGAGCCTCCTTCGCTGACCTTGCGGACCTTGGCCTGCGCTTCATCAATCTCCTGCTGGAATTTTTCCAGGTCTCTCTTTGGGTCGTCCATCTCAAATCAAGCGAAGGAGGCGTTGGCGGTGCGGAATTCCGATCGCCCCAGGGATTGCAAGAAGTGGATCAATCCCTTCACCACTGCCTGATACACGGTCCGCTTCTAAACAGAGAGGTCTCTACCATCAACCCACTAACGGTATTGACACAGCCTCGAGAACCTTTGTGTTGAGGAACTCAGCATTTTCAGGCCCCTACTTAGGGCAACTCCCTCCTCACCTTTCACCCGGTCGTTCTCGGTTCCTTGGCCAACATCCAGGCGAAGCGAATTACTGCTGAGAGCGATGTTTAAAACATCTGCCAGAGATAAGAAAACCTGAGAACTAAGCCCAACAAAACAGCTTTGCATCCTTCAGCCAACTCAATTGAAGCGCTAGAGAATCCCCCAGTGATCAGCCTGAGGTTTCCATTCCCATGGAACCGATTGATCCCCATCACCCGGCCACGCAAAGACAGTAGTGACTATTTAGGGATCTGTCATGCGCAAAAACACTGCTCATGGGGCTTCTTTTGCCACTAAGACGGGTAACAACTACTACATATGGAGATGGTGGGAACTCTCGAAAAGGGAGGCTTGAATGGCCCCTCACGATCCAATAAGGAGAAAAAGTCCCATCCCCAAGGCCCGGCTTCATCAGCAAGGTTTTTTTGTTGCTTCTCATGATTTAGATCCTGCAGCAAGGGATGGCTGCTCTGCTTAAAACTCAAGGCAACCAGCAAGCACGCTCACAAAAAACAACCCTGACCTAGCCGAGTGCTTGAGAGCTAAACCAGCTAGCTAACAGCCATCCCAAACTCAGCTATCTGATTTCTGAAAAGCCTTGAGTGCCGAAAGCAAAGCAGCTGGGCTTTGAGGATCAACCATCAAGACACTTCCTGCTGGTGCAGCCGCCATCTGCTCGCCCATAGCCATCCATTCTTTAGCCAATAAAAGCCTCAAAGCCTCCTCCGCTCTGGGGCTGGCCTCCAAAGCCCGAGCAATCTCCAGGGCGGCTTCCGCCTTGGCGCGAGCAAGGGTTGACTGCTGCTTTGCCTGGGCGTCAGCTTCTAGTAACAGGGCTTCCTGCTGGGCGCGAGCATCTAATACCAAGGCTTCAGCCTGACCACGAGCCTCATTGAGCTGAGCCTCTTTCTCGCCCTCGGAACGAAGGATGGCAGCACGTTTTTCCCGCTCTGCTGTCATCTGCTGTTCCATCGCTTGCTGCACCCCTCGCGATGGAACAATGTCTCGCATTTCCACTCGCGTGACTTTGACCCCCCAGGGATCTGTGGCCTCATCCAACTCCTTAAGAAGGCATTCGTTCACTTCTGAACGGGTGGTAAATGTCTGGTCAAGGTCAAGCTTGCCCATCTCGGCTCGGATCTGAGTGAGAACGAGATTCACCATCGCCGCCTGCAGATTATCCACCGAGTAATAAGCACGAGAGTGTTCAAGTAGCTGCCAATACACCACCGCATCCACCTCGATCGACACGTTGTCACGAGTGATGCATTGCTGAGGAGGAATATCCAAAACTCTCTCCTTCAACGACTCGTAACTGACCACCTTTTCAACCATGGGGAGAACAAAAGAAAGGCCAGGCTGCAGTTCACGATCGAACTTGCCGAGCCGCTCCACCAAGCGCGAGCGTCCACCACTCGTAATTTTGACACTGCCACTTCCCAACAAGGCAACGAGCAAAAGAGCTGGCAAACCAAGAAACGCTTCCACAATGTTCTTCCTATGTAGGCAAAACCTAGGTCCGTAAACGAACCACGGCAAAGCCCTTCCAAACAGCTTTCTCTTCTCCAAAGTAGATAGAGAAAGCCCTGCGCCCTATCCCTTGCCTTCTCCCACCTGGATTCCTCTGATCTGGCTCGCCGTAGCTGGCCTACTCCTAGCCATTGAGCTGGCTCAACCGAGCTTCGATGGCTTGATGTTCGCAGCGCTTGGGGCCTTAGTGGTATCGATTTTGACTGCAATCACTCCCATGCCACTGATTGTGCAGATGATCTTCTTCCTGCTGATCACGGTTTTAGGGACTCTCTGGCTAACTCGTTGGTCAGCCCGCCGCAACCCCAGTCCAGGTGGGCTTCGCCAACGCGAGGATATCGCCGAAGTTCTAACGCCAATCCAAGCTGGAGGAGATGGGCGTGTGCGTTGGCATGGGCAAAGCTGGGCCGCCAGTTCGATCGACCTGGAGACTCCCATAAACGCCGGCGATCAGGTCGTAGTGATGGGCCGTGAAGGCACACAACTACAGGTTCTGCCACTGCCGCGTCGCTGAACTCAATCAAAGAACAAAAGACTCACAACCTTGCCCATATCCTCAGCACTGCGACAACTGGTCAATAACGTCTCACTGTCATGGAAAGCAAAGCAGATCAATTGATCACAACGACTGATGATCTCCTGATTGCAAAGACTGCTAGCCATCGGTAACGACAGCTCATCGTGCTCAGGTTTTTCGATGAGATGAAGCACAGAGTCAAGCTGATCGCGAATCTCAGGGGCCTGACGATCAAGGCTCTGGGGAAGCAACACAGTGAGGCAAGAGGCATCCGCCTCCAATACCCCACGGATCACCGCGGCATTCACCCCCTGTGAACCGGAGGTGATCAGAGAATGACCCTCTTGAGCAAGGGAGCGCGCCATCAATTCAACAAGATGAATCGCTACCACCGGCACATGGCGACTGCCGAGCATGGCAATGCGGCGCTTGCCCTTGTCCTGCAAGAGGGCCAGCTCTTGGGCAAGGGTATCGACCCGATCAAGGTCAGGGAGATCCAGAGACTGACTCAAGGACATCCCCATGACGATGGATCGAAGCTAGCAGTGGTCATCGACCCTGCATAGCCAACCCCAGAACATCAAACAAACGGTCCAAGTCACAGTGTTCTTCCACCAATCGGAAGGAATAGGTTGCTTTAACGGCCTCATGCAGTCGCACATGACCAAAGGCCTGCTCAATCACTTCCACGGTAGACAGTGTGTCGTGATCCACCTTGAGTAAAGGAACCTCAAGTTCTTCTGCCCTACTAATCAACTGCGGCAAAGGTTGCCCTGCACCGGTGAGGATCAAGCACTGAGTCGAAGCCTCGAGGGCCGCCAACTGAATATCAGTGCGGTCAGCACCAGTCACCACAGCCATGTTGCGACGACGACGGAAAAATTCCATGGCGGAATTCACATTCATGGCGCCAATACTGAGAGTCTCAACCAGAAGCTCAAGTCGCTCAGAGCAACAGATCACCCGGGCTCCTAGGCGCCTAACCAACTCACCCACAGTCACGCTGCGCAAGAGTGGCGAATGGGGCATCACTCCGAACACCGCCAGTCCAAGTGCCTCCAGGGCAGGCACCACATTGGTTTGTAGATCATCAATTTCATCTGGTTTGACCGCATTCAAAACGATGCCCAGCAGATGATCTCCAAGCTGTTCCTTCGCCGCTAACAAAGCATCGACGCTGCGGCTGTCCTGCCAGAGATGCACCAGCACCACGCGGGCATCCAAGCCATGGGCCAGCTGACCAAGACTGAGACCGTAAAGAAGGCCTTCATGCAAGCTACCCGCTGCTTCAAGAATGGTGAGGCCCTGAGCATGAAGATCGAGCTGCTTGCATAGGTCCTCGAATCCTTTGCCAGCATCCATTTGAGACATAGCCAAACGGTGTTCAGCCGTTGCCTTTGCCAGGAGATGCAAAGAGGGAATCAGCTGATGCTCAGACAAACCCAGGGTTGCACCAACAAAACGAACATCATCATCAATTAAAGGTTCGGGCAGAGGGGCAACTGCGGGATCCCATTCCACACTCGTGGCAAGAGGCTTCCCAAAGCGAATTGGCTGACTCGCCGCTATCAACTGGCGAGCGAGACCAAGAACCAATGCCGATTTACCACTGAATGGCTCACAAGATCCAATCAGCAAGGTCTTGCCCATCAGTGGACTCCGTGTTCCTATAGCTGAGCAATTTAGGCGTCACCCACAGACTCTTCAGAACCCAACAGCAGCCACTTCCAGAATCGATTGGGCAGGTCTCCCTGACCACCAAACTCAGGCCAGTCCATCAACCAATCCACAAGTTGATGCGTAGACACATCAAAGGTGTAGGTCAAAGCTTGGATGTCTGGGAAACACAACTGACAAGAACACAGCTCCAGTGGCGACCTAGCTCCCTGCCAACGAAGAGTGAAGCGATGAACACGACCACCTTGAAGAGGTCGCTCTCCTTTCAATGACCTCTGAGCCAAGAGCCGCAGGGCTCGCTGCAAATCAGCCTGCCTGGAAAGACCACCGCAATAGGGTGCAAACAAGGCCAACTGGGCCGCTTCGGAGGGAATTGGCAACGTCAGTCAACTTGAAGCTCACACCAAAGGATGCCCCAAGCTGAAGAAATGGGACAGATCACAACTCTCAACAACCGCTGGTCAAACTGCCGCATCGGCATCACTGGAGCGAGTGGAAGTCTTGGCAGGGCCCTAACCCAAAAGCTGCGCTCCCGGGGGGCTGTTGTGATCGGATTGACCCATGGACCGATTCCCTCCGCAGAGCCATCAGACGATGCACCCCAGGAATGGGTGCAATGGAAATGCAGCCAAGAAGCATCCCTCAAAAGCACCCTTATGAGCCTTGACGTGCTCGTGATCAATCACGGCATCAACCCGCAG
Source organism: Prochlorococcus sp. MIT 1306 (assembly GCF_047304515.1). Taxonomy (NCBI): domain Bacteria; kingdom Bacillati; phylum Cyanobacteriota; class Cyanophyceae; order Synechococcales; family Prochlorococcaceae; genus Prochlorococcus; species Prochlorococcus sp. MIT 1306. Next base: position 389,400 of record NZ_CP138959.1, on the reverse strand, counting down.
GGACGTCAGACACCGAAAGACATCAAAGCGGCCTTAGAGGTGAATGCTCTGAGCAGCTGGCGCTTAATGGAACTCTTTGAAAGCCTCGCCCTCAACGCAGAACCATCCATACGCCCCCGCGAGCTATGGGTGAACACATCAGAAGCTGAAATCCAACCAGCCCTCAGCCCCACCTATGAAATCAGCAAGCGGTTGATCGGTCAGCTGGTCAGCCTGCGCTGGAACAACCTCACCTCGAATCAACGCAAAGTCTTCAAAATCCGCAAGCTTGTACTTGGCCCCTTTCGCTCAGAGCTCAATCCAATCGGATTAATGTCTGCTGATCTAGTAGCCAGCCAAATTGTTAAACAAGCCGACCTTGGCCTCAATCTGATCATCGTCACCCCCAACCCTCTCACGTATCTGCTGATGCCCCTGACCGAACTAGGGCGAATGATTTACTCCCGATTGTTAGGTAGTGGATCCACAGACAATCAATAACAAGTCAACTCCAGCATTAGTCGCCGCGATCAGTGAGGATGTCGCAGCCATCAGAGGTGACCACGATGGTGTGCTCCCACTGAGCCGAAAGGCTGCCGTCTTGAGTCACAACAGTCCAGCGATCTTTAAGTGTGCGGCAGGCCTTACTACCAGCATTGAGTATCGGCTCCACGGCCAGAGTCATCCCTGAACGCAAAGTGATGTTGGGCAGGTCATCCGTGCGGAAGTTAAAAACGGAAGGCTCTTCATGCAAGTTGCGGCCCACACCGTGGCCGGTGTAATCCTCCACCACGCTGTAGCCATGAGCCTTGACATGATCCTCAACGGCTCCTGCGATATCAAGAAGAGTGTTGCCGGCTCGAATTTTAGAGAGCCCTGCCATCAAGGATTCTTGGGCCACGCGACTAAGTTTCCGCCCAGATTCAGGCACCTCCCCAACGCAGATGGTGATGCAACTGTCACCGTGATATCCCTCGTAGTAAGCCCCGGTGTCGACTTTGAGAAGATCACCGGACTTGATCACTCGCTTAGGACCTGGAATGCCATGCACAACTTCATTGTTGATGCTCGCGCAGATCGAGGCAGGGAAGCCGTGATAGCCCTTGAAACTAGGAGTTGCGCCCATCTCACGAATCCTGCGCTCGGCATAAACGTCAAGATCAGTAGTCGTCTGGCCAGGCTCGGCCATCTCCATGATCTCGCGCAGAACAGTGGCCACGATGTTGCTTGCCTTGCGCATGATCGCCAGCTCCCTTGAAGACTTGATTTCCACCCCTCGACGCTGTTGAATTCGAGGCCCTGTAGCCGTTGCGCGCGCCTCTGAAGTTGAGGCCAGCAGATCAGCGAAGAGGTTCATAGGGCTGAAGAAAAACTGATATGAAAAATCAAATGAACGGTTATCGGCTCTGCCCGACTTCCATCTTTCCATTAGTCACGCTATCAATCTTTGTACGAGGAACGGCGCGTATGAACCGCTTCAAGCAACCCTGCTAGCCGCATCGCTGGCTTGCTGGGTCCATGAGTGGTGATTTCTTTGCTGATCTCAAGATGACTTCATGAGGCAAATATCCCCTGTTGCGTCACTGGCAAGAGATGTCCGATAAACAAAGTCATTGGCTAAGAATGACCAGCTTGCACGAAGGTGAATGGCCTGCTCCCACGCTGAGCTAAAGGAGGTTCTACGCCATGCCCTTTGACTGCTATAGATGCTGATCACAGGCGCAAGAATGCTGCTGAAGGCTTCCTGACTAAGTGAAATTCCCAAAAAGATTGTGAGCCGTCGCAATGGCCAAGCATCGACTGAGGAGCTTTCAGCGCAAAGCAATGGCAAAACTACTCAAGGCAAGAATGATCAGCAGGTAGAGTTGTCGTTTGGCTAGTTAACCCGGAGCTGGGATGACGGCGGATTCGAAAGACACCTCCATGAGCGAAGACAACACTGAAACGGCAACAGCAATTGAGAACAGCTCAGCCATGGTGACTGATGTAACAAGCAAAAGTGCCACAAAAGTCAGGCTCAGCGCTGACGCCCTGATCCAAGAGTTCGAGGCCACACAGCAGAAAAGTGATTTAAATGACATCTACGTGGGAGACACCGTCCGAGTAGGAGTACGCATCAGTGAAGGCAATAAGGAACGGATCCAGCCCTATGAGGGTGTTGTTATTGCAAAGCGCCACGGCGGAATTCATGCAACCATCACCGTGCGCAGGATCTTCCAAGGCATCGGTGTCGAGCGTGTTTTCATGCTGCATAGCCCTCAGGTGGCCTCCATCAAGGTGGAGCGGCGAGGTAAAGTGAGAAGAGCGAAGCTTTTCTATCTGCGGGAACGGGTGGGTAAGGCCACCCGCGTGAAGCAGCGCTTCGACCGCTGAGGTTTCGGCCTCGTTCAATCCAAATGCCATCACCTCTGTGATGGCCGACGGGTCCATCGCCTTGCGCCGTTAGTTCAGTTGGTAGAACGCAGGTCTCCAAAACCTGATGTCGGGGGTTCAAGTCCTCCACGGCGCGTCCGATGGCCCATCCTGCAGTTTCCTCGTTCCGAGAATGGAGTTAGATCTTCAACCTGGTGATGTCGTCAAAGTGCTCGAGTCAGCCGCTCTTGGTTGGGTTCGTGCACGCGTCATTCGAGTCAAATCTGGTGGTCGTGTGGTCGTGCAAAGCGATCAGGGACGCGAATTCACAGCCCGCGGGAACCAAGTACGCCTAATCGAACCCGCAGGATTCCGTCCCTAATCAGAGGGACAGTGATTCCAACCTTTCGATTTGCTCTCTATCTGAGTTCCTTACCTTCAACGCCACTAGGGATGTCTTTATTTCGACATCGAAAACAAGCGTCCCAAAAAGCAGATCCGAAGTCTTCAATTTCATTCGAATCGATCCATCCTCAAATGGATCACAAGACAAACGCCAGCGAGTTGACGGCAGGCAGGGCAGAGGTTGATACTTTCTTGGTCGCATAAGCGACACAGGTCAGCTTCCATGCGGCGAGCTCCCGACTGGACCTGAACTCATCTGGGACCGTAGTTCAATTGGTTAGAGCACCGCCCTGTCACGGCGGAAGTTGCGGGTTCGAACCCCGTCGGTCCCGTTCTTATTCCTAATCCTGAGAGTCATTGTGAAGGTGCGCGTTCGGCTGGCCCCGAGTCCAACAGGCACACTTCACATCGGCACGGCAAGAACGGCAGTTTTCAACTGGCTCTTTGCACGTCATCAGGGGGGAGAATTCCTCTTGCGCATCGAGGACACCGACAAAGAACGATCCAAGCCTGAATTCACGACCAACATCCTCGAAGGTCTGAAGTGGCTTGGCCTCAACTGGGATGAACAGCCCATCATTCAAAGCCAGCATGTGGATGACCATCGCGCAGCAATCCAAAAGCTGCTCGATCTTGACTTGGCCTACCGCTGCTACGCCAGCGAGACTGAACTGGAGGCCATGCGAGAAACACAAAAGGCCCAGGGCCAGGCCCCTCGCTACGACAACCGTCACCGAGATCTCAATCCCGAGCAAGAAGCCGCCTTCCAATCTGAAGGTAGAAGTGCCGTGGTGCGCTTCCGTATCGATGATGATGCGGCCATCAGTTGGAAGGATCTGGTGCGCGGTCCAATGCACTGGAGGGGATCAGATTTGGGCGGCGATATGGTGATCTCACGTCGGGCTCCAGCCAAGGAAATTGGCGACCCGCTCTATAACCTTGTGGTGGTGGTTGATGACGCCGCCATGAGTATCTCGCATGTGATCCGCGGCGAAGATCACATCGCAAACACGGCCAAACAACTGCTGATCTATGAGGCCCTTGGATTACCAATACCTCAATTCGCCCATACCCCGCTCATTCTCAATTCTGAAGGACGAAAACTCTCCAAGCGGGATGGAGTGACCTCGATCAGTGACTTCCAAGCCATGGGATACACAGCCGAAGCTATGGCCAACTACATGACCCTGTTGGGCTGGTCAGTCCCCGAAGGGACTGACGAAAGGTTCACTCTTCAGCAAGCTGCAACCGTCTTCAGTTTTGACCGAGTCAATAAAGCAGGAGCAAAGTTTGACTGGGACAAACTCAACTGGCTCAACTCTCAAGTGCTACATGACTTGCCTAAAGATCAACTGTTGCATGAACTCAAACCCTTGTGGTCTGAGGCTGGCTGGGCTCTGCCAGAAGAAAACTGGTGTTTGGATCTAGCCGAGCTGCTTGGTCCATCGCTGACACTGCTCAAGGATGGTGTCGATCAAGCCCGCCCTTTTTTCGAAGAACCAACGCTGCAAGCTGATGGCCTGGAACAACTTGCCATGGAAGGAGCCAAGGCAGGCCTTAGCAATCTTCTCGATCAACTGGATAGCACTTCCTGGGACGGTTTTGATGTCAAGCAAGCACAACAACTGCTAACGAATGCTGCTCAGGCTGCCAACGTCAAAAAAGGTGTGATCATGAAAAGCCTCAGGGCTGCGCTTCTAGGCCGCCTGCAAGGGCCAGACCTAATCACAACATGGGGATTACTGGCCAGGATCGGGCAAGACTTGAACAGGCTGCGTCGTTGTCTCTGAGCAGTCGTCTTCGTTTGAATCTTCAGGAGCGATTAAACCCAGGGCCTTGGCCAGCGGCTGGGCCGTGAGGCCTTGAATGCCAACCGTCATCAGGATGGTGAGAAAGACCAAACCTTGCAACCGACCAGCTCCTAAAATCCCAGCCTGCTCAAGGCGAATCGCAAACAAAGAGGCCACTGCGGCCGTAACAATCCCACGTGGTGCAAGCCAACCAAGAAACAATCGCTGCCTGAAATCAAGAGGCAAGGCAATCGTCGCCAGGCTGACAGCAACAGGACGCACAACCAACATCAGTACGAGCACACAACTGACCCCCCCCCAGCCAAGCGGACTTAGCTCACCCCAAGAGACATCAGCAGCCAAAAGGGGAAATAACATTGTGATGGCAAGACGGGCCAGCTCCCGGATCAACTCATCGAGCTGATCGGATTGAGTAACAGGCCTGCGACCGACCACCACCCCCGCTGCTACAGAAGCCGGCAAGCCCGACTCCGGCAACAACCATTCACAAACTGCGTACAAGAGGAACAACACACCCAAGGTGAGCTGCAACCTCAGCCCTACCGAAGGGTCCGGTTTTAAACGTCGCAATCCCTCTGACAGAAGCCAACCAGCAGCAGCCCCCATCAACACTCCTCCACCCAGGCGGGCCAGCAGCCCGAAGGCAACCTCCCGCCAACCATGCAAATCGCCCAGCAATAACTCCAGCAAAAGCAAGGCCAGCACAGCACCCACTGGCTCAAGCACCAATCCCTCTGCCTCAAGGACATCCCCCAGAGGAGAAGCTAAACGGATCTGCTGCACCAACGGGGTCACAACAGTCGGACCAGTAGCCAGCACGATGGCGCTGTAAACCGCTGCCACTGACCAACCCAAACCAGCCAGCCAATGCGCCGCCAACAGACCCGCGGCCAGTGAAATCACTAGTCGGATCAGCAAGATTCGCAGCACAGTTGACTTGATGGTGTCGCCAGGGAGGCGCAGATTGAGACCCCCGTCAAAGAGCACAAGGCTCACCAGCAGACCAACGATCGTCTCAAGTCCTTGACCAAGATCCAGCGGTTCAACCAAACCAAGGCCCGATCGACCAATCAGCAGGCCAGATAGCAACAACAGCACCACACCAGGAAGGCCAGAGAGAGCAGACAAAAGCCGAGCTCCGGCACCTGCAAAGACGGTGATCCCCCAAAGCAGGCCTAACCGCTCAGGTGTCATCGAGGGCTGCGAACTGAGGTTCCACTCTCACACCGATCACAGCCTCTGGACGCACCACCAGATACTCGCCATCGAGCTCGCTAAGCGGTACGTTCACGAACCCCCCACTGCCTGAAGCGTTGACGATTCCCTGATACCACTGCTGAAACGTCTCAAGAGTAGGAAAATGAACCTCTTCGGTCTGCCCCCCGGAGAGATGGAGATACACCGCATAGCGGCGTGGGGTGCGTGTCATCAGTGAACCGTAATGCCAAGGTCCATCGACTCAGGATGGCCGATAGTTGCCCCAATTGCCCAATTGAATGGTCGAAGGACCTCTTTGCCAGGCATGTAAAGGGGATGGCAGGGTTGCCCCTCACGCGTCAAACCAAGCGAGAGAGGGCCGCGAGCATCAGGAATGTTCCTGATGCGGTTCTGGCGATGAGGCTCCAACAAAGCCTGGACGGCAAGATCACGTCGACGCCAAGCTCCACCGCACCCCCAACCAAACCAAAGGTCCCAATTAGGGCTCTCAGACCACTGGCATGCCCGAGTCAAAAGCTGATCATCATTTACATCACCAATCGGATCAGCACAGTGCCTAAGCAGCGCTGGGGATTGACTGATCCGCGCAAATAGATTCACAACAAGAAGGTGTCCATAACCCCAGGAGCGGCAAAACCCCAGCAACCGCCGCAAGGTTGGATCATCCTCTGACGCTGTAGCCGTGGAGGGATTCAAGCCAATGAAAAGCAACGTGCGCTCGCATTGCCCAAGGCTGCGCTTCAACCACCAGCGGTAGTGACCGCAAGAACTAAAGGCAGCCTCAGACGCCCAGGAATGCACAACTTGCCTCAAGAATGCGACCGCTGGCCTTGCCGTCGCCGAAGGGATTGACAGCACGTGCCATCGCCTCGTAGGCGCTTGAATCATCAAGCAAGGAAGCTGTCTCAGTCACGATCATCTCCGGATCGGTACCAACCAGCTTGGCCGTACCCGCTTCAACGGCCTCTGGTCGTTCGGTGGTCCGTCTCAAAACCAAAACTGGCTTACCCAGCGCAGGAGCTTCTTCTTGGAGCCCACCAGAATCTGTGAGCAGAAGCGTGCAGGCCCTCATCGCAGCAACCAAACTGTCGTAATCGAGAGGCTCGGTGAGTACCACCCTCGGATGGTTCCCCAAAAGTACCTGCATTGGTTCTCGCACGGTTGGATTGCGATGCAAAGGCAGAAGTAAAGCCGTGTCGGGATGAAGGTCAAGAACCCTTCTCATGCCCTCGGCAATGTCTTGAAGCCGATCTCCCCAATTCTCCCGTCGATGCACGGTGGCCAAAATGACGCGCTGATGCGCCCAATCGAGACCATCAAATTCGATAGGCGGCGCCTGCTCAGCCATCAACAAAAGAGCATCAATCACTGTGTTGCCCGTAACAAAGATCTGACCAACAACCCCTGAACTGGTCAAATTGGCCTGAGAGCGAGGCGTTGGAGCGAAGTGAAGCTGGGAGATCTGAGAAATCAGGCGCCGGTTTGCCTCTTCAGGGAACGGATCCAACAAGTTGTCTGTGCGCAAACCAGCCTCAACATGACCAACCGGAATCTGCTCATAAAAAGCAGCAAGGGCAGCTGCAAATGCTGTGGTGGTATCTCCCTGGACAAGCACCAGCTGGGGAGGGTAGGCCTTGAATTCATCCTTGAGGCCTTGCAATGCTGCACAGGTGACGTGAGTGAGGGTCTGCAGAGGGGCCATCAGATCGAGATCATGATTGGCTGAAAGACCAAATAGATCCATGACCTGAGCAACCATCTCGCGGTGCTGGCCAGTAAGCACAACTCGAGTCGTCAAAGCGTCACAGGCCTGAAACGCCTGGATAACCGGTGCCAACTTGATCGCCTCTGGACGGGTGCCCAGCACGATCGTGACGCGGGGCAAGCCAGCCATAACAGAAGCAATCTTGAACGGATCCTAAGAGTGCTTGCTGATCACCAAAAGTGCGCACGGACTTGCCAAGAGCTTCGCCGCGACGAAGCTGAAGAGAGCGGCCACCATCCCCCCTCGTGAGTCAACCGGTCTTTCCGCCCAACTTCCCCCCTCAAGCACCAAAGTCAGCCTCTCAGTCGGCGGCACCGATACCAACATCATCTACAAAGGGATTAACTCCATTCGCTGAAGCCAATCCTGGGGTCTCTCCCAACTTGGAGGAGATCGTACGGATCGCCTATCAAAAAGGTCATTCCGATGTACACCTAGGCGTTGGAGAAGTGCCTCGTTTCCGAGACCGCGGCGAAATGCAAAGCACAGATTGGCCTGTAACCGATCCAGAAAGATTTCAGGGTTGGTTGCAAGAGATCCTCTGCGCAAATCAGATCGATGAGTTCTTTAGAAGCAAAGAATTCGACGGCTCCCATGCCTTTCCCTTCGCAAGAGTCCGGATCAACCTGCTGGATTCCCTCACAGGGCCAGCGATGGTGCTTCGCATCATTCCCCAAACAATTCTCACCCTTGAGCAACTGCAACTCCCTGATGTCCTGAAGGGTCTCTCATCCAAGCCGAAAGGACTTGTCTTGGTGACCGGCTCAACCGGGTCAGGGAAAAGCACCACCCTGGCGGCCATGATCGACTGGATCAATAGAAATCAACCCCGCCACATCCTCACCATCGAGGATCCTGTGGAGTTTGTACACAAGAGCAAGCAATCCCTCGTCAAACATCGAGAACTGGGGAAACACACCCTGAAGTTCCACAACGCCCTGAAAGCAGCCCTACGAGAAGACCCAGATGTGATCCTGATCGGTGAGATCCGTAATCAAGAAACTCTGGCCACTGCGATTGAGGCCTCCCAAACGGGGCACCTGGTGTTCGGCACTCTGCATACCAACTCGGCAGTCAAGACAATTGAGCGAGTCCTGGGCATGTATGCCCCAGAAGATCAAGAGAGCATGCGTCGCTCCCTTTCAGAATCACTGCTGGGGGTTATTGCCCAAGGATTGATCCGCACCACCGACAACAAGCGAGCTGCCTACCACGACATCCTGATTAATACCGATGCTTGCAAGGACTACATCCAAAGAGGAGCACTTGAGGATGTTGAGGAGATCATGGAACGCAGCAGCTTTGATGGCATGATCACAGCCAATCAATCATTGCTGAAGCTTGTGGATACTGGCCGAGTAGAGCCTGAGATGGCAGTCGCCGCAAGCTTTAAGCCCAACGAACTAGCCCAAAGCATTCGTGGGCGGAATTGAACAACACCTAATTCAGCCAGGCTCTGCAGTCAGCAGGTATCACTAAACGGAACAACAACAACACGCTGATCCCAATAATCAATCCCGCCATTGCCATACGACCATTCCAGATCTCGGCCTGGGGCGTGAAGCCTCGTCGCCAAGCGTTTAGCTCTTCACTACTGACAGGTTCCGCAGAGGTGTTGGAATCAAGTGGAGATTCAGAAGCCATCGCTGCATAGCAGACAAGGTCAAGATAATTCGCTTCTTCAAAATGGGGGAGGTGAAAGGTACAAATCCTCGGTTTTGTCCAATGGCCATCGAGCTGCCACTCCCAACTCAAGAGAGCTGCCACTAACCCCAGACACCAAGCGCTGCAGGGCCGCTGCTCCAATCATCGCGGCATTATCCGTGCAGTATCGAAGCGGTGCCGAGTGCACTTCAATCCCCTGTTCTTGTCCACATTTCCTCATCAGTTCTCTTAGGCGGCGGTTAGCAGCGACTCCTCCAACCATCACCACAGTTTTTAGGCCCTGATCATTGGCGCAGAGCAAGCTGCGCTCGACCAAAACATCTGCAACCACTTGCTCAAAACTTGCAGCAAGATCTGCGCGGGGCAGATCTTCACCAGCCTCTGAAAGATCCTGAACCAGGCGCAGCATGGCGGTCTTCAATCCGCTGAACGAGAAATCGTAGGGATGAAATCCACCACCAGGCTTAGAGACCCGTCCTTTTGGCAAAGAAAATCTGCCAGAGTCGCCAGTCGCCGCAAGCGCCTGAATAGCGGGGCCACCTGGATAGGCCAAGCCAAGCAGACGACCAACTTTATCAAAGGCCTCTCCAGCAGCATCATCATGGCTACGTCCAAGACGCACCATCTCACTCTCTGCCCCAACCCGAATCAACTCAGTGTGTCCCCCGCTCACAAGCAGCACCAGATAAGGAGGGCGTGGAGGATGCTCCGCCAAGCGCACTGAAGCCAAATGCCCCTCCAGGTGATGAATGCCAAAAAAAGGCAGCGCATGGAGAGCAGCCAAAGATCGACCTGTCACCGATCCCACCATCAGTGCTCCTGCCAACCCAGGGGTCACCGTTGCCGCCACAGCATCAAAGCGAGCCATCGACTGTCCCGCCTCCTGCAAAACCTCCTCCACAAGATGAGGCAGAGCCTCCACATGCAAACGAGAGGCCACTTCCGGCACCACGCCTCCCCACTGGGCATGTTTCTCAACCTGAGAAGCAATTCGGCTAGCGATAACCTGCAAACACCCGTTAGTTAGATGTAGGACTGCGGCAGCCGACTCGTCACAACTTGTTTCGAGGGCAAGCACCGTCGGCATGGTTGTGGGAAGCCTCATTTACATTTTACTTGTGACATCCTGCCGTTCCGGAGCAGGTCTTACAGGAATCGAAACCGATGCGTCGTCTCTTCGCCGTTGTGCTCTCGGCTCTGCTGGTTCTCGGCTTTGCACCCGTTGCTAAAGCTGACATAGCTGGCCTAACCCCTTGCGCTGAGAATGCCCGTTTTCAGCAGCGAGCCAGTGCTGCAGACACTCCACAGGCCATTGCCCGCTTTGACCGCTACAGCAAATCCTTGTGCGGTGATGACGGACTCCCACACGCTCTAATCCCAGCGCCAGTTGAGCCGTTTGCGATGTCCTTTATTCGCGGCCATGAAGGCGAAATCATGATCCCAGGGGTGATTTTCATCTACATCGCTGGAATCATCGGTTGGGCTGGTCGTTCTTATCTCCAGGCCATCAAAGCCAAAGGCCACAAAGCAGCCTTAGACAATGAGATCCATCTTGATATAACCCTGGCTTTCAATTGCATGCTGAGAGCTTCCGCCTGGCCGTGGCTCGCTCATATTGAAGGCCAAAATGGCAGCCTCCGTGAGAGCGACGACAAGATCACAGTTTCACCACGCTGAGCAATATTCTCCTCTTAACAACCACCCCATCTCCCCTTTATCAAGATGAGAAAATTCTTCGAAAGCTGGCCAATGGCTGCCGTTCTCTGGGTATGGCTCACAGCGGGAATCATCGTTGAATTCAACCGCTTCTACCCAGATCTTCTCTTCCACCCAATGGGTCTTTGAAGAGCTGAAGAGCATCAACAACTACAGCCAAGGAACAAATTAGCTTCTTGGCTAAACCCCTTCAAAAAGCCCTCTAAAGGGGCTTTTTTTATTGGCCTATGTTGTCAAATAACGCTTTAAGGTCAGGGAAAAGTCTTCGCATCAACAGCTCAGACCCATCAAAGACTCCAGCTCATTCACAGCAACCTGCAGGTTGTCATTAATCACCACTGCATCAAACTCCTGCTGAGCCATCAGTTCCTCCCTCGCCCTAGCTAAACGTCGCTGAATTGCCTCTTCAGGATCAGTGGCGCGTCCGCGAATGCGTCGTTCAAGCTCCTCAAAACTGGGCGGTGCCAAAAAAATCTGAAAAGCTTCAGGGAAACTGCTCCGCACCTGTCGGGCCCCTTCCAGTTCAATCTCAAGCAAAACCGGACGGCCTAATGAAAGCTGCTGCTCAACAGGTTGGCGTGGGGTGCCATAGAGATTGCCTGCAAATTCAGCCCATTCAAGACAACCGCCAGCTTGAACCAGTTCTGCAAAGCGATCACGGTTCAAGAAGAAGTAATGATCACCCTCAATCTCGCCTTGCCTCGCTTCACGCGTTGTCGCCGAAATAGACAGCCAGATCTCTGGATGGAGCTCTAGGAGTTGCTTCACCAACGAACCCTTACCAACGCCACTGGGCCCAGTAATCACCGTGAGCTTTCCTTCAGCGGCGGATGGAGCCATTGATTGCATTGCATTGAATCGGATCGCAGAGTAGGAAGGCTGCGTGCAATCCAGGTCCCGACTGAATCGATGGCCCCTGCTGCCCTCCAGGTCATGGACCTCTCAAGCTTGCGCGCTGTACTTAGCGAGCTCCGCAAGGAGGTGCTGCCAAGCCGCTTCGAAAAGGTCCAACAACCAGAACCTCATACCCTCCAACTCGGGCTGCGCACACTCAAAGGTCTTGTGTGGCTTGAACTCAGCTGGCGTGCTGATTGTCCCCGATTGGTCAAGATCACCCCTCCCCCCCGCCTAGGCAGCGGCAGCACTTTGTCCCAGCAGATTCAACATGGCCTTCGACAGATGGCGCTCATTGAACTGAAACAGAAAGGATTTGATCGCGTGGTGGAGTGCGGCCTCGCCCACCGCCCTGGCGAACCTATCGAGCGCACTCTGGTGCTGGAACTGATGGGACGCCACAGCAACCTGCTTCTGCTTGATCGTCAACGCCAGGTGATCACCCTTGGACGCCAGGTACGCAACCATCAATCAAGAGTGAGACCAATCGGAACTGCAGACATCTATGTCGCTCCACCGCCGATGCAAGGCAGAGAACCAAGCTCAAAGGAATCCCTAAAACGCTGGAAAGACATTCTCTGCCTTGTGCCAACCAAGCTGCGTAGCGCTCTGCAGCAGTGTTACCAAGGCATCAGTCCTGCACTCGCTTTGCAGCTGGTTGACGACGATGCAAAAAAAGCACATGCCCTGCTGGAGCTTTCAGTACTTGAGATCACCGACGAGCAATGGCAACACCTTTACCACCGCTGGAGTCGATGGCTGGACTGCCTTGAGAAAGAGCGCTTCACGATGAGGTTTGACGGTCCAAGCAGTTACCGCGTCTGGGCCTGTGACAACTCAACCTCCTCCTCCTCCTTCACCGATGGGCTCAGCCTCACTCTCGGGAGTTATTACCGAAGGCATCTTGAAACCCAGTCACTCAATCAACTAGCCGAAGACCTCCAGAAAAGACTGTGTCAGTGGCGACAACGAGAGGAGCAGGCCCTTGGCGAACAACAGGGTCGACTCAACGAAACCAGTCAAAGCAATTCTCTTCAACAACAAGCCGACGCCATGCTTTGCCTGCCTTCGCCGAGCAAGGATCTGATCAACCAAACCCAAAAGCTCTACCGAAAAGCTCAAAAATTCCGCCGCTCAGTGCCCGTGCTGAAAACACGCATTGAACATCACCAGCAAAGGCTGCAGCTGATCCAAGGCAGTGAAATGTTTCTGGAAGATCTGCTTGGAACCAGCTGGGAAGGACGGCGAGAACGGTCGATAAGGCTGCAGGAGTTGCGGCAGGAGCTGGACGAGTTGCTGATCTCTCAATCCCGCAATCGCCAGAAGCGGGGCCGTCGCAATCAACAACCCCCAAGCCCCCTCGAACTGACCAGTCCTGGTGGACTCGTCGTTCAGGTTGGTCGCAACCACCGCCAAAACGATTGGATCAGCCTTCGCCAAGCTCGCCCTGGTGATCTTTGGTTTCATGCCCAGGAATGTCCAGGCAGCCATGTCGTTCTCAAGGCCTCCAATGGCCAGGCTGAGGAGGCCGACCTGCAACTAGCTGCAGACCTGGCCGCTCACTTCAGTCGTGCAAGAGGCAATCAACGTGTACCCGTGGTGATGGTGCCCACAAGCAGCCTGCAGCGAATCCCAGGAGCAGGCCCAGGGACCGTGCGCTACCGGGACGGAAACCTTTGCTGGGCTGAACCAGATCGAGGGCTTCAACACCTCTCTGCCTCAGAACTCTTAGTCTGATGAAAACCAAGCGGCGCCTGTTCTGACCAGTCCCGATCAGCCCACAGGTTCGGTTCTTCCACCCCCTGCCCCGATTCACGTCGAGCAGGGAATCAAGCACACCGAACCACCCCACGACGTGGAAATGCCTCTGGTTGATCACCTGGAGGAATTACGGCAACGGGTGCTGCGCAGTCTGCTTGCTGTTGTTTTAGCGGCAGGTGCCTGCCTGCTCATGGTGAAGCCGCTCGTACGGCTGTTGGAAGCTCCGGCTGGATCCATTCACTTTCTTCAGCTGGCCCCAGGAGAGTTTCTATTCGTCTCAATCAAGGTGGCAGGCTACGCAGGCTTAACACTTGCACTGCCCTATGTGCTCTATCAAGGGCTTGGATTTGTATTGCCTGGCCTCACTCAACGGGAACGACGTCTGATCGCTCCAGCAGTCGCTGGATCAGCGATCTTGTTTCTAGCCGGCCTTGCCTTCGCCTGGTGGGCCCTAGCACCAGCAGCTCTGAAGTTTCTGGTGAGTTATGGCGCCGATGTAGTCGAACCACTGTGGTCAATTGAGAGGTATCTCGATTTTGTGCTTCTGCTGATGCTGGCTACCGGCCTAGCCTTTCAGCTACCTGTGCTCCAGTTGATATTAGGAATTCTGGGGTTATTGCACTGGCAACCAATGTTGAGTGCCTGGCGATGGGTCGTGCTTGGTGCCGCCTTGGCTGGAGCTGTATTGACCCCATCCACTGATCCAATCACCATGCTGCTGCTGGCTGGAGCCATTACAGCCCTTTTCCTGATTGGAGTAGGCCTAGTGGCGCTAACTGATCAATTCAGGCCAGACATGCCTGCAAGCGAAAGCGACCAGCCTCCTACAGCCACAAATTGAGAAGCTTGATCTTTCGGTTGTGCGAGCCAGCAATTCCCAGACGACATCTACCAAGCCCAGTCGAATGACCGCCTAAAGCGCCTCGCCGAGATGATTGCGATAAGCCTGTTGATCCAGAACATAAAGATTGCTGCTCAAATACGCCCAGATCACCTGCAAGTACAGACTCTGGCGGCACACCAGCAAGTGCATGGATTAGGAAGCTTGCCGACAATTCCTTAAGCAAGCAATTCCCTATCCGAGCTCTAGAGGCAACAGAGCATCGTCAAGGATTAGCCAAAGCACAGAATGATGCGACGATTGCACTGAAAAGCCCAGTCTTTGCAAAGCGTGACGGGCCCTTCACAGTCCATAATGGTCTCCATTCTGCGCAGATCGAACATCCGTCATGACACAAATGACCTCGAGTGATGTGCCCGGGATGGGTCGTCGGCAGTTCATGAACCTGCTCACTTTCGGGTCAGTGACTGGCGTTGCGCTTGGATCCCTCTATCCAGTTGTGAAGTACTTCATTCCACCTCGTGCCTCCGGGAGCGGAGGTGGCACGAGCGCCAAGGATGAACTTGGCAATTCGGTCACAGCAAGCGGCTGGCTTGCGAACCATTCAGATGGTGACCGCAGCCTTGTCCAAGGGCTGAAAGGTGATCCCACCTACCTGATTGTTGAAGGCGATGATGCCATTGGCAGTTACGGAATCAACGCGATCTGCACCCACCTCGGCTGCGTGGTGCCTTGGAACAGCGGGGTCAATAAATTCGTCTGCCCGTGTCACGGCAGCCAATACAACTCCACTGGAAAGGTCGTAAGGGGGCCGGCACCCCTCTCTCTCGCATTGGCCAACATCGCTGTCGAGAACGACAACGTCTTTGTAAGCCAATGGACCGAGACAGACTTCCGCACGGGCGAGAAGCCCTGGTGGACCTGAATCTGACAACCAAACGCACCATCGTCGTTCCAGCTCTCCTATCCCCTCGCATCATGCGTCGCCTCATCCCCATCCTTCTCGGCTCACTGGTTCTTAGTTTGTCGATTCTTGTTGCTCCAGCTGCTAGCTGGGCCTATCCCTTCTGGGCTCAACAGAACTACGACAACCCCCGAGAAGCTACTGGCAAGATCGTCTGTGCGAACTGTCATCTGGCCCAAAAAACCACTCAGGCAGAAGTACCTCAATCAGTACTACCCGACAGCGTCTTCAAAGCAGTGGTGAAAATCCCCTACAAGAAAGACACAACAGAGATCAGCTCCGATGGCAGTGATGTGCCCCTCCAGGTGGGTGCCGTTGTCATGCTTCCTGATGGATTCAAGCTGGCCCCACAGGATCGCTGGAGCGAAGAGATAAAAGAAGAAACCAAAGGAGTCTTCTTCACTCAATACAGCGAAGAGAAGGAGAACATCCTCCTTGTTGGCCCGCTTCCTGGTGACAACAACAAAGAGATTGTTTTCCCAATACTTTCACCTGATCCTGCGACTGACAGCAGTATTCAATTCGGCAAATACTCCATCCACGTTGGAGGCAACCGTGGGCGAGGCCAAATATTGCCTACTGGTGAAAAAACCAATAACAACGCTTTCACAGCAACTGAAGCTGGCACGATTACATCTATTAAGGCTGGTAAAAATGGGGAAAGCGACATCAAGCTCAAAACTGACAGCGGAAAAGTCATCAGTGAAACCATTCCAGCTGGTCCAAGCCTGCTAGTAAAAGTAGATGACAAAGTAGAGGCTGGTGCCCCCTTAACTAGCGACCCAAATAGTGGTGGCTTCGGACAACTCGATACCGAGGTTGTGCTCCAGAATCCAGTGCGAATCTATGGACTCTTGGCATTCTTTGTAGCAGTTTCTCTCGCTCAAATCTTACTTGTATTGAAGAAGAAGCAAGTCGAAAAAGTTCAGGCAGCTGAGGGGATCTGATCCCCATTCATCTCAACTCAATGGACGCATTCATCGCGACCTTTACCTCTCCAGGGCCCGAGCTCTTTCAGCTCGGGCCCTTTGCCTTGCGGTGGTATGGATTGCTGATTGCCATCGCCGTACTGATCGGCCTCAATCTGTCCAGCAGCCTGGCCCGTAAACGAGGCCTTGAACAGGGCTTGATCAGTGATCTGCTGCCCATTCTCGTATTAACTTCCGTTGTTGGAGCACGCATCTACTACGTCGCATTTGAGTGGAGGAACTACAGCGGAGACAATTTTTGGAGCTCGATCAATATCTTTGGACTCGCCATACCAATCCCAAGTGCCGTGGAAATTTGGGGTGGAGGAATCGCTATTCATGGGGCACTGCTTGCTGGCACCCTTGCAGTGTTGATCTTCTGCCGTTGGCGTCGCCAAGCCTTCTGGGATGTTCTTGATGTGCTTGTCCCATCCATTGCCCTTGGCCAGGCAATTGGACGCTGGGGAAATTTTTTCAATAACGAAGCTTTCGGTGTTCCAATCAAGGGCGACCTTGCTTGGAAATTGTTCATCCCATTCGTGAATCGTCCACTTAATTATGCCAATAACGAGTTTTTCCATCCCACATTCCTCTACGAATCAATTTGGAATCTTCTAGTCTTCACACTGCTAATTGTTCTTTTTCAACGCAGCAACAAAGGGCTACTTAAACTCCCCGCCGGTGCGTTGAGCTGCATCTACCTGATCACTTACAGCCTAGGCAGAGTTTGGATCGAAGCACTTCGAACTGATCCCCTCTGCCTAGGCGCTTTACCACCTTCCTGTGAAGGAGGCCTGCGTATTGCCCAGCTGATGAGTTTGGCGATGATGGCAGTTGGAGGTTTTGGCCTCTGGTGGCTCTATGGTCGCAAACGAAAGCTACCGGACCCTGGTAGGCCTAGGTCATTCGCTTGATGAGCAGAATCTCCATCGTTGGTGCAGGTCCAGGCGCGACTGATCTGCTAACCCTGCGTGCCGCAGAACATCTCAAGCAGGCTGAGGTCCTTGTATGGACCGATTCACTGGTTTCACCAGATATTGCAGCATTGGCACCTGAGTCCTGTGAACGAATCCGCACCAGCTCAATGACCCTCGAGGAAGTTCTTCCGCTGCTGGTGAACAGGGCGCAAGCAGGCAAGCGGGTGGTCCGTCTTCACGACGGAGACCCCTGCCTTTATGGAGCCCTTTCGGAACAGATCTGTGGCCTTGCTGACGCAGGCATTGAAGTAGAAGTTGTGCCGGGTCTGAGTGCTTACCAAGCGACGGCCGCAGCCCTAAAAGCTGAACTCACCATCCCAGGCCTTGTCCAAACCATTGTTCTCAGCAGAGCAGGGGGACGCACCGGTGTTCCCGAGCGCGAAAACCTCCAACACCTGGCATCAATTGGAGCCTCTTTATGCCTCTACCTCAGTGCACGCCATGTGGAGGAAGTACAAGCCACACTGCTGCAGCACTATTCAGCTGAAACACCAGTAGCTATCGGCTACAGGGTGAGCTGGCCCGATCAATGGTTAAGCGTGGTGCCTTTGAAGCAAATGGCTACGACCTCCCGTGAACACGAGCTGATTCGCACCACCCTTTATGTCGTCAGTCCGGCCCTAGCTGCAGGACGCCAACGTTCGAAGCTGTATTCTCCAGACCACAAGCATCTCTTTCGCCAAAAGGGCTAAAGAGAGTGTTTTAAAATCCAGTAGTGCGGGCGATTAGCACAGTGGTAGCGCACTTCCTTCACACGGAAGGGGTCGTGGGTTCGAATCCCGCATCGCCCATAAGTTTTAATGCCAAGCATTTGCTTGATCTGCTCATCATCAAAACCAGGTGATCCCATATACATGGGAACAAATGATGCCTGACAAGCTCAGTGCTTCCAACTAAGGTCAAATGCATGCAGGTCAACACTCCTCTTCCTTAATGCCGGAGCACCCTCAGGACTTCTTGAGTGACCAATCCCACTCAGAGCAACTCTCCACACCATTGATTCAAGTTGGCGCGTTGCTTAGAGAAGCCCGCGAAAAACGGGGGTTTTCAATAGCAGAAATTGCGGGAAGTCTTCGAATAGGCAAAGAGCAACTAATAGCCCTGGAGAATGGAAACAAAGACCTACTACCTGAGCCGGTTTTTATTAGAGCCATGGTGCGCCGGGTCGCCGAGCGACTCAACCTCGATGCGACTGCCCTTGTGCAGCAAATTCAGGTCATCATTCCATCAAGCTCCGAAGCCCTACGCCAATCAAAGAGCAAAGCTTCTCGTCCAAACCTAAAAGTGATACCTGCATTGGCCTTTTTGGGAGGGTTGATTGGATTGACTGCAGCAGGACTAGCCATCACCTATTACAGCAATCCCAACACCTTTAGCCACATCCAAAGAAGCATCAACAACGCAATCATTTCAATCAACAACACTGCTGAAGGCATGATCTTTGGGTCTTCAACTCGTTCAAATGATGTGAAGGAAGATGAGCCTAAGGACACGGAGCCAACCTCTCTGCCTGCATATGCAACACCTACCCAAAATCTGCCATCAACATCTCCATCAGGGCTAAAAAAACCAAATAATAATAATCAACCAGCTTCAACTGAACAGCAAAAGACGCAGCCAGGTCCCAACCCCAACCCCCAACAGTGAAACTGAGATTATTTTTGGAGGCACCCTTTGCGAGCCCTTATCTATCCACTAGAGGAAGACCTAGAAATCTATACAGG
Organism: Prochlorococcus sp. MIT 1306; assembly: GCF_047304515.1. Taxonomy (NCBI): domain Bacteria; kingdom Bacillati; phylum Cyanobacteriota; class Cyanophyceae; order Synechococcales; family Prochlorococcaceae; genus Prochlorococcus; species Prochlorococcus sp. MIT 1306. Next base: position 370,360 of record NZ_CP138959.1, on the reverse strand, counting down.
GCATCCTGATCTGATTCATGTAACTCATAATCGAAAACCACCTACTGCTCTGGGCACAATAGAAAGATCCGCTGGCATCAATTAACCAACAACAACCTAATGCTGAACCAAGTTCATTCCTCAACGACAACTTTCATGGTTACGCCACTTGCTTCTTTCACAACCGAAGCACAGCTCTTCAAGCTCCATTGTTCAAGGCTGAGGTTCTGATTCAATCCTTCCGGCACGAGTTCAAAGACGACCTGATCATCTTCAGCGGACTCCACTCTGATTGCAGCCACCACTGGCTCAGGACGGCGATCAATGGCTGCTGCTAATCGCAGCAACAAAGCCATCTCGGCAACGAGACGACGATGCTCCCGGGTGGCTAAAGCCTGCCATTCCAGATGACGCTTCTTGGGAAGACTGCGGCGGTGATAGCGCGCAATAGCCGCAACCATCAAATGCTCCGCTTCCGAATAGCCGAGCAACTCGCCATGACGAATCAGATACCAGGAATGCTTGTGATAAGCACTGAGATTGATGTGCTGACCACAGGCATGCAACATTGCCGATGCCCAAAGCAGATCCCGTCCACCTCCATCATCGTGATGAAGAACACCATGTGTGTGGTCGTAAAGGCTGAGTGCATGGCTGGCTACACGCTCTGCACGGCGGTGATTCACTGCAAAACGCTGCACCTGATGAATCACGGTGCGCTGACGAATACTGCTCTGAAAACTAAAGCGATCCTCCAGTAGGCCATGTCGCAGCATCCAGTCAACGATCAAACCCTCCCTCAGAGCCCTTTCACTCAGCACCAGTTCATCAGCAGCGAGCATCTGCATGGCGGTTTGAAGAATCAGCGCACCCGGAACGATGATTTCGGAACGGCGATCATTAATCGGCGTCTGGATGCGACGCTGCTCAGGCGTCATCGCTATCAGCTTCTCAACCAGGCCATCAAGCCGCTGCCGTGAGAATCGATAGCCATGCAATCTCAACGGAGGGCGATCGTCTTCGCTAGCCAACAAAGCACCGATGGCCATGGCGGTTCCACTGGTGGCAACCATCACAGGGCTCTCCCCAGGCTTGATGCGACGGCAGACCTTATCAACAGCTGGCTCTAAAGAACCCTGGATAAATGTCTGCAAAAAGGAACGCCGTTGAGGGGGGATTGGTTCATGCTTAACAAAATCCCTCTGTAGCCGCACTGCACCAACCCGCGTGCTTGTCAGAGCCCGAGCATCGCGACCATCCGCGAGGATGAGCTCTGTGGAACCGCCACCGATATCGAGCAAAAGATGGGGACACTCCCCAAAAGGCATGCCAGACAAAACACCCAAATAGATCAGTCGTGCTTCCTCAGCACCGCTCAACAGATCCACCTCAAGGCCGAGCTGATCCTGAATCCGTTGCAAAAAATCCCGCCCATTTGAAGCTTCACGTACTGCGCTAGTCGCCGACGCAACCACCTGCTCCACCTGATGGCTGGCGGCTAGCTCCTTAAAACGTTTGAGTGTTTCAAATACCCGCTCCATAGCAGGCCCCGTGAGCTCTCCAGAGTCAGGGTCTCGCTCACCCAGTCTTGTGGTTGATTTCTCTGCAAGATCAACGCTGAAGGTGTGCAGAAAAGGATCAACCGACGCCACCAAGAGATGGGTGGAATTGGTTCCAATATCAATCGCGGCAACGTTGCGGAGCTCTCGCTCAGAACGGAGCTGACCAGCACTGGAGTACCTGGCCTCCTCCTGCTCGACATCAACCACACCGAAAGGCAATGGCTCGACACCTGGCATGAAGTACAGGAGCCTGGAACGAGACCACTTTGCCATCAGCCAACGATGTCTGGAGGTCCCTCCCTAGGGTTCTTCAAACCCAGAAACCCGTGACCAGCAGATCCGTCTCCAATGGCTTAAGGCAATGGCTAGAGCTGCTGCGATGGCACAAACCCAGTGGTCGGCTCATCCTTCTCGTGCCAGCAGGTTGGAGCCTTTGGCTCACTCCGGATGCACCTCCTTTCGCAGGGCTTGTGAGTCTGATCGTCGTTGGAGGTCTGATGGTGAGCGGCGCCGGTTGCATTGCCAATGATCTCTGGGATCGACGCATTGATCGCCAGGTGGAGCGCACGAGGGAACGGCCACTAGCGCGGGGCAGCATTCGAATTTCCACTGCTGTGGGCTTATTGATTGTGTTGTTGCTGCTCAGTCTTTTGGTCGTGGTCTCCCTGCCAACGCCAAGCCAGGGCCTATGCCTTGCTCTAGCCATCCTGGCCTTGCCACCAATCCTGCTCTACCCCTCGGCCAAGCGCTGGTTTGCCTATCCACAAGCGGTGCTTGCCCTCTGCTGGGGGTTTGCCGTACTGATCCCCTGGGCAGCAAGCCAGGCCAATCTCAACGGAGGCTGGCCACTGCTGGGCTGCTGGTTGGCCACTCTGATGTGGACGTTCGGCTTTGACACGGTTTACGCCATGGCGGATCGTCGTGACGACGCCAACCTGGCCTTAAAAAGCAGTGCTTTGAGCTTGGGGAGCCATGCACTTAAAACTGTCGCGTTTAGTTATGCACTGGCCTGCACCTTTCTGGCTAGTGCAGCAATGAGCGCAGGAGTGGGCTGGGCCTTTTGGCCCTTCTGGCTCATCGCCAGCATCGGCATGCAAAAGGAAACGTGGGCCCTGCGAGGTTCCAATCAACCAATGACGACCTACGGGCAACACTTTCAACATCAAGTTCTACTAGGCGCGATGTTGCTGCTCGGCTTGATCCTGGGACGTATCAGCTGAATCATGGTGCAGCTCCGATCTGACCTACTCACACCAGCGCTTCAACGTGGCGACGAGGTGATCACAGTGGCTACGAGTTCAGCGCTGGAGGATGAGCAATCACTGCTCGAAGGCCTCAAAGTCCTTGAAGAGTGGGGATTAGTCTGCCGGTCTCAGCAAGTGAGTGAACGCCGCTGGGGCTACCTAGCGGGAAATGATGCCAGCCGCCAGCGCGATCTAAATCCTGAGTCCCCTGCTGCTCTGCTGGCTTGTGCTCGTGGCGGCTGGGGAGCTGCACGTTTACTGGAACACAAGCAAACCTGGCAACCAGGCTGGCTCATGGGGTTTTCAGATGTCACCGCCCTGCTCTGGGCACGCTTGGCGGCCGGGTTCGACGGCTGCGTGCATGGCCCCTTACTCACCACACTTGCCAAGGAACCAGCCTGGAGCCAAGCCCGGCTGCATGATCTTCTCTTCGGCGAACACATCCCAGACCTTGAAGGGCAGCCCTGGATGGGTGGAGTGGCAAGCGGGCCATTGTTGGTCGCCAATCTCACTGTGGCCTCCCATTTGCTAGGGAGTAGCCATGTCCCCGATCTCAATGGTGCAATCTTGATTCTGGAAGATGTTGAAGAAGCGCCCTATCGCATCGACCGCATGCTGACCCACTGGCGCCTCGCAGGCCTACTACAAAGACTGGCCGGCCTCGGATTCGGCAGCTTTGAGGGGTGTGAAGCACCAGAACAGAAGCCTGGGCATCAAACCTTCCATCTTGAGGAAGTATTAAAAGAACGCAGTGTTGACCTCGGAATTCCTGTGGTCGGCCAACTCCCAGTTGGTCATTGCTGCGGCAATGCTGCATTACCGCTTGGACGACAAGCCCAGCTTGACGGCAGCCATGGCCGGCTCAGTTTGCTGAGCTAAACAAAGCTATTTCAGCGAAATAATCAAGACAATAAACATCTGCAATTAGTCGAATGCCATTAATACTCAAGCCTAAAAAATAAGAACATCGGCATTAAACTTTTAATTAAAAGAAGAGGAGGCCTAACGGATATCACCAACCAAATTATCAACCGCTAATCATAAAGCGCTATCCCAATTGAGCTTTCAATGAATCACACAAGGGCATCATTCTCTACTCCCCAAATTGCCTGAAGAGCAGCAATATCGGTATCAGAAAACCAGTAGTCCCACCCATCAGGGCTAATGTTGTATGACATCACGGTGTCATCTGTATTCCAGTTCCCATTAAATGGATCGTTATTAGGATGAGAAAGACCAAGGGCATGCCCAATCTCATGAACTATAGTATTTGCATCCATCTCACTCAATGAAGAGAGCCCATCGGTATCCCTCCAGAGAACATCCCACCACGCTCCACCACCACCGGCCAATCTTCCACCCCTAGGGACAACCTGCCCTAACATCGGCTGATCTCCCCAAGCGCTAACGTAGTTAACTGAATAAAAATCTATCTCTGTACCGTAATTTGTATATCGCCTTCTAAAGTCTAGATCGATTAGAGGGTCAAGCCTATTGAAGACATACTGAATGAAAGCTATATCTGTAGTCGAATGACCAACACTGTGAATTGCAGTATCAATCCAACCATCAGCATTCCCTAGATAGTCCCAGCCGAATGACTTATCTATATAGTAATCTAGGGTTTCATCACCATCATTTAAAAGTGCATCAATTGTGTGATCATATAAATGAAATCCAGGCAGTCCAGGGATTTCAGACAGAAGCCCATCAGCAGAAAGCCTCCTTGCTAGAGGCATGCAAGTAGTGCAACTACAACTTCCCTCGGGAAGTCCATCCACCTCAGCCAGAAGCGAATCTACTAGAAGAGTCATTTTTTCTTTCCAACAACTTAGGTCATTGGCTAACCCTAGACATTAGCTCATTTCTTATAATGATATCGCCAGCAGCAGGCCAGCCCCGAAGCTACATGAATGTGCACAATCTCTTTCGCCTGGTAATTATTACCTACAGGAATATCTCGAGAGGGTTGGCCAGATCAAACTATAAAAGGAATTAATTCCCCTAGAGCGGTGGCGACTTTTGCTTTCATCCTTCACCGCTATCCAGAGATTCACTCAACCTCTTTAAAAACGCAGTGACCTTTTTCAATGCCAGCAATGAGTTTGAGCACAAGAATCAAGAACATATCCATTTTCTCTGCAAGTAGAACAAACAACTGTCACAAAGAAGGACACCCGCGTTGGATATCCTCAAGTCCAGGACAGATTTTCAGGGTTGCAACCTCCTCGAACTCCTGATCTAGATCTAACCAAACAAAAACAAGGCCTCAACAAACAAAATCAATGTTCCTTTTGTTCACGCAGCTCCTAAGAGAACCAACCTCTTGCCTATGCTGCTGGAAGGTTCATCCTACGCAGTTTTTGCTTTTTCTTTGTTTGACCCAAACTAATGGCCCCCTGCTCCCACCACTAGCCCGCCCCCCACGATTTTTACTAATTCGACAAGTGTCAATTATTCGTTTGTCATTGGATTGAAGTGTCTTTGTACGACAAAAAACCCTTCTCTCGAATCAATGGCTAATGCGATGACCTCTTTCAGGCGCCTCAGTGAGGTTGATCACTCCGAAATAACAGTGCTTTCAGACGGATCTCCATCACACCGAGATCTGCTGCACTTGAATTGAATGCTTACAAGGCCACTCATGTTCTGGGATATTTTGGTTGCATCCACTAGGTCGAATCAACTACAAATATTGATCTCTCCAGGCCAACAAAAACTTCCTTGGGATTAGGATGTAAGACTCAATCAAATACCAGAAGAGTGGCATAAAGTTGCCATCAAATCCCTTAGAGCCAATGGCGTTAGAAATGGTAATCTTCAGTTCAGATTTTGTTGGTTAACGAAAGAGATATAGACATTTGTTAGAGGTGAGAAATTGATTGCTTTTACAATGACAAGGAGCTTAGATCAAGTGATAAACCAACCCATTGAACAGCTAGCTGAGCAATTAAAAGTTTTTGCAGTTTTAATCTGTCTCAAGGCAATAAAAGCAAAATCATTGACAGCAAATCCAATATTGCAGCCATCGGCTATTGATCACAAACAGATTCCTATTTTGCTCTTAGTGCAATCACTGCCTCGGCCACCGTGAGGTCAAACGGTGTAGTCACCTTGATATTGGCAGGGCTGGCCTCCAACACCTGCACCGGCCATCCCAGACGTTCATAAAGCGAGGCATCGTCAGTCACTGTCCAACCCTTGGCCTGAGCCTCAGCATGACCTTGCTTGAGCTGCTCCACAGCAAAGCCCTGCGGAGTCTGGGCTGCCCAAAGTTCCGCACGATCCGGTGTGCCCGTAATGATCCCTTGACCATCAACGCGCTTGATCGTGTCTGTAACAGGAGTTGCCGCAATCACAGCTTCGCCAGCCACCACCGCCTCAGCGCAGCGATTGATCAAAGCCGCTTCAGCTAAACATCGAGCCCCATCATGAATAAGAACATGCTGCGCAACTGAAGGCAACGCCTGTAATCCACGCTCTACGGATTCCTGCCTTGTGCTGCCCCCCTCAATCCAAACAACGGGTTTGGCTGCCTCAGCCAACAACTCCATGATCATTGCTCGGTCCACAGGTTGGCCAACAATGCCAACCCAAGTGATCGAATCGGCTTCCATCACCGCATCAATCGTCCAGGCAAGAACAGGGCGTCCTGCCAGAGGCAAAAGCAATTTGTTGCGATCCGCTCCCATACGGCTTCCGCTTCCTGCAGCGACAATCAACAGATGCATATGCGCCTCCTGCCGCAAGCAGGCTGAAACCTCCTCCATACAATCAGCTCGCAACGCCTCTGCCTCTGGATCGATGCGTGTTCTCGCCCTCAGTCCGGGTCCTTTAATCCAACAGCTTCAGAGGCTTCCAGCCCTAGCAGCCGCAGCCAACCAGCTGCAAGGCAAACTGCAGCTGGCCTGCGATCCCACCCATCAAGCTTTGTGGAGTCTGTTGCCAGCGATAGAAAAGGTAATCCCAATCGCCTTTGACTCCAGCCCATCCCTCGCCGACTGGACCAATCTGCTCGGATCTGTAAGAGAAGGCGATTTTCAAGTTTGCTTCAACTTCGCCCAAGGGCAACAAGTGAATTTGATGCTCTCAATGAGCCACATCCCCATCAGGATTGCGGAACAAGGCTTTGCACGCACAGCCCTCGTTGAGCCCAGCAAAGGTTGGCCTGCCCAACAATTGGACTGCTACCTCCAAGCGATTGGCCTCACTCTTGACGCCGACAGCTTCCGGCTGTTCCTGCCAGACGACAGCCTTCAGAAGGTTCGTGATCAACACCCCACTGGAGAGGGCCCCCTCCTACTGCTGGCTCCAAATGGCAACGATGAAGACTGGCCAACACAGCAATGGTTAGCCCTTCCAAATGCAATCAAAGGCAAATTACCCAATCTCAGAAGCATCACGCTGCCTTTAAAAGCACCCCTAATCCATCGCGCTGCCGAAGTGGCCTGCGCTGATGTCGTACTCAGCAGCTGTCCAATCACCCAACTGCTTGCCGTTTATACAGGCGTTCCTTTGGTTGCCCTAGGCACTCCAGCCAACGCCTTACCGAAACGAGATGAAATCCGTTGCCTGGGTGCCAGTCATGCAGACATCAACTCAATCAACCAGCAGAAGGTTCTCAACGCACTGGGCTTCCAATGAAAAGTTGGTGGTACCCATTCAGACGAGGTCCGCTTGCAAGCCTGCCGTTGCGAGTGCTCGCCAAACCCTGGCTAGGGCCAATCCTGGCCCTGGCCGTGGTGATCTTGGTAGGAGCCTTGGGCTATCGCCTCACCGAAGGATGGGACTGGGGAGATTGTCTCTGGATGGTGCTCATCACCATCAGCACCATCGGTTATGGAGAGGTGGAGCCGCTCTCGCAAGCTGGGCGACTGGTCACTGTGCTGATCATTGCCGGAGGGGTGGTCGTGGTTCAGCTCACGATTCAACGGGCACTACGGCTGACAGAATCCGGCTACTTCCGCCAGCTGCGGGAGCTGAGGTTTCGCAGGGTCTTGCGGCGTATGCGTGATCACGTCATCGTCTGCGGTTACGGCCGCATCGGCCAAGAAATCGCCTCAAAACTGCAACTCGAGCAGGTCCCAGTGCTTGTCGTGGAAATAGATCCAGCCAACAAACAAGCAGCAGAAGAACAAGGCCTAAACGTTTTACAAGCTGATGCCACCTTGGATGAAACGTTGCTTGAAGCTGGCTTAGACCATTGCCGCAGCCTGGTAGCTGCTTTACCCAGCAATGCAGCAAACCTCTATGTGGTCTTAAGTGCCAAAAGCATGCGACCCCACTGTCGACTGATCTCACGGGCCGATAGTGAAGAAGCTGCCGTCAAGCTGAAACTGGCAGGTGCCAGCGTGGTGGTGAGCCCCTATGTCGCCGCAGGCCGCACCATGGCTGCCACAGCTCTGCGCCCCCTAGCTGTGGACTTCATGGATCTGTTGGCTGGATCGGATTATGAAATCGAAGAATTCCAACTCAGCCAAGACCCACTCAAGTTCAACAAACTGAGCCAGCGCAGCCTGGCAAAACTTCAACTGGGCCGACGCAGTGGCGCAATGGTGCTGGCCATCCGAGACGGCTCATCCTTGATGGCCAACCCCAGTAGCGAAGTCGAACTGGCCCCAGGTCAATTACTTGTCGTCCTAGGCAGCAAAGCTCAACTCATCCGCTTACGTGAATTACTCGGCGAAGCATTGGACACCATCGAAAGAATGGCTAGTTGAGAAGAACTGCAATGGGTCCGTACGATCCTGCGAGAACGAATCACGCCATGACCTCTAATCTTCCCCTAACTGGCCAAACTGCCCTGATCACAGGAGCCAGTCGCGGGATCGGGCGTGCTGTAGCCCTTGCCCTCGCAGAGGCAGGCGCAGAAGTGGTCGTGAACTACTCAAGCTCAGCTGATGCAGCAGAAGAAGTGGTTAAAGCGATCACCAGCAACGGTGGCTCTGCCTATGCCATCAAAGCCAACGTGGCAGAAGAAGACGCCGTAGACCAACTGATCAAAACCGTGCTTGAGCGCAGCAGCAGCCTGGATATTTTGATCAACAATGCAGGCATAACTCTCGATGGCCTGTTGATGCGAATGAAAACAGAAGACTGGCAAGCCGTGGTCAATCTCAACCTCACAGGAGTTTTTCTATGCACGCGGGCTGTTGCTCGCACGATGCTTAAGCAAAAAAGCGGCAGAATTATCAATATCACCTCCGTGGTGGGCCTGATGGGCAATGCAGGCCAAGCCAATTACGCAGCAGCCAAAGCTGGAGTGGTGGGCCTCACGAAAAGTACAGCCAAAGAATTTGCCAGCCGAGGAATCACTGTCAATGCAGTAGCCCCAGGTTTCATCACAACAGACATGACAAAAGAGTTGGATTCAGAACCGATTCTTGCCGCTATCCCCTTGGGATCCTTTGGCACCCCAGAGCAAGTCGCTGGAGCTGTGCGCTTCTTGGCAGCCGACCCTGCAGCGGCTTACATCACTGGACAAGTGCTGCAAGTTGATGGCGGCATGCTGATGGGCTGAACAGCTACTGCTGGTTCAGACGTTCAGGATTCCAGCGGTTGTCCCAGTTCATCTCGCAAGCGCCGGATGCGCTGAAGAAGTCTTAAACGTCTGCTCCTTGCAGTGGCTGTCAGGAAGAGACGCAAGGGCACATACACCAAAGCCATGATTCCGGCCAGGCCGGCCATGATCACGAAAAACAGCGCCCCAGTGTCATTCATAGCTGGACCATACCCAGCCAATCCCCTGCAAGCACACCCATAACCGCAAGGATTCGGCTTTCCCCACTTATGCCCCCTCGCCCGCAGTGAACGTCCTATGGGACATTGACGGACGGGTACCAGCAGACCATGGCCAAACTCCTCAGTTTTTCGGATGACTCCCGCAGTGCGCTTGAGCGCGGTGTCAATTCCCTAGCCGATGCCGTGCGAGTCACCATCGGCCCCCGTGGCCGCAACGTGGTGCTTGAGAAAAAATTTGGCGCCCCAGACATCGTTAATGACGGCGTCACCATCGCCAAAGAGATCGAACTTGACGATCCATTTGAAAACCTTGGTGCCAAGCTGATTCGACAGGTCGCATCCAAGACAAAAGACAAGGCAGGGGATGGCACCACAACCGCCACCGTGCTTGCCCAAGCGATGGTGCATGAAGGCTTACGCAATGTGGCCGCTGGCGCGAGTCCAATCGAACTGCGTCGTGGCATGGAAAAGGCCGTGGCCCAATTGGTAGAAGAGCTTGCCCAGCTCAGTCAAGCTGTTGGAGATAATGCCATCCATCAGGTCGCCACTGTTAGCTCAGGGGGAGACCAGGAAGTGGGCCGGATGGTGTCTGAAGCCATGGACAAAGTAAGCGCCGATGGTGTGATCACCGTTGAGGAATCCAAATCTCTCGCCACTGAACTAGAAGTCACTGAAGGCATGGCCTTCGACCGCGGTTACAGCTCCCCTTACTTTGTTACCGATGCAGACCGTCAGATCTGCGAATTTGAGAATGCCCTGCTGTTGCTCACAGACCGCAAGATCAGTTCAGTTTCCGATCTTGTGCCCATCTTGGAAAGCCTGCAGAAAAGTGGCTCCCCTCTCGTCATCATTGCTGAGGAGGTAGAGGGTGAAGCCCTTGCCACCCTGGTCGTCAACAAAAACCGAGGTGTCTTGCAGGTAGCAGCTGTTCGTGCACCATCCTTCGGAGATCGCCGCAAAGCTGCCCTGGCCGACATCGCAGTTCTAACTGGGGGAACTGTCATTAGTGAAGACCGCGCCATGACCCTTGAGAAAGTCAGCCAAGACGATCTAGGGAAGGTCCGACGAATCACAATCAGCAAAGACAACACAACCATTGTCGCCAAGGATGAGAACCGCGATGCCGTCAACGCCCGCGTGGCCTCTATCAAAAGAGAATTAGATGAAACTGACTCCGAATACGACCGCGAGAAACTCAATGAACGCATTGCCAAGCTGGCCGGTGGTGTAGCCGTCATCAAGGTTGGGGCCCCTACCGAAACGGAACTCAAAAACCGCAAGCTGCGAATTGAGGATGCGCTCAACGCCACCCGTGCTGCAGTTGAAGAGGGGATTGTGGCAGGTGGTGGCACCACTCTCCTGCGATTAAGCAAAGGGCTGAGCAAACTGGCCGAACAGCTCCACGGCGATCAACGCACCGGCGTAGAAATTGTGCAGCGAGCACTCTCCGCACCTGCACGCCAGATTGCCATCAATGCTGGCGAGAATGGTGATGTAGTGATCTCTGAGATGCAACGCCTTAACAAGGGCTTTAACGCCATCTCCAGCACCTACGAAGACCTTTTGGAAGCAGGCATTCTCGATGCCACCAAGGTGGTGCGCCTGGCACTTCAGGACGCAGTCTCAATCGCTTCGATGATGGTGACCACAGAGCTCGTGATTGCAGACAAACCCGAGCCCCCTGCTCCCGCCGGCGATGGCGGTGGAGACCCGATGGGTGGAATGGGTGGAATGGGTGGAATGGGTGGAATGGGTGGAATGGGTGGAATGGGTGGAATGGGTGGAATGGGTGGAATGGGTGGAATGGGTGGAATGGGAATGCCAGGCATGATGTAATCCGGCCCCAAAGCTTTCCCTAGGGCTAGAAAAAGAACGCCGCCACAACGCATGGACAAGTCTCATGCGTTGTGCATCTGCATCTGCCTGGACAAGTCACGACCCAAATCAAGTCCCATAGTTCGGTTGATACCAAAAAGCTTTGGAAGTTAAGTCGCCAATGTTCGGCAATAGTTTTCCACCTGCAGGTCGACACCGGTAATCGCTGTACCGACTACCACCATGTCTGCACCTGAAGAAAGTGCTTCTAGTGCTATCTGAGGAGAATCAAGCCCCCCTTCGCAGATGAGCTTGACATCTGAATCAAGCTGCTGCCGCAACGGCCCCAACAAACACAAACCTGGAGGCCGCTTAACAGCAGTTACTTCGGTATAGCCATAAAGAGTGGTGCCCACAAAGCTGCAACCAAGCTCTGCTGCACGTAAACCATTCTCGATCGTATCGACATCTGCCATCAGAGGGGCTCCCAAATCTTCCCGAACCCGACTCACAAGCTGCTCAAGAGTGATCCCCCCTGGCCGATGACGCTGCGTAGCATCGAGAGCCACGACATCTGCTCCCGCCGACCAGACAGCCTGAACCTCCTCCCATCCTGGCGTGATGTAGACAGCACTATCAGGGAAGGAACGCTTCCAAAGCCCAATAATCAAGGCATCCGGACAACGGCGTCGAACGGCACCAATGTGTTCCGGACTTTCCAAACGCACCCCAACCGCGCCATTGCAAAGACTGGCTTCAGCCATGGCCGCAATCACCTGAGGGTGACGCATCGGTGAACCCTCGGGCGCCTGAACAGAGACAATCAACCCCCCTCTGAGAGTTTCAAAAGCAGGCAAAGACATGCTCAGGAGGCCTTCGACAGCTCTGCCTTCGTGATTGGCGAGCAATGATGCGGCAAATGGTTTAGAGCAAAAGCAGGGGAAGGTAGGACTGACAAAGAGTTCAGGACCGTCGGGACTTGCTCCGAAAGAGGCTCCTGCCCTTGAACGAAAACCTCTAAACAGTCCTGAAAATCAAAGAACCCTTGCATCTGCAAAAGGCTCAGCAATGTCGTGACGCAATAGCCATACACCTGCTGGACGTCAAGCATGGCAAGCAGTGGAGTGGTGCACTAAATCAGGCGAGTTTACGGTTCAACAAAGGACGAATCATCAGGAACAAGCCAACGGTGACCACCATCAACACGGTCAAACATCCATAACCACTCACAGTCCCGTAAGGAGCATCAAGCAGAACGGCACCAAGATCAAGCGGACCGGCATAGGCAGCTCGTATGGGCTCAATCGCAAAAGTAAGAGGATTTAGGGCCGCAAGCCAGCCAAGCCAATCAGGCATAAAAGAAAGCGGCGCCAGAGCCGTGCTCGCAAACAACAAAGGCAAATTGGCCACAAAGATCACCGCAATCAATTCAATGTGACCTGGCAGAGCAAAAGCCAGGCCAAGGCTCAAGGCAGTGAACGCAAAAACCAGCAACAACAAGGTGAACAACACCAAGACCAGTCCAGAAACACCTGGCCAGCCGTAACCCAGCAAGGCAGCCGTTGCCATGATCGCCAGACTCTGCAGAAGACTTAGAGATGTGATGTAGATCACAGAAGCAAGCACGATCGAGCTGCGACTTCGCAGCGGAGCCACCAGAAGACGGTTTAAAAAACCAAATTCACGATCAAACATCACTGGCAATCCAGCATTGAGTGCACCACTGAACGCGGTGAACACAATCACACCAGCCCCTAAGAACCTCCCGTAGCTCATGCCTCCTGGCAACAAACCATCCGGAGCATTAGAGAACAAAGCACCAAACAACACCAACCAGATCAAGGGCTGAAGGATGCCAGCAATCAAGGTCGAAGGGCGTCGCAACAGCTGCAAAAAAAGTCTGCGAGTGAGGGCCAAAGTTTCCTGCACAAGATCAACCAATGGCCCCTGCTCTGCAACACGGGTAGTAACAGCGGCAACAGGGCTAGTCATGGAGTGACTGTCAACAGAAGGAATGAGAAAAGGGTGGATTAAGGCAGATCCAACTCAATAAAACGAACGAAAGGGATCAACGCATCGCTTTTTTGCGCTCCAGCTTTGAGTCTCGTTGACCAGCTACAGCTAATTCTGCGTCCATCAGGGTTCGGCCAGTGGCCTGCAAATAAACATCATCCAAGCTCGGGCGACTGTGAGCGAGGGCAAAGACAGGCAACTGAGCCCCATCCAGTTGTTCACGCAAACGAGGCACAACCTCTTCATTCTCCACAACAAGGTTGAGGGAAAAACCCTGTACCCGATTGACCACCACCTGGCGCACACCATCCACACCTTGGAGAAGCTGCCTGACCTGCTCGGCCTCACGATCATCGCTGAATTCCTTCACACGCAGAGTCACCCGATCACCTCCAAGTTGCTGCTTGAGCTGGTCAGGAGTTCCCTCTGCGATCACTCGCCCGTCATCAATGATCGCCATCCGATCAGCAAGGGCCTCAACCTCCTCAAGGTAATGACTACTAAGGAGCACGGTGGTGCCTTGGGCCCTCAACTCACGCAACAATTGCCAAATCGCTGAACGACTCTCGATGTCCAAACCAACGGTGGGCTCATCCAACACCAGCAACTTTGGTTGATGCAACAAACCTGAGGCCAGATCTATCCGGCGACGCATGCCGCCCGAATAGGTGCCGCAGCGTCGATCAATCCAATCCTGCATGCCAAGGCAATCAATCAATTCAGCAATGCGTCCATCCCTATCGCTAGAGCGCAAGTGATACAAATCCCCCTGCAACTGCAACAACTCCCGACCTGTGAGGATCTTGTCGATAGCAACCTCCTGTGCCACATAGCCCAATTCGAGCCGCACAGCACGAGGGTCACTTAAAGCATTGAGGCCAGCCACGCTGACCGTGCCTGAATCAGGAGCCAGAAGGGTGCAAAGAATCCTGAGAGTGGTTGTTTTGCCTGCACCATTTGGACCAAGCAAACCATAAAGACATCCCCGAGGCACCTTGAGGCTGAGACCTTTTAGGGCTTGAACCGTTCCATAGGACTTCTCAAGCTGCTTCAGTTCAATCATCGGCATCAAGAGGGAACGTAGTACAAGTCGTAAAAATCTAGGCAGCTCTATAGAGCTACCAGACCCTCCTGGGGGTCTCTAGTGACTTCTGTTTAGATGAACTGCCCGCCGCTCGCCATCTGCTGAAGCAAAGACCAGCCCTGAAGATCAAAATTAGCCGCCATGGGCAAACGACTAACCACCAGAAGAAGGCAGATACCAAACATATAGAAGATCGACCAACGGAAAAGCCCCTTGGCTCGATCAACATTCTCCGGAGCAGCACCTAGCTGATGAACCATTTGCAGCAGACGAGCATTGAAAGGGATCAACAAAAGTCCGTAAAGCAAGCCACCCTCCGGCAAGGCCCAGACACCAAAACCGCTGAGTAGAACCGTGGCCCAGCCATAACGAGAGATGGCTCTGACGGTGACCACAGGGCCCTTAACAACAGGAAGCATGGGTATCCCAACAGCCCTGTAGTCGTCTCGCAACAACAAGGCCAGTGCCCAAAAATGCGCTGGGGTCCAAAGCATGACCAGGGCGAACAACCACCATCCACTAAGGCCCACATGCCCGCTGGCCGCAGCCGCACCCACGAGAGGGGGGATCGCTCCAGCAACCCCTCCGATGACAATGTTTTGGGGCGTGCGGGGCTTCAAGATTGCCGTGTAAAGCAGCACGTAACTGCACAGACCGAGCAAAGACAGGCCCGCCGCAAGACAGTTCACACCACTCACCAACAGAGCCGCTGCCGCCAAGGTGCAAGAGATGGCACCGATGAACGCCGCAGTTGGAGACAAGCGTCCTGAAGGCAAAGCCCTACCACTTGTGCGTTGCATGCGCCCATCAAGATCCTGTTCCCAAATGCAGTTGAGAACACCAGCAGCAGCAGCAGCCAGAGCCCCTCCTCCTAGGGTGCAGGCCAGCCTGAGAGAAGGTAAGGGCCAACCTTCGGATAGCGCCATCCCACCAAGGGTTGTTGCCAAAAGCAGTGGAATTAAACGTGGCTTGGCAATCTCCAACCAAGCTGGCAGCTTGATCCGCTTGCGAGAAGGCACGATCTGCTCCCGGGTCACCCCCCCATGGAGCATCTCTGGCGTTGAACTAACCATGACAATGGTCTATCGAGGATGAATCACCAACGGCAGACACCGCCAAAGGTGATCCTTCCGGATTACGGAAGGTAAGGGCGGCAAGCAAGGCCACAAGCAGAGTTGCAACCAGCTGATGGCAAACCGTCACTGCAGGCTGGGATAGTCCAAGCTGCAAGGTAAGAAATCCCAGGCCTACCTGGGTCACAACAAGTCCTAAAGCAGATATCAAAAAAGGCCACTGGCGTCGAGGCCAGCCACCGACCAAGAGAGCAGTGCCAACAAAGATCACTACGCATGCTGCAACGGGTGTGGCAGAAATACGGTGCCAATCCAGCCATTGACAGGCCTGTCCGCCATTCAGGCAACGCTGGGCCGCCCAGGCCGTGGCCATACGACCACCAAGAAGACACTGACCTGTCACTGCCAACAAGGAGGCTCCACCCATCAGGCGCCACCACAAAGGCGGTGACTCAACAGAAGAAGACAACAAGCCCTGAGCTAGAGCACTCACCGCCGCCACAAGTGTGAGAGCAAATGCCAGATGCGCCGTCACCACACCAGAAGGCAAAAGCTGCAAGACAGTCAGGGCTCCAAGAGCTCCCTGGACTAAAACTAAAACCACCAAGCCGCCGCAGACCCAGGGAAGCCAAGCGGGCAACTGAGAACGCCAAAAAATAGCAGCCCCTAATTGCGCTAACAGGGCAAGGCCCACCACAAAGGCATCAAGGCGATGAAACCACTCAAGAAAAACCTGGACATTCATCTGACGCCCAGGCAGAAGAGAGCCATAACAGAGAGGCCAATCCGGACAAGCCAACCCTGCCTCCATCACACGCGTTGCGCCTCCGATCACAACCAACGCAATCAGGGCAACAACAAGATGAACAGCCAACTGCGCAAGACGCCAGCGAACCCGAGGCAGAGACGACATCATGCTACTATGCTACAATGAAATGCTGTAAGTCGATGGAGAGCTTTAGTCCCAAAGATCAAGCTTGTTAGCTCTGAGAATGCAGTGATTGAATCATTAGATTCACCTTGTCTAGACGACTGCAACATCACCACTGGTCGCCAAATCACCCATCCCTGACAGAAGCGCTCAGGCAAAAAAAACTAACCTCATCAGACACCTTGCAAAATAAGGATTTCTTGCAAAATTTGCGACGACTTAATAATCACTGCATGTTGCTTTGGAGCGATCTCCATAGCCTTAAAAGATCCAAATAGATTCTGTGCGGACTCCCTTTGCCATCCTGACGCTGGCGTTGGTCATTGCCCTTGTACTTGGAGGTCTATGGATTGGCCAGAACGTCAATCTGCTCCCTGTTGATGCAAGTGCGAATGCACCCGTATACGACGAACTCTTCCGAGTCCTTTTCAGCATCGGAGCAATCCTTTTTCTTGGCATTGTCGGGTTGGTTGTATTCAGCCTGATTAAGTTCCGCAGACGTCCTGGTCAATTGGAGGACGGCCTCGCCATTGAAGGCAATCTCCCTCTTGAAATCTTTTGGACAGCTGTACCTGCTGTGGTCGTGCTGTTTGTTGGGCTTTACAGCTTCGACATCTACGACCGCATGGGCGGAATGGTTCCATTAGCCCATGACGCCCATGACCATCAGATGATGGACATGAAGGAACAAATCTGGGGAGGGATCGGTTCTGTCGCCGATGCCTCCAGTGCTGACAACAGCCTTGCCGCATTAGCGGTTGAAGTCACCGCAATGCAGTATGCCTTCCTGTTCCACTATCCCCAAGGCGACATCATTTCAGGCGAGTTGCACGTGCCTCTAGGCCAACCTGTGACACTGCGCATGGAATCCAAGGATGTCATCCATGCCTTCTGGGTTCCCGAATTCCGCATCAAGCAAGACATCATTCCTGGTCAGCCCACTCTCTTGAACTTCACAGCAACCAAGCCAGGCCGGTATCCAATCATCTGCGCCGAACTCTGCGGTCCTTACCACGGGAACATGCATACGAAAGTGATTGTCGAAGCGCCCGGTGACTACGACACCTGGTTCAACAACAACTCCAAAACAACGGTTTCAGAAGCATGACGGTTGCTATCTCTCCTCCTAGCAAAAAGCAATCAGATGGTCTTCAACCAACTGGCTGGTTGCGTTACTTCAGCTTCAGCCTTGACCACAAGGTCATCGGTCTGCAGTACTTGGTTTGCGGATTCATCTTCTACCTAATCGGTGGAGTGCTTGGTGGCGCCATCCGCATCGAACTAGCCAGCCCCATCGCCGACTTCATGGCCAGGGATGTCTACAACCAGGTGCTAACTCTGCACGGCACAGTGATGATCTTCCTGTGGATCGTGCCGGTCGTGAACGGTGCCTTCGGCAACTATCTCATTCCGTTTTATGTGGGAGCCCGTGATATGGCCTTCCCTCGACTCAATGCCGTGGCGTTCTGGATGATCCCTCCAGCTGGCCTGCTGCTGATCAGTAGCTACTTCATTACCGGTGCTGCTCAATCCGGCTGGACGGCCTATCCACCGCTAAGTATCACCACCCCCGCCGCAGGACAGATCTTATGGATTCTCAGTGTTCTCTTGCTTGGCGGTAGCTCAATCTTTGGTGGCATCAACTTCATCGCCACCATCCTCAAGCTGCGGCAGCCCAGGCTCAAGCTGATGCAACTACCCATGTACTGCTGGGCGATGCTCGGCACAAGCATCCTGGTGGTGCTCTCCACGCCAGTACTGGCTGGAACACTGGTTCTTTTAAGTTTCGACATCGTTGCCCATACAGGATTCTTCAACCCCAGCCTGGGCGGAAACGCAGTCGTCTACCAACATCTTTTCTGGTTTTATTCCCACCCAGCTGTATACATCATGGTGCTGCCAGCCTTCGGATTGGTCAGCGAAATCCTTCCTGTTCACTGCCGCAAACCACTTTTTGGCTACACCTCAATGGTGTATTCAATCATGACCATCGTGATCCTTGGCCTCGTGGTTTGGGCACATCACATGTTCACCAGTGGAACACCTCCTTGGATGCGCCTCTTTTTCACCATTGCCACATCCTTCATTGCCGTACCAACAGGAATTAAGTTCTTCAACTGGCTAGCAACACTCTGGGGAGGGCGCATCTCTCTAAACAGTGCTGTGCTTTTCTCCTGTGGCTTCATTGTCAACTTTGTGCTTGGCGGCATTACTGGCGTAGCGCTTGCACAAGTTCCATTCGATATTCACGTGCATGATACCTACTTTGTTGTTGCCCATTTTCACTACATCGTCTATGGAGGTTCGGTGTTTGTGATCTTTGCCTCTATTTATCACTGGTATCCAAAATTCACTGGGCGCATGCTCAATGAGTCTCTGGGGCGGTTTCATTTTTTAATCACTTTCATCGGCTTCAATCTCTGCTTTGCCCCACAGCATTGGCTAGGCCTCAACGGCATGCCCCGCCGTGTGGCGGAATACGACCCGCAATTCACCGTAATCAATCAAATCAGCAGTGTTGGGGCCTTGCTGATGGCCATCAGCACGCTGCCCTTTCTCTGGAACGTCGTGCAGAGTGCATTGAGCGGCCCCATTGCCGGAGACAACCCCTGGAGGGCGCTTACTCCTGAATGGCTCACCAGCTCCCCACCACCAGTGGAAAACTGGAGCGGCAAAGCCCCTCTGGTAACAGAGCCCTATGGCTATGGCGTACCTGAGGAGCAGCTCAACCTAGAAAAAACCAACAACATTGATAGTGATCTAGGGAGCAAAAGCCAATGACATCCCTTCCAACGATCGACCATGACTATGAGGAGCAGGCTGATCTAGCAGATGAACATGCTGAGCTTGGCGAGGAACATGCTGATCACCGCATGTTCGGCCTAGCCACCTTCCTAGTGGCTGATGGCATGACCTTCGCGGGCTTTTTTGTCGCCTATCTCACATTTCGGGCTGTCAATCCCCTGCTGCCTGATGCGGTTTATGAATTAGAGCTGCCCCTCCCCACCTTGAATACGGTGTTACTCCTCGTGAGCAGCGCCACTTTCCATCGAGCTGGACAAGCTCTGAAGCGCAACCAATCAGGCCAGTGTCAACGTTGGCTGTTGATCACTGCTGGCCTTGGGCTGGCCTTTCTAGCCAGCCAAATGGTCGAGTACTTCACACTGCCATTTGGCCTCACAGACAACCTTTACGCCAGCACCTTCTATACCGTTACAGGCTTTCACGGGCTACACGTCACCCTAGGGACGATCATGATATTGATCGTGTGGTGGCAAGCGCGTTCACCAGGCGGTCGTGTCACCAGTGAAAACCATTTTCCCCTCGAAGCCGCTGAGCTCTATTGGCACTTCGTAGACGGCATCTGGGTGATCTTATTCATCATCTTCTACCTTCTCTAAAGCCAAGGCCCTACATCTCAATCAAGAGAAGTTCGAGCAATAACTTGCCACGGTCGGAAGAATTCGTCAGAATCAACACGAATAAACCTGGCGAAATGCTCGTCGGAAAAGAACTTCTAGACAAGGCCAGGTCACTCAGCAACCGTCCTGAGGATGAGATTGCTCGTGGCTGCGGATACGTGGGGCCAAGTGGACGTGTCTTGCGCAAGAGTTTCTATCGAGCTCTCGTGGAAGCCAAGGGTTACAAGCTTCCCTCCAGCAGTGGAGGGCCAGCGGCTTCCCGCGGTCGTCAGGCCGAGTTTCGCACTCGGGTCCACGGAAATGGCAACCTGCTTATTGGGCACGCCTATACACGCAGACTCGGCCTAGAACCTGGCCAAGAGTTCCGCATCGAAATCCACCGAGAATCAGGTGCTATCTGGTTGCTCCCACTAGAAAATGAGGGTGACAAGAAGTAATTTGCCCCCTCCTTAATGCTTTGGTCTCTCCATCATCAACATCGCCTTAGAAACACCCGAAAATTAGCAATTGGCACAACTGAATAGATCTTTTTTAGCCATTTCAGGTGAGTGCAGGGGGCTGGTTGTCGTCGTGCAGGGTTGAGCTAAAGGCAATCAAGTCAATGCCACTAAACAGAAAGCTGATTCCCACCAATACTCCGAGTACCCACGACAGCTGCCAAAACTTCATTGTCACAATCAACAAGCCAAGAATAAAAGTGATCACCCCATTGGCAATTGCCCAGCCAGACCCTGAGCGTTTTGCGTGCTCCAGTCCAGTAAAGAAAGCCACGACACCCTCTGCCAAAAACACGATGCCAATCGCCAAGGCAAATGTCGCCACCTGAACAGCTGCTTCAGCAGGGTTCTTCATATTTGAGATCATCGATGCGCCTGCTACCAAGAACAGTGTTGATACCACTAGACGCCAAAAACAAACCCAACGGGCCATACGGGAAGAGCGAGCAAGGTTGCTAATCCAGCCAACGATGCCGCCCACCAGAAACAACACAGCAATCAACCCGGTCGTCCAACTTGCAGCGACCACCGGAAAGATCAAAGCCAACACACCAAGCACGATCAACACAATGCCTTCAGCAATCGCAAAGGCCTTGAAAGTGACCAAAGAATCCTGACGTTCATCAACGGTCATGAAATGTTCAAAATGAACAACATCTGAACGCTATTGAGGGTCTCCTGATCCGGCCATGCTTTGTAAGATGCATGTGCAAAAGACGTAGCGACTCAGCTCCACCCATGGCTGGCAAGCCACTCCGTTGAGATCTCTTGAGTGTTCCGGTTGCTTGCCATTGGTAAATGAGGCGCCCCTGCCAAAAGACGCTCGGTGTATTTGGCCAACAGATCGGCCTCCAGATTCACCACAGCTCCAACCTCCAACTGTTGTAAAGACGTGCTCGTCCAGGTATGAGCTATCACCGCTATCCAGAACCGACTGCCGTCTTCAACGCATCCCGCAACAGTGAGACTGATGCCATCTAAAGCAATGCTGGCTTTTTCGCAGACATAGCGTCCGAAGGCAGGATCTTGCCAGCAGACCTCCAGATACCAGGACGTTGAGCGAGCATCCAGAGCCACCACCTCTCCAGATCCATCAACATGGCCACTGACCAGATGGCCTCCGAGACGGTCGCAGAGGCGAAGGGCTGGTTCAAGGTTCACAACCCCACCGCGATCCGCCTTGGCCCCAAGGCTGGTTCGACAAAGCGTCTCCTCACTGACATCAGCACGAAAACCATCCGCGATCAATTCAGCCACCGTCAGGCAGACCCCATCAACAGCAACACTGTCTCCCTCTGCCAGAGGTGCTAATGGGGAACAGCCTTGCACCAACAAGCCCGTCGCTCGACGCTGCACCCGTCCCACCGCCTGAACTAGCCCCGTAAACATGGCAGGCCGTATGTGGCAACATCACTGGCCATAATCGGACAAAAGGGGGATGGGGGGTCAGTGGTCGAGATGAGCGTTGCCGGTCTCGCACTCGACGCGTCCAGCCGCAGCCCAATCGTGCTGCTCAGGGATCCATCCGGACGAAGACAGGTGCCGATCTGGATCGATCAAGCCCAGGCGCACAACATCATGGCCGGAATTCAGGACTCACCTATACCAAGACCACTGAGCCACGACCTCATGGTGGCCCTGCTCAAAGCAGGAAATCTTCAACTTGAGAGGGTCATCATCCACGCGATTGAAGACAACACATTCCAGGCTGTACTCAAACTTCGTCTTAAGGCATCAGAGGAAGAACCGGAGGAAGAGAAGACTCCTGAGGAATCAACACTGCTGCTTGAAATTGATGCTCGTCCTAGTGATGCCATCGCCCTTGCAGTCCGCACCAAAAGCAGCATCTGGATGCTCGAGGAGGTCGTAGCAGAAGCCTCAATTCCTGTAGATGCCGAGGCTGACGCAGAAGATCAGAACGAATTCCGCCGCTTCCTTGATGAAGTGAGTCCTGCGGCTCTGGTCCGTCACCTCCAAACCCGTGAAAGTGAAACAGACGAACCCTTCAATTCTCCAGATCCCGATCCCGATCCCGATCCCGACCACCAGAAATGATGCCAATACGACGCCCCTTTGGTCGGGGACCGGCAGTGAGCCTATTCACCCTTGGGACGATGAGGGCAATCGGCTCAGCCGAGCAAATGTATGGGGTTGTTAAAGCTGCCCAGGCCGCTGGCATTAACCACATCGAAACCTCCCCGGCCTATGGCCCGGCAGAAAGTTTTCTTGGCACTGCTCTGCGACAGCTGCAACAAAACCAAGCTGAACCTTCTGGAGGCTGGGTCATCACCAGCAAACTTCTGCCAGGGCTAAGCCTGAAAGAAGGGCAGTGCGAATTGCACAACCTTTTGGCGCGACTTGGACGACCAAAGCTTGAAAACCTTGCAGTTCATGGCCTCAATCGCCCTGAGCACCTGGAGTGGGCCCTAAGGGGAGACGGCGCAGCGCTACTGCGTTGGGCTGAGGAAGAGGATCTTGTTGTTCAAGTGGGATTCACTAGCCATGGCTCATTTCCCCTCATCAAGGAAGCCTTAGCAAGCGGTCGTTTTCAATTCTGCAGCCTGCATCTGCACCTACTAGATCCCGAACGTATTCCCCTGGCACAGGAGGCCCTTGCATCAGGCATGGGTGTGATGGCCATCTCCCCTGCTGATAAAGGAGGACGGCTTCAAGACCCAAGCCCAACCCTGGTTGAGGACTGCAGGCCACTCTCGCCTCTCCAACTTGCCTATCGCTTCCTGCTGGCTGCAAAGATCAGCACCCTCAGCCTTGGTGCTGCTCAGCCAGAGGACCTCACCCTTGC
Source organism: Prochlorococcus sp. MIT 1306 (assembly GCF_047304515.1). NCBI lineage: Bacteria > Bacillati > Cyanobacteriota > Cyanophyceae > Synechococcales > Prochlorococcaceae > Prochlorococcus > Prochlorococcus sp. MIT 1306. The sequence continues at coordinate 347,196 of NZ_CP138959.1, read as the reverse complement.
TGCGCAGTTGGCCAACGCCGATGGGCCACTCAATCAACGCGAGCAAAGAGCTCTCAACCAACTACGCCAACAAGGTGAGCGCCGCCTAGGTGAAAACCGATGCGGCCAGTGCAAAGCCTGCCTGCCCTGCCCAAATTCTGTACCCATACCAGATCTACTACGACTACGAAATCTGGCCGTAGGCCATAACCTTCAAGCTTTTACAGAAGAGCGTTACAACCTGATCGGACGAGCAGGACACTGGTGGGAAGGTATTGATGGCAGCGCCTGCGAGCGCTGTGGCGAATGCCTACCCCGCTGCCCCCATCACCTGCCGATCCCGGATCTCCTCGCTGACACGCACCAACGCCTAGCGGCAGCTCCCAGGCGCAGGCTATGGGGTTGATTGGCGCCAACGCTGATCCAGCTCAATCTGCTGAACAGCTGTAAGCACTGGTAAGGACCAACAACGCGACCAGACCTGCTTGGATGGCAACACAATGGAGCGATAGGCCTTAGGAATTGCTCTTAAGGCAAGACGCAACTCTGCACGTGGCAACGGAGGGATCCAGCCACCGGCAAGCAATTGTCCCAGCAGAGGCTCCTGCCAAGATTGCTCGACCCATTGCTGTGGCAATGGCTCCCGAGTCAAGGCAGACCGGACAAGAACAGTCCAGTTCAATGGGGCTCCACTGTTGGGGAGTACCACGCTGAGCCTTGGGTCACGACGCAAGCTCGGCAAGCAGCGCTGTAGCGGCAATACCGCGACCCGAGCTTTCCCTTGAATTAACCAGTTGAGGCCCTGGCGATCATCAAAGGTGTAGGCCTGAGCACGCAGCTGCCGCAATCCATCAGCAACCTGCATCCTCTCAGCCAGAGACATCAGAAGACGGGGGCTCTGGGGTAACACCACCCGCCCCTTAAGAGCCGGGTCTAACAAAACCTGCCAGCCAGACCTTGCCTGTAATGCCCAAGGATCACCCTGACGAAAGAGCAACACCCAGGGGCTGACCCCAACAGGCAGAACTCGAGACTGAAGGGCTGATCCCAGGCTGAATTGAAAGGCCCTCGCCTGACCATCGAGCCGGTCTTGAAGCCCAGGCGCTTCGATCCGCTGCAAGGTTTTTGCGGGCAAGCTCGTCAGCCAACCATCACCAAGAGCCAACAGGTCATTGCCCTGCTCGAGTGCGGCGATGAAAGGGTTTCTACCTGCATCAACTTCAATCGGTTGATAGCTCCAAGGCACGGGCAAACTGCGCCGCCATTTCTTTGGCAACGTTTCCGGAGTGGCTCTCAACAAAGGGGCTGCTGAGGCACGTCCACAGCTCGCTAAGCCCATCAGCCCAGCCATCAAGCCCAGTTTTAGCAGCTCTCTTCGTCCAAGCTGCCTTTGTTCAAGCATGGCGCCACTCATCGATCAGACCCTACGAAGCGGAGAAAATCTCATGAGCAAGACGTCCCCAACAATTGGTTCATAGCTTGATCACACGCCTCCAACAGCTGCTCACAAGAAGCCCCTTGAAGCTGAGCCAATAGCGCCAGGGCTCCAGCACCAACACCTTCTTTGACATATCCAAGCTCATAATCCTGAAGAGCACGATGCTGACTGTTATGAAAACGCAGCCCTGTGGCCAAGCCCAAAAGGCGAACACCGAAAGACTCCCCTACGCAATCGATCAGACACTCAAGTGCACCTGGCCTGCCATCTGAACGCTTAGCCTCCTCTGCCAGCCAAGACGTGGTACCCAGCACAATCCCATCAACCATGTCCTGGCGATGGGATGGTTCCATAGCTGCCAAGGCCAGAGCCAGCACGGCCACCATCTGACTGCCACCGCCAAGCATGACAGGCTGACCAGCCTCTCTTGCACCAAGTAGCAGCCCAACAGCTACGGGCTGAAACGGATCACCTAAGGCCGCAATCACTCGCTGAGGTGGAGGGTTAAACCCCAAGGCCGCTTTACTCAATCCACGATCAACCAACTCCTGTTTCAAGACCATTGGTGCCTGACGAGCACTACCACTGATCAGATCAGCAACCTGCAAGCCAAGCCCGGTGAGTACAGCCTGAGCCGTGGTCGTTCCTCCAGGGACACATTCGGCCAATACCAAAGGACGACGAAGACCTCGCCCAAGGCAAAAGCCACGCTGCCAGAGAGCATGCACACGCGATAGACCCATGGCCTCACCAGTACTCAAACAAGCAGCCGGGCCCATTCCCGGCGCCTCCAGGCGCAGATGGTGGAATGGTGGCGACAGGGTTAAGCCCACCGCCGCCACCAATGGGTTTACGCCAATCCAACGAGCGGCAACATAACTAATCAGGGCCGGTGAGATCCCTGCAGGAAGAGGTGGAAGCGAGCACAGCCTTGGCCTATCAGGGCCCTTAAGCAGCAGTTCCGCATCTGCCACAGCTGTGTAGCGACGGGCAGCTGAGGTAGCACCTGCCGCCGAAATGCCCTCCACCTCGGCAGTACGCGTGCCAGCCAACACCAACAGTAAAGAAAACCCCAGGCCCCCATCCCGCCAGGGCCTTAACCATCTCTCCTGCGCGGCTGGAGATGCACCTGCACCAAAGGCTTTACAACCTAAAGGTAGACCTCTAGGAGGCGAACCCGGCTTGAAATTAGAGGGGATCCAGGGCAACGAGGCCATGCAGAAGTCTGGGGGGCTCGGGAATTGGTCCCTGCAGCCGAGGAAAAATCCAGAAGGCCAGCGCATGAAGAACAAGCACGTAGACCAACTCTTGAAAAACCACCAAAGCAAAGGCCATCAGCTGCACATGACTGAGATCTGGGGCCAGAGGCAAATTGAGCAGGTCCACCAATCGATCAAGCAGACCTGATCCTGCTCGGGTGATCACCACCCAAAGGTTCTCACCCACCAAAAGCGACAGAACCACAACTCTTACCAGAAAACCCGCTGTTCCAATCACAACTCCACACCCCCAACTCACCCACCAGCTCAGCCCACGATGCCAACTCCAGCCAAGCCAGAAAGCTAGAAAGCCATAAGGGAACAGCACCAAGGGACCACGAACAGGCCCCATCAAGGCAATCAACAAAAGCACCGCCAGGGCAACACCCTCTAGCCCTGCCTTAGAACCGCGACGCACATGCAGCAGGGCTAAAGGCAATGGCAACGCCAGCCGAAACAGGGCTCCACCAACAGGGAGGTAATAGAGCGCCACCCAGATCAGAGCTGAAGCAGCCGCAAGGTAAGAAGTCTCCATCATTCTCAGGGCCTGGCGACGGCTTATCGGTTGAGAAGCTCTCGCACCCTTGCGCAAGCCACCAAACCAGATCAAGGCTGCGCTCCCATACCGGAAGGCGGCACTCTGATCAAAGACTGATCCTTGACCCGTTCAATCGTCTCAACCTCAAAAGTCACTCCAGCCATTCGTAATGCCTGAGTGACGGCTTCTGCGGGCGCCGAAGGATCGGCAGCGGACAACTTGATGGTGATGCGATAAGGCTGCGGAGTAACAGGGTTACTAGCCAACTCTGGCTTCTGCTCAACCTGTCTCGATGTCTGAGGATTAGCAGCTTCCGGTTTGCTCACGTCCTGATCAGGAGCTCTTGAGTCAGATGAAGAGTTCGTGGGTTCTGGATCACTGGAAACAGGTGCGACAGGCACAGGCTCCTGCGTGGGAGCATCAAAACTGTTCGCAAGTTCCTGGCCAAACGGCGTATTGGCGCAGGACTGCAACATCAACATAAGCAGCGGAACACACAGGCTTAACCCATCAGCAAGTAAGCCCCTTGCACTCACCTTGAGCATCAAACCTCACCAGGCTTTATGACCCGAACAGCACTGGCTCGCAACCGACCTGTCTTTGTAGTAGCAGGAGGTTTACGAGTTTTTGGTTTGCTTGCGGCGGGTTTTTTGCTGGTTGTTGAAGTGCTCTTTTTGCGTCGACTTGTCTTCTTACTTAAAGCCTTGGCAGCCAATAGCTCCACTGCTACATCAAGAGAAATGTCCTCGACGCCCTTCCCTTCAGGTAACGAGGCATTGAGCTTGCCCTGCTTGACATACAAGCCATAGGGACCGTCAAAAACCTGCACCGTCTCCTCACTCCCCTCCGGGATGCCAAGGTCTTTCAACGCAGTCCGGCCGCCCCTGCCCCGCTTGGGCATCGCCAAAAGCTCTAGTGCACGGCTCAGCCCCACCGCCAGCACGTCATCCTCCCCCTTAAGGGAGCGATAGTCCTTCTCTCCCTTGCTCTTATCCCAAACCACATAGGGTCCGAAGCGACCCAAACCCGCCTGAATTCGTCCACCATCAGGATGATCTCCCAGTAAGCGCGGCAGACGCAGTAAGCCCAGTGCCTCATCAAGGCTGAGCTCATCAGGCTTCTTGCCTTTGGGCAAGGATGCCCGCTTCGGCTTGGGGTTGTCCTCACCCACCTGACCTCGTTGCACATAAGGCCCGTACTGACCAAAAAGGAGGTAAACCTGATCACCGGTTTCCGGGTCTTCCCCAATCGATTCCGGGCCATCAGCTTTCTGCTTGAGAATCAGCTCAGCTTTCTCTGCATCAAGATCAGCAGGGGTGATCTCTTGAGGGAGGGTGGCCTTAAGCGATTCCTCCTCGCCGTCATCACCCACTCGTTTGGCTTCCAGATAGGCCCCAAAACGACCGATGCGCACCACACAGGGCAATCCCTCCAGATCAACAGTGCGAGACACACTGGAGTCGATGTCACCTTCACGCTGCTGAACCTGACTCTCAAGGCCCTTTTCGCCCTTGTAGAACCCTTCGAGATAAGGCAACCACTGCACCTTACCCGTGGAAATCTCATCAAGCGTGAATTCCATCCGAGCCGTAAAGCTGGTATCGACAAGATCTGGGAAATGCTCCTCTAGAAGAGCGGTTACAGCAAAAGCAGTGAAACTGGGAGTAAGGGAGTTGTTTTGCAATGCTGCATAACCTCGATCAACGATGGTGCCGATGATGCTGGCGTAGGTGGAAGGCCTGCCAATGCCCTCCTTCTCGAGCATCTTCACCAGTGAAGCCTCGCTATAGCGAGCCGGCGGCTGAGTCTGGTGACCGAGGGCATCCACATCCTGCAGCGTGGGCGAATCGTCAACCGCTAAATCAGGCAGCAAAACTTCCTGGCCTTCCAAGGCAGCGTCTGGATCATCACTGCCCTCCACGTAAGCGCGAAAGAAACCTGGGAAATCAATGCGCTTTCCCGTGGCCCGAAATTTGGCATCAGCCACACGAAGATCAACAGCCAGCATGGTGAGTCGAGCCTCGGCCATCTGGCTGGCCACTGTTCGCTTCCAAATCAACTCATATAGGGCCATGTCGCGCCCTTCAAGTCCAGATTCACTTGGGGAACGGAAGCTTTCACCCGCTGGTCGTATCGCTTCGTGAGCCTCCTGGGCATTGCGTGACTTAGTACTGAACTGACGTGGAGTTTTGCTCAGATAATCATCGCCATAGCGTGACCCCACGCAGCTCCGAGCAGCCTGAATAGCCTGCTCGGATAGATGAACAGAGTCAGTTCGCATATAGGTGATGAAGCCACGCTCATAAAGCCCCTGGGCACACCGCATCGTTTCCCTGGCCGAAAACCGCAACTTGCGATTTGCCTCCTGCTGCAAAGTGCTTGTCGTGAAAGGAGGCACCGGTTTACGTACCGTTGGCTTCTCTTCCACCGCCTCAACCCGCCACTGACTGCTGCGCACGGCCTCGGAAAGAGTGAGCGCATCTGATTCGCCAAGCAGTCGAACATTTCTGCCAGCCTTTAAAGCGCCTGTCGCTTCATCGAAATCACTGCCGGTAGCAATCTTCTGGCCGTCCAGGCTGGTGAGCTTTGCCTCAAATTGACCACCACCCTTTTCAAGTTTGGCCTTTAGGTCCCAATAGCTGCCGCTACGGAAAGCCCTACGGGCACGTTCACGCTGCACAAGCAACCGCACAGAAACTGACTGCACCCGACCGGCGGAGAGTCCCCATGCAACCTTCTTCCACAACAGAGGCGAAAGCGTGTATCCCACCAAACGGTCAAGAATCCGTCGCGTTTCCTGGGCATGGACCAGCTCCATGTCGAGATCTCTGGGCTGCTCAAGAGCCTTAGCAATGGCTTCTTTGGTGATCTCGTGAAACACCATCCGCTTGACAGGCACTTTGGGAGCCAACAGCTGCAGCAAATGCCAGCTGATGCTTTCGCCCTCTCGATCTTCGTCAGTTGCCAACAACAGCTGATCAGCCTCCTTCAAAGCTGCCTTCAGCTCCTTGACCACCTTCTTTTTGTCCTTCGGAACCACATAAAGAGGTTCGAAATCCGCGGTGGTGTTTACGCCGAGGTTGGCCCATTTCTGCCCCTTCTGGGCCGCAGGGATCTCACTGGCGTTGTTGGGCAGGTCGCGCACATGGCCCATGGAGGCCTCCACACGGAAGTCCTTGGGCAGAAACCCTCGAATGGTTCTCGCCTTGGTAGGGCTTTCGACAATGACCAGAGTGTTCGCCACAGACGATATGTAACCGTTCCAATCTTTATCGCACCGGCAAGCAAGCTGCATGATGCGATGTTCTCAATAAGGTATAGCAAGGCAGCACAGCTACAGTCACGCAAATTGGTCTGATCGTGCACGCGTCATGCCCGAAATGGGTGTATTTCTTCTCGCCACCCAGGCCATGGCAGCTCCAGGGGAGCTGCTCAACCTTGCACTGAATGCTGGTGCGATTGCCCCTGAAGGGGCTGTTCTCGTCGCAATGCTGGCGACCCTACTTGTGGACTTGGCCGGTGAGCAGGCTGCAGCCCGCTGGGTCCCCCCCATTTGTTATGCCGGCCTTGGCACAGCACTCGTGCTCCTCGCCCAGCAATGGAATGCCCCTCTGGAACCCTCGTTCCTTGGAGCTTTTCTGGCTGACAACCTGGCCATTGCCTTTCGGGCCGTGGTGGCGCTCTCTACCTTGCTGTCACTACTGATCAGCTGGCGCTACGCGGAACAGAGCGGCGCGCCAATTGGTGAATATGCTGCCATCCTTCTGGCCGCAACCCTCGGGGCAATGCTCCTTTGCGGCTCAACTGATCTTGTGAGCGTGTTCGTCTCCCTCGAGACCCTCTCCGTGGCGAGCTACCTACTGGCTGGCTACATGAAACGAGATGCCCGTAGTTCCGAAGCAGCACTCAAATATCTGCTGGTGGGCTCCGCCGCGGCAGCAGTATTTCTCTACGGCGCCTCTCTTCTCTACGGGCTCAGCGGCACCACCAGCTTGCAGGCTATTGGCATTGCTTTACTCACCAGCCCGACTCCACTGGCCGCACTATCACTGGTCTTCGTACTTGCCACGGTGGCCTTCAAAATTGCTGCGGTGCCTTTCCACCAATGGACCCCGGATGTCTATGAAGGATCGCCAACTCCAGTGGTCGCATTCCTCTCAGTGGGGTCTAAAGCTGCTGGCTTTGCTCTTGCACTGAGGTTGTTGGTTGGTTGCTTCGGTGCCTTCGACAACCAATGGAAATTGCTTTTCACCGTGCTGGCTGTATTGAGCATGACCCTGGGCAACGTCGTCGCGCTGGCGCAGACATCAATGAAGCGAATGCTGGCCTACAGCTCCATCGGCCAGGCAGGATTCGTGATGATTGGCCTGGTGTGCGGAACCGAAGACGGCTTCGCTGCAATGGTTCTCTATATGGCGGCCTATCTATTCATGAACCTGGGAGCCTTTGCCTGCATCATCCTCTTCTCGATCCGCACGGGAAGTGATCGAATTTCTGACTATGCAGGTCTCTATCAGAAGGATCCGTTGATAACGCTGGGACTCAGCCTCTGCCTTCTTTCCTTGGGTGGCATACCTCCGATGCTCGGATTTTTTGGCAAGATCTATCTTTTCTTTGCTGGCTGGGCCGACCATCAATACCTCCTCGTCGTTGTTGGCCTAGTGACCTCCGTAGTGTCGATTTATTACTACATCTCTGTCATCAAAATGATGGTGGTCAAAGAACCAAAAGAAGCTTCCGATGTCGTGAAGTCCTATCCATCGATCCAGTGGTCAACGATTGGCATGCCTCCACTTCGAATAGCACTAGTGGGTTGCGTTGTTGTAACAGCCGTTGGGGGGATCCTTTCAAATCCTCTCTTTCAATGGGCGAATAATGCCGTAGCCGGCACGCCGCTTCTCCAGGAAGCCATTGCTCTAGGCAGCCAACGATCCATTGGCTAATCCAACGGCAAGCAGCACACCCGTCGCCGTGCTAAGCGATGTCAGCAAGCTCTACGGACAAGGAGCTGGAACAGTAAAAGCTCTAGATCATCTCAATCTGATCGTGTATCAAGGGGATTATTTAGCCGTGATGGGTGCCAGCGGCTCGGGCAAGAGCACAGCCATGAACATTCTCGGTTGCCTGGATCGTCCCACCAGCGGCAGCTATCGGCTCAACGGGGTAGCCGTCGAAGATCTCGATGATGACGCTCTGGCGAATCTGCGTAATCAAGAACTGGGCTTTGTTTTTCAGCAGTTTCACCTACTCCCTCAGGCCACAGCCCTGGAGAATGTAATGCTGCCAATGATCTATGCCGGGGTGCCTGCTGTCCAGCGAAGAGAACAAGCTGAACAAGCTCTCGAGCGAGTAGGTCTCAGCAAACAAATGGGAAACCGCCCCAATCAACTCTCGGGAGGTCAGCAGCAGCGTGTTGCAATTGCCCGAGCAATTATCAACCAACCAGCTCTACTGCTGGCTGATGAACCCACGGGTGCTCTCGACTCAAGAACCACAGAAGATGTTCTCAACCTTTTCGATGAGTTGCATCATCAGGGGATCACTCTGGTCTTGGTCACCCACGAAAACGATGTTTCCGAAAGGGCCGACCGAATGGCGCGCTTCCACGATGGTCAAGTCGTTCGGGACTGGAGCGCTGAGCTCGCTGCTACTGATATCAGATCAATCAAAGAATGAACCAAACCGATTCCCCTAATCGCATCGAAAAATCTGGTGAGACCCAGCCTCTTACCGTGGCGATAGTGGATGACGATCCCAGAGTTCGTGAATTGCTCAAGGAGGAAATTCAAGACGAAGGTCATCACGTCTTGAGCTTTGAATCGGCCGAAACCTTTCTTGACAAAAGCTCTTTGGAGAGCATTGATTTAGTTCTGCTGGACCTGATGATGCCAGGAATGAATGGGCTGGAATGCCTGCAGCAACTACATCGACAAGCTTGTCATGACAAATTGCCGAGGATTGTTGTTGTATCCGCCCTCAGTGACCCAAGCAAGCAGCGCCAGGTACTCGAGGCCGGTGCTGAAAGCTATGTCATCAAACCAGACCTCTTCGAGAGACTTCCCACCCTCCTAAATGGATCCACACCCTGAAGGAGGGGCCCACGCATAACCATTGATTGCACAAGGTCTCGATCCAGACAAACTGCTTAAGTATTCACCAGGTTTATTGCATGAATGACTAACGCATCATCACCTAGAACCAGAGTCCTATTGGTGGATGATGAACCGAGGCTGACAGAACTTCTACGCCTAGAGCTTGATGTTGAGGGTTATGAGGTCAGCGTGGCGGAGGATGGCGCCTCAGGGTTGATCAAAGCTCGAAGTGATCCATCACCAAACCTAATCATTCTTGATTGGAACCTTCCTGATTTCACAGGTGTCGATATCTGTCAACGTATTCGTTCTAGTGGCATTAAGACACCGATCTTGATGCTCACAGGTCATGACGATGTCACCGATCGCGTCAAGGCACTGGATGCTGGAGTTGATGACTATCTAACCAAACCCTTCTCCATTGAAGAGCTCATGGCCAGATTACGAGCCATGCAACGCAGAGCAGAGCAATTCTCAGAAGACTCTGGCATCGAGCATCAACCAGAGACCATACAAGTGGCGGACTTAAAGATGAACACCAGCACAAGGGATGTAACGCGCGACAATCGCACGATTCAACTTTCCGTAAAAGAATATGAGTTACTACATTTCCTAATGGTTGGCGCAGGAAAAGTTCACGAGCGTGACGCCATTATGAAAGCTGTATGGGGAGAGGACTTCTTCGGAGATGACAATCTTCTAGACGTTTACATCCGCTATCTGCGCCAAAAGATTGAACAAAAAGGTGTTGCTACTTTGATTCACACAATTCGCGGGGTTGGCTTCATCCTTCGAGCAGAGTAATACATACAAATTACCTTTGGCTTTTATAATGAAAATGCCTGAAGCTATATTCACATGAAGAAGGACTTCTTCCCCCAGCGCATTTCCACAAAGGCATTTTTCTTTATAGACGACTTAGAAACTGTATCCGCAGAATAAATCTTCCCGCTTCCAGACAGTATTCCCTGAGGCTGATTGGCATGAACAGCTTTCAATCGTTTACATTAAAATGCACATCTTAAGAGGTGCATAAAGCTCAATCTTATTCTTTATTAAAACGTCTTGAATATCAAATTCTCGAGCTTGATTTAGAGACGGAAGCAAAGGCCAGCCTCAGCTCCAAACGGACCCGAAGCATCAGTATTAACATTATCAATTGTTTGGAGAGGAGCCCAACCGTAACTAACTTGCCCAAGCACATCAACTTCTTCAGAAGCTGCGTAAGTAACACCAATACCTCCACCGTAAACCCACGCTGCGTCGTTAGTCTTATCTCCCCAAATTGGACCTCCACCAGCGTGAAGGCAAGGCGTACAATTCGAATTAGTGGGAATATCTAGAGCCAAGCCTAAGCCGACTCTCCAAAATAAATTATTCATATTAGGGTCATATTTATAGCCGCCTCCGCTGAAGCTGCCTATATCATGCCATCTATGCGCAGACATGTCAGCCCGGATAGACCCAAAATCGTATCCAATGCCTATACCACCAACCAAGACATTACGTTCATCAGCAGATACACTTTGACCGTGAAGATCTCCATCCACTGTTTCACCTCATCCTATTCCAATCCCTATTTAGATGTAAGGAGCTAATTGAGATTCACTTGCCTATTTCTCCTATGCACTAACCGGCTGAACCGAGCCTATTAGAAGAGAGAGTCCAATTGCCGATGATGGCACTGAAGCTTTGATTATGTTTTTCAATTTAGAATGAATGAATTTTCAATTATAAGCGCTCATCTTGCACTCTTCTCATGCCTCCAATTTATTATATAAAAGTGTAGCCTATGTGGGCTCTTGAATGGTATTTGACTGTTGAGTTTTGCGCAAATTGTATTCTCAATACTCAGAGTTCTTCCATTGGGAGAGATCAAAAGATTTCTTTATCCTTCGCGAAGAAAGGTATTCATTGATTAAGGCCGTTCGAGGCTCTCGATCAACTGACCGACCAACAGCGAAACCGGGTCGACACCTGAAGCCATGAGTGGATTGAGATCCAACTCACCGGGATCCATCGGAACCCAACCGCCACCCTGAGGGCGTCTCAATTCGAAATGGAGATGTGGACCAGTGCTTAAGCCGGTACTACCAACCCTACCAATCACCTCCCCTTGACGAACCCGCTGACCCGGCCGCAGATAAATCTCTGAAAGATGCCCATAAAGCGTGCGCCTGCGAGGAGCATCATGTTCCAGTTCAACAGCAATGCCATAGCCCCCAGCTAGGCCGCTACTGACAACAGTTCCCGTTAATGCAGCCACCACCGGAGCACCTTCTGGTGCGGCTAGGTCTTTACCCGCATGCATCAACCAACTGCCAATCACAGGATGCAAACGCATGCCGAATTCACTACTGGTAAAAGCCCCACCAATGATCGGGAAAAGAAGCTGACGATCTCCATTCCCTCGCAGGGGCTTGGGCCTCGGAGTCACCGCAAACACTGAAGCCAAGCTGAAGCCACTCCCAGAGCCTGCCAACAATGCCGAAACCGGAACCGTAAGCGGCGGCAATAGCCGACCGCCAGGGCCACGGCGCAGCAAGCTGAACTGGGAACGACCTCGACGCCCCCTGGAGCGAAGAGCAACGCCACTGGCACATTCCTTGGCTGAAAGAGCACCACTACGACAGGCCTGCTGCATCCGAGGCACATCGATCGTCAAACCCACCGCATGCCCCTCCAACTGTCGGCGTTCCGCTGAAGTGATCACCTTGTTGCGCTCCAGCTCTTCAAGAGATTGATCAAACCTTTGCGGCCGCTCAAGCTGACTAGCCTCACGCGCAGGCAATAACGGTGCTTGCCGAACCGCTGGAGTAACAGGATCCATTGGCTTGGCAAGGACAGGCACTGAAAGCAGCCATGCAGCAGCGAACCAGCGAAACGGCACCCGATCGGATCCTCAGACGAGAAAAACTATAGAAAAAGTCCAACTCAGTTATCACCAACGTGTCCAGCGCATGGTCCGAGAACCCTGGCTCAGCAAAAGCGACCCATCCAGTCCAAGTCCGATCACGTCCCAGAGTTCACCACCCTTCGGATCACGAACCTGCTTTGTCCAGAGGCGTCGCTCAGCTTCGGCGCAAACCCAATCCGCTCGACCAGCCAAATCCATGGTTCGATCAAGAGCGCATAGCACTTCTGCCATCCAGACCAAAGGCTGACACTGGCCTGATCGAAGCAACTCATCTAAGGCAATCCCTTCTCTGGGCACACGGTTGCAAACATTCAGGCCAAGTCCAATGCGTGCCAGCCTGACGCGACTGCCACGGTGCACCAATCTCGGCAAGAGACCAGCCAATTTACGGTTCCCCACCATCAAATCGTTAGGCCACTTGATACTCACGGGCACTCCCCGCCGCTCGAGCCTTTCAGCCAGCGCCACAGCCACTGCTACTCCAAAAATACCGGCAGAGCACTGAGCATCAAACCAGGGCAAAGCGGCACTGATCCAAACCCCACCGATCGGTGACTGCCAGACCCGACCACGCTGTCCCCTCCCATGGGTCTGGCGATCAGCAAACAAGGCCCGAGGCTGCTGAGCTGAACAAGGCTGCTGCTTCAGCCAATCAGACAACATCAACTCAGTACTCGCACAGACCGGCTGCCATCGCAACTGCCATGGCCTAGCCCCGCAAGACTGCCTACGCCACAAACGGGCAACCGCAGCAGCACCAGTCCATGACTCAGATGTGCGCATGCCACCAAGCCCACATCCGGGCAACTGCCGCCTCCAAATCTTCCACCGGATGGACCAGGGCCAGGCGCAGCCAACCATCCCCGCCGGAACCAAAACCTGATCCAGGCGTCAAGGCAACTCCAGTCTGATCCAAAAGATCTGCCGCCAAAGTCTCATCGTTGTAGTTCTGCTGTTTTGCCCAGGCTGGAATCGGCAACCAAAGATAAAGCGCCATTGATGGACAAGGAGCATGCCAACCCAATGCTTGTAGAGCTGCCAGGGTCCTGTCTCTGCGCTCCCGGTAAACCCCAAGAATCTCTTGAGGCCAATCTTGGGCATCGGTAAGGGCGGCTATGGCGCCTCTCTGTAACGCCAAGGATTGGTTGAAATCCACGACACCCTTGAGCTCACGTAGGGCTGTAATCAAATGTTCAGCACCAATCGCAAAGGCCAATCGGAACCCCCCCAAGCACCAGGCCTTGGAGAAGGAGAAAAACTCAATCCCGCATTCCCTCCAACCAGGACAACGCAACAGAGCTGGCGCCTCACCGTCCAGTGCCAAATCCACATAAGGATTGTCGTGAGCAACCACCACTTGATGACGGATGCCCAGATCCATGGCTTCCGCCAACCAGCTCTGTTCTCCTACCTGGGCTGTGGGGTTATGAGGAAACCCAAAAACCATCATCCGCAACTGGTCCCACTGGCTGTTGCTTAAAGCCTGGAAGTCAGGTCGCCATTCCTGCTCCGGTCGTAGCAGCAGTCGTTCAATACGGGCATCGGCCAAAATCAACCCACCCCGGTGTGAAGGATAAGCAGGATCCAGAATCAAGGCAGAATCCCCAGGATCCAAAACTGCCAAAGGCAGGTGGGCCGTTCCCTCCTGTGAACCGACCAACAACAACACTTCCCGATCTGGATCAACGCTGACACCGAAGCGCCTCTGACTCCACGCAGCGACCGCCTCCCGAAAGGGCCTCGTCGAAGCATGCAAGCAATAGGAAGAGCTCTCAGGTGCCCGTAGAGCAACTTCAATAGCCTCAAGTGCCACCGCTGGCGGTGATAAGTCTGTGGACCCCAGTGACAAATCCAGCAGAGGCAAACTTTGAGGGCCTGCGTTAGCCAGGCGATAAGCCTGCTTACGGCGGTCATTGCGGTCAAAAACGCCACGACCCAATCTGCCTAGACGCCTTGAAGTCGCCATCAACGGAAAGCTAAAACTGTGTTTTGGTGATCGGTTACTACATCCAATAAGCAGCCGTTAAGAACTCCGCAAAGGAGGCAAGACATCTTGCAGCACAATGATCTGCCGATGAAATCCATCCCCTTTCAGAGCTTGTCGATGGCGCGCTTCAGTTCGTCCAACTCAGCATCCACCTCAGCCACCTTGACAGCCTCTACCTCTGGGCCATTGGCATCCTTACTCTCCTCAAGTGAAGACGTCTCCGCGGCGGGCAAAGCCACTGCCTCAGCCCCCCCCTCAAGACGCTGACGAAGAGCAGATAGTTCATCCTCGACATCATTTCCACCTTCCAAAGCAGCAAACTGACTCTCAAGATCAGCACCGGCGAGCTCAGCGGCAGCCTGACTACTGGCTTCCAAGGCCTGGACCTTGTCTTCCATACGATCAAAGGCCGCCATTGCAGAGTTAGTGCCAAGATTGCCCACAGCGCTCTGTAATTGCTGCTGGGCCTTTGCCGCCTGTGCTCTGGCCTTGAGCATGTCCTTCTTGGTTCTGGCCTCGGCGATCTTGCCCTCAAGAGCCACTAGGCTCCGCTTGAGAGTCTCCACCTGCCCTTCCTGCCCTTTGAGCTGGTTGGTGAGCGCCGTAGAAGATTCCTGGAAACCCTTACGACGAGTAAGGGCTTCCTTCGCGAGATCCTCCTCACCCTTCTTAAGAGCCAGCTCAGCACGTTCGTACCAGGTTCTAACTTGACCCTCAGCCTGATCAGCCTGATTGCGAAGCCGCTTCTGACTGGCGATGGCCATAGCAACAGCCTGTCGCAACTTGACCAAATCGGCTTGCATGTCCGCAACCGATTGATCAAGGATCTTGACGGGATCCTCGGCCTTACTCACGAGATCGTTGAGATTGGCACGTAATAAGCGACTTAACCGGTCAAAGAAGCCCATCGAGGCATTGAAAAGACCTCTCGGAGGCTAGCGAGCTGGAGCCAAGACTCCACTTAGGCTTTTGAGATGGCCATAGCTCCCGATCAGCAACGCAAACGGCTTGGTCGAGGAGAAGTGCTGCAAGAAGCGCCTCCCGCCCCAGTCACAGCCCTCTGCAACTGCCTTGAATCCATTAAGCGTGACTGGAAGCGACAAGGCTCCATGTCTGGTCTCTGGCAAGAATGGCCCCGACTGGCAGGTCCCCTGCTTGCCCCTCACTGCCGCCCACTCAACGTTCGCCAAGGGGTTTTGATCATCGGTGCCAGCCATCCTCAGTGGAGGCAGGCCCTGCTCTATAACCGCCCCCAACTCTTGGCAGCCCTGCGTGCCGCGGGCCATGACATCAAAGATCTCCGCATTCAACAACACCACCCCGGGAGCACCCCAAAGCTGGAAAGTGAAGCCAGCATCTGGGCACGACATCCAAGCAGAATTGATGTTCATGGAATGGCCGCCTGTCAGGCCTGCGGTAGTCCTGCCCCAGCTGGAGAAATGGCCCTCTGGGGACGATGTGGTTTCTGTAGAAGACTTCAACTTGCTGACCCGCCCCAATCGGAGACCAACGCTTAAATCCTGCTCACGCACCATGCAAGACGTCTTGCTCGCATGGTGGTCCAAAAACAAATGACAAGAGCAGGCCGAAGCACCCACTTCATCAAGCAATTAAAACAACCAAAACATCAGAAACGCTCAGGTCGTGGTTGCCGCCAATCAGTTTGGAAACCTTCAGCTTTGAGCTGATTCGCTCGCTTCTCAAGAGTCCGACGATCCAACCGCCAAACCCTATAGATCCCGAACTTGCCAAGCAGCTCAGGTGGAAGGTCCTGCCAATGCCTCCGCTGCGTTGTGCCCTGATCAATCACCACGAGAGCGGTTGAAGATCCCTCAAAGCAAGTCATTTAAGGGAAAGCAAGAGTAAAAGGTATTACTTGAGGATTTTTGATGTAGACAAAAAGAAAGATTTTTTCAAGGTACTTTGCACTGCAGAAAGAGTGAAGGCATTAGAGAATGCTAGGACTATCTATCAGCAGGTCAAAGGCAAAAGCCAAGGAGGAGAAAGGATAAAATCCATTGCCAAATTAGAGCCAATGAAATTCTATTTTGGCCACGAAAAACATCCTAAAACAGACATGCTTGGAGGAAGGATTACGTCAAGTAAATTTAGGAATAAAGTCTATTATTCAAGGTGTTGATTTGGTGCATATTATGTCAATAATAGCATTGCGAAAATAGAATCAAGGAGTGGCTAGATAGCGAGTGAGCAGGATCACAGGATGACTTGATCTAGATCAATACCTAGGCGATTGAATTCGGCGATGGTGTGTTCAACAGGGGCAAACAAGCCACTGCTTCGTTTTTCACAACAAACCAATTTCAGAGGTATTCACCATGGTTCTCTTCAGTCAAGAATCCCACCAATATTTGGTTGGTGATGATCAAAAAGCCTATTTCTCAGAAAGTGACGATTGGGTTGATGCTAATGCTGGTTATGAGCTGATTCGCGGCAAAGAAACCTTTCTGCACAGCGGTAATGACTTTTACCAGGGCACCAATTTTGATTCCCTTGGTTGGGACAATATGGTGAGGGGTAACCGTGGTAGCGATTCCCTATGGGGTAGCTGGGACAGTCGTGATCACTTACGCGGCGGAAAGGATTCAGACAGCTTGGATGGTGGTATTGGAGGCAATGATTTCTTGCATGCCGCCTGGGGTGATGACTGGATCTGGGGGTCCGATGACAGCTCGATTTTACGGGGGGGCAAAGGCTCAGATCACATCTTTGGCGGCAACAGCCGCGATGTGCTGCTCGGTGCCGTTGGTAAGGATTTTCTTGAAGGGGGCGGTGGCAGCGACCTGTTCATGCTGCGCACCAATTTGACGCATGATGGTTATATGAGTGCCTCCACCAACATTGCTGAAGCAGATCGGATCACTGATTTCAATGTTGCCGATGATTATGTGATTTTGCCGGGTGTAGTTTCACACAATGATGTGTGGGTAACAGTGGACGGAGCTGATGCGGTGATAAATGTTTGGGACGGGGAAAAGCAACTGATCGCAGGCGTGATCGAAGGCATTGCTGTCGGCTTCGATCCTGGTATCAGTGACGCCAGGATCATTGCGGGAGGTCTTGCTGATCAGATCAATGTCGAGACCGAAAGCAGTGATGCTTTCTTAGCCAACCCTTTTCTACTGGATAGTTTCGGCATCTGAGGTTTGAGCTCAAGCGCATGATCGACCCCCGGTCAATTCGGCCGGGGGGTTTCTTTGCGCTTGCCGTAGCTTTGCTCCTCGACCGAGAAGAGCCGGAGCAGAAGTTGCTCTTCTCTTTGCTCGCATGGTGGTCCAAAAGCAAATGACAAGAGCAGGCCGAAGCACCCACTTCATCAAGCAATTAAAACAACCAAAACATCAGAAACGCTCAGGTCGTGGTTGCCGCCAATCAGTTTGGAAACCTTCAGCTTTGAGCTGATTCGCTCGCTTCTCAAGAGTCCGACGATCCAACCGCCAAACCCTATAGATCCCGAACTTGCCAAGCAGCTCAGGTTGAAGGTCCTGCCAATGCCTCCGCTGCGTTGTGCCCTGATCAATCACCACGAGAGCGGTTGAAGATCCCATGAATCCCTCAATAGGCAGACCTGACCATCCCCTGCGCTCTTCTTCTCGTAATCGATCATCCAGGTTCACTAACGCCCCCGCAGAGCGCCCCTCATAAACCACCACCTGATCGGTATAGAAGTGAAGTGAAGGTTTGATTGCCCCAACCATCACCAAGGGTTCGCGAGACTTCTGAGAAGCGACCAACAGATGAGCAACTTGCCTTACAGGCAACTGGCGCACCTTGTCACCCAACGCCCACATCGGTAAGAACGAAAACAATTGGAAAGCAACCAATGGCCCTTGAAGGGCCAGCAATCGCCCAGGCCGTGGCCGCCAAGCCAACCAGATCCCAAGTAGCACCGAAAGACTGAAAAAAACTGCTGCCCTAAGTACAAGACGACTAGCCAGCAGTTCTGCCGCAAGGGTGGGCATCTCCGGGTCATAAATCCATTTAACCCAGAACGGTGAAGCCCACAGCCCTGCCGCTAAAAATCCCGCCAAAACAACTGATCCGCCCCATGCCCAAACAAGACCTAGTCGCTGTTGAGGGGAAACACTTGCGGCCAATCCAATCAACAACGCGGCCGCCGGTGTCGCAGGCAACCAATAACTTGGCAACTTTGTGGCAGCGCAAGTGAATAGCAGCAACACAGCTAGCAGCCAACAGGCCGCAAAACTCTGCAGAGATCCCTCAGGCTCTGTCTGGCAAAGCGCGCCGCCCTTCCTGACTGGAACGAAGGCCTGCAACAGCCCAAGGATCAGCAAGGGAGTAAATGGCAGGGACGCAACCACCAAGACAGGCCCGAAAAACCACCAAGGCTGCAGGTGACTATTGACTACTGATGTGAAGCGTTGAAGGTTGTGATAGCCGAAGAAGCTATCCCAAAAAGGTTGTCCCTCCACAAGCAATTCCGCCACATACCAAGGCAGGCTGATCAGGGCAGTAATCAACAAACCAGGCAGAGGGCGCAACCGCTGCCAAAGGCTGGTCAGATTCCACTGCAGCAAAGCAAATAGAACAAGCACCAAGCCAGTCAGCACGACGGCCGCTGGTCCTTTGGTCAGCACTGCTAAACCCAAAACAAGCCAGGCCAACCACCATGGCTGGGTACTCGGGGCAGCAAAGCGGCGCCACTGCAGAAGCAAACTCACCCCCAAGGTGCTGCAAAACAAGGCATCGCTAACAGCAACCCGACTCCAGACCATGACCAGTGGCGAAAGAGCAAAGGCCAAGGCCACCGCAACACCTGTTCGGCGTGGACAAGCGTCATCCTTCTGGGGCCAACACATCACAGTGTCACCAAGGGCCAGCATCATCACGACAGATGCAAGCGCAGAAGGAAGACGTGCCGCCCATGTCCCTAATGGGTCCCAAACCTCATGGCCGGGCAAGGCATAAACCAACCCCATTAGCCAATACACCAGAGGAGGCTTGTCGAAGCGAGGCAGACCATTAACCCTCGGCGTCAGCCAATCTCCTGTAGTACTCATGGCACGACCTGCCGCGGCAAAGAGAGGCGGGGTTTCATCAACCAAACCAGATTCTCCTAACTGCCAAAGGCAGAGCGCTACCCCAAACGCCAGGATCAGCAGCAGGCCTCGACGCCGTTGAAGAGGAGACAGCAACACCGTCGCAGCAAACGTCAGCACCATCTAGTGATGGTGGCATCCCTGGCTATGTTCCTGAGCAGACCCAATATCTTCTGAAGTGCCATAGGGGCAGGCCAGCAGAGTGGACCATCTCCATCCAAGCGCAAGGAACGAAATAAAATCAACCGATTTCCCCCGGCAACACATCCGAGTCAACTTCAACCGGTTCCCATAGTCGACGACGCTGACTCACAACAAGCACAGAAAACAGGACCAAAGCCACCCCGAACCATTGCAGAGGCTGAAGCCGTTCTCCTAGCCAAACGCCACCAGCAGCAAGGGCAAACACCGGTGTAAGGAATGCCAGGGTGCTAAAGCTTGTGAGCTCCTCCCGATTGACGAGCCAAAAGAACAATCCATAGGCCAGGGCACTGCCAAACAAGCTGGCGTAAGCCATCAATCCCCAATCAAAGCCAGTCCAATCAGGCCACAAAGGCCATGTGCGATCAAAACTGTGCCAGAGCAGTAACGGCAAGCTGCCCAACACCATGTGCCAACCAGTGACCGCAACGGGATCACTGCTCCGGCAGGCATACCTGCTCAGCACTGTGCCTAAGGCCATGGCGATGGCTGCTGCGAGCATCCAGCCTTCACCTTGCTCCAACAAACTGGAACCAGACGCCTGTTCGCCTAGCAACCACCAATGGCGCAACAAATCCGGCGGGGCACCAAGGCAGATAATCCCGACCAAACCGAACATCAAACCCATCCAGCCAACTGGGTTAATGGACTCTCCAAAGAGGCTGCGTGCCAGCAGAGCTACCAGCAATGGCTGGGAGTCAATCAGCACCGATCCCATCCCTGCTCCGGTATAGGCCAAGCCCTTGACCAGGAACATTTGGAAAAGACATGCATCAACAACCGTAAAGACCAGGAACCAAATCCTGTCAGTTGAGGCGATAGCCCAGTGACGTCCCAACGACGGCAAGGCCAGCAGGATGACAACTCCTGCTGGCAAAAGGCGCAGACAAGCAACCAGAAGCGGTCCGCCCGAAATCACCAGAGGTGTCATCGCAGCCATGGCCGTACCCCAAAGGGCAAAGGGCAGGACCATCAACAGCCAGTGCCGTATTGACAACATGAAGGCAACAAGCAGGTTCCTTTTTAAGATCCAATCCTCTACGAAGAAATTGAATGGGCTGGCTCTGGCGACGCAAATCTCGCCGAAGGATCGCACACATCACCATTGACGGAGCAATCAGCGGTGCAACGCGCGAGCGGATGCTGAAAGCGATCAAGGAAGTTGAAGAGAGAGAGTTTCCCGCTCTTCTGCTGCGCATCGACAGCCCAGGAGGAACTGTCGGTGACAGTCAGGAAATCCATGCGGCCCTGCTCAGGCTTAGAGAAAAGGGTTGTCATGTCGTAGCGAGCTTCGGCAATGTATCCGCCTCCGGCGGTGTGTATGTCGGGGTAGCTGCAGAAAAAATTGTTGCCAATCCGGGCACAATCACTGGCTCAATCGGGGTCATCTTGCGGGGCAACAACCTCTCCAAATTGCTGGAGCGAATCGGCATCCGCTTTGAGACAGTAAAAAGCGGCACCTACAAGGACATTCTCTCGCCTGATCGCGCACTCACAGCAGAGGAGCGTCAGCTACTGCAATCACTGATCGATAGCAGCTATGAGCAATTTGTGAACGCGGTAGCAGAAGGCCGCCATCTCAGTGCCGAAGAGGTGCGCAACTTCGCCGACGGCCGCGTGTTCAGCGGAGCTCAGGCCCATGAACTCGGACTCGTCGATGAGCTGGGAGATGAAGAACATGCCCGAAAACTTGCGGCCAAGCTGGCGGACCTTGATGAAGCCAACACCCAAACGCTCAAACTGGGACGCCCCAAAAAACGGCTAGCGGGATTTCTACCAGGCAGCAAACTCCTATCCAAACTTGCAGAGCTTCTCAACCTTGAGCTTGGCAACAGTGGTCAGGTGCTCTGGCTCTTTCTGCCATGACCACTGCCATCCCTTATGGAGGTCTCCACTTACACGGGCTCAGAGGTGCCACAACAAGCTCTGCCAACACGACCAAAGCCATCGAGGCAGCAGTCAGCGAGCTCGTGAAAGCGCTAATGCAACGCAATCAACTCAACCCTGCAGAAATCGTGTCCATCACGTTCTCTGTAACGGCAGACCTAAACGCCTGTTTCCCTGCAGCGATCGCGCGCCGACAAGCAGGATGGGAGTCGATAGCACTGCTGGACTGCCAGCAAATGTATGTCGAGGGAGATCTGAAACGCTGCATCCGCATGCTTGCCCATGCCTGGCTGCCCTCAGATCAGCCCCCTCAACATCCCTACCTTGGCGAAACCTCGCTACTGCGTCCAGATCGATGCTGAATCACTTGCCGCACCAAAAGCTGCCAACTACTAGGCCGTCCTAGTCGTTGTGATTCATCGAGGAGAGCAAAGGAGAATCCATGTACTTTTTAGTGCTGGTGGTTACCAACACACCCGCTTTGATCTCATGGTTAAGCAGCTCTTCAGGTTTTGTATTCCAGGCACCCTTGCGTTAGGAGGCCTCACTGCAGGTTTGATCGGTTCCAGTGTGATGCTTGAAAGCATCACACCACCAAAGGCTCGAGCCCAGGCAACACCAGCGCTACTTGAATTTCGCTGGGAGAACTCTAAAGACTATAAAAAGCTCTATTACTGGCAAAGCTCAACCATCAGGCGTGACAGAGCAACCTATTACCTGATGCTGAAACCCAAGGACCGCAAAACTGCGATCCTCAAGCTAAGCATCTCTGTCCCTGATTATTTCGATGCAAAGATCAAAACGAACAAGCTGAACCTTTGCCTTGTCCATCTAGGGGGCATGCTGTCACGCACCCGCTGCAAAGAAGAGGTTCCTGCGATTTTCGAAGTCTCTGAAGACCAAACAAGCATTGAAGTCTTCCCGGACACCCCCATCCCTACAGAAGGCACCTATGCGGTGGTCATGAAAATCTTTAACCCCGACCAACGTGGGATGTTCCAGTTCAATGCCCTTGCCCAAGCTCCTGGAGATGTGCCAATGGGCGGCTACCTTGGCAGCTGGCTAATTGACATCAACTGAACTGATAAGTTGGTCGACTGACAAAAGGCTGTACGCCGTTCTCCTTCGATGACAAAAAGAACCTTTGGTGGAACCAGCCGCAAGCGAAAGCGCGTCTCGGGATTTCGTGTCCGCATGCGTACTCACACTGGTCGAAGAGTGATCCGCAGTCGCCGAAAACGTGGCCGCACACGTCTCGCTGTCTAATCGATAACACTGCGGGGCAATCACTCAAATCACGCCACTTCCTCAGGAAGCCAGCCTCCAATGGTGCTGCCAGCATCAATGCGATTAAGGGGAAGTCGATGTTTTGAGCGCCTTCAGAAGTGGGGCTATCGCTTTTATGGAACTTCAATGGTGCTCCGTGTCATCGAAGCAGATCCCCAACTGCTCAAAGCACCCCATCGGCATCACAACTCCACGGCATGCCGTTGTGCCGTTGTGATCAGCAGCAAAGTGAGCAAAAGGGCCGTCATTCGCAACCGTCTGCGTCGACGTCTGCACGATCACCTAAGGAGCAGGCTTGAGGTTGCACCCGAGCATTGCAATCACTGGGTGCTGATCAGCCTCAAGCCAGTCGCATCCGCAATAGAGGCGTCTCCATTGCTAGAAGAATGCGACAGATTGCTCCATCAAGCAGGTTTGTTGTCATGATCACAACCTCAGAAGAGGTCTTCTATGAGGGAGGCCCCGCTCAAAGCGATCTCATCATCAACCTATTGATGGGGCTAACACTGATTGGCCTTCCTTTTACCATTGGAGCTGTGATTCGAGCGTTGTGGCTGCGCTTTCGCATTACCAATCGACGCGTTTCGGTCACTGGGGGATGGCTGGGACGCGATAAGACCCAAGTTGTGTATAGCCAAATCAAGGAGGTGCGCTCAGTGCCCCGTGGCCTGGGATCCTGGGGCGACATGGTACTGGTACTCAACGATGGTTCAAGACTTGAGATGCGCTCTTTGCCTAGCTTCAGAGAAACCGAGAAATACATCAATGCGCGGATTAGCGCCCGCAGGGCCAAAGGTTCACCCCAGGATCTAAAAGGCTTTGCGGCTTAAATAGACCCCAGCCTGTAACTCAGCCATATAGGTGCTGATGCACACTGGCATCACAGTTCCATCCACCCTCAGCAATCGATCGTGATCGGGTACATCTCCGACAACATTCTGCTCCCGATCCTGGATTTCTTCTACGGATTAGTGCCGAGCTATGGCCTCGCCATCGTCGCCCTCACAGTGGTCATCCGATTGGCACTGTTCCCCTTAAGTGCTGGATCCATTCGTAGCGCTCGTCGCATGCGGATCGCCCAGCCGGCCATGAAGAAGCGCCAGGATGAAATCAAGAGCCGTTATGCCAAAGACCCTCAGAAGCAACAGGAGGAACTAGGGAAAGTCATGAAGGAGTTCGGCAACCCTCTCTCAGGGTGCCTACCCCTATTGGTACAGATGCCAATTCTCTTCGCCCTGTTTGCAACTCTTAGAGGATCACCTTTTGCTGATGTGCCTTACTTGGTGAACCTCAAGGTGCTGCCTAGCGACCAAATTGCAGCCATTGAGCCCAAGCCATTTACCAGTAGCAAGCATTCAATTTTTATCAGTGAAACCAAACATTTCCCAGTCATTGCGTCTCTGCCAAGCGGCACAAAATTAGGAGTTGGAGACAAGGCCCAAATCAAGCTGCAAACGCTCACTGGCGAAAGCTTCACAAGCAGGCTTTCTGGCGTAGAAGGTGGAACCAAGTTCACGCCAACCTGGAGCGTCACCAAGGGAGATGATCTTGTCAAGGTGTCTGCCGATGGCACTGTCCAGGCTTTGGCTGAAGGCGATGCCACCGTTCAAGGCAAAATTCCTGGCCTTGCTGCCCAAAGTGGCTTTCTATTCATTAAGGCCCTTGGTCAAGTTGGTTTCTACGTCGATGGGGAAATCAACTGGGATATTGCAATTCTGGTTGGTGGTTTCGGCTTGACGCTTTTGGTCTCGCAGATCCTGTCCGGCAGAGGGCTACCTGCGAACCCTCAACAATCAACAGCCAACAAGATCACGCCAGTGATGATCACTGGCATGTTTTTGTTCTTTCCACTACCAGCAGGTGTATTGCTGTATATGGTGATCGCAAACATCTTTCAAGCAGGTCAAACTTTTCTGCTTAGTCGTGAAGCCCTACCTGAGAACCTGCAGAAAATCCTCAATGACCAGCTATCCAAACCTGCTTTAGCAACAGAAGCCATCGGTGGATCAGATCGTCTTCCCTTTGAACCTAAAAAACGTAGTAAATGATCCCAGGGCTCCAACCCATTTCATTGCAAGACCTAAAAGCCTTGGCTGCTCCTCGGCACTGGTCTATCGAGGGACATCTGGACGAGATGGCCTCTCTCACCCCATTGAGAGGCAGCATCAGTGCCGAGCATCAAGGCAGCATTCTTGAAGTGAAAGGACAATTCCAAACCATCGTCACCCTCTGCTGTGATCGATGCCTAAGCGAATTCAATCAAACTCTCGCCTGTAATACCGAAGAACTGATCTGGCTGAAGGGCAATGGTCCAAAACCAAACGAACTCAATGGCTCGAGCCATTCCGAGGATATGGATGCACTGATGGAGTGCCTTGACCCTCTTGGCAGCTTTGACCCAGAACGTTGGGTTTTCGAACAACTGAGTCTGCAGATGCCTTTAGTCAAGCGTTGTGGGGCCGATTGTCCCGGTCCAGCTCAACTGCAGCCCTCAGCCCAAACCACTGACGTAAAACCTGAGGGAACTGATCTCGATCCACGCTGGGCAGCATTACACAAACTCACCTCGCCATGACGAGCTGGGATAACCACCTGGATCTGCTAATCAGAGCCAGAACACCTCTCCTTTGGATTCGCAGCAGCGAAGAGGAGCGTGTTGAAGTGCTGCTTGAGCAAGCCGCAAAACGACTACAGCCCCGTCGCCTTGCCAGCTGGGATTTTATTGGCGGCCTTAAAGGCGTACTTAACGAAGAAGGGCTTGGGGCACGTCAACCGATGGCCGTCCTGCAATGGCTGCAACAACTTGATGCCAGTAGTCCAACCCTATTGCTAGTCAAAGATTTTTATCACTTCTGCGAAGACGCTGGTATCGCACGCATGTTGCGCAACTTATCGGTTCACTTGCGCCATCAACCCCACACTGTGGTTCTCTGCTCAGGGCCATGGACTCCGCCCAGCGATCTTGATGATTCCCTGACCATTCTCGATCTCCCGCTACCTCAGGAACCAGAACTGCGAACACTGCTGGAGAACATTGCCCAAGCAAGCGGCTCCCCCCTTTCAGCAGACGTTTTAGAAGAGCTCACCCACGCTTGCAGCGGCCTCAGCGAAATGAGGGTGCGTCAAGTAGCAGCCCGTGCCCTAGCCCAGCGGGGCAAACTAGGTTGGGCAGATCTCGCCGAAGTTCTTGAGGAAAAGCGCCAGACCGTAGCCCGCAGCGAGGTTCTTGAGTACTGCGTTACAGAGGCCTCGCTTGCCGACATAGGCGGCCTCGATAGCCTTAAAGGCTGGCTGGAGCAACGCCATCAGGCATTCTCCGACGAAGCTCGTCACTTTGGCTTGCCACTGCCCCGCGGCGTTCTACTGATCGGCCCCCAAGGCACAGGCAAATCGCTCACCGCCAAGGCCATCGCCCACAACTGGTCGATGCCACTGCTTCGCCTCGATGTAGGCCGCCTATTTGCCGGGCTAGTTGGTGCTAGCGAGGCACGTACCAGAGAGACGATCCAGCGGGCAGAAGCCATGTCTCCATGCGTTCTCTGGATCGATGAGATCGACAAAGGTTTTGGTGGTGATGCCCGAAGTGATGGCGGCACCAGTCAACGTGTCCTTGCCAACGTGCTCACCTGGATGGCGGAGAAAACCTCCGCGGTGTTTGTCGTCGCTACGGCTAATGGCGTAGAACGCCTACCTGGAGAGCTCCTGCGCAAAGGTCGTTTCGACGAAATCTTTTTGCTGGACCTGCCATTCAGCGAGGAACGCCGCAACATCCTTGAGCTCCATATTCAGCGACGAAGACCGAACTTAAACCTGCCCCTGGCTGCGGTTATCGATCGCAGCGAAGGCTTCTCAGGTG
Organism: Prochlorococcus sp. MIT 1306; assembly: GCF_047304515.1. Classification (NCBI taxonomy): domain Bacteria; kingdom Bacillati; phylum Cyanobacteriota; class Cyanophyceae; order Synechococcales; family Prochlorococcaceae; genus Prochlorococcus; species Prochlorococcus sp. MIT 1306. The sequence continues at coordinate 320,677 of NZ_CP138959.1, read as the reverse complement.
CCGAACTCGAACAAACTGTGATTGAGGCCATGCACTTGGCCTTCGCCGAACGCCGAGAACTTGGAGAGACCGACCTGATTCTTGCTGCCAGCCAACTGGTGCCGCTCTCCCGCACAGCCCGAGAACAACTCAACGCCCTTAAGGAATGGGCCGCTAGCGGAAGAGCCCGAGCAGCATCTTCTGTTGCTTCCAATCTCGCAAGCTGAATAGGAGTAACCAAACAGGATTCATTTGCAGGGCCAACAACACTTAGGCTGCCCGCGCTTACTTCAAAACCCTCGTGCTTGACCAGCGCCTGGTGCGGGACAACCCCGACCTGATTGCCAACGAACTGGGCCGAAGGGGCATGACGTTAGATCTAACGGGCCTACAACTGATCGCCCAGCAACAAAGAAATCTCGAGGAACAGCGCAGCAGCCTCCAAGCAGAAGGAAATCGGATCGGCAAGGAAGTCGGTCAACGGATCCAGCAGGGAAGCGACCCAAAAGCCAGCGACGTGGCAGAACTACGACATCAAGGCAACCTAATCAAGCAAAAGGTGGCCGTTTTAGAAGACGAGGAGAAACAACTATCAGCGCGATTGCGAGAGCAACTGCTGAGCTTGCCAAACCTGCCCTCCCCTGATTGTCCTGAAGGACGCGACGAGAACGACAACCAGGAAAGACACTCTTGGGGCAAGCCACGTGAAGGGAAAGACCTTCTGGAGCACTGGTCAATTGCCGAGCGGCTCAAACTTTTCGAAACAGAACGCTCTGTACGGATTGCCCAAAGTCGCTTCGTCACCCTGATGGGTCAGGGTGCGCGGCTGGAACGAGCACTCATCAACTTCATGCTCGACCTCCACACCTCAAAGGGATATCGAGAAGTGATGCCTCCCGTACTGGTGAATACCGCCAGCCTTACGGGCTCTGGTCAGCTGCCAAAATTCGCCGAAGAAAGCTTCCGCTGCGCGGAAGACGACCTCTGGCTAACACCAACTGCAGAGGTGCCGGTGACATCTCTGCACCGCGATGAAATCATCCCCGCTGACCAACTGCCACTGCGATACGCCGCTTACAGTCCATGCTTTCGCCGCGAAGCTGGCAGCTATGGACGAGACACCCGTGGCCTGATCCGGCTGCATCAATTCAACAAGGTGGAGCTCTATTGGTTCGTCCATCCAGACCATTCGCAGGCTGCCCACGCTCAGATCACAGCCGATGCCGAAGCCGTGCTGCAGGCCTTGGAATTGCCCTACCGCGTCATTGAACTTTGCACAGGTGATCTAGGGTTTTCTTCCTCACGCACCTACGACCTCGAAGTCTGGCTACCAGGAGCAGGCGCCTTCAGAGAAATTTCAAGTTGCAGTATCTGTGGAGACTTCCAAGCACGGCGATCTGCTATTCGCACCAAAGACCAAAAAGGTACCCGACTCATCCACACCCTCAATGGCAGTGGCCTGGCGGTAGGACGCACCATGGCTGCCCTTCTCGAAACAGGCCAACAATCTGATGGGAGTGTCCTCCTCCCCAAGGCACTTGTGCCTTATTTCGGCAAAGATCGACTAGAGCCAGAATGAACCAATTACTAGAAGCTGAATGAACGTTTTTGCGGCGCTGACGGTTCTAGCCCTGCTGATCATCATTCATGAAGCTGGGCACTTTCTGGCTGCCACTGCTCAGGGAATCCGTGTGAATGGATTTTCGATCGGGTTTGGACCGGCGCTGATCAAACGGCAACGAAGGGGTGTCACATATGCGCTGCGAGTTCTGCCTTTAGGGGGCTTCGTTTCATTTCCGGATGACGATGAAAACAGCGAAATCCCCCCTGATGATCCCGACCTGCTACGCAACCGGCCGATCAGACAAAGAGCCCTGGTGATCTGTGCAGGGGTCATGGCCAATCTTCTGCTGGCATGGCTGGTGCTGATGGGCCAAGCGGTCATGATCGGGCTTCCAAGCCAACCCGATCCAGGTGTCATCGTTGTAGCCGTTCAACCCGGAGAAGCCGCTGCTGCTGCAGGGCTAGCCGCTGGCGATCGAATTCTCAGCGTGGATGGCAACGAGCTAGGGCGAGGTCAAGAAGCGATCCAGGCCCTGGTGAGTCAAATCAAAGGCTCACCAGGCAGCAAACTCCACCTGGACAGAGTCCGTTCGGGTCAACGCAGCAAGATTGTGCTCACCCCCACTGAGCAACAAGGCAATGGCAGGGTGGGCGCCCAATTGCAGGCCAACGTCACAGGCAAAACCCGCCGGGCCCACGGCCCCGGAGAGGTTCTGAACCATGTTGACAGCCAATTCATTTCCCTACTCAGTCGAACCGTTAAGGGCTATTCAGGACTCATCACCGATTTCGCAACCACAGCCCAACAAGTCAGTGGCCCTGTGAAGATTGTAGAAATGGGCTCCCAGCTAGCCAGCCAGGGTAGTTCTGGCCTAGCGCTCTTCGCGGCATTGCTTTCGATCAATCTCGCCGTACTCAATGCCATTCCGCTACCCCTACTTGATGGCGGCCAACTGTTGCTACTCCTATTAGAAGGCGTGCGTGGGCGACCAATTCCGGAGCGCATCCAGATGGCTTTCATGCAATCAGGCTTTTTTTTATTGGTAGGTCTCAGTGTGGTGCTGATCGTTCGCGACACCACTCAACTATCGGTGGTGCAACAGCTTATCGGTCATTGATCTGCCCTATTTGCAAGAGCCTGAGCAGCTGAAAACTGGGCAAGCAAAACAATTGCAGCAGTTGGAAGGTAAAGTTCGTTATCGACCCTCGCGCTTCAAAACTGCCGCATGGCTAAAAAGTCAATGATCGCCCGTGATGTAAAGCGCAAGAAGATTGTTGAGCGCTACGCAGCCAAGAGAGCGGCTCTAATGGCAGCATTCGATGCAGCCAAGGATCCAATGCAACGTCTTGAGATCCACCGCAAGATTCAAGCTCTCCCGCGCAACAGTGCTCCAACACGCATCCGCAATCGTTGCTGGGCCACAGGAAAGCCAAGAGGGGTCTATCGCGACTTCGGGCTATGCCGCAACCAGCTCAGAGAACGAGCTCACAAAGGCGAACTTCCTGGAGTCGTCAAGTCCAGCTGGTAACTCTCAACCCATTTCTGCATCTATAGGAGTTGAGAGCTCTTACTAATTCACAAGATGGATTGAAGTCATCCATCCCTCTTTTTTATTGCTTAGCAACTGAACCAACAGGAATCAATTCCAAAATTCCACGAAAGTTGACTCGGCAAAGTGCCAGTATGGTGCTTGACAAAAAAAACATAAGAGAACGTGCAAGGTCAGACACAGTCGATCTCCTTTGATGGTCGGGAGATTCGGCTGACCACAGGGCGATATGCCCCCCAGGCCGGTGGTTCCGTGATGATGGAATGTGGCGACACCTCCGTCCTGGTAACCGCCACCAGATCGACAGGCCGCGAAGGCATCGATTTTCTTCCCCTGATTTGCGACTACGAGGAGCGGCTCTATGCAGCTGGCCGCATTCCTGGCAGTTTCATGCGACGTGAAGGACGCCCGCCAGAGAGAGCCACACTGATCGCTCGTCTAATCGACCGCCCCATGAGGCCCTTATTCCCTAGCTGGATGAGGGACGACCTTCAGATCGTGGCAACATGCCTCTCTCTCGATGAACGGGTTCCAGCAGATGTGCTGGCCGTTACGGGAGCTTCCATGGCCACCTTGCTAGCAGGCATCCCCTTCCAGGGGCCAATGGCTGCAGTAAGGGTAGGGCTTCTCGGTGATGATTTCGTTCTAAATCCCAGCTATCGAGAAATCGAACGTGGCGATCTCGATCTCGTGGTAGCTGGCACCCCAGATGGGGTTGTCATGGTTGAAGCCGGTGCAAACCAGCTGCCAGAAGGGGACGTCATCGAAGCCATCGACTTTGGCTATGAAGCCGTCTGCGAATTAATCAAGGCACAGCAATCCATCCTCAAGGATGCAGGGATTAAGCAGGTACAGCCGGAACCCCCCACTCAAGACATCAAGCTTTCGACTTATCTGGAAAAAAATTGCAGCAAGAGCATCGGGGAAGTGCTGAAGCAATTTGAGCAGACCAAAGCTGAACGCGATAGCAAGTTGGATGCCATCAAAGCGAAAACAGCTGAAGCCATTGACAGCCTCAAAGAAGACGATGCCGTTCGCAAGTCAGTGAATGCCAACAGCAAAGTCTTGAGCAACAACTTCAAGGCGCTCACCAAAAAATTGATGCGTGAGCAGATCATCAAACAAGGCAAACGCGTCGATGGTCGCAAGCTTGATGAGGTCCGCACCATCACTTCCGCCGCAGGTGTTCTGCCAAAACGCGTGCACGGATCCGGACTCTTCCAACGCGGACTCACCCAGGTGCTGTCCACCGCCACCCTGGGCACACCCAGCGATGCCCAGGAGATGGATGACCTCAACCCTGGACCTGAGAAGACCTATCTACACCACTACAACTTCCCCCCCTATTCCGTTGGCGAGACACGTCCAATGCGATCACCCGGGCGCCGTGAGGTAGGCCATGGTTCCCTCGCTGAACGCGCCATCATTCCAGTACTGCCTCCCAAGGACACCTTCCCTTACGTGCTCAGGGTGGTGAGCGAAGTCCTCAGCTCCAATGGGTCCACCTCGATGGGCTCGGTCTGCGGCAGCACCCTGGCCCTCATGGATGCAGGTGTTCCACTGAAGGCTCCAGTCAGCGGAGCCGCCATGGGCTTGATCAAGGAAGATGCTGAGATTCGCATCCTCACTGACATCCAGGGAATCGAGGACTTCCTCGGTGATATGGACTTCAAGGTGGCTGGAACAAAAGATGGCATCACAGCCCTGCAGATGGACATGAAGATCACCGGCCTTCCTGTAAAAACCATTGCAGAAGCTGTCAATCAGGCCCGCCCTGCCAGGATCCATATCCTCGAGAAGATGCTGGAAGCCATTGACGCTCCTAGGACTAGCCTCTCTCCCCATGCCCCGCGCCTGCTGAGCTTCAGAATCGATCCAGAACTGATCGGCACAGTGATTGGACCGGGTGGTCGCACAATCAAGGGCATCACAGAACGCACGAACACCAAGATCGACATTGAAGACGGTGGCATCGTCACGATTGCTTCTCATGACGGGGCTGCTGCAGAGGCAGCCCAACGCATCATCGAAGGACTCACCCGCAAAGTAAACGAGGGGGAAGTGTTCAGCGGAACCATCACAAGGATCATTCCGATCGGGGCTTTCGTAGAGATCCTGCCCGGCAAAGAGGGCATGATCCACATCTCCCAGCTGTCAGAGGCTCGCGTGGAGAAGGTCGACGACGTCGTGAAAGTAGGTGATGAGGTGACAGTACGGATAAGAGAGATTGACAATCGTGGCCGTATCAACCTCACACTCAGAGGCGTCCCTCAGAACGGCGAAGAGACTCAATCAGAGCCAGCTCCAACTCCTGTAGCCCCTCTCAACTGAGGGGCTACAGGTCAATTCAAACCTGAAAGCCTGGGTCGATCTCTTGCATAGCCCGCGCCGCTGCTTCACAAAGCTGGGCGTGGGCGAGGCCATGGCTGGCGATCAAACATCCGGCCTGACGCACATCACCACTGTTGTAAGCAAGCTGGCGTCCATCAGCATGAGTGAAACATCCCCCTGCAGCCATCAGCACCGCCTCTGGAGCAGCCATATCCCAGTCTTTTGGAGCACTACGGCCTGAAAGAGAGACATACAGATCTGTTTCTCCACGCAGAATCGTGGTTACCTTGCAACCAACACTGCCCACAGCCTTGCTACCACCAAGAGCAAGACTCGCTAGCAGCTGTTCAAGCCTGTTGTCGCGGTGGTTGCGACTCGCTACCAGCATCAACTCACCAAAAGCCTTGCGCTGACTAAAACGCACCGGCGAACGTTGTCCCTGCCGGTCTTCGCACCAGGCACCAGAACCGATCACACCGAACCAAAGCTCCTCGGCTTCTGGCAGGAGTACCACGCCAAGCACTGGTCGTTGACCATGCACCAAGGCAAGATGCACGGCGTATTCACCTGTGCCCTGCAAGAAGTCCTTTGTGCCATCCAAGGGGTCAAGGATCCACAACCATTCCGCCGCTAAGGGTTCGCCTGCAGTGAGTTGCTCCTTTGCCGACTCCTCACTCAATAGAGTCCAATCTGCCAAGGGGAAATTCGCTTCTAAGCCATCCAGAAGCCAACGGTTCACCGCAAGGTCAGCGGCAGAGACAGGCCCCTCACCACCATCGTCAACACTCAGAGCCTTAGAAAATCCATGCGGTGGCTGTTCTCCCCGGGCATAGGCCAGCAGGATGTCTGCAGCACCCCAGCTCAATCGCCTCAATTGCTGCAACAAAACCTCCAGGTCCACACCAACAGGGAGAAGAGGTGCGTTCGGCATCATGAATAGACACGTGCAAGCCTCATTTTGAGCCAGCGAGAGGAACCAGCACCAGGGGTGCTCTATGTGGTTGGGACGCCCATTGGTCACCTCGGAGATCTCTCCCCCAGAGCACGCTCTGTGCTCACGAATGTCTCAACCATCGCCTGTGAAGACACACGCCATAGCGGCCATCTACTCAACAGCCTGGGCGCGCAGAGTCAACGTTTCAGCTTCCACCAACACAACACCAAAGCTCGCCTCCCCCAACTGCTTCAACTGCTCAACGAAGGGCAAAGCCTGGCTTTAATCAGTGATGCCGGACTGCCGGGCATCAGCGATCCCGGCGAACAACTCGTCGCAGCCGCTAGGGCAGCTGGGCACCAGGTGATCTGTATTCCCGGCCCCTGTGCAGCAACAACAGCCTTAGTGAGCAGCGGACTTCCATCTGGCCGCTTTTGTTTTGAAGGCTTTCTAGCCTCCAGAGGCAAAGAAAGGCGGCAGCAGCTGGCAGCGGTCGCCAGCGAGACCCGAACAACCATTCTTTACGAAGCGCCACACCGGCTGGTACAACTGCTGAAAGAATTGGAGCAACTATGCGGGGATGAGCGGCCCTTACAGGTGGCCAGGGAACTCACCAAACGCCATGAACAACAAATAGGGCCAACGATCGCAGCAGCCCTACAGCATTTTCTTGAACACAAGCCTCTAGGGGAATGCACTCTTGTCCTAGGAGGTGCTCCAATTTCCGGACCAGATCAGCAAAGTGACGCGCATTGGCGAGCGGAATTGGCAGCGTTGATGGCCAGTGGAGCAAGTGCAAGCGATGCCGCTCGACAACTCGCTCAACAATCAGGGCAATCCAGAAGGGCTCTTTATGCCCTGGTACACCAAATGGTAGAAAACGAGAGCGAGTGAACTCCTAGGAAGGGCAAACTAAGGGAACCATCGAAAACACATCATGCTGCTGCGGCTGCGGCTGCTAACAACCAGTCTTGTCAGCGGCGGATTACTCCTGGTCGTGCTCTGCCTGGGAGCCCAAAATCTCAGTGATCGCCACAGTCTCAGGCTGGGTGATGCCAAAAGCGCAGAGCTCCCCACAGGTTTTCTGGTAGGGATGTCAATCGTCGCAGGTGTCATTAGTGGCGGCAGTACAGCCGCTCTGCTGCTGCCCAAGCCAAGAACATGAACGACTACGACTGTGCAGCGAATCAAGAACCGTTCAGATCGATGGGACTTGAGCATCAAGAGCAATCAGTGAACCCTCCAGCACCAAACGGGTGATACCGCGAGCCAACAGATGGGAGGTGGTGAGCTCAAAAACACTTGTATCAGGCACCTTGATCACCCTTTGACTTCGTCCACATTGACGTTTGGCAGAACGGGGATTCGCGAATAAGCAAAGAGCCCGTCTGTCTTGATCATCATCGGCTAGCAAACCCAACTCTGAGAACTCCTTCAGCGGGCGTGCATCAAGTTCAACTGTCTTGTCGACAAGCATATAAACGCTACTAGGTAACAAACCAGGCAAGAGAGGCTCACATTGAACCGTTGGACGATCACTGAAAACAACAGAATCTGCGACTAAAGGAACCAGCTCGCGAAACACCTCGGACTCAGGGAGATCCCCCATGTCCGCCTCGAGGTGATCATCTTCGCTGGAGTCCTCTTCCGGATCATGACCAAAGTCATCGGCATCATCGAGAGCAAGAACACCTGCAGCTTCGTCGTCCAACGCGAGCTCATCCACCTTCCCCTCTTCAAGCTTCACCTCATCAAGCGAATTCAGGGTCGATGAGCTCGACTCTGATGGATCCTGATCCTTAACGGTTGCTTCTCCAACAGCAGAGAGAGTCTTAGAGATGGCACCACGCTGGGCACGAGAGGCCTTAACCGCGACGTAGTCCTTCTCTGAAAGCAGTGTTTTAACGGTGCGATTGACAGTATTAGGACTGCAGCCGTAAGCCTTAGCAAGACTTGCTGTGGCATCACCTGCCCTGTAACGCTCCACAAGCTCAGATTTCTGGCTGTCGCTGAGCCGGCTGGCCGCCATCGCATGCAAGTTCGCAGCCTCTAACCATAGGAGGCCAACTCAATGTTGACTGCCACAATGCTGTAGTGCTCCCTTAGCTCAGCTGGATAGAGCAACTGCCTTCTAAGCAGTCGGTCGATGGTTCGAATCCATCAGGGGGCGTGCATTTACTGCAAGGCTTCTCAGTCAAAGTTCACCCGCCACTCGGCGGGTTTTTTATTTGCGGGACCACTACGGGACCACTTTCTGTAGCAGCATGTGGGGAATGGTCCCGCTAAGCAGTAAGTCATGGCACTCGATTTCCGCCCCGTCCTCAAGGAATCCATCAAAAATTCCGGTGTTCCTCGTGGATGGTCCGTCAGTGAGCACCGCGGGAAGGTGAAGCTGCGCGTTCGTGCCGGTGCTGGTGGTGCTGTCGCGTCATGGACCAAAACCCTGCCCATCCAATGGGAGGTGGGCTGCATCGGGCCCGTCACCGAAACCCTGTCGGCTCTGTACGAAGCAACCAAGGGTGATCAGCCCAAGCCATTGGCTGAAGCATGGGCTGAGCTGCACCCAGAAGAAGAAGACAGCGACCCTGCCCCAGGTGTCCCCTCCGTAATAGGTGGCATCAACTGGAAGGCCATCGCCGCGGCCCACTATCGGGACAGGCAACAGAACGGCAAGCAGGTCAGCGACAAGACGATGGCTCTTGAGCGCACCTACTGCGACAAGGCGATGGAGCTACTGACCGGCCCTAAGCCACCGGTCACCCCGTACAAGCTGATTGATGCAGCGATCACCCTGGGCGGCTGGACGGACAAACCCCGCGCCAGACAGCAATGCGTTGGAGCGCTCACCAGGCTGCTCACCTATGGCGTCGCCCACGAAGGTCTGAGCGCTGAATGGATCATTCCGCAGCATCAGAAGGTGATGCTGGCTGGCAATGGCAAGGCAAAGGAAGAGCGGGAAATCGCGATCCTGAGTGACGTTCAAATCCTGGAGCTGCTGGCTTCAGTTCCCACGGCGGAATGGCGCAACGTGCTGCTGGTGATGGCCGTTTATGGGCTGAGGCCAGAGGAGCTGATGCACCTAACGCCAAAGGCGAACCCCACCACCAGGAAGCTGCAGCTGTGGTGTTCGTATCGCAAGGCAGCAGGGGGCCGCACGACCAAGACCGAAACCAAGCCGCGTTGGTTGCAGGCGATCCCGTTGCGTGGACCTGATGGTGAGAACTACCCCGCAGGTGACCTTGCGGCACAGATCAATGCAGGGCTGATGCCATTCCCACCGTTGAAGGACCGTGGCGCTGCAGTGGCGCAGTACGTCAAACGCTTGCGGCTGTGGAAGGAAATAGCCGCGACATTCGACCAGCAGGGCAAATGGCTGCGGCCCTATTCATTCCGGAACACCTATTCAGTGCGTGGGCACCTCCGGGGGATCCCTGGGGCATCAATGGCGCTGGCAATGGGGCACAGCGACAAAACACATTCGGCGCACTATGTGACGGCGTCAGAGGAGAGCACTGCAGAGCTGTTTGAGCGCCTGCTGGGTCAATGACACCGGCACCATTGGTGGTGTCCGGTGTAGTGAATACCGCCCCAGATAGTGGCAGGGCGGTCAAGGGCGGTTACTATTCATGTCATCAGTTGTCGGTGCCACTCCATGGGAGCGTCCCGGCCTCGCCTGAACCCTTGGGATGGCTTCCAGCGGGCATCGGAACTGTGACCAGCCGCTTTCTCTGTTTCCCCGAGACAGCCTTGTCACGTCGTCGTCAGGCCAAACAACTACTGCTGCCCAAGGGTGCTGCTTATTCGTCATCCCTTGTCAGGGAGATGATCGAAGCGGATGCCTCTGTTGGCTTCGATGTTCCTATTCCTGATGGCGCCAACTTCGTCGAGGTCTCCATGCCTCCCGCAGTGATGCACGTCTACAAGCAAGCCCGACAGGATCACCCGAATGCCATCAACCTTCCGCCCATGCGGATCGTTGAACGCAACTCGGCTGATCACACCATTGCCCTTCTCCAGGGCGGCGTGATCTACATCAAGGAAGATCCTCAACAGAGCTAGCGACTGATCGGCCACATCCCATTGATGTGACCTTCACATGCCTTTCACCGCATCAACGCGGGACATGATGCAGACCCTTGGCGTCCTGGATGCCAAGACGCTTCATCGTCGCCGCGAGGATTACAACGACAAGAGCGTTCACCCTGACTCTCAGTTCTTCAAGGTGGGTGTTCACTATCTCCGCAAGTCTCCAACCAGCAAGCAGCTGGTGTGGGATCCAGAGACCACCGTCCGCGCATGGATTGAAGCCACCAAGGCTCAACCCCAGCCCGTTGCGGAGGTGCCGCAATGACAGTTGCACCGTCCCCCGCCAACCCAGAACTGCTGCGGAAAGTCTCTGAGGTGATCTACGAGGAAATTTTCAACGAGTTCAACCCGCCTGAGCAGTCCACAACCCTGGAAGGACTTAAGGAACACCGCGTTTGGGAAAACCGACAGCACCTGCCGGAGGGTCTGACCGCTCGTGATTTCCAAGTGCTGGTGGATAAATGCCTGGATGTGGAAACCGCTGCACTGTTCCACGCCTATGGGCGCATCCAAGAACTGCTGGCCGCTGCTCACCCCAGGAAAAAGGAGGCCAGCTGATGGCCTTCCTCTCCCAATCCGGCAGGGGGCCGGTGCGGCAACTCGCTGAACACCTGAACGACAACCAATCCGGCAGAGAAGATATGGCCTGGGATGACGACATCGAACTTCGTCCAGAACACCTTCGCGAATGGGTTGAAGGGTCTGGCATTGATCAAGAAATCGCCGCACGCAACATCGTCTCCCTCGACGGTGAAGCCGCGATTGAAACCCTCTGTGGTGATCGGCTCGAAGCAGCCGGCGGTCACGGCCAGCAATACGCCACCAGACCTGTTGCCAACCTGCTCAATCGATATGAACACGCCGCTGATGGTGGCTGGTGGTGCTCACCGCTAATCCCCAATGACAGTTGGGTAACTCAATCCAACTGGGGTTGCTTCAAACCTGATCACCCTCGCCTCAACGACAAAGGCAAACTCATCAAATACGAGCACCCGCTCGATCAGCAGTGTGGTGTCTTCTGGCTGCAGAACAAGCAAGACAGCTTCTGGCCCTGGGTGCTCAGCAACCCCGGCAGCCTCATCATCGTCATCACTGAAGGCGCCAAGAAAGCTGGGGCACTCCTGACCGCAGGCATCCCCGCAGTAGCCCTCTCCGGCATTTGGAACGGCACCCCGTTGGTTGAGCCGAAGGGCGACCCCAAAGGAGCCCGCCGGCTCCATCCAGACCTTCTCCCACTGGTCAAACATCGCATTGTTATTGCCTTCGATTTCAGCAGCAACAAAGGCAAATCAGCCGTTAAATCTGCTGCGCATCGCCTCGCGCAATACCTCTACGCCAGCGGTTGCCCTTGGGTTGGTTCAGCTACTTGCCCCGGTCCCACTCACAAAGGCGTTGACGACATCCTCGTAAATGAGGGTTCAGAAGCCCTCCATCAGCTCATCGCTAGAGCTGTTCACATCGACATCCCCAAAGAACAAGACAACGCCACGCGCATCAAATCCTTAGAACGGGCCGCGGCCTCATTTATCGACAGCGACAGCGCAGCAGAGCAAGCCGTTATTCGATCCAGCACCTACTCGCAGATGCACATCAGCCGCACCGACTTCATGGAGCTTGTTGCCGGTGAGATGGAACGCCGCAACCCACTGCGCAGCCTTGAATCCAAAAGCCTTTCCCTTGATGAAATTGAGGCCGAGAAGGTCGATAAACCTCGGCCCTTCATCCACGAGCTACTCATTGAGCGTCAATCAACCCTGATCGGTGGAAACCGTGGGGCCACCAAATCCCTCCTGGCCCTCACCATGCTCGTCAACCTCTGCGGTGAACAAAAGGGTTCAGTCATTGGCTTGCCCTGCGAAGAAAGCAACCTCAGGGCGCTTTACGTCTGCTCTGACATGCCGTCAGAACGAATCAGCAACTACCTCCACGAAATGGGCCGCGGCAACGATCCAACCCTCAAACGCAACCTAAGGGTCTGGGGCATGTCGAAAACCACCCGCGGTTGGGACATTCGCGACCTTGATGGACTTCAACGCGAAATCGACGCCCATCACCCGCACATCATTGTGTTCGATTCCCTCAAGGCAGCCATGGGCCATTTGCTTGAAGACATCAGTAAGCCCATCGTTCGCCATTACATAAACGCAGTTCATGAAGTCGTCCTTCGGTCGTCCGCATGTCTCTGGATTCATCACGCCAATAAGACGGGAACCATCGCTGATAACGAGGCCCTTCAAGAGGCGCCCGACATGGTGTACCTGCTCAGCAAGGACGACAACGAAGTGTGCAACCTCAAGCCCATCAAATGCCGCAACGGCAAGGGCATAAGAGCCCAATACGTTTTCGATGGTGATTTTCTCGACCTATCCCCAGTCGAACAAAAACCACAGGTGGACATGGGCCAGGTGCTCACCGATGTCCTCTCCTATATCCGCACGCAAAACAAAGCGGGCCTCAAGCCCGCGATTAGCACCGTTTGTGCCGGCCTTGCTCATAAAGGTCATGCCGCAGAAAACATCAAGTCCTGCATCAGGCGAAATTCTGGAAGGGGTGGCTGCATTCAGAAGGATCGAGATCCACAAGATCTCCGCAAAGCGTTGCTCACCGCAGAGCCAGAAACCTTCCCGCTCTAGGTCGTCGTACATACCCCCCCTAGTAAAAGACCAAAACCGTGACCCATATCTCCTGATTTAGGTGAAACGGGTCAAAAAAACGGGTCAGCCATAAAGTCAGTGCTCAACTGGATAAATGGCATTTATGGGTCTCTATAGGGAGAAGAGAGGAGGGGGGTGGGGGCTGGGTATAGGAGAGAAGGGGAAACAGACTATTTCGAGCCCCTGAACTAATTCTTGCCAGAATCAACAGCATGGGTAAGAAATGCACCAAGTACGAAAAAGAAAAGCGCATCCTGCAATTTGTACAGATGCTCTCTAAAGGTGCAGTCAACTCAGAGTTGATTCGATATGCCGCGGATGAATGGGGTATCGGAAAACGACAAGCTGAGGACTATCTCGCAGAAGCACGTCAGGTTGTCATTGATGACGTCAACCATGACCGCAAGGTTGTTGTCGCTGAGATGGTTCACATGATGAAGGCCGTCATGAAGGAAGGCTTTCGTACAGGTCAGCTGAATTCAGTCATCGGAGCAGCCAATACGTTGTCGCGTGTGGCCAAGCTCTAAGAACGATCAGACGGCTCAGATGAAATGAGCCGCAGCGTCCCGCAGTTGGTATTTGCGTGTGTGCAAAGAAAAGCATTAAGGCCAAAAAGAGCGTTTTGATAAGGGAGCTTCAGAAATTTATGGCGAGCACTTTTTATTCCGTGTCATGGATAAGTTCTGTGTGGCAATGGGTGACTTTGAAGAGGAGTATGTCTCAGTCAAAGTGATTCAAGGAATGCTCATTGAGCAAATGCTTGTGATCGCTTGACTTCAGTTAGGTCGTGATTTAATTCTCTTCTGGACCGATTCTCAGGGCCTCCCCAAAATGGGGGAAATTGAGCGGGCCTCAATGGCAGTTGCCTGAGCCAAAGTTTTTGGCGCTGGTTAGTTAAGCGAGGCCGTCTCCGCGATTGTTTTATGCCACGCTTTGCATCTCAGCTCTTTCTGGTAGACCTGCGCCCTCTCGTTCTGAAACGCTCTGCCTGTACTGCTCAGCTTCTGCGAATAATGTCCACCTGACTTCTGCTGTCACACCTATCTCTCTGGCTGCAGCCTCTGCTTCTTCTTGAAGCTCAGCGAGCGTGATGGAGAAAAACTCTCGTCGGAGGTTTACCAGATTCAGACGGTGTTCATCAATGCGCTTGTGTATGGCTTTCTCGAGTCCAGGGGCATCTTCTGTGAAGATCATTGCGTGCACATCGAATGGGAAGGGCACAGATGCATCACCTAGTTCTCTGACGCGATCTATGGGTTCAAGGCGTCTAGTCATTCCGACTTTGTAGATGTTTTGCCCGAAGGATCCAATGTTGCTGATCACATAGACGTGACCACTTCGGGTCAACTGAGCCCGGCTCATTGCACGCTGATGATTTTCCTCTGCTTCGGTGAGTCGTCTCTCGAGTTCGGCGATCTTGTCGAGATGGGCACCCTCCTCAGATTCCGAATACGCCTCTTTGCGAGCTTTCTCTAAGAGGTCTGCATATTTAGCCGCTTCCCGCTCTGCCTCTTCTTGTACTTTCTCCATCTCGCGTTGTGCTCTTTCCTCTTCACGCATCTGGCGTCTGATCTCTGCCTGCTCTTGCTTCTCGGCATGTTTTGCAAGTTCGTTGTCATGAACGATGTGGGCCTCGTCCTCTTTCAATTGCCAGAGGTGAGATGACCAAGGAATATGCTGCTGCTCGGCTTTTTTCTCATAGAAGTTGTAAACCTTCTCTAGCTTCCCAAGCACCGTGGAATCGTTTGAGTGTTTGAGCGTGGAAATGGCGGCATCACATTCGCCGTTGAAGCCACGGAGTAAAGCCGTCATTGTTTGCTTCACGTGCGCTTTGCCTTTAACTACTGAACCATCAACTGTCCAAGTCGTGCGCTTGCATTCCTCAAGCAATTCCTTCCCGAGATCTTTTTGTTGCTCGCGATTTGATTTGAGCTTGATGGTTAATGCTGTTGAGTCCATGCCGATGTATCTGCGAGCAGCGAATCCTGCTTCATTGAGACTGTTCTCCAGCTTTATCAACTGAGTGAGTTCGTCCAGCGTGTCCTGCGCCTCTTGTATCTGGAACTGCACGGCTTCACGCTCTTGCTCAAGTGCCGCAGCCTTGGAAGTCCGCTCTTTGAATTTTCGGTTTGCATTGTCGAGTGATCTTTCGATATGAGCCAGCTGCCTGTGAAGACCATCGACCCTGCTTTGCGCTTCTTTTACAAGTCGCTTGGCCTCGGCTTCAGCATCGATGATTTTGCTGTATTTGCGATCCGTTGCTGTGCTGGCCACTAGAGCTGAAACAGCTGAACCAAAACCGCTGATACCGCCAAGAACTCCAAGGTTTTTGTTCACACGCCCATCTACAACCGCAGCAGAAATGGTGAGAGCTGCGGATGCAGTCAGACCGGCTATGGAGATTGCCTTCAACATAAATACGACTGCGATTCAAATAATCATCCATTCCGCATTGGGCTTGGCGGAACCCCCATTTGGGGGAATTAAGAAGATCATGAAACCCCTTCATCAGATGAAAATGGTCAAGACCAGAAAGAACGACGATGCGGAGCATGACCTCCGAGATTGCGCCGCCTGTTGTGGTTGACGTCATCTAGCTCAGGCTCGGCCCGCTTCAGTAGATGTTCCATCCCTTGGTCAACAAGGGATCCACCTCTGAAGCGTTTTCGCGCTGCCCATTTTTGGACATAAAGAGGTGCGCGGCAATCACGACGTGCTGGAAGGACAAGAGCAACAATCTCTGCAGGAGGTGATTGTTGGAAAAAATCAGCGACCTTCGAGAATAATGTGGAAAGAAAAGTCATTGGTTTAATTAAGTGTTGACTAGGGGTCTCCCTTGATCTTTTCAGTCTCTAGTCATTGCTTAAAAAACTCATCACCCAATCCAGTGATTTATCTGCTTCTGCTAGCCCCCCAATAGGGGGAATGGAATGCATCCTCGTATCACGAAGACTTCGGCTTCATCTGCAGGATCGTGTGTAAATGTCATTGGTTTTGATGTAAGTCAGTTAGGAACCCGCGAAGGGTCAGACGGTCAGCAGACGGACGGCCAATCAATCAGTCATTCGAGAGACTGTTCAAGGTATGCAGAGCCTCGTCGATTTGACGTTGCTCTAATTGGAAGTATTCACTTTGAGGAAGCCGATAATCGGCGTATTGCGCATGAAGTGCTTTCACTACCCCTGCAGGATCAGAGACCTTCTGCAGTCCTAACACTTGAGGGTTGTCCAATTCCTCCATCCGGATGGATGGATTGCCCCGTTTAGTAAGCCCAATCTTGACGTGAGAGCGAAGATGAGTTGAACGAATGATGTAAACCCATCCCTCGTTAGAAGGAGAGCGAGCCTTATTGAAGGCTTCTTTGTTTACGAAAGTGCTCCCTTCCCGAGAAATCCTCTCCTGTTCTTTACTCAAGGCGAGCTTTTCCTTCAACTCTTCCAGTTCACTATCAACATCTCTGATTGGCAACAACTCCTTAGACTTAGTATCTGGATCCTCGACGTTGAGTTGCGTTCTCAGGCTTTCGAGAGCTATTTTATCTTCCAGCTCATCTTTCAGGCGTTCGAGTTCTGCCTCTTCGCGTTCTTCTGCCTCTTTGAAGACGGGCCGATACTCGTCTATGAAATGACGCCTATCGCGTTTTGCCGGAAGTTCTAATCTGTTCACGAGTTCATCTATAAGTGGTTGGACTCCACGAGCCGGGTGCGCAAAAACGCTGGCTCGTCCAATTCAACTGAAGCCAAATGGCTCTGGGATGTGATAAGAGGGTAGTCATTGCAGATATTCTCTACAAGGCGCATAGTGAAAGGTGGTCCTACCAAAAAGCGTGTTAACTTCGGTGGGCACGAAGTCACAAATCAGAACCCAAATAGCAGTAGCAAGAAAATAATTTCTCATTGTGTAAGTGGTGCTCAGGGAAAGGTTGGGTTAAATGAGTCATCAGCTGCTGATCATTCTCCGTCGCAAGGCAGTACTGCATCTAGGCGAGTAAACTTTGGCTCTGTTTTGCTCGAGGAAGTCAATAGCTTGATTGCCCAAGGGCTGGTGAATAATGACGAAATGTTTATCGTATCTCGCTAGTGTGAATAAGCTGCAATGCTACAAATCCATACACTTAAAGAATATTTTGTTTGCAGAAACCCTATTGTTTTAGCTCACTAATTGACATAATAGATGTGTGGTCTTGTAGGAAGCCAGCCAACTGAAGGAAATCTGTTCTGGGATAATTTCTTCCTGCCACTTCCCTGAAGGCTAAAGCAGGTGGTGAACCATCGATAATATGCATACCCCAATACTGCAACAACTTGCTCTGTCTTATTTTTGCGTATGATGGATGTATTAGTTGGCATTTTGGATCTGTCTGACTGTATTGACTGATTGATTTTTCTAGCATTGAAAGCAAGGTGCTATTTTGTCTTTCATAGGATTGCGCAGAGTTGTAGGAATTCACAACAGCGAACATCTCCGCTTTCTTGTTTTTCTTTCTGATATGAGCAAAAGTTCTTGTTATAACATCTCCTCCTTTGGCTATTCCCAGCGGATTCAACGTTGTCGGCAATACACAATAATCAAACTTTTCAACAAGGTGATCTGGATTTTGATTTAACACTGGCGAGCAGTCACATATAACAACTTTCACTTCAGGGTAGGCTCGTTCATTCCATTGATCAGCATTAAGCACAGTTATTGTTGATCCCATTTTGTCTCTTTTATGAGGCGGCACGTAAAGAGAAGCAGGACCCTCGTTATCATCTGAACTTGGATCTTCTAGAAAAAGCTTTCTAAGGTTTTTGTCTGGGTCCAGGTCCAGAAGAATCACATCAAAACCCATAAGAGCAAATGCGCCGGCTAAATGTGCTGCAACAGTGGTTTTCCCTACTCCTCCCTTACATGTGAAAACACCAAAATACTTGGTACCACCATCTTCTTCCTTTGCGTGAGATGGTTCCTCATCAGATTCATTATTGTGTGACAACTTGCCTTCTGGATCGTACTTCCAATTAATAGTTTTCCCTGTCGATACACCAAGCATCAGATTGCTCGGACGCTCTGTCTCTACAAGAGTCATGGAAGGTTTGCCAAAACCACTCTGAGTAATTAACCATCCGCTCGTAAATGATGCTGCAATTGGCAGTTCAAGAAAGTCCATAAACCTATTCAAAACGGCGATTGGACTTTTTGCCTTGTAACACTTTACTTGAACAGCTATTCTTTCTTTGCCTTTAATGATTTCAATATCATATCCTGGCTGGTTTTTTGGAGGCATTACTACTTCATAGCCAAGTTCCTCGCATTGACGAGCTACATGTTTTTCGAATTCATATGAATCTTCAAATTCAAGATGAGCCATTTTTAACAGAATCAACTAAATCCATCATGGAAGATTTCGCCGTCTTTTAAAATCACCCATTTGGGTGGTCTTTTGTTTTGTGTTCCCCCATTTAGGGGATGGATGAAAAGCGACAAATCCGTAATCTGCTAGTAAGCTTTTCTAGACAAAAATGAGTAAGGAACGAACAATAATCAACTACTTTGATAAATTCAGGTATGAAATTCTTGCAAAACTAAACTGCTCTCCGACAGATGAGGTTTTCTCTGAGCAGGAGAAGATACGTCTTGCTAAAGCCTATCTAGATATTGTCTCTGAGGGTTGATCAATTGGATATAGGAGGCAAATCCTTAAGTTTGCTCATTCGACGATGCAATGTCTGATCGCAAAGACTGCCGCTTGAGTTCGATCACGCACCCCCAGCTTGCTGATGATCGTGCTCACATGGCTTTTGACGGTTTCAGTCGAGACAAAAAGGGATTCTGAGATTTCCTTATTGGAAAGCCCTCCGACAATTGCATTGAGGACCTCTATCTCCCTTTCGGTGAGTTGACAGTCGATAACAGGGGCATCGTTGAGCTGTTGGGTATCTCGCGCCAGATCACGAATATCAGCTGGGTAGTAGATCCCGCCTTTGAGGGTCGTCAGTAGTGAATTAATGAAGTCGCCATTGCCAGTGCCGACAGAAGAGACAAACATCACGCCATCAGCACCAGCATCTAAGGCTTCATTGACGACTTCCTTTGTTTCACGTCTAAGAAAGATCAGTGCCTTGATCTCAGCGCAGACAAGCTTTGCTTCTTTAACAAGGTCGATCCCATATCCCTGCTCTAGGTCATCAGAGGTGAAAAGGATGTCAGGGCGATGCTTGCTAATGGCTTTTATGCCTTCTGCTTGTGTTGTCGATGCAGCGGCAATGGAGTCATAGATCGGCTTGACGAGGCAAAAGCTATTGAGAGCTAAGCGATCCCCCATGCAGGCAACAGAAGTTTTGCCGGCTAAGGCTTCGCGGCACTTCCTGCGAGCAGTCTCTAAAGCTTCTGAGTGGTGGTCGAACTCCATAGACCAAACGCTACAGGGCTAGAGACATACCCCCCAAATGGGGGATAGCAGAAGCAGATAAATCACTGGATTGGGGGATGAGCTTATTAGGCAATTCGAAGAGAGTGAAGAGATCAAGGCTGGTTGAGCGTGTCTTTCGAGGACCTCGCTGTATTCCCCACGACTCGCCCCAATAACAACCACGCACAAACCAATGAACATCACTATCCATCCACCTGCAGAAGAGGTCGACTTGGCCGAATTAGCGGCTGAGCAACGAGCACGTATTACTCGAAACACAGACACGACCAACGACATCTATCACAACCGTCAAACCGGCCATAAACACCGAGTCAATCGTGCTGGTGTCTTCTGGGGATGCCTTTTAGCTGGTCCCTTCTTCTTCGG
This sequence comes from Prochlorococcus sp. MIT 1306, assembly GCF_047304515.1. Classification (NCBI taxonomy): domain Bacteria; kingdom Bacillati; phylum Cyanobacteriota; class Cyanophyceae; order Synechococcales; family Prochlorococcaceae; genus Prochlorococcus; species Prochlorococcus sp. MIT 1306. The sequence continues at coordinate 300,802 of NZ_CP138959.1, read as the reverse complement.
AATCATCGGCGAATGGGACCATGCCCTTTCCTCCGTTGGCTTTGCCGTCATAACTATTGGCGCCTTACGGCTGCAGGCTGAACTGAAGCGGTTGCTTGATAGGGGATCTCGATAAGTGAGTCTGAAGCCATCAAACAGCCCCCGCCGAAGCAGGGGCTGTTGCAAAACAATTAAAAATTGATCAATAGTTTGTTTGCAAATTTTTTTTCAACTCACATAAATGGAATGTCTCCACCAGTACTTGTTCCGCCCATGCTGTCTGATAACGTCCCATACATATCAGCGATAAATTCTGTGATTCCACCACCTGAATCACCCCATGTGCCAGTGCTTCTTCCTCCTGAGCTGCCAATGTAGTTCCCCATGGATGGTCCGGTATATGGACCACCTGCATGGTTGTCTTCTGCAGGTATAATCCGAATCATGCCCAAATTATCGATAATTGTATCCATTTTGATATCATCATAATTAGTCACTGCATCCACTATACGTTCATCTAATTCAACAGGAATATATCCATTCTCAGGGTCTTCAATCTTCGTTATCTTATCCACTACATAAGCAATTGCATCTCCCACTCTGCAGATTGATTCCGAAGCTACATAGCCTAAGGCTCCCCCTACAGCGGCTCCTGGAAGGTCGGCAACGGTACCACCAGCTGTAGAAGTCACTGAAACCACTGCCGTTTGAAACATTAACTCTCCTTTAGAATCGCAACCATCAATCTCCGTATAAATTTCCTGAATGATGCTTTGAGCATCATCATTACTATCCTGAGTTTGTCCCTCGGTCGCCAGGAATGCGTCTTCTTCTGAGTGTGGCACAGCATAACCTTCGTCATCCACATACCAACTTTCATATTCTCCATTTTCATCCAACTGGAATACATAATCATCCCCATAGAATGGACCATTATGTTTTGTTGATGTATGACTACCTACTTTATTTGACGAAGATGCAGAGTCTGCCATTTCCTTTATACTGGAGCCTTCCATGTTCCAATCATCTCGGTTCCCGCGGCCAGATGCTTCAAATCCTAATTGTTCGAAAATAGATTCATTAGTGTTCATCCCCAGTTGACGCTCCATATTCTCAATATTGATCAACTCTTTCTCTATTTGTAAATTCTCTATCGTATTGATTAGTTCTGAGCCAATAGAATCGGTTGAGATCTGATTAAGTTCTTTTGCTTGAGAGGCTAGTTCGACTTCGAATTGATTTGCCTTCAAAGCATCTTTTGATGTTTCCTTCTCTAGTGAAAGCTTTTGCTGAATGTTCTGCGTTAGTGCTTTGGCTGAGTAGTTAGTGAACATTGGTTTGCAGTGGTTGGTTGATTGCCTCTTCAGGGCTTCCCCCTCAGAGGCACACACCATCTGCGGAATCAACGGTCCAAGCGCTGACCCGCCTCACCAGCAGCTGTGAGGTTGCTCACAGGGATTAAAAAGCACTGGCAGCACTGGCTTTAACGGCGCTGCAGGTCAGCTAGCAGAAGGCTTGCCCGTGTCGCTGCGCTTTTGTCCCATGGGTTCGTAGCGCTGCCTCTGCCAGACGAACTGCTTGAGGACGCGATCAGAGATGCGCCCACCAAAGCGGAGATATGAAGCCACTCCCTCCGCGGTAGTCCTGTCAGCAGGAATGCCAACCCGACCCACGTCAGATAGTCATCCTCTGGCGGGTTCCTTTCGCCCTCGTATTGGGCCTCGGCGAACTGCTTGCTCATGGCGCCACCTGGGCCTCAAGCTTCCGCCTCTGCGTTGCTGCCTTCGCCTTGTCCAACGCTCTGGCGGCTGCGCATCCAGCGGGCCGTGGACCTGCGCTCCGGCAAAAGCGCTCCGGTTGACGAGAATCCAGTCCATCACTCAAAAATGCCCATCACCACTGGGCTTAATTACTGCCTCACAGGCAGTCGGTCGATTCAAAAGTGGTCCCACCCCCTAAAACGGGACCACTATCGGCCTTTTTGGGGGATACCAAGGGCGCCCCTGACATCCAAGAGTCCATTCATAGCTTCAAAAACCCTTGGTATAACTGTGAATTTTTCTGCCTTCTAAGCAGTCGGTCGATGGTTCGAGTCCATCAGGGGGCGTGCAGCCAGAGAAAACGAGTTGAAGAATTCTCCAGCCGTACCTCGGCTTTTTTGCAATGAACACGCTTAATTTTCCCTTTAGGTAAAAGCCATGCATCATTGAGCGGATAACTTTTGCTATATCGGTTCAGCACTAGTTAGCCCCCCGCAGCAGTGCAATGTGAAGATGTTCTGTACTTCAGCGGAAAATAGCTAAAGGAGCTGTTCTTTTAAGTCAGGGAAAGTCTTGCGTGCATGTTCCTTGACTCTGTTCGCAACACTTACAATTACTTGGCCAAACAAATTCATTCATCCACTTACGCTCGCCAAGGATGTTAGCCATCAATCCAAAATCAAAGAATCAATAGTAAGTCAAATAAAAGTATTCCAGCAAGTGATTTCAAAGACAGAAGGTATCTCAAAAAACCACAAAGATCCACCAATAAAAGGCCAAGACATTTTCGCAGAGATCAATATGAAATTGTTGCTGATTCGATTAAGGAGTAGCTGATTGAGTATGAGCATGGATTGCAATCTATATACGAATAGCGATCTATTCTTAAACCCATTGACTTGCCTGTCCAGGCCTAAGAGTGATCATTATTGACTTTCTCTTCAACAATAATTTCATTAACTGCGGATTCATCCATGTTGCTGACTACCTCAACAGAAGTGAGTTCTTCAGCTTTTACAACTTCATCAATTCCCTCTGATTCACGCTGAATGAGCTCTTTAACAAATGCCTCAAGAAGATTATATAATTTTACAAATCTAACGAAAAGATCTTTAAGGTCAATCCACATGCCCTCAAGGAGGGCTTTTATCTCCTCAGCCTTTGCACCTTTATTAAGCAGCAGGATTAAAGCCCCAACTCCTAAAACAATGCCCCCAAAAGAAAGAAGAGTAAGCACAAAAACAACTAGAGCAGCCATGGACCTCCTTTTGACGCACTTAGACGATCACGCACACATCCATTAACGACAAGCAGCCTTCAATAAACTTCAGGAATCAAAAGCACCCATCATTAATGGAGAAAAGACTGTGCCATTCGATTGACTCGGCTTGGGCACGTAATGATGGCTCATTGAAGAGTCCTCAAAGCTGTGTCCATAGTTCACAAGCCAGCGGTGATCGCAAAGACTGACTGGCATATGAACCAATATTCAGCGACAAAATAGCTATACAACTAATTTCATCACTTACGAGGTTTGGCCCCATGCCTACTGATGAGATCAACACTCTCAAGCTGAATAAGGGTCTGATCACGGTGATGACCGAAGGACCATTGGCCTTTCATCGCATCAGCGAGCCCCTGCAGCAACTTATCGAGAAACACGGTTACAGAGAGGGTGCTCTGGTAATGGCCGGTCTGCACACCACCACAGCCCTGATCGTGAATGAATGGGAAGAACGCCTGCTTGAAGACATCAAGCATTGGCTCAATCAATTGGCCCCAGCAAATCTGACCTAGAAACACAACGACCTTCATCTTCGCCCCAATATCCCTGAGGATGAACCACGAAATGCCCATGCACACTTACAGGCGTTACTGCTCGGGAATCACCTCACGGTTTCTGTCCAGGATGCCCAACTCGTGCTAGGTCGATATCAAGATGTCATCCTGGTGGAGTTAGACGGTCCACGACGACGACAGGTTGGCGTGAGCTTTCTGGGTGCTTAAAAACTTAAAACGATCCCTCAAAATCAACCAATTCCCCAAAGTTTTTACACCATCCTGATCAACACCAACGTGATGAGCTAATCGCCATGAGTTGCTCCCGACCAGTGCCTAACGAATGCAAGGCAAAGCATGTCAACAGGCCAATCACCTAGCCAAGACAAAAATCAGATAGGTGCTCCAATGAAAGCGCTGCTGGAATACCACCACAGTTTTTTATCGAGGCCAATCACACTCATCACTCGGGCTAATTCTGAACACCCCTGATATCCAGAAGCTGAACAACTTGGCACACTTGATTTAGCAGATTTACTGTCAGCATGAATTGGTTAGTACTTAAAGCCAAACACTACGGCATACAGACCTATCGACGATGGGTTATTTCTAAAAACAAGTCGCTACTGGTGACTACTGCTCAACCAAAACTACTAGAAGATGGCCATTAACATGTTGAGCAGTTAAATCAACATTGTAGAAATAGACTCGCCATCGTAAATCCCCTATCTACTATCACGAATCAACTTAATCGGGCGATAGTGAAGCTCAACAACTCCCTAACTATTGAAGAAGAAAGCCCTAACAGGCAGGGTTAAGAATTTGCATCCCTCTTACGGATCGTGTTGACGCGAATATTCCATCACTGGCAATGGAGTTTGACACCCCTATTAAGAATAGGTGCCTAGGAAGTATTCCCCCCTGCGCAAGGTGCCACCTGTATTCCTATAGCATATGGGTTTAAATTGTTTCACGACTACCATGAAGAGTTTCATGTCTACGTAATATTGATTATCTAGGTCGCCATCTGATTGGGAGCAGCCTTGCTAACTCAACCCAGGAAAATAAACACAACTGAACTGTATCCAAGAGGATATTTGCTCTAATGTCTTTTTACTGTCAACACTCATTATGAACTTGCTCGCCACTGCAGGGCCTTTCGGCATCTCGCCTTCAGCTGATCAACTCATGGTGATCAACCTTTCCGCAATCCTGGTGGGCACCACATTCAATGCTCCCCAGAAGGTCATCAAATGGGGCGGGCTGGTCATCGCTGTCGTGACTGCAACCTGTGCACTCTGGTGCGGACACTAAGAAATTGGCAGCTGTTCAGCTTGAGGTCAGCATTGACTTCTCTGCAAAACTCAGTTATCAGGCAAGGCCCCAAGCTCATGAAGGCGCCTCAAGGTGCACATCGATCTCTTCTGACCCATCGCAGCAGCGACGATGGCAAGAAGAAAAACTGCTTTGTGTGAGCATCTGAATACCACCCTGCTTAACCAGAACGGCCAAGACTGTGAATGCTCGTGGTGATCCCTAAAGGTTGGTTTGATCTGGTGCTGATAGCACACCTGCTATTAAAGCCCCAGGTGTAACTGACATCAGCCTGAAGACAGTGAAAGCACTATAAGCATGCCGAGCAATCTAGCCATGTGATCAAACTAACGACTGGCATGAAGCCAGTCCACTGCCTCTCAGATGAAGATGCAAGAAACTGCCAAAAGCGGTGGATCACGAAAACAAAAAGTAGACACCGCTATAGGGAAAAAACAATAAAAAAAGCCCCACTTTAAAAGCGGGGCTTTTTAGTGATATCAACGCTAACTAAATCAACTGATGATACTTCTGAAAGATTGGTTGAGCCAATAAGCACAAATGAAAACTGCCAATCAATTAGATCTAACTGCTCATGCGAGCAGCCAAAAGGAATAATGGCTAGCAATCAACCACCAGACCTAGAGAGTTGCCGACCCAACTGGTCTAGGACGAGCAATCCAAGGATGAGCATAAATAGGCCAACAGCCAACGAGGGACCAACCAGGCCGCGAGCCACCTCTACCACCGTCACAACGCTAGCCAGTAGCACAATGCCCACCAGCCATGGAGTCCCTGTGCCCCAGCCTCTCAGAGAGCCATACACCCCGGAAGAGGGCAAGATATAACCAGTGAGGATAAGGCCAACGATCACGATGACACATACCAAATAGAACTGCCAACCGAGAGTCCCGGTAAGGACGATGACAGGGGAGCCGAAACTGCCAAGAACTGGAGGCATAATTTTTTAGCAGCCTTTACTTGAAGACGCCGAACCTTACCACATTTAGAAAGAATGAAGCTGGGCTCCGCTAAAAATTACAACAGGCGCCATTCCTGACGGAATTCGCGATCGGACAATCTGATCAGTTTGATGTGATAGCAATAGATCTACCCAGATTTTCGTTCGCCATCTCTACATCAAAGCAAAAGCCTGCAAATGCTTGACTTCGAATTTAGCATGCATTGTATATCATCATTTCACAAGATTTGCAGATCAAAAGATTTCTCTAAATAACCAAGAGAATGAAGCTGGATCTGCGGCATCCTAGGGAGGATAGATGAATTTAGCAAGAGCAATAAATCAAACAATCATCACAATTTCAAGCCAATCTCTACTAGCTTATTAATACTTTTTTTATTTTCCAGCCACCTTGAAAAGGCTCTTAATGAGTCGCCTAAATATTCGACTTCCGAAGAAGATGTCTCGCCAATCGATTAAGTTGGGATGGTCGTCTTTAGTTGTGAGGGCAGGCGTTATCAATGGATGAAAGTTCATTGAGAAAGAGACCTGCACCAAAATTTGATTGTTCTAAGGCAGAGCTCGCATGCCTAGCTCTATCAATGACAGATCACGACTCAACAGCATGCGACTTGAACCTGATCGCCATGCAGAGCATGATCTCTTTAAAAGGAGATGGCAGCTGCCAGTTAAAAGAATTCCTACCTGCAAGACGGGTGCATCCAGCAATCGATACCAGATCCCCGATAGGGTCAGATCTCAGAGCCTGAGCAGATCATGAACCTGGCAGCGACCTATTTTGGTGCCAACGGTTGGTTGCTGGAGTTTGGTGCGTGCAGGGTATTAGTAGATCCCTGGCTCACCGGCCAACTCTCCTTCCCACCAGGCCCCTGGTTGCTGAATGGCCGGCTGCCCCGCGACTGGGCTGTGCCTGACAACCTTGATCTGCTGCTTTTAAGCCAGGGTTTACCAGATCATGCCCACCCAGAAACACTGCAACTTCTTCCCAGGGATCTCAAGATCGTTGGCTCCCCCTCGGCCGCAAAACTAGTTGGGCGCTTGGGGTTTACACAAGTAACGCCATTGCATCCTGGAGAGAGCACCGACATCGCTGGACTCACCATCCGCGCGACCGCTGGAGCCATGGTGCCCTCGATCGAAAACGGTTATTTCATCAGCCATGCTGATGGCAAGATCTACCTTGAACCTCATGGTTTTCTCGACAGCAAAATCGAATCACAATCCGTTGATGCGGTGATCACCCCGGTGGTTGATCTTGGTCTGCCTCTTGCAGGGGCTTTTGTGAAAGGCCGTCAAGTCCTGCCTGAATTGCTCAAAAGATTTGAGCCAAGCACCGTCCTTGCTAGCACTGCTGGAGGGAATGTTCGCTTCGAGGGGCTGCTGAGCAGCTTTATGCAGATGGAGGGATCAGCAAAAGACGTTGCAGAAATGATGCCTGCTCAGGTCAAGTTCATTGACCCAGAACCCGGCAAACGCTACGCCCTTACCTCCAAACAATCTCTGGTTTAACCATCTAGCTCATGAGCCCCGTCAGCAAGCTCAAGAGAATCTCAAACTGACGAGATTGAGGCCATGACAAAGACAAAAGAAGGTGATGTTGGCAATCAATCGTTCTTTCAGGCCAAAGGCTTCTGAAAGCTGTCTCGACTCCAGCTAAGCAAAGCAGGAATCTCTTGAGCGTGTCCTGAAAACGAAGGGGTTATTTTGATCTGAGCTTTAACGCTGCGAAAACTGGCTGAAGCTGAGATTGAGCCTCTTCACAGGGATAGACATGATTCATCTCATGCAAATTTCCTTGATCTGAAGAGCACAATCCACATCAGGATTATGGTGTTAATAGCAAACTATTTTCTAAAAGGATCATCTGCTGTTCCTTGAACGTCAACGCAATTTTGATAGCCCATTTTGATTTTTTTTGCCCGCAAAAAAAAAGACCCGGATCAAAAATCCGGGTCTTTGAATACAAATTGACTATTCAAACTAGAGACTCAGCCACCGTGGCAGGAGAAGGCACCCATCAAGAAGTTGTGAACGCCTGGTAATGTGCGATCCAAGCCATAAATGAAGAGAGTCGACGCAAACAGAGTGGCCAATGTCTTCTGAGCCCAGTTGAGGCCTGAACTTCTTGAGAGTGCAGAATTCATTGATCGCAAAAGCACGCGTGTATCAAGAATAGCGCCTTTTCATGCTTTCGCTGTTGCAAACATGAATTGAAGTAAAAGCCTCATTGATGAGCCCAGCCCAACAAAGCGCCCAGAAACCGCAAGGGAACAGCTCGACTCAAGCCAGGCAAAGCATGGTTGGCGCGATTAGCAAGCAGCGAAGGCTCACAAGGCTTGAACGGAAACAAACTCAGAACTTATCTACAAGTGCATCGCCTGTGGCTTGTTCAAGCGGATTGAAAGACCAATGTGTTCTCCTCAAGCCTCTATCTATAAGGAGAATTGAGCTGCTTGCCATTCCGAAAAATTCCAGCTAATCAGCCCAATCGCTGTCAAGAACCAAAGCGCTACTACAAATGCACCAAAAGCCCAACTTCCTCCCCTGCCAACGGCCCACAGCCAAACAAATAGGCCGACGAACGCCAACACAATTTGAATCAAAATGTCTTGCTCAACAGGCAACGTAAGTAGCAGGTCTCTGAACATGAATCAGCAAGTAAATCACTGCTTCCAGCATCAACAAGTGTAGACAATGGAAGGAGGCAGGAGAAGAGTTTTTAGCCCTTATAAACAATTATAGCATCAGCTAGCCAAGCTTGAAAGGTCAGAACATTAAGGGGGCTAATGATTATCAGCGCCCCCGTATGCAAATACCTTGGGGTTTGCACGCATACTTTAAGTCATTAATCAACAAAATTATAGTTTTTCATAGAGCCAATCGCGAGCAAGAGGCTCAATACTGAAAGTCAATAGACAAGCAGGAAAGGTTCTTTAGAGCCACTGGCAAACTAGATTAAATGCTGTGAACCATTGCATTGTCTCAATACAGGTCGATTAAAGTTAACAAACTTAGACATTGGTCAAGCAGCAGCAAAAGATGTGATTACTCCAAAAGCTGTGTATGAACTGCTTCCTATCTGCAACGAAATAAAAAACAAAGACTCCTGAATTATAGCTCCAAGAATAGGAATCCCAATATTTCTCTGGCCAGCTTTGCCAAGCCCTTCTGCAAGGATCAGTGAGCAAGGCTTGTGCTGCATCCTCCCTGGGCTATCAAGAAGCGCACGAGGGTCAAGACAATATTTACTCTGAAGGTCAGGGTTGACGGGGCAACAATAAAGAAGATTAAAAGCAATTCAAGAGATCACTAGTTCTGCTCTCTTAGATCACAAACCTCGACAACTGTTGCTGACTTCCTCCAGCATGATCAAAGCATCATCACCACGTCCAGCTCGAAGTTGACTCATGATCACATCGGCTTGCAAGCCAAGCAGCAAGGTCTGACAGGGATAGTTGCTCTGAGCTCCTGCACGTCTCTGCAGGGCTTCCGCCCGCAATAAAGCGGCTTGGCATGCGTTGAGCTGACCAGACTGAAAGCATGCGAGTGCTAGCGGCGTGAGGCCTTGAAGCTGAGTCGCTCTTACAGGAATTATCCCTAGTAGTGGAAGAAAACCACAGAGCAGGAGCTGCAGCAACAGGCACCATCTCTGCGACTCCTGCCCTGAAAGCATCATGATTCCTTCGCAAGAACGGTGCTTATTTCAACGCAAATGAATGGGTCTATCGCAAATGCTCAAAAGTAATTTGCATGCCGCTAATCAAGAAAGTGCCTTTTTCTTCAGTTGATGTAACCAAAGCACAGCCTGATGCAAAGGCGGTGTCTGCATCGTAGAGATGAGGGCCAGCAGTGCCAACCAAAAGACTGCCTCAAGCTCTGCTCTGCAAGCCAGTCTTCAAATCACTATGGCCTGAAATTTTAAGCGTTCAATCCCAGTGCAGCGTTCCATTCGCCTTCCTTTATCCGTCGCTGGTGCTGCTGCTCTTGCTTTGGCTGGTTCTCCCATCCAACCAGTAGCTGCTCAAGACGATGGCAGTGCAGCAGATCTTGGGGGGGGATGGAGATCAACCTTAAGGATGCGGTTAAATTCAACTGGGGTTTTCAAGGCGCACTCCAGGGTGCAGGTACACCCAATCAGGCAGGTATTGGTGGGTTCTTGCCACTGTCTGTTGGTGAGAACAGCGTTTGGTTCCTTGATGCACTGGTCAACGCAAACTTTGCTGATCGCGAGAACTACAGCAGCATCATCAATACAGAGGTTGCTGGCACCACGATCAACACTTCAACAAGGCTTGGTTACCGCTGGCTCAATGGTGATCGCTCTTGGATGTATGGAGTGAATGCTGGCTATGACAGCCGGCCGATGAATACAGGAGATGCGGATACAGGCGTGACTGTCTGGAACAAAGACGATGTCTTCTTCCAGCAGATAGCAGCAGGTCTAGAAGCCGTCTCTGATAGCTGGAACTTCAATGCCTATGGCCTCTTCCCTATTGGTGATACAGAACAACGCCTGAATAGCCAATACCGCGGTGGTGCTCTAAACACCTACGGCTTAGATGTTGGCTATTCCATTACCCCGCAGTGGAATGCCTCAGTTGGTTATTACTACCAACATGGTGATGATCTGACAGAAGACGATGGCTCTGGCATTAAAGGAAGGCTTGCCTACAACATCAGCAATGGCTTAACTCTTGGTGCGAATCTTTCTTATGATGAAGCCTTTGATACTCGCTTTACAGCAGACATTAAATATCGCTTTGGAAGCAATGGCTATGGAGCACCAAGTAGTAAGAAAAAATGGAAGACTCCTGCTATAGAAGCGTTATCTGCAACACCAGCTAATCGGGATGTGAGGGTGCACGATTCAACTACGACACTACACCAGCTACATATGGATGCGATGCATTCTCTGAGGGTACAAACAAATATCTTCTGAATGTTGACGCCGAGCTAAGTACATTGCCTTTGACGATACGAGAGCTGCCTATATAATAATAATTAAGCCATCAAGAGCTGCCATGCTCAATGCCCGTGCATGAGCATTCCTGTAATTACCGCACTAAGCCATATTTATGCCGCATCCGATACCTGGCACCATTGGCATGCAAAAAGTTGCTGTGATGCCTTATTTGGCAGGCACTGATCAGAAATAGTTTTTCGTATTCACAACAAATCTACCCTTCACTTAATCTGCTCTAAAGCTATTTATATCCATAACTTAATCACCACAACCTGAGAGTTTGATCACCATCTCTGATTCCATTGGCTTTTCTAAATCTCACAGCAACTTGATGCCAATCCTCAGGGATTTGATTGAGGCGAACATCCCAATCCCATGGCAATCGTTGTTGGCCTGGTGAGAACTTTTTTTCTTGCTTCTAGATCTTCTTGCACTGCTCACCAGTCGCTTGAGCATGCGGCTACCCCAATGGCACTTTGGAGCAGCTTTACTGTGATGGCGATAGCGCTGGCAGAAACGCTCATAGCGCTTGGAACATCAATCCAATATTGACGAAAGATTTAAGAAGACTGAGCAACATTAACTGATTCTATCTGTTTTCAGCCTGACGCATCAGCTTTATTTAATTCAGTCGATTCTTAAACTCATCAGCTTTAGATTGAACTATAGAAGATTTACGAGTCAAAATATGATAACAAAAAATGAACATGCTTCATACAATCTATTTCTCATTGATTAAGGCCCCAATAGAGGAGTAGCATCGAGACACGACACTCCTCACACAAGTTTGTCGTTATAGGGCGCTGCTCGATGAGGGCGCCTTTTTCATGGTTTTGACGTGCCTAGCCATGTGCCTTAGACGAGGGAGTGGCGTCAGCTGTGTGTTTAGTCTTGCTCTTCCTCTACAGCATCAAGTACACGCGATGCCCATATCGCATCAATGATCGCTAGCAGGGAACCGGATGCATAGAACACACGCCAGAACTGTTCATCAGACATGACCGAGAGGGTGAGCATGAGCACGCACAGCACGACATCGATCACAACCGCACGCCAGATCATCCTTGGTTCCCAAAAGGGCTTTTTGTCCACTTAGTTCCTGTATTTGTTATCTGGGCTTACGGGGTTAACCACCTTGGTGTCACAGGTGAAACCTCCATCTGCGTTGGCAGTGCAGTTCTCTGCATCAATGCTGGTCTGTTCATTCACCAGCGGCTGGTTGCTCTTGCGCCGGAAGTACACGTCACTCTCTTGAGACTGTGAAACCAATTGCTCAGACTGATTGCTGCATGCCATCGCAGGGGTGCACATCAGAACTGCTGCCGCTGCAGCGGTTGTCAACGAGCGAACCATGTCTTGGTGATTGCGTCAGGCGCAGCCTAGTGACGATTCAACGGAGACGGAAAGGGGTCACAGTGTCAATTTTGGTCAGACAAAAGAACCAAAATCCTGTTAAAGGTCGTGAACCAACAGGCTGGCCCCTTGTTAACGGTGGAGTGCACCCCCCTAATCGCTACGCATCTCAGGGAAACAGCTGGTAATTCGGATCAGTTCCCTTACTTGCTCTTGATCGTATGAAGACAAGGTTGTCCCAGGTACCCCACTGCCTTCTACTAGCCCTGCCGCTTTCATTTTTTTCCTGATCAGAGCTTTCCTCTCAGAACTCGTCATCGCTTTGAAGCGTGCTCTTCTCTCTTGTTTACCCATAGGGTGTAGACCTCAGCAGTAACGGGAGACAGGTCTTCTCTCTGTATACGGTGGCATTCAAATCAAAAGGCTTCTCCTTCAGGCATCCCACACCAAACCATTACCCCCGATAACGAATCGAGCGGGTAAGGGCTGGATTCAGCAGCCAGGATGGCATTGCATTGCTATATCTAGAAGTGCTGTTTAAGCATGGGTGAGCTGGATGATTCTCCACTACCTTCTTTTTGATATCCCTCCTTTCTTTTGGAACGTTCTTCTTGCAGGCTCAATAGTGTTATTTGGTGCAACGTGTTCCCGCATCCTTTATGTGAAGACAGCACACCTCTACCCACCAAAAAAGCAAAGGGCTTAAAGCCATTAGAAGAGTAATCGTTGAATACTAAGGTGGGTTGATGCCTAGATCAGGCTTAGCAGCCCACTGCAGCAAAACGAATTTCAAGAAAACACACTAGAGAAGTTCCTTAGACTCAACGTTTTTGCTTATACACTGGTGTTCAAAATACATAGAGGACCGTTGGCGAACCTCCTAAGTCACTTTTAACAAGAATGTCGCATCCATCTGAATCATCTGCTTCTCGCTGGGTAACGACAGTCGATGAGTTTGAGAAGCTGGCGGATTATTCTCTGATGGATAGCTTAAATACTGACCCTGATTCCACGGTAGATGGTGATGATCACCTTGCCCGACAAGTTTTTTCTGGTCATTTCGTACCTGTAACACCCACGCCGCTTAAAAACCCAGAATATGTAACTCATAGCAGCACATTTTTTAATGAACTTGGCTTGAGCAACGAGCTGGCATTTAATGAAAAATTTTGCAAGTTATTTTCAGGTGATCTCTCTGCTACGCGTGAGCCTATGCGACAGGTTGGCTGGGCAACTGGTTATGCACTATCGATTTATGGCAGAGAATACACCCAACAATGTCCATTTGGCACTGGTAATGGATATGGCGATGGCCGAGCGATATCTGTATTTGAAGGAATCATTAATGGCAAACGCTGGGAAATGCAATTAAAAGGTGGTGGTCCAACGCCTTACTGCCGTGGTGCCGACGGACGCGCAGTACTACGTTCAAGTGTGCGTGAATTTCTAGCGCAAGAATATATGCAGGCTTTAGGTGTTCCAACATCGCGTTCGTTAACACTCTATGTTTCTAAATCTGAGACAATCACCCGCCCTTGGTATTCTCAAAACTCTCAATCCACCGACCCTGATATTTTGGTGGAGAATCCTGTAGCAATTTCAACTCGCGTCGCACCATCCTTTTTGCGAGTTGGTCAACTAGAATTATTTGCGCGTCGCGCTCGCAGCAATACTCATCCAAGAGCATTAGAAGAGTTGCGCATGATTGTGTCGCATTTAATTGAACGAGAATACAAAAATAACATTAATCAAACCCTTTCTTTTACAGTTCAATTGGTGGAGTTGGCGCGGCTATTTCGTGATCGCCTTACTTTATTGGTAGCAAATTGGCTCCGCATTGGCTACTGCCAAGGCAATTTCAACAGTGACAATTGCGCCGCGGGTGGCTTCACCCTCGACTATGGGCCATTTGGATTTTGTGAAATCTTTGATCCTAAATTTCAGCCTTGGACTGGCGGCGGCAAACACTTTTCATACTTCAATCAACCAATCGCGGCGGAAGCAAATTATCATATGTTTTGGAAAGCTTTAAGGCCGCTACTTGAAGAAGATGCTAAAGCCCTAAAAGAGTTTGGCCAAGTTCGTGATGGCTTTGAACAAGCCATGGATAAACAAATCCAAAAAATGTGGGCAGCTAAACTTGGCTTGAAAGAATATAACTCCAAGCTCTTAGAGAAATTATCGCAGTTAATGCTCGAGTCACATGTTGATTACACGATCTTCTTTCGCGAGCTATCTCATATACCAAACGATTTATCAGCATTAAAAAATAGCTTCTACATCCAAACTTCACAACAAATCGATGAGCAATGGAAATCTTGGCTGCAAAGCTGGCGCGACCTCGTACTTAGCAGCGGCAATTCAACGGAGACATCAAAAATCATGAAACTGACCAATCCAAAATATACATGGCGAGAGTGGTTAATTGCCCCTGCCTATCAGCAGGCCGAAGAGGGCAACTATTCCTTAGTGAAAGAGCTACAAGAAGTGCTAAGCCATCCATATGATGAGCAATCAAAAGAGATAGAAGATAAATACTATCGCCTAAAACCTAAGGCATTCTTTAATGCTGGTGGCATATCGCACTATAGCTGTTCATCTTGAGGCCGAAAAAAGCTGAACCATTGGAATAATAAATATTAGCCAAAAAGCTTTAGTCGTTGACTCACAAAAAAGCAGTGACTTCATTATCAGTGCGCTGATGGATCTCGACCCAGAATTGAAAGTCTATTCAAGTCATTGATAGGTAGCCGCCCACAAGCAGAAAATGAAATCACCTGATCAGCTGAATCATCTAGCAGTAATCGGGCCAATCACGTTGCTATTAGTTCGCTTCACATTTCCATCACTTGTAGAAACAGTCAGGACGGCCATCAGAGAACGTCCTAGATCGTCGCTTCCAAGCTGATAGGTGGTTTCAGAAGCGTTCGCTACAAGCTGCCAATGTCCGTTACCTTTGCGGCGATACCAGTGAATTTGAACCGATTCAATGGCGTCACCATCCAGCATCAGGTCCGCCTTCAGCAGTTGCCCTTCAAAAGCATCTCCTTCCAAAACAAAACGACTTAAACCTTCGATGTTTTGCTCGACCTGCTCTTCAGACTTTTGATCCTCTGAAATGCGGCCTTCTAAAACATGAATCTGTTCCTGAGGGGAAGCAGTTAGCCCAGGAACGCACTGAAGATTGCCATTCTCAAGTCGGCATCCGGGCAGCATGCCTTGTGCCTGAGCTCCCTGCCATCCCAGGCTTAAAGCCACCGCAGACATAAGGGAAACGCACTTTATCCGAGAGGTGGGGCTCATTGATTCCAACTGAATGTCACTTCACGTTGGCAACCCCAAGCCGATGGTCAATGCCTTCTCATCAACTGATGCCAGATGATTGCCCCGCAACCACATCACACCAACCAGCGCCCTCTGATTGAGCGAAGATCGAGAATCCAATGCCATCGCGACTCACCTGGCGAGGCACTCTTCTTCTTGCTTCTAGTTCTTTCTTGCAGTTGCTCACAAGCGTTTTGAAAATCCGGCCAACCTAGTGGCAATTAGAAACACCCTTGGCGTGCATAGAGATACCACTGGCGAAAGCGTTTAAAGCGCTTGATCACGCCACTGAGCGTTGTCAATAGCATCAAGGAACTAGAGCTCAATTGACCGAAGCTCTCAACTCATACTTGTCTTAATGCACAACATTGATGTATTGATCAACCTTCCCCTTTCTTAAGGGAGCTGCATAGTCTTAATCGCTTGCAAAAACTTAAATAATCTCAATCAGCTCACCACAGAAGCAGCCATAGGAGTCTTGATCGTCTGTTCTGCTTGAAGATCTCCACCTGGAGACTGCAGCGCGTAACCAGTGTTCAGCTCTTCTATGACGCTCCCCTGGCCAAGACAGTCCAAGCAGGTACGAAACCTCAGGTGACTGATGCGTTGAATGCCACTACCTCCGCAGTTAGGGCAGATCGACATTGATTGTGTGCATTAAGTGGCTATTTATTTTCATACATTTTTGCGCTTGTGATCCCGAAGGCTTCGTTAAGAATTGGAGCCGTTTCGCCTTTAAGGTTTCAGCACGCTTTTCAATCCCCCCTTCTTCTTCTTCAACTCACTCAATAACTCCCCTACCGTGAGTTCAGCACCAAAAGGGACAAGGCTCTGGCTAGCAGCAAGCCAGCCCACCACATGAGAAGGCCCTAGTCCCTCGGAACGCAGGCTGTCCAAACCAGCATGTCCCTCTCGCTTGGCCAACTTTCGGCCTTGGTCATCACACAACAACGGCACGTGGCGATAGATCACAGGCCGCTCTGAAATCGCATTGATCAAAGCGAGCTGTGCATTCATGGCCTCAAGCAAGTCTTCACCGCGTACCACCTCGCTAATCCCGAGAGTCAGTTCATCAACAACCGTCGCCAAGTGATAAGCGATAAAACCATCAGCGCGCCGCAAAATCACGTCCCCACTGGTATGGGAGAACTCTTTGCACACCCTTAAACGCCAACTGGGCAGCCTGCCCTCATGCCACCCCCAAAACAGCTCCAGATCTCGACACGTGCCTGGGTAAACCAAGTGCCGCCCAGCTGGTGCTGAGATATCAGCCAACATTCGCCGGCTACATCGACAGGCATACAACTTCCCCTGGCGCCGCAGAGCCGAGAGGAAAGAGTTGTAAAGCCCACGGCGGCGGCTCTGAAACACCACGGGGCCATCCCAATCAAGGCCTAGCCAGTGCAAATCCTGCTGCAGGCTCTCAACCGCTCCCTCACGATTGCGAGGCTGATCCAGGTCATCCACCCGCAACAGCCAAGCCCCATTAGCCAAGCGCGCTTGCAACCAAGAGACCAGAGCAGTGCACAGATTGCCCAGGTGTAATGGTCCCGTCGGAGATGGGGCAAACCGGCCCCGATAGCCCTGATTCCGAAGGCGCTGCCCCGCTTCCATCTGCTCATACAGATGATCAGGCAGTTCAGAGGACGTGACCATTGAATCAATGGAAGGAGCCTGACTCAGTAGGCCCACAAATAAAAGACGGCCGTGACGACCGCCCGTCTGCAAACAAGGGCTAAAAAATCAGCCCTGAACGCGATCTTTGAACATCTTTCCTGCAGTAAAGGCAGGAACACGCTTGGCAGGGATCTTGATCTTCTGCCCTGTCTTGGGGTTCAGACCCTGACGAGCGGAACGATCACGAGGCTCGAAGGATCCGAAGCCAAGGATGGAGACCTTCTTCCCCTCCACTACGGAATCGATGATGGTATCGATGGCAGCATCCACCACCAAGGAGACATCTGTTTTCGTTAGCTCAGTGCGGGCTGCGACGAGGTTGACCAGGTCAGCTTTGTTCATAGGAAAGGGGTGATGGTACGGAAACTGTTCAGTGACAGAGCAGAAGACGAAATCCGTCCCTGCTATCCCGATTCGCGCTAATCGTATGGACTCAAGCCGCTGCCGGCAACCGAAAGGGACCGTGGCGCAACGCTTTATACGAAAATTGAACAATTTGATTCACTGATTTGCCTGCAATTTCCAGCCATCCCATGGGGCCAATTCCCCTCCTCGGAGGGCCCAAAGGGGAGCACTAGAAGCCAGTGCAGGCCTTGAATCTGAAGGAATCCATAGGCGCAATTTTTGCAAGCTTCTGAGCTGGCGAGGCCAATGAAAAGTCCGCCGATGTGCCAATAGAGCCAATTGAACAAACGCGACAGGAATCAACAAACGTCCACAGAAAAGTACGTTCCAAGGGTCAGGAGCAAAAACCACACAGCGCCCTGGTGTTGGCCCAGGCGTCCAAAGCAGCCGCAGCCCCGCAGCGGCTGCTTTGTTGATCAACAAAGCTGTCCAGCGAAGTCAGCCCGGGCAGGAGATAAGCCTCCTGTTCCTGCACCAACACAGGCCATCCGAGGGCATCCTGAAGTGCACGCACCCTGCAATGCCCCTCTCGACTGGTCAGCAAGATCAGGGCCGTGCGCCTCGAGGAGAGCTGTTTTAGGGCTTCAATTAGGGCCTCAAGAGTGGTTGTCGTTAAAGGCGGACAGTCGATTAAGACGGGTTCGGGGTCGCATCCCAGCCACCAGCTGTCCCCCCGTCACAGTCTCGATTGGGTGGGAAAACCCAGAGGGGCCCGCTCAGCTGCTCTGGAGAATTGCCCGACTCCAAGGCTTGGGACAACGTCATGACATTGTGAAACGGGCTGAACTTCTTCGCTTTTGCCCAATGCTTTCTGCCTCGCCGCAGACACAGCTGTAAGCAAGATGCATCTCGGCACTCCTTGGCCCCTGGGCAGCACGATCACAACAAGAGGCGTCAATTTCTCTGTGGCCGCCCCAACTGCAAAGCGCGTGGAGCTGCTGCTTTTTGCCGATGCAAATGCCACTCAGCCAGAGCACATCCTCGAGCTCCAGCCTTGCCATCGATCCGGCGACTACTGGCATGTTGAGGTGGAAGGATTGCAACCTGGCTGCTGTTATGGCTATCGGATCTTCGGCCCCCACAACCCTGGCAGCGATAGCTTTCCAGCCTCCAAGGTGCTGCTTGATCCCTGCACAAGAGCCATCAGTGGCTGGGATATCTATCAAAGAGAACAGGCCAAGGGATCGTCGCCAAATATCCAAGCCTGCCTAAAGGGAGTGGTGTGCGAACGAGAACATTTTGACTTCGCATCCCATCCACGCCCCAGGACCCCATGGAACCGCAGCGTGATCTACGAACTGCATGTAGGGGGGTTCAGCAGCGGCCAGAAGTCAGAGGTAACACCTCAGCGCCAAGGCACCTTCCTGGGACTCATTGACAAACTTCCCTATCTGCGAAAACTGGGCATCACGGCCATAGAACTGCTACCTATTTTTGCTTTCGATCCCTCTGATGCGCCAACGGGGCGGGACAACTACTGGGGCTACAGCCCTCTGAACTGGTTCACTCCCCATCCCAAATATGTTCATGGTGACGATCCATTGCAGGCTCGCCAACAAGTCCGCGAGCTGGTTGCGGCCTGTCATGACGAGGGTATTGAAGTCATCCTTGACGTGGTCTACAACCACACCACAGAAGGCAGCCTTTATGGCCCCACACTCAGCTGGCGAGGCTTCAGCGATGCTCTCTATTACCACCAAAACGACAGTGGCGAATACCTGGATGTAAGTGGTTGCGGCAACAGCATCACCGCCAATCGTCCAATCGTGAGGCAGCTGATTCTCGAATCGATGCGTTGCTGGGCCATCGAACTAGGAGTCGATGGCTTCCGCTTCGATCTAGGGATCGCCCTGAGCCGAGGCGAAGGCCTAAAGCCGCTCGAACACCCTCCCCTATTTGAAGAGATTGAAGCTGATCCAGAGCTCAGCGATTTAAAACTGTTTAGCGAACCATGGGATTGCGGTGGCCTCTATCGACTCAGCGATTTCCCAGCACAACGAATCGGAACATGGAATGGCCATTACCGAGATGATCTACGTGCCTTCTGGAAAGGAGACGAAGACAGCGCCTGGAGGATGGGACAACGCCTAAGCGGAAGTGCTGATCTCTACAAAGGTGAACCAGCTCCGCTGGGACGTTCCCTGAACTTCATCACTGCACACGATGGATTCACCCTCAATGACCTGGTGAGTTTCAACCGCAAACACAACCTCGCCAATGGAGAGAGCAACCGCGACGGTGAAAATCACAACAACAGCTGGAACAACGGCATTGAAGGCCCCTGCAGTGACCATGCCGTGCAGGCCCTACGCCATCGCCAGATGCGCAATCTGATCGCCACCCTGCTGCTTTCAAGAGGAGTGCCAATGCTGTTGATGGGAGATGAAGTGGGCCGCAGCCAGGGGGGTAACAACAACAGCTGGTGTCAGGACAACCCTCTCGGCTGGATGCTCTGGAACCCTGAACAATGCGATATGGATTTGCACCTCTTCGTCAGCAGGCTGCTCATGATTCGCCAGCAACTTTCGGAACTCTTCTGTCCCATCAATCCCCCCCCTGAAGAGATACCCGTAAGTCTTCAGCAGAGTCCAGACGATCTCTGGCTGCAATGGCATGGAGTTGAGATCGACAAGCCCGACTGGGGCAGCTGGTCCCATACCATCTGCTACAGCCTGAATCGAGGCTCCAGCGGTGCCGTGATGTGGATGGGCTTCAACGCCTACAGCAAAGCCATGCACTTTGATCTGCCTGAACCGACTTCTGCGTGGCATCTCCTCCTGGACACAGCATGTCCCAGCCCAGATGATCTACCCGCAAGACCTAATGCATGGACTTCAGGGGACATTGATCTGCAGAACCGCAGCATGTTGATCTTGCTGGCAGAGGAATACGCCTCAAAAGTCAAGCTCTAAAAGGCAAAATCAAAAAAGCGGGCGGCGGGAATCGAACCCGCGTCATCAGCTTGGAAGGCTGAGGTCTTACCACTACACAACGCCCGCACTAGCACAGCAGAACCATCGCGATAGACGAAGTGGGTCTGCGGTTCAGTGCCCCTTCATTATGACCTTGCGCATCCCCCTTTTTGCAGCTTGACGACATCCACAGCGCTTCAGGGGGGATCACGCCGCCGGCTGATGATCTCCTATGGCCTTGGCGATGCAGGAACCGGGCTGGCAGCAACTCTGCTCGGGTTCTACCTCTTCGTGTTCTTCACCGGGACCGCCGGGCTGCCTGCAATTGTTGCTGGCTCACTGCTGATGGTGATCAAGCTCTGGGATGGGATCAATGACCCAATGATCGGTTGGCTGAGCGATCACACCCAAACTCGTTGGGGCCCAAGGATTCCCTGGATGCTTGGCGCAGCACTCCCCCTAGGCATCAGCTTGGCTGCCATGTGGTGGGTTCCTCCCGGAGACGTTGCCCAGAAAACGACGTACTACATCGTGATGGCGATTCTGCTGATGACCGCCTACACCAGCGTCAATCTGCCTTACTCCGCCCTCTCCACAGAGCTCACAGAAGACACATCTGTGCGCAACCGTCTCAACGCCGCCAGATTCACTGGATCAATCATCGCTGGTGCAGGCGGCTTGATTGTGACTCCCCTACTGCTGATCAACGGTGCCAATGGTTACTTGGCCATGGGCCGCATCACCGGCACAATCGCAGCATTAGCCACCCTCGCCTGCTGCTGGGGGCTTGCCCCTTTCGCAAAAACCGCCCGGCACCCCCGCTGCAACAACGAACCTCTAAGTCGACAGCTTGTGAGGATCATCAGCAATAGACGCTTCCTCAAAGTTCTGGGGCTTTACCTGTTGCTCTGGTGCGCTTTGCAGTTGATGCAGCCAGTTGCTCTGATCTACCTGGTCCAGTTGATGCGCGTACCCGCAGAACTGGCCACCTGGATGTTGCTGCCCTTCCAGCTCTGCGCCCTGATCGGCCTCCAGGTCTGGAGCATGTATGCCAATCGCCATGGGCGTATCCGGGCACTTCTCTGGGGTGGGTGTCTATGGATCGCTGCTTGTGTTGTTTCGATGCTGCTCCCCCCCCTCTCTGCTGATGCATCCCTCGCCAACCTCTGGCCTACAGCAGGCACTGATGGTCTGAGACTGATGGCTTTGTTGGCGACCATTGGCACGGTGGGGTTTGGAGCCGCAACTGCTTATCTGATCCCTTGGTGTCTGCTACCAGATGCAATTGATGCTGACCCTGACAAGCCAGCAGGCCTCTACACCGCCTGGATGGTGCTGGTTCAGAAAATCGGTATTGGTGTGAGCATCCAACTGCTCGGCATCCTGCTTTCAATGTCTGGCTATCGCTCAGTAGCAGAAGCAGGCGGAGCACTGAGCTACACGCTTCAACCAGAATCCGCTCTGATCGCCATTCGCATGTGCATGGGATTCATTCCCGCCGTGCTTGTGGCGCTGGGTCTTGTGGTGATGCGAGGCTGGCCCGAAAGGAACTCTCACAACCAGGCAGCCACGTCATGACGACTCCTCGCTGGCTGAAGCGACTGGGCAGCAGCCTCATCATCGGAGGCCAGGCAGTGGCAGCCACCGCCAGAGGTCGTATCAACAAGGTCGACCTGTTCGATCAGCTGATGGAGGCCGGTCCAGGCAGCTTCCTGATTGTGCTGATCACAGGCTTAGCCGCAGGAACGGTCTTCAACATCCAGGTCGCCGCGGAACTGAGCAGACAAGGGGCTGGATCCACGGTGGGAGGGATTCTCGCCATTGGTATGGCAAGAGAAATCGCCCCTCTCCTCACCGCCACGCTGCTGACCGGCAAGGTAGCCACGGCCTATGCAGCTCAGCTGGGCACCATGAAGGTCACCGAACAGATCGATGCCATCACCATGCTGCGAACCGAACCGGTTGAGTACTTGGTGGTGCCAAGAGTGATCGCCATGGTTGTCATGGCACCGGTGCAATGCCTTCTGTTCTTCGGCATAGCCCTCTGGAGCGGCCAGGTCAGCAGCACCAATCTTTATCAAATTCCACCAGAGGTCTTCTGGACTTCCGTGCGCACCTGGCTGACTCCGGATGACATGCCATTCATGCTGGTCAAATCATTGGTGTTCGGCCTCCAGATTGCTGTTCTCTCCTGCGGATGGGGTCTCACAACGCGTGGTGGCCCAAAAGAAGTTGGCACCAGCACCACTGGCGCCGTTGTGATGACCCTGGTCACAGTGTCTTTGATGGATGTGTTGCTCACCCAGATTCTTTTCAGCTGATGTCATCAAGGCCCACAAACAAACGCGCAGCTATTGACAAATCCTGCTTGCCCACATATCGGTCCTAAATCAGTGATGGGTCCAGATCGGCCCTCTCTCATCAACTCCCAAAACAGACCCAACATCTCTCCTGAGAGCAATACCACCACTGCCTGCCTGGTTCATGCCTGAAGCCGACCTCCCCCTCCGCAAACAGCCTCCCCCTGGGCAGACTTCGCCTGAAGAGCTATCGCCTCAACAGCCCTCAAATAACTCAGCGGACTCTCAATCCGATCTCCTAGCTGCTCCTCAAGACAAACCAGATCTTGATCCACTCCTGCAAGTGGCCTTGACGGAGCTGCATCAACGTCGCGATCAACTCGAAACAGAAATCAAAGACCTCTCCAACCGCAAATCCCAACTAGAGAAGGAGCTCAGCAGTTCCTTCGCTGGCCAGTCCGATGCTATTGCCAGACGGGTCAAAGGCTTCCAGGACTACCTCACAGGCGCTCTGCAAGACCTGGCCCAATCAGTGGAGCAACTTGAACTGGTTGTGCAGCCTGTTGTGGTCCAACCTTCTCCCCTAGACCAACCCAATTCAACGCCCGAGGCCGCCGCTCAGGACAACGCCCTAGCTGTTGCTGACACCTTTAAACCAGACGAAAGCCTGATCCGTGAATGTCTGGAGCAATTTCTAAGTCAGCCAGACTTCTACGCCGATCCTTGGAAACTGCGACGCAGCCTTGATCCCAGGGACAAAGAACTTCTAGAAGACTGGTTTTTCAATCAAGGTGGACGAGGAGCACAGCCAAGCCGGAACAGCCGAACACGCAACATCCTTGTGGCTGCAGCCCTGATTGCCATCCTCGGTGAACTCTATGGCGACCGATTCCAAAGCCTGGTGCTTGCCGGCGAACCAGAGCGGCTTGGCGAATGGCGACGTGGCCTTCAAGATGCCCTAGGCCTCGCTCGAGAAGACTTCGGCCCAAGCAGCGGCATTGTTCTTTTTGAACGCGGCGAAGCTCTTGTAGAACGCGCCGACCGACTTGAGGAACGAGGGGAAGTCCCCCTCATCCTGATTGATGCAGCCCAACGCAGCGTAGAGATCCCCGTGCTTCAGTTCCCGCTCTGGCTAGCCTTTGCAGCTGGGCCGCAAGAACGGTTCGAAGACGAAGAACTGCTCTGATGATGTTCAACTCTCTATTTGGAAGTCTTCTCTCCCTAGTGATGGGATATCTGCTGGGTTCACTGCCCAGCGGATATCTTGCAGCCCAATGGTTGGCAGGAATCGACCTGCGTGAGAAGGGTTCTGGATCAACCGGGGCCACCAATGTGCTGCGCCAGGTGGGTAAAGGTCCTGCCCTGGCCGTTTTCCTTATCGATGTTGGCAAAGGCACAACCGCCGTACTGGTTGCCAGGGCACTTGAGCTTGATGATGGCTGGCAAGTTGCGGCAGGTCTAGCAGCCTTGGCAGGTCACATCTGGCCTGTGTGGCTGGGATGGAAAGGTGGCAAAGCTGTCGCCACAGGTCTAGGGATGCTGCTAGGCATCTCCTGGCCTGTAGGGCTGGCCTGTTTCGGCATCTTCCTCACTGTGCTGAGCTTCAGCAGGATCGTGTCGTTATCGAGCATCATCGCCGCCCTCAGCTTGCCATTGCTGATGATCTTGCGCTTTCAAGGCAACTCACCGCCGGCTTACCTGGCGGTGGCCTTTGCAGCCATGGCCATGGTGGTGTGGCGACACCGCTCCAATCTGCAACGCTTACTGGCAGGCACCGAACCTCGCCTCGGTCAGTCCAGCTGACGCTGTTCAATCTCAAAGCAGCAGCGTGCAAACGCCTCTGCCGGATCAACAGCACGGGTAATCGGCCTGCCAATCACCAAACGCGAAGCCCCTGCATTCAGCGCCGCTGCAGGACTCATGACCCTGACCTGATCTGCCAATTCAGCCCCCGAGGGGCGAATACCAGGAGTCACCAACTCAAATGGCGAGGGATGAAGTCGGCGTAAGCCGCTGACTTCCCAGGGAGAACAGACGCAGCCGCCCAAGCCTGACTCCGCTGCCAACTCAGCCAACCACTCCACCCTAGCGTGAAGAGACTGAGGAATGCACAGCTCATTCGCTAGACGCTTCTCATCCCAACTGGTGAGCACAGTGACGGCCAACAGCCTGGGTGCTGACAAGCCAACCTCCGCAGCCCCGTCGCAAGCAGCAGCCTGAGCTTCAGCGAGGGCAGCACGGCCAGCACAGGCATGCACCGTGATCAACTCTGCGCCAAAGCTCGCCGCTCGGCGACAAGCTCCTGCCATGGTGGCAGGGATATCGTGAAACTTGAGATCAAGAAAAATCCGCAACCCTTGCTCCCTTAGATCAGCCAAAACCTCTGGCCCCGCACTAACAAACAGTTCCAGGCCCACCTTGACCCAACTGACCTCTGGCAACTTTGAGCTGAATGCAAGGGCCTCAGCTCGCTCCATGCCATCAAGAGCAATGATTAGTTGATCGGCAGGAGTCAATGGCGAGGTCATCACAGCAGGGGTTGGTCCTTCACTCAACGCGTCAAACGACGAAAGGTTTTCTTGCCCACTTGCAGCACCTTGCCCATCAGCAGGCTGGAGTCAGTGAATTCCAAATTGGGATCGGTAATTTTTTTGCCATCCAGGCGTACCGCACCACCCTTGATTTGACGCCGAGCCTCGCTACTGCTCGCACAAAGGCCAATCGCACTGAGCAAATAAAAGGCCTTGGCCGGAAAATTCACATCCGAAAGCAACGCTTCTGGCACAGATGCCGCGTCATCTTGAGAGCCGAAAACCAATCTGGCTGCATCATTCTGGGCTGCTTCAGCCGCCGCGATGCCATGACGGCTGGCCGTGACCGCAAGGGCCATGGCCTGCTGCCGTTCACGCGGATTGACAGGTAAAGCTTCAGGGTCGAGATCGGTAAGCAAAACCACGTAACTGCTTACAAGGGCATCAGGAACCTTCTCCAACTTGGAATACATGGAAAGGGGGTCCTCATTCAGTCCCACAGTGTTAGAGAGACTCTTGCTCATCTTTTGAACCCCATCCAAGCCAGCCAGAATTGGGAGTAGGAGCCCAAACTGAGGGCGCTGATCGAAATGACGCTGAAGATCCCGCCCCATGGCGACATTGAATTTCTGATCAGTCCCCCCAAGTTCAACATCTGCCTGCACCGCTACCGAGTCGTAACCCTGCAAGAGGGGATAAAGAAACTCATGCAGAGCTATCGGAACACCTGAGCCATAACGATTGCCAAAGTCTTCTTTAGCCAGCATTTGCCCAACCGTGGCAGTGCCCAACAAACCAATCACCTCGGGCAAATCCAAGTCAGCCAACCACTCAGTATTACGTCGCACTTCCAGGCGCCCAGGGGTTGTGAAATCGAGCAGCGCTTTTTCCGCTGACTGCCCCTGACCCAGTTGGGCAAGATAGGTCTTTGCATTGGCCTCAATCTGCTCAGAGGTGAGCTGCACTCTGGTGCTGCTCTTGCCGGTTGGGTCACCGATTCGTGCAGTGAAATCGCCAATAATCAACACTGCTGTATGCCCCGCATCCTGAAAAGCTCTGAGTTTGCGAAACAGGATGCTGTGTCCCAGATGGATATCACGACCAGTGGGATCAATACCAAGCTTGACCCTCAGGGGTCGGTTTTGTTCTCGAGCCTCATCAAGACGAGTCGCCAGTTGCTGATCAGCATCCCCCCATTGGCCTGAAGGGAACAAGTCAACCATGCCCCGCTCTAACCAGGCCGGCATGGTGATAGGCGTCTCCGGCATCGTTAGAGGATCTCTAGCTGAGCGGATCGTACGGGTAGCGAGTCAGCCAGTCATCACTTTCAGCCAGAGTCCTGCTCAAGCTCTGTCTTCATCCGGGTCAAGGTTTGATTCATCTGCTCAAACATCTGTTCAGGCGTAATCCCGAACTGGCCCAACTGAGTGCGTAGCTGTTCAACAGTCATCTTTGCTTGAAAATCCTCGGAGAGCTCAAAACGCTTCATAAACACGCGATAGCGCTGCATCAACTCCTCCATGGTGTCGATGAACTTTTTTTTACCCTCCCGATCAAACTTTCCATATTCAGAACCGAGTTGCATCAGCTGTTGATAGTCGGTGAACAGCCGCTTGGCCTCCTCCTGAACAATCTCCGATTCAAAGAAGGCCATGAACGCCCTGGGCTTGTTGGTTGGAATTGTGCAAAATTCTCGCCGTCAGAAACAGTGCGGATCAACGTAATCTCCACAATGAGGCTCTAACCGCTCCTGTTACCTGGTTGCAACCAGTGGACATCACTCCCCGGATCTCTTCTCTCCAGGAAACAAGTCAACAAAGCCATCCCCTACTACGTCGCAGTCGCACTGTTGTCGCCACAGCCGATCGCGTCTTAATCACAAGTTGGGTGGGCTGGTTTGATTGTCTTGGTCCCCTAGTGGGCGCTGCAACCGGTGAGGACGAGACCCTCAGTTGCCTGAAAAGCTCTAATGCAGATCTCCTGATCTGCACCGATCTACTGGAGAGCGGGAATGGCCCAAGCCTGGTCCGTAAAGCAAAACAGCTCAAGCCTGATCTCAAGGCCCTGATGCTGATTCAACGACCTGTATTACGCACCCTGCTGGATGCAATCGAAGCCCATTGCGATGGCCTCTGTGCCCATGAGCTCGTCGGCAGTGGCACCCTTCTGGCGGCTCTAAGCGCAATCGAAAGCGATGGAACCTACTTAGACAGTGTGGTTGCAGGAGTTTTACGTCACGGTCGTCTCGGCAATGGCAAGACCAGCAGCCAAATCGACAACCTCAGCTTGCGAGAGGGAGATGTGCTTCGAGGAATCTGTAAAGGGATGAGCAATCAGAACATTGCCGATGAGCTCTATCTCTCGATCGATACGGTCAAGAGCCATGTGCACAACCTGCTGCAAAAATTGCCAGCACGAGATCGCACCCATGCTGTGGTGGTGGCTTTTCGTGATGGGCTGGTGGAGTTACCTCAAAGACTGCCACGTTGGCAATAACGCTGCCTTCACTGACTCGGTAACGTCCGCCTGAATGAGCGATCCCCAAAGGGTGATTGGCATCTTGCACTTTGAGCCAACAAGCACAGCTCCAAAGCTTCCGCAAAGGTGATCAATCGATGGAAACCGCGCGTGGTCAGGGCCACCTATTCCCAAACCAAGTTCTATCCGCAGGGCTCGCCCCCCGCCAAGAGCTCATTCTTAGCCGCGACCTTTTACAAAGCTGGCAGAGGCGCATTCAAGGCCATCAAACCGATCTATTCCAAGGAGAGCCAGACATCGCTCGGCAGAGCTCGCTGTTTGGTAGCGATCACGAAACAGTCACCGACCAATTGAAGCCCCTGCAGCTCACCCCTCTCCCCCTGAGCTTCTGGCGCTGGCCCAACAGCCCTCACCATGGCCCAGCCGTTTATCTGGTGATGGACCGCCCAGCAGACCTCAACACTCCTTTATTGCTTTATGTGGGCGAAACGATTGCTGCAGATCGCCGCTGGAAGGGTGAGCATGATTGCAAGGCCTACCTGGCGGCCTATGCCGAAGCCCTTGCCAAGGCAGGACTACCAAGCCAGCTCAGCATCCGTTTTTGGAGCGATGTTCCCGAGAGCACCAAAGCCCGTCGACAGCTCGAGCAACAACTGATCCAGCGCTGGCTGCCACCGTTCAACAAAGAAACAAGAGCTCGCTGGAGCACCCCGTTCACAGCTGAATGCAGCTAAACGGCACGGCTAACATCGCGCCACCTCATCAACATCCCATGGAGATTTGCCTTTTTCCAGCAACCTTGCAGAGCTGGACTGGCGATGTGCTCATGGTGGGCATGTTTGAGGGAAAGATGGAGGAACGTTTAAACGAGCTGGAAACAGTCTGCAAAGGCTCTCTGATGCAGAGCCTCGAGAAGCAGATGTTCAAAGGCAAATCCGGAGAAATCGCCACCGTTCAACTGCTCCAAAACAAGCCAAGCCTGATGGTGCTCGTAGGGCTCGGAGAACCCCAGAAGATGAGGCTTGACGACCTTCGCAAGGCCGCTGCCCTGGGAGCGAAAGCAAGCCTCGGATGCAGTGGAACCCTGGGGATGATGCTCCCCTGGGAGCCCTTGGATGCGGCCTCTGCCGCAAGGGCCGTCGCAGAAGCCGTTCGCCTTTCCCTCTATAAAGACCTCCGTTTTCGCAGTGCTCCTGAGCCCCGCTCTACGCCAACAAAACTGGAGCTCATTGGTCTGCCCGACTCAGCCGGCAAAGATCTTCAAGCCGTTCACCCCACCTGTGCGGGAGTGGAGCTAGCAAGGCAGCTGGTTGCGGCGCCTGCCAACAGTCTTACCCCTGCGGCCCTCGCCCAAACAGCGATTCAACTTGCCCACGAACACGGCCTCGAGTGCACTGTGATGGAGCGGTCTGACTGCGCCGAACGGGAAATGGGTGCCTACCTAGCAGTCTCTCAAGGTTCTGATCTGGAGCCAAAATTCATTCACCTCACCTATCGCCCTCAAGGACCAGTTCAACGACGACTGGCCCTTGTAGGCAAGGGACTGACCTTCGATTCCGGGGGATACAACCTCAAGGTTGGAGCTGCCCAGATCGATCTGATGAAGTTCGACATGGGCGGCAGCGCAGCTGTACTTGGGGCCGCCCGAGCGATTGCAGAACTGCGACCCAAGGGAGTGGAAGTGCATGTGATCGTGGCAGCCTGCGAAAACATGGTGAATGGATCCGCTGTCCATCCAGGAGACATCGTGCGGGCCTCAAACGGCACGACCATCGAGATCAACAACACCGATGCCGAAGGGCGTCTGACCCTTGCCGATGCACTGGTATACACCTGCGGACTCGAACCAGACGCAATCGTGGATTTAGCAACCCTTACAGGGGCTTGCGTTATCGCACTTGGCGACGAGATCGCTGGCCTTTGGACAGGTCATGATCCCCTGGCTGAGGGCCTAACCGCTGCCGCCGAGGCGGCCGGCGAAGGCCTTTGGCGCATGCCATTGCAAAGCTCCTATCGAGAGGGTCTCAAATCCAACCTCGCTGACCTCAAGAACACAGGGCCTCGTCCTGGCGGATCCATTACCGCGGCCCTTTTCCTCAAAGAGTTTGTTGAGGCCTCCATCCCATGGGCCCACATCGACATCGCCGGAACGGTCTGGTCTGAAAAGGGCCGTGGCCTCAATCCATCTGGTGCCACCGGCTACGGAGTTCGCACTTTGGTGAATTGGATTTGTAGTCAGTCTTGAGTCACGAGGCTTTGCATTCAACTCAGCAACAAATGAGCTGAAGAAGGAATCACAACACGAGTACAACGTTGATCGCTAAAGGTCGCGCAGGGTTGGCAATGCTCATGCCTGTAGCTAGCAACCTATGCAAAAAATTGATCAGCAAAGATTTTTCGCTTGCTTGATCAGAATCGGGACCCTGAATTTTGATGCGGGATATTGAACTGGCTTGAATGACAACAGACCTTGACCTGGTATTCGATAGCGATCTCATCAAAGAAGCTTTAAGCATCAAAGCCAGAGGGAGAGGGAAAGACCGCCTAACTCATGAGGCTGCAACATTCATCGCTCCATTCCTGGCATGAATCCGCTCTGAAAGCGAAAGGGTCTTGGGGCATTCCAAGGCATGAATCTGCCAACGTGCTCGTTCAGAAAAAGACTCCAAAACCCTTTCCAAGTCATCAGAAGCCTGCTTCGGAGAAGGATACGGGCCTACATGCCGAGTCACTAGTCCATCCTTAACGGTCAGCAGATACATACATCTCCTACTTAAATCTCCAGTAGATGTTAAGCAGCTTTTTCAGCAGGAGGGATGGGTGGAAACCCGCATCTTCACTGCGAACTACCCGATTTCAAAGGTCATCCTGATTTTATGTTTTCCTTAGATTTGCTTGATCTGGGCGCTGCCAGGGCAAGCCAGTTCGTGCTTTGTCACCCCATAGCTGATCTAGCCGACGGTCGCGGCCACAGCTGTATCGATAGAAGTTGTATTTGATGCTATTGAGCTCAGCGTAATTCTGGTGGTAATCCTCAGCCAGCCAGAATTCGCTTAAAGGTTTGATCTCAACCCTCAGATTGCTCATGGGCTCGGCCAGCTCCAAAGCCGCAGCATCAGCACTCTCACGAGCCTCGCTGGCCTGCTGATCATCTCGGGTGAAGATCACAGGTCGATAGGAGTCGCCTTGATCACAAAATTGGCCATCACCATCAAGAGGGTCAACATTGCGCCAATAGCTGCGTAGTAGCTCTGCATAGCTGATTTGAGCAGCATCAAATCGCACCCGTACAGCCTCTTGATGACCTGTGGTCTTAGAGCTCACCTGGCGATAGGTGGGGCGAGGCAAATCACCACCTGTATAACCACTCTCAGCAGAAGTCACACCGGTTAATCCCTCCAGATCATGCTCAAGACACCAAAAGCAGCCCCCGGCAAAAACGGCTTCCTCGACTGACGCCAAAACTTGAAGCGGCAAGCCAAGTAAGGCAACACAGAGAAAGATGGCAATCCACCCTCTCCGCAAAGGTCGAAACGTTGTCTTCATATCTTGGTTAAATCAAGGATTTCCTTGGCTGCCCTATCGGTAACACCTGGAACGCCAAGCGTCTGCCGCAATCGCCGATAGCCCTCGAGCATCTCATGACGCTGGGCAGGATCCTCCAATAAAGGGATAGCTGCCTGCAAAAGTGCTTCTGCAGTGAACTCATCCTGTAGTAATTCCGGCACAAGCCGTTCCTTCAGCAACAGATTCACCGGCGAGATATGGTCCACCCGAAAGCGCAAAAAGTGTCGAGCCACAAATGCTGTGATCCGACTCACCTTGTAGCCCACCACCTGGGGAACGCCACGCAAGGCCAGCTCCATATTGACGGTGCCTGATTTGCCGAGGGCAAGATCAGCCGCCGCATAAAGCATTGGTTTGAGTTCATCGGCCTGCTGAGCCGAAAGGACTCGCCCTCGAACTGCCGCTGCCTCAAGAGCCTCCTGCAAAGACGTCTCAAAACTTGCTAATCCTGCAGGAACAATTACCTCAAGGGATGGGTCACGCTGCTGAAGCAAAGCTGCTGCCTTGGCGAGAGTGGGCATCAAGTAACGAAGTTCCTGTTGCCGGGAAGCCGGTAAAAGCAACAACAATCTTTGGCCAGACTTCAAGCCAAGCCGCTCACGCGCCAGCTGACGATCAGGCAGCACACTCACCGTATCAAGCAATGGATGACCGACCCAAGTCACCTTGGCCCCCCGCTGGGCATAGAACTCAGCTTCAACGGGAAAGATTGCCAAAATTCTGTCGGTGAAACTCAGCAGCTGAGTGGTGCCGCCATCGCCAAAACGCCAAGCCCATTCCTGAGGAGCGATGTAGTAAATGATCGGCACCTTGGGAAACCAGCGCCGTAACTTGTGCCCCAAACGCACGTTGGCCCCCATGTAATCGATCAGTACCACGGCATCGGGTGGTCGCTGCTTGAGCACGTGATCCACCCGAGACTGAAGTCGCAAAGTGGGAAGCACCAGAGGCAGGGCCTCCCAAAGTCCAATCGCACCCATCGGAGCCGTATCAGCAAGCAGTTCTGCACCAGAAGCCTGCATGCGGGGACCTCCAAGGGCCATCAACTCAAGCGGTAAGTCTCTTGATTCAACCTCCCTTTGGAGAGCTTGAATCAAGAGACTTCCCTGCAAATCACCAGAGACCTCGCCAGTGCTGATCAGCAGGCGCACCATCAGTGACTCAAAGACGTCGCAGGCATAGGACCGCGACGTCCCTTCTCAATCGAGGCCTCCAGAAAGGCACAGAGGTGTGCAGCCGCTGGCATCAACTGCTCTTGTCGAGCAAGCCGCAACCCCTCAACAAAGACATGGTCAGATCGAAACAGCAGATTCCAAATCTCCTGCAACTGGCCAAGCTCTCCTCCCTCTTGAGTCTTCAGACCACTGCGCCGCAGGCCAACACGATTAAGCCCCCTCAATCGACCTGGATGCCCTTCGGCGAGGCAGTACGGGGGTACATCGCGATCAACCCTTGTCATGCCTCCAACCATGGCAAGACTGCCAATGTGAACGAATTGGTGAATTCCTAAGCAGCCGCCGATCACGGCCCGGTCTTCAACCACGACATGACCAGCCACTTGAATTCCATTCGACATCACAATCCCATTGCCCAGCTCACAGTTGTGACCAAGGTGGCAATAGGCCATCAACAAGTTGTGATCACCGATCTTGGTCTGTTCACCTTCCTCCGTGGCCCGGTTGATGGTGACGGATTCTCTAATTGTGTTGGCATCGC
Organism: Prochlorococcus sp. MIT 1306; assembly: GCF_047304515.1. Lineage (NCBI taxonomy): Bacteria > Bacillati > Cyanobacteriota > Cyanophyceae > Synechococcales > Prochlorococcaceae > Prochlorococcus > Prochlorococcus sp. MIT 1306. Next base: position 267,762 of record NZ_CP138959.1, on the reverse strand, counting down.
CAATCACGACCTCTGTGGGTGCGCCGCGATACTTGAGGTCCTGTGGCTCAAGACCAAGGCAGGCACCGGGGAAGATCCGGTTCTTGGCGCCAAGGGTCAAACGGCCATCGAGCACCACATGGGGACCAATCCAGGTATCAGGACCAATCTTCACGTCAGGTCCAATCACTGCTCCCGGCCCAACAATGACACCGGAAGCGAGCTCAGCACGAGGATCCACCACTGCCGCAGGGTGAACCTGAGCCTTTTTTTCGGCAGTGATCGCTGAGAGTTTGCTCACCTCGCTCATGATCCTCAGTCCACCAAGGAAAACATCAACTCACCAGAGCAAACCAGCTGGCCCTCCACCCTGGCTTCCCCCCTGACCTTGCCAAAGCGCTGCCGCTTCAAGCTAAGCAGCTCGCAGCTAATTATGAGCTGATCTCCTGGCACCACCGGACGGCGAAAACGAACTGCATCGATCCCTGCAAACACGAATAACCCCTTGGGCAGATCTGGCATCTGGGCCACGATCAAACCACCCACCTGGGCCATCGCCTCAACAATCAAGACCCCAGGCATCAAAGGCCGATCAGGGAAATGACCCTGGAACTGAGGTTCATTGAGGGTCACATTTTTGATCGCAACAGCCCGCTGGCCAGGTTCATGGAGCACAACACGATCAACCAGTGCAAACGGATATCGATGAGGCAGCAGCCCCATGATCTGCTCACTTGTCAACACAGCAGTATTAGGAGAGGTATCGGTCAAGAGACAGTCACAGGACAGACGGCAAGGAGAGCATTCGCCAGATCGTTATGGAGTCCATGGGAGCCCCGATAGACGAGAACCTGAGCCTGAGGGAATCCCACAAGTGCAAGATCTCCGATCAAGTCCAAGAGCTTATGGCGCACTGGTTCATCAGCAAATCGCAGTGGCGGGTTCAACCAGTGATCACCATCACAAACCAAGGCATTGTCGAGGGCACCCCCCTGGATAAGGCCCGCCGCCAAGAGCTGATCCACCTGTTCGCGAAACCCAAATGTTCTCGCCGGAGCAATCTGTTCAGTAAACCCCTCTGGAGTGAGCTCAATCGCCAGCATCTGATGACCAATAGCAGCTTGTGGGAAATCAATCACACCAACAACATTGAAGCGCTCGGCAGGTGTCGCTGTGATCACACTGCTACCGCGATGACAAACCAAAGCACGCTCAAGCACGAGCGGATCGGCACGAGGGGTTGCAGCAGGAGTCAGTCCCACCTCGGCTATCGCCTCCACCCAGCCCAGAGCTGAACCATCAAGAAGCGGTATTTCCTCACCACCAACCTGGATCTCCACATGGGTCAAGCCACAGCCAGCCAAGGCCGCAAGTAGATGTTCCACCGTGCCTAAATGGCGGTCGCCCAGTTCCAAAGTGGTGCAAAGCTGACTATCGCGAACCTGATGTGGCCCCAAAGTGACTGGTGGGTCGCTGTTGTCCAGCCAGGAGACATGGAAGCCAACTTGCGCCGAAGGCTGTAAGCGCACTTCGGCGACCTCCCCACCATGAAGCCCAATCCCTCGTCTTGAGACAGCTCCGCCTAGGGTCCAAGCACGGTCATAACTGGTGGGCCAAAAAGCCACTAGAACTTCCAGCCAACCCCGAGATTAAAGCGCCACTCATCGGTGAAATCCTGGGTTGCCACCTCAAGGCGCAATGGCCCTACTGGAGTGGTAACAATCAGACCAGAACCGATCGAGAATCCAGAACCAGGCTTGTCGAGAAGTTTGCCTGGCTTACCAGGAACATTCTCTTGAGAACCTAAATCAGTACCGCCATCAACGAAAACCTCACCAGAAACGATATTCCAAATCGGGAATCGATATTCAATCGTCGCTTCAACAAAGCTTCGTCCCACAGATAAATCACAATCACTCCAACCTCTTACGGAATTAGATCCACCAAGACAGAAGGCTTCATAAGGAGGCAAATCGCCTAAAACTGTGCCTGCCTTAACCTGAAAAGCAAGGGCCTGAGGACAATTTTCCGGTTCCCCTGGCTTAGGACGGCAGCCCTTGGCAAGTTTCAACCAATTAACTGGAATGAAATGTGTATAGCTAGTCCGAAGACGGTTAAAGGTCGGTGAATGCTCCCCAACAGATACAAATTGCTCAGTGCCGAAACTAAAGAAGTTGCCAGAAGTTGGATTGCGAGGATCATTCAAATTATTATAAGTAGCCGCAACTCTTACACCAAGTAGATTGTTTTCATCTGCACAATCAAAGGCGATACAAATCACATCATCATCAGGCACTTGGCCATGCTTAATGTCATCACTTGCGACACCATAAGGACGGCTATCACCGGAGAAGTTGATCGGGCGAACCTTTTGAATATTCAAACCAGCCAAGACATTCCATGGCGCCTTCTTATAAGGGTCACCTCCATTTAGAGGCCTTGCAAAAACTATATTGCCGCCAATTCTTTGCAACGCGACAGAGTTACCCTCATAGTCAAACCAGCTGTACTGTGGATATTCACTCTCAGCCTTTGAAACGGAATCAAATTTGCGACCAGCAGGGTTATCAGTCTTATTAATTTGATAAGCGTAGCTTGAATTGCCATCATAGTAATCTTTAACGGTGCGAATATTGCCATTACTTTGGCTCTGAAAAACTTGCGGAACCTCACGACTGAGGAATAAAGAGGTACGGAATGAGGTGCGGTGAGCATCACCCTTAATCCATGGATCGGTAAATGTAATGCTTCCCAAGCCTCCATACTGACCATAAGTAATGTTCAATGCCATATTCCAGGCACGACCAAAAAGATTGCTGTCCTGGAGTTGTATCTGGCCAAAAACACCCTGACTCTGGCTATAACCCAGACCACCTGACAACGAACCGGTGGACTGCTCAACAATGCCAAGAATGATTGTCACATTGCCAGGTTCACCAGCAACCGGTTTCAAGGTGACTTTGACATCACTGAAAAGAGATGTGCCATAGAGACGCTTAATATCAGCCTCAAGCTGATTTCGATTAAACACTTCGCCAGGCTTGATTGATATCTCTCGTGTAATCACCCAGGGCTTGGTCTTGCCATTAATCGGCTCACCCTTCTCATCGGTGGAATCACCTTCCTTATTGAGGAACTGCACTTCCACCCCTGCCACCGTGCCCTGGATCACCTTGAGCTGCACCACTCCCTGTGGAGAAACGCGCGTAGGGCCGGTGACCCGAGCCAGGGAATATCCCTCGTTTGCGTACCACTGCTGCAACTCCTTCATACGAGCCTGCAGTTCATTGAGATTGAGAGTCCTGCCGTAGTCGGGGCTGAATGTTTCCTCAATCACAGATTCAGAAAGCTCAACATCAGGTGGATCAAGTTCCACTTTGGTGAGCAATGGATTGGGCTGCACCTGCACCACGAGCTGAACCCCTAAAGGGCCGTCACTCGGGTCAATGCGCACATCAGAAAACCAGCCCGTGGAGTAAATCGCATCGAGATCACGTTTGAGCTCATCTCGAGTCACACGACTACCGGGACGCACAACCATGGCGTCATAAGCGGCGAGTTCAACACGCTCTTGCTCCGGATGGCCTGAAATCCCTTCGATGATCACCTCGGTGATCAAGACACGAGGCTCCTCAGGCAGCTGTTCAGATGCGTTGAGAGGCAGCTCTTGCTGCTCAGCAGGGGTGACCTGAATCTGCTCGGCCTCCAGGCCTTCCTCGACGACGCCTTCAGGAGTGGCCACCTCCTCCACCTGCACATCATCGTTAACCAAGATCTCCGTGGCTGGGGGCTGAGTGTCCTGCTCGGGTGTCTGAGCGCGCGCAGGAGCAGCAAGAAGCGGCAAGGCCAGAACCAGGCCAAATGCACCTCGCCGCAAGGCATCAGAGGGTCCGCTAGATAGGAAGCTGGCCATGGGCGATAGGAATCCGGCTACAAAGCCGCCAAATGTGCGCTGACATTACCTGCAGTTGAAGGGATTAGCTCATACCCCTTGGACCCGTTTGAGGATCTCCCCGTAGGCTTCAATCACTCCACCAAGGTCCTGGCGGAAGCGATCCTTATCGAGAATGCGGGCCTGGGGATCGCTATTTCGATGGTCCCAAAGCCTGCAGGTATCAGGACTGATTTCATCCGCCACCAGCAGAGTGCCTGCTCTGTTGAGTCCAAGTTCGAGCTTGAAGTCCACCAACAACAGGTCCAAGCTCTCAAAAAATGACAGCAACAGCTGATTCACCCGACGGGCCAACTGTTCGATCTCTAAACGCTGCTGCGAACTGATCAATCCAAGCAGCTGCAGCCTTGATTCGCTCAGCAGGGGATCTCCCAAATTGTCGTCCTTGTAGTAGAGGTCCAACAAAGCGGGCGAAAGCTCAGTACCAGCCGCAATCGGCGTTTGTTGACAAAGCGATCCAGTCGCCACGTTGCGAATCACAACCTCCAGGGGAATCACATCAACATGCTGAACAAGCATCCAGGTTTCGGCGGCCAGGCCGAGGTAGTGGGTGGGCACACCCTCACGCTCAAGCATCTCGAACAGTCGTGCCGAGATCTGACAGTTCAGTCGCCCCTTGCCCTCGAGTTCAGCCCGTTTGAGCGCATTAAACGCCGTGGCGTCATTCTTGAACTCCACCAACACACGATCGGGCTGATCCGCAGAGAAGACCCTTTTGGCCTTGCCCTCATAGAGCAGAGAGCCGTGATCTGGCGTCATTTGAATTCTGATGGAACTGAAACAGGAGGCGCACTTTGATGCGCTTCAACAGCAGCATGGCCGCCAGGCTGACGCGGCGAGCGCAGCTCCTGCTCTAGCAGAGTTGCAGCATCCTGTTGATCTAGATCCCCCCGAACCAACTCCCACAGGGTGTAGCGGTCATCGAGGCGATTCGCGAGACGCTCTAGACGCTGTCGAGGCCTTAAGCCGTCACCACCCGCTGCTAAATCGAACTTCAATTGCAATCGCAGCAAGTCTTCTGCCAGCCCCCAAGCTTGATCTGCAGCCGCCTGGTCAAGGGCTGATTCCAACAGTGTTGAGTGCTGATCGTTGCCTAGACCTTGAAGCAACTCAGCGGCCTGAGCAAGACGGCGGGCCCCCAATGCGCCACGCTCACGGCCAGCCAACAGCACCATGACCGCCTCAGCCGAACGATCCATGGAAAGCTCATGTTCCACCAAGAGATCAAGAGCAGCGCGGGTCAGCGGCAGGCCATCATCTCCATAGCCAACGGTGAGCTGCTCAAAATTCAAGGCCGTGAGATCGCCATTTGCCAGGCGTCGCAGAGCAAGGGCCGCCTGGGCATGATCCAAAGATGCGTTGGCCGCCTGCCAGGAGAGCAGCAACCAAGCGCGACGCTGACTGCCTGGCGCTGGGCTGATGCGACTGAGCACCTTCTGCGTGCTAGCTGGAGCCTTGCAGACCATCAGCGCTTCAGCATTGGCGATCACAACCTCAAAGGGTTGAGGTGCAGGAGCAATGTCGATCAGGCGATTACGAAGTTCCTGCAGACGCAAGTTGAAGCCAAACAGGGCTGCGTCAGCACAAGCTGTGTTGAGCTCTGGTATCGCCCCATCGAGCAACACTTGCCGATAGACCAGTTCAGCCATGGGCTCCCTAGCAGGAGCACGGGGGCCAGGCGCAGAATTAAGAGGCGCAGCCTGATTAACGGCAGCCAGCAGCAGCACAGTCAGCGGCAGCGAATGAATCCCCATGGAGTTGAGTCGTTCAACAAAGATGGAAGAGGGCAACGGATTCCTCTGACGAGATCCGACCTGCTCAAACCTAGGGGTCTTCCCCGTCCCTGCTTGTTCCTATGGCCATGTCCAGCACCCGTCCCCATCCTCTCCCCCCTTTAGAGCGGCTGCTTGTGGTTGGTAGTGGTGGGCGTGAAAACGCGCTTGCATGGGCACTACGACGCTGTTCCGGCATAGAAGACGTCTGGGTCACACCAGGGAATGGGGGCACAAAAGAGCACCAGGGCTGTGGGTGCCTGGCGATCGCAGAAACCGACATCAATGGCCTGATTGATGCCTGCCAATCGCTTCAGATCGATCTAGTGGTAATAGGGCCGGAAGCTCCACTGGCCGCTGGCGTGGCTGACGAACTGCGCAAGGCCGGGCTAGCTGTATTTGGGCCAGGGGCCGAGGGTGCCCAGCTGGAAGCCAGCAAAGCCTGGTCCAAAACCCTGATGGCTCAAGCCGGCGTGCCAACAGCAAAACACTGGACAGTGAGCACAGCAGCAGACGCTCTGAGCGTGCTGAATCAAGTGCAACAACCCTTGGTTGTTAAGGCCGATGGTTTAGCAGCAGGCAAAGGGGTCTGCGTAGCCGACAGCATCGAAGCAACAGCTGAAGCGATCCAGGAGGTCTTCAGCGGCCGATTCGGAGCTGCCGGTTGCCAATTGGTGCTTGAAGAGCGACTAGAGGGGCCAGAAGTATCCGTCTTCGCACTCTGCGATGGCGAGCAATTGTTATTGCTGCCCCCTGCTCAGGATCACAAACGTCTAGAAGACGGCGACAGGGGCCCTAACACCGGGGGCATGGGGGCTTATGCCCCGGCTCCCCTGCTCGATGCAGCAGGACTCGACCTTGTGCGCAGGGTTGTCCTTGAGCCAACCCTTGCGACCCTGAAGCAGCGAGGCATCGACTATCGAGGTGTCATCTATGCCGGATTGATGCTCACCCCCTCTGGGCCGCAGGTGATTGAATTCAACTGTCGCTTCGGCGATCCCGAATGCCAGACCCTCATGCCACTGATGGGTCCAGAGCTGGCAAAAGTTCTGCAGGCTTGTGCACTTGGTTGCCTCGATCAAGCACCAGAGCTATTGATCGAGGACTGCTGCAGTGCATGTGTCGTGGCAGCAGCAGCGGGCTACCCCAATGCACCCCGCAAGGGTGACCGCATCAACATTCAGCTGCAGCAAGGCCCATCCCTACAGCTTTTCCATGCTGGCACCCGCTGCACTGAAGAGGGAGATCAACTGACCAATGGCGGCAGAGTGTTGGCGGTTGTGGCTCAAGCAAACGATTTTGATCAGGCCTTCTCAAACGCCTACCAAGGTCTTGATCAGGTGTATTTCGAAGGGATCACTTACCGCCGGGACATCGGTCACCAAGTGCGCCAGTCCTAGGGTGAAGAGACGCTGAATGGGTTGATGGCCAGCAGTACTTCGCAAGCCATCGCCGAGTGGGCTCCCCCAGGAGATGGCCAACCCCCACCAGAGCCACCCGGCTGGGGGGAACGCATCTATCTCTGGTGGGCAGAATTCAGCCTGCAAACCAAGTTGTTGGCAATCGCCACACTGGTGGTAAGCCTGCTGATGACAGGCGTCACCTTCTTCGTCCTCAACGGCATCCAAAGGGATGCAGGGATGAATGACACGCGTTACGCCAGGGACCTAGGACTCCTCCTTTCCGGAAACGTCACTGAACTTGTCGCCCAAGGACGTGACAGGGAACTGGCAACTGTTGCCGAACAATTCTGGCGCTCGCGCAGCCTTCGTTACATCTTCTTCGCCGACCCAGATGGCTTGATCTATCTGGGAATCCCCATTAGCGCTTCCCCTGTCAGCGGTGATAACGATCTGCAACTCAACCATCGCTTGGAACTGCCAGCAGAGCTGCCATCACGACCAGAAAACGCACTGATTCGCCAGCACCTCACCCCTCAAGGTCAACTCACCGATGTCTTCGTTCCACTGGTGTGGAAAGGTGATTATCTAGGGACACTGGCTCTGGGGGTCAACCCCAACGACACAGCTCTTGCCAGCGCGGCTCTCACGCGACAGGTGACGATTGCCGTCTTCATCTCCATCTGGGTGCTTGTAATTCTCGGCGCCGTTTTCAATGCTCTAACGATCACGCAGCCTGTGAAGGAGCTGCTGCGCGGTGTAAGGGCCATTGCTTCCGGCAATTTCGAAGCTCGAATCGCTCTACCGATGGGAGGAGAACTGGGAGAACTCCTGAATGGCTTCAACGCCATGGCCTCCCAACTGGAGGCCTATGACGCCGCCAATATTGAAGAGCTCACTGCCGCCCAAGTGAAGCAGCAATCGCTGATTGCCACGATGGCCGATGGCGCTTTACTGCTCGATGAAGTTGGACAAATCGTGCTGGCCAACCCAACAGCACGGCGGCTATTTCGCTGGGAAGGTCGAAATCTTGAGGGCCAGGAACTGCTCAATGAGTTACCAGAGATCATCGCAAACGAACTGCATGATCCACTTCAATCTCTGCTGCGCAATATCGGTGAAAGTAACGATCTGCGTTGCAGTCTTGAAGAACCATCACGCACACTTCGCATCGTGTTGCAGTCAGTACGTGATCAAAGTGGTGAAACCCTTAAAGGCATCGCAATCACAGTGCAGGACCTCACAAGAGAAGTGGAGCTCAATGCAGCCCAAAGCCGCTTCATTAGCAACGTTTCACATGAACTTAGAACACCACTGTTCAATATCAAAAGCTATGTAGAAACACTGCATGATCTCGGTGATCAACTCAGCGAAGAAGAAAAGAAAGAATTCTTAGGTGTTGCTAATTCCGAAACCGATAGGCTGGCTCGACTCGTCAATGATGTACTCGACCTTTCGCGATTGGAATCCGGACGGACCGTGCAGTTCGAGCCCATGGATCTTCGCCCTGCCATCGAGCAAACCCTACGCAACTATCGGCTTAATGCAGATGACAAGCAGATTCATATTGAGTTCAATACAGATGATGAGCTACCAACAATCCTGGGAAATTGGGATCTATTACTCCAAGTGCTCGACAATTTAGTCGGCAATGGGCTCAAGTTTAGTCGTGCTGGTGGAAGCCTGATGGTGCGAGCCTACACATGGCCTGATAGCTGCAAAATGTCTCCAATCGAGAGCAGCAAATCAGCACCACATTGCGAATTTTTCTCTCCACTCCCCAAGCTCCGCGTAGAAGTTTCGGACACAGGCCATGGCATCAATCAGGATGACCAACAACATATTTTTGACCGCTTCTATCGTGTGGAAAATGCCGTGCATACAGAAGCCGGCACCGGTCTTGGACTATCAATCGTGCGCGGCATCATCGAAAAGCATGGCGGCCAAATACGAATGGCCAGTGAGGTTGAGCTGGGCACAACCTTTTGGTTTGATCTACCTCTTGAGCAAACAGATGCCGACGAGCTTATCGTGCAATCAGTACGAACAACTCGGCAACAAGAACAAGGTTTAGAACTCTAATTCAGCCAATAAACTGAATCAACTAGTGGCTTTAAGGCCCTTACATCGAAGCAACATTAAGCGCGTTCGTCGTCAGCAATACGATGAGGAGCACCACTGAAGATCCGTTCGAAGTTAGAGAATGAGTCTTTAATCTGTGGGCCATTATCAGTAATAACATACTCACGAATTCTCTTGTCGTGCCAGGAGCCACGCATCTTGAATACATTCACAGCTCTGGCCATCTCGCCGCGGATCTCCACATACTGAAGCAGCAGAATAGTATCTGTGATTGTGGAGATATGGGAGTCAGTAATCGAATGACTTCCCATAAACTCTTCAGCGGTATTGGTAAAGAATCCCGCTATTTCCTCCTGCTTTGCATAGCCTGTTACTCCAATCACAAACTGTCTAAAGGCGTTGAGGCTCACGCCACGTGCAAGGGCAGAAAGTGAATCAATCGCCATCCTCGATGGCTTGAATTGTCCAATCTCCGTTTTAATAATCTCCAGATGATCTTCCAGACCAGTCGACTCTGGATAAGCACAAATAATCTTCAACAGGCCTTCACTTTCCATCTCTTCAAAATCAATCCCCCAACTGGTGGCATTACGCAGCAGTTGGGCTCGCGACTCCTCATAGGCAAACAAAACCGCGCGTTCCTTATTTCGGAAAGCATCCTCAATAAACTTCGACACCAAAAGGGTTTTACCAGTGCCCGTTGCACCAGTAACAAGAATGATCGAATCCTTGAAGAAACCTCCACCACACATCTCATCAAGATGAGGAACACCAGAACTAATCCGCACGTTGGAGGAACGCTGCGTAAGCCGCATTGCGCCTAAAGGGAAGACGCTGACGCCGTGGGTGCCCATGGTGAATGGAAACTCACCCTTCATGTGAGTTGTGCCACGTAACTTGAGAATCTCAACGGTGCGTCGACGCTTCTCAGTCTCAAGAACATTGCGTAGTATGACGACGTTGTCGGAGACAAACTCCTCTACCCCATAGCGTGCAATTGGGCCATATTCATCAATCCGTTCTGTGGTCATTACGGTGGTAACGCCAATCACCTTAAGACGTGCAATCAAGCGAAAGATTTCCCTACGCACCACAGAAATTGCGTCGTACTGTTGGAAAACGGCTGTCATTGAATCGATTGCCACCCGTTTCGCTTTATATTTAACAATGGCATAATTAATCCTTTCAATTAACCCTGAAAGGTCAAAGCTGCCTGCAACATCCTGACCATCAGGATCCGGTGAAGCATCGAGTATGAATAATTTATCCTGCTCCACCATCTCTTGAAGATTCCAACCAAAGCTGACGGAATTTCGCAAAATATCTGATGGAGACTCTTCAAAGGTCACAAAGATTCCAGGCTCATCGAACTGGGTAATGCCGTTGTGTAAAAAATGAAGTGAAAAAACTGTCTTGCCTGTACCCGACGTGCCACTGATCAGCGTGCTACGCCCCGTCGGCAAGCCGCCATGACAGATGTCATCAAAACCTTCGATCCCAGTAGGCAGCTTCTGCACCTGCATCTGGGAGGAGCCACCGGCACTAAAAGACTGCATAGCTAGGACGTTCTACTCAAACGCTAGAGAGAATTAGCCCTGGAACAAAGCGCTGCACCGCGAGCCTTAAGAATCTGGCGACGCAATGTCATCGTCTGCCAACGTATCGAGCTCCGCTGAGCCGAGCATCTCCTCAGGAATCTCGTCATAGATCTCGTCATAGAGGAGGTCAAGACCAATCAAAACCCGTTCGCGATCTGAGAGGTCACCAATGATCCTGCGCACCGGTGGCGGCAGGATCTTGGCCAAGGTTGGTGTCGCCAGAATTTTGTCTTCCTCTGCAAGCTGAGGATTCTTGAGCACATCGATCACCTTGAGCGCATACACGCCACGGAACTCGTTCTCGAGAATGTCGCGCAGAGTTTTAAGCGCCCGCATCGAATTAGGGGTATTCCCTGCTACGTACAACTTGAGGATGTAGGTTTTTCTTGGGCTCATAATTGCATCTCAGAAGCATCTTCTAAATCGGAACTGATTGATATCAACAAAAGGGGTACTTCTGCGGAAAGCGAGTGTTGAAGCATCACTCAAAGGTGTTTTGCTAGATCGAGCAATGCGAACAGAACGCCCGGCGATGACTCTCTCTCATGCAACTCAAGTCTGAACTGTTGCCAGAAAGCGTCAATGAGATCCATATGGATCTCCACAACCTAGGTGATCGATCAAACAGCAAACAATGCCGATCAACTCGCGATCTAGGGCCAGGGGAACAGCGCAAGAATCTCGAAAATCACTCATGCATCGATCTCTGCATCAACGAAAACCTCTCCTCAAGACAACTGAGGCTGCAACAAGCTGATCAGAGACTCTCTAGGCCTGCGAGCACAACATCCTCAGGCAGAGCAGGGCTGGCAAAACACCAATCACAGCAAACATCAAAGAATGCTGGTGTGTTGCGCCGCAATAGAAGCAATGATCAAAGTCGGCTTCGCTCCGAGGTTTTGACGCTCAGGGATCAGCGTTCAATCTTGACTAAAGGCGCCTAAACGCGGGAAGATCTTTCTTTGACTCTCGATTGCGAGTCAGGCCAAATCGGTCAAAGTGGTGCGGCGCTTATCAGCCCAGCTCTGCAGATTCCGAGCCTGAACGCGTCTTAAAGCACCCATGGCCGAGAAACCCGCTGCAAAGCCAAAAGCCGCTGCAGCCAAAGCTGAAGCTAAAGACCAAAGTGATTCATACGCCATCGTTGAGGCCTCTGGCCAGCAGTTTTGGTTGCAACCCAACCGTTACTACGACCTAGACCGTCTGCAAGCGGCTGTTGATGACACCGTCACCCTTGAGAACGTACTGCTGATCAAGGATGGCAAGAATGACACCACAGTTGGCCAGCCTTACGTGAAGGGTGCCAGCGTGGAACTGAAGGTGATGGACCACCGCCGAGGGCCCAAGATCATCGTCTACAAAATGCGCCCCAAGAAGAAGACAAGACGCAAAAATGGACACCGCCAAGAACTCACGCGAGTGATGGTTCAATCCATTTCAATAGACGGCAAAGCACTCAGCTAACCACCCCCTCCATACACTGCTCTCAATACCGCTTAAATCACCATGGCTCATAAGAAAGGCACAGGCTCCACACGCAACGGCCGCGATTCAAATTCCAAGCGTCTTGGCGTGAAGGCCTATGGCGGCGAAACCGTTACAGCAGGGTCGATCCTGATTCGCCAACGCGGCACCTCAGTGTTGCCAGGGGTGAACGTTGGCCAGGGCAAAGACGACACCCTCTTCGCTCTAACCGATGGTGTGGTGACCTTCGAAAGCATTCGCCGCAGCCTGCGCAACCGCAAGCGCATCAGTGTGGTTGCCTCCAGCTGAGCAATCTCAGCCTTTGCAGACAATGCGGGCAGCAGCAGTCACAAACTGAACGCTGCTGATCAGGTGACTGTGCCCTTCGGCTTTGTGGTGATCGACAAGCCTGCTGGCCTCACCTCCCACGACTGTGTGAGCCGAATGCGGCGCGTGTTTGGCATCAAGCGCGTGGGCCACGGCGGCACGCTTGATCCTGCCGTAACAGGAGTTTTGCCCATCGCCCTAGGGCATGCCACCAGGCTGCTGCCCTATCTACCCGGCGCCAAGAGCTATCGCGGCAGCATCCAACTGGGCCAACGCACCAGTAGCGACGATCAACAAGGGGATCTGATCTCCAAGCAAGCCTGGCCCGAATTGAACACAGCAGAGATCGAGGCCTATCTCGAGCCGTTTCGCGGCAGGATTCAGCAACGGCCACCGCAAGTTTCAGCCGTGCATGTGCAAGGGGAACGCGCCCATGCACGTGCCCGCAGGGGAGAAACGATGGAGATTCCAGCGCGAACGATCACGATTGATCGCTTGCAGCTACTCAACTGGAACCAACAACTGGGCCAAATCGACTTCAACGTGCATTGCTCATCAGGCACATACATTCGCTCTCTCGCACGAGATCTAGGCGAATTAATTGGCTGCGGCGCTTGCCTGGGGTGGTTAAAGCGAACCCAGGCACTGGGGTTTCACGAGCAACAAGCCGTACCACTACCCGATCGAGACAATCCAGCCCTAACGACTCCGCCTGCTGTGTTACCGCCACTCACGGCCCTTGCACACCTACCAAGACTGCAACTCAACGAAGAGGAACAGGAGAGCTGGAGCTGCGGGCGCCGCATTACCGCCCATCAAGATCAATGCCAACCAGCACCCAAACCTCTGGCCTCTGATCAGCAAGAATCTGCTCCAAACCAAACTGATCCAAGCGCAAAAAAGTCCATGCTCGTGGTGATCGACTGCAGAGGCGAAGTCGCCGGAATGGCCTACTGGGAAGACAACGCAACAGTGAAGCCAAAAGTTGTGTTCAACGCACAGGGATGATCGCAACACTGTCGTTCAACCCGAACGCCCCTAGCGTTGATGGTCAAGCAACAACCTAATCAGCCTCCGCCATGGCCGGCCATAGCAAATGGTCTCAAATCAAACGCAGCAAAGCTGTGGTGGATGCCAAGCGAGGTGCTGTGTTCACCCGCCTGGCACGCGAGATCAGTGTGGCAGCAAGAAGCGGCGGCGACCCCAACGGTAATTTTCAACTGCGCACCGCAATCAACAAAGCCAAAGACGCAAGAATGCCTGCGGCCAATATTGAGCGCGCAATTGCAAAAGGCTCCGGCCAAGACCAAAACGGCGCATGCCAATTGGAAGCCATCCGCTATGAAGGCTATGGCCCTGGTGGCGTCGCGGTTCTGATCGAAGCGCTCACCGACAACCGCAATCGCACAGCTGCAGACCTACGCCTAACCTTCAATAAACACGGCGGCAAGCTCGGCGAAAGCGGCTGCGTGGCCTACTTGTTTGAGCAACGCAGCGAAGTGTATTTGAGTGCGCAGTCTGCACAAGATGGGGGCAAGGTTTCAGAAGATGCACTGCTGGAAAACCTGCTGGAGCTTGAAGCTGATGGCTATCAATTGATCGACGATGGCGCTGTGGTCTATGGCCCGTTTCAAGCTTTAGAAGGCCTGCAGGCTGGGCTCAGAGATCAAGGCTGGATTGTTGAGGGATGGGAACACTGCTGGAGACCACTCACCACGATCAGCCAAGCAGATCAAAAAAGCGAAGACCAATGCCTGCAATTGCTGGAGGCACTTGATGAGCTCGATGACGTGCATCACATCAGCTCAAACCTGGAGAGCTAACAAGACAGAATGGCGAGATGACCGAGGCAGCAGCAGCACAACGACGGCTATGGCGACAAGCGAAGGGGATGAGACGGCCAAAAAAACCGCTGAGGTCGTGATTACGACCCCAGCGGTTTCCGTTGAACGCTTAAGCGTGATGCTTAGAACTGGAAGGTGACACCACCGGAGGCACGCCAATCAGTGCCGCGGTTTGAATCCCAGAACTCAAGACCGCCACGGCCATACAGCTTGAATGAGGTGGTTCCGAAATTGTTAATCGTGTAATCAACCCCAGCGTAGACATTCAAGACCTAACATCTCTTGATCCTATTCCCATGCCTTTGACAAGGTAAAATGCTATACGAATATCGCACTACTATGCCACAATGAACATCCTGCTATCACCAATGATTTTCTTGCTTACAAGCAACCAAGGCCTAAAACTCAAATCAACTTTGAACTGTCATTCGCTTCAGGAACTTTCTCTCCAGTAACAGCTAATTGGTCTAGCCAAAGTGAAACCCGAGCATGATTGCGCAACCAACTTGCCGGCAACTGATCCGTGCATGGCGAATCAAACAACACCTTGAGAATTTCTGCTTTGGCTGTACCCGTCACGATCAAATGAATTTCATCTGCCGCGAGAATTTCTTTTAATCCAAGCGTGAGTGCTTGAGATGGCACCTGGCTGGGATCACCACCAAAAGCAGCAGCATTCTGTTGCCGAGTGGACTGCGATAACGCCACCACCCGGCAAGCCGCCTCTGGGCCACAAGGCGGCTCATTGAAGCCCACATGGCCATTGCTGCCTAAGCCCAACAACTGCACGCCAACACCACCAAAACTCTGCAACTGAGCGGCATAACTGCCAGCCTGCTGCTCTGGATCAGTCGCCTCGCCATCGGGAAGATGCAACTGCTGCGGGCTCAATTGCAACGGCTTGCCTAAATGACGAGCCATATAGGCCGCAAAGCTGCGCCGATCAGCTGCCCCCAAGCCCACATACTCATCAAGATTGAAACTGCACCAGCTGCGCCGCAGATGCTCGAGCTCATCAGCTGGCCAACGCTGTAAACGGGCCACCAATTCGCCATAGATCGGCACCATCGTGCGGCCAGTGGCCAAGCCAAGCGGTTTCGGCCTCTGCTCCCCCAGCCGCTGCCTTAGATGCCCCTCCAGCGCATCAACAACCGCTTCCACAAGGCTTGGCAGGTTCTCTCGCACCGTGATCGTGCTCGCGAACCCTTGCTCAGAGGCCACAGAAGGCCGCAAGAGGTTCAATTAGGCGTCTCCCATGCTCTCAACTCCTCCAGGCTGGCGAGAACGCCACAGGAAGGCCAAAGAGGAATTCTGCAGCTGCCGATAGGGAACAATCTCTGCGCCTCGGTAGTAGTGATTGAGGATTTGGCGGAAATCTGCACCCCGTTGCGCCAGGCCATGGGCACCCCACTGACTCATGCCCACGCCATGGCCAAAACCTTGCCCCATCGCAAGCAACATCAGCGGCTGATGGCGCGAGCGGCGTGTTGAGCGAACCGGCAGAGGTGGCAAAGGCGGCGGCGGGGTCAGGCCCATGAAACTGGCATTGGCATCAACGCTGGGTGCAAACAAACTCTTGCCTGTTGCGCCATCACGCCAAGACCCCATCAACACCGTGCCAGCTCCAGCAGAGTTGCGTTTTCCAAAGCTGTGCTCAAAGCGCTTAAAGCCAACCCCGGCGCCAGGCTTTGCAGACTTCGAGGCAAGCATTTCAAAGCGCACCAAGGTGCTCTTCAAGCCCAAACGCTGGCGCAGCTGCTTGCCGCTCAGCAGCAAATCACCACGAGGACCCTGCACACGAGCCTGGCGAATTCTGCCCGTGCCCGTGGTGCCCAACACATCAATGCTGCTTACACCACCGGTTTCTCGGAACGCTCTTCGCAACTGATGCGGCTCAAACCACACGTCCCACTGATGCACAGGGCTGTGTTGATCGTGGTCCGGCACGCTGACCAGATAAGGCAGCTGCTTGCTCCATACCGCCCCGCTGGCTTCTGTTGCCCCGCCAGAGCTGCTGTGAAAAACAGCATCGATCAACTTACCGCCATGCACTAAAACCAGCGAATGGGTGCTTTCCACCGCCTTCAGAGTGTTGGCGGTTTCAGATTCCACACCGCGATACACCTGACTGGCAACGGTGGCCTTGAGATCAAAACCACCTGCTTTGCCGTGTTGAGCGAGGGCATAGGTGCGAGCGGCCACCGCCTGGGCCTGCAGTGCAGCCAATGGCCAGGATTCCGGCATCTCACTGCCTACCACACTGGCTAGATAGTCCTCCACGCGCAGGTGGTTCACCACCTGCAAGCCTGCACCAACTGATCGAACCCTCAACTCACCGCGATAGCGACGCTTGCCCAGCCATATCCCGCGTGGGTCTGCACTGCGAACCCTGAGCTCACGCTGCAAAGCAAGCGATAGCGATCGCCGCGACCGCCCCTCAAGGGTCAGCCGCAGCTGACCGCGCTGCTTGCGAACCGAAAGCGCCCTCAGCCTCTGCTCGCTCGAACCCAGGCCTGCCACAAGCAAAGGCTGCTCAGCATCAGCCCGCAGACGAAGAGCTGATGCTTCCAGCACCAGCACCCGCATCACTGGCTCCTGCACAGCAATCACCTGGGCAGAAGGGCTTACGGCCGTGAGTGTGACCCCGCCGACCAATCCCATAGCCCATAGCGGCGCTGGCAAAGCCAATCAACATGTTCAACAAGGACATTCAGTGTGCCCCGATCACAACAACCAGGCCAGGCCCCAAGCCATGGCAGCATGGTCTTTGGGGTGTGCAAGGCCTTGCAGGTCACCTTTCTCGGCACCAGCTCGGGCGTACCGACACGAGCCCGCAATGTTTCTGCCGTGGCTCTGCGGCTGCCCCAACGTGCTGAGTTGTGGCTGTTTGATTGCGGAGAAGGTACTCAGCATCAATTCCTGCGCAGCGATCTGCGTCTTTCTCAACTCAGACGAGTGTTTGTTAGCCACATGCATGGCGACCATGTGTTTGGCCTGCCGGGTCTGTTGGCCAGCCTCGGCCTATCCGGCAACAGCAACGGAGTGGATCTCTACGGCCCCGATCCACTGGAAAGCTATCTGCAAGGCGTTCTGCGCAATAGCTCCACCAGGATCGGATACCCCCTCAAGGTTCATCGCGTGCGAGACGCAGCAGAGCAGAACCTGATTGTGTTTGAAGACAAAGACATCCTGGTGCGCTGCACCCCGCTCACTCATCGCGTGCCGGCCTACGCCTATCGCGTGGAGCAAAAACCCAAGCCAGGCCATTTCAACCTTGAACGAGCCCAAAGCCTCGGCATCCCGCCAGGCCCCGTCTATGCCGCCTTAAAGCGTGGTGAACAGGTCAGCCTCGATGATGGTCGCGTGGTGGATGGCCGGGACTTCTGCGGACCAGATCGCCCAGGCGCCAGCATCGTGTTCTGCACCGATACGGTGTTTTCAGAAGCTGCTGTCTCGCTAGCCGCAGGAGCAGACCTGCTGATCCACGAAGCAACCTTCGCCCATAGCGAAGCAGAAATGGCTTATCAGAAGCAGCACTCCACCAGCACCATGGCGGCCCAAACAGCTGCCGAAGCCGGCGTCGGGAAACTCGTATTGACCCACCTCAGTCCCCGCTATGCGCCAGGCAATCCGGTCACCCCAAATGACCTGCTACGAGAAGCTCAAGCGATCTTTTCGAACACCATCCTCGCCAAGGATTTCCTCAGTTTTGAAGTCGCTCCGCGCTGCAACAGTTCTTGATTACGGCCCTTAGAGCTCCCGCCCCGTGATACAAGGTGTTGTCGCTTCTGTCAGTAACTGGCGTATTCCATGGCCTCTCTCTTTGCATCCCTGGGACGGTCCCTGATCAAACTATTGATCGTGTTGCCCGTAATAATTGGCTTGAGCATTAGCTCTCCGGCCATGGCTGCCCAATGGGATGCCGAGACCCTCACCGTTCCCGCAGGCTCAGGCGGACAGCAGGTGACCTTCAGCGAGTCAGAAATCAAGAGCGCTAGCAAGCTCTTCAAAAGCAACTGCGCCACCTGCCATAACCAAGGCGTCACCAAGACCAATCAAAACGTTGGCCTCGACCTTGAGGCTCTCTCACTGGCATCACCTGCTCGTGACAACGTGGACGGCCTGGTCGAATTCCTGAAAAATCCCATGTCATATGACGGGGAATACAGCATTGCCGACACCCACCCAGGCATCAGCAGCAGCGATGTCTACGTTCAGATGCGCACGCTCAACGATGAAGACCTGCGCCTAATCGCCGGTTACATCCTCACGGCTGAGAAAGTACAGGGCGACCAATGGGGTGGTGGCAAGATCTACTTCTGATCGCTTAAGAAGCAAAAACAATCATGGGATCTCAGCTAAAGCTGGGGTCCTTTTTTTTGCCTAAAAAATTGGCAGTGATCTCCCTCGCCAGAGTCTTATCTTCAATCGCGATTTAAAATCAATAGCGATCTAAAACTCCAGTGTTTGTTGCTGTCGTGATCACTGATTGAACAAGCTGATTGAGAGATATCTCTTCTAGGAGAAAAGGCTTGTCGATTGCTCACTCTCAACCCCCCAGGGGAACTAGCCACTCGCACTAGACCAAATAACGAGGTCGCAGGAGAAAGTGCTGCGACAAGGCGGATGCAGCCTGCCCTGTGGCTCTCGAGCGGGGTGGAATGATTGGCTTGAAGGCTTGGCCTAAATAAAGCGCCGATCTTCAGGACAATCGCCTCTGAAAGGCTTCGCCTGCGCTCTAAATCAAAGATCTGCTGCTCATAGCTCAAGGATTGCCGCAACAGACAAGCCTTACATCAATCAAGCCTTCTCAACAGCTTGCTCAACAACACCTTGCTTAAGCATTTGGATTGCAAAACTGAAAGCAAAGATGAGCCATTCAAGAGGGCTCTCTTTAACCTCTAATTGAAGCGACTAATCAGCTAGCCAGCATCACTTCTAGCAGAAATATGGCCTGCAGTTATCAACAATATCCTTTGTCATCTATGGCCAGGCAAAACAAAAATGAGCCATCAATCGCAAAGCAAAGTATGGCGCAATAATACCTTCACCCGCCAACTAATTTTGCATCAATGGATGAACTCACTTCGGCATTTCTGACTGTACTTGCAACCGCTAGGGTTGAGAGATGGAGACAAGTAAAATCATCCCACTCCCATTCAATCCAAGCAAACGAAAGCTATGAGGCAAGTGATCTCATTTCTTCTTGTGTTTAACAGGCAAGCTTCTCATGATCCAAGCTTTAACTTTTAGAAGAGAATCGAAGTTTGGCGTCGCTCATAACCTAATCATATTTCAACAAGGCTTTTACGCAACCTGGTCAACACAATCAATAGCAATTTCCAGGCTTATAATTTTATTAATACTTTCCTTCACAGCAAATCATTTCCTGCTTCTATCCGCAAAGCCTCGTTCAAAGAAAGCTGCTTTGGCTTCTGGTTGATGTGATCCGAAGCTAGCAAATGCTCTATCAATAACTTCGATTAGCTATCGAAGCGAATCGCACTCATGACAAGTTGGCCGTTGATCAAAATGCCAAGCCAGTAGCCAATCAGCCCTTAGCCGATCAACACTATGGGGCCTCTTCGCTTGCATTCAGCATCGAAGCTGGCAGCAGATTTGCTGGGTCCTTGGAGAGCTGCCCACGGCTATACCACCACTCCTGCAAACCCGGCGTCAAGCGCTGAGAAAACAACGTCAGCACTGTGACTGTGGGCTTTGAACCAGGCTGCAATAACTCGACGACATAAGACGGACAACGACGAGCCGCTAGATCAGCAACAAAGCGCCGGCCCACACGTCGCCAACTGGGCTCCTTGCTCCGCCAGGCAAGGCGACAGCAAGGCCATGGCAGTTCCTCGCGATCAAACAGCCGGCAACAAGAACCGATCACACGAAAACTGTATTGCCCACCAGGACTGGTGTGAATGCTGCCGTGCGCCAACACAACATCGACATCCGCTCTGGCAGGGGCAACAGACGTCACATCTAAAACAGAGTCATCAGCACCACCTTGAAGCAAAAAGCCACCCGCTGAGGGTGGCTGATGGGATCCCGATTCGCAAGCACTGATCGGGAACAGAGACAACTGCCCTGAGCTCAATAGAGCTCTTCCTCAGCATGGGTCTTGATGGTGCAATCAGAGGTTGGATAAGCAACGCAGGTCAACACGAAACCAGCTTCAAGCTGATCGTCATCGAGGAAGCTCTGATCAGACTGGTCCACAGAACCACCTGTGAGCTTGCCTGCACATGTGGAGCAGGCCCCAGCTCGACAGGAATAGGGCAGGTCGATGCCCTGCTCTTCAGCAGCATCAAGGATGTACTGATCATCGGGAACCTCAATGGTCTTGTTCAGGCCCTCGCTCTCGCTGATCAAGGTGACTTTGTAGGAAGCCATGGAATGGATGGAAACGCATAGAAATCCAGAAGTAAAACGCCCCTGGACCGCTCCTTCTAACACCCTCCCGGCAAAAATTCAGTCTGATCGTGCAATCTGCCCGACTAAGGCCAATCAAAGAACGAGTACTGATAACTCTGGCTTATGTAAAAATTTGCGCAGAATTACCGCTTAGACACATCTAAAAGCCCCCAGCAGCCCTGCTCAGTCAGGCTATTCACCCGCCATCCCAGCGCCTCCACAACCATCTGAAGCCTTGGCGCTTGCTTCACCAGCAAACCACTGAGCAAACCTCGACCATTAGCACTCAACAACTGATCAAAACTTGGAGCCAAAACCTCAATCACAGGCGCCAGGATGTTGCAGAGCAGCAGGTCGACGGCCTCTCCCTCTAGCTGCGCTGACAAAGCCTCCACAGAACCATGCACAACCCTTACACGATCTAAATCGAGCTGATTGAGCTCTGTATTAGCTCTAGAGGCGCAGACAGCCTGGCAATCCGTATCAGCGGCCAGCACCTGTCTGGCCCCAAAAGCAAGTGCGGCGAAACCCAACACCCCACTGCCACAGCCGAGATCTGCAACCCTCAAGCCCAGCGGTGGGTTCCTCTCCAGCGCCTCCAGGCAAAGGCGAGTGCTTGGGTGGCTGCCAGTACCAAAAGCACTACCAGGGTCTAGTCGCACAACAAGCCGATCGGCATACTCCTGCGGCAGATCCAACCAAGCCGGCAAGATCAACAGACGCTGCCCCACCGGATCGGGTTGCCAATCTTGCTTCCAGTTCAAACTCCAGTCTTCATCAGCCACCTCGCACCAAGTGGGGTTGGCTAATTTCAAGCCAAACGGTTCGGCCAGAGGACGCAGGTTGGCCATCAGCTGATCTCTGTCCGACTCGGACCACTCAGACGATGGCAACCATGCCAACAGAGTGCGCTCAGAGTTCTCAGGCGCATGTTGAACAGCAAGTCGGCAAAGACCCAGATCTGTCAGCTTCCAAATGAGCGACTCTTCCAGCTCATCTGCAATGGGCAGAGAAAGACGCCACCAGCGAAGAGCAGCAGCAGAGTTCATCTCATCAGCCCTGATCAGAGGGTGACCGGATGGGCTTCCTTAATGCCATTGATCGCATGGATGGTGACCAGCAAGCTGGGCGGAATTGGATCATCAATGCTCAGCACCATCACCGCATCACCGCGCACAATGCGACGCCCCACCTGCATCGATGCAATGTTGACGTTGTGTTCACCAAGCACGGAGCCCAACTGACCGATAATCCCAGGCATATCGCGGTGCCTGGTCAGCAGCATGTGTCGACTAGGTGACACGTTGACCGGGAATTCATCAATGGTGGTGATGCGCAGATCGCCATTAGCAAACACCGCACCCGTCACGCTGTGACCGCCCTGGTCACCACGAGTGGTCAGTTGCAAGGACCCCCCGGCAAAATCCTTACTTGTCTCGTCCTTGACCTCCAAGACACGAATGCCACGGCCCTTGGCTTCTAAGGACGCATTCACGTAATTGATCCGATCGCCAAGGGCACTGGTCAGCACCCCCTTGAGAGCAGCAATCACCAGAGGCTGAGAGGGATGCTGAGCGAACTCCCCCTGAAGACGAACTTCAAGCTCCTGCAACTGTCCTCCGGAGAGCTGGCTCACCAACAACCCCAGGGTCTCGGCTAATTGCAAATGAGGCTTGAGCCGCTCCATGATCTCTGCACTGAGGCCAGGGATGTTCACGGCACTGCGGGCAGGAAGACCAAGCAGGACGTCTCGGATCTGTTCCGCCACATCCACAGCCACGTTCTCCTGCGCCTCCGTCGTCGAGGCACCGAGATGGGGCGTAAGGATCAAGCGCTCCTGCACAGAGCGCAGCGGCGAATCGGTAGCCAATGGCTCCTGGGCATAAACATCCAACGCAGCCCCGCCAATCACTCCAGCCGTCAAGGCATCAGCCAGAGCTGACTCATCGATGATGCCACCGCGAGCACAGTTCACGAGCCTTGCTGTGGACTTCATCTTGCCCAGCAATTCCTCATTGACCAAATTCTCGGTATCGGGAGTACGAGGGAGATGCAAGGTGATGTAGTCGGCTTGCTCAAAAAGATTCTCCAAGCTTGAGAGTCGCACCTGCATCTGTTGAGCACGGTCCGCAGAGATGAAGGGGTCGTAAGCGATGACCTCCATACCCATGGCATTGCAGACCCGGGCCACATGGGAGCCGATCTTGCCGAGCCCAACCACGCCAAGAACTTTCTTATAGAGCTCGTTCCCTACATATTTCTTGCGATCCCAACCCCCAGCCATCGTGCTGGCATGGGCCTGAGGCACATGCCGAGAGAGCGAAAGCATTAAAGCCAACGCCTGTTCAGCAGCAGCAATAGTGTTGCCTTCCGGCGAATTCACCACCAGAACACCCTGTTGGGTGGCCGTCGGCACATCAACATTATCGACGCCAACACCCGCCCGACCAATGATGCGCAAACGTCCGCCGGCTTTGATCACATCCGCCGTGACCTGCGTGCCAGAACGGATCATCAGCGCGTCGTAGTCGCCGATCATCGCCTTGAGGTCATCCTCTGACAGGCCCACACGCTGATCCACCTGTGCAACCTGAGCGAGGATGTCAATTCCCGCTTGGTCGATAGGGTCTGAAACCAGAACTTTCGTCATCAACCGGCGCAAGACTGCAGCAGGGCACTGTAGAGATCTACAGGCTCCAAGCCCTGCAGACCACAAAACAGGGTTCAGAATTCAAACGATTGAGGTGTGTTGTATGGCTATTTGCGTTCTTGTTCTCGCCGAAAGAGACCACGCAGATCAATTGAATGAACAACTCAGGGCAGCAGAGACCCCGCTAACCCGCTGTGAGCTGATTCAGCCGGCAACCAACTCAGAAACACAACCTGAGAGAACGGCCTCAGAGGCCAATGGGAATGGCAAGCCACTCCAATCGATCGACATTGATTCAATCGAGAGGCTGAGCCCCAAGCTGACCCGCAGCCGTCGTCAAAAACTGATGGCCTTCTGGTTGCTGCCGTTTGGCTTCATCTTCGGCATCGTCATCACGCTCAGTACAGATATGGATACCTTTGCCAGTTACGGCACCCTGGGTGCATCAATCATCGGAGGACTGCTGGGCCTCGTCTCAGGTTGGATGGGTAGTTATGCAGCCGCAATCAGCGTCAAAATTCCAAACGCTGAAGACGTTCGCATCCTGCGCAATCGCCATGACCAAGGCCAATGGCTGCTGCTGCTAGAGACTCCGATGGGCATCGATTTGCCCTGGAAAGTGCTACGAGAAGCAAATCCCCTCGCCTTGACGAGCCTCAGCGAACTGTGATCTTGTCGCGGCAAGAGCTGCTCAAAGGTTGCCTGGATCCACAAGGCATGGAAGCCCTGCTGGTCCAGGCAGACTCAGTGTTACGGACCTGGCAGCCCAGCTGGAGTGCGTTTGTTTCTGCTCCCTTACGGGAGCAAGCCCTGCATCGGTTTGCCACCCTCACTGATCTGCACTGGCACGCCGACGGTGGTCACCCTGGCGCTGAACGCCAGCGGCTGTGCTGCAGCCGCAGCGAGGATCACCATCACCCCACTCCCTCACAAGCAGCCCCGATTCATGGTCTGCTGCTGCATGGCAACTTTTTATTTGATTCCCCCAGCCCAACAGATCTCCGCCAAGCCCTAGAGGCAATCGACGCTCGACCAGAACAACTTGGAGATCTTTGGATTCGCGGTGATCGCGGTGCACAAGCCCTTTGCACTCCTGAGTTAGCCGTCAATCTCGATGGCCGCAGCAGCAAAGTACGAGAGGTAGAGATCACCTGTGAAGCCGTGGCAGTGGCTCAACTGCAGCCACCAGCCCACCGCCTGACTCGCCGATTGAACAGTGTTGAGGCCTCTTGCAGGATCGATGCAATCGCCTCGGCCGGCTTTGGTCTATCGCGAGCCAAGGTGGTCAATCAAATCAAGCAAGGTCACCTGCGCCTGAACTGGGAACCAGTCCGACAAACAAGTCGAGAACTTGTAGTGGGCGATCGCCTGCAACTTCAGGGTCGAGGCACGCTCAAGGTGCTAGCACTGGAAATGACCAAGCGTCAGCGCTGGCGGGTGGAAATGCTGCGGCACTGAAGATTCGTATCGCCAGGCTGCTAGCTTCTCTGCTTGAAAAGCCACCGGTCACCACTCACTCTGATCGAAGGGCCCCGCGGGCGATTAGCTCAGAGGTAGAGCACTACCTTGACACGGTAGGAGTCACTGGTTCGATTCCAGTATCGCCCACTCCCCTTACAAACACAGGACTCATCGATGGCACGCACTGTGGTCGTGGGGCTTGGACGCTCCGGCATCGGTGCGGCACGACTTCTGCAAGCAGAGGGACATCAGGTCACAGTGCTTGAGCGCAGCATCGAGTCCCATCTCCAAAGCTTGGCAGCTGATCTACGTCTGCAGGGAATTGCTGTCGAGCTAGGCAAACCTCTAGAGCTGACCAGCTTTATCCCTTGGCTGGATCAACTTGATTCCGTCGTCATCAGCCCTGGCATCGCCTGGGACCACCCAACACTGACTGCACTGCGTCAACGCGGCATCGCCATCGATGGAGAGATGGCAGTGGCCTGGCGAAGCCTGAGCCATCTGCCATGGATCGCCATTACCGGCACGAATGGCAAAACAACAGTGACCCACCTGCTCAATCATGTGCTTGAAAGCAATGGCCTCAAAGCACCAATGGGCGGCAATGTTGGCCATGCCGCGGCTGAAATCGCACTCAAATGGCGGCAACCAAAAGCACAGCGCCCCGACTGGCTGGTCATGGAGCTCAGCAGTTACCAGATCGAAGCCGCCCCTGAGATTGCCCCACGCATTGGCATTTGGACCAACCTCACCCCCGACCACCTCGAACGCCACGGCACCCTTGATGCTTACCGAAAGATCAAGCGGGGCCTACTGGAGCGCTCCGAGATCCGCATCTTCAATGGCGATGATCCAGATCTGCGCAGCCAAAGATCCAGCTGGGATAAGGGGCTGTGGGTAAGCAGCGAAGGGCCTGGTACTGCAAACCATCGCGCCGACTTTTGGATTGATGCGGAGGGGCTGGTCAGGGACCCGCAAGGAGCGCTTTTTGCCGCTTCGGCTTTGGCCATGCCTGGACAACACAATCTTCAAAACCTGCTGATGGTGACAGCCGCAGCCCGGAAAACGGGATTGCCAGCTAAGGCCATCGAAGCCAGCCTGCGCTCGTTCCCAGGAGTGCCTCACAGACTCGAAGAGCTTGGGCATATCCAGCAAATGAGCGTCTACAACGACAGCAAGGCCACGAACTATGACGCCGCATGTGTGGGCCTCAAGGCCGTTGCTGCTCCTGCCGTTGTGCTGGCAGGAGGGCAAACCAAACAGGGCGAGGCTTCTGGATGGCTCAAGCAACTACAAAGCAAAGCCTGCGCTGTAATCCTGTTTGGGGCTGGTGCTGCAGAACTAAATGACCTCATCGAAACGTCTGGCTTCCGTGGTGAGTTGCATTGCTGTACCAACCTCAACGCTGCTGTGACTTTGGCCATTCCACTGGGCCTAGAGCGACAAGCCGCCTGCCTGTTGCTTTCACCAGCCTGCGCAAGTTTTGATCAATACCAAGACTTCGAAGCCCGCGGCGAACATTTCCGTAGCCTAATTGCACCACATTTGACGGCCTAGTCTACAGCTAAATAATAACTAACCATGACTTTATGACTCAGTTCTCTGTTCAATAATGAAGCGATTATTGCTCTATTATCAACAGCAAGCAAACTTGCGAATCGCTTATTAATAGCCAGTGCAACATTAAAACTTGACGAGCTGCTTGTTTAACCCTTGAGCCAAAGCGCAAGGCCGCCCCCACGGCCTCTAGCCGCAAGCCACTCTTCATTCGGGGCCATTGAGATCAGAGCAAAGAAAGGCCTTTCTTTCTCTTCGGGCATATCAAGCGGGCGGCTCCATAAAACCCTTGAAGCAAAACTAACTGTGATTCGATCAAAAAAGAAAGGCAGTAAAGGTTGCGATCCCTTGAGCCCTCCTCGACCTGTGAATTCAAGCTTTAGCAAGCCAATGCCAACAGAGTTAGCAATCACCAAAGGCGTGCATTCATGACTCCCATTCTCTTGCCTGAGCTCTAGGCTCGCAGAAAAAAATCGAAGCATCAAAGAAGAGAAGAAGTCTTCCTTCTCTTTGCCTTGCTTCCAAACAGATACAAACTTCCAAAGTCCATTGAGTGAATTAATCTCAATCCCACTGCCTTGTTTTCTCGCCAAGGCTTCAAGTTTTAAAAGCTCCTGCGAAGCGGGAAAACTTTTCATTCTGCTGTCATGCTTGGCTTCGCGGCTAGACAAAGAACAATCACCCTCATGACGATCAATTTAATCACACCAACGCCTAGGGGAATAGTCAAATCAAAACCTATTGACGAACATAAGTGTCTATTTGATAACAAAACTTGGCATAGAGGTGGCCAGCAAAAGGTTAACGACCGACAAATCGTTTACCAATAAAATCGCACTTATACAGTCTGAATCAGCCGAAGAAAAACTCAATCTCCTTTGGCTTCAAGCCTTCCCATCCAGCAGCGATAAGACGTTGATTGAGGCTCTCTTGATCGAAATGCTTGGCGCCTGAACGGACAATTCGATTACGCATCGACTTCTTAACGCCACTTCTCTTTCTCGCACCTTCTTGATCCATGACTTCCTTGTAGAGTTTGAGCATCTCCACAGGAATGGGGCTGCCATCAAGATCTATCCCTGCCTCAATCGCTTGATCAATTGCATCCGGACCAGAAAAATCCATCGGTAAGATTTGAAGACTGCTCGGCTCATCATAGTGCGTTTACAGTTCACAAGAGCTAAGAAGGCAGCAAGGAGAAGCCCAGGGAGAGAGGCCTCGTTCACGCTCTACTGAAACACTGCAATTGCTGAGATCAATTGATTGATTGAAGAGCCAAATACCAAATAGGTACCGTAAACAAGGAAATCAAAGTGCTCCAAGCCACTAATGAAACAGCAACTTGTTGCTCCTGACCGCTTGCTTCCGCTAACAACAAAACAGATATAGCTGTGGGTGTAGCCGCCTGCAAGACAAGGGCGTTAGACATCAAAGTCGACACGCCAAAAACCTTGGCAAGAGCAAACATGAAGGCTGGAAGAAACATCAGCTTTATCAGCAAGCTGGGCCCAACTAATGAGAATAAGGTTCTGTTCGTTAACTGATTGACAGAACCAAAAGAGCCCAAACGGATGCCAACAACCATTAGAGCTAGAACAATCACAATTCTGGATGGGATCCAAAGAGCAGAGGTGATTTGATCATTCCATGGAGTCAACTGAACAAAAAATGCCCCAACCAATCCCTTCGTCGCAGGACTACTAGTCAGAACACGTAAAAGATTAGTCCAAGCAGCTCTTCCTTTCAATTCGGATGAGGAGTTTGCGAAAAGTATGGGTCCTAAACTCCATACCAGTAATGTGGAAGCAAGGTCATAACCAATACTAAAGCTGAGTGCCTGACTTGGCAGAAGAGCCAATGAAACAGGAATCCCGAAATGGCCTGAATTCCCAAAAACACTGCCCAAAAGCAAACTTCGACTGCCAATAAGACTTCTGATTTTTGGGAAAGCTCTAATGACGACTATCAGCAATCCAATCGCAAGTAAGCACATCGCAAGGGCCTCAAAAAGGCGCCAATCCATCCCACACTTGAGCAGAAGACCCATCAGGCTTACTGGTATACCAAAGTTGATAAGAGGTGGCGCTATTTGAGATGAAAGTCTTGCGTTAAAGCGACCAATCAAATAGCCGAGTGCCAGCAAAGGCAACAATTCACTAAAGAGTCGCAGAATCAACATTTAACGAACTCAGTGTAAAAAATTTATGAATCTTGGGCTGAGAATTTGCTTTTGAACCAAAGCTTCAAGAGACTGCCAAACGAGAGAGATAGGAGTCTTTACTGCCTGCATTAATCCAGCCTGTAGCAATCGTTTTCGTGCTTTTATGATTCACTCGGCCACGATGAATATGAGATGGGCCTGCAGGGAAAATGACTAGCTTTCCTCGCTCTGCAGGTTCATGATGTTGCTGCCAATAAAACTCAGTACCAGCTGAATCAAGATCATTGCAATAAAGGATCCAAGCAAGCATTCTATGCACAGGCTCTGTCGCCTCATCGCTGATAGTCCAATCACAATGCCAGCGCTTAAAGCCTTCACCAGGGCCATAACGTTGGATATTAAAAATCGGAATTACAAACAGAGACTGCTCTGGGGAGCAGTCTCTAAATAATGGACGGTCCTGAAGATATTGATCGAGAGCAGCAGTAACACCCCGAACAATCACATCTGAAAGAGCAAATGCCTCTGGATCTGAACGATCAATTGCAACAAGGCTTATATCGGTTGACACTTTGGCTGCTTCTACCTCGGATGAAGATGAGTTATTGCCGAATGCGACTCCACTATGTTGAAGATCAAGGCGCCGATCAAAGAATGACATCACCCCATCAGCAACAGCCTCGAAACCAGGGTTGCGATAGCAAGCAATCAGATCCAAAGACACAGATTTTCAATAGGGATTGATATCAAGTTAATTACCTTTTCAAAGGAATGCCTCTATAGCTCGATTAGCTAGAAAGGTTCATAACGAATAAGACCCCGAGGAAGGGGGGCTAGTAAAACTTTATCCAAACCACCACTTTCTTTTGAGATCCCATGGCAAAACAAGACCCTAACTACTGGTTGATGAAAAGCGAGCCCGATGCCTACGGCATCGACCACCTCAAAAAAGAAGGCAACACCCTATGGGATGGGATTCGCAACTACCAAGCACGCAATTTTATGCGTTCGATGCTCATAGGAGACAAGGCATTCTTTTATCACTCAAACTGCAAGCCTCCTGGAATCGTAGGGCTCATGGAGGTCATTGAAACCGGGCTGGTGGACCCCACACAATTTGATCCAAAAGCCAAGTACTACGACCCGAAGTCATCACCAGACAAGCCGCGTTGGGATTGCGTTCGACTGCATTATCTCGGACGCTTTAGAGAACTCCTAAGTCTAGAAAGTCTCCGGGATAAATACAGCTCTGAGCAACTACCGGTGCTTCGCAAGGGCAATCGCCTCTCAATCTTGCCGATTCCCAAAAGCACTGCTAATGATCTGCTGCAATGGCTTGGACCACTTCACTAAGCCTTCCTCAAAACCAATCACTGAAGAGCTGCTCTTGTCAGAACATATGCCAAGAACGTTGTTGGGGCTCGAACCACAAGCCAACTAACGACGCTTTAGCCAAGCAAGGCACACCCTTCTGCCACTAACGAATAAGCCAGCAGCAGCATTCAAAATCCCTGCATCAGAGAGTCGCTGCGAAACATGTTGGCCACATAAAGCCGGGTGATCTCTCTTGAATCCACCCCGTTCTGCACAAGGAAGCCAGCCAGAGCTGCTTTGATCAACCGATACTGATCCCAATTGGGACATGTCTCGATAAAGCCTGCCATGGCCTCTTGCAGAGGCTGAGGCAACTCGGCCTGGAAGCTGACAACACCATCGAGCCTCACATCCTCTACAACCTCCTGGGCTTGCACCTTTTGAGCTTGCACCATCGGTTGTCTCACAGTTTCTTCTGCGATCTCTTGGACATCCCTCAAGTGCATCTTGACTCCAGAACACGACACCAGTTCTCCACACCTGAACCGCTCCCGTCAAGGCCCCACCCGCGAACCCCTCTCAAGCAGTCTCATGGCAAGAACAACGCTCTGACAGCCTTCCGCCGCAAGGCTGTCAGCATGCAGTCTCGATGGAAAGCAAGAACGATCCACGTCAAGGGGGCAAGCACCTAAGCAGCCCTTTTTCCACATCCTTGAGCCCAGGGGGCAATTCAAGCCTGCAAGCTGTGGAGAAACTGTGAATTACCTTGCGCAAGCTCGGGGAAAGATCAATGATCCCGTTATCGATCAGCCTCTCTAATCATTGGTCAAAGTCCCAGGCGGTTCTCATCGCAGTGGCCATCGCTTGCGCAGCAGGTACTGACCAACATCCTTCAGCGCCACGGGCCTTCTCGCCATCGCCCTGCAAAATCACCTGCAGGCTCCAGCTGTGACGATCACCATCCAGACAAGCCCACCACGGCTGACGTTCCATCTCCAGGCAGATCGATTCCTCTGCCAGCAGCTGATCAACAAGCTGCTGATGTTGGTCAGTGAGCTCAACAACCAGAGACTGCAAACACTGCCACTCATCTTGAGTGAGCTCGAGAGCCCAGCCCTCCCCTCCAATCAGCACCGGGAAGGCTGTCCTGGCAGGGTCCCTGGCAAGTCGCCAGCCAGGCCCCTCCTGTTGAATCAACACCTCAGCCAGGCAACAGATCCGGTTGGTCCTGCTCGTCGCTTAGTTCAACGATGGCACGTGCAACCGGCTTCACACTCGATTCCTCCAAAAGGCCATCAAAATCATCGAAACGGCGCTGCTTCGCCCGAAACGCAACTCGAA
This sequence comes from Prochlorococcus sp. MIT 1306, assembly GCF_047304515.1. NCBI lineage: Bacteria > Bacillati > Cyanobacteriota > Cyanophyceae > Synechococcales > Prochlorococcaceae > Prochlorococcus > Prochlorococcus sp. MIT 1306. Next base: position 236,440 of record NZ_CP138959.1, on the reverse strand, counting down.
CCGTAGTGAGGTAGCGGTTGCTCGACTGGCGGATGAGACTCTCCCCACGCTTGGCAAGGTCTTTGGGATCCACTCCCGATGTAATCACAGAAACTTCTTATATATCCAACTCACTGTAGGCGAGCGCTGCTCAGCATTAGGCCAATAGATCACTGTGAAAGGGCACATGCATGGGATAGGTCCGTTGTAAAGAACCCGGCACCCGCAAAACAATCTGTCGGCCAAGTCCCAAGGCCGCCAAGGGAAGCCTCAGATGGGTCAGCAAAGCGCTGACTTCCTCCAAGTGCTCTTCATCCACACACTCAATCCGGATGCTCCCCCAACTACGGGTCATGCGGCAATCGAGCAACGGTTCGAGCTCAGCCTCAATGCAAGGGTCCTCTCGATAAAAAGAGAGCACCAGGCGCTGTAACCGATCCATCGTCATTGTCTCTTAACCTTGTGATGACTACAACCTGGCCATGGCCATGGACATGCCCCCAGAGGGCGAAGAAAAGCTTCAGGTTTTCCAACAAGTTGGCACCCTTGCCATTGACCTTGGGAACACCACCACGGTTGTGGCCTTCCAAGCTGAACGTGCTGCCAGCCCTCAACTCCTCGATCTCCCACCAATCAGCCGTCGCCCGGGAGAAGTCCCAAGTTTGATCTGGGCCGGCCAAAGCAATGACCCCAACCCTCTAGTGGGGCAGCAAGTGGACGAAGCAGGCCTAGTGGGGCAGGGTCACCCAAGCTTGAGCAGAGACTTCAAGCGCTGGATCGGTGCACCTCATCCAACCAAAAGCGATGGCTCTTGCCTCTCGCCAGAACAGGCCGGAGAAATCTTGCTGCAGCAGATCTGGCGCCGACTCCCTCCCCATATCGAGGTGCGACGTCTTGTGCTCACTGCGCCAGTGGAGAGCTATCGCGCCTACAGAACCTGGCTGAATCAGGTCTGCACAACACTGCCGGTCGAAGAGATCGCTCTGGTTGATGAACCCACCGCCGCTGCCATGGGTGCCGGCCTACCCCCAGGCTCCAAGCTGTTGGTGATGGACATCGGTGGCAGCACCATTGATCTCTCCCTCGTGGCCCTCGAAGGTGGTGAAGGACGGGCGGCTCCAATCGCCCAATTACTTCGATTTGCTGGCCAAGATCTCCAGGACAGCAGCAAACAAGCCCTGCGCTGCGCACGCGTGCTTGGCAAGGCTGGACTGAAGCTGGGGGGGCGGGACCTGGATCATTGGATTGCCAATCATCTTTATCCCGACGTTCCGCTCTCAGAAACACTCCTCAATGCTGCAGAGAGGCTCAAATGCCGCCTTAGCCAGGTGGATCTTCGCGCTGAGGCCACCCAGCTGGAGATTGCCGCCGATTCAGAAGGCAATGAAGTCCTGCCTCTACGTCTCTGCCGCAGGGAGCTGGAAGAGCTGCTCATCGCCAGAGGCTTTCTTAACAGCCTGGCCAGCCTGCTCAATGAAACCCTGGCAAGGGGGCGTGGCAATGGTTGCGAACTCAAAGACCTACAGGGGGTCGTAGCCGTGGGCGGCGGCGCACAAATCCCCCTCGTTCGCAGTTGGTTGCAGCAGCAAACGCAACCAGCCCCGCTCCTCACGCCTCCCCCCATAGAGGCCGTTGCTGTTGGAGCCCTGCAACTCACACCGGGGGTCAAAGTTCAGGATGTACTGCACCGCGGAGTATCTCTGCGCTGCTGGGATCAGCGCGGTGGACAACATCATTGGCATCCGCTTTTTCTGGCTGGTCAACCCTGGCCAACAACCGCCCCCCTTGAGCTTGTGCTGGCCGCCAGCCGGATCGATCAACTGGAGCTGGAGGTGGTGCTTGCTGAGCCAGACATCAACGAGAGCCATGAGGTCATCTACATCGATGGCATGCCAACCCTGCAATCAAAGCCAGCAGAGCGCAAACTGCATCCCTGGCCAGGAACCTGCCCTACAGCTTCGCTTGTACTACAACCACCCGGTCAGCCGGGGCAAGACTGCCTGAGGTTGCAATTCTCCATCGACGACGATGCCCAGCTGCAGATGGAGGGGCTAGATCTACGCAGTGGTGAGCGGCTAGACAAGCAAAAGCTTGGCACCGTGCAGTAACTGATTGATCCACACCAACCTCAACGCAATCCAAAGGCAAGACGACCATGGGCTGAACTGACCTCTGTCATCAAGACGAACAGCGCCGATGCATGAACACAAAGTTCACCAGCTCAGCGTGTAGTCCTCATCAAGGCAACTGGCGCAAGTAAACCCCCTCTTCTCCATCCACATCAGAGAGGCGCAATTCGATGCTTTCCGTGCGACGAGTCGGCACTTTGCGACCACAGAAATCTGGTTGAATCGGCACTTCCCGGTGCCCGCGATCCACCATCACCAACAACATCACCCGCTGAGGCCTGCCCCAGGCCTGAAGAGCTTCAAGGGCAGCGCGCACTGTGCGGCCGGTAAAAATCACATCATCCACCAACACAACCTCTCGCCCCTCAACGCTGTTGGGGAGATCGGTGGGTTGCACCATCCGAGTACCGACTCGACCCAGATCATCACGATGAAAGGTGGGGTCCAAACTTCCCTGATCAATGCTATGGCCAGCAATGGGTTCCAACTCTTTGGCCAAGACACGAGACAGATGAACCCCTCGCGTAGGAATTCCCAGGAACAAAAGCTCCCGACTATCAGAAACAGACTCGATTACTTGAGAAGCAAGGCGCGAAAGGGTGCGACCGAGCTCCTGCTCAGAGAGGATCTCAACCCGTTCATCACTACCTTTGTCGATCATGGTCGTGACGATGAAGACGTGAGTTTATGCCGATCTTCTCCTGCCTCCAACAACAATCAATGCGTAAAAGCTGACGGAAGTCAGCACAAATGCAGACCAAGACCAAAGGAGGAAGTAACTTCAATCCGGAGAAGTCCTTAATAAGCAATAGCCGAGTGTGAACATGTCCAGCAGCAGTTCCGGAAATTCAAGGCATTTCGGCCGGGTTGCACCTGTAGTGCTGGCGATCCTTGATGGCTGGGGACATCGTGAGGAACTTGAGCACAACTCCATCCGTAGTGCTGAGACTCCAATCATGGATGCCCTATGGCATGCCTACCCCCACACCCTGATCGAAGCCAGTGGTGCCGCTGTCGGGCTGCCAGACAACCAGATGGGCAACTCTGAGGTCGGTCATCTCACCATCGGTGCTGGCCGGGTGATCCGTCAGGAACTCGTTCGCATTAGTGAAACCGTACAAGCCGGAAGACTGGGGCAAACTCCTGCCCTGATTGCCTTAGCCGAACGGTTGCGCAAGTCTGACAGCACACTTCACCTGTTGGGACTCTGCTCCGATGGCGGTGTCCATAGCCATATCAACCATCTCTGCGGTCTTTTGCACTGGGCTGCCGCCGCTGGGCTCAACAAAGTGGCATTGCATCTCATCACCGATGGACGAGACACCCCGACTCAAAGCGCGAGCAACTACCTACACCAAATCGAAGACGCCATCAACGCCAGTGGAGTAGGTGAGTTGGCCAGCCTCTGCGGCCGCTATTGGGCCATGGACCGTGACCACCGCTGGGAGCGCACGATCAGGGCCTATGAGGTACTCACGGACCCAAATCAATCGATCAGCAGAGTCACTGCCGAAGACGTTCTCAGCGCAAGTTATGCCAACGGCACCACCGACGAATTCCTAGAACCCACACGTCTTAGCAATAACTACTTCAAAGACGGGGATGGCCTCGTGATGTTCAACTTCCGTCCTGACCGCGCCAGGCAATTGGTGCAAGCCCTCACTCTTCCAGACTTCGATGGTTTCCCTCGAACCAATCAGCCCAGCCTCGATGTCGTTACCTTCACCCAGTACGAACACGATCTCCCTGTAGCAGTTGCCTTCCCAGCCGAATCACTCGACGATCTGCTCGGTCAGGTGGTCTCTGAACACGGCCTACGCCAATACCGCACCGCCGAAACAGAGAAGTATCCCCACGTCACATATTTCATGAATGGTGGCATCGAACAGCCACTAGCAGGCGAGGAGCGTCATCTTGTGCCATCCCCCCGCGTGGCCACCTACGACCTGGCTCCAGCGATGGCTGCGGACACGCTGACCGAGAGTTGTGTGAAAGCGATTGAGAGTGGCGTGTATTCACTGGTCATCATCAACTACGCCAATCCAGACATGGTCGGGCACACCGGTGTGATGGGAGCCGCTCAGGAAGCCATCAGCACCGTGGACCGCTGCATCGGCCGATTGCTGGATTCGACCGGACGAATGGGCGGCACTCTGTTGATCACGGCAGACCATGGCAATGCTGAACTGATGCAAGGTTCAGATGGTCAGGCTTGGACGGCTCACACCACGAACCCCGTGCCTGTGATCTTGGTCGAAGGAGAGAAACGCAAGCTGTCTGGCTACGGCAATGACGTCCAGCTGCGTGCAGGCGGTGGCCTGGCTGACATCGCACCCACGCTGCTGCAACTGCTGGATTTACCTAAGCCCGATGCCATGTCAGGCTTAACGTTGATTCAAGCCATTGAGTCACCAACACCCTCTGCAAGACTCCCTCAACCCGTTTGAGGCGAACGATCACGAGCTGAGGTCAGAGCATGATCAACACATCCCTAGACTGAGGCCATGATTACCTCTGTTCTCTCCTGGGTCTGGGTCGCTTCTGGCGTGCTCTTGATGCTGTTGGTCCTGTTGCATAGCCCCAAGGGTGGTGGCATGGGAGGGATATCCGCTAGCGGCAGCTCCAGTTTCACAAGCACCAGCAGTGCCGAGGCAACCTTGGACAGGATCACCTGGACATGCCTAGCCATATTCTTGACTCTTGCAGTGATCCTTAGCGCTGGCTGGCTCACTTGAGCTGAGCTTTGATTCCTCCGTAGGCAAGCAAGATCATTGCCAAAAGGATTGAACAAACATGTGATGAACCTCGCCAATCGAGATCGAACTCATCACCATGTTTTTGCATGCCAAACTGAAACTTAACCCCTCCCTGCATAACTCAGAAGCAAGGCAGCTAGTGGAATACACCTCAAAGCAAAAAAGAAAGTTGAGCATGGCAACAGGAAGGAAAGCAGGCCCATCCAAACTCACCGCGATTTAGCATAGACATAGCTTATTCAAAAGATTGCCTGCCTTAAGTTATTATTTAAATAGGTAATTGCATTCGATCAGCAACATGCGCTGGCCTAAAGCAGCAGCAGGAACGCAAAGACCATCTTGGGCACAAGAAGAATCTCATCACTGAGCCAAAAAGCAATTTTAGTGATGCTTAATTAAGCACAGATGGCTCAAATTACATATCAAGCTATGTTGTATACGATAAGCAGCAAAGACAATGAAGAGAGAATCTCTGATGCATAGTCGAAGAATTACAATCTGCTTCTGCGGCTTATAATGAAAACAACAACAAAACGAAGGGATGAGAAGTCAAGCATCAAAGTGTCTTGCTCCCAAAAGCAAGTCAAAGCTCCTTTGCTAAAATCAAGAGGCTAAACACTATGCTCCAAATGGGATTCAAGCTATAATCAAAGTGTAGGTGATGGCGACTTGCTCTATTGATTTCTTATCGACAAGACATTTATCGGAAACCCAAAATGGCAAAGGCACCAGAGGAGAAGACGTCAAAAGCGCCAGAAGAAAAGATCACGACCGATACAATCATCTTACTTCTTATCAGGATTACTTTTATTGTTTTTGACTCATTTAAAAGGCTTGTCTCTCTGCTTAATGCTGGGGTAACGAAAGACACACAAACGAATGAAAAGCAAATAGTTCCCGCCAAGGACTCAAATGATAAGCTAAAAGGATTACTCAAGAAAGAATTAGTTGACCTGGTCATTGCCTATGAGAAAGAAACAGGTATTGACCATCAAAGCGTCAAATAATTAGCCGGTCCGCAGCTCAGCGAGAGGCTGCCAGCCCATTCAGTGGCATTCTTGCCAGCAAATCAGTGTCCCATAAAAAATCATTTGCCCTGAAAATCAAATGCCTCCCAAAGGAAAAGAACTTGCAACAATCATAGAGAAGGCCTCTCCTTTATATGATTACTGGAAATCACAACAAAATGAAGAAGACGAAAAGGCGAGATTGTCAAAGGCAAGCTCAAGTAGTCCGGCATCATATCTATTCAAAGAAGAGCCATACAAATGGGAGAACCTCTATCAAAGTATTACCAGGGAGGTTGCAAGAGGTGACCGAGACTCAATCAGAGGCCTAAGGGTAATCCTCGATACGATCAACAGTTCAGAGAAAGAAAAGATGCTGAAAGCATTTGGCGACAACAAAATCATTGAAGGGGAGATGCTATTACTGGTCAAACAGGAAGGCGCAAACAAAACATCAACAAAGAAGAATTTATTTAGATTTGCGCGCATACTATTTGCGATCTTCACTAATCCATATGGCATCGAAATGAAGCGTACAAAAGCACACATTTATGAACGCACTGGTGCCGCTATCTATGCATTAAGGAAAGCGATATCATAAAAATTTCTACAGTAAGTTCGGCTTCAAATTGATCTGTCAATGCAAGCATCAAGACAGCAATGATCATGACTCTTGATCAGCACAACTCTCTAATAGTTACTACCAGCGATCGTCCTTGATATCGGCCAAAAAAAAGCACCCAGGAGGGTGCTTTTGATCTGTTCTTGATGACATGTAACTTGTGACTTGTGGGACTCCGAAGAGTCCCGGCTTTGATCAGTAGTCGAAGTCACCACCCATGCCGCCACCGCCTGCAGGAGCTGCCTCCTTTTTCTCTGGTAAATCAGCAACGATGCACTCAGTGGTCAGCACCATGCCAGCAATCGAGGCCGCATTCTGCAAACCAGAACGGGTGACTTTGGCAGGGTCAACAATGCCTGCAGCAAGCATGTCGATGTAATCCCCAGTAGCAGCGTTATAGCCGTCACTGATGGGCCTGCTCTTGACGTTCTCGGCCACGACAGCACCATTGGCGCCGGCATTCTCAGCAATGCGCATCAAGGGAGCAGCCAGGGAAGCCTCCACGATGTTGGCACCGATCAGCTCCTCACCGCTGAGGTTGCTATTGGCCCACTTCTGCAGATCAGAAGCGAGGTGAGTCAGTGTGGTGCCACCACCTGGGACGATGCCTTCCTCAACTGCTGCCTTGGTGGCGTTGATGGCGTCTTCAAGACGGAGCTTCTTGTCCTTCATCTCGGTTTCGGTGGCAGCACCCACCTTCACAACAGCAACGCCACCGGCCAACTTGGCTAGTCGTTCCTGCAGCTTCTCCTTGTCGTAGGTCGAGTCAGTCTCGTCCATCTGCTTTTTGATCTGCTCGCAACGCCCTTTCACCGCCGTCTCATTGCCCTCGGCAACGATGGTTGTGGTGTCCTTATTGATGGTCACACGGCGCGCTGTACCAAGCATTTCCAGCTTGGCATTGTCCAATTTAAGACCGGCGTCTTCGGTGATCAACTGACCATTGGTCAGCACTGCCATGTCTTCGAGCATGGCCTTACGGCGATCACCAAACCCAGGCGCCTTCACGGCAGCCACATTCAGCACACCACGAAGACGATTGACCACCAAGGTTGCGAGAGCTTCCTTCTCAATGTCCTCAGCAATGATCAGCAGGGGCTTGCCAGTGCGGGCAATCTGTTCAAGCACAGGCACCAGATCCTGTACCAAGCCAATCTTCTTATCAGTGAGGAGAATGTAGGGCTCATCCAGCACAGCCTCCATCCGCTCAGTGTCAGTGGCGAAGTAAGGGGAGATGTAGCCCTTATCGAAACGCATCCCCTCGGTGACCTCCAGTTCAGTGGTCATCGACTTGCCCTCTTCAAGAGAGATCACACCTTCCTTGCCAACTTTGTCCATGGCGTCAGCAATCATCTGACCCACTTCCTCGTCGTTGCCGGCAGCAATGGTTCCACACTGAGCAATGGCGTTGCTGTCACTGATCGGCTTGGCCAGCTCCTCAATCTTGCTCACGAGGAAGTCGGAAGCCTTGTCGATCCCCTTCTTCAAGGAGATTGCATTGGCACCAGCAGCCACATTGCGCAAGCCGGCCTTCACCATGGCATGAGCCAAAACAGTGGCTGTGGTCGTGCCATCACCTGCAGCGTCATTGGTCTTCGAAGCTGCCTGCCGGATCAGAGCAACACCGGTGTTCTCAATGTGATCTTCAAGCTCAATCTCTTTAGCGATGGTGACGCCATCGTTGATGATTTGGGGTGCACCAAACTTTTTCTCAAGCACCACATTGCGGCCTTTGGGCCCCAGTGTGACGGCCACGGATTCGGCCAGGATGTCAATGCCGCGCTCGAGGGCACGTCGAGCTTGCTCGTTGTAAATAATGCGCTTAGCCATGGGAGGCGTTGTCCTTTAAAAATGATGGATTTGGTCAGTTGAAAGCCGGTGTCAGCCGCAAAGATCAGTTGACGACAGCCAGGATGTCCTTCTCGGACAACAGCACGTACTCATCTGTGCTGAGCTTGATGTCTGTACCTGCGTACTTGCTGTAAAGAACCTTGTCTCCAACTCCCACTTCGGGAGCCTGGCGGGAACCATCGTCATTGCGCTTTCCAGGGCCAACTTGAACCACCTCGCCCACCTGGGGCTTTTCCTTGGCGGTGTCAGGCAAAAGGATGCCGCCCGCAGTTTTCTCCTCTGATTCAGAGACTTTCACAAAAACGCGATCTCCGAGAGGCTTAACGGTGGAGACGCTGAGAGAAACAGCTGCCATGGGTGTATTGAAAGAGCAAGAACAGGGCGCCTAAGCACCACATAACGACCTGGAGTAGCACTCGTGGCCATTGAGTGCCAACCCTATGTGTGTTGATGCTGTGCCGACTAGTCGATCCCTGTGCGGGTCACCGAACCCTGAGAAGTTCTCACCATGCAGTGGTAATGTTGCGCCGCTCTGTAAGGGCATGCGTTAGACACGCAACCCCTGCAAAACTCTATTTTCTTATGGCCGCTGCAGCTACCGCCACCGCCGGCACCAAGGGCGTCATTCGCCAGGTGATTGGCCCGGTTCTGGATGTGGAATTCCCTGCCGGCAAGCTGCCCAAGATCCTCAATGCCCTTCGTATTGAGGGCAAGAACCCATCCGGTCAGGATGTTGCCATCACTGCCGAAGTGCAGCAACTCCTCGGCGATCATCGAGTGCGTGCGGTCTCCATGAGCAGCACAGATGGTCTTGTTCGTGGCATGGAAGCCCTCGACACCGGCTCTGCAATTTCCGTGCCAGTTGGTGAAGCCACTCTGGGCAGGATCTTCAACGTGCTCGGCGAACCAGTTGATGAGCAGGGTCCTGTTACAACCGATGCAACTGCCCCGATTCACCGGCCAGCGCCAAAACTCACTGAGCTAGAGACCAAACCAACAGTTTTTGAAACTGGCATCAAGGTGATTGATCTCTTGGCTCCTTACCGTCAAGGCGGCAAGGTTGGCCTCTTCGGTGGTGCCGGTGTGGGCAAGACCGTGCTGATTCAGGAGCTGATCAATAACATCGCCAAAGAGCACGGTGGCGTGTCTGTCTTTGGTGGGGTGGGCGAGCGCACTCGTGAAGGCAACGACCTCTACGAGGAATTCAAAGAATCCGGAGTGATCAACTCCGACGACCTGTCGAAGTCGAAGGTAGCTCTTTGCTTCGGGCAGATGAATGAGCCCCCTGGCGCCCGGATGCGCGTGGGTCTTTCAGCTCTCACCATGGCTGAGCACTTCCGCGACGTGAACAAGCAAGACGTGCTGCTGTTCATCGACAACATCTTCCGTTTTGTGCAGGCCGGATCAGAAGTCTCTGCTCTATTGGGTCGCATGCCTTCCGCCGTGGGCTACCAGCCCACCCTTGGCACCGACGTTGGTGCACTTCAAGAGCGCATCACATCAACCCTAGAGGGATCGATTACATCGATTCAGGCCGTCTACGTTCCAGCAGATGACCTCACCGACCCCGCACCAGCCACAACTTTTGCCCACTTAGACGCCACAACTGTGCTGGCTCGTGCATTGGCCGCCAAGGGCATTTACCCAGCTGTGGATCCTTTGGATTCCACCAGCACCATGCTTCAGCCATCAGTTGTTGGCGATGAGCATTACCGCACAGCACGAAGCGTGCAGGCCACACTGCAGCGCTACAAGGAACTGCAAGACATCATTGCCATCCTTGGTCTCGACGAACTCTCAGAAGATGATCGCCGCACAGTAGATCGAGCCCGCAAGATTGAGAAGTTCCTTTCCCAGCCCTTCTTTGTCGCCGAGATTTTTACCGGCATGTCCGGCAAGTACGTCAAGCTGGAAGAAACCATCGCCGGCTTCAATATGATCATGGCCGGTGAACTAGACCATCTACCTGAGCAAGCCTTTTACCTGGTTGGCAATATCGACGAGGTGAAAGCGAAGGCCGAGAAGATGGCTTCAGAAGCAAAGGGTTAAAGCCCAGCTGGGAGTGAGACATCTCTCCGCTGATCACTTTCATCCCCATTCAGTTTCTCCACGTCAAACCCAAGCCTCCGAACCATGTCTCTCACCCTCCGCGTTCTGGCACCTGACCAGAGTGTGTTCGACGGCACTGCCGAAGAGGTGATTCTTCCCAGCACCACAGGCCTAATTGGCATCCTGCCAGGCCACATATCGCTTGTCACAGCCCTGGATATCGGTGTGATGAGGGTTCGAACCAATGGGGCCTGGAACTCCATTGCCCTGATGGGTGGATTCGCCGAAGTTGAGGCAGACGATGTCACCGTGTTGGTGAATGGTGCCGAACTCGGCGATAGCATTGATGCAACAAAGGCTGAAGCAGAGCTGGAACAAGCCAAAGCCAAAGTGAGCCAAATGGAAGGTCAGGAACCCTCAACCGAAAAAATAAAAGCACAGCAGACCTTCAATCGCGCCCGCGCGCGAGTTCAAGCCACTAAATAAGCAAATCAATAGGCAGCTGCTGAGGAGACATTGAGTTGACTCTGCAGCTCTTACTCGACAGCGCAGACCCAAGCGAATGGGAAGCATGGCTTCCCACAGGCCTTTTTACTGGCATCACAACCAACCCAACACTGCTCAGGCGAGCCCAACAACCCTGCCAACTTGATCATCTCAAGAGCTTGGCTGGTGCAGCCGAACGACTTGGTTGTTTAGAGCTACATCTTCAAGCATGGGGAAAGCATGCCATTGAGCTAGCAGAATGCGGCGCTGCCTTGGCTCAATTGACGACTCCAGCTCTCACTGTTCACGTCAAACTGCCGATTACCCAAGCAGGCAGCCAAGCAGCAAGCACCCTGATCGGCACAGAAATCCCCATCACATTCACGGCCTGTTTTGAAGCCCCCCAGGTCTTAATCGCTGCGGCCTTGGGCGCTCAACACATCGCCCCCTACCTCGGACGGATTAACGATCAAGGCCGTGATGGCTACACCGAATTGATAGCAATGCAACGAGCCCTAGAAGGAGTTGGCAGCAGCTGCAAACTCCTGGTGGCTAGTTTGCGCAATCGTCGTGATCTCAGCCATTTAGCGGCAGAAGGAATCGACACCTTCACGATCAGTGCTGAGCTGGCTGAGGAGCTGTTTGAGGTCAAGGCCACCTTGGAAGCTGCTGCTGCGTTTGAGCAAGACGCTTTCCCTGCAGCCTGAACTGCAAGCTCGCCCATGAAGCCTCCGCTTCAGTCTCCCGATTAAAAAACTCCGCCTTAAAGGCGGAGCGGGTCTGCAGGCTTCATTCGATCGGCTGGCTTGATTAAGCCGTACCGCAAAAGGTGACGTCTGGAAACTTTAGCTTGGCTTCTTCGAGATTCTTACCCTTGCCCTCTTCCTGCCAGTAGTTGATCACTTCCGTGGCCTTATTGAGCACCTCAACGCGCTCGTTATCGGTGATCCAGCTCTTGCCTTCTAGCTCACCTTTAAGTGTTTCCCAGGCATCTTCGCGAGGCCAGAAAAAGTAAGCCGTAAGAGGGCTGGGACCACCGCCAACGATTTGATCAACAGCCAAAGCCACGTTGTCTGGCAGCCACAGAATCTTCAGCAAGAAGCGACCTTCATCGGCCTTTGGGGTATATCCAGAAGGAACACCATCAGCATCGATCGTTGCAGTCGCTAGAGCAGCACTGCCACCACGCATCACAGGACGGCCTTCCTGAGGCTCCTCCTTGGCCTGCTCCTCCTTGGGTTGCGCCTGATCTTCAACGACGTCCGTCGTGGCCTGTGGATGTGCCTCAGCCACTGCAGCGTCCGTGCTCGCGACCTCTTGATCAGCGGCAGCGCCTTCGGAAACCGTCATGCTCTCTGCGCTCAAGGAATCTGAACAAACAACTAACCTAACAGTCGCTCAACACTCTCTATCCACTGAACCTGCAAGGCCTGCTGCTGTTTGACATCGACGGCGTGATCCGCGATGTAGCAGCCAGCTACCGCCGCGCCATCCAGGAAACAGTGCACCATTACAGCGGCTGGTGTCCCAGCGTCGCTGAGATCGACACACTCAAAACAGAAGGCATCTGGAATAACGACTGGGACGCCAGCCTGGAGCTCCTAAGACGAGATCAGGGAAGCCGTAACCAAGCCCTAGAGCTACCGAGCCGCGAGCAGCTCATAGAGGTGTTTAGTCGTTTTTATTTTGGCGGTGATCCCAATAGCAACCCAAGCAATTGGCAGGGCTTTATCCGCAATGAGCCACTGCTGGTCAATCAAAGATTCTTTGAGGAGCTGAGTTCGCTCGGCTTCGCCTGGGGGTTTGTTAGCGGTGCTGAGCCTCCTTCTGCCAGATTTGTATTGGAACAACGCTTGGGGCTCAAGCATCCAGCCTTGATCGCCATGGGCGAAGCACCTGACAAACCAGATCCCACTGGCCTGCTTCAACTAGCCAGCCAACTTGCTGGTAGGAGATTGGGTCAAGGCGTTCCAACAGTCGCCTACCTAGGCGACACGGTGGCCGATGTGCGCACAGTGATCAATGCCCGCCAGCAACAACCCGAGCAGCAATGGATAAGCCTGGCCGTAGCGCCACCCCATTTGCATGGGATCGAGCAACAAGAAGCACGCAACGCCTATGAAGATCGACTGAAGCAGGCCGGCGCCGATCACATTCTGAGCTGCACAACCGATGCGATCGAGACCCTCAAAAACTGGTGAAGATGTCGTCTGGCCAGGTTCGGCCATCCCCTTAATCTCGCGCAGAGCTGCTAAGGAATTTGGTTGGAAGCATGGCTAATGCTTGAGCGCTGATGCCGCCAGCCCATGGCTCGAGCAAAACGCTTACTGCCATCTGGCTGCAGTTTCCACATCACGCTGCGCTGCAATAGCCGGCAGTTCTTAAGTGACTCCCTTATCAATTATCGCTGCATTGCTTCAGCACTTTTCTCCGCTAACGATGTGAGCACCTCATGGCCCTGCTCACTTACCAACACATCATCTTCAATACGAATGCCGATCCCCTTCCAACGATCAGCAATCGCAGGTTGCCCGTCTGGCACTGGCAAGCGGTCACTGACATACAAACCCGGTTCAACTGTTAACACCATGCCGGGCTCAAGATCCACCGGATGCTCACCAAGGCGATAGGCGCCTACATCGTGAACATCAAGACCAAGCCAATGGCCAGTGCGATGCATATAAAGGTGTCGGTAGGCCCCTTGCTCAATTAGTCCATCAACACTGCCAAGCAATAAACCCAATTCCACAAGCCCTTCAACGAGCACCCGCACCGCAAGATCATGCACGCGATCAGCAGTGCCACCCGGTCTTACCTCAGCGATCGCTGCCTGCTGCGCTGCTAAAACCAGCTCATACAGAGCGCGTTGCTCTGCGCTAAAGCGTCCGTTAACAGGGAAGGACCTAGTGATATCTCCGTTGTAGTAATCAACGAGCGAACAGCCTGCATCGATCAGCACCAGCTCGCCATCAACAAGCGGAGCATTGTTAGCGGTGTAATGCAACACGCAGGCGTTATCGCCGCCGGCCACGATCGATCCATAGGCAGGGCCGCGCGCGCCTTGCTCAAGAAAATGCTGCTCGATAACAGCCTGCAGCTGTCGCTCATTCATGCCCGGACGCGCCGTATTCCTAGCCAGCTGATGAGCTTGCGCAGAAATCCGAGCCGTCTCACGCATGCGCTCGATTTCATCTGCTCCCTTGCGCAACCTCAACTGATGGATGAAAGGGCAAGGGGCCACAAGACCAAGCGCTGATAAGCCGCTGCGTGGGGCCTGATCGAGTTGCTTAGCCCAGGCTTGCAGAACCAGCGGCTCCACCTTTGGGTGCTTCCCCACCCTGAAGCCAATCGCTTCGGCGCCTTTGAGGTAATCGCCCAACAGCTGAGGTAATTCAGCTATTGGATGAGCACGATCAGCACCGAACTGCGCCACTGCTCCCTCGACACCCCAACGGAAGCCATTCCATACCTCGGTCGTTGGCTCTTTGGGTTGCACAAACAGCACAAAACGCTCACCTTCGGGCCGGTAGGGCAAAAGCAAAGCCACCGCATCAGGCTCATCCAGACCCGTGAGATACCAGAAGTCACTGTTTTGACGAAACGGATACTCGCAATCGGCGTGATGCGTCACGAACGAAGCCGCTGGAATTACCGCTGCAACACCCCCCAATTGCGCCATCAAGCAAGCGCGACGCTGATGGAAGATACACAGATCGATCACGGCAAGAGACACAACAGCATTTGGACGTCAGGATGGCAGCAGAACACCATGCAGGGGGAACCCTCCATGCCATCGTCCGCCATTAGCGGATCACCACTAATCCTGATGCCCAAGACGGTCACACTGCGTGGCCATGATCAGGAGTCGCAAAAGCATTTACGACTTGTCGTGATCAACCACGACATCCTTACTCCCCCCCGCCAGGCATGAGCAACGACCTGCTGGTCTTAACGCTATTGGTCGTTATCGTTATCACCGGTTCTGCCTTGTGCTCAGGTGTGGAGGCAGCACTACTCACAGTGAATCCTGTGCAAGTGCATGAGCTGGCAGCACGGCCCCAACCAATCGCTGGCGCCAGACGCTTAGCCCAACTACGTCAACGGCTGGGACGCACTCTGTCTGTACTGGTGATCGCCAACAACGGCTTCAACATTTTCGGCAGCCTGATGCTTGGCGCCTTTGCGGCTTATGTCTTTGAGAAGCACAACATCAATGATGTGGCCTTGCCGTTGTTTTCGGTAGGTCTCACATTGCTCGTGATCGTGCTGGGCGAGATCCTGCCGAAATCCCTCGGCAGCCGCCTGGCCCTCTCGGTTTCCCTCTCCAGTGCCCCAGTGCTGCACCTGCTGGGCCTGCTGATGCGCCCTGTAGTGGTGTTGCTCGAGCGGTTATTGCCAGCAATTACCGCCGAGAACGAACTGAGCACGAATGAGAATGAAATCAGGCTGCTGGCAAGGCTGGGGTCGCAAAAAGGGCAGATCGAGGCCGATGAAGCTGCCATGATCGCCAAGGTGTTCCAACTCAACGACCTCACAGCCCGCGACCTGATGATCCCCCGGGTGGCAGCTCCCACCCTCGATGCTGCTGCCAACCTTGAAACACTTCGCCCTGAACTGCTCACCCACAACGCCGAGTGGTGGGTCGTGCTTGGCAAAGAAGTCGATAAAGTTCTTGGCGTGGCCAGCCGCGAAAGGCTGCTCACCGCCCTTCTGCAGGGTCAGGGTCACCTCACCCCTGCAGACCTCAGTGAAACGGTGGAATTTGTACCTGAAATGATTCGCGCCGATCGACTCCTCACTGGCTTCCGTCGTGACAACAGCGGCGTGAGAGTGGTGGTTGATGAGTTCGGCGGTTTCGTGGGCGTGATCGGTGCCGAAGCGGTCTTGGCCGTACTGGCCGGCTGGTGGAGGAAGTCAAGCTGATGACGCAACCCCCCTCCACACCCGAACGCTGTCAGCTTCTACTCAGCCAGTGGGTCAAACAACTATCGCTGAGTAACCGCGAATACAACCAATTCGCTGGGGAGCTGATCGCACTGAATCGCCAACTCAAGCGATTGGAGCAGCGTCGCTTGCGCATCGCAGTGTTTGGTCGAGTAGGAGTCGGCAAATCAAGCCTGCTCAATGCACTATTGGGCCAGAACGTCTTTGCCACCGATGTAGCCCATGGCTGCACCCGTCACCAACAAGCAGTGGATTGGTGCCAACCGATTAATAATCTTGATTCTGTAGAGCTGGTCGATACTCCCGGCATCGATGAGATCGCTGCTGCCGGCAGGGCACGGCTAGCGGCGAGGGTAGCTCTGCAGGCAGATCTGGTGCTGCTGGTTCTTGACAGCGACCTCACCAGCGTCGAAGCAGCTGCACTCAAGACCCTGCTCAAAAGTGGCAGGCCAATCGTGCTTGTGCTCAACCGCTGCGATTGCTGGTCGCCAGAGCAGCGCAATGCACTTTTGGCAAGTATTCGCAGCCGCCTGCCCGCTGCAGCTCTCCAACTACAACTCCATGCTGTGGCCGCCGCGCCACGTGAGGCCAAGCTTCGTGCTGATGGCCTTGTGCGTAGCAAGATCTGCCCCCCTCAAGTGGAGCTGCTGCGCAAAGCCCTGATTCACCTGCTGATGGAGCAGGGTGAGTTGCTTTTGGCTCTCAATGCCTTACGCCAGGCCGACCGTTTTTACCAGGTCCTCAAGCGAGGAAGGTTGCAGCGAAGCAAGGCTGCAGCCCAAGGCTTAATCGGCCGTTTTGCCGCCATCAAAGCTTCCGGTGTGGCGGCCAATCCTCTAGTGCTACTGGATCTAGCCGGAGGTATGGCTTGTGACACTGCTCTGGTCGTCAAGCTTTGCCAGCTCTATGGCCTGCAGATCGGCGGCCCTGCAGCCCGGCAACTACTCGGCCGACTCTCAAGCCACAATGTCCTTCTAGGAGGTGCTCAGCTGGGCATTCAACTGGCGCTCAGCGCAGTGCGTCAGCTGCTGCTGCTGGCAGTTCCCTTCACCGGCGGTTTAAGCCTGGCGCCAGCAGCACCAGTTGCCCTCGCTCAAGCAGCCCTCGCCGTGCATACAACACGACGCACCGGCCGCCTAGCAGCACGAGAACTACTGCTTGGTAGCCAACGACGCGAGGCCCAACCAGCTGCACTGCTAAGGCGCCTGGCTGCCAACGACCCTCAAGTCAGGCGCTGGCTGATCGATTGGCCAGAGCTGGCGGCCAACGAACCGTGCCAACTTCAGACCCTGCTTCCATGAGCAAGCATCAGGGCACCATCGCCCTGTTTGGCACCAGCGCCGACCCCCCAACCTGCGGCCACCAAGCACTGTTGGAAGGCTTGTTGGCGATGTTCCCAAAGGTCGTCACCTGGGCTAGCGACAACCCGATGAAACGCCACTGCGCCCCATTGGAGAATCGAAAAGCTCTGTTAGCTACTTTGGTGAAGGCGATCGCTAATCCGCAGCTAGAGCTGGTGCAAGAACTCAGCAGTCCATGGGCGATCACTACTCTGAAACTTGCAAACACTCGCTGGCCTAGCAACGAATTGGTGTTTGTGGTTGGCAGTGATCTGGCCGGCCAAATCCCCCACTGGAAAGATGCTCGGGCTGTCTTGCAACTCGCCCGCCTCGCCATTGCTCCTCGGCAAGGTTGGCCACTACAGCTACAGCAACTCGAAGCCCTGGAATGCTTAGGTGGTCGTATCGAGCTACTACCAATGCAAATCCCCGCCACCTCAAGTTCTGAGGTGCGTAGTCAACCCAAGCCGGCCCAGATCCCTGCAGCATTGTGGCCATTGGTTCTGAAACACAACCTCTACGGCCTCGCCACCAGTCCCTGATGCGCCTTGCTCTAGCCCAGCTCAATCCACTTGTAGGCGACCTGGCTGGCAACGGCGAAAAGATTCTGACTGCCTGCCGTGAGGCTGCTGATCTCGGCGCAGATCTGGTACTCACACCTGAGCTTTCTCTGTGGGGATATCCACCCCGAGATCTGTTGCTTAGCCACAACCACCTCGTTCAACAGAGCGATGTGCTCAACAAGATGGCGAGCATCCTTGCCCGCGAAGCCCCTGATCTGGCAGTGCTCGTGGGCCTAGCTGAGCAAGCCCATGACCCTCAACTGCCCCAGCTCTTCAATGCTCTAGCTCTGATCAAAAGCTCCCAATGGCAGGTGGTAGCTCGCAAGCAACTGCTACCCACCTATGACGTCTTCGATGAAAAACGCTATTTCCGCCCGGCAGGAACTCCGGCTGTGTTGGAGTTTGAACGCGATGGGCGTCGCTGGCGTCTTGGGCTCACAATCTGCGAAGACCTCTGGGTGGAAGAAGCACTGCAGGGCAAGCGCATTGCCGGCCCTGACCCCATCGCAGCGCTCCTGCCACAAAACATCGACCTACTGCTTAATCTCTCGGCTTCGCCATTCAGCCAATCCAAAGAACTTCTACGCCAGCGCCTGGCCGCTAGGGCTGCGCAGAGACTGACTGCTCCGGTGATCTATGTGAATCAAGTGGGCGGCAACGACGAGCTGGTCTTTGATGGCGCCAGTTTCGTCGTCGATGAGCATGCTGAACTTGCCCTGCAATTGCCAAGTTGTCGCGAATCAGTAGCCATCTGGGATGCAACCTCTACAGCGACCCATCTCGACATCCCTACGATCGAACCACTGGAGAAACTATTCCGGGCATTGGTTCTAGGTGTGCGTGACTACGCTGACAAATGCGGCTTTAAGCGTGCACTGCTTGGCCTCAGCGGTGGTATCGATTCGGCTCTCGTGGCCGTGATCGCTGCAGCGGCAATAGGTGCCGATCAGGTGACATCCCTACTGATGCCCTCACCCTGGAGTTCAGCCGGTTCAATTGATGATGCCCTAGCCCTAGCCAAACGGCTAGGGATGGCTACCCACACTGTGTCGATTGCGACCTTGATGACGAATTTTGAGACTGCCCTCATCCCTACTCTCGGCAAGCCACCCGAGGGCGTTACTGCAGAGAACCTCCAATCCCGCATCCGCGGCACCTTACTGATGGCATTGGCCAACCAACAAGACCAGCTGCTGCTATCCACTGGCAACAAATCTGAACTAGCAGTGGGCTACTGCACCCTCTATGGCGATATGAACGGCGGCCTAGCCGTGATTGGAGATGTCTACAAAACCAACGTCTTTAACCTCTGTGATTGGCTCGACAGCCCTGCCGCCGAAACATGCCGCCAAGAGGTAGGACTACCAACTAAAGGCGAGCTGATCGGTACGACAATCCGCCAAAAGCCTCCCAGCGCCGAATTGCGCCCGAACCAACGCGATAGCGATTCACTACCCGACTACGCCCTCCTCGACCCTCTGCTTAAAGCTCTGATTGAAGAACGCCTCAGTACGGAGCAACTTGTCAGCAGAGGACATAACCCTGCCCTGATTGGGCGGGTGCAGCAATTATTGCGAAGGGCCGAATTCAAACGGCGACAGGCCCCACCCCTGCTGAAGGTGAGTTCACAGGCCTTTGGCAGCGGCTGGCGGCTACCGATCGCCGCCGAATAATCACCACAAAACCTGGTCAGGCTGCCCTGATGTCGCCAACCTAAAAGAAGTCATTGGCGTCCATGGACTCCTCTATTCTTTCGGCCCCAATAGCCAGCATCGGGGTACCGACCGAAATTAAAGCCGATGAGCTGAGAGTGGCTCTTACTCCTGACGGGGTGAAAGAACTGGTCAACAAGGGGCTAGAAGTAAGGGTTCAGGCTGGTGCCGGGGCTGGAGCGGGCATTGGCGATGAGGCCTTCGCTGATGCCGGTGCCAAGCTTGTCAACCACGAGGAGGCCTGGGCAGCCCATCTCGTCGTGAAGGTGAAGGAGCCTCAGGAAGAGGAGTTCGGTCTACTCAGGCAAGACATGGTGCTCTTCACTTACCTACACCTAGCCGCCTACCCGAAGGTGGGTGAAGCCCTACTCAATGCTGGCACCACCGGCGTGGGTTACGAAACGGTGCAACTAGAAAACGGCAGCCTGCCGCTACTGGCACCAATGAGCGAAATCGCCGGCCGTCTAGCCGCACAAGTGGGCGCCCATTTGCTCGAACGACCTCATGGCGGACGCGGCGTGCTGATCGGAGGCTGCACCGGCGTGCAACCGGCCCGGGTGGTCGTGTTGGGCGCTGGCACCGTGGGCTGGAATGCAGCCAGGCTGGCCGCAGCCATGGACGCCGAAGTGATGCTGCTAGACCGCTCACCTGAACGGTTGCGTAGCCTTGAGACAAGCCGTCGCGGCAGGCTGATTAGCGTTGTCAATAGCCGTGGCCTGCTGGAGCGACTCATCCCCACTGCAGACCTTTTGATCGGCGCCGTCCTGACGCCCGGAGGTCGAGCACCCACCCTCGTCGATGAAGAGATGGTGAAACAAATGAAGCCCAATTCAGTGATCGTGGATGTAGCGATCGATCAGGGAGGTTGTGTGGCCACCAGCCAAGAAACCACCCATACCCATCCCACCGTGACCATCCACGGCGTCCAGCACTACGCCGTCGGCAACATGCCAGGTGCGGTGCCTTTTACCTCCACTGAAGCTCTGGTGAGTGTGACGCTGCCCTACATCCTTGGCATTGCCGGGCGGGGCCTTGAGGAGGCCGTCACCGAACGTCCCGAACTTCTTTCTGGGCTCAACACAATTCAAGGCTCCGTTTGTCATCCGGGTGTCGCCAAGGCCCTAGGGCTACCACCAAGGCACCCAATGGCATGCTTACGCTAAACACCCTGCACCACAAAACCAGCTCTCAAAAACACCGCTTCGCAACGCTTTTAATCAGCATCACGACATTGGCGTATCAGAGCTGGGGGGAGATCTCACTCAACCGATCCAAAGGCCTCTGCAGGGAGTCCTTCGCAATCCCCTCCCTGAGAGCCAATAGCAATCCTGCCGCTTCCGCATAACTACAAGCTCTCTGCACTCCGGATGTGATTCCCAGCGCCTCTGGCGTCACCTTCAGCACGCTCGGGTTGGACACGGTGATCAAAGGGACACCCCGCTCCAAGCAAGCCAACACCGCTTCACCTCCAAGAGCACCCTCCGGGGCCACCACGGCACCAAGCTGTTCAGCATGCAACTGCTCTGCTCCTGCCGGCAATGCATCTTCAGTTTTGAGTGGCACAAGATCCGGAGCGCGACTTAATCCCACCAATACACAGGCCAAAAATGTATAGCCCAACTCCTCCCCAGCAGCACGTGGATCCAAAAGTGGATCGCATGGCAGTGGAGACAAAGCCGGCGCATGAGCGCAAGGCAAGCCGAGCTCACGCACCAGCAAATGGCTAATCACCGCCTCGGCACCGGCAAGCGCATCAACACCACTGCCCTGGCGATAGGCCCTCAGAGCCTCGCTTTGAGGATCCTCCGGGAAACGGGCAACCACAGCGATTGCGCTCGCACCGGCATCGCGAAGCTGCTCTCCAGCCCGCAGCAGCGCATCGGGCTGGCCTAATTCACCCCAGCTAGCCCCACTACTCCCCTCACGTAAGCGCACCTCCAAGGGAACCTCTGTGGTGACCACTGGCCCGAGATTCAAGCCAAGACTGGCGCGACAACCCTCAGCAACCTGCCATTGCCTCTGCCGCAACTCCGGTTCGATGCCAGCATCCAACAACAGACCAATCCGTTGCTGACGCACAGGTCGCAAGCCAAGCTCACCAGCCGCAAAACGATCCAAGCTGTATCCCTCGACGTATTGAATGCGCGGGTCGCTCCAATAAAGCGCCGCTCCATTGATCACATTCGGATGGGTGATCAAGCAACCGCTAGCTGCTGCTAACAGCCGAGCACTAGGCAAAGCATCACCGGCATAGCCACCAATCTCACAGCCAATCCCCGTAGGCACCACCAGCAAAGTAGGCAATGGAGGCGGGATCGATACGCTTGCAGAGAGAAGAAAAGAAGGGATCAAAACGTCATCCCCTTACGTGTCAGAACTAACCACAACCGCCTCAATCTTCAACTTACGAGACTGGTCACCATTGGATTCCACTGCTGTGATCGCCCAGCGCAAGGGCTCGCCATGAGCAGCGAGCTGTTCTCGTAACCAGGGCCTCAACTGATGCAAAGGCAACTGCGCAGACCAGACCAGCTCAAGCTGCATCACACACAAATTCAAGCTCACTTCAGATGCTCACCAAACTGGGCTTCATTGAAGACATCCTGCCACCACAAAACTGGCAAAAAACGCTGTGCTCCGAGCCATCAATCTCAATGGTGTAAGCAAAGCTACGCCAAAAGCTGTGGCAGTGATCCAGATCAAAATGCATCATGCTGATCAAACCTCTCAGGAGAAAGGCTCAACACTCAGGCCACCATTGAAGTCACTCTCGAAAAAACACCGCCAAGATCACCGCTCACCCGTTCTGCATCGCAAAAAATCAAACCATCAAAAAGCCGGTCTCAAAAGACCGGCTAACTGAAGTCAAATCAAGCGCAAGGCTAGGAACAAGACCCACCTACAACTTCCAGAATCTCCTGGGTAATTGCTGCCTGACGTGCTTTGTTGTAGTCAAGCGTGAGTGTCTTAGCTAAGGCCTTAGCGTTGTCGCTGGCATTGTTCATCGCCGTCATCCGACTGGCCAACTCGGAAGCCGCAGATTCCTGAAGGGCACGCAGCATCTGATTTTGCAGATAGAGAGGCAACAAAGCATTGAGCAGTTGCTCAGGACTCTGTTCAAAAATGATGTCCGAAGGCAGCGGAGGCTGCTCATTAGCAGGCCCAACACCTTTCTCAACCGTGAGACGACTATCCTTCGTCGTCAACCGGAAGATCTCATCATCGGCTTCGGCGATGCCCTGGGGATCAAGCGGCAAGAGGGTTTGCACCACAGGGTTGCAGCTCACAAGGTTAATGAACTTGGTGTAAATCACCTCGATTCGATCTGTGCTTTGAGAAAGGAATTCGGCTAAAACCTCAGTGGTGATCGACTCTGCGTCGTCAGAGGTTGGAACTTGCTCAAGGCCTGTGAAGGTAGCCCGAATCGTGTACTGGCTTGATCGATTGCTGAAATAGGTGATTGCCTTGCGACCAATTAAGACAAGATCAACCTTGTATCCCTGACCATTCAACTCGGCATAGCGCTGCTCAGTGCGTTTGATGATGTTGGAGTTGTAGCCTCCGCAAAGGCCACGATCACCTGTAACCGCAAGCAGGGTAATGATTTTGAGATCGCTGGTCTTCAAGAGAGGCGCATCTGCCATCTCAAAACTCATTCGCGATTGAATGTTCTCCAACACGCGAGCCAACCGGTCGGCGAAAGGGCGACTTCGCAACACCTGTTCCTGTGCTCGACGCACTTTCGCAGCGGCTACGAGACGCATCGCCTCAGTAATCTTTCTGGTGTTCTTAACGGAAACGATCCGGTCGCGGATGTCCTTGAGGTTCGCCATGGATAGGGTTCTCCGGGTTTACCTTCAGGGTCAGGCCGAGGCCAGCATCGACGACTTCACCTCGTTGATGGCGGCCTTGAGAATGGTCTCAGCATCCTCGTTGAGCACTTTCTCAGTCTGAACTTTGGTGATGTACTCGGGCTTGTTGGTCTTGAGGTAATCACGCAATTCACGTGAAAACTGAGTGACCTGATCCTCTGGCACCTCATCAATCAAGCCTTTCACTCCTGCATAAACGATCGCAACCTGCTCAGCCAAATTCAGCGGTGCAAACTGAGGCTGCTTAAGCAGCTCGCGCAGTCGCTTACCCCGCCCCAACTGCTTCTGAGTTGCTTCATCTAAATCAGAGGCGAACTGAGAGAAAGCAGCCAGTTCATCAAACTGAGCCAACTCAAGCTTCAACGTGCCGGCAATCTTTTTGATCGCTTTGGTTTGAGCAGCACCACCAACCCGGCTCACTGAAATGCCAACGTTGATGGCAGGACGCAATCCTGAGTTGAAAAGATCTGAACTCAAGAAAATCTGACCATCCGTGATCGAAATCACATTGGTAGGGATATAAGCAGACACGTCTCCTGCTTGGGTTTCAATGATCGGCAGTGCCGTCATCGAACCGCTACCCATCGCATCAGAAAGCTTTGCTGCCCTCTCAAGAAGGCGGCTGTGAAGATAGAAGACATCTCCTGGATAGGCTTCACGACCGGGAGGACGACGCAGCAGCAGTGACATCTGACGATAGGCCTGGGCCTGCTTGGTTAGATCGTCGTAGATGACCAAAGTCGCCTTGCCCTTGTACATGAACGACTCAGCGATAGCTGCGCCCGTGTAAGGAGCCAGGTACTGCAAAGCAGCAGGGTCGGAAGCGCTAGCTGCCACAATCACGGTGTAATCGAGAGCGCCCTTCTCGCGTAGCACCTCAACCACGTTGGCCACAGAGGCAGCCTTCTGGCCGACAGCTACATAAACACAGACAACATCCTCTCCCTTCTGGTTGATGATCGTGTCGATGGCGATCGCGGTCTTACCTGTCTGACGGTCACCAATGATCAACTCACGCTGACCCCTACCGATAGGAATCATCGAATCGATTGATGTAATTCCTGTCTGCAGCGGCTCATGCACCGACTTACGTTTGATGATGCCTGGAGCTATCGACTCAATCAAGCGACTCTCAGTGCTGGGGATGTCGCCTTTGCCATCCATCGGTTGACCCAAAGGAGTCACCACTCTGCCCAGCATCTCATCGCTGACGGGCACTGAGGCAATCTTGCCAGTGGCTTTGACGGTACTGCCTTCCTGAATACCAACACCCTCACCCATCAACACCGCACCAACGTTGTCGTCCTCCAAATTGAGGGCGATCCCTTCAGTGCCATCCTCAAATTCCACCAGTTCGCCAGCCATGACCTGCTCAAGGCCATAGACACGAGCGATACCGTCACCAATCTGCAGAACAGTGCCGACGTTGCTGACGGAAACCGACTTGTCATAGTCGGAGATCTGCTGCTTGAGAATCGCGCTGATCTCGTCGGGGCGGATGGAAACCATGGGAGGCGTTGGTGTTGAGGAAGAGGGTGAGAAAGAGAAAAAGGTAGGGAGCTAGCTCACCTTGGCCAGTGCCAGGCCAAGACGTCGAACCTGTCCAGCAACGCTGGCGTCGATCACCTTGGAGCCGACGTTGACAACGAAACCACCGATTAAATCTGGATCAATTTTGAGGTTGATCTCCAACTTGTCGGTATTGGCCACAGCCTGCACTTTCTTTTGCAGCGCAGCCTGTTGCTGCTCACTGAGTTCAGCAGCAGAGGTCACTGTGGCGAGAGCGATGTTGCGTTGCTCGCGATAGAGCTCAATCAAGCGCTCAAGCACCGCATCCAAAACGCCGATTCGTTGACGATCAGCGAGCAGCTTCAGCAGGTTGAGGAAAGAAGGTGTGACCTGATTAGCAAACAGCTTTTGCAAGGCAGCCTTCTTGGCCTCCACTTCCAAAACGGGTGAGGCCATTGCCCCACTTAGCTCAGGGCAGTCGTTCCACAAGGCCAGAACTGCCTTTGCCTGATCAACCACCTGATCGACTTCCTTGCGGCTTTCAGCCACTTGAAGAAAGGCCTCGGCATAGGGGGTGGTGATGGTGTTAAGCAGTGGCATCAGGCTTCCCCAAGGTTTTTGATGGACTGACTCACCAACTTGGATTGAGCCTCGGCATTGAGTTTCCCAGGTAAAGCAGATAGTGCATTCTCGATCGCCATACGGGCAGCTTCTCGACGCAATTGAGCGCTAGCACGACTGGCTTCAGCATTGAGATCTGCTGTAGCACCCTGCTTAACACGTGCCATCTCCTCAACCGTGCGTTTTTCACTGTCAAGACGAATGGCTTCTGCACGAAGCTTGCAATCCTCGCGGATCTGTTCGGCTTTCTGATGGGCAGCTGCCAAATCCTTTTTGGCAGCTGCCAAAGCCTCAGTGGCCTTAAGCAGACGATCTTCAGCATCCTGAAGATCAGCCATAATGGAGACACGGCGGCGCTCAAGGATCCCCCCTATAAAAGGAGGAAGGAATTTGTAGAGGCCGAAAATAACAATCGCCAGATTGACAATGTTGGCGTCAAACAAGTCGAGGTTCAGGCCGAAACCACCCTCACTGGCAAAGAACAAAGGACTAATCATTTGGCTGCCAGCAGGCGGTTAACGATGAGATCACCAAGCTTTTCTGCATCTCCCTTAAGTTGACTCAGGGCCGAATCCCTCTGAGCATCAATCTCACGGCGAGCCTTCTCCCGAGCTGCATTCGCATCAGCATTTGCAATAGCGAGGGCTTCTCGGTAGAGCTGTTCAGAATCCTTTTCAGCTTCTTGAATTAACTGCTGGGCAGCGATACGGGCTGACTTGAGCTGTTCCTTAAGCTCTAACTCCAGCTTCTCCGCCTCCGCAAGCTTTTGCTTCGCCTCAGCGCGACTGGTTGTGACATAGACCTCTCGTTCCTCAACGACCCGACCAACGGGTCTGAAGAAGAGAGCATTGAGGATGAAGGTGAGGAGCACCACCTGCAACGCCATGAGCGGCAGAGTGGCATCGAAGTCAAATAGACCTCCAGCACCGAACAGAAGCAAGCTGGTCATGAGGCGAGAGTGACAGCAGTTGAAGCAGGACTCAGAACGGAGTGAAGGCTGGAGGGCGATGAATGCCCCTGGGAAGAGTTCCGATCAACTCACAACCATGGCCGTGAGGTGATGAGAGCAGCCAGCGACCGACTCCGGTCTGGATCAACCAGCGAAGGGATTGGCGAACAGCAACACCAAGGCGACCACAAGGCCATAGATGGTGAGAGATTCCATAAAGGCAAAAGAGAGCAGCAGGGTGCCGCGAATCTTGCCTTCAGCTTCAGGCTGGCGGGCAATGCCCTCAACAGCGCCGCCTGCAGCGGTGCCCTGACCGATACCTGGGCCGATGGCCCCGAGGCCTACAGCTAGACCAGCGGCAACAACAGACGCGGCGGTGGTAATGGAATCCATGGTTGAACTAAAGGTGTGGGGCGCTAAAACAGCGCGTATGGGGACCGAGAGGTTGATACCAGCGCCAGGGACATCTCGGAGATTGTGAGATGGGCCCGAACAAGCCGGACCTGCGCGCATGGAGTTTGCCAGACCGAGGGGTTAGGCCTTGCTAGATCAGAGTTTGATCAATGGTGCTCTTCTACCGCTTCACCGATGTAATAGGCGGCGAGGGTGGCGAAGATTAGAGCCTGAATGGCACTGGTGAACAGGCCAAGGAACATGACCGGGACTGGCAGGAAGAGGGGAACAAGGAAAACCAAAACCGCAACAACCAATTCATCAGCAAGGATGTTTCCAAACAGACGAAAGGAGAGTGATAAAGGCTTGGTGAAATCCTCCACGATCTTGAAGGGGATCATGATCGGGGTTGGATGGACGTAGTACTCGAAGTACCGCAATCCCTTGCGACTCAAACCGGCATAGAAGTAAGAGAGCGACACAAGTAGAGCAAGTGCCACGGTGGTATTGATATCAGCCGTAGGAGCACCCAACTCCCCACTGGGGAGGTGGATTAATTTCCATGGGACCAAAGACCCGCCCCAATTGCTTACAAAGATGAACAAGAACAACGTGCCAATGAACGGCATCCAATCGCGATAAGCCTTCTCACCAATCTGGGTGCGAGCTAAATCACGGATGTAATCCCAGAGGAACTCGAGAAGATTTTGAACACCGTGTGGATCACGCTCCATCTTGCGTGTGCCCACAACAACAAGGGCAAGAATGGCGCCAATCACAATCCAGGATGTCAAGAACACCTGGCCATGGAGCTGAAGATTGCCAATCTGCCAGTAAAGGTGTTGACCCACCTCCAGTTCGGCAAAGGGAAGAGCAATTGGCAAGAAACCCATCAGGCTGGAAATTCGGTGTCGAGAAAACGACGGTTTGAGGAGAAGCCGGCAAACCGGCAATTCAGTTGATCCAGGTTTGGTTCAAGTTCATGACTCAAGCAAAACCTGCAGGATCATGGCGGGCTTATAGAGCAGAAAACCGAGCAGGGCCGGCAGAAGCTCAAGCTGAGGCAAACGAGAAACCGCAAGTACAAGCAAAACGGGAACGAGAAGCTGAAACTTGCTCACACTCTTCGATCCGTTGCCGAGCTTGCCAACGCTGCGAGCTAAAAGCCGCAGGTAGAGAACTCCAGACAAAGCACCGACTAGCACACTGCTAGCGATGTGAAGATCGAAGAAAAGTGCGGTGACTGCCACCGTAAAAGCGGAGACGGTCAACGTTGCCAGGATGTAGCGCCGCTGTAGCTGCGCATAGTCGTCAGATGAAGCCGTAGAAACCACAGCTGACAACTCAGGATCCATAGAGAGCTCAGTGTTAGGGCTAGCCTCCACAGCTGTTTCCAGTCCACCCTGTCCCTCCTTTGGAGGGTCAATTTCAGGCTGGAGCAGCGGGGTTGCCAGCAAGGGCGCCGAGGCTCTTGGATAAAGGCCCGCGGAATCTATCATGTAGATGCAACATTTCCAGGCGAAAGCAAGAGCACCTGCCGCCGTTGCAAATCCCTGGCCAAAGAGCTGATCCGCTTCGAATCCCAGCCAAGCGGCAAACATCCGAGAGCTGTATCAGGCGCCGCCTCGATTGCCTTAAGCAACTCAACTTGCTCAACACTTAGCTCTAGAGGAGCCATCTCGAAATCCAGCAAAGACTGGCCAGGCCAGCCCCAGAGACAGATTGAAAGCTTTCCCGTAGCAGCAAGCAACTCCTTATCATCTGTCCAACCCAGGGAGGCCTGTGGCCCCTTGGAGAGGAAGAACTCGAAATGACTGATGTCTGGATCTAGCTGTTCCATCAGTTGCCATTGCTGACGCTGCGGTAACGCCAAAGCCATCTCAAGCAATTCACCCTGCAACAGCCTTAATGGATCCCAAACCTTGGGATTAGAAAAACCCACAAACTCCAAATCAGCTGAAGCGACAAAAGCAAAAAGTCGTTCAAGGTTGTAACTCGTCTCCTGGGGATGGAGATACATATCTGCAAAGTTCACGTCTGCTACGCAGTCGATAGCCCAGCGCTGTTCATGATTAAGCCTGAGGCGGTTGTCCTCAGGCAAGATTGCAAACAGCTGCCGGGCCAATCTCAGGCCCTGCTCATCAGTGCCCACTCCCAGGGACGAAAGAAACCGCTGAATGCGATGAATTTCCCATCGACCAGCTTCGGCATAAAGGAAAAGGTGCAGCAAAGCCCCTGGCTTTAAACGGGATGCCAGAGCTTTGAGTCCAGCTTCCGGCTGTCGCAAATGATGAAGCGCACCAACGGAATTGATGTAGTCAAATTGACCCTCATCTTCAAGCTCGAGCAAGCTTTGGTTCTCGATACGAACATGAGCCTGATCGTTGCCTCCGGAACGCTGCAAACGCTCTCGAGCCACCTCCAGCGCGCCTCGGGAAATGTCCACAGCCAGGATCTCCGCGCCAGGATTGAGATGGGCTAGGTAATCGGTGCTAACACCCGTACCGCATCCGGCATCAAGGATTTTTAGAGGCTCACTACCAGCACATTTTCGGACAACAGAGCCGGTACAGACCGCATAGGCCATCTCCACACACCAACGCCAGTTGTATCCAGGCGGCGGCCCGTCCTGCAACGGATCTCCTGGGTAAGGGAAGCGGTCATAAAAAGCACTGACAACAGGTGTGGCCTCATCGCACGGCTGAGCAGCAGAGGACATCGAAAGGGACCTGGCAACAAAGCGAGCATTTCATGGCCTCCCCCGAGGGGAGTGAGGACATCCCCTGCAGCACATATCCCAAAGCGAAGAAAGCTGAATCGACAAAATCAAACTTTTTTCTAGAAAGAAGATTGTGAAGATCAAAAATCGAACCTATGACATCTCCTGAATGCCCTTGAACTTCTCTTGTCCAATAATGTTTAAGCAGTTTTTTGTTGTCAATTAAGACTTGGCAAAGTGCTATTAACACGTCTCAATAGGTCAACTTGACTAAGACCTCCCCCCTTGAGCAGCTCCTCCGTACTATCCCGCCGGAGTCAAAAACAACGGCAAGGGGCATTACGGCTGAGCCGTAGTGATGGAAGCGATCAGTTGTCTTTCTGGCAAAAACGTCTCCCCCTCCCCTGGGCACTCTGGCCCGCAGAAGGCCGTTTACTACTTACCCTTTTTGCCTTCTGGAGCCTGGCAGGGCTGATGGTGCTTGGCTCGGCTAGCTGGTGGGTAGCCACTCGAGAAATGGGAGAAGGTGCTTATTACGTCAAACGACAACTGATATGGATGGCTGCCAGCTGGAGCCTGCTTGGCCTGGCTGTATCGACCAGTCTGCGCCGTTGGCTAAAACTTGCAGGACCAGCCCTCTGGCTCAGTTGCTTACTCGTCGCAGCGACCCTAGTCATCGGTAGCACCGTCAATGGGGCCAGTCGCTGGTTAGTGATCGGCCCTCTCCAGATCCAGCCATCAGAACTAGTCAAACCCTTTGTGGTGCTGCAAGCGGCCAACCTGTTTGCCCACTGGCAGCGCATCAGATCAGATGAGAAATTGCTCTGGCTTGGCATCTTCGGGGCCCTACTTCTACTGATTCTCAAACAGCCCAACCTCAGCACTGCCGCACTGACGGGCATGTTGCTATGGCTGATGGCACTGGCCGCTGGTCTGAGGTTGCGCACTTTGCTGGCAACCGCCATGGCAGGCGGCCTGCTTGGCACAATCAGCATTCTGATCAATGAGTATCAGCGCATACGAGTGATCTCCTTCCTCGACCCATGGCAAGACCCACAAGGGAGTGGTTACCAGCTCGTACAAAGCCTGCTTGCCATCGGCTCCGGGGGGTGGTTTGGCGAGGGCTTCGGCCTCTCCACCCAAAAACTGCAATACCTGCCCATACAAAGCACTGATTTCATCTATGCCGTTTTTGCCGAGGAATTTGGTTTCGTGGGCTCGGTGATGATGTTGCTCTTCCTGATGCTGGTGGCTTTCCTCGGCCTACGGGTAGCTCTGAGTTGCAGAACCAACCAGTCGCGATTGGTTGCTATCGGCTGCACAACGATCCTGGTGGGTCAAGCCGTGATCAATGTGGCCGTGGCCTCCGGCGTGATGCCCACAACCGGCTTGCCCTTGCCAATGGTGAGTTATGGAGGCAATTCACTGCTCTCAAGCGTCATGATTGCCGGTCTGCTGATCCGTTGTTCCCTTGAATCAACAGGGCTCCTTGGAGGCAGATCCCCTCGACAGCGACGTCAGTCGATAGGGTAAATACCGTAATTTGATCCGGCTGAGCCGGCTCTACCCATCCCTGCTCTGGACCTGGTTCTCTCAGATCTAGCCCGCAACGGTGAGCAAATGCTCAGCCACGGGCTAAGCAATCAAGGTCCGCTCACCCTGGCCCTCGTTTTTGCTGCTGGCTTTCTAACCAGCCTAGGCCCCTGCTCCCTTTCCCTACTACCCGTCACCCTGGCCTATCTGGCAGGTTTTGATAGCAATCAGGCCCCCTGGCGCCGCAGCATCGCATTCTGTGGCGGCATTGTGGGTTCACTTGTACTGCTTGGCAGCCTTAGTGGTCTGATCGGACGGATTTACGGCCAGGTGCCTGGAGTGGTGCCCACCCTGGTAGCACTGCTGGCGGTAGTCATGGGACTGAATCTGCTGGGCCTCCTAAAACTGCCCCTGCCTGCAGGACCAGATCCAGATCTTTGGCGGCAACGCGTTCCAGCTCCACTTGCCCCAGTGGCTGCCGGGTTGGCCTTCGGCCTAGCCGCATCCCCCTGCACAACACCTGTGCTGGCTGTTCTACTGGGATGGATCGCCCAGAGTGGTCAACCTTTGGTAGGAATCGTGCTGCTCACCTGCTTTGGCATTGGGCAGGTCCTACCACTGCTGCTAGCAGGAAGCGCAGCTGCCATCCTGCCGAAATTACTGGCACTGCGACCATTAGGCCGCTGGATCCCCCCCATGAGCGGAGCCGTTCTACTCACGACGGGCTTTCTCACTCTGTTGGCCCGCTGGAGCTGAACCTATGGCCACCTTTAAACGCCTTCTTGCCTGGATCTCCGACCTGCGAATAGCCATAGGTTTGCTCTTCGTTATCGCACTCGCAAGTGCCCTAGGTACTGCGATACCCCAGGGAGAACTCCGCGATAGCTACCTGGAAGGCTATAGCGACAAACCCTGGCTGGGCTTTGTCAACGGTTCGATGATTCTGCGCCTGCAGTTGGATCACGTTTACACCAGCAGCTGGTTTTTAGCGCTGTTGGCCTGGCTTGGGCTTGCACTGATCCTCTGCAGCTGGCGAAGACAATGGCCTGCTCTGCAAGCAGCTCTGCAATGGATCGACTATCAGGAGCCGCGTCAATTAAGCAAGCTGGCCATCGCCGAAACAATCTCAAGCCCACCAAAAAACGAAAGTATCGACAAACTGGCAGCCCATCTCCATCAACAGGGATGGCAAGTCCAACAACAGCCTGGCAGGCTTGCCGCGCGTCGGGGGATTATCGGCCGAGCAGGGCCAATGCTTGTACATCTGGGCCTAGTGCTGCTGATGCTAGGGGCCGTCTGGGGTTCCTTGGGTGGAAATCGTTTGGAACAATTCCTCGCCCCGGGCCGTTCCCTCGACTTGTTAAACCGTGATGGGAACAGCCATCTCAAGCTCACCCTGACAAACTTCGGAATTGAAAGAGACCCAGCCGGTCGACCTGAACAGTTCCGCTCACAACTAGAGCTGCTTGAGCCTGGTCAAGACACTGCCAAGTTGCACGAAGTCAGTGTCAACCATCCGCTGCGCTTCCATGGCTTAACTGTCTATCAAGCAGACTGGTCTCTAGCTGCCATCACACTGCAACTTGGCCGCAGCCCTCTGCTGCAGCTGCCTCTGCGCACTTTCCCAGAGCTTGGTGAACAGGTCTGGGGGCTCGTACTACCGACCAACCCTGATGGCAGCGAGCCAGTCCTTCTGAGCCTCACCAGCGAAGCAGGGCCAGTACAAGTCTTCGATGCCACCGGTGAGCGATTGGCCAGCCTGCGACCAGCAGGCCCAACGGCAGAAGTGAAGGGAATACCAATCCGCGTCGTCGAGGTTCTACCCGCCAGCGGCCTGCTTCTCAAGCGCGATCCAGGCGTGCCTCTGGTCTACATCGGTTTCTTGATCACCCTGGTGGGTGGAGGGCTGAGCATGATTGCCACTCGCCAACTCTGGGCGGTAGGCGACCCTGAGAATGAATGCCTACACGTTGGCGGTCTTTGCAACCGCAATCTGACCGGCTTCGCTAATGAGCTGCCCAGCCTGCTTGCAGCAGCAGTACCACAGCAATAAGAATCTATATTTACAATATTACCCATACTTTTTAATTCTCTGGCCTTAGATCAACCAGCAGAAGGAAAGTCAAATAAGCCTTGATTGCTATAAGCAGTTTTCATTTAAATGGTTATTCCAAAACCATTTAAATCTTGGCTTAACCCTTTCTTCAAGCATGCGCTACAGGAGCATGCTGCTTGGTTGATGGTTTTCAAATCACACTCTTGCATTCCAAAAGTCCTCCGCGCCGATATTATTTTCTATCAATCCATTATTACCTATCGTACCATCGCATAGTTATTCAGGGTGCAAATATTATGAAGTTCTGCATTGCAGTCGTTATTGATTGCTCCGTCATTGATCAAAAAGGATTGATAATGCTTGAGAACAGTTATTGTGCTGCCTGAATTTTCTATTGTGCCATGATTTACATAGCAATCTTCAATGTAATAAGCATTTTCACCTGAGACGCTTGGATCAGTATTAATCGTACTGCCAGCATCATTTGGATTAGGTGTAAGTGGCTTGCTGGCCATCATCAAGACATAAGACTCTTTAGCAACATTACGCTATCAATCTGACTGGGCACAAAACCAGCTATCTCTATTGCTTAAGTGATTAACAGGGCTGACGACTGCCATGGCTAACCCGCACCACCGTATGCACATTGCCGCGCGGATTGAAATCTGCTTCTAATTGCATCCAGACCGGATCACAGGCGACGACCAAATCATCGAGGATCTTGTTTGCGGCCTCCTCATGTGAAATCGAGCAATTCCGATAGCTATTCACATAGAGCTTGATCGCTTTGAGCTCAATCACCCTCGGGCCTGGCTGATAGAGCAGACGTAACACAGCAAAATCGGGATAACCAGAGAAAGGACATTGACAGGTGAACTCAGGCAACTCAATTGAGATCTCATAGGGCCGCTCAGGCCTCGGATTGTCAAAGCAGATCAGCTCACCCTCAGCGATCACCCGTTCGCCATAGAGGGGTTTAGATGCCTGCGCCTCAGTACTGCTCACGGGGATGGAACGATGCCTAAAACGGACCCTAGATCTCGGCTCATGGCTCGGCCTTAGAGGAGAAAGAATCCGCCTTGGAGTCAACGCAAACCGCAAAAACGCTCATCAAGACCCAATTTAAGAAACTCTTCAGATAACAAAGTCGAAAATGTTCACCATGAACAGCGTGATCGCTGTAAAAAGGAATTGAAGGACAAAACGTTGAGCTAGGTCATCGCATCGTCGTTGATCCATCAGCAGGAAGTAGCCCTCCGCAAGGCGAAGCAACGCTCCTTTCCACGAAGCGGCACCTCTGCCATCAAGGCAAAAACCCCATCCCTTCGAGGCTCATCCCATGACCACTCAAGAACGCACCTATCGCGGCGTCGCCTACAAGACTGCTGACCACGAGCAACCCAGCAACAGCACCGTCAAGCATGTCTACCGCGGCCAGCGCTATGAGGCTCCCCTCAAGCATGACGCAGTACCTGCTGACACCGAGGTTGAACTCAATTATCGCGGCAAGGTCTACCATCACCGCCAAAATGACGCCGCCACAAGCTGCAACAGCTAAATCGGTAACAACAGCCACAACCAAGGCCCGTTGAAAAAGCCCTAATGGGTTGAGAAAACGGGCCTCCTTCATGGACATCTGGTTAATTGGCACTGGTGACAGCATCCAGATCCGTCCTGCCAGCATCCATGGAATGCTCTGGTTACAAACCCATTTTGAGGATGCTCACTGGGATGCGCTTGCTACAAGCCAAGTCAGGCTTCCTCAATTGGACGCTGAAGTACTTTCCCAGGATGCAAAGAACGCAGGAATGAGCCTCGGTCATCTATCTGCCCTATCAGTTCCAGGCCGTTTCTGACAAAATTCCTTTATCTCTGAACGAGCAACATCAAGCCGTCATGAAGAAAGTCGAGGCGATTGTCCGTCCCTTCAAGCTTGAGGACGTCAAGCTTGCATTAGTCAATGCCGAGATCATCGGCATGACTGTGAGTGAAGTGAGAGGCTTCGGACGCCAGAAAGGCCAAGTTGAGCGCTATAGGGGCTCGGAATTCACCGTTGAATTCCTGCAGAAGTTAAAGGTCGAAGTGGTCGTCGACGACGACAAGGTGGAAGCTGTCGTGAACGCCATTGCAGAAGCTGCCAAAACAGGCGAAATCGGTGACGGCAAGATTTTCATCTCTCCAGTGGATTCCGTAGTACGTATCCGTACTGGTGATCGTGACAGCAAAGCCCTCTAGGCCAACGTCTTAGCCACAAGTCTCTCAAGAACTGGAAAATCTGCGAGGGTCTCGTCACCCAGCCAGAGCAGGTATTCATGATTACCAGCCGGTCCAGTGATCGGAGAAGCGATAAGTCCCTTGGGCCACCAACCCAAAGACCTTGATGTATCGATCACGCTCTTCAAGGCATCCACATGGGCCAAGGCATCCCTGACCACTCCACCTTTACCCACCCGCTCACGCCCAACCTCAAACTGGGGCTTCACCAACAGCACTGCCTCTGATTGGTCTGGCTTAAGTAGTTTCTTGATGGCAGGCAGCACAAGCCGCAAGGAGATGAAGGCAAGATCAGCAACAGCAAGGCTCGGCAAAGGCTCCTCAGCCCCGTAGAGCTGATCAGGGCTGAGGGTGCGCAGATTGGTGCGCTCCCTCAGCACCACGCGAGGGTCGTTGCGCAAATCCCAGGCCGTCTGGCCATAGCCCACATCGATTCCATAAACCCGAGCGGCACCATGCTGCAACAGGCAATCGGTGAAACCTCCTGTCGAGATGCCGCCATCCAGGCATACTCGTCCCTCAACATTGAGAGGAAACTCCAGCAGAGCGCCCAGCAACTTTTCCCCGCCACGAGACACGAATCTCGGTGGCTGCTCAACCTGAAGCTCAAGCTCCTGAGACACCTCATGACCAGGCTTATCAAGCAGCTGGCCATTACCATCTCGCACCTTGCCGGCGCGGATCAGCTGCTGAGCCTGATGGCGAGAACTCGCCAAGCCCTTCATCAGCAGCTGCAGATCAAGACGCTGTTTGTGGGACATTTCGTCATAAAAGCAGACTTGAAAACGAAACAAAAACCTCTTAACCACCGCAAAAAGCGAAAGCTTCCGAGAAGATCACCGCAACTCGCCCGCCAGGACGTGTCTCAAGGCCAACCTCCACAACCCATAGCTATCCATCGGTACACAAGCCGCAGCAATCTCCATGTTGTTCCTCAAAAGCAACTCGCCACAGTGCTGGAGCTACTGCCGCCGGGCAGCTTTGTGACCCTGGAAAATCAACCCAACGATCTACCGCCATTCCAATTGATCCAATGCAAAGGTGGCCGTTGCTGGGTACGGCAACAGGCCTGGGGGCAACATGTTCATTGGGAAGTTGAACACCGTCGACTCAAGTCAGCCTGAATCCAAAGACTTAAGTTCAAGAATCAACCGCCCTTCTGTGAGCCCTTGATCGAGCGCTACACACTGCCCGAAATGGGCGAGATTTGGACCGACAGGGCCAAGTATCAAAGCTGGCTAGATGTAGAGATCGCTGCTTGTGAGGCCAACTGTCAACTGGGGAAGATCCCAGAGGCTGAAATGCAGCAAATTCGTGAACGCGCAACCTTCGAACCACAGCGCATCTTGGAGATTGAGGCAGAGGTTCGCCACGACGTCATCGCCTTCCTGACCAACGTGAATGAACACGTAGGGGGTGCCGGCCGCTACATCCACGTCGGCATGACCAGCAGCGATGTGCTGGATACGGGTCTGGCCCTTCAGTTAAAAAACTCTGTGGCATTGCTACAACAAGAACTAGGCAGCCTTCAAGAGGCGATCCGCAGCTTGGCAGTGGAGCACAAGGGCACAGTCATGATCGGCCGCTCCCATGCCATCCATGGCGAACCAATCACCTTCGGTTTCAAACTGGCCGGTTGGCTAGCAGAAACAATGCGCAATGCCGAGCGACTGGAGAGGCTGGAGAGGGATGTGGCTGTAGGCCAGATCAGTGGCGCCATGGGCACCTACGCCAACACGGATCCAAAGGTTGAGCAGCTCACATGCGAGCGCCTTTGCCTCATCCCAGACACCGCTAGTACCCAGGTCATCTCTCGCGATCGTCATGCGGACTATGTACAGACCCTGGCATTAGTGGGGGCGTCTCTAGATCGATTCGCGACAGAGATCCGCAACTTGCAGCGAACCGATGTGCTGGAAGTGGAGGAGAGCTTTGCTAAGGGACAAAAGGGAAGTTCGGCGATGCCACACAAACGCAACCCGATTCGGGCTGAGCGGATTAGTGGTCTTGCAAGGGTCCTACGCAGCTATGTCGTCGCAGCACTCGAGAACGTGGCCCTCTGGCATGAGCGTGATATCAGTCACAGCTCCACTGAGCGAATGATGCTGCCGGATTGCTCCGTCACACTCCACTTCATGTTGCGAGAAATGACCCAAGTCGTGCAGGGCCTTGGCATCTACCCAGCAAACATGCGCCGCAACATGAATATCTATGGCGGCGTGGTGTTCAGTCAGCGGGTGCTATTGGCGCTTGTTGAGAACGGCATGAGCAGAGAAGATGCCTACAGTGTTGTCCAGCGCAACGCCCATGCTGCGTGGAATACCGAAGGGGGTAACTTCCGCGCCAATCTTGAGGCCGATCCTGAAGTATCGACCCTTCTCAATGCCAAGGCGCTAGCCGAATGCTTCAGCACAGAGCTACACCAAGCCAACCTAGACGTGATCTGGCAACGGCTCGGACTCTGAATCCGATGCCCTGGACGTCTAAACCGATTGGAATGATTTGAGTCGTTTAAGTCTGGCCAGACTTTTTACCATCATTGAATGGGTTCTAACGCGCTCTCAAACCCCATAAAACAAGTGAAGATCAATGTGATCTGCTTCTGCCCCTTGCCGAAAACTTGATGGCTGACCTGATGCGTATCGAACACGACAGCATGGGCACTGTTGAGGTGCCCGCTGGGGTTCTCTGGGGTGCACAAACCCAGCGATCGCTCCTTAACTTCGCCATCAGCACAGACCGCATGCCAGTCGAACTGATCCATGCCTTGGCATTGATCAAACAGGCTGCCGCCAGCGTGAACTGTCGCCTGGGTGTTCTCGATGAAATCCAGCGGGATCAAATCATCAAGGCCGCCTCTGCTGTTGCATCCGGTCTCCATGACGATCAGTTTCCACTGAGGGTCTGGCAGACCGGTAGCGGTACCCACACAAACATGAATGTCAACGAGGTGATTAGCAACCTGGCGTCTCAGGCAAACGACGAACCCCTAGGTAGCCATAGGCCGGTGCATCCAAACGATCATGTCAATCGATCCCAGTCCACCAATGACGCCTTCCCTACAGCTATACATATCGCCGCAGTCCAGGGGATCACTAAAAACTTGCTGCCTGAACTGGAGCGATTGATCGCAGCCTTTGCCCGAAAAAGCAATGCCTGGAGTGACATCATCAAAATCGGTCGCACTCATCTACAGGACGCCGTACCTCTCACCCTTGGTCAGGAGGCCTCTGCGTGGCGGGATCAAATTGCCTCAGCCCATAGTCGTATTCAGTCAAGCCTGATAGAGCTCTACCCCCTGCCGCTTGGAGGCACCGCCGTGGGGACTGGCCTCAACGCCCCAGCTCGCTTCGGGCAAGAAACAGCTGCGCAACTTGCCAGCATCACAGGCCTGCCATTCAGCTCAG
Organism: Prochlorococcus sp. MIT 1306; assembly: GCF_047304515.1. Lineage (NCBI taxonomy): Bacteria > Bacillati > Cyanobacteriota > Cyanophyceae > Synechococcales > Prochlorococcaceae > Prochlorococcus > Prochlorococcus sp. MIT 1306. Next base: position 197,669 of record NZ_CP138959.1, on the reverse strand, counting down.
CGAAAAACAAGTTCGCCGTGATGGCCAGCCATGACGGGTTAGTGAATGCAATGGCTCAGTTGCGCATGTTGGCGGTTGCCCTATTCAAGATCTCCAATGATCTGCGCCTACTGGCCTGTGGCCCAAGGGCCGGCCTGGCAGAGCTGCATCTACCTGAGAATGAGCCAGGAAGCTCGATCATGCCTGGGAAAGTCAACCCCTCTCAATGCGAGGCCATGGCCATGGTCTGTTTACAGGTCATCGGGCTTGATTCAGCCGTGACCATGGCAGGTGGTAGTGGTCATCTCCAAATGAACGTCTACAAACCCCTGATTGGCTTCAACCTGCTTCACAGCATTGAATTGCTACATGACGCCTGCCGCAATTACCGACTGGCAATGGTGCAAGGGATTGAACCAAACCGAATCAAGATCCAGCATGATCTAGAGCAATCGCTGATGCTAGTGACAGCTTTAGCCCCAGAAATCGGTTACGACAAAGCCAGTGAGATTGCCCACCTCGCCCATGAGAAAGGATTCAGCCTGCGTGAAGCAGCACTAAAACTCGGCTATGTGAGCAAAGAAGACTTCGATCGCATTGTTAATCCGGCATTGATGACATCTGCTCGGCTGTGACCCCCCGATGACATCAAATTCTGGCGAATCAAGAAGCATCCAGAGCCAGAGTTCCGCACAGCAACGAATCAGCAATCTTCATGGTCAAGCCCAGCGCGCCCGCCGGGGTTGGCGACCCTGGATGCTCTTTCTAGTTTGCTCCCTTTTCTATTTCTACGAGTTCTTCGCACGAGTCGCACCGGGCGTCCTACAACCCGAATTGATGCGGGTCACCGGCTCGAGCCAAGGAGAGTTTGGTCTCGCCATGGGAATGTATTTTCTCGCATACGCTCCCTCACAGCTTCTTGTAGGCCGCCTTCTCGATCGCTTCGGAGTCCGTGCCGTCGTTGCCCCAGCGGCACTTGTCGTAGCCCTGGGTTGTCTGCTCTTTGCCAGCACCAACAATGTGGTGGTGCTGGGACTAGGGCGCTTGATGCAGGGATTGGGCAGTTCAGTTGCTTATCTCGGCGTCATCTATCTCGCCATGATCTGGTTGCCGCCAAAACGCCATGGGATGGTCCCGGGTTTAACCGTAGCGATGGGCACTCTGGGCGCATCTTTCGCTCAATACCCACTTCTCATTCTGACGAAGTCATGGGGTTGGCGCGTCCCTTTGCTGGTTTGTACAGGGGCGGGTCTGGTCATCGCTCTCATGCTGTGGAAACTCCTACCCAAACGCCCCAATTGGTTCGTGGAGTTGATGCGAGAAGACGGGTTTGATCCAAAGAGTCCCCAACCACTCGCGAGTCTGATCAAGGAAATCATGCGCGACCGGAATATCTGGTGTCTTTCTCTCGCAGCAGCAGGTTTATATCTCCCGATCTCAGTGATTGGCGATCTTTGGGGAGTGACCTTCCTGCACATCCACTCAGGTTTGTCGACAGGGCTGTCGAGTTTGCTCACCACTCTCATCTTCATTGGTTTTGCCGCCGGAGGAATTGCAACTGGGCACTTATCCGATCGCTTGAAGCGCCGCAAGATTCTTTTTGTCACTGGAGCAATCTTGTCGTCCGTGATCGCCGTTGCGATTGCCTTGACGAACTCAGCCCCGCTTTGGTGGAACGCGATGTTGATGATCGCGCTCGGATTGACAACAGGTTCCCAGCTGCTGGCTTTCGTGATGACGGCCGACGTGGCAAAACGTCATAACCGTGCAGTCAAACTAGCTTTCGTGAACTTCGTTGTCATGGTGCTGCCAGTATTCATTCAGCCCGCTGTTGGCTTCCTTGCTCAAATAGGGGTTGCTAAGGGCTTGGTCCCATCTCCGGGCCAGGAACTCCAAGGCTATGGTCTCGTTGTCGTCCTGATGTTCATATCAACAGGGCTCTCCCTCTGCGTGAAAGATACGAAACCGCGCAAGGAGAAATTTGTCATCGCCCACTAACCAACCAGAACTCGCCTGATCAAGCCACCCGCTCTGTAGCAGGATTGAGTTCTTCGTCAACTGCAGCCGCATCTAACAGATCCTCTGCCTCACACACAGGGAAGCGATTGATCGCTTTCAGTGCCAAACGTGCATTACGACGCAACTGCTCACTGATCGCCTCGCAGTAAGGCACCTGTGCGAGCAGGTCCACCGTGCGGCGGAGGATCCGCACGACATCGCCCTCATCCAGTGACGTATTGGCAATCAGATCACTCCAGGCAGTACCACGGGCCCAGGCATCGACCAAACCCATCAGCTCAGGCTCCCACCAAGCGGGGACAGCCACTTGGCAGCGCTCCTGTGCCCGCAAGAGCTCTCGGCGAATACCTGCTAGATCATGGAGGGCCTCCTCCGCACTCGCCGGTGGTGGGTAGCCACTCCAAAGATCAGGACGATTGACCTCCGTGCTGATCGCCTCGAACACCGCCGCCAGATTGGCAGGGTGCAAGTCATCCAAATGGCCACTCATCAATGCAAGACCCAGCCAAAGTTCGTTGTCGCCCCGCATCGCCGCCACAGTGCGTCCAATCTCCGTGGGATCCAAATCATCAAGACAACCAAAGTGCTGCAAGATCTCGATCAAACTCAAAAAGGTCTCCCAATGACGGTTGGCCCTCTGGTGCAGAGACTGTTGACGTTCGCAGATCTCAAGCTCAAGCTCCTCCATACGACGGCGATGTTTCTTGAGCTGTTTGCGATCCCCCCAACGATGAGCCGGTTGCTGCTCTAACTCGTCCTCAAGACCACGAACCCGCTGCGCCTGGGCCAACACCTCACCGGCCAGGTCGTACTGGGGAGTCGTCATGTCGTGACGCTTGGCCATATGGGCGACAGCAAGAGCAAGGCTTCCACTGTGCTGATCCCCATGGCGAAGTTCGCCAGAGCGCTGCAGATCCGGCTCAATCATTTCAGTCACTTGCAAGCAGCTCAATTCCGCATGCAGGCTGACAACCGCCGGACAGGGCAGCAGTAGCCAAACGTTCTCATCGGTTAGGCAAAGCAGAAGCGGAAACTGACCTGGGCCCTCAAGCTTGTCGACGATCACAGCTGGAGTGACACGTCCCCGCAACTGGGGGGCCTTCAGGCTCACCAACGTGCCAACACTGGCAAACTGCAAAGCCAGGGTGAGCTCATTGGCCAAGGTCTCCTCAGCCTGTTGCTGCAAAATCCGCAACAAACGCCGCTCCTCACGCAATCGACTGCGTCGCTTTTCATAATCCTCAAAGTCTTGCCAGGGAACATCACCAGCAACTCCCTGCAGTTGCCCCAGCTGTAGCCGCAGTTGTTCCAGCGATTCCTCCTCGTACACCAAATCCAGGCTGGCTAAATAGCGACCAAAACTGCGTTCTACAAGTTCCCTTGCCTTCTTGAGGTCATGGCGCTGCAACAAGTTCAGCACCATGCCGTAGCTAGGGGTGAACTGACTCACAAGAGGATCTGCTGGGCTGGTGGCCAGCTGGCCTGCCTCACGCACGCCCTCGAAACGACTTTGCACTGTGACCACATAACCCTGAGAATCCAACCCGCGCCGCCCGGCACGACCCGCCATCTGTAAAAATTCGCTGCCCATCAGTGGTCGGTGGCCACGCTCAGTGCGCTTCGACAACGCTGAAATCACAGTGCTACGTGCCGGCATGTTGATCCCTGCCGCAAGCGTTTCAGTGGCAAACACCACCTTCACAAGCCCCTGCTGAAACAACTCCTCGATCAGTTCCTTCCACGCAGGCAGCACACCAGCATGGTGAGCAGCAATGCCCCGCTGCAGGGCATCAGCATGGATGCCATCACGAACAGCCTCTGGATTGGTCTCGCTATAGGTTCGAAGACGCTGGCGAATCTGCTCTTGCTGGGTCGGTGAGACCAGACACTGAGAGCCAAGATCCTTAACGGATTTATCGCAGCCACGACGGCTGAAGATGAAATAAATCGCCGGCAACATTTCGCGCTCCGCCATCTGCGCAATCACAAATCTGATGGGCGGTGGTTCTGGCTGAGGGGGCTTAGGGGAACGACCCTTGCGCTTGTGCCCCTTAGGAGCACGCCACACCTTGCTGTTGGGATGAAGTCCTGTGCCCGCATCGTTGAGCAAAGGATGCAATCCCTTAGCACTGCAGAAGCTGAACTGCAGTGGTACCGGCCGATAATCGCTGAACACCAACTGTGTAGGGCCATGCACCCGCTCGATCCAGTCGGTGAGCTGTCCAGCATTGGCCACCGTTGCAGAAAGCGCCACCAATTGCACAGACGCTGGACAGTGAATGATCGACTCTTCCCACACCGTGCCCCGTTGAGAATCATTCATGTAATGGCACTCATCGAGCACCACCGCTTCCACGTCAGCCAACGGATCGTCAGCCTGGTCTGCTTCCGCATAAAGCATGTTGCGGAAGATCTCGGTGGTCATCACCACAATCGAAGCCTCACGATTGACGCTCAGATCACCGGTCATCAGCCCCACGTTCTGCGAACCAAACTGTTCACGGAAATCGCGCAACTTCTGATTTGAAAGAGCCTTCAGGGGCGTGGTGTAAAAAACCTTCTGCCCATGGGCAATCGCCCTATGGATGGCATATTCGCCCACCAATGTCTTACCGGATCCCGTAGGAGCACTAATAACCACAGAATGCCCATGGTTAAGTGCGGCAATGGCCTCAAGCTGGAATTCATCCAGCGGAAAAGAAAAGATCGCTAATGGATCCAGTTCAAGCTTGGCGACGTCGGAAGCAGTCGTGACGTGCGCCACTGAACTCATGGTTTCAATCCTAAAGAGCCCTGCAATCCACTTCTGGCAATCGTTGGCATTGGCACCAGCCAGCATGCCAACAAGGCAAAATCAAGCCAAAGAAGCCATCCTGAACTGCGCAGGGCTTGCAGACTGGACCCATGCAAAGCCAGCCCACAGCACGTCGCCGCCAGCTGCGCACCTGGCGGCCAGGGCCAGGGCCAGCTGAGTTCAAACCAGTGTCAGCTCAGGGGGAATCAAAACCTCTAGTAGATCTGGCCAGCAACGATTACCTAGGTCTATGTCGGCATCCTGATCTGATCGAAGCCGCCAGAGCGGCCTTGCATTCAGAAGGTGTTGGAGCAGGTGGATCCAGGCTAGTAACTGGCAGCCGGCCAGTGCATGTTGCACTGGAAGAAGCCCTCGCCGACTGGCTAGGTCGCGAGCGGGTCTTACTTTTCCCAAGCGGGTTCCAAGCAAACCTGGCAGCAGTGATCGCACTGGCCAACCGCAATACCCCAGTACTGGCTGATCGCCTAGCTCACCATTCTCTATTGATGGGTGTCAAAGCAAGTGGCGCCAGGCTGCAGCGTTATGCCCACAATGACCTGGCAGACCTTGAGCGGCGCCTCAAGCTCTGCCGGCATCATCAACCGCATCAACCGCCGCTTGTACTCACCGAAAGCCTATTCAGCATGGAGGGCACCAGTCCACCGCTCTCAACAATGGCCGAGCTCTGCGAAGTGCATGGTGCCAGGCTGCTCGTGGATGAAGCGCATGCCCTGGGTGTGATCGGTCCTCAAGGGCGAGGTCTTTGCCATGGGCTCTCTGCACCAGTGTCAATCATCAGCGGCACCTTCGGCAAAGCATTCGGTAGCGGTGGTGCCTTCCTGGCAGGTGATTGCGCCATGGGCGATCACCTTCTGCAAAACAGTGGCGCCTTTCGTTACACCACAGCACTGGCACCGCCTTTAGCGGCGGCAGCTCTCACTGCCCTAAACCTGATCCAATCTCACCCTCAATGGGGCAAGCAACTGCAAGAGCGTGCCGAGCAATGGCGTGGTCAATTGGCCGCTAGAGGATGGGCTCGCCCGCCTGGGTATGGACCCATCCTCTCTCTGCTGATCGGTTCCGACCAACAAGCTCTGAATCGCCAAAGTCAACTCGAGGAAGCCGGCCTACTTAGCGTGGCCATCCGTCCTCCCACTGTTCCAGAAGGCACGGCGCGCCTTCGGCTTGTGCTGCGCAGGGGGCTACCCGATGAGACATTGGAACGGCTGATGAGCGCCCTTGAAACTGGATGAAAGAGGTAATCGCCATGCACGGATGGTGTGGCGATAGCAACACCTGGCAGCTCTGGGCCCGCCATTTTCAAGCCCATGGCTGGTTGTGGCAAAGCCAAGAACAGGGCTACGCAACACTGCCACCGCTTCAACCCCAATGGCATAACGCCCCTGAACCACAAGCAGAGCAAAGGCGGGTGGTGGTTGGCCATTCTTTAGGCCCACACCTGCTCGCCAGCGAAGTGCTTGCACAGGCCACCGATCTGGTGCTGCTGGCAAGCTTCGGGGGTTTCTTGCCCAAAGGACCAGCAAACCGTGCCCTACGCACTGGCCTAAAGGGCATGCAAGAACGCCTCGGCACAGCAGCTGAAAGCGCCATGCTCCACACTTTCTTAGCTCGGGCCGCCTATCCAATGCCCGCTAGTGCATTGCCAGCGGGACCCATCCAACAAGGCCTCTCAGCAAACGGCCGCAAGCAACTGCAGGCTGATCTCGAATTACTCATCAAAACTGATGGTTTACCAGCAGGACTTCCTGCCAAGGCCAGGGTGCTGGTGGTCGAAGCTGCACAAGACGCAATCGTGGCCCCCGCTGCACGAATCGCCTTGGTAGAAGCCCTGCTTAAGCATTTGCAAAGCCCCCCTTGCCATTGGATCTTGCCTGAAGCGGGGCATGCCTTGCTGATACCCGAACTCATTGAGCGAGTGCACAAATGGCTGGAGTCAGCCCCTTGAGCAATCGCTGGTCAAAACAAGTGTTGAGCAACTTTGAGCAAGCTGCAACCACTTACAACAGCCAGGCGCAATTACAGCGTGCCATTGCCTGGAGGCTCGCCAGACAGTGTGCTCGGCAGCCGATTCCAGCAGGGTTCTGGGTAGACCTCGGTTCAGGTACAGGCCTAATGGCAGATGCTCTGGAGGCCTGCAATCCCGATCAAGCCGTCCTCCGCGTGGATGGCTGTCCCGAGATGCTGAAACATCAGCACATCACCAGCTCCTCACAGTTGTGGGATCTCAATGTAGGCCTGCCGTCTTGGCCCACATCACCCAGCTTGCTGGCCTCGAGTTTTGCCCTTCACTGGCTGATTAATCCTTTAGAACGACTACATGAATGGATGGCCGCTCTCACTCCTGAAGGCTGGCTGGCGTTGGCCTTACCGGTACAAGGAAGTTTCCCCCAGTGGCACCAAGCAGCAGCAACGGCAGGCGTGAGCTGCACAGCTCTGCCATTCCCCTCCCAAGCGTCATTGCTTGATGTGCTGTCCAGCAATAGCATCCGCCATCAACAACTACACCAGTTCACCCAACAGAGTCCTGAAGTCTTTCAGCTCTTGAAACCAATGCGCCAAATTGGTGCCCAGGCCAGCCCTTGCCCAAGCATGGGGGTTGGCAACTGGCGCCATCTCAAACAAGCCTGGCCACGTTGCCAGAACAGTGGAGAGGCACAACTCACATGGCTGATCCAACTGCTTTTAATCCAGCGATGACTGAGGCAAAGACTCCTCTAATCGTCTGCGGCACAGACACCAACGTCGGCAAGACCGTGGTGAGTGCATTGCTAGTTCAAGGATTAGTTGCCACCTACTGGAAGCCAATACAGAGCGGCCTAGAGGAAGACGGTGGAGACCGCAATAGGGTTTGTCAGCTCCTTAATCTTCCCGCCGAACGTTGGCACCCAGAGGTCTATAACCTCCAGGCCGCAGTATCACCCCACTGGGCCGCAGAACAAGAGAACTGCTGCATCAACCCCGATCAACTTGTATTGCCTGATGTATCTGGTCCCCTAGTGATAGAAACTGCTGGCGGCCTAATGGTGCCACTCAACCGTCAATGGCTACAACTCGATCAACTCGTGCGTTGGCAACTACCGCTCATCCTCGTTGCACGCAGTGGCCTGGGTACCCTCAACCACACCCTGCTCAGCCTTGAAGCACTGCGCTTGCGCAATCTGAAGGTCTTAGGCTTGGTGCTCAATGGTCCACCCCACCCCGACAATCCAAAAACCCTGGAACAATTTGGTGGTGTTCCAGTCATAGCTCAGTTGCCTCACTTACCCAATCTCACGGCAGCAACACTCGCAGAGCAGTGGCATCTGCAAGACCTGAGCCTTACCTTCAAACGGCTACTGAAATCCTGGAGTCAAGTTCAATGAACAAGCGTCAGTCATGGGCCACCGTTGGAGTTGTTCTTCTCTGTGGAGGAATCCTTGTGCTATTCACCGACATTGAAGTCGGCATGGTGCGCTGGGTCAACTGCGGCCCCCTCGCTACAGAAGGGGAACAACAAAGCGAGGTCTGCCGCTGAATCAGTCCTATCTCATCAATGCAACAACCTGAAGCAAGCCAAAAGGATGGATGAATTGAATTCAAACGCAAAACTCTCTGCAACGACAACGACAAGCCTTGGCGAATTCAGCATTCCTTCTTGATGAGTCAGCACATCTCCAAACGTGTCCTAAAAGCAATAAAACCAAATCAGCAGAATAGATCAACAACAAAGTAAATCATAATTATCTACAGCAGAACTGCTCAAATACCTTTCAAGACATCATCAAAAAGAAGCTTGAGAAAAGCCTTGCGATAGCTTAAGACAACTCAAAGCACCACTTTGATAACAAGGATTTCATCACTTAATTAAAAGCACTAGCAAGCCATATCAAAATCCTCAAAGTGCAAATGGTGGTGCAATCGCCAAGCAATGGTTCTAGCCAAAGGATTGCAAAGAGCCATCGTGATCGGTTCAGGCCGCAACATCACAATCCAAGATGGCAACACAATCCCATCGGATCATGGATTGCTTCGATCCACTCGCCGCCCCAAACGCCAACAACTGGCATCCCCATCTCTGGCCTCCCTTCACTCAGATCGCATCGGCATCACCACCGCAACGTGTGATCGCGGCGGATGGAGCGCTGTTGATGCTAGATGGTGCACCTCCCCTGATTGATGCAATCAGCAGCTGGTGGGTCACCCTTCATGGCCATGCCAATCCCAGCATCGCCGCCGCCATCGCAACCCAGGCACAGCAACTGGAGCAGGTGATCTTTGCTGACTTCATTCATCCCCAAGCAGAACAACTGGCAGCGCGCCTCAGTGCCGTAACAGGCCTTCAACGCCTGTTTTTCTCCGATAACGGCTCTACCGCCGTGGAGGTTGCGCTCAAGATCGCTTGTCAGTGCTGGCACAACCGCGGCGAACCTCGGCAACAACTCATCGCCTTCAACGGGGCTTACCACGGCGACACGTTCGGAGCGATGGCAGTGGGAGAGCGCAACCTATTCAGTGCCCCCTTTGAGGAGATGTTGTTTCCAGTAGCACGGGTGCCCTGGCCCGCTACCTGGTGGGGCGATGAAGAGGTTGAAACACGTGAACGGATTGCTCTAACTGAACTGGAACGCTGCCTTCAAACCCCAACAGCAGCAGTCATCTTGGAGCCATTAGTCCAAGGGGCAGGCGGCATGTCCATGGTGCGAGCGGAATTCCTACAAGGAGTCGAACAACGTGTACGTGCTGCGGGAGCCTTGCTGATTGCTGATGAGGTTCTAACTGGTTTCGGACGCTGTGGAGCCCTATTCGCCTTCAAGCGTGCAGGGCTTGCTCCCGATTTGATCGCTTTATCGAAAGGACTCACCGGGGGATTTTTGCCCATGGGCGTCACCATGGCCCGCGAAGAGGTGTTTGAGGCCTTCTTAGGAGATGATCCATCTCTCACCCTCTGGCACGGTCATAGCTTCACTGCTAATCCCCTAGGTTGCGCAGCCGCAAACGCAAGCCTCGATCTACTGGAGGCCAACCCAGAAAGCTACGAAAACTTTGAGGCTAGGCATCGACCTCATCTCGAAGCCCTAGCTGAACATCCAAAAGTGCAGCAACCAAGACTGACCGGCACCATCGCAGCCTTCGACCTCGCGATAGACGGAACCCATGGCTACCTCAATCCAGCAGGACGAATCGTCAAACAACAAGCCATCAACAATGGTGTCTTCCTGCGACCTCTAGGTCAGGTCGTTTATCTGCTGCCTCCGCTCTGCCTCAATGACGCTCAGCTTGAGCAATGCTATGCAGCCATCCATTTAGGCTTGGAAGCCCTCTGAGTTCAAGCGCTCAACAGAAGCAACACCATCGTTCTTAAGGGCCTTCCGAAAGAGCAGCCTCCACATCGGAGCGGGGCAGACCATAAGGGAAACAGCACTGACTGCGCTGACCACCTTGCTCCCATGCAACCCTCAATTCTTCCTGCTCCAGAACGATTTCAGCTGACCATTCAGGCATGAGCCAAATCCATCGACAGGGATCCTCACAACTGCGCTCAGCACCTAGCCGCTGCAGCCAACTCTCAAGAGAAACGAGGGAATGGCGATCCAAAGGCGTCTGTTCGGGAGGCAACGACGACATTGATGACACCTGTTATTGAAATCCTGCCAGCAGTCTGTTCATTATTGAGCCAACTAGGCCAAACTTGCAGCTCACGTCCATGAGCCCAAGCCACTCCAAATCCAATCAGCAGGCTGAACATTAAAGTCAGCCCCAGAAGAAGCAGAGAAAACCACTCCCCCCCGGAAAGAGGACGGCGCACGCCAACCCCCTTCGTAGCACTAGAAGACATTGAAGGCCGCGCATCAGTGCCAACACTGGAGCTCGCAGCCAACAACCCTTCTGCCATCAGGCTGGCGTCATACGCCTGGCGTCGCACCGGGTCGGTGAGAAGCTCATAGGCCTCGCACAACAACTGAAACTGCTTGGCAGCCTGTTCAGCAGGAAGCGGAGCCGTATCCGGATGCAGAACCTTACTGCGACGGCGGAAGGCTAGATGAATGGTTTCAACATCTGCAGAGCGCGCAACTCCCAGACGCTCGTAATGGCTCTTCGCAAGAGTCAAAACCAGAAGTTGATCGGCAACTCGCAGAAAATCATCTCCTTTCCCCTTGAACAATTCCATCCTAGAGAGCACTATGTTCTGATTGCCCATGTCAAATCAGGCCTGCTTTAGCAACCCAGGCCCGGGGCTCTGGAATGCCCTTGGATGGCATCCCTCCAGTGAACAACTGGAGCAAATGATCGCCCTACAAGCCCTCCTGCGCAAATGGAATGCCCGGGTCAACCTGACCCGCCTGGTCGAAGGTGGTGACTACTGGATTTTGCAGGTGTTCGACAGCCTCTGGCCTCTGCAGAGCGAATTGCAGAACGCCCAACAACCACGTCGTTGCATCGATATCGGCAGCGGCGGTGGCTTTCCCGGTCTGGTGCTAGCCATCGCACTACCAGGCGCAAGTATCACCTTGGTGGATTCGGTAGGCCGCAAGACAGCTGCCCTAAATGCAATGGCGGCAAAGCTAGGGCTAACATCCCGCGTCACGGTACGTAGCGAACGGGCAGAACTCACTGGGCAGGATCCCTGCTGCCGCGGCTTGTTTGATCTCGCGATGGCTCGCGCAGTGAGCACAGCACCGGTTGTGGCCGAATACCTCGTCCCCCTTCTCAAGCCAAGCGGTGAAGCCCTGCTATTTCGTGGCCATTGGAGCCCCAACGATGCAAAGGATCTCGCTAAAGCTCTCAGATTGCTACAAGCCGATCTAATCAAGATCGAACGTCGCGAACTTCCTGACAATCGCGGGGTGCGTCACCAATTACGCCTGCGCGCAACGCTCCCCTGCCCAGCGACCTTTCCACGTCCAATCGGTGTACCTGCCAAGAACCCGCTCGGGTCTTAAACACTGGTCAGTCGCTGCTGAGGATGACCACCAAGACGGTTGCGCAACCTACGCAGCAAGCCTGGGATCTGATCACACCAGGGGCTGTTCACCAACACCTCCCTGAGGGCCGCCTCACTCACATCTGCATCCAGTGCTTCAGCATTCGCTCCAGGGAACCAGTGGCTGCCACTGCCAAGTAAGCCGTAGCGGGCTTTTGCATAACCCTCCATTCCCCAAGCCTCTACAAGATTATGAAGCCAAAGCAAGATCGGAAGATTGATCTCGCCTGGAGACTCCTGCCAGGGCGGCAAGCCCCTCTGCCAACTGGTCAACCAAGCCTCACCTAAAGCCAACTGTGCCGCATCAACGAGTCGCTGCTGAACTGGTGGCAGCAACTCAGCGGCACTCTGCAAGAGATCCACTGCCTCGAGATGCCGATCGAGATCACTGGGTCGCGCTGCGCCAACGCTGATCGTATGAACCCTTGGGTCTTGCAAGCAGAACAGATCGTTGAACACAATTGGATGAAGTGGAGCGCAGAGTTCAAGAAGTTGAGACGAGGGACTATGCAGATGGCCACCCTTATCGGTCGGACTAATGATGAAAACGCCTAGGTCATGACGAGCTGCTGCATCCAGTGCAGGATCATTGTCTTGATAAATGAAATACCAGTGCAGGTTCACATAATCAAAAGCATCCGTCTCGATCGCCTGCACGATTAGGTCTGTGGGGCCATGGGTGGAAAAACCCACATGGCCGATGCGTCCATCATCCTGCCAACGACGCAACACATCCATGCAACCTCCTGGTCGCAAGGTCTGCTCCAGATGCTCCGAAAGGTTGAGGCCATGGATGGCAACTAGATCCAATCGTTCACATCCCAATCGTTCAAAGCTGAGTGCCAACTCAGCCTCAAAGACTTTGGGATCCTCACGAGGAGGAACTTTGCTCTGCAACAGCCGCTGTGGATCCAAGACATCACGCAGCGCCCATCCCAACTGCCGCTCAGAGCTGCCGTAATGGCGTGCCGTCTCCACATGATGGAAGCCACAGGCCACCGCTCGCTCCAAAATGTCCTGCAGCAGTTGCTGCGACTCAGAGGTAATGACCTCCGCCTCCAAATCTGTCCAGCTCTGCTGAAAGCGCATCCCCCCTAAAGACAACACAGGCATTGATAAACCGGTGCGGCCAAAGCGGCGGCAAGGCAGAGAGCTCTGCTCCAAAGACGCCTTCATTAACTCTTAGGAGCCATGATTACGTCGCTTACGAGAAGTCCTTTGAAAGCCGAGAGGAAGCAATTCCAGAGCTTCTAATTGAGCTCTCAATTCATCTAGCTGCTCAAACTGCACCCATTTGATGCAGTTCACCGGGCAGGTAGCAATGGCTTCCTGAATGCGTTCCGTACTATCGCCGTCCTGCCGGATGGCCCGCGAGCGACCCATTGTTGGCTCGATAACAAAGGTGTTAGTCGCCACATGAGCGCAGTACCGACAACCAATGCAGACAGCCTCATCAACCCAGACAGCCTTCTCACGCAATTGGCCACCAAGCAGCGGCTCCGATCCATTCGCCCGCTCATCAAGCTGGGCGGAAACCTGAAAAGCTGCCGATGGATCAATCAATGGTCAAGGTTGGATATCAGGAATCCCAGCGAGTTACCACCAGTTCGATAGCGCCGTCATCAGTATTGCGCTGCTCTGCCACCTCAAAGCCTTCCTGCGCTGTTGATGCCAACACCGTATTAAGGGCGTAGCGCTGGGTGAGCTGAGCAAGAAAACGTTCCACCGGAACAGATTGCCGCCAGAGGTCGAGGTCGGTCACCAATTCATAGGCCCCGGTAGTCGAATTCAAACGGAAGCCAATATCACCACCTTCGGGCATGATCACAGCCAATTCTGCTGTGACTGTTTGTCCGCGATAGCCGCGAACAGAACGCTCCCCTTCTTGGGGGACATAACCAAGATCCTTGAGCGCCTGTAACAGGGGCTCTCGTTTGCGCAGGTGTGTCTTAACAGTGCTGAAGTGCGACATCAAAGAAGCTCGGCTGGAATGGACTGGGATTGATCCTGTGGACGGAGAAACGCCTCGGCTGTCGGTGTGCTTTGTTCCACGACACCGATGGATTCTTCAATCCGCTCGGTGAGAAGACGGCAGGCTTCACCAACCACTCCCTCAACACTCTCTTCAACACGTCCGTCTTGACGGATCCGGAATCGCACAGTCTGTTGAGGCATCCACTTCATCAGAAGGGTTCCAAATAATATCCTCCATCTTCAAGAGCTGACGTGTTGATTGTCACAAGACCCAAGTAAATCAAGGATCCAATCTGAGCCTTCAGGTCAAGCGTCCTTCATCTACAAGAGTTTGAAGCCGCTGAATCACCTCAGAGTTCTCCAACTGCTCAAGAGCGATGCGAGCCTCATCACGTACCGAGAGCTCTGCATCGTTGAGCAGAGAATCAACAAAAGCCTCCACCAACTCCTGCCGACGAGGTTCAGCCAACGTGTTGTAAAGACGTCCGAGGGCCCAGATACAGTTACTTCGCACAACAGGCTCACCATCGATCTGCAAACTCATCAGTAATTGAATTGCAGCGATATCAGCATTATCAGGAGAGGTGCCACCGGCTTCCGCCAATGAGCCGGTGGCCCATAGCCGTACCGCAGCCACATCGTTTTGAAGAACATGAATGAGGGGGTTGAGGACGCGTGCATCGGCGTAATTCCCCAGGCTCCAGGCGGTTGCCTTACGCACATAGGCATTGCAATCAGCCTGTAGCAACTGCAAAAGGGGGTCTAACGCTGGCGGGGAAGGATTTCGACCTAACGCATAAACAGCACTCATCCGTTCAACTGGACAAGGCTCCTTCAACAAGGGCAACAGCAAAGCCACTGCCCTGGGATCTCTATGTTCACAAAACACCCTTAGTCCCTGCAGACGCTCCTCATGGCCCTGCTTCAGCCAGTTAAGACCTGCGTCACACAAATGCGCCACGTCTGAATTATCAGGATTGATCTCGTCAAGCGGATCAACGAACTGTTCAGCCGCCAACTCCTTGGCCAAGACATCAGGATCAATGGCCAGGCTGGCCAGACCTTCCTCTAGCTGTCTAGAAGCTTCACTCATGACCTTGATCGTAGAGGCATTAGGCCGACTGATCTCACCCGATTGGAGCCGGCGCGAGCATGTCCCCAGGCAACCAGATACGAGCAGTCACTGCCACCAGAGCCACCCCAAATAAAGCCACAATCAGAGCAGGCAACACGGTGGAACGTATGAAATTCAATGCTTGCGAAGACTTTCGCTCATTCTGCCTCCCAAGCCAAGACCTTGTTGTAGATCATGCGACGCCCATCCGACTTCGCAGCCAACCACGGGTTAAAGGCAGCACACAGACCACGGTGACCACCAGACCGATCCAACCACCTAGCTGCTGATGTAACAGAAACGCGCCAGTGCCGAGCAGACCGCCAAACAGAACACCGACACTAAGAATGAAGCGCAAACACAAACTCACCAGGGAATCCACCGGTGTTATATCCAGGCGTTGACGCAAGCGACTCCAGCCTGGGCCTGGTGGCTGCACCTGGTTCACAAAGCGCTCGAGCACTTGCGGCGATTCAGGCGGAGTCACCAGCATCACTACAACCCAGACCACAGCAGTAATCGCCGTGGTGATCATCAACCTGGTGCCGTAATCAGGAATTGTCACCAAGGGCACAACGGATGTACAAAGGCCCACCACAAAACCACAAACCATCGCCGCCAATTCGGCAGCAGCATTGATCCGCCACCAGAACCAACGCAGCACAAGCACCACTCCGGGCCCGGTCCCAATAGCAATCACCAGACGAAACACTGTGCCGATGCTGTCGCTAATTAATGCGGTGATCACCCCGAGAACTAGCAGCAAAACACTGGTGAATTGACCGACCAGCAACAGCTCTCTCTGATCAGCATCCGGCCTTATAAAACGCTGGTAAAGATCGTGGGTGAGATAGCTAGCACCCCAGTTCACTGCGGTACTGACCGTACTCATGAAAGCCGCCACCAGAGAGACCACGACAAGACCAAGCACCACCGGTGGCAGGTAGGTCACAGCCAAGGTTGGGTAACTGAGTTCCCAGTCGGCCTGAGCTGGCAACAGCACTAAAGCGGCAAGAGCAACCACAACCCACAACCAACTGCGCACCAGATAGTTGACCACCAGAAACACCCAGCCAGCCAGTTGAGCCTGATGCTCGTCCCGCGTGGCCAACATTCTCTGAATGAACTCACCACCACCGTCGCTGCGACGGAAACTCCACCATTGGACAGTGAGATAAGAAAGGAATGTGGCCACACTGATCTCGGCGCCACCAATCCAATCAAAGCCATCACCATTCCATTGCCAGGGCACGATCGCCAGCAGTTCAGGTCGCTCTAACCCCCTCAGTTGATCGAGCATGGCGTCCATCCCTCCGGCTGCATGAACGGCTGCCCACGCCACCGCCACCGCTCCCAAAAGAGCCAACAGCAACTGCACGAAATCGGTGATCACGACAGCCCAGAGGCCGCCAGCAACTGTGTAAACAAGCACCATCACAGCCACGACTGCCAACAGCACAACAGTGTCAGGGGTACCGCCAAGCACTGCCACAGGGTTGCCAGACACTATGCCCAGGGCTTCTACGACCTTGCGCATGGCCAGGAAGGCATAGCCGATACCGATGCAATTCACCGGCAGTGCGAGCAAAAATGCTTTAATCCCACGCAGCCAGGCGGCAGGCGCTCCGCCATAACGCAGCTCGGTGAATGCAGCATCGGTCAGCACCCCACTCCGTCGCCAGAGCGGAGCAAAGACAACTGCCATGGCAACATGCGCCAGGCCGAAGCTCCACCATTCCCAATTGCCGGCCAATCCTCGTGTGCCAACCAGACCGGCTACATAAAGAGGGGTATCAATCGAAAATGTCGTTGCGGCCATCGAAGCCCCAGCCAACCAACCACTGAGTCGACGTCCCGCAACAAAGTAATCATCCTCACTTCGATTGCGACGAGACAACCAAAGCCCAATCACGAGAGTGATGGCGAGATAACCAACGAGGATCATCCAATCAATGGCAGCCATATCCCTAGGCGGTTGATCGCAGTGTGACTCAGTTAGTCCATCTCAGCCGATGGCTGCGTGCTGGCGGCGGAGCTGGCCACAGGCGGCATTCTGATCCAGCCCTCGACTTGCACGCAAACTCACTGCCACCCCACGCTGCTCCAATACACGCCGAAAGGCCTCAATCGTCTCTGGATTAGGACGTTGAAAACCCTCATCGTCGATGGGGTTGTAGGCAATCAGATTCACATGACTCTGGAAGCCCCTAACCCGTTCCGCTAGTTCTTCTGCATGCTGAGGCTGATCATTAAGTGCTCCAAGCAGGATGTACTCAAAAGTCACCCGTCGACCAGTCACTGCCAAATAATGGCGACAGTCTTGAAGAAGAGTCTCGAAGGGATAAGCGCAAGCGGTAGGAATCAAACGTTCGCGCAACTCTTGATTGGGAGCATGCAGACTCACGGCCAGGGTGAACTGGGCGCGGCCTAGACGTTTCATAGCAAGTTCTGCCAGCTGGGGCAGCGTATGGGGGACACCCACGGTGCTCACAGTGATACGGCGCTGAGCAATGCCTAGATCAATATTCAGGCAACGAATCGACGCCAAGACCGCTTCAATGTTGAGCAAAGGCTCACCCATACCCATAAAGACAACGTGGGAAGGACGGCGATCCATCGCCTCGCGCAAGCTCAACACCTGATCAACAATCTCGTGTGTGGCCAGCGATCGTTGCAGCCCTCCCTTACCGCTAGCGCAGAAGCGACAAGCCATTGGACATCCCACCTGACTGGATAGGCAAACTGTGAGACGTTGCTGGGTTGGGATACCTACACTCTCAATGGTTTCGCCATCAACCGTTGCCAGCAGCAACTTGGTCGTGTCATCCACCGCAACAGCCCGGTTCACCTCCAACAACCGCCCAATCGTGAGGCCTCGCTGTTGCAAAGAGATGCGCCATGACTTTGGCAACACTGTGATCGCATCAAAACTTCTGGCCCCCTTGGTATAGAGCCAGTCATGCAACTGACGGCCCCGGAAGGCTGGCTGGCCTTCTGCAACAGCCCAGCTCTCTAGTTCAGTAGCACTACAACCCAGTAACGCCTGATTGCCGCCAGGCAGATGGGTAGAACTCACCAGATCAACAAGCCATGCCCGAGTGTTGCCTCCACCACCATTAAGGCAATAAAGCCAAGCATCGCCATACGTCCATTGAGCTTCTCGGTATGGCTGTGAAAACCATAACGAGGCTTTCGCCGTTGCGGAATGATGGTGGGCTCAAGCATGGATGAAGGCCTCAATCAAGCGTTTGCAAAGCAGATAACGAACGTTCAGGAGAGGTTTGCTCACTCCTCAGTGAGCAGCCCCTCCTGCTGAAGACCCTCGAGAGCGGATGGATCTGGCAGCTGTTCCTCCTCGAGTTCATTCTCACCAGTAGGACGAACAAAAGCAGCGAAGTTGCTAGCTGCTGGATCAATCCCATGACGACTGCGTGTGGCCTCCAAATCAGCGTCACTGGGGTCAGCCAACACAGCAGTCGAACTGGCCGCAGGAGCTGCAGGCATGTCCACGGTGTAATCCGGACGCAAGTTCTGCATTCGGCGATAGCCAGCAGGGTCCTCGGCAAGGATGTCTGGATGAGGCCCAGCTTCGGCTCGCAACTCTTCCTGGAAGCCACTGAAGCCAGTGCCGGCGGGAATCAACCGTCCGATGATCACATTCTCTTTGAGACCACGTAGCCAATCGCTCTTACCCTCGATTGCGGCTTCAGTGAGCACTCGTGTGGTCTCTTGGAAAGAAGCCGCCGAGATGAAGCTGTCGGTGTTCAGAGACGCCTTCGTAATTCCCAGCAGAACAGGTGTGAATTCAGAAGGGGCTCCACCAGTGATCGCCATAGCCTGATTGGTGTCCTCCACCTGACGCAATTCGATCAACTCACCTGGCAGCAACGTGGTATCACCAGCATCCTCAATCCGCACCTTGCTAGTCATCTGGCGCACAATCACCTCAATGTGTTTGTCGTCAATCGAGACACCCTGTGACTTGTAGACATTCTGAACCTCTGTGACCAAACGGTGCTGGAGTTTGGCAATCGCCTCTTGTGCAGCATCCATCAACGGCTTACGCCCACGTAAATCCTCGAAAAAGCAATCGAGTAGCTCGTGAGGGTTAATCGGACCATCAGTGAGCAGTTCTCCAGCATGGACCTGCTGCCCATTGCTGACCATGACGTTACGACCTAGAAGAATCGGGTATTCGCCAATAGCATCATCTGCCTCAATCACAGTCACCGTGATTGATTCATCGTCTTCTCCTTGCTTGATCTCCACAGTGCCTGGCTTCTTACAGAGCACAGCAGATTCCCTTGGGCGACGAGCTTCGAGCAACTCCTCAATCCGCGGCAAACCCTGAACAATGTCTCCTGTCTTCTGACGTTCAAACACCAACAACGCCAACCCATCACCCCGCTGCACCAAATCGCCATCGCGAACATGCAATACAGAATCTGGAGACACCATGTAAGGGCGTCCAAGGCGCAAGGTGATTGCTTTTCCTTCAACCTCCTCTACCTCTCCGCAACAACTAGACGGCTCATCTTTTGCTAGCGAGTCGCCATCGACCAATCGCTGGCCTACCCCCACGAGGGGACTGCCCTTGGTCGTCACCGTAATGGTGTCTTCATCACGCTCAACAATCAAACGTCTAACAGGGTCACCCTCCTGGGGAACAGGCAACTGGGCGATCCCCTCTTGCTTACAAAGGATCTGAGTTGTCGCGACCACATCACTGGCCTTAACCGACTGGCCGTCCTCAATCTGCAACTCGGTGTGAGTGGAGCCATGGCTTGAATCGGAGATTGTGTCGCGACGCACAAGGATGCTCTCGAGAATCACCAAACGCAATCTTTCGATGGTCTTAGCTCGCTTATCACGCACAGCCTCTACATCCACAGTCATCTGAGGAGTGGTGTCAAACGTCTCAAGAATGAGTTGAGTTTTGAGTAGCTCTACGCCCTCAACCGATTTGATCAGCTCTCCATCCTTAAAGGCGAGTCGCTGAGTGGCCTTAATCCCCAGATGAGGGCCCTTTGGCTGCTTGACATGAGTCAACTCAGGGAGATGTGCCTCATTTGGGATGGTGTATTCCTCCACAGGTCTTAACAACAGACCAGTCCCCTCAGGTGTGTCCACGGTCTGCACAAAGACCATGGCTTCTGAATTGATTCCCTTGGCAATCGTCTCGCCTGGGTTCACGATCTGGCCATCACCCGTGAAACGCTCTAAGGCCTTGGTTTCAGTACAAAGGTGGAAGCTGCCACTGCGAACGATGATTTCGCGCAGGATGTCGTTCTTCTGAGTCACCGTTACGATCCCGGCGGTCTGGCTAAAGATGTCCTTGACAACCTCAGTCCCGGCCTCAATCCACTGACCGTCCTCGATCATCAACAAGGAAATGTCCTTGTTGATCTCATGTGTCTCCTGAGGGATCCAAAGCAAGGTGCCACCCTTATTCACCTCAAAGCCATTCTTGGCTGAGCGAGCCTTCTTGATCGCCAGACCAGGGGCAAAGCGCACCAGACCACCGGTCTGAGTGCGGAAGCGATCATCAGCCAACTCAGCCACCACTTCACCATTGCCAATCTTGCTTCCGGGAATGGTGTTGAGGCGATAACGGGTACCTTCTTTTGCCTCCAGATGCCACAGTTCCCCTGAATGAGTGGACTCTCCGAGCAGCTTGAAGTCCTTCATCGTCATCGAGGTGGTCACGATCTGCACCTCGCGAGAATCCCCGATCGAATCGCGCAGACGCACCTCACCTCCAAACTCGCTGGCCTGGCTGGCCTCCGCCAACACCTGACCACGTTCGACTTTGACATTGCCCTGGACTACCGGCTCGGCATTGGGGGGAAGGTTGTAGACATCCCCAGCAAGCACCCAAAGTCGCCCTAAACGCTGCGCCTTCAGAGTGATATTTCCCTGACGGTCTTTAACTTCCCTGGGCTGAATAACCTGCTCATAACGAACCTGACCAGCCAGGTCACAAATCACGTCTTTAGTGGCCTTCTCCACGCTCTTTTTCACCGCAACAGACGCGATCTGAACAACAGTCACGTCCGCCTCGATCTCCTGACCATCACTAACGAACAGCAAAGATCCGGTGGTGATGTCGATCCTCTGTGCACGACCCTTGCCTGAAGGCTTCACCGTGAGAGTGAAGTCCACTTCAGACTGCTGAGCCTCTAGACCATGGGGTGTGCGATAACCACGCACACGGGCCTTGGGACCAAACTCAACTGTGCCAGCAACAGTGGAGCGAACCACACCAGTCTCAGCGGTAGACACACCACCGGTATGGAAAGTTCGCATGGTGAGCTGCGTACCCGGTTCACCAATGGACTGAGCAGCAATAATGCCGACGGCTTCGCCGAGATCGGCTAATTCGTTATGAGCCAATGCCCACCCATAACACTTCCTACATACGGAACGATTGGCCTCACAAGTAAGAGGTGAGCGCACCATGACCTCAGTGATGGCTGCCTTTTCGAAACGCTTAGAAAGCGGTGGATCGATTTCCGTATTACGTTCAGCAAGAATTTCGCCGTCAACATTGACGACTTGCTCTGCAGTGAGGCGACCAACAAGACGGCTACCGAAACCACCGTCTTCCACCTTCACAATGATGCCCCTAGTGGTGCCGCAATCATCCTCACGAACGATCACATCCTGAGCAACATCCACCAGACGCCGGGTGAGATAACCGGAATCGGCTGTTCGCAACGCTGTATCGACCAGACCCTTACGTGCGCCGTAAGAGGAGATCACGTACTCAGTAACCGTTAGACCCTCACGGAAATTGGTGCGAATCGGCAAATCAATAATCTCCCCCTGCGGATTGGCCATCAGGCCACGCATACCAACAAGCTGGCGTACCTGAGACATGTTTCCACGCGCCCCAGAGTTGGCCATCATCCAGACCGAGTTCAGCGGGTCGTTCTGATTGAAATTCTTCTTGACCGCATCAACCAAACGCTCATTGGTTTCTGTCCAGGTATCAATCACCTTGGTATGACGCTCAACCTCTGTGATTTCACCAAGGCGATAACACTCCTCGGTGGCCGTGATCTGAGCCTCCGCCTGGCAAAGCAAGTCTTGCTTGGCCTCAGGCACCTTGAGGTCTTCCACGGAAATCGACACGGCAGCCTGAGTGGCGTAGCGAAAGCCAAGGTCCTTGAGATTATCCGCCATGGAAGCGGTTACAGCGGTGCCGTGTGTCTTGTAAGCCCATGCCACCAGTTGCTTGAGGGCCTTCTTATCGACAACCCGGTTGCGAAACTGCGGTGGGGTCCTCGCCAGTGCTGGCGAAGCGCTTGCCGCAGCAGCCTTCGCGGCCTTGGACTTCGACTTGGACTTGGACTTGGACTTGGTGGTCTTGGTCGAAGGCTTGCGGGATTTCGGGGAGGTTGAGGTCATGGCTACACGCGAATCAGGTCAGGGAAGAAAGCTGGTATTGGAGTGACTCAGGCGGCGGCCACCGCATCGATAATTGTGTAATTCATCACCACGCGGCCCACTGTTGTAAGGATGTAGCGACTGATCAATGCTCCGTCTTCGTCGAAACGATCTCGGCGATAAGTCCACTGCTCAATGCGAGTGCCATCACTAAGTGATTCAGCCTTGAGAGGTTTGTCAATTTCATCTTCATCCTCTACCTCACCGTTGAAGCGAACCCAAACCCAGTCATGCAGTAGGAGCCTTTTATCTTCAAACGCATGGATGACGTCCTCTAAACCAGCATAGGTTCTGGATTGATCGCCAAACTTAGGAACAGAAGCTCCAGGCTTAATCGCCGTTAGGTAATAGGAACCAAGCACCATGTCCTGGGAAGGCGTGATGATCGGATCGCCAGTGGCAGGTGAAAGGATGTTGTTGCTGGCCAACATCAACATTCGCGCTTCCGTCTGAGCCTCAATCGCCAAAGGCACATGAACAGCCATTTGGTCGCCATCAAAGTCGGCGTTAAAGGCAGGGCAAACCAACGGGTGCAGCTGAATGGCACGGCCAGCAACCAGCTTCGGTTCAAAAGCCTGTATACCCAGACGGTGCAGAGTTGGAGCGCGGTTTAACAGGATCGGGTGCCCCTCAATGACCTCCTGCAGCACCTGCATGACCTCATCATCAGCTCGCTGGATCAACTTCTTAGCGGCTTTGATGTTGTTGACAATGTTTTGACGAATCAGGCGATGGATCACAAAAGGCTGGAATAGCTCGATTGCCATCTCTTTAGGCAAGCCGCACTGATGCATCTTCAGCTTGGGGCCCACGACGATCACGGAACGACCAGAATAGTCGACCCGCTTACCTAACAAGTTCTGGCGGAAGCGACCCTGTTTGCCCTCAATGATGTCACTAAGTGACTTCAACGGGCGATTATTAGCACCAACAACAGTTCGACCACGACGACCATTATCGATCAGAGCATCAACTGCCTCTTGAAGCATCCGCTTCTCATTGCGAACGATAATCTCAGGAGCCAAGATTTCCTGAAGCCGCGCAAGACGGTTGTTGCGGTTAATCACCCGACGGTAGAGATCATTTAGATCGGATGTGGCGAAACGTCCACCATCTAGTTGCACCATGGGGCGCAAATCTGGAGGAATAACTGGAATTGCATCCAGCACCATCCACTCAGGCCTTGCGTTAGTGGCAATAAAGTTATCAATCACTCTCAAACGCTTAATCAACTTGGCCCGTTTCTGACCCTTGCTAGAGGAAATATCCTCTCTCAACTGTTCAGCAACCTCAGCCAAATTCAAATCTTCTAGCAATTGCTTTAGGGCTTCAGCACCGATGCCAACTATCGGCTCATTCTCAATCGTGGAATCTTCCGCATAGATCTCATCTTCGATCTCTAGCCACTCATCCTCAGTCAGTAACTGCTTATACTTGAGTTCCTTATGATCGCCAGGATCGAGCACGACATAACAGTTGAAGTAAACAATCTGTTCAACATCGCGTAGAGGCATATCTAACAAGATCGCCACATAACTAGGTATCCCTTTCAAATACCAAACGTGGGAGACAGGAGCAGCCAACTTGATGAAGCCCATGCGATGACGCCGGACCCTACTTTCAGTGACCTCCACGCCACAGCGCTCACAGACAATGCCACGGTGTCGAACCCGCTTATATTTCCCGCAATGACACTCCCAATCCTTTGAAGGGCCGAAGATCTTCTCGCAAAAGAGCCCGTCCATCTCAGGCTTAAGGGTGCGGTAATTGATCGTCTCCGGCTTCGTCACTTCACCCACTACCTGCCCATTAGGAAGTGTCCGCTGACCCCACTCCATCACCCGGTCTGGTGAAGCAAGTGTGATCTTGACGTAATCGAAGTGGTTCTCTGTACGGAGGTTGCTGTTAGTCATGAACGAATCGCAAACAGTTTGGGAAACGAAAAGCAGTTAGATAAGGCCGTTAATCTTCGTCGTAATCCGCTACTCCAAGGGATTCGTAAGTGGGTCGACTAGGAGTACTACGGCGAGGATTCACATCCTGCATCAGATCCACTTCTTTGCCTTCATCGGTATAAACAGCGATATCGAGCCCTAGAGACTGAAGCTCACGCATCAATACCTTGAAAGACTCGGGTGTCCCCGGCCTGGGGATAGGCTTGCCCTTGACGATTGCGTTGAGGGCTTCATTCCGACCCTGCATATCGTCTGATTTAACAGTAAGCAGCTCCTGCAGGGTGTAAGCGGCGCCATAGGCCTCAAGAGCCCACACCTCCATCTCACCTAAACGTTGGCCACCTTGTTGAGCCTTACCGCCAAGAGGTTGCTGGGTTACCAGTGAATAGGGACCTGTTGAGCGAGCATGGATCTTGTCATCAACCAAATGAACAAGCTTCAGAATCTGTGCATAACCAACGGTCACCGGCTGGTCGAAAGGTTCACCCGAGCGTCCATCAATCAATTGAAGCTTGCCAGGATTTTCAGGGTTGTAGACCCACTCCTTACCTGGCTGTTTGGCAGCTTCCTTGAGATAAGCCTCCACTGTCTGCTGGGACTTTTCAGCTCCATACATTTCATCAAAAGGCACCACCTTGACCCGACAGTCGAGATTGGCTGCTGCCCATCCCATTAAGCACTCAAACACCTGACCCACATTCATCCGGCTGGGCACGCCCAAAGGATTCAAAACGATGTCAACTGGAGTGCCATCGGGCAGAAAAGGCATATCTTCGCGGGGAAGAATGCGACTGATGATGCCTTTATTGCCGTGGCGACCGGCCATCTTGTCGCCAACCTGGATCTTGCGACGCTGAGCCACATACACTCGAGCGACCATATTGGCGCCAGGGGGAAGCTCATCACCCTGTTCACGAGTGTAAATACGAACGTCCACAACTCGTCCTCGTTCAGTACTGGGAACGCGTAGAGAGTTATCACGCACATCGCGCGCTTTTTCACCAAAAATGGCACGCAAAAGCTTCTCTTCTGGAGGCTGATCTGACTCACCTTTAGGTGTCACTTTGCCCACCAGAATGTCGCCGCTCTCGACAAAAGCACCGATGCGAATGATGCCCATTTCATCAAGATTACCAAGGCTTTCCTCGGCAACATTGGGTATCTCCCTGGTGATCTCCTCGGGACCAAGCTTTGTCTGTCGTGCCTCGATCTCATACTTCTCGATATGCACCGAGGTGTAGAGGTCGTCCTTAACTAGGCGTTCGCTGACAAGAATAGCGTCCTCGTAGTTGTAACCCTCCCAAGGCATATAAGCGACCAAAACGTTCTGACCTAGAGCAATTTCACCGCCTTCACAAGCAGAACCATCCGCGAGAACCTGACCCACGATCACCGGATCACCCTGGCAGACAATCGGACGCTGATTGAGACAGGTGTCCTGATTTGAACGCTGATACTTCTGCAGGTAGTGGGTGTGATCAACCCCATCCTCATCCCGGACGATGATCGCAGTGGCATCCACGAATGTGACCATGCCATTGACACGGGAGATGGGCACCATCCCGGAATCACGAGCCACCTGAGTTTCGAGGCCCGTCCCCACCAAAGGCCGCTCAGGCCGCAACAGTGGTACGGCCTGCCGTTGCATATTTGATCCCATCAGAGCCCTATTGGCGTCATCGTGCTCGAGGAAAGGAATCAAGGAGGTGGCGACAGAGATCACCTGCACCGGCGAGAGCTGCACATAATCCACCTGCTCAGGTGGAACTTTTTCGAAGTCCTGGCGATAACGCACCGGAATTAATTCAGCGAGAATCTGTCCATCGGCATCAGTGGCCACATCACCAGGAGCCACACGACACTCATCCTCAAGATCGGCTGATAAATAGATGGGGTCTCCCTCCTTGATCAGGCGACCGTTCTCAACCTTCCAGAAAGGAGTCTCAATGAAGCCATACTGATTGACCCGAGCGTGGGTAGCCAGTGAATTGATCAAACCTGCATTCGGGCCTTCCGGTGTCTCAATTGGGCAGAGACGGCCATAATGGGAGGGGTGAATATCACGCACCGCGAAGCCAGCACGCTCCCTAGTTAGCCCCCCTGGCCCCAGAGCTGAGATACGACGTTTGTGGGTGAGCTCAGCCAATGGATTCGTCTGATCCATGAACTGACTCAGCTGACTGGAACCGAAGAACTCCTTAACAGCTGCAACGAGAGGCTTGGGGTTCACCAACTGAGCTGGCGTGAGCGAATCGGTCTCACCCACAGTCATCCGTTCTTTGATGATCCTTTCCAGGCGATTGAGACCAACCCGGACCTGGTTCTGCAAAAGTTCACCCACTGAACGCACTCGACGATTGCCTAGGTGATCAATGTCATCCAGGCTGGCACCACCCACATCGAGTTCTAAATTGATCAGATAATCAAGGGTTGAGAGCACATCCTCATGGGTGAGGGTACGCACCGTATCCGGGATTGTTAGACGCAGCTTTTTATTAATCTTGTAACGACCAACTCGGCCAAGGTCGTAACGCTTGGGATCAAAAAATCGGGTCTGCAGAAGCTGTTGTCCACCGCTTACTGAAGGAGGCTCACCAGGACGAAGCTTTTTATAAAGCTCAAGCAAAGCCTGATCCTCTGAACTAATTCCTTCCTCATTTGCAGCCTCAATAGACTTCTTGTAATACTCAGGGTGACGAAGCTTATCGATTACATCGTTATCTGATAGCCCCATGGCCCGCATTAAAACATGGGCATTAATTTTGCGTGTTTTATCAACACGCACATGCAGAAGGTCGTTTTTATCTGTTTCGAACTTTAGCCAGGCACCACGATTAGGAATAACACTGGCATTGTATGTTCGTCGTCCATTCTTATCCTGTTCATCCTTAAAATATACCCCTGGGCTACGCACAATCTGATTAACAATAACCCTCTCTGCACCATTGATAATGAACGTACCTCGCTCAGTCATCAGAGGAAGCTCGCCAATAAATACCTCCTGCTCTTTAATCTCACCTGTTTCCTTATTCACTAAGCGACAGGTCACATACATCTGTGATGCAAAAGTCGCATCACGGCGCTTGGCCTCTTCAACATCGTGGCGAGGCCGCTTCAATCGGTATTCATTGCCAACGAAGTGGAGCTCAAGCTTGCCTGTGTAGTCAGTGATCGGAGAAAAGCTATCCAACTCCTCGATCAAGCCCTCATCAAGAAACCACTTGAAGCTCGCCCGCTGAACTTCAACGAGATCAGGCAGGTAGGTGGCGGTCTTGGCGACCTGAATCGCGCTGCTGCTCATGCGGAGACCTGCAGTTGAGAAGTGAAATTGGAAGACCTGAACAATCGACGGGCCTAGATCCGAGTCGGCAGCACAAAAGGAAGCGGCAGCAGCTCCTTGGTACAGGGAGCTGCTGCCGTACTTAGGGCTCAGAGATCTCGAGTCAAAAAGACTGACGTCAACAATGCACCAGAAGACAATGGGCGCTTCGGGCGGCAGGGAAGCAGAAAAACTGCATCATGGCCAGACCAGTCAACAATTTTACACTTGTAGGCCGCCAAACACCTGTCCAATGTCTTGAGATCAGGGCAAAGAGAACAATCGTCTTGCATTAGCCGTGCTACTGCTTGCGACTAAGGCCAAAGACTCCCCTCGAAGCTCAGCCACCCGAGAAGCCACCGCCTCGACGTAGGCAGGCTCATTGCGCTTACCCCTACGAGGCACTGGGGCCAGAAACGGGCAATCCGTCTCGACTAGAAAACGATTCTGCGGAACTTCGCGCGCGCAGGCGTGAATGGCCTCAGCCTTCGGGAAGGTGACTGTGCCACTGAAACTGATGTAAAGACCAAGATCCAAGCAGATCTCCATATCCTCAGTTGTGCCGCCCCAGCAATGCATCACCCCCCTAGGGCAACGACCCTCCTTCTGGCGCTGACGCAACTCCAACGTCATGGGATCAAATGCATCACGACAATGAATGATCACGGGTAGATCTAACTCCGTGGCCAAGTCCAACTGCGGTCTCAGCACAGCCAACTGCTGTTCAAGGTTTGAATCCCGGTAAAGATCAAGCCCCAGTTCACCAATAGCCACCACCCTTGGATCTTCAAGAGCTGCATCTCGCAAAAGCGACTGCGTCTGAGGATTCCAGTGCTGCGTGTCGAGGGGGTGAACCCCCACTGAATAACGCAGTTCAGGGAAACGATCCGCCAAAGCACGAATCGCAGGAATCTCTGCGGGTTCCACGCACGCATGCAGCAGACTCGCTACGCCGGCCTGTCGCCAGCGTGCAGCTACCTCATCGAGATCATCATCGAAATTGCGAAAGACGATGTGACAATGACTATCGATAAGAATCGGAGACGACACCAGAACCGAAAACGCATCTTTGGCCCCATTGTGCAGGCCTTTCCTCATCAAGGGAAAGAACAAGCCCTTTCACAATGGACCATGCCAAATCAGTCCTAAGTGCTTGGCGCCGGTTCAATCGCCTGCTTCACCGCTGCACTAAGACGAGACTTCTGATGGGCAGCGGTGTTGCGATGCAGAACTCCACGTTTCACCGCCTTATCAATTTTGCTGAAAGCCGAATCAATGCTGGCCTTTACATTCGCTTTAGCTGTCTCGCCAGGCTGCTGAGAATAATTACTACAAGCGCTGAAGCAACGCTTCATTAATGTGCGCAGGGCCGATTTATACGACTTGTTCTCAAGACGGTTGCGCTCGGCAATCTGAACACGCTTCTTGGAAGACTTGTTATTGGCCACAGATGCTTGCGCTGATTCAACAATCCATCACAGTAACCCAGCACCAATTTTTTAGATGCCATTACAAGCGCTTTAAGACAAGCCAGAAGAGCAAGCCCTAACTTGATTTCAGATATTCAGGTTGCAGACTTTGACACAAAGCGGCCAGGCCGAGTCAGAGACTCCCTCAACCCTGATTCATTGTGTTCGGGATCGCCAACAAGCCAAGCTAGAACTAGAGCGGCTGGCCAACCGCTCTACCGGCAATTCTCAAAAGCAAGCCATGGCGACGGTGGAGGACATCCTCGACACCGTTCGCAGCCAAGGGGACCAAGCCCTGATGACCTTGACCGAGCGCTTTGACGGTTTTCGTCCAGAGCCATTGACCGTAGCTCCAGAAGAGTTGGAAGACGCCTGGCGAAAAACTCCCAAAAAACTTCAATCTGCTCTGGAGCTGGCCTATCGCCGTATCCAGGATTTCCATCAGCATCAACGACCGAATGACCTGATGGTGCAAGGCATCCACGGCGAACAATTGGGCCGCCGCTGGCGCCCTGTACAAAAAGCCGGGATCTACATCCCAGGAGGCCGAGCTGCCTATCCGAGCACAGTGCTGATGAATGCAGTACCAGCCCAAGTAGCCGGCGTGGAGCAGCTGGTGATGACTTCACCCGCTGGAAGGGATGGTCAGATCAACAGAACCGTTCTAGCCGCCGCACACCTAGCAGGAATTCGTGAGGTCTTGCGTCTCGGTGGTGCCCAGGCCATCGCAGCCCTGGCCTTTGGCACTGAAACTGTGCCAAAGGTCGATGTGATCAGCGGACCCGGCAATCTCTACGTCACCCTTGCGAAAAAGGCCGTCTACGGGCAAGTGGGCATTGATTCGCTCGCCGGCCCAAGTGAGGTTTTAGTAATCGCCGACCAGAGTGCTCGTGCTGAGCAGGTGGCCGCCGACCTACTGGCCCAATCAGAACACGATCCACTTGCTGCTGCAGTACTACTCACCACCGAAGCAAGCCTCGCCGAACAGCTCCCATCCCATTTGGAGGCTCAGCTTAAGGGGCACCCTCGCGAGCAGATCTGCCGAGCCTCTTTAAGCAACTGGGGGCTGGTAGTGATCTGTGAAAACCTGGAAATATGCGTTGAACTCAGCGATCACTTCGCACCTGAGCACTTGGAGTTATTGGTCGAGCACCCGCACACCATTGCCGACTGCATCAAAAATGCCGGCGCCATCTTCATCGGCCCCTGGACCCCTGAAGCTGTAGGCGACTATCTAGCCGGACCAAACCACACACTACCGACATGCGGAACGGCCCGCTTTAGCGGCGCCCTAAGCGTGGAAACATTTCTGCGGCACACCTCTCTGATCGAATTCAATCGATCAGCCCTTGAGGCCACTGCTAACGCCGTAAGGGAATTGGCCAGCAGCGAAGGCTTGCACAGCCATGCTGAATCCGTGCGTATCCGCTTCGAATAACCCCTCTACTCACGGCGCTGTAGACGACGCACTCCCGCAACACCATCACTAATCTGGCCAACCAAAACTTCATCGGTGAGATTGACGAACAAACCGTTCTCCAAGACACCCGGAAGATTGTTAATTCGACACTCCAAATCCTCAGGGTCACCAATACCTCCGGCCATGCTCACATCCAAAACGAGATTGCCCTGATCGGTGACCACAGGACCAGCCTTGCACTGAGCCATACGCAAATCAGCAATACCGCCCAACTCAGCCAAGCGACCCTGCACCTGTCGCCAAGCACCAGGCAAGACCTCAACCGGAAGTAAAAAACCAAGATTGAGCCGATCAACAATCTTTGTGGAATCAACAACAACCACAAAGCGATCCGCTCTACTCGCGACAAGCTTCTCCTGCACATGGCAGGCCCCGCCACCTTTAATTAACTGAAAAGAGGGATCAACTTCATCAGCTCCATCGATCGCCAAGTCGATGCGATCCACGGCCGTGAGGTTAAGCAAGGGAATCCCCAACTCCGCAGCCATCACTTCGCCTTGGAAAGAGGTGGTAACACCAACAATTTCCCGAAGCTCACCACTGGCCAGCTTGGCACCAAGAGCCTGGATCATCAGAGCTGCCGTCGAGCCTGAACCCAAACCAAGAACCATGCCATCTTTGATCTGCTCCACAGCGGCTGCCGCCACCGCTTGCTTCATCTGAGTTTGAAGGTCCGCCATCGTTTCTGAATCATCGGCGCGACGGTAGCAAGGGCAAGGGTTTCAACTAAGGCCAGGTAATGCGGCTGGATTAACCGAAAGGCTCATCTCTTGACCATTGCGCATGATCCTTAATGAGAAGGGGACACCGATCTCAGCCTGATCAACCTGTTTAAGCAGCGTTTGTGGATCAGAGACTGATGTTTCAGCTGCCGCAATCACAAGATCACCACGCCGCAAACCAGCTCGTTCCGCCGGGCTATCCGGCAAAACACTCTGCACAAGCGCCCCAAAGCGTTCGGGTAATTCCACCAGCGAATTCGGATCACGATTGTGCTCCCTGGCAATACGAGCTGTCAGCGGCACCAATTGGACACCCAAATAAGGATGCACCACCTCCCCACTGGTCAAAAGCTGCTCAGAAACATGTCGAGCCAAATTGATCGGAATAGCAAATCCCAAACCAGCGCCTGGACCAGAACGAACCAGTGTGTTAATACCGATCACCTCACCACGACCATTCACGAGTGGACCACCTGAATTGCCAGGGTTAATCGCGGCATCGGTCTGAATCAAATCCAGACGTTTATCAGAGAAGCCAAGGCTGCTGATATTGCGATGCAGGCTGCTAACAATGCCAAGGGTGACGGTGCGTTCAAGGCCATAGGGGGTACCAAGAGCGATCGCCCAATCGCCTACCTCAAGCGCATCAGAATCTCCAAGAGGGGCGGCCTCAGGACGTGTGCCCCCATCCAGTCGAACAAGAGCCAGATCAGTAACAGGATCCGTCCCAACAACCGAACCATCGTGTTGATCTCCATCGGCAAGGGTGACGCTGACCGCATCCACCCGTTCAACCACGTGGGCATTGGTCAGCACCAACCCCTGGTCATCGATCACGACACCCGAACCCTGCCCCCGCTCACGCTCTGGCCCAATTCCTGGCTCGCCCAAGAGATCTCTGAGCAAGGGATCAATCAGCGTGGGATCAAAGGGCTGACGTTGCACAGTGCGTTCCGTATCGATGCGAACCACTGCGGGCGCCACCTGACTTACCGCATCAGCAACGAAGTTATGGCTAGTCGTCCCATCTAAACCAGACAAAGCCCAAACAGGCTGAACCCCGGCTGCAAGAGGGAACAGCACGGACATCAAAAACAATCCCCAAAAGCGCTTCAAAACAATGCAACCCTGTTGCAGCAACAGTCTGAAAGAGATCATGACCGCGAGGCTAAGCCTAAACAGAGGAGCACGACAAAGCTGCGCAACCGATCTGCCAGAAGAATGCTGAAATCAATACTTTGCGTGCCTATGTGGTTGCTAATGATTTGAGGCCAAAAACCATTAGACCGGCTCCAACAAGAAATGATCAGCAGGCAAACTCCAGCAATTCAATGCTATATCGATAAAACTACAGACAATCGTCAGCACAAAACCACCTAAAGACAAAAGCATTCGTTCTTCGATGGCAGAAGAAAAATGGCATCGAATCAGCCGAGCTATCTGCAGTTTAAGCAATAAAAGATCATACAAATCACTCCTGCCAAATAGGGCAAGTTGGATTTGGCCAAAAACGTAAGAGCTAGAAGGCCTGGCAAAACTTAAGAAGGGATAACACACAGCAACCGTGATGAATAAAGGAGCAAAACTCGCATTAGTTACCCACTAATATCAATCTCTATACATCAAGAGATATCGAAACAAACGACTGATAGAGACAAGATCTCCAAAGCAGAATAGGACCCCCTAAAGACCATTAAGGGAAAAACCATCTCAAGCCAAGGTTGACACCATTCTGATAATTACTATAGCTATTGTCAGAATCATAACCAGCATACTCAATACCAAAGTACTTCCAAGAAAGAGTTAATTGCGCTGAATTCCCAACTGTATAAGCAAGTCCTGCCTGAGCAGTTCCAGAGAGGTCCTTCTTGCCAGAAAGACCGAATCCTCCCGCATCCAACCTCATAAAAGCCTGCCATTCTGGGCTCATGGCATAGGTCGCCTGCATGCCAAGCAAAGGCTGAACCCAGGTGCGCTCAATAGATCCGCTTGCACTCTTCTCCAACTCTGGTATTTCCTTCTTTGTTAACGTCCTGCCATTAACTTTCACATTCGCTGACAAAGACATATCCATATCCATGCCTGCATCAATGACTCGTGCGCCAACAAAGCCTATAAAAGTTGAGTCGCCTGTTTTCATGACTGGCTGTTCAATGGCACCAAGGCGATAGCGCAGAGCAAGATCAACTACAGACTGATTGAAATCTGTAGTTGATTTACTATTAAGCCTCAGGCCATCAATTGGAGGATTAAGCTCTTCACCATCAAAGCTATTTGTACCGCTCTGGTCCTCAGAAGACGTGCCATAAATAATCCCAGCCATGAAACCTATTCGCCCATACTCCACAGAAGCTCTTCCTGTAAAAAGTCCTGTAACGGTAGCCAAAACATCGGCAAGGCTCGAGTCTATAGGCGCAGTGTTTCCATTGATTGTGATGTCTCCAGTGGTCGATAATGGCAGGAATCCATAAAGGTCTAAATACACTCTCCAATCATCCTCTTCCAATACATCCTCATTTTCTTCAACCACCTCATCATCATCAATCTGATCTGGTTCAATCGAAACCAAGACCTGCCCCTGATCAGGATTGCGCTCATACAGAGATTGCTCTGCAAAGGCCTCAGAAGACAATATTGAAAAAGTAGAAATTGCAATCAGTGTTATTAAGCGTCGTGAAGGCATCATGTTTTTGTATTAGTAGGGAGGGTAATCAAAAGAATACTTTTAGCTACCAGTTGGGAATAGGAACTGAACCTGAGTACGGATCGTAAATTCACCTTGAAGCTTTTCTACAAAGATTTCCGGCCTTACAGCATTCCAATAGGCACTTAGCGAAGCATTAACAGGTTGATCACCAATTTTAAAGACCCTACCTATCCCAGCTCCAATAGGAACCATCCAACCCTTACCATCATCAGCATTCCAATCATTCGTGATCACTGGTGAACTCGTGATGTACCAACCCTTCGGCATGTTGTAGTTAAGAAATGGCTGGATCAAAAGCTTATTCACATCTTTGCCTCCACGTCCTGAAAAGGACCAGACATTATTAGCAAGACCTCCTAGAACCCATGGGCCTTTGGTATAGACGACAACTGCTGAAGGCCCAGCACTCCAACGCTGAGAACTGATGCGAATATCGGTAGCCGATGGAATCATCAAAGTTGGACCAAGGCCGATCGTAAGATTCCCCTTAAGAGTTGGTACAAAGAAAACACTCGGATTGATATCTCCTATGGCTGTAAAGTCCACTCCGTCAGCCCATGGCTGATTGACAATTGGCACAATCGTTCGTGTGACCAAGGTGAGATCATCACTGATCTTGAATGGCACAACAGGCTGCACATTGACAACATTTTGCGTGCGATTATCACGTGCTGACGGGTCAATTAATGAAGGTGCCCATTGAGTTCCAGGCGTAGCATTCCACTGAATCGGGAAGCTGATCATGCTCGCAATCGGATTCTGGGCTTGCTTGGCCAAATCTTCCGTGTTGCCTTGATCTGCTCCAGCCTCTAGGTTCGCTTGTGAGCTCGATTCAGGGTCTACAGAATCTGCTTGAGCGATCTCCTCTTGAATGGTTAACGCCGAGAAATCAAATGGCTGCTCAGTATCAATATCATGATGCTCAGCAAAAGACGGTTGCATGACCATGGCACTGAGGGCAGCTCCTGCAGTCAGCACACAGCGTCTTAGTGGTAATGCTACTGGAGCAATTCTGACCATTGGTTAAAAAGATTTTGAGAATGTTATCCCCTCTTTTAAAAGAAAATTCCTATTAAGCGTTAAGAAAAAGTGATGAATCAAACCAGCAATCCAGAACCCATCACTGATCACCTCCCCAGAATACTCCCGTCAATAAATAGCGAAGAACAAATGACTCTTATGCTTCATTTTTGATAGCAAATAAGACGAAACCCATCAGCGCGTCAAGGCATCATGAGAAAGTGATATCATCCTAGCATTGTTCATGCATGGATGAGATCATTAAACAAGTTGCATACCCTAGTCTCTTCAATAACTTGAGAACGACTTCTTTCGATCAAAGCCTTGCATTTTTTTGAAATTTAGCAACAAGTCGACTTGGATGCACAAACAGCTATGGACTTATCCCTGTTAAATGGTGATCACCAATAAAAAATCTCCCACTTCAAAGCAAACATGAAATTCAGAATGCTTCTTTGGCTTGCATGTATCATAAGTTTCACAGCAACATCCGCCACCAACGCAGAAGAAATTAATCGCCGGCGACTTCCGATCGCAGATCCATATCCTCAGAAAGTTGTCGAGCGCTTACCAAGTCAAGTCAAAATGCCACGACAACATGTCGTCGAGGCACCCAAAGGAGCACCCAATGTTGTTGTCATCTTGTTGGATGATGTTGGCTTTGGTGCTCCTTCGCCCTTTGGCGGAGTGGTGCAAATGCCGGCCCTGCAGGAACTAGCAAACAATGGCCTGAGTTATAACCGATTTCATACTTCAGCCCTATGTGCACCTACACGAGCTGCTCTTAAAGCTGGCCGTAATCACCATGTGATGAACATGGGTTCCATCCCTGAAATTGCGACTGGATATGCGGGCAATACCACATTTGTGCCTAACTATGCCGAGCCTGTAGCCGAGATCCTAAGGCTCAATGGCTACAACACAGGCGCTTTTGGTAAATGGCATGAAACCCCTGGTCGTGAGACCACTGCTGCGGGCCCACAAACCCGATGGCCAACAAGGCAAGGATTTGAAAAATTTTATGGCTTCATCGGCGCAGAAGAAAATATGTATGAGCCTTCACTTCACGATGGGGTCACAATCATTGATTACCCAGATCGAGAGGATTACCACTTCCTTGAAGACATGACAGATCAGGCTATTGCCTGGATGCGCCAACAACAGGGACTGCGCCCAGACAAGCCTTTCTTTATCTATTATGCATCTGCTGGCTCACATGCACCACACCATGTAAGACCTGAATGGATTAAAAAGTACAAGGGAAAGTTTGATAAGGGCTGGGATATTATTCGAGAAGAAACGCTCGCAAATCAGATCGCAAAAGGTGTTGTACCCCCAAACACACAACTGGCAAAAAAACCAGCAAGTGTGCCGAACTGGGATGATCTTAGTGATGTACAAAAACGCATATTTGCGCGACAAGCAGAGGTGTTCGCAGCTTTTACAGAATACACAGACTATCAAGCTGGGCGACTGATCCAGGCCATTGATGAGCTTGGTGAACTTGACAACACGCTGGTTATTTATATCAGTGGTGATAACGGCACAAGCTCAGAAGGGAACCAAACCGGCAACTGGAATTGGGGGCACATGTTTAACGGCATCCCTGAAACACTTGAGGCTCAGTTAGCGCATTATGACAATTGGGGTGATAAAAACACCTATCCACATATGGCAGTCGGCTGGGCGATTGCCTTTGATACTCCATTTGCATTTACCAAACAAATTGCCGGGGATTTTGGCGGTACACGCAATGGCACTGTGATTCATTGGCCTGAGGCCATCAAATCAAAAGGAGAGATACGCGATCAATTCTCCCATGTGATTGATGTTGCGCCAACGATCCTTGAAGCTGCTGGCTTACCCATGCCTGAACAGATCAATGGGATTGCACAAATCCCGATGCAAGGAACCAGCCTTGTTTATTCTTTCGATAATGCTGATGCACCTGAGCGTCACAAGGTTCAATATTTTGAAGTTGTTGGTAATCGTGGAATCTATCAAGATGGCTGGATGGCAAGAGCCACCGTTGGCCTGCCATGGGAAGCACCCAAGAAGATGCATAGCGTCGCCAAAGATGATGGATGGGAGTTATACGACACGCGCAATGATTTCAGCCTAGCTAACAACCTAGCAACTCAGTATCCAGAACGGCTCGAGGCAATGAAACGACTCTTCTTGAAAGAAGCAATCGCCAATCAAGTGCTTCCCTTAGATGATCGGCTGTTGCAACGTTTAGTGCCTTCTGTTGCAGGCCGGCCAACGATAATGGGCTCGTCGAGGACAAAACTTGATCTCTACCCAGGCTCCTGGGATCTTGTTGAGGATGCCATCCTCAATGTCAAGAATGTTTCCAACAGCATTACAGCCAAGGTCGACATTGACTCAAGCCAAGATGCCAACGGCGTGATCATGGCCCAAGGGAGCCGCTTTGGCGGATGGTCACTTTATGTAGAAGATGGTTATCCGGCCTATGCCTATAACTACCTGGGCAATCTTCATACCTTCCGCAGCAACAAGAAAATCTCTTCTGGCAGCAACAAGATTCGCTTTGAGATGGATTACGACGGGGGAGGCGCTGGTAAGGGTGCGGATGTGCGCCTGCTAGTTGATGACAAAGTCACATCAACCGGCAGGGTTCATGCAACCGTTGGCACACGTTTTTCGATTGACGAAGGTGCTGATGTTGGCATGGATCGTGGGTCACCTGTTGCTCAACGAGTGATTGGGGATCAGCGCTTCAGTGCCTTCAATGGGACCATCAACAAGGTGACATTAGAGATCTATCCACAGTGACATTGGTTGGGCACTATGAATGTGCTCATACTTAGCCATCTTGGCTTTTAGGCAACAATAAAGATGGACACATTTCCACCTGCAGACTTTAATTGTGACCACATCTTTGCCAGTAGAGATGGTAACCATCCCCGCAGGGCTCTATCGAGTTGGCTGTGATCGCTGCTATCCGGATGGTTCAGTTCGCTGCTATCCGGAGGAAACACCCGCGCGAGAAGTGCAGCTTGACTCATTCCAGATCGACGTAGGGCCAGTCACCAATGCCCAGTTCCGAGCTTTCGTTAGCGCCACGCAGCATCTCACAGTCTCGGAGCTACCACCTGATCCAACGCTCTATCCCGATCTAGCGCCCGAGGAACGCATCCCTGAATCAGTTGTCTTTCAACCGCCTCCAGCAACGGTGGATCGCAGCAAACCCTTGAGCTGGTGGACCCTCATGGCTGGGGCTGATTGGCGTCATCCCCAAGGACCCGAAAGCACGATCGATGGCCTTGATGATCACCCTGTCGTGCATGTCGCCTATGCCGACGCCATCGCCTATGCCCATTGGGCTGGCAAGCGTCTCCCCTCTGCTGAAGAGTGGGAAGTCGCCGCCCGCGGAGGTCTTGTCGATGCCCAATACGCCTGGGGGAATGAACTCACTCCCAATAACCGCTGGATGGCGAACATCTGGCAAGGTCCTTTCCCTTGGCACAACGAGGAGCTAGACGGCTGGTTCTGGACCTCGCCCGTTGGCAGCTTTCCTGCCAACGGCTATGGACTCTTGGATGTTTGCGGCAATGTGTGGGAATGGACCAACTCTGTTTATCCCGTGGCGTCAGGCCACCAGGAACGGCGAACTATCAAAGGCGGATCGTTTCTCTGCGCAGATAATTACTGCGTCCGCTATCGCCCCTCTGCACTACAAGGCCAGACAGTAGACACTGCAACGTGTCATATGGGCTTTCGCTGTGCAAAAGGAGGTCCTTGATTGATGACTCACTTAGAGAGCATCAACCCCATCACTAGGTCAAATTTCAACTGCAATCGTAAGCAGTTCGCAACAAAAGATGAATCCATGTCAGTCAGTTTTCATAACAAAATTCCATAGGCTCACTCTTATTTGTGCATACAAAGTAAAATTGGATGATCTAATAATTGGCATTTTAATGAAGACACGAGGTATCGCGTTTGTGGGCTCTTTATTCGCATTAGCTGCCTTAACAGCCCAGCCACTCTCAGCAGAGACCTCCATGGAGTCGGTTGTACGCAGTGGCAAGCTGAACGCGGTAGTCATTGGTGACGAGCTGCCTTTTGCTAGCAAGAGCGACGCCGGCTTCAAGGGCCTAGCAATCGATGTTGTTGCAGCTGTCAAAAATGAACTTCAGGCATTTGCAGGCAAGCCGATCAGGCTTAATGCCTTACAGGTGAACTCAGTACAGGACGCAAAAGATGCCCTGCTGAGCGGCAAAGCAGACATCGCCTGTGGTGTTGCCTACTCCTGGGAAAGGGCAATGCTTGTTGACTACACCATCCCGTTTGCCTTGGGCGGGGTGAGGGTACTAGCTCCTACCGGCAATGATGGCACTCCCTCATCTCTTGCAGGCAAGACTGTTGGGGTCATTAAAGACACCGTTGCTGCACAAACTCTCGCGACAGCAGCCCCACAAGCGAATTACGTCTCCTACGACTCTCCAGCAGCAGCTCTTGCCGCCATGCGCTCTGGCTCTGTTGACATCCTCGGTGGAGACAGTCTCTGGCTCAAAGCCAATAAAGCCAGGGTTGCAGCAAACGCCGATATCGTGCCAATCGTTCCATACGGCCGCTCAGGTGTCGGCTGCATCATTCCAGAAAACAACTCCACAATGCTGAATTACAGCAACATCGCCATCGGCAAGATCCTGCAGGGCTATGTGAATGATGTTGCCCCTGTTCAAGCCATGGTCAATCGCTGGATTGGTCCAGGAAGTGCCGTTAACCTCAAGCAAGACTTGATCAAGGCCTACTACGCCACAGTCTTATCTACCGCTGCTCAACTATCTTTGCGTTGATCACTTGAAGCTGCTAATTCCAATCCTTCACATCCTCTTTTCTACAAACCCATGACACCTCGCTCTCTACTCGGCATATATGTGCTTCTGGCTTCATCAGCTGTTGTCATTCAGTCTGCTGAAGCTGCCGTTTACAATAAGCCTAACCTTTCAAATCCCATCGAAGCGAAAATTCAAACCGTTCGAACTGGCAGCTGGAAAGCATTACTTCAAGAGAATCAATCAAGCTCAAATGAAGGAAATGTTGCTCGAGCCTGGGGCAACGGTGGTGGCCGCGCATGGGGGAATGGTGGCGGTAGGGTTGTTCGCCGAGGATGGGGTAATGGCGGAGGATGGGGTAATGGCGGAGGCGGCTGGATGAATGGCGGCTACGGGGGCCGTGGCTTTGCTAATTGGTAACGATTAATACCACCCAGTCACGCGATATCGACCAAGTCAATGACCCTCATCAATGCTTTGGTCGATGCATTGATCACCATTAGTACTGAATGAAACTGCATCACTAATGTAGTCATTACAGCATGGCAACTCGCTCTCTCATCAGCCTATATGCGCTACTAGCAACTTCTGCTGTAATCACACAATCTGCAGAGGCTGCAGTTTACAGTCAAGCAAATGCTTGCAATCCAATTGAAGCGAATATCCAAGACATTCGCAACGGTAGTTGGAGCTTATTTCTAAGGCCTAATAATATAATATTTGGCGAAAATGATCAGGCACGCTCCTGGAAAAATGGTAGTGGCAAGTCATGGAAGAATGGTAGTAGTAGTGGCAAATGGAAAAATGGTAGTGGGGGTTTCTTGAACTGGTGAGCAGACAACATTCATCTCAATGACAACAGCAAGTCCTGACATCAGTCGCTTCGGTCCAATCGGGCTGGTAGTTGTTCAGTCCACCTCTCTATGCAATCTGGACTGCTCATACTGCTATCTACCAGATCGTAAGAGCCGCAAGATCTTTGATCTTGAGCTTTTGCCTTTACTGATGCAAAGGATATTCGAAAGCCCCTTCTTTGGTGAAGAGCTAAGCCTGGTTTGGCATGCAGGGGAGCCACTGACCCTACCCTGCAGCTACTACGACAGAGCCACACAATTAATCAACGAAGCTGTAGAAAAATGGACTAATGGAACAGTTCATGTTGAACAGCATGTACAAACTAATGCCACACTGATCAAC
This sequence comes from Prochlorococcus sp. MIT 1306, assembly GCF_047304515.1. Classification (NCBI taxonomy): domain Bacteria; kingdom Bacillati; phylum Cyanobacteriota; class Cyanophyceae; order Synechococcales; family Prochlorococcaceae; genus Prochlorococcus; species Prochlorococcus sp. MIT 1306. The sequence continues at coordinate 156,684 of NZ_CP138959.1, read as the reverse complement.
GATGCATGGTGTGAATGCTTTCGCAGGAATCAGATCATTGTTGGCATCAGCGTGGATGGCCCCAAAGACATACACGATGCCAACCGTTGCTTCCGTAATGGGGAAGGCTCTCATGTCCACTCAATGCGAGGCATCGAAGCACTCAAGCGAAACAAAATCCCATTTCATGCGATTGCTGTTGTAACTGCAACAGCAATGGATCATCCAAATGAGATGTATCAATTTTTTCGTGACAATGAAATTCATTCTGTTGGCTTCAATGTTGAAGAGCAAGAAGGTGAGCATACAAGTTCATCCATGCAAGGTTACGAGCGTGAAGAACAATACCGTCAGTTCCTAGGAAGCTTTTGGCAGTTAAGTGAGCAGGATGGTTTCCCTGTTGTACTGAGGGAGTTTGATCAAGTGATCAGTCTGATTCGTGAGAATCGGCGGCTTAATCAAAATGAACTCAATCGACCTTATTCAATTCTGAGTGTCGATTGGCAGGGTAATTTTTCAACCTTTGATCCTGAACTTCTTTCAGTCTCGTCAAAGCTTTATGGCACATTTGATCTTGGTAGCATCCGCAAGATTTCGCTGATAGAAGCAGCTAAGACCGAGCGATTTCAAACATTATGGAAGGATATGCTGTCTGGCGTGCAACGCTGTGAGAAAGAATGCAACTACTTCGGCTTCTGCGGAGGCGGCATGGGAAGCAATAAGTTCTGGGAACACGGAAGTCTCAATTGTAGCGAAACAAATGCTTGTCGCTTCAACAATAAGATACCTGTAGATGTGCTATTAGATCGCTTTAAATCTAGCCCTCCAATAAACAACGAAACTCCTTTTTAACTCAAGCAATATTAGAGCAGCAAGAGTTGCAGTTTGTACTGATTAGAGCGACGCCCAAGCCATACTGAAAAATTTATCAGTACAATAAATAGATATGAAGAGCGCTTGAATCATGATTAATCCATTCACTCAGGCTATCTGTAATCGCAGAATCTCTACGATCATCGCTGGGATATTAATGAGCACATTGGCGAATGGATTGTCAAGCCCAATGGGATTTGCAGAGACAACTGCATCAAAAAAAGTATCCCAGAATTTCACGACTCCAATACCCTCAGGAATTCTCACGCCAGACACCGTAAAGACGAGCGCTGGAACATTCAGATTTTTCGACGGCATGCCTGATAAAGAGACGGTTCGGAAAAGTTTTGAAAATCTCAAGTTCATTCGTGGCTATGAGACATTTCTGACCTTGATGCCAGCAGCAAGCATTGAAATGCTTCGCCATGGTCATGCAGAAGTAGGAGTCGATAACCACACGAAGGTGGCATTGATGGCCCCCTTGAACTCGAATCCTCTGTTCCTGACAGGCAATACCGACACCGTCTACGGATCGACGTTCTTCAACCTGAAGCAGACAGGGCCTCTGGTGATCGAGATCCCTGCCGGGCTTGGTCCAGGAACCATTAATGATGCCTTTTTCCGCTTTGTTGCTGATACTGGAGCTCCTGGGCCCGATAAGGGAAAAGGAGGAAAGTATCTCATCCTGGGGCCAGATGATGCTGAGCCAAATAATGCTGACGGCTATTTTGTTTTTCGTTCTCCTACGTATTCAAATTGGTTAATTCTTAGGGCTTTTCTTGATTCCAAGGGTAAGCCTGATCAAGCAATCGCTAATTATGAAAATGGTTTGCGTCTTTATCCCTATTCACAAAGGGACAACCCGGCTCAGATGAGCTTTATTCAAGTTGGCGAAAATGTTTTCAATACAGTTCATGCCAATAATTTTGAGTTCTTTAATGAGCTCAATACCGTCATTCAGCGTGAGCCCGTTGCTTTCCTTGATCCTGAGCTAAGGGGATTGGCATCTGCTATCGGATTGGAAAAAGGCAAACCTTTTTCTCCGTCTCCAGAAGACAAAGAGATCCTAGAGGAAGCAATTCAAGTTGGTGTTGCCTACGTGCGCTCCGACATGGGTAAGCCCCGCAATCAGGATGTTTACTTCTATCAAGGCAAACAGTGGTTTACACCTTTTGGGGGTGGAAGTCATGAATGGCTTGTTGATAATGGTGCAGGTGGTCGAAATTTGGATGCGCGCAATAATTTCTTTTGGGGCTACACAGTGAATACACCAGCGATGGTGTTGCAGATGATTGGGGCTGGGTCGCAATATGGCGTTGTGGCCACTGATGCTAATAGTCGTTATCTCGATGGAAGCAAAACTTACAAGTTCACGATTGACAAGGATGTGCCTGCGAAAGACTTTTGGTCGATGGTCGCTTACGACCCGCAGACACGGTCTGAGCTTCAGACTGGCCAGCTCTTGCCAAGCAAAAACAGTGTCCGAAATCAGGATTTAGACGTGAACGCTGATGGCAGTATTGACCTCTATTTCGGCCCCAAATCCCCCACGGGAAAAGAAGCCAATTGGATTGAAACTGTTCCTGGTAAGGGCTGGTTTGCTGTGTTTCGTCTCTACGGACCGCTGCAGCCTTGGTTCGACAAAATTTGGCAGCTCAATGACATTCAAGCGATGGAATAATCCCAGCCTAATTTTACTAATTTCTTCTAATTAAATCTATGAAACTTTTTAAATCTTCTCTCGCCTCTGCTCTTCTTTTGGCCAATACTTGTCTGGCTGTTCAAGCCCAAGATCTTAAAGCGAGTGGATATAACACGCCAATCCCTGAGGATGTTCTGACTCCAGATCGTGTCAAAACAAGGCTTGGATTATTTAATTACTTCGATGGTTTTCCTGATGACGAAACCATGAGTCTTGCTCGCCGGCAGGTTGATTTAGGCCGTGGTGTGCAGACATTCCTCAATTTCATGCCAGCAGCGTCTCTAGAGATGCTCTACGTGGGGCATCGTGATGGCTATGGCATGAAGCCAAATCAGGACATCGGCATCTTTGATGAGCTGATGAGTTCCAAGTCTCTTTGGCTCACTGGTAATACCGATACGGTTTACGCCTCTACTTTTCTCGATCTCAGTGATGGTCCGATCGTGGTGGAAGTCCCACCCGGTACCGGACCGGGAACAGTGAATGATGCCTTCTTCCGCTTTGTGGTTGATATGGGAGGCCCCGGCCCCGACAAGGGCAAGGGCGGTAAATATCTGATTCTTGGGCCAGGTCAACAGGCTCCTGCGACGACCGATGGATTTTTTGTAGCAAAGACCCCCAGCTACATCAACTGGTTGATTCTTCGTGGTTTTCTCGATGAGGAAGGCAAGACTGATACAGCACGAGACAGCTTCAAAAATGGCTTGAAGGTTTACCCCTATGCCATGCGGGCAAACCCTCAAGCCAACAATTTCAAGAACCTTACCGACTGGACGGTGAATACCATTCATGCCAATAATTTCAGGTTTTACGAGGAACTCAATGAGGTGATCCAGCGTGAACCTTCAGAGATGTTCTCCCCAGAGCTGCTGGGTATGGCGTCAGCCATTGGCATTCAGAAAGGCAAACCTTTTGCCCCGGATGCTGAGCAGAAAGCGCTGCTCACTGAAGCTGTAGCCATCGGGAATGCCACTGCCCGTTCGATCCTGTTTTCTCCTCAGGATCCAAAGGCTTACATCTACCCAAGTAGGGATGGTTACTGGCAAACCGGCTTTCCCGGAGGTAGTCACGAGTACCTCGTGAACAAGGGAAATGGTGGGCGCGATATGGATGGACGCACCCTTTTCTTCTATCTCGCCACAGTGAATACCCCGGCGATGGCGCTTGAGCTGCCTGGCGTGGGATCTCAGTACGCCTTCTCCTCGCGTGACAGCAACGGTGCATACCTCGATGGAGCCAACACCTACAAACTCACAGTTCCGGCTAATGCTCCCGCCAATCGCTTCTGGTCGTTTGTGGTTTACGACCCCCAGACCCGTTCGATGCTGCAAAGCAAGGAGTCGCCTTATCCAAGCAAAAACAACAAACGCAACCAAGACATGCTGGTGAATGATGATGGTTCCGTAGATCTTTACTTCGGGCCCAAAGCACCCGAAGGGAAAAAGGCAAACTGGATCAAAACCATCCCCAGTAAAGGTTGGTTCGGGATCCTGCGGCTCTATGGTCCACTTGATCCCTGGTTCAATCAAACCTGGAAGCTAGGAGCCATCAAAAAGATGAACTGATTGCCAAGACGGATTGCCAAAACGTTGATCGTTCAGGCAACCGAGGTTGATTTGAATAGGGCATAGTAGTGGTTATCATTCTTAGCAAGTTACTGATCAAGCGAACTGAACTTTGGCCCCAATATCTTCATGCACCGTGAGCAAAGCTGCTCAGATCGCATCAGCATGCCACGAATGATAATCATCGGAGGGACTCGCGCAGCGGCTTAACCATCACCAGCGGTCAAAACAGGTTATGCACTGATTTATACGCTCAGTATTGCAAGCAAACTAATGGACTTGCCTAAACAACCCATTGACTCAAATCATGAGCCCCTTGCAGCAATCCCTAGGCTTCACAGATACCTACTGGTGTTTACCTACGTGCTCAGGGCTAACTAGAATTACAATTGCGCTGCAAAATTCCAATCCCGCCATCATTATGGATGTGAATAGTCCTTTCCTATGAATCAATCACGCTTTGTGGTCGTTGGCCTGGTGATTGCCTCAGTGCTTACCCCTCAGTCAGCCATCGCCAAATGTGAATTCCTCATGCCTATTGGCGGTGATGGCAACAAGATCGTCAAAAAGAGAGTAGAGCGTCCAAAGGGTTTGATCGGAAGTGCCTTTGGCCGCACAAACTGGAATACAGACTTTGCTGTTAATCAGCCCTATCGCAATTACAAACTATTCTTCACTGCAGATTCAACCGATTCTGCCAGCTACCCAATTCAGGCCTTCCTCAAGTTCAGCGATGGCAGCAACCTTCAAGTTGTCAACGAATCCATGCGGCCGCCAATGGGTACCGGGAAAATGTTTGGTCCTATCCAAGCAATTCCTGGTAAAGCGGTGAGTCAAGTGAATTTCAAGGTAGGAACAGCAAAGGATCCAGGTGCTACAGGGTTCAGCTACCGAATTTCTGTTCAAGGCTGCTGGTAATCCAGTTGAACCATTAGAAATTGACCAGAAAATCGGGGAGGGTCAAGTTGCACCTTCTCCCGATTCTTGATTGATTCCTATCAGAGGGTTCATCGTTTGCGTTTTTTGATTCGAGCCTGAATGAATCAAAGTGCGGGTGGGGAATGGCATGCCTGCACCATGCACTTCAACCACATCACCAATCTTGAGAAGCAACCTCTGCTGCAAGGCCCAAGCATCGCTTAGATTTCCACTAGAGGAATAACAGACCAAGCGTAGATTCAGACTCGAATCACCATAGCCGGTGAAATTCACGGCCATTTTCTTGCTCTGATCTACATCTGAATGATTAACTAAAACCTGCTGAAGATCACTCACAATCGACTCAATCTTTCTACGATCGCCATAATTAACACCAAATTCAATCCAAATCCTGCGGTTGTCTATATCAGCAATATTAACAACCGGCTTACTTGTAAAGATGTTGTTTGGTATGTACACTGGCTGGCGATCAGAGGAGCGCAATTTGGTATAAAACCAACCGATATGTTCTACATTCCCAGAAAGATTTTCGGAGGGAATATCGATGAAGTCACTTACAACAAAGGGACGGTTAATGTAAAGGCTAAGGCCGCTTAAGGAATTCGAAACAATCCCCTTGGCCCCGAAACCCAATGCAACGGCGCCAACCCCACCTGCGGTAACCAGTACAGCAGGTGAAATGCCCATCAGATGCATCACCTCCAGGCATAAAATGACCATGGCTGCAATACCGATGGTCTTCTGAACAACATCGAATAGGAACAGCCTGTCTTTTTCACCAAAGTCCTGCAGCATCTGAGTGGCATAACTGTCTTGGTTTTGCTTGAGCTCCTTCTTCCAAGACAGCAGCGTCCATGAAAGACCTATGACCACAAGAATTCCAAACGCCTTAACACCATCACGCGGGAATTGAATCAATGACGGATCCAACAAATCCAACAGCCAACAAATCACTCCTACAAGTGCGCAACTCAGAGAAATGCTTTGCCTGCTACTGAGCAGCAATCCACGCCGCAACGAACCTGAGCGGAACCGCCTGCCAAAAGTGTCTAGCAACAACCAACTGACAATGGCCAAAACAAGGCCGGCAATCGGCACCTGAAGGTTGAAGGGAAGGGGTGTCATCAGAGGCATAAGCAAGATGCATCCGCACAGGTTTGAATTGTCTGCGAAGCGTTAGTTCTGCGAAGCCAATCGCTGCCAAACGGCTGGCCGGCGCTGATTAGCGAATTCTCCAGATTCTCGATGGCTTGACGGCCTTCTTTGCATCAGTTGAACACAGCATGAAGAGGCCATCACCTAGATTGTCTTGATGCCTGGCGGGTACCTCCTTCGGGAGGCAGGTCACTTCTGAAGCCGGTCGGGCCAGAAGCCCAACCTTACCCCCTGCATTTGCCTCATCCTCTGCTCCCGGACCTGGAAACCCTCGCCTCGGCGACGGCTGCAGGAAAAGGCTACAAACTTTGCTGTGTACAGGTATTCACCCATCTGATTCCTATGACCATCCAGGTGCAGATCCGTCGCAAGGATGGCAGTGATGTCTCCCTCGACGACTGTGCTCATTTCAGCGCTTCTATGGATGAAGCCCTGGAGGCTTCCCAACTTTTTACTGAAGCGTATGTTCTGGAAATCAGCAGCCCAGGGATCGGAGATCAGCTCCACAGTGATCAGGACTTCCTAACTTTCAGAGGCTTCCCTGTGGAGATCAGCTTCCGCGACCACGATTCAGACCTTCATCAAGCCGGTCTCTTGCACAAACGATCCGAAGAACATGTGCACATCAACATCAAGGGACGCATTCAACGCATACCACGTAAGGCTGTGACCTGCGTTCGCCTTACAAACCCCACGGGATAAATCACCTTAACGATCAGCTCAGCTTCAGCACCTTTCCACTCTTTCCATCGTCGATGGCTCTCGTTCTACTCCCCGGCCTCAACAACCTGATCGAAGACATCAGCGAGGAGAAGAAACTCCCTGCCCAAGTGGTGGAAGCAGCCCTGCGTGAGGCCCTCCTCAAAGGATATGAACGCTACCGACGCACTCTTTATCTAGGTATCAGTGAGGACCCTTTCGAAGAAGAGTATTTCAGCAACTTCGATGTTGGACTAGAGCTGGACGATGAAGGTTATCGGGTCCTGGCCAGCAAAATTATCGTTGAAGAGGTGGAGAGCGAAGACCACCAGATTGCTCTTCAAGAAGTGATGCAAGTCGCTGAAGACGCCCAGATCGGTGACACCGTGGTGCTCGACGTTACCCCCGAGAAGGAAGACTTCGGCCGGATGGCTGCCGCCACAACCAAGCAGGTACTGGCGCAAAAGCTACGCGACCAGCAGCGCCGCATGATTCAAGAGGAATTTGCCGATCTAGAAGATCCCGTGCTCACAGCTCGTGTGATCCGTTTTGAACGTCATTCGGTGATCATGGCCGTGAGTTCTGGTCTTGGGCGCCCTGAAGTGGAGGCCGAGCTCCCACGCCGCGACCAGCTCCCCAACGACAATTATCGCGCCAACGCCACCTTCAAAGTCTTTCTGAAGGAAGTCAGCGAAGTGCCCCGACGAGGGCCTCAGTTGTTCGTTAGCCGCTCCAACGCCGGACTAGTGGTTTACCTGTTTGAGAACGAGGTGCCCGAAATCCAAGAAGGCTCAGTGCGCATTGTGGCCGTAGCCCGTGAAGCCAATCCTCCGTCTCGTTCCGTGGGCCCACGCACCAAGGTGGCAGTTGACAGCATTGAACGTGAAGTGGACCCTGTCGGCGCCTGCATCGGTGCCCGCGGCTCACGCATTCAGCAAGTGGTTAATGAACTACGCGGCGAAAAAATCGATGTGATCCGCTGGTCACCTGACCCGGGTCAATACATTGCCAATTCCCTTAGCCCTGCTCGCGTTGAGATGGTGCGACTGGTGGATCCAGAAGGGCAGCATGCCCACGTCCTAGTCCCACCAGATCAACTAAGCCTGGCCATCGGACGAGAAGGACAAAATGTACGCCTAGCAGCTCGTCTAACCGGATGGAAAATCGACATCAAAAACTCCCAGGAATATGACCAGGCCAGTGAGGACACCACCGTCGCCGAGCTGATTTCTCAGAGAGAGGAAGAAGAGGCTCTCCAACGCGATGCCGAAGCCCGTTTGGCTGCTGAACAAGCCACCCGAGCAGAAGAGGATGCACGCCTAAGAGAGCTTTACCCCCTACCGGAAGATGAAGAAGAGTACGACCAAGAAGAACCTGCTAAGACGATGGCTGAAGACGAAAATGCATCCGACGCCGACGGCCAACCTGACGACTTAAGCAGCCAACCTGACACCTCAAGCGAACAACTCTCAAATGAAGAATCTGTAGAGGAAGAGGACAGAGCCCGGTGAACCAACGCCCCGTCCTGCGTCGCTGCGTGACCTGTCGCCAACTGCTGGATCGCCAGCAGCTTTGGCGGGTGATACGCGACCATCAGGAGGGTGTAGTCCTCGATGAAGGGATGGGTCGATCGGCCTATCTCTGTCCAAACGAGGCCTGCCTAGAGGAGGCACTCCGCCGCAAACGTCTACAGAAAGCCCTGCGTTGCCAGGTGCCCAATAGCGTTGTGGAGGTGCTGCAAAAGCGGCTCAATCACTCCTTTGATTCCGCCGCTGAGGCAAAATAAACAATGGCCCCGACTTGCTTGGAGCCCCGAGGCACTTCGTGCCCGGACCGACAGGAGCTTTTAATGACCAGCAGCGGCAAAATCAGAATTTATGAGCTGTCCAAGGACCTAGGCCTTGAGAACAAGGATGTGCTCCATGCCGCTGAGAAACTCTCAATTGCGGCCAAGAGCCATAGCAGTTCCATCAGTGACGATGAAGCAAAGCGCATCCGTGGCCTGTTGCGCCAAGGCTCCGCTGCTAATTCAGCTCCACCAAGCAAGTCGGAACCTGGAAAGACAATTCTATCGGTGAAAAAAGCAGCGCCCACTGCCATTAAGGACGTTGCGCCACCAATGCGAAAAGCTACAAGCAGCTCAGAGATCAGCCAGGTCAAGCCATCTGCGCCTGCAAACCCCACACCAACAAGCCCTGCAAGACCCTCAACGGAATCGGTCGCTCATCCTGCTCCACCGACTCGCCCAGTAAACCCCACTCCAACCCCGACAAGCTCGCCACCAAAAACAGCAGCTCGTCCTGTCAACGCTCCTATCAGTCGTCCAGCAACCCCCAGCCGACCTACCGCTCCTACACCAAGATCAGCAAACAAACCCTCCTCCCCCGTACCTCCAAGCACTGGGAGCAAAGACCCACGTGCCGGTCAGACGTCTACTTCGAGTAAAGCAACCACCGGTAGTGGAGGAGCCCCTCGTCCCAAAATCATCTCTAGGCCACAATCGCCAGCAGCGCCAGGACGCAGCGCACCCCCGGCAAAGCCATCAATCCCATCTGATCGCAAAGCTCCAAAGCCAGAGCTGGTGGGACGCCCTAAACCAAAGCGTCCTGTCGTAGCCCCTTCGAGCCGACCAGAGCCAGAGGGACAACGCCCTGACAAAAAACGACCCGGAATTAGTCCACGACCGATCGGCGGACCAAATCAGCGCGCTAACACGCCCCAGCGCCCCGGCGCCCCCATAAGGCAAGGCAAAACCAGACCAGGACAGCCTCGTTCTGCTGGCAACACCCTCGAATTAGTGGGCAAGCCCATTCGGCGTGATCGATCCGACGCTGGCTCCGCAGGACGGGATAGCAACAACCGCCCAGGAGCCCCCACCCGCCCAGGAGCCCCCACCCGCCCAGGCATGCCTGCAGGCATGCGCAAACCGGTGGCACCTGGAGAGCTGATGCAGCTTCAAAAGCCCACCGGTCGACCTGGCACACCACCGCCACGACGACCGGACGGAACCAGCGTCGGAACCCGCGGAGGATCAGAGGGAGCCACTCCACCTGTGGAACGCCCTGCCTCACCCACAGCACCCAAAAGACCTGGTCACCGCCCCGCTCAAGCCCCTGCTGCCGGAGCCCCAAGGAGGCCAGGCAGACCGGAGTGGGACGACAGCGCCAAGCTTGAAGCCCTGCGCAACAAGTCTCCCCAGAAGCAGCGCCAGAAGGTGCACATCATTGGGGAAAATGATGATGCCCTCACCGCAGAAACAAGCGGCTACGCAGGAGAACAACAGGCCGTCGTACTGACGGCCAGCCTGGCCCGGCCCGCCAAACCAAAATCGCAGAAAAAGCCCGCCTCCAAACCCGTGGCGGCATTACGCAAGCGCAAAAAAGAAACCACCCGACAAAGGCAACGCCGACGGGCAATGGAGCTGCGTGCAGCCCGCGAAGCGAAGCAGGTCAGGCCAGAAATGCTGATTGTTCCGGAGGCCAACCTCACAGTGCAGGAACTGGCAGACATGCTCAGCATTGAAAGCTCTGAGATCATCAAATCCCTTTTCTTCAAAGGGATTACCGCCACAGTCACCCAGTCACTAGATCTTCCCACGATCGAAGCAGTGGCCGAGGAGTTCGGGGTACCTGTCCTTCAGGACGACATCGAGGAGGCAGCCAAAAAGACAACGGAGATGATTGAGGAGACTGATCTAGCCCACCTGATCCGCCGTCCACCTGTGGTGACCGTGATGGGTCATGTCGATCACGGCAAAACCAGCCTGCTGGATGCAATCCGCAAAGCCAGGGTTGCCGCAGTTGAAGCCGGAGGCATCACCCAGCACATCGGCGCCTATCAGGTGGAGATTGATCATGGCGGTCAGCCCCGCAAGATCACATTCCTTGACACACCAGGCCACCAGGCTTTCACTGCCATGCGCGCCCGCGGCACCAAGGTCACGGACATAGCAGTACTAGTGGTTGCTGCTGACGATGGTGTACGCCCTCAAACCCTGGAGGCCATCAGCCACGCACGCGCTGCCAAGGTTCCGATCATTGTGGCGATCAACAAAACGGACAAGGAGGGAGCCTCTCCAGAACGGGTCAAGCAGGAACTTTCTGATCAGAACCTGCTCTCCGAAGAGTGGGGAGGTGATGTGGTGATGGTTCCCGTAAGTGCCATCAAGGGCGAGAACATCGACAAGCTTCTCGAGATGATTCTGCTGGTCACCGAAGTTGAGGATTTACAGGCCAACCCTGACCGTCTGGCCAAAGGCACCGTTATCGAGGCTCACCTCGACAAGGCCAAAGGGCCTGTTGCCACATTGCTAATCCAGAACGGCACCCTCAAAACCGGAGATGTGCTCGCCGCCGGCCCAGTGCTTGGCAAGGTGCGAGCCATGGTCGACGACAGCGGAGCCCGACTCAAGCAAGCTGGTCCGTCTGGTGCCGTAGAGGCACTCGGCTTCAGCGAAGTGCCAACAGCCGGAGATGAATTTGAGGTCTACCCAGATGAGAAGTCAGCAAGAGCCGTTGTGGGAGAACGCGCCTCCGATGCCCGTGCCACCAGGCTGGCCCAACAGATGGCCTCAAGGAGGGTGTCCCTCGCAGCCATGTCTGGCCAAGCAAGCGATGGCGAACTCAAGGAACTCAACCTGATTCTCAAAGCCGACGTTCAGGGCAGTGTGGAAGCCATCCTGGGATCCTTGGAACAATTGCCGAAGGATGAGGTACAGGTTCGCGTGCTGCTCTCCGCGCCGGGTGAAATCACCGAAACTGATGTGGATCTTGCGGCTGCATCCGGGGCTGTGATTGTGGGCTTTAACACATCCATGGCCTCTGGAGCCAAGCGGGCCGCGGATGCCACGGGTGTAGACGTTCGTGATTACGACGTGATCTACAAGCTTTTGGAAGACATCCAGATGGCTATGGAAGGTCTACTAGAGCCAGAGCTGGTGGAAGAATCGCTTGGAGAAGCAGAAGTGCGTGCCGTCTTTACCATCGGCAAGAGCGCCGTGGCGGGCTGTTACATCACCACAGGCAAGCTGCAGCGCAACTGCAGAGTGCGCGTACGGCGTGCCAAACAGGTGGTATTCGAAGGCGATCTCGACTCCCTACGCCGTAATAAAGACGACGTCAAGGAGGTGGCCACAGGATTCGAGTGCGGCATCGGCTGTGATCGCTTTGCTAACTGGGAAGAACGCGACATCATTGAAGCTCACAAACTAGTGACCAAGCGACGCACGCTGAGTAGCTCATGAGGTTTCGCCCCGCCTACAACTTGTTGTGATTGCCCAACGCGAACCACTGCTCTGGCTTCAGCTCATCGCTATTGGGGCGATCCCGATAGAATTACTTTTACTGAGACTGGTTTTAGCAGGGGCAGATTTGGGGCCTGTTCCAGTCTTCGAACGTCTACTCACCTGGGCTGTAGCGGTGTTAACGCCAACCCTCGTCCTCTGGAAACGCCCTGCCGACTGGGGATCACTACTGCTACTGCGGCGCCCACTGAGTCAACGCTCAGAGGCCCAGCGTCAGCTCAGTGGTCTTCAGCAGAGCTTGATCCCTCGGTTGAGCCTCTTGGTTGGATCAACAGCCCTACTCGCGATGTTCTGGTGGATCGATCAATCGTCCATTTTGGTGATGGACCTCTCGCCATTACAAGGCAGCTCTCGACTTGTCACACTGCTTACAGCAGTCCCCCTACTTGCTCTCGTTCTTTGGCAGTGGCAACAGCTCACCCAAAGCCTCTGGCTTCTAACCCGCTCCGACCAGGAACTTGCCCAGGCCCCCTCTCTAAGCGAAGAACAACTTCAGCATGAACGACTTTGCCTGGGGTTGAGTCTGCTCACCATGCCGGCACTCCTAACAACATCTTCAAGTCCCGCGACGACGATCAATCCAAAGCAACCCACCAGTAAGGAGAAGCGCTCCGATCTGAATGGAGACATCGGAGAGGGGAACAATGCTCCCGGAGGAGGCACGCAAGCCCATCGTCAACAGACCGATACAGGCGGAAGCGAAGAAAGCGAACCAGAACACCCGCCGGAAACCCCGCCAAGGGCTGAGTGACTCTTTGATCAGTCGTTCTCTTAGCTCAGGATCCAACTTTGAGCCAGGACCAGAAGAATCACCCAACAGTTCAAAAGCGCAATGCTTGAATGTTAAGTTCCGCTCACTGCCGGTGTAGCTCAGGGGTAGAGCAACTGATTCGTAATCAGTAGGTCGCAGGTTCAATTCCCGTCACCGGCATCACTCTTTGCAATCTTTCTCAGAGAACTGGGAGCAACATGCCTTTTAAAACCCAAAGGTATATCCGATCCCTATAGACAAAAGCCAACAATGAGCAAAATACTAAAAAAGGCATGTTTAGGCCTGATTACTCCTCAATCAGCAGCCAGCTTTTAACGTATCTGAGCCTAAATTAGCTAAATCGTCGCTGATCTACTAGAGAGAATACCTTCAAATCCTTCATCTAGCCTAGAAAAGCTTTAAGCAAGTATGGCACTATTCCTAAAGAGTCAACCAAGATTTGCATCGCCTAAACCTTAGCAAGCTGATCACTAAAGGAGAGCGCAAAGGGTAAGCCTCATATGTTGCTGCACTTAACAATGGCCTAAAAGGTTAAATACGAGAAGAAATCTAGAATTATGCAAAGAGGTTCAGTAAACACTTTTCTAAAAGAAACCAAAAATAGCCGCATACGACTTCTGCTCGGCCCAGGCTATCGATCTAGAATGCACCACAAATCAAAGCAGATCAACAAAGGTCCCTATGAAGATTCAACAGATCTTCCAAAAGATCATTGCTGATCGAAGGAAGGAAATTAAATTAAAACCAGATTTCTGAACTGCTTAGCAGAGCTATTGAGCCTAGCTCTTGAGCAAAACTTTACTGACATGATTCTGCCTCAAAGCCATTAAAGCAGTTCCAGTTTATGTAATCACTGAATCCAACAAGATCGCTGTTGAAGCACCAATGACTGTCGCTACCAAAACAGCAGTCATTCCTTTGCAAAGCTCAGTGGATTGCTTCATCTTTTGCATGGTGTGACTCTAATCGCTGCAAACAATCTCTTCCATATCTGCCGACTAAGCATTTTTCTGAGTCAAACGCAATTGTGAGATTGATCACATATCAGGAGATCACCCCTGCTGGCAAAAGCAGGCATTGGCCTCACAATCCTCTGGAAATGCATTGTTTTTGCTGCTCATTAAGCAGGCCTGCCCTCCACTAGTGGCCTTTGCATGCCTAAACAAGCCCAGCGAGCAACAGCAAAGAGAGTTCAACTGCCCCAATAGCAATCTCTTGCATTAAGTCATAAATCTTCCGAAATTAGCCTAACAAGGCTAATAGCCTGTACTCATCTTTAATACTATCAAAAAGCGGCCATTTACATCATCGCATTCTCGCAAACCTAGGCCGACCATAGGCATAAGAAATTTCCAAGCTTCACTAAAAAATGCACCATTCTTTATTGAACATCATACGACTCAACACTTTCGAGAGGATGAACAGCCTCAAAGACAAGTTCTGAGCAAATTTTGTTAAGCTTGATTTGTTATAGCTGTCAATTCAAAGGCAATAATTAATCCTTGCCATAGAAGTTAATCCAATCCAGTATTCTGCATAAGTGTTACAAGATCTCCTCCAATTACAGCTATAAACATCTAGGACAATAGTCCAACAAACTAGAAGTTCACCTAGGCGAGGTCATTAGAGGCATGGAATCCACTCGCTTGAAGAGAATGCACGACAGTTACAAAAAGGACGCCCAGCTCGATGAAGTGTTTGTCGTCCTGACGATCGGCGCCAGCATGATTGCCACCTTGGGCCTGCAGGCCAACAGTGCTGCAGTGGTGATTGGAGCGATGGTTGTCGCCCCATGGATCGAGCCCCTACGAGCAAGTGCCTTCGCCGTTTTAATTGGCGACATAAGACTGTTGATGGATGCCCTCCTAAGCCTCTTCGTAGGAGTGTTCATTACCATCTTGCTCTCCGCCTTGCTGGGAGAAGTCGCGAACCTCCCCAAATTGGGTTCGGAAGTCATGGACCGCACGAGTCCAAACCTGCTCGATCTAGGCATCGCCTTAGTCGCAGGTGCAATGGCCATATACGCAAAGTTGCGCAGAGACGCCGTGAGTTCCCTCGCAGGCACAGCCATTGCCGTGGCTCTCGTTCCACCGGTCTGTGTGATGGGTCTATTAATTTCTGATCAAAACTGGGCCGATGCCTTTGGGGCCGGATTGCTATTCGCTACCAACCTGCTCGGCATTCTTAGCGGTGGGCTTGTGATGATGGCCTGGAAAGAGCCCTCCTTTCTTCAGCGACTGCGAGAAAACAATCTCAGCGCGGCCAAATTTTTAGTGACGTTTGGCCTAACAGCACTACTGCTGATCCCCCTAACCAAACAGTTTGTGAGCCTTGTTGGCGAAAAGGATAGGGAGGAGACGCGCGACGAGATTCAACGCACGATTAAGACCTTCCTGGAGCGAGAGACCCTGACCTTCGGTGGCAAGGAGGCGAAGGCAAAAGTGGCACAACTTGAGATCTCCTGGGACAAGAACCCACCAGAGATTCTTCTTTTGGTACTGGTCACCAATCCTGCACAGCCCAGCCTCAAGCAGGTCTCAGCTGTACAGAAAGAAATCAACAAACGCCAAGAGCTGGATTACCAACTCATTGTTCAACGCGTTGTTGTTGTAGAAGGTCCTCAAGAGGAACCCAATCTGATCACAGGGAAAGAAGGGAAACTGATCAAAGATCCCACTCCAGAAGTCACCACAAATACCATTAAAGACACAGAAGAACAGTTTCCAAGACAAGAACTAGGTATAGATCAGGAGCAAAAAAATATGCAACAAAGAACTCATGAAGCGACAACTCAACCAGCGGAAGCCAAGACTCCCTGAAGACTTAAGACCTAAGAATTTGACTTTGACTTTGACTTTAAACCTGATGCGAACATTGTTGTTTTGATTATTTCAGCAGCTCCCTGAGTTAACTGATCTGAGCTGATACAACAGAACAATCATAAAAAAAGCCCCCTCTAAGGAGGGGGCTTTCAGGTTCAGCTGCTGCCAAACCTTGTATTGGAGATGATCAGATCAGCCAATCGCAGGAGCAATCAGAGCCACAGGTGTGGACTCAGCAGCTGCCAGGTCGAGAGGGAAGTTATGAGCATTACGCTCGTGCATCACTTCCATACCGAGGTTGCTGCGGTTGAGCACATCAGCCCAGGTTGGTACAACTCTGCCTTGGGCATCGAGAACCGACTGGTTGAAGTTAAAGCCGTTCAAGTTGAAGGCCATGGTGCTAATACCCAGTGAGGTGATCCAGATGCAGATCACCGGCCAGGCGGCCAGGAAGAAGTGCAAACTGCGGCTGTTATTGAAGCTGGCGTACTGGAAGATCAGACGACCGAAATAACCGTGGGCAGCCACGATGTTGTAGGTCTCTTCCTCTTGGCCGAACTTATAGCCGTAGTTCTGAGACTCGGTTTCGGTGGTTTCACGAATCAACGATGAGGTCACCAGTGAACCGTGCATGGCGGAGAACAAACTGCCGCCAAACATGCCTGCCACACCAATCATGTGGAAGGGATGCATGAGGATGTTGTGCTCTGCCTGGAACACCAACATGAAGTTGAAGGTTCCAGAGATGCCTAAAGGCATGCCATCCGAGAAGGAACCCTGACCTACTGGATAGATCAGGAACACAGCAAAGGCTGCCGACAGCGGTGCGCTGTAGGCCACACAGATCCAAGGGCGCATGCCCAAGCGATAGGAGAGTTCCCATTGGCGACCCAACCAGCAACAGATGCCGATCAGGAAGTGGAACACAACAAGCTGGTATGGACCGCCGTTGTAAAGCCACTCATCAACAGAAGCAGCTTCCCAAATGGGATAAAAGTGCAGGCCGATGGCGTTGCTGGAAGGAACAACAGCACCAGAAATGATGTTATTGCCGTAGAGGAAAGAGCCAGCAACTGGCTCACGGATACCGTCGATATCAACCGGCGGTGCCGCAATAAAAGCAATGGTGAAGCAGATGGCAGCTGCCAACAGCGTGGGAACCATCAGGACACCGAACCAACCCACATAAATGCGGTTATTGGTGGAGGTGACCCAATTGCAGAAGGACTCCCAGCCACTGAGGCGACCACTGCGAATGGTGGTGGTCATTGAGTTAAGTAAGAAAAAGAGCCCCCGAAGGGACAGCTATAAAACGCAGGCAAAACCTGCCAGATCCCATTGTAAAGGAACATTGCGCAATCTGTAAATGGATTGCGCTGGAAAAGATGTAGTCCTTGGTATCCACCAGAAAAAATACCAGGAAAACTTAAGTTTTTTTGGCCATGGATCCCTGCAGCAGCTCTTGGCTCTGATCCGCTGCCAAGCAGGCAAAGCGTCGCCTTGAAGAGATTGTGCCAATCTCCATGGTGCATCCTCGACGCAACAGGCATGAGGCTCAAGGTGAGCTCATCAACTGGAGCCAAAGCCTGGCGCAGGCAAGCTGAACCCACTAGGAGTGGTTCACCACTCCTAATTGCATGCCGAGAATTGCGCCTGCTCTTTTTTCCACCCTCATGATGGTGGCTGGACTAATAGCCATCACAGGATGTCGAAAAAATCAGCCCTCATGGACGACAAACCAAGCTGAAACAATCAATCGTCTTGAACTGAGGCTCGATCAGCTCGAGCATCGAATAGGGCAAACGACCCCCTCCGCTACCGACACCAACAGCAAGACCCCCGCCGGGCCGGTCAAGTCACTCACCTTTCGCATGGAATCAACTGATGGCCGCCTCAGGGTTTACTGGGCCGACGGCAGTGACAGCGATCTCCTTTGCACAAAAGAACAATCGACGCGGATTCAATGGGCATGTGGCTGATTTCAGGCACAACCGATCACACCACTAAACCAACACTGACAAACCTTTGAATGGTTTAGGAAACAACATGCAGATGATGAGATGTTTTCCTCCCGATTAAGGGCTGCTGCCCCTCTTGCCGCTGCCGTGATCGTCGTCGGGTCATCTGGCCTATCCCATGCACAGAACAGCCTGCCGCTAGCCCAACCAAGAGCCGCAAACCTGGCGCGAATGCGCGCCGAATTGCTCAATGGCGGCCTGGGTGCCTATCGATCCGATCAGTGCATGTATGTCACCGGAGCCGAAGAATGTCTTGTCTCAACAACCAATGAAGGGTTCCGATTTCAATTCCGAGGGGGGGCTCCAGGATGGCAACAGCTCATCCCAGCAGAGCCAACCCTTGAAACCGAGGTGATCATCTCTCGTGATGGTGATCGCATCCTCTCTGTCCCCTACAACGGCCCATTGCGTCACCCTCGCCAACCATAAAAACCTTCGGTTTTTGCACAGACCAAGCGACGCATTCTTCCTATTAGATGGGTTGAGCCTTCGAGCAAAGCGATGTCTCTTCGCACAATCTCACTCGTCATAGCCCTTAGTGGAACTGCCTGCTTGACAGATCTAGCGACACCGACCCACGCCCAAGACCAGCTTCCTTCCTCCCAGATCCGCGCCCTCAACCTGGCCCGTGGCACCGCGGTCAAAGAAAACGGCGGTCTTTCGGTTTACCAACCGGCGCCTTGCATGTTTGCCACGAGCAATGGTGGTAACGATTGCCTGATCAGAAACACCATCAATGGCTACACCTATAGCTTCTTAGGTGGGGCCCCAGGCTGGTCGGAATATGGCAATGAACCGACCACAGAAACCGTCATTCAGATTGCCCCAGACGGAAGGTCTGTCAATCAGATCATTTACAACGGCCCCCCTCGTTAACAGTCGACTAACTGCTGCAGGGCCCCTTGCCATTGCTCAGGCAGGGGGCAGACCTCTCGACAGGTCAGGCTCATGGCGATGTGCTTTTCAACGTAGGCCGCCTCGTTGATAAAAACGGGGATAGGAGAATCTCGTCCTTCAAATCTGAACACCTCTCCATCTGGCCGGAGAAACAAGGGGGCACCCATCTGCAGAGGCTGCCAATCACGGCCCTGAAGATATGGATGCACACATGCAGCAGGCTGGCCCAAGGCATCACGAGGCAGGTCCAAACTGCCCAGATGAGAGTGCACCACAAACTGATCTGGGTAGGTCGGCGATCCAGATGAAATGCTGCTCAGAGCCTCGAGACAGGCCTGAACAGCAAGTCGTGTCTGTTCAATGATGCAGGCCTTCAACAGGCCCTGGGGAACAGGACCGATTTCAATCACTAAGCCACAGGGCCAGCGCTCCACCAAAAACCCCTGCTGGTCATCATCCCCATCATGCAAATAGATAGGCAAACCCAAGCGAGCCTGAATCAATGCGGCTAAAGCCAGGTCAGCCGGCCGTCGGCCATAAACCACAAGAGTGCTTCCCATTGCTGAAGTGGTGCTGTGCAAATCAATAACGATCTGGCAAGGGGTTGATCCCTCTGGACCAAAAAAACTAAGCAGCTGCTTTGCACGAACAACCTCTCGATCCAAGATGCTGGGGGATCTGAGCAAGTCGAGCCGAAAGCTGCGGTTGAGATCGCAATCCAAATAACGCCGGCCCAACGCAAAAGCCTCTGGATTGCCGATCACCGGCACCACACCAACACCATGGGTGTTGATCAGCTCAGGGGTCTGAGACCATTGATCGAGAAGCCAGGGAGCGTTGATTTCATTGCCATGAGTACCCGCCACCAGAAGCACCTGAAGGCCAGACATCAAGATTCGATCGCAATCCTCAGCCTGACCGAAAATGGCTGCAAAGGGAACAACCATGTCGATCCCCCCCGCAATCGTTGCCGCCGCCCGAATGGGCTGGCACTGGCAATGGATTCAATTAATGAACGGTCTTGCTCCAACAGATGCCAAGGGGAACTATCGGCGCCCCCCCAGCCAGCATCAGCAAGCAACATTGCCCGCAGAGCAAGAGCTGAGCAACAGATCAGCAGACCAATATCCACGCCTCATCATTGGGCGTAGCTGTCCTTGGGCACATCGCACCTGGCTGGTGCTTCAACTGCGCAACCTTCAGAGCAGCCTCACCCTGCACCTGGCACGCGCCGACCACAAGGCCGGCCGTTGGCAATTAGATCCAGCCTGGTTGGGCTGCAATTCTCTACTTGCCCTTTACCAACGCTGCGGCTCCCCACCCAGCCATCGCGCCACTGTTCCGGCCCTGGTCGATCCAGGCACCATGACATCCCAATCACCGCAGCTACTCGGTAACGAAAGTGCCCAACTCGTGGAAGTTTTGAACCTTTGGCCGGCGGCTAAAGATGCTCCCGACCTAGCCCCCTCCCATCTTCAAGGCGAGATCAATGGCTGGCAAAAGCTTCTTCAGCCCGCTGTTAACGATGGTGTCTATCGATGTGGTTTTGCACGCAACCAAGCGGCTTACGACAAGGCCTGTAACGAACTATTCGACACCCTTGCGCAAGTGGACCGCAGCCTCTCCAAGAAGGGTCCATGGCTTTGTGGAGACCAACTCACCCTGGCTGACGTGAGGCTGTTCCCGACCTTGATCCGCTGGGAGATGGTCTATGCACCACTGTTTGGCTGCAGTCAACAGCCCCTTTGGGCCTTCCCTCATCTCTGGCATTGGCGCCAAAGGCTTCTGGCCCTCCCAGGTGTAGCCAAAACCTGTGATTCGCAGGCCTGGCGTCAGGACTATTTCGGCGCACTCTTCCCCCTACATCCGAGCAATATTGTTCCGGCCGGTCCTGATCTGGCCAAACTGGTAAATGCATCAGCCCCTGATCAGCGATGACCGACAACACACAATCCTTGAATTCAAACATCGCCGCTATGGCAGAGAAAGAGTTTGAGGGTGTTTATGGCCGCTACAGGATCACCAGCACTGACGAATTGGAAGTGCAGCGCTACCGCCTTGCTTTACTGCTCTGCGGTGTGGCCTTCACAGCAGGACTAGGACAGTGGCTGATGCTTGGGCCAACATGGGCATGGCTATGGCTACTACCGATGTCAATCGGCCTGGGCTTAGCTCTGAATTGGATTCACATCTACCTCCGCCCACTACACCAGGCACTGAAGTTGTTATGGGCCTTGGGCTGCCTAGGTGCCGTCGTGATGGCATGGAGTATCGGTCCTGACACGATGCTCTCAACAGTGGCCGCACAGCCTGCTTGGACCTGGGCGATCGGCCCTTTGTTTGCAGCACTCACTGGGGTTGGATTCAAAGAATTCTTCTGCTTCGGCCGACCAGAGGCAATTGGTCTCACCCTGCTCATCCCAATAGCCCTATTGGGTCATCTCAGCGGGTTAATGAGTGGCTCAATCGTGATGGGATTACTGGGCTCTGCCGCTCTGCTGCTGCTGGTGTTAGCGCTGCGAAAGTTCGGCATGGATGCCGCTGCTGACGTCGGTGACAAGAGTGTGTTTGCTTACCTCAGTAATCAGCAAGCTAACGAAGCTCTGTGAGCCTGATCAGCCTGATAGAGGCCTCAAAAGACTTCGGCATCAACACCCTGTTTGCCGACCTCACCCTGCACATCAACGAAAGAGAACGTCTAGGGCTGATCGGACCGAATGGAGCCGGGAAATCGACGCTCCTGAAGGTGCTCGCCGGAGAAGAACCCCTCGGAGAGGGTGAAAGGAGGTGCTCAGCGCGATTACGCGTAGAGCTCGTGGGCCAAGAGAGCGCTGTAAACCCTGGCCATACGGTGCTGCAAGAAGTCTTGGCCGGGTGCGGTGAAAAGAGAGAGCTGCTGCTGCGTTTCAACGAGCTCAGCAATTCGATGGCCCGCAACCCCAACGATGCAACGCTTTTGGCTGAGTTAGGACAAGTCAGCCAGCGGATGGATGACGCTCAAGCCTGGAGCTTGGAACAGCAATGTCAAGAGGTCCTTCAACGTCTTGGTATCACCGATCTAGAGCGGCCGGTTGAAGAACTCTCTGGTGGGTATCGCAAGCGCGTCGGCCTTGCCTCCGCCTTGGTCGCCAGACCCGACGTTTTGCTGCTCGATGAGCCCACCAACCATCTCGATGCGGCAGCAGTGGAGTGGCTACAAAGTTGGCTCGATCGCTTTCCAGGTGCTTTGGTGCTTGTCACCCACGATCGCTACGTGCTCGATCGGGTGACACGCCGCATGGTGGAAGTAGACCGAGGCAAAGCCCACAACTATGCCGGCAACTACAGCACTTTTCTACAACAAAAGGCCGAACTTGAAGCTTCAGAAGCTTCCACTGCTCACAAGTTCAAAGGGGTTTTAAGACGAGAGCTGGCCTGGTTGCGACAGGGTCCCAAAGCACGCAGTACCAAGCAGAAGGCACGCCTGCAGCGAATTGAGGAGATGCGCGCCGAACCATTGCCGCAACTGCGGGGTTCCTTGAAGATGGCGAACGTAAGCAGGCGTATCGGCAAGCTAGTGATTGAGGCGGAAGCCCTGCAAGTCACCGCCAATGGCAAGCCCGACAGTCCTCTGCTTCTAGACAACTTCACCTACAGCTTTAGTCCAGAAGACCGCGTTGGCATCATCGGCCCCAATGGCAGTGGCAAATCCACATTGCTTGATTTAATTGCAGGCAGACGCCAACCCAATGGTGGAACACTGCGATTAGGTGAAACAGTGCACCTGGGATATCTCGACCAGCACACCGAAGACATCACCAAAGGCAAGGGCCTGGATCGCAAAGTGATCGATTTTGTCGAAGAAGCTGCCTCTCAAATCATTCTGGGAGAAGAACAAATTACGGCCTCTCAACTACTGGAACGCTTCCTATTTCCACCGGCTCAGCAGCACAGCCCACTGGGGAAGCTCTCTGGGGGAGAACGACGCCGACTCACACTCTGCCGGATGCTGATCCAAGCACCGAATGTGCTGCTGCTTGATGAACCCACCAACGACCTAGATATCCAGACACTAAGCGTGCTGGAAGATTTCCTTGAGGATTTCCGCGGCTGCGTTGTCGTGGTCTCTCATGACCGCTATTTCCTTGATCGCACAGTTGATCGTCTGTTCAACTTTGAGAATGGAAAATTGAAACGTTTTGAGGGCAATTACAGCGCCTTCCTTGAACAACAACGACGACAAGAGCGAGACTTCAACGAAGCAAATGAGCCCAAATCCAGCAGACTTTTGCAGGATTCTGGCCCATCTAGAATATCCACAAGATCCTCTCAAGAGGCAGAAAGCTCTTCACCCCAAGCCACAGAAACCAGCAAACCAAGACGCCGAAGCTTCAAGGAATCACGTGAACTAGAAGCTCTAAACATTGATATCCCACTGCTTGAAGCCAAGCGTTCTAACCTTGAAGCTGCTTTGTCCGGTGGCGACGAAGACTTAACTCTGCTTAGTCAACAATTGGCCGAGCTGGTCGAAACATTGCACAGAGCAGAGGAGCGCTGGCTCGAACTCAGCGAACTGGCAATATAAAAGTGCGCTGACATCTATATGTATGGAGCAATTCTACATCATCTAATGTCCTTGCGAACAAGACTGAGTTAGTCGGAGTATCACAACACTGCCAACTGGTTGCCTTCTATGGATCAGAGGGAGACATCTCTAAGGCACTGATCCAGGAAACAAGTTTTACCAGTAATCCCTCAACCTCAGCCAAATTCATGGCAGTTGGGCGGCAATCATCTACAGAACAATGCTGGGCCATCTGTTCCCCCATCCTTCTCAGATATAGATCTTGCGACCAATCCACAAGGTTTTGATTGGAAGCCTCGCAGGCTTCAAAATGGACCCAAAGCTTTAACTGACAAAGCCAGAAGAAGCGCATTGATTCCACTCCAATACATCCGCGAAGCTGAGGCCACTGCGCTATTGCCTCTTTGCAGAGAGCTCGCAAAACGTTTCTGGCCCGTTCATCCAGAACATCCTTTCCTGCTGATCGATGAAATAGCGATCCTGCCGGTCTCTGATCCGTACCATGCCATCAGCCTCAATCTGCCTAATCAACTGGGAGCCAATGATGAAAAACCTTGGCAATGGTGTTGTAACGGAAACCAAGTCAGGCCTCCCCCCATGGCGCAACCGACCAAAGTGCTTATGTTGTGATAGTGGACAGAGGCCGGCGCAGGCCAAGACCCTATGAACACCATCGACGAGCACATTCAGAAGGATCAATCAGAGATCCAAGACGCCAAAGCCCAAGGCAACGACGCCAAGGTGCGCCATCTCACCGACGAAATCCATTCCCTTGAGGAATACAAGGATCACCACCCAGAAGATAAACACGACCCCAATGCCCTGGAATTGTTCTGCGATGCCAATCCAGATGAGCCAGAGTGTCGCGTCTACGACGACTGAGTTGATCCCCAAAAGAAAACTTGACTCAGCATGATCTCAAGCGGGCATAAGCCCGCTTTTTTGCTATTGAACTGAGCGAAGATCAACATCTTGATCCAGTTCAAACATCCTCATTGAAGTCGGACGGACTACCGGTGAGAGAGCAGACGACCGCTTCTTCATTACTCATTTCTCGAACTTCAGCAATGGGACGTCCCATCCGCCGCAGAGCCTCAATCTCCTGATGGGTCTGGCAGCGGGCAATCTCCTTGCCCTGCTGATCAAAGCAGCTGTAAAAGGTCATGTCATCAATGGTTTCACTCCAGTTATGGCCAATGACACGCGAACAGACAAGTCTGGATGTGGTCTCGCAGACCTGAACACCTCAGACGCCAAGTTCCTTCCATACCTGCGCCAACAGCCCCTCAAGGCCTAGACCCATAGCCGCAGAAATCAAAATCAAGCGTCGACCACTCGCTGCATGAAGGGCATCAACCAGCTGATCTTGATGATGTTCATCCAATAATTCCTGTTTATTGAGCACCAACAGCCGTGGCCTTTCAACCAAGTCATGGCCATAAGCAACCAGCTCCTTTTCAACCACCAGCAAGTCTTCAACTGGATCTTCTGCGCCACCATCCAACACATGAATCAACAGCCTGGTGCGTTCGATGTGGCGAAGGAAATCATGCCCTAGGCCTGCTCCTTGTGCTGCACCGGCAATCAGACCAGGGATATCAGCGAAAACTGTGCCATCTCCACTGGGTCGACGTACCACACCGAGATTGGGCACCAATGTAGTGAAGGGATAATCAGCAATCTTGGGGCGGGCTGCCGAAAGCACAGAAATCAAAGTGCTCTTGCCTGCATTCGGCAAACCAATGATCCCCACCTCTGCTAATAGCTTGAGTTCCAATTGAAGGAACCATTCCTCCCCATCGCGCCCTTCCGTAAATTTTTCAGGAGCACGGTTGCGATTACTCAGGTAATGGGCATTACCCAGCCCTCCACGCCCTCCAAAAGCCACCACAAGTAGATCGTCAGATCGAGTGAGGTCACCAAGAAGGATGCCCGTGGAGAGATCACGCACTTCAGTGCCACATGGCACCTTGATGATCAAGTCTTTACCTGAGGCACCGGTACAGCGATTCGGACCGCCCCGCCGACCATCAGGCGCTGGAAAGAGTCTCTTGTACTTAAAATCGAGCAGGGTCTGAAGGTTGCCATCCGCTTCCAGAACGACGTTGCCGCCTTCACCACCATCCCCACCAGAGGGACCGCCAGCCGGCACATACTTCTCCCGCCTAAAAGCCATGATCCCATCGCCGCCGCGCCCTGCTCTAACGGTGATACGTGCCTGATCTATGAACTGCATCCTATTCCAGTAATACCAATGGATTTAAGGGGAATAAATTCATCAGGGGCGAATCGAGGATGGCATAACGAGAAGAATTTGCAATAAAAATTAGACAGTTATCCCATGGTAATTAGTGGCGAGACAAGCATTAACTATTGGCGAAAATAAGAATAAGTACTTACACCTAGCATCCCGGCGAACAGATGAGCGAATGAGCGTGCATAGTGTTTGGCAATAAAGCAGGCTGCCAAAGCCCTCTAACATTAATGACAGCTCTAGCTTCAATAACTGAAGAGGTAGAACAAAAGAAACGACAGACGCAACCAGAGTTATATCAATTGATACGAGCCATGTTCTCAAGCCCAAGGAATAGAGATGCAAGCGTTTACGATGGCCTGAACTATTTCAATCCCGCAGCTGACAACGGGCGCCCATGCCACAAGGGATGATGCAATCGTTTTTAGAAAATGATAGCTATACTAACTAAAAAGTAAAAAAACTCCTAATAACTGCCCCCAAAGAGAACAACGAAGAAATCAATGAGGAACTATCGGACGATGAATTGAAGGATGTAGATGGAGGCTTTGGGGATTGATGCACACTTCGCTTCAATCAGGGCATTCAAGCTGTTGAAGGGAAAGATTCAGCTTCTGGTTTAGGGATAACAAAAGAAGATCCGAGAAAGAGTAAGAATGGTATGGATTCTATAACTGGTGAGATACCACTCCCTTAGGCCCTATATCCCTAGATGAACCTTCCTTGTTCATCGTCTAATTTGTAAAACATAATTACCAAGTCAACAATCTCGCTATAGCCAAGCAAAGAAGAAGCCCTGCTTTAGGCTGAATAGTTGATCAAAGTGACTGTCCTGGACAACCCTTGCTACCATAATATCTCTTATTTGATACTTCATGGCCGGCATCGAGAGACTAAAATAGCAATACATGTTCCGATTGAGGTTACTATGGAAAAGCTCAACCTAATGGCAAAATATAAGGATAATATATATACAACAAGAATCCTTTTAGGGATTAGTGCATTACTCTCGCTAAGATTTCTTGGGGTGATCGTTGAGCCAAGCTAAGTATCACCAATGTCAGAAGAGCAACTCACGGCATTCATCGCCAAAGTTCAAGCAGGCGCCACTCTTCAAAAACAGCTAAACGCAGAAGGTCCTGATGTTGTATCGATTGCAAAGGCTGCTGGGTTCTCGATTACCACTTAAGATCTAAACACTAACTTCCGCGAAAACCTTTCTGGTAAGGAGCTGGAAGGCGTGGCTGGTGGCGGCGTCGGGTGTGGCTGCAATTCTCAAAGTATTGAGAGCTACCATAGTTTCAATACAGCAGCCTCATACGCGTGCTAATAGATACCAAACCAAAAGATGCAGCATTAGTCTCAATCATTTCAACTCAGACGATGCTTGAACTCTTCAGCCTTAGGCTGGGATATATATATAAAAAAGACACTCAACTAAAATGTCAGAAGAACAACTGAAGGCGTTCCCACAAAGGTTCAAGCAGACACCTCGTTACAGGAACAGCTCAAGGCAGAAGGTGCTGATGCTGTAGCTATTGCCAAAGCTGCTGGGTTCTTGATTGCGAAAGAAGATTTACAAGCCAATCAACAAAACCTCTCTGATCAAGAGCTCGAAGGTGCAGCTGGGGGTGGTGCCTGCAGGAGGGATCCATCAGTCGGCGACAGATTGCGATGCAACGACCTTTGGAGCAAGGTGGTGTAAATGTTCGACAATATTGACAATAACTAGTTTTGCAATTTTCAACATCTGCCATGTCTGAGCCTCACCGCCAACAACTACAACAGTAAGGGAATTTATTGAATAGCCGGGTACAATGACCCCAATCAATTGCTCCCGATAACTGATGCCTGTAAAGATAAAATAACAACCAATTTCGAAACCAATGTCAGAAGAATAACTCAAGGCATTCATCTCCAAGGCACAAGTAGATAGCTCACTACAGGATCAACTCAAAGCAGACGGTGTTGATGTTGTATCGATTGCAAAGACTGCTGGGTTCTTGATCACCACAGAAGATCTAAACACTCATCGCCAAAACCTATCTGATGAGGAGCTGGAAGGTGTTCCTGAGGGCGCCCCTTCTTTGAGTGCCTCCTCTTGCCGGGGAAGCTCTAGGGATTTTGATCCATGAATGAGTTGGTCAGAACTCATTCAGAGACGAATCAGGGATGTCTTCACGTCTTGGTTTAATTCTCAAGATGCACTGGTATGACTTTTATCAAGGCGAAAAGATCCTCTATTCCTTTATCCGTGACTGATCAATGAACTGCTCTGTAGGCGCCCAGCCTGGTCAAGCTCCAACCCTAGGATCAGCCTTATCGGGGAACTATGGGTGGCCGGCGTTCGCTTCAAGGCTCTCAACAAGACCTACCCAAGCAGGCGGAATGAACCCGCTGTTGAGGTCATTCGTCAACTGAATCTACAAATCAACGATGGTGAATTCCTTGTGCTGGTGGGCCCCTCCGGCTGCGGTAAAAGCACACTGCTGAGGCTGCTCGCGGGCCTCGAAGCCCCTACAAGCGGAGAGATCTACGTAGGCAAACAACCTGTCTCGCAGCTACGGCCTGCCCAAAGGGACGTGGCGATGGTGTTCCAGAGCTACGCGCTTTATCCCCACTTAAGTGTGCGCGACAACCTGGTCTTCGGCCTACGGCGCAGCCAGCAGCGATCTCTAGGCCAACTCCTGCAAGACCAACTCCATCGCAATACCCGCAACTTTCCTCCACTTCTGCAGGTTTCATCTATACGAGAGCAGCGAATCGAGGCCCGCACAAGAGAAGTTGCTGAAGCCCTGGAGCTTCAACCACTGCTCAATCGCCAACCCAAAGAACTCTCTGGAGGTCAAAAACAACGTGTTGCTCTAGGCCGGGCAATGGCGAGAGAGCCGTCTGTATTCCTGATGGACGAACCACTCAGCAACTTGGACGCAAAACTGCGCAATAGCACGCGCACTCAAATCGTTGACCTCCAGCGTCAACTTGGCACCACCACCATCTACGTCACCCACGACCAAGTCGAGGCGATGACGATGGGTCATCGGATTGCGGTACTGAATCAAGGGCAGCTACAGCAATTGGGCACGCCAATCGAGCTCTATCAATGGCCATCAAACCTTTTTGTTGCGCAGTTCATCGGCAGTCCGCCCATGAACGTACTGCCAGTAGTTGTTGGCCCAGCCAATACGCTCCTACTAGGTGATCGTCGCCTAGCGGTTGAAGGACCAATGGCCGAAGCGCTGCTGCATCTGGAAGAGGGGCAACCGCTCAGCGCTGGTCTTCGACCGGAGCATTTGCGCGTAGCTCCTTCCACCAATCGCAATCTCGCGGCAATCGTGAGTCATCTGGAAGTCTTAGGAAATGAACAACTGATCACCTGCAAACTTCTTGACGGGAACCATCTCGTTCAAGTGAGGGCCTCGCCCGAGCTCTCGCTCAGCGCTGGAAGCAACCTGCATCTAGAGCCAGATCCTCGAGGCTGGCGACTGTTTGGTGCCGACGGGGAAGCCATCGCAATGACAGATCAAGACAACACTGAACAAGACCCAAACGACCGCAAACTCCACTTGCCCATTCTGGGCTAATGCAGCCAAATCACACTGCAACCGGCTCCACCATCACCCTGATCGGCATCGTTTACGCGTTCCACATAAGGAACGGTCTCAAGCCACTGGCGGAGCCCTCGCTTGAGTTTGCCGCTGCCGATGCCATGAATGACCCATATCGGACCAGTGCTACTGCGCAAGTGCTCCTCAACAGCAACCTCGGCTTCATGCACCCGCAGTCCGCGAACATCCACGGTGTTGCGGGTCGTGCGTACCTCCGTGCCACGGCCCAGACCTGAACGGACCTTCACCTTCACCACCAACTCTGGAGGACTTGGCTTCAGGCCATCAAGGCTTTCCACCCCTGACAACTCCACAGTGCTGCGCATGACTCCACAACGCACTGTCAGTTGATTGCCATCTTCAGAGATAGCAATCACTTCTGCCGCCTTGCCAAGGGCCAACAGCCGAATGCGCTCTCCTACCTCAGGACGCCAGCCAATGTGCTGTTTGCGTTGAGGCTGAATCCGATGGTCAGCCTGAATGCGACGCAAGCGCTGACCTGCACGTCGTGCGGACTCACCATCGGCACGACCCTCGCGCAACCGGCGAATCAACTGACGGACTTCCTTCTGCCCCTCTCGAATGGAGCTCTCCAGCTTCTGGCGGCCTTGTTCCTGCAAATCTGCAGATTGCTTGCGCTGCTTCTGCCAGCGACTGAGAAGTTCCTCATGCAGCAATTCCGTACGTGCCAGCAGAGCCGCGGCATCTTCAGCAGCTGCCTGTTGAAGGCTGCGTTGCTCTTCAAGACCACGGATCACCTCATTCACCTCTCCATCACCACAAGGTCCCAGCAGCTCTTGCGCCTGAGCAATCACTGCGTCGTCTAGGCCAAGCCGCATCGCGATGCTGAGGGCATTACTGCGACCAGGGATTCCCCATTGCAGTCGATAGGTGGGCAACATCGTCTCGCTATCAAAGGCCACAGAAGCGTTTTCAAAGCGAGAATCGCCATATTTGAGGGCCTTGAGTTTGCCGAAATGAGTTGTCGCGATGGTCAGACGAGCCCGGTCGGCAAGCGTGCGCAGCAGGGCTGTGGCCAGGGCCGTCCCTTCACTGGGATCAGTCCCCGCCCCGACCTCATCAAGAAGCACCAAAGCTGGACCAGGCCCCTCGATCAAGGCTTCAAGAATGCGGCCAATGCGCTTCACATGGCCACTAAAGGTGGAGAGATTCTGTTGTAGTGACTGTTCATCACCGATATCAGCAAGCACCTGTGCACACCAGGGCATTGATGGACTCCCTGTGCAAGGCAACAAGAGACCCGCCCGAGCCATCAGCAAGGCCAGGCCAACACTCTTAAGCGTGACAGTCTTTCCACCGGTGTTGGGTCCTGTAATCGCGACCACTTTCAGGGTGGAGGAGACCTCAACGCTGATCGGCACCACAGCATCGCCATGCTCACGGCGATGCTGCCAAACCAGCAAGGGATGTCGCAGCTCCTGAAGACTGAAAGGAGCTGCAGCCTCTGCATGCAACGTAGGGGGGACCCCACCAAGCCATCGACCATAACGGCCACGA
Organism: Prochlorococcus sp. MIT 1306; assembly: GCF_047304515.1. Lineage (NCBI taxonomy): Bacteria > Bacillati > Cyanobacteriota > Cyanophyceae > Synechococcales > Prochlorococcaceae > Prochlorococcus > Prochlorococcus sp. MIT 1306. The sequence continues at coordinate 126,017 of NZ_CP138959.1, read as the reverse complement.
GCCAGAGCCAAGTCGAGTTGAAGCAGAACCTCTCCCAGGCGCCTAATCGATACGCCGGACTCAGCCACCGCCGCACTCAACTCTGCCAAGACGAGCTGCTGCTGCTCTCGGATATGACCATCCAATTCAGCAAGACGATTACTCAGGGTGATCACAACCTGAGGCTCAACAAAGACTGTGCTGCCAGATGCTGAGCTATCGTGGACCAGGCCGGGGAGTTGAGACACTGCAGCGGCCTTCACCGCTAGCACTGGCCGGCCATGGCGATCTGCGATCACAGTGTCCTGCAACATGGCCGCATGACGCCTGATCACCTCCTGTAGGCAATCGCGACGTTCCTGACGCAAACCTTGCCACTGTCGTCGCAAGCCAGCGAGCTTGGAGCTGACGCGATCAGCCACCCGACCACCCTCTTCCAATGCAAATTTGAGTCGCCGTTCCAGCTCCGGCATCGTTGCGACATCCAGCAACAACGCCGAGATCGTGGGACGAAGCTCTGGATCATTAATCTGGCGGCGCAAGCGGCGCGCTGCTGCAAGGGTGTCGGCAACAGCTAAAAGCTCTTCCCCAGAAGCCACACCACCTTTTGTACAGCGAGCCAGGATATTGCCAAGGTCATGGACACCCTGAAAGCTGAGGCCTCCATCAATCAGACCATCCAAAGCACCGATCTCAAGAGTTTCTGCCAAGCGCAAACGGCTGTCAGACAAATCGGCAGGCAGCGACAAAGTCTGGCAATGACGCCGGCCCTGCAAGGTGCTGGCAAATCCAGCGAGGTGTTCACATAAGCGTGGCCATTCAAGCTGTTTGAGTGTGTCCTGAAAGGCAAGCGAAGCAGTCGAGACCTCAGAGCTCATGACTACAGCGCTCATTTCAACGCTGTTGCGCCCCACTGAACTTGAAAGAAGCCAATCATCCTTGCCGTAACCAAGCGGCTGCATCACAAGCGTGGTAGGTGAGGATCAAATCGGCACCAGCTCGCTTGAAACTCAACAAGGTTTCTAAGACCACCGCCCGCTCATCAAGCCAACCCCTTTCAGCAGCAGCCTTCACCATCGAATACTCGCCACTCACGTTGTAAGCAGCGATGGGTAACTCCGATTCTTCGCTTAAACGATGAATGATGTCGAGATAGGCCAAGCCAGGCTTCACCATGAGAATGTCTGCACCCTCCTGCTCATCGAGTTGAGCCTCAGTAATCGCCTCACGAGCATTGGCTGGATCCATTTGATACGTGCTCTTGTCTTTAGGAATTGGCTTGCCACCAGCCACGCGCGGGGCTGAATCAAGCGCCTCGCGAAACGGGCCGTAGTACGCCGAAGAGTATTTCGCTGTATAGCTAATAATCCCCACATGCTCAAAACCCTCGTCGTCTAGAGCTTCACGGATGGCACCGACACGACCATCCATCATGTCGCTGGGTCCAATCAGGTCAGCACCAGCACGAGCCTGAACAACAGCCTGACGACAGAGTTGCTCAATCGTCTCGTCGTTCAGCACCACACCCTCGGCGCTCACGATGCCGTCATGACCATCACAGGAATAGGGATCCAATGCCACATCGGTCATCACTGTCATTTCCGGCAGCTCATGCTTGAGCTGCGTGATGGCCCGCGGAATCAACCCATGCTCACTGAAACATTCCGCCCCATCTTCAGTTTTGAGGCCCTCAGCGACTTTCGGGAAAAGCACCACACAACGAATGCCCAGACCCCAGGCCCGTTGAACTTCTCCCATTAAGCGATCCAGGCTCCAGCGATTGGTACCTGGCATGGCACCGATCGGCTCCACATCAGCTCCCTCATGGACAAACAAGGGATAGATAAAGTCAGCAGCAGTGAGGCTGTGCTCCCGCACCATGGAACGCAGGGCAGGAGTCCGACGCAGCCGACGAGGGCGATAAGTGAGATCCATCAAAACCGCATAACAATCTCGTGAGCGTAAGTCTCGCCTCAGAGTGGAGCCATCTGAAGCCACGCCTGACGGGGGTCAGTACTGCGGGACTGCTGCAACCGTTTCAACAACTCCAGCTCATCAGCAGACCATTCAGACGGTAACTTCAGGTTGAGGGTCAAGAGCAAATCACCGCGCCCCCCAGGCGAAGGCCAACCTTTGCCTTTAAGCCGCAGACTGCGGCCTGGCGAGGTTCCTGCAGGAATGGTCACCTGAGCTTCCCCATCAGGAGTCATCACAGTCGCCGTACCCCCCAGTGCAAACTCATCGAGAGCAACGGGCAAATCGGCCCGCAGCTGATCACCATCCAACCGCCATAAGGGATGGGTTTGTACATCAATATTGAGGAAAAGATCACCCCGCCGGCCAGTACCAGGTTGAAGATTGCCCTTTCCCTTGAGGCGTAAGCGCGAACCAGGTTTAATGCCCTGCGGAATGCGCACCTGCACTCGTTCTTCATTCACAGAAAGGGTGCGTTCGGTACCGCGAAACGCTTCAGCAAAACTCACCTTCAAGGTGGCTTCGGCATCAAGATTCACCGGAGCACGAGAGCTCCCTCTAGGGAAGCCTGCGCCACCAGGGAAACCAGCGCCAAAACCAGCAGCAGCTTGAGGCCCACCAAAACGGCCCAAAAGGTCATTAATGAAGTCGTCAAAATTCCCATAACGACCAAAGTCAACTTCAAAACCAGCCCCGGCAGGGCCTCCACCACCCATGCCACTGGCCTGATTCCAATAGCGGCCAAACTGCTCATATTTACTGCGTTTATCCGGATCGGAAAGCACCTCATATGCCTCACTCACCTCCTTGAACTTCGCCTCAGCAGTAGAATCTCCGGGATTCACATCAGGGTGGTACTGGCGCGCCAGCTTGCGGAATGCTCGCTTGATGTCATCGCTATCGGCGTTGCGCTCAACTCCGAGAACCTTGAAATAATCCCGGTAGCCGCTGCCGGCCATGGCGTTGATTTGGCCCGAGGCCCTACATCTGTTTAGTGTCCCAGTTTCGCCGTAACCCTGCGCCTTGCTACATGGAGGGAAGCCCGAACGATTTGAGAGTGATTAAGTTTGCCAAACCCCACTCTTCAGCTTCCATGGTTCGGCCACAAATCCTCCAAGGCAACCATGGCCTGAAGTTATGGCTGTCCCTACTCACAGCGATTGGTCTGAGTCTCTCACTGCAAGCTGCCAAAACCCGAGCAGGCGATGGCAGGGGCACCCTAGGGGAGCCTCTCAAAACATCAACCAGCGAACAACTGACCTTGGTTCGTCATCTCAACACCATCGGAGCCGTGTTCTACGGCTCCTGGAGCTGTCCGGCTTGTTTCTTCCAAAAAAACCTGTTCGGCCAGCAGGCGAGCACGATCCTGAACTATGTGGAATGTGGCAAACCAAAACAGCTGCCTGAACAATCAGCAGCCTGCGTAAAAGCCGAGATTCAGGCCTATCCCACCTGGATCCTTGAAGACGGACAGCGACGTGAAGGGGTGCAGTCGATCGAGGAGTTAGCAATCTGGACCAAGATGCCTGCCAGCCCTGAATAATGAACAGATTCTTGACACCAATGAACAAAGGACTAGCCTAAAGAAATCTCAATTAAGCGAGCACCAATCAATATTAAGCTTAAGCTTAATATTGGAATTCAATCGCAAATCATTAGAGAACTTCGTTTTGATTCCAGAGAATTATCTGCAAACAATCACCTGCATAAATCTAGGCAGCTGTGGCGTTGCAACAACGAGAGCTCAACAAAAGAGCAAGCCAACATATCTATAGCAATCGCCTATTCCTGAAGAAGATGCAACACTACCGCACATGAATTATTTTTTAGTCACTTGCTTCACTGACGAACACTTTTCTGTTGAGATATCAACTGGCTTTTGCTCCATTTCAAGGAATTTATTTCACAGCAAAGTTCTCTGCAACTACCAACAAAATTCAAGTTGAATGAATAAGGTAAACTCAGCAAGCTGTTAACACTTCCTCGATCAGGTCTCATCAACCCAGTAAATTTGCTAAATCTTTGTATGGCAGTGCAGGTCAAGACTCAGGGATCAATCCATTCAAGCCGCCTCAAGCATTCTCACGAATACCGAAGTCGTGAAAAGAATGATCCTGCTGGATGCACAACCATTTCGCTCTCAGTCGAAGGATAAAGCTCAACAATAAACATCATCCCAAAAAACAGCCAATCACATACCCAAACCATTCAATCTCCCAATCATCAGATTCATGAACACCGTATCCTTAATCTCCGTAACGCCCAAGGCAGAAGAAATCATTGCTTACTGTGCGAGAGTCTCTAATCCTCAAAATCAAGACAATCCTGATAGCGAAAGGCTTATCCGCTATCTAATTAAACATCGTCACTGGAGTCCCTTCGAGATGGCTCATATAGTTATGGAAATAGGAACGACCCGAGCAATAGCAGCACAAATCCTTAGACATCGAAGCTTCTCTTTTCAAGAATTTAGTCAGCGCTATGCTGATGTCTCAACAATGGCCTTTGCCAAGCCGCCCTCACTACGCAGGCAAGACATAAAAAATAGGCAAAGCAGCATCGATGATCTTGATGAAGAGACAGTATCAAAACTGAGTTCAAAAGCGAACTTATTGTTTGAACAAAGTCGCGACCTATACCAAGAGATGCTTGCAGCTGGCGTAGCAAAAGAATGCGCAAGGGAAGTTCTTCCACTAGCAACTCCCACGAAAATCTATATGGCAGGGAGCGTTAGATCTTGGCTTCATTATATCGATCTGCGCTCCGCACATGGAACCCAAAAAGAACACCAAGACGTTGCCATCAAGTGCCGAGAAATACTCACAAAAGAGATGCCTTGCGTATGCAATGCAATGTGGCCTTAAAAAGAAAATATTAAAACCCGGATTTATATCGCCAAAATTGCCAGGGTTATAATTTGCTATTTAGCTAGCATGTAAATCAATTAAATTAATCGCCTTAAGTATTACTGCTCATTCATCTTACTCTGCACAAAAACTCATTCTTCAACCTTTAAAGTCAATTTCCTGATCGAACAATTGATCAGCAATGGAGGAAAGATCGGCAAGACAAGGCCTGGTCGAAGGCGCGTCCTCACTAATGCACCCAATCAACACGAATCCCCTTGCGGCTATTAAGGAATCGATCGATCGCCATTGCGGCAATACATCCGTCTGATGCAGCCACCACCGCCTGCTTAAACGGGGTGTTACGAATATCACCAATAGCCCATACCCCGTCCACTGTTGTGGCCATAAAGTCATCTACCACGACGCCTCCATCCTCTTTAAAAGCCACCTGATCACCTAAGAAATCAGTGATTGGCTTAGAGCCACTCATGTAAACAAACACACCTTCAACGGCCAAGTCCTGCTCTGTCTCCTGAGCCCGATTTTTCAACTTGATGCCAGTCACGCCAGCATCATCTCCCTCGATCAACATCAATCTTGTGCGGCTCCAGTGTTGAACATTTGGCTGAGTCATCAACGCTTGCGCGTGCACGTCATCTTCCTTGGGGTCACTCGTGGTAAGCCAATGCACTGTCGAGGCGAACTTGGTCAGCACCTGTCCTTCCTCAACTGCCTCTTTGTTTGCCCCAACAACAGCCACCTCACGTCCTTTATAAAAGGCACCATCACAGGTAGCGCAATAGCTCACGCCGCGGCCAAGGTACTCTGCCTCTCCCTTAAATGATGCTGGGCGCCCCAAAGCTCCAGTCGCTACAACCAGCGCCCTTGCCTTAAAAGTCCCTTCAGGGGTATACACCGTCTTCCATTCACCATTCACGTCCACACCAAAAACCTGGGCACGACGATAATCACTGCCAAAGGAAACGGCCTGCTCGCGCATCAAAGCCAGTAGCGCTTCACCACTCATCTCGCTGGAAACGCCTGGATAGTTAGCGATCTGATGGGTAATCGCCAAGGCGCCTACATCAGGATTCTTATCAAGGATGACTGTCTTCAAATCGGCACGCGATGTGTAAAGCGCGCAGCTGCAACCAGCTGGGCCACCACCCACGATCACCACGTCGGCTTCGATTGTTTCCAAGAGGCAAAGGTCTCCAGCAGGGTGTCAAAGCTGCTCTCAACAGCTCATCAGCTTCAGATCAGGATGCGCCGTTCAGACAACAATCCCAAAAAGCCACCCCAACCCTACTGAGTTCACAAGGTGATCTGTCTTGAAAGAAATGCCTGTTCTTTGGGCAATGCCATAACCAATCCCTGGATTGGGAGCTTGCAAGTCGATAGACCCTCAAGCGCTTCGCGATACCCTCCCCTTACTCATTTCCCCAGCTTGGCCGATGAGAATCGGCACAAACACGCCGAGATGACAACTGATGAGCATTCCACCTAACGATCGTCACACAGCTACGCGCATTGAGATCTCACTTCAGGAGGAGGTCTTGGGTTGCCTCGATGACTATTGCGATGTTTACGCTATAGACAGGAGCATGGCCATCGGACATCTGCTGCAGGGCGCCCTGCATAGTGCTCTACCTGACCCTGATTGGTTAAAAGAAGACAAGCCACTCACTGCAAACGCCTCAGCCAACAGCGGGGATTCAGCATCGAAAACTAGCCCAGCAAAAAAAAGCACAGCAACACCAATGGCTCCCCGCAATGAAGCACTCGCCGCCAATCCACTCATACAAAAGCGCCACAACACTCAAGCCTGAGCAGACACAAGCTCTCGATTCCAGCCATGCAAGCCATCAAGGAGCTCTGAGAGTAAAAGCCTTTGCATACGACAGTCATGGCTTTCAAGATGGCGCAATACATATGGAAGTTCTCCAGCACAAAAAACATCATCTGAACCGCTGCTTTGATCTAAAGCCACTAGACGGCTCCCATGGTTAACGGCTTGCAAAGCCTTCTCCATGCCACCCAGCCAACCAATTTGTGGCTGGCCCTAAGTCTGCTGACTGTGCTGGCCTTGTTGCTGAGCTTGGGGCGAAGGCTCGAGCCTGCCCTGCGACTGGAGCGGCTAGGCCTGCCTATTGCCCTGTTGGCCGGCACAGCAGGCCTGCTGCTGGGGCCCTATGGCCCCCTACCCCTGCTGCCACTGAGCGTAACGGACATCTGGACTGAAGTTCCAACAGCGTTGCTTACCCTGGTCTTCGCCACCTTGATGCTCGGACGCCCCCTCCCGAAAGGTCAAGGCTTATGGGAGCCTGTGGCATCCCAGGCCATGCTGGGAATGATGCTCGGTTTTGGTCAATACCTAGTGGGGGGACTAGCAGTCCTACTGGTGTTGATTCCCTTGCTGGGGGTTGATCCGCTCATGGGCTGCCTGATTGAAGTGGGTTTTGAGGGCGGCCATGGGGCAGCGGCCGTTATGGGTGAAAGCTTTCGCGAACTCGGCTTTCCCGGTGGCCAAGATCTTGGCCTGGCAATGGCAACAGTGGGACTGCTCACATCAACCCTTCTGGGGAGTGTCCTGGTGATTTTCGGCCGTTGGCGTGGATGGGTTGCCCCCCATGGCCCCACAGAAATCGGAGACACAGGAGCTGTTGAAGAAGAAACGAGTTTTGGACAACAACTTCGCCTGCTGGCCGTAAATCTTGGCCTGGCTGGAGCCGCTGTTGCTTGCGGCGTGTTGATGCTCGAAGGCTTGAGATTATTGGGCCCTTGGCTGGGGGAGTTCTACCGGCAAGTCATTCACGTCTTCCCAGTCTTTCCTCTTGCACTAGGGGGTTCACTACTGATCCGACTAGCCCTGGAAGTCTCGGGCCAAACTCAATGGGTATCACAGTTATTGCAACGTGAAATCGGCATCCTGGCCACCGACCTGCTGATCACCACTGCAATGGCAAGCCTGAATCTGCCGCTGCTACAACACGACTGGCTTCCGCTAACTGTGTTGTCTGTAACAGGGCTGGCCTGGAATCTACTGATCATGCTCTTTGTGGCCAGGTTCACACTGCGCGAGGAATGGTTCGAGCGCTCGATCACCGAGTTCGGACAGGCCACTGGAGTCGCTGCGAGTGGCCTTTTGCTGCTTCGACTGGCCGATCCCCGCAACCTTACAAAAGCCTTACCTGTGTTTTCGATCAAACAATTGATCCTGCAACCCATTCTCTCTGGTGGGGTCATCACCGTTGTAGCCCCTCTAGCAGTGACTCGATTGGGACTGCTTGGCTGGACAGAACTTTGCGGCATTCTTACTGTTATATGCATTGGATTAGCGGTGATCATCAACATCACCTCATCATCAGAATCAACAGAAGCTGCGTGAATAATGACGAAAGACTAATGCACATTTGCTAGCAATATTTTGACGAAATCTGCTTATTTCTTTACATCGATAGAGTGGATATCCGCAATACAATGAATTAGAGATTCATCGTTGTCAAGAAAAACTGTCTCAACGATTCGCAAGGGCATCAGCATGAAGACATAGAATAACATCTATAATAGAGAACACGATCTGGACAATTTAGCAAATACCTCCAACACAGAGAATTTATATCTTCAGAACAAGAATTAACAACCGAGGGAGCATTAGTGCCCACTAGTAAAGATAGGGCTTGAGAGTAAAATAATCATGATTCTGGAATTGCCTAAAGCAATCAAATGCAAACTGAGTCAGTCTTGGAGAATTAACTTTCCAATGAAATAACTTTTCATAAAAATAAGGTAATCATAATTTCTGGCAATGCATAGAAAAGAACCAATGGCTATTCACTGGCCAGAAAACATATTTAAGCTTAAAGGAGAAAAGGAATGGTAATAAAAGAGACTTGTCAAATCAGACAATAAGCAGTAACTAGACCAGGCACGAGGAGTAGCAAGAGCTACCTTAAACCGTAGATATATTACGTCAAACTGGCAACTTGAATACAGCTATTATTTGCTTCCAATGAGATATTAATAGACGATAGATAGTTCTACGATGCAAGCCAATGCGGAAGATTCAGTCGTCAGTCCTGCGATCTCTAGTACTGGGGATACTCATCCCTATTGCCGCTTCTCTTTACCTGATCCTGCCGTTGGCTGCTGATGCCACTTATCCAAGCATGCTGGAAAACGATCAGGGTGGAGCTAATCCATCGATGTTAGAGACTAGGAAGAACCTAGACGCTCTCAGCAAAAAGTATCCATTTCTAGACACAGTTGAAGATGGCAAACCCTTGACAGCTGAATTTGTAAAGTATGATCTTGCCGGCTATGATTTAAGCGAGGCTGATCTACGAGGATCTACATTCAGTGTAACGACTCTGAAGAATGCCAATCTTCATGGTACAAACTTAGAGGATGTACTGGCATACGCCACTCGCTTTGACAATGCTGACCTCTCAGAAAGCATCCTACGAAACGCGAATCTAAGGAAGAGTGAATTCGCCGGTGCTTTGATTGATGGGGCTGACTTCACTAACGCCTTGCTGGACAGGCAAGAACAGAAAGCGCTCTGTGCAAGAGCTACAGGTAAGAATTCAAAAACTGGCGTGGATACATATACTAGCCTTGATTGCTCTGGAATCTCAGAACGGGTTATTCCCGCAGGCAGATAGCCATATCTTTAGCGTAATCATTAAGCAAACAAATAGCCTTATCATAAAGGTTAACGTGATGAGACTTAAAACAAAAATGGTAGCCTACATTGATCAAAATTAGGGGATCTCTAGCCAAGACATGTATCAAATGGAAGGCTAATGATGAGCTTGGTCAACTCTGAGTGGTAATACTAGCTTGATTTGCATCCCCCATTTGCATCAAAAGAATTTTCCTCTAAGGTTTTGCATTACTATCGCAAACCAAAGGCCACTAAAAGAAGAACGTATTCTTTAATAGATAACAGCCTTGATAGATAATTGGACAACATCTTCTATTGCATGAATCAATCTATAATTATGTCTACACGCTGCCAAATCAGAATCGGTTACATTCGCGCATCATATCAATAGATCACAGCCTTGATCTCTAAAGCAATAGCTTTATTGAGAGTTAAGAATTAATCGATGTCTTAGAAAGATATATTCGGACTCACAACATAAGGCCGTCGTATCTATTCTCGTTATCGAGTAACATCACCATGATAAGGATTTGACCATCGAAGAATCATTTCAAAAAGGGTTCCGCTTTCATCCAACTCAATCAAACGCCCTCCAGGTTCATCTTCTCGTCCAAAAGGGCATGGCTGGACAGCCTCAAAGCTGCAAAGAGTGGAAGGGCAACCAAGCAATAACACATCCTTACGCCCAGGCAATACCTCTTGCCAGTGCTGATGGATATGCCCAAATACCACAGCGCATAACTCTTCTACAGGAGTGAGTAGCTTGATCAACGCCTCACCATCCAGTAGACCAATGGGGTCCAACCAAGAAGAGCCAATCGGCAAAGGTGGATGATGCAATGCAACCACTAATGGCCTGCAAGATTGCTCAATATCTGACAAGCGCGAATCGAGCCATTGCAGCTGTGATTGACCAAGTTGACCCGCGATTTGACCTGAAACATGGCTACTAAGAAGAATGAAACGAACACCATCAATATTCAAGTCTGCGGGGGCAGTAAAGGCATGGCGTCCAAGAGCCGCCTTGATGAACAAAGGGTTGTCATGGTTACCAGGAAGAACAGCAACCTTTATTGATGGATTCAGACTCTGCAATTCATCACGCAATAAAACATACCCACACCAGCTTTCATCATGGCAAAGATCACCAGTAATCAAAAGCAGATCCGGAGAATGAGAGCATGCCTTTTGCAACGCACACTGTAAGTTCAAAAGCGGATTGTGACCTCGCACCAATTGATCATTAAAGGCAACAAGGTGAGGATCACTAAGCTGTACTAAGCGCATTTCTTGTGGAGCGGATCTACGCAGAGGTTTGGTTTTGGAGGCTATCCCCCTTGTTCAAGCATGAAAAACAAACCATAAGCTGGTTTCTGCCTAATCATAAATAGCTTACGTAAAATATTTGAAGCAACTATCAGGGAGAAAGCACGGTTGACTGAAGATTTTTGGACTTCTAAATCATCAGAAATAACATGGTTCTACATTTACTTTCTTGCTATGCAATCATCATTTAATGAGCTAGAGTAAATTGGGAAACTGATGGTGGCCTTACCTTAAGGCGATGCTGCCAGATATGCCTGCAAGAATCGTAGGCAAGGATCACTAGAGTGACCATAATGGCCACGAGCTGAATCAGAAACAGACGGAGCGGACCATGCAGGTATCGCCAATAGAAGATGCCAAAGGTGCGCCCTGACACATAGCTGCCTCTCACCATCAAGCGCATCAGGCTCTTCAGGCTTGAAAGCAAAGCGAAGTCCGCTACAAGTGTCATGATCACCTTTGACAAGAAGACCATGCCAAGGACGACGATCAGAGCTGTTGAAACTTGAGTAAGAGGAATCATGATCAGTAGTCTAATATTCATCTTATTGCAAAGCGAGTCCGCAAGAGAAAATAAGCCATTTAGGCGGTTCTTCTATGGTGGTGGACTGGTGTGTGGACTGAATCATCTTCCAAAACCGCCTTGAGTGCTTTTTGTGGCCCTAACAAGGGCTTATTAACAGTTCGAGGCCTAGGCTGATTCAGTAGAACATCAAGGCCTTGCAAGTGAGCATATGAACATCCACAAAGTGCTTAATCTGATCTCTAAATCAAAGCCGCATCACATCGCGAAAGGTTTAGTACTTTCATACTAATATCAAAGCCATTCTCAGCCTATTGCAAAATCATTTTGTTTTAAAATTCATCTTATGGTTTATATTGCAATAGTGTTCCAGGTAGTGTCAGCAATTATGACTAAAGTTGCTTCAAAGGCACTCTAGGCAGCAGAAGACACATCGAAGAATGATTCAACATCGTAATGAACCTGACAAAAAAGACTTTAGGAAAGCCGACTTATCTCTGGTACTGTGAAGGAATATGATCATTTACATGAATTACTTATGGAAACATAGTTAGCAGAAAAGACATGAGATACGTTCAGCATTTCACGGAGACTCTCTATCCATTCGGCGCTTAACAAAGCTTCTTTATAATATCATTATTATCAATAATAAGCATCAAAACCCTTTAACCATTGGGAATGAGAAAAGATCTATGATGATCAGCCTCTTCTTCTGCTAGCTGCTTGAGCTCTACATCCAACTCAACCTCTGATTCGATCCGTATGCGCAATTGAAATAATTCCCTTTCAGCTCGGGAAAAGCGGTCTTGGCCTTCAAGCATCGTTACACTAATAACACTCATATCGGTGGTAATTAGAAAGATCGCGAAAAATTATTCAAGCCGAGGGGAGAATCGCTTCATGTTGATTGACCTCTACAACATACTCTCTTTTCAATGGTGCTATGAGTTGAAGTGTGAAATCTCTATTCTGAGAATCAAGCTTGATTCTTCATTAAGGCATGATTGATTTCTACTGCTGCCTTGCGACCGTCTCTAATTGATTCTTGCATACTAATGGAGCCTCTAATGATATCTCCACCCGCAAATACATTGACCTGACCCTGAACCTGAAGCGTCTCTAAGTCAACAAAGTCATCCATATCTACCACAAGGCTTGTACTTAGATGGTCCCTTAATTCAGACTGAATACGCTGTTGCTCCAAACCTGCCATGATCACCTGATGAGAAGAGCTACAGAGTTCAGATAAGGCGATTGGATCTATTCTGGAATGGATCTCTATTCCAAGTTCTTGCATTTCTTTTAAACGCTTAGCCTGAGATTTCGATTGAAGCTTAGCCTGTTCGTCTATAAGGTAAACCTTGCTTGCACCGTTTTGAATTGCCAACCTTGCTATATCAGTAGCAAGGTTGGTAGCACCAACTATTGTCAAGGTCTTATCTCTAACAATAGTTGGCTCATGAGTAAACTCGTCTAAAAACATCAGGCCATGAATCAAGTTACAAGCATGATCAATATCATTGGGCTGGATTCGCATCTCTCCTAGACCACAGGCTAAAAAGATTGCATCATATTGAAGTCTAAGCTCAGCAATTGTGATATCTTCACCTAAAGATTGATCAAAATAAATCCTAATAGAAGGCAATAATAGGTTTGATATTTCACGATGCAATACTGACTGAGGAATCCTTGATGCAAGAGTAATCCACTTCAAAATCCCTCCAGATTCGCTTTGCTTCTCGTAGATATCTATTTGGTAGCCTAAACGCGCCAAATAGTGAGCACATGTTAGACCAGCAGGCCCAGCCCCAACAATAGAAATTCGCTTACCATTATCCGGAGCTACATCTGGTATGTAATTGGGGACTTTCTCGCACACATAGCGATTTAATGACGTAATAGGAACAGAGGAGTCAGGACATAACAATTGGGAACATGAAGGACCACAAAAATCGTCTGATTGAGAAAGGTACGAGGTTATTTCTGAAAGTGGATTAACGGCTCGTAATGACTGGGCAGCACCAAGCCAATTACCGGCTTCGACAAGACGTGCAATATGGGCTTGATGAGTACTGTCTGGACCAGCACGAACGCAGCGAGGAGACAGACAAGCTCGGGGCTCTACTTCCACAGTTTTTATAATCTGACTGTCTGGGAACAAATCCGCAGAGTGTTGTTCTTGAGATAGAGAGGCTTTAGCAAAATGCACATAATTTTGAGGATAATGTTTTAATGGCAGATATTGAGGTTGACGAAGATCCTTTAAAATTGCATTGACTGCACTTATTGCGGACACAGTCACAGAGACTACGCCGATCCCTTGACTGGTGGAATCCCCTACACAATAAAGACCTTGCCAATCACTGCGAGCAGCCAGCCGACTCATATAGCTTTGGCTCATATTCACCTGTGGTCCACCAATAGAGCCATGACTTTTAAGGGTATAGCGCTGAATCGTCTGTGGGGTAGCTATTTCCTGAACCAAGATATGTTTTTTTAGTTCTGGGAAATAGTTCTTTTCTAAGTAATCAATAATTGCTGATGCTTTTTTCTGCTTTTGATCTCGATATGTACGGCTATGATATTTATCTTTACCATCTGTTGGCACTGTAATCTCTGGAGTAGATTCCGGTAGAAATATGCAGAGTGTATGGGTCCCTGGCGGAGAAGCGTCAGGATCCAACATCGACGTGACATAGACTGTCAGATAACTTGAAGAACCTTTGTCGTCATAGGGCAGTATTTGTGTAGGCTTAATCGTCAGAGGGACAGCTTCTGCTTTCACACCGAGATAAACACCAAATACACTATAACTTGGCCTAAATTTCTTTGCCCACTTTCTTTTTCTGCGGGAGATATGCTGGGGATCGATCAACTTACCATAGAGATTCCAGATCGTTGTGTTGGAGATTACTGTATGAGCTTTAATCTTAAGACCATTTTCAAGTTGACAGCCAATCGCCTTACCTTTCTCAATTAAGATCTTTTCAATGCGATTACGATATAATATTTGCCCACCATATTTATGAATAGCTTTTTCTAGTTTATTCGCCAAAATCTGAGGTGAGCCTTGAGCATAATAGCAACCACCTGTGTAAGATTCCACGTGGATCATTGGGCCGGCGATGGCAGGAGTCTGATCCAATCCACAAGTGGTCATATTTTGATTTAAAAGCGTAAATAGTTTGAGAATCTGCGGGTCTCGCGTAAAGCGGCGAAATAGCTGCTCTTGAGTTGAAAGCAGGTAATTGAGCAACCTTGCCAAATAGAACGGGCGCGTAAGCATCAAATTGATGCCATGTTGCGGTGGTGTTTCCGCTGGCGCAAAAAACTGACCACCATAGCTATCCAATGAGTCATGATAAAAAGATTCGAATTCCCTTAGTAATGCTTTGATTTGTTCTGATTGGTGTGGGAAACAAGAACACATTTCTTCCCAAAATCTTTCCCGTTGTGTATACATAGAGACTTTAGTTTTCTGATCTAGATGGATAGTAAAGGTTTCATCCATCGGCACAAGAGTAATGTCTTCCTCCAACTCATTCATCACAAATTGATGTGGGTTGTAGCCTTTTTCTCCAAACCCAAAAAAGAGAGAAGCTCCCACATCAAATGTAAACCCTTGACGGCGAAAGATACTCGCGCATCCACCAGGGAGATAATGCTGCTCTACTACCAAAACTCTGTAACCACGCTTAGCAAGAAGTGCTGCTGCTGTTAGTCCGCCAATCCCAGCGCCAACTACTAAGACATCATAAGAGGGCAACAAAATATCGCGGTCAAGCACGTGCATTAGCTATAGGATACACAAGCCAAGTAAATTATCTCACTATTTCATGAAACATTCAGGCTACAAGCGCAAAACGTTGCATGGAGCTTGCAAACAAAAGATGCATAAAATCCAAACCCTCTAACAAAATCATTTATTACTGCAAATTATAGAAAGCATGAGAGGCAAATCAAGGTCTTTATTTTATTCTAACTTCAGAAGTTGAGATGCTAATCAAACATGAAGAATGCGAATTTTTAACAACTACTGGATGAGGGAATGTATTGACGAGAATGTCATCCAAGACTGCGGGAATAGACTAAAGATGCAAGAACGTTGATTTCATTTTCTCAACAATAGTTGAATCGCATATATGCTTACAGCCAGAAACTTATTAACCACCCAAAGGGTTCAGGAGTGTTCAGCTAACAATTGAGCAAAGAGTTGAAACAAAGTTACACCATTATGAATAACAGTAACTGCGATTCAGCATCTACTGCCTGCTCTACTATTCTTGACTTGCTTCACTATGTAGCAAGACAATAAGGATATTGTGCTATTAAATAGTTCTTGATCAGGCTAAATGGTCCATCCAATCTCAGCACAAAAAATCCTAGCTTTCAGAAAGCGTCAACAAGACACTGGCTGGGGTTATGCATTGTCATCTGCTTGGGTTCCTCTTGTCCAGATACATTACGCCATATCAAGAAGATCTATCACCCCAATAATTTATGGGATTGCAGGAACAGCACTGATATGCATAATCATTGGAGCATGTATGAATACTTTCGGAGTCTCAGGACAAGGGCCTTCCTCAGAACAATGGATAGTAGTCTTCTATTTGACTACATATGTTGCTGGACCATTCCTGTACAAATTGGGAATCCGTCAAGCCAAACGAGAAGCGATGTCTATTCTGATGCGAAATGGAATTACTAATGGAAAGTTGCGTAGACCATGGAATCCATCAATGCTTCCTCTAAATCTAAAAGTAAAAGACGGGGTTCACGGCGACGCCATCGCCAAAACCAAAATACCAAAGAATGAGAAAGCAGAAACGCTTTTACCAGAGCGGTCGCAAAAATATTTGGTGCGATGCTGGCTCTTTGCAACTGGAGCCAAGCGGCCTTTTCAAAAGCTGGAAGAGCTAAAGCGGCTATATGAACAAGGCTTGATCAGCAAAGAAGAATATGAGAACTCGAAAGAAAGGACGATAAGAATCAAATAGGTCTTATTGTAAATTATATCCAAATAAATCGCTAAGAATTGATGATTTTCTTTAATAAGTCTAACTCGACTGTAAATAATTTGAATTTTCTTATTATAGAAGAATCGAATTAGTCATGCCAGAAATTTGCTAGAGATTACTTTAAATGCCTACTCATCTTGTGCAAAAGTTTAAAGACAAGAAGATATATTTTCTGGGATATATTTCTTAGCCTAACTTTCGACAAACTCTAGAATTATCACCGGAATTGACTGACCAGCTTTAATCACAATTTCTAGTTCTGATTTGGTTAGGATTTGTTCTTTTCTCAAAGCTCTCTATGCACTCGAACTCATCAAGTAAGGCACCTGCTCCGATCTCATTCGAATTCTAATTAGCTTTGGCGTTGATAGACTGTATCAAGAGGCTAGCAATTAACGGGTCAAGAGTCGACAACCTCTGCAGACCCCCAATTTTAAGTGCTGGATATGCGCAATCTTGCAAGAAGAAATCGGTTGAGTCGAATGAAAACAAGGTTGCAAGCCAGATCTAGCTGAAGCACGTTGGTGTTGGATACTTTTAATGCATTGCTGCACTAGACAAACGACCGGTCAAACTAATTGTCCAGTGCATTGACCTATTGACCCAGATTGAGAGACCTGTCTTTATGTAATGGAGATAAGCCGCCGCCTTTCTGCACCGACGGCTCTTCTCTTTGATCGTTAGGGGGGTTTTCCATCATGACTTTCGCCCGATTGAGCCAAGTTGAGATCTTGCACGGGAGATTTGCAATGGCGAGCCTGGCATCACTTGTGGTGATTGAAGTCATCAAGTTGCAATTGACCTCCTCCTAGCAATGCTCACTGAGTTGTTTTAACGCTGTCCCATCTGGACAAGAGGACCAACCCCAACCAATGGGTTGATAAAGCGATAAGTGAATGTGACTGGATCCATTCGCAGTGGATCCACATGAACGCAACTAACTCTAAGGTTTTGAACGAAAGCTAAATCCACACAAGGAGTATCACTGGTAGGCCAGATTGATGGATCTAATCGCCCTAGACAGAAGAGACGCACTAGAACATTCAGAAACACTTTCGATTGAGCAGCTACCAGAGGCTCTGGCTGAGCTGGGCGATTGGCCTTTTAACTGACTTTGTGTTCGCATTCATCCTCAACTGTGCAGTATGACTCCACACCTTTTAGCCCTCTACCACCTCCAACTTCAATCAAACTCTTTGCAAATTTGCAGATACTTGCCAACGCACTTATAAAGGAGAGAAGCAACGAGCAACTCAGAGTCGAGATATGCAAGTAGACCATTGCAATATTTTACTCAATACATATGAATAAAAGCCAAGTTGCCAGAAGACATGAATCCTGGTGTTGATCTTGCAAATTGGTGATCAGCTTTTGCAAGCACTTAATCCCATAACTAAATTAGTAGAGCCATCTTTCCACATTCAGATTTTGAATCCAATCTCAATGAGTAATTAACAAAGGTACCGGCCATGTCAATTCACATTTGAAACCATTGCAAAGTCATTGCATAAGACAAAAGCTTCCTCTATTCATTAAAAAAACCGACCTCCTCTAAAAAAGGGGCGGTCGGTTTTTAATGTCGTTTAGCGATTAAGCGAAGCTTCTGAGGATTGGCACCTGGGGCCATTTGTCCAGGTGTGTGGCTGTAAATACTCCTTTCAGGGCACCTAGAACGATGCAGAGAAGTATCGACTGGTTTGACGCACAAATGAACTTTGTCGCACCAGACGATTAGCCCACGATTTTTTGAGACTGTTGGAGCAGGGGCCAGAAGTCAGCTTGCTTCTTCTGCGTACTCAGGTGGCGTGTCGTCCAATTAGGCGCCTCCGTGTTCGATGGACTCACTTTGGCCCTGTCAGTCATTGATGGCAATCAGTCTTAATGCTGATTGCGGGGAGCTCGGATCCGGAGCAATATTAATTGTTTGGGCTTTTGCTTGTTGGTTGATCTCTAGATCAACACCAATCCCTATTAGCAGCAACCTCTGAGAGAAGAGGTTCCTCTTAAAAACTGCCACTCCCTTAGTCTCTTTGCTGGATCTAGAGGGAGAGATGCCGAGGAAGCGACGCAAACTCAACAAGGAGATGGAAGCAGAGATCGCTGCTGCGCAGAGAAAAGTGGAGCTGGTGATGGCGATGATCTACGACATCGCCGATGAAGAAACTCAGGGCGAATATTTATCTGGCTTCGAGCAGATCAACGCCGCAGCCTCTCACCTTTCAGAGAGCTATGTCTTGAAGGGCTTCTGCGAGGAGACAGAGGGGACCCTGGCCCTCTACAGGGGTCTGCTGGAACGTTTTGAGCAGGAGTATGAGCTCTAGGCCTTCTCCACTTCAACTACTGGCATCTGCGCAGGCCGAGCCAACTGACGTGGCTGATCAATTTTGACGGTCTGTGAACTGGTCAACTCCTTCCCATATCCCTTTACGGCTGAATTCTGACCTGGCGTGATCCATTCACCAAGAAATGGACAATGCAAAGAAATAGAAGCAGAAAGAACACCCACTCAGCAAGGCAGGTGAAGTTCATAGGCAGAAAAAACTTAATCAATGTTCGCTGCTAATCAATACTTGGCGCCTCCGACAGATGAATAATCGCAAACCTATGTCATTAGTGCATGAACATCAAAACAAGAAGAACATCTTCTTGTTTTGATGTTTCCCCCATAAACCACCCCAAACAAAAGAGATACTTAAAAGAATTCAACTTCGGTAAGACCAAATATCGACAGAAGCAGTCGAAGTAACAACTGCCATTGTAGACAAAGGACGCTTGAGCTTAGGGCGTTGCTGGTCTTGGATGAATACAAATACCATCAGCAGCAAGGGGGCAATGAATGCTGCAGCGGCTACTAAACCAACGATCTGTGTCGGCCTAATTAATGGAACCTTGACTAAGGGGTCACCACATTGGCCGCAGACCATAACACCATCCGCCCGTTGCTGATGAATCTGATAGCGATGTGAGCAGAAAGGGCAATGGTATCTAGTCATCTGAATCTGAATCTGAATCCACTCGAACCTGAAACTCAATCCCCACGCACACGCCAATCGCAATGAGCAAAAGACCTAACCAGACACTGAGCGGGGGGAAAGTCAATGCTTTTCTCAGGCATGCTAAGCCGCACAATACCCCGCTCAACAAATTGTCCCAGTAGCATCGCCCATAGAGGCCATGAAAAAGGAGTCTTGCCTGGAATGATGCTTGAAACCCGCTGAGCCTGACTCCATTCAGATCGCCCCCCGAGCAGATGCCCAAAAAGGATCCTGCATTTGAGGGCCTCCAACTCGGGGGGTCTTGATTATCTGCTAAACCTAGTTTGAGACTTGCTTAACTTCCAATCTTCACCATTCAGCGCAAGCAAAAGTCCTGTCCAACTTGTTGACTTGTAGTCACTGGCTGGTCTTGTCCAGCTTAAATAAACCAGTTCACGAAAGCAGAAAAGAGATCCATCATTGGTTATATCAAAGTTAATTCTTCAATTTTCACCTGTCCCTCGATTACCTAGACCTCAATACGTTTTAAATATGATGTAATGGGAACTGTAACTAGACATACGTTCTGACAATGCATTGAGTAGCAAGAACTACGTCTTAGAGCGTTTTATTCGGTTTTCAAGATACAACTATCGTCAAAGTGGTTTAATTAATGCATGCCTAACAAAAAAAAGAAGATCTCTTACCGCTTGGAAGTTGATCCACTAGACAGCGCACAACGGAAAAGATACTTAAAAGAGCTGAACTGTTCTCAAGCCCCAGCAGGTTATTCAGCTCCCAGGCGCAAACAATCAAAGCAAAAGGCTGATCTGATGCAACAGCCTTACTAAAACCTCGATTAGCACACTGGCGAGATCAGCTAACAGCTGATTTGCACCACCTAAGCATAGTGAATAAGCATTAATAGAAATCAGAGATTCCAGCAAGAAGGTTCGCCGGAGGATTTCATTTTAGAAAGTGCCAAGCATCAAAAAGCTTGAAGAACCAACTAGCAGAGTCTTTGGACACACTTTAAGAAGAAGAAGTTATCACAAAAGTAATATTCGCAATACTATAATAACGTAGAGATCAAAAAAGAAGGGATAAAGGCTGCTCATGATTCATGATAAGTAGCATGCTGGACTCCCTTTATATCTAGATGTGCTGACTATATCGAGCCCAAGCTAATGATAGTGCCTAGATTTTATCTATATATATAGTGCACCATGTACACCATTAAAGCGACGGCCCTTCCTTGCAACAGCGCAGACCTCACTAAACTTACAAAAGAGGAGCTGGTTTATGAGTACCAAGCCAAGATCATGGCAATACTGAGCAATCAACATTCTGAACTCGACTACCTAGATTTCGGATATCAACTCAATCAAGTCATCGAAGAAGCTCAGGATCGAGATATCTCTGAAAAGGATCTTAAGGTCGCCTCAGGACTCCTCAAGGTCGCCTAAAGGATTTCTATCATGCCTTAGGTAGAGGTTATCCAAGTTACACTCTTGAAAAACTTCGGGTTGGTTTTAGGCCCTAACACTATTTTTTTCGCGTTGCTACAGTTGACTGAAGCAGCGCTCATGGATCAGCCAGGTGAGTTGAGTCATGCAATGCCTAAGTTGACCACCTAAGCAAGACTTAGTTGAGATATGATCTCATTAATTTTTAACTTAGCCAAAATATCTCATTCAATTTTATGCCAGGCATGAAGCTCTATTTCACTGGAACTTTGAGGACAGAATGATACGCCAATTAGCAACAAGACAGAGCAAGGCAGCATTGACTTTTAAGCTGATTTTAAAATATCTCTTTCCAAGCCGAAAAGATTATATTGTCAATGTTTTAGAGACTGAAGTGATTACTAGCATCATTCACATCCATCATTGTTTTGGAGGTTACCTATTTACTGGGAAAGGGATGGTCGAGGTTCTCCTTTGTGGCTAGAGTTATTAACGAATAAAGTTTTTAAATCTGGGCACGTGGAGCGATCGTTATGGCTGTTGTTTCGCTAATTAAGTCTACAAACGATGATTTAAAAAAAGATTACATGCTTTCAAAGCTCTATCCCCAAGTTATTCAGTCGTTTATTCATGACAAAACCTGCTTATCCCAGATAGGATCTAGCCATTATCTGAAGTGTTTTCTTTAGAAAACACTTCATGAGTTTCTTGCTGAAAAGTGAGAGGGAGATTCAGCTGAACTTCATCCCAACAGCAAAGACCACAACTGCCCATGCAAGAACAATCCATAGGGCATCTTGCATCACTCAGAATAATCTCCGCCTAAAGGGTGACCTGTATGAGACGTGCTTGTGAGGAACTCAAGGACAAATGTTGCTTTCAACAATACGAATTTGCAGCGGATATTGATCTACCTGTTTTGCCTGTAATCCCATGGTCGCTGGATCCCGCCTGGGACAGACCACACCCCAGAGCCTTGTAAACGAGCCATGGTCTCTAAGCGAGCATAGTCCTGACGATCACACCCATTGATGTATTCCCAATAAACAAAAGAATCACCTGACTTAACCAAGAGTTTGTTGATGTTGTTGTCGTTGTGAAAAACTTCAGCAACAGTTCTGCCATAACGATCGTTTGGATTGATTCGTAAGATGACCTGAGAACCATTAGGTAAAAGATGCTTTAGTGCTTCTCGAGCTGATTTTCCATAGGAAGACTGGGAGATTTCTTGGGCATCAATGTAAGCAAGACGCACTTTAATTGCTCGAGTAGCTTCAATAACAGTGAGTGTGTCGCCATCCTCAATAGAGAGCACTTCTACTGTGTTTACAGGGTCTGTAAAGAGAGCGGCGAGGATGATGAGGAGTACCTTGCCCATATTCGATGCAGAGCTTATAAGGATCTCTTGCCAGCAAAAATTTGGCAAATCCGGATTCTTCTAATTCTAAATTCTCCTTGTCTAAGTGAAATTAAAAAGTTGTCGCTCAGGAGAGGTGTTTAATGATTAAATCTCCCATCCCAAAACTCTAATGGCCAACATAAGTCAATACGGACAAATCCAAGATTATTTCTTCAAATATCAGCAGTATTTTAATGACTTTTCATCGGTTCATAAAATTCCTTTCTTTGGCTTATCCTTAAATGGTTGGGCACCAATATTGGGGGGTACATTTTTACTCTTCTCAGACACAACTGCAGCTCCCATACCTCCCATTACTCCTTTGATCCAATTAATGAATCTTGCCAAGGGCGACTCCACATCGCGCTTTTGATCAGTCATCATAAATTTCCGACTGTTCAAATACTACACGATCACCCTTGCCCATGCAAAACCTTCTGAAGGATTCCTTATTCACTTCATGACTGAATTCTGAATGTGCATCTTTACCGTTATTCATCGAACAAGTTCTCTTGAGTACGTTCTTCTCATCATTATAAATCAACCCTACGACAAAGGGCCCTAATATCAAACTGATTCCGTGAGCATTAATTTCCTTCACCACACAGTCCAACACCTTCATTCTTATTGAAACAAGTGAAATGACTGACGAAAAGAAATAAAAAGGCCTACACCTCCTCCCACCAAGAACACTCTGCCTACTCTGAGGACATGCGAGAAATCTCTTGGATCAATTGAAAGACAACAGCATCTTGAGGCTAATTGACCAATTCCAGTTATCCCCACATCCAGAGGGAGGCTGGTACCGTGAAGTCATCCGAAGTGGTCTGACAATAAAACGAAGTGATGGTAATCAACGCAATGCCATCACAGGGATCATTTTTCTCTTAGGTAAGGATGATAAAAGTTGTTGGCATTGTGTCGATGGTGCAGATGAAATCTGGATTCACCTTCAGGGAGCACCACTCTCTCTTTGGCGACTAGATCCAAATAGCAATGAAATAATCAGATTAAAGCTGGATACAGCACAGCCAATGCAAATGATCCCCGCAGGATTTTGGCAAGCTGCTTGCAGCCAAGGTTCCTATACCTTGGTGAGCTGCTGTGTTAGCCCAGGTTTTGACTTCGAAGACTTCAAGATGCTTCGAGACATTCCCAAGGAATGCTGGCCAGAGGAAGCCCTTAGTGAACTGATTTAATGCTGCCGTATTCACCTAAGCGCCGATGCCTGAAGGCTAAAAATTAAGCGGTAATTCCATTCATAGGCGACCCTCTAGCACCTCTAAGGTTTGCGTGTTGAAAGCGCAGCCGAAGGTTTACCACCGCCACCTCACCCAGCATTTCAAACTTGAATAAGCGTAAAGCCAATCTATGAGGCAGAGTTGCTTCCTCTTGAAGCGTCTTTAGCCGCAGAGCTCCGTGACAAAAAAACCTTGGTTTACCGCAAACATCCATGCACCTGGCACGGGACTGGCATTGGCCGTGCTCGCCCTAACACAAATTCCAATTGCAACTGAGGCAATCCTGAGGGTTTATTGCATTATTGAGATGCACGGTTACAAGGAATACGATATTCCCAGGGCGACTCGCTTTTGCAACGGTGGCTAAAGGCTCGGGATCCCCTTGGTCCATTCCATCATTGCTGCTTGGAGGAACCTATGTGGAGCTCTTGTGCTCTTTACGAAGGGCCTCTGGCGTGAAGATCCACTCGGGCTGCTTAGCTTTGAATGTTTTGGCCTTGAATCCGAATGTGATGCCATTGATGTTGACCAGCCCTTTGAACTCATAGAAGTTTTTCTGAGCACTAACGATGAGGTACTTGTTGTCCCTACAAGGTGCTCTACCTTGTTCGTCTCTAACTCTTGTAACTTCAGCATCTTCGCCAAACTCTTGCTCAGCGCAGTAGGTGATGAACTGCGTGGTTGGCGTAGGGTCCATAAGCAAACGGTAGCCAATGTTGTGTCTATCATTCAAGCTCTCTCTTCAACACCACGCAATCGGAATAGTAGGGTCCACGATAAGCCATTCAGGTGTTGAAGAAAAGCTAGATAGCTTCCAAAAAATGTTGACAACCCCGAAGGATGAGTTAAACATAAACAACTAAATTAAATGCGAACCTCCATCGGCCAAAAGCTGAAGACTAAACTTTATCAAAGCCAGCCTTGAGCACCAATAACAAATGGTTTTGAGACTTTTAAAATGCTGAGATTGGTCACCACAATCTGCAAAGAAATTCTCAATCTCTTAGCCTTTCAATACCTCCGTCCCAACAACTTCATCATCAAAGTTTAAACTAATAATTGTTATCTAAGATGTCATTATCACTGCGGAGCTTGAATGCAAGTTAATGACAGTAGACTGTCATTAACTTGCAAGGCCATATCGATCACAAGCCAGAAGATTAATCCTAAACATAACTCACTATTAATATAAATGCAGGCGTGCCTAATCGGATACCACGG
This sequence comes from Prochlorococcus sp. MIT 1306, assembly GCF_047304515.1. Classification (NCBI taxonomy): domain Bacteria; kingdom Bacillati; phylum Cyanobacteriota; class Cyanophyceae; order Synechococcales; family Prochlorococcaceae; genus Prochlorococcus; species Prochlorococcus sp. MIT 1306. The sequence goes on along the minus strand of NZ_CP138959.1, from coordinate 101,380 downwards.
GAAGCAAGAAGAACAAACAAAAAGCAAATGCCCTGCCTTAATTGACCCCAAGGCCTCATCCGCCAGTTCAATTCAAGACAAAGAAGCCTAACAAAAGGGAACAATCGGCAATGATGATGAAGTTGAAGACCCTGAGAATTGGATTAAATAAACAATCCCCCCAATCGCTAGTCCTCATTGTGATCGGTCGGCATTAGTAATAGGAAAATCCAAGCACTTATCATTAAGGCCATAATTGTTTCTACTACGCCGGGAGACACCTCTGGCAATTGATCCATCGTCCCAATTCTCCATTAGCATATCTAAAGCCAAAAGCTTTTCAAAGAAAACGTATAAATCTCTAAAGTCTATTAACGATGCAGAGGGTTTACTAGAAGCCTTATAACCACCCTCCAATCCTTTGCTTATGTCTTTGAGGCTTGGCCTGTTAGAGCGAGCTTATTGCGTTGAATCGAGCCTGGCATCCAGCCAAAGCACCATTGATATATGTGTCTTAAGCCTAATCAGCTTCTCTGGAGACAACACCTGATGAAAGCTACCTCCTTGAGGAACTGGTTGCCAGAGGTGATCAAACTAACTATCCAAACAGGAATCTTGCTATCGGTAAAAACAAATAATATTAGGCATAGATATAGTTGAAAAAGAGTAGTTGATGCCTGGTAATTGATCAATACTCTGAGGTGAGGAGATTTGTTAAAAGTTGAGCCCTGCGGTGCTGTATAAGCCTCCATGATGATTAGAAAGCCCATGAGTGTGGTTATTACTGCCTTCTGTATCCCATATTTAAGCAATTGATCTGCATAGGCTATTTACAGTCATTTCCTTATCCATGACTGAAGAGACCACGACCAAAAAGGATTGCATCAGCAAAAAGAGCTCAATGCTTGCTTATGGCATCATTCAGATCACCGCCACCGTTGTCTCCGCAATCTCCCTGGCTGCAATTGCTCTGGGTGTCTGCTCCATCAAACAAGAAAGCAAGGTATTCAACGGCTGCGTAGAGGAAACCATCGCCACAGGCAGAAGCAATGCTGAGGCGGTTCGCTTCTGCAATGGAGGCAACTGAAAAGAAGCAGTTATTCCTCCTGCGCCTCTATTCAAACCTGGTTCAATTTGAATGAGGAGTCTGAGGACGCAGATACCCTGAAAATGAGTCCTGGACTTGAGGGCATCCAAAGCGGGTGCCCTTCTTCATGCCAAGGGTCTGCTGTTTTTATCATTGGGACGAGTTGGATAGACATAGAAGAGTATTGAGACCCTGTTTGGCTTCAGGGTTTTTCATCGATTCTTCAAGGTTCGCTCTACCGCCCCATTAGCTTTGCTGTTGGATAGCAAATGTCATGGCGAGTTCTGATGATGCCAAGCTTCGCCCTCTTCCCAATACAGCTGCCCTGAGTGGGGTACTTGAAGCGTTTGCATTTTTTCGCGATCCAGCCTTCGCTCAGAAGCGCTTTAAGCGTCACGGGAATGTTTTTGAGACATCACTGCTCGGACAGCCAATGGTGTTCATTCAGGGCGGGCAAGCGATTAGCGATCTCCTAGCTCAACCCAACGCAGTAGAAGGTTGGTGGCCGGCGAGTGTTCGGCAGCTGTTGGGCAGCCATTCGCTGGCTAACCGCAACGGAGCATCCCATCGAGCACGCCGAAGGGTGATAGGCCAACTGTTCTCGGCCTCAGCACTACAACGCTACAGCGCTGGCATCATCAGCATGGTTAAGGATCTTGCCGACGAACTACAAGCTGCAACAACAGCTCTGCCTCTCGCAGAGAGAATGCGTCGTTTCGCTTTCTCGGTAATCGCCACGACGGTTCTCGGATTGGAGGGGACTGATCGCGATGAGTTGTTCGTTGATTTCGAGATCTGGACCAGAGCCCTCTTCTCAATACCGATAGCTCTTCCAGGTAGCTCCTTTGCTAAAGCGCTTAAGGCACGGGAACGGTTGCTGAAGAGGCTTCAGAAGGTGCTTTTAAAAGCCTCCAATGGCAACGGTGGTCTTGATCTGCTTGCGGGAGGTCTCGATGAAGCAGGTATTCCTTTAAAGGACGAAGACGTAGTTGAGCAGCTTCTGCTTCTTCTGTTCGCAGGCTACGAGACCACGGCTTCTTCGCTCAGCTGTCTGATGCGGGAGCTCCTTCTCAACCCGCAAGTGGAAACGTGGCTGCGAGAGGAAATCGATGGACTTGACTGGCCTCCAGCACCCGAGCAGGCCACCACTGCCTACGACCAGGTCAACGCACCAAAACTTGACGCTGTCGTTTCTGAGGTCATGCGACTCACGCCAGCGGTGGGAGGTTTTTTTCGCCGCACTAAGTGCGCCTTGGTAATCGACGGTGTGGAGGTGCCAAAAAACCGTGTGGTACAGGTTGCTCTGGCAGCTTCTAACCGTCATGGTGCTGGCGATCTGGAAGCCTTTCGTCCCCAGCGCCACCTAGATGATGGCTGTTCAGCAACCCTGCTGCCTTTTGGGGGAGGAGAGCGAGTATGCCTAGGCAAACCACTAGCGGAACTTGAAATACGTTTGATGGTGGTCGGCTTGTTTCACCAGTTGCGACTTCACTTGATCCCTGATCAAGACCTCACTCTGCAAATGCTGCCTAGCCCTACACCCCGAGATGGCCTGCTAACGAAGGTGCTGTAAAAAACTCCACAGTTGTTCTTGGTTTTGCTGCTGCTTTGCTGAACATAGTTAAACCCATCAAAACTGAGCAAAAAGCCCTTACACAATGACCTTGCTTCTTATGCTCTGGGAAAGTAGTTAGCAATCCTATGATCAACAAGCAATTACCAACACAAGATTTCAACCAATGAATACCAACAGAACCAACTTGCCAAAGAGGATAAGCAAAGGCTTTATCTCATTGACTACCTATCAAAAATGGGTCGTTATTTTACTCGGATGCCTTGTCTTGTCTCAGATTCCAACAGCAGTGAATCAAACAGCAGGAACATTCTCAGGCATTAGGTGTCGTCACGCCTTTATTAACGGCCGCATACCACTTAGGTAAAGACAGCCCCGTAAAGATAGCCAAGCCAATGAATCAGCTCAAGATCAAGAAACTATATATTAACAAGTCAAGGGAATACTAACATCCCTTCAATAGCGTATCTCTTTATTGCTAACACCCTCAAGGGCAGCAAACTGATTACCTGAGTTCACAACACTGAGCGTCATTCCCCTTACAGAGTTTCACATCAAAATGTCACTGAGTATCAGATCAATAACTTGCCATCTTTTTGTCGATGAAAGAAGCTTTTATCCACCCCCTGATATCAAAATAACAACCTGAGGCATTTAAGAGTTTTTTCTGCTTCTCGGAAGCCTGGATTTAAATCGGGTTAGCATTGAACAAAGACAAGGCAAATCTTTGCCTCCACACCTTTGAGCGATTAAGTAATATTTATTGCAATAGTTTAATTGCAAACTGGGTAACCTCAGGCACAACAGGTCTTGGAGGTTTACCGCTAACGACACAACCAGCCAGCCTCAATCTCTTTCTCAGAAAGATTTTATCGGTATAGATTGAGACCTCCTAAGCTAATCAAGGTTTTAGCAGCCTCGATGGTTACTATAGAGTTCGTACTTACAGATTTTCGTTCTGCTGGTAGTGTCAGACTATTTCTGCAATGCAATCACACGCATACACAGCAATCTCAGGATGAGCTATATATTCATCAAATGATCTAGGTAGCAACCTATTTCATCATGCTAAGCAAAATTAAAATCAATTCATTCATTACACGCTTCTAGACAGGCTTACTTTCTTAACTGCGGATTTTTCCTCCATGGGAACGTAAAGGCTCAGAGTCAAATAAAGGTAAATAATTTTATAAAAATATTTTTGATTAGTGGTTGCATGAGTGAGTAAAGAGTCGAAGGATCTACAATTGATTCATATTTTGACTTTGAATAGTGTCCGTTTTCGATCGCTACAGCACGTTCTGGACTCAGGGTTTTGACTTCAAGGGTCGAACCAAGCGCATTGACTACTGGACCATTGTTCTCGTCAATATTCTGCTCGGTCTTGTTCTCGCCCAGCTGCAAGGAGGCTTTTACTCGATTTACGCGCTTTTTGCTGTTGCAAGCATCGTTCCTGGAGTTGCCATGCAGGTTCGTCGAATACGCGATACCGGCCGTCAGTGGCAATGGATATTTATCGCTCTGATTCCGTTCATTGGAGCCTTATGGCTGCTTTGGATTGTGATCGGCCCTTCAGCTGAGAGTTCGCAATAAGGATGAATCAAGGATACAACTTGATAATGGATCCTAAAAGACCTTATTTTTAACCTTGGTGGAAATAGTTGGTTGCAGCAAAACCCTAGCTTCAAATCTTTACTTTTAAGCAGCTGCCACCTCCACAATTTGATCCCGCCAAGCCTTCGACTTCTATCCTGAAGGTTGCGCTTACTTCAGCATATTTATTTTGAAATCTTGTTCATGCTCTTTGGCAAGATTAACTACATAATGGCACTTATGGTTACTATCAACTTCTATTAAGCCGAAGCCCTATCTTTATCAACATCAAGCAGTGTTGCATGAATGCGATTTAATGTTATCAATAAATTATGCCCAACTTACTGGCAGGAAAGCTCTACTTCTTCAGATCAAAGCTCTTGACTACCTTCCAGTTCTCTCTTATTGCGTTGTCCTGCTTATTATCACCTGTTTCATATTCTCCTTGATAACCTAAGATCATTGTCTCGGCTTCATTCAACTTACATTCTCTGTTAAACAGGGTATATTCCATCCCAAGTCTCTCAATCTCTCTCCTGGTTTCTTCCTTCCACTCATAGCACCTCTCATCTGCTTCTATACTCTCCGCCATCTTGTCGGGAGAAATAAAGTATTGACAGCCTCCTAAGCATACAGAAAGGATAATAACTGTAAGGAGCTTGGCAGGAATATTCATTTCATATTTCTCATTTCTCTGAAAAACACCATGACTTAGCTTGTCTTGGAGTGATTTGTCGCCTTTGACCTTGGCGATGAATGCCTTGAGTTGTTCTTGTGACATTGATTAAATCTTTGGTAGTTACCTTAAGTTTAGTGTGCCAGGCAGCGGATTACTTTTGAGAGCTTGAAGTGTCTATTTAGATGCTAAAATTACCCTGTAACTACAAGATGATTTGGGAATGTAACAGGAGCTAGTTAGTGGATCGGTTGCTGCCATGCTAGGTTGCCTTGATATTGCCCCAGCCACGCCTTTTAGATCCTCATCAGACAGGCTTTGACGATCAGTGGTTCAGTCTTCTGAGGTAATCGCTAATCCAGCAGCTTTGGCAATAGCAACTTGATCTGCACCATCTGCTTTTAATTATTCCTGCAAAGAGGTGTCGACTTGAAGCCCGTCGATTGAATGCATTACAACTCACAGATATGGCTGACAACAAGACAAAGTGGAACCTTCAAACAAGATTCGCAGCAGGGGAGAGATAACCACCCTTAGGGAGGATGGGCATGACGCAAAGTCATTCACCACTTACCTAAAACGTTGAAAGCTATGGCAACTGTTAAGGGAAGAAGCAAAACATCAAGGTGAAGTTCTGACGGCAAATGCCTTTCGTTATCGCTACGCCCAAACATCTTATGCAGCAGGGCTACCCGATAGCGAACATTGCCCAAGCAATAGGGCACGCGCTTTAGATGCACCTGAGTAGATATAGCTCTGCACCCTTGACACCGGATGCAAAGTCAGACCTCTATTCAAAGGTGAATGCTGAAACTACAAAAGTCAAATGAAACCAGATCCCCTCATTGAGGTGATGCGTTCTCAACCCTCGCCAAGCGTCGTTTGAGTGCTATCGATGCATGGGATATACACCTGACAACAGATCGCTATCGCTGTTCAGCCAATCAGGCTAGGAGGTGGGCTATCGCTTGATGGGTTGCCAATTGTTTGCGGGGCCCGAGAAAGTAGGGCCCCTAAGCCACCTCATCCGGGAATCCCGCCCAGGTCCCCTCGAGCCCAAGGGGGTTGTAGTGGCTTTCTTTAGGTCTAGATCTGGATGCTTGGGGAGTCATTGGTGCTAACCAGACAGTTCTCTTACTCCCTCTGCAAAAATGCCTGGCGCCATTGTTCGTCGGGCTCAGCGCTCTAGATGTAAGGGCAAAAAGAAACCCCGCCAAAGGCAGGGTCTCAAGACTTCTCTTTGGGCGTGTTTCCTTGTTTCCACTCCGAGGAGAAGTCCTCCTCACAAATGAACCATAACGATCGCAACTGTCACTGTGCCAGTTGACCGTGTCAGTTCCACATCCGTCACTAGCTGTTCGCTTGGTGTTGCTGTATTGAAAACTATTCAGCTCAAGTCACGACTTCCACTGAGTTGGTGGTCCAACTTCACTGCGCTTTTCCTTTGTCAAAGCCTGCTCAGCTTGGTGCATTGCAACGAGAGAAGCCTCAATACGGCGCAACTGTGCCTCTCGTATGGCTGTGTTCTTATCCAAAGTGAAAATATTGTTTGGAGTGCATATAGCAACCCTGCGGTTAGCACTCTCAACTTGCGAACAATAAAGAGTTCTTGAGGGGCGACCATGAGCATTGATGCTTATCCATTTCCAGCAAGCAGCCAAAATGCTGGACTAATTAGAAAATGGCTGATACAGATGAGCATTTATCCCTGCTGACGGCTTGTTCTTGCTTGCTTAGACCTAGATCAGGAGTCCGAGGACGTAGAAACCCTGAAAACCTGTCCTGGACTTGAGGGCATCCACCGCGGGTGCCCTTCTTAATGCCAGTGTTTTCTCTGCTTATCAAAAGCTAAACATGTCTTTGATAAGTGTGTGTTCAAACTCATCGATGGCATTGAGCCAGGACACTGCTTTCTTAAAAAGGTTGAGTCAACTTATGGATAGCGGTAAAGGATGAAAACAAAAAGTCGTCACCGCCTCAGAGAGAAAAAATAAATAAGAAAAGCCCTGCTCTCAGGCGGGGCTTCACTGGCCAACAAGGGCAGCACGTGATCACCCTTCTGTTGGCCATTCCTGGGGATACCGATAGGAGGGGTCTTAACACTGAGGGATTTGAGAGTCTTCTTCTGATCTGTCGACTGTGGGATCCCTATAGCAACGCTCTTCAATGATCGGCTTGATCCCTTCCTCCAGCTCTCTTAAAAGCTCTTCTCTAAAGCTGTCGATATTTTCCAGTGTGGGGTGCACAAACCCCGCCTCTTTTGCATCCCAAAACAGCGCCTGAATCGTTCGATGAAAGAGGGGGTGTCTCAGAGGCATGAAGTCAATTGCAAGGGAGCGCCCCACCAGGAAAACATCAACTCAGCGAGTAATCCCTGGCCACACATCCAGGGGAAGAGAGCGGGCTGGATGCTGGACGCTCAATATGGGCTAACGAATGGTGTCCTGGGCCAGCGCTGCAGCCTCAACGCTGCAATCACGATTTGGTTGCAATCCCCTTGAACGAGCTTCTGAAACCTCAGCTTGCGCAGCTGCGAAGTCAGAACGGAAGTCGGCATTGGCATGTAGCAGCGCTACAGAGGCTGCGCCCATCAGTTGACCGTTGACCACATCGCTATACCAGTGCACATTGCACAAATGGCGGCTCTCCCCGAAGGCCAATCCTCTGGCAAGAATTTGGTCACGGCGCTCTGGAACCATTTCAGTGAGGATCAGAGCCCAGGCCCAGCCAATGGCAGTGTGACCTGATGGATAGGAGGGATCTGTCGTCAGCCCTGCGGTGTCTTGAGGTGAGCAGATCATCTTCTTATTCACCAAGAAGGGTCTTCGGCGGTTGTAGTTATTCTTGGCTGCATAAGTGGACAAACCCGCATCAGTAAGGCTCCGGCGTAAAAGCATGTAGAGCCTCGGCGTTGCTTCTTCACTAATGGGTATACCTATTGCGCAGGAAAAGGTGCCGGCTACCCCAGGGAAATTCAAATCAGCATCAGTAGCAGCAAGATTCCAGCGGGGTGTCCCAGGGAGCGAGAAACTTCTCTGAGAGATTGTGCTGTCTAGAGCGTGATCAGAATTGCCAAGCGTTGGCGGTGCAGGCAGCAACTGCAAGCTATTCGGCCGATCCTCCTTGTTTAGATATCCCTGAAGTAGTCCATGCCCAATTTCAGGCACATCTGCACTCGCGATAAGGCATTCCCGATATGGCTGAGGCCCAGCGACTGCAATATTCGGGTAACTAGTGCCGATCAAAGCCATCCCAAGGCTAAGAAATGTCGCAGGGGCTAATTGCATGATTTTGTTCATTCCTTACAACAAGGTCTCTATGGATAGCTCATTAGGCAACCAATCAACCAACACGCCTAGGAGGTGGGCTATCGCTTGATTGGTTTTCAATCGTTTGCGGGGCCCGAGAAAGTAGGGCCCCTAAGCCACCTCATCCGGGAAATCCCGCCCAGGCCCCCTCGAGCCCAAGGGGGTTGTAGTGGCTGTCTTTAGGTCTAGATCTGGATGCTTGGTGAGTCATTGGTGCTAACCAGACAGTGCTATTACTCCCGCTTCATAAGGCAAGGCTTTTAAAGGAGAAACACCTCGCTCTTTATTCATTCCTGCAGTTGCTCTGACCTAGTGAATGCAACCAAAAATATCCCAAATATTGCCTTCTGTAATTGGTGAGAGGGGGGACTTCCACCCCCCAGTAGTCATTTGGGTAATACGGGTGATTCCTGGCTAGTGCATGACTGATGTTTTACCCAAAAGCCCTTTATTTACTAGGAACTTAGAGGAATTCAAAGGAGTGTAGAGATAGCCAGAGGAGCTAATCTGACCGGAGATTTGACCGGAATCCAATCCCCATGGCTGCAACCTGGGAGGCAGGCTTTAGAGCCGCTGTCAAAACCGGCAGAAGCGGATGGACAGTGGTCAATGACTACGGACGAATGCGGCTCAAAGAACTCTTGAAAGCAGCAAGCCTCGGCCAGAAAACTACTACGAAGATATTGCATCAATAATAAAGTACTGTACACAAAAGGAATTGCGTTGGCCATTAAAAAACTGGAGAAAAACTCTTGGCTTTGACGATGTTGATTCCTTGATTGTGATAGGTGGATCACCGCCAGGATTGAGATCCTCGACTCCCTATCGCGAACATGTCGTCCCTGCCTGTTTAATTAAGGACGAAGCAATAAGGCTTGCTCAAGAAGGAGCAGGAATAAATACAATAGCAGATTTCATAAAACATCATTTATATTTAGTTCTTTTAACTGAGGATGAGGCCAAGCAACTCAATGAAAAGGTAGATCAAGGGGGGTTAGGCTATAAGACTTCAATGCCAGAAGGCTGGATTTTTGGTGACAACCCTATTGAAAGAATCACTACTGCTGGCATTCAAGTAAATTACAATAAATCAATTCCACTGCATTATTGGAAGCCTTGGAATAAGCGAAAACGAGACAAGTTAAAAGATTTCATCTCAAGACAATTGGGATTTGATTGAGGCGAATATCGAACGCAAAAGGCAGTAGTTGTTGGCCTGGTGAAACCCTCTTCTGCTTGCTTTTAGTTCTTGAATGACTGACTAGCCGTTTGAGCCTGCGACTCCCCCAATGGCACTTGGGAGCGCCTTTGCTCTTGTGGCGATAGCGCTGGCAGAAACGCTCATAGCGCTTAGCGCATCCATCCAGAGAGGCAGAGAGCTTTAAAATCGGTGCCATCAAGCCCCTCGAGGCTGAGCCCGCTCCATTCGTGGCGATCTGGCCGTCAACATTGGCCGCAACGTCATCCACGGTTCGGATGCTGCGAAAACCGCTGCCTTCGAGATCGGCCTCTGGTTTGAAGCATCCGAGCTGAACGACTGGTCTCCATCCGACCAGGAGTGGCGCGTCGAAAGCTGAGCTTTAACTCGGCTTCAGTCTGATCACCAAGGTGTGCTGATCAGGCTGAAGCCAGCCCAGTAGTAGGGAGCAGCGCTCGACGTTGACGACGATGGTTGTCGGATCGCAGTGATCTGTGCCGTTTGCAGGGCCTGAGCTTTGGTGCGGCTGTCCGGCAGTGCGCCGTAGAACGATGTCATCAACTCCGTGGTCGATTGATCGTTGACCGACCAAAGGGTGCCGATGGCTGAGGGCACCCCGGCTTTGAGCGCGAGTCCGGCAAATCCATTGGCGGCATCGGTGTCTCCCAGAGCGGTCTGACAGGCGCTGAGCACGATCAGATCTGCCTTGGACTGGTCCCAGTCGATTGCATTGAGAGCGTTCAGCTTCAGCTTCTGATCCCAGAGTTGGATGTAGGACTCCTCCACCTGGCCAGGCTGAAACTGGGCATGGGTGCTCACGTGCAGAGTGGTGTAAGGCTTCTTGGAGAGGTTCTGGTTGATCCGCTTCTGCGTGAAGGCCCTGTTCTCCAACCGTGTTACCCCCCATGTGCTTTGCCCTGCAGACCCAAGGCTTTGGCTGAGGGCTGCGATTTCTTGTGCTGTGCCTGGCAAGGTTGGAATCGATGGATCTTGAAACTGGCTGGCTCCCATGGCCAACAGCTGACCGCTTTTAAAGGGTTTGTAGGTCGTCTCGATCAGGTTGAACGCGGGGATCCGCGCCATCGCATAGCTCTCGATCAGGTAGGAGCCGTTGTTGAACAGGGCTGGCAAAGCCAGATCCTTCACGCCATCACCCAGGCAGAACAGAAGTAGGTCAATCTCTGCATCCGCCAGCTCCTGCTCATACGGCTTGATGATCCAGTCGTACAACTGCTGGCCTGCGCTTTGACTTTGGGTTGTATCCATCCGCAGGATGCCCTTGTGAAAGCGGCGCGAGACCGCGAACAGCTCGGGGTCGGTGACTTCATAGAAGTCTTTGACGATCGGAGTGCCACTGGGCGGAATCAGCACCAGGTGCAGGTGGCTTTTCCGCGGAATCACATACAGCAGCGCTGAGCGTGTTCCGGTTTCTGCACTCAGCCGTTCGAGTTCGGCGGCAGTTTCATCAGCCGTTTTGCTGACGGATGCCAGGTCTTCACCGAAGTAGTTTTCAAATTCTTGTTCTCGATCGCGCTCCATCTGCAGCACCTTTTTGGTGAGCTCAGGTGATGTTTGGCTGTGGCTGGGGCCTCCACTCATGAGCAGGGCTGTTCCCACAGCAACGGTGAGCGAGAGGGCTTTCAACATGCTGCGCATCATCAGGGGTTGGTCTTGCTACCCAGTTAGCTCCGATTGCTGGGATGGCCCACTTTTGCAAGGTTTTGGTTACGGGACGATTTCCTCGTAAGGGATTCAGCACGATCCTGCGGACAGTGTTTCCTTTGCGTTCCGGGGTCATGGGATGTGCCGGTCTGCTGCAGCGCTTGCTGTGCGTCCTGATCCTTGGAGCCGTGCTGCCTGCTGCAGCGAATCCACAACTGCGTTCGAATTTCCCCGGGCGCCGCGTGGGGGGCGGAACGCGGGGTGAGTGCACCGCTCGCCTGTTGGTGCATCTTGTGCCGGAAAACAGTGTGTTTGCTCCGGATCAGGGGCATCTGCTCGGGATCTTGCAGGGGCCCACACAGACTCCGAAGCCACTGCTGATCGATCTCAGACGCCTGGCCGCTGCAGGCACGGTGGCCGTCGCCAAGGATCGGATTCAACGGCTGCGCTTCGACCCCGCCGTGGCGGGTGTCACCCTATTCCGCACTCCGGCCCGAGATGGCGTCGTCTGGGAATCCAGTTATCAGTGTCAAGAGCCGCAGCCCGTTGTGGATATGCAGAGTTGGGATGGTGGTTTTGACGCACCGCCCGCCATCACCTTGCTGTTGGCGGAACCAACGGCGGTCGACCGTGGTCATCAGGAGCGCCTGAATGCCCTGGTCGATCGGTGTGCCAGCTCTGTGTCCAAACAACATCTGATCAATGACTTCAACCTGGCAGCTCTTGATCTGCGCTCCTGGCCCGATCGTCTGCCGGTGCGCTGCCTGTTCTGACATTGGCGGCTGGTTTGGTGCCCTTGAGTTCGAGAACGTCCAGCTCTTGCTGACGCCCTTTCACCTGCAATCGCCCCACCGAATGCCAGAGCAGGTCGTCGCGCTCACACCGCATCAGGGTCTCTTGGCTGAAGAGGGTGCGGCAGCTGTCGTCGGCTGGAACCCTGGCCAGGCTTTCCAACCGCGACGCGCAATTCACCGTGTCCCCCATCACCGTGAATTCCAGCCGCGCGCTGCTTCCCATCGAGCCGGCGATCACCGGACCGGAATGAATGCCGATCCGCATGCGCATGGCTGGCGCCTGCTCCAGTTTCAATGCTTGATTGAGCTCGGCTAGCCGAGCCGTAATCGCCAAAGACGCATCAATCGCATGGCCTGCATCCACGGCCATTCCCTGGCTGATCGGTGCTCCAAAAACCGCCAGAAGTCCATCACCGGTGAATTTATTGATGATGCCGCCGTGGTTGGTGATCTCCTGCACCAACAGGCTCATGCCACGGTTGAGCCATGTCAGCAGCTCGGAGGGTGACAGCTGTTCGGAAATGCTGGTGAAGTCTTGGGTGTCGGTGAACAACACTGTTGCGGTGACCTGCTTCCCTTCGAACTGGCCATCCCGCAGGAGGGAGTCGCGTTGTTCCCACAACTGTTGTGCCACGGCAGGGGAGGTGGTTTGGCCCAGCAGGCGTTCGATTTGTTGTTTTTGACGTTGCAGGAGCGCTCCGCGGCGCAGCCAACCCACCCCAGCCATCACGGGTAGGGAGATCACCGGCAGGGTGAGGCCAATCCAAAGTCCTTGCGTCCAGAGCAAAGCGGCACCGCAGCCCGCCAGAACGACCGTTAGCACTGTGGTGATCGTGATGCTGCGTTGCAGCTTGCTGCAGCTGGCACCAAGGCTGATCCCGACGAGGATGGCGATCAGCTCCAGGCCCTGCTCGTTCCAGGGCGGCAGTGTTCGGAGCGTCCATGGCTGATCCAGACCATTCAGCAGGGCGGCGACGCGCAGAGCATGCACTTCCACCCCGGGCATGAGGAATTTGTTGCTTTGGCTGAAACGGCTGTGCGGGATTTCGAACAGATCTTTCAGGCTGGGCGCGGTGCTCCCGAGCAGCACAATGTCTCCCTGCTGCAGGGCCTCTGCAGCCCATTTGCCATCAGCCAGCGTACGCAGGCTGATGGTGCGGAAGCTCCCGGGTTGATGAAACGGCAGCAGTCGCTGGTAACCGGCAGCATCGAGGTCGCGGTATCCCCCGGAATGGGGCAGCAGCCATGGTCCGAGTTGTTCTGCTCTGTCTGGCTTCTTCAGCAGATCGAGCAGGCCGGGCTGCAGACCGGATGTCTCGATCAGTCGGACCGGCAGGCTCACGGTGGCGGCGTCCTGACCGCTGACATGGATCAGGTCCCGACGGATTACGCCATCGGCATCGACCACCAGGTCATTGAAAGCCTGCTGGGCGGCAGGTGTCCCCGGTGGAGCGGTGATGCCCTCGGCAGCGTTGAAGATGGCCACGATCTCGGAGTTTTGCCGGATCAGCTCCGGCAGACAGCTCTGCTGCGGACCAATTCCCTGGTCGCGGTAGAGATCCAGGCCGATAGCACTGGCGTTGGCTTGCAGGGCGTTCCGAAGGGCACGACAGAGCACGGCATCGTCGATCGGCCATCCGTAGTGGCTGATGTCGTCTTCGTCGATTCCGACGATCGTCACCGGATGTCGTTGGGCGGAATCGCGCGAACGCAGGGTGATGACGCTGTCGTACAGCAGCCAATCGATCGATGCACTGATTCCCGTTGTCGACAGTCCCCCCAGGAACAGGGCCGCGGCGCCGATCAGCCCGGCTTGAACGAGACCGTCGCGGATGCGCTGGCTGAGCTTCAAAACCGGCTCCAGTGAAAGCTGTTGAGCAAAGCGTCATTCTCCGGTGAAAGAGGCACTCCCAGCACGCTGGAGGCGGTGAGTTCCGCGGTCATTGCCGCCAGCAGCACGCCATTGCGGTGGTGGCCGCAGGCCAGCCAGAGGCCAGGCAACGGCCCGGGGCCCAGGAGGGGGCCTTCGTCAGGTGTGCAAGGCCGGAAGCCCCACCAACGCTCCATTGGCGGCCAACTTGTCGCGACGGGTAGCAGCGCGGTGATGCCGCGCTGGAGCTGCTTTTGGCCATCGGGGGTCAGGCCCTCGGCGAAGCCCGCATCTCGCTCACTGATGGCGCCCACCACGATCAGCCCGTCCTCCCGTGGAACCATATAGGTGCCGGGGCCGAAGATCACCCGTTTAAGTGCTTCCCGGGGGCCTTGCAGGGACAGCATTTGCCCTTTGACCGGGAACACCGGCAGTTCAGGTGTTGTTGCTCCCCTTCGGCACTGCGCAGGCTGATTCCGCAGAGGTGTCCCGCGGAATCACGCCCCAGATCAAGCACCTCGGCCCCTTCCATGAACTGCACGCCAAGGGACACAAGGCAGGGCTCCATTCACTGATGTCGTCTGATTGCAACCTGATGTAGTGGCCATAGTTGGAATAGGGGTCATAAAAGCCTTTTCTTACCCCAGCCGCTTTGGGGTTGGCATGGATATACCTCAAGGTATTCAGCATTCGCCGGTGATCTTTGGGGTGGATTGGCGTTGAGAAATACCTGGCCTCCCAGAAGTGCCCGCAACGACCGCTCAAGCGGTTCAAGGCCATGGCGGAGTACCAAGCAAACCAATGCATCAACCTGGGCAAATCCTTTGCATCCTCTGGTTTAAGCAGCAAGTGAAGGTGGTTAGCCATCAGGCAGAGCCCATAAACCTTCACGGCAAATTTCTGCTGGGCCTTTTTCAGTACCGCCAACAACACATCTCGCCTAAGGGCTTTAGAAATTAAGAACTGCCTGCTATTGCAGCGCAGCGTGATGTGAAAATTGCATCCATGCGGCAATAGGCGTTTTGCTCGGGCCATGGGCTGACGGCATCAGAGCTCGATCATCAACAAGGGAATAACCAATAGCTGATCACTAGAAATAGAACCCCTAACTATTTGCTCACTCCTAACCCACATAACTTGTCGAGTTGAGCAACAGCCCCAACAACAGCTCCTGGATTGTTCTGCTTTAAAGCAACCCTTGCGCTCTCCATCAATAGGTGAATGGCTTGAGCAACAAGATCTGTTCTTTGGATATTCGCCTGATCGATGTCTTCACGGATCAAGGCATAGGCCTGTTGAACAGTCCGTTGAGAGGTACGGCGACTCACCCCCTTGCTCTGTGCCAAGTGCGCCACCACAGCTGTAACTTCAGAAGGACTTGACTCATTGCACATCCGTCCTCGAGCTATGAGGTCCATTTCTGTTCTTACAGCTGCGGTGCTTGCAACTGTTGTTAGTCCCGCCAACGCCGAGAAGTTGAAGCTCCGCTGCGAAAGCCCTCTAGTCCCGTCCGCCAGTTCGACTTTGTATATCGATGAAGTGAATGGTCGAATCACCCAAATTTGGGATGCCAGCGGTTACGAGGAAACCAGCCCGGCCACATTCAAAGACGGGGTCTGGAGGTGGGTGGGCACTATCCCTGTAGGAGGAGAGCCAGACATTCCTATCGACAGGAGCCTTGATCGTCGAACGGGAGAAGTTTTCGCTGCAATCCAAGTGGGATCGGAAAGGCTCTTACCAACCGGGGCGTTTTGTCGTTGACATAACGATCCTTCCGTCAACCAGAAAATACGCATGTACCAGTACAGGTTGAGGAGGCAGTGCAAGTTATCCGCAGACCGTTTTATCCGCAAACAGCTAATCCCTGGGATCGTTTCTGGTGGAATGGTTTGAGGGGCCTTCCAGCCCCCATGAGTCATTTGGGTGATAAGGCTGACCTCACCCCATCTCCCCTAAGGGTCAGGCAGCCACGAGGGCAGGCTGACGGGAGAAACGAACGATGTTGTTCGCAGTTACGTAGTTGCTCATACCGAGCAGGCTTCAGTCACCCTCCTCATACCCCGTCGAAACCATTGCAGCCCCAAGAAACCTGAAAGAGGAATGGAGCTGAGCGGAATCGAACCGCTGTCCGAGACACTGGTGTGGATCACCTAGTCCGCCAAAAGGTGGACAATTCCATTCTGACAGGGATGCTGTTCTTTCGCTCAACAACCCGTGGGTGGTAAAAGCTCAATGCAAGCGATCGCCGTACTCCCCCAAGGATTAGAAGAAGAAGGCGCCAAAGAGCTCACCACGCTTGGGGCCAAAGCCGTGCGCCCGCTCAGACGCGCTGCTGCTTTTGAAGCCGACATGGCCTGCTTCTATCGGCTGCATCTACAAGCACGCCTGCCATTTCGCCTTCTCAGGGAGATTGCCCAATTCCCTTGCCAAGGGCCAAAAGAGCTCTACGCAGGTGTGCAATCAGCCTTCAACTGGGAGCGCTGGCTGCATCCATCAATGAGCTTTCGCGTTGATGTCACCGGCAGCGGCCCTGGCCTCACTCACAGCCACTTCACAGCCCTGCAAGTGAAAAATGCACTGATCGATCTGCAACGGCAGCTATGGGGTGAGCGATCTGATATCGATCTGCAAGACCCTGCACTCTGTTTGCATCTCCATCTCAGTCGAGATTGTGCGGTCCTGAGCTTGGACGGTTCAGCTGGCAGCCTGCACCGCAGGGGCTACCGAGCTGCAGTTGGCGCTGCGCCACTCAAAGAAAACCTTGCCGCCGGATTGATCAAACTCAGCGGCTGGGATGGCTGCGTACCCTTAGTTGACCCCCTGTGCGGATCAGGCACCCTGCTGATCGAGGCAGCAAGTATGAAGCTTGGCCTTGCACCAGGGATACAGCGTTCCTTTCTCCTGGAAGGTTGGGCAGATTTCGATCCTCAACTCTGGAGCGAGGAACAAGCACGAGCCAAGCAACGAGAACGCAGAGATCAATCACTGCCAGTGATCATTGGTTGCGACCGAGACCCCAGCATCACAACACAAGCAAAAACCAATGTGGCCGAGGCAGGCCTCGACCATGTTGTAGGCATTCAAACCTGTAATTTTCGCGACCTAGAACTGCCAAAACAGCCAGGAGTAATGGTCTGCAACCCTCCCTATGGCATCCGAGTTGGCCAGGATGAAGACCTAACCGCTCTCTATGAAAGCCTCGGTCAATACGCCAAGCAATACGCATCAGGTTGGCAGCTATGGCTGCTGAACGGCAATCCCAGCCTCAGCCGATCACTGCAGATGAAAGCGAGTCGGCGGATTCCAGTCAGCAATGGCGGCATCGAATGCCGCTGGCTGAACTACGCCATTCGCTGAACCGCAGGGCAACTTGATCTATCAGCAGCAATCTTCAAATTCACGGCACTTTTTATAGGCTCTAATCATCCAATAAGGACCACGAGGTATCAAAGAAAACATCAGTCTGCAATCTGCCAAGCTCTTGCCCTAAGATAAAAGACAAGCTCAAATGGAAAGATGCTTAGCCACCTCTTAACTCCTACCAACCTAGTCATTTTTGCTGTTGCATTTACAATCAAACTCCTTGTGGCTGGCTACGTGATCTTGAAAGTACGCAAAAGAATTGCATGATCACTTGGCTGCCATTATGAATGATGATGCGAGGTGATCTTAAAAATAAAGTCCTAGAGCTAAGAAGAAGATAGTTTTCCTTTGGCAATTAACGTCATACATCAAATCTTGCTGTGCTTATTAATCCATATTGAATTAAAAGCCTAAAAAGTAGGAGCGGTGACTCATTGAAGACTGATTAGATCTGTTCATGATGTGTTGATTTGATGCAATCTTTGCTGATTTTCGACTCTCATGCCAAGCCCTCCCTTCAAGCAAGAGAGTGCATTGCTATGCAGATGTCTCGAATGACAACTTCGCCATTCGCTGAATCACTGGCGACCGAGCACCGCTCGAGTGGTTTTCGACAAACCCTCCAACGTCTGTGGCAAATACGGCCCTTTGGCGAGCTGACCACCAATGCGCAGGCTCACTCCTGCCAAAACAACATCAAGAACTGCCATAGCCAGCAAACCCTTCATCAGGCTCCAGCCCCAAACCTCCTGCATCCAAAGCACCAAAGCCACTTCCACTGCCAACAGCGCCAGAAGCATCAACGTGCCTCCCATGGCCAGGAAAACGCCTCCACTAATCAAACGGCGTTTCTCTCGATCCACCTCCTGCAAAGCAATACGCACATGCAGATCCATGACTGAAGCAGCAATCGCAGTCACGCGCGCACCTGCTCCTGATCCGCTTGAACGTTGCTCGTCGCTCATCAGGACCGCCGACCTCCGGCAAAAATAACTCCAATCAGTACACCGATTCCAGCAGCCATTGCAACAGCAAGCAACGGTCGCTGCCGCACAGGACGTTCAATCCGCGGCCGCAGAGTGCTATTCAGCTCATCGAGAAGCTGCTCGAGCTGCTTCTCCAATGGCTCCAGGCTGTCGGCCAGATTCCTGGTGCGGTCACCAGCAACCTGAAACAGGTCCTCCAGCTGATCACGCACACCATGGCTCGTTAATCCCGAATGCTGTGAAATCACACGAACCATTTCATCAAGGCTGCCTCGTGTCGCTTCCAGTGTGTCCCAAGCCAAATCTGGCCAATACTCTTGGATCGTGGGCAACAAGCTTTCAAATCGTTCACGGAACCTCAGTTCAGAGGGATCTGCAGGACGCGAAGGCTCAGTGTTGACTTGGGTCTGTTGATCGCCGGATGCGGAATTCTCTGATTCCATGTATTCCAGACGGTTGATCTTAGCCTAGTTAGACCTGTGCGAGAGCGAAACCCCCTGTAGCTGGAATGCATCCACGCCTGCTGCCTGAATACCAACTGCCACTGCAACCATCACCCACCTCCGAGCAGTGACATTCATAAGCGTCATTGATTTGCAGAGGATCTGACCTTCTCAAAAGTTGATCAACAATCCTTGGGTATCTCAGAACTCAAAAGATCCTGAGCACTACCCCTTGAAACGAATCGCTCTTTCCAGAACGACTCCTCTAACAAGGCTTTCGCTCAACTTGCCAGATATGGTGTAGCTGTTGCTACTACCATCTCCACATCTAGTGCGTTACAACTCCTATATGAACACAACTCTGCATTGATGGAGTCTATGAGCGATTCCGTAGCTGAACGCTTAGGGACTTTGCAACCCATTGTTCCTCCTCGCCTAGAGCGCATCCGGCAGCAAATCAGCATCCAAGAACTTGAACTAAGCCTGGCTCGCCTTGGCCTCAGCTCACCAACCTCTAATGAGCTATCTGAAGGAATCGCGAACTAAAATATCTACTCCACCAGCACGACAATCTTATCTACATCGATGAGCAGGGCTTGACTCGAATCAACTCCAACATTTGCTTGCTGTCTATAATCGCTGAATCAAGCTGATCGATAGCCCTAGATTTTTTTGCTGCCCCCAGCAATCAGACTGAAACGTCCTTTCCTACTCGTGATCATGTTCAAAGAACGCTAGCCAATACAACCGTTTGCTCAAGCTCATGAGCTGACCTCTGGCGGCATGATGATGATCTTCATTAGGTCAATCCGCGTATCTGGCAATCTCGGCAGAGATCCTTCTGGAGCTTCATCAGCTCGTAGCAGAAGGGAGGCAATTCATGAAGTCGTCAATACAGTAAAGGGAGGACAGAGCAAACAAGAGAATGCCAAGATTCCAACTAAACATATTAATTTTAACGCCCTAGTTGAATAAAATATACGCCTAATTTTTTACTCTGCTTGGCAAGAATTAGAGCCCAGATCAAATCAAGCAATCTTCCGAGAAAATATTAATTATATTCTCCAGGCACGTCCTGTTTCCTTACGGTCACTCGGTCCACCTTTTGTCCAGAGATACGTAGCAGCTCGTCACCTGAAAATTCATAACCAAAGCCAACAGCAAGATTGGCCACCTCATCCGCCGTAGAAGCACTTAAGACCTGCTGCCGCAGGTCAGCATCATCCTGCATTTTGATAAGAAAGGCTCGGAGTTGCTCGAGGGACAAAATTTAGAGAACAAAGGCTTCAAGCCATGATATTCAAAACCATCCTGCGATGCTAAAAAGATCAAGTTTTACAAGGTCAGATAGCTTGAGCATCCATTTGCAAAGAGACATGCCTTAAGGCTGCCCAAATCCGGTACCAAAGCAAGGGCAGTCAATGTAATCGCTGGTTAATATGATGAAAACCACAGAGAACGTATATAGCCAACCGCGAGTACAACATCAATCATTAGCACTGGTCAATTGCACTTCTGCTCTCATAAAGGACAGAGGGATGTGAGCTATTAAAGATCGCAAACATCAATACAATGCTGATCAATACTTGCTCTATTCCTATTACTGATTCAACTAAGCTATTGCAATTAGGTTTTTCTCTCTGAATAGATTCGTCCTATTGGAACATCGTGGAGCGCCGAACGATCCGCTCGGATGTCATTTTGATTTGCTCTTGGAAGACGGCCCGGCATGCAGAACCTGGCGATTGCCGCAGATCCCACGATTAGATGGTCCAGCAGTAGAAGCCATTCCTATAGCTGTCCATAGGCTGGCTTGGCTGGACCATCATGATGCCGCCGTCTCAGGAGGACGCGGTTGGGCTAAACGCATCGTCGGCGGACTGTTCAGCGGCTCTCTGCCGATCAACTGCGACGATCGCTTGAGTGTGCGCCTACAAAGCACTGATCTGAAGGGGCACTTGGAGATCGAACACAGACTCTGCCGGATCAGATCCAAGCCGGGTGCCAACCCTTGAGCTTCAAAGAAAATTCGGTAAAGTTGCCTTGTTGTGAGCCCGTGCAACCTGTTGGTTCACATCAATCAGGTTGGGCTTACGCAGTTCAAGTCCTTTGGGGGGTCGATGACCATCCCCCTCGAAGAGGGCTTCACAGTCGTCACAGGCCCCAACGGTTCGGGCAAGAGCAACATCCTCGACGGCGTTCTCTTCTGCCTTGGTCTTGCCACAAGCAGGGGTATGCGAGCAGATCGACTGCCTGATCTTGTCAACAGCCGAATCCTTCGAGCAGGCAAAGCAGCTGAAACCGTGGTGAGTGTGCGCTTCGACCTCAGCGACTGGCAGCCCGATCCAGCCGAGGCAGGTCTAGAGCCACCAGAGGAAGGTCCTTGGATCAAAGCTGATCAAAAAGAGTGGACCGTCACGCGCCGCCTGCGGGTCATGCCTGGCGGCTCCTACAGCACGAGCTACAGCACCGATGGCGAACCCTGCAACCTGCAGCAACTTCAAACCCAGCTGCGCCGACTGAGGATCGACCCAGAAGGCAGCAATGTTGTGATGCAGGGCGATGTGACCCGCATCGTCTCGATGAGTAACCGCGATCGCCGCGGCCTGATCGACGAACTGGCTGGTGTAGCACTCTTCGACAGCCGCATCGAACAGACTCGCGCCAAGCTCGATGATGTTCAAGAGCGGCAGGAACGCTGTCGGATCGTGGAACAGGAACTGCTGACCACACGGCAACGCCTAGAACGAGACTGCGCCAAAGCCCGCACCTACCAGGAACTCCGCCAGCAACTTCAATTGGGTCGGCAACAGGAACTGATGCTGGCCTTTGAAGCAGCCCAGCAAGGTTTGCGTGATCTTCAAACCCGACACCAACAACTTGGCGAGCAAGAGGTACACGACGCTGCGAACCTCAAAGAGGCCGAAGAAAAGCTGGCCAAGGCCGCCGCCAACCTGAAGACTCTGCAAGAGAACGTGAAGGCCCTCGGCGAAGACCAGTTGCTAGCGGTGCAAGCCGAGCTGGCGGGACTGGAGACCCAGGCTCGTGAACTCGAGCGCCAAGCAGAGCAACACCAAAATGAAGGTCAGCGCCTCCAAGGCGTTCGCCAAGACCTAAGCAACCGCCGCAAACAACTGCAACAGGAGGCTCACAGTCAGACCGAAGATCCCCATCGCACGGCCTTAGAAGATGCTGAGAAGACCTGCAGAGATGCCGAAGCCGCTGTAGAGGTCTCCCGTCGCCGCCTTGGAGACGTCGCCGGTCGCTCTGGTGCTTGGCTTGAGCAACAACGGCAGCGCAGCTCTCGCCGTCAGGAACTTCAATCCACCCTTACACCACTGCAGCAGGAGCAACAACAACTTCAAGAACGCCTGCGACAAGACGGAGAGCGGCGAGTCGAACTCGAAGCAGAGCAGCAGCGTGACGGCACCGAAGACCAGCAGGTACAGAAACAACTGGATCAACTCGAAAAGGAATGGCAGACACTCCTCCAGAACATCAGCGAGAAGAAAGAACAGGTTCAGCAAGCCGCTGAATCCCTGGCAGTGCAGCAACGTACCCGCAGTCGACTAGAGCAAGAACAAACCCGCTTGGAAAAAGAGATCGCCCGGCTAGAGAGTCGTCGCGAGACACTGCAGGAGAGTCGTGGCACTGGAGCTCTAAGGCTGCTACTTGAAGCCGGTCTGGAAGGTATCCACGGGCCCGTTGCCCAGCTTGGGGAGGTAGACGATCGCCACCGACTTGCTTTGGAAGTCGCTGCGGGTGCACGACTCGCTCAAGTCGTCGTAGACGACGATCGCATTGCCGCCAAAGCCATCGAACTGCTCAAAAGCAGGCGAGCAGGCCGGCTCACCTTCTTGCCTCTCAATCGCATCAAAGCACCTGCAGCTAGCAGCAATAGCGCCCTCATGCGAGGGCGAAAGCCTGACAACGCTGATAGCAGCACTGGCCTGATCGGCAAAGCCTTTGAGCTGGTTCGTTTTGAGCCCATTTATGCCGAGGTTTTTGCCTACGTCTTCGGCGAAACTTTGGTCTTTAGCAACCTGAAATCTGCCCGGCTGCAGTTGGGACGAACTCGAGCCGTAACTCTTGATGGAGAACTGCTAGAGAAGAGCGGTGCCATGACAGGCGGCAGTTTTTCCGGTCGTAGCAACAGCCTTAGCTTTGGTAGCAGCAGCGAGGGAGATGAGGCCGAACCCCTACGCCGCAGGCTTCTTGAACTTGGAGAAACCTTGGTGGCTTGCCGCAGAGAGGAAGCTCTGCTCAGCCAAGTCCTCGAGGAAGCTCGCCCCTGCCTCAGGAATCTTGAACAGCGCCAAGCCGCTCTGGAAGCCGAACGCACTGCAGCCCGCCGCTCCCATGGCCCCTTGATGGAAAGACGTCATCAACGCTCTCAAAAAGTGGAGGGGCTACAAGCTCATCAAGAACAACAGCAGCAGCGACTGAACGCTCTCATCGAAAAGCTGTCTCCCCTCACCCTTGAACTGCAGCAACTTGAACAACATGAGCAGGAAGCCCAAGCGAATGGCGATGCAGAGACCTGGCAACGATTACAAGCGGATCTTGAAACCGCCGATGACGCACTGGGGACAGCCAGAACGAATCGGGATCAGTTGCGGACTGCCCAGCAGCATCGCCACCTCGCCCTCGAACGCCTAGGCGATCAACAAAAGGGCCTGGAGGCTGAGGAAAAAAGACTGCAGGAAGCTGTCCAGGCGCTGGCAACTGCCCATGCTCAATGGCGTGACCAGCAGCAAGAACTGCAAGCGCGAAGACAAACACTAGAGAGCCAACAACAAGACCTGCAGACTCGCTTTGGCGAACAACGGCGCGCCAGGGATGCGGCTGAAGCAGAAGTAGCAAACCAGCGCCAAGGCCTACAAGAGGCCCAGTGGAACCTGGAACGCCTCCGACAGGATCGCCAGGCCCTTGCCGAAGAGCTTCGCAGCGGCGGCCTCCGACTCAAAGACCTCCAACAAGCCTTGCCAGACCCTCCCCCGGAGATCCCCGCAGAGCTTCGCAGCGCAGGACTTGAGGCCCTTCAAGCCGATCTGCAGCAGCTTCAAAGCCGTATGGAAGCCCTGGAACCAGTGAACATGCTGGCCCTTGAAGAACTCGAACAACTCGAACAACGACTCGGAGATCTGGTCGAAAGGCTTGAAGTTCTCTCCCAGGAGCGAGAAGAGCTCCTGCTCCGCATCGAGACCGTCGCCACCCTTCGTCAGGAAGCCTTCATGGAAGCTTTTGAAGCAGTTGATGGTCATTTCCGTGACATCTTCGCCAGCCTCTCTGAGGGCGATGGCCACCTACAACTCGACAACCCTGACGACCCCCTCGAAGGCGGCCTCACCCTGGTAGCACATCCGAAAGGCAAAGCAGTGAGACGCCTTGCGGCTATGTCTGGTGGAGAAAAATCGCTTACGGCACTCAGCTTTCTATTTGCTCTGCAGCGCTTCCGCCCCTCTCCCTTCTATGCCCTCGATGAAGTGGACAGTTTCCTCGATGGGGTGAATGTGGAACGCCTTGCTGCTCTGATCGCCCGCCAAGCAGAACAAGCCCAGTTCATGGTTGTGAGCCACCGCCGACCAATGATCGGCGCCTCCAACCGCACCATCGGGGTAACCCAGGCCCGTGGGGCCCACACTCAGGTCGTGGGATTACCCAATGCGGCGTGAGCTGTTTCCTCAAGCCCTTGAGTCAAAATGACTCGATTCGCCCCCTGTTGAGGGCCTGCGTTTGACGACAAACCCATCCCCGAACGATCCACTGGACAAGGTTCCTAGCGACCGCCTCTGGCTGCGCTCCGAGCTCATGGGGACCCACGTGATCACCCGTGATACCGGACGTCGTCTCGGCGTCGTGGGAGAAGTCGTGGTCGACATTGATCGCCGCGAAGTGGTGGCCCTAGGCCTGCGAGACAATCCCCTCACGCGTTACCTACCCGGCCTCCCACGTTGGATGCCACTTGATCGGATCCGTCAGGTGGGGGACGTCATCCTCGTGGATTCCTCTGACTCACTCAAAGAGGGTTTCACCCCAGATCGCTACAGCCGAGTGATCAACTGCCAAGTGATCACAGAATCTGGCCAGCAACTAGGCAGAGTCCTGGGCTTCTCCTTCGACATCGAAACAGGGGAACTCACAACCCTGGTGATTGGAGCAATCGGTGTGCCCTTATTGGGCGAAGGGGTCTTGAGTACCTGGGAGATGCCTGTAGACGAGGTGGTCAGCAGCGGCGCAGACAGGATCATTGTGTATGAAGGCGCAGAAGAGAAGCTCAAACAACTGAATAGCGGCTTCCTCGAAAAACTCGGAGTCGGCGGCCCCAGCTGGGAAGAACAGGAGCGAGAGCGCTACAGGATGAATCTTGTGCCAGTGGAAAACCAGCTCAATTCAGGACAGCCCACTGAACAGGAGCAGCGCCGGCTCCAACCTTCCACAACTCAAACCTTTGAGCCGGAAGAGGAACTTGAATACGTTGAACTGGAAGAGCGTCAACAGGAAATCATCCCCCAACAGCGCTATCTCGACGAAACACCCTCAAGCTCCCCAACGCGCTACCGCAATGACAGAGAAGAAAGAATGACCTTCGAAGAACCTCCTGCCTATGAACAAAGGCCAGTCTTCGAAGAATCAGCTGCCTATGAACCAAGACGAACCTTTGAAGATCAACAACCCCAAAGACCAAGGCCAGCCTCACGTCGACCTGTTCAGAGCCTTGGTGATCCTCTTGATGTGGAGCCCCTCGACTTTTCAGGACGTGATCAAGCTGGCCGAGACCGAGATGCAGAGGTGGAGGAGCCCCCACCGCGCCGTAATGGCACCGAACTGGACGACCCTTGGTGACGTTCGATTCAAATCAAACTTCTGACTGCTCCGAAAAATCAAGCGAAGCACTGTTCACGCAGTACCTCTGACCTGTAGGAGCTGGTCCGTCGTCAAAGACATGGCCCAGATGAGCCCCACAACGAGCACAGTTGATCTCAGTACGCTCCATTCCATGACTCGTGTCCCGATGGGTGGTAATCGCACCTGCCTTGACTCCATCCGAAAAGCTCGGCCAACCAGTGCCTGAATCGAATTTTGTCGCTGAGCTGAAGAGTGGGGCTCCACAACAGACACAGCAATACATCCCTGCTGCCTTGTGGTTCCAATAAGCACCTGTAAATGCTCGCTCCGTGCCTCCCTTTCGGGCAACCTGATACTGCTCACGAGTCAACCTGGCCTGCCATTCCTCAGGGCTGAGCTTGATCCAATCCACTGAATCGGAAGCGGAGGAATCAGACCTGGACATGGAAGGGAAAAGACAGAGGACCTGCAAGACCCTAAACAGCCTTCGAATCTAAAAAGCACCGAGAGCTTTGGGCAGCAAACGACGCACCTGCTGAACCAGTGCAGACACAGCCCCAGGCTGCCCACGCAGGCTGCGCAGATCCTCGCGCAGCCCCATGAGCCGTTCAGGAGATTCCAGCCAAGCTGACGCCTCATTAGCAATGTCCTGTGGCGAAATTGAGCCCACTCGCTCCGGAACCACCATGCGTCCAGCAGAAATATTGGGCCAAGCCAGGAATCCATGGCGTCGCAGCCGCCATGCACTGAGCAAGACACCAATGCACCAACGCAATCCAGGGAGCCGAGCCAGCAAACCAATCCAGCCATCCCATGCCTGCATCACAGCCAAATGCTGGGTGGGCACGATCACAATCATTGGCAAACCGAGCGCCCCCAATTCGGCCGTATTTGCCCCCACAGTGGTGAGAGCTAAATCACATTGGCTCAAGGGACCATGCGCAGGATGGTCCTCTTGGAGATAGATGACCGTACCGGCCCTGGTGATCAATCTTCGCCAAGGCTGATCAAGCTCAGCTGGCCTGACCATGGCAATAGCGGAGCGATAGGCAGCAGCAATCGGATTGCTCGAACTCATAAAGCTTTCCAACTCCTTAACGCTTGTGGTGGGTGCAACAGCAAGCAAAAACCGACATCCAGGTCGCAGCCGAGCCAATCGATCAGCCGCCTCCAAAAGGAAAGGAACCCCCACGCAGAGCTTGGCCCGTTTAGACCCCGGCAATAAAGCCACCCAGTCGCCTTGGGGCAGCGGAGCTTCAGCTCGTGCAAGACAAGACAAATCCGCCATCAGGTCTCCCACCACAGTGCAACGTTCCCGGAAACGACGCGGCAGCTGATCCCGCACTTTGGGAGACATCGCAGCAATGCAGTCATTCCAACGAGGCCAGCGAGCCACCCACTCGGCGTAGGTGAGATGGCGGTAACCCAAGCGGCCTGAAAGAAGCACGCTCCAGAACTGATCACCACCAAGGAAAACGACCACTCCTTGGCGAGGCCATGGCCCATAGCGGCGGGGAAAGAACAACAAATTCCAAAACTGATTTGCTGGCGTGATCTGCTCAAACTGAATCCATCGCCTAGCCGCATCAGCTTCCTGTCCTGTGGCATTCGGGCAAGGCACCAACACCAGCCTCAGGTCAATAGGGGAGCTTGCAGCGCGAGGACGCATCAATATGCTGCGATGCAGGCTCTCAGCAATGGGTCTAACCCAAGTCGCTAGTTCCCCTGGACCATTGGAAACCAGAACAACCGCCAGCGAAGTGTCCGGCATGACAGCTGGAGGGAGTGAGGTCAAGTTGTAAGGAAAGAATGCGGATGGCGAGACTTGAACTCGCAAGGCCGAAGCCACACGCCCCTCAAACGTGCGTGTCTACCAATTCCACCACATCCGCGTGGCCGACTCAACCTCGCGGGCTTCGTCGATCGAGGATCATACCGGCCAATGGTCCAACGTTTTGCAAAGTGGCCTGGCAGGGAGCGCTGATACGATCCGCCCAAAGCCTGATTACTGCGGGATGACCATCGGCAAGGTGCTGATCGCCAACCGCGGCGAAATTGCCCTCAGAATTCTGCGTAGCTGCAGAGAGCTGAATATCCCCACAGTGGCTGTTTACAGCACCGTGGATCGCAATGCGCTGCACGTTCAACTTGCTGATGAAGCCGTCTGCGTTGGCGAGGCCCCTAGCAGCAAGAGCTATCTCAATATCCCCAATATCCTCGCGGCTGCAACCTCCCGCGGGGTCGATGCCATTCATCCGGGCTATGGATTTCTAGCCGAAAACGATCGATTCGCCGAAATCTGTCGTGACCATGGCATCACCTTTGTCGGTCCTTCACCCCATGCAATCCGCTCCATGGGAGACAAGTCGACCGCTAAGGCGACCATGCAACAAGTCGGTGTTCCGACTGTGCCAGGTAGCGAGGGCTTGCTCGCCAGTCCAGAAGAAGCAGCTGAGCTGGCGAAGGGAATGGGCTACCCAGTGATGATCAAAGCCACAGCAGGTGGGGGGGGGCGCGGCATGCGCCTGGTCACCACGCCAGACCAACTGGAAAACCTCTTCAAGGCCGCCCAAGGAGAGGCCGAAGCGGCCTTCGGCAATCCTGGGCTCTACATGGAGAAATTCATTGACCGGCCACGGCACGTCGAAGTGCAGATCCTGTCGGATCGACACGGCAACGTCATCCACCTCGGCGAGCGTGACTGCTCCATTCAGCGACGTCATCAAAAACTGTTGGAAGAATCCCCCAGCCCAGCCCTCACCCCCGAATTACGCCTGCGCATGGGTGAGGCTGCAGTGGCCGCCGCAAGGAGCATCAACTACGAAGGCGCTGGAACCGTGGAATTCCTCCTTGATCGCAAGGGTGACTTTTACTTCATGGAAATGAACACCCGTATTCAGGTTGAGCATCCCGTCACAGAAATGGTGACAGGCATCGATTTGATCGCAGAACAACTGCACATCGCCGGAGGCGATCCCATCAGCATCAAACAAGAGGACATCCAACTAAGAGGCCATGCCATCGAGTGTCGAATCAATGCTGAAGACTCCACCCACAACTTCCGCCCTTCACCAGGGCAAATCACAGGCTGGTTACCACCAGGAGGACCAGGAGTACGCATCGACAGCCACGTCTATACCGGCTACGACATACCGCCTTTCTACGATTCATTGATTGGCAAAGTGATCGCCTGGGGGCATAACCGAGACGCGGCCCTCAAACGAATGAAAAGAGCCCTCAATGAATGTGCTGTCACAGGAATCCCCACCACAGTTGCATTCCATCTCGAACTGCTCAATCGGGAAGAATTTCTTAGAGGAGATGTTCACACCAAATTTGTCGAACAGGACATGCTCGACTGAAATTCCTTCGCTCAATCTCAAGCAATGGCCTGGCTCTTAAGCAGCATCTGAGAGAGCAGTCCTTGCTGGCCAACCAACAACTCCCTCAACAAACTGATCAATCCAGCCCATATCACTGGAGTGACATCAACTCCACCAATGGGAGCCACCACACGGCGGGTCATCGCCAAAAGAGGCTCCGTAGGCCAACTCACCAAAGGCCAAAACCCCTCGCTGAGCTTTACCTGGGGATACCAAGAGAGCACGATCCGAAAAATAAATGTCAGCGTCCAAAACGCAAGCGCAAAGGCCAGAACCAGATGCAGCGTTGGCAGCGCTTGAATCAGAACTGGTGTCACAAAGCTCAAAGCATCAGCAGTTCCATCGTAGAAAGTCACCCCTGATCATTAAGATCATGATGGCCTCGCCCAAGTCAGAACCACTGCTATGACCGCTTCTCTCGCCAATTATCTAAGCAGCCTCGTTTGGGCCGCAGTAATCGTGGTAATACCAGCTGCCGTTGCCCTGGTGTTGATCAGTCAAAACGACCAGATGTATCGCAAGTGATCGGGTTGACCGAAACTTCAAAGCACCCTTGGCGCACTTCGTAGACTGAGCTCAACGAGGTTGGTTTTCAACCTCCTGTTCAGGCGTTTTCAGGGGGCGCAATTGTGGTCAATGCCAGTCTTAACTGGGGCAGCATTGTTGGAATCGTGCTTGCAGTAGGCGGTGCTCTGCTGTATTTCATGCGATCGTTCAAGCCTGCCTTAGCACGCGACTACGACGTCTTTTTCGCAGCTATTGGCCTGCTTTGTGGAGGGGTTTTCTTTTTTCAGGGGTGGCGCCTGGATCCGATCCTGCAGTTCGGCGTGTTCCTACTAGCAGGAACCACAATGTTTTTCGCCTACGAAAGTGTCAGGTTGAGAGGCGTAGCTGTCGAGGGGGCTCGGCGTTCCTCCTATTTCGATGATGAGCCAGTCCCGCCTATCAACCAGGGGAGAGAGGGAGGCCTAAGGGGTGGCTGGGATGAACCCTACGACCGCTTTGAAGAACCCCAACCGGTTCGAAGACGCTTCTCCAGTCGAGACAACGACGATGCTGATCGCCCTCAAGAAGACTTATACCGGCCCCGCAGAACCACAAGAGCTGCAATACCAGAACAAGCAGCAAGCCGTCGCCGCAACAAGGAGGAAGAGTCCTGGGGTGAAGACTCAGAACGCTCTCGACGCATGGCCCGATTCGGCCGCCAGGATGATGAACAGAACAATCGTTCTGACTTTGGAGAACGCCGCAATCTTCGCCAAGATCAACGCCGGGGCAGCCGTCCCTCAGCCAATCAACAAACCAGCAATCGAACCCAATTAAGCAACGAGCCAAGGACTACGAGTAGAGGGGGCTACGCCTCATCAAGAAAACCTGGTGTACCTCAGGGGTCTCAGATTCGTCCCGAGGCTGAAGATGCGGCCTACTCTCCTGCAAAGTCCAGGTCGACAGGATCCAGGCCCACAGCATCAAAACCCTCCCGACCCCAAGGCAATCCCTCAGCCACCAGAACAGAAGCCGCGCCTCCTTCATCATCAGTGCCTGAGCCAGGACGCTCAGCTCCGCGAAGTTCAAGACCTCGCGACAACAGTTCCCGTTTTGACGACTAAAGCCCATTGCCAACAACCTGCAGCAACTGATCCTGCTTTTTGGCTGCCTCGGCCTTGGGAGCTGCATCAATTCGATTGAGAAAGCACCGGGAGGCCTGCTTCAGCGCAGCCAACAAGACCCGGCCCTCAGCGGCAATGGCGAAATGCTGGCAGTGATCGTCGATCAGCGAGGCCGGCCAACCGTTCAGCTCCGCGAGCTTAGAGACGGAAAGATCCTGCCACTACGCCATTTCTCCCGTCACCAACCTCACAGTTCTCCCTCCCTGAGCTGGAATGGACGCTATCTGGCGGTGATCACACAAAAAGGCAATCGACGCCTAACGATCATCGAAGATCGTCTAACCGGAAGAATCCACCCGCTTCCCCTACCGGGGGGGAGAGATCCTGTGAGCCTCAGCCTGTCACCAGATGCACGCCAGTTAGCTCTGCAAGTGGCCGATCAGGGCCATTGGCGCGTAGAGCTCTTCGATCTATCCCAAATCCTTGAGCCTGATCCAATCAAAAGGCTGAAGCGCTCAACTCCAACGAAAGAGGGTAGACCGTGAGATATGGGCTCTTACGAGATCTGCCGAGTTGGCTTGTAACTCTGCTTATTTGCTTTGGGCTGGTTGCTTGCGGAAGAGAAGCATTGAGGCCACTCCAAGGCATCAATCGCTCACTGCTCCAATCCGCTAGCAGTCGTCGCCAACCGGCCCTTGGCAAGCGTTGGTTGGCCACTCTGGCCAACCATCAAGGAAAAGAAAGAATTGAATTGATCGACCTACGTAATCGCAGACCGGTACTACTTCCAGGCCTGAATCGACCTGATGCTCAGCCAATCAGTGTGAGCGTGAGTGCCAATGGCGAACGCCTGGCACTGGTAAGACAGCGTGACGACCAAACGGAACTGTTGCTCTATCACCGCAGTATGGGCACTGTTCATCGGCTTGAGCTCAGCACCAAAGGGATCCCTCGTCATGTGATTTTAGATGGATCTGGTCGACTGCTAGCCGTTCAAGTCAGCCGAGATGGTCGTTGGGATGTGGACCTAATCCGTTTGCCAAGCTGATTAGACAACCCAACCACTCAGGACAGCAAGCCGGCCCAATGCAGGAAGGTGTCGCGACTCACCACTTCGATGAGCAGCACAGCGGCCAATCCAATCATCGCGAAACGTCCGTTGACCCGCTCTGCATAGGCACTCCAACCAAAAGCGGGGGGATCTCCCGTAGTCGCACTATTGACGGGTGGCTGTACCTCTGAACTTTCAGAACCCTGCTCGGATCCCTCGAAGACAGCCTGTTCGCTTGGAAGGTCCTGATCGCCTGGAAGGTTTTGCTTTGTTGAGGTCATCAAACCAGGCCAGGATCTTGAGACAATAGATAGGTGGCGGTCGGGATCAAACGCCATTTGCCATTCCCTAAAAGTTCAAGCACGGAATCGTGGAAGTCGATAAGGGTCGAGCGATGCCCGACGCTGATGACAGCCAAATCACGATCCTCGAGAAGCTTGTAGAGATGCTTCTCGATCTTGACATCCAAAGCACTGGTCGCTTCATCAAGAACAACAAAACGAGGCGCATTCAACAGCAAACGTCCAAAAGCCAAACGCTGCTGCTCTCCCAGCGAAAGGATCCGCGGCCAATCTTGCTTGACATCAAGATCTGGATAGCGCTCAACGATCTGAAGAAGCCTGACCTCCTCCAAAACTGCTTTCAATTGATCGTCGCTAAAACGATCTTCATCAGCTGGATAACAAAGCTGCTCACGAAGTGAGCCCAAAATCATATAAGGCTTCTGAGGGATGAATAACAAGTCCCCCGAGGCAGGTCGTTGAACACTCCCCTGACGCGGATTCCAAAGACCACTAATCATGCGTAGCAAAGAAGTCTTTCCACAGCCTGATGGACCAACCACAAGAAGCTTCTCTGACTCCTCAACATTCAAGCTTAGGTCATTAATAATCTGCTGACCTCCATTAGGAGGATATAAATCGGCGTGCTGAATCAAGATGGAGTTTCCACTAGAGAAAGTCGGCGAATCAACAACAGCAGTCTGCCGACTAATCTTCTCAACCTTCGATTGAAAGCCTTCCAAGCGACTAACACCTGCCGTAAATTGCGCAAGCTCATCAATTCTATTGACAACAAAAAATAACGAGCCCTCAACCATATTAAATGCGAAACCTGCTTGAACAAAACTGCCATAATCAATTTCGCCCGCAAAGTACGGGACAGCCATAATCACATACGGGAAGAAAACCCCAGCATAAGTTGACGAACGCTGCATAGCGCTAATAATCACCTGCCAAACAATCAGCAGGTTAAAGTTTTTCACCACAGACCCAAGCCTTCTTTGCGTCTCTTCCTGCTCAGGCTCTTCCCCTGAATAAAAGGCAATTGACTCTGCATTATTACGGATATGAACCAGTCCATACCTGAAATCAGCTTCAAAGCGCAACTGGTCAAAATTAATTTTGACCAGTTTTCTCCCAGCCACAATCAAAACAGCAGTGGCAAAAGAAGCATATCCAAATAAAGAGAATGTCAGCATTCTGCTAATACTCCAAAGGATAAGTATATTCAGAGAGAATGTAAGAATCGCATCAAATACGCCCAGGGTAAATTGAAGACTCTGTGCCGTAAACGAGCGCGTATCATCTGTAATGCGCTGATCGGGGTTGTCAACGTCCGTAGCCTGCTCGTCATTTGGGTCTAATACGTAATACGCACGATTGCTCATGAAGTCAGAAATCAGGCTACGCGAAAGCCAATCCCTCCAAATGATCCCGAGCTTCAATGTGAAAAAGATCTGCGAAACTCTTATTGGTAGTGCAACAACAAAGCAACAGGCATAAATAATTAAAATCCGGTAAAAACCGCTTTCCTCTCTTTCCACGAGAGCATTGGTGAGATCCCTAGCAATAAATCCAATACCCGCATTAATGCCATTCACAGCCAATAGCATCAGAACAATGACAGCAAGCATCAACCAATGCAACCAGCGTTTGTGACGCAACTGCTGACGCATGCCAAAAAAACTGCCTGCTCCAATCACGAACAAGCCAGAGAATGCCCAGCCCCACCAGCTCGACCAGATCGTCTCGATCGTGCGAGCAACGCCTCCGAAATAGTTCTCCGTTAGAACTGGCTGAAGTCGTTCAAGAACTGCAATCAGCCCCGTAAGGGCAACGAGGACAAGTCCACCAACACAAAAAATCAGCGCAACCAGCAGCCCAATAAATTGCCATCCGTTGGCTTGGTCGAGCGGCAAAAAGAAAGGCTGAGCAAGCCTCTGGAACTTGCCGAGCTGATTAGGGAGGCCCTTCAGAGCCCCCCTCCTGGTAGTGGTTGTCATCGCGTCATTCTTGCCAGTTCAAGCTTCAACCGGGAGGCCAGGCCAGCGGACGACCACCTATCACATGAACATGAAGATGAAAAACGGTTTGTCCTGCCTGAAGACCACTATTGATCACGGTGCGAAAGTCATCAAGGCCCTCCTGCTTGGCAACCCTGGCTGCCACCAGCAGCAAATGCCCCAGCAACTCCGAGTCTGTGGAATCAGCGGCCCGCAGACTTTCCAGCGGTTTACGGGGGATCACCAGCACATGAATCGGGGCCTGAGGCTGAATATCGCGAAAGGCCAAACATCTCTCATCGCTATAAACCTCATCACAAGGAATCTCACCGCGAAGCATCTGGCCAAAAATGGTGTCACCAGCCATTGAGTCACAGTCTGAGGATGGGACGGCTGGGGCATGAAATCCATGCACCGTCTTATTACAAATGCTGGCACGTTGCCTGAGTGGTTCTCTGCATGGCATTGAGGCCCTAGCCGTCACTGTGGAAGTGGATCTAGTGCCTGGGCTGCCAGGGCTGCAACTGGTAGGGCTACCCGACGCCGCCATACAGGAGTCTCGTGAGCGAGTGCGATCAGCACTCCGCAACAGTGGCTTTCGCGGGCCACTCGTGCGAGTCGTGGTGAACCTGGCTCCTGCCGATCTTCGTAAAGAGGGACCTTCTTTTGATCTACCTATCGCCCTGGCCCTATTGGTAGCCAGTGGCCAGCTGGATGGTCCGTTGCTTACCAATCTCTGCTGCGCTGGAGAACTCGGACTCGATGGCAGCTTGCGGCCCTGCAGAGGAATCCTTGCCATCGCCAACCTGGCCGCCGCGCAAAACGTACGAGCGCTAGTGGTGCCATCAGCCAATGCCGCAGAAGCAAGCCTTGTGCCTGGATTAACAGTACGAGCTGCTCATTCCCTCAGCGAGGTTGTGGATCTATTGCACCAACCCCAACCACTAGCACCTAAACACATCTCCAAAGCGGCCGTCACGGCAAAAATCACGCGCAGACCAAACGATCAACTTCATCCACTGCTTGGTTGCGCCTTGGGCCACAAAGCCCTTGCCTTGGCTGCTGCCGGGGGCCATCACCTCCTGATGGTGGGGCCACCTGGCTGTGGAAAAACCCTTTTAGCTCAACATTTAGCCCAACTGCTGCCGCCGCTCACGCGCCAAGAGGCCTTGGAAATCACCAGTATTCACTCTGTGGCAGGAATGCTGAAGAGCACTCCCCAGTTAATGCAACAGCGACCCTTCCGGGCTCCCCATCACAGTTGCACGATTGCTGCCCTCGTTGGAGGCGGTACAAACCCCAGGCCAGGAGAACTGAGCCTCGCCCATGGTGGTGTGTTGTTTCTCGATGAACTAGCTGAATTTCCACGCAAAGTTCTCGACCAACTTCGACAACCACTCGAGGAAGGAGTCATTCGTCTGAGTCGAGCGAGGCAGACATGTGCCTTCCCTTCTCAAATCACCCTTGTAGCAGCAACCAATCCCTGCCCATGCGGGTGGTTTGGAGATGAAGAGCATCCTTGCCGCTGTAGCCAATCTCAACGCCAGCGGTATTGGAGCCGCCTCTCTGGCCCCTTATTGGATCGCCTGGATCTACAACTGCGCCTCAAGCACCTACCCGCAGCTCAGCTGCGCAAATCGGTTACCGGCTTCACTCCCACTGATCTGAATGATCAAGAGTTAATAGGCATCGAGCAGATCTTGCGGGCGCGCGCACGGATGCTTGTTCGCAATCCTGATGGAAAGCTCAATCGTGACCTCTCGGCCCAGGATTTAGGACAAATCGGCCAGCTGGATGAAAAGGCTCTAGAGCTCTGGGAGCAAGTTGTGAATCACCGCAGACTCAGTGCACGCAGCGGTCTAAGGATTCTTAGAGTCGCTAGGTCTCTGGCAGATCTTCATGATCAAGACAAAGTCAATAAAAGTGCGATAGCGGAAACAATGTGTTTCCGTAGTTTTGATTGTGGTGATGCCAAAGAAGATTTCGCCATCATTGCCAAGTAACTCGCTAGCTAATTTCCTTCGCCTTCAGCAATCATCCGTATCAAGCTTATTCCTACAAGGCCAAAATCGAATCAGATAGAGTTGATCATTAATCTTCGCTAAGATCATTCAAGCTGTATTCCAACCCATAGGCAAGCCATTTATTTACACAAGCCATTAACAATATGCACCATAGCGAAGAGACTGTTGAACTAATTTTAGTTACGCCATAACAGCCAATCAGGCTGCGAATAATATCAACAGGCAACCACACTGACCAATCAACTCTAACAAAATTATTCGACTTGGCAAAACTCACGCTAATGGAATGCACTGTGGCTACTATACTTATGATTCTTTTACCTGTAATTCTCTACAGGAGTCTCTTGATAAAGGATATTCTTCAGACCAGCAAAGATAATGGCCTTAGATACTTGCCACTAAAACGGTGCCGACAAGTTAACTTCACCAATTCTCTCCAACAATAGCCTAGTTCATTGAGCAAGCAACAAATTTTTAGCAAGGCAGAGCAACAGGCTGAATCTACTTATCGATCAAGAGATTCAACAGTTGAGGTCTCAGGGGTTATTTCTTCAACCGTTTCCTCCTCAACGACTACTTCCTCAACATCTACCTCCTCCTCTGCAGTTACCTCCTCAACGACTTCCTCAACGACTACTTCCTCAGCCGTGACGTCTTCATCTGAACTTCCAGGCCAAGTTTCGCTGAACACATACAGATGGCCAAGCGTACGTTGCCCATATTGGCGACGCATCAATTGCCAACCAGGCTCGAAGTTCAACTTAAGGAAATCACTACTAGAAACCCCAGCACCTCCAGCCCTGGCCACGATCAGGGCTGGACTAGAGGTATCCCTAGTGGGGATGGCTAGCAAATGCATATCCCCATCAGTCCTCACCACACTCAAGCGATAGTGAGTTCCTAGGTCATCGCCCCCTATCCGCAACGAATACCCATTGCCGTCAATGTATCGATTGCAAATCCCGGTGAAATCAAACCTCGCAAGCAGAGGATCAACAACAGCCGGCAAACTTCCATCGACTGCAAAACAGGCTCGTTTGCTACTGCGTTGTTCGTAGATATTCAACTGCGACCTCTCACCCTTGCCAATCGGGGCCCCCACCAAAATGAATCGGCTCTGCTCAACAGGGGCTGCTGTAAAGAGAGATCCCTGAGCCTGGACAGATGACGACCATCCAGTCAGGCCCGTCGCACCTACCAGGACCAGAGCAACTGCAGAGGGGAAATAACGAGCCATCAAGGCCTGCAAGATTCTGATCGAATCGTAAAAGTCTGCCGAGCAATCGGCTGCCCCCTCAGGCCGGTTTGTTGAGTCGAATCATGACCAACAGTGAATCCACCATGCCTGAAGCTGCAACAAGCAGAAGCTTGCCAGTCGCTAAAGCCACAAGAGATGGATCTCAAGCGCTTCAAAGCAACGCAAAGAAAGAACCACTCAAAGCGCGACGCCAAACACACAAGAAACCGTCAAGGGAAGCATCCTCAAAGGCTTCAGCCAACGCATTCAAACAAGCGGACGAACATCAGCTCGCTTGAAGCCATGCTCCTTTAACTCAAGGCTGAGCTCATTCTCATCGGTGACCCTGTCAACAAAAAGGACACCTTCAAGGTGATCCATCTCGTGCTGGATGCAGCGAGCCATCAGGCCGTCGGCCTTCATTTTGCGTGGTCGTCCCATCTCATCGCGAAAACTGAGCACGATCTCACTAGGCCGCACCACATTGAGATAAACGCCTGGGATGCTCAGGCAGCCTTCCTCATAAGTTTCAACAGTTGCACTGGAGCTAATGATCTCGGGATTGATCAACACCACTGGCGGGGTTGTAGGGGTTTCCAGATCAAGATCAAGGACCAAGAGCTGTTTATGAATTCCCACCTGAGGGGCAGCCAAACCAATCCCCTTAGCTGCGTACATGCTGCGAAGCATGTCCCTCACCAAGTCCCTCACAGATTCATCAACCTTGCCAATCCGACGGGTGGATTGCCGCAAAACCCCATTGCCCAAAGTGTGAATTTGCAGAGGCGGATGATCAAGCGGCTCCTTCGGGACTGCAACAGACCCCTTGTTTTTTTCGGCCGTACGTGCCAGCTGCGCGAAGCTTCGAGCCAAAGAAAAGTCTCAGCATCAGTTGATTGAGTTTAGGCAACTCCACCGCACATCAGACCCCAAACGGCCATGGAAAGCACAAGCCATCACCAGCGAAACCCGAAGCAAACCACTCAACCTCTTTCTGCCAGA
The DNA here is from genome assembly GCF_047304515.1 of Prochlorococcus sp. MIT 1306. Lineage (NCBI taxonomy): Bacteria > Bacillati > Cyanobacteriota > Cyanophyceae > Synechococcales > Prochlorococcaceae > Prochlorococcus > Prochlorococcus sp. MIT 1306. Next base: position 63,408 of record NZ_CP138959.1, on the reverse strand, counting down.
CGCGCTCTCGGACAAACACCCACCCTCAAAGAACCGCGCCTGATTGATGACTGGGTGCTTTGGCTGGAGCAACGTCCTCAGGAACATGGTCGCACCACTGCCCTTATCCGTCCCTGGGGTCAATCTGACCACCCCCCCCAAGAGCTAACACCTGCCCCAGCCAACCTGCGTAGTCGTATTCACGATTACGGAGGAGGGGTTCTAGCAACAGCCTGCCAAGACAACCAGCTACTGATGGCCTGGATCGATGATGCCGATGGCTGCCTCTGGTTCCAGCGCTGGCAGGGCCTCAACCAGGCTACAAAAGGTAAGAAGGCATTATCTCCGCTCAAGCCGCCGCTTCGCCTCTCAAAACCAAACGATGCCCAACTTGCTGACGGTCTGATTGACCTACCAAGACAGCGCTGGCTCGGAATCATGGAAGCAGACAAGCGGGACTGGCTGGTGACCTTCTCCCTCAACCATGAGAACCAGGCTGCCACGGTGTTGCATCGCCCTGCTGATTTTGCTGGTTACGCGATCCTCAGCCCCAATGGAGATCAACTGGCCTGGGTGGAATGGCAACAACCGGCCATGCCCTGGGAGGCAAGCCAACTCTGGTGGGCCAGCCTCGACCCTGCGGGTTTGATCCAAAGCTCGGCTTGTCTAGCTGGTAGCAAACCACTTGATCACAAACAAACATCCGTTTTCCAGCCCCTTTGGCTACCCAATGGAGAGCTGGTTGTCAGCGAAGACAGCAGCGGCTGGTGGAATCTGATGGTGGCAAAGCTGACGACTGACCCCACTGACCAACCCACTTGGCGACGCCCCTGGCCACTTTCAGCCGAAACCGGCATGCCGCAGTGGGTTTATGGCATGAGCAGCAGCGCATGGGATGGAGAACAAATTCTGACCGCCGTCTGTGACCAAGGTTCTTGGAGGCTGAGCCGCTTGGCCGATGATGGACAGATCAGCACCATCAACCAACCTTTTGATGATCTAAATGGTCTGCAGGCACAGGAAGGTCGAGCCGTAGCCATCGCTAGCAATGCCACCACGAGCCCTGGGCTACTAGAGCTCAATCTCAACTGTGGCAGCTGGAAGCACACCCCAGCCAATGAGCCTTTACTGAATGCTGATGCAATCAGCGTTGCGGAGCCTATCTGGTTTGAAGGCTGCCATGGCCAGGCAACCCATGCCTGGTATTACCCGCCAATCAATGGCAGCAAAGGCCCTGCGCCACTGCTTGTCAAAAGCCATAGCGGCCCTACCAGCATGGCCAACCGCGGTCTAAGCCTCAGCATTCAGTTCTGGACATCCAGAGGCTGGGGAGTGGTGGATGTGAACTATGGCGGCTCCACTGGATTTGGCCGTGCATACCGCGAACGCCTACGGGGAGGCTGGGGTGAGACAGACGTAACGGATTGCGCCGAAGCTGCACTGGCACTAGTGAAATGCAACAAGGCAAACCCAACACAAATCGCCATTGAAGGAGGCAGTGCCGGTGGATTTACCACCCTGGCCTGCCTTTGTTTCACAGATGTCTTTCGCGCTGCTGCCTGCCGTTATGCAGTGAGTGATCTCACCGCCATGGCAGAAGACACCCATCGATTTGAAGCGCGATACCTCGATCACCTAGTAGGCCGTTGGCCCGACCAAAGACAACTTTACGAAAACCGCTCACCTCTCCTGCATGCCAACAAGATCCAATGCCCAGTGATCTTCTTTCAGGGACTTCAAGACAAAGTGGTTCCTCCAGATCAAACAGAACGGATGGCCAATGCCTTAAAAGAAAACGGCATACCAGTTGAACTACACATTTTTGAGCAGGAAGGCCACGGCTTTCGCGACAGTGCTGTCAAGATCAAAGTCTTAGAAGCAACTGAGCAATTCTTCCGCCGCCACCTAAAGCTCTAGCTGTGCTCTCTTAAGAAGCCGATCGTCGCAACCAATTCCTCAGCAAAACGATCCACTTCTTCTGGTGTGTTGGTGAAGCTCAAGCTGGCACGAGCTGATCCAGGGATCCCATAGTGACGATGCAAAGGCTGGGTGCAGTGGTGGCCACTACGAATACAGATCCCTGCTGAATCAAGCAAGGCACCAATATCATTGGGATGCAAGCCATCCACCGTGAAAGCCGCCAGGACCGCCCGATCAGGCTCCTGCTGAGGAGTTGGGCCCAGAATCGTCAACCCATCGATGCCTTGAAGGCGATCAAACAATTGCAGCGTGAGCTGCTGCTCCCAAGCGTGAATACGATCTAAGCCAACCTGGTTCAGGTAGTCGAGAGCAAAGCCCATACCAATAGCTTCCCCAATAGCAGGGGTACCTGCTTCAAACTTGTAAGGCAGATCAGCCCAGCTGCTGTGGTCGAGATAGACATCCTGAATCATTTCGCCACCGCCTAGGAAAGGCGGCATGGCATCAAGCAACTCCTCTCGAGCCCAAAGAAAACCCATCCCGGTAGGACCACACAATTTGTGGGAAGAACCCACGAGAAAGTCACATCCAAGCCGGGACACATCAACAGGCATATGTGGCAAGCTCTGGCAAGCATCCAGCAACACCAGAGCACCGAAGCGATGAGCCTCTGCAGTGACCTCAGAGATAGGGTTAAAACAGCCCAACACATTGCTCAAGTGAGCCAGGCTGACCAAACGAGTGCGCTCTGAGAGCTTTTGCCGAAGATCATTTAAATCAAGCTCCCCGCAATCGGTGAGGTCGACAAAGCGCAGCACGCAACCTGTTCGCTTGGCAAGCATCTGCCAAGGAACAATGTTGCTGTGATGCTCCATCAAGCTGAGCAGCACCTCGTCACCTTCATGGAGGTTGGCATCACCCCAACTGCGAGCCACCAGGTTGATCGCCTCACTTGCATTCCTGGTGAAAACGATTTCCCGCGCGCTTGAGGCAGCGATGAAATCAGCCACCTTCTGACGTGCTCGTTCAAAATCCTCGGTAGCCCGAACACTCAACTGATGGGCACCACGGTGCACATTGGCGTTGTCATGGTCGTAGTAATGCTGTAAGGCATCCAGCACCTGCCGTGGCTTCTGACTTGTCGCCGCATGGTCCATGTAAATCAAGGGCTGACCTAAGCCGGCTGTCTGCGCCAGCAGCGGGAAATCCGCTCGCGTGAGCTCTGCCAGGTTCGTTGAAGCTTCTACAGCAGCCATCGCCAACGGCATGCTCTGCTCTGAACTAACGGGAGAGGTCATGATCGGCTCAAACCCCATCCAACAATCGAGCCAACGGCCGCCAGGCCTGTGCAGTAGATGGGAGCATGCAAATCACCTCATCACAAAACGCGCGCAGTAAAAGCTGTGCGGCTTGACCAGGTGAAATTCCGCGACTTTGAAGATAAAAAAGGGCCTCTGGCTGAAGCCGGCTCACTGTGGCCCCATGGGCGCATTTCACATCGTCAGCAACAATTTCCAACTCAGGTTTGGTGTCAATTCGGGCCCGATCTGAGAGCAACAAGCTACGACTTAGCTGAGCGGCATCGGTACGCTGCGCCTCACGAGGCACCTGCACTACCCCATTAAAAACACTGCGGCCATGACCGGCTGCTACTACCTTGTGAAGTTGATCCAAGGTTCCTTCCGGGCCATTAAAACGCACGCAGGAATGAGTATCAGCAAGCTGATTGGCCTGCACCAGTTGAAGGGCCCGCAATTGACTCTTGGCACCACCATTCAACTGAATCAATTGGGGCTCATGACGAATCACACCCCAACCTTGACAGACACTAACCAGAGAAACATCACTGCTTGGTTCCTGCTCAACAGCAAGATGAGCCAATAATGCAGCTTGAGGATGGCCGAAAGCTAGAAGGCCATGACGCAACTTGGCCTCACTTTGCAAGTGAGCTTCCACCAAAACGCTGGTGAGATTGGCACCTGAACTCAGCTGAACTTGTAGCAACTCAAGCTTGGCCTTTTCCTCAAGAACCAAGAGCACACGCACGGCAAAAACACCCCGATCGGCGCCGGCATCACACACCAATTCAAGAGGGCTATCCACTATCCCGTGAACCCGCAAGCCAATGACTTGTGACGCGATGGCCTGATTAAACGCCACAGGCCATTGGCCTTTGGATGTCGCCAGGTTCAAAGTGTGCCCAAGAGAATGCTTGAGTTCCGCATCGCTAAGCGGCGACAGGCCCTTCGGGAGAGTCACTCCTGCAAAAGGATCCTGCCCAGTCCCTAAGACCAGACGTGTCACCTGATCAGAAACACCAGGAGCCGATGGCTCACCTAGAGAGCAAATCTGTCGAGGCTCAAGCTCAGCGATGGGTGCAAGATCACAAAAACGCCATGCCTCTTGTCGACGATGAGGAGCAGAGAGGGTTTCAAGGTGATTGCGCGACTGAGCCTGGCAGGCAGCCATCGGACCTGATGGGGCGTCAAGACTGTGCAAGAGACGCTCACACCAGTCATCGAGAGCTGAGGAGTTCTTGATGGGGGCTTCCACCATCAGGTCATCTCCAATGCATCCAATTCACGATCAACCCATTCATAACCTCGTTGCTCCAATTCAAGTGCCAGCGCCTTGTCACCGGAGCGCACAATCCTCCCCGCCGCCATCACATGCACGTAGTCGGGTTGAATGAGATCAAGTAGACGCTGGTAATGAGTAATCAACAGGGTGGCATTATCAACATTTGCGAGTTGATTGACACCCCCAGAAACGATCCGCAAAGCATCGATATCCAAACCGGAATCGGTTTCATCGAGAATCGCTACAAGAGGTTCTAATAAAGCCATTTGCAAAATCTCATTGCGCTTCTTCTCTCCACCACTGAAGCCCTCATTCACCGAACGATCCAGAAAAGCTGGGTCCATCTGCACCAAACCGAGACGCTCACGCACAAAGTCTTCGAACGCAAAGGTGTCCAATTCCTCCATGCCTTGTTCTAGGCGACGGGCATTCGTGGATACCCGCAGGAACTCAAGATTACTCACACCAGGAATCTCAACCGGGTACTGAAAGCCGAGAAAGAGCCCAATTCGAGAGCGCTCATCTGGCTCAAGAGGGAGTAAATCCTCACCGCGATAAAGAACACTGCCCTCGGTGACTTTGTAAGCAGGGTGCCCTGCCAAGACCTTAGACAAAGTGCTTTTACCGCTACCATTACGACCCATCAAGGCATGAATCTCGCCTGCACGGATGGTGAGATTTACTCCATTAAGAATAGGCTGATCATCAACGCAGGCACACAAGTCGCGTATCTCTATCAGTACTGGAGCGTCGAGAGAAATCACTATGAGAAACGAAAAGAATTAGGAGGGGTTAAGCCAACGAAGAAATTCATTATCCAACCGAACCCTCCAATTTAAGAGCCAATAGCTTATCAGCCTCAGCAGCAAACTCCATTGGCAACTGACTAAAAACATCTCGACAAAATCCACTAACAATCATCGAAATTGCAGCTTCAAAATCTATGCCCCGGCTCTGAAGATAAAAAAGCTGATCTTCTGAGATTCTGCAGGTACTGGCCTCGTGCTCAATACTGGCATCAGGCTGTTGACTGCGTATATAAGGATAGGTGTTGGCTCCAGCCTGGTCACCAATCAGCATGGAATCACACTGGCTGTAATTCTTGGCATTGACAGCCTTTGGGCCCATCTGCACCAGACCGCGATAGCTGTTCGCCGAATGGCCTGCGCTGATGCCCTTGCTCACAATCGTAGAGCGAGTACGAGGCCCTAGATGGATCATTTTTGTGCCAGTATCTGCCTGCTGACGATGATTTGTGAGAGCAACCGAATAAAATTCACCTACGGAATCAGCACCTTGCAAGATACAACTTGGATACTTCCAAGTAATCGCTGAACCTGTTTCTACTTGTGACCAGCTAATTTTACTGCGCTCGCCACAGCAATGCCCCCGCTTGGTGACAAAGTTGTAAATACCTCCAACGCCATTCTCATCACCGGCATACCAGTTTTGTACCGTGGAATACTTGATCGAAGCATCATCAAGTGCCACCAACTCCACAACAGCAGCATGGAGTGTATTGGTATCAAACATCGGAGCTGTACAACCCTCCAGATAGCTCACAGACGCCCCCTCTTCTGCAACAATCAAAGTCCGCTCAAATTGTCCAATATCGCCAGAATTAATACGAAAATAAGAAGATAATTCCATCGGGCATTCCACACCCCTAGGAATAAAAACAAAAGAGCCATCGCTGAAAACAGCTGAGTTCAACGCTGCAAAATAATTATCATTCGAAGGCACAACTGTGCCTAGGTATCTGCGAACCAATTCTGGATACTCATTCACAGCATCAGTAATCGAACAAAAGACCACTCCATGCTCAGCAAGCTTTTCTTTATAGGTGGTTGCAATCGAAACGCTATCAAATACTGCATCAACAGCCACATTTGACAAGCGTTTTTGTTCACTAAGTGGAATACCAAGCTTATCAAAAGTTTCCAACAAAGTAGGATCGACCTCATCAAGGCTATTTTTTTTCTCCTTCTGTTTAGGTGCCGCGTAGTAAACAATATCTTGATAATCTATCGGTGGATAACCAAGGCCTGCCCAATCAGGCGTTTGCAATTTAAGCCAGTGTCGATAGGCCCTGATCCGAAAATCAAGCAGGAACTGCGGCTCATTTTTCTTCTCCGAAATCAAGCGAACCACATCTTCATCAAGACCCTTAGGGATCTTTTCAGTTTCAATGTCAGTTACGAACCCATACTTATAAGGCTCTGAAACAAGCTGCCCAACGTGGCTTTGGCTGGTCATAATTGATAGCCGATCAGAAGGGAGTGAAGGTTTTGAAACCCTCTAGACAAAGGCCTTTGCTTGTGAAATATGGAAGACCGCATCTGGCATGACATCGAGAAGAAGGATGGGCCGATCAACGTAGGCACGACGACATGAATAAACAAGAAGCCGTTGAAGGCTCTCAGAAGAAACGAAACCTATAGGTTTCGTTTCTTCTGAGAGCCTAAGGCAAAAGGCCTTGAGGTGACTGGCCGCTTGGTGAAGCACTGTTCAAGACTCAACCAGATTGTGTCCATAGGATTGCAGCTTGAACCCTGCGTTGAACCTGATCTAACGCAACCTATGCCGCCACCTTCTGTTTCTGCGTGGCATGGTTATAGGAGCACTGACTATCCATGACCACAGAGGCGCAGGCACCTACCCGCGAAGCAACCCTCACTCTGCTATTGCGGCAGGGTGAGAGTAGTGCGGCAAACCTGGCTGCATCGTTGGGCATCTCAGTCCAAGCAATGCGACGCCATCTACGCAGCCTCGAAGACGATGGTCTGGTCGAGGCCAGCCCAACTCCCACAGGCCCAGGGCGTCCCTCGAACCTCTGGCAATTGACAGAGCAGGGACACCATCACTTCCCTGATGGCAGTGAGAATTTCGCCCTCGGCTTGATGGAGTCCATGAAAGCCGCCCTGTCTCCCGAGACATTTACATCACTACTAAGTCAACAAGCACTCAAAAAAGCCAACCTCTACCGCCATCAGCTCGGCTCAGGGTCAATCCAGGATCGCCTTGAGAAGCTGGTGGAATTACGTCGCCAAGAGGGCTATGCAACGGAATGGCAGCCAGCCCCAGATGGTATTGGCTGGTTCATCAAAGACTTTCACTGTTCCCTGCAAAGAATTGCAGAGGAGTATCCATCGGTTTGCGAGCAGGAATTACTGCTCATGAGACAAACATTCCCCGACTGCTTGATTGATCGAGTGAACTGGCGTCTGGAATACGGCAATTGCTGCGGCTTCCAAATCAAGCCAACTCAAGGTCATGACTGACCAGGAGACGTAATTAGGTGCATCCTCTCAGCCTGGAAGTCCCTTGGGCAGATCCAAGCCAGGCTCAATCAATCCGCGACAGCAAAACCTGCAAGCTGCACCTTTGCCTTCCTGATCGAGGTTTAGACCACTGCCATCGGCAGTGCCTCAGGTCATATCTTCTACCAATCCCGTGGAGGCAGACCAGCGGAGTCCTTGCCCTGGATGCACTCACAACTACCCTATGCATCTCATTAGGGGGCGGGAACGCCCCCTAATGAGATGCATAGCAAAGGTGCATTTCGCAGCATTGAGCTCTGATCCATCCCTGCTCGAGAACAGATCAACAGAAGGTCCCATTCACTGCGAAGAGCAAACCTGAATTTTTTATTTGTAGGTGCGCTCAATTGGGCATCACCTGCAGATCCCAGTGCGGTCAGTAGATGCTGACCACCAGAGTTCTAACCACCCGTAAACGACCAATTGCCCACAGAATGTGATCCCAAACAAAAACGGAGTGTTTTTAGACGTGACCCAAGCCTTATCTTCTATGGCACGTCTCACCATCCGTCAGCTCCGCCAAGTCGCCAGCGATTTGGGTGTAACCCTTTACAGCCGAAAGACCAAGGAACAATTGCTCATCGCTATTACTGTTCGTCAGGAAAAGGAAGAAAGCAGCCGACAGGGGCGAGAAGCTGAACTCAATTCCCCATCCAGACTCAAGTCCGATACTCGAGTGGTTTTCCTACCCCGAGATCCTCAATGGGCTTATGTCTTCTGGGAAATCTCCGAAACTGATCGCAAGCGAGCCCTATCGAAAGGAGCCAACCGGCTCTGCCTACGTTTAACCGACGTAACCGGCATCGATGACGACAAAGCACATCCCCACACACTCCAGGAAGTCTCTGTAGACAGCCACAGCAACGAATGGTACCTACCTGTTCCAATGTCTGATAGGGACTATCGAGTTGAACTCGGCTATCGCGTCGGTACTCTCTGGATGTCCCTGGCCTTTTCCTCTATAGCCAAGGTCCCAACACTTCACCCCAGCGAGCAAATCCTCGATCAGTTTGTTCCCTTCAGCCTTGAGGGCATCACAAGCAGTCCTGCTCCCACCGCTACACAAGCACCACAGCTAGAGGATGATCCCATTGGCGACACGATTGATAGCGGGCTACATGAGCGGCTCTATCAGAGCGCAACACAACACTTCCGCAGCAGCAGGGTCGGGTCGGAAGTCTTCCAAGAACACAACAGCTTGAATAGCGATCAACGTGGCCTGAACGATTCAGGCATCGGCCTTTGGGCCAGTGGTCGTAATGAGTCCGGACTGGGTGGAGTACCACCACGCCCAAAAACCTTCTGGCTTATTGCCGACGCTGAGCTGATGATCTACGGCGCAACAGATCCTTCTGCCCGCCTAACCATCGGTGGCGAAGACATTCCTCTCTCCAATGATGGAACCTTCCGAATCCAAGTTCCCTTCCGCGACGGAGAACAGGTCTATGCGATTGAGGCCACTGCGGCCGACGGTGAGCAGAAACGCAATATCACCTTGAACTTCCAACGGAGAACACCCACCGATAACACAAACCCAGAAGACCAGGCAGTCGCAGAATGGTTTTAAATGAGCTCCCCAGATCATGACGACGTTGCGTAGGTTTGTCGCCATCACTCCACTCGCTGGGGCGATCATCCTCCCTCTCGTTGTACCCCTCAGCATGGCCCGTCTTGGTGTCGGTGCAGGAGTCCTCATGACGCTGATGGTGTCAACTATCTGGTTCGTAACCATGCTGCGCACCGCAGAAATGCCCCACTAACAAACTGGGGCGAAATCAAGGTGGAACCCTATTAGCGGCTGGTTGAGGTCAAAAGGTGTGCAAACAAGCCTGGAAGTGGATGCTCCCCATACTTCTAGGGTGTGCAAGTTGCAGCGAAGTTGGATCTGTAAAGGACAATGCCCCTACGGAACTGCCCTTACCTGAATGGATCCAGGCGGTTTTCAACCATCGCGATGCTGCGCGATACCGCAGTCCTATTAATGATCAATGGCGCAACGGCGACAACCTTGAGAAGTTCATCATCACTGCCATAGAAAAAGCGCAGCAAGAGATTCTTGTGGCCGTGCAAGAACTCAGCTTGCCTGGAATAGCAGACGCACTCGTCGCAGCCAAGCAACGGGGCGTGACCGTGCAAATGGTGATCGAAAACAGCTTTAGCCAGCCCTGGGGTGATCTACATGAAGCAGATCTGTCCCTTCATGAACGCCGTCGAGTGGCCAATCTAAAGATGTTGGCAGATCGTAATCACGACGGGGAGCTAAGCCCCACAGAACGCTATCGCGGCGATGCGATGCAAATCCTCAGGCGTCATCAAATCCCTTGGATTGATGACAGCGAAGACGGCAGCAAAGGCAGCGGGCTTATGCATCACAAATTCTTGGTTATCGATAATCAAATAGTGATTACTGGAAGTGCAAACTTCAGCAATTCAGGCATACATGGAGATCCCGCAGCGATACAAACGCGCGGCAATGTCAACCACTTGCTGAGCTTTAACAGTACAGAACTAGCTGAACTATTCAAAAAGGAGTTCCTTTTGATGTGGGGCGATGGTCCGGGGGGTTCAAAAGACAGCCTGTTTGGGTTAGCTAAAAACGCGCCTGGCATTCAAACTGCAAAGGTTGGTGACACCCGAATTGAAGTGCTCTTCGCTCCACACGCGAAACGAAAAAAGATGAACGGCCTGAAATTCATTGCCAAGCAAATAGAAACATCAAAACAAAACATCGATATGGCCTTATTCATCTTTTCTGCACAAGGTTTAGTTAACAAGCTACGGGAGCAGGTGCAAAACGGTGTGAAGGTACGATTAATCGCTGACCCTGGCTTTGCCAGCCGTTCCTATTCAGAAGTACTGGACTTATTAGCTGTTGCCCTTCCAGATCACCATTGCAAAATAGAAGCAGGTAATAACCCATTTGATTCACCTCTTCAGGGTGTAGGTACGCCACGTCTCGCTCGAGGTGACAAGCTGCATCACAAGTTCGCGGTGATCGACAACAAAAAAGTAATCACAGGCTCATTCAATTGGAGTCCTGCTGCAGCTCACACCAACGATGAAACGCTGCTTGTGATTCATTCACCCCAACTTGCCAAACACTTCACCCTTGAGATGAATCGTCTCTGGCGTGGTGCTGAACTTGGGATCACTGCTCGGATAGAGCGCAAGCTGGAACAGCAGCGAATCAAGTGCGGGAGTGGGGTGGAGAGAAGGTGAAACCGGCTGGATCCATGGCATAAAGTCATGAGAGATCATTGCAAAAACCAAGTGGCTGGTTTTGGCGAACAAAAAGAAAAGAAGGAAAACCAACGCTTAAATAAAAGCGAGTCAAGAGGAGAAGCGCTTCACAAAGAAGCAGTAAATTTCCACATGCAAGGAGATATCAAAAATGCCGAAATTCTTTACCGGCAAGCAATCAAAATCGGATTCTTACATGAAGCTATATTTTCAAACTTAGGGGTCATTTGTAAAAACAGTGATAGACAAGAAGAAGCAATTACCCTATATGAAAAAGCAATAGAAATAAGACCTGATCACCCAGATGCCTATAGCAATCTGGGGAATTTGCACAAAGAGCTCGGAAACCTTGATCAAGCTCTCACCTCAACCCTCAAATCTCTAGAGCTCAAGCCCGACAACCCCGATGCACTCATCAACCTGGGCGGCATCTACAAAGAACTCGGAACCCTTGATCAAGCTCTCACCTCAACCCTCAAATCTCTAGAGCTCAAGCCTGATAACCCCACGGCACTCATCAACCTGGGCGGCATCTACCAAGATCTCGGCAACCTTGATCAAGCTCTTGCCTCCACCCTCAAATCTCTAGAGCTCAAACCAGACAACCCCACTGCCCACATGAACTTGGGCGGCATCTACCAAGAGCTCAACAAGCTTAATCAAGCTCTTGCCTCCACCCTCAAATCTCTAGAGCTAAAACCCAATAACCCCGATGCACTCATGAACCTGGGCAGCCTATACAAAGATCTCGGCAAACCTGAGCAAGCTCTTACCTCCACCCTTAAATCCCTAGAGCTCAAACCCAATAACCACACTGCCTACATCAACCTAGGAGTTATCTACCAAGATCTCGGCAACCTCGATCAAGCACTTGCTTCCACCCTCAAATCTCTAGAGCTCAAGCCCGGCAACCCCGATGCACACATCAACCTGGGCGGCATCTACAAAGATCTCGGCAACTTTGATCAAGCTCTTTATTTTTTAAGGGAAGCAGAAAAAAACGACGAGGTGAAAGCGAAAGCTTCAATACTTTTAGCCCAAACTTATTACTCTATAGGGCTATATAGAGAAGGCGTAAAAGCCTTAAGTGAAACCCAGAGCAAAGCAGGAAAAGGCCTTCTTCTTGCACTTTACCTGTGCCTCGAAAAGAAAGTTGAATTCAATTTATGCGCAAAAGAATTAATAGCCAAAAATTGGTACACCCAAACAAGCATCGCAGCGATAGACCATGCCAATATTTTATACAATCAAACCCTAGACAATGGGCTTAAAGGAAGCACCTTCGATTCTATAGTGAACCAGAGAATCAATAAGCATGAATTCTCGGATACACTCCTCGAGGGAATAATCATGCATCTTTCAGCCAAGATAATTCAACCACAGCACCAAGGGCTTCTAGTCAACGGGTCGCAAACATCTGGGAATATACTTGATATACCAAAGAAGCCTTTCATAGAATTAAAAAAACTCTTAATAAAAAAAATTGATGACTACAATCAATCATGCAGCATAAACACTGACAAAGATTTTAAGGCTAATTGGGGAAAAAATATGTACATCTTGAGAGGATGGGCGATCGTAATGGGAAAAGGCGGAAACCTTAAGTCTCATAATCATGAGCTTGGGTGGCTTACCGGAACCTTTTATTTGCAAATGCCAGAAAGAGAAGCCAACTCAAAAGAAGGGGCAATTGAATTCAGCCATCAAGGCCCAAAATACCCTCAAGGAAATTCGTCATTCGATACAAGAGTAATCCGACCTGAAGTCCGAGACTTAAACATCTTCTCCTCCTCTCTTTTTCACAGGACCCTGCCCTTTCAATCCAAAACGCAAAGAATCTGTATTGCATTTGACCTCCAGAAAAATGAAAAGCTTTGGGTTGACTTTAATTAGCATCCGTCAACACATTCAAGAGCTATTTTGATGCTCAAATATGTTACTTCAAAAAATGCGACATCTAACACAACAACCTCTGGGTAATCAAGTAAATTTTCTCTACTAACTCTTTTTTGCTCCCACCGCGCATTAGGTATTTCCCTGCAGGAAAGGCCCAAAAGTACCCTCATCCTAATTTGGTGTAGGGCAATACCAAACGCGAGATGATTCAACAATTCAGGCATGTATGGAGATCCCGCAGCGATACAAACGCGCGGCAATGTCAACCACTTGCTGAGCTTTAACAGTAGAGACCTAGCTGAACTATTCAAAAAGGAGTTCCTTTTGATGCGGGGCGATGGTCAGGGAGATGCAAAAGACAGCCTGTTTGGTTTAGCTAAAAACGTTCCTGGCATTCAAACTGCAAAGGTTGGTAGCACCCGAATTGAAGTGCTCTTCGGTCCACACGCGAAACGACAAAAGATGAACGGCCTGCAATTCATTGCCAAGCAAATAGAGGCATCAAAACAAAACATAGCCTTGTTTATCTTTTCTTCACAAGGCTTAGTTGACAAGCTACGCGAGCAGGTGCAAAGCGGTGTGAAGATACGATTAATTGCCGACGCTGGATTTGCCAGCCGTTCCTATTCAGAAGTTCTGGACTTATTAGCTGTTGAACTTCCAGATCATCATTGAAAGCTTGAAGTAGGCAATAAATCATTCGCAGCCCCTTTAGAAGGGGTAGGTGCAGCGAGACATCCGGCAGAGAAAAGCTGCTTTTGATTCATTCACCCCAACTTGCCAAACACTTCACCCGTGAAATGAATCGTCTGTGGCGTGGTGCTCAACTTGGAATCACGGCTCGGATGCAGCGCAAGCTGGAACAGCAACAGGCGAGTTGTGGGAGCGGCGAGCAGATGGAATGAGAAGAGGGGTTTTGAAAGCCTGAGCGCAACTTAATATGCTGAAAAGATCCAACGGCTAATGGCAGGTTTTGGGAAGCCTAAACAGAATCGAAAGATCAAACGCAAAGAGAGCTCATCAAAAATAGAAGAAGCAATAAGGCAATCACTCGTTGCATACCAACAGGGAGACCTTAGAAGCGCAAAGTCTCTGCTGGAAAAGACAATAGAAGCGCGACAAGAGAATAGCTTTGCGCTAGGGTTTCTAGCAACAATTGAAAGAGCGTTAGGCAATAACGAAAGAGCCTCACAACTTTTCGAAAAATCAATAGATATTGATCAAAACAACCCAGATATTCTCCACAACTATTCTGCTTTATTGCAAGAGAAAGACCCAATAAAAGCGGTCAAGATATCAGACAAAGCGCTAGAGATCTCTCCCGAAAACAGCAGCTATCTCGAGAGGAATGGATATTTAAAATGGAAGGCAGGGGATCTAGATAATGCACTTAAAGCGACAATAAAAGCTATAGAGTTCAAGCCAGATCTCATCGATGCCCACATCAACCTAGGTGCCATCTATAAAGATCTTGGCAACCTTGATCAAGCCCTTGATTCCACCCTTAAGACCCTCGAGCTCAAGCCTAATAACCCCGATGCCCTAATGAACCTGGGCTGGATATACAAAGATCTTGGCAACCTTGATCAAGCCCTTGATTCCACTCTCAAATCACTCAAGTTCAAACCAGACAACCCCACAGCACTGAGCAATCTAAACGTATTTATCGACCAGCTAACTCTCAGTAAAAGCAATGCGCAGAATCTCACAGAAGCATACGAATTACTGATTAATTTAGATAATATCTCACACCGAAAACTATCCAATATTTTTACTCAAGCATTCCTTCCAGCCATCCAAGAGGCTGCCAAATCTGATCCCATCATCTCAGCAGACAATAATGCTCTCAGCAATCTTGCTGCGGATTGGCGGCTAAAAAAATCCCTTACATTATTAATTCCGCCTCATCAAGCTATTGAAAACTTCCTCACACGATTAAGAAAAGAACTTTTAATACTAGCAGCCAATCAGCAAGAAATTCCAAAAAGCCTAAGCGCACTCACGGAAGTTTTAGCCATACAATGCTTCCTCAATGAATATATTTATGTGCAATCACCAGAAGAAGAAGGACTAGTCACTAGGCTCATTCAACACTCAAACGAAAACGAAGATGCGTTCAGCGAATACCTCGCCATCATTGCCTGCTACATCCCTATACATCAACTAAATCTTAACCAAGAATGGTTGAAGCATTATCCAACAAACAACCAGGGAAGAAAGACACTCATTCAGATTCAACTGGAGGAGCCACAAAAAGAAGAAAGCATAAAAGCCTCAATACAAAAGAATTTGGAGATTGCCAACGCAGTTTCATTAAAGGTCCAGGACATGTATGAGGAAAATCCATACCCTCGCTATCGCTATGCAGACCATACCGTAAAGTCACTAGAGAAAAAAATATCAGAATCCATTAGAATTGAATCAACCAAGCATAATCTTCCATTCCCAGAAGAGTTGACTACAGATCATTCATGCCCAAAAGGTCTGATTGCTGGCTGCGGGACAGGATCTCAGGTTATCTCAGCAAGCCGGTACAAGAATGCCTTGATCACCGCAATTGATCTCAGTTCTAAAAGCTTGGCATATGCTATGAGGAAGGCAGAAGAATATGGAATGGAAAATATTAGTTTTAAAATGATAGATCTTATAGATATTGCCAAGCTAAACGAGAATTTTGACATCATTGAATGCAGTGGTGTGCTTCATCACATGGCCGAGCCTGAGAAAGGGCTCTCAGAATTAAATGCACAACTTAAACCTGGTGGCTACATCAAGCTTGGTTTATATAGCGAAGTAGCCAGGCAGGACATTGTCAAAGCTCGACATCAAGTCAAGCAGCTAGGGTTGAAAAGTACAGCAGATGGCATCAGAGAGTTTCGCAAAAAAGTTCTACAAGGCGAATTCAAAGAACTTACAAATCTGCCGAGCCTTGGAGCTGACTTTTACTCACTCTCCGAATGCCGCGATCTCTGCTTTCACGTGCAAGAGCATCGATTCACAACAGAATCACTTCAAAAACTTCTACATCGCCAAGGATTGATTTTCTGTGGCTTCTTGCTGCCTGAGTCAATTCGCAAGACTTACCAAAAACAATATCCTACCGATACTGACATGACATCTCTTGAAAGCTGGGGTGAATTTGAGAAGCAACATCCATCAACCTTTAAAGGGATGTACCAGTTCTGGGCACAAAAACCTGCTTGAGATTATCCCTCTTGAACTTGCTCATAAAACTCTAGAGCTTTGTTGAGCGGATTATCCCTAAGAACCCAAGCACCTGGATTCTAATCAGGTGCTACATAAACAAAAAATCCTCTGCTATAAGCGCAACAAATCTAAGTGGGGAAATGCGCTAAACACTCCAGTTGATTCCTGCGGCAGCTCCCAGCAAAAAAGTTCCGATAGGAATCAGGTATCGACTCTTCTACAACACCCAGATCAGCCTCAAGAATTGGGCTGGCTCATCAAGCGGCTCAAGTGCCCTGAGTATCCCTGAGAACCCAGTCTGAGCATTCCTTCTCAAGCATCAGCACCACAAGTTTGCGGTGATCGACAACAAAAAAATAATCACAGACTCATTCAATTGGAGTCCTGCTGCAGCTCACACAAACGATGAAGTGCTGCTGTTGATTCATTCACCCCAACTTGCCAAACACTTCACCCGTGAAATGAATCGTCTCTGGCGTGTTGCTCAACTTGGAATCACGACTCGTATGCAGCGCAAGCTGGAACGGCAACAGGCGAGGTGTGGGAGCTGTATGAAGAGTGAATAAGCAAAGCCTGTGATTGATCTCAGGTGACTTGAGAGGCTCTGAGAGTGGCTGCGAAATCTCTGTAACCTTGTAAGTCGTATGGAGTCTGAAGGAGTGGCTGATCTGGCAACCATCAAGCAACTCACTTTCGCTGGTCGTCATCAGGAATGCCTACATGCATGCCAGGAAGCACTTAGAGAAGCTCCTGAAGAGCCTCTCTTTTACAAGCATGCGGGAAAGTCATTATTGGCTTTAGGTCAGGTGGAGCAAGCACGGCACTACCTGGTCAAAGCCCATCATCTTGATAAAAAAGACCCTGAAACAGTCAAAGACATTGGGAACTGCCTTAACGCAGTCCATAACTACGAAGAAGCAATCAAGTCATATAAGCATGCGCTTTCCATTGACCCTAATTACTCACCAGCCCTTAATAATCTTGCTATCTATGCCCGGCAGTCAGGACAGATAAAAGAGTCAATTGAACTATTCAACAAAGCGATCAGGTCTCAGCCAGAGTTTTTAGCAGCTTATTTAAATATCTCTGGAAGCTTTAGAGAGTTAGGTCAACTAGACAAAGCACTAACGGCAACACTAAAAGCAATTGAATTAAAGCCTGACCATGTAGATGCTCATATCAATCTTGGCACCATTCTCCAAGAGCAAGGACAACTAGATCAAGCTCTAGCAGCAACACTAAAAGCAATTGAATTAAAGCCTGACCATGTAGATGCTCATATCAATCTTGGCAGCATCCTCATAAGGCAAGGACAACTCGACCAAGCTCTAGCAGCAACACAAAAAGCCGTTGAACTCAACCCCAACTATGCAGATGCTCATATGAATCTTGGCAGCATCCTCATAAGGCAAGGACAACTCGACCAAGCTCTAACAGCAACACAAAAAGCCGTTGAACTCAACCCCAACTATGCAGATGCTCATATGAATCTTGGTGGCATTCTCCTAAAACAAGGAGAACTCGACCAAGCTCTAACAGCAACACTAAAGGCAATTGAGCTAAATCCTAATCTTGCGAATGCCCATATGCATCTTGGCAGCATCCTCATAAGGCAAAGACAACTCGACCAAGCTCTAACAGCAACACAAAAAGCCGTTGAACTCAACCCAAATCATACTGATGCTTACACCCTGCTAGGAATGATCCACGAGATGAAAGGAGATTTGCGAAAAGGCAAGGATCTATTCAATAAATCTTTGGAACTTAATCCATCTAATCTATGGTCATCTTATGAAATGTCAAAAAATCTTGAATCCACTGATGAGGCAATCTCCATTTTGAGCTTAATAAAGCGTGTGCCCATGATGAATCGGTCCTCAAACGATATCATTTGGTTTGGACTCGCAAGCTCTAATTGCCATCACAGGCTCAAGGATTATGGAAATAGTGCAAAATATCTTGTAGAAGCTAATAATGTCAAGATAAAATTATTCCCATCAGCCAAGAGTGAGCTGATTTCCTTGACAAAGGAACTGCTTGGGGAAGTCAATGAGCAATCCTTTGCTAGCTCAAGCTCTGGTGAAGGAAGAATATTTATTGTAGGGATTCCTCGTTGTGGCTCAACATTAACAGAGTCAATTCTTAGCATTAATCCATTAGCGTTAGGCCTTGGAGAGACAGGCGCATTGCCCCAGGCGGCGAATGAATTAAGATCTCACAATCAGAATTTGACCCCTAAAACACTAGAAGGTCTATACTTGAATATACTGAATATTTCCTTAACAGCAGACAGCATAACCCTCGACAAGAATCTTTATAATTACATGCATGCGGGAATTGTTGCATGTAACATGCCAGCAGCAAAGATCATTCACTGCCGGCGAAACCCACTTGACAATATTCTCTCGCTGTATAGATCCAATCTTCAAGGGAATAACTATACATGCTCGCTTGAAGATTCGGCAGAAGTATTGATTAGCCAAGAGCAAGCAATGCTACATTACAAGCGTCTATTCCCTGCTAGCATATATACCCTCAACTATAAGGATTTAGCCAATCATCCGCGGGATGAAATCCAGAGATTGCTTTTATGGTTAGGATGGGAATGGGATGAATGCTATCTTGAACCAAACAAGAGCACTCGGACTATTCACACTGCTAGTGTTATTCAAGCTCGCCAGCCAATTAACAATAAATCAGTTGGGGCCTGGAAAAATTACGCAGAGATGCTGGAGCCTGCAAGAAGAATTCTGATTGAAAGTGGATTGTTTGATGATGAGATCTAGTCAGATATTTTGTAACAGAAGAGAATTGCAGATTGTCCTTTGTTCAGTCTGATTTTTAGCAATTTTTTGCTTGCCTAAATCTTCTCTCGCCTAACTCTAATCAGTAGCCTAGGCAGACGATGATTCAATTCTTCTAGTCAAGTATTTAAAAAATTAATCTGTCTCACAATTACCCATCAAAGACTTCCTATTAGAAAGAAAGATTTTGGCCGCCTGTCCCAAATTCAAGAAAACTTCCTGGCTGGTCACGTTGCAAGATCAGTTCACCGATCGCAAAGCCTGAGCCACAATCAGCTCATCCAGGGCAGAATGCCACCATGAGCCCGCTCAAAATCCATCCGGCCTTGGCCATACTCGGCCTGTTTGTCATTTCTGCACCTGCTGCACGCAGCGAGGTGGAATACATTCCGTTCCCAACCAGAGAGGAGCTGCGCAGCATCCAGCTTCAGGCCTATGCCTGCTCTCGAGACAATGATGCGGAAGCCTGCAGCAGCACCCGAGAATTGATCGATCCTTTACTAGACCACCCCCGTTTGCCATCCTCTTGCAAGGATGTCGTCTGGGATTTGCTTCAGGTGGCCAACAAGGTCCCTAAAAACAGCTTCCAGCGCAGGGATGCCATCGATCAGCCCGCTAAACGACTCTCCATCATTTGCATCAATCCAGCAAAACAAACAACTCCTAAGCCTTCCCAACAAGGTGGCCTAGCCCCCCAACAAAGCTGAACCAGTAATGCATGCATCAAGCAATTGATGTGAAGATCATCATGATCACCTACTACCTCAATGAAATGCGAATCTGCTGGCCTGTTTCAGGCTGTTTAAGAGCAACCCCAAATCCTGAACATCCAGGAGATGGCTCCCAGTCATGAACCTGAAGTCATACCTAAGCTCAACAATCAAGGTTCGATAGAATCAGTGTCGAGTAAATCCAACAATGTCTCTGCTGTCGTCGTCATCTGAGCAAGACTGAACTCTCCTTCTTGAGAGGCAACTTGAGCCGCCAATTTGCACAATGAGGACGACCGACCTGTTGCGCTGCAGCTCATGGTGAGATCGAGCAGGGCATTTGTTAGCTTTCCGCGCAGGCAGCTTTCACTGCCGGACCTCACAATCACAGCCTCAGCAGCTGAACGCGTGACCTGTTCGGCTTGCGGATAAGGGATCTGACGAATTCCTTTAAACGCCATCGACGGAGTTGTTAAAAACAGCATGGCACCAGCCAAAGCCAGCCCATAGGCTTGGCGGCCCATTCCCCAACAACTGAGCTGCATCTCAGCTCCTCTCAATGATCTTTGCGAACACTAGCCGCGAGAACTGGAGGGGGCCAAAACAGAATCGATGATTGCGTTTGATTAGGTTCGATTAAGAACTGCCTTCGTCTCTGATGACCATCTCGGCCCAGACGGG
This sequence comes from Prochlorococcus sp. MIT 1306, assembly GCF_047304515.1. Classification (NCBI taxonomy): domain Bacteria; kingdom Bacillati; phylum Cyanobacteriota; class Cyanophyceae; order Synechococcales; family Prochlorococcaceae; genus Prochlorococcus; species Prochlorococcus sp. MIT 1306. The sequence continues at coordinate 43,071 of NZ_CP138959.1, read as the reverse complement.
ACCCACACAGCGCCAGGTACATCTGAACACACCCTTCAACGACCAAAAACCAGGGACCTCCGGCCTACGCAAAAGCAGCAAGCAATTCGAACAAACCAATTACCTGGAGAGCTTCATTGAAGCAATCTTCCAAACCCTTCCTGGCGTTGAGGGGGGGACTCTGATCTTGGGGGGAGATGGTCGCTACGGCAATCAGCGCGCCATTGATGTGATCCTGCGTATGGGTGCTGCTCATCGCCTAAGCCGAGTGATCACCACCACAAACGGCATTCTCTCCACGCCGGCAGCATCCCATCTCATCCGTGCCAATAAGGCCATCGGAGGAATCATCCTTTCCGCGAGCCACAACCAAGGCGGTCCAGATGGCGACTTCGGCGTCAAAGTCAACGGTGCCAATGGTGGTCCAGCGGCCGAATCACTCACAAACGCGATCTACGCATGTAGCCAAGCTTTAGAGAGATACAGCCTTGTCGATGCAGACGTAATCCCACTTGAAACCCCCGGCCACCATGCCATCGGTGCCATGGCTGTAGATGTGATCGACGGCGTTGAAGACTATGTAGAGCTAATGCAGAAGTTGTTCGACTTCGAGCGCATCAAGGACCTCATCACAACCGACTTCCCAGTCGTGTTTGATGCCATGCATGCTGTCACTGGTCCCTATGCACAACGGCTACTGGAAGGACTTCTCGGTGCCCCAACTGGCACTGTGCGCAACGGAGTTCCGCTTGAGGATTTTGGTGGAGGCCACCCAGATCCCAACCTCACCTACGCCGCTGAACTGGCAGACCTCCTCCTCAATGGCAAGGCCTACAGCTTCGGTGCCGCCTGCGATGGTGATGGCGACCGCAACATGATCCTGGGCAGAGGTTGCTTCGTTAACCCAAGTGACAGCCTTGCAATCCTGGCTGCTAATGCCAACGTTGCACCGGCATATGCCGATGGGCTTGCTGGTGTGGCCCGCTCCATGCCCACGAGCGCCGCAGTGGATGTTGTGGCCAAAGAACTCAATATCGACTGTTTTGAAACTCCCACCGGGTGGAAGTTTTTCGGCAACCTGCTTGATGCAGGTCGAATCACCCTCTGTGGTGAAGAAAGCTTCGGCACTGGCAGCAACCACGTGCGTGAGAAGGATGGACTATGGGCAGTGCTCTTCTGGCTACAGATCCTGGCAGCGCGACGGTGCAGCGTCGCTGATGTGATGACACAGCATTGGAGTCGTTTTGGACGCCATTACTACTCCCGTCATGACTACGAGGCGATTGCTAGTAAAAATGCTCATGGTCTTTACGACCGGTTGGAGAGCATGCTTCCTCGACTAATCGGTCAACCATTCGCCGGGCGCCAAGTGAGCCAGGCGGACAATTTTAGATATAGCGATCCTGTGGATAGCTCAGAGACACAATCTCAGGGTCTACGCATCCTGCTGGAAGACGGCAGCAGAGTCGTGGTTCGACTCTCAGGCACCGGCACCAAAGGTGCCACATTACGCGTTTATCTAGAGCGCTATGAACCTAGTCATGGCAACTTAAATCAAGATCCCCAGCATGCTCTAGCCGATCTCATCAATGGCATCGATGCGCTTGCCGAAATTCAAAAGCGCACTGGGATGCAACGACCAACGGTGATCACTTGATCTCAGCGCAGCCACCACTCCCGTTGGCGGCGGTGATACTCCGCCTCGGTGCTGCTTTGTTGCAGCTGGCGCATGCTTTCAATCACCACTGCTCCAAGAGCTCCAGAGAGCGTGACCATGATGAAAAAAAGGTTCAGCCTCTGACTGTGAATGTCTACAGGAGTGTTTGAGATCACCGTACGCAAAAAGAGGGCAACAAGACCTCCGAGTAAGAACCCCACCAGCAGCGCTATCAATATCCTCGTACCGCTGAAGGGCTTGTTTCTTATTGAGCGAGAGCGGTTCATTGGTTTATCCCTGCCCAGAGGGGTCTCCCGAATTAAGTAAATTAGTGTTGCCTTGTTCTGTATCACTAAAGGTGCCTACAAGAGCTTTAACAACGACATAAAAGACAGGCACAACAAACAGCGAAAGGAAAGTGGCAACCAAAAGGCCACCGAATACAACCGTGCCAAGAGAAGCTTGGCTGCGGGCTCCTGCTCCGCTAGCCAAAACCAACGGCATAAAGCCAAAAAGAGACGAAATAGCAGTCATAATGATGGGCCTAAGTCTCGACTTGGCTGCCTGCCTTGCTGCTTCAAAGGCCGTAACTCCCTCAGCCATGCGTTGATTAGCCAAATCAACAATCAAGATCCCATTTTTGGCAGCTAGACCAATCAGCATCACAAGGCCAACCTGTGCATAAATGTTGAGAACCTCGCCACGCAATGACAGAAACAACAAGGCTCCAAGCATTGCAGTAGGAACTGTCATCAAAATAATCAGAGGGTCTGCATAACTCTCGTATTGAGCTGCAAGCACGAGATAAACCACCAGAATTCCCAATGCAAAAATCACAACAGCTAGTGCACCAGCTTTTACTTCCTCTCGAGATATTCCTGTCCAATCAAATCCGATGCTGTTAAGATTCTGAGCTGCAAAAAGCTCCTTCATACCATTAATTGCCTGCCCCGAGCTCTTACCAGCAGCAGGTGATCCTTCTATTTTTATCGATCTGTAAAGGTTAAAGTGAGAGATCACACTTGGCCCAACAGAAGGTTCAACTGTTAAAAACTCCGAGAGCTGAATCTGCTCACCCGCACGATTCTTAACGTAAATTGAAGCTAGCTTTTCAGGAGCAGACCGACCCAATTCATCGGCCTGAACATAAACACGACGAACCTTACCTTCCTGGAAGGTATCATTAACATAGGCGCCTGCAAAATTAGCGCTAAATACACGCATTGCAGAGCTGAAGTCAACATCAAGAGAGGCCATAATGTCCCTATCGACCTCAACTCGTAGCTGCGGAGATTCAGGAGAGAATAAAGTCCTTACACTGCTCAACAATGGACTTGCATTCGCCTGCTGAATAATTTGACCAGCCGAGGCAAAGAAGTTATTTAAGCCATAAGCACCTCCACTCTTGTCAAGTAATTGGAACTCAAATCCACTGCCAATGCCGTATCCAGGAATCGCAGGTGGCTCTACAACAAAAATCCTCGCGCCATCAATTGCCCCAAAGAACTTCTGATTTAGCCGTCCAACAATTGCATCAGCAGCTTGATCACGATTTTTCCTCTCATCCCAATTACGCATCCCAATAAAAAACAATCCTTTATTAGGGCTATTGCCATCAAAACTTGCTCCACTAAAAATTGCTGCTGAAGTGATATCGGGTTCGCTGCGCAATATCTCAGCAACTTGCTGATTAATCTTCTCGGTGACCTGAGTAGACACACCTTCTGGGGCCTGCAACACGCCGATGGCATAGCCCTGGTCTTCAGTAGGCACAAATCCACCTGGAATCGCTGTAAAAGCAACCCCGGTAAGCAGAACGCCTACCGCAAGAATTCCCATCACAAGAGAACGGCGGCCAAGAACCCACTCGAGCAGATCGGCATAGCGCTGCTCAAAGACGGAATAAATGCGATTGAAATGACTAAAAATCCATGGTGTATACCAACCCAAGGTCAAGCCAAGGCCAGCGAATAAAACGACTGGAAAGGGATTTGAAACTCCTGCGATGAGAAGGCCAATCACAGCCCCTGCAACAGAAAATGGCAGCCTCAACGAACGGCCAGTGAAGCGAGACAGCACAAAGCCAAGAATTGCAGCCATTGCTGTAGGGATCAAGGCCAGAGCCGCACCACCACCAACAACTAATAGTCCGTATATAAACCCAATGAATGCACCAGAAATTGCATATGTATTGCGTCCCGGAGCTGTGCCTTCCCGGCCCAAAAGCAAGGCAGAAAGCATGGGAGAAAAAGTTAAAGCATTAAAGGTAGAAATCGCGATAGCGAAAATAATCGTTGCTGCAAACTGCTTGTAGATCGAACCCGTAGCGCCAGGGAAAAACAACACTGGCAAAAAAACTGAGAAAAGAACCAATGATGTAGCAATAACTGCAGAAAAAAGATCATCCATTGTTGACTTCGCAGCTTCCAAGGCAGTCATCCCTGTTGCTTTCTTGGTTGAGGTATCTTCAATCACTGTGATTGCATCATCAACCACTAATCCTGTAGCAAGAACCAATCCAAATAAGGTGAGCTGGTTGAGCGAAAAGCCAAACCCTAAAACCAGAGAAAATGTTCCAACAAGCGCAACAGGGATGGCAATAGCAGGCACCAAAGTAGCTTTCCAATTCTGTAAAAATACAAACAGAATAAGAACCACCAAAATGATCGCATCTCTAAGCGAATTGGTCACTCCATTAATTGATGCATTAATAAAGTCTGTATTGTCATAGATTTTCTCCATATTCATGCCGACAGGCATTTTGGCGGTAAATTCTTCGAGAACATCTTTTACTCCACTGGAAACCTCAAGAGCATTGCTGCCACTCAATTGATAAACAGCCATACTCACAGAAGGGACTCCCTGCAAATCCGTAGCGCTGTTGGAATAGCTTTCACCACCAAGCACAACACGACCGACATCACTAAACCTCACTAATCCACCATCTTCTGTGGTCCTAACGACCATATTTTCAAAGTCTCGAATGCTCACAAGGCGGCCATTTAATTGCACAGGAAAAGTAAATATCTGCCCTTCTGCAGATGGTTCACCTCCTATATTCCCAGCAGGAACCAAACGGTTCTGGCTTTCAATCGCCCCCATTACATCCGCTGAAGTCAGGCCAAAGACCTCAAGCTTTTCATTGTCCAGCCAAAGCCTAAAAGCAACCTTACGGTTACCAAAGTAGGACACTTCACCTACTCCCTTAACCCGCTTAACTTCGTCCGTTAGGCCCAGATCTAGCAGCCCACTAATCGTTTCTACACTATATTCAATATTGCTTGGATCTTCACTAACAAAATTATAAAGAAGCAAGATAGAATTGGAAGCCTTATTAACACTCACCCCTGCCTTGCGCACTTCTTCCGGCAACTGTGGCTCTGCCAGCGCAACCCTGTTCTGAACATTAACTTGATTAATGTCGCTATTACTACCACTTTCGAACGCAACAGCAATCGAGCTCACCCCATCAGCCGAGCTTGAGGAAGTTAAATAGTCCATATTCTCCACACCATTAATCTGCTGCTCCAGCACACTGGTCACACCCTGCTCAACCGATTCAGCATCGGCACCGGTGTAAATTGAATTTACTTTTACTGTTGGCGGAGCAATATCCGGAAGCATTTCAACTGGCAAAATAGGGATAGATATCAGTCCCGCAATGACGATCAACAAACTGCAAACTGTTGCTAAAACAGGTCGCGTAATAAAGTTATTTGATGCAGACATCTATTTGCCTCAGTTTTTAACAGAAACAGGCATGCCATGTCTCAATTTCAAAAGATTTGTTGTGATCACCTGCTCGCCAAGTTTGAGCCCCTTTGTAACTGCATAGTGCTGCTTCTGTAATTTTCCCAACGTCACAGGGGTCTGCAAAGCAAAACGTGTGGAAAGGGGTAACTTACGAAGTTTATCAAGAGAAACATTGCCAGAAAAAGCCTCAAGCTCTTTGAAACTTCCCACTCGATAAACAAAGCTCTGGCCCGAAGTTTGTGTTACCGCAGCAAACGGAACAGACAACTCCTCTCTAGTATCCAATTGAACCCGCGTTCGCAAGCGCTGGCCATTTCGCAACGATCCATTACCATTCTCAAAGGCTGCCTTCACTAGTAAGCCCTGGGTAGTTCTATTTACAGTCGGGCTCACAGAATTAATTTCACCAGTCGCCATCACATCTGACGATCCAGTCTTGCTGAGAAAGACAGGCAAGCCAATCTTGATCCGATCAGAGAATGTGGCAGGCACCTCAACTCGAGCAAAAAGCCAGTTGTTTCTGATCAATTTGGTAAATGGATCACCAGAACGGATAACATCTCCAACCTTGACTTCAACATCAGCCACAATCCCTGAAATTGGAGAACGCAAATTGCTATATGCAAGCGTTGCTTCTGTGGCTTTTACCTTTTCTCGAGAGGCGATGTACTGGGCCTTGTATTCATCTCGATCCAATGCCGAAGCAGCTCCTTGAGGGACCAAGAATTCATATCGCTGCCAATTGAGTTTGTTCTTCTGCTCCTGAGCTTTGAAATCTGCCAATTCCGCACGGATCTGAGCTTGGTCAAGCACAACCAACATCTGACCAGGCTGAACCTGATCACCCTGATCAATCTTTAACTCAATAATTCGACCAGAAGCTTGTGCAGCAAGATGCACCTCATCCTTCGCCTCCAAGGTGCTCACCGTATCGATATCGTCCGTGAATTGAGCCGTCGTCACAGGTATCTGGCTGACGGTAATCGGCGAGAAAGGTATTTTCGCCTTGCCACAGGCGCAAAGCAACAGCACCGTAAAAACGACAAGAGCGCGCTGCTGATTCGGCACTAACGACTTGTTCAACAGCCTGATTATGGAAAGTTTCCAGCTCACGACAACAAGTCACCCCCTAGCGCAAGAATTGTCCACCAGTGCCAGAGCTCATTGGATCAAGATCTGTTCACATACCAGGGAGATCAGGAGCTAAAGCGCCATGCACCACTAGCTGATCGCCTGCGCCCTAGAACCCTGGAGGAATTTGTTGGCCAGGGTTCGATCCTGGCGGAAGGACGTCTCCTACGCCGAGCCATTGCTGCCGATCGTGTAGGCAACTTGCTGCTACATGGCCCTCCAGGTGTTGGTAAAACCACCCTGGCCAGGATTATCGCTGGCCACACCCGTGCCAACTTCAGCAGCCTCAATGCTGTTCTGGCAGGGGTTAAAGAACTTCGCCAAGAAGTAGATGCAGCCAAGCAGCGGCTAGAGCGACATGGCTTACGCACCATTCTGTTCATCGACGAAGTACACCGCTTTAACAGTGCCCAACAAGATGCCCTACTGCCCTGGGTAGAGAACGGCACCGTGACACTGATCGGTGCCACCACGGAAAACCCCTATTTCGAAGTCAACAAAGCGCTGGTAAGCCGCTCCAGGCTGTTCCGACTACAGGCCCTCGAGACTGAAGATCTTCATCGCCTCCTGAAACACGCTCTTCAAGATTGCGAGCGGGGCTATGGCGATCGTCAGGTGATGCTCAGCACAGCAGCTGCAAACCATCTCGTCAATGTCGCCAACGGCGATGCTCGCAGTCTGCTCAATGCTCTCGAACTCGCTGTGGAGAGCAGCCGTCCCAATGAACAGGGCTCAATCCATATCAACCTTGCCATCGCTGAAGAATCAATTCAGGAGCGGGCAGTTCTCTACGACAAGCATGGGGATGCCCATTTCGACACCATTAGTGCCTTCATCAAATCCCTACGAGGCTCAGATGCCGATGCAGCTCTGTTCTGGCTAGCGCGCATGGTGGAGGCTGGTGAAAACCCACGCTTCATCTTCAGACGCATGCTCATTGCCGCTGGAGAGGACATTGGCCTCGCTGATCCCCAGGCGATCGTGGTTGTAGAAGCCTGTGCTGCAGCCTTCGAGCGAATCGGCCTACCGGAGGGTCTCTACCCCCTCGCACAAGCCACCCTTTACTTGGCCTGCGCCGAAAAAAGCAACAGTGTGCTGGGTTTCTTCGAAGCCCTACGCACGGTGCGGGAGGCCCAGCATCAAGACGTCCCCAGCCATCTCCGCGATTCCCATCGTGACGGAGCAGCATTTGGAGATGGTGTCGGCTACCGCTACCCCCATGCTTTTGCGGAACACTGGGTTTCACAGCAATACCTACCCACCTCCATGCAAGGAGAAGTCTTCTGGCAACCGAGCCAAAAAGGCTGGGAAGGGCACCGGCGCCTGCTCATGCTGGAACGAAGGGCAGCACAGCTCGCCGCAGCAAGCGAATCAGCCCAGGAGAACCCATTGCTCGTTAGCAGTGGTCCAGAAACCCCTGAACTAGAGAGATGGGTGCAACGCCAGCTCAGCCAAGATGGAGAACGCCTCAACCACCTGCGCGAACGCCTCTGGTCTGGAGTGACTTGCCAACGCCACCATCGAGTTCTGATGATCGGCGGACGCTCCTTGCTCTGGGCACTCGATCCGCTTCAAGCAGTGCCTGAAGGCGGTGTCACAATCCTCTGCTCAACAGCGCAGGATCAGGCGCGCCTAATCGCTCAGCTCGATCTGCTCGACCCAATCATCCGCCCTGAACTGATCGATGGAAGCAGCGATGCACTCCAAGACTTACCAGCAGAACATCAGTTCGAATGGATTGGGGGACGTCTCTCCAGCCAAGACATTGCAGGTACAGAACAGAAGAAACTTTGGAGCCTCATCAGCCAGCGATGCACCGATGAAACCGGTCTAAGGCTCCTGATCAGCCATGCAGACATCGGGCCGGCCGAGGCCCTACTGCAATTACTAGAGAGCAAAGGAGCCAATCCTGCGGAGAGAAACCTGCTAGCACCACTCATCGCTCGCGAAAAGATCTGGCTTGAAAGTCAGCGCCTCGATTCCCTCCTTGCACAAAACCTGAAGGAGTGCGGCTGGCAGCTGACCTGGGAGAGATGGGAGGAACTCCTGACGTTGCAGGTGGATGAGGGCCTTGAGCATCGCTGGCTCAGCGAAGGGAAACCCTACCGAGACCTCGTAGCGAACAATGCATCGTTAGAGGTTCTGGAAAACCTGACGCTCATGCTCAAGCGCACGCGAGGACAACAACTACCCCAACGCCTGATCCATCAACGCATCATCGGCAGCCGCAGACTCCACTAACACTGCCAAGGCATCGGGAAGACCAACAGCAATAAAAAAAGCCCCGGCGATGCCGGGGCTTGAGAGTTGTGATCAAAAACGGATCACCAAAGGCCACGAATGGGGGACGAGCTGTAGGACGACAAATCGTTAGAAGAAGTCTGCCCTGTTGTCTTGCCGCCATAAATCCATCTGGGAGCAAGCTGATTGGCCTGCACACAAGCAGGAAGGAAAACATACCAAGACAACAGGGAGGTGCACTGAGCGTCGCCCTGGCACTTGCCATCTGCACAAACATTCTGGCTGCCGTCAAAGGTGCCACAGGTGTCGGCAAGACGGAAAGCAACAGGCAGGTTTGCCATAATCCCCTGTGAAGAGATGCTGCCATCAGCAGAATCAGCAATGATGGCTGCACGAAGGCCCTGCACAGCCGTAGCGGTCATCTTCCAGTAAGGGAAGTAGCTCTTGGTCTGATTCTTAAGGAAGACAACCCCATCATCGGAGTAGAGGAAACGAGTCACGTCGATCACGTCGACGTCATAGGTTTTGGTCATGCCCTGCTGAATTTCATCAGCAGACCAACCTGAGCGGTCAATTCCTTGGTCAAGAGCCCGATCAAGATTAGTCTCACCAGTGCTCAAGAAAGTTTCAAAGTCGTTGGAGGTCGTGGTCCAAACAGCACCACCAGAGTTCCAGCGAACGGGTGAATTGGTACCTGCCTGCGCGGGGATGGCTAGGACCGACAAAGAGGCGCCGGCAAGCAAACCGGCAGCAAGACGATTGAACACGGACGATTGAGAATAGGTATCCAAATTAAACTAGCTGCAAAAGATAGATTCGCCAACAGATCTGATTGCCCTGTTCCAAAATCACACTTTTGGCAGCACTTCAGGCCGTAATCAAACTCGTCTTGCACCAAGGCTGAAAGATCGCGAATCTCCTCGTGCCCCAATAATCAAGAATCCCAATCAAGTTGATGTCGCAATATTCAAATGTTTTTTAAAGGCAAAAATTCACTCCATCCATCTGGGCAACTACCCAAAAAGGGTTTCTTCAACCTGGAAACATTGCCTCTGCAATGAAGTCTCTCGAGCCTAGTGCCGCTGCTGTCACGACGAACAATGGCTAAATAGGCTTCCTCACCATGTTGAGGAGCCAGCCACAACATGGTGAGGTTTTTTGATCGTTGCACATGTGCGATGAGAGGTTCTCCGACAGTCAGGCCCAGCTCATCCAACGACGAGGCAAACTCACCCCAATAGAAACGTGTCATCTGAGCTCGGGTGAAAGACAACAACAACGCTTCGGCCTCGCTGCGCAGGTTGAGAGTGGCCTCCCGTTCCGCCAAGCGAGACGTCACATCTTCACCACTCGACCAAGTTCCAGAAACCATGAGCGCCTGCTCCTGATGCATCCCCAACAAACCCATCACTGCCAAAAGGACTGCGGCTACAAGCGATGGGGCTTTCTGTGAGCTCAGCATGCCGAGCATGAGCGTCTCAACAATGACCCTCAAACTAAGCAGAGCATTGGGGAATTAGACATCGCACTTAAATCACTCACCACCGCCATGCTCCAAATGTTGTGATGAATTCGATGAACATCGACCTGATGCCCCAATAGCTCATGAACAGCAAACGCAGAGTCGACCCCACAACGCCAATGAATCAGATCCGCCGCCAGGCTGCCCCGCTGCCATTTAATCGCTGCTTCTTTAATTAGCCATTGCTCAAGCACGGCATCCCGCAAAGCCGCACCCCTCAAATGGCAGAGAGCTGCCTGATCGTCAGCACAGAAATAACGACGTGCAAGCAACTCAGCAGCAATAGGACGTTCACTACGCTCCAAATCCACCCCGACCCGTTGCGGCGACCAACCCACCAGCAGTGCATCTTCACAGTGACTGAAGCTGATGTATCCCCAGCCATTTGCAAGCTCTGGAGGTTTGCCTGGAGGGGCCTGCAATGGAATCTCAAGTGCAGACACTTGCCACAGATCAGCGAGGGCATGACGTACATAGCCACGAGACTTTCTGAACTGCCTTGATCTCCGCGCAGGCAATCGCCCAGCCCATTGCTCCTCCTCCCGACTGATCGGCATCAAGGGAGCCTGCATCGGAAATAACCACAACGCCAGTACGCTTCGGCTATTGAGTTGAAGCGGCATCAATGACCCTGCAGATTGGTGATCCAGCACCAGATTTCAATCTCCCCAATCAGGACGGCACCCTCGTTCAGCTGGCATCACTAAGAGGTCAACGGGTTGTGATCTACTTCTATCCGAAGGACGACACCCCTGGGTGCACGAAGGAAGCCTGCAATTTCCGCGACCAATGGGAACGCTTCGAGGCCAATGACATCAAGGTGCTTGGTATCAGCAAAGACGCTGCTACATCCCACACCAAGTTCATCAACAAGTATCAGATTCCTTTCACCCTTCTTAGCGACACGGAACCCTGTCCAGTGGCCAGTTCCTACGAAAGCTATGGGCTCAAAAAATTCATGGGACGCGAATACATGGGCATGATGCGCCATAGCTTTGTCGTAGATCCAAAGGGCAACCTGGAACTGATTTATCTAAAGGTGAAAGCCGCAACCATGGCCGATCAAATCCTCAAAGACTTGGGGCTCGACTAATCCGATCGTGCACGTCAACCATCCCCTCCAAGACAAGATTCGGATGGTGCACAACATCAAGACCCCTCTGACTGAGTGCTTCCTTAAGAACCGAGGCATCACCTCCACATAACCAAAGAGGTAGTGCCGCCTCACGCTGAGCCTCTAGAAGAGTGCCAAGCAGTGCCTGGAGGCTGCCCCGACGCATGGCCTCTGCCGTGGCGAAAGGAAATGGTTCAGTACTAACTGAGCCAATGCCTGGATCAATAAGACCTTGGGTCCCCTGCGCCATGGCACGTAGCTGCAGACGTAAACCCGGCACCAACTGTCCACCAGCGAAATCACCAGCGGCCGTTACTCGCGTCAAGCTCAACACTGTGCCGGCATCGGCCACAAGCAAGCCTGAAGACGACATCCCGTTGGTGTGAGCTCGTCTCAGCGCACCCCAGGCCGCCAAAGCTCGATCAATGCCGAGCCATACAGGCATTCGGGTTAAGGGCACATCCCCCAACCCCAAGCGCCGGTTCGGATCCAAGACAACTCCCGCAGGGATCGGACCAACTGCAGCCCAGGCCACAAGAGGGGCCTCAAGCGTTTGAAGCTTGAGCGGACTGGGAACGCTATGGCAAAACTGCCATGCATCAGCCTGAAACGTGGCCCAATGCCAGCGACTGTTGCCAATCATCAAAAGCGATCGGCCCTGTTTTAAGTCTATGGCTTTCTTCAGATCTAGTTAAAAATATAATAACAAAATCCAAACGAACGGAGATTTTATTGCTTTACGACCAATGCCCTCAAAAAATAAGCCCTTTAATATCTATATTTCAATAATTGCATCGTTATCAAGACTTCGCTCTAACAGCGATTGACCTTTATCAATATATCTATTTACAAGATGCTAAAACTAAAATCAGGGGCAATTATTTATAGCATTCTTCTCTGTTGCTTACAATTAGCCATCCCTGCACATTCGTTCGAAATAGATTGCAGCTCATCAGTCTGGAAGAATAAAGAAGAGTGCAGAGGTAAAAACAAAAAGAATAGGGTCAAGGAAAAATATAATCCAGAATCCGGCCTAAGTGTTGTTGAATACATAAAAGATCTGGACTGGAAAAATCAAGATAGAGACAAATTGCCATGGTCTAAGATAGTGAAACTCAAGTCGAAACTAGATGGTGCATACGAGCTTGTTGTATTTGATAGAGATTTTACTGACTCCTTCAGCACAGGATCAAAAGAAGGAGTAATTACAAGATGGACAATAGATACTCTCAAGGGAATAACTTATACAGCTGGAGGTTGCGGCTTCTGGTCATGCACTTATGAGCGTAGCTACATGAATGACTTCCCTCCCTCAATAGAGCTGTTCATTAATAGTGAAAGTTTTAAACTATATGGTTCAAATGGCGAGTTCCCTATACCTCAGGCATTTATAAATCGAGTCAAAAAATCAGGAGGCAGCGCATCTGTGAACCTAAAGCTAAAGAGAAGAACTGGCTCTGCAGTAGTTCCTATAGGGGCAGGGACTGTTAGAGCCTTAAAAAGCTTATTCGATAAGACTATAAAGACTTGGGACAAGCCTTCGGTTTCAATAAGGCCCATGGACGTAAATGAGGCCAAATTGGACGTAGAAGACATTGCAAAAAACTCATTACCTTCTGTAGTTATGCTGGAGAATGACAGGAGTCAAGGAAGTGGTTTTGTTATTGATAAAAAAGGTCTAGTCCTTACCAATAGGCATGTGGTGGTAGGTCCTGATAAAAGATTCAAGGTAAGTGGACCCTCAGGATTAAAGTCAGAAGGAAAAGTTGTTTATATAGACCGAAAACTGGACTTTGCGCTCTTGCGTGTCCCTAGTACAGAGAGGATAAAGCCCTTACCACTTTGCTACTCCAGTTACCCATTCCCGGGTCAAGGTGTAGTAGCACTAGGTTCACCTCTGGGTCTTGCCGGAACAGTAACTAGAGGAATTGTTAGTGCTGTACGTCCACCAAGTGGAGACTTAGAGGGAATAACTCCAAGCTATGTGACTTTGATTCAAACTGATGCGTCTATAAGCCCCGGCAATAGCGGAGGACCTCTTCTAAATAACAAAGGCGAGGTCATTGGAGTCAACACCTGGAGCCTGCCTGGCGATGGCGGACGAGCTCAGAATATTAATTTTGCCGTATCGATAGTTGATATATTGAAAGGCCTAGAAGTCAAGCCACCATTGACAGCAGAAGGCTTGAACCAGTGCAGCAACAAGACCATCAAGAGTCAGATTTAAAGCCTATAGCAGCATTCAAGGTTCAATTAATAATTTCAAATTGTGCTGTAAATTTCCAAGGTGTCATCATTTGATTGACGCTTTCTATATAAAATAGCACCCTCAAGGGAAGCGACTCTCTTGTAATTTGTTGCCAGGAAATTGGCACTTCTCTGGCAGGCAAAAGTCTCTAAGTGGAATCAGAATAGGCTTTACCTCATGATCAGCCCAAACGCATGCAAGCTTATACCTAAGGAGGTTATTCTCTTTATTAAATGGCGGATTGGCTCCTTAAGCAGGCATCTTTAACCAAACCTTTCATCAAGCAAGATAACAGGAATTCAAAAGACAGATTTCTCTAAAGAGATTGGCATGAAATAGTTGCCTTGCTCTTGCCAATGCACCGACAACGCCTGAAAACCTCCACCTTTAGATGCCTTCGCCCAACACACCTGGGAGGTGAAGGCCGCATTCCTGCTTAAGACCTCCAAAGCGTGTCTCCCGTCCAGACGCCTCCCCCCCATCGGGAGCACTGGAATGCCAATCGCCGACCGTGGAGTAACCCTTTTCAAACAGTGGATGCTGCGGCAACTGATACTCCTGCATGTAATAGAAAACCTCCTTGGGAGTCCAGTCGAGTAAAGGCCTCAATGAAAGGCGATCACGAATCAGGTCCAAAAAAGCCATTGAGCGCCGATAGTCGGTCTGATCACTGCGCACCCCACTGGCCCAGCAATGCACATGGAGATCATCCAGAGCCTGCTCGAGGGGCTCCACCTTGCGAATACGGTGATATGTCTCCAGATCCTTCACCGAGCCTGTCTCCCAGAGCCGGCCATAAATAGCCTCCATCCGAGCGGGAGACATTGGGCTTTGAACCACCTTTAAATCCAACCCAAGCTGACGCGTGAGCTGATCGGCATAGAAATAGGTCTCAGCTGGTAGATAGCCCGTATCCACCCAGACCACAGGGACCACCGAACCACCATCAAGACCATGGAGCATGTGCAGCAGAACAGCTGATTGAATGCCGAAGCTCGTTGTCAGAACAAAGCCTTGACCAAACTGCTTCAGTGCCCACTCAAGACGGTTCTGGGCAGAAAGTTTGGCAAGGTGTATCCGAGCATCCTCCAGAGGCATCTCGAGAAGCGAGGCAACCTGCACACTCGGAGATTGGCCTGCCGCAGTAGACGTGGCAGTGGTCAACCTATTAATGGAGCCATCAGTCATCTCCCCATTCTCCAATGTCGCCGTCCACAACAGAGTGTTTAAGGTTCGAGAATCATCCCAGGCTCGTCGCGCATGATCCCCAACCCATCAAACGCCAATGCCGTGGTGGTTGTGGGAGGCGGATTTGCAGGGCTAACGACCGCGCTCGCTCTCAGCCACTGCCAACCTCGCCCCCCCATCGTGCTGATTGAACCGCGCCAGCGGTTCGTCTTTCTCCCCTTGCTTTACGAACTCTTGAGTGGAGAGCTTCAGGCTTGGGAAGTCGCACCTCCTTATCACTCTCTACTCAGTCAACGCGGTATTGCCCTTCTCGAAGACCGGGTTGAAAGCATCGACACCAAAGCAAAAACGGTCACCACCAGCTCAGGGCTCAAGCTCAACTACGCACAACTGGTACTCAGCACTGGCTCAGCTCCAACAGATTTCGACATTCCAGGGGTCCGTAAACACGCCCTGATGTTTCACCGTCTAAACGACGTTGAAGTGCTGCGACAACGAATTAAAGAACTTCAATTACGTAGAAATCCTCGTCAGGACCTTGTGATTGTTGGGGCGGGACCAACTGGCGTGGAACTGGCATGCAAGCTTGCAGATCTCCTTGACGGTGCTGCTGAACTCCACCTCATTGAGCTTGGCGAAAGGGTTCTGCCCAGTGCGAAAGCCTTCAACCAAGAACAAGCCGAGCGAGCACTCAACGAACGTGGTGTTCACGTTCATTTGCGCACGCAAGTTCGATCAATCTCGACAGACCAGGTTGAACTCCTAAGCAAACAAAAGGAACCTGCCATAAGTTCAGCAATAACGCACAGTGGTCTTGTTTGGACAGCCGGCACAAGACCAGTCATACCAGCACTCAGCCCCGACTTTGTCCTTACCGAAGCAAGACTGCCTATCGATTCGTGCCTACAAGTGATCGGACTCAGTGATGTGCTTGGCCTTGGCGATGCCACTTACAACAAAGACCACTCCTGGCCATCCACAGCCCAGGTCGCACTTCAACAAGGGGAGATCGCGGCTCGAAACGTGATGGCACTACGAGCAAGCAGTCCTCTCCAGCCTTTTGAATTTAAGGATTTTGGCGAAATGCTCAGCCTGGGAGTAGGAGAAGCCTCCCTCACCGGCATGGGTTTCACACTTGCAGGTCCTCTGGCTTTCCAAATTCGCCGGGGTGCCTATCTAACAAAACTACCTGGATTGTCTCTAGGCCTGCGCTCAGGCGGAGCCTGGCTGCTCGGACATTGAAACAAGCCCACCTAGCTGGCCGCACCAAGGGACTACGCCCTTCACAACAAAGACAATTAGAACGCCTCAGCCACCGCCGGCATCCCGAAAGGGAAGGCGCCGATCAGCTAACCCTGGAACGGCTAGCTGAACAGGTAATTGAGCTATGCCAACCACTCCATTTAGTGCTGGATAGCCGTGGATTGTGCCGCCTTCTTTGGGTCGGTCCTCTCGATGGATCCAGCCAACTTCTCGCCCATCTTCCTGAATCACCCCGTCGCAAAACCGCTGGATGGCGCTTAATCAGCTGCTCTCTAACGCTTCAGCGAAACAACCTCAGACCAGAACAACATGATGCAATCGTGGCACTCGATCTAGCACCGAACTCCTGGCTACGTTTTGCTCCCACAGCAGATCGAGGAGGTCGCAGGATTGCTGCCCTCTGGCAACCAGATCCAAAGGAGATCTCGGGATGGAGCTTGATCGAAGCCAACGGACTAAGCGAGCTCTGCCAGCACAGCCAAGGATCAACCGCCAAGCCAGAAGTCAACCCCGTACCGTCAAAGGACAGTAGGGAACGGGTCCTACTACTGACCCTTACGGGACCAGAGCAAAGCCGCAGCGAACGCGACCTTGCTGAGCTCGAGGGGTTGGTGCGCAGTGCAGGGGGGCATCCTGTGTCAGTTGTGCGACAAAAGCAGGGGGCTCCTAACCCTCAAACCCTCTGGGGCAAGGGGAAACTACAAGAGACTGCCTTGGAAGTTCGGCGACATAGCGCTTCTCTAGTGATCACAGACCGTGAGCTCAGTCCTGTTCAAGTCAGGAATCTGGAGCGATATCTCGACTGCCCTGTCATGGATCGCAGTGAATTAATCCTAGACATCTTTGCCCAGCGCGCCTCTAGTGCAGCAGGCCGCCTTCAAGTGGAACTCGCCCAACTTCGCTATCGCATGCCAAGGCTGATGGGGCGAGGTCGCAGCCTATCCCGTCAGGGAGGTGGCATCGGCACACGCGGGCCCGGCGAGACCCAACTCGAGAAAGACCGGCGTGCGATTACACGACGCATCGAGCACTTGTTACGTGAGGTACGGCAACTGCAAAACCATCGCGCCCGTCTCCGCAACCGCAGGGAAGGTCTGCCAAGGGTTGCACTCGTGGGTTATACCAATGCGGGGAAATCATCCCTACTCAATGCTCTCTGCAGTCGAAACGAGCACAGCAAAGTGCTGGCAGAGAACAAACTGTTTGCAACCTTGGATCCAACCACCCGAAGATTCTTGATTCCTCAGACAGGTGGAAAACCCCTTGAGCTTCTTATCACAGACACTGTGGGCTTCATCCGTGAACTGCCAGCGCCATTAGTGGAAGCCTTTCGGGCCACTCTGGAGGAAACTCTTGAAGCCGATCTCCTCCTAGTGGTTGTGGACTTGTCAGACACAGACTGGCAAGCCCAACTTGACACAGTGCATCAGTTGCTTAATTCCCTTGGCGCAGAATCAATCCGGCAGGTGATAGCCAATCAAATTGATCGTTGTGATAGCAGTGCACTTGAGACAATCCGCAGCATCGACCCGAAGGTGATTTATCTCTCCGCGGCCTCAGGTGCTGGGCTGCAAGGACTCAAACACTGGCTGAAGGATCAATTCTGGGGTCACAAAGCAGAATCGGCCCCTCTGCATTCTGTAAATACTTAACTATGGCTGTGCTGAGCACCGCTATTCAAAACCCCCAAGCCCTCATCACCCTGGCGGTGTTGTTGCTGGCGGTGGTGCTCTTCATCAGCGGTGCCCTTGCACCTGAACTCACTGGCCTGCTCAGCATGGCACTGCTTATGGCCACAGGGGTCCTAACTCCCCAACAAGCCCTGGCTGGATTTGGCAGGCCTGCCCTTATTACGTTAATGGGCCTGTTCGCCGTCTCTGCAGCCTTATTCCGCAGTGGTGCCCTGGATCGCGTGCGCGAACTGATCGCATCCGAGCGCATTCGCAGCCCACGCCGGTTGATTGCCTTGTTGGGCCTAGTGGTCGCTCCCATTTCAAGTGTCCTCCCAAACACACCCGTCGTCGCCTCGTTGCTACCTGTCATCGAAGCCTGGTGTCATCGACGCCGGATCTCTCCATCTAAGGTCCTGCTACCACTATCTTTCGCAGCGCTCTTCGGCAGCACACTCACACTGCTGGGGAGTTCAGTGAATTTGCTGGTCAGTGACATCAGCGAGCAACTGGGCAATGGATCTCTAGAACTGTTCAGCTTCACAGCCATCGGCGTGCCGATCTGGCTCGCCGGAACCACCTATCTCATGCTTGCCCCTCAGGCCCTGTTGCCAGACCGTGGCAGCAACAGCGATGAACTAGGAGACAACAAAGACCAGACCGGTTACTTCACAGAGGTCACCATCCCTCAGAACTCGCAACTGGTAGGACAATCCCTGCACAACAGTCGTTTACAACGTCGTTTTGATGTAGACGTGCTGGAACTGCAAAGAGGTCGAGAACGACTCCTGCCGCCCCTGGCTGATCGCAGACTTGAACCTGGCGACCGACTTCTCCTCAGGGTCACCCGCGCAGACCTACTACGTCTCCAGCAAGAACACAACGTACAGCTAGCAACAAGAGAGTCGATCGCTCCGTCATCACTTTCCCCATCTGACCTGGGCGAAGGGCAAAGAACTGTGGAAGTCCTCCTACCGGCAGGCTCAACTTTGGCTGGTGCAAGTCTGCGTGAACTGCGATTTCGACAACGCCACAACGCCACAGTTCTTGCTCTCAGGCGTGGTCAGCAAACAGTGCAAGAGCGTCTTGGACAAGCGGTACTACGCGAAGGCGATGTCTTACTGCTGCAAGCCCCACTGGACTCGATTCGTGGCCTGCAAGCCAGCAATGATTTGCTGGTCCTTGATCAGCTGGAAAACGACCTGCCCACAGTGCGCCGCAAACCACTGACCATCGCCATTGCTTTGGCCATGCTGATCATGCCGACAGTGACTGCCCTGCCACTGGTGGCAGCAGTCCTACTTGCTGCAGTCGCGATGGTGGCAGGAGGATGCCTTCGTCCAGGGGAACTTCAGCGATCAATTCGTCTCGATGTGATTCTGCTGCTGGGGTCGCTCTCCAGCTTCAGCGTGGCAATGCAGAAAACCGGCCTGGCAGATGCTCTGGCAAGCAGCTTTGAAACCTTGCTGAATGACTGGTCCAACTACATAGCCTTACTAGTCATCTTTCTGGTCACCACGCTCCTCACCCAGGTGATGAGCCCAGCCGCATCCGTTGCACTACTTGTCCCAGTGGCCATCCAACTCGCACCTGGACTAGACCTTGTACCCAATGCACTGGTCTTCACCGTGCTATTTGGTGCAAGCCAGTCTTTTCTCACACCAATGGGGCATCAGACAAACCTGATGGTGTTCGGTCCTGGACGTTATCGATTTCTGGATGTAACCCGTTACGGAGCTGGCCTAACGGCCCTGATGACCGTGATGATTCCTGGGCTGATCCTTTGGCATTTCGGCGGATCTTGAATACAGCAGAACTGTGCCAGCATTTGCAGAATCTGTTTCTATCCGTCTGGGGAGAATCCTCAGGACAACCTTTGACTCTCGTCGCGATAAAGCGGTAACCCATCGGTGCCATTTCCTAAAGCCGTCCATCGCACTCAGGATTTGTACCGTCGCCTAACGGTTCCTCAATTCACTGTGGTCACAGGTTTGCTGGTGATCATCGCTGGGACTCTGATTCTCGCCACTCCGGTCTGCTCCAACGCCAAGGTGGGATTGTGGGAAGCACTGTTCACGGCGACCTCAGCAGTGACCGTGACTGGACTTTGCATTATTGATATCGGCCAAGATCTAACCAACGTCGGCCAGGGGGTTCTTGCAGCGATGATCCTTGCCGGTGGACTTGGGCTGATGGCTATCACCACCTTCTTACAAGGTTTTGTGGTTCGCGGAACTGAACTGAGATGCAGGCTTGATCGAGGCAAAACCCTCGATGAATTCGGGGTTGGCGGCGTAGGCACGACTTTTCGCGGCATTGCCCTCACCGCAACAGTGCTGATCCTGATTGGCGCGATCGTGCTCTACATCTTTGGCTTCAATGACATCACCAACCATGGAGAGCGACTGTGGGCTGCACTTTTTCACAGCATCTCGGCCTACAACAACGCCGGCTTCGGCCTCTGGTCTGACAGCCTGGAGCACTACCGCAGCAATGCGGTAGTCAATAGCGTGATCATCGTCCTGATCGTTCTTGGTGGACTGGGATGGAGAGTCACCAGTGATCTCTGGAGCAATCGCAAACAGCTACAACGCCGCAACCTCAGCCTGCATACCCGTCTGGTCATTCGCACATCCCTGATCCTGATCCTGATCGGAACCGTGGGGCTAGTGATCACTGAATCACTAAGCCAAGACCACTTCCTCTCAAGTATCGGTTGGTCTGAGCGACTGATGAGCTCGCTATTCGGCTCTATCAGTGCCAGAACCGCTGGATTTACCACCGTGAACCTCTCTCTCGAGAGCATTTCCGATTCAGGGCTACTTCTGCTAATGGCGCTGATGTTCATTGGAGCTAGTCCCGGCGGTACTGGCGGTGGCATCAAAACCACCACCCTGGCCGCCTTAATGGCCGCCACCCGTTCAACCCTGCGTGGTCAGGACGATGTCGTCATCCGTAATCGTCAAATTTCCGACAAGGTGGTCTTGAAAGCCGTCGGCATCACAGTGGCATCCCTGCTTTTCGTGCTTGTGATGGCCTTATTGCTGGGTATGTCCAGCAGCCTGAATGGAGAGCAAGCCTTCACCTTTCTAGAGATGTTATTCACATGCATTTCAGCCTTTGCCACTGTGGGGTTCGATGTTGGCGTCACCCAGAATTTGAGTCATTTCGGACAACTCGTGCTGATCGTCGGCATGTTTGTCGGACGACTCGGCATCCTTCTGCTACTCAGCGCAATCTGGGAAGCCGTCAACAAAGATCGGCTCCACCGTCAAAATCGCATCGGCTATCCGCGAGAAGATCTTTATGTCTGAACTTTGGTTTACTGAGAAAACACAATGAAAGAGTGGTGGAACTGGTCACCCCAACAAGGCACCCCTCAGCTTGGCTTTGCGGTAGTGGGAGTAGGGCGCTTCGGGAGCGCCGTCTGTCGTGAACTCATGCAAAACGGTGCAGACGTGCTGGCGGTTGACCGTTCAGAACGATCTATCGAAGAGCTGCGACAACTGGAGCCGTCGATCGAAGCAAGAGTTGTGGACTGCACTGACGAGGAATCGATGCGAGAAGCAGGTGTGCTCGAAATGGGCACCGTTGTCGTGGGCATCAGCGAACCGATCGAAGCAAGCATCACAACCACGCTGATCGCCAAGGACAGTGAAGGCAGCAAAGTGCAACAGGTGATTGCCCGAGCCACCAGTGACCTTCACGAAAAGATGTTGAAGCGGGTTGGCGCTGATCGAGTGGTGTTCCCCTCGAGGATGCAGGGGGAGCGGCTAGGTCTTGAATTAGTACGGCCCAACCTGATGGAACGATTGGAACTTGATGACCAAACCTGCATCGAAGAAATCAAGGTTCCCGATCTGTTTGTTGGACATTCCCTACGAGACCTCAACCTACGCAAGAACTACCTGGTAAACGTTCTGGCAGCTGGCCCAACCAAGGGACTGCACGTCAACCCTCCCGCAACGTATGTGCTCGAAAAAGAGCATGTGCTTGTCGTCATGGGATTGGTTGACGACCTCAAGAAACTTCCCAAAACCTAACTTCAATGCGCGTACTGGGGCTGATGAGCGGCACCAGTGCTGATGGTGTTGATGCAGTACTCGCTGAGTTCAGTGGTTCACCATCTGAACCCAAATGGTCGCTACTGAATCTTGTCTGCACCCCCTATCCAGCGGATCTTCGCCAAACAGTTGTCAACGCAGGACAAGGCATCAGGCTCAATAGCCGTGAATGGCTCGAGCTATCTGAGTCCATCACCGAGGTTCATGCTCAAGCAGCTCTAGCCTGTGACCCCAGCGCACAAGCTGAGCTCGTGGGTTCTCACGGTCAGACTGTGTGGCATCGTCCTCCTCAAAAGAATCATCGCGGCGCCAGCTGGCAAATCCTGCAAGCGCCTCTACTGGCTGAACTGCTCAAGCGCCCTGTTGTTCATGACTTCCGAGCCGCAGACCTGGCACTAGGAGGCCAGGGAGCACCTTTGGTACCTATGGCTGATGCCGCACTGCTAGGTCGAGTAGGGGGCTGGCGTGGGGTGCTCAATCTTGGAGGGATTGCCAATCTCACCCTGATTCCTCCCCGCAGCGGTCCGGATCGCCTTGCTTCAGTTATGGGCTGGGATTGCGGCCCAGCCAACAGCCTGATAGATCTTGCTGTTGAACAGATCAGCAAAGGCAAGCTTGCCTTTGATCATGATGGAAGCATCGCTGCCAGTGGGCATCCGCATACGAACACGATCGAACGCTGGCTGAAGGAAGCCTTCTTCCAACTCCCTCCTCCCAAATCAACAGGCCGGGAGCAATTTGGGCTTGCCGATCTAGAGCAGCGCCTAAAGGAACTCCCCAAGCTGTCGAGGGCCAATCGTGTCGCCACATTGACCGCTTTCAGCGCAGCCGTAGTGGCACAGGATCTGGACAATCTGCGCATTAGAAATCTGGTTCGCCCCCTGGAACTCATTGTTGCTGGTGGAGGAAGCCGAAATCCTGTGCTGATGAACGAACTAAGACAACGCTGCCGTGGCATGCGAGTCCTCAATAGCGATGAGCTTGGCCTCAGCGCTGAAGCCAGAGAAGGTCTTGCCTTTGCATTACTGGCCTGGTGGCATTGCCTCCAGCACCCAGGCAACGCTCCTGCCATAACAGGGGCCAGGCGTGCGGCAGTTCTTGGTGTGAGAGCTGATCCAGCCTGATTCGCCAAGCAGTTCATTGAAGAACCACGAAGACCGCCAAGCTCAAGAGGGACGATAGAGACGGAGACGGCGCGGAGCGCCTCTTAAACGCCTGGGCTGTTGAGCTTCAAGAGCCGATCGAAAGCCTTCTGTACTCGCTAGCGATGGGGCTGAAACGACCGAACTCTGCTCCTGCTCGTAACGCTGAATACCCTGCTGAATAAGCACTTTGGCCATATTGCTAACGGTGCGGGACTCAAGCTCGGCAAGAGCTGTGAGGCGCACACAAAGCTCTTCAGGCAACACAACCTGGACTCTCGGAGACTTGGGCTTCCCACTGGATGAAGTTTGACGGGTAGCCACGACCCTAAAAAAGTAAGTCCTACTTACAAGTGTACAGAGGTGTGCAAGGATAGTATCCAGCACTATGCTGAGACCACAGTTCGGAATGGTCTATTCCGATGGCCCAGTTCAACAATTTCATGGTCCGTCGAAATACCCAATGCTTTTTCAGCCCTAAAACTCAAGTACCCCCCTCATTCGACTCACAGCCAGACACCAGGATTGCCCCATGGACCAACCCACACTTCCAACGTCAACTCGCTTCAATCCACCTCAACAGGCCAACAGCCCTGGCCAATCCAACAGCCCTGTCAAGCCAAACAGCCGTATCAAATCAAGCAAGGGTCGGCGTTTAAGCCGAAGCCAAGAAAATAGCGATGTGCTGGTATCAGCTGTAATCAGCAGCTATCTGCTCACACATCTCCATCAAGTCTTGCAAAGGGCGGAATACGGCGCCGCTCAGGACGGACGCGAATCCCAGGCCAAAAATTTCGCCCAACTGCGCAAAGTCCTCTGCATGGATGCCCGCAGCATGAAAGACGCATCAGCAACAGGCATGACAGAAGTTGATGTGGAGCAAGCAGCATGAACCAAGAATCAGGTCAAATCACTTCAGGCTGAATACAGTTGCAACAGACTCTTCCCTTCTGATGAGCAGCAACGCTGCAGTGCTCTACGAACGTATTCAGAACGATCCCGGACACACCAAAGCCCTATTTCGGCAGGCACTCCAAGATCCTCAGGGAGCCTTGAAGGCAATCTGCGATCTGGGGCACAGCATGGGACTCCCTGTCACGCTTGACGAAGTAAAAGCACACTTGGCCAGCCTCGATGACGATGACACCAAGCAATGGGTCGTCAAGGCCCGGGGGGGGCTTTAAGACCAGGGTCTAATTCACGCGAGCGACCTTCTTCTACTTGTGAGGGATTGGCGTTTTGCATGCCTCGACGGTCGTAACCGCCACCTCCTGCCAAACTCCAAAAAAACCAGTAACTAGGGATCGCTAGGCCAGCAGCAAGCACAACAGCCGTAATTTGTTCGAATTTCACCATGGCCGGTGATCCGGAATGGATATCCACCAGTCTGCCCGTATGCGAAGCGGGATGATGTTCTTGTGGTTGCTTTCCCTCGGTGCTGCGACTTGAGCACGTCAACAAGATCTACCCCACGCATGAAGTCCTCAAGGATGTCACCTGGGAAATCAAGCCCGGAGACCGCATCGGACTGGTAGGAGTCAATGGGGCAGGCAAGTCCACACAGCTCAAATTAATCGCGGGACTCGAAGAAGCCAGCAGTGGCCAGATTGTGCGCCAGGGGAACCCACGAATCGCCTACTTACAACAAGAATTTGATGTTGATCCCTGCCGCACAGTACGAGAAGAGCTTTTTCAAGCCTTTGGCGAGGCCGCTGCCGTTGTCCATCAACAGCGACTAATAGAAACCGCCATGGCTACAAAGCGGGCTGCAGAAGACAGCGTTTTTCTCGACAGCCTGATCAAGGACCTAAGCCGTTTCCAGAATCGCTTTGAAGCCCTGCACGGCTATGAGCTTGAGGCTCGAATCGAAAAACTACTGCCAACACTCCACTTCACATCGGAGGGGGCCGATCAGCGGGTAGGGGACTATTCCGGGGGATGGCAAATGCGAATTGCGCTCGGCAAGATCCTTCTTCAAGATCCTGATCTGCTACTACTCGACGAGCCCACAAACCATCTGGACGTGGACACCATCCAATGGTTGGAGGACTATCTGATCAAACAGACCGCCGCCATGGTTGTGATCAGCCACGACCGGACTTTCCTCGATCGGATCTGTACCCAAATCGTGATTACTGAGAGAGGCGTTTCGCGCACCTATCTCGGCAACTACACAGCCCATCTTGAGCAGAAGGCACTCGAAGAGGAAGCAACTCAAGCTGCGTTTGAACGCCAGCAGAAAGATCTCGCCTCCCAACAGGCCTATGTCGATCGATTCAGGGCAAGTGCCACGCGAAGCACCCAAGCCAAAAGCCGAGAGAAACTGCTCGAGAAAGTGGAGCGAATCGAAGCTCCAGTGAAGAGTGTCAGCGGCCCCAGCTTTCGCTTCCCAGACGCTCCACGATCCGGCCGGCAGGTGGCTGTGATCGAAGACCTCAGCCACAGCTACGGAGACAAGATTCTCTTCCTCGGCGCCCACCTGGAGGTGGAACCCGGCGATCGGATTGCTTTCATTGGTCCCAATGGCGCAGGCAAGTCAACTCTGCTGCGTCTGATCATGGGTTTGGAATCTCCAGATGACGGCAAGGCCTCCCTGGGAGAACACAACGTGATGGCTGGCTATTTCGAACAAAACCAAGCAGAAGCTCTGGACCTGCAGAAAACTGTCATCGACACAATGTTTGAAGCTGTCCCAGACTGGACCCAAACCCAGGTGCGCTCTCTACTCGGCAGTTTCTGCTTGAGTAATGATGCTGTTTTCAAAGACGTCGACAATCTGAGTGGTGGTGAAAAAGCTCGATTAGCCCTGGCCCTAATGCTGGTCCAACCCTGCAATTTGCTTGTGCTAGACGAGCCAACCAACCACCTCGACATCCCTGCCAAACAGATGCTTGAGGACGCACTGCAGGCGTACGAAGGCGCTGCCCTGCTGGTCTCTCATGATCGCTACTTCATTTCCCGTGTAGCCAATCGCATCGTGGAATTACGCGATGGCGAACTGATCCTTTACCGAGGCAACTACGCTTATTTCCAGGAAAAAAAATCAGAGGAGCAAGCCGCAGCTGCTGCGGCAATGACCCTGGCAGAACAAGAAGTCAAACGCCTCGCCAATCGCGATCGCCAAAGAAAGCGTCAAGCCAGAAAAAAAGGCGCGGCTTAAACCCAAAATCTATCCGTTTGGCAAGAAAACTTTAAAGAAGGTTAGGCAGGAAGACTCATTTTCCTTGGAGTACAGCAAATATGTGCATAAGCTGACTTCACAGCTGTGTGTACTTAATGACAAGCGTCCCTACCCAACGTGCAGAAGACCTTCATATCTCCAACTCGACTAGCGACGTAAACAATGAGCACGAGCAAACTTGGGATGCCGTTGAGACCTACTTCGAATGCATCACGACCTGCTCGCTGGATGACGGTGAATGCATCACCCGTTGCGTGGAGCAGTTGCGAGACACTGACGACTAAATAGCTTCTAGCCCCAGCAGCAAAATGAGATTGCATCCCTACCCCGCTCATGGGTTGCAGATGTCTTAGATGCTTTTGTAGAGCCTGAGCCTGGATTAGTCGGGAAGTAGTGCACATCACAGGGTCAAGGTGCCTGCATCGCCGTCAGCTCCACTGGTGTAACCGCCAGCTCAATCC
This sequence comes from Prochlorococcus sp. MIT 1306, assembly GCF_047304515.1. Classification (NCBI taxonomy): domain Bacteria; kingdom Bacillati; phylum Cyanobacteriota; class Cyanophyceae; order Synechococcales; family Prochlorococcaceae; genus Prochlorococcus; species Prochlorococcus sp. MIT 1306. Next base: position 16,457 of record NZ_CP138959.1, on the reverse strand, counting down.
GACTATCGCCCCGGATTAATCCAAGAGTGATTGGACTCCCAACTCCATGACGATCAATCGCGCTCACTACCTCCGCAGGCCCATCAATCGGTAACCCTTCAACCGAAACGATCACATCATCAACCTTCAAACCGGCACTTGCTGCAGGCCCACCCGGCACCACGGAACGAATCACAGCACCAGGAGAATTGGCTTCCCCAGAACGAGCAGATGGCACCGGCGAGAGACCTACTCCCACCATCGGATGACTGGCCCGTCCTCGCTCCACCAGCTGCTTGGCGATGGTCCTGGCCCGATTAATAGGAATAGCAAAACCCAGCCCAGCGCCTGGCCCAGAGCGAACGAGTGTATTGATACCCACCACATTGCCCTCAGAATTCAACAGCGGTCCTCCTGAGTTGCCTGGATTGATAGCAGCATCGGTCTGAATCAAATCCAACCGCTTGCCAGAGATCCCTAGCTGAGAGACGTTGCGGTTGAGGTTGCTGACGATCCCCAACGTCACCGTATTTTCAAGGCCAAAGGGGTTGCCAACGGCTATGGCCCAATCCCCGACCCGAAGCTGGTCCGAGTCTCCCAATGGAGCTGTGGGCCAAGGCCCAAAGCCATCCAACTGCACTACAGCCAGATCAGTAATCGTGTCCTGACCAACCAGTCGCCCAGACACCCTTCGACCATCTGGCAATCCCACCATCAGCTGATCGGTTTTCTCCACGACATGAGCATTGGTGAGAACCAATCCTTCCGCCGAAAAAATCACACCACTTCCCTGCCCTCGTTCTATCCGCGCGCGGGGAGCGACCCTGCCAGGTAAACCAAAGAAATGTTGGAACAGCGGGTCTGCTAACAGTCCCTGAGGCAGACCAGCCATGCCCATAGAACGGACCGTCCGACTCGTCTCAAGAGTCACCACAGCAGGGCCGCTGCGAGCCACCGCATCCGCTACAAACGACTGCCGGGATAAGGCTGTCGCAGCTGATGCCGCCTGCAGCGGTTGAGGGGAAAGTCCCGACAACACAGGCAGACAAACCAATCCAGTGCCAAGCAGAAGACCACCACGGAAAACCCTGCTCAAACCTGAAGATTGGCTGGATAACCGCAACTCTGCGGAGGATTCCTCAAGCAACGCAGACATTGGCCAAAAGACAATCAATTGATGACTTTGACCGTAGACAGAGCTGTCTCAAACAACAGTGTCAATCCTTGACAGAGCTGTGACCAAATACGCCTGAGCTCGTCTTCATGAAGCTTCATTCCCCCACGGAACCGCTCAACAAGCTCCAAACTGAATGAACTGTTGCAACAAATCTTGGGCGCTAACCAGCCCTTTGCCTGAGTTTCGTGATGTTTGAAAGGCCTGAGCTTTGCCAGAGCCTCGTGATTAGCACGATCATTCAAAGGCAAGCAATGATGAACTCAACGTGGCGACCACCCAATCGCCTTTATCGCAAACCATGAAGACGTCATGGAGAACTCCTTGTTCCCGATCCTTTACGGCGCTGCCTTCCTGATCCTGCTGTGGCAAGCCTTCCGCGTGATGGGGAAGGGTTTCGGCGCCGCCCAGCAACCAATACGTAGCCAACCAATTAGGAAGAACTCACAAGGTGATCGCACCGGTTTAGTGACCGTTCACCCTGAATTACTAGACCAGGAAGGCCGCCTCACAGAAGAAGAGCTCCTCACAGTTCGTTTCTCAGGAGACAACGAGCCACCCCAGTCAACAGAAACTCCTGCTGAATAAATTAGAGAACCAGTGTCAAAGGCCGGCACTGGATTCGACTCGATTGGGGAAGCCCTGGTGGATCAAAGAACGCGCATCGTGGCTGCAGTCATCAAAGCAGTGAAGTTGCCTCCGCGGTTTCGACTGCGGCTGGTCAAAGAAGATCCCGTTCGGCTTGAACTAAGCCTCACCCCTGCTTACGGCAAACAGCCGATCCAAGTGGGATTGGTGGAGTCTCTTGACCTGGTGGCTCGGCGCGACCGGGAAGGACGCATCCCTAGAGATTTGCAGGGAACATGGGATTGGACGGTCCGACACGGCGACGTAAGCACCGGGGGATGGAATCCCTTTCTCAAGGAAGCACTACAAACCATGTTTGAAACAGGGCTACCAGCAATCGTTTACGAAGAACTCACAGGCGAGGACTATCACCCCGTTGACGGCACCCGCCACGTGCGCTGACTGTGAAGGATGTGAAGCCCTGCGAACTACCAGGGCTACAAACAGGGACAAGGGGCTAGACCAGTACAGTTCCGGCTCTTAAGGTTTTCTTCATGAGCAGCCTGCGGCTTTCGACGGCGCCTTTAGTAAGGCTTCTCTTTGCAATAGGAGCCCTAAGCAGCCTGATGCTGCTAGCTCTTCTCAATCTGATCAGCTAACTCTTTCTTTGCAGCTTGGGAGATCTCCCGATCGACTCGCTGCTAACGCAGCTCTGCCACAGCCTTACTGCAAGTGCCACAGTGCTGCTGCAAGCGCCACCAGGGGCAGGGAAAACCACCAGAGTTCCGCTTGCGCTTCTAGGTGCCCTTGATGGTTACGCCCCTCTTCCAGGCCGAATCTGGATGCTGGAACCCCGACGATTAGCTGTCAAAGCAGCAGCCTCGCGACTAGCCGCAAGCTTGAAAGAGCCATTAGGGGAGCGCGTGGGCTTCGCTATACGACATGAACAGCTGCGCTCAAAACGAACTCAATTAGAGGTCATTACAGACGGCTTGTTTCTACGTCGCCTTCAGAGTGATCCAAGCCTAAACGGCATTGATTGCGTGATCTTTGATGAATTTCACGAACGACGGCGAGACAGCGACCTCGCCCTGGCCCTTTTGCTTGAAGCCCGACCGCTGCTCCATCCAGAGCTACGGCTTCTGCTCATGTCTGCAACTCTCAATCTTGGCGAGTTACAAGATCGCCTACCAGAAGCAACCCTGCTACAGAGCAAGGGGAAAGCCTTCCCCGTCGCCACCCATCATCAGACACCCCGCCCAGACGAACCGTTACCCCATCAGGTGATGCGGGCCATTAAGGCCCATGCCCTACCTCTCACCGAAGCAAGCGATCGCAACAGTTCACGCCCCACCGTGCTGGTGTTCCTGCCTGGACAACGTGAGATCAAACGCACCCAAGAACTACTGGCGGCTCAAGAAAGTCTTACGCATTGGAATCTTGCCTATCTTCACGGGCAACAGCCTCTGCATGTGCAAGCGCGTGCATTGCTGGGGGCTGAATCGCCTTGGATAGGCAAGATCGTCTTAGCAAGTTCTATCGCGGAGAGCTCACTCACCCTCGAAGGGGTTCGACTGGTCATCGACAGCGGCCTAAGTCGGCAAAGTCGCTTTGACCCCAACACTGGCATGGAGGGGCTTGAGACAGTGCCATCCAGCCTGGCAAGCGCCAATCAACGCCAAGGGCGAGCCGGACGCCAAGGTCCAGGCCAATGCGTTCGACTTTGGTCTCTAGCAGAACAACTGCGCAAGCCCGAACATGCAGCTCCAGAAATACTTGTTGCCGATCCCATGCCCGTGGTGCTTGAGCTAGCGACCTGGGGCGCTGGCTTAGGAGAAACCCTGCCATGGATCGACCCCCCACCTCAATCAGCGTTGCAGAAGGGAAGGCAACAGCTGATCAATCTGAACGCCCTCAACCATGACGGACGAATCACAACGCTAGGCCGCCATCTCTGCAAACTAGGCATACACCCCAGGCTAGGGATCCTGTTGCTCCAAGCCAAAGAATGGGGTTGCGAAGCCCTGGGAGCCGAACTAGCCGCTTTACTTGGTGATCGAGATCCCCTCAACAGCCATCAGGTTGGCTCAGACCTGAGGACTCGTCTGGATTGGTTACGTCAGGACGAGCGAGACATTCATCGATCTGCCAGACAAGGCCATCAACAGATGCGCCGTCTCAGTCAAAGGCTGCTTGGTCAGCTCAAGACCATTAAGCAAGACGGTCAATACAGCAAACAAGCAAATAAAGACCTCTCAGAACATGACCTCGCTGCACAACTAATTGCCACAGCCTTCCCGGAATGGTTGGCCTTGGAACGACCAGGGAAAGCCGGACACTATCGATTGCGACAAGGACGCGGCGCCATTCTCCGCCAGCATGACCCTCTCAGATCTTCTCCTGCCCTAGCAGTTGCAAGGGTGGATCTTGGCCAGGCCAACACACTCATCCAGCTCGCAATCCCCCTCTCGATGCAATGGGTAGAGACCCTGAGCCAGACAGATGGGGAATGGAGTGAATCAGTGAGCTGGGATGCAAAAAGCTCGCGAATACGAGCAGAGCGACTGTTGAAGATCGGCGAACTACTAATCCAAAGGAAACGCCTGCCACAACCCGAACCAGAACACTGCCGCAAGATCCTGCTCGATGTCTTGTGCCATCAGGGTCTAGGACAACTCCCCTGGGGCCGTCGCAGCCAACAACTGCGTGCACGCCTGGAACTCGCCCACCGCCACCTAGGCACCCCCTGGCCACCTCGCGACCTGAAATTCCTTGGCCATCAGCCAAGTTCATGGCTCAATCAACCGCTGTTGGGTTGCCATAGCTTGGATGAGCTGGGTGAAGAAGGGCTCATAGAAGCTCTCTGGGGAGAGCTCCCCTGGAAGATGCGCCAGACACTAGACATCCTGCTGCCAAACCAACTAACCATTCCCTCTGGTCGGTCTGCTGTACTCAACTATGGCGATGGAGAGGTGAAATTATCGGTGAAGCTTCAAGAAATGTTTGGCTGCGAAGACGGTCCAAAACTGATCAATGGCAAGCTTCCCGTGACCCTTGAACTGCTCTCTCCAGCAGGGCGTACTCTGCAGCTCACAAGAGATCTAGCAGGCTTCTGGAGTGATAGCTATCAGGACGTGCGCCGTGAAATGCGCGGTCGCTACCCGAAACATCCCTGGCCAGAGAACCCGCGAGAAGCCCAAGCAACCGCCCGCATCAAAAAGCACATGGCCTGACGAGATAAATACAAGGAAAAAGTTACCTAAAAAATGCCAATCTATTGCGATGGAGACGGTCAAGCCATCTCCATGCTTTGTTACATTGATGAGATCTTGGAGTTGCAAATGGCCGACAAAACTCAGCCCCGTTTCGGCTTCGTTAACTTCGCAGAAACCTGGAACGGCCGTCTCGCCATGATGGGCGTCGTCATCGGCCTCAGCACCGAACTTCTGACCGGCCAAAGCATTCTCTCTCAGATGGGCCTTGGCTGAATCTCATTGCAACCCTTCAAGCAGTAGCAGCCATATGAGGTGATCACTGTAAATCGACAAAGTTTGCGTAAAGCGCGCCCTGCAATAACGATGGTCCACAGTAGAGAAACGTTGGAGTGATTAACTTGCCCCCACTCTTCGTCAACAACCGTCGCGATGGCGCAAGGCTGCTGAGCAGCGCCCTGGTGATTTTCACAATCGCATCCACCCAACTGGATCATGCCTGGGGGCAAGCTGTTGCTGCGCTTAGCGTCGTGATCTGCCTCTACTGGGGCATGGCCTATCGACGCCTTGACCGCTGAATCCCTTCCAAACTATTCAGTCCGCGATCTCAACGCGGCTATTGGCACTCTGCTGGAACGTGGCTTTGCACCTCGCTTTCTGGTGGAAGCGTCAGTCTCCAAGCCACAGATTAAAAAAGGTCATCTCTGGCTAACTCTGACTGACGGCAACGCAAGTATCACGGCAGTGGCTTGGGCTTCCAAGCTGCAGCAACTCACCTACAGGCCTGCAGAAGGGGATGGGGTAACGGTTGTCGGCAAGCTCAACTTCTGGGCAACCCGAGCAAGCCTGGCCGTGCAGGTCATAGACCTGCGTCCGTCCCTATCGACGGTGCTGCGTCAGTTCGAAATTGTGAAAGCCCTGCTACTGAAAGAGGGCATCATCGACGAATCGAAACGGAAAGCGTTACCAAAATATCCAGAGGTTGTAGCCATCTTGACCAGCGTGCCCAGTTCCGCCCTAGCAGACATGCTGCGTACAGCAAAAGAGCGCTGGCCTCTAACTCAATTGCTGATCATTCCAATTCCAGTCCAAGGTGGTGTAGCAAAACAAATCCAATCCGTTTTACGTTCTCTGGCTAATCAGCATGATGAGCTGGGGATTGCAGCGATCGTGCTGGCCAGAGGAGGTGGCAGTCGTGAAGACCTGATGGTGTTTGATGATGAAGACCTGTGCCGTGACCTGGCCAGTTTCCCAATACCGGTGGTGACTGGACTAGGGCATGAGGATGACCAAACAGTGGCTGATCTGGTTGCTGACCATAGAGCCGCGACGCCAACAGCAGCGATGGTGGCACTGTTGCCCAGTCGGGAGTCAGCTCAAAATGTGCTGATGCAACGCCGTCATCGACTTAAAGACCACTGCAATTGGCTCATTCGCAAAGAACGTGAGCGGCTTGTAGATCGAGGCAAAGCGTTGGAGTATCAACAACCGCTGAAACAGATAGAGCTTCAGCGCATTCACTTAAGCCAGAAGCATCAGCTCCTCCAAGCTCTATCACCAGAACTCTGGTTGATGCGCGGTTTTGCCATCGTGAAGAACAAGCAAGGCAAAACTCTGCGAAGCGTGGGTGATGTATCTCGGCTGGACAATTTGACCATCCAACTCAGTGATGGCCAGATCAATGCCAGCGCAGAAGAAATTAATCAGCAAAGGCCCTCGACATGATAAAAGCCACTTCATCATCTGAGAAGACGCCGAGAGATTCCGGCTCTCAACAGCAAAAGCATGCCATCAATACTGCGCAATCAACGCTAGATAGCATGCTGAAAGAATGGCGCCAAGATGCGAAATCACTCAGCTACGAAGAATCTCTACAAGCGCTCGATTTACTCCTTACTCAATTACAGAATGACAGCGTTCCAGTAGAAGAACTCCAAAGACACTACTTACAAGGGAAGGTCTACCTTGAGCACTGTGAAGCACTGCTTAATACCGTCGAGCAAAGCGTGCTGCAGCTCGATGCGAGCAACCTAAAGCCTGATTCAGACACATAATTCAACAGAGGTTTACACTTTAGACCAGTCTTGACTCCAATTTTCTGGAGCCTACTGGCCCAAAGAACTTACAAGTCTATTGCGACCTCCCAAGAATTTTACCTTATAAATTCTGGTCCATCCACGACCCAATGGAGCTGATTCAACAGCCACAATATTACCCTTTAGAGCTATTCATCAAGCGAGCGAATAGTATGCCAGCGCCCTCTCTTATCTTCAAAGCAACTGATCCATATAAAACCTAGAGAGTCAGACGTAATGATGCTGTTTGCACCTAGCAAGAAACAGATTCTATAAAGAAAATTGTGCTCAAAATTATTTCCCTCAAAAATTCTTAAATGTCAAAATCAATAGCACCTTTAAAGGATCGCTACAATGGTTTCAGCTGAAGCAAATCAATGGGCATGTTTCTCAACTACATACTCTTGACCTTTATCAGTTGGCCATTTGTAGCACTCGTAGCAGGTTGGTGTTGCCAACCGTTATTTCCAAATAACAAGGCCTTCGACTTACAAAGGAATAGTGGCCGTACAACATTCGCCACTCGATCGCTGATCATCTCTGCTGTTCTCTCAGCAATTGCCTGCTTCATCGATTTACCGCTCATCAGCCAGCCCTCAAGCTTAGGCCTTTAAATAAACAACTTCATGCCTCTCGTTAACGACGACTGAAAATCAAAAAATTCGATCTCTGCTTTGATTGGCAACGCCACCTAAAAACATAATCATGAGGCAGCATTCGCTTTGAGCTTGGCTATGGAGAACAGACATCTGTAATCATTGAAAGTCATCTGTTTACGCTGAAAAATCATGGACCAAGAGAATCTTTCCGCCAAAATTCAACTCGAGCCATATAATGTAAGTGCCAACTTCAATTCCATAAATACAATTAACAAAAAGCATCTACCCTAACTTGATTGAAACTCCAAAACAACAAGCAGCTCTAACCACTTCAAAGTCATACATTGTGGCCACTATTTGTCAAGGTAATGAGTGAGTATCTTTGGGCACTGCTCAAGCAAAGCAAAAAAGATATTTCCAAGACTTTGCCACTTGTTCTTCAGGCCCAGCGCATTGAACAGCAGTTCGCCTCTATGAAGGCACTGGCGACACTCAGACCAGAAATCATACATATACAACTAATCATTGATTTCACATGGCTTCTTCACTAGCGTTGCAACTATCACATCACGAGTGGCATGAAAGCACCAAATAGTTTGCTGCAATGGGTCTACTTGATCCTAGCAATCACTGGAGCGATCCTTCCTACACTAGCCAACATCGACTTTATGCAGCAATACGGTCCAGACTTTGATATCAGCTTATTTGTAGCACTATCGAATGCAAATCCTGCAGCTCAATCTTTATCCCGAGATCTGATCATAGGTGCTAGTGCTATAACCATCTGGATCGTTGTAGAGAGTCGACGACTTCAAATGCGACACCTGTGGATCGTGCTTTTAAGTAGCATCACAATTGCCTTTGCATTTGCCGCACCATTATTTCTCTTCCTGCGTGAACGTCGGCTACAAGAAATGGCAAATCATGCTGAGAACTAGAAATACACTGTTGATAGCTCTAATTGATTTTTTCAACCTCTTATCCAACAAAAATACGCTCCTCAATAGGAGCGGATAAACACACTGATTAGTGTCTAAAGATCATCACCCCTCTGAACCAGCATCTTCAGCCGTAATATCAATTGTGGCCGCACTAGCAGGGGTAGAAATCTCTCCATCATCTTTAAAATCACCTAACTCTGAAGTATCAGACAGCCCTGCACCACAGACAGGACACTGATCAGAGCCGCCAAAAGTGCGCAATCCACAAGCCTGACAAGTCACCATGCGGGACTGAAGAACACGCCAACCCAACCAACCAAAGCCAGCTAGCAAAAACGGTAAGACCAAAGCGACAAGCATTAACCCACCAGCGAGATCAAGCAAAATCCGCCCGGCTGCGGTGGGCAACAGCAAGATCAGCAGAAGGGCCAACCAAATCAGAGGAGAAGGCCTGGCCATTTCAACGCTGGAAGCGGGCGTCCCGCTCCATCCAAGACTCCAAGGCTGCTAAGACTTCGATCAAAGCCCAGCTTCCAAAAAAGACTCCGGCAACCAGGGCTACCACAAATCCGATCAGCAGCATGACAGGCACGGCCAAAAGAGTAAGACCTGTAATCAGCACAACCGCACCTATCGCCATACTCAATAGAGCCATGCCTGCAAAGGCCGGCGGTAACCGGGCAGAGCGTGCTCGCATCAGAGAAGGCACAACAATCAATTAAAAATCAATTTTATGCTGACTGAAGACGTTGTGAAATCAGCTTTTTAGCGGGTTCGGTTCTCCCCATTGATGCCGACTCCTACTGGCAAGGACCACGCTCCAGCACTGCCCAAAGTAAAGGATCACACCGACCATCCAAACCCAAAAGGTGAGCACCAAAACACCACCGATGAAGCCATAAGCCTGATAACGCGTGCCCAGCGAAAGAATGCTTCGGCTAACGACCAGGTTGAGGATCGTCAAAAGCGTACCAATCAAAAAAGACCCAGGCACAAGAGGCCTAAGTGGGACACGTCTACTAGGTAGCAAAGCCTGCAACAACAACGCCATCCCAGAGAGGCCAAGTAATGGCACAACGAACTGACCTACCTGAAGCACAGGCACTCGAGACAACAAAGCGGCAAGCCATGGTGTCGTGCTAATCAGCTCATCCCAAACAGCACCTGGGATCATGCGTACATTGACGCTGATCTGATCAACAACAACAAGCAGCCCGACCAGGATTACGACCACAAAAGCCTCAATTCGAGCACGCAGGAAGCGGGTTAGCTGAACAACAAATGGTGCAGGTGTTGAAGGCAGGGGCAACAGGTCTCGCCAAAGACGATCAGCACCACGCTGCAAAGTTAAATAGGCGTTACCAGCAGTCACCATCAGAAACACAGCTCCGAGCAATCCTGCCCCAAAGCCTTGTTTGACAAGTTTCACCAATGTTGATTCCACCAAACCAACAACAGAAGGTGGGAGCACCTGCGCAGTAAAGTCAACAATTTGCTGATCAAGACCATGCTGACGGCCAAGAAACCAAGAGGCCACAGACAGCGAGATCAACAGAATTGGGAAAAATGACTGCAACGTGTAATAAGCAAAAGCAGCACTAAGATCTACACAATCACAACGCATCCAGCGAAGGTAAGCCCGCCACAAACTTGCGACCAACCATCTAGCCCAACGTTTCCAACGAAGCTCCACGCTTGGCATTCATCTACTGCTAATAACGCTAGCGCCAGCCAATCAAAGACCTCTGGTGTCTATTTGATTATCTTCTTTAAAAATCACACTGACTTGCACATCAAAAAAGCCACCCCTGCGGGTGGCTTTTTCTTGGTAAATCAACAACTCTTTCGCAAGATTGATGATCTACATAAGGAAATGTTTTACCTGGCATTGAGCTATTTTCTCAGAGGGCTACCCCCAAAATATCGTCGCCGCTGATGCGTTTCACAACCGAGTTCGAGATGGATCGGAGTGGTTCCACATCGCCATGAACACCAGGATAAAATCATTCCCAAGGAGTGAACCTTGAGAACTGCATAGGTCATCATCCTTGCGAATGATGCTCTGAATTGAATAAAACTTGTTTCTCGGGCAAGAACCAAATGGATGGTCAAGCCCTCGGTCTATTAGTACTCCTCCGCTGCATCCATTACTGGACTTCCACGTAGAGCCTATCAACGGGTGTTCTTCCCGTGACCTTACTGGCTTATGCCATGGGAACACTCATCTTGAGGTGGGCTTCCCACTTAGATGCTTTCAGCGGTTATCCACTCCGCACATGGCTACCCAGCGTTTACCGTTGGCACGATAACTGGTACACCAGAGGTGCGTTCCTCCCGGTCCTCTCGTACTAGGGAGAAATCCTCTCAATGTTCCTGCGCGTACACCGGATATGGACCGAACTGTCTCACGACGTTCTGAACCCAGCTCGCGTACCGCTTTAATGGGCGAACAGCCCAACCCTTGGGACCGACTTCAGCCCCAGGTTGCGATGAGCCGACATCGAGGTGCCAAACCTCCCCGTCGATGTGAACTCTTGGGGGAGATCAGCCTGTTATCCCTAGAGTAACTTTTATCCGTTGAGCGACGGCCCTTCCACTCAGAACCGTCGGATCACTAAGGCCGACTTTCGTCCCTGTTCGACTTGTAGGTCTCACAGTCAAGCTCCCTTCTGCCTTTGCACTCGTCGACTGATTTCCAACCAGCCTGAGGGAACCTTTGCGCGCCTCCGTTACCTTTTAGGAGGCGACCGCCCCAGTCAAACTGCCCACCTGATACTGTCCGCTCCCCGGATAACGGGTGAACGTTAGAACCCTAGCTCTGAAAGAGTGGTATCTCACCATTGACTCAGTAGCACCCACGAGCACTACTTCAACGTCTCCCACCTATCCTGCGCATTCAGAGCCCGGGCACAATACCAAGCTACAGTAAAGCTTCATAGGGTCTTTCTGTCCGGGTGTACGTAGTCCGCATCTTCACAGACAATTCTATTTCGCCGAGCCTCTCTCCGAGACAGCGCCCAGATCGTTACGCCTTTCGTGCGGGTCGGAACTTACCCGACAAGGAATTTCGCTACCTTAGGACCGTTATAGTTACGGCCGCCGTTCACCGGGGCTTCAGTCGCCAGCTTCGCTTACGCTGACCGGCTTCCTTAACCTTCCGGCACTGGGCAGGCGTCAGCCCCCATACATCGTCTTGCGACTTAGCGGAGACCTGTGTTTTTGGTAAACAGTCGCCTGGGCCTCTTCACTGCGACCAGCTCTCGCTGGCACCCCTTCTCCCGAAGTTACGGGGCCATTTTGCCGAGTTCCTTAGAGAGAGTTATCTCGCGCCCCTCAGTATTCTCTACCACCCTACCTGTGTCGGTTTCGGGTACTGGCAGTTATGCCTTAACGGGTATAGGGCTTTTCTTGGAAGCATGACATCACCAACTTCGCTGCCGTAGCAGCTCGTATTCACGCCTTAGCTCAGAACGTTTTCTCCGCTCCTCAACGCCTCGAACGCTTAAACCAGTAACCAACATCTGGCTTGGCTAGCCTTCTCCGTCCCCCTTCCCAAAACATAACCGGTACAGGAATGTTGACCTGTTATCCATCGACTACGCCTTTCGGCCTCGCCTTAGGTCCAGACTAACCCTCCGCGGACGAGCCTGCCGGAGGAACCCTTAGGGTTTCGGGGCATGGGATTCTCACCCATGTTTTCGCTACTCAAGCCGACATTCTCACTTCTATGCAGTCCACGCCCGCTTACGCTAACGCTTCGCCCCACATAGAACGCTCCCCTACCATTTAACAAGTTAAATCCGCAGCTTCGGTACAACACTTAGCCCCGTTCATTTTCGGCGCAGGATCGCTCGACCAGTGAGCTATTACGCACTCCTTTGAGGATGGCTGCTTCTAGGCAAACCTCCTGGTTGTCTGGGCAATCCCACCTCCTTTATCACTTAGTGTTGATTTGGGGACCTTAGCTGGCGGTCTGGGCTGTTTCCCTTTCGACCATGGAGCTTATCCCCCACAGTCTGACTGCCTAGTTACACACAGGGTATTCAGAGTTCATCTCGATTAGGTACCGCTCTCGCAGCCCGCACCGAAATGGTGGCTTTACCCCCCTGCTGGAGCACTAGACGCTACGCCTCAACGTATTTCGGGGAGAACCAGCTAGCTCCGGGTTCGATTGGCATTTCACCCCTAACCACAGCTCATCCGCTGATTTTTCAACATCAGTCGGTTCGGACCTCCACTTGGTATCACCCAAGCTTCATCCTGGCCATGGTTAGATCACCCGGGTTCGGGTCTATAAACACTGACGATCGCCCTATTCAGACTCGCTTTCGCTATGGCTCCACCATTTCCGGTTTAACCTGCCAGTGCCTATAAGTCGCCGGCTCATTCTTCAACAGGCACACGGTCACCCGATTTAGTCGGGCTCCCATTGCTTGTAGGCTCATGGTTTCATGTTCTATTTCACTCCCCTCCCGGGGTTCTTTTCACCTTTCCCTCGCGGTACTGTTGCGCTATCGGTCACACAGTAGTACTTAGCCTTACGAGGTGGTCCTCGCGGATTCACACGGAATTTCACGTGCTCCGTGCTACTCGGGATACAGCTAGTTCAGTTCAGTTTTCGGTTACGGGACTTTCACCCTCTGTGGTGTGCCATTCAAACACTTCTCCTAACATCCCTGATACACATTGCTGTCCCACAACCCCGATGGTCGAAACCATCGGTTTAGGCTCTTCCCCGTTCGCTCGCCGCTACTTAGGGAGTCGTTTTTACTTTCCTTTCCTCCAGCTACTAAGATGTTTCAGTTCGCTGGGTTGGCTCGCACCAGCCTATGGATTCAGCTGGCCGTACTAGGGGTTGCCCCATTCGGAAATTCCCGGATCAAAGCGTGTGTCCAGCTCCCCGAGACTTATCGCAGGTAACTACGTCCTTCATCGCCTCTGTGTGCCAAGGTATCCACCATGAGCCCTTTGTAGCTTGACCAATTAATCTCTATAACGCTTCACGTAGTTGAATACGTATTCTTAGCAATTCACCTGGCTGCAATCTCAAACTTCTCCAGTTAAACTGAATTGTTTGTCATTGAAGATGGTTTGAATGACCAATCAAACTCTCGATGCCTCGATGACATCGAAAGAACGCTATAGAGTCTCGGCTCTTGACTCAAGAATCAAACATCATTCTCGTTCATCAACCTCAGCTCTCTACTCGCGTAGATTGCATTAGCTGATTCCCAAGAATCATGCATCCATGAGATGCTTTATTCTTTCCAGACTTACCTATGCAGTTGTCAAGGTTCTGCTGAACATCTCTGCAATTCTTGCGAATTACAGTGAGCCCAGCGTCCTATCAACCTAACCTCAATTGATTGAGGCCTGGAATGATAAGAAGCTAGGGTCTTCCAGCAAACTTAAATTCTAAATCACATCACACAACGGTTCTCACCATTGGCTCGTTGTAGGAGATCAGTCAGTGGAGGTTAGCGGACTCGAACCGCTGACATCCTGCTTGCAAAGCAGGCGCTCTACCAACTGAGCTAAACCCCCAACACCGAATGGGCCATCCTGGACTTGAACCAGGGACCTCACCCTTATCAGGGGTGCGCTCTAACCACCTGAGCTAATGGCCCAGGAGTAACCCTTGCGGGGTGTGACCTAGACAAGTTTAGGAACTAAAATCAATCATCAATCTCCAAGCTGATGACTCAGCTTTTCTTTGATTCTCAACTTGAGGTACCGATCGACCTAAGGTGACAGGATTTCGGCCTAAGAATTAAAATACTCAGACATCAAAATCATTGTGTTGTCTCCCTGTTAGGAGGTGATCCATCCGCACCTTCCGGTACGGATACCTTGTTACGACTTCACCCCAGTCATCAGCCCCACCTTCGGCGTCCTCCTCCACAAGGGTTGGAGTAACGACTTCGGGCGTGGCCAACTTCCATGGTGTGACGGGCGGTGTGTACAAGGCCCGGGAACGTATTCACCGCAGTATGCTGACCTGCGATTACTAGCGATTCCTTCTTCACGTAGGCGAGTTGCAGCCTACGATCTGAACTGAGCCACGGTTTATGGGATTTGCTTGTCCTCGCGAACTTGCTGCCCTTTGTCCGTAGCATTGTAGTACGTGTGTAGCCCAGGATGTAAGGGGCATGATGACTTGACGTCATCCACACCTTCCTCCGGTTTATCACCGGCGGTCTCTCTAGAGTGCCCAACTAAATGCTGGCAACTAAAAACGTGGGTTGCGCTCGTTGCGGGACTTAACCCAACATCTCACGACACGAGCTGACGACAGCCATGCACCACCTGTCACTGCGTTCCCAAAGGCACTCTCTCGTTTCCAAGAGATTCGCAGGATGTCAAACCCTGGTAAGGTTCTTCGCGTTGCATCGAATTAAACCACATACTCCACCGCTTGTGCGGGCCCCCGTCAATTCCTTTGAGTTTCACACTTGCGTGCGTACTCCCCAGGCGGAACACTTAACGCGTTGGCTACGACACCGAGGGGGTCGATTCCCCCGACACCTAGTGTTCATCGTTTACGGCCAGGACTACAGGGGTATCTAATCCCTTTCGCTCCCCTGGCTTTCGTCCATGAGCGTCAGTTATGGCCCAGCAGAGCGCCTTCGCCACTGGTGTTCTTCCCGATATCTACGCATTTCACCGCTACACCGGGAATTCCCTCTGCCCCTACCACACTCAAGCCAATCAGTTTCCACTGCCTTGATGGAGTTAAGCTCCACGCTTTAACAGCAGACTTGAAAAGCCGCCTGCGGACGCTTTACGCCCAATAATTCCGGATAACGCTTGCCACTCCCGTATTACCGCGGCTGCTGGCACGGAATTAGCCGTGGCTTATTCCTCAAGTACCGTCAGATCTTCTTCCTTGAGAAAAGAGGTTTACAGCCCAGAGGCCTTCATCCCTCACGCGGCGTTGCTCCGTCAGGCTTGCGCCCATTGCGGAAAATTCCCCACTGCTGCCTCCCGTAGGAGTCTGGGCCGTGTCTCAGTCCCAGTGTGGCTGATCATCCTCTCAGACCAGCTACTGATCGATGCCTTGGTGAGCCATTACCTCACCAACTAGCTAATCAGACGCGGGCTCATCCTCAGGCGAAATTCATTTCACCTCTCGGCATATGGGGTATTAGCGGCCGTTTCCAACCGTTATCCCCCTCCTGAGGGCAGATTCCCACGCGTTACTCACCCGTCCGCCACTAACCCGAAGGTTCGTTCGACTTGCATGTGTTAAGCACGCCGCCAGCGTTCATCCTGAGCCAGGATCAAACTCTCCGTAGTAGATCAAACCCTCTCGCAATCAACCCTTACAGGCTCATCACTCAGTCTGATTTGCTTCACCCACTCATTCGCACTGGCGTACGACAAGCAGTTGTTGCCCCCTTCCTCTGACAGAAGGATTACAAGAGTGCACTTCAGAATCTCTTCCTTCTGTGACTTTCCAGGATCTCAGATCCGGTCGTTGCTTTCACCTGTCACACCTTTGACATCAATCCTCGCCCGTGAAAGCAAAAATTGATGCTGTAACAGGTTTCTGCAACTCATTTCTTTTGACGGGACCTCACACTCTCGTCGCATATCTGCTCAAACCTTTTGATCAGCTTTTGATCGCTGCTCATAGGGCCTAAACGCGACAAAAGCGTCAGTTCCTAAACTCTTAAGTTGTCCAGGTTCTGCTCCTCCACTCCCTTGTAAGGAGTGTCAGGCGCTGCGATCTTGCGATCGCTTCTAAAACCTACAACACCAGCGGATCGCTCCTCTGATCTTGTAAGCGCCCACTGACACCTCGAGCTTTCGCCATCAGCATCGCGTGGCCTGCGCTACAGGGCTCAGCCCTTCGCGCAGTCCAAAAACATAGCCCATTTCATACCCCGTACGCAATCTTTTCTCAATCC